>CAVORG010000014.1:0-96379 GCA_963698545.1 uncultured Planctomycetaceae bacterium
GAGACGGCCGCACGCTTGCGATTCCGACGGCGCCCAACACATCGCGGCAATGGCCAACACGGCGATCAACACGGAACGTTTCATCAATGGTACTCCAGGAGAAAACAGAAACCACGGGCCGCGCTTATTGGCTGAGTCGGACGCGAACCGTCGTGTCGGCGTCCGCCGCAGCGAGAACCGCCTTGCCCAGCAGCTTGTTGGCGCCGGCACCGTCGGTGGCGACCGCGACGTCATTGGCGTCGTCCCAGTACACCTTGTCGCCGATCGCGAAGGTGACGCCCCGCCGCCTTCCTTGGCGATGTCAAACACGCCCTTGACCGCCAGGGCCCCGAGCACATTGGCCTTGATGTCGCGTTTGGTGATGCCGACCAGGTCGCTGAGCACCACGACAACGCCAGCGGCCACATCGGCACCCGGCGTGTAGTCGATCGCGTCGCCTTCCTGAATGAATTGAGCTTGTGCCATTGGTATTCCTCTCTCGGAGTTAACAGTCGAATTGCTGTGCGACCTACGAGCGGTCAGGATGTCGTTACACTTCGCCTTTCACTTTCACGGCGCCGCGCGGATCCTGTTCCTTGACGCCGACGTCGAGGTAGCCACGGAAGCCCATGCCCAGGTTGTTGGGCGGTGCTTCCACGCGTTCGATCACCGGCGTGCGACGTCCGTTGAGGAACACGATCTCGAACGCCGAGATCACGTTCGGATTGGCGAACAGGTACCAGGCCTTGCCGCTGGCACCGCTGAAGTACGTGTCCGACAAGTGCGGCGCGGAGATGACCCGGTACTTGTTGCGATGCGGGTTGTCGACCGGGATCTTCGTCTTCGTCCCCGAAGCGTCGATCATCAACTGGGCCGATCCCATCAGCAGTTCGGCATCCGTCTCGAGTTCGACGGGAACCACCAGCGACTCCGGCCGAATGTTGATCGGCTTCTGGTCCTTGGGATTCGTGCCTGGTCCCGCCTTCTGCTTGCGGAACTGGGTCTTGGCCGTGGTCAGCGAGTCCGATCCGAAGGCCGTCGCCGCTCCTTCCAGGTAGTTGCCGTTGCCCGCGCTGAAGAAGCTGTTGGGGTTCGACAGCAGCAGCGTGAAGAACAGTTCGTCGACCACTTGCGCGCCGTCGCGCCCCATCTGCGTGGGCACGTCCATGAAGGCGCCGAGATCGTCGTTGATGATCTCCTGGCGGGTCAGGAACACAACCTGGCCGTAGGTGTCGGCCTTGTTGCTGTACTTCTGCTCGCTCAGCTTGCCGTGCTTCAGTTCGCCGTCGGGAGCGACCTGTTCGAAGCCGCCCGTGCCCAGCAGTCGGTAGCGGCTGACTTCCTTGAAGTCGCTCACCGAACCGACCGAGCAGAGATCGAACGCCGCGATGGCGGTCGCCTCGTAGGCCGCCAGCAGCGTCTTGTTCATCACGTTTTCGAGGATGCCCGGCAGACTGACGGTCGAGAATCCGGCGTGAATCGTCGCGCCGCCGTCGCCAAACACTCGGGGAATGTCAAAACCCTCCAGCCGCGCGCACTCGGCGACCAGTTCCCGCAGGCCGATGTTGCGCATCGGATGAGCGGCTTCCATCGTCTGTTCGCCGTACTGCCGCGTCAGCTGGTTCTCGTCAAAACCCAGCGACAGGCAGGCGGCGGCTTCCAGCACGCTGGCGCTCGACACGGCCGGCGCGGTGTGGATCGGCGGCGCCTTGGGACGCGTGGCGCGCAGCACGGCCAGTTCGGTCTTGGTCTCGTCCCATCCCTCCTCGATCGCCTTGGCTTCGATGTCGGGATGCTCGTTGTTGCAGACCTTGCGCACCGCCGCGATTCGCTTCGATTCGGCGGCGGCCGCGGCTCGCATTTCGGCGGCGGGATCCGGCGGCGGCTCGTCGTTGTTGCTCGCGGTGCGCGGCAGCGTGGCGCGGCGGGCGGCGCGGCTTGCTGTCTTGTCGAACATCGCCTTGAGACTGGCGACGTGCGTCTCGTCCATGTCTTCAATCGGCAGCTTGTTGTCCGCGGCCCATTGCTCGAATTCCATCGTGTTCACCTCCTGGATCTGTTCCCCACCGGCCCCAGCCGCAACGTGCGCCCAGGTGTCGTCGTCGGCTCCGAGCGCGACGAAGCTGATTTCGCCCAACGTCGATTTGCGGGCGATGTAGAGAGGACCGGTAAACTCGCGACCATTGGCGGTCGCCTTCTTGCCTTCCGTGATGAACACGACCTTGTCGGCCGTCGCGCCGAGCGACGCCTGCCAAGGAAAGCCGTTCTCGCTGGTGGCGATGATCTCTTGCGCGGTGGCTCCCGCGCCGGAGATCACGCCACTGACCTCGAGCGACCGTTCGGTCACGCCGATCTCGCCGGTGTGCCCGACGATCTGTCCGCCGTCGTGGTCCTTGAGGATCGGTCGCGACTTCTTGGGCACGCGCAGCCCGGCCAGGTCGACAACAACCGGATAACGCCAGCCGGAGAGTTGCATCGCGCCGCCCGTGTAGGCCGTCATGCTGAAGCGACGCAGCGGCGGCTTCTCGCCCTCGATCGGCATTGCCGCCTCGAGGCGAATGCCGCCCGCGTCATCGCTTTGAATCCAGAGCCGCCTGGGAACTTGCTCAGGCGGCATCGGCGGGCTTTTCGTCATCGACTTCGACATCGTCTTCCTCGGGTTCGGTGTCATCCACATTGACCGCCGGCATCGTCTCGGCCACGGTCAGGCCCAACTCGGTCATGAGTTGTCGTTCCTTGGCGCGCTGCCGCAGTTCGGCTTCCCAGTCGCGTCCTTGACGCGCGTATTCCGTGGCCAAGGTGGTCGTGTGATTGGCCAGTCGCGTCGCCTGCGCGTTGGCTTCCTTGGCGGGATCGACGTGCTCGTGACCGTCGAACATCCATTGATGTGAGAAGATCCGCGTCGAGCGTCCGCAGGCTGGCCGGCAGGAATCCTTCGACCAGGACCGCCTCGTCGAGCCAGGCGGCAAGGATGCGATCCAGCACGACAGCCGCGATTTGTTGCTGCTCGACGCGGATTGATTTGTAAGTACGTCTGATGATCAAGCCGACCGGAGGCGTAGTTGTAGCCCGAGGAATTTCCGGCGGCCACGTTGAACGGCATGTTCAAGCAACGGGCGATTTCGTTGAGGATTTCCTTCTTGAATTCGGTGTAGCCGGTCGAAGGTTGCTCCGCGTGCATTTGGGCCATCTTCCAGCCGCCCGGCATGGTGAGCAGGGCCCGTTTCTCCAGTTCGATTGGTTCGAATGGTTCGGCCGCATCGGCCTCGCCGCCAGCGGGAGCGTCGGTGTACAGGATGCCGGCGAAGTCGGCGGCCGTTTCGGCGGCGGCAAGCACGGCGAGCGTGAATCGACGCAGTTGTGCGAACAGCGGCAGCGCCGGCGTGATATCGGGAACGCCACGCGCCTGCCCCGGTCGATCGCAGCGGAAGTAGTGAACAACGCTCGCGGCCGGATACGCGGTCGTACGCGAGGCCGTTGACCAAGAAGCGGTCGCTACCGGGATGATCCTTGAGCACGTGATACGTCAGGGGATTACCGAAAGTGTCGAACACGATCCCATCGACGGCGTTGAGTTGATCGTCGCGACAGATCGGGCGTGCACACCTGCTCCGCTTCGACCAGTCGCAAGTCGAGATTGATGGGTGACGGCGAACCCTCGTTGCTGGTCAGGATGGCAAACGCCTCGCCATCGCTGGCTCGCGCCATTCGCATCGTGCGGAGCTTCTCCGGCAGACTCACCGCCGCCGACCACCTGGCGAACTCCCGTCTCGACGACGCGATTCGCCTCGGCGTCCGACGTGAGCATCTGTAGTCGCGGACCGGTTCCGACCACATCGTTGGCCAGCGTGAGGACGATGCCCCGGGCGTAGCTGTTGTTGGCCACTTCGTAGCGAGCCCGATTGCGGAGCGTGCAGCGGACATCGGGACTGTTGGCCGCATTGGCACTCAAGCCATCCGCGTTGGCCCAGTGCCGTCGGTTATCCGTCGTGGTCGCGGCCGCGTCGTAGCGTGCTCGCAGCGTCCGACGGCGCATCAGTCGAGCGCCGCCTTTCACGGACGATGGTCGAAGCACTTTGGCGAGCCAATTCCACACGTTAGTCGATTCCTGGAGGCACGAGCTTGTTGAATCGCAGACCACGACTCTTGGACTTGGCGGCTTCTTTCGAGGCCAGATACTTGTCCGCCTCGATCTGGTCGGTCAGCTTGTGCTGCTCGACGCTTCCCGCGTCGCCAGCCGCCTTGGCCGGTCCTTCGGCGTTTTCGCGAATTTTGTCCTTGAGATCGTCCGGCATTGGCGGCTAACACTCGCTGGGAAAGAAGTCCCTACATAAGTTATTTATGCCGCCCGAGGGTCCGATTGTCCGGAATTCCGCGAGTTGTCGAAATCGTGGTGCATCGCGGAGACGGGCGGCTTCGTTGAGGGAGAACAACTGTCCCTCTATCTGTATAACTACCCGGTGGAGGCGCGATGTGACGGCGATTCTCGGCGGATTCCGGGGAATCGTGCTACATGTAGCAATGTGAGTTTTGACATCGGGATCTAAGTCAGCGCGAGCACAAGGATGTGCCCCTCACTGAATCTGAGCGGCGAATAGCGAATGAGTGAGATCACTATGGCCGTTGTGGCGTCCCGCTCGCCTCATACGTCACCATCTTCCGTCCACAGTGTCGGCACTCCTTCCGCCGGCGGACGCGGCCATCGCGCAAGGGCTCGGTGTGCGTCGTGTGGAAGTGCCGGCAGCCGCACTTGCGGACAGCAGATGCCGCTTTGGCGATGCGGCTTGACTTGCATTCATGCTTGGCGTCTCCGCTGCAACTCGGCGAAGCTAACTCGCTTCTTCTGCGCTTGGTAGCGGTCCCTGGCGTCCGCCTAGCGCCACGCCCTGCATCGAGGCGGCCACGGCGCAGCCGACCAGGCACAGTCAAACCAGTGGTTGTCGCCGCGCTCGGGACGCATCTTCCATTCGTCCACCGTCCGTCCGCGACCCTCGGTTTTCACGCGGTATTCGGCCGAAAGATGCTCCGCGAACAGGCGATGCTGTCTCGGCCGCTGTCTCCGAACAACGACATGACATCCGCGATCTCCCATCGCCACGGCGAGTCGGGCGTGAATGAACGACTTCCAGAAGTTCGTGTCGTACACAACATGCCGCACGGCCCGCTTGCCGCGCACGTTGGGCACCCGCCAGTTGTGGCCGATGCGATCTCCGGGCCGCCGCTTGTATTCGGAAAATGGCTGGCTCGACGCGCCCACGAACCGTCCGTGGCTCGGCATGACGATGCTGGCGTGCGACGATTGCCGGCAGAACTGGTAGACCACGTCGGTCGAGGAGCCCCAGTTGGCGTCGATCAGGCATCGTTCGATCCGGATCATGGCCCCGTCGTCACGCTTCCATTCGCGGCTGAGATAGCTCGTCGGTCAGCTGCTCGAGGCCCGCGTAGATCGAGCCCTCCAGACCGCTGAGCCTTCGTCGCAGTCGCCAGCGTGTGCCGAGCGTCGCGCAGTGTGAAGTGCGGCCGCTTCTGATCGGGATACGCCCCGTAGTCCACGACGTAGCCCGTGAAGTCGTCCTCCCACGCAGCGACGACAAAGAACAGCAGATTGGCCTGGACGTCGACGAACATGGTCACATGGTTGCAGGCGATCGGAATCCCGCCACGCTCCATGCGATTGATCTTGGCCGGCGATCTGGTCCGGCGTCAGTTCGTCGTCCGTCTGGCCTCGTCCGTCGGCAAGCGGTTCGTTCTGGTATTCGGCGAAGAACGCGGCCTCGTCCTGCAGCTTCAGGTTCATGGCATGCTGGATCGCGGACTCCTCGTCGTGGTTGAATCGCTCCGCCCAGGCAACTCGAGCGCCGTCGTCCATGGCTTCACGATTGGCGACGTAGAACTCCGTGGCCAGGCGAATGTCGCCATGCTGGCGCAGGCTCTCGGCGCGAATCTCGCCGTATCGCTGCCACAGCTTCTCGTTGGTCGGGAAAGCGATCGACCATCTTGGTCCGTTCCCCATTCCACTCCGGGTGCTTGTCCCGGCACAGAATGTTGTCCGCCATGTCGCCGGGACGAATCACCGTGCACGGCATGATGCCGGAGATCTTCTTGCCTGGTCCCGCCAGGCCGAGAATGGCGCCGGCCAGGATGCTCTCGCGCGTCGCGCACTGCGACAGCGACCGGGCCGATTCGTCCGTCTGCGGATCGTCGATCACCACAAGCGATGGGCGGACGGTCTGGCCGTCAATCCTCTTGAATTTCATCCCGCGGATGCGTCCGGTGATTCCCGCTACCTTGATGATCGCTCCACTGGCCTTGCTGCCAGGCATCGTCGGCAACACGATCTCCTTGGCCGTCCAGCCGATGTGAGTGCGTTGGCCTTGGTAGAGCTGGCCATTGCAGCGGTTGGCGATGCCGTCCAACGACTGAATCGGAAAAACGACCTCGGGATAGTCCTGCAGCAACAGGTCGTTGCCATCGAGTTCGGTCTTGATCGAATCGAGCATGTCCATGGCGTGGCCCTCGTCGCTGCCAATCAAGCAAACGAACTCCCGATGGCCGTTGAGAACCGCCCAGATACAGGCACTTTCGGCACAACTCGACTTTCCAGATCCGCGAGGACAAGCCATGGCGAACAGTCCTCCGTGGATAACAGCCGTCTGGATTCGGTCCAGCACCTTCAAGTGGTCGCGCGACCAGGGCAGGTGAAACGTCACCGGGAAGTACGACTCACAGAAGAAGCGGAAGTCGGTCTTGGCTCGCGCCTTCCGCTGCGGGTTGTTCACGGGCGGCAGCTCGCCGATGTCCCGTCCGGCTAGAGCGATTGCGGCGTTGCGAGCTGCGCGCGTTCCTTGAGCTTCTCGTAGGAGTCCTCGTCGGGCGCCGGCTTCGGTTCGTGCCGCACCTGGACCAGCCACGCCACATAGCGCAGCAGATCGATATGCTTGCCTTCGCCGATGCGCAGCCCCGCGCGGGAGCGATGACGATGCAATTGTCGTTCGCTGATGACTTCGCCCAGCGGCGTTGAGTTCAGCAAGCGGCATAGTTCGCTGGGTCTCAGCTTGCGCGGATCACTGCCCATGTCCCATTCCTTTCGCGAGCCACGCTCCGTAGGCGACCAGGTTCAACGTTCCATCGTCGTTGGTCGGCGCACCGTCGTTGACATCCTCTTGAATGTGCTCCAACGGGATGCGGACCTTGGCGGCGGCCGACAATAACTTGGCCAGCTGCTCCGGTGTCAGGCGATTCGGGTCGATTTCAGACGGCATGTTTCCCTCCTTGGCTTGCCCTTGGCCACACGTTGGCCCAGGACGCATTCCGGCGAACGATTGGCCCTACTCTTCGGACTCTTGACGCTCGTCTACACGGGCCAACCACGGCCGCCACGCGAGGCCTGAAAGATTCCGCGGAATCATGTCGCACAGCGCTTGATGTGTCTGGCGAGTCATGGCTCATGTGTGACTGTTCCCACGCGATCAGCCAACACGGAGACCAGCCATGAAGAAGAAGCCGAACCTGAACGCCGAGGCCGCCTACGAGAACGCGCACCTGGTCGCCCAAGACCTGGTGCAGCGAATCGGCGAGCTGCTGCACGATCTTCCCGCGCCCGGCAACGACGAGCACCCCATCAACTGGGCTGACGTCGGCAGCATCAACGAAGTCAACAGCCGCTTGTCCACGATCGTGGCCTTTCTCGAAGGCGCGACGAGTAACCACCAACCACGCAAGGAGACTTGACCATGACCATCGATGAATTGATTCAACGCCTGGAAGACTACCGCGACGCTCTGGGAGGCGACGCCGAGGTGCGTTTGATGACCCAACACAATTGGCCGTTCGAGAACACCGTTCACGGCGTTGTTTCCGGCGAGGAGATCAACGCGCTGGACGAAGATGACGACGACGACGCGGAGTCCGACGACGTGATCTACCTCTGCGAGGGCCGCCAACTGGGATACGGAACGAAGCGGGCTTGGGAGGTCGCTTACTAAAGCCGAAACGCCTCCCCGCGAGGCGTCGCGGCGGGTGGTTCCCGCCGCCTGATGATGGCAGCCGATCCATTGCACGCAACGATTCGGAGCGCAACGATGACGACCAAGAAGAAGACCACTCGCAAGACGTCCCCCACGAAAGCCGCCAACGACGCGGCCGCGAAGGCTCGGTCCTACAAGTCCAAGGCCGCGCGGGAGAAGGCCGAGAAGACGACCGTGGCCAATCCCGATGCGCCGGAAGCAACCGCCGCCGAAACGAAGCCGAAAACCACGGCCGCCAAGGAAACATCCGCCAAGCCCACGATCGCCAAGCCAGCCAAGGAAACATCCGCCAAGAAGCTCAGCGCGATCGACGCGGCGGCCAAGGTGCTGTCCACGGCCCAGGAACCGATGGCGGCCAAGGAGCTGATCGAAGCCATGGCGGACAAGAAGCTCTGGAGCAGCCCCGGCGGCAAGACGCCTCACGCCACGCTCTACAGCGCGATCATGCGGGAGATCAACACCAAGGGCGCCGAAGCTCGGTTCGTCAAAGCCGAACGCGGCAAGTTCAAGACGCGATAGCCGCCGGGATTCCCGACACGTCGCCCAGGACGCCCCGCAGTGGGGCGTTCTCTCGTTGGGGGGAGGCGTGGCTACACGGTGGCCAAAGACGCGACACGGTGGCGGTGGGGGCGCCACGTTGGCGCTGTATCGGTTTAGAATCTGGCCATCATGAGACGACCAACGAAAACGCCAAAACTGCGACGGCCCAAGAAGAAGCACGCGACCAAGCAAGAGCCGCAGCGTTATTTGGTCACTTACTCGCCGCTGGCAATCAACAAGGTGGGTCGCGAGGCCGCGGAGACATATAACGTGCCTCCATTCGTGGACGGTTCCATTCGCCGCGAACCCGATCTGGAACATCCCAGGCCCGGAATATCCGGACTCTGTCGCGGTACTCGGTTCGCTCCGCGGCTGCGAATCGGAGACATCGTTGGTTACTTGGCGCGGCCCAACAAGTACGGCCGCAATGAGAAGCACCGTCGGCTGACCGCTTTGCTCCGTGTCGATGAGGTCTTCGACACCCATGGCCTTGCCGCCGACTGGTATCGATGTCGTGAAATGGATCTGCCAAACAATTGCATGGTCAACGGCAACCCGCACACGCCCCTGACACGGAGTCATGGAATTCATGTCGACAGCCGTCGGCTGAGCGGTGGCCGCTTGACCAGGAAGTGGGATAGCCAATATCGACTTCGCTCGCGACGAGTCGGCACGTACGTGATTTGCACGCCGCTGTTTGTCGATGTCAGTTGGGACGCGCCGATCGTCCTTGAGGAAACATTGCTCAAAGCTTTTGGACGAGTTCCCGGTACGCAGAACCCAGGGCGACTCGATCGAGGCGAATTCAAGCGATTCGTGCGATTGCTGCGCGTGAAGGTTCTGGTTTGACATCTTTGACAGTGCCGCGTGTTCACCCAGCGGCCTGATCCTCTCGATATCCACCACGCCATGCATCTCAACATGCGGGCACTTCTTCGTGGAATTCCGCCGCCAGCGCTTGATGTTTCCCGCCCCGCATGGCTCATGTGTGTTGGTACGACACGCATGCATTCCAGGAGCACCGACATGACCACCTACCTTGTCGCCACGGTCGCCCGCTACGTCCTGGTCAACGCCGCCAACGAAACACAAGCCCGCGAACTCGGAGCCGCGGGACTCCACGAACTCTACGCCGACGTTCGCGAGCGATTGGGTCGCGACGTTTCGATCACCATCCACACCGTGCGGGAGGCAACCCAGCGGGAAATCGAATCCTGGAATTGGCATCACGAAATGGTCAAGAAGTACGGCAACCAATGAACACACTCCCCCAAGTAGGCGATCGCGTCAGGCTATTGCGGATGACCGATGACCCCGATCCGATCCCGGTCGGCGCCACCGGCGCGGTCACCGCCGTTGCTCGTCACGGTTCGGGCGGCGATGTCTGGATCCAGATCGAGGTCGCCTGGGACAATGGCCGCTCGCTGATGTTGGTCTCGCCCCCGGACGAGTTCGAAATCCTGTCCGCCGCCAAGTAACGGATCGGTAGCTCCATCTCGATGGCCAGGTCGATCTCGGCCTGTACGCCACGACTCTCTCGCCAGCCATCGAGCATCAGGACGATCATCTCTCGGCAGCACCGCAACAACGCGCGGTCGCAACGCTCCCAGAAGTCCCAGTCGCCAGGGAGTCCGTATCGCACCAGCGGGTGGCTGTGAACCACGGGCGAAAACACCGGATGGCCACGGCGCAGCAAGCCGGCGGTCGCGCGACATGCCGCCTCGTATCGTTGTTCACAGACAATTGGATCTTCGTGCGAGTACGGGCTGGCCAGGTAGATCATGCTTGCACCGCCGATATAATGTTCAAACATGGGGATTGCGATCGTATCCGTCGTTCCACGCCGAAAGAGGCAAATGGCCGAAGCAAGACAATACGTTTGTGACAAGTGCGGCAACTACGTCGTCGCTTGGTCTGACGGCAACCCGTACTACATCGATGAACACGGCGAGAAGCGGTATGCCTATCATCCAGACCACGAACGATTGGCGCGGTGCGTAGGGAATGACTCCGGGCACTTGTGTCTGGCCTGCGGTGTGGAGTTTCATGTTGACTCAAGGAACCCGACGAGCGAGTGCCCGGCGTGCGGATCCAGCGAATTCGAGAGCATGTTCAGGCTCGACGGAAAGCAGTGTCCGAATTGTAGGAGTGGGACATTTCGAATCGACCCTGACTACCGCTGCATCTCCTAGCCAGTTCATGCTCTTGTCGTTGCGACGCATTCAACTCGCTGCGCCTTCTTGCCGGCGAACTTCTCCCATCGCTGCACGACCACATCACAGTATGGTGGGTCCAATTCCATCAAGAACGCCTTGCGACCGGTTTGTTCACAGGCGATCAGCGTTGATCCGCTGCCGCCGAACAGGTCGAGTACGTTTTCGCCCGTGACCGTGGAGTACTGAATCGCACGCACGGCAAGCTCGGCCGGCTTCTCTGTTAAGTGGATCATCTTGTTGGGCGAGACCTTCTTCACGTGCCACAAGTCTGTCGCGTTGTTGGGGCCGTAGAACTTGTGCGCGGCGCCTTCCTTCCAAGAATAGAAGCACCACTCGTGCGCGCCCATGTAGTCCTTGCGCGTCAAAACAGGGTGCATCTTGTCCCAGATAATCGCCTGCGAGAAGTAAAGTCCAGCAGCCCGCATCGGCGCACCGTAGTTCAAAATATTCGCGTATCCTCCCCAAATATACGCAGCGCGACCCGGCAACAGGACGCGTCCAATGTTGCCGAACCAAGCGTGCAGCATCACGTCGAAATCCGCATCCGACATGAAGTCATTTTCCAGCGGCCGGTCCTTGGCGCGGAGCTTCTTTTGGGTCGGCTTGGCCTTCTCGGGATGGCGTTCGACGTCGAACTTCTGATGATGCTTGGTTCCTTGGAATGAACTCAACCCAGCGGCGATGGCGTTGTTGCTCCGCGGCTCCACCTTCACGTTGTACGGAGGGTCCGTATTACAGAGATGAATCGAAGCGCCGTTCAGCAAGCGGTCTACATCCTCGGGCTTGCTACTATCGCCACAGAGCAAGCGATGGTCGCCGAGTATCCACAGGTCGCCTGGTTGCGTGATGGCTTCGTCTGGCGGCTCTGGGATGTCGTCGGGGTCCGTGAGTCCCTCCTTGACGCCCGGGTCCATCAGCTGGGCGAGTTCCTCCGCGTTGAAGCCAAGCAACGACAGATCGTAATCACCAGCTTCCAGTTCGCCAAGCTCCAAGGGAAGCAAGTCAAGATTCCAAGTCGCCAGTTCGCCGGTCTTGTTGTCGGCGATGCGATAAGCTCTGATCTGCTCCGGAGTGAGATCCTTGGCCACGTGGACGGGGACCTTGTCCAAGCCGAGTTGCTGCGCGGCCTTGTAGCGCGTGTGGCCACAGATGATGACGCCGTCGGTGTCGACGACCAGTGGTTGGCGAAATCCGTATTCACGGATGCTGTTCGCCACGGCGTCCACGGCTCCATCGTTATTGCGAGGGTTGTTGTCGTACGGCTTAACGCGATCAATGTTCCAGCGTTCGATTCTCATGGGTTGCCTCCTTGGCTGCGGTTAACAGAGTCCGTTCAATTCAGTTCAAGCGATCCGCCACTTCGTCCAGCACTTCGAGGTGGTAGGTGTTGACCAGGCCGAATCGCGGATCCGAGATGCGGCCAACTGGAATGCCGAGGCTGCGCGACATGTTGCTGGCGAGCCGGCCCCAGACGGTGGCCATCCGCAAGTCGAGCCGCAGACCCTTGAGGTTGAAGTACGCCAAGACGCTGAAGAAGTCGGCGCGCCCTGCGCTTGCCGCGCCTCGACGGTGGTCATGCGATCCTCGATCGCCTCGGTGCGCGACTCCAGCGCCGCCTGGCGCCGTTCCTGCTCGACCAACGCCTGGGCCTGGGCCAGCAAGTGCTCCGCGGGCGACATGTTCACGGAGTAGCGGCCGGTCTTCCGGATCGACGGAAGAACCTCGTGGGTCACCCAGCGCTTGAAGGCTTTGGCTTCCGGCTTGCGGCTGCCCAGGATCAGCGAGTAGAGACCGGACTCGTTGACGCAGGCCATTTCCTGCACGCCGCCTGGGGTATTGATTAGAGCAACACCCCTCTCATCGTCATCGATCCGCTGCATGGCGGTTGCCGTTTGGCTGATTCCCAGCACGCGACAAACATCCGCCGCCACGAACAGCGGTTCGTCCGGCGTACCCGCCACGCGAACGCCGTTGCCCTCGTACTCGAAAACCTGCGTCAGCTCATGCGTCGATTGCGTCATCGGGGCTCCTTTTCTCATTCGGACAAAAATATAGAAACTGTGACTGGTAGTGCGTCCGTTCCCGCTGGCGTATTTTCTTCCCTTAACGCCACGGAGGAACCATTAAGGGCGGATTAAACGCCATAAAGCACTTTTGGCGACATGCTGGTTAACGGCGATTGCACCTTGCAACATGCGCCTGAGGGAATGGAATGAGACGCCAGATCCGTACACTTCGCGTTGGGGAATGTGCGGCGCTCTGTAGCACGTGCTCGTTGAAGGTCGCGCCGTCAAAACGGGCTAACCGCCTTCCCAGTGACCGTTTCAGCGAGCCGGGTGCTGCGTTCGCATCGATGCTTGCCGGCATGGGGCATCCCTCCTCGACGATCAACTTGCGATGAAGCTCGTCCACGGTCACAGGAGTGCTGGCGAAGCGCAGCCACCAAGCGTCGATCAGAGGTTGCCACTGATCGATGTCGAACTCCGGGTCAGCCACCGCGGGCGGCGGCAATTCAAAGTCCACATTGGCGGCTCTGGCCAGCGCCGATGCAGCCGCCGCAGATCCGGAGGTACGGGGCGTACCTTCCTGGTGTCTGTTCGTGCTCCGCATTCAGCGGCCGCCAGATGTCAACGAACACAATCAGCCGCCTGTTTCCACAGACGTGACACCAGTCGTTCTTCGACTCGATCTTGAAGTCGCGATGGTCCCAGTTGTTGCATGTGACTGTCTCCTGTGTTCACGGGGAATTCATACCTAGCTGGTGGATGTTGCGGTAATGCGGAGTCCCGCGGCATGTTTCCAGCCCCCGTCCTACACGGCGCATGTACATGAAACCGTGCGCAGTTCTCCCCTACACGTAGCAATAGGACTTGGACTCCGCACTTACCGCAAATCTGTCGGGAATTGACGTAAGTGCTTTGCTGGCAACAGACTTTTCCTTGCGGGTAACGTTGCGGGTAATAGGGCCAAATCTGCGGGGTCATGCGGATAACCCTTTTGGGGTCAGTTTCCAGAGCCGAGCCTTCCGATGCTTGTCCCGGCCATCGTCTAAGAGCTTGTGGCCATTGAAGATACGACCCATCAACCGTGAGAGATGGCGGCCCAAGGCTCGGCGCAGTGCGCCGTGCGCGCGCACCATGTACATCGAGGTGTACAAGCAGGGGATCGGGCACTGTGCGCATGTACATCACTGGTTTCGATGAGCGTCTTGCACAGTTGATCCACCAGAACAGGCCCGTCCTTGAACTGTTCCCACCACCCGTCGAAGAAGGCTGTCCACTGTTGGGTGTCTTCATCCTGCACGACTTGCGTGTGTTTGAGGTTGCCCAAGAAGCCCTCGACCCCGGCGAACTCCAGTACGCTACCGATGGTCTCGGCCCACTCCTCGAAGCTTCCGAGTGTCGGCACCTTGGCTGGCGGCTTGCCGTTGGTGTACCACCCCCGCACCACTGTGAGAGCGGCGGAGAGAAGGTCGCCGCGATGGGTGGCCACGAATTGTGGGAGTCGCTTGATCTGGAAATGCTTACGTTCCCAGGGCCGCTCCTCGTTGGCGTCCATATAGATCGTATAGCTGCGGCGGGGGAGGTCGCCCGCGACGCGGAGGTTGTTCCCTGTGGCGGCCCACACGGTTCTGGAGGGCAGGCGGATCGACTCGCTGCGCCCCAGCACGCGATCGGACCACTGGCTCGATGTGAGGGCGGCGGCCAGGGACGGCGATTCGATGGTCGTGTTGTCGGGAATATTCTCGAGTTGGACGAACGACGCGGAGGTCATCAGGATGCTGGTGATCTTCTTGCGCCATTCGTCCTCGTTCTGCTTGGGCGGAATGGACTCGGCGGCAACCTCCCCGACGGCGATACTGGCCAGCGCCGAGGTCAACAGCGTCTTGCCGGTTCCCTGCATCGGGGCGCACACAATCGCCAGCGGCACATGCCCTGTGATCACGGGCCGCATCAGGATCGTGAATAGGATGGCCAGGGCGTTGGCGCGACTGGCTTGGTCGGCGAACGGGAATTCCTTGATGGGATTCAACAGGATATCGATGCAGGCTTGGACTTCCTCGTGGCAGGGATATTCCGGGATCGGCGTCAGCTGCAGATTGGGATCCGGGCAGTACACCAGGCGGCTGGTCCGATCGTAGCCGGGCTTCGTGCAGATCGTGCCGTCTTGCCGGAGGATCGGCGCCGTGACGATTCCGGCCAGCGGCGGCAGGTTCCAGCGTGTTTGCGCCAGGACGTTCTCGGCGAGCGACAGGGGAGGGTTCGTGCCTACTTGCTCGTAGCTACCGTCTTCGCCCTTGCGTAGCGAGAAGAAGTTGGCGACTTCCGAGAGCCGACAACGCATGCGGACGCGATCGAACGGCTCGATCTTGGGGACGCCGTTTTCGTCCTTCATGACGCGCGTCACGGAGCCGGTGCGCACGAACACGCAAGGAGGTTTGTTGGCGTTGACCAGAGCCACCAGCGCTTGGTCGGTCAGATCGCTCAGCTGGATGTCGTCGATCACGATCTTTGGCAAGTCGGGCTGCGAGGGCGGAGCACCTTGAGGACGTATGACGGCCCCTGGGCGCGTACTGCTTGGTGACGGTGGCCAGAGCCTTATCGATCGTCATGTCGCCGTAGGTGCGTTCTCCGTGCTTCTCATCCCACTTGGGACGCATCAACCCGGAGCTGCGAAACAGGCGATCGATCTGCGCATGATCCTTGGTGTAGAACGCGAGCGTGAACACGAGCGAGGAGTCGGCTTCACTGGCCGAGTTGAATTGACCGTTCCAGTCGCCGGACCATAGCGAGGAGAACTTGCCGCCGGTGCGGCGTTGCTTCGAAGCCAGGCGTACGATCTCGTCGTCATCCAACGTGAAGTCGCCGGGGAGACTTGCAACCAACTCAATTCCATCCTCGGGAAGACTTGCCGCCGGCTCAATTCCCTCCTCGCCAAAAACCGTGCGATAGACGTCCTCCAGTGATTCCTGGCGCAGCTTGACGTCCGCTGGCCGATCCTCCAACCTACGCCCCGTCACTGTGAAGAACCGCTTCTGGTCGTAGATCTCAATCTTGCCGTCGTGATAGCCCTTGCAACAGCGGCTGCCGGGCTTGTTGGCCTTCACGAAGGTCTTCACGCCCGTTCCCGAGGGACTGATCTCGGAATAGCTGTCCAGTTTATCGAGCAGCTCGCGGCCCCAGTCCTTCAACTGGCCCTCGGCGTCAATGCAGTCGTCCAAGTCGACGCCGCAATAGGGATCATCCGCCGTGAACACGAAGCCCACGCCGGCGAGACCCTGCTTGCTGGAGGCTTCGACGGCCTGTTCGTACGTCCCCCATGTCGCGGGATCGGTGGAATCCCCCAGACCTCCGGTGAGCGGATTGACCGGCGCCTTGGTGAGCTTCTCGTTCCGTTCGACGTATTTCCAGTTCACCCACTGCGGACGATCGCGGAGACAGGCGGGGATCACATTCATCAAGGCGGCCTTGTCCGAATGAGGTAGTGGATTCTCCAATTGGCGGCTGGGTTGTTCGACCCTTCAGCCTTCTCCCGCCATGCAGCGGCAGCAGACGTGGCACTTGCCGCAATCAGTGCAGGACTGGTGATCGCTGTTGTCGCGGTCGCACACATGGCACTTGGTGGACATCATTCAACTCCCTGTGAAATGGGGGGCGGGTCGTCCGAGGTTGCAGGCTTGCGCACGTCAATGAGCTCGGGGCGCGTTTCCTCGAAGTGGCAGACGCCCAATAGATTCCAGGCGGCGTGCGCCAGATGATCTTCCGATTCGTCGCCATCAAGCCACAGATAGACGTGTCGTAGGGCGTGGTTGATCATCCGGCTGGCCGGGATGCCCTTCTCCCAATTGCGATCGCCGTATTTCTCCGCGCCCTCGGCGCAGGCTTCGGCTAGGCGGCGCATGCCAATCGGCGTGATCAAGTCGTAACGCACGGTCTCGGCGTCGGAGCTTCGTTTTGCGCCCGACGGATAGGTTGTTGCATTCATACTTCCGGCGCCTCCATTTCCCTGGGCCGTTCGTTGTCGAGCTGCCAGATGTCGGCGACGACCCTGCCGCCCTGGAGCTTTTCCGACTTGATGGTCAACAGCCATTGGATCTGGGAGTCATCGGCGAAGGCGCCTCCCTGTTGCAACGCGTCCAGAATTGGCTTTTGCGCGTTATCGCAATCGCGCCGACGCTGATCGGGCGGATGGAGATGCAGTCGCACTGCCAGGGGACCCAGCGCGACACGGTTGCCGGCGGCGCGCACGACCCGCCGCACGATTTGTCGATAGACTCGTACGGCCTTGGACAACACTGGGCGTCCGCGGACGTAGCTGTAGTAGTGATTGACCGAGGGCGGAAAGGGGAGTTCCAATGTGATCATGCGTCCCTGCCTGAAGAAAAAGTCGCCAAGGCGGGCGCGGGGAGTCTGGCCCCAGAGGGCACGCCATCCCGCCTCGGCTGGAACTGCGAACCTAGAAAGGTATGGAATCCTCCTCGGGCGCGGAGGCGATTTCGATCCGCTTGTTGAAGTACACGTTGCTGTAATCGCCGCGCGTCCGCTTGTTGACTTCCAACGTCGCGTCCAACAAATCCTCCAGACGCTCGGAGAGTTCGCTGAACTTGGTCAGCGACAGCCCCAGCGTGTGGAGATCGCCCTTGACGAACGGCAGCGACGCCGACGTGATCACGGAGTTCTTGAAGATGCGGCGGCCTTCCTGGCTACCGGCGATGATCAGCAAGTCCCATTTGATCATGGGCACTCCGGCGTGGGTTTCCGCCAATCGCACGCCGTCGATCCGCACCTGGTACTTGCCGTCCGGGATCTCGTCGAATGACGGGGCCTCGGCGGTGGAGTAATCCTCGTCGAATTGCGACAAATCTGGTTTACTCATTGCTTCACCTTTCCTTGCTTCTGGGAAACGCCCGACTTGTCGATGTCCACATTGGCGCCCTGGCCGGGAGCGGGAGCCGTGGATTGAAATGCCTTCACGAAGGCGTCGTAGTCCAGCGGGAGCGGGTCGGGCAGCCGGCCCGTTCGATCACCCGCTTCGTAGGTCGGATGCGGCTTGGTGCGCATCACGCGGTCGATCGTGACGTTGCCGCTGGCGTCCTTGCGCGGCACGGCGTCGCAGTACAGAATCATGTCCACCAGGCCCAGAACCACGTTGCGCGCCCGATCCGGGAGACTGGGTTGGGTCTTGGTGTACTCGCCGGTGCGCGTCTCGATCGTCTTATCCTGAGCGTGGGAGATCAGGATCAAGCCGTAGGGCAGGCTCGCCAACCGTGTGAGCACGCGATGCCATTCGTTCTTGACCAGCGCCCAGCCCTTGCCGTGGCCCAAGTCGCCCTCGTACTCGATGTTGTGCTTGGCGCAGACATGTTCGCTGCAGTACTTGAAGGCGTTGTCGACCGTGTCGATCAACGATCGTCTTGAAGGGATGATTGCCCTGGGCGACGAGCTTGCAAGCCGCCAGGAAGTCGTCCCAGGTGTAGGTCGGAACCTTGAAGACTTCGAGGTGATTGAGGCCCGGCTCGCATTCAAAGAAGACGGCATCTGGCCAGCGACTCGCCATCTGACTTTTCCCAGACTTGGGGATTCCGTACAGCAAGATCGATTGCTTGGTCAAGATCAGTGACTGGCTTGGTCGGTTTCGTGGGCAACGTCAGAGTCATACGCGCAGTTCCTTTTCAAAACACGGGGGATTCAACGGGCGTTAGTTCTTCATGCGGTGGGGCGATCTCGTAGAGGTTGTCCACGACGTTCGGATTGAAGCCCGACTGGCAGTAGGGCAGATATTCACACGGGCGCTGGTAGGAAAAACAGTTCGCCGTGTTGAGCAACCATTTGCCGCGCCGCTTGGCGTCGAGGTATTGCTGCGTGATCTCCCAGACTTCCTCTTGCAGCATCGCCAGGCGGTCTTCCGACAAGTAGATGTGCTCGCGGTGGAAAGCTTCCGGGCGTGAATACCATTCGAGCAAGCGCGCTCTGTACGCCTCGTCCGGTTCCGGCAGCTGCCGTTTGGCGGTGGACCGGCCGCTCTTGTTCTTGGCCGCCAACTCGGCGAGTCGAGCCTCGAACTCCCGCTCCGTCTCACCGGTCTTCTGCTTCAGCCGGCACTTGAGCAGCACGTTGTAGATGACTCCCACGATCGGGTAGCCCAGCTGCCGCAGGTAGTGGCTGTAGAGAGCGATCTGGGTGTCGGTCCACAGCTTGTCGAGGTAGTTGCCGTCGATGCTGGACGCGGTCTTGTGCTCCAGCAGATACATCCCATCGGGGCGCCGCACGATCCCATCGGCCTTGCCGGCGATCACGAACGTCTGACTCAGGCGGCCCGTGTCGGGGTTGCGGATTTCGCCGGTGAACGACTTTTCGACCTCGACGATGTCAAAATCCTCGTCGGCGTACCGCTCGGCATACCCTGTGAACATGGCCCGCGCCAGTTGCCACGACGCTTTCTGTTCGTCGGCGCGAGCGGGAAACTGTTGGTCGATGTAGTCCAGTACGATTCCCAGGCGGTCGTCGTCCGCGACGGACTGGTACCACAGCTCGATGGCGCCGTGGATCACGCTGCCGAACGACAGGGCGTCGGCCCGTTCTCGAGGCCGCAGGCAGTCCACGTAGCGATGCTTGTACTTCCGGGGGCAATTGCGGAAGGTGTTCAACGCCGAGAACGTCAGAGACGCTCTTGGTGTCGGTGTTCATACTTGCTCCTTGACGCTGAACGTTCCGGGACCGAAATCCCGGCGTAGGAAGTGGGCGAAGAGCCCGTCAAAGGCGCGACCGATGCGCGAGCTGATGTCGATGACGCATACGCCGGCGTTCAGATCCAGCAGGTAGGCGACGCCGTGATCGGCTTGCCGCGCACCGTGCAGCGATTCGGTTCCCATGCAGGCAAGCAGCAGAGCACAACCTGAACGTCGGTGATCGCTGCGGCCTACGAGGGAACTCGTAAGTGCGAGATGGCTTGACTATGGTGGCACTCCTCAACGATGTTGTGTTTGCGGCACGAGGCCCCGAAGATTTCGAAGAAAAAAGCACGAGGGCGGCTGGCGGCCGAATCGGCGAGTTTAAAGCAATGCGTGTGTCGCCCGCCTCACCAGCCGCCCGTCGCGCGGTTGCTCCGTCAGACGTGATCGAAGTAGCGGTTTTCCTTGCAATTGATCGGTCATTCGTCGGTTTTGATGCTGCTTCGGAGCCGCTTGAATTACTTGTGCGCGACGGATGTCCCTCTATTATTTACCTACCGGAACTGCGCCACGACTTGACGGAATTAAATTCGAAAAACGTTAAGTCCCGCTGCTTCGAGGATCGCGCGTAGCTTCCGAATGCGACCGTGGAGTGTGCTCCGCGGTACGCGCAAATCGCGCAGCAATGCGCGTTAGCGAATCGGTCTTGAGACGCGCACACAAATCGCGCAAGTCGTCGGGCAATTGCGGCAGCAGTGACTCGAGGTCCTGCTCGAGTTCGGTTTGATCTTGGTCGCGCAGCATGACTCGTCCGGTCACGCGTTCGAGATGCTCCGGGCCGACGGTGCGCCCGAGTTCGGTCCACTCACCGTCCTCGCCGATCACACGAGTGCTCAACGAGAGGATGTTTTGCGAGTGCTCGCACTTCCGCGCGCGCGCGACTCGAGGATCGTGGCGACGCGGCGACTCGATGACCATGGTCACGAAGACGTGCCAGTGCCGGACTTGCGGCTTGAACTTCGGCATTCGTTCGAGCAAGGTGATGCGCAGGTCCTGTTCGAGCTCCGGTCGATCGGAGGCCGTGAAGCGCGACCTGCCAACGAGTTGCTTGGCCTTTCGACGGATGAAGCGGGCGGCGAACCCGGTGGTCAGCTCCTCGTTGAGGTCGATGCCTCTCTCGGCGGCCAGCTTGTCGTAATTCAGTGGGTTGGACTTCGAGCATTCCATCGTGCAAACTCCGCGTGGGTGGATTCCACAGCGCCCAGGCACCGCGTACACCAGCCGGCGAACTTGCACGAAACGGAGTCAGAAAAAATGCCGCGAAACCAAAGTGGTTGCACGGCAGCGGGTTACGACGATGATTTCAGAACTTTCACTTTCACGAAACAGAGTTAACTGCAAGTTTGTGGGTTCACGGAATCGCCGGCGGAAGGCCGGCAGCGTGGAACGAGGGCGAGCGCACGGGTCGAGCGCGGGGTTCGTTTGGGGGGTGTCGGCGGGCTTGGTGGTCAGGCTTGCCTGGGGCTGGCGTTCGAAGTCGAGCAGGCCGTCGCCGGTTTGGCAGGCGTGATCGAGGCACAGCAAGAGTTCGTACGCTTGATTTCGTACGCGGGTGCTGACCTCTTCCTGGTCAACGAAGTAGCACATGTCGGCGATCAGGCGGTCCAGTTCGAACGTGTAGCAGAACATGCCGGGAGCGAGAGGACAGCGAGGACACATCAATCGCCCTACCGAGCCAGCAGAAAACCACCGCCCAACGGTCGCCAAGACATCAACCAACCCCGCGAAGCGTTCGTTCAACGACCCGGGGTCACCGGGTCGCCGCTGCGGGCTTCTTGAACGAATGACTTAACCTCGGCTCATCTTCCCCGCCGCCACGCAACCCTCGCAGCCAAACGTCAATCCGCCCCCGGCTCCGCTCTGTCATCCGCGAGGTTAAATCCTAATTGTTATCCCGCACCCCAGGGTTCTTTGCTCTGTTCCAGCAAGAGTTGAATCGCGTCTTGCGAACGCAACGACAGCAGCCGCATTGGGACAAACTGACTGCGTCGATCCACAGTCCGGAAAATGAGAAGGCCGCTAATGTAACGCCACTTCGCAATGTCCGCCCACCGGTACGACAGTAGCAAGCGTAGTTGACACCCGAGGGCGTTCGCTGAAATCGAGTACGTCGCAATGATGGAAGCATCCCTCCTGCGCGTTTGTTGCTCAAATGGAAAGAAAGCCAGTCCAGTAAACGCGTAAAGCAGCAAGAGCACGCCGCGAGGCCCAACACCGCAACACCGTCCATCGACACCGGCGTGGTGACGCGTGATGAGAGAGCAAAAACCAGGAAACAGGCCACAATGCTCCCGGTGACGCCAGCCAGAGTTCGGATGACGATCGATCCCCTCCTTCGCATCGCAGATTCTGCGGCTTCGGCTACGTCTGGGGTAATCTCTACAATCTCAACCAGAGGAAACGAAAGTTGCGAGAGAACCAGTCTCGCCTCGAGGGGCCGGGGATTTGTACGGATTGGCCATGCGGGGCACGCCATTCTACGAGTGGGATAACTATTGAGTAAGCGGTGGGGCCGGACCTCGTATCGAGCGTACTTGACTCGCCGGGGCGGATGTGTCGCGTCTTCCGGCCACGGCGCTAACTGGCCTGGGATTTCCGCTCGACCTGATATTTCTTTTTATCTTGTTTTGCAGAGTAGTCAACAAGTCGTTTCCGGTCAACGCTTTGCGGGCTGATCGTGATAGCCCGCCGCATATCCCAGCCGACGCTCCAGCGAACGATCGGACGACGGTTGGTCACCCTCGCTCCGCTTGTCCCGACGGTCGCTTGTCAGCAACTCGCCACCTCGTCCCCCAACGAACGAGGCACCCAGATCGGATGCCTCGGAAGCAAAGAATGGTGGCGGCGTTGCCCGGGGGAGTATCAGGCGGACACGCGTCCGTATTCCAGCAACCGTGACAGGTCGCCCGCGAGTTCCCAGAGAAACCGCAGCTCACGAGCGGTGGGATCGTCGATGCAGCGTCCGACGGTGGCTCGCTGACGCCGGCCATTCGCCCAGGTTACGTTTCGTCGGTCTTGGCAACAGTTCCGGCTCCGCGCTCGAATTCGATCTTGGCCATCGCGTGCTCGCGAGCAGCCTTGATGTGTTCCATCATTTGTTTGGTAAGCAGTTCGACCGTCGCCGTGCGCCCGGCTCGCTTTCGCGTGCGGCGCCCCGTCTTGTGAGCGTTGACGTCACGAGCCCGCCATCAACGACTCAACGTGGAAATGGTCGAAGTGAAGCCCGGTCTCCGTCCACGACATCACGTCCGCCAGCGGGATAATGGTTGGGTGAACTTCGATGCGCGAATCTGGGCGGGGAGAGCGGGCACAAAGACAACGGATCGCGCCGCGAGGCCGGCTTGGTTGATGACTTGCCATGCGTCCGGTCGTTGCAGACCGCGAGCAAGTAGACGTTGCGAGAGGCGCCGGCCCACTTCGCCTTGCCCAGCCGCCAAACCCGATCACGGATCACTTCTTCGTCGCCGTGACAAGCCGATTTCGGAGAATGCGGCGTCGATGAATTGTCGATAACCGATTTCCCAGCGTTTTAGGCGATCGATGGATGTCTCGACGGGGCCGAATTCCGCGCAGCGGGTGTACGCCCGTTTTGCTTCGCCGCCCGTCTTCGACGATCACGACCTCTTCGATGTCGCCGCAAGCGAGGCACAGGACGCAGTGGCGGGACGACTCGGACGCCCAGCAGGTCGATGGAGACCAACTGGGCCGACCATGTCCTTGGGCCACCTCGCGACGTCGTCGTGGGAGAACACGGGCGAAGACGCCCTCAATTGCTCGCAACAATCTCCCGAGCACATCAAACACGGGCGATCCTCCAGCGTTTCAGGTATTTCCGCACGAGGTCGATCCACCTCCGGCCGGCGACTGCGCACCGTGCAATGGTCGGGATACGTTATGTCGAATCGCAACGACCCGGAACGGCGGCCCATCGGCTTGAATTGAAACACGAACGACGCCATCTGAATCTCCGCGTGGTCCCCGTCGGACGTTGATGGGATTCAGGCAGTTGTCGACCATGTCGTACACATCGTGCACGTGACCGTTTTGAACCGGCTCGAGACCAATCCGCCCCCACTCGCTTGCGTTCAACCGCAACTGGGTGATGGACGCGGTGAGTTCGTCCTCGGATCGGTTTCGAGACAGAAGTAACGGTCCTTGAGTCGGTTCAAGTCGTACGGCCTACTATCTGCTTTGGGCCAATGCGTCGGCGCAGAATAATTTGCCCGAACAAGCATTCCAGTTTGGCCTTCATGCGCAGGCAGCAGTTTGCGTAAAGTTCGAGGGTTCCTTCCTCTTGCGTGAATGCGAACACGATTTCAAACGTCTGCCGAATCGATTCCGGCCGCAGCACACCGTCGTCGTCGTGCGTGGCAACGGTCTGAACGAAGTCATCGGGATATGCGACGTAATAGTCGGTCCCGGTGTGGCGACGATAATGTTCGACGGTGCAGTTCTGGCCGCGCCCCTCCTCGGCGCAGAAGCGTTGAGATCGCCCACGCCAGTTCGCTATTGGCCTCTGGAGTTCGGCGTGGTTCGACTCGCGGCACATCCTTGCGTTTCGCCAGCGGGTCAGATTGTCGACCGAGTGAATTAGGGTCGCCTGGTCGAACAGCGACGGAAAGTGCAGCCAGGTCCACATCGACGTGTGGTACGGCCCAGCTTCCGGAAGCTGGGAGACGAAGTCCGTCCAGGCCACTTCGCTCAGGGCCGCTTCGACGATCGCCTGCACGCCGGCGTCGCACGCGAGTTCGTGGACGGCGGCGAGTATGCCCTCCATCTCCTCTTGTGCTTCGTGCGGCAACAAGCCGATGGCGACGAGCAGTGCTTCATCGCAGCGTTCCGGCATCCGCTGCCAGTCGAAACACAACAATTTGTGGCCAAGTCGTTCCAGGGAACTTGCCAAGAGGCGGTTGGGGGTCATTCGCAACATTTTGCGAATCGTGAAATGTCGGGACATGGTCGATCGAGAATCCTTGATGGACCCAGCGCGCATTCGCCGAGGGGTAGGTGGAAACAACGTGCTGCTTTCGGAATCGGGAAAACAGGCGAAATGGCTGAGTGTTGAAAGAAGGGAGCGGTTTCGGGCCAGCGCCTCTAGGTAGTCGCTCTCTGATTGGTGCCGGCTTCCACACCGATACTGTACATCCGTATATTCTCCGGATTCGTGGTCCGTGCAAGACTCTTGGGGCAAGTTTTTTGAGTCGTCGCAATCGATTACGAGCAAGTAAGTTGCGGCGATTCGAACGGAGCCTGCGGTCGTTCCGTCCCAAAAGATTCCGTCAACTCGCCGACGAATCCGGTAGGTAAATAATAGAGGGCCAACTTTTCTGAGGGCTCTCCCGCGGGCGACCACGTCGTCGCCAATCTTTCCCAAACAATACCGCGAGGCTGCCGGTGCACAACCACTTTCCACGATTGAAACGCGTACGCGAAATCAACGCGGATCAGCGACTTGATGAATTGGCCGCCATTCTCGCTGCCGGTGTACTGCGCTTGTACGGCAGGTCTGGCGATTGCCACAGTCCTGCACCAGAATTCTCTCGCCAAGCTGGGCCGCAAGGCCTTGAGCTTTCCGGCCCGTCGAGGCTCACTGTCACTCCACGTTGGCGAGTTTCGGACAGGAGGGAATTGGTGACGAAGAAACAACCGGAGGCACCAATGCGCGTGGCGGCTTCCAACAGAAATCGGTGTTGAGTCAGATCGACGAGCTGAATCGGATGTCGATCGATCAATTGCGCAAGCATGGGCCGATCTTGCTGGGGACCGACTCCGGGCGGACGGTCGCGACTACCTGATCCGGCGACTCGCGTATCGGATCCAGGAACTGGTCTACGGCGGCGTCTCGCGGGATGTGCGCCAAAAGCTGCAGCGCTCGCCGATTTACCTGCCGTCAGACGAAGGCACCGCGAAAGCGACGAGCTGTCGAGTCTGCAACCGGGAACGCGACTGCTGCGTGACTGGCATGGCGAACGGTACGAAGTCATCGTGCAGGAGGACGGCTTCCTCTACGACGGCAAGAAGTACCGCAGCCTGAGTGCGATCGCCCGCGCGATCACCGGTTCGTACTGGAGCGGCAATCGGTTCTTTGGCCTGCCGCCCGCTCGCAAAGAAGGGAGGGACGGGCGACATGAACAACTCGTACGCACCGAGCATCCGCTGCGCATCTACACGCGGAAGAGCCACGAAGAGGGCCTGGACCAGGAATTCAACTCGCTCGATGCCCAGCGTCAGGCCGGCGAGGCCTACATCGAGTCCCAACGACAGGAAGGCTGGCAGTGCCTGGCCACACGGTACGACGACGGAGGTTTTACCGGCGGCAACATGGACCGCCCGGCACTCGAGCCGTTGCTCGACGACATTCGCGCCGGGCAGATCGACTGCGTGGTGGTCTACAAAGTCGACCGGCTCAGTCGTTCGCTACTGGACTTCGCCCGGCTGGTCGACGCTGTTCGAGCAGCACGAAGTCTCCTTCGTCTCGGTCACCCAGCAGTTCAACACGACGACGTCGATGGGCCGGCTGACGCTGAATATCCTGCTGTCCTTTGCCCAGTTCGAACGCGAGATCATCGGCGAACGGATCCGCGACAAGAAGCTGGCCACGGCCCGGCAGGGCAAGTACATCGGCGGGCAGCCGGTGCTCGGCCTGGACATCGTGGACAAGAAGTACGTCGTCAACCGGGCGCGAGGCCAACCTGGTGCGACGCATCTTCGAACTGTTTCTGGAGCTGGAGTCCTGCCGCAAGGTGGCCGAGGCGCTCAACGCCGAAGGCCTCGTCACGAAGCAGTATCGCACCAAGACCGGCAAAGACATCGGCGGCAAGCCGTGGAAGGGACGCACGATCTACGACCTGCTGACCGACCGCCGGTACATCGGCCAGATCGTCCACAAGGGCCAGGCGTACCCGGGCGAGCACGCGGCGATCGTCAAGGCCGAGCTGTTCGAGCAGGTGCAGGCGAAGCTGCGGGCCAACCAGACGTACACGCACAGGCATCAGGTCCAGCGGTTTGCGTTGCTGCGTCGGATGTTGCGGTGCGGCGACTGCGGCAGCCTGATCCAGCCGGTGTGGACCAAGAACCACGGTCGCGAGTATCACTACTACACCTGCTCGGCGGATCAAGACCGGCTACGACAACTGCCCGCTGCCGACGCTGCCCGCCGGCGAGATCGAGAGCCCTGGTCGTCGACCAGGTCGGAACCTTGCTGCGGCATCCCGACGTGATCGCACGAACATATCGCGAGATTCAGGAACGAGCGGCGACGGGCCCGAGCCCGGAGACGACGGACCGACTCGCCGAACTCCGCCAACGGCGCGACCAGATGCAGGACTCGATTCGCACCGTGCTGAGCCTCGGCGACCAGAACGACTTCATGGCGGACGAACTCAAGCGACTCAACGGCGAGTTGAATTCGCTGGATCGATCCATCGGCCAAATCGAACCACAGCCAGTCGCACGCCGAGACGCGATCGAACTCGCCGACGTCACCGACGCCCTGCAGCGCATCGATCCCATCTGGGAAGTCCTGCATCCGGACGAACAGCGCCGCGTCCTGGAACTGCTGGTCGAGACGATCACGGTGTCGAAGGACAACCGTCGAGGTTCGCTTCCGCGCCAACGGCATCGAGCAGGTCGTCGAAGAATTGGAGCCGATTGGAGCGGAAAACAGTGATTGACAGGTCGAAGAGCGAACAGGCAGAGAAGTACCCAGGCCTGACCGTCTCCCGCGACGGCGACGCGATCGTCGTGCGCATCCCGGTCCGTTTCCACCGTCGCAACGGCCGCCAGATGGTGCTCACCCACGGCGAGCAACGGCAAGCCTGCGCCCGAACGCGAAACCAACGGCTGCGCTCGTCTCCGCCCTGGCCAAGGCGTATCGCTGGCAGGAGCAACTCGAGTCGGGCGAGTACGCCAGCCTCGAAGACCTGGCGGCGGCCAACGGCGTCGACCGCACCTACGTCGGCCGCATTCTGCGGCTCACGTCGCTCTCGCCGGAGATCGTCGAGCGGATTCTCGACGGGGATGAGCCGGAGGGAATCAGCTTGGCGAAGCTCCGCACGGAGTTGCCGCTCGTCTGGCGTGACCAGTCATGGGATCTAGCCGCCCAAGATTGTTTGACTCTGGCCAGCGAGGGTATCGACAATGTCGACAAATCAGGCGACGGCTCTCTCGACGGATGGTATTGAGGCGACGGCATCGCCACGATCGTTTATTCTCCATGGCGGCGGCCCTCCGCGCAACGCTCACTCATGAACGACGCCGAGACACGGTCTTCTCCTACCTACCTACTGGATGCGTAGTGGAACTGCAGTTGCCGCACGACGATTTCGCGCTCTTGGACCGTCAAATCGGTGGTCTCTAGTCTAGTCGCGGTCACCATCCTGATCGCCGGGATTTACGCCTGGCGTACACGAACTCAGGCAACGCCGCGATTGCGCCTCCTCGAACAAAAACTTCTGCGAATAGCTCGACCACAGACATAAAGCACCTCGCCATCAAGCACGCCATGGTCTATTTCGCGAGATCAACGACGCGCAGATTGCAATCTCCACTCTGCTCACGAAAAAGACCGAGAAGAACTCTTGAACTGGCGGCACTGGAGGCTAAAACGCTTATCTGAGCGCCAGAATGCGATGAGCTAAGCCGCTCGCCTGATGCAATGTCCCAAGTGTCAATTTGCCTGCTGTTGGAAGTCAAAAGGCGACCGCCAATTCGATCTACACACATGGCACGTACATGTGTTGACATCGTCAATGAATAGAGTTCTTGCCCCGTACGAGCGTCCCAGGCACGACATTGGCCTGAAGCCTCACGGCTGAAGATTCGCGATCCATCGGGGCTAAACGCAACCTGGCGGACGCCACTCTTGAGACCTTTGAAATCCAAAGAAACTCGGCCGGTATTCAGGTCCCAGGTCCTCATTTCACCGGGATGGCTGTCCCTGTACGTACTGCCTCCGCTGACAACAGTCGATCCATCCGGGCTTGCGGCGACGCAAGACCAGCAGTGCAATAGCCACTATGTTCCAAGGTGGTGAGACACACACCACGACTTACGTCCCAAACCTTTATGGTTTGATCGTGGCTTCCGCTGACGATTCGCTTCCCATCCGGCAACCAAGCGATATCGTTCACATATCCGTCATGTCCGCTCAAGGAACACAACTCTTGACCGGTCGTCGAACGCCAGACCTTGATCGTTCGATCAATGCTCCCGCTGGCAAGACGTTCTCCGCCCGGGGAGAAGGCCAGGCTTGTCACCTTATCGCGATGCCCATTCACTTCGAAGAGCCGCTCTCCGGCCGTCGCGTCCCAAACCTGCACGGCGGTGCTTCCAGCGAGTCTGGCTGCGGCAGCAACAATGTCGCCTCTTGGGCTATAAGCGACACTAGTGACGCTCCCTTGCATGGACAACGCCAGCGAGCTTTGGTGTTGCGAGGCATCCCAGAGTTCGACTGTTCGCATTCCCGCACTTGTTACAACACAGTCATTCTCAGGCGCCAGCACAGACAAATACGCCTTCCAACCCTTCCAACGCGGTCGCCACTTCGCCGAAATACCATGTGACCTCTTGACAACTCCCACACTCGAAATTCGGCCCTCGACACCCCTGCCTGGAAATAGCCCAGCAACCTAGTGCCGTCGGCACTAAAGGCAATTCTGCCGGCGCCGTCGAATGAAAACAATTCCTCACCGTTCGAATAGTCCCAAACAACGATCCTGCCATCCGACACGGCAGCAACCATTTTTCCATCCGTGCTGATCGTAGCTCCTCCACCTGGACCAAATCGCCGCAGTTCGTTGCCAGTTTGGGAATCCCAGAGAATCACTTGGGAGCCGCTCGTAAGAAAATGATTGGCGCGAAGATGACAGCAGACAACATGAACTCCCTCACATTTCTTAACGGTACGACTAAGCGATCTCGTTTCCGAGTCAAATATTTCAACAATTCCATCTCCACTCTCTCGTGAAGCAACATAAAGTGCTCTCCCGTCAGCACTAAAAGCAACGTGGTGAGTGTTGCCATTCTGCCGATCGGGACGCGGAAGCCGATCAATCATGACACCAGTCTCAACATCCCACAATTCCACTGACTGCTGATGCACTCCAAAATTCCTGACGGCCGCAAGAGTTGAACCCAGAAGGGTTTATCGCCATCGCCACAACGCTGAAATAGCCGCTGTTAAAATAAGCTCGTTGCGTTGGTGTTGTCCTTGCGGAAGCCACCACTAATGGTGTGCGACTGCTTGGCAAAGCACGGCATTCCATATCGTTATTGTTCCGTCCTGTGTGCCAGTAGCAATTAGCGACGCGTCTCCATTTACCGCAATTGAGGTGACGGGGGTTTGGTGTTCAATCGCAAGTGATTCGAGGGAGGGAAGGGGCCAAATCCTGAGGGTTGCAGCACTGGCATCGTTGGAAATGCAAGCGATCCGTGATCCGTCCTTGCAAATATCCAGGTCACGCACTGGGTCGCCAGGGCCAATCAGTGCAAACCGCGTCCTTCCGGTCTTTGCATTCCACACCGTGATAGATGTGTCCAAGTGCCCGCAACCAACGATCGATTCTCCATGATGAGCAAAACGAATTTCTGAAATGGATGTCTTCTCTGTATAGAACTCCTTCAACAAGGCACCTGCGGAAGGATTCCATATGCGAATGGCGCCTCCGTCGTGGCCTGTTACGATCTGATCAAATTGCGGCTCGTAAGCCAAGCATTCGGCCGCATCAGGCGTAGAGATTGAACGTTGCGATTCCCCAGTTTGGGCATCGAGTATAAGAACCTCGTCGTGATGTGGATCACTATCCCATCCGACAGGCGCACTTTCATAACTACGAACCCCGAGAACTAGAGTGGAGCCGCATACAGAGAATGTCTTGTAACTAAGAAGTGTTTTTTCTCGCCTAAAAACGAACTTTACTTCGCCCGTGAGTGAATCCAGAGCGACCAATTCGCTAGGCCCCACGGCAAAGATCGTACTCGCATCACTGTTGAATACAGCCTTTAAACAGGATGAAGACAACAGCCTGTGCAACAGAGCGGTTCCCTGAGTCGCGTCCCAAACAGTAGCTTCGTATTTCCAGGGATCTTGGTTTTTTTTTGCACTTGCAATACTGACGACTCACACATCGGAACTGTAGGACACACTGCTTACCCGCCTCGTGTAGCCTTGGGCTCCGGTTGCTTCGTCGAGTCGGTGTGTAAGCGTGAGTTCCTTGCCAGTGTTTATGTCGCGAATGGTCACGGCGAGTTTATCGTCGCCTCCAATTGCAACATGGGCCCCATCGGGCGAGAAGAGGCGATGATGGGCCTCCCATAACTCGGTCGATGATACTGAGCCTCCATTGATGGAAGTAAACAGATAATTGTGCTCCCAGCCACGAAGTTTTGGTTGACAGCGGTCCAAGTGGTTTGTCGCGACTCTTGCATCGCCAAGCTTCAATGCTTCCGCGGCGGAAAAGATGTTGTTGGAATAGGCGGTCAACTCAGCAGCGTTTCTTCTCGGTGCTCGCTCGTTCCTTCTCAGCGTTTGCACATTCTTTTCTCAGTGTTAGCACCCGTCTGCCTCGACAACCGCACGTGCTTGTTGGGTGGCAAGCCGGCTCCGGTGCCATGCGACCGTTGCACTGCTGACGGCTGCTGTAACAATCAAGAGTATCGCCGTTGCAATTAGACTTGCTATTGCTGGATGCCGCCGGACCCAGCGCCGCGTTGTTTCCAAGGGTCCAATTGGCCGTGCCTTTATCGGTCTGCCTTCGAGATACCTCATGGTGTCGGCGCCCAAGGCTTGTGCTGAGGCATATCGCGTTGAGGCGTCTTTTCGAAGGCACGTAGTGCAGATGACGTCCAGGTCCTTTGGGACGCCTTGGATTGAGCAGCCTAGGACCCAGTCATCACGCTCCAACACCTGCAGCAGCGTGTCCATCGGATTCGCTGCCTGAAACGGCGGCCGGCCGGTCAGCAGGCAGTACAGGATCGCCCCCAGCGAATAGACGTCGGCCGCTCGTCAATTCGGTCTCGTTCTGCCCGAGGCCTGCTCGGGCGGCATGTAGCTGGGCGTGCCCAGGATCTGCCCGGTGGCCGTCAGGTCGCTGTCGCCTTCGACTCGCTTGGCCAGGCCGAAGTCGGTGACCTTGGGCTCGCCGTTTTGGTCGAGCAGCACGTTGGCCGGCTTCAGGTCGCGATGGATCACGCCGTCGCTCGTGGGCGAAGGCGACCGCCTCGGCGACCTTCTTCGCGTACTCGGCGGCTTCTCTCGGCGGCAGCGGGCCGTCCTCGATCTTGTCGGCCAGGCTCTCGCCTTCGACGAAGCCCATCGAGAAGTAGTGCTGGCCTTCGTGTTCGCCGATTTCGTAGATGGGCACGATGCCGGATGATCGAGATTGGCGGCCGCTTCGGCTTCGGCGTGGAATCGTTGCACGTCCTCCTCGCCGGCCAGCTGCCCGGCCAGGATCATCTTCAAGCGCGACGATGCGATTGAGGCTGATCTGCCGCGCCTTGTAGACCACGCCCATGCCGCCGCGGGCGATCTCTTCCAGCAACTCGTAGTCGCCGAAGTAGCGGATCTTCGTGCCCAGCGTTGTCTCGCCGACTTGCCGGCCCAGGAGCCAGCGTGTGGTCTTCCGACGAGGGGCGCGGGGGAATGGTCGCATCCTCTTGGGGCGGCGAAGGAGGACCCGCTGCCTCTTGCATCTGATCATGCGTGGATAGGAATTCGCGAAGTTCCTCGGCGACCTCCGGATGATCCGTCAAGAGCTGGTCTCGGTCAGGCTCTTGTCCAGCCTCCACCGCTTGCAGATAGTCCGCGATGATTTGGCTCAGTTGTTTGCCGTGATCGTCGTTTTCGTTACGAGGCATCATCTGCCGCTCGCTGAGGGAATGTTGCTTTTAGAGTCTTGGAGCCCGATTTTCCGCGAGTAATGCACAACTTCAACAATAATTCTGGGGGTGACGTCGCCTGGCTAGTTGAAAATGACTAACTCGCCCGCAATGCTCGGCTTCGCTCATCCGAGAGTCCGCCCCTCCCGCCGAGGCAATTCTCTGAATCCAGCTCACCCTTCCTGCGCGGCAACGTCAAGAAGCGGCCAGTGAGCATCCGGCGTGTCAATCGTCGCGCATCGCTCTATGTGAACGTTCCGCGGAAATCGTGGCAAAGCACCGTCGCGTATCCGGTCCACGTTCCACAAATCGAATGCCGCGACCACCGCGCCCGCCGGACCTCGCTAGGCGGTGATCAGGAAATAGCTCGACCCCCGCCGACTCTCCGAGCACTCCAGCCCTCGCATCGCAACAACACGAACACACCAACTCCGCGAAAAATCAACGCGCCGAGCGATGCCGATTCATGCGCCCACAAACGCCAACCCCCGACCGATCGCCAAGTGCGGGCGCCCAAACCGGTGAAAACGCGGGCGTTCCCTCCGGCGGTACCACCTTCGGCCAGATGGTGGGAACTCCTCAGTACATGAGCCCCGAACAGGCCGAAATGAGTTGCCTGGACGTCGATACTCGCAGCGATGTCTATTCGCTGGGTGTGCTGCTTTATGAGTTGCTTACCGGCACCACGCCGTTGGAAGCGGAACGGCTACGCACGGCCGGATACGCCGAGATGCAGCGGCACATTCGCGAAGAAGAACCACCGAAGCCGAGCACACGGCAGCCCGAACCCCACATCATCTGCAACGTCTCCGGTCTGTACGGCCAACGCAATATCTATCCGAAAGGATCTACATCAAGCTCGATGTCCGGCCGGTTCTCCCGAAAGTATTCAATTGCACCTTGTAAATCATCCTGGCCAATGCTTAGGTACTTCAGACCTTTCATTTTGCCCAATTCTATGAGTCCCTCAGAGCTTACTTGGGAATCATTCAGCTCGATTCGAACGAGATTTGGCAACGTAGCAATTACCGGTACCACTTCGTCTGAAACTGAGATGCCAAAGAGACGAGCTCTGTAAGCTGGACATACTCGATAATGCTTTCATGACATCGTCATCAATAGCGTTTCCGCCTAGGGCTAGTTGTCGTAGGCGAAGGCAGGATGCCAAATCCTTCAATCGCGATGGAGAAACAGAGACGCCCATGAGCCCCAAGCTACTCAACTCTTTGAGACTGCAGATGTGCTTGAGACCAGCATCCGAAACGTCCACGCCCACCAGATATAGTTCTTTGAGACCAGATAAGACGCGCCAAAGCCGGCATAAACTCATCTCGCAACCCATTTGATCCTGCAAATGAAAGGATCTGAAGTTTCGGGACTAGCGCCAATTCTAGTAGGCCATCCATTGTGTAATTGTGGGGGGTGCCTGAAGCCAAGGATTCAAGTGACTTGAAATTGCGAAGTTCTCTAATCGTGGCATCGTTAGAAACTTCACCGTCTAAAGTGAGATGGCGCAGCTTGGAAGCTCCTTCAAGCTTTCGAATTCCCTCAGATGTAACCGCTGTTCTTAGAAGCGTAAGTTTCACCAAATCCTTCGCTTGCGAGCATGCTCCATGCCACGGTCCGTAACGGTAGGCGCGGATATTGCAAGCTCTTCCAATTTGGGAAAATGCTTCAATGTCGCCAAAGTGGCATCCCCATCCTTGTCAGACCTTGGAATGTGAAGATACGACACGTCGCGTTGCGCCATAGGTCCAAACAGTGTCTCAAGCACAACCCCCTTGAAAGTCGGCTCAATAGGCTCTGCCTTCCCGTGCTCTTTAAGGTGCTCCCACCAGGTCACTCCATGGTACCTTACAGTGCAACCGGAAGTCTCAACTCTTTCTATTGCTTCCAGTTTGCCATAGGTCTTGATAAAGTCCCGGCCAATCCATAGCATGATCGAAGCCATCAGAATGGAACAAATCAAAGCGCTCGAGTAAATATCTTCTTCCACATCTAAGTATGCCCTATTCAATACTCTGGTTTTCGGCTCGCCCCTGCTGAGTTTGGTCGCATTAGTCTAGTTCAACGGCCTCTGCCGCCACGTATGCTCAAAAAGCTTCCTCCACCAAAGCAACGCATTCCAAAGTTTCGAGGTAGTGTCCGGAGGTTTACGCACTTTTGATTTCACCATGCTCGGCTTGAACCTGCCGCAAGCATAGGCGTGCTGTTGATTCTGTCAAATCGAGCCTGCTTCATGGACTTCTGAGCCGCTTCGCTTGCCCACCTCGGTCATCAAGTTTACACCACCTTACGGTTGCTCAGAATCTTGATCTCGAACGGTCCACACAGCCTGACGAGCCCATCTTGCGAGCCACTGACAACTCGCGTCCCGTCGCGACAGTGCGAGAGACAAGTAATGCTTCCGTTGTCTATCCGCCGCGACTAGCCGACCCAATCGCTCCAGTCGGCTTCCAGGTTGTTGAAGCGGCCGATGCGGTCTAGATCTTGCAAGAAGGTGGTCGGGGTTTGATAACGTTCGTCGGGATCCTTGGCGAGCGTTTGCATGATCACGTCTTGGAACTTCTCGTTGACTGACAGCTGAAAATCTCGCGGGGGTTTCGGCGTTTCGCTGCGAACCAGGCGGATCAGCTCCGGCAGCGAGTTGCTTTCAAAGGGCGGCTTGCCCGTTAGCAAGGCGTAGAGCGTGGCGGCCAATCCGTAGAGGTCCGCTCGGCCGTCCACTCCCGCACCGTCTCGAGTTCGCTCGGGCGCCATGTAGGGAATGTCGCCGATCAGTTGACCTGGTTGCGTGACTTGCTTGGCCAAGGTCCCCTCCAACGCCTTGGCCAGCATCAAGTCGCCTAACAAGCAGACCTTGTCCTTGCTGCGCCGCAAGAGGTTGGTCGGCGTCACGTTGCGGTGAATGATCTTCTGGCTATGCGCCTCTTGCAGAGCGCGGCCGATGTGAATGGCGACTCGCCAAACCTCCTTCCAGTCGAGCATGCCGCTGATGCCCATGCGGTCGATGACCTGCATCAGGTTCTCGCCCTCGACGTACTCCATGGCCGCCCAGCAGTACGGCCCTCGCTTGCCGGCGTTGTAGAGCCGCACGATGTTCGGATGCTTGATGGGCATCATCGTCTTCATTGCGCGGACGAACCGCTCCTTCTGCTCGTCGGAGTTCGTGAAGTCGGGCGTGAGCACTTTGACCGCGACCACGCGATCCTTCTCCGTATCGGTCGCCTTGAAGACCAGGCCGCTGGAGCCGCCGCCGATGATGGCGTCCAGCCGATAGGTGTGCAGCGTCTCGCCCAACAGATCCTTCAGCGGTTTGACTGGCGGCGCGGGTTTGGGGCGCCCAAACACCTGGTCCCCTTGCAGCGTGTTATCCTCCTGTGCCGAGCCCAACTGATAACGGATCTGGGTGTCGCCAATTTGAAATGTATTGCCGGGTTTCAGTTCGTGCTCGGTCACCGGCTGTCCGCCCACGAGCGTTCCTCCCGATCCGCCCGCATCCAGCAACAGGACCCGCCCGCCATCCATCTGCACACGGCAGTGAACTCGAGACATGCGAGGATCGTCCAGCTGAGTGTCGCTGGCCTGGCCTCGCCCAATCGCCAGCGTCTGACCGTCGCTCAAGGGAAATGTGCGGCCCTTGTCGCGGCCGGCAATCACAATCAAGTTAGGTTGCATGGTTCTATCTTTCACTGCGGAGACTCTGGCGACGACCGAAGACGGTCGCTCGTCGGCGATCGTAGCCTACTGAGTTAGAGCCCGCCACCATGAAAACGAAGCGCGGAAATCCCGGAAAACCAGAGCTTCGTCAAGCCTGAACGCGTTCTGGTACGTCCCCGCCAAGTTTCTCGCGTTAACCTGAAACATCACGGGGACTGATCGGAAGCAACCGCCCGTTGACGATTGAGGCCCTACGAAATTAGAGACCGCCGCTGCCGGAAGGAAGCGCGAAGATCGCGAAGATCCAAAGCGTCAGACGCGGCGACACGATCTGCAGAAGAAGATGGGCGGAGGACAGGGCAACGCAGATGTGCGACCCAAGCGACGACTTAGGGGCGAAGACCGAGGGACCGTCGCTCAACCTTCGGCAAACGGAATTCCACTTCTCGCCGAACCAATACACAGCCGATGATCGGAAGGCCTGCCCTTCAATCAAAGAACGGACTCGCAACTCGCACTGCGTTTCTTCTCCCCTAAGATCGATCAATTTGTGAGTGGTGACGCGGCTTTCGACTCCAACGCCTACTGGCAAAACACCCAAAACTGGCGAAAAAGTCGGTTTCCATAAACCGTTACTTTCAAACGACTTCCATCGCGGGACGCGTTGGGGGTGCGTCACGTCGTTTCGAGACTTTTGGCCAAGTTCGAGACTTTTTGGACGATTTCACCAGACAGGTGGTCCCGCGATTTGGCCGTGGCGAGCAACGCCGAGTCGTCGGAAAAGCCTCTATGCGTGTACCAAACGCACAAGGCCCGCCGGCTTTCGCTGACGGGCCTTGTTTGGTTCGAGACGGGTTGTATGGCCCGTCTGTGTGGAGGCGGCGGGAATTGAACCCGCGTCCCGTGGCATTTCCACGGCGGCTTCTACGTGTGTAGTCGCTGGTTTGAGTTTCGCTTTGAACGGCCCGCAACGACACGGTCCGCTCGCAACTAGACGAGAACTTTATTTAACGCAGGACGTGCTCGACGTGATCTTGCGCGGTCCGGATTTGCGACCGGCTTTTGGGACTATCCGGCTAAGTCCCGCAGCCAGGGATGCCTACTGCTAGGCAGCCATTGCGAGGGAATCCTCGGCAAATAAATTGGTGGTCAGCTTTTAACGTGGCCGACTGACCAACCACGACACGCCACCGTCGCTTCAGGCTACCCGGTCGAATCCAGTTCGCCCCCCAACGACTCAGCGTCCTCATTATACCTTATCCGGCCGCCTGGTGAAGGCAGAGAGATGCGCACCGGACCGCCAGACGGAGCTCGGCGTGGGAATCCGCCGCCTCGGACACCTGGGCTGAGTCGCCGTCACAGGGCGTCGAATCGGGTCGAGGCCTGGTTCAGTCGCCGGTCGGGGCGTTGACGTCCACGCCCCGCTCGGCGAAGGCCTTGAAGTCCTGCATGTACTTCAGGCTTTGTTGACGGAAGGCGCCTCCCATGAACCACCCCATCAGCTTCATCGTCCATGTACTCATGCGGAATTCGTTCTCGCTTTCCCACCGTGTTCGCTCGGGCCCCAATTCCAGGAAACGGTTCTTGACCACGTTGAAGACGCCCTTGGTCTCGTAGGCGCCGTCAAACCGCTCCGGCAAATCGCGGAGCGTGAGCGTCTCGATCAACTCGATCTCGCGTTTGCCCATCAAGTAAACCAGGCGGGAACGCGCGCCCGGTTGCCCCGGTTCACCACTGAGGTGCTCAAAGCGTTGCAGGCCTTTTTGCCATTTCGACATGTTGTCCGCGTTGTCGAACAACTCGATGACGCGGTCGCGGGGCAGATCGATGTCGATATCCACCGTGAATTTCATTTTGAGGCTTTGGCTTTGCGAGCGGCGAACATGCGAGCGGCGAACATGCGAGCGGCGATCACTGAGCCCAGAAGTCCAGGACGCGGGCCTTTTCCAACACGGGCTGCAGAAGGGTGACAAACTCCTGATGCGCAGCGTGCGGCAAATACGCGGCCCGTGCCTCTTCGGAGTCGAAGGTCACCATGAAGCAGTGCGTGAAACCGTCGTCGTGTTTTTCGGGGCTGTTGTTCACACCCCATTCGAACGCCTTGATCCCGTCGATCTTGGATGGCAAGTGCGCAAAGGCCTGCTCCACTTCCTGGATCTGCGCGTCAGTCGCCTGCTTCTTGAACGCGAAGAACACGGCGTGCCGCAACGGTTTCTCGACGACCGGTTGCGCCTGATCGCCCCAGTAGTCGATGACGAAGACCTTGCTCATGTGCGGTCGCAAGACGTCGCCGAACGCCTTGTGTGCTTCATGCGGGAGATAGGCCGCTCTGCCTGCTTCATCGCGAAACGTGAGCACAAAGCAGTGCGTGAATCCGTCGTCGAGCTTTTCCGGGCTGTTATTGACGCCCCACTCGAAATCGATGATCTCGCTGATCTTGCCTGGGAGCGCTTCGAACGCAGTCACAACGTCTTCGATTTGCTCGGCCGAGGACTCCGGCTTGAATTGAAAGAAAACAGCATGGCGAAGGAGTCCGGTCTTCTCGTCACCCGACGACAAAACCGCGCCCGCGGTTCCGGGCTCCGGTTCCTCGCTACTGCTTTGTGTTGGACTCGCGGCCGGTGAGTCCGCTTCGCCGTTGGAGTTGCAGGCCGAGGCGTTGGCGAGGATCAAAGTCAGCAGAGCGATGTGCGGCAGGCGAGGCATGGCGACGGCTTCCTGGGAGCGACGTGGCGGCCGGGCGATCGTCCCGGACCGAGTTTCAGCATCGTCCCAGATTCTACCGCGGATCTCCCCGCAGGTGGAGGCTCCTTGCGTTGCTCAGCAAGTAGCCGACGCCTGAGTCGCGACCACTCGAACAAGCAATTCGTCCAGAATCATCTCGTACAGCGACTCTCGCTCCGATCCCCGTTGGATCGCGCGGCGACGAAAGAGCTCGTCGGCCACCTCGACGTCGGAAACGCCCAAGTTACGCAGAATGCGACGAGCGTCTTCGTAGGTGGGGAGCCAGATCATGATCTGCTTGAATCGCTCCACGCCGCCGACGCGGTCCATAAAGTAAGGATAGTTGAGGATGAAGTAGACTCGGTCCTGAAAGGGCGACGTTTGGCGGCAGAAGCCCGTGGGGTCCAGCACGTAGTGCCCGGCCTTTGGCTCCCAGACTAGGCCAAGCTCCGAAAACCGGCGGGCCATTTCGATTTCGCATTCGCTGAAGTTCATCTTTATCCTCCTGGCTTCCGGAACGCACCGCATCCCTTCTCATGAGACTGGCGCCCGGTGAAGTTCGTTCCCTGAGATCCGTGAGTTTCCAAGGAAAGCGGCGTGGCTTTTCGTGTTTGAGGCTTGTCGGTTGAGCGGTTCGTCGCTTCAATCCACTGCGGCGTACGGTGTTCGCTCCACCGGAATTCTCGCCACCAACTAATTTCATCCTAACGCTTCCACGGCAATAAACCGCCGATGTTCGCAAGTGTTTAACGCCGGATCCAGGGATTCCATGACAGCCAGGAATGCAGTGACGCGAAATCTCATCGTTGTTCTTGGGGATCAACTGAACCGCGACTCGTTGGCCTTCGAGCAGGCGGATGCCAGCGTGGATTCGATCTGGATGGCTGAGACCGCCGCGGAGGCCGATCATGTGTGGAACCACAAGGCGCGAATTGCGATCTTCCTTTCTGCGATGAGGCATTTCCGCAACAGCCTCATGGCCGACGGGTGGAGCGTCAGCTACCGCGAGCTAACCACGAGCGCGCGGCGGGACTCAGAGGACACCCTGGGATTGGCCGAGCTACTGATTCGCGACGCCCAGCGCCTGAACCCCCAGCGAATCATCCTGGTAGAGCCCGGTGAATGGCGATTGAAACGCGATTTCCAGGAACGTATCGACGAACTCGGCATCCCCCTGACGCTGCTGCCCGACAACCACTTCCTGGCGACGCCGGAGGAGTTCGCCGATCACGCCCAGGGCCGCAAACAGCTTCGACTGGAGTTCTTCTATCGCGAAATGAGGCGCAAACACCAAGTGTTGCTGGACGACGACCAACCGGTCGGCGGCAAATGGAACTACGATGACGAGAATCGAGGCGCCTTCACCAAGAAGGGGCCGCAGGATCTTCCCAAGCCCGTCGGCTTTCCGCCCGATTCGGTCACCCGGCAAGTACTGAAAGTGGTCGAGAGCCGCTTCGCAAATCATCCCGGCCGCCTGGAAGACTTCGACTGGCCGGTGACTCCGCAAGACGCCGAAGCGGCGTTGAACGACTTCATCGATCACCGGCTGCACGGACTTCGGCAAGTACCAGGACGCGATGTGGACCGATGAGCCGTTCCTGTACCACTCGATGATCTCCGCCGCACTCAACCTGAAGCTGCTGAATCCTCGCCGCGCGATCGAAGCCGCCGAGACCGCCTATCGCGACAAGCAGGCGCCGCTGAGCAGCGTCGAGGGGTTCATTCGCCAGATACTCGGCTGGCGCGAATACGTGCGCGGCGTGTATTGGCTGCTTCATGCCGGACTATCTGGAACGCAATACGCTGAACGCTGATCGCCGCTTGCCCGCCTTCTATTGGACTGGCGAAACGGAGATGAACTGCCTGCAACAAGCCATCGAGCAAACTCTGAAATATGGATACGCCCATCACATTCAACGGCTGATGGTGACCGGTCTGTTCGCCCTGCTGCTGGGCGTCGATCCGCAAGAGGTCCATCGTTGGTATCTGGCCGTGTACGTGGACGCCGTGGAGTGGGTGGAATTGCCCAACACGTTGGGCATGTCGCAGTTCGCCGACGGTGGCGTGATGGCCACCAAACCGTACGTCGCCACCGGCAAGTACATTCAACGGATGAGCAACTACTGCGGCAGTTGTCGATTCGATCCGGCCAAGGCGACCGGCGAGGACGCCTGCCCCTTCACCACGCTGTACTGGGATTTCCTGCAACGCCACGCCAAAGTGTTGCAAGGCAACCCGAGAATGCGGATGCAACTGAACAACCTGAAACGCAAGAGCCGGGAAGAGATGGTGCAAATCCAGGATCAGGCGGACCACGTGCGGGAAGTTCACGGATAACGACCGAGGCGCCAAGACGCAGACGACATGACGGCGCAACGGCGTCCTGCCCGCCGCTGCGAGCCCCTGTGGTCGCCACGACGTCCGCAACGCGGATTACGCCGCAGTCGCGGCGTCGGCCGGTTTGCGCTGGTGGGATGTTGGCTTATAATCCGCCACTTGGCGTTCGCAAGTTGTGGGAAACCGTGCACCTTCGGGAGGTTGGGCAAATGGCTGTTCGCATCGCAATCAATGGTTTTGGGCGAATTGGTCGCCTGACGTTTCGTAATCTGATGAGTCGCCCGCAGGATTTCGACGTGGTGGCCGTCAACGATTTAACTGACAACAAGATGCTGGCGACGCTGTTGAAGTACGACAGCATCCACGGCCGATACGCCGCCGATGTCGGCTATGACGACCAGCACCTGATTGTCAACGGCAAGAAAATCCGGGCGTTGGCTGAGAGGAACCCGGCCGACTTGCCTTGGAAAGAGCTGAAGGCGGATATCGTGATCGAGAGCACCGGCGTGTTCTCCAACCGATCGGCCAACGGCAAGCCGGGCTACGATACGCACCTGCAGGCCGGGGCCAAGAAGGTGGTGCTGAGCGCTCCGGCGAAAGACGGCGCCGATCTGACCTGTGTGTTGGGCGTCAACGACGACAAGTTGACGGCGGATTTGAGCTGCATCTCCAACGCCAGTTGCACCACCAATTGTCTGGCCCCCGTAGCCAAGGTCTTGAATGACACGTTTGGCATCGAGAGCGGCTTGATGACGACCGTGCACGCCTACACCAACGACCAGCGAGTCCAGGACATGCCGCATAGCGATCCCTATCGGGCTCGCGCCGCCGCGTTGAACATCATTCCAACCTCCACTGGCGCCGCGAAGGCCGTGGGGCTGGTGATTCCGGAATTGAACGGCAAGCTGACCGGGATCGCAATGCGTGTTCCCGTGGCGACCGGCAGCGTCGTGGACCTGACCGTGAACTTGGGCAAGGAGGCGTCCGCGGAGACCATCAACGCCGCGATGAAGGCCGCCGCCGAGGGTCCGCTGAAGGGCATTCTGGCCTACACGGAAGATCCGCTGGTTTCCTCGGACATTATCGACGACCCGCACAGCTCGATCTTCGCAGCCGACTTCACGCAAGTGCTCGGCGGCAAGGGCAAGCTGGCCAAAGTCGTTTCCTGGTACGACAATGAATGGGGCTATAGCTGCCGCACCATGGACCTGTGCGAGAAGCTGGCCGCCTTCCTGTAAGAGAGCAGGCCGAGCCGCCGGAAAAGGCGGCGATCGTTCGAACCGCAAGATGAAACGACCTCTGGCGAGCGATGAATGCGTCGCACGCCAGAGGTCTTTTTTTGTCCTGGGGTGCGCTGCGCGACCCCGGGCTTTGGGGTGGCACCGCGTTGCGGTGCGGTCGGTTACGCGTTGGTGTCCTGCGGTGCGTGCGCGACCCCAGGCTTTGGTGTGGCACCGCGGTGCGGTGCGGTCGGTTACGCGTTGGTGTCCTGCGGTGCGCTGCGACCCCAGGCTTGGGGGTTGCACCGCGTTGCGGTGCGATCGGTTGGACGGTTGCACCGCAGTGGGATTGGTTGCTTGCTTAGCGATCTTGCGTTTCTTTCTGACTGGCCACGTTGGTGTCTTTCAACCGCGCGGCCAAGCGAGCGAAGGAGCTTGATTGATCGGTGTCGCCTAGCAGTTTGTACATCGTGGCCAGATTGCTGTAGGGAATCGACAGACTCTGCTCTTCACGCTGGCCTTCGGCGATCGCCTTGCGAATTAGCGAGACGCCTTCCTTGGTGATGTTGATCGCGTCTTGGCGATTGTCGGTCTTCCAATAGGAAACGCCGATACTCACGATCTGGTCGCCCAACAAACCGGGGTTGGAAACAACGTCTCGCGGATAGTTGGCGGTCAGGTAGGGGGCGGCTTTGCGGTACCAGCTCACCGCCTCTTGATGGTCGTCGTGAGCCAGCGCGTGAATGGAGCCGGTCAGGTAGTATAGTTGGCCATACACGAATTCCTGGTGGGTCGTGATTTGCCGAACGTCGTCGGACTGCTCGACCAGGCCGATGGATCGCTGAGCGAATTCCAAGGCTTTCTCTTGGTTGCCGTCCTTCAAGGCGCAACGCATCGACTGATAGAGCGCTTCGCCCAGCTCCCATTCCACTCGATTCTTGAACAGCCAATCGTCACTGGCGGCGATCAAACTGGCCGCCTCCTCGTGAGCGGCTTCGGCGATTTCTCGATAGTTGTTGTCGCCTGGCAAGCCGGCAAAGGCCATCAACGATCGACGATACATCTGCAGCGTCAATAGGGAGTCCAAGCGGTTGTTGCCCGCTTGGGCGTCGATGACGTTCGCCGCTGTCTCCAGCCACTTCGGAACGACTTCGTCCTTCTTGCTCCAACGTCCCCAGGCGACGTCGTTGGCGACCGCCAGATTGGCGTCGATCAGGACTTGCACGGCCATGCGACTGGCCTCGTGCCGCTGATCGGTCCAGTAGGGCGCGGCCAGCGCGATCGCCGCTCGATGGTGTTCACAAGCGGTGCTCAGGTCCTGCTTGGGTCCGGAAGCCAACAGATCTCCCATCAGGCATTGGGCGCGAGCTTGCACGAGGACCGGCGCGTTTTCATCGCTGAGGATCCGGTCCACGATCATCTCGGCGCGATGGAAGTCGCCGTTGAGCGCGACCAGCTTGGCTTGTTGCAGCTTGTAGTAGCGATCGCGCGGGGCTCGCTCGACGGCGTATTCGGCCAATTGCAAGGCGTCCTTGTAGCGGCCGAGCTCGGTGAAGATCTTCGACTTCAGCCAATACGCCTCGGCGTTGGTCGGGTCGAGCTGAATAGCGTAGTTCAAATCGGCGAGATTCAAACGGTATTGTTGTTCGGCGTCGTTGCGAGCTCGGATCACGAAGAACTCGGCGCGCACCGGTTCGATCATGATTTGCGAGACGGTCTTGCCGTTGTCATCCAGATTCAGCAGGATGCCGCGTTCGGGGAACACGTATCCCAGAAGCTCACCGTGCGAGTCGAAGATCGCCGTCGAGCGGAATTGGCCAATCTTCAACTCGCGAGCGACCAGGTCCGGCGCCGCCGCCTCGGGCAACGTGACGATGACCGAGTTCACGACTTCGTTGTGAAGCACGAACTCCACCTTCGGGAACGGCCCAAGCTGATACAGCAACGAGGGATATTCACCCTCCTCTTTGCCCTTGGCGGAGGGGGCCCCCAGCAGCTCCTGCAGTTGTTCCACCGTCGTCAGCCCGGGAGTCACGCCATTAAAGGCCGCCGTCCGCGCATCCTGGACGTCAACATCCGTAATGCGTCCCATGGGCGGCGTCGTTCGCAGGGCGGGCTCGGCCGACGCCAGGTCCAACGCCATTTCGGTCTCGGGCGCCGATTCCAAAGCCGGCGAGTCCAACTCGACAGCGGACTCCAGAGGCGTTTCCGTGTCCGTTTCGGTTTCCCGGGAGGCTTCGGGGTCGAGCGACTCGACGTCCTCAGTGACCGCGAGTTCGGGCGACTCGGTCGGACCACCGCTGGGCGACCAGTCTTCCAACGGAACGTCGTACGGGTCGGCGATCATCTCCGGCGCCAGAGCCGGATCCGTTTCCAGCTGGTCGCCAATCGCGGATTGAGTGTCGTCGCCGGGTTGCACCACAACCGCCGGCAGAGTCGTTGCTGGCGACTGGGCGTCCACCGCCTTGGGATCCCCGACCGGCGAGGCCGGCTCGATCGTGGGGAGGATTTCCTCCAACGGCGGCAGCGGCACATCGGCAATCGCGATGCCGGGCTTGGTGGGCTCGTTCTTCTTGGGACGAATCTGGACCGAATTGCGCAGCAGCGGATCATTGACTTGGATGACCGGCGCCGCGGTTGTTTTCCGGCAATACCGGAGCCGGCGGCGGATTGGCGGGCGGGCGGGCGGGCCATGTCCGCCGACTGAACGACTGGCGCCGGGCGCGAACGGGTTCAGCGGGTTGTTGGGCGACGACTGGCTGGCAGAGGGCCAAAGCCGCCAAGGCCGTTCCCCACACGCCGCCGACTTGTCCTACCGGAGGACGCCAGATCCCACTTTGCACGAATCATTTCCGTTCCTCCTGAACAGCCATTGGGGTCCCGTCCCGCGGGCGCCTGAATGGACGAGCCGCGCCCGCAGACCCGCATAGGTCCGCCGCGCTGCAATTGGTTCTGACCGCCGAGCGCTCACCATGCGCCGTAACCATTACATCGCTCATAAGCGGAATAATCTTTAGACTCCGTTGTCAAATGCCTAAAACAAATAACCCAGAGACTCGCGACATCCCGCTCAAACCCCTTAGAGTGCGCAAGTTTACGCCAGACGGAAGCTCCTCGGGCGAGCTTTGTGGAGCGCCGTGTCGCGGCGGCTGGCGGGTCAACGGTCATCGGCTTTGTCTGCTTCCTCGATAACATCTCGCTCCTTACAATGGAGAGTCAGCAAAGTCCTGCCGCGTCTGAAACCAGTTTCATCGGGACCGCCCTTTTTGGGGTCCCTTTCCGCTCTCCCCCTAGCCCCGCCATGCAAGAAGAACTCCTTGAATCACGCCGTAAAGCCCTGGAAGGTTATTTCTTCGAGAAAGACCAGGAGCTCTGGGACGCACTGAAACACGGCGTGACCGTCGAACGCGCCAAGCAAGACCTTCGTGAAGTGTCTGGCATCCACGATGAAAGCGTCTTGGACGAGCTGGTCCGACTCAAATTGTCGCCCCCGACGTTGGCGGCTTTCGCCATGACGCCGTTGGTGTTCATGGCTTGGGCCAGCGGTTCGGTAAGCTCCAAAGAGGCCAAGGTGGTGTTGAAGGCGGCCGACGAGCGAGGCGTTCCGGAGGGGTCGGGATCCTACCGCGCTCTGGAAGCCTGGCTGCAGCAGGCCCCAGCCGACCAGTTGCTGGATGCGTGGAAGCACTATACCCAGAGCCTGATGAAAGAAATGACCGAGGACGCCAGATTGTCGGTCAAGCGGGAGGTGCTTGGGCGAAGCAAGGAGATCGCCAGGGCCGCCGGCGGACTGCTGGGCCTGGGAGCGATTTGTCCCGATGAAGCCGAACTGCTGCGAGAGTTGGAGGCGGTTTTCGCCTGAACCGGTCGTTCATCGGAAAATGAGCCGCTTGGTGACGCGAGTGGCGGTTCAGCCGCCCAGGAGCATCCCGCGAAGTCGGTGGGTGACGCGAGTGGCGGTTCAGCCGCCCAGGAGCAGGGCTGTGAATCCCGACGACCTCTCCCCCGTGCATCGCCAGAACCGGCAAGCGTGGGATCGCATGGTTCGCAAGAAGCAGCGATTCACTCGGCCCGCTTCGGATCGCGATCTGCACGACCCGTTAACAACCGCCGATGGCCGAGGCTGGTTGGCCGAGGGCGTTTCCGGCAGGGATGTCTTGTGTCTGGCCGCCGGCGGAGGCCGTCAGAGCATCCTTTACGCGGCGGCCGGCGGCGGGTGACGGTCGTTGACATCAGCCCGGCGATGTTGGAATTGGACCGTCAAGCGGCCGCGGAAAGGAAGCTGAATGTGCGGACGGTGGAGGCTTCGATGGACAACCTGGCCGGTTTGGCGGAGGCGTCCTTCGATATCGTCATCCACCCGGTCAGTTCCTGTTACGTGCCGCGGATCGCGCCGGTGTATCAGGAGTGCGCCCGCGTGTTACGGGACCACGGCGTCTATATCAGCCAGCACAAGTCGCCCGTCAGTTTACAAGCGCCGACAGATCCTGGCCCCGCGGGGTACGAGTTGCGGGAGCCGTATTATCGCGACGGACCGTTGCCGGCGAGTTCTGGTCCCAATCGTCTGCGCGAGGAGGGGACTTTGGAGTTCATCCATCGCTGGGAGCAGTTGATCGGCGAGATGTGCCGAGCGGGGTTCCTGATCGAGGACTTGGTCGAGCCTATGCACGCTGAACGGGACGCCGCCCGCGGCGAGTTCGCACATCGAGCCTGCTTCATTGCGCCGTATGTCCGCATCAAGGCCCGCCGCACGTCTCGCAGCGCCAGGCCGCCGGCGCCTCGCCTGATTCACTAGCGGCGGGGCTACCGGTGTTTTTCCGCGCTTCCTGGGGTGGGCTGCGCCCCCCATAAGCATCAAGTGAAGAAAAATCCGGATGGAATTGACCGCGGAGGACACGGAGAACCACAGAGGCGGATGCAATTCTGTCCTCTGTGTTGCTCAGTGCTCTCTGCGGTCACCCGTTACTTAATGGGATGCGCTGCACCCTGGGCTGATTTGGGACCGTCCCGGTGGGGACTTCGTGGCCGCCCCAGTCGGAATCAGACGCCGCTCTGCAGCACCTGCGTGAGCGTTTGTCGCAACGTGTTGGCGCTGTTGCGGAGGCCTTGCATTTCCTTTGGCCAGAGCTCGATCTCGTGACGGGCGACAACGCCGGTTCGTCCGATGACGGTCGGAACCGAGAGCGCCACATCGCGAATGCCGTAGCAACGGCCGTCTTGAACGGAGGACACCGGCAGAATGCGCTGGCTGTCCAACGCGATCGAATGGATGACGTCGCGAATGGCGATGCCCACGGCGAATCCAGCGCCGCCCTTCTTGGCGATGACCTCGGCGCCGGATCCTTTGGTCCGCTGGAACAGCTCTTGCGCCAGATTGGGAGTCCATCCGGGGAATTTATCCAACGGTAAACCGCCGATCGTGGCGCTCGACCAGATGGGCACCATGCTGTCGCCATGTTCGCCCAGGATCAATGCGGAAAGCTGTGTGGGGGGGATCTGCATCTGCTGCGCGATCAGGCTGCGAAAACGAATCGTATCCAGCTGCGTGCCGAGCCCAATGACTTGCGAGCAGGGCAGGTCCAGCTTCTTTGCCGCCAGATAAGTCAGGATATCGACAGGGTTGCTGACCACGAAGGCGATCGCGTCCTTCTTGACCCCAGCCGCGGCCACATCTTGCAAGATGGACATGAACAACTGCGTGTTGCGGTTGATCAGGTCCAAGCGACTTTCGTCGGGCTTACGGCGAAGACCGGCGGTAATGCAGATCACGTCGCTGTCGGGGATGTGTTCGTAGCCGCCGCTGGTGATGATCTGGTCCGCCGTGCTGGGGCCGCCGTGAAGCAAGTCCAGGGCGTGGCCTTCGGCGGCTTTGGCGTTCACATCCAGCAGAGCGATTTCGCGCACGACGCCGCCGCATTGCAGCGCGAACCCGGCGCTGCAGCCCACCAAACCTCCGCCGCCGATGATACTGACTTTCATGATGTAACGCCTTGCCTGTTGGTTGAAGCTGCACTGCCGCCCCAACGATTGGATGGATCTGACTTGCGCTGCGGCGGCGATGTCCGCCGTCTTAACAAGGGCCGTTGTCGGCCTTCACAACGCCCTATGACTTCTTCGTCAACTCTTGCATGACGCGGTCGGTGATCGCCTTGACCAAGGACTCTTGATCGACCGCGGCGGAGCCGCCGCCGCCGGCTTGATTGCCGTTGCTGTTGCGTGCTGTTGCCGGTGCTCATGGGCCCCATGGGCGGCGGATCGGGAAAGGCGCGTCGTTGGACGCCCGATTCCTTCCAACTGTCGCGGAAGATGTCGTTGGCGCAGATGTCGCAGTTCTTGAATTCCTCGGTGTTCCGCGGGTCGGCGAATCCCCACTTGTCCTTCAGCTCCAGCAACTCCCGTTCTTTCTCTTCCGTGAAGTAGCTGACGCCGCCCAGGTTCTTGGCCAGCATCAGGATGCGGCAGTAGGCGTCGAGGATTTCGGTCCACCAGTACGCTCGCTCGACATTCTCGCCGTAGCTGACCGTGCCGTGATTGGCCAGGATGATCACGTTGGTCTTGTCGACGAACGGCAGGATCGTCTCGGCAAACGCCTGGCCGCCTGGCGTTTCGTACTTGGTGATCGGGACATCGCCCAGGAAGACTTCGACTTCGGGCAGCACGCATTGCGGGATCGGTTCGCGCGCCACCGCGAAGGCGGTGGCATGAGGCGGATGGCAATGCACGACGCTCTTGACGTCGTGCTCGCTGCTTGTAGATTTCCAGGTGCAGCAGCGCCTCGCTCGAGCGTTTCTTCCGCCCCGCGATCTGCTTGCCCGTCATGTCGATCGTGGCGATGTCCTCCGGCTTAAGAAAGCCCTTTGAGTGCATCGTGGGCGTGCAGAGCACTTCGTTGTCGCTGATGCGGACGGTGATGTTCCCGTCGTTGGCGGCGGCGAATCCCTTGTTGTAGATTCGGCGACCGATTTCGCAGATGTCTTGTTTGATCCGATGGATGTTGTTCATGTTTCTTGGGGTTTCGTTGGTTGTTTGGCGGATGGGCGACGGCCAGCTATTCCACGCGATCGACGATCGCGGCCGTGTAGGCGTCGACGGGTTTCAATTGAGGTCGGAAGGGTTGGGCGGCTTCGGCGCCATCGCTGACGGCGACCAGGTCGCCGATGGACGAGCCGAGTTGGTCCCAGGAGACGACTTCATCCTCGGACGACGGCGTCTCCGCCAACAGGTTCTCGAGTGATTGGAATTGAACCATCTTCAAAGTCGCGCCCACGAAGCTTGGGTGGCAACGACTGAGCGTCACGGTGCCGACTACCTTGGCGATGCGCATGTGCGCTTCTCTCCTTGAGCAGGGACGTGATCGATGGATCGGGCGACGTGATTCGCCAGCGGCCGGCCAATAGCGGCAGTTGAAAAGGGGGCCATGTCGCAACGTCCAATACGAGGACGTTGGGCGCCAGGTCGTCCAGGATGGCTGGCAACCATTCCGCTCGGGGCAACACGGCGGCTCGCGCCGCGGCGATGCGACTGATGGCGGCGGCGGCCAGATAAGGTCGCGCAGTGAGAAAGAGCACTTGGGAGACCGGGTTGGCTTCCAGCACCAGGCGGACCTGCGCGATGCATTCCGGCAGCAGCGCCTGGCGGCGGCGAAAGCCGCGCGCCTCGGTGGCGGCGACGGCCGACGTCCAGCCGCGGTTTTGCGGTTCACCGTCCAGCAGCAGATAGCGGTCGGGCGATTCCGCTTGGGCTCGCTGCTCGGCGACTCGAGACAAAGCGACTCCCATTTGCTTGAGTGCGTCACGCGCGGCCGGAGTGACCACGGTGCTCCGCGGCACTTCGAGGCGTTGGGCTGGGGCCAAGTTCTCGGGTAGGTCGGCGAGCGTGATCAAGCGACGATCCAAACGCACCGCGGCGGTCGGCGGCGGGGAAGCGCTCGCCACCGAGGTGGAAACCGGCGCCGCAGGCTTGTTGGCGTCTCCCTGGTTGCGCAGCCGGCGCACGACTTCGCGGACGATCGCGTCCACGTCGAACATGTGCTGGGGATGTGCTGGGGGAGAGTTCATGGCGGCTGCTTGAGCTTGTGTTCTTCCGAAGTCGGGCGGTTGGGCTGGGGCGGATTATTGCTGGTTGTCGTCGATGGCGATCACGCTCCACCTGGCGGGCGTCGCCTCGTGCTTCAGGATGTTTCGCGTTGTCGGACCGTCGCTGGTGATGATGACTCGATCTCCCTTGCCGGCGCCGGCGGCGTCGATCGCGACCAATGGCGGCCCATCGGGCGTCTGGCCATCAGCCGCGTAGGGCTGCACCAACAACAGCTTGGCGCCTTGCAGGCTCGCGTGTTTCGTGGAGGCGATTAACCGCCCACACACTTTGCCCAGCAACATGACTCGCTCCTAGACCCGGCTTCCCAGGATCCACAAATCCTCGATGATCGAGCAACGTCGTTCCCGCGTGAACGTCAACGGCGTGGTCACGCCTTCGCCTGTCGGGCCGGCGATCGAGAAGGACAAATAGCCTTCGCCGCCCAAGCCCAACGACGCCATGCACGGGCCGTTCTTGACGAACAACGTCGTGTCCATCACTCGTCCCATGCGAGTCATGTTTCGCACATCGTTGGAGTGAATGATGCTGGTGTGGCGATAGCCGTGTTCGTAATGCCGAGCTTTCTGGATGGCTTCTTCCGCGTCGCGACAGCGCACGAAGGGCAGGAAAGGCATCATCTGTTCGACGGGAACAAACGGGTTGTGTTCATCGGTCTCGCCAAACACCAATTGCACTTCCGGGGATACGCTGCGCCCGGCGGCGGCCGCCAAGACCGATGCGTCCTGCCCCAGGAATTCCTTGGCCGCGACATCGTGGCGATCGGCGCCTTCGCCCACTTGGGTGATGGCGACCGAGGTCAGGCGATCCACTTCCTGGGAGTTCAATCGCACCGCGCCGGCTCGCTCCATCGCCTGCATCATTTGGTCGAAGACCGAATTGACGACGAAGACTTCCTTCTCGGCGATGCACAGCAGGTTATTGTCATAGGATGCGCCATGGATGATCGAGCGCGCCGCGCGATCCAGATCGGCGGTTTCATCGACCACGACGGGCGGGTTGCCTGGCCCGGCCACGATCGCTCGCTTTCCGCTGTTGAGCGCGGCGCGGGCCACGGCGGGGCCGCCGGTAACGCAGATCAACGCCACCTCGCGATGCGAAAAGATGCCGGCCGCCGTATCCAAAGTTGGCTCGGCCATCACACAGATCAGGTTGTCGATTCCCATGTCGGCGTAGATCGCTTCGTTAAAGCGGCGGACGCCTTCGGCCGCGACGCGTTTGCCGCTGGGGTGGGGATTGACGACCAGCGTGTTGCCGGCGGCCAGCATGCTGACCGCGTTGCCTGTGATGGTGGGCAATGAATGCGTCACGGGCGTGATGGCGCCAATGACGCCGAAGGGGGCATGCTCGATGACCGCGAGCCCTTTGTCGCCGCTATAGACTTCGCTACGAAGAAACTCGACGCCCGGACTTCGCTCGCCGAGCGTCTTCAGCTTTTCGATCTTGTGGGCTCGGCGACCGATCTTTGTTTCATCCATCTCCATGTTGCCGAGTTCGACGGCCTGATCGACCGCGATGCGGCGAATATGGTCGATAACTCGGCGCCGATCATCCAACCCTCGTTCGCTCAACTGGTCGAACGCGCGTTGCGCCGCCGCGACCGCTTCCTTGACGTCGTAGAACACGCCGTATCGGCGATCGAAATTGCCAGCGTGGGGCGCTCCGTTGTTCTGAGGCGACGCGTGAGCAACCGCCGGCGCCTGGCCGACCTCCGCTAGAACTTGCTCGACGACCGAGCGAATGAGAGCTTCGTTGACTTGCATGGTTTCTTTCTCGCTGACTCGCGACGGTTGCGAGCGGTGGAACGTGGATTACTTTGGAGCTTCGAGGCGGCGTGAGCGGCGCCTTGCCTGTCAGGAATCCTCTCGGCTGTAAACGCAATGGTGATCGACGTGCACCTGGTCGATGATGCCGATGATGACCGTGTCGATCGGCAAGGACTTGGTTTCCGGCGTCAGTCGCGCACTGGAGCCTTGTGTGATCAGCACATAGTCCCCGGCGCCCGCCCCGATGGTGTCCACCGCGACGAACGTGCGGCCGGTCGTGGTCAGGCTCTCGCGCTTCTCGGCTTCCACTCGATAAGGCTCCACGATCAGCAGTTTGTAGCCGGTCATGGCGGCGACTTTTTGCGTTGAAACCAGCAGTCCCGTAACTTTGGCGACGAACATCGTCTGTTATCCTTGCAGGAGCGACTTGGTTTGACGCGCGACGATGATCTCTTCGTTGGTGGGGACAACCCACACTTGCACCGTCGAGCCGCTGATCAGCATTTCGCCGCGGGCTTGCTCATTGGCCGCTTGATCGAGTTCGATACCGAAGGCCTGCAAGTTCGCGCAAACGTCCCGGCGAATCGCCACTCCGTTCTCGCCGATACCGCCTGTGAAAACGATGGCGTCGGCTCCTCCCAACTCGACGAGCAAGCCGCCCAGGTGCCTGCGGATCTCGCTGACGAACAGGTCCAGCGCCAGGCGAGCGTCCGCATCGCCGGACGCCGCGGCTTGCTCCAGGTCGCGCACATCTCCGCTGATCCCGCTGAGTCCCAGCAGGCCGCTCTGATTGGCGAGTTGATGCAGCAGCTCTTCCAGCGACTTGCCGGTCGCTTTCATCAACACCGGCAGAGCGAACGGATCGAAATCGCCAACCCGATTGTTGTGCGGCAGCCCGCTCTGGGGACTCATGCCCATCGTGGTGGCTACGCTTCGCCCGTCGCGTATCGCGCACAAGCTGTTCGAGCCGCCCAGGTGGCACGAGATCACCCTTACGTCGTCCCGGCCCATCAGTTCGGCAATGCGGCCGGCAATGTAACGATGGCTGGCGCCGTGAAATCCCCAACGGCGGACGTGATGCACGTCGCCCCATGGCTTGGGCGCCGCGTAGTACCGCAACCGATCTTCGATCGTCTGGTGAAAGCCGGTTTCGAAAGCGGCGACCAAGGGCATGTCGGGGAAACGCTTCGCCAATTGTCGCATGGCGCGAATGTACGGCGGGTTGTGCGCCGGAGCGACGCCGCTCATCTCCTCCATGGCCTCCAGCACATCGTCGGTGACTCGCTGGACTCCGCTCACGCGACCGCCATGCACCGCCTTGAAGCCGATGGCGGAGACCTCCGCGGCGGTGGCCAGGCATCCATGAACGGGATCGGTCAACTGAGCGAGGCATTGTTGCACCGCAACACCGTGATCGGGAACCGGCGCGGTGATGTCGCGGCGGACTCCGTTGATCTCGACAAAGCACGGGCTTTCCTGCTCGCCGATTCGCTCCACTCCGCCGCGCGCGAGTTGACGCTCGCTGTCCATATCGAACAGGCGGTATTTGAAACTCGTCGACCCCAGATTGGCCACCAACACGTTCATCCGCGGGCTCCTCCTTCTTGCGCGGCGGAATCGCCAAGACTTACTTCAAGTAAGCATCCACCAAGCCTTCGGCCGGGCGGGCGATGATATGGCTGCTCACAAGTTCGCCGACTTGCGTCGCCGCGTTGGCGCCGGCTTCGACCGCCGCCCGCACGCTGCCCACATCGCCACTGACGACCGTGGTCACGAATCCGCCGCCGATGTCCACTCGCTTGACGATTTGCACGTTGGCCGCTTTGGCCATCGCGTCGGTGGCCTCGATCAAACCGATCAAGCCTTTGGTCTCAATCAACCCAATTGCGTTTTGCATCTCGAAAGTCCTTCAACAAAAAAGGGGAAACCCGCCGATTCGCTCGGCCGATGTCATTGCGGTGCTACTTGGCCGCCGCTTGCTTGGCCGCCGCTGTCTTGGGCAACACGACGCCCAGGTCTTCATGCGGGCGCGGAATCACTTGCACGCTGACGACCTCGCCGATGCGACCCGCCGCATTGGCGCCCGCGTCGGTGGCGGCCTTGACCGCGGCCACATCGCCGGTCACGAACGCCGTGACCAAGCCGCTGCCCACCTTATCCCAGCCCAGAAAGGTGACATTGGCCGCCTTCATCATCGCGTCGCTGGCTTCGAGCAAGGCGACAAACCCCTTGGTCTCAATCATCCCCAACGCTTCCATCACATTCGCTTTGGCCATGAGTGGCTCCTTTGGTTAGTTCTTGGTTCTTGGTTGTTGGTTCTTGGTTGTTGTTGGTAGTTAGTGGTCAGTTCGTGGTCAGTTTGTCGTTAGTGGCGGCACTGGCAGGGCTTTTCTGGCGGGACCAGGGCGACCGAAGTGGCTTGATCCAGAAAGCACGCGTTGCCCTCGTCGGTGTCCAGATGCACTTCGAGTTTGCTGGTCGCGTCTTCGCGAACCAGCACGTCCTCAAAGACCAGTCCGCAAAGAGGGGATTCGATCTTCAAACGCATCTGGTCGCCTTTCTGAACGCCGAAACGTCGCGCGTCCTCATGATTGATGTGGACGTGACGAGCGGCGCGGATCACGCCTTCGTTCAATTCGACGACGCCGGCGGGGCCGACCAGAACGCAGCCGGGCGTCCCTTGAATGTCGCCGCTATGCCGCACCGGAGCGTCGATTCCCAGGGAGATCGAATCGGTGAAAGCGAGCTCCACCTGGCTGTGTTTGCGAACCGGACCCAACACTCGCACATTGGGCAGCATCCGCCGACGCGGGCCGACGATCATGACCGTCTCAGCCGCCGCGTAGAACCCGTCCTGGTATAGCGGCTTGTCCGGCGTCAAGCTGCTGCCCGGTCCGAACAACCGCTCCACATGCTCCTGAGTCAAGTGGACGTGGCGGGCCGAGATGCTGACCACCAGTTCCGAAGGCGCGTCGTCGGCGACGCCTCCATGAGTTTGGCGCAACACGATCTGGCGAACGATCTGTTCGACAAGTTGTCGATCAAGCGTTTGAGTTGAATTCATGGTCTATCCGCGGCTTTGTCGGTGAGCGTGACTTGGTCCGCCCAGAATCGCGGCCGACAAAGTCGCCCGCCTCTCAAGGATGGAGTTGTTTTGTCGGCGCCTGGGCTTGGGGCGTGCAGGCGTCATCTCCGCCGGTGGGCAAAACGTTGTCCAATTCCCCGGCGCAAATCAGCTGGACTCCGGCGGCGACCAGTTGGCTTCGCCAGTCCTCGGTGATTTGATCGTCGACCACCAGGCAGTCGACCGCATCCAACGGTCCCAACCGGGCGAGGCTGGAGCGGCCGAATTTGCTGCTGTCGGCCAGCACGATGACCTCGTCGGCGGCCTGCATCATCGCGCGTTCGGTTTCCACCAGCAGCAAGTTGCTGTTGAAGTATCCCCGTGAGTTGATCCCCGCGACGCTGAGCACGGCGCGTTGGGCGTTGAGTTCTCGCAGCATTTGGTTCGCGTAGGGGCCCAGCGTGACGCCCGTGCGGCCATGCACATAGCCGCCAATCAGGACCAGATCCACCTCGTCATTGGAAGCAAACAGGTTGGCGACCGGCAGGGAGTTGGTCACCACCTGCAGCGACCGTCCCACCAACGCCTGGGCTAAACCATAGGTCGTGCTTCCGCCGTCGAGCAGCACGGTTTCGCCGTCTTGGATCAGCTCGGCGGCGCGGGCGGCGATTTGCTGCTTGCGACTCCAATGAGCGGCCTGCCGCGCTTCAAAATGGGGGAAGTTGGGGCTGGGGCCGGTGTACAGGACACCGCCATGAGTCCGTTGGGCCTCGCCGGCTTCCTCCAGTTTCTCCAGATCTCGTCGGATCGTGGACTCGGAGACCTCGAACTCGGTCGCCAGGTCCGGCAGGGACGCAAAGCCCTGGCGGCGAACGATTTCCAGAATCTGAGCTCGCCGTTCCTCAATCGTCAAAGACGAGTTCTGCACGCCAAATCCCCTAAGTTGCCTAGATCTCGATAGATCCTCCTCAATTATGTGACAGAAATCAATCACCCACCGCAAGAAAACTGGCATAAATTTTCAAACCATGCCGGTTTTATGGCTTTTCGGTGAGTGAAATTGCGCAACAGAGGTGATGGCCGGGCGTGTTGGCGAAGAGCAACGCTCGACGGGGACAGGCCCAGCGGTGGCGGGAATGGGTTTGGCCGGGCGTGTTGGCGAAGAGCAACGCTCGACGGGGGCAGGCCCCGTCGTGGCGAGAACGGGTTCGGCCGGGCGTGTTGGCGGCTGGCGAGGAGCAGCGCCCCGCTGGGACGAGCCCAGCGGTGGCGGGAATGGGCGCGGCGCACGGGCTGGCGAAGAGCAACGCTCGACGGGGACATGCCCCGTCGTGGCGAAAACGGGTTTGGCCGGGCGTGTTGGCGGCTGGCGAGGAGCAGCGCCCCGCTGGGACGAGCCCAGCGGTGGCGGGAATGGGCGCGGCGCACGGGCTGGCGAGGAGCAGCGCCCCGCTGGGACAAGCCCGAATGGCGTGGACTTAAGGCCCCACGCGGGTGTGCCAAGGCCTGTCGCCACAAGTGCTTACACGGCGAGCACGCCACGACGGGGCCTGTCCCCGTCGAGCGTTGCTCCCCGCCAACAACGATCCCAGCCTGGACGCCGCCACAACGGGGCTTGCCCCCGTTGGGCGATGCTCCTCGCCCAGCGAACAAGCGTTATTTGGCGAGGAGCAGCGCCCCGCTGGGACAAGCCCAGCGGTGGCGGGAATCGGCGCGGCGCACGGGCTGGCGAAGAGCAACGCCCCGCTGGGACGACTGGCCGCGCCGTTATCCGGCGGTCAGCGAATCGATAATCCGGTTCAGCGTCGGACTGGGTCGCATGGCCGCACTGACCTTGGCGGGATCAGCGTGATAATAGCCGCCGATGTCCACTTCGGGTCCCTGAGCATCGTTCAGTTCCGCAATGATCTGTTGGCGGTGGGAGGCCAACTGTTGCGCGATCGGTTGGAATTGGACCTGCAAGTCGGCGCCTCGCGTCTGGTTGGCGAGCGCTTCGGCCCAATAGAGCGCGAGATAGAAGCTGCTGCCGCGATTGTCCAACTCGTGGACTCGGCGTGATGGGCTGCGGTTGGCGCTTCAAGTACCGGCCGTTGGCGGCGTCCAAGGCCTCGGCCAAGACTTTCAGTCGCGTGCTGTTGGTCTTCACCGCCAGGTCTTCGAGGGAAACGGCCAATGCCAGGTATTCTCCCAGCGAGTCCCAACGCAGGTGGCCTTCGGCCAGGAATTGCTGGACGTGCTTGGGGGCCGAACCGCCGGCGCCGGTTTCGAACAAGCCTCCGCCGGCCAGCAAGGGGACGATGGACAGCATCTTGGCGCTGGTTCCCAGTTCGAGAATGGGAAACAGATCCGTCAGGTAATCTCGCAACACGTTGCCGGTAACGGAGATCGTGTCCAGTCCGTCGCGGCGCGCTGGCAGGTGAAGCGAGTGGCTTGGATGGGCGACATGATGTGCACTTCGACGCCCGCTAGATCGTGTTCCGGCAAGTAGTGATTCACTCGGGCGATCAAGTTGGCGTCGTGGGCGCGATTCTCGTCCAACCAGAAGACGGCGGGCGTCCCCGTGGCTCGAGCTCGTTGAATCGCCAGCTTGACCCAATCCCGGATGGCCGCGTCCTTGGTCTGGCACATCCGCCAGATGTCGCCCTCTTCCACATTGTGCCGCAACATCACCTCGCCCTGCGAGTCCACAACGCAGACTTCGCCAGGCGCCGAGATCTCAAACGTCTTGTTATGGGAGCCGTATTCCTCGGCCTTCTGAGCCATCAAGCCGACGTTGGCCACGTTGCCCATGGTCGCCACATCGAACGCGCCGTGCTTTTTGCAGAAGTCCATCGTCTCTTGATAAACACCGGCATAGCTGCGGTCGGGAATGACGGCTTTCATGTCGTGCAGTTCGCCGTCAGGTCCCCACATCTTGCCGGACTCCCGGATGGCGGCCGGCATGGAGGCGTCGATAATCGTGTCGCTGGGCACATGCAGATTCGTGATCCCCTTGTCGGAGTTGACCATCGCCAGCCGGGGGCGCACCGCGAGAACGGCTTCGAGATCCGCGATCACCGCGGCGTGTTGATCTTCCGGAATCTGTTGCAACTTGGCGTACAGATCCCCCAGTCCGTTATCGGGCTCAACGCCCAGTTGCGTCAACAGAGCCCCGTGCTGATCAAAGACGGGCTGAAAGAAAGCGCGGACGGCGTGTCCGAAAATGATGGGGTCGGAGACTTTCATCATGGTCGCCTTCAGATGCAGGGACCAGAGCACGCCTTGCGCCTTGGCGTCATCAATCTCATGCTGCAGGAATTCACGCAGCGCGGCGCTGCTCATCACGGCCGCGTCGATCACTTCGTTGGCTTGCAGATTGATCCCGTCCTTAAGCAGCGTGATGCGACCGTCCGCGCCACGATGCTCAATCCGCGCCTGGCAAGGTTGGGAAACGACCAGCGATTTCTCGCTGGAATAGAAGTCGCCTTGCTTCATCGAGGCGACGTGCGACTTCGAGTCGGGCGACCAGGCGCCCATACGGTGCGGGTGCTTCTTGGCGAATTGTTTCACCGCCGCGGCGACGCGTCGGTCCGAGTTGCCTTCGCGGAGGACTGGATTGACGGCGCTGCCCAGCACCTTGGCGTACCGAGCACGGATTTCCTTTTCTTCCTCGGACCGAGGTTCTTCCGGAAAATCGGGCACGCGATACCCCTGTCCTTGCAACTCCCGGATGGCCGCCGTCAATTGCGGGATGGACGCGCGTAATGTTGGGCAGTTTGATAATGTTGGCCGAAGGCTCCTTGGCCAGCGCCCCTAGTTCGGCCAGTGCGTCAGGCCGCCGCTGATCCTCGGGCAGGCGGTCGTCGAAGGCCGCCAGAATCCTGGCGGCCACAGAGATGTCCTTCAACACGAACTCAACGTCCGAGGACTTGGAAAAGGCGCGGATGATCGGCAGCAACGATGCGGTGGCGAGTGCGGGAGCTTCGTCGGTCTTGGTGTATACAATGCGATGCGCGGTCATGATCTTCTCAGTGATCTGCGGAAAGCGGCGAGCCCGCCGTCGATCGGCGGTCCGCCGCGACATGAAAGGCGCCCCAGGCGGTCGCCGCGGCGACTGCCGGGCGAACCAGCGAGCGGATGCGAGAAGGATAGCAGACCGAGGGGGGCTTGGTTAGGCGGGGCTCAGCGCAGTCCCAGCACCTTGCGGTACACCTTGGCCACTCCCTGAGCCATGCTCACATCCGAGAAATCGCCGCGATGCCGAACCCAGGCGTCCTGGCGCAACTGCCGCCAGTCGACTTCGCCGCTGAGCAATCGCTCGATGGACGCCGCCAACGCGACGGGGTCATTGGGAGGGGCCAGCAATCCCTCGTAGCCGTCGGCCAGCGCTTCGGGAATGCCCTCCACTTCAGTCGCGATGACGGGCACGCCCGCCGACATGGCCTCCAGCACCACCATGGGTAGGCCTTCGCCGAACAGACTCGGTTGAACCAACGCGTCCATCTGCTGAAACTGGCTGGCCACATCCGACTGAAACCCGATCCAATCGATATGCGGCTCCAGGTTCAGGCGTGCGGCCAGTTCCAACACTTGGCGTTGGTAGGCAGGGCTTTCAAAGCTCCCGACGGTGCGCAATCGCACGGAGCGTCCTTGTTGCCGGAGTTGGGCCAACGAGTGCAACAGGACTTCGATCCCCTTGCGCGGCCGAAACAGCGCGATCATTCCCAACGTCCAAGCGTCTTGAGGCGCTGGCCGTTGGGGAAGCTCGGCCGTTCGCGGAGTGCCATTGGGAACCACATGGATACGGTTGCGGTCGAATCCCTGGGCGGCCATATGCCTGGCGAGGCTGCGGGACACGGTAATCAATGCATCGACTTGACTGAGGCAAAGGCGCTCCACCCATTGATTCACGTAATTGCGCAGCCAGCGCGTCGAGTCGCGCGACGTGGGACTGTGCACGTGAAAGATCAAGGGAATCCGGGTCCAACGAGCGGCCACCGCCGCGATCAGCAGACTTCGCGGGGTGTGTGCGTGAAGCAGGTGGTATTCGCCGCGTTTGGCGATCGTGGCGACGAGCCGCGCCGCCCGCAGATCAAGGCTGTGCTTCATCGGCGTCTCGATGACCCTGACTGTCTTGCAATGGCGCGCGGCCAGGAACTGGGAGGGCTTGACGCAGGCGAAGGTCAATGGGAAACCGTGGTCCGGCAGTCGCTGAGCGAGCAAATCCTGAACTCGCTCGGCGCCTGCGTATTGCTCGCCATTGATCACATGCAAGACCCGCCACTCGTCGCGGGGCGTGCTGGTGGCGCTCAGTCGCCCGGCCGCCGGCAGGGACAGCGAGGATCGCGTCGCACTGTCCGTGCCCAATGGCGAGTAGGGGGAGCTCATGTTTGAAGTCCGGAGTTGCGGGTTGCCGCGTGCGCTCTCGGGGGGAATAAGCGCGACGCATGCAAACCTAGCCCCGGTCGCTTGGCGGCGCAAGCTTCGGCCGGCTGCAATGTTCGCTGATGCGGCGGGATGTCGCGGACGGTAGCGGTGGCGACGATCGTATCGGTTAGGAGGCGTTTGACCGCCTTTCGGCTCGCGGGTATCGTGAAGCAACCCTTACTTGAACCGCCTGGCACCTGGAGACACATTGCATGGCGCCGATTCTCAATTCGGTGAACGGCTCGCAGCCGTCCCGCGCGGCCGCATGGTGGATACTCTTGCTCGCACTCGGTGCGGCTGCGCCCGTGATGCGGATTCACGCCGCAGACCCGCCGCTGGCCAAAATCGTTTTCGTCGCCGGAACCAAGAGCCACGGATACGGCGCTCGACGAGCACCACGCCGGCTGCCTGCTGCTTGCCGGCCAGCTGCAGCAAGCCATTCCAGCTCTGGACGTCGTGGTGCATCCCAACGGTTGGCCGGAGTCGGCGGAGATCTTCGACGGGGCGGACGCGATCATCATGTATTGCGACGGCGGCGGCCGGCACCCGGTGAACGATCACTTGGATCAAGTCGATCAACTCGCCCAGAAAGGCGTTGGCGTCGTGTGCCTGCACTACGGCGTGGAAGTCCCCAAAGGGGCGCCTGGCGACCACCTGCTGAAGTGGATCGGCGGATACTTCGAAACGCATTGGTCCGTGAATCCCCACTGGACTGCCGAATTCAACTCGCTGCCCGAGCATCCCGTCACTCGCGGCGTGCAGCCATTCTCGATCAACGATGAATGGTATTACCACATGCGGTTCCGCAAGGACATGGAGGGCGTCACGCCGATTCTCTCCGCCGTGCCGCCCGCCAGCACGTTGAGCCGACCAGACGGCCCCCATAGCGGCAATCCCTATGTCCGCGCCGAAGCGGGCAAGCCGCAACACGTCGCCTGGGTCGCCGAGCGGCCCGATGGAGGTCGAGGCTTTGGGTTCACTGGCGGCCATTTCCATTGGAATTGGGGCGACCCCAATTTCCGCAAGCTGGTCTTGAACGCGATTCTCTGGACCGCCAAAGTCGAGGTTCCGGAAAACGGAGTGGTCGCCGGCCAAGTCACCCTGGACGACCTGGAGAAGAACCAGGACGAACCGCAGCCCGAGAACTGGGACCGCGACGAACTGAAGCAGCGCTTGAAGCTGCCGGACGCGAAGCCAGCGTCTGGGGGACAAACCAGCACGCGTCGGCGGCGCCGGGCGCCCACGTCCGCGGCCAAGCCCGTGTTCGCCAGCGAGATCGTGCGCAGCAGCACGCCGGGCAAGAAGGTCGAAGTCTCCGCCGATATTCGCGGCGCGAAAAAACTCTACCTGCTGATCGACGACGCCGGCGACGGGTTCAGCTGCGATTGGGCCGATTGGGCCCAGCCTCGGCTGACCGGCCCCAACGGCGAATTGAAGCTGACCGATTTGAAATGGAAATCCGCCGCCGCAGGTTACGGCGAAGTGCGGATCAACCGGAACGCGGGGGGAGAACCGCTAAGCATCGATGGCCGCTCCATCGAGTACGGCATCGGTGCTCACGCCAACTCGTTGATCGAGTTCGACCTGCCCGAGGGATACACTCGCTTCGAAGCAACCGGCGGCTTGGACAATGGCGGTACGGACCAGGCGGGTTGCGGCGGTTCGGCGTCAGTCCGTTTCCTGGTGTACACGCAACAGCCGCCCCGCCAAGTCGCCGGCGCCGATCGCGATCCCCAGGAAGCGGTGGCGAACCTGGACGTCGCCGAAGGCCTGCAGGCGGCCCTCTTTGCCTCCGAGCCGGACTTGCTGAGCCTGACCAACCTGGATGTCGACCATCGCGGCCGCGTATGGGTCTGCGAGGTGGTGAACTACCGAGGCCATAACGGCAAGCGACCCGAAGGCGATCGCATCCTGATTCTGGAAGACCTGGATCATGACGGAGTCGCGGACGACGTCAAAGTTTACTACCAAGGTCGCGACGTCGATTCGGCGATGGGCATTTGCGTTCTGGGAAATCAGGTCATCGTCTCCAGTTCGCCGAACGTCCTGGTGTTCACCGACGAAGACGGCGACGATCGCCCCGATCGCAAGGAAGTCCTGTTTTCCAACACCGGCCAACCGCAACACGACCATTCAGCGCATTCGTTCCTCTTCGGTCCCGACGGCAAGTTGTATTGGAATTTCGGCAACACGGGCAAGCATGTTCATGACAAGAACGGACAACCCGCCATCGACAAGCTGGGGCGCGTCGTCGTCGACAATGGCAAGCCCTACTACGGCGGCATGGTCTTTCGTTGTGATCTGGACGGCTCCAACCTGGAGGTGCTCGCGCACAACTTCCGGAACAACTACGAAATCGCGGTCGACGCGTTTGGCGACCTGTGGCAATCGGACAACGATGACGACGGCAATCGCGGCGTACGCATCAACTATGTGATGGAGCACGGCAACTACGGCTATCTCGACGAGATGACCGGCGCGGGTTGGCGTTCGCCGAGGACCGGAATGAGCGACGAAATCCCGCTCCGCCATTGGCATCAGAATGATCCCGGCGTCGTCCCCAACTTGTTGCAGACCGGCGCCGGCTCGCCCACGGGCATCACCGTGTATGAAGGGCGACTGCTGCCCAAGGTGTTTTGGGATCAAGTGATTCACTGCGACGCCGGCCCGAACATTGTGCGAGCCTATCCTGTGACGGCCAAGGGCGCCGGTTTCGAAGCCTCCATCGTGAACGTGTTGCACGGCGCCCGCGACAATTGGTTTCGCCCCGCCGATGTGTGCGTCGCTCCAGACGGTTCGCTGTTCATCACCGATTGGTATGACCCCGGCGTTGGCGGTCATGCGATGGGCGACTTGGAAAGGGGAAGACTGTTTCGAGTCGCGCCGCGAGCCGACAGCTACCAAATCCCGCCGATCGACTACGATTCGGCGAGCGGCGCTGTCGCCGCCTTGAGCAGCCCCAACGGCGACGTGCGTTATCGCGCCTGGCAAGCCCTGGTGAAACTGGACGGCGCGGCGCTGCATTCACTGGCCAAGGCCTATCGCGAAGGCGAGCAGCCCCGGCATCGCGCCCGCGCCCTCTGGATGCTGGCCAAATTGACCAACGATTCCGGCTGGTCGGACCAGGCCGCCACCGACCGCGACGCGAATCTGCGACGCGTGGCGCTGCGTATTCGCCGCGAGTTGGATGGCGACGTGATGACGCTGGTCGAAACGCTCGCCAACGACACGGACGCCGCGGTTCGCCGGGATTGCGCGATTGCGCTTTACCAACAACAAGGGCCGCGGGCCGTCGAAGCCTGGGTCAAGCTCGCCTTGCTTTATGAGGGCGGCGATCGCTGGGCGTTGGAAGCGTTGGGCCTCGGCGCCCATGGCAAGTGGGATGAGTGCTTGAACGCTTATCTTGATCGCGCCAGCGACCCGTTGCAGACAGTCGCCGGCCGCGACATTGTCTGGCGGTCCCGCGCTTCCAGAACACCGGCGCTACTGCGGACCTGCATCATCAACGCGCTCAACAGCGATGACGATCCAACGCGATACATCCGCGCGTTGGACTTTCAAACCCCGGATCGCGTCGAGCCCGTTTTGTTGGACTTGGCGTTTGGCGATATCGCAGGCGACCCGGATGAGCGCGCCATGGTCGCCGCTGAAGCGGTCAAGCGTGTGGGCCCTGGCGCCGCCACCAACAACCCGGCCCGCGTCACCGCATTGAATGCGCTGCTGGATCGCATGTCCGGCACGCTGCAATTCGTCGAACTAGTCGATCGGTTCGCATTCACGCCGCGATTCGGCGATCTAGCCGAGATGGCCGCCAAGCGTCCCGACGATTCCGAAGGCGTCGCCGCCGCTTCCGCTCTGCTGGCGCAGAAACAACAGCCAATGTTGCGACAGTTCATTGCTCAAGAACCACTCGAGCGAGCGTTGGCGATGATCCGCGTCTTGGGCAACGCGTCCGACGGGCGAGCCATTGGCGTCTTGAATCCGTTGGTGAACAACGGCGATGTGGACGACGAAATCCGCCGACAAGCCACCAGGGCCTTGGCCGGCTCGCGGCCCGGCGCGCTGAAGCTTCTGGAGCTCGCCCGCGAAGACAAGCTGGACGCCGTGATCAAGCCAGCAGCGACGTCGGCCCTGAATAATGTCTCCTTCGCTGACGTCCGCCGCGAGGCTGCGGGATTGCTGCCGACCCCGCCGGATAAGGAAAACCGCGTTCTTCCGTCCATGGGAGAACTGCTGAGCATGAAAGGCGACGCGTCTCGGGGCGCAATCGTCTTTCAAAAGGCCGGCCAATGCGCAACGTGCCATCTGGTCAACAACGAAGGCAAGGATGTTGGACCGAACTTGACCGAGATCGGTGGAAAACTGAGCAAGGCCGCCCTCTATGAATCCATCATCTATCCCAGCGCCGGCATCGCGCACAGCTACGAGAACTACGCGGTCCAAACCGTGGACGGCAATGTGCTGGGCGGCTTGATCTTGAGTCGCGACGCCAACAACGTGGTGCTCCGCACCAAGGAAGCGATCACACGCTCGCTGCCAACCGCCGAGATCGACGCGATTCAAAAGCTGCCGATTTCACTGATGCCCGCCGATCTGCAAAAGACGATGAGCACCGATCAGCTGGTGGATCTCGTGGAGTACTTGACCACCTTGAAAAAGAAGTAGCCGCCATCGTCGCCCCGCCGCGCGGATCACGTTCGCGACCTGGGCGGGCGACGGCGGCAAGACGAATCGACGTCCATAAGAGGCTCGCCCGCGGCACCTGAATGATTGGATTGCATCGCGACCAGTTGGATACCCCGGCGCGTGTGCGTCGACCTGGATCATTGGGACCATAACGTTCGCCAAATGACGAGCGTCTTTCGCCAGCATGGAGTCCAGTGGCGTCCGCACGCCAAGTGCTTCAAGTCCCGGGCGATCGCTCGCCGTTTGATCGCCGCCGGCGCCATCGGATTGACCTGCGCGAAGCTGGGGGAAGCCGAAGTCTTCGTCGACGCCGACATTGACGACCTGTTGATCGCCAACATCATTGTCGGCCGCCAAAAGTTGCGGCGCCTGGCGGAGTTGGCCCAACGCGCTCGGCCGATCGTCTGCTTCGATCACCTGGACCAGGTGCGACCCATCAGCGAAGCGGCGCAAGCCGTCGGCGTTCACGTCCGTATCTTGATCGAAATCGACCTGGGACTGAAACGGGTCGGGGTCGAGCCGGGCGCCGCCGTGGTGCAATTGGCCGAACAAGCGGCGAATCTGCCGGGAGTGCAATTCGCCGGCGTCATGGGCTACGAAGGCCATCTGCTCACGATTCAGGATCCACGACAAAAGGAATTGCAAATCCTGGCCGCGTCGCCGCATCTGCAGCAAGCCAAACAGGACTTGCTTCAAGTTGGGCTCCCCTGCGACATCGTCAGTTGCGGCGGTACGGGATCCTACACCATCGCCGCCAGAGCTCCGGCTGTGACGGAGATCCAAGCCGGCGGCGGCTTGTTCATGGACGCGTTTTACGCCGCCAAGTGCCAGGTCGCCCAGCACCGCCACGCGCTGACCGTGCTCGCCACCGTCGTCAGCCGCCCCGCCGCGCATCGAGCCGTCATCGACGCCGGGCGCAAGACGCTGAACTCGGAAGTTGAAAAGGCTCGCGTTCTGGTGGGTGGTTGCACCATCGATTACCTGTCGGCCGAGCACGGCTGTTTGACGCTCAGCGACCCATCCGACCTGTCGCTAGGCGACCGCATTGAGCTCATCCCGGGATACGCGGACCTTACCACAGTGCTCCACGACCGGATTTTCGCGCTCCGCAACGACGTGGTCGAAGAAGTCTGGCCTTTGGAAGCTCGCGGGAACAACCAGTAGCCTGCGGGGACGCTGTAGCAACCCCGCCCGAAGAACAAGTCCCAGTAACACTTCAAGCCGCGGCCCGCAATCCCGCCCCGACGGGGCCTGTCCCTTCGAGCGTTGCACTTCGCCGGCGTTTCAATCGACCGACACAACCGCCTTGATGACTCCCGCCTCGGGGTTCATCCACTCGGGAAAACGTTCGATGATCTCGCTCATCGGCGCCTGGTGCGAAATCCAAGGCCCGGTATCCAGTTGGCCTTTCTCGATCAGCTCGATGATCCGAGTGAAATCACGCGACAAGGCGTTGCGACTGGCCAGCAATGTGAGTTCGCGGCGATGCATGATCGGGGCATGGGGAAAGCTGATTTCGCTTTGCGTGATGCCGACGAAGACCAGGCGGCCGGCGAAGCTGCAATACTCCAGGGCGGACGACATGGCCTGGTTGCTGCCGGTCGCATCGATCACCACATCGGCCAGTCGGCCGTCGGTCAGCGCCCGCAACTGCTCCAACGCCGGGACAGGGCCGCCGGCGAGCACCGTGTCGGGAACCTTCAAGCGATCACGCACAAACGCGAGCCGCTGCGCGTTGATGTCCAGCACGATCGTGCGAGCTCCGGAGAGTTTCGCGAACTCCACGGCGCTTAACCCGATCGGACCGGCGCCCACGACCAGGATGGTCTCGCCGGGCTTCGGAGCACCGCGATCCACGGCATGGCAGCCGATGGCCAACGTCTCGACCAGCGCCAGTTGGTCGAAGGCCAGGCTGCGAGAGACGTGCAGTTTCCGCGCGGGCGCCGTGAACAAACGCCGCAAACCGCCGTCGCAATGGACGCCCAACGTCTGATGATGTTCGCAGCAGTTGGTGTGTCCCCGCAGGCAGCTATAACAGGACTGGCAGTTGATGTAGGGTTCCACCGAGCAGCGATCGCCGGGCTGGATGTTCGCGACGTCCGAGCCCAGGGCGACGACTTCAACGCCTAGTTCATGCCCAGGGATCCGTGGGTAACTGAAGAACGGCATCTTGCCCAAGTAGCCGCCGTAGTCCGTGCCGCAAATGCCCACGCGATGCACTCGCACCACCGCCTCGCCGGCGCTCGGCGGCGGGGGTTCGGGAACATCGATCATGCGAAAGCGTCCCGGTTGCTCCAACTGAACAGCTTGCATCAGGGCTACCTCGCTTCAAGGCCATAGAATTTTGCTGCATTGCCGCCAAAAATCGCCGCCTGCTCGTCGCTGGACAGCCCGCCAAAGAAAGCCGTCGGCAAGTCGAGCACCTGTTCGTAGCTGGCCGCCGCCAGGCAAACCGGCCAGTCGGAGCCAAACATCAGCCGCTCGGCGCCGAAGCACTCCAGCACCGTTTCCATCCCGACGCGGAAGTCCTCCGCTTTCCAATGTCGCCAATCCGCTTCGGTCACCATGCCGGAGACCTTGCACATCACATTGGGCGAACCGGCAAGCTCGTGGACCAGGCGACGCCAGGTTTCGAAGTCTTGCTCGGCAAAGCGCGGCTTGGCCAGATGGTCCAAAACAAAAGGCTGTTCGGGAAGACGCCTGGCCAGTTCAATCGCCGCGGGCAACTGCCGAGGAAAGATCAAGATGTCGTAGGTCAAGCCGAAAGAGCCCAGTCGAGCGATTCCCTGGAGCACCTCCGGGAGCATCAAGAAACGGTCGTCTGGTTCATCCTGAGCGACATGACGAACGCCGACGAACTTGGGATGCGCCGCGAGTTGTTCGAGTTGCGTTTCCAATTGCTCGCTGCGCAAATCCACCCAGCCGACGACTCCCATGACGTGCGGGCTGCCTTCGGCGAGCTGCAAGAGCCAACGCGATTCCTCCAGCGTTTGGCGAGCTTGTACCGCCACAGCGCCGTCCAGTTCGCCGGCTTGCAGATGCGGTAACAGGTCGGCCGGCAAGAAGTCCTCCTCAACGGCGCCATCGCATCGTTGATCCAAGGGTATTCTTGAGCCGAGTATTCCCAGTAGTGTTGGTGCGCGTTGATTCGCATGGGTAGTTTTCGCCGAGAGAAATCCAAGTGGCGACTCCGCCCCGCCGCCAGACTTTCGTAGGGCTCTGATTCGCGTTGCGGGCGTAACGTTCGTTCCTTTTAGTTGTTCTCTGGCAGACCTTCGACATGTCCCACATTATGTACAGGTTTGAAGATCGCCTGCACGTCGGCGAGAAGTTCGGCGTCGATCGGCAGGTCGGCCCAGGCGCGCCATTTGCGGATGTTCTCGGGGTTGGCGCTGCCGCTGATCGTGGTCGTGATGTCCTCGTTGGCTAAAGCAAATTGCAGCGCCAGTTGAGCGATGTCGACGCCTCGCGAGGCGCATAAAGCCGCGGCGTCTCGCGCCGCCTGTTCGACTTCTTCGGGCTCCTTCAACCACGGCGGCAGCGGAGCGTTGGTCAACAGCCGGGCGCTGAACGGCCCTGCGTTCATGACGCCGACTCCCTTCTCCTTCAAGTAGGGAATGGACTCTTCGGCAAAGCGCGTGTTTTGCAGCGTGTATTGGTTGTAGCTCAGCACGCAATCCAGGGCGACTTGATCGCAGACGAAGCGGAAGACCTTCTGTGGGTAGCCGCTGACGCCAATCCACCGCACCTTGCCCTGTCGCTGAATCTTTCGCAACGCGGGGATCGTCTCATCGACGATCTGTTGCATGGGGACGAATTCGATATCGTGGCAAAGAACAATGTCGAGGTGCTCGACGCCCAGGCGATGCAATGAAACGTCGATGCTCTCCTCGACTCGGCGAGCGGAGAAATCGAAATGGTGCAGATCGTAGCGGCCAAGTTTCGTACACAGCGTGTATTGGTCGCGCGGAATATCGCGCAGCGCCACGCCCAGCAACACCTCGCTCATGCCGCGTCCATAGAACGGCGAAGTGTCGATGAAATTCAGCCCGCACTCCAAGGCGACGTGGACGCTTTGCAAGGCTTCGTCGAGCCGCACTCGCCGAAACTCTTGCCCCAGCGACGACGCCCCGAAACTGAGTATGGGAAGCTCCAAGCCGGTGGCGCCTAGGGTTCGTGTCTTCATGGCGTTCTTCCTCAAGCTTTCTGCCAAACGGATCCCGACCGCCGCGGCGTCTTGTGGCTTCGACGACGCTACGTCCGACAGCCCAAGGTCAGCAAGACGTTCGCCCACAGCGCTTGATCCGCCGTCTGAATGGTCAGCACATGATCGGCGGATTCGACCGCCTGGTAGAAGTCCCATTTCAGAATCGGCGCCAACGTCAGCGCTTCGCCGGCGGCGGCAATGATCTCTCGATACTCCTCCCACACCGGCGGATCGCCTTGCTGGGCGTAGGGATCGTCCGCAGGCACGCCCATGACGTTGACCGCGTCGATGGGCAAGCTGGCCAGCAGAGCCCGCAGTACATGCGACACGGTCGGAATTCCCGGCGTCAACTGAAGGCACACCAGTTCCGCGTGAGGACCACGTTTGGTCGAAGCGGGGTAGTTCCCATCCGCGATCAAGATCGTGGAGTGATGCCCAGCTCGAGCGACGACGCGCAGGATGTCGGGATGCAGCAAGGTTGTTTTCAGCATCGTCTCGGCCTGGTTTTCTGGGCGAAATCACGCTCGCTCGTGTCGATTAGGGGGTTGCCCAGGGTTGCGCCTGGGCTGATGTGGAGCCGTCCCATTGGGACGGATTTGCACTTTGCCGCTGACTTAGGTGGAGGCGTGCCGGCGGATGCTGGCGATTGTCTGTTCCGCGCATTGCACGGCGTTGGGCAAGGGAAATACCTCGGCGGACAAGTAACCCGCGTAGGCGATCGATTTCAAGGCGCTGACAATGGGAGCGGGATCCGTGTGCCCCATCCCCATGGCGCTGCGATTGGAATCCGCCCAGTGAACGTGACCGACGGTTTCCCCGGCGTCACGAATTGCTTCAGCCAGATCTTGCTCCTCGATGTTCATGTGAAAGAGATCGCAGAGCAACTTGACGTGCGGCGTGTTCAGCTTTCTCAGAAAAGCGGCCGCGTCGCCTTGTCGATGCAAGAGGTTGGTCTCGTAGCGATTCAACGGCTCGTAGAGCAACACTTGCCCGTGCCGCGCGGCGTCGTCTCCCAACTCAACCAGCGCTTGGCCCAACCACTCGAGCGCCTGTTTCGCGATTGACCGAGCCTTGATAGCGGCCTTGCATCGATCCGATGATCGCCGGCGCTCCAAACTCGCCAGCCAGATCAATGATCTTCCGCACGAAGGCTTTGGCTCGCGTCCGTTGCTCGGCGTCGGGATCGGCGAGTTGCAACTGATGCACCACCCAGCCGGCGCCGGTGCCCACCGCGGCCACCTGCAACGCATGCGCCTGGGTTTGTTGCTTCAGTTCGGCGATCGGGAACGTATCCGGATCGCGCGGGAAAATCTCGACCGCATCGTATCCGAGCTTGGACGCATGAAGGCAACCGTGCTCCAAGCCTTCGTGAAAGACGAACGGCCCCTGGGCGGCTTCGGGGGCGAGACAGATCGTGATGGCTGATTTCATGGGAGGAATAGCGGCTGCATGTGCCGTTGAAAGATGTTCTCGGTGACGTTCTTGCCGACGATTTCCTCATGCTCACGGAGCAGGTCGAGGTAGCGTTGGCCCTTCTTGGCGGCCAGCTTGAACGCGACATGCAGCAGTTGGCGCACGTTGGCGTTGAAGTCGGGATGGTCCGGAATGTGCCGCAATGTGTCGGCGAAACGTCGCCCTGACCAGGTCGCCACTTCGGCGGGACTCGGAAGCCGCTGGACATCGATATCGATGACCGAGGCGTAGGGGCCGCAGAGCGCGTCGACGTTTTCGATGGCTTCGGCGTAGAGTTCTTTGGCCAGCGCCAAACCTTCGCCTCCGGCTTCAGCGAGTCCAATCAGCTCTTCCAGCCAGGTCGTGCCGGCCGTCTTCAAGTGCAGCCCCGCTCCACTGCGCCGCAAGGCTTCGCCGATAATGGGGTACAACGAGAATTTGTCGCTGCCGCTGTGAACGCTGAGCTTCAGATTCCGGGGCAAACCATACTGATTCACGGCGTGTGCGATGACGGCGAGATCCGCGTTGAACTCGATCGCGAACTGATTCAGATCACCCACATAATCAACGCCCTTGTTGAAGCGACCAGTGAACTTGGGGGCGATCGTCTGCAAGGGAACTTCTTCGTCGGCCAGCAGGGCCAGGATAATCAGCAGTTCGGGCGGCGTCTGCGGCGAATCGGTCTCGTCCATGGAGACTTCGGCGATGATGGCGTCGGCGCCCTTTCGCTCGGCGATGTGACGATAGATCTCGCCGGCCTGTTTGACCGCGGCGGTGTACTTGGTCAGCACGCGAACGAGTTCATCCTGCGTGATCAGCAACGGCTGCTTGAGGCCGGCGACTACGATCTCGCCCTGTAATTCCGGATGACGTTGCACGAAGGCGGCGACGTCGCCGGGCGCCGGCGAAACGCCGATGCTGTCGGCCACATCGATGGTGAAAAAGTCCGAACACGCCAGAAAGGGTTCGACGGTCTGCAAGCCGATATGATCCGCATCGACATGCCAAGGATCCGTCCAATGCAGCGCGGCGACGGCCTCCTTCGCGGCGTCCAGGACGCTTTGGGGTTGCGAACCGATGAACGTGTGTTCGCGGTTGGACTTGTTCCACACCGGAACGGCGCGAACTCCCCGCTCAGCCAGCATCTGGAAGGCTCGCAACTGGGCTCGAGCTTGATGAGCAAAACGATCGCCGACTCCGAAGGAGTACTTTTCCAATTCGAGCATAATCTGCCACCTGCATGCGGACGGGCCTGGAGGCCACATGGTAACGGCTCCGGCGCACGTCGTTAAGGCGGCAGCCGGGCTGGGCCGCGTCGTGCGCCGCTGCTGGCCCATGCTGAATATCCACCTGATCCGCCCGACAGCTTGGCTGCCCGTGTTCCTCTCGCAGGGTATGATGTCTGCTGGTGCTTGTGTTAGCACGTTCTACTTCAGATGGCGGCGCCCCGAGCCGACAGGGACGCCGCGCCTTGACCTTCAGGAGCCCTGCATGTTTTCTCGTCGCCTGTCCGTATTGCAGCTGGTGCTCGTTTTGACAGCCTCCCTGGCGATCACACTCGCCCCAACGAGCCGGTGGGCGGCGGCGCAAGATCCTGCGGTGAAACAACCCTCTCCGAAGGAGGGACCCACGGACGCTCCCGCGGCGAAGGTCGGCGAACGTTGGCGGCAGCGGGTGCAGGAGATCACCGCCGGCGACGGCAGCGCGGGCCGCGGCGCCGTGGTGACCGCCCAATTGGATGAGGCCAAATTCAAGCACGCGGTGGTCGATTTCGAGTTGCGCGAGATGAAGGGAAAGAACATTGTCGTGGACTACTTCGGGCCAGGAGAAAAGAAACTGTTGCTCGGCGCCCATTACGATCGAGTCAGCAGCGGCGTCGGCGCGGTCGATAACGCGTCGAGCTGCGCCGCTGTGCTGCAGTTGCTGGAGCGGCTGCGTGAAAAACCCCTGGCCAACTATCAGGTCGGCGCCGTGTTCTTTGATCTCGAAGAACGGGGCTTGATCGGTTCGGAGGCTTTTGCCGCGAACAAGCAACAGCATCCCGACATCTTCGTGAATCTGGATATCTTCGCTTACGGCGACACGCTGTGGGTCATGTCGCCGGCTCCCCAAGGCAAGCTGCCGCAGGCGTTTCAATCCGGAGCGGGCGATTACCCGCTGAGCTTGGGCGATAAGTACCCTCCCAGCGATCATCGCTCCTTCATCAGTCAGGGAGTGCCAACCCTGGGAGTTTCGCTTATCGACGGGGAGGAAATCCAACCAACGATCGACATGCTATTCAACGGCCGACGCGGTCGTGAAGCGCCGCGGATCTTTTCCATCATTCACACCCCCGGCGACGCGTTGGATAAGCTCGAACCGGACGATGTTGCGGCGGGTTTGCCGGTCTTGGAGTCCTGCCTGCGCAGCCTTGACGCCGAGCAACCGTCGGAATGAAGCCGCGTTTTCGCGGGGCTGGAATGCCAGAAGCACGGAGGAGCACAGAGGACAGAATTGCATCCGCCTCTGTGGTTCTCCGTGTCCTCCGCGGTCAATTCCAACGCCAAGATTCCACGTAGTCCCCACGGCATGCAACGCTCCCCGTTTCCGCGCCCAAAGCTCAACCCGCCCTGTAAACAAGGCCACCTGGCGCCTTTCTGCGTTCGCGCAAAAAACCAGCCAAGCACGTCGCGGACGACGGGCTTGGCTGAGCGGAGTTTTCGTTGACCTTGCGACGTCGAGTCGCAAGTGTTGGGTTCGTTTCAATTACGCCGGACGGACGTTCTCGGCTCGCGGCCCCTTGGGACCTTGGCCTTCGTTGTAATTCACCCGCTGACCCTCGTGCAGTTCTTCGAACCGCACTCCTTCCAATGCTGACAAGTGAAAGAAAATGTCGCTTCCGCTTTCGGTTTGGATGAAACCGAAGCCCTTGTCAGTCAGACGCTTGATCGTACCTTCAGCCATTGCTCAATCCTGTAATTCTTACGCGGGGCCACTGCACCTACCCGTTGGCGCAATCGACCCGGCAAAACGTGGGGATGGCATTATTGCATAAATCCCAAGCCCTTGGGGTGAGCAATTTGTATGTTTTCCGCCAAATTTTTCTTGATCCTCTCGGCCAGGCCGACAGGGCCAATTCGGCGTCGAATTTCGCTCGAACCACGTCGAATAGACGCGGGCGAAGGCGAAAAGACCCCAGAGCACCGACCGCCAGGTCTGGCGGCAATGCTCTGGGGCGGTTGCGGGCGGGGCCCATGATCGCGGCGGGGCCGCCGGTTTCTACTTCGAAAACGCTGGATGCCCGGCGTCCGCCGCCGTTTCGATGTACAGCAGCAGATCCAAGATCTCCTCCTTGGTCAGCGTATTCAGCAGACCCATGGGCATCAGCGAGATCTGGGATGGGATCTCCTCGTCGATCTCCTCGACGGCCAACGTGATCGGCTCCTGCTGATCGAGTGGATTGACAAGCAGTTGCAGCTTCTCGTCGTCCCGACCGGCGACGATGCCCGTATGGACGCGTCCCCGGACGTTGACGACCACGAGCGTCCGATACTTTTCATCCATCTTCGCGGATGGTTCGAGCATTTCCCGCAGGACGTCGAGGCGTTTGAAATCGCCCTTGGCGATCTTCTCCTTGACGCCGGCCAGATCGGGGCCAACCAAGCCGCCCTTGGTGTTCATGCGATGGCATTTCACGCACGAGATCTCCTCGAACAACTTCGCGGCCCGAGCGAAATCGCGATGGTCGGCGACGGCCTCCAGATCGTCCTTGAAATCCGCCAAAGTCCAGCTGCGCACAAACGGTCGGCTTTGGATTTCAGGATCCGCCGCTGGCGCCATCGCCTCGGGCGGTACGTCGTCCAGGTTCTCGACCACGTGCAGGACGCCGTACATCCGCCGCCAGTGTCCGGGAAAGGTGCATACAAACGGATACTCGCCAACCTCGGAAGGCGCCTTGAAACGCACCCGATCGGTCTGGCCCGGCTGCACCAGCTTGGTGCCGAAGAGCACCTCCGGGAGGGCTGGGATGAAATTCCGCTCGAAGGCGTCCGGACGCGAGGCCATGGCCTCGGCGGCCAGTCCCACTTTGGCGAGAGAGCCTGGCGTCACGACGACGACATTGTGCGGCATGATATCGACGTTTTCGAAAATGATCTCGGCGTCCCGTCCCGCCTCCACAAACAGCTGGTTACGGTCGTACAGCATGCGATGCGGAATGGGTCGCAAGCGGATAACATTGACGCCCAATTCGCGCAGAGCTTTCCGCATGGCCACCGCATCGTCGCGTGGGAGAGCGGAAGTGAGGCGATTGCCCAGCGCTAGTTCATCGAGCACCGTATCGGTCGTCCGCTCGGCGGCGGGCAGTTGACGCAGGTGCGCGAGGATGGTGTTGGCCAGTGAAGAGACCTCCTTGTCCGGCCAGGTGTTGCGCGGCAAGCGACTCAGGGCGCTGATGGCGGTGTCGCGATATTTGCCTTCTTCAACGAAGCCCGCCAGTTGACGAAACACGCTGGTCGCTTCGACGCCGGTCGAAGCGACGGCTTCGATCGCGGCTCGACGCAGCGTTCCCACCGGATCGCCTTGCAACGCGACGGTGGCCGATTCGGCGGGCGCGGGGACGCCCTCTTCCTTGAACACGTCGGAGCGCCCGGCGCCGAGCACTTCGACAGTGAAGCCGTCCAGGCGTTTGGCGAATTGCCCGCCGCCTTCGGTGCGATTGAACACGACAATCGAATCAATTGGGAATTCGCCTCCGAGATCCACCTCCCACCAGGGGTTCCTTGAGTTCTCCGGCGTATGGGTTTGAGATCCGTTGCCATAGACGCCATCCGTGTTTCCATCGATCGCCCGCGAGGCGACTCCGCCATGCGATGTGGCCGACTGCGAGGCTTTGCCCCTTAAGGCCACGTTGCGGCCGTCGCTGAACACTTGAACTTCGGCCAGGGTCAGCGTACCGCGGCGCGGTAGCGAGATGCGCACGTAACGCCCGACCGTGGGATGCTCTTGATCAAACAACGCCTCGATGGACGCGGGCAAATCGCCCAACAAGGGCGCCGCCAAGGGATAGGCTTGTGCTCGCAGTTTCGGGTCGGGAATCCAGGGGATCGCGCCGATCAGGTCGCGGAGCGCCGCCGCATCGTGCTGAGCCATCGGCCACACCTGTTGAAAACCCTTGTCCGCTTCGACAAGCGTAACATAGGCGACGCGTCGGGTTTCCGGCCGCAGTCCGGACTTGGCCAGCTCTTGAATCTGTCCGCGATAGCGATTGAACACCTCCTGGCCCTGCTGCGTGAACATATGGGCCAGATCCAACAACACCAGGCGAGCGTCCGTGCTGTCGCTCTGATCCAGCCGCTGCATGGCGGCCAGCAGCTCGGTCATCATGTTGGTTTTGTTCGCCATGGCCAGGCTCATCAAGGCTTCATGGCGATCGTCGTGAAGAATGTTGGGCCGGGACAACAGCGCCCGCATGACGGTCGGAGTCCGGGGCAGCTTGGCCAGCTCGGAGTTATTCACGCTGCGCAAAAGGTAGTCGACGCCGGCGGGGTTGTCGGCGGCGAGCGTTACACCGTCGTTGATGGCCTTTTTCCAAATCGAATCCAGTTGCTTGAACGTCTCGTCCAGGACGTACTGCAAGTAAGGATCGACTGGATGCTTCAACGCTTCCAAAGCCACTTCGGCGGCTCGATAGTCGTCAAAGAAGCTGGCGGCCCGCACGGTCTCCAACCGAACCAGCGGATCCTCGTCGTTGGCCCGCTCGCGCAATAAGGCGAAGGGATTCTCAATCCGGTCGCGCCAATAGCAAAGCACTCGCGTGGCGGCCGCGCGGGCCTTGGGTTCGGCGGACTCGAGCATCCGCTCCAGCAACGGTTGATTGACGACGTTCTGCGATTGGAAGGCCCACAATCCCTCCAGCATATGATGCTCGTAGTGCGGGTCCTGCTTGTCCAAGCCGTTCATCCAATGCGGCAGTGCGACGATCACATCCGCGGTGTCGCGTCCACTGAGTTCGATCCGGGCTCGATAGCGAATACGATCGTCGCACGGACTGCAAGGTGCGCAGGACGTCCGCGATCGGCGCGCCGGCGATCTTGGGGCTCTTGGTCAAAGGGCGATCATTGCTGACGACGCGATACACGCGGCCATGCGCTTTGTCGCGACTGGGATCGCGCAAGTTGTGTTGCATGTGGCCGATGATGGGGTTTTGCCAATCGACCAGATACAGTGCGCCGTCGGCGCCGAATTCCAGATCGACCGGCCGAAAGCTAGGATCGCTGGAGAACAGCAATCGGCTCTTCTTCCTCAGCCGAGAAGCTCGCGCCCTTGGAGAAGACCTGGTAGCGCAAGACGCCCTGAAAGCCGATCACGTTGCCGACCAGCAGAGTCCCCGTGCATTCGATTCGGGGAAGTGATCGCCCGTCACGTATTCCGATGCGCTGGACAAGGTCGAGTGCGTTGTTGATACACCGTCGGTGGGCGACGGTGCTTGTCGAGGGAAGTCAATTCGGCCCGAGAACAGCGCCGCGTGATAGGGAACCGCGCCGGTGCCGTCATGTACGATGTCCTGCCCCCAACGATCGAAAACATGGCCGTGAGGGTTGGCGAATCCATGAGCGACATGGACGTCGAACTTGCTCGTCCTGGGCTCGAAGCGGAACACGGCGGCGTTGGCGGAACGAACTGGAGGCCCCCAAGGCGTTTCGACTTGCGTGTGATGGAACGTGCCTTCCTGGAAGTACAGCGCGCCGCCGGGATCCAGCACGAAGCTGTTGACCGAGTGATGCGTGTCGGCGGAATCCAGCCCATGCAAGACGCGCACGCGTACGTCGGCGACATCGTCGCCATCCGTGTCTTTCAGGAACAACAGGTCGGGCGCCTGCCCGACCAGCACGCCGCCTCCCCAGAATTCGAATCCGGTGGGGTTATGAAGCTTGTCGGCGAAGACCTGGCAGCTGATCCGCCTTGCCGTCGCCGTCGGTCGTCTTCCAGGATCAACAGCTTGTCGTTCATCTCGTCCTTGGGCTTCCAGTGCGGATAGCTGGGCCAAGCCGCCACCCACAGACGTCCCTGGGTGTCGAAGGCCATTTGCACGGGATTGACGAGTTCCGGGAAGTCGGCTTCCGAGGCGACCAGGTTCACATTCAAACCCTTCGGCGACGGTCATCTTGCCGATGGCGTCTTGCGGGTCGAGGAACAGTGCTCGCCGCCGGGCAACTCGCCGGGCTTGTTCGTCACTACATCGATGAACGGCGGCGTGTTGCAGTCGTCGACGCGGGCGGTGCGACCGGCCGCAACGGCCCAGATCACCCGGTCGCGATTGGCCGTCATGACGTCCAGCACTTCCAGTTCGCGCTGCATCACTTCGCGATTGGTTTGACCAGCCACGAACTTCAAATCGGCTCGGCCGCCGTAGATCGAGTAGCCGTCGGTGGTGCGGTAGCGGTTGAACCAATGAAAGTTCTTGTCGAGCACGGCGGTGCGCACCGCCTGCATGCGAGACTCGTCGGCGTCCTCTCGCGTCGGCGCCAGTCGATCGGCGATCACCTTTCCGATGAACCGGTTGCCCGCCTCATTCATGTGCACGCCGTTGATCGTCATCGGCTCGGCGGCCGGGTAGGCTTCGATCGTGGGGTGGAACAGGTCGATGAAGCCGGCGTTCTCCTGGGCGGCGACGTCGCGCATGGCGGTCACATACAATTGCAAGCGAGCGTTATTGGCTTTGCCGTCGGGCAGATTGACGTTGTCCAGATCCTCGTGAGCGATCGGCGAGACCAGCACGATTCTTGGTTCCGATTGACCGTCGTAACGCTGCTGGCGGGAATGCCGCACCATTTCGGTTAGATCCGCCCGAAACTTCGCCAGACCTTCCTCGCCGGCGTAGGACTCGTTGTAGCCAAAGAAAGCCAGGATCACGTTGGCCTGGACTTTGGCGAGCCATTGATCCGGGCTGCCGAAATCGCGGGACCGCAATCGCAAGGTGAGTTCATCACCGGAGAACCCTAGATTCCTGACGACCAATTCATGCTGGGGCAAGCGGGCCTGCAGCATCGTTTCCAGCCAACCGTCATGCTGCATGCGGTCCGCCAGAGTGTTGCCGATCAGGGCGATGTGATCGCCCTTTTCCAGCTTGACTTCCGCGGGTCGTTGCGCGGCGGCGGGCCGGCTCACGAAGGCAAGAAGAAGCAAAGCCAAGGGAATAAACTTGGGAAGTCGCTGCGCGCGGTGCATAGGGGGGCTTTCGAATCACGAGCATGCAGGAGGGAACCGGCGCGTTCTCGCCATCCGCGGAAGGCGAGGCCGTCGCACCAATCTTTCAGGATACCGTGCCCGCAGAATTGTTTCCATAACCGGACTTCTGGGTGACGCCGAGGCGCCGAATTGACGCGGCGTCTTGGCAACAAGATACTGGATCGCGACGCTCGTCCCCCCGGACTCGAATCGGCTTCGTCACCGCATCCCCTGCTCTTTCCGAAGAAAACGCATGAAGTCCTCCGCTCTCCCTCTGGATCTTGGCCATCGCAGGCGACGGGGCTTTTCGCCCGCGACGTCCAGCGCGTCGGCCGCGAGCCTGCTTGCCGCAGTGTTGCTCTTGCCCTTCTGCAGTCGTGCAATGCTGGCTCAAGAGCCCGCTCCGCAGGCGGCCCCGCGGCCGAACGTGATCCTGATCATGGCTGATGACTTGGGCTATGGGGACTTGGGTTGCTATGGGCAGAAGCTGATCCAGACGCCCGTGTTGGATCGCATGGCCGCCGACGGCGTGAGGTTCAGGCAGTTCTACGCCGGATGCACCGTCTGTGCTCCGTCGCGCTGCGTGCTGATGACTGGCAAACACATGGGCCATGCTCGAGTCCGCGGCAATGGAGCGGGCAGTCGCCAGGCGCTGCAAGATGATGACGTCACGTTAGCGGAACTGGCCAAGCGAAACGGTTACGCCACGGCGATGTGCGGCAAGTGGGGGCTGGGCGACGATCAGGATGGGGCGCGCGCGGGCCTGCCAAACGATCAAGGCTTTGATCTGTTCTTTGGCTATCTGAATCAACTCCACGCGCACAACTACTACCCCAGGTTCTTGTGGCGTAATAAGCAAAAAATCGGCCTCCGAAACGTCGTCGTGGACGCCGCTCGCAGCTCCGGCGGCTTCCGCGGCGGACACGCCGCCGAGCGCCGCGATTACAGCCATGACCTGATCATGTACGAAGCGTTGGAATTCATTCGAGAGCAGCGGAACGGTCCGTTTTTTCTCTACGTGCCGTTAACGATCCCACACGCCAACAACGAAGGCACGCGGGCCACCGGCAACGGCCAAGAGACGCCTTCGTACGCTCCCTATGACAAAACGGACTGGCCCGACCCGGACAAGGGTCAGGCGGCGATGATCACGCGGATGGACGCGGGAATCGGCAAGATGTTCGAGCTGCTGGCGGACTTGAAACTGGACGCCAACACGCTGGTGTTCTTCACGTCCGACAATGGACCGCATAACGAAGGCGGGCATGATCCCGCCAGGTTCGGGCCCAGCGGCCCGCTGCGAGGAATGAAACGCGACCTGTATGAAGGCGGCATCCGCGTGCCGCTGATCGCCCGCTGGCCCGGCCGAATTCAGCCGAATGAGATCAGCGAGCATGCGGGGTCGTTTCAGGACTTCTTCGCCACGCTTGCCGATTTGATGAACGACCAGAGCGAAAGGCCCAGCGATTCCATCAGCTTCCTACCGACGCTTGTCGGCGATCCCGAGAAGCAGCAAGAGCACGAATACCTGTATTGGGAATTCTACGAACGCGGCGGCAAACAGGCCGTCCTGCACGACCAATGGAAGGCGGTACGGATGCCGATGTTCACCGGACCGACGGAGCTCTACAACCTGAGCGACGACCTGGGCGAAGCGGAGAACGTAGGCGCAACAGCACCCAGACGTCGTCAAGCAGTTAGAGGATTACATGCGGCAAGCTCACACGCCTCACCCGCTATGGGAACCCTCAGGCAAGACGGGCCGCCAGCCGCCCCCCGGAGACGGGAAGCCCCGATTCTAAGCAGGGTGCACAGGCCCGTCTGGCAACGTTAACGCCGGCTACCCAGGGTTGCCCTACGCTGCACGCTGGGCTGATTTGGGGCCGTCCCGTTTGGGACTGCGAACCGCCGTTGATCCGATTGCTCAAAGGTTGGCCAGCACTGGCAAGCGGCTGGGGTCCGCGTTGGCGACCACGGCCTTCATTTCCTGATCCTTGGGAAGCAGTTGGTAGCGGACGTTTCGCTGACGCGGTTCGAAGCCAAGTTCGCTGATCGCGTCGCGAATCTGCTGCAACGTCAAGAAGTGCACGGTGCCGGCTTCGGCCACGACATTCTCCTCAATCATCAAGCTGCCCATGTCGTTGGCGCCAAACAACAGGGCCAGCTGTCCAATGTTCAGCCCTTGAGTCACCCAGCTGGATTGGATGTTGGGGATGTTGTCCAGATACAACCGTGACACGGCCTGCGTCTTTAGATACTCGAACGAGCCGGCCTGGGCGATATCGGACATGTCGGTGTGGTCGGGCTGAAACGTCCAGCAGATGAACGCCGTGAAGCCGTGGGTCTCGTCCTGCAGTTGCCGAATCCGCTCGAGGTGTTCAATGCGTTCGGCCAGTGTTTCGACATGACCGAACATCATGGTGGCCGAGCTGACTCCGCCCAGTTCGTGCCAGACGCGCATCACGTTCAACCAGTCGTCGGTCATGACTTTACCGCGGGTGATGGCCGCCCGCACGCGATCCACGAGGATTTCGGCGCCGCCCCCTGGCAGGCTGCCCAGTCCGGCGGCTTGCAGCCGCTGCAGAACTTCTCGCAGCGGTAGTTTGTTGACCTTGGTGAAGTGGTGAATCTCCGGGGGACTGAAACCATGAATGTTGATCCCGGGGAAGTGCGACTTCATGTCGCGGAGCATGTCCTCATACCACTCGAGCTTGAAGTCGGGGTGGAGACCGCCCTGCAACAGAATCTGCTCGCCGCCCAGCGCCTCGGTTTCCTCGCATTTTCTTGAGCAGCACCTCGCGCGGCAAAACATAGCCTTCATCGCTTTTGGGGCCCCGATAGAAGGCGCAGAAGTCGCACACCGCGGTGCAGACGTTGGTGTAGTTGATATTTCGATCGATGTTGTAAGTGCGATAGGATTCCGGATGGATTCGGCGACTCACTTGCTCCGCGGCGTTGCCGATTGCGGCAAGATCGTGGGACTCGAGCAGCCGCAGTCCGTCCGCGGCGTTCAGCCGTTCACCGGCGATTGCTTTACTGAGGATGTCTTGGATCATGGTCAGCCTCGGGCGTGTCTTGGTGGGACGACAAGCGAATGATGATTCGCCAGGCGTTGCGGCCGTCTTCCTGCAAACGGCCGAGCCTAGCTTCGGGAGCGAGCGAGCCCGCCGATGGGCGGGGCCAGCCCTTCCCGCACCGCCAATTGGCGGAAGAGCTCCAGGCCCTGCCGTTGTTGCGGACCCAGGTGAAAGTGCAAGTTGTGCCTCAGGTAGCGATAGCAGTCCGGTTGGCTCAGGCCGGCCGCGCGATGCTCGCGGCGAGCGATGTCGTGCAGGTGCCGCAACCCCGAATCGCGAGCGGCCGCCAAAGCCGACTCCAGTTCGGGATGCCGCACATCAGGCCGGGCAACCCACATGGCGAACACAAATGGCAAACCCGTGTGCAATCGCCACTGCTCCCCCAAATCCCATTGATAGCGGTAGGTCGGCGGCGGACCATGCATGGAACGGTCGCCGATCATGAGTACGGCGTCGGTCGGGAGTTCCTGCGCGTCAGCGTCTAAAGGAAAGGGCGACAATTCCGGCCTCAAGCCGAACTTCTCGGCCAACAAGATGCGGGAAAGCGCGATGCTGGTTCGCGAACCTTCGTCCAGGGCGAGCGTATGGATGGAGTCAAGCGGCTTCCGCGAGAAGATCTTGACGCTCCACACGGGTCCCAGGCACCCGATGCAGGCGTCCGAGACAATCCGCAACTGGGGATCTTGGAAGTAGGTGATCGAAGGAATCAACGCGACGTCGTAGGAGCCGTTCCGCAGGCCATCCGCCAAGCGGCTGGGCACCTCCAGCGTGAGATCGGCCCAGGGCGCCAGCCGACTGAGTTTATGCACCAGCGGCTTGGTGTTCAGGTAAGAAACGGCTCCCAGCCGGAAACGCGAGGAGGAATGAATCATGGTTGCACCAGGCAAGAATCCGCACGCCAACGAAGGAGCAAGTATAGGCCGCGGCCCTGCTTGGCGACAGGCGCGACTCGGACCTTGCCCCCGGAGGTATGTAACCGCATGATTCGCCGGCGGTTAACGTTTCGCCTTTTCTCGCAAATTAGCCGCCAATCGCTGCTGCTGCGGAACGAAATGCGGTACCATGATCAACAATCGATGTTCGCCGAACCAAACACGGGATCAGCACGGAAGAAGCAGGCGAACCGCAAAAGGACAGCGTCCCGCTATGGCCCCAACGCCGCCGAAAATTACCATCCGTCGTGAGCCGTCGCGGCTCTCGCGCCGCGCTCTGCGTCTGGATCGCGCCCAGTTGCTCGCGCTTGTCGGGACGGCGCTCGTCGCCACCGTCGGCGCGTTCGCCGTGTGGACGGTGCTTTCCCGCCCCACCACAGCGGAGGCCCGCGCGGAATCGTCCGCCCAGCTTCCGGCGGGACGACCCGCGTCCAGAGTCGCGCTGACCAGCGCGGGCGATGTAACGCCGCCGCCAGAATCCTCGGAGGTTGCACAGCCGTCGCCAACGGCGATCACCGATCAAGGTCCTCTATTGGCCGCTTGCGATGTCTCGCCGCAACGAAGTCTGCTCGATTGGATCTGGAACACCGGCGGCGTCGCCCTGATTCACAACGACGCGGGATCGCCCATTTTGGTGGCGGATCCGGTTCGCTGGCGATCGCCGGAGCCGCTGCTTTCGCCGGGCGAATTGCCGCCGGGTCCGGTCAGCATTCGCGGGATTCGGCTTCCTGGGCTCGTCAGCGATGATCAACTCCGCCGCTGCCTGGACGCGGCCCCCGACTTGGAAGCTCTGTCGGCGACCGCCGACGAACTTGGCGTCGCGTCGATCATCGGCTTGCGCAATCTCGCCCAGCTGCGAGATGTAAGCCTCACCGGCTTAACCGCCACACGCCTGGAAATGGAGCTGATCGCGGAGATTCCGGCGCTGCGTCGTCTGCATCTCGTCCGCGCCCAGCTGCCCGGCGACGCACTCGAGGGGCTCGCTGCGTGCGAGCAACTGAACGAGCTTTGCCTGGCCGAAGCGGCCTTTGCCCCGCGGCAACTGGCCTCGTTGCAGCGGTTGCCGAGCTTGACTCAATTGGATCTCCGCCGCACGCACTTGGATCAGGCGTCTCTCCAGGAGCTGGCGCTGCTGAAGCCGCTGCGGCGGTTGCAGCTGGAGGACGCAGGCCTGGACGCTCAAGCCCTGGACGCGCTGCGCGTCGCGCTGCCGCAGTGCGAAGTCTGCCCCACCGACGAGGAGCGCCATGATCCGTCCGACGCGCTTTGGCCGCAACTGACATTGTCCGTCGCGCCCTGATCCGAAATCAACGAACAGGGCATCGAACTTAGGGCCGGCCGATAAATAACTTCCCGACGGCCTTGATCGTAAGGTGGTCAACCCGACTCTGTCCGAGGCCCGGAGGCCCACCGCAATTCTAGCCGTGGCCGTGAGGCGTTGGAGCGAGCAACCTGCTTTCGCGGCGAGCACGCCACGACGGGGCATGTCCCCTTCGAGCGTTGCTCCTCGCCGAGCAAACAGCGCTCTCTGGCGTGGAGCAGCGCCCCGCTGGGACAAGCCCGACGATGGCGGACTAAGGGCCACGCGGGCATGTCAAGGCCTGTCGCCACAAGTGCTTACGCAGCGAGCCCCACGAGCCGGACAAGCCCAACGGTGGCGGGAATTTGCCGGCTAGTCGCGATTCGCTTCATGCTAGCTTAAACGGCTCGCCTTACGGCCACGGCTAAAACTGCCTCGGCCCGTCGGGCCTGCTACCCTCCCAGGTGGACCGGCTTACGATCAAGGCCCTTCCCGACCTATTGGGTGATCGGCCAGAACCCCTGATTTCTCGCGCTGAAAACCGGGAGGTTATTTATCGGCCGCCCCTTAACGGCCAGGAAGTCTGTACGAGACGGCCCGCAGGGCCACACACGTCCAGCCGTGGCGGGCTGTCAGGCCGCGCTCGCCTGCTACTTCGGCAATGGCGGCTTGGCTGGCTTGTCGAACTTGGGTTCCTCATCGGCGACCACGGGCGGGAAGCCGTTCAGCTGACGCCAGATTTCGTAGCCCAAGCTGACTTGCTGCAACATCACCCAACCGTTCGCACGCACGCCTTGCCGCAGATAACGTTCGCTGGGCCACTTGTCGTCGGCGATTGGGCGGATTTGAACGCGGAACTTGCCTTTCCCGTTGTCTGAGCGATCCAGAGCGAAGACTTCGCCGCCAAAGGTCCCCACGGCGACTGAGGGCCAGCCGGCGAACTGCACGGCCGGCCACCCCTCGAACTGCAGTCGGACATGGTCGCCAACTCGGATCAACGGCACATCGATCCCATCGACCCAGAGTTCAACCACCAGATCCTCGGTTTCGGGCACGATGGTTAAGAGGGGCTCGCCTTCCTTGATCACCTGTCCCCGTTCGAAAACCGGCATCCGGAAGATGGTTCCGTCGCGGGGAGCTCGAATCACCAAACGTTTCAGTTCGCCGAGCTTGATGTCCAGGTCGCTGATTTCTTTATCGATGGAGTTTTGTTCGCTGAGCGCGGTCTGCTTCATGCCTCGGGCCGCGTCGATCTTGGTGTCCATCTCGCGACGAATCTGTTCGACCCCCGACCGCTTTGCATCCAGTTCGCGCTGGGAAGCAGTGACGTCCTCTTGGACTTTCTCCAGTTCGGCCGAGGCGAAGTCCAGGTCTTTCTTGAGGACTTCGACTTCCCTGTCGGGCTTGATGCCTTTCTCGGAAAGCCCTGCCTGGCGTTCATAGTTCTTCCGGGCCTGCCATTCCTTGGACCGGTAGCCTTCCACCAATCGCTCAACGCCGCGGAGCTTGGCTTCCGCCGAAAGCACCATATCTTCGGCGGCGCTGACGGCGTAGTCGCGGGCCGCGGTCAGATCAACGACGACTTGTTGGTAAAGTTCGGCTTTCGTCTCCGTGTTTTGGAGCTTCTCCAGGAGGAACCTGCGCTGTTGTTCGATCTGCTCCTCCATGTCCGCCGCGGAGGGTTGCAGCTCCAAAATGAAATCGCCCTTGGCGACTTGCATGCCCTCGACAAGGTTGGGGTCCACTCGCTCCACGATTCCCTTCATGGGCGCCATGACCGATTGCTGTCTCTCCTGCGGCACGAAGGCGGTCACGTTGCCCGTCCCCTTGGCCGACTGCTGCCATGGCAGGAAGAGCATGCCCAAGATGGTCAACATCAAGAGCACCATCGCCAGGTTTCCCAATCGCCGAATGTTGAGCGAGGATTGGACCAACCGCAGGGCCGGCAGCACGCGTTTGGAGGCGCCAGGAATAGCGGGCTTGGTCATGGTGTGGTCTCCTGACTGCGATTCGAGACGTCGTTCTCTTGATCTGTCCGTGCGGCGTGCCGACGCTGCAACCGCAAAGTTCGGTCGCACATTTCGGCGACGTCGTCACGATTCGTGGTCAGCACGACGGTCCAGGATCGGCGCTGCCCCAAAACTCCCTCGCGGACGCGCTGCAGGGTTTCGCCCGAGAGCGTGTCCAGCGGCCCGTCCAATAAGAGGAGTCGCGGCCGTCCGACAATGGCGCGAGCGATCATCAACCGCTGCGCTTGAGTGGCTGACAGCGGAGCGCCGCCCGTTTGCAGGACGGTCGCCAAGCCGTCGGGCAAACTCATCAGTTCATCGAGCAGTGCGACGGCGTCCAAGGCTTCGCGGACGTCGGAGGCGTTGATGTTGGTTCGGTTCAGATGCACGTTCTCTTCGATCGTGCCGTGAAACACCTCGATGCCAAACACGACGGCGATGTGTTCTCGCAATGAATCCGGCCGGATGTCCCGCAGGTCCACGTTGTCCATCTCCACCAAGCCGCCATCCGGCTCCCGAATACGGCTCAGAATTTCAATAACCGCCGACTTTCCCGAACCAGCAGGGCCGGTGATGGCCAAGCGTTCACCCTCGGCGACTTCAAAGGAAAGGCCGTCCAGCACCTTGTGATTGTGGCGAGTATAGACGACTTTCGAGAAGCCAACAGTGGCTGGCTGGCCTTCTCGGAGATGGAACAAGCGATCACTGGGCTCGACATCCAAGTCAAATAGCACGCCCAGCTTGTCCACGCTGGCAAGCAAATCGTAAAAGCCTTCCAGCTGTTTCCCCAGCTTCGCGAAAGATCCGACGATCATCATCACGATCAGCTCGGCGGCGACCAATTGCCCCAAAGTTAACTCCTTCTGGATCACCAGCCAGCCTCCCAATCCAAGCAGCACCGTCGCCGCCACGGCGTACAGCCCCAAGGAGAAGATGATCTGGCGCAGCACGATACGGAAGTGAGCTCGCCGAGCGTCAAGGAAATTGACCGCCAACATGTCGGCTCGCTCCAAGCCAAAGTGGTTGCCGCCATGCATCTTGAACGCCGTCGGATGCCGCACCAATTCCTGAAGCCAAGCCGCTACGGCGTACTTGGTTTTCGATTCCTTGATCGCCGTCCGCACGGCGCCGCGCCCAAGCCACCAAGTGACGAACACGATCAGGAATAGCAGTACGATGTCAAAACCGAGCAGAAACGGATGATAGAAGGCGAGCACCGACATGCCGATCACCGTTTGAAGGACGATCGATACGCCGTCCAGCAGCAACTTCGCCGAAACTTTCTGGACGGTGACAATATCAAAGAAACGGTTGACCAGCTCCGGGCCATAGTCGCCATCGAGGGCTGACTGCTCCACGCGAGGCAAGCGGTAGGCGAGATCCTCGACAACCCTCACAAAGAGTCGCCGCTGAATGATCTCCACGACCGTGGCCATCAGGACGCTCATCGCCGCCGCGAAGCTCAAGAACGCCAGCACCATCACCGAAAGCACAACCACCGGCTGCACGTACCGCCCGAACGCGACGGTGTTGACCAACGCCTCAACCGCGATCGGCGTGGCCAGCGCCAGCACGCCGGTGATCATTGAAAAAACGACCACCGTCCATAAGTCGCGACGTTCGACTCGGATCAACCCCAAGACGCGCTCCCAGGGAGTCATGCCCCCGGGAAACGGCGATTGAGCTGATTCGGCCGGCAACGCTTGTTGCCCCACGATCCAACGCACCTGGCTGTCCGCGGACGTAACGCCCAGTAGCCGAAGCAACTGACGACGGCTTACCCATGGCTGTTGTTCATCGACGATCGGCGCCAGGCGGATCTTACCGCCTTTGACCTCGCTGAGCCCAATCCACGCTTCGCCCTCACCGCCAGCGGCGGCGCAGACGCAGACGGGAATCCCCTCCTCGACCAGCTTCAGCGCGTCATCGACTGTCGATTCGGTCGCTGAAACACGTAATCGCAACGCTTCACCGCATTCGACCATGCGACGCGACCAGGCGTTCAGGTCGTCGCCCGGGATGGCGCGTACCGCCTCAGACACCATGCGGGCGGCCAACAGACGGTCAAACGTAACCCGCGTGCGGTTGGCGAAGAATTCCAGCATCGCCACAGCCAGCTCTTGCTGGTGTTGGCGGTCGTCGGCGTGAACCATTTTCCTAAGTCCCTGGTAGCGTGGCGGCTTCTCTTGCCTGCGGCGGGCGACGACACGCGGCGCCTCCCGCGATCAGCGAATCATCGTCTAGCGCCGCTGAAGCGGCCAGCGGTTCGGATTGAGATTGTCCAGCCGGCGGGCCACCGCGCGGTGCAACCGGTCGGCGGCGATCCCGACCGCGTCAACCAGGGTGTGCGACGAAGCGTCGGCTTGCAACGTTCCGATCGTCTCAACGACGATCGTCAGGTTGAAATTCGCTTCGCCGGTGGGAGCAGCTAGCGCACAGCGCCCGTGCACCCGCTGAATAAGATCGCCAAAACGGGCCAGCGAGAGCAACACTCGCCGCTGGACTTGCTCGGTCTCGTCGTCGCTGAGCGCGACACCGGAAGCGGTCAATTCGATTCTCATGAGCGGGCGCCTCGAGCCGCGGAACGTCTTCACAGAATATAGTTCGTCCCTCGCGACCAATTGGCAAGCAAGATATATTTACGCCAATACATTGAAAATTTCAATGCATTGGCGGTCGGAACCTGGGGAGCGGCCCGCCGCTTTCGCGCCTCGACTCCCCTGGGCAGGAGGAGCGTCTCCAAATGGACTGGCTGAACTATCACCATCTCCTGTACTTCTGGATGGTGGTTCGCGAAGGAGGCATGGCCGCGGCGTCCCGCCAACTCCACGTCGCTCAACCGACCCTCAGCACCCAAATCAAGAAGCTGGAACGCGCCCTGGGGCGATCGCTTTTGGAGCGAAAGGGCCGTCGCTTGGAGCTGACCGAGACGGGCCAGACGGTGTTTCGTTACGCCGACGAGATCTTCTCGCTGGGTTCCGAGATGCTGGAGGTGTTGCAGGGACGGCCTGTTGGGGGAGGCATTCACCTCAGTGTCGGAGTTCCCGAAGTGGTGCCGAAGCTGATGGTTTTTCGACTCCTGCGGCCTGCGCTGGAGATGCCGGAAGAAGTCCGGCTGACCATGCGGGAGGGAAAACTCGAAGAGCTGGCGACCGAATTGGCGGTGCATCGTTTGGACGTCGTAATTTCCGAAACGCCTTTGCCCCCGAGCTCCCATATCCACGCCTTCAATCATCTGCTGGGCGAGTGCAGCGTGACCCTGTTTGCGGCGCCGGAGCTGGCCCGCCGGCATCGCGTTGGATTTCCAAAATCGCTGAACGCGGCGCCGCTGTTGATGCCCACTCAGAACACGGCGGTCCGCCGTTCGCTGGAATTGTGGTTCAGCGAGCACGACGTCCACCCCGACATCCTGCACCAATTCGAAGACAGCGCCCTGCTCAAAGTGTTTGGCCAAGCTGGTCTGGGGATCTTTCCGGCCCCCACGGCGATCGCCAAGCGGATCTGCCAGCAATACGCCGTGCAAGTCGTCGGCGAATTGCCGGATGTGATCGAGCGCTTCTACGCCATCTCCGTCGAAAAGCGCCTGCAACACCCAGCCGTCTTGGCCATCTTCAAAGCCGCCAAGGTCGTCCTGAAAAGGGGGCAGGCGCCTTTTTGGTAGACCGGGTGAAGCCCGAAGGGCGCAACCCTGGGGACGCGTGCGTGGGTGACGCTCACACGAATAGCGCTCGCCGCGCTCGCCGCGATCGCCGGCCAAGACAAAATCGTCAAGCCTGCGATGTACTTGCATTTGCTGAGGTTGCTTTCGTCATTCGGGAGGCGAAAACGGGGAGCCGTTTAATTGTTGTGGAGGTTTACGCTGTTTAGGTAGAAGGCCTGTTGCGGCTGCCTTGGGGACGGCCGGGGGCGCGGAGCGTGAACCTCTAGAAGTGGGTCAGCCGTTGTTGTTTGTTCAAAGGACTTAACCTCGGCTCATCTTTTTCGCCACAGCGTTGGCGTCCCCAGCCAAATCTCAATCCGCCCCAGCCTCCACTCCGCCATCCGCGAGGTCAAATCCTAATTGTTCTTTTTTGCTCAGAAGTGGCTTGCACCGGGAAGCTCTTGAACGGCCCCTGGTAAACGCGTCCCCATCCTGTCCTGCCTCGCCAGGCATTCCAGCGAGTTGCGTGAGTCGTCGTCAACCGGTGCATGAACGCCGACAGATCATCGTCGCCCGCGGGCCAGACAACGAAGTGCCAATGGTTAGGCATCACGCAGTACTCCAGGATTCGTAAGGGATGAAGCAAGAGCGATTCCAGAACAATGGAAATGAAAGCGGCGTAGTCCGCGTCCGTCGTGAACAGCCGCTTGCGGCCATTGCCACGATTGAGCACATGCTGCACGACGCCGCCGCGGGGGAGAGTTGGTCAAGGCGTTGGTTGTGGTAACTTCGTGCTAGCTTCTCAAGTCCGTGGGTAAGCTCCGCCGTGAAGCGCATTCGTGACAGCCGACCGCCCCCCATCCCCGTTTCCGAACGCCGCCGACTGATCGATCCTCGGCTCCGACTCGTTCGTCAACCGCGTCCGGCGTTTGACCTCGCCGCACAGCAGCGATCCCTCAGCGCAACGAGCACCCTACACTCCCCCGGTCTCGCTATCCCCGGTGATTAGAGCAACTTGTGAAGTCGGCGACGCCGCGACGGAACAACTTGCCGTCAAGCAGAGCCGCAGCATGATTCGTCCCATGGTCGCCTTGCTGGCACAGCAACACAGCGGAACGACGTTGACGACGTTGGCGCACACGCTCGGGCTCGCGCAACGGGACAGGTGTGTCCGCCCTGCTCCGCAGAGCGGTCGTGCGATACGCCATCGAGTCCAAGCCTGAAGACTTGGCCGTGATCGTCGAGCGGTACTGCCTCGCCTGCCGTGCTCGCGTGGGCGGGCCAATCGGCAACGCTGACGACTCGCCAAGCCCAAGCCGGCACGTTACCACACGTCCGGATCCAACAAGTTCGCCGACGCTTGGGATTGTAGCGCATCGCGAGACCACACGCGCAGACCAGCTTGGTCATGCTGGCATGAAGTCACCACAACCAACGCCTGACCAACTTCCTTCGCGACTGTTCTGCAGGCGGACCGACCCAGGAACCGCGTGTGCCAGGCCTGTCCGAAAGCTGGCAGGGAGAATGGACTCGTGTTAACTTGAGCCTTTCCATGACTTTTTGAACTGGACGACTCTTCCTGGCAAGCCGCCCGCTCTCTTGAAATGGATTGTGCGGTTTTTCGGGCGAGTCGCGTGACTCTAAACGGCGTCAGCATGCAATCGGCAAGTGACAGTGCAAAGGAACTTCGTGACGCGCTCTCAGAAATGTTCTGTGAGGAAGTTCAGTGCGATGTTCTGGAGCAGAAACAACTCGGTGGTTCGACGGTCTCGGTCATTCGCATGAGCTACACGCGGCGCAGTGATTCCGGGCATCCGACGCGCATCGCACAAACAGCCGTCGTTCTCCGGGATCCGGAACTGGAGCTACCGCAATTCGCTCTCCAGCCGCACTTCAAGGGAGTCGCCGGCATGTTGCTGGGGCGACTTGCAGGCATGACAGACATCAACTTCGACGACTCCCAGCGTTTCTCGGACCAGTACCACCTTCACGCTTGGAATGAACGGGCCGTGCGCTTGTTGTTCGATCTTCCGCTTCGGGACCGATTGGCCGATCATCCGGAATGGAGCGCACGCGGAAACGGCGCCCTCGCGGTCGTGTTCCAGCGGAATCGGGTGTGTGCGGCGGAACGCCTGAGTTCGTTCACCAAAGAAGCGCTCGAGATGCTGACTCTGTTGCAACGGAGCGAACAGGCGCTCGACGATCGGCCGGACGTTCGGCGCGAATCCACGGTCGAAGACATGCTGGCATCGGTCGAGAAGTCCGGCGGTGTCGCCGCGCTGTTGCTGAGAAAAGAAATCCAAAAGCGACAGGTCTCCCCACGTGAACTTGAGGCATTCCTCGCGCAACCGATCCCGAGAGCGAATGCTCCGCGCGGACTTCGGTATCAGGTCGGCGGAGACAACGGACTTCTGATCGTGCTGGGCGCCCTGTTCTCGGTTGCCGGAATCCTCGTCCCGATCGCCGTGGTTGCGTTCTGCGGACAAGACGACTGGATCATTGCAATTCCGTTCGGCGTGGTCTTTGCGTTGATCGGCGGCCTGATCCTGTTCTTCTCGATTCGTTATCGCCGTCAACGCAAACGACTCCTCCGCTCCGGCAAACTCGTGACGGGAAAAGTGACGCGCATCGAGCGCACCAATGTGCAAGTCAACAACGCACAACGGTACCACCTGCACCTGGAATACGACTCAGACGGCGCTTCGCGTTCCGCCGTTGTCAACCTCTATGCAAATATCGACAAGGCTAAGAAGCTCGCTCTCACGCGAGAACCTGTCCGCATACTCGTGGATCCCCAGGCCCCAGGGAAGTCGCTCTGCATCGATACGCTGTTGGTTTTCGACTGAGGCGACTGGCAGGCCGCGATTCGCCGCCGAATGGCTTGGGAGCAACGGGGTCGTTGGGCGGGGCGCTGAGCTGGCTCGCCTGCGCCTCGGAAGTTGGTGCACTAGCGAGCCGTTTGTTTTGAGACGCCCTCTTCAAGGATGATCTTTTCGGGGTCGATACCATAGGTCCAAGGAGCCGAGTTCTTCCAACCGTTCCTCATTCGCTTCCCAAAAAACACGCTTTCAGGATCTTCCACCTTGTCACCTTCAAACCCGTCGGTGATGTTGTAAACGTTCTTGAAGCCGACGGCCGCGAGCTTGTTGACGGCCATCGCGGAGCGACCACCTGACCGGCACATGAGCAGCAACGTATCGGTCGGCTGCGTCAACTTTTTGACTTCGGCGACAAAATCGAGATTCGGTCTCGCGCCGTATTCGGTTTTGCCGTCTTTTCTTTGATACTCCACAAAGGCTACGGGAATGTTCCATGCCATCTCTGCGTGGCCGACGAACGCGTACTCCTCCGGTGTCCTGACATCGATCACCTTGACGCTGTCCGGCGCAGCCTTCCACTTTTGGTAAGCCTGCACGGCGGTGACATATAGACCAAGGGTCGTTTGTTTCTCTTTGGGAAGTTCAGTTTTCGCGTCTTGTCCCCATGCACAGGGCGCGGCGACAACGCATAGGGCAGCCAGAGCGGTGGACAGGATGGCTGCGGCGGCAGGGCCTCTGAATCTGCCAGTCTGTGTTTTCAATTGCATCATGTGCTTCTTTCCGTTGTCGCATCGGAACGTGAACCGCGAGTTTCTGACGATTGCGTCCTCTCTTGCGCAATCTCAGCGCCAGGTCACATCGGCGGGCTTTCTCGTAGGAATACGGTGGTATTGCTCAGCCGAGTAACCGATCACGAACGTTCCAAAAGGAGCGTATCCTTCCGGCATGTGCAACGCCTCGATGAGAGGCGGGTAGGCCTGGCTCGCTGTGTTGATACTTCCGGTAAAGGTGGTTCCCAAACCGAGTCCGGTAGCCGCCAATTGACAGTAGGCGATGGCAATCATGGCAGCCGGTGGCGCCGTCCTCTCCTCTTTCGGTGCATAGGCCTGGATAACGCAGGGAGCCCCTCTGGAAATGCGGTCTTTTCCACCATCCCATGCTTCGACAAACACTTCGAGTTTGGCTTCCTGGTAGAGCATGCGTTCATCTCTTTGACGTGTTTCATCCAGTCGATTGTCATCCCGGCTATCCGATGCACCTCCGCCACATCGTTGATCACCAGCCAGCGTATGACCTGGCGGTTCGCTCCGTTTGGCGCCCAACGGGCTACATCCAGCATTTGCAGCATCTTCTCTTTTTCGACTGGTTTGTTGATATAGCCACCGAACCGAACGCCGTGAGATCAGGAACTGACGGACCCGATCCCACCTAGGGATGAGATGAATATCGATCGGCTCGCAATCCTCGGGCCCCATCGTCCGCTGATGCATGGCGCCTGTCGGGCAAATAGCGACGCAGTGACCACAGTCGATGCACAGGTCCCACGATTTTTCGATAGGCAGCGGAAAATCCCTTTTTCGTGATCAAGCCACCTGGACAAGCCCTGATGCAACTACCGCAGGTAATGCACAAGCTCTCATCGACCTTGATAATCTCATCCAATTCGTAAGCGGTCAACATTTCCACCCTCCATCTGTTCGTGTGACTTGAATGACGAGCGGAGATGTCTCTCCCGACTACCCGAGTCGCGCCGTGGACGCTGTCGGTAGCTTGTCTCCCGTTACTTTCTCCCAGCTTTCATTGATCAGTTCTTTTGCCGCTTGTTCCAGGAATTCCGGCGCAGCCCACTCGTGTACGTCAAAGTCGTTCTTGATGTAGTCGTGGCTGACCATGAAGTCCTTCCCGATCTCCACCGAGCCGAGATTCTGGGGCGACAGGTTGGGTACCATGTCGATGTGCTTGATGCCTTCGTAGGTATCCTCGACGTCCAGATAGAAAGTTTGTTTGTCCAGAATCGCCGCTGCCGCGTGTTTGTGCTCGTTGGCCCAGCGTCCGACTTTGATCATGCCTTTCATGAATGTGACGACGAGTTCGGGGTGCTGCTCAGCCATCTCTGTGGTGCAGGTGATGGCGGCGGGAATGTTGGCGACCTGCAGAGTCCAGTCCGGATACCGTGACAAATCCTCAATCGCCTTCAATTTGCCCGTCGCCTCCTGGATGTGCTGAAAGGGTTTGCTCTGTGTATAGATCGCATCGATCGCTCCCTGCAGCAGCGCCGTCTCCAACGGTCGGAAGGCCAGGTCATGCTTGTGATCACGCTTGAGCCACAACTCCGATGGGTTTTCCATTGGCGGTCCAACCATGGCGGGATCGTTGTACCAGTCATCCGCGTAGGGGAATTCCACGATCTCGACGTCGTTCATGGTCATGCCATTCATTCGCAGCATCAACTCGATACCTTGATGCTCCTGAATGCGCCACCAGTCGTTCTTGATGAAGTTGAGGCTCTTTGAGAGACCGATTCTTTTTCCCTTCAGTTCGACCATCCGGTAGATGTCGTCCCTCGCGCACACCAGCATGCAACCGCCTTCATGCGGAGCATGCGTCACGCCCAACAGTTTGGTCCGGCGAATGTCCGCATGAACGTGGATGGGCGGGAACAGCCCGCCAAAGCGAATCAGGTTATCAAGGTTGTGGATGTAGTGCGGATACCAATCGTTCAGTGGAGTGGAACGCATAAACGCGTACTTGACACCAATCTTCTTGAATTCCTCACGAGTCCAACCGAGCTCCTGATCGACATTGCTGGCGGACACAAGCGGGCAGTTGGTGTAATAAACCTCGCTCCAATTCAACGGGACGGTGCTGAGTTTTGTTGCTGAATCAGCCATGGTTGCTCCTGTTCAGTTCATTTCGGCAGGCGGAACCACTATTCTAATAGCCACTGGCGGCGAATCGTATCCGTAAGACTACGCAACTCCAAGTGCGCAATGCGCAGTACCTCAGCAACAGGCATTCTCGCATGATGGGCTCGATTTGTACGAACTCGCGAAGACGGTTCGGTTCCAGCCGACTCTTCGATCAAGACCTGGAGTTGGTAAATCAAGACCTGAAGTGCGCCCGTACGCAGCGCCTTGGATCAAACCAGCAAACACGACCAATGTGGAGAGCAGAATGAAACGATCCATCCGAGTAACGTAGGGCACCCGTTGCAGAAGAGTCGTGATGGCGAACATTTGAGCGACGAGTGTGAGAAAGGCCGAGGTTGAGATCCCGATGTTCGTGCCGGTTTCCTCGGATTTAATCCAACGAGACAACCAGGACATACGTACTCACCACCATGGCCCACAACGGCAACAGCAATGCGATCCAGGCGAAGTCGGTGATGACCAGAAGCAACACCAAGCCA
>CAVORG010000015.1:0-72187 GCA_963698545.1 uncultured Planctomycetaceae bacterium
GATCACTCGAGTTGACCTGGGGCAGGCGGTGCGGTTGGATGACGCGATCGCCAACTGGCGACGCGCCATCGAAGAAGGGCGGGACGATTCCCCGTGGGCGCGGCAGGTCGGAGCGATCATCTGGCGGCCGATTGTCAAACACCTGCCCCCAGACGCGGAGACGGTCCTGCTTCGGCCGGAGCAGGCGTTGTGTGCGATTCCTTGGGGGCGCCATCGTCGATCCCCGGCGCAACCGACGCCTGGTGCAGGACTATACGCTAGTCCTTTCCATGGGGCCGCCTCGTGGCGATGTCTTGCCGACGGCTCTGCACGCTCCGCCGGCGGGCCCGCTGCTGTTGGTGGGCGATGTTGACTACGCTCGGCAGGTCGGCCCCACCAGGAAGCTTTCGGAAGTGCATCGCGCCGCCGAAGATCGCGACTGGCCTCCCTTGCCGGCAACCGCCGCTGAGTTGGATTGGATTGCGGCGACCTGTCGCGGAGGGGTGACGCAGCTTCGCAGGAACGAGGCGACTCCCGAGGCGGTATTGCAGGCGATGAACCACGCGTCCATCGTGCACATCGCCAGCCATGGGTTCTTCGCCGAAGAGGCGTATCGATCCGCCTTGCAAGCCGATCGTGAATTGGGCGCCGGCTTGGGCGTGAGCCGCGTGCGCTCGGCCGTGGTTGGGCGCCATCCCTTGACGCTCAGCGGGCTTATCCTCGCCGAAGGCGAACGGTCGCGATTGCTATCCGCGGAGATGATCGCCGCCACCCGATTGCGACCCATCGACCTGGTCGTCCTCTCGGCGTGCGACACGGGGCTGGGCGACACGGCCGGCGGCGAAGGCGTCCTTGGGCTGCATCGCGCGTTCCATCTTTCCGGCGCAGTCGGTCGTCGGCACACTCTGGAAGGTCGATGATCAAGCCGCCATGAAACTGATGCAGGCGTTCTATCAGGGCCTCTGGCGAGACGGCCTGCCGGCGGCCCAAGCCCTTAGGCAAGCGCAACTCACGTTGCTCGAGGAAGCGGCTGAGTCCGAGTCGAACCGACTCGCGGACCCAAACGCATCCGGCGAGTGGCGCAAGCGGCCCCTCGAGGACCGGCGGTCGCCGCCTGGGCCGGCTTCATCGTGTCGCAGTGCACTGCGCCGCCGCGATCACCCTAGCCGCCTAGTTGCGACTCCACACGATCCGCGTCACTTGCTCGCGGCCGCGATGCCGCGTCGTGCCCGCGAGGCGACCCAACGAGCGGATCGCCGGGGCCAACGACGATTCCAGGGGCCATTGCGAGTTGGCGTCGTCGCTCCCGCTCTGGCTCAAGCGTCGCAACCAGGGCGCGAGCTCCTCACTCAGCGCCACGCAGTCCAGCGCCCACGCCGCCTGCAGGGGTTCGCGCCAATCCTCCAACAGATCAGCGCATGGCGGGCTGGACATCGCCGAAAATCGCCCTGCCGAAGCTGCGGGATAAAAACCAGCGACGACGACGTCGCCCTCGATTCTCGCATGCGGCGCGATGCGTTCGTCCAACCGCCACCCTTGCGGGAACGGCCACAGATAAGCGGTCGACGGGCTCGCGGCGTCGGCGGCTTCCGCCTTGGACAACTTGGGAATCGAGATAGTAGAAGGCGTCTCATCCGGAAACGCTTGGCGCATCGCGGTCCAGCAGCTGAGCATGGGTGCGAAGAGATGAGACCAACTCGATGCGTAGGCGGGCATGTCCGGGACCACCAACATCAACGACAGCGAAGGCATCTTCACGGGCTCGGGGCGGGAGGGCCAGGTTGGCAAGGGGCGCGATGTGGCGTAGGACCAACTCGCCGAACAAGCCAGCTCGCACCCCTGCAACGACGGAAGCAATTGCTGGCTGAGGGTCTTGTTCCAGGATTCCGCCAAGGTCTCAATCATCCGTCGGGCTTTCCAGAGCACTTGCTGTTCAGCAAACGTCAAGCTGTTCGAGCCGAGTTTCACGACGCTCGTGTAGGCCGCTCGCAACGCGGTCGCCAAAAGATCATAAGCCTCCGCCAACTGGGGACGGCAGACAACGAAGGCCCACGTTCGCTCGTCCAAGTGGTTCAATAATCGCAAGGGCGCCGGGGTCGCCGGGAGCTGGTTGGGCCGCCAAACGCGACTGGTCACGCACCAGCCGTTGGTTTGTTGGCTTCCCGAAACGAGCCAGGCGTCGATCACGGGTAAACGTCTGGTCAGGCGCCCGCCGAAGTTGCGAAGCTCGTTCTCGATGACCTCGATCGCATCGGCTGGAGCCTGGCTGGCTTTGAAGCGCGCGACGCTCGCATCGACCCATTCCATGACTTGCTGTTGTACGACGTCCTGCATTCCCATTTGCCGCCATTGAAAGCAACCAGCGAGCAGCCAAGAGGCGTCGTAAGCTCCCGTGGCGGTCTTCGCGATGGCCAGGTTTCCTGCCACGCCAAGTTGCGCCGGGGTTGGCAAGGTCAATCCCGGCATGCCGGGCGACGCCGGTTCCAGAGCGCACCAAAGCAGGGAATCGTTGCGGCCCACGACGATTTGCAGCGTCGCGCTCGCCAGCGCGGCGATCAAGCGGTCCATGGCGGCCGTCGCCTCCGTCTGGTCCGCAAACGGGCTCGCTCGCTCCAAGGCGGCAAGCCAGAGTGGTCGAACGGCGTTCCATGCGACACGGCGGCCCTGGAACGTCACTACAATCAAGTCCGCCTGGTCACTGGTTTCTCGCCGCACTTGGGCCGGGCCACGTTGCGTGCTGTTCAAGGTGTTCCGCGAGGTGGAGCTGCAACGCGTCCAGTTCACGATGCAGGTCTTGCGGATCGCCTTGGCGCTGCGCCGCAAGGACGATTCGCGGAACCTGCAACTGATCCAGTCGCCGATCCCAAGCGAACGTCGCCAATCGCAACCACACGTCACTTTGCGGTTGCAATGTGTCGCCGGCGACGAACCAGCTCCGCAGCCCCAAGCCCAAGGTCTCCCGCAAGCCATCGATCCAGGGTCCAGCCGCATGATCGGCGGCCGCGTAACAGGGGCTCTCCAAGGCTCGTTGCACATGGTCGCGCAACAACGCTTGCTCATCAGCCTGCAGCCATTGCATGGACTGCACCAACCAAGGCGGGCCGAAAAGCCAGGCGTGTTCCAATGCGTCGACCTGTTGTTTCCACCAACGCACTTGCTTCCATCGTTGGCCGATCTCGCCGAGCCGCAACTGGCGCCAGCCGAGCGCGGGTTGATTCAGAGCCAAAAAGAAGGACGCGTCCTCGCGAAACTCGCAGGCCGCGGGAAACGGCGTCGCCAACGGATCGGTCTGGACGAGCTGAGCTTGAGGAGGAGCCTCTTGCGTGGCTGAATCTTCTTGAGGCGGAACTTGCGACAGGGGAGCCGGTGGATTCGCGCAAGCGAGCGTTGCCAGGGCCAACCAACCGGCGGCGGAAATCATCCTGATCATCGCGACGGCGAGTATGGGTGTTGCGGAACTTTGAAAATCCGGCATCGAAGACCCTGTGAAAACGACGGCTTCCGCCCAAGCACACTGATCGGCCCAACGCCTGCGAACTCGGCCGACCTCTCATCATACCAAACAGGGTTGGCCAATGATCGAGTTGGCGGACAGCGCGTGCGAGCGTGATGGCCCAAGGCGGCTGCGGCCAAGAGAGCCTTCCGGGTGGCGGCGCGTGGAGCGTCGCCTCATAATGCGGGCACTTCCCATGTCTCTATCGAGTATTTGCATGTGCACACGCCTCCGAACCCAGATCGTCGTATTGGTTCTCGCCAGTCTGACGTCGCGAGCGTCAACCTGCGTTGGTGAGGATTGGCCGACCCATCAGGGCAACGTTCGCCGCAACGCGGCGGTCGCCGAGTTGGCGACGTTGACGCCGCCTCGACAGCTCTGGGTTTGGCGCGCCAACCATCCGCCTCAGCCCGCTTGGTCGGGACCGGCGAAATGGGATGCGTACGCCGGGATTCGCGGCTTGCGTTCGATGCGCAACTACGATCCTGTGTTTCACGCCGTGTCGGTGGGAGACGCGGTTTTTGTTGCTTCCTCGGTCGATGACGCCGTGCATTGTTTCGCGGCCAGCGACGGCGCCAGACGCTGGTCGGCCTTCACCAACGGACCGGTGCGCATGGCGCCGACGATCAGCGAAGGGCGAGCATACTTTGGTTCCGATGACGGCTTTGTCTATTGCGTGCGAACGATCGATGGGCAGTTGATCTGGCGCCGCGAGGCGGCCGAACCGTCGGACGCATCGCAACCGCGAACGGTATTAAACAACGGTCGCTTGATTTCCCGTTGGCCGTGTCGCACGGGAGTCTTGCTTGACGAGGGGCGGCAAACGGCCTATTTCGGCGCGTCGTTGTTGCCTTGGGATGCGTCGTTTCTTTGCGCGGTCGACGCCGAATCCGGCGAGGTGCGGCAACCCGACGCGCATTACGTACGGCGTTTGGACGGGCAAACTCTCGAGGGTCCTTGGCTGCTGACCCAAACGCAGCTGATTGTTCCTCGCGGACGCGTGGCTCCGCTGCTGTTTCACCGCGGCACTGGCGAAGCCCAAGGCGAACTCTCCGGCGGCGGCGGTTGCTTCGTGGTGGTCGCCGAAGACGACCTGATTCTGCATGGCCCAGGCAACAAGACGGGCTGGATCACGGCCAGCAAGGCTTCGACTCGCGAACGCGTCGCGACCTACGCCGGCGGCGTCGCCATGGCGGTCGCCGGCGGAAGAAGCTACTTGCTCACGGATCAACATCTGGCTGTTTCGGACTTGGCCAACAAAAAGATGCTGTGGCAAACCGAATGCCGAGAACCGTTGAGCATGGTCGTCGCCAAGAACGTCGTCTTTGTCGGCGGTCAGGACCAAGTCGTCGCCTATTCCATAGATACGGGACAGCAGCAATGGGCGGTCCGCGTCCACGGTCGCGCCTATGGTTTGGTGCTGGCCAATGGTCGTCTCTTGGCGAGCACCGATGAGGGCGTCCTGCACTGCTTTGACGTCAGATTCGATTCCCCACTTGACGCGCGCGATTCGAGTTCGGACCAGAGTCCCACGGTTGCAAGGGATGCGGATGCGGCGTCGCGCGACGAGACCAGCCCGGACCCAATCCACGAGGACGCGGCCGCCAAGACGCGCGAGCCCGATCTACTGGGCAAGTGGGTGTTTCAGCCGGCGTACTTTCGTGATTCCGCGTTCCTGGACTTGGCTGGTCGCTCCCCGGCCAAACTGACGGGACCGTCGAGATTTGTTGACGCCGGCAAGGACGCCGCGCTGCTGCTCACCGATCGCACGCGCCTGTTGATTCATCGCGACCACAAACGGACAACTCAACCCCAGCGCACATTGACGGTCGAGGCTGTGTGTCGCATCGATCAACCTCAACCCTGGGGCGCCATGATCGGCGCGATCCAAGATAACGGCGCCTTTGAACGCGGGTGGCTCCTGGGATACCGCAACCAGCGTTTCTGTTTCGGCTTGGCTTCTGCACAAGGTCAGAAGTTAACCTACCTGACAGCGCCGCGCGATTTCGCCTTGAACACTTGGGCGCATGTCGCCGGCGTCTATGACGGCGCGCAAATGCAGCTTTACGTGAATGGAGCATTGGCCGCGACTTCCGACGAGCAGCAAGGGGATATTCTCTACCCGCCTCAAGCCTTTTATGAGCTTGGGGGGTATCACGACCAGGACGAAGATTTTCCGATGATCGGCGGTTTGGCCGAAGCCCGCGTGTATCAACGAGCGCTCTCGCTGGAGGAGATTCAGCGGCATGCGGAACTCGCACCGACCAGCGACAGCCAGCGGTTGGTGATGCACTGGGGCCCCTGCCTGAGGTTCCTTGACGCCGAACGCGCCGAGATTGCTTGGAGCACTCCGCGAAACGCCCTGCCACAGAAGCTGCGGGTCTACGACGAGCAAGGACGGCGGGAAACGCTCGCGCACCTGCAGAGCGACGGTGCATTTCGCGCGGTCGTGGATGGACTGCGGCGCGACTCGCGATATGAGTTTTCCATTGTCGCCGAGGCCGCGGATATCGACTATCGTTACGGCCCGCTGGAATGCGACACGTTCTTCAACTATCGCGGCCGTCGGGAACCTGACGCCAAACAAAGCGACCGTCGTTTGCCCCAGGACGGGCTTGCACTGATCTACGGAGCGGAAGACGAAGGCGACTTGGCGATTCGGCTTGCTGAGCGAACGCGGATGCGAATCCACGTTTGGGATACTGACGCGCGGCGAGTGGCAAGAGCCAGAGCACGACTGCTGAAGGAAGGTTGGCTCGGTGGCCGAATTATTGTCACCCACATCGAATCCTGGCGGCATCCGCCTTCCCACGGTCAATGGGCCAATGTGGCCATTTGGCGAGACGCGGCGCCCGCTGAAGACATGGAACACCGCCGAGTGGATGGCGATTCAGAAAAGCCGCGTCGCTCCTTGCCCGAGTTCGCCAAAATCGTGCGGCCCTTCGGCGGTCTGGCCATCGTCATGCAACCGGATTCCGACGATTTCGCAGACGCGATGGAGGAGGCCTTTCCCGAGTCATCCACGGGCGAAGCGACACTGGCGTTTGTCGCCGTCAACAGCCATGAGAATGCAGCGCTTGGCGCCGCTGATCTCATCGCGGGCGAATCGCCAGCCGGCCGACCACACTCCTTGTGGCGTCGCGGAAAGCCGCCTGGCGCCGGCGAATGGACCCATTTGTACGGCGCCGCGGATAACTCCGCCTTCGGCGGCGAAACGCTGCAAGACGCGCGCTCGATCGACGACTTGCAAGTCCAATGGATCGGACGGCCAGGAGCTCGATATCAAGCGGATCGGAATGGTCGCAAGCCCTCGCCGCTTGCCGCCGGTGGACGCCTCTATTTGCAAGGGCTCGATCGATTGCTGGCGCTGGACTCGTTTAACGGTGCGATCCTTTGGTCGTGGGAGCTTCCCAACTTGCGGCGCTTCAACATGCCCCGCGATTGCGCCAACTGGTGCGCGGATGCGGACGCCGTGTACCTCGCCCATGACGCGCGACTCTGGCGCATCGCCGGCGCCGACGGCGAAGTCCTGGAGCGTCGGCCGTTGCCGGAATTCGTCGCTTTGGAGGCGCCCGCCCAATCCCCTGAGGCTGCCGACGCGGATCACTCGACCATGCCCCGTGAAGGCCGCTGGCATTGGGGATATGTTGCGCGAATTGACGATGTTCTGTTAGCGAGCGCCGTCCGCGCCGACGCGCCCTTTCGCGGCTTTTGGGGAGGCGCCGATCAAGGCTGGTACGACGCACGCAGCGGGCCAGCGACCTTCAAAGTCTGCGGCGATTGGCTGTTCGCCAGCAATCCGCAAAGCGGCGAAGTGCATTGGCGGCGAAAGGCCGTGATCGTGCATGCGACCATTACCGCGGCCAACGATCTGCTGGTGTTCGCCGAATGTCGCTCGCCCGAAATCATGCGCGGCTCAACGCGCCGTATCGGTCCGGAGCTCTTCGACGACTTGTTTCTGGTGGCGGTTGATTTGTTGACCGGGCAGGAGCGCTGGGAACAGCGGCTGGAGAATGTACAGGGCCAGGTTGCCTTGAACGCCGCTTATGGCGCGGGGCGGATCGTCGTGACGGCGTCCGGTGAAAAACACTTCGACGTGCGCACGTTCGAAGCCGCGACAGGCAAACTCGAGTGGAAGGACTCGTTCCCCTGGAAGTCGGACAATCATGGCGGCCACATGTCGCGTCCGGCAATTGTAGGCGGGACGCTGTACGTCAGGCCTCGAATCTATGAATTGACGACCGGGCTGGTCTTGACGCAGCAAATGCCCATGGGAAGCTGCGGCACCTACTCCGCCTCGACTCAGGCGTTGTTCTTCCGAGCAGGAAACGTCACGATGTGGGACCGTCAGGAAGGCAAAGCGACCGCATGGTCGCGCTTGCGACCTGATTGCTGGCTCAGCACAATACCCGCCAACGGGATGTTGCTTTCACCCGAGGGCGGCGGCGGCTGCAGTTGCGGCTCGTGGCTGGAAACCTCCATGGGCTTCCTGCCACGCTCGCGAATACAATCCACCGCGGGCCCGCCCGCCGACAAGTAGAATGCCAGAGTTGCGCCGCGCGTTCAAACGGCCGGGGCCGTCACTAATGCACCGGTCCCGCATTTTTCCAGTGCATCACCGTCTTCCCTGTCTCGATTCACGCCACTCACCACCATGCCACACACCGCCATGCCACACACCGCCATGTCTCCCAGCACCGGGTCTTGTATCGCACCTTTGCCGCCGGTTCTCGCGCTGCGGACAGCGTGGCGCCTTCTCGCCTTTACCGCTTCCCTCTTAGGATCGCTGGCTTTCAGCGGCGAGCCGAACTGGCCCGAGTTCCGCGGGCCGACCGGCCAAGGCTTGAGCGATGCTCGTAGCGTTCCCATCCACTGGACGAACGAGCGGAACGTGCAATGGAAGGTCGCGATTCCAGGCACAGGCTGGTCGTCTCCGGTGATTTTCGATGGGAGCGTGTACCTGACCTCCGCGGTTCCGGCGGCCGGAGGCGGCTATGAACTGCAATTGATCTCCGTCGCGCTCGCCGATGGCAAACCACGTTTCGCTGTCACGCTCTTCGAACAAGGCGCCGATGCGGCCAAGATCCACAGCAAGAATAGCCACGCCAGTCCGACGCCCCTGGTCGATGACGGCAAGGTGTATGTGCACTTCGGGCATATGGGCACCGCGTGCGTTAGCACGGATGGCGAGGTCTTGTGGAAGACAAAGCGTTACGCCTATCGCCCGGTTCATGGCAATGGCGGCAGCCCGGCGCTGCATCGAGGTTCCTTGTTGTTCAGCTGCGACGGGGCCTCCGATCCCTTTGTCGTCGCCCTGCGTGCGGAGGATGGCGGGGAACTGTGGAAGACCGAGCGGACGTCCGACGCCACCAAGAAGTTCTCGTTCAGCACGCCGCTTGTGATCGAGGGCGACGGCGGCGTCTTGGCCATCAGTCCAGGGAGTAATGCGGTGAGTGCCTTCGACGTGCAGACCGGCCGCGAAGTCTGGCGAGTGCGGTATGACGGCTACTCGGTCATTCCTCGCCCGGTGTTCGCCGAGGGGTTGATTTTCATTGGCACCGGCTACGATTCGCCAACGTTGCTGGCGATTCGCCCCGGAGGCTCCGGCGACGTGACCGATACGCATGTGGCGTGGAAGCTGACCAAGCGAGCGCCCCATACGCCCTCGCCGGTTTGGTCCCAAGGGCGATTGTACCTGGTAAGTGATCGTGGCGTGGCTTCCTGCTTGAAAGCCGCGACCGGTGAGGAACTGTGGCAGGGGCGTTTAGAGGGAGGGTTCTCGGCGTCGCCTGTTGTAGCCGAAGGGCGAGTGTACTTCCAATCAGAAACAGGCGTCGGCTATGTCGTCGCGGACTCCGACGCGTTTTCGCTGTTGGCCTCGAATCCATTGAACGAACGGACGCTCGCCTCGTATGCCGTGGGCGACGGCCTGTTGTTGATTCGCGGCGAAGAGTCGCTCTATCGCATTGGAAATCCCGCGACGACGCAATAAACCAGAGGCGCGATCAGAGGCGCGCACGATATCCTACGACGCGGTTTGCATCATGCGAATTCGCATGCATTGCATTTGGGATGGAAGGCAAGATCGGATCGCTTTGGGCGAAGCGATTCGTGGACTGGCGGGAGCGGCAAGAAATAAAAAAGGAGAGGTTCCCGGCCACAGGCTCGCACCGCACGCGGTACGCTCAAAACCTCTCTGGTGCAGACTGTAACGTGAAACACAGCGTCAAGTCAAGCGAAACGACGTGAAGAAGTGAAGTGAAGAGAAACGGAGAAGCTGTGAACGACGTCCCATTTCGTTCGTCGGCCATCCCGCACCCAGAAGAAGGCGGCTGATGTTTCTACCGCAGTACAGCATTCGCACGATCTTTAAAATCATGGGGGTGATCGGCGTCGTTTCCGCGTTCGGATCGCTGGCGGCGCGCGGCTACAGTTGGGCGATTGGATTGATCGTGGGCGTCGGGGCGCTGATCGCGTTCTTCTTCGCATCGGCAATCATGTATGGGGTAGCGCTCCGGTTGGCCACCCGTGTGTCGGCCGCGCCCACGATCCCGCCGCCGCCAACGCCCTCGTCCGAGGCCGGGGAGGCGACGCCATGAGCTCGTTGTCCACATGCCAACGACTCTCCATGGGGACCGGCGCCGTGGGACGGATCGGCTTGCCGGCTTACCGCGCCGCGAAAAGCGACTCCCTTTCATGGGTTGTTTGGCCTCTCGTCGTTGGGTTGTCAATCCTATCGCCGGCATGGTTCGACGCGGCGACATGCATGGCGCAACCCGCCGAGCAACAATGGCCTCCGGCCAATCGCGTTAAGAATAATCTGACCATCGGCGTCAGGCTTGCGGATCGAGCGAACCACTCCGGATTTCGGCCCTTGACCGTTCGCTTGATTCACTCGCCTGCTGGACCGGCGCCGACGACTCGGCGATTCCGAGTGGTTTTCTCGACGCGTCTCGCCCCATGGGAGAATCATCAATACAACTATGTCGTGGAAATGGAGCTGCCACAGGGCAGTCCTGTCGCCGAACGCACGATTGCCTTGCCAGTCGCGAACCAGAAGTATCGCTGGGATGTCGATGTGTTCGAGGGTGGACGGCAACTCCCCGAACTGTCGCGCATGCCCTTGTCGATGGCGTTCACCACGACCCTGGCGGAAGGCCGCTACTCGAAGCAGAGTCCGTTGCCGTGCTTCCTCTTGGTGCATTCGGCGGCGGCGTCCGGCGGGTTGAATTCGGAGGGAGTCGAGTTCTCTTTGGATCGACCCGCCGATCAAATCGATCCTCCATTTCCCAGCAGTTTCGGTCTGGCGACCGTCGTGGGGTTGCCGGCCCGCCGCGTCAAGGCGCCGACGTTGCGGGATCACATGCAAGAGGTGAGCCGCAACCCCTACGTCGATTGCTGTTCGCCGAGCACCGCTCCCGCGTCCTGGTTGGACTGGTCGGGGTATGACGTGGTTGTGATTCCGTTGGCGGATCTGCAGCGTTTGGCGGCGACGAATCGAACGTCGCTGGAGGGACTGCGCCGATGGGTGGAAAGCGGTGGGAACTTGTGCGTGACGGGCGCCCCCGACGACGCGGAACGCCGTGAAATCTGGCGACGGATGACGTCCGCCAAGGTGCAAGATTCGGCGCGTGGAGGTTGGAGCTACGGTCAATCTCCCAAAACGACGACCTTGGCCGGCGGCCCCCCCGCCAGCTTCAGCAGCGATCCCCCCGCGTATCGCTCGCCCTATCGCTGGCGAGATTTACTGGCCGGTCGCGTCGTTGCCGTCGCCGCCCCGGATCTGTTCGCGCCGGATGCCGCCGGCGCGGTGCAATTGTTGAACGATCTGTCGATTCAGCGATGGGGAGCGTCGCGCCGTTGGGGAGCGGTTCATTTCATTCAGCCTGACGACCTTCCCTTTTTCGACATCGCTGGCGTCGGCAAGCCGCCGGTGCTTCTCTTCTTGCTCCTGATCACGGTTTTCGTCGCCTTGATTGGCCCGGTCAACTTCATCTTGTTGAGGAGCGTGAACCGCATTCAATGGATGGTGCTGACCGTGCCGCTGGTCGCTGGGGCGATCTCGCTGTTGATCTTCTTCTTCGCAATCGTTACCGATGGGTTCGGATTAAAGTGTCGCGTCGTCAGCGTCACGTGCTTGGACCAATTGACCGAACGAGCCGTCAGTGTTTGCGCACAGGCTTACTATGCGGCCAGCAGTCGAAGGGGGCTGGCGTTCCCGGAAGATTCGGCGGTGTTCATGTTGGAGTATTCGGGGCCTAGCCGCAAAGTCCACCGTTACCTGCAGCGGTGGACGCTCGGGGGAGAAGTCCTTTACGAGAATGCGTACTTGCCGACGCGCGAGCTCAGCCAGATGACGGTCGTGCGGCCTCAGCCGACAACGGCGGCCTTACGATTCGTCCGCGACGCGCCGGGCGAACTGAAAGTGAGAAACGACCTGGGCGCGAACGTTCAATGGCTGTTGGTGAAGGATCCCGAAGGACGCGAGTTCTATTCTCAGGCCTTGACCAGCGGCGAGTCCAGCCAACTAACGCTGATTCCCGATCCAGCCCGCAGGCCGCGCGAGATCGCCGAGCGACTCGAGTCGGCGAATCGAATCCTGCAGAGGCGATCGATTACCGTAAGCGCCCTGGTCTGGTGGAATGGAGGATTCGCCGACGGCGCGGTGGCGTCGCAAGCCGGCCGCGAGTTGCTTCCCGGCGAGTACTTGGCGGCGGTGGATCGCGATCCCCATACCACCTTAGGCGCGACGGACGCTCGCTTGCGAAACAGCCTCTTCCTGATTCATGGACAATGGCGATGAACGAAATCGAGCCAACCGAAAACGCCGATGAGCCGGTCGCAACGGTATCGCCGCCGATGATCGAATTACAGCGGCTCTGTCGCTACTTCGGGGAGACGCGAGCGGTCCAAGACGTTTCTTTCCAGGTGCGCCGCGGCGAGGTCTTCGGCTTCATCGGACCCAATGGCGCCGGCAAGACAACCAGCATGCGGATTCTCGCCGGTCTCGACACCCCGTCCAGCGGCGACGCGCGGGTCGACGGGTTCTCGGTGGTGGACGATCCCGACCGTGCTCGCTTACGGCTGGGCTTTATGCCCGATTACTTCGACACCGACCACGCCATCGATTGCCGCGACTACCTTGACTTCTTCGCCCGGGCGTACGGACTGAGGGGCGTGGTTCGCCGCCGGGCCCTGCATCGCGTCATGCGTTTCACGGGATTGGACGCCATCCAACACAAGCCGATCAGCGGTCTCTCCAAGGGAATGAAGCAACGACTCTGTCTGGGGCGAGCGCTGATTCATGACCCGCCCGTTCTGATCCTTGACGAACCCGCGGCGGGTCTCGATCCTCGAGCCAGAATTGAGCTTCGCGAAATCGTGCGAGCCCTCTCCCGACAAGGCAAGGCGATCTTGATCAGCTCCCATATCTTGACGGAGTTGGCTGAAATCTGCGATCGCGTCGGGATCATCGAACAAGGCGAGCTCATCGCCGAAGGCTCCGTCGCCGAGATGCGTTCCAAGCTCATGAATCGCGCTGGACCCAGTGAGCATCAAGTGCGGGTGTTGGGAAGCCCGGAAGGACTGGTGCAGTGGCTCAACGCTCGCACCGATGTTCGACGGCGTGTCGAGCACGCACGACATCATCAAATTCCAGCTGCATGGCAAGCCAGCCGAATCGGCCGCCCTGCTTCGCGCGATGGTTCTGGCGGAGTGGCCAATTCTCGAATTCGTGCCTCGCGCGATCAATCTCGAGGATGTTTTCCTGGACGCCACTCGAGGGAAAGTCCAATGACCCACGATGCCTCATCCGGCGCCGTGTCTCCGGCTGACGCCCCAACCCAGGCGCCTCCGCCGCTTTCGCATTCGCAGCGACTGGCGACGATCGCGTCATCGCAATGGTTTCGTCGCTTGGATCACTTGCTGGAGCATTGGAGCGAGCATCTCAGTCCGATCCTGGTGAAGGAGGCTCGCCAAGCGCTCAAAAGCCGCCGCTTCTTGTTCACCTTTTTCGCCTTGATCCTGGCCGGTTGGATTTGGTCTCTATTTGGTGTTGGCGTTCAAGCAGGCTCGTCAACGCGGGAAGCCACGGGGCAATTTCTGTTGGCCGGATACGTTGTCATCTTGGCGCTTCCCTTGACCATCGTCATTCCCTTCTCCGCGTTCTATTCGCTGTCCCGCGAATGTCAGAACGGCTCCTTCGAACTCACTTCGTTGACTCGCATGTCGGCGCTGCACATCGTGCTGGGCAAGTTGGGGAGCGTGCTGCTGCAAATTGGCGTTTACTTTTCCGCGCTGGTTCCCTTCATCGCCTTGGCCTATCTCTTGCGGGGCGTCGACCTGACGACGATCTTCTTTTTCCTGGCGATGAATTTGTTGATCAGCTTGAGCCTGAGTTGTCTGGCCATTCTCTTGGCCAGCACGGCGACCAACACGCTTTCGGCTTTGAGCGGCACGGTGATCACCGCGGCTGGATGCGTGATTGCCGGCCTGGTATGGGCGTTTCCAATGCAACTGGAACTGCTGGACATGCGGCCTCCGCTAAACAGCGGTTCTTTTTGGAGCGTCGTGTTCGCCGGTTTCGGCTTGACGCTGGCGGCGGCGAACGTCGTGATCATGGCCGCCGCGGCGGCTTTGGACTTTCCCAGCAAGAATCGGTCCACGCCGGTACGCTGGGCCATCCTCGCCTTGTTGGCCGCCCTGACGGCTTGGACCATCACTGCCTGGATCGCCACCAACGCCGAGGAGTACTTTGTGACAGGGCTGTTGATGGCGGCGTTCGCTTTCACGCTGATCGGGGCGGTTGTCAACTGTGAGAACCCCGACCTGTCCCTACGGGCGCAACGCAGCTGCCCACGACCACGGTGGGGCGAATGTGGCTGACCTGGCTGAATCCAGGCTCGGCGACCGGCTATGTCTTCGTCTTGCTCTGCTGCCTGAGTTTTGTGCTGGCCACGAGCATGGCCGGTCTGATGCAGCGGATCATCGGATTTGGCGCGAGCGCGCAGAGGATGGATGGCCGCTATGTGGGGGCCTGCTTTGTGGTCGTTGTTCAGCTGACGTTGTACCTGGGCGTCGGACGTTTGATCATCCTGGCCGCTCGTCGTTGGGTGCGTGTGGGCCCGCTTGCATCGCTGCTGGCGCACGGCGTGTTGATGGTCGCCGGCTGCGTGTTGCCCTTCACGCTGGAAGCCCTGCTGTTCCGCCGAGTGGGCGACGGAGGGTCGCTGATGCAGTCGCTAAACTGGGCTTGGTCGATCGGCGCCGTTGTGGATGGCCGAGGGGAGATACTAGGAGTCGTCCTCATCGCGGCGCCGTTGTCCGTCGCGACCCTCATCATCAACTTGATGTTGGCCGCGCCGATCCTCGGCAAACGCCGAGTGGCGCCGCCCCCACGAGTCCAACAAGACGAGTTGGAAAGAAATCCACCCCCACCTCCAAGGCCCAGCAGTCCTTTTGAATAGTTCTTGGTTCCTGGCCCAAAGGGCAACGCCGTAGCGGGTTTTCATCCGTTGTTTTTCGCGTTTTGGGCACGTCAATTTCGGTTTTGTATCCATGGGTTGGGGACGTCCCTTTGGGACTTCGTGGCCGCGACTGGCGTTGATTACCCAGGGTTGCGCTGCGCTGCACCCTGGGCTGATTTGGGGACGTCCCTTTGGGACTTCGTGGCCGCGACTGGCGTTGATTACCCAGGGTTGCACTGCGCTGCACCCTGGGCTAACTTGGGGACGTCCCGTTGGGACTTCGTGGCCGCGACTGGCGTTGATTACCCAGGGTTGCGCTGCGTGCACCCTGGGCTGATTTGGGGACGTCCCTTTGGGACTTCGTGGCCGCGACTGGCGTCGGTTACCCAGGGTTGCGCTGCGCTGCACCCTGGGCTGATTTGGGGACGTCCCTTTGGGAATGATCTGTGGTCATTCTTTGCTTTGAGAAATCCGCTACGGCGTTGTCCTTTGGGCCAAGAACCAAGAACCAGGAACCAGGAACCAGAGAACCAAGAACCAAGAACCAAGAACCAAGAACCAAGAACCAAGAACCACCACTAACAACCACTAAAGAAGTTGTCCCAGGCGTGGTCTAGTTTGGCGATGGCGGTTTCGGGGGCGACGGCTCGGTAGTGATGGTGGGTTTGGGTGACGAGGCCGAAGCGGACCATCTTGGCCAGCGCGTCGCAAACCTCGAAGTTGACGAATATTCCAGACGCTTCGAATAGATGTTGCTCGACGTGTTGATCGATCTCCTCCTCGGTCCAGCCCTGCTCGGGCGCTTCCCGCCAGAGCAGGTAATAGCCGAGCACCGCCTCGCGAAACTCTTGCTCTTCCGCGAGATCCAGCAGTCGAAAGAGCACGCCGGCGTTGTTATCCAGATTTTTGTAATACAGGCTGTTGGTCAGGAGGAATTGGTACTTCTCCTTGGTCTGCAGGTAGCCCAGGAACGACTTCACTCCATAGCCGATCGCGCCGACGATCAGGGCCACCATGGCGAACATGCCGTACATCGTCCAGACGATGGTCAACTTCATCAACTTAAAGATCGTCAAGCCGATTCCGGAGAGCGTCGGCAAGATGATTTTGCTCTTGTCAAGCTTCGTCATCCGGATCGCGGCGCCCGGCAGCAACATGTCGATGTCCATGATCGGGACCAACTTGAAGAACTTCAGGTACACGGCGCCGGGATCGTGTTCGCGGTGCCCGTCGGAGATTCTTGGACCGCCGCGGAAGGCCACCAGCAAGCGTTCAAACACCTCGGTCTCGACCTCTTCCTTCAGGAACATCGATTGCAGGTCGCGCACCTCGCGGCGATCGAAGCGACGCCCGCGATAGTAGACCTCCAGGCGCTTGAAATGGTCCAGGTTCACATCCAGGTTCAGACCCCACCGACTGGCTTCCATCAGGGCGGCTTCCAGGTGGTCCTTGGGCACACGCCGATAGTTGGCCGCATCCAGCAACGGCAACAGCGCCGTGAAGAAGGCGTCCACTTCTTCGTCCGACGCATCGAGGGTTTCGGGAGTGACGCCGTGGATCCGCCATTCGTCATCCGGATCCAACGGCGAATACAAGTCCTTCAAATGCTCCAGGTGCTGGTGGAACTCGAAGTGCAACGTCGCTTGCAGCAACCGGCACAGTTCCTGGAATTGCTTCAATTCATCGTTGCTCAACGGTGCGCGTTCCAGCAGCGAGGCCAGTAATTCGCCGCGGCGAAGCGGAATGAACCGCCCCGGCACGTCCACTGATTGAGCATCAGGCGCAGATGTTGGTTCAGGCGTTTGATCCATCCTAGTAACCTAACACGCCGTCGGGGCTCATCCAAGACACGGCGGGCTGCACAGGGCGCGGGCAAGGCTGAGGGGAGTCGAGCACCGCTTCAGAGCGTCGCCACGCCGCGCAGCAGGGCCAACCGCAGTTGGTTCAGCGCTTGTTTGGCGGCGCGTGGCAGCACGATGTCGGGGTGGCCGCCGAAGATGATGGGGCGGTTGACCTCGCCGTGGGGACCGGCCAACAAACAGGGGGCGCGACGTTGGGCGTCGCACGAGCCCAGGACCAGGGTCCAGTCGGCATGGAAGTCCTGCTTCGCCGTTTCCAGTTGCCGCCGGCAGTACGCTTCATCATGCATGCTGGCGTCGCCGCGCCGCAACGAGCCGCCGACGAAGACCGCTCGGGTCGCGTCGGCCTCGGCCAGCCAATGCGCCAACAAGCCGCCCGTGTCGGCCTCCACCACGGACAGTGTCTGTTGGTGCTGCCGCAACAGATCCACGACGACGTCTTGCAGTTCCTGATCACCGTGGCCAAACGCCAGATCGCCCAGCAAACTGTGAATTTCCTGGATCGTCGGCTCCATCCTGGAGAAACAGTCCTCGGCCGATGCGCCTTCCGCGGTGACCCGCAAAGTGATCGTGGCGCGACTCACGGTGATGCCCACTCGCGGAGAACGTCCTCGGCGGATCATGTCTGGCAGCATCTGCTCGAGATCGCTTTCGCCGACGCCGAAGCACTTGATTTCGTGATGGCGGATCGTGCGAGCGCCGCCGCTTGCCAGCAAGGCGGGCGCCACGGTGTCCGTCCACATTTCGTGCATCTCGGCGGGAACGCCCGGCATCGCGAAGATGCGGCAGGCGGCTCGGCCGTCTCGAGGAACATCGACGTCCAACCCCGGCGCCGTGCCATGTTGGTTGGGAATCAGGCGACTGCCCTCGGGGAACATCGCTTGAATCTCATTGCGAGGCGACATGGTGCGTCCGCGTTTCTCAAAGAGACCGCGGATATGCTGCAACGCCTCGGGTCGTAATTGCAATGGCCGATCCACGGCCTCGGCGATGGCTTGTCGCGTCAGGTCGTCGGCGGTGGGGCCCAGGCCGCCGGTGGCCACAATCAAGTCGGACCGCGCGATCGCGATGCGGAACACGTCCACAATCGCCGGTAACTCGTCGCCCACCAGGGCATGATACAGGACATGCCAACCAAGGTCCGTCAGACGGCGGCTTAACCACTGCGAGTTGGTGTCCAGGCGCTCGCCGCTGGTCATCTCATCGCCAATCGCCAAGACTTCCGCGATGTGCTGAACTTGCATCGAACTCAGCTCCTCTCGTTGCATTGCACGCTGGACGCTTCCCGCGATAATGAGGGGGCGGCAAGGAAGACGACCGCGTCGCCGGCCGGAACTCGCCCGGCTTCCATCGAGCACTTGCTCTCACCACAATGGCTTCTTCATGGCTCATGTGACTCTGCCTGTCGCCGGCATGACATGCGGTAACTGCGTGCAAAAGCTTAGCGCGGCTTTGCAACAAACGCCAGGGGTGCGTCGTGCGAACGTGGAGCTACAGGCTGCTCAGGCGGAAGTTGATTTTGATGCGGACCGAGTCGATCCCGCCGAACTGAGACGCGTGGTGCAAAGGGCCGGATTCATCCCAGGCGAGTCGCCGGACGCTCCGCCACGGAATTCCTCGCCGCCGCCAAGCTCCGCCGCGGCGCCCAGCGAAGTTCTGCTGGAGCTTCCGGTGCTACCCGCGGCGGGCGGCGATGCCGATTCCAGCGCCGCGTCTCAACGCGCCGCTGACGCGCACGCCGCCGACGCGCACGCCGCGGACGGCTCGCGCGATTTGGCCGCCGACACCGAGTCGCTTGCCCATCGCGGCGCCGATGAGGTGCTGCGGTTGGACATCGCGGGGATGCATTGCGCCAGCTGCGTGGCGCGAGTTCAAACGGCGCTCGAGTCCGTCGCGGGGGTTCGCCAGGCGTCGGTCAATCTGGCGATGCAGGAAGCGGCCGTGCATCTTGATCCCGGCAAGTCCGCCGTGGCGGTTGTCCGCGCCGTGGAGCGAGCCGGATATCAGGCGAGCTTACGGCGGGAGGGCGATTCCGCATATCGGGATCGACAACGTGATCGCGAACGGCGCACCTGGTGGGTGCGTTTTCTGAGCGCGGCGTTGGCGTTGGCGGCGATCATGGCCTTGCCCCACGCGGCGCCGGCCGCCACGGCCCCGGTCGTCGTATTCCTCATCGCCGCAGCCGTGCAATGGGGCGTCGGCTGGCCGTTTCACCAGGGCGCTTGGCGACGGCTTTTGGCCGGCGGCGCCAACATGGACACGCTGGTCAGCATCGGCTCCTCGGCCGCTTGGATTGGCGGAGTCCTCGGCATGGTCTCCGGCGGTATGGCGCACATGCGGTTCATGGATTCGGCCATGATCATCACTTTCATTTCGTTGGGACGCTACCTGGAGGCGCGGGCTCGAGGCGCCGCCTCTCAAGCCATGCGCGGACTGCTGCAGCTTCGCCCTCAAGCCGCCTGGGTTCTGCGCGATGGGAAAGCCGTCGAAACACCCATCGATCAGGTCCGCGCCGGTGAGATGATTCAGGTGCGACCGGGCGATCGAGTCCCCTTGGACGCGAAAGTCACCCGCGGCGTCACGGAGATCGAGCAGAGTTGGCTGACCGGCGAGTCGATGCCGGTCGTGCGACGAGTGGGCGAGGATGTCAGCGCCGGCGCCATCAATCTGACTGCGGCGATCGAAGCTTGCGTGACGCGTGAAGTCGGGCAAACCACGTTGGATCAGGTCGTCGAATTGGTCCGCCGCGCGGCAGAATCGAAGCCGTCCATTCAGCGGCTGGCGGATCGCGTGGTCGCCTGGTTCACGCCGGTCGTCTTGCTGATTGGCCTGTTGACGTTGCTTGGCTGGACGCTTGCCGGCGATGCTTCTCAAGGATGGCGAAGCGCGATTGCAGTCTTGGTGGTCGCCTGCCCGTGCGCGATGGGCTTGGCGACCCCAGCCGCGATTCTGGTCGGCGGCGGCCGCGCGGCTCAACGCGGTATTCTGATGAAGGATGCACAGGCCTTAGAAGCCGCGGCCCGCGTGACCCTCGTCGCTCTCGACAAGACCGGGACGCTGACTCGCGGACGCCCCGTCGTGCGGGAAGTAATCGTCCATCACGGCGCGTCGCGCGAACAGGTGCTGGAACTTGCCGCCGCCGCCGAAGCCCGCAGCAATCACCCGTTGGCCAAGGCGATTCTGCTGGCGGCGGGAGAAGCTCCCGATTTGCGCAAAGGCGCGGACTTTCATCAAGAGCCAGGCAAGGGAGTTCGGCTTCACTGGCGAGGCGAGGTTGTGGTCGTGGGCAGCTCGTCTTGGTTGCGCGACAACCATGTGGAGCCGCAGGACGCGCCGTCGGCAACGACACTGACCCGAGTTCATGTCGCCCAAGGCGAGCGCTACCTTGGCGCGATTCTTCTGGAGGACGAGCTGCCGGAGGATCACCTGCGGGCCGTTCGCGATCTGCATGGATTGGGCGTGCGACTCGCCATGTTGACCGGCGATCGTCAAGCGGTCGCCGAGGCGATCGCCGCGCGTGTGGGCATCGACGAGGTGCGGGCCGATCTCTTGCCAGGGATGAAGCAAGACGCGATCGCGCAGTGGCAGGACGATGGCGAAATCGTCGCCATGGTGGGCGACGGAGTGAATGACGCGCCCGCGCTGAGTTTGGCCAATTTGGGGATCGCCATGGGACGCGGCGCCGACATCGCCGCCGAAAGCGCCGATGTTGTGATTCTGCGCGGCGGCGTGCCGAAAGTCGTTGAGACGATTCGCATCGCCCGCAGCGTGTTGCGCGTGATCCGCCAGAACCTGGCTTGGGCGTTTGGCTATAACCTGGTGCTGATTCCCGTCGCCGCCGGTGTCTTCGCCCCTTGGAGCCACTGGACGTTGCCTCCAGCCGCGGCCGCCGCGGCGATGGCGCTGAGCAGCGTGTCGGTCGTGGTCAATAGTCTTCGACTGCGAAACGCTTGAGGTCGAGCGGGCGGCGAGCAGGCGGCGATCCCTTCAGCGGCGCTCTGGGCTCGGCGCCCCCGGCCTGGCCGCTGGGCCGAAAGAACCCTGGACGCCTGACGCCGGGATTCGTATCTTCAAAGCTCCCGGCGTCTCGCTGCGGCGACGCTTTCCTCACCTCGGGTGCATGCACGTTATGAGTCTTGAACGCTTCGAACACTTCCTGCGGGAAGACGTCCCCTTGGCGACTTTCACGTGGTTGCGGATTGGCGGACCTGCTCGGTATCTGGCGCGACCCAACACGCTGGAGGAACTGGTGGGAGTCGTCCAGGCGGCTCGCGGCCAGGGTCTGCCGGTGCGTCTGCTGGGCGGCGGCTCCAACTTGCTTGTCCGTGATGAGGGATTTCCGGGGTTAGTGGTCAAGCTCTCGGGCGCCGCGTTTGGTGAAATCCAAGTTGAGGGGCGCCGCATTATCGCCGGCGGAGGGGCGTCGCTAAGCCATCTTGTATCCGCGGCGGTCGGCGCCGGACTTTCCGGCCTGGAGCCATTGGTGGGAGTGCCAGGCACCGTGGGCGGCGCGCTGCACGGCAACGCGGGGACCCAGGACGGTGATATCGGTCAATGGACCGCCGAAGCCACGGTGTTGACTCGGGCGGGCGAAGTCCGCACGCATCAACGCGGCGACATGCGTTTCGCCTATCGCCACAGCAGTTTGGACGAATTCGCAATCCTCTCGGCGACGTTCGAATTGGAGCCGGACGATACGTCGATTCTCACCAAACGCATGCAGAAGCTGTGGATCATCCAGAAGTCGCATCAACCGGGCGGCACGCATGGCGTGGGGCGAATCTTCAAGGATCCGGCAGGCGCCAGCGCGGCGCAATTGATTGAGCAGGCTGGATTGAAGGGCGCTTCGGTCGGCGAAGCCGCCATTCATGATCGCCGCCCAAACTACATCGTCACTTCGCCGGGCGCCTCCAGCCAAGATGTGCTGCAATTGATCGAGATGGCGCGGTCGCGCGTGGCCGAGCAGTTGGGTGTTGAGCTTGAAACGGACATCGATATTTGGTAGCTCTCTTGTCTGACGACCCACAGCAAGGAGGCGCTGGTCCATGGCTCGCAGATCTCGAGGCGTACTTAGCATGGCCGCTGGCGGCCCGAACGTGCTCTCGTTCTTGGCCGTGGCGCTGCTGATCACCGCTGGAGTGTATTTTCTCTGGAGTCGTTTCGGCGGACCGGGAGATCGTTACCTAAGCCTCCAGTCCATCGAGGTCAAGCATGTCGCCGCCGCCAACGAGCAGGATCCGCCCACGTTGGCCGAGCGGGCCGCGTTGGAGCAACCCGCGTGGATTCTCGGCGACGTCAAAGCCGAGGTCTTTCGGGATGCGAGTCTCGAGAAAGTCTCGATTCGTGATCCAAATGCGGTGAAGCTGGTCGGCGAGGCGTTCCAAGCTCACACCTGGGTGGCCCGCGTCGAATTGGTGAACAAGCGATATCCCGATTCGATGTATATCGCTTTGGAATATCGCACGCCGACAGCCTTGGTCGAAGTGGACCACGAGCAGGTGGCGAAACTGCAACCGGTGGACGCCAATGGATACGTCCTGCCCACCGACTTTCTGGCCAAAGCACCCGAGACAATCCCCAACTTCCTGAGAGTCTTGGTGGATCGCCAAATGCCTGCCGGGGCCGAGGGGCGCCGCTGGGGCGATCCCCGAGTGGAGAATGCGGCCAGAATCGCCAACCTGATCCGGGACATCTGGCAGGAACTGAAGGTGTATCGGATCCGAGCGATCGATGGCGCCGCCGATTCATCCACCAACTACGTCTTAACCGACGCCGCCGAGCAGAATTTGATTCTCTGGGGCAGCGCCCCGGGAAAGGAAATCTCGGGCGAAGCCACGCCGGAGATCAAGCTGGCCCATCTGAAGTCACTGTATGAGCAGTACGGGCCGATGACGGCGTTGACGGCCATCGCCGACCTGCGGGACCCGCAACAGGTCCGCTTCCCACAGCGAACCGCCGGGAATCCTGTCAGCGCGCCCGTCCAATAGCGGAACGCTCCGTCCTAGCCCACATCATCTTGTTGCGGTTTGGGCTCGCCGCGTTTGTCGGCGATCCGGTCAACCAGTTCCTTACGCATGATCACGCTCGTACGAGGCGCGACAATGCCGATGCGGACCGAGTGCGGAGTCACCCGCACCACCGTGATCTCGATATCGTCGCCGACACGGATCCTTTCCCCTTCACGACGACTGAACACTAGCATGGCGGATTCCATTCGATTTCGGCAAGCCAACCACGGGGCGGCCATCACGGCAAAAGCGGCCCTCTCGCACCGCTCGCGGATGATAGCACTCGACAACCCCCAATGCAACTATGCCAGCGGAGGGGGGGCGATATGCACTTGGCGACCAAGCATCGTCGGTGAAGTTAACCCGGCGCATCCAATGGGCTATCGGACCAAAGTTCCGCGAAAAAGGGATTACCAGAGGGAGCACCGGGGAAACATCGAGGACAGCCATGCATCCGCCTCTGTGGTCCTCTGTGTCCTCCGTGGTTAATTCCCTCCAGATTTTCTTAACTTGACGCCTGGTTGACGGGCCCGATGGCCTTCTGCTCCAGATAGCACTGGTTGGCGGCCGCGACGCCGGCGCCATGCGTGAACTCGGCGCCCTGAGCGGCCAGCACTTGCTCCAACGCCGCCAGGAACAGCAGCACGTTAGCTGGTCGCGCGGTGTCGCCCATCAGTCCGATCCGCCACGCTTTGCCTTTGAATTGCCCGAGGCCCCCTCCGATCTCGATCCCGAACTCTTCCAGCAGCATTTTTCTCGCGGGCGCGTCGGCGACGCCGGCGGGGATCCAGACCGCGTTGAGCATCGGCAACTCATGCCCTGCCTGCGCGGCGTAGCACAATCCGAGTGCTTCCAATCCGGCGCGCAGGGCGAGGTGGTTTCTGCGATGTCGCTCGAAGCACTGCGGCAGACCTTCCTCGTGAATCAACCGGACTGCTTCATACAGCGCGTAGGACATGTTGATCGGCGCCGTATGGTGATAGACGCGCTCTTCGCCCCAGTAGCTCGCCAGCATGGTGACGTCCAGGTACCAGCTTTGCACCTTGGTCTTTCGCTGAAGAATGCTCTCCATCGCTCGCGGGCTGAAGGACACCGGCGCCAGCCCTGGCGGGCAACTCAGGCATTTCTGGCTGCCGGAGTAAATCACGTCGATGTCCCATTGATCCACTTCCACGGGCACGCCGCCCAACGCCGTGACCGCATCGACAATCAGCATCGCACCGGCGTCATGAACGAGCTTGGATATCTCCTCAATCGGCTGCCAAGTGCCGGTGGAGGTTTCCGCCATCACGATGCCGACGGCCTTGGGCCTTTCGCGCTGCAGGGTCTCATGCAGGTCCGCGGGCTGGAACACCTCGCCCCATGCCCGGTCAACGCGGCTGACCTTGGCGCCGGCTCGTTCGGCGACATCGGCCATGCGTCCGCCGAAGACTCCGTTGACGCAGACGAGCATGGAGTCGCCCGGTTCGATCACATTCACAACGGCCGCCTCCATGCCGGCCGAACCCGTGGCGCTGACAGCGAACGTCATCTCGTTGGTGGTGCGAAACAGTCGCCGCATCATCTGCTGCAAGCGATCCATCATTTCCAAATAGAACGGATCCAGGTGTCCGACGGTGTTCTGGCCAAGGCTTCCAGAACACGGGGATGGATCTGGCTTGGCCCGGGACCCATGAGCAAACGCGTCGGCGGGTTGAGTTCGGGGGCGTTCACAACAAGACGTCCTTTGGGCAAGGTGTTCGGCAAGGCCGAGGTGATTCAACTGGATGCGAGTTCGTGGCGCCAGGGCGTGTTGGCTGGCTTCCAGCGAGAGGCTATCGCGGCGGAGGGCTCTCTTGAACCATTCGGCTGATTTCCTTGAATTGGGGATCCAAGGAAGTGCGGCACCATTCGAAGAGAACCATTTCGGTCGTGACCAAGACGCCGCCCAGGCCCTCGATGCGTCGCAGGGCGTAATCATGGTCCATTCGCCTTCGCGATCCACTCGCGTCGGCGACCGTGAAGACGCGAAATCCCTCGGCCAGTAAATCAGCCGCGGTCTGCATCATGCAGACATGGGTCTCAATGCCGCACAGCACCACCTGATCGCGTTCAGCCGGCAAGCTGCTTAGGAAGTCCGCCGAATCGCAGCAGCTGAACGCTCGCTTGCTCGCGGCGCCGGCCAAGGCCTCCGCAAGTTCGGGGGGCGCCCCGCCCAATCTCTCTGGGTATTGCACCGTGGCGGTCATCGGCGCTCCCAACAATTCCGCGGCCCGCAGCAGTCGCTTGGTGTTGAAACAGATTTCCGACGATTCGGCGATCAGATTCAATAACTTGGTTTGCAAATCCACGACCAACAGCGTCGAAGTGGTCCGGTCGAGCAACTCGCGACTGCGGGATGACGGGGCGGCGGAGGCGGGTTCATGCATGGCGAGGCCCAACTTGACTGACAAGACGCGGAAGCACGGCAATCTACCGGGCGGGCGGGACGGCGTAAAGCACCGCGCGACGGACGACCCGCCAACCGATGGCCTTGTCCCGGCTGGTGCTGTCGCGGCTCATGTCATCGCGGCGCCCAGGCGACCTCTTTGCAACGCTTCGCTTTCGGCGACAATAGGGGGAACAAGGGAACCATTTGCATGCATTATTCCAATCACGGCCACGCCGCGCATTCCACTCAACTTCATGGGACGACCATCCTGGCTGTTCGCCGCGGCGCCCAGGTCGCGATTGGCGGCGATGGTCAGGTGACGCTTGGTTCGTCCATCCTGAAGGCCGATGCGTTGAAGATCCGACGGTTGCTAGGAGGCGATATCCTCTGCGGTTTCGCGGGCGCCACCGCCGACGCCTTCGCGCTGTTGGAGCGGTTTGAGCAGCACTTAAAGGACCATCCAGCGAATCTTCCTCGAGCGGCCACGGAATTGGCCAAGCAATGGCGGACCGATCGCGCCTGCGCCGGCTGGAAGCGTTTCTCATTGCCGCCAACGCCAGCCATGTCCTGGTGTTGACCGGCGCCGGCGATGTGGTCCAGCCGACCGATGGCGTGGCCGGCATCGGCTCGGGCGGCAATTTCGCTGTCGCCTCGGCGCGAGCGTTGTTGCAGCACAGTTCACTGACGGCGGTGGAGATTGTCCGCGCGTCGTTGCAGATCGCCGCGGATATCGACATCTATACGAATCACAATATTGTCGTCGAACAGCTGGAGTCCGAGAAATGAACGAGCCGCAATCGCCCTCGTCCGACCACGCCTCGGACAATCTCACTCCGCGGCAGATCGTCGCTCAACTCGAGCAACACATTGTCGGTCAGGATAACGCCAAGCGAGCTGTCGCCGTGGCTGTGCGCAATCGCTGGCGCCGCCAGCAGCTGGATGAAACCATGCGCCGCGACGTGGCCCCCAAGAACATCCTGATGATGGGACCGACCGGCGTCGGCAAGACCGAAATCGCGCGTCGGCTGGCGCGGCTTACCGGCGCGCCATTCATCAAGGTGGAAGCCACCAAGTACACCGAAGTGGGCTATTACGGTCGCGATGTCGAAAGCATGGTTCGCGAACTCGTGGAGAACGCGATCGCTTTGGTCCGTCAACGCGAACGACAACGCATCGAGCCGCAGGCCCGTGAGAAAACAGAACATCGCCTGCTGGACCTCTTGTCGCCTCAGCTGGACGATGTGCCGGTCTCCGACCAACAGCAAGCGCGGCATGAACGTTCGCGGGAGCGCTATTGGAGATGCTGCGGGCCGGTGAGCTCGACCACCGCCGCGTGACCCTTTCGGTCGACCAGAAATCCACGCCCATGGTGCTAAGCGGTCTCGGCCAAGAACATATGGATGTGGATCTTCAAGGCATGCTGGAACGCTTCATGCCGAAGAATGTGCAACGTCGCGAAATGGACGTCAAGGAAGCCCGGCAAGTCCTGTTCGAACAGGAATGCGAAGCCATGCTCGACGCCGATGCAATCAACGCAGCCGCGGTCGATTTGGCCGAGAACCTGGGGATCATATTCATCGATGAATTGGACAAGGTCGTCGCCAGCGATTCGAAATCGGCCGACGTCTCGCGGCAGGGCGTGCAACGCGACTTATTGCCGATTGTCGAAGGCACGACCGTGCAGACTCGGTACGGCTATGTTTCCACCGATCATGTCTTGTTCATCGCCGCCGGCGCGTTTCATCGCGCAAGCCCCAGCGACTTGATGCCCGAGTTGCAGGGTCGATTTCCGATTCGCGTCGAGTTGACCGATCTGACCAAAGAGGACTTCATCCGCATTCTGACCGAACCCTCCAGCTCTTTGACTCGCCAATACGTGGAACTGCTCCGCACCGAGGGCGTCGAACTGAAATTCACGCCTGATGCGATCGAGACCTTGGCCGAGTACGCGCATCGCGTCAATCAGTCGATGCAGAACATCGGCGCCCGACGGCTGTACACCATGATGGAGCGATTGCTCGAGGAGCTGAGCTTCGAGGCGCCCGACATGGGGATGGGCGTCATCGAGGTCAACCGCGCGTATGTTCAGCAACGGCTGAAGGACGTCACCGAAGACGAAGACCTGAGCAAGTTCATCCTTTAGCACCAGGCAACGTCTTTATGGAATTGAAGTGGCTTCGGCATCTCGCCGACACGCTGCCTGGCCAGACTCCCACCATACCACTTGGCGTAGGCGATGACGCGGCTCTGGTCGACTTCCAAGGGCCTGCGGTCGTCGCCGCGGACATGATCCTCGACGGCGCGCATTTCGAACTCGAACACTGCGGCGCCGAACTGGCCGGTCGCAAGGCGCTGGCCGTGAACTTCAGCGACTTGGCCGCCATGGGCGCCTGGCCGGTCGCCGTGTTTCTCTCCCTGGCTTTGCCGCGGGATTCTGCCGAGCGGATTGCCCATCAGGTGCTCGCCGGCGTGCAATCGTTGGCGAGTGAATACGACGCCCTGATCGCCGGCGGCGACACCAACGTCTGGGACGGCAAGCTGGCGATCGCCGTCACCGTGATCGGGCGGGCGGCAGGACCAGCTTGGCTCCGGCGAGGCGCCCGACCCGGCGACCTGCTGGTTGTCAGCGGCCCGCTGGGGGGCAGCCTGCGAGAAAGACACCTGCGTTTCACGCCGCGGCTGAAGTTGGCTCGGCGACTGCAGCAACTGGGCGTCGTCCAAGCCGCAATCGATCTCAGTGACGGACTCGCCCTGGACCTCTCGCGCATCACCACCGCCAGCGGTTGCGGCGCCGTGCTCGACGCCGATCGGATCCCGCTGAGCCCCGATGCGAAGTGGATGGCGGAGCATGGGTCGGGAAGGACCCCGCTGGAGCATGCTCTGCACGACGGCGAGGACTTCGAACTGTTGCTGGCTGTCGCCCCGTCCGATTTGCCTCGAGCCCAAGCAGCCATCGAGCAAGAATTCGGTCGGCTCTACGAGGTCGGCTGCTGCACCGAGGCCGCCGATCTACTACTCCGCGATCCGCGCGGAGCGTCCCCGTTGACCATCCGCGGTTATGAGCACGGGGGCGACTCGCACGCACCGGTTAATGCAACGGCCAACGCCGCGTATGTGGTTCTGTGCCAGCGTCCGTTGGACACGGAGCGGTTGGCGGAGTGGCTGGATCATGCGCTGCCGCCGGCGTGCGTCGTGGCCTTGAATGGTGAACTGGGCGCCGGCAAGACGTACTTCGTGCGAGCGTTGGCCGCCGCCAGCGGCGTCGATCCCGCTGTGGTGGTGAGTCCCACGTTCTTGCTTAGCCAGAGCTTCGCTGGGCGCCGTAAATTCCATCACCTCGACGTCTACCGCCTCGGTGACGAGGACGAATTCTTGGAACTGGGCGTCGAGGAGTTGTTCGAGGATCAGGCGATCACGTTGATCGAATGGGGTGGGCGCATGGCGTCTTGCTTGCCGCTGGATCGCTTGGACATTGAGATCGAGATACTCGGTGTGAACAGCCGCCGTTTCCATCTGCAACCGCGCGGCGAATTCCGCTGGGCCGCGCACGAACCGCCGCCTTTGCAGGCCGACGGCGCCTGAGGAGGAGGTTCCCCAGGGTTGCGCTGCGCTGCACCCTGGGCTGACTTGGGGCCGTCCCGTTGGGACTTGCTGTTGCAGACGCCCAACGTCCCCAGGGTTGCGCTGCGCTGCACCCTGGGCTGACTTGGGGCCGTCCCGTTGGGACTTGCTGTTGCAGACGTTTGGGACTTGCTGTTGAAGACGCCCACGTCCCCAGGGTTGCGCTGCCTGCACCCTGGGCTGACTTGGGGCCGTCCCGTTGGGACTTGCTGTTGCAGACGTTTGGGACTTGCTGTTGAAGACGCCTACGTTCTGATCGTGCGCTACCGGTTGAAGGCGGCGTGCGTGGTTCCGTCGAGGGTCGCCTTCAGGTGTCCGACGTAGGTGACTCGGTTGCGGACGATCAGGAACTTCGCGGGTTGAGCGTCGCGGAACTCTCGCGAGTTCAGGATGTACGCCACGTGGGCCAAGGAAGCGGTTTCCCACTTGTGAATGACGATCAGCACATCGCCGGTGCGAAGCGTGCCGTCGGCGGGACTGCCGGGTCGAACAGCGTCGACTCGCAGGCCGCCGCGGTATCGACCGTCGTTGACTCCTACGCGCCTCGGGACCAACGGGCGTGAGCTCCAGGCCCAGTGTTTCCCAAATGCGGTCCGCGGTCGTCGTGGTTGCACCCGCGGCGAGCACCGTGGAAGCCGAACGACCACCGCCAAACGAGAAGGCGAGTTTCTCGGTCGTGCCGTTGCGTTCGGTGGTCAAGTCCAACTCCTCCATCCGACGCCCCAGCAGGGCCCGCTCGATGTCCAAGGCGCGTTCGATCTCGACGCCTCCCAACGACACGATGCGATCGCCGGATTTCAGGCCGCATCGCTGAGCTGGGCTGTTGGCTTCCACTCGGCTGACAAAGAAGGACGTCTCACCGTCCTTCCGCACTGTCGAGCCAATCACGCCGTGGCTCACGCCTTCGATGCGCTTGACGTTCAGCAGCCGCGCGGCGACTTCCAAAGCCTGGTCGATGGGCAGCGCGAAGCCGATGCCTTGAGCCCCCATTCGCACGGCGACATTGATGCCGATCATCTCGCCGTCAATGTTTAGCAACGGCCCTCCAGAGTTCCCCGGATTGATGCTCGCATCGGTTTGGATCAAGTCCTCGTACGTCTGTTCCTCACTTACCGGAACCGGGCGATGTAATGCGCTAATGATGCCCTGCGTCACCGTGTGGGAGTATCCATAAGCGTTGCCGACGGCAATCACTGTTTCGCCCGGCATCAGGTCGTCCGAGGAACCGATGGTGATCACTGGCATCGACTCGGGCACGGAGATCTTGATGATCGCTAAGTCGGTCGCTGGGTCGTGCGCGATCAGGTTGGCTCGGACCGTTCGATTGTCGGCCAGGGTCACCTTGATCACGGCCACGCCTTCGACGACGTGGTAGTTGGTGATGATATAGCCGCGTTCATCGATCACGCAGCCTGTCCCCATGCCATTGACCTGCTTGAATCCGTCCCCGCGAGCGTCGGCGGTGGACCTCATCGTCTTGCGTCCATGGATGTTGACCACCGACGCGGCGTTGCGTTCGCACGGCCCGCACGACTGGCGAGTTGCGGAGTTCGCTGGCGTGCGTGGAAGCGGCCGGGGTCCACAGCGGGCTGTGCAATAGAAGCACGCTGAGAATCCAGGCGAATTGCCGCTGCTGGCGGCCGGAGCGAAGTGTCATTGGGGGCATGGATGACTCGTATAAAACGCTGGCGGCCGGGCTGGGTCGGTGGATTTGGGAATGCGCTTGCGGAAGACGCATTCCCGATCCATGATCGGTCCCTCGCAATCGACGGCTTGACGACTCAACTTCGAGGCGGCAGAGTCCGCCCATCTTGCCAGGCGGGCCCCTGGGGTGTTTGTGAGGTTTGCGCGAAGTGTGTCGGCCGTTTGCCAGCGAGATTGGGCGTATTGCTCGCCTGGTCGCCCTAAAGTCCCATTTCCCAGTGCTCGCTGGCGAGCCCGCGTGCTTGGTGCGTCGCGCGACTTGGCCGCGGCGCCCGTCCATGGTGCGTGGCCCGCGGGCCGCGCCTTTTCATCTGCGTGAGCGGCGAGTTTGTTGCGCTGCGGCGGGCGACATGGCGGGCGCACGGGCGGCATGGCGGGCGACGATGCGGATCTGCCGATCGTTGATTTAGCCGTTGTGCGGCGTGATTGGGCGCACCGATCGCTTACAATAGATGGATCAGCTTCCCCACCCTTCCCCGCCGCTAGTCCAAGGCCCGTTTTATGCTCGGCCATTGCTTGCCATGCGGTCAACGCACCCGCAGATTGCTCGGTGCGTGGCTGCTCCTGGCGCCGCTTGTGGCGTTGCGATGCTGCGTCTCCTTCGCCGAAGAGCCGCCGGCGGTCGATTACACGTCACAAGTCAAGCCGCTGCTGGCTCACAAGTGTTACGCGTGTCACGGGGCCGTGCGGCAGGAGGCCTCGCTGCGCCTGGAGACTCGGCAGTTGATCCTCGCCGGGGGCGACAGCGGTTCGGTGCTGGATCTGAGCGACCCCGCACAGAGCCTGATCCTGGCGCGGGTGGCGGGCGAAGACGACCAGCGAATGCCGCCTCAGGGCGAGGGTTCTCCGCTGACGGCGGAGGAAATCCAGACGCTCAAGCGCTGGATCACTCAAGGAGCACCGGCGCCGGATGAGGAAATCCCGGCGGGGCCGACGGAGCACTGGGCGTTTCAAGCGCCGCGTCGCGTCAACCCGTCCCTTGGCCAGGCTGACGCGCCGGCTCATCCGATTGATCGAATCCTCGCCGGTCAACATCAGTCGCTGGGGTTGGTCGCGCTGCCGCCGGAGGAACCGTCGTTGCTGTTGCGGCGGCTTTACTTGGATGTGATCGGGTTGCCGCCCACGCGCGACCAATTGCAAGCGTTCCTCGCGGATCCGTCGCCGGCGTCGTATCAGCGCGAAGTCGCGAAGTTGCTCGCCAGTCCAAGATACGGCGAGCGTTGGGGCCGACATTGGATGGACGTCTGGCGGTACAGCGACTGGTACGGTTTGGGCGCCCAGGTTCGCAATAGCCAGAAACACATCTGGCGGTGGCGAGACTGGATCGTCGCTTCGCTGAACCAGGATCACGGATACGATCGGATGGTGAGCGAGATGCTGGCCGGCGACGAACTGGCGCCGAACCGATCCGCAAGCGTTGACCGCGACAGGGTACCTTGCTCGGCAGTACTATCTTTTCAATCGCACGACCTGGATGGACGACACGATCGAGCATGTGTCCAAGGCGTTTCTCGGGTTGACGATGAATTGGCGAAGTGTCACGCACACAAGTACGATCCGATTTCCCACGAGGACTACTATCGCTTTCGCGCCATCTTCGAACCGTATCAGGTGCGTCTTGGACGCCGTACCAGGCGAAACCGACCTGGAGAAAGACGGGGTGCCGCGAGCCTTCGACGCCCATCTCGAAGCGCCGACTTATCTGCACCTTCGCGGCGACGAGAAGAACCCGGACCAGCAACAGCCGATGGCGCCGGGGGTGCCCGAGATACTCGGCGGCGATTGGCGCGTCGAATCGGTGGAGCTTCCCGCGATTGCCTGGCGTCCCGCCCTGCGGCCTTTTGTCCTGGACGATCATCTGCGCATCGCCGAACAACGCATCGCCGCGGCTCAAGCGGAACGGGACGCCGCCGATGAGAAACTGCGAGCCAGCGAGTCCCGACTGGCGGAGTCCGGGAAAACCCCCAGCGAACGCCCCGCTGCCGGCGATTCTGGTCTGGAATTCCTGAGCGACGAATTCGAGAGCCTGCGGGAAGACGTTTGGGAAGTGGGCGCCGGGCAGTGGACTTGCTCCAATGGCCAGTTGGTTCAATCAGCGGCCGATGGACAGCGTTCCCATGTGCGGAGCAAACAGCCTCATCCCGAGGACTTCGAAGCCGTTGTGCGATTCACGACCACCGGCGGCCAAATGTGGAAGTCCGTCGGATTGACTTTCGATGTCGCTGGCGGCGACGAAAAGCTGGTTTACCTGAGCGCCGTTTCGCCGGGATCCAAGGTGCAAGTGTCCTACAAGACGGAAGCCGGGCAAGTCTATCCTGCCGAGGCCGCCAAGGCTCGGGCCGTTGAGCTCAACACGCCGCACGAACTGCGGGTGGCCGTGCAAGGATCGCTGGTGAATGTCGCCGTGGATGGGCAACACCAAATTGCTTACCGTCTGCCCGTACCGCGAACCCGCGGGCGCGTGGAACTGATCACCTTCGACGCCACCGCCAGTTTTGATTCGTTCACGATTCGTTCCTTGGCCAGCGATGTGCTGTTGATCGAGCCGGGACAAACGACGCCGTTGACCGTTCGACGCGCTGCGGCATCGATTGAAAATCGCCGCCAAGTCGCTGGAGCTTCGGCGGCAGTACACGGAGGTGTTGCAGTTGGCGTTCGCGGCGGATCAGGCGTCGACTAGCGGCGCCGAGGAAGGCGTGATCGCCGAGACGGCCGCCGCGGCGGCCTTGGCCGCCCGGCGTCATGAAGCGTTGTCCGCCGAATTGGCGTTGCTTCTCGCTCAGCAGGAAGACCCGGCGAAATCCGAAGCAGGACCGAGCCAAGAGCCTCCAGGAGGCTCAAGCGGCCCTGGACAAGGCCCTCGCCGCGATCGCCTCGCCGGGACTGCAATACCCTTCCCTGCGGGCTTCCTTGAAGGCGCCGGAGGGGCCCGCTGAAACCGACGAGTCGCGTCGGCGGGCGTATCCGCAAACAAGCACCGGACGGCGTCGGGCGTTGGCGATGTGGCTCACCGATCGGGCCAACCCGTTGACCGCTCGGGTCGCGGTCAATCACATCTGGCTGCGTCATTTTGGGCAACCCCTCGTCGAATCGGTTTCGGACTTTGGGCTGCGCTCGCCGCAACCCGTTCAGCAACAACTGTTGGATTGGTTGGCCGTCGAATTCATGGAGCATGGTTGGAGCATGAAGCACTTGCACCAACTGATTCTCACTTCGGACGCCTGGCGTCGGAGCAGCGCCGCCGGCCGCGCCGACCCGGCGACGTTGGCGACCGATTCGCTCAACGCACACTATTGGCGACGTTTGCCGACTCGCATGGAGTCGCAAGTGCTGCGCGACAGTTTGATGCATCTGGCCGGCGAGTTGGACCTCACCGTGGGCGGACCACCCTTGGACGCCAATGGTCCGGCCCGCCGCCGCAGTCTGTACTTGAAGCACTCGCGCGATGATCGCAACCAGTTCCTGGAGCTCTTTGACGACGCCGACATCCTGCTTTGCTACCGACGCTCGGAGAGCATCGTGCCGCAACAAGCACTGGCGTTGGCCAACAGCGAACTGTCATTGTCGATGGCGCGGCGCATCGCCCAGCATCTTGGGGAATCGCCGCGCAGCGATGAGGCGTTTGTGCGAGCGGCGTTTCAAACCATCTTGTGCTTCGATCCGTCGCAGGAAGAGCTGGCTGCTTGCCTGCAGGCCTTGCAACAGATGCGGCAACTGGCTGAGGGCGACGATGCATCGTCCGAAGCGACGACGCAAGCGCGCGCGAATCTCGTGCATGCTCTGTTGAATCACAACGACTTCATTACGATACGGTAGGCTTGACTTCGATGGCGACCAACTCTCTTGAACCGCTTGGCGGCGCCGATCGCGCTGCCACAGGCCGAACAACGTCGCGTGCCGCCGGAGAATCCAGACCGCCTTCGCGACGAGGGTTTCTCGGGGGCTTGAGCTCGGGCCTGGCCGGCGTGGCGTTGGCGTCGTTGTTGAACCAGGATGCCTCCGCCGAGAAATCACGCGCGCCCGAGGGCCGCCCCCATTTTCCACCGAAAGCGAAACGTGTGATCTGGATGTTCATGCGCGGCGGCGTGAGCCACATGGAGTCCTTTGATCCCAAGCCGATGTTGAATCGATACGCCGGCAAGTCGATCAATGAAACGCCCTGGGACAATGTGCAAGATCCCGAGAAGCTGAAACGCGTCCGCGTGGTCGTCGTCAACGACGCCAACGGCCAGCAACGCAACAAGCTCTATCCGCTGCAAATCGGCTTTCAACGCCATGGTCAAAGCGGCGCGGCGGTGAGCGACTGGTTCCCGCACCTCGCCGGACAGGTCGATGATCTGGCCATCATTCGGTCCATGTGGACGACCGATGACAATCATGGTGCCAAGTTCAGTTTCACTCCGGCCGCCACATGTTGGATGCTCGCGTGCCCACCATCGGCGCGTGGATTAACTATGGCTTGGGCAGCTTGAACGACAACTTGCCCCAGTTCATCAACATGGGACCTCGCTTCTTCGATGTTCGTGACGGCCATTACCTGGGCCCGGCGTATGACGCAGTGCCCCTGAAAGTGGATCCCGCCAACCCCTTGGCCTACGCCAGGCCGCAATTGGATTTGCCGCGCGAGCAACAAGAGGTCGAGTTCTCGTTGATTCATCGACTGAATCAGCAGGCCTCGTTGCGGTATCCCGACGACGCGATGTTGCAGGCTCGCCTGAAGGCCTATGAGCTTGCCTTTAGGATGCAAACGGCCGTCCCGGAGGTGATTCGTTTCGATGGGGAGTCGGCCCAGACGCACCAGCTGTACGGCCTGGATGACGACCGCACTCGGCCGTTCGGCATGCAGCTGTTGACGGCGCGGCGACTCATTGAACGCGGCGTGCGTTTTGTGCAGATCATGCACGGCGACGGCGCCGCCGGAGCCTGGGACGCGCATACGGGATTGAAGGCCAACCACGCGCGCCTGGCTATGCAAGTCGATCGACCGGCCGCGGGCTTGCTGATCGACTTGAAGCGTCGCGGATTACTGCAAGACACCATCGTTGTCTTCGCCACGGAATTCGGCGCACCCCCGGATCGCAAGGCGCCGACGGGCGTGATCATCATCCCTATGGTTTTTCGATCTGGATGGCCGGGGGCGGGATTCAGGGAGGCGTTGTTCATGGCGCGACCGACGAGATCGGTTTTCACGCCGTGGAGCATCCTCACTATGTCACCGATGTCCACGCCACGCTGATGCAGCTATTGGGATTGGACGCCCGACGTCTGGAAGTCCCGGGCCACAAGCGCATCGAAATGGACTACGGCGAAGTGATCCACGAGATCCTCGCTTGAACGAGGCCGTTAAGCTTTCGACTCTTCTCAGGCCGCCTTCGCCACCGGTGCGGATACGACTCGCTCGCCCCAGCTCGTCTGCAGCGCCGCGGACAGATCGGCGGCTTGCAGCGGTTTGGGCAGCACGCGAACCCCGGCGTCCCGGCCGCGGCGCGACCAATCGCCTCGAGGGAAGCCGACGACCATGATCGCGGCGGCCCGCGGGTGGCGGCCAGCGGCGCGCTCAAGTTGCGCGATGTCCCGCGGATCGCCGAACGGAGAATCCCAAATCAAGGCTTTTAGCTCGCGATGGAACAATGGCTCGCCGCGCCACCACGTGGCGACCAATCCGCAGGTCGCACACAGATCCGCCAGGGCTTCGTACACTTCGAGCGAATCGGCGTGGATGGCGACAACGCCCAGCGAGGTTGGGGCCAACTGGGCGAGTCGTAGCGACGCCATCTTCTCCCAGGCCGTGAAGTGCATGTCTCCCGGGCCGTGGGGATGCTCCAGCGCGGCTTGGCGGAGCCAGCGCATCTGGGCTGGAAAACACGTCCAGTGAAGTCGCGGCACATCGCTCAGAATCGAGCCGCTCCGCGTTTCTCCCTCGCACCAACTGCCTGACAGGGCGACGCAGCGCGACGCCGGAAATCGACGCCGCAGTTGCTCCACGTCGCTCGAGGCCACTCGCCCTCGATGCGACTCGGCCAGCACGATCCAATCCGGCGAGGCCGCGTACGGCCATGACTTGGCGGCGGTTTCCGCGTCGGAGGCGGAAACCACCAGCCCATCCTCGGCCAAGCTCGCCAACCCTTCCGAAAACTCATGATACGCCCGGTCGCCCACAACCAGATAACGCGTCGTCGCTCGTTCCATCGCTGACACCCTTCCGTGGGTCTGTTGACTTGCGAAGTTTAGTTGAGCCCTTCTTCGCACTCGCGGACAAGGGCGATCACAGCGGCCGGCTCGGTAAACTCCCGCAGCGATTGCAGGAAGCCGTCGCTGGAAAGCAAGCGGGACAACCGCGCGAGGATTCTCAAGTGTTCGGCGTCGTCCATCGAGCAGATCGAGAAGAACACGTCCGTCAAAACGCCTTTGCTCCCTCCGAACGGGATGCCCTGCCAGGTGAGCCCCAGAGCCAGCAGGGGTTGGGCGAGAATCGTCGGCAGCGGGCGCCGCGGGTGCAGCATCGCCACGCCGTTGTCCAGCGCCGTCGGATGCAACGTCTCTCGCACTCGCACCGCCTCGGCCATCTTATCCGGATCCCAAAGCACGCCTGTTTCGCCAGCCAGCTGCACCATCGCGTTGATGACCGAATTGCTTGTCTTGGCCGCCAAGGGAATGGCGATGGCTGCGGGCAGCAGCAGTTTGTGCAATTCCGGCGGACCCTCTTGATCCTCCGCATGCCGCTCCAGCACGCCCTCTACCTCAACCAACTCCGCCTGATCCGACGCCCCAATCCGCTCCTCCAGCCAGTGATGGATCTCTTCCGGCGAAAATCGCCATTCCCCTCCAATACGCCGCCCAGGCAACTGGCCACGATCGGCCATTTTGCCCACCTGTTGCGGCGAAAGGTACAGGTACGCCGCCAAGCGGTCCACATCAAAGTCGCGATCAGACATGGGTAGGTGGGTGGGTGGGGTAGGTGGTGGAGGGTAGGTGGCGGAGGTTACAGTGCACTTGATGCCGCTATTGTCGCGAGCCGGCCGCGGAAAGTCCAGGGCGGCTGACCACCGCGGCGTACGGACATGGCGAGACGGGGCTCGCCACCCAACCTCCGCGTCTTCGTGACCTTGAGGCTACTCCCTTTCGCGATGCGTGGGCGCCGCTGAGTTCGGCCCCGGGGACTCATGACGGGAGAGCCTGAATTTTGCGAACCTTTCGGCGGCTGGCGTGTCGCCTTAGCTGGCCGACTCACTCTTATACATCAGCAGGGCGACATGGAATTTCAAGCGCTTCGCACTTTGGGGTGGAAGCCGTGTTTTGAACAGCAATTGTCCCCGCATGACTCCGCCGAGCTGTTGGCCGTGCGCGTCGCCGCTCATCTGGGTAGCCAGATACTCTGTTTCGGCGAGGCGGGCGAGTTGGTGGCGCCGAGCGGTTTGCTGCAAGCGGTCGGTGATCTCGCCGTGGGAGACTGGCTGCTGATCGAGCCGAACACGCATCGCGCCGTGCGGCGACTCGAGCGCGAGTCGCTCTTGCAGCGAAAGGCCGCTGGCGAGAAGGCCCAAACGCAGCTGATCGCGGCGAATCTCGACACGCTGTTTATCGTCAGCTCGTGCAATCATGACTTCAACCCGTCGCGATTGGAGCGTTATCTTTCCTTGGCGATGGAATCCGGCGTGACGCCCGTCGTCGTCCTCACCAAGACGGATCAGTGCGACGATCCCGCAGCCTGGCGTCAGCAAGCAAGTCGCCTTCAGAGCGGGTTAATCGTCGAAGCCATTGACGCTCGCGATGCGCGGCAAACTAGTTGCCTGGCGGATTGGTGCGGGTTGGGGCGGACCGTGGCCTTGGTCGGTTCCTCCGGTGTTGGGAAGTCCACCCTCGCGATGAGCATGGGCGCCGGTCCGATGGCGACGCAGGAGATTCGCGCGGACGACTCCAAGGGACGCCACACCACCACGACACGGTCGATGCATCGGCTCACGGCGGGCGGCTTGCTGATCGATACGCCGGGCATGCGGGAGCTGCAGCTGTATGATTGCGAAGATGGAATCGCGGAGGTTTTCCAAGATATTGTCGCGTTGGCGGCGGACTGCCGTTTTCGTGATTGCAGCCATCAGGACGAACCCGCGTGCGCGGTGCGAGCGTCCATCGAACGCGGCGACTTGGATGAGCGCCGTCTGACCAGCTACCGGAAACTTCAAGCCGAACAAGCCCGCAATTCCCAAGCGCTGCACGAACGCCGACGCGAATCCAGGAAACTTGGCAAGTTCTACAAGACCACTCAAGCGGCCAAGCGAAAGCGTCCCGGCGCCTAGCCTTGGCCGCCACGGGCCCGCCGAGCCGGCAAAACCCTTCGGATTTCCGCCTTGACTTGATTTGCGGTTTTCGGCAACACTCATCCCTGCCGCGTGCGGAGGGCTGGTTGGGGACCCGCATCCCGAATCGCCGATGGATTTGGCAAGGATTGCCAAACGCACGTTGACCTGGTTCCAAGGCAAGGAGGCCTTTGGCATGATGCGCCGTTCATCACGCGTTGCTGTGTCGTTGCGCTCGCTTCTTTCTTCCGGTCAGTGGATTGGTTCCGGCCGGGATTCCAGGGACGTTCTGGTGCATGGCTGCGCCAATCGCGTCGATCGTGTGCGGCCTGGCGACGTGTTTGTCGCCGTCCTGGATGACGAATTCGACGGACATGATCAGGCTCAGCAAGCGCTGGAGTTGGGCGCCGTCGCCGTCGTGGCCGAGCGTTTGCTGCCGATTCGGGCGCCGCAGCTGTTGGTGGACGACTCCCGCTTGGCGCTGGCCGAGATCGCTCAGCGAATGGCGGGCAATCCACATGATCACACGCCGATGATCGCCATCGGCGGAACCCATGGCAAGACGTCCGTCGGGCTCTTGATTGGGCAGATCTGGGAGCAGGCTGGACGCAGCGTCGCGACGCACACGTCGTTAAGCGCCAGCGATGGGCGGTCGGCCCAGGCCGCGGCAACGGAGTCGCCGTTGCATGTCGCTGAATGGCTGAAGCGCGCGGCGGAACATCGAGTCGATCTGGCGGTTTTGGAGGCCTCCGATCGCGCCTTGTTGCGGCATTGTCATGTGGGACTCGCCTGGGACATGGCGCTGGTGACCAACATGAAGCGCCCGCAATGCAACGATCTCAAACGCGACGCCCATCATCAGGCGCTGAACGCGAATCGTCAATCAACTGCGGCCAGGCGGCTGCCTGGTGGTGAATGCGGATGATCTGGCCAGCGCCCGCTGGGTCAGCGGTCTGGACTTGCCGGTGCTCCGCTTCGGCATGCGAATGGAAAGCGATGTGAGTGCTCGCGTGATCGAGCGTTGCGCTGCGGAACAGACATTCGTGCTGACCGCTGGCGGCGATTCGGCTGTGGTGCGCACGCGGACCGTTGGCGACTCGCACATCTACAATTGCCTGGCCGCGGCTTCCGCGGCGTTGCTTCACGGTGTTTCCTTGGTGGACATCGTTCGCGGCCTGGAGGCTGCCGAATCGCTGCCTTGTCGCCTGCAGCGCGTCGAATGCGGTCAGGACTTCGGCGTCTTCCTTGACGCCGCGCGCACGCCGGACCGCTTGGCCAACGCCTTGCATTCGGTGCGCTCGGCCGTGTCCGGGAAGATCTACTGGCGTCTTGGGCGCCGATGACGATGAGACCATGCAGAACGCGGCCCGACTGGGTCGCGTCGCGGAGCGATACTCGGATCAAGCGATCATCACCAGCGTACACTGTCGAGGCAAAGCGCCCCTGGAACTCGCGCACCGCGTCCTCGACGGTTGCGACCATGTCCACAAGCCGATGGTTTCGCCGAATCGGCGACGAGCGATCGCCTGGGCGCTGCAGCAGGCTGGGCCTGGAGACGCCGTCCTGGTCTCGGGATGCCAGCCCCAGCCGCCCACGATCAACGGTGTGGTGCGTGAGCCTCGGGAAGTTCGCTGGTGTCGAGAAACGCTGCAGGAGGAGCCGCCCCGCGCGCGCCACGAACCTGCGATCTATCCGATTTGGCGCTACCGCAAGTCTTCCTGAGTCACGGTTTCAGAGCGTCCGGGGAATCACAGTCTCTTCTTCATGAGTTGTACAAAGATCATGGGTGTTGCCATTAGCTGTGGTGAACTCGCCGAGGTGCTGCAGGGAACACTGCAGTTGGCCGACATGCCGCCCCTGGGCGGACGTTGCGAGCCCGTGCGACAAATGCGAATTCAATCGGAAGCGTGGAACCCGGGCGACGTTGTTTGGCTGCCAGGCGACGACGTTGATGACGCCGATGTCGTCGCGTCCCAATTGGCGTTCGCCGGCGGCGCATTGGGCGTCGTCAGCCAGCGCCGTGTGACGGCCTGGCCCGGCGGATTCTCCATTGAAGTGCCCTGCATGCGTGAAGCCGGCAGAAGGCTGCGGCAATGGGCGCTGGAGCATTATCGCGGCGTTCAGATCGCCTGCCAGACTCGCGCTTCATTCGGGCTCGGCCGCGAACTCATTCTTCGCGTTTTGGAAAGCCAGTTCAACCTGGCCGATTGGAGCGACCTGGATGCAAGCCTCGCCAGGCAACTCCGCGCATGGAATCAAATGTCGCGCGCGACTTGTCTCTGGACCAGTTGCAATCAGGCCGTCGATAATCTTGCGAATTCTCGAAAATCGATCTTGAGTTGAACAAGTGATAGCGACTATCACACGGCCCGTCATCGGTGCGTACGACGTGCAAGACGCATGGGACGTGCTCATGCCGCAAGGCGATGACGAATGCTGCACCGTCACTTGCAGGGACGCGAGCGGCGGTCAGCGAGTATTTACCGTGTGTCAAGGACGAGGAGAGAACCGACTGGCGTTGGAAGCGGATACGCTGCACTGGTCCTGCGGCCGCTTGTACGATGTCGCCTTGGTCTTTGCGACGCTAAGACTGGTAGGTTGTTTGCCGGAGGCCATCCTGCACCGCCTTCGACGCGAGTTCAGCTTCGCCGGGCGACTGGTCGCCTGAAGCGAAACAAATCAAGACAAGACAAGACAAGACAACACAACACAACACGCGACATCACGGGTCACCCGCACGAACCGATCGTCGCCAGCCGATATCGAAAGATCAAAACAAGGAGTCCAAACCATTCGAAGCTTCGCCGCTAGTCAGAGGTTTGCGGGAATCACTGACTACCCTCCCTCCTGGGTTGAAGCAATTTGCCGGTTGGTCCAAGTGGTTACTGGGTCAACTACTTCAACCGGCGCTTCACGGTGAAGCTTAGACTGAGCGCGGAGCGGTTTCTTAATCGCTCCGGCGCCAGGGACCACCAAGGGCGAAGCCGCCACCACGGCTTCGCCCTTTTTTCTTACCCAGTCGCCGCAACCGTCACGACGGGCAAACTTTGGCTGGCGCTCATATCGCGCCTTCCGCCGCCGCCGTCAGCTTTCCACCGCGGTTGGACGATCAATGCGAAGACGCCGTACTTTCGGCAGTTTCGTTTCGATGGTCCTATCCGGCGTGATTGCGATGTTGCCCAGCTACTACTCGACACTCCGATGTGCTCTGACCGGAACACTTCTGCTCCTGGCGACCGGAAGCGCGCGGCGCAACTGGGGGACAGCTATCGTCCAGGCAGCGTCGGTCGCGGATCATCCGCTGATCAGCTGCCAGTCAACTCCCTCCGGACCACGACCGCCGCATCCACCCACCGCCTTCCGCCGATCCGGCCGCGAATCCAACTGGAGTCCCCAGCCGGTCACTCGCCTGACGCGTTGGCGCCCCACGCCGAAGCCCGTGTGGCGCTGAACTACCAGTATCCGCAAACTCCAGATCCAGTCTTCAGCGACGCTGCCGGCTTGGCCGAATCCAACGCGTATCCCCCCGTACCTGATGCGCCTGAATTGCCGGGCCAGCCCTTGGCCCCGATCTCTCGTCCTCGAATCCGGGCGACTTGCCGCTAAGTCAGGCGAACGCCGCTCCGGCGCTGGCCTACCCGCCGACCGGCTACGGCGACTTGAAGGAGACGATCTATGAGGGGCTCGCAGCGCCGGCTGAAGGCGCCTCGGACGCCTTGGCTTCAGGCCAATCGGAGGGAGGCCCTGCTCTGGATTCGTCCGCCGACCCCGCCGCCGATGAACGGGATCCGGAGGTGCGGCCCTTCCCGCCGTTGCCGCCGGAAGCTCGGGAGCCCAACGTTCCGATCGTGACGCCCGCCGCCGCCGAATCTCCCGAACCCGCCCCACCGAAGTCAGCGACGAACCGCCGCTGATCGAGGAATTCGACGCTGGCCAGACGCTGCCGCTGGAGCGGGCCGCGAGGACGCTTCAGCCATGACGGCCTTCAGCCCCAGCATCTACGAACGTTTCGAACAGATCGCCACGGCGCATCGCATCTGCTGAGCCGCAGTCCAACTTCCGCGACGCGGATTCGACGTTCAACGCGCCCGTCGTCGATAATCCCCTGCGAAACGCGACCGACAGGCCATCGATTTACGGTCCCGCCACGCCGCCGACTCAACCGGCGTCGCCCGACAGCGACGAGTCCTTGGTCGAGCCGCAAGGCGCCTCCGCGGGCGAGGCCGAGACAGCGTCGCCAGCCCTGGGGCAGACGGCCCCGACAGAGAGTACGCTCGTAGAATTCGCCGCTGGCGGAGTGAAGTTTGCTTTGCCGGATGATTGGAGCGTCAGCGAGGAGCCGTATCGTCGTGAAGTCCGCTTGTCCTTGCAGCCGCGGAATGAAAGCGTCGTCGGCGGCGCCTGGCTCACCTACCATGTCCGCGACCAAACGAACGTCGAGCAAGCCGGGCGAATGTTGCGCGACCGACTGCAGGGCGACTTGCCAGGCGTGGTCCTCAGCGAGCCGCGGACGATCAACGTCAGCGGCAACGCAGGCCTGCTGTTCACATACGCTCATGCGGCGCCCAATCAGCAGCGGCAGGGGTGGCGAGCGATGATCGCGGTCCCCTGGGGCTACGTGGAGATGCATGTCTTTGCAAGTCCCGAATCATGGACCGACATCGCGGCCGACGTTCGCGCTCTCTTCAATACGCTCGAATTGGGGGCCACGCGACTGCCCCCCACCGAGCTTGCCGACGAGGTGCGGGACGCCGCGCCGATCGTGGGCGTCTGGAAGGCGTACCGCAGCCGGATGCGCTTGCTCGCCGATGGTCGGATCTTCATCGAACACGATCGCGTTATCGACGTTTCGCTGCAGCAGCGCTACAATACCGAGACCTTGCCGACGCAAAACCGGATCGCTGGACGATACGTCGCCCAGGGCGACGTGCTGCAGGTGGTTTGGGAAGACGGCAGCGAGCTGAACTATCGCTGGCGTCTCAGCGAATGGCGATTGTTGCTGACCGACCACGAAGGCCTGGTTAGCCAACTCTACCGCTTGCTGGAAACGCCCGAGCCGCAGCAGCCCTAGCCTCGCTCCGCTGGAGTGGATGGACGTCAGCAAGGGCGTGGCCTCGGCGACTTCACCGTCGCGGGCCCGACCCGCTTTCACTCGGCGGCTGGTGCGACTTCAACCAAAGCGAATAAGCGATGCGTGTGGCGATTCTGGGAGTCTCGGACGATTCGGCCGACCTGGCCGAGGCTATGGTGCGCGATGAGCGGTTTCAGATTGACGGCGTCTTTGATGATGATCCCGCCGCCGGCCAGACGTCCGCTTGGGCGCGGCTGCACCAATGCACTGGCCTGCGATTGGACGAAAACTGGCGGGCCTTGTTGAACTCCAATGTGGAACGCGTGCTCGTCGCACCGACACGCGATTCCTCGCAGCGCTCCGGGCAGCTGCGAGAACTGTTGCAGGGCGGCTTCACCCTGTGGATGATCCATCCCGCTTGCGAGTCCATTGTCGCGTACGAATTGGATATGACCTTACAAGAGGGCAAGGATCAGATCCATGTGTATTCGTCTTGGGCTGCACATCCGGCCATCGATGACTTGCGAAGCTTGGTCGCCAAAGCGGACGATTCCGAGTTAGGCCTGGTTGAGACATTAAGGATGGAACGTTCGTTGCCCAAGCGAGATGCGGCCGGCGTCCGGGCTCAATTGGCCAGGGATCTCTTGTGCCTGAGTTCGATTGCCGGCGACATCCAAAGCGTTCAAGGCGTGGGACGCGGTGACGGCGAAGGTCCACGGACGCTGGTGAGTGCTTCCATGCAATGCCCTGGCCAACGCGTCGTGCAGTGGAGTCAAAGTCCCGGCCCGGAACATGCCGAATTGACCTTGATCGCCGCCCGCGGACGCGTTGAGCTGAGCATGCCGCCCGCCGCCCCCTGGACCATGACGACGATCATTCAACGCGACGACGGAACGCACGCGACCACGAGCCGCGAGTACCCGCTGTGGTCAGGCCCCGCAGCCGCTTTGGCCGAAGCCGTGCAACCGACGGACGCGGCGATCGTGATGGCCCGCTGGCGACGCAGCCTGCGATGCTTGGAGGCCGCCGAGTTAGCGCAACAAAGCACTATCCGCGGTCGCGCCCTGCCGCTGTATCGGGATCAAGTGACTGAGGCCGACGCCTTTAAGGGCGTCATGGCCTCGTGGGGATGCGGCTTGTTGATGCTCACCTTTGTGCTGCTGCTGGGCTTCACGATGATCGAAGGCGTCCGCTTTCCCATGGCCCGAGCCAAGTGGGCTCGCGAACAACAACAGTTGCAGCGCGAGGGCCAAACGACGGACCCGGTCGGCGCTCAAGAAGGCCGCTGGCCCTTGTGGATTCGACTATGGCCGGTTTACCCGTTCGCCCTGTTCATCGGCTTGCAATTCCTGCGAGCCATCTGTCGCAGCGACCCGGCGCCGGCGGACGTCAAGTCGAAGGGGCCGACATGAGCCGCCACCTCGACGGGGCATGTCTCCGAGTTTCCGCCTCTGTGGTTCTCCGTGTCCTCCGCGGTCAATTCCATCCGGATTTTTCTTAACTTGATGCTGATGGGGATGCCCACGGTTATCCAGGGTTGCGCTGGGCTGATTTGGGGCCGTCCCGGTTGGAACGGTATTCGCCTGGTCGCTCGCTACTGCGGCTGGAATTCCGCGAGCACCTTCCCTTGATCGTCCCACACTCGCAGCACTCCGTCCTGGCCGCCGGCGAGCAGCGTTTTTCCATCTTGCGAGACCGAGACGGCGTACACGTAGTCGGTCGCGCCGCCGAACGAACGGACATTGCCGCCATTGTCGGTGCGTTTGATGTGCACCGACTTGTCGCCGACGCCGACCAACACCTGGTTTTGATCGCCAACATACGCCAGCGAGGTGACTTCCTTTCCGAATCCGGAAATCGTGCGGACTTGATCACCGGTCAACGCATTCCAGACCTTGACGACTTTGTCGGCGCCGCTGCTGGACAATTCGCGTCCATCGGCGTTGAAATCCACGTCGAGCACATGATGCGTGTGCCCTTCGAAGGAACGCACCAGCTTGCCGTCCGTCGTTTGAAAAACCTTCACGAAGCGATCGGCGCCACAACTCGCCAGCTGTTCGCCATCGCGTGAAAAGCTGAGGTTGAACACCGTATCGCTGTGCGGCTCGACGATTTCCAGCAGTTTCTCGCCGGTTTCGATATTCCAGAGGTTGATTTGGCCGCTGCGCGACGGTTCGCCGCCCCCGACGGCCAACAGCGGTTGGGTCGGGTGAAAAGCCAACGCTGTCACGCGATCGGCCAGTTGCGTGGGATCGTCCCAACTGCCCAGCACTCGTGCCAAACGCCAGGAGATTTCCGAGCGGTATTCCCGCAATTGGTTGTCGGCGGCGAGCGTGACAAATTCGGCGTTGGGCAGACCGACCACCGATTGCACGGGATGCTCATCGCCGTAGGTTTCCCAAACGGCGGAATTGTCGGTGCACCAGGTCTGAACGCGTCCCGCGATGACAGCGGCGATCAAGCGGCCCGAATCCAGGAACTGCAGGGAATGCGCCTCTTGCAAACTGGCGGCGTATTCTTGTTTGGCTGTCTCTTCAGCGGCGACCAATTCCTGGTGCTTCTGTGTTTCCTGATCGCGAGCCGTCTCAAGCGTTGGGATTTCCGCCGCGGCTCGTTGCACGGCTTCGGCGGCCCGCGTGGCGGTTCGTTCGGCGCCTTCGACTTGCCGCTGCGCCGCTTCCATGGCTTCGGTCGCCTTTTTGGCGGGGTCGGCCAGCTTCTTGGCTTCCTCTTGCTGTTGCTTGAGCTTGGCCGTCAATTCGGGAAGCTGTTTTTCCAAGGCGGCCTTATCGGCGGCGCCTTTCTGCAGCGCCGCGTCTTTTTCCTGCAGATCCTTTTCTGCGGCGGCGAGCTTCTGCTTGATGTCCTCGACGGCCTTGGTGGCGGACTCAGCCGCTTGCGTTGCGGCCTGCTGGGCTTCCATCAGGGCCTTGTTTTCTGGGTCGGCCTCCAACGCTTTCGTTGCTTCGTCCTTGGCCTTAGCCGCGGCGTCGGCCGCTTGCCCGATTTTCTCAGCGGCGGCCTTCGCTTGCTCGACGTTCTGTTGCGCCGTCTTCATCGCGGTCTCGAGCACCGGAAGGGCCTCGGTGGCCGCCTTCAGCTGCATCTCGACGGCGGGGATCTGCTTTTCCGTTTCGGCCACGGCGGCGTCGGCTGCGGCTTTGTCGGCTTGAGGCTTCTTCGCCGCTTCGGTCTTCGCGACGAGATCCTCGTTGGCCTTCTTGGCGGCTTCATCGGCTTTCTTCTGGTTTTCCTCTTCGGCCTTTTTCCGATCCTCTCCGGCTTTCAAATCAGCCGCGGCCAAATCCACGCGTCGCTTGCCGAGCGCCGCTTGACGGATCGCCTCTTGTTGGGCGTACAGCAATTCGTAGTCGCCTTCCAGCTCCGCAAGTTTCTTTGCATCAGCGATGCTCCAAACGCGGATCTTCTTGTCGACGCCGGCCGTCGCTGCTTTGCCGGAAGCGGCGTCCACGGTCATCGCGGTGAGCGCGGATCCATGATTCCATTGGCCCAGTTCTTTCGCTTCGGCAACGTTCCAACGTCGCAAATTGCCGTCGCTGCCGCCCGAGAGCAACGTGCCGCCATCAACGGCGGCGAGAAAGGCGACCTCGGTCGCATGACCGCTCAGTTCTCTGAGCGGCGTTGTTTCCTGGGCCGCCTGATCCGTTTCCGTGGCGCCCGTTGTTGTCGGGGACAGCGGGGCCAGTCGAATCAACTTGTCCACGCCTCCCACCGCGACGGACTGGTCCAACACGGCCACGCTTAGCAACTCGCTGGGGGTTTCGATGATGTGAATCGGTTCGTCAGCCGAGCCGTCCCACCACTTCAGCTTGTGATCCCGCGAAACGGTCAGTAGTTGGCCGCCGTCGCTGGTAAAGGCCAAACCCTCGACCGTGCGCTCGTGGGCCGTCCACTGTTTCTTCAGATCCCAACCGCCGTCCGGGCGGCGCTGCATCCAGGCGACCGCGCCACTTCCATCGGCCAGCGCCATTTGTTTGCCGTCGGCGGACGCCGCCATGCGCGTTGTGGCGGGCAGCACGCTGGGGGTGGCGTGCAAAGGAGCGAGTCCCGTCTTCTTCCATAGTTTGGCGACACGGAAACCACCCGATGCGAGCCACTCCCCGTCCGGACTGAAGGCCAGCGATTGGACGAGATCCAGATGCGCGACGCCATCGTGTTGATAGCCGCCGGCTTGCACGGCCGCCGGATCGTTGAGTCTGCCGAGTTCCTTCTTGGAGGCGATGTGATACAGCGTCACTTGATTCGCGCGGCTGGCGGCCGCGTAGCGCGAGTCGCCAGTGATCGCCGCGGTGAGAATAGGATGCAGGCCCTCGGGAAGCGGCTGCCACTGGATTGTGGAGGCGGCGCCGGCGGCGCCCTCGGCGCCCTGGTCGATCCAGAGTTGCAGCAGGCCCAACTCCTCGGACGTCAAACGCTTCGCGCCCACGTCGTTATCATCCGGCGGCATGAACGATTCACGTTGTCGTGACGCCAGCAGCACGAGAAGGCTCTCGGCGCCTTTGCCCGGGACGGCCGAGGGGCCTTCGGCGCCGCCCTTGCGGATTTGTTCCGGCGACTCCAAGACCAGGTCGCTTTCGGCGTCGGTGCTGTTATGACAAGCCAGGCAATTCCGCCGCAGGATGGGCAGGATCTCCTTCGCGAAATCGACCTTGTCCTCTCGCGTTAGTTTCGCGATCGGCGTGGGTTGCTCTTGCTGCGTCTCTTGAGCCGATCCGGGGAAGGCGAAGCAGCAGGCGATAAGCAGCGTCAGCATGCGATTCATCATGACTTGGGGCTCGTGCGTTGGCGTGGGATGCGCTTGCGGGGCCGACGGGAAGCGAGCGCGCCGTTGGTCGTTTAACGGACGCGGCAGCCAGCTTCCCCGGCCTTACTTGGCGGGCGGAGCGGTAACGTGCAGGACGACGGTGGTTTTGGTTTCCACGTCGATGTTGTTGAATTTGCCCTTGGCCACGATCGTCAGCAGGTGATCGCCGACGGCGGAGGCTTCAGCTTGCAGTTTCAGGAGGGCTTGTTCGGCGCCCTTGTCGATGGTCACGGCGTCGGCCTTCACGGCGACATCCTTGGGGGCCTCGACGCTGAGGGTCGTTGGTTCGTCAAAACCATAGTGCTTCGTCAATTGACAAGTGAGTTCGACGGCTTCACCGGCGTTGACCGACAGTTCGGCGACGCTTGGCGAGAGCGCCAGCGGCGTCTCGACGACTCTCATGATGATCGGGTCGGACACCAGGGCGATGTTCACGTCCTTGGGGGCCACCGCCTTCTTGACTTCTTCGACTCGCTTGTCTTGAGCGGCCTTGGCGTCGCTGATTTGCTTTTGCCGATCTTGCGCCGCCTTCTCGCCATTCTGCGCGTTGGACAGCTCTTTCTTGGCGGCTTCGCGAGCTTCGGCCGCGGCGTCGCGAGCCTCGGTCGCCGCCTGCAAGCCAGCTTCTTTCGCGGGCTCGGCTAACCCCGCGAGCGTTTGCTCGGCTTGGGCAAGTTGAGCTTCGGCGGCTTGCAGCTTTTGTTGAGCGGCGGCGACCGCGGACGCCGTCTCGGCGACTGTCTTTTGCTCGGCTTCCAGCATGGCGGCCAGCTTCTGTTGATCGGCCTCGGCTTCGGTCAGCGATTGGGGAAAGCGACTGTACTTGTACTTGGTGTCGGCTCTCAGGAAGAAGGTGTAAGTGCCCGCCGCGGCCTTGGCGTTGGTGATCGCGATGGGCAGCACGCCGGACGACTGATCGCCGGGGATGTCGACGTCGGCGGGTTTCACTTCGTTGGGAAGGCCGACGGCGACCAGCTTGATCGCTTCCTTGAATTCGTCGCGTCGGGTCAACTGAATGGGCAGGTCGACTTTACCGCCCTTGCTTGTCTCGACGATCGTTCCTTCTCCGACGACGACCGTGGCCGGCGCCGTTTCGGCCATCACCGACAGCTGAAACCGTCCGCTACGGAATGACGCAGCGTCGGTGGTCTTGTTGCCGGTTCCCCAAACGACCGTTCCGGCGTTGGCGTGGCGCGTCATTCGCTTGCCGTCCACGAGAGCTCGCCCGACCACGTCGATGGGCCACACACCGGGTTCGACTGCGTCGGGAGCGCGAAAGCCCAGCCATGCCGAACCGGCGCCGGCGCGGATGATGGCGCCGTCGCAGACGACGCCGGGCGGCAGTCCTTCGGCGGTGAGTTCAATCTCGCCAGTGAAGCCGTCGCGTCGTTCCACGCCCACTTCGACGACGATGGTTTCGCCGCGGCGAATGGCCGGCGAGTACATCAGAATCTGGTTCCCGTTGGCCACCTTGATTTGTTGTGGTTCGACCAGGAGACGAAAATCCGGCGATTCAAGTCGAATTCGCAAGCGGTACGCAACGCGGGCATCGTGCTCTCCCGCGTCGAAATTGTCGGCGATGCGAACACGGTAGAGCCCGTCGGCGGGCGCCACAAAGCGATAATTGGGATCGTCGGTGGAGTAGTCAAAATCACTGCCGATCCGTCCAGGCCGGTCGCCTGGATCATCCACGAAGGCGAGCTCTTTCACTTGTTCGGCGCCTTCGCCATCCCGCGTCACTTGTTGCACGACCAGGGTCGCGTCGGAGGGCCAACCCAAGCGGTGCAGCAGGACTTCGATCCAATAGGCGTCGCCCTGTTTGGCTTCGAACTGGAACCAATCCCGATCGGCTCCGCCGTACAGTCGGCCGACCGCTTCGCACGGGACGGTGATTTGGGTGGCCTGATTCGGTTCGTTGTTGGGTTCGCTTTCGGTGAAGACGGCGTCCCGAGTCAGTCCGATCTGCATGGGCGCGGCGTCGGGCCGCCAGTGAAAGGCGAACCCATCCAAGAGCGAGGCGTTAATACTGATGGGTGTTTGGGCCGGCGCATCCTGTGTGGCCAGCGGCGGCGCGTCGATATCGACTTCCAACCGCTGCAAGGGCATGCCGTGGCTCAGCAAGTCCGGCAGCGTTTCGGCGCCTGGCAGGTTGCGGCCAATCAGGGTGACGCGGGAACGCTGTCCGGCGGCGACCACAGGTGGGTAAACCTGGTCGATATGCGGCTGGTCGTGCACGGTGAGGCGGTAGAAATGATTGCCGCCGCCGCCGTAGAGGAAGTCGTTCACAGCCACGCTATACACAGCGTCTATCGGTGCCGTGTAGTCAAGCAATGGATCATCGCCGCGGTAGTCTTGATCACGAATCAGCTCGACGCCGTCGGGATCCAGCAGTGTCAGGACGGGGTCCATTTGCGAATCGATTTGCTTCGCGGCGCACGTGATCAGAACGCGCTGGCCAGCGGCGAGCGTCAGTTGGAAGAAGTCGCTTGCTGCGCCGTTGGCGCGGCCGTTCACGGTCGAGTTGATCTCGATCGGTTGCGCCGTGTCAAGCGACTGATTGGAGCCGGACTCGATGGCCTCGGGCAGCGAGCCGACTCGGAAAATGCGACTGTTGGACAACCCGAAGTGGCAGAGAACCTTGGCTTCGTAGCTGCCGGGCGGCACATCCGCCCCGATGTTGACCAGGAACGTATTGGCCTGCACCGTGTCGCGTTGCAGCAGTTCATTGCGCGGGCCGGGCTTGGGCGCCGCGGTGATCCCGGGATGCGAGAACACCAGGCTCGAGGCGTCGTCCAGATTGGCGCCGCCGATGGTCACTTCGACGGTGCTCCCCCGCTGTCCGCCGGCGGGAAACACCGAATGCAACTCGGGCAGCGGGGCTTGGGCCCAACATGGCGCCTGCAAGGACAGGGCGACCACCGCACACAGCCGCCAGATTCCGCGGGTCAACGATCTCATTGGATTTCGCCTGTGCAAGGAAGGGATGGCGGTTCTAGTGGTTGAACAGGAACTCCTTGGTGTTCAACAGCGCCCAGATCACATCCTCCAAGGCCGCCTTCTCCTCGCCGGTTTTTTCAATGTGTTGAGCGGCGACTTGGATCTCTTCGGAGCTTGGCTCGCGCGAGAACGCCTGCAGGAAGAGATCGCGCAGTTTGGCTTCGAGACCGCGTTGCTTATCGTTGGTCAACAAGGCGGCTCGGCCATCGCCGGCGGTCAGCTTGCCTTGGATCTCCTTGGAGTTCAGCAGGTGCAGGCTTTGGGCCAGGTTGGCTTCGGAGGAACGTTCGCATTCGCACGCGCTGCTGGATTCGGGCTGGCCGAATACGGTCAGGAAGTACGAGTTGAAGCCGTTGTCCGGCAGAGCCACGGCGCGCGTGCCGGCGGGGACGCCGCCGAAGTTGGTTGACGTCGCGGTCACTTGATCGATGGCGTCCAGCAGGACTTCGGCGTTGAGGCGTTTGGGGTAGTAACGAGAGAAGTTCTGCTTGTCATTCTGGTTCCACTCGTTCGGTTCCGAGCTCAGCTGGTAGGTGCTCGAGGAAACAATGGTTCGCACCAGATGCTTCAGATCAAACTGGTGATCGACGAAATCCTGCGCCAGAGCGTCCAGCAACTTGGGATTGCAGGCCGGGTTGGTGACGCGCATGTCGTCTTCGGGATCGACCAGGCCTCGGCCAAAGAAGTGCTTCCAGTAGCGATTGACCAGCGCCTTGGCGAAGAACGGATTCTCCGGGTCGCGCATCCAGTCGGCCAAGTACTGCCGAGGATCGTCGTCGGGGGCCAGCTCCAAGGGTGGCGGAACCCAATCCGGTGGGCTTGACCATGTCGCCGGTCTTGGGATTCTGCGCCTGGGCGACGCCGCGACGATGGTACACACGGTCATATAGGGGACGCTCGGCCTTCTTACGCCCCAGTTGCGAGAAGAACGCCGAGAACCCGTAGTAGTCCTGCTGGCTCCATTTCTCGAACGGATGGTGATGGCAGCGGGCACATTGAATTCGCAAGCCCAGGAACAACTGTGCGGTGTCCTCGACTTGGGCCGACGCATCGTTGACTTCGCGATACCAGGCGGCGGGGGGATTCTGACCGGCTTGTCCGGCCGCCGTCAGAATCTCGCGGACGAATTGATCGTACGGTTTGTTCTGGTGCAGCGAATCCCGAATCCAGTTGTAGAAGTGAAAGGTTGCATACCGATCTTCGTTACGGCGGCGCTTGTTTCGTAGAATGGCGTTCCACTTGTTGGCGAAGTATTCGGCGTAGTCGGTGCCGGACAGCAGATGGTCGATCCAGGCCAAGCGTTTGTCTGGATTCTGATCCGCCAGGAACTGCTCCGCCTCTGCGGGAGTCGGCAGGCGGCCGGCGACGTCGATCGTCACGCGCCGCAGGAAGGTGGCGTCATCGGCGACTTCCGACGCCGGCAGCCCAAGCTGGCGGAGCTTGTCAAACACCAGATCGTCGATGAAGTTCGCCGAGGCGGGAAGGTTGTCGACGGCGACGCCCAAAGGCACCGTGGCCCGAAACACATCGACATGGCCCTGATAGCGCGCCATGACGGCGACGCTGCCCGTCAGCTTGGCGGTCGTTGTCAGACCCGTCACGCTGACTTCGGCCATTTCGGTATCGTTCGATTCGAATGCGGTCATGCGAGTCACGTCTTCAGTGTGCCCATCGCTGAAGTGGGCGACGCAGACGATTTGTTGAGACGACTCGCGCTGCATCAAACGCTCTTTGGGAAAAACGTCGATGCTGGTCACCACGGGATCCTCGGGCTTGCCATAGGGCACGCCCTGTTCGATCCAGCGATGCATCAAGCGATAGGGCGGCGAATCGATTTCGATGCGAGCTCCGCCGCCGTGGGGCAATTCAGCAGTGGCTTTGCGAAGCAACAGGCTTTGAGCGGGCGCCGCGAGGAACAATCGACGACCGCGAGCTTCCTTCACCAGATACTCGTAGTCCTCGCTGGGCTCGAATCCCAGCAGCGACAGGGCGAACCCGTTTTGCCCGCCCGACTTCCCATGGCAGCCTCCGCCGTTGCATCCATATTTGGTGAAGATCGGCGTGATCTGATTGGGGAAATTGACTGGCAAGTCCTGTTCGATGTTCGTGACCAGAACCCGGATGTCGGCGTCCAGACCTGCGTCGGAAACCACATGAATAACGGCTTCGCCTTCGCTCATCGGCGTCACATGGCCGGTCGCGGCGACTCGCACGACGCCCTCGGGCGACGCCTGATAGCTGACCGCGGAAGTCAGGTCGCGCTGCTGCCCGGTGTCGTAGTGGCCGGTCACCACCAGCTGTTGGCTCGCGTCGCGGCCGGCCAGGGTGAAGACGCCGTCCAGCGTGCGGCCGGTCTCCAGCGTGATTGATTGCAGAGCGCCGGGATCACCTAATCCGGGTGGTTGTTGACCGTCATCGGCGAGCACCGCGGCGCTGTGAGCGTTGACCAAAATTGCGGCAAGCAACGCCGCGAGGCGAGCAAAGCGGAGCATAGGAGGGACCCCGTGGTAAGTGTGGGTGGGAGGCGACGGACCCGGCGACCCTGCCGAGATGCCTTTGCCAAGCGGGGATTATCGCACTTTGTTGCCGCGATATCAACAAAGGGTAAGCATTTGTTGATGGGTCCCAGTTGGCACTGGACACCGCGGAAGTGCTCTCGGATATTATAGTTCGGTCCCGGACAGCGTGCGTCGCGGGGTTCTTGGCACTCTTCGCCCGTCTCTTTTTCCGCCGGACACGCCTATGAACGCCCTGCTTCTCATTGGATCTCTCGCGAGCCTCTGGTGCGATACGCCGGTGTATCGCTACGCGATGTACCGCTGGCCCGCGAGTCCTTATGAATTATACGCGTTTCAGGACGAGAACGATTCCGATAGCCAAGCCGTCGCCGACTCCCTGAGGGCGATCGTGGGTCGCGTTCGTGATGATGCGGACCACCCGGCGAATTTGGAATTTGTCCAGCTGAACGTCAACGAGCCAGACATCTGGCGGAATTATCCCCCAGAAGTGCAAAAAGCCTGGTCAACCAAGCCCGCGGACACGCCTGCCTCCCAATGGCAAGTCTTGCTGTCCCCCCAAGGCATCGTCGTCAAGCAGGGTCAAATTGCCGCCGAGACTCTGGAAGCGGCTTGTGAATCCGAAGCTCGTCGCAAGCTGAGCGAGGAATTGGCCGCCGCCAAAGCCGGCGTGCTGGTGGTCTTGCTGCCGGGCGAAAGCCCGGCGCCGGCGCCGCAGGAGACCGAGCCCGCAACCACGGAGCCTTCTCCCGCGGCAGCCGCGCTGCAAGCCGCCCGTGACGTTGTCCAGCAAGTGGCCGACGGCAAAGCCGGGCTCTACGTCCCGCCGTCTCCCTCACTTGGAGCGGCCCCTGGCGAGCCCCCCACCGAGGCGCCCAGCGAGGCGCCGCAAAGAGAAACCGGCATGGTCGTCGTCTATCGCGAGGACCCCAGCGAGCGATGGTTGGTCGATTGCCTCTTGGCCGTCGAGTCCGACTTGGCGGAGTCCCAGTTCAAGGACCAGCCGATGGTCTTCATCGCTTACGGTCGCGGCCGTGTCCTGCCTCCCTACGTCGGCAAGGGAGTCACCGCTGAGAACCTGCTTCAGGACGTGCAGTTCATCACCGGCGCCTGCTCGTGCACGGTCAAGGATCAGAACCCGGGCGTGGATCTGTTGATTCGATACGACTGGGAAACCGCTTCTCAGTTGATGGCGGATTTGTTCGGCTCCGAAGAGGGCAACGAGTCGCAGATTCAAGTCCAGGACCTGATCCCCCAACTCCTGGCGCCGCCTGACAGCGAGATCGTTGAGGACTCCGGGGAACCGTCCGCGGGCGGCCAGCAAGGCCGTTCACTGGCCAGTTTGACCGGGGACGACGATGGCGCCAGTAACTCGCTCGGGCCTAGCGATCCCGCGGTCAACACGCCCCTGGGCGGCGACTCGGCCGAATCCCCGGCCGGCGCCGATCAACTGGCTTCGTCCACCATCGATCAGACGCCTGGACTTGCTGGCGATGACGATCCGCCCACGCAATTGCATTGGGACGTGTGGCTGGTCGGGCTTGGCGTGGCCGGAGCCACGGTGATTCTCGCTGGAGCGGTCTTCCTGCTGCTGCGGCCAAGATAGCTTGTCGGCGGCGCGCATCGCATCGACATTCCCTACCGTCAGCGCCGCGCAGTAGGTAAACCAGGTGGCCGTGATGATCGAATTGATGGACGTCGCCAAGAGCTATCGCACATCACGAGGCGAGGTGCAGGCGCTGCATCCGACGAACTTGATGGTTGAAGCGGGGCGCATGATCGCGATTCGCGGGACCAGCGGGGCCGGCAAGACGACGCTCTTGAGCTTGATCGCCGGGCTGACTTCCCCTTCCGCCGGCGTGGTGCGAGTGTCCGGGCAAGACATTACCGCGATGAACTCCTCGCAGTGCGCGGCTTGGCGAGCTCGCAACATCGGATTTGTGTTTCAGGGTTTTCATTTGCTGCCCTACTTGAATATCGAACAGAACATTCTGGTCGCCCGCGGCGGAGATCTCCCGCTGGGTGATGCTCGAGCCGAAGCCGCGCGATTGATGCAACACTTTGGCATCGACCACCGTCGAACGCATCGCCCCAATCAATTGAGTAGCGGCGAACGACAGCGCGCCGCGATGGCTCGCGCGCTGCTGAATCATCCCAGTTTGCTCTTGGCCGATGAGCCGACCGGCAACCTCGATCAAACGACCGCCGGCCTGGTGATGGATTGGGTGCAGCAATTCCATCGCGATGGCGGGACCGTCTTGTTGGTGACGCACGACGACGCTGTCGCGGCTCGGGCCGAAAGTCAAATCGCAATTGCCGATGGTCGCTTGGTTACGGCCGAGCAACCTGCATGACGTTCGACTCGGGATCGGGGCCAGGATCCTGGAAAGTCGCTGGGGCATGATGCTGTGTCGCGTCGCATCCCGCGTGAGCCTGCAACACGAATTCTTCCGAGCGATCCGGCTGGAGCAAGTACAAGGCGTCAAGCATGAATGCGTTAAGTCCTGAGGAACAGCAGCGGTACGCCCGGCAGATCGGTCTCGGCGTGTTGACGCTCGAGCAGCAAGAACGCTTGAAATCGGCGACGGTGCTGGTCACGCGAGTCGGCGGCATGGGCGGGCCGGCGGCGCAGATGTTGGTGATGGCCGGCGTGGGGCGAGTGATCATCGCGCACGGCGGCAGCTTGATTTCGCCCGACTTGAATCGTCAGGTGCTCGGCGCCGAAGCCGTGCTGGGTTTGGCTCGCGCCCCGCATTTCGCCGAGTATCTCCGCAGCTTGAATCGTTTCGTGGAAGTCGAAGCGATTGCCCACGAGCCAGACGACGCGGAAGCCGAGGAATTGGCGGAGCGATCCGATGTGCTCCTCTCCTGCCCGCCCACGTTTGAGGAACGACTGCGTTTAAATCGCGCGGCGCGTGCGGCGCGGCAAGCCGTTGGTCGATGCGGCCCAATGGGGCATGACCGGCACGTTGATGGTGCTCCAGCCGCCCCGCACCGCCTGTCTGCAATGCGCCTACCCCCAGGATCCGCCATTCGAGGAGCTTTTCCCCGTGGTTGGCGCCATCTCCTCGGCGATCGGTTCCCTGGCCGCGTTGGAGGCCATTAAGATCCTCAGCGGCGTCGGCAACCCGATGTGGGGTTCGATCTGGACGCATGATGGTTTCCGAGGTCGGACCCACCGAGTTCAATTGGCGGTGCGGGACGACTGCCCCTGTCGCATCTACCACCGCCCCTCGTGATTCCCTGACCCATTGCAGAGGTTCCGAAACGATGAATGTCCGCGTGGCGATGACCGGCCGCATGTATCATCAGGCCGATGAGCTTCCCGAATCGTGGGATTTGCCTGAGGGCGCCTGTGTTGATGACTTGCTGCAGTTGATTGGCCAGCACTTGGAGCAACCCTTGCCTCCTTCCTGTCTGGTGGTTTTGGGGCAGCGGCACTTGGGCAACGTGCAGCAGCATGAAAACGCCTTGCTCACCGCCGACCAGGAACTGCTGCTGCTGGCGCCGGTGGCCGGCGGCTAGGACCGCCGTCGGGGGTTTTCGCAGCCGCGATGGTCTCCTGAGGTTTGCGATGTCGCTTGCCGTTGGTTGAATCCGAAGAGGCGGCGTAACTTGTTGTTAATCAACGGTTAACGCGAACGCCTGCGAACGGTTCGCTTTGACCTAGGCGGGCCGGCGGCCTATAACTGATTCTGGGGGACCGCGCCTTTGGCGGCCTGGGCGTCGCCTTCCCACTTGGCCGCGATCATGGACAACGCAGCAACGGCGGGTAACCAGACTCATGGGCGAATTCGACTCCAGATTTGACGACATGCGGCGTGGCGACGGGGCGTCTTCCGCTGGAAGCAGTCGAGTTCGCGTCTCCGCTTTGGGTCGCGAGGGGCAACTGAGTCGCAACCTCTGGCTGCTGGCGTTCATGATTGCCTGCGCCTCGCTGCCCTATGCTTTGCCGATGCTGGTGGAGCGGGTTTCCTACGCCTTCGCCCGCGGCCGGATGCGCGCCGAGTACGAGATTGCTTCGAATCATCTCTCGGAGGATCCCTTGGCGGAGCTGAAGTTGGCTTACGAGGCGGTGTCTCAGAAGATCGCCCCCAGCGTGGTGCACATCAACGTAAGTCGTAGCGGGCCGCCCGTGTTTTCCGACGAGATGACGCAGCTGTTCAAGATGGAGCCGCGGCGCGACGAGATGCGGGGGCAAGGTTCCGGCGTGATTCTCGATGGCAATGGCTACATTGTCACCAACAACCACGTGATCGATTCAGCCGACGAAGTATGGGTGACGCTTAGCGATGGACAGGTCGTCGCCGCCGCCGTCGTGGGCGCGGATCCGCTCACCGACCTGGCCGTGCTGAAGGTCGACGCGCCGGTGGAGTTGATCCCGGCCGAATGGGGCGACAGCGATGCGCTGCGCGTTGGGGCGCCCGTCTGGGCGGTTGGGAGTCCCTTCGGCCTGCAGCATACCGTGACGTCGGGCATCGTTAGCGCCACCAATCGCTTGGGCAACACGCCTTATCAGGATTTCCTGCAAACCGACGCGGCCGTGAATCCAGGCAACAGCGGCGGTCCGCTCGTGGATTCGCAGGGAAGAGTCGTCGGAGTCAACACGGCGATTGTGGGCGAGAACTATCAGGGGATCAGCTTCGCCGTACCGAGCAAGATCGCCCAGCAGGTGTTTCTGAAGCTGCGCGGCGAAGGAGAAGTCGCCCGCGGCTGGTTGGGCGTTCAAATGGGCCCTGTGACGGACGAATTGGCCGCGCATCTCGGGTTGGACGAGGCGGCCGGGGCGGTTGTCGAGAACGTCGTGGACATCGGCGCCCAATCTCCAGCGCATCGCGCCGGCGTGCGGATCGGCGACGTGATCACCTTGTGGGACAACAGGCCCGTGGTGAGTCCCGCGGATTTGAGCCGTTTCGTCGCCCAGAGTGAAATTGGGGCTATCGTGGAGATGGTGGTAATTCGGCGAGGCAATGAGCTTCCGCTGAAGGTGCATGTGGCGAAGCGGCCGGCGCTTTCGGGGGCGAAAAAGTAATTCACGGCCGCCCCAGCAACTTGCGTTGACCTGGAAGGCGGCGTCAACTTATAATCCGCTCGCGGCGTGACGGAACACGCCTCTCAGCCGGCCCGGCCAATGGCGAAAACATGGATGTGAATACTTTGGCAACCAAGGCTTATGGTAGATTGGCGCACGGCCCGATCTTGGGTCGTCCTCAACGCCAGGTCCATGGGCTTCTGCCGAGGGAGTTGCCGGTGTCTTTCGACAACTTCGACGAGAAAGAAAGCGTTCGCGAACGCATTGATATCGTCGATTTGATCAGCCAGTCGTTGCAAGTGCGTCGTCAAGGACGCGGATTCGTGGCGCTCTGCCCCTGGCACGACGACACCAAGCCCAGTTTGCAAATCAACCCGCAGCGGCAAAGCTGGAAGTGCTGGGTCTGCGATGTCGGCGGCGATGTCTTCAACTTTGTGATGCGTCGCGAGAACATCGGCTTTCGGGAAGCCATGGAAATGCTGGCCGAGCAGGCCGGCGTGACGTTGACCAAGCGCGGCGGAGCGCCGAGCTCCGGTCCCACCGCCAAACGCGGCCTGTTGGGGGCGATGGCTTGGGCCGAAGAGCTGTACCATCGCTGCCTGTTGCGAGGCGTCGCCGCGGAGGCGGGACGCGACTACTTGCGCGAACGCGGCTTGCAGTCCGCCATGATCGACCGCTTTCGATTGGGATTCGCTCCCAACGAATGGCAGTGGCTTTGCGATCAAGCGGCTAAGGAAGGCGTTTCCTATGAGTCGCTGGAAGCTGTCGGCCTGATCGCTCGCAATCAATCCGGCGGCTACTACGACGTCTTCCGCGGACGCGTGTTGTTCCCCATCCGCGATGTGATGGGCCGCGCCATTGCGCTGGGCGGGCGGATCCTGCCGCAGTGGGCCGACGACAAGAACGCCAAATATATCAATACTCGGGAAACCCGCTTGTTTTCCAAAAGCGAGAACCTTTATGGCCTGGATCTCGTAAAGAACGCCAAACGTGGCGACGGCAAGATTCTGGTGATGGAAGGCTACACGGACGTGGTCGCAGCGCATCAGCAAGGAGTTCAGGAGGCGGTCGCCGTCTTAGGAACGGCGTTGGGCCCGCGTCATATTCGCTTGCTGCGGCGACTTCACCGATCAAGTCATGCTGGTCCTGGATGGCGATGAAGCAGGACAACGCCGCACCAACGAAGTGCTTGAGCTGTTTGTTTCCGAGAATATGGACTTGCGCGTGTTGACCTTGCCGGAAGGCCTGGACCCGTGCGACTTCCTGCTGCATGAAGGCGCCGACGCGTTCCGCGCCTTGGAGGCCACGGCGTTCTCCGCCGTGGATCACAAGATCAAGACCGCCACGGCGGGCGTGGATCTCAGCAATGATGTTCATGGCGCCGGCGGCGCGTTGGAGGAGATCCTGGCGATCGTCGCCAAAGCGGGATCTTCGCAGACCTTGGCGTCCTCGGAGCAGCGTTTACGCGAAGAGACCCTGCTGGGATATCTGGCGCGTCAATTCCGCGTCGAAGCCCCCTGGCTGCGCCAACGCTTGACCGAATTGCGGCGCAGCCAAGGTCGCAATCGTCGCGAACAAGCGGCGGCTTCCGGGGCGGCCGTGGCGATTGAAACGCAACGCATTGCTCTGCGGCCCACCGATCAGGAGCTGATTCAGATCCTGCTGGAGGCGCCCGATTGCTTTTCGCTGGCCGCCGAACGCATTCGCCCCGAGCGTTTGGAGGATGGGCCGGCTCGAGAAATTTACGACATGCTGCTGCAACTGCATCGCGCGGCGTGACGCCGGGTTTCACGCAGGTGATGACCTTGGTGGAGGAGCCGCGATACAAGAATCTCTTGGTGGAACTGGACGAGTTGTCGACTCTGCAATCGGAGTTCGCCGTCGAGGACGCACCGCGGCGCCTCGCGCGACTGATTGACAAATACAACCATGACGACATGCGTCAGGCCAGCAAGCGAACCTGTTCGGAACTGGGACAGAACCCGATCGAAGATCAACAGGAGGTAGTGCTGAAACTGCAAGAGCTGATTGAGATTCAGCGAACGCGGCAAGGCCTGAACCGACCTAAGGAAGGGTAGGTTCCTTGCCTAAGCTGGGCGTGCTCCCGCGCATCGCCGAGCCGAAAGAAGATGTCATTGCGCTGCTCACGGAGGAACGCGCCATGAATGCTAAGACCAACGACCTGCAGACCCTGATCGCTCAAGGCAAGAAGCAAGGCTATCTCACATACGACCAGGTCAACGACTATCTTCCCGACGAAGACGTCAACCCCGAGAAGCTTGACGACCTGCTGTCGGCTCTGGAGGAACGCGGCATTGAACTTGTCAACGAGCCCAAGGATCCCGCCAAGAACGTCGCCGCCGCCGAAGAGAATCGCTTTGCCGGCGAGCAACTGCCCAAGCTGAGCGACGACCCGATCCGCATGTACCTCAGCCAAATGGCCGAGATCCCGTTGCTGACCCGCGAGGAAGAGATCTCGCTGGCCAAGAAGATCGAGGTCACTCGCAAACGCTTTCGTCGCTCGGTGCTCAGCTGCGATTACGCGATGCGAGCCACCGTCGATACGCTCCACAAGGTCCATGACGGTCAACTGCCGTTTGATCGCACCATCAAGGTCTCCTTGACCGAATGCCTGACCAAGGAGCAGATCCTGGCGCGGATGCCCAGCAATCTGGCGACCCTCAGGCATCTGTTGGACGCGAACCGCCGCGACTTCCAGGTTCAGATTCGTCGATCGACCAGCGAGGACCAACGACGCGAAGTTCGCACGGCCTTTCTGCGGCGGCGCCGCAAGTGCCTGCAATTGGTCGAAGAACTGAGCCTGCGAACACGCCGCGTGCAACCGTTGATGAAGAGCTGATCCACTTCAGCCAGCGGATGAACGAGATCCAGCAGCGGCTGACCGAGATCCGCGACAACCCGCTTGCACGGGATGAAGTCGCGAACCTGCGCCGCGAGCTAAAAGACCTGATGCAGTTGACCCAGGAAAGCCCCCGCAGCATGCGTCGGCGTTGCGAGGTGTTCCGCAAGCAATTCGAGGAGTACGAAGCGGTTAAGCGGCAGTTGTCCAGCGGCAACCTGCGCTTGGTGGTTTCCATCGCCAAGAAGTATCGTAATCGCGGACTCAGCTTCCTGGACTTGATTCAAGAGGGCAACACCGGCTTGATGCGGGCTGTCGACAAGTACGAGTATCGCCGCGGGTTTAAGTTCTCGACGTACGCGACGTGGTGGATTCGTCAGGCGATCACGCGAGCGATTGCTGATCAGGCTCGCACGATCCGAATTCCCGTCCACATGATCGACGTCTTGTCCAAGCTGCGCAACATGCAGAAGCAACTCCAGCAGGACCTGCGGCGAACGCCCACGACCGAGGAACTGGCCGAAGCCGCTGATATTTCCGTCGATGAGGTGCGCCGCATCATGGATATCGGCCGCCACCCGGTGAGTCTGGATCGGCCCATCGGCGATGGCGACGATTGCAGCTTCGGAGAATTCATCGAGGATCACTCGTCGGACAACCCGGTGGTCAACGCCACCAACGGGATCTTGCGAGATCGCATTGAGAGCCTGCTCAAGACGCTAACCTACCGGGAACGCGAGATCATCCGCTTGCGATACGGCCTCGGCGACGGCTACACCTACACCCTCGAGGAAGTCGGCCGCATCTTCAAGGTCACTCGCGAACGCGTGCGGCAGATCGAAGCCAAAGCGGTCCGCAAGCTGCAGAACCCCGTTCGCAGCCAACAATTGGAGGGATTCCTCAAAGGCGTCGCGGTGGCCGAATAGCCCGCCGGGCGGCAGCCCAGGGTTGCGCCTGCGGGCTCCACCCTGGGCTGATTTGGGGTCGTCCCTGTCGGGACTTGTTGCACGGAGAATCAAAGAGGCCCGAACGGCATGCGTCTCGGTGTTTCTCCGTGCCCTCCGTGGTCGATTAGTCCAAGTCGTACTTGATGTCGAGGATTTCGAACTTGAGGGTTCCCTTGGGAACGTCGATTTCGACCTTTTCACCTTTCTTGCGGCCCAGCAGCCCTTGCCCGATGGGACTGGTGATCAGGTACTTTCCGGTGTCGTAGTCCTCGTCGCCGGCCCCGACCAGTGTGAATTCTTCTTCATCGCCGTAGTCCAGGTCCTTGACGACCACGGTGGCGCCGAAGGCGATTTCTCCCGTGTTGATTGCGTTGGGATCGATGATCTGTGCGGAAGCCAGGTCGCTGCGAATCTTATTGATCTTGGCTTGCAGCATGCCTTGGGCTTCACGTTGGGCGTGGTATTCCGCATTCTCCTTGAGATCGCCTTCGGCGCCGCGCTTCGGCGATCTTCTCGGCGATCTTGGGCATTTCTTCGTTTTGTAATCGATCCAGCTCGGCCTTCTTGCGATTGAAGCCGTCACGAGTCATGGGGATAGGATCATTCATGAATTCGTTCTCCAAGCAGCAGGCGACGACCCGTCGCCCCGTCAAGAAAGCCGCACTGATATAGTTCTCGCGGCGCCGCGGCGCCTGGCGCCTAGTTTGACTTGGTTTGCCTATCCGGGCAACTCGGCGTCTTCGGGCAAATACAGGACGCATCCGCAAATGCAGACAACATGCCGGCCCATATGCAATAGATTCATTGTCTGCGCCGTCAGGGTCTGGCAGCACCCGCCGCAGCTCCCCCCCTCGACTTGGGCCAGGGCGTCTTCGCCGCGCACCAAACTGATTCGTTTGTAATCTTGCATGAATTCGGCGGGCAAGGTGGATTCTGCTTGATCCAAGTCGCCTTTGACTCGGGCCAGTTCCTGCTCCAGTTGCCGGCGTTTCTCTTCGACTTCACCCGCCACCTTGTTGAGCTCTTCCTGAGCTCGCTTGAGGGCGACCTGTTTCTCGGCCAGATCGGCCTCCAGTTGCTCCATTTTCTCCAACCGCTCAAAAATCTCAACAGACATCACATCGTTGGCCTGTTCATCGGCGGCGATCTGTTCGTCTAGCTGTTGATATTCCTTGTTGCTGGTGCAACCGGGAAGGCGTCCTTTGAGCTGAACAATCCGAGCTTCCCGCTGTTGCAGCTGTGCCTGTTGCTCATTGACGGCGTGGCCAGCCTTGTGCAGCGCTTCTTCGCCTCGACGACCCGTTCTTCATGCTGGGCCACCACGGCTTTGCTGCGGGCCAGGCGCCGTGGCCCTTGCTCCAAACGGCTCTTGAGGTCGCCAATCTGACGCAGCAGGCGGTGCAACTGACGCAGCTTCGCGGGCGTCACAGACATACACGGGGTCCTTGGATCGGCAGATCCGGAGAAGGTGCGAACTCGACGGCGGGCATCCTGACCCCCTTCAAGATAAGAAAAAACCACCGATCTGACGACCGGCGGCGTTCCGCTTGGTCGATTTTTTCGTCTCAAACCGGGCTTTCCAGGCCTTGGGTCCGGCCCAGACCGAGGATTTTCGCACTGGCCAGTCGCATCGCGGGCTGCTGGAGCGACGGGGGGTGTGGACGTCGGGCAACGACCACTCCCTTGCCGGGCCGGGGGCTTGAGTCTGATGGTGGTTCCGTCTCTGCGGGCCGGACGATCGTTACAACCCGTAAAGTTTACGCGGCTTGTCGCCAATTGTGCGTAAAGTGCCTGTTGGGAGGATTTTGCGGCGCGTAATGGTTACAGCGGACGATCGGGTTCCGCCGAACAGTGTTACTGAGTGGATGTGTAACGATTCTGCCGCTCCCCGCGCAGCCGTTGAGGACCCAGGAAGCCAACATGAACCGCCTCCCAAACTACCGCTTGAGTTACGCGGCGGCATGCGTCGCCAGCTTGATGCTGGTCGTCACAGCGACGGCTCAATCGCCCAGCCAGGCTGGATATCGAAGTTACCCCGTGCGCAACGCAGCAGCTCAGGACTTGGCGCAACGCGTCCGGACTCTGCTGCAAGACGCGCCGCGGGGCGACCGACGTCCGCTTTGATCCCAACAACAATCGCGTGCTGGTCCAGGGGCCGCCCGAGGCACAGCAGACGGTCGTGCGATTCCTGCAGCAAGCGGATCAACCTCCATCGACTCCGGTGTCCTACCAGGAGGAGCGCGTCGTTCGCGGCTACCGCGTGGATCCGCAGCAACTGTACCGCGGTGGCGGCTCGGTTGCGCGAGCTCTTCCCGGATCAGGACATCAGCATTGCAGCCGGATGGTCGGACTGGCCAGGTGGTCGTCATCGCCGGGGCGCGACCCAAGATCGCGTGGCGGCGGCTGTCGCCAAGCTGACGCGAGCGGCCGACGGCGACGCGGCTTTGCAGCTGAACCAGCCAGCCGCCGCGAACCCGGCGCCGCCCGCGGAGACGGTCACGCAGGCCTATCGCTTACGGAATCTCGGTTGGCGCGATTTCGAAACATCGCTCCGCCGCATCTGGGGGCCCATGGTTAAGGTGCAATCGGCCGGTCCCAACCAGGCGCGAGCCATCTATCAAGTTGACGCCGGCGACGGCCGTCAGGCGATGATCGAGATGGATCGCCTGAACGGCGTGTTGAGCCTGCGAGGCTCCGAGCAGACTGCGCGACGCCTGGAACACCTTGGTCCAAACCGCGGATGTCCCGCAGCAAGGCGACATCCAAACCAGCGTCGTCAAGTTGGGGCGAGCCGATCCGCTGAAGGTTCGCCGCGCTGTGCAGTACTTGCAAATGAACACCGAGCGTCCCTTGGGGCGAATGACCGAGGTCAGCTTGGGACGCATTCCGCGGGCCGCTCGCTTCCCGCAGCAACCGCTGCAGGATCCTAACGCCCAGGATCCCAACGTCGCTCCCTCCCAACAGGCGCCGGTTGAGCCCCTGGACGTCCAGCCGGGCCAAGAACCGATCGGCGAGGACGAAGGCCCCATCGGCAACGTCACCTTCCAATACATTCCTGAATTGGGCGTGATGGTCATCCGCGGCAACCCCCGCGACGTCGCTCGCGTGCAGAAAATCATCGATCAGGTCGGCGACGAGTCGGCCGCCGTGAAGCCGGAAGTCGAGCTGTTGGAGCTGAAGTTCATCAACGCCGGTTCGACCGCGGAACTCGTTTTGAATCTATACAACAGCGTCTACGCCTCGCGCAGCGGTCCCTTGAGCGTGACTTCGCTCGACAAGCCCAACGCCTTGTTGTTGATTGGCAGCAAGGACACGCTCGCGGTGATCAAGGAGTTGATCGCTCGCTTGGATATCGAGACCGCTCCCGAATCGCAGATCAAGGTTTATCCCTTGAAGCATATCTCGGCCAGCAATGCTCAGGATTTGATTCGCACCTTTCTGACGCGCTTGCCAGGTGAATCCGGCAACGAAGGCGCCGTGAATCCCGACCAACAACGCCCTGGATTGGGCTCCCGTGCTCGCGTGTTGTCGGAATTCCGCACCAACTCGTTGATCATCGAAGCTTCGCCCCGAGACCTGAAGGACATCGAGTACTTGATCGAGAAGATCGATGTCGAAGGCGGCGAAGCCGAACAGGAGTTGCGAATCTTCCGCCTCAAGAACGCTCTGGCGGAAGAGCTCGCGCCGATCTTGCAACAAGCATTGACCGGGCAAAGCGATCAGAACCTGCCCACGCCCGGCGGCGTGCAATTGGTGCGCCCGAACACGAGCGTGACCATCGTCGGCATCGACGCCGAAGGCAATCGCGTGATTGATTCGGGGTATATGACCGATGTGACCGTCACTGCGGACGGCAACGTGAACGCCCTGCTGGTGCGAGCTCCCACGCGGAACATGCCGCTGATCGCCGAGTTGGTTCGGCAGATGGATCAGTCGCCTTCGGTGGATGCTCAGATCAAGGTCTTCCAGATCTCCAATGGCGACTCCCAAAGCCTGGCGGCCATGCTGCAGCAGCTCTTTGGTCAGCAAGTCACCGTCGGTCAAGGCACGGTGGGTCAGGCCCTGCAAGCTCTGCAGCAGCAGAACGCTTCGGCGGGCGAGAGCTCCCTGGTGCCGCTGCGATTCGCCGTGGATGTGCGGACCAACAGCATTATCGCCTCCGGCTCCCGGGCCGACTTGTCGGTGGTGGAGACATTGCTCGTGCGATTGGACGAAGGCGACGTGCAGAACCGCAAGACGACTGTCTATAAGTTGCAGAACGCGCCGGCTTTCGATGTGGCGAGTTCCCTGTCGCAGTTTGTCACGAGCCAACGCCAGGTAATTCAGCAGACGTTGTTGGCCCAGCAGGCGATCAGCACCGTGGAGAACCTGGAGCGCGAGATCATCGTAATTCCCGAGTTGTACACCAACAGCTTGATCATCAGCGCCAGCCCGCGCTATTTCGAGGAATTGATGGAGCTGATCCAGACGCTTGATCGCCAGCCGCTAAGCGTTTCGGTGCAGGTGGTCATTGCCGAAGTCGCGTTGACGGATTTCTTTGAGTTGGGCTTCGAGTTGGGTTTTCAGAATTCGTTGCTGTTTGATCGCAGCGTGGCGACGACGCCAGCAGTCGCGTTAGCGGACGCCTCATTGAGTCCTGGCTTCAATTTCAATAACCAACCGTTAGGCAACAGCGCCAGTCCCGCTTCTCTCGCCACGCGCAGCGCGGTCGCCGCCCAGTCGCTGAGCAACTTCGCGCTGGGACGCACCAACGCCGATTTCAGCTACGGCGGCCTGATCCTGTCGGCCGCCTCGGACGACGTCAACCTCTTGATTCGCGCCATGCAAAACTCAGGACGCATTCAGATTTTGAGTCGCCCGCATGTGACCACCATGAACAACCAACCGGCGTTCGTGCAAGTCGGACAACAGGTGCCGCGAATCACCGGCTCGACCTTGACTCAATTCGGCGTGCAGAACCAAACCCAGGACGTCTCGACGGGTCTGTTGTTGCGAATCCAACCGCGCGTCAACGATGACGGCACGGTGGTGATCAACATTGACGCCGAGCGTTCGAAGCTGAACACGACCGAGCCCGGCATTCCGATCTCGGCGACCACTGACGCGAATGGCGTAACCAGCGTCGTCACGTCGCCCTTGATCGATCGGACCACGGCCCAGAGCACGATTTTGACTCGCGATGGTCAGACGGTGGTGTTCGCCGGGTTGATCACCAAGGAACGCGAAGTGGAAAGCCGCAAGGTTCCTTACCTGGGCGACATCCCCGTGCTGGGGCGCCTGTTCCGCTACGATCAAGAGCGTGAGCGACGGACGGAGTTGTTGGTGATGCTCACGCCGAAAGTCATTCGCAACGGCGGCGACTACGATTGGATCAAGCTGACCGAATCCGATCGGATGAGCTGGTGCCTGGCGGACATGGTCGAACTGCATGGCGACGTGGGGCTCAGCCCGGGACACGGCTTGTGGGGACCGGCGCAGGCTCGCGTCATCTATCCCGACATGCAGCCCACCGTGGGCGACTTCCCGATGGAGGGCATCCCGATGGAGGGCGTCCCGATGGATGGCGTCCCGATGGATGGCGTTCCGATGCAGGGCGCACCGATGGATGGTCCCGTGCAACCGGCGCCGATGCAAGCGGCCCCCGCGCCGCCGCAGTATGTGCCGCCGCAGTCGCAGTCGTTCTACGGCCCGCCGCAACAACAACCGCAACAGGCGAACAACGTCTATGGTCCGGCCCCGAATTCCGGCGGGCAGTCGCAGCCCGCGGTGGCGCCGGCCGCATATCAACAGCAATATCCGTCGCAGTCGCAGCAGCCGCCGTATCCGCAATATCCGCGGCGGTAGCGAGCGGCGTGATCGGCGGAGAGTCTTTCGTCTTCCAGCAACGCTCCGGCGGCGGCATTAGCAACCGTTGCCGGACTCGTTGCAGACCCTTGATGAATCAACCGGCAAGGATAGCCATGAACCGTTCTCCAGCACTCATCATCGCCTGTCTCGCGGCATTGCTGGGCCTGGGCTGCTCGTCAATCCAGGACGCCAACGGCAAGATGCCCTGGGCGAAGGAGGATCCCGAAAAGCTCAAAGCGGCCGAGCCCGTGAGGATCGCCTGCATCTGGACGCCGGATGTGATTTCGCAACCCGGCAAGCCGCCAACGCGCGGTTTCGGAGGACGCATCTTCTTCTATAACAATCACGCCAAGGCGGTCCCCGTCAAGGGAAGCTTGACCGTTTACGGCTTTGACGACTCAACGCCCAGACCCAAGTCCGCCGCGCGGCAACCTGACTTGAAATTCGTTTTCCGCGAGGAGCAGTTCGAAGGCCATTTCAGCGGCACGCAACTGGGCGCTTCCTATAGTGTCTGGGTGCCTTGGGATCGCCTGGGATCGCCGCAGAAGACGATCACCCTATTGCCCGTCTTCACCCTCCCGAATGGGCGTCGCATCTCCGGTGCACAAACCTCGAACATCCTCGCCGGCGAGATTCAACCTGGCGTGCCTGTCTCGGTGGCCCCGGCTTCCTACAAAGCCGGTGAGGGTTCCGACGTCCTGACCGCGGCTTATGAAAAAACCAGGCAGGAGCGAGGGCTGGGAGTCAAGACAACCACGATCGACGTGCCGTTGCAAACCAGTCAACGATGGGCCGACCAGGCCGCAACGCCGCGGTACCTGCCATCCGCCGCGACGGCAAACACCGCCCCGCAACACGCAGCGGACTTTCAAACGGCGTATCAACAACCGGCCACCCAACCGTCCATGAGCACGCCGGCGGGGTATTCACCCCCAGCAGACTCGGCCATGCAGAATGCTGCCTGGGCCGAAGTCGCTCAGGCGATGGCCGCCGCTCGCAATGGCCTGCCGGCAGGCCAGCCCGCGCCGTTCCAGATGAACGCGCCCCCAATGGTGCATCGCCCAAACCCGGGTGGAATCAACCCCAGCCCGTTCAACCGCCTGGGCCAGCCGCAGCCATCAACGCAGCCGCAGCAGTTCGCGCCGACCGCCGCCGGCGGGGCGCCGCCAGCAGCCAACGCGAACGTGGCACAGGGTTCGAATTGGAAAGCCTGGACAGGGCCCGCCAATTCATCCGCCATCGGTGCGGCGAGCTTCCAGGGCGGCATGCAACCCAATGCGCAGCCGGCCGCCGCCGGTTGGCGACCCTTCCCCGCCGAACCTACTCGGTTCCGCTGATCGGTCGTTAGAAGGAGTTTGACGCTTAGAATTCCATGCCGCGAGCTGGCGCCGTCAGCGTGGCGGCGCCCGCATTGGGCGCCGAGGGTGTTTCGACGCCTTGGACCTGAATTTGGTTGACCACGTTGGCGACTCCCGGCTCCAAGCGGGCCAGTCCTTCGATCAAGTCGCGGTGGGACGCGCTGGGACAGCGCCCGCCAAAATCACCGTGTCGCCTTGAACCGCCATCGTGATCTGCGAGGCCACCTCGCCGATGGCGGGTAACTTGGGCAGCCGCTGCTGCAAATTGAAGGCGCCCGAGGTGGTCGGCATCAAATACTGAAGTTCTGGCGTCAATCGCACGGGGATCGCCTGTTCCGTGTTTTGGTTTTGATTCTGTTGATTCAGGTTGTTGCGTCCACCGCCAAACGTATTCAGGCCGCCCAGGCCGCCGCCAAACGAATTCAAGCCACCCAGGCCGCCGCCGAACGCCGATCCTCCGAAACCACCCAGGCCGCCTAGGCCTCCCGCACCACCTAGGCCTCCGCCGGTGCCGTTGAACCCACCCAGGCCGCCGGTCAGTCCGCCCGTGGCGGCGCTGGTGTTGCTGCGGCTTTGCACCGAGAGGAAGTTCTCGCCCACGCCGCCGACGAAGATCTCGACATTGCGCGTGATGGCGCCATTGGTGACGACTTCACCCGTCTGTGTGAGCCCGGCCGTGCGGTTGCCGGCGCCGTTATCGCCCGTGCCGAACTGGGCGCCGCCGGTGCCCACGCCGGTAATTCCGGTGCCGCCAGTGGCCCCGCCCCCCGTGTTGGTCGGGAACTGTTGAGCTCCCGCCGTGGCCGCGAAAAAGCAGACGGCGATGACAGCGTTTGCGCAACGAATTACGGACATAGTCGAGACTCCCTCATTCCTGTGCCGAGCGGCTTCGCCCATTCTTACCCATTCGAGCCGCAGCTCGCTGGTGGCGCCGAAGCCTTCCCCTTAGTGTAACCCCCCGAACCGCTCCGGGCGCCGCCAGCGGCGCGAAAGGCCCCATTTCCGACGGAGCGGCGTTCCTGGCTTCATCGGACGCTTTCCGGGCCCGCCGCGAATCGCAAGCAGGACGGACGCTCAAGACGGCGACTTCGGCGGCCGATGGGCGCGTCTGGCGGGCTTGAAACGCTTCCTGCAGGCTACGGTGAAACTCTGCGCGGCCGAAGCAAGTAGAATGGGAGGAATTGAGATCCCACCGCAAATCAGTCCCGCAAATCAGTCCGCCGGGGGCGCATCCTTCGGCGGCTTTCCCCCTAGAAGGAGTCTGTACCTTGAATCGTCTCGTGGGTCATTGTTGGCGTCTGGCTGTGTTTTTCGCCGTTCTCACGACCATTGGGGGGGCGGCGCGAGCTCAACGGCCGGTCGCCTCGGAACTGCTGCCGGAGGACACGCTGCTTTATTTCCGCATTCGCGACGTGGCTGAGATGAAGGAGAAGTTCTCCAAGACGTCGATGGGGCGGATGGCGGCCGACCCCCAGGTCTCACCCATCCTGCAGCACTTCTATGGCGTGGCGATGGAGGCCTTTCTGAACGCCGAAGCCGAGCTCGGGTTGTCCTTGGACGACTTGCTGAATATTCCTCAGGGCGAGATGTGTTTCGCCTTGGTGGCGCCCGATCAGGGGCAGCCCGCCGTGTTCTTCCGCATGGATCTGGGCGAGAAGGCGGACGACGCCCGCCTGTTGGTGGACGGCGTGATTCGTCAGCTGGACCGGGGAGGATTCTCGGTCACACCCAAAATGCACAACGATGTGGAACTCAGGGTCTGCAACCGCAATGACGAGCGGCGTTTCGTCTTCTTTGAGCATGACAAGTCCATTTGCATGACGATGAACGAAGAGTTCGCCGGGCAGATGTTGGACATGTGGGACGCTGGCGACGAGGTGAAGCGATTGCGGGATAAT
>CAVORG010000016.1:0-83452 GCA_963698545.1 uncultured Planctomycetaceae bacterium
CGCACATCCTGGCCGAACTCATCTTCAATGGGCTGGTCCCATTCGAGGAACTCCAAGATGGTCGTTTTGGCGTCATCGTCGCGGTTGTTCTTGCGGAGGTACTTCGTGAACACTTCAACAACGTTGTCGAACGTCATGGCCGAAACCATTGCTGCGTAACGTATGGCCTGCAACTCCATGTGCCCGCCATCTTCAGTCCGTTTCAACTCGATCACGACGAGACTGGCATCCTTGTCGATTCCGAGACAATCGATGCGCCGCCAACTATCCTCCCAGTCGCCGAATTCTTCCGAAATGACCAGCGTTTCCGGAGAAACGATCTCGATCCTATCACGCAACAGCCGCTGGAGATCACGTCGCTCGCTGATCCCTGCAGCGGCAAACGTAGTTTCGTCTCAGGGGCCATTTGATCGTTGGTGAATTCGTAGATGGGCATAGCGATTTGGTTTCGATTCCTCGTGCTAGTCAAGGTGTGCTTCGATCGAGGGCTCCTCGGCAAACCATTCATGGACACGTCTTGCATCTCACTTCTACTGAACGACGAATCTCACGTGTTCCTCAAGGACTCGCCGAGTCGCCTCTGGTTCCTGAAGTCGGCGTTCCAGCATCTCGGTGGCCAGGTCGATCGGCAGGCACTCGGAGAACTTCAGGCCGTCGATGGCGGCTTCGTCGACGGCGGGACGCATTTCGGCGACGTCGTGCTGGCGGATCGCCCCGATCGCATGCTCGACATCTTGCAGCTTCACGGCGGATTCAAACGTCAGCGTGAAACTGTCGTGGCTGACCTTGGATGCGAGTCTCCTGGGCCAGTGCTCGGGCCAACGTCGCGTTTGCCCGGTTGCCACCGAACGTCCACCACTCGGCTTCGCCACTGCCGGCCAGCACCGCGACCGATGGAATCCGCGTCCAGCCAGGCAAACTCTTGGCGAATCTCGCTCGATGCCGCTCCGTGGCTCGCCGTGACCAGCGCTCCGGTTCTCGTCCACCGCCAAGATCCGCTTGATGGCCTGCGACAACCGGAATCCCAGCCCTTGTCCTTCGCCCTTCCAGCGGGTCCGCCCTGTGGCATCTGTCGCCTCGACGTAGGCGATGCGGCGTTGCCAGTCAATGTGGTTGACCTGCCAGGCTCGCCCGCCGAGCAGCAAGACACGCGGTCCTTCGTGCTTGCCGAGGAAGGTCATCTCGTCGACGTACCCCAGTTCCTGCCGGCCGTGCAGGATGGAGAACAACGGCGGCGACATGAAGACCGAGAACAACTCCAGGAAGTTCCTGCGCCCGTACGTGTCTTCGCCCTCGCGCCCCATCGCCAGAATCCCGGCCTCCTCCCAGAGGATCTCCCGCTCGAGCATCGAAGCGACGAGTTGCTCGATCTGTTCGGGCGGGATCGCGGCGAAGCCCGGCACGCCTTCGACCCACTCCAACCAGTCCGCGCGACCGATGCCGCTCTCCTGCAACGTCAGGGCCATCAACTGCTGGGCGAGCACGTGCAAGGGCAGCGGCGGCGGCTCGATCGGTTCGACGTAGCCCTCGGCCCAGAGGTCGATCAAGCCCGCGGCCTGCACCAGCGTCTCGTCCTTGGTCGCCAGGAACAGGCAGTTGCGCAGCGTCCCGGATCGCCGCCCGGTGCGTCCCATCCGCTGGAGAAAGCTCGACACGGTGGGCGGCGAGTCGATCTGGATGACGCGATCGAGATTTCCCACGTCGATGCCCAGCTCCAGCACGCTGGTCGCCACGATCACGCAGTCGTCTCGCGAGGCGAACGCTTCTTCGGCCTGGTGACGCTGTTCCTGGCTCAGCGAACTGTGCGTGACGAACGTCGTGACCTGGAGCTGTCGCAGCTCGGCAGCGAGTTGTTCGGCGCGAGATCGGCTGTCGACGAACACCAGCCGCTTCTCGCCGCGGTGCAGCCGTGAGATGACGACGGCGGCGTTCTGCAGCGAGCCGACGAAGTCGAGTTGAACGTCGGCTTCGCCGCTGCCGGACTCCTGCGGCAGGAACACGTCTCGCGGTCCCTTGCAGGAACCTGCCAGCCAGTCGGACAGCGTCTCGGGATTGCCCACCGTCGCGGAGAGCCCCAACCGCTGCAGCTCCCGGCCAGCCAGTCGTGAAATACGTTCCAGCACCGACAGCAGATGCCAGCCGCGATCGTCGCCGGCGAAGGCGTGGATCTCGTCGACGATCACCACCCGCAGGTTGCTGAACAGACTGCGTGCGTCGACGTTCGGCGAGACCAGCATGACCTCCAGCGACTCGGGCGTCGTCAGCAGGCAGTCGGGCGGTTCGCGCAGGATCTGCTTCCGAGCCGATGACTTGACGTCGCCGTGCCACAGCGCGGATCGCCGGCCCAAGAGCGTGCAGTACCGTTGCAGCCGAAGATCCAGGTTGTTGAGCAGGGCCTTGATCGGGCAGAGGTAGAGGACGCTGAGCCCCGTCCAGCCTTCGGACAGCATCCGGGAGACGACCGGAAAGAACGCGGCCTCGGTCTTGCCGCCCGCTGTCGGGGCGAGCACGATCAGGTGCTGGCCGTCGAGAATCGGCGGAATGACCGCTTCCTGGAATGGTCGCAGCTCGCGCCAGCCGAGGCTGTTCACGATGTGGTGCTGAACAGAAGTGCAGGATGCAACTTCTCAATACCAGTGGACATTGGGAAATTCTACTTCAGGTTGGCTGCATTGTTTTCGGATATCCGACTTACTTCGAGTTTTGCAGATATTTTCGACCGTTGAACCGGCCGGCACCGTGCGACGTGGTTCGCGGTGTAAACTCGCTGGTTTTTCGCTCTCGCCGGATGGGGCTGAGCTTGTCAGCCGGCCAAGCAGAGTATCCAGGTAAACTGGTCAAGAATGTTTTTGGCGCGACCGCGTTTTGGGAACGATGTACCGCTGTAATTCATCCTCCAGGTGCGACGGCGTAGCGTGGTTAACATGTCGCCGAACGACGGTTCGGCCTTGTGTTTGTACTCAGGGACGTTCCGGAAACTCGACGTAACGATGTCCTTCGCGGTCAACTCACGCGACAATCATGCTGTACAACACCATGGCCATGGGAGCAGTACGGCGCACGGCTTCTCTTTTCGGTTGGCGGCATCTTCAAAGCCCGACGTCGACAGATAATTTACGTGACCGGGAAAAATCTGCATTGCTACTTTTCGCTACTTCCGAAGGCTGTGTGATTCTCGTAGTGTCATGTGGCTAACGATTCATTGCAGTCTTCCACCTACAACGCCGCTATTCACAATCATTGAGTTCATCTCTGCACCTCAATCCATGCTAAGAGTCTTGAAGAAGAACGATGCGTTGTCTGGCAAAAGCCCTTTGTGCGCAAGTTCGCGTTGCAGCATCTCGGGAAAGTCGGACAGCTACGAGACGCAATCGGTCCGGTTTTGAAAGGACAGATGTCTGTGATTCGCTCAATTCTCTCAGTTCGTCTACGAGGCGTTCGATATTGCGTGATCGTTCGCCATCTGCGTCGACGCCGAGTGGGATGACTCGCTGGTGGTACTGGCCACCCGAGCCGTGAATGTGAACATGCCAAAACGTAAGGACGCCGATTTCTGCGTTGTCGTTTGCAAACCGGCCAGACACGCCCCTGTCAACGGCACCAACACTTCGATGACGTTCCATCAGCTGTTTTACGATGGGGTGTTCGAAGCCAAGCAAAGAAAGTTCCTCAGACTGCATCGCTTCATCACGGTTCGTTGTCACGAGCATCGCATCCTGACCATTCAAGCGATATCCGGAAACGAGATTCGCCATCAGGTTCAATGTGACCTCCAGCGTTCCGCACGCCTGCTTGTACGTACTCGACGAGTCGACGTATTCCCCGTCCTCCGTCGTCGAATGCCTGGTAATCATCCAATCGAAAGTCTTCCAGGTCCTGGAACAACTCAAAGACGACGTGCCTTGCGGTACTTGCGTTATCGATCGCGACTTCGAGCTCTTGTCGCGTGCGCACCAAAGTCGGATCTCGAATCGCATCCTGGTACAGCTTCTCATAGGAAAGACGTTCAGATAGTTGGCCGAGTATCTGACCTCGAAGGTCTTCGGCTACCTGGCCGTACTCGTCGACTTTGCCGAGTGCCTTGCCGATTTCGAGGAGCTTTTCCTCAAGCAAGAGGTATATCTGGCCTTCAATCGTTTCCGCCGATACGAGTTGTAGACTTGGGCCGTATGCCGTTGACCGTACCGATGAATGCGGCCAATTCGTTGTTCGACATCCATTGGGTTCCACGGCAGGTCATGGTTGAAAAGGACTCGAGCGAACTGCAAGTTGATTCCTTCACGTCCCGCCGCCGTGCAAATGAGAATCCGCGGACCGTTAGGCTTCTTGAATCTACGTTCGGCCGCAACTTTGCGCCGTGATCGCCACCTTTGAGCACCTCGACGCCTGCATCCGTGAATTCGCGGTCGATCGCGTCTTTAGCGCATCAACACTCCCCAGATACGTCGTGAAGACGACGATTTTCTCATTCGGATGCACGGCCCACAGATCACGAGCACGCTCGGAGCAGCTCGCACGTTTTGCTCTCATCCCCGGGCGGAACCAATGCGAGAAGCTCCACAATCCGTTGTCGCTCTGCGGGCAGAGCTACGGAGACGAGCATCTGCGGCGGTCTCTTCCGCCCCGGCTGCTTCTTCTTCTGAGTCGACTCCGCGGTTGTCTACCTTCTCGCCAAGTTTTCGCAGCAATCGAACTTTGGCATCTGCAAGCAAACGATCGACTTCAGCACGACCAATCGCATCGTCGGAAATCTCGTGCATGTCACGCAACAAGTACACGTGCCTCCTGCAAAGCACTTTCCCGTCCCTCAACATCCAGGTTCTCATCGCATAGAACGGCTTCATGGATCGTCAGGCTGAGCAGTCGACGTCGCAAAGTCATGGAGACAGCTGAGAAGCTGGAGGCTGCGATCTTCTGAAAGATCGTCATCACGAAACCCAACGCACGTCCCTTGTTGCCAGATGCCTGGGCAAGGTTGTAACCGTCACGAAGGTAGTCGTTCAGTGCGTCGTAGAATCGCTGCTCAGGCTCTGTAAGACGGAAACGCTTGTGTGTGGACTTGCCGACGCGCAAACAATGGCTCGCCGTTTGCGTCACAGGCATCGGCTTGCGTTCGTGCGAAACACTACCGAGTTCAACCGGTAGCGATTGTCGATCATGTCGTCTGTGCTGAGGAACAGGTTCGGACTCAATAGCCGCATCAACATCCAAAACCGAAAATGATCTCCTTGATGCGGTGTTGCCGAAAGCAGCAGCAAGTCTCGGCTGTGCTCCCTCAATGCTTCTGCCAGTCGAAAGTTCTGTGTCTTCTTTACCTGGCTGCCCGCACGGTATGCCGTTAGGTGATGCGCTTCGTCGAAGACGATGAGATCCCATGCGGGCGCTTCGAGTAGTCTTCTTCACACGCTGCGGGCGTTTCAGCGTGTCGATACTGGCGATCAGTCGATTGTGTTTCGCGAACGCATTGCTCTTTCGATCGGTGACGTCGCCCTGACTACCAAAGACCTCAAAGTCGAGATGAAATGTTTCGTTTAGTTCACGTCGCCAGTTTTCCACCAGTCCGGCCGGAACGACCATCATTGCTCGGTTCAATTCGCCCCGAGAGGCGAGTTCCCGAAGGATCAATGCCGTTTCAATGGTTTTGCCCAGACCGACACTATCGGCAATGAGGAAACGTCGCGGCGAAGCGTTTGCAATCTTGTAGGTGAGCACGATCTGGTGCGGAAGAAGATTGACCTTGGCAGCGGTTAGCGTTGGCGAACTCTCCAGCAAGGGAAGCTGCTCGGCTTCAAGCGCCAGCCAGAGAGTCTCTATCGCTTTCGATGTGGCGGGCCGCACATGGGCAACGACCTTCTCTTCCCAGGTGAGCGACTGCTCAAGGCAGAGGTAGGTACCTGTCGTTCCCCGTGCTCTTGAAAGAACACTCGCGCGTAACCGCCGGGCTCGGTGGCAATAAATACGCCGGCCCCGAATTCGCTATGCGAGACACGAGTACCGGCGTTCAGATCAAGAGACGTGTTGGACATGGTAGCCTCCAACTTCCTTCGTCTCTTCGACAATCAGTTTGAAAGCTCCTCTACCAGTCGCGGCTCCGTTCCAGATTGCCCGTGAAATAGGAATCTGCTTACTTCGATCGTTGCCTCGCCCGTAGTAAACCAGGTCGTCTGCTTCATTATGAGTGAACAATCTGGATGGACCGTCCATAGCGAACACAAGCGCAACCGACGACCAGTGATGCCCAGCCTCACGACAGAGCGGCAGGATGTATCTTCGAAGCCATTCGTATGAAGCGACACATCCGGCATCGTTTCCAGCACAGTCTGCAAACCGCCGACCAGGACTGTCTTACTGTTTCCCGGTGGTGATTCCGGGAATCCGTCGTTCAGCCATTTGATAATGGTACGCAGAGGCGTAGGCTCGGTGTCCAGGATGACTGGACGTCAGCAATTCGCGGGACCAGACGATGCTGCTTCCCTTTCGCTTCCACGATTGTGAGGTCATTTCTTCCATATTCATAACTCCTGTCGGAGACTGGTCATTCCAGTTCAACGCGTGAACTAATCCGATGCGTACTTCTCACTCATGATCGTGCCCCCCAATCCAATGAGGCGACATCAGAAGGCTGACGATTACCATTCCAGATCCTCCACCTCGAACAGACGCATCTGTCGGTTGACGAATTCTGGTTTCTCGCGGAGTTTCTCTTTTGTGCGGCGCAGGATGGCTGCCGCGAGCTTCGCAGCTTCGCTGGTCTTTTCGTCAGGTGAGAACTTGCCGTACCAGTCGAGCACAGCGGCGACGTACGGGCTGACCATCCAGGTATCTTTGGTCAGCTCTTCCTCAAGGTTGATGTCTGCGGTCAAAGTGCCACCGATCAGGAAATGGGCCTGATCGAGTTCTGTTTTCATTTCCTTTCGTGGTCGCGAACGACATTGCTCGAAACGTTTCACGATGGGCACGGCTTTAACACTCTTCCCATCCGCCTGAATCCAGCCACGTGATTCCAGGTCTCGCTGTTGGATTGTCGTGCTCCACAGACTCTTTTTCAGGTTCTCTGCCGACATCGACGTTTTGGTGCCGAACAACCGGAGGTAGATGTACGCTTCCGGCCGGATACTGGATGGCGGGAGTATGGCGGCGTCTTCGCCGCCTTCGTCCAACAGCTGATTGATCCCGGCCAAAGCGGTTTGGATTGAAAGGATCTCTCGCTCGCCGTCACCGCTAATTGAGAACACTTGCCCATAGTGCTTACTGTAGAATTCCAACGCCTTGCCACGGAGAATCAAGCGGATGTCAGCGTTCGAAAGTTCGCGGTGTCTTGTAGGCTGCGAGCAGAGGCTTTAGGCGTTCAAGCTTCTGCCTTTACCCATTGCCGCATCTTCGGCCAACTGACGGGCTGTGGATCTTCGAGGCGTTTGCGGCAGACATGAATAATGTCATGCTCTGTTCCTTTTGCCAAACTGACCACCTTCCCCTTTCCCCTCATCACTAGCAATTGGAAACGTCTGTTCGAGAAGGAAGCCCGAGTCGAACAGGCTTTCAAGCACAACAGCCCATTGGGAGTCTTCGCTATGGTGAAATGTAAACGCCATCAGCCCGCCATCTTTCAGAACGCGGCAAGCCTGATCCGGCACGGGGACTCAGTCTTACTTTGTAGTACTCATTTGCATCAGTCTCAGAAAGCAGACGAGGGGCAGGCGTGTCGCATTGGGCGTCTTTTCAGCTTCAAAAAGCAGCGGATAGGTTCCAGACAAGGATATCCGCAACCACACATGAAAGAAATTCGATAAGTCGGAGTAGAAGATATTGTCACCGAATGGTGGGTCCGTAATAACAAAGTCGAACGAGTTGCCCTCGAAACATGGTAGATCTGAGGAGGACATACATCGCACGTCGCCGCCAGCGATAACCGGATCGCCCGTGTAGACGCGTGAGTCGCCGGTTTCTTCCTTGTGAGATCGTAGGGCGACCTCCCATGGCGACTTTAGCCAGCTCAATCCATCAATCACACCTTCGACCGAACTAGTCCAGTTTCCACGACCAAGGTTGTTGAACGTACAGTTTTCGACCGGCAATGCCTTCGGCGGCCGTAATTTGGGTTGCTAAAGAAGGGCTCAGGCGTATCCCGCTGAGGATTCCAAAACACGAATCCGTTTTGATTGCGCAGGTAGTTTTGAAAGGCGCCAATAATAGCCTGTTGGCGGACAGAGTCATCGCCCTGATTCGCGAGAATTGACCGGAGCAGGACTGTATGTACTAATAATTGCCGCGCATTGAACATTTTCCACCAGTGCGTGTACCCCTGCCTTGGCAATGCAAAGTTGGCGTGATGTGTCATGTACGTGTGCGGAATTTCCTCGCGAGGCCACAAATCCTTCAGGTCTGTTTCACGTCGTTCCGTCCACTCACGCTCGGCGCTCACGAGTCTGTGGATGTCGTGACTGCCAAATGCTGCGAAAGAACGTCCTTTATAAACGCGCCCTTCCGAATCACACGTTGGACAGAAACCCTGAACTGAATAGACAGCTACCGCAGCAGCGTGACCAGAAGCCTCAGTGGCTTCGTTGAGTGATTTCGCCATTCCACACTTGCCGCAAGTGAACGTCGATTTCTTCGGAACGGTCCCTTTCCGAGTGTCGATCTTTCGACCATCGCTCAATGTGATGAATCTCGGTAGGCCAAACTCCTTGCGGTCCGGTTCCGCATCCGTCGCCGCAGCATCATCGGATGACACTTCATCGTCGTTATCATCGACGTCATCAGGAATCTCGTCCGGATTTCGCCATTTAGTGCAGGAACGTGTCTTCGGACAGCTTGATTCGACCACGGACTTCAATGAGGCGGAGATTCTTTAGGCGTTCCTCGTACCACAACTGCGTGTCTTCGACGCTCGCATCGGCGTGCCCGCCAAGTTCTTTCTTGTCAATCAAGCCTGCGCACTCCTTGAGCCAGCTTGGGTCGGGACGGCAGATAGGGTGTGATCCGGCTGGTGCGCCGTTTCGGGGTGTTTTCGAGCAGAATCCGAAATTTGGCTTCGCCAGGCCCCATGCTAGGAAAAATTGCTATTCGTAAAAAAGGCGTCCTTCCTGAAAATGTTGGTGCTCAAACCACATCACAGGAGAGGACGCCAGGATGGTGCAGTGTATCGCGAAAGCCGCGGGGAAGGCAATCTCGCCTCCAGGGGAAATCGAAGCTCACGTCAACGCCTTGCTGGCTTGGCTCCGGCCGCGGCTGATCGAACTCGTGCAGTCACTTTATCAGGAGCGGACGCCAAGCAGTTTTCTGGCCTGGGAATTCGCGCTGTTGAGTTTGCTGCGGGAGTTCGGCCGGTTGACGCTCGAAAGGCTGCTCAACGGCCTGGAGGGCGATGGCGCCCACCTGCCTCCCGACGTGGTGTATTTGGGCCAGGGCTACCGCCGGCTCAGAAGAAGACTCGCAATGCTCACGTGTCGACGTTATTCGGCAAGATCGTGCTGTATCGGTTCCCGTACCGATTCTGGCTGAAGAACGTCAAAGAGCCTTGCATCTTTCCTTTCGAGTTGCAGCTCGGCCTGATCGAAGGCGTGACCCCGGCGCTGGCGAGCTTGATTGGACAGTGTCATGCTGCGCGAACGCAGGGCCAGGTTCTGGAGTGGCTCGAGAATGACCATGGTGTCGCCATGGGAGCCACTCGCCTTCGAAAGCTCGTGGCGGCGCTTGACGAGTGCTTGACGGAGCAGAGTCAAGCGGCGCAAGTGGCGGCGCTGCTGAAGGCGATGGAGACGGCGAATCAGAGCAGCGGCAGCCGAAAACCGGTGCTGGCAGTGGGGCGAGACGGCATTACGCTCTGCGAGTATCGCTATCGATTCTGGGAAGTGGCGACCGCGGCGACCGTAACCGTCTTCGACCGAGCGGGGAAACGTTTGACCACGGTCTACCTGGCGCATCCTCCGGAGCTTGGACAGGCCACGATGAGCAAGATGTTGACGGACTTGCTGACGGAAGTGTTGCGGCAATGGCGCGGACCATTGCCGACGCTGGCCTTCATCGCCGACTCTGGCGGCAATGAAAGCAGCTACTATGAAGATGTGCTGCGGAAGATGAAGCACCCCTTGACCGATGCGCGGCTGAAATGGGTGCGAGTTGTCGACTTCTTCCACGCCGCGGAACGAGTGTGGTCGATGTCCGAGGCCTTGTTCGGGAAGAAGAGCAAGAAGTATTACCGCTGGGCCCGACGCATGCTCCGGCTGTTGAAAAACAAGAGCAACGGCCCCAAACGCGTCCTGCAGTCCGCGGCCGCGCATCTCGCCGCGCTGCAAACTCGGCAAGAATCGCCTCGAGCAACTACGAAAGGCAGCCAACTACATTCGCAAGCGGACCAAGTGGATGCAGTACTCCGTGTTGAAGAAATGCCATATCCCGATCGGCAGCGGCATCACGGAGGCCGCCTGCAAGACGGTGTTCACCCAGCGGCTCAAACTGTCCGGAATGCGATGGACGCGTGTCGGCGCCCGACGCATCCTGATGCTGCGAACGCTGCTGTTGAGTAGAATTTGGGGCGACGCCTATGATCGGGCGCTCGCCGAACGCACAAAAGCCGTCCCCCGGCCTTACGCGCCGAAACGCCGAGAAACCAATCGAATCGCCGCATAAACGGCGCACCAGCCGGATCATACCCCGCGAAAGCCATTAAGATCGCTCTTACCCTACCCGCTGACCCAACCGCTTTGGCGCCGTGGTCGAGCGGCTAATCTGCTGAAGAACATGGAGTTGCTTTTCCGTCAGCCGAACCTTGGCTGCCTTGCCAGACATGGACCTTCCTCCTGTTGAAGACCGGGACGTCAAGAATCACGGTCATCAAAAGGGAGGATTGTGGCCTTGATCGTAAGTTGGTCCACATGCGTCTGAGTGATTATCTCGCCAACCTCAGGGAGGGACGACCACGAAGTTCGCGAAGAGCACGAAGAGATCCGAGAGCCACGCGCGTGTTCCCGATTGGTTTTCTTCCCGCGGTCGGGCGACGGACAAGTCGTCGAACTCCTCCTTCGTGCATCTTCGTGACCTTCGTGGTGATTCCAAGTGGACCGGCTTGAGATCAAGGCCGAGGAAGAGCATTTTTCCGTCGATAGAGCCAGGGCAATCTGCACATTTTGGGAAAAGGATTTCCGCAATAACTTAGGAAAAGTTGGCTCTTCAAGCACCCTCAATTGCGATTTGCGGCACTAGACTCAATGGTGATCTTCAAGCACGACGCCCCAAAAACTGGCGACCAACCAATTTCCGGACAGACACTAGCTCACCTAGGCTAGTGTAGTTTGGGCTAGCTAGGGAGTCGTCTCGCTACCGACCAGGGTCGGTAGAGTCGGTGCTCATCCGAGACTGTTTTTGAGCCATTCAGTCGTCTCACCACCGAACAGGTTCGCTGGAGTCGCATTTAGGATTCGTGAAATCACTTCTCTAAGTCGTGCATGGCCCGGGTAACACGAATGCCAAGGCTACCGAAGGGCGTGTTCCATGTTCCATCGGAATGGGAACGTTGCCGAGATCTCCTAGGAGTTTTTCTTCAATCATGTGATGCTCAGTCACTTCGCACCAGCCGAACGGCGTCGGCGATGAGAATTCCGGCGCCGAGGTTGGTGAGCTCGACTCTTAGCTGATTCTCGGTCAGGCTGACTGGCAGTTCGATCCTTTGCCACCAGACTCCGTCTTGCTTGATCGTATTGGGCGCCTGACGCTGGTTGAGCGTCCTGGTGGTGATCGGCGTGGCTCCGTCGTAGATGGTGTAGTGGGCGGCGGTGGTTCGGTTGCTGGAGGCGGTCCAGGCGACGTAGATTTCGTAGGTTCCTGGAGCTACGTCGAAGGTCCAGGTCGCTGTCGCGGGGCCTGAGTTGGATGTTGCGTAGTGTTTGTCTCCCAGGTAGTCCGTGGGGAACTGGTTTTGTTGCCAGGTCCCCGTGGTTGTGAAGCCGGGATCGCCGTTGTTGATCGTTTGGACGTCGGGAATGTGGACCAGGCGAATCGCGTCGGCGATGACGTAGCCGTTGGCGTTGTTGGAAAGCTGAACTCTCAGGTGATTGCTCGTGATCTCGATGGGATCGGTCAGCCATTCCCAGGTCGTTCCCAGGGCCGTCGTGTCTTGCGGTGATTGCTTTTGATTGACGATCTCGGTGTGAATCGGCGAGCTTCCGTCCAGGATCGTGAACGGCGCGTTGGTGGCTCGGTTGCCTCCGGCCGCCCAGGTCGCCGCGACTCGATAGACGCCGGGCGCTACCGGGAAATTAAACTCAAACACGGTGCCGCCGGAACCGGCGGCCGCGAAGGCCTTGCTGCCGCGGAAGTCGGTCGGTCGCTCATTCGAACCCGAGGGACCTTGAACGACTCGGAAGTCGCCGTCGGTGTTGTCAACCACTCGCGTGTCGCTGAGCCGCTCAAGACGGATCCCGTCGGCAATGACATAACCGTTCGCCAAGTTGTTGATCTCGACCGCCAGACGGTTGCCTTCCACCACGAAGGGTCCTAGACCAAGGTCCTCCCACCAGGCGTTGTCGTCGTTCAGATCGTCGGGCGCCTGCCGTTGGTTGACATTCGAAACACCCAGGGAATGGACGCCGTCGAACACCTCGAATGGCGTGTTGGTCGCTCGATTCGGATGGGGATTCCAGGTCGCGGAAACACGATAGACGCCAGGTGTGACTTCAAACTCATAGCGAGCCACTTTGTCTCCGGATCCGGCCGCCGCGAAGAGCTTGTCGCCCTGATAGTCCGCCGCTCGCAGGTGCTTGCTCCACTGACCGCTCGGTAGGCTGAATCCTGGATCCTCGTCGTCCATAATCTGCACGCGTCCGGCCTCCCAATGGAACAGCAACGTCTTCGCCTTGCTCTCCGTGAACGCCGCTCCGCTCGAATGAGGGATCCGCGAGGAAGACGTCTTGGCCTCCGCCGGACTTGACCTCGATCTTGGTCACCCCGGTAAACGCAATGACCACATCGTTCACGGTGATGCGATTCGGGGCAAGTTGAATAGTGTCACTTCCGCTTGTGCCTTCAACAACTAGCGAGTCAAACGCGATACCGTCGATGACCACGTCGGTTGCTGACGGCCACGATTGCGTATCGATCACAAAGGTCGTGGCGGAACCGTCTAGAGCTCCTCGTAGAACAACGCGTTCGGTGTCGGTTAACGGTTGCTGCGACGTGGGGGCGTAGCGATCAGAGACTTGGATCGAGGCGCCATGGACCGACGCGACCAGTTCGTTGGGTTGCGCATTGGATGCGGCGCGGTGAGTCAGAGCTTCGGGTGCGAGAAACACTTCGTCATGGATCTCGGTGATCGTGCTGTTCCGCAGGATGATGTCGCTCAGCCGTGTGTTACGGATCTCGGCCAATTCCGCTTCGCTCAAGTCATTCTCGAAATAGAAGCGGTCGCCGTCGCGCAAGCGTTGAAATTCATCGATGATGATCGCGGCGAACGTCTCGCCCAGCGAACCTCCTGGCAGATGGTCTTCCGCCAAACCGGCCGTCCACAGATCCATGTCGTTGACGGTGGGGTAGGCGTTCTGCAGCCGAGTCACCGTGGCTGGATCAGAGCTGATTTGGCCGAAACTGGTCACCGGCGCGAGGCCATAGTGGACTCGCGTTGTGTTGTAGTCTGCAAGGCCTCGATCACGGCCGCGTTGAATGTCGATCGCGGCGATGTCCAGTCCGGGAGGATCGCCGTCGGGGGCGAACAGCCAGGTGCGGATCTCTTCCTCCACGAAGGTGTCCACTTCCCGGGCTAATGCTTGAGCGGAACCGCTGAGGATGGGCTCGACGCCGTCATCGATGATGATTTCAGGGTTGAAGTTCGCGTGACGAATTGGATACAGCTGGCCGAACGAATTACCGACCTGAGCGTGGCCAAAACGAAACGCCGCGGAGGAGAATTCCAACGCTGTCGTCGGATTCACCGAGGCGTCGTAGCCCTCGTAAGGCGCGAGAGCCGCGGATCCGAGAAGACTCGGCAGATACTCATAGTAGGTGATTGCTTGAACCTGCGCGGCCACCAGGCGGCGAGCCTTCTGAAAAATCGCCTCGTCAATCTCTGGGTCGCTGAGGTCGGCGCCAGTGTAGTCGCTCGCTGCGATGTTGATCGCCAGACGATTGTGTTCGCGCATGAAGATAGTCTGAATCGCGGTAAGCAAAGCGTTTTCATTTGCACGAACATCGCCGGCCAAGAAGAAGTCAGCCGTTGGGGCGGGTTGGTTGTCTAGGCCCCCCGTGTTGAACGGCAGCAGATTACCGGCGCTCGTTCGCAATTTGCCGCCATCGAACGTGCGCAGCGCCGCCGAGCGCACCGCGTCCGAACCATACACCGTGGACGCGTCGATGAACGAGGAGACCTCGTTGGCGAACTCCCGGGGAGTGGTTACGCCGGTGCCCTCCGCGACCACCGAACGGCTGAACAACACCAACACGTCGCCAAGGCAATCCGGATCCATCAGCGGATCACACTCAGGAACCTCGATGTGCCAGGGTTCGGCGCGGTTGGTCGAGCGTAATCTCCATGTCATGGTTCACGAATTGTCCCCAAGACCCAGGACAAATCGGTGAGGTAGTTTTCACTGAAGACGAAGCTGGTCTGCTGATTCACTTCGTTGGAGATCACGCGCGCATTTTCGCGGGACGGGCCCGCCGGCGCCCCAATGCCGTCGGCAAAACCGGCTGGCGCGATGCGAAGCTCCAATGCCCCAACGCTTCCCCAATCGGGATTGGCCAGGTTGTTTCCTGAACCGTCCAGCGAACGATACGAGGCGTCCAGCAGCAGGCGCGGTTCGAAATGCTCAAGCGTCAAGCGGCGGTGACGTTTCATTGGCGATCCCGATGTTCGAGGCAGAGTATCGTCCCCGAAGAAGTCTAGAACTTCGCTGACGGAACGAGGCGGGACGCCAAGTTGTTTTCGGTGTACCCTGTAGCCCGGGTTTAACGATATTTCCGACTTTGACGGTTGGATGAGTGATGATCACGAAGTTGAAACAACCATGATTCCGTCTTTAGCAGGGGAGCGACGATTGGCTTTGATTCGTGTTGAGGATGAGGCGCCTTCTTTGGCGGTTCCGGCTTGGTTGAGTCGGGATTTGGCTTGGGGGCGGGTTTTGGCTCGGGGGTTGGGGGTTCGGCCTTTTTGGGTTTGTGCTCGGGATGAGAACCAGGAGCTGTTGGGGTGTCTTTGTGTTTGTTTGGTTTCGTCTTGGTTGTTTGGGCGATTCTTGGTGGGGATGCCCTATTTGAACTATGGCGGCGTGGTGTTTGGGCCGGGTGTCGATGGGGCGTCGGACGCGGGGCGGGAGATTGAGTTGGCTTTGATCTCTCGGGCTTGTGAGTTGGCCGATGAGTTGAATGTTCAGTATCTGGAGCTGCGGCATGAGCGGGAGGTGGTGCATCCTAAGCTGACCGTCAAGGTCGAATCGAAGGTGCATATGCGGCTGGATTTGGCTGACTCGGTGGACGCTCAGCGGGCCGCTTTGAAGTCGAGCGTTCGGTCTCAGGTCAAGAAGGGTGAGAAGACTCACCCGTTTGAGATCGTCTGGGGCGGTTTGGAGTTGCTGCCCGAGTATTACGACGTGTTCGCTGTGAATATGCGGGATCTGGGCACCCCGGTGTTTGGCCAGGCCCTGTTTCGGTCGATCTTGGAGGAGTTCCCCGATCGGGCTGAGCTGTGCGTGGTGCGCTTGGAGGGCTCGGCGATCGCCGCCGCGATCTTGTTGCATGGCGATGGCGTGACCGAGGTGCCCTCGGCGAGCTCTTTGCGATCCGCCAATCCGACCAATGTGAATATGGTGATGTATTGGAATTTGCTCGCTCGGGCCGTGGAGCGTGGCCAGAAGGTGTTCGATTTTGGCCGCAGTACGCCGGAATCGGGGACGTTCCGGTTCAAGAAACAATGGGGCGCCCTGCCCTACCCCTCGGTCTGGCAGTATTACGTTCGCCGCGGCGAGGTCGGCGGCATGCGACCGGAGAGCAAGAAGTTCAGCCTGGCGATTCGCGTGTGGCAGAAATTGCCCGTTTGGCTGACTCGGTGGATTGGGCCCGGGATTGTGAAGGCGATCCCGTGAGTGTTGGGCGGTTGTTTCCCAGGGTTGCGCTTCGCTGCACCCTGGGCTGATTTGGGGTCGTCCCGTTGGGACTTGTTGCTGGGGCGGGCGGTTGTTCCCAGGGTTGCCTTCGCTGCACCCTGGGCTGATTTGGGGTCGTCCCGTTGGGACTTGTTGTGGGGCGCACGGTTGTTTCCCAGGGTTGCGCTTCGCTGCACCCTGGGCTGGTTTGGGGTCGTCCCGATGGGACTTGTTGCTGGGCGCGCGTGTTGTTCCCAGGGTTGCGCTTCGCTCCACCCTGGGCTGATTTGGGGTCGTCCCGTTTGGGACTTGTTGCTGGGGCGGGCGGGTGTTCCCAGGGTTGCGCTTCGCTGCACCCTGGGCTGGTTTGGGGTCGTCCCGATGGGACTTGTTGCGCGCGCGGTCTGTTTCCCAGGGTTGCGCTTCGCTGCACCCTGGGCTGGTGGGACTTGTTGCGCGACCCCGTTGGGACTTGTGCGGGCACCCTGAGCGAGGGGGTGGCGAAGGGCCGTAGAGCTAATGGTCCCAGTTGGACAGTCACCGCCCGAATTCGCCTCAGGCGCTGTTTGTCAGGTTTTGTACCCGCCTGGACAATAAAAATTAGTGAATATTTCTGGGGGCTGTTGGTTCAGGGATCGGGTTCCGAATCGTCGGCTTCACGGGGTGGTCCCTGAACCATGTCTAGCCAGTCAAGGTAGTCCTGGATCTCGTTTAGCGGCATTCCTAGCTGCATGGCGACCTGGATGGCCTTGGCCCGCTCGGCGAATGTTTTGGACTTTTCCAGCAGGAGCTTGGCGATTTCGTGTGCCATTTCGACATTTAGGGTGAAACAGGAACACGAAAATGGACGCTAAGGGAAGGGGACTTGCCCAAAATGCTCTAGTCGCTGCTTCCCTAATGCTTACAATTTAACACTGAGCTGGGCGGCCGCCGGAGGCCACCCTCAATTTGTCGCACCCGGACGGAGCGGCAGCACACTCTCATGGTGTCAGGAATGATCAACGCACCCAACCGTTACGCGATCGACGCTCAGGACCGAGTGCTCGCGCCCACCATGTTGACCTTTCAATGCCCCCAATGCCTAGCCCATTCATCGGCGCCAGTGCGAAAAATCAGCAGGGGAAAAGTGGGAGCGTGGATGTGCCCCGAGTGTGACTCGGCGTTCGAAGTCGATGTCCGGTTCGTGGAGATCGAGACCGGCGTCAAACGCCGAGTTTAAGCGAGTGAGAGGAAGTGGATGACGCCGGCAATGCCCGGCGTTTTTTTATGCGCGGGCAGCGAGCATGGCGATGGGTCGGGCAGCACGCCGGAAAAGCGACGTTTCTCGGCGTGGGATGCGTGCGGCGCGATCTGGGGCCACCCCTTCGGGGTTGTGGGCAACCAGGAGCTACCCAGGGTTGCGCTTTGTTCGCTGCGCTCTCGTCGCTTCACCCTGGGCTGATATGGGGCCGTCCCGTTGGGACTGTTCGCCCCTTCGCTTCACCCTGGGCTGATATGGGGCCGTCCCGTTGGGACTGCTCGCCCTCCGCTTCCCCCGGGCTGATTTGGGGCCGTCCCGTTGGGACTGTTCGCCCCTCCGCTTCCCCCGGGCTGGTTTGGGGCCGTCCGGTTGAGGCTGCAGGCTGACAAGAACACGAAAAGGGCGGCCGTTTGGCAGCCGCCCTTGGATTGGTTCTAGTTCTTGCCGCTAAACCTTGTCGACGCAGAAGTCCTCGATTTCTACTGAGACTCCCTGGCCCAGGTAGGTTACGGCGACCAGGATGCAGTCTTTTCCGTGGCGACGAACGACCGTGCCCGATAGGCCCTTGAAGGCCCCGTTACGGACTCGGACTTCGTCTCCCTTGACCAGCTTGGCTTCCACGTTCATGCGAACGTCGGATTCCATCAGCCGTGCCAATTGACCTAGCTCCTGGCGGAACTGGTCCTGCTCCTCGACCTCGAGAATCATGGAGATTCTCTTGGTGGCCAAGTGTCGGTACACGTCGCGTCGGGTCGCGTGGACGAACACATAGCCGGAAAAGAGCGGCAGGAAGGCGTCTTGCACTTTCCCTCGGATCTTGCGGGGCGAGGGAACCAGGGGCAGGAAGAAGGGCGTCTCATTCTCGTGCAGCTCTCGAGCCAAGGCCTTCTCCTGACGGGCCTTGGTGTAAACCGCAAACCACTGGACGATCTCGTCCTTTTCCGGCTTTTCAACGTCATCGGCGACGACCTGGGGCTGGTAGTCGTCTTCGAACAAATTAGCGGGGAACAAAGTGCACTCTTTGGCCAGCAGGGGCATCGGGGGGGTCCTCGTTGGCTGACTTGACGCCTTGGGCGAGCTGCCCCGCTCGCATCGGGCGTCGTACATAGGTTATTTACGCAGGCTGCGACGGTTTCCGTCGAAGATTCCGTCCTTTTTCCGAAGCAAACTAACGGTGTCCCGCTGATGACCGGGTCGCTCCTTCGGGTTGCGATCGGTGGTCGAGTTGCACTTCTCCTAGGGTAATTCGCCGCCCCACGAAAACAGGTGATCCAAAGCTCCGCGCAGACGCAAAGACTTGCTGTTTGGGTGGGGTTATGACGGCCCAGAAACGCTCTTCGTCCATCGACAAGAACGCCCTGCGCTGGTTACGGGTGGGTCCCCGAAGCAAAGCTCCGGACTGAGGTGGGGGGGGGGTTAGCGGTCAAGCGTGTCTTATTGCGGCTTGGCTCGACCACTGGTGGGACTCGCAGAATAGCACGGACCTGCCTAACTCGCAAATAGTTTCCCAAAGAAAATTTCGTGAAGACTGTCAGGTTGAGAACGAACGGCAATGATTGCCCAATTCGCGCGGGGTGCTGGCGAGGAGCAACGCTCGACGGGGACCGGCCCCGTCGTGGCGGGTGCGCGTGCGGGTGCTTGCTGGCGAGGAGCAACGCTCGACGGGGACCGGCCCCGTCGTGGCGGGGATTGGCGGGCGCACGACGGAGCACTCGATTGCGGTGGAATCGGTCTTCGCATCGCTGTCGCCGTTTCGATATAGTCCGCCGCATCATCTCTCGGTTCTTTTTTTGACCTTCAGCTGGACGGGAAGGCGTTGGCTCATGCAAGGCTATGACATTTTGATGCTGGTGATCCTGGGAGGCGCCGCTTTGTTCGGCGCCTGGAAGGGCTTCGCCTGGCAGATCGCTTCGTTCGCCTCCATCACCGTCAGCTACTTCGTGGCTTGCGAATTTCGCGACCAGCTATCCGGACAGATCAACGTGGATCCGCCCTGGAACACATTCGTCGCCATGTTGCTGCTGTTCCTGGGAACGTCGTTGGCGATCTGGATGGTCTTCGGCATGATCCGCAGCGCGATCAATCGCATGAAGTTGAAGGAGTTCGACCGGCAGGCCGGCTTTCTCTTGGGCCTGGCCAAAGGCACAGTCGTCTGCGTCCTGGTGACCCTGTTCGCAGTCACGCTGCTGGGGGAGACTCAGCGGCAGACCATCATCCAATCCAAATCGGGCTACTACATCGCGAAGCTGCTGGACAAATCCGAATCGCTGATGCCCGATGAAGTGCATCAGTTCTTGGGGCCCTACATCGAAAACTTTGAAAAGGGACGCCCCTCTGGCGACGAACGGGCCCCTGGCCCCTTTGGCATCGACGGCATCCCGGCCAACATTCCCGGCAACCTGCCCTCCAACATGCCCGAAAACGCCAACGACCTGCTCGATCAGATTCGCGAGCGTTTTGAAGGCAGCTTGCAGAAGTCCAGCACCAGCAAGCCGCCGGCCACCAGCGACTCGCGTGATCAGTTGCAGTGGTCGCCGGCGCCCAGCGATTATCGGTAGCCGCCCCTTGGTAGGGGCGTGAGGCGGATGGACCCTAGGTACTTCACGGCGCAAGGAGGCGGCTGTGGCTGGCTTTCAAACTCACATCGCCACCAGCAGCACGCTGGGAGTGCTCTACGGAGTGGGCGGCGCCACGCTCGGCATCCCCGTTCCCACCTGCGTCCTCGCAGGCGCCTTGTGCGGCGTCTCAGGAATGCTGCCCGACCTGGACAGCGACAACGGGGTGCCCTTGCGCGAAACGACCGGCTTCCTCGCCGCAGTCGTGCCAATGCTGATGCTCGACCGATTTCATCGGTTGGAGCTCACTCACGAACAGATGGTGCTGGCGGCCGCCGGAGTCTACGCCTTCATTCGCTTTGTCGTCGCCGAGATCTTTCGCCGTTACACGAAGCATCGCGGCATGTGGCATAGCATCCCCGCGGCGCTCAGCTGCGGCCTGATCTGCTACCTGTTATGCCAATGCTCGGATACCGACATTCGCATGTTCAAGTCGTTCGCCGTGGTGTTGGGTTTTCTGTCGCACCTGGTGCTGGACGAGATCTATAGCTTTGAAAGACGCGGGGTGCGCGTGCGAGTGAAGAAGTCCTCGGGCACAGCACTCAAGTGGTTCGGCGACAGCGCCTGGGCCAACGTCACCACCTACGCCAAACTGGGGTTGCTGATCTTCTTCGCGTTTTTCGCCGACGATCACGTGATGAACTACCTCGCGCCCAAACAAGGCCTGCAACCATTCGCCCAGCATTCCAAGGACTCGGCCAACCCGGGAGTGCTCGACCCGGAATTCTGGCAGGCCGCCACGCCGGAAACGCGCCGGTAGGGGATCAGGGATCAGGGATCAGGGAGCAGGGATCAGGGATCAGGGATCAGGGATCAGGGATCAGGGATCAGCCCCAACGGGGCGACCGCAAATCAGCCCAGGGTGGAGCGCAGCGCAACCCTGGGAACGGACGCGGCGCTCAAGAACAAGCCCCAACGGGGCGACCGCAAACCAGCCCAGGGTGGACCGCAGCGCAACCCTGGGAACGGACGCGGCGCTCAAGAACAAGCCCCAACGGGGCGACCCCAAACCAGCCCAGGGTGGAGCGCAGCGCAACCCTGGGAACGGACGCGGCGTTCAAGAACAAGCCCCAACGGGGCGACCGCAAATCAGCCCAGGGTGGAGCGCAGCGCAACCCTGGGTGACGGCGCTGTGACCCTGTATCAGGCCCGCACGACTCCCCTGCTTCACACGTCGCGACCTAAGCCCAGAAACGAAATGGAAATGACGTGCATGAGCGTTATGTTTGGGACTGTGCTAACAACTCATACCGCCCCACCCGCATGAAACATGCCGCAATCTCTGGCCAGGGCCTACGTTCATCTCATCTATAGCACCAAGCTCCGTTATCCTTGGTTGCGCGACGTGGATTTACGCTCCTCGCTGTTCGCGTACAACGCAACGGTTCTGCATCAACGCGTCGATTCACCAGCCATCCTGATCAACGGCGTTGAGGATCACATCCACATTCTGTGTTCGCTCTCGCGCAAGTTCTCCATCATGGATGTGATCAAGGCGTCAAAGACGGAGACATCCAAATGGGTCAAGAAGCAAAACGCACAGCTCAAAGATTTCCAATGGCAGGCGGGTTACGGAGCGTTTTCCGTGAGCCAATCTAACCTCGACCAAGTCAAACATTACATTGCCAATCAAGAAGAACATCATCGACGCATGTCGTTCCAGGAGGAATTTCGGGAGCTGTGCAAACGACATGGCGTCCAAGTTGATGAACGGCATGTTTGGGATTGATGAAACACACCCGTGAATTGCCGTTCATGGAAGCGGGCGTCGCGCCAACCATTTTGGGTTAGCTGAACGCCGCATCGGTTCCCAGGGTTGCGCTGCGCTTCACCCTGGGCTGGTTTGCGGTCGCCCCGTTGGGGCTTGCTCTTGAGCGCCGCGGCCGTCCCCAGGGTTGCGCTGCGCTTCACCCTGGGCTGGTTTGCGGTCGCCCCGTTGGGGCTTGCTCTTGAGCGCCGTGGCCGTTCCCAGGGTTGCGCTGCGCTTCACCCTGGGCTGGTTTGCGGTCGCCCCGTTGGGGCTTGCTCTTGAGCGCCGTGGCCGTTCCCAGGGTTGCGCGCCCTGCGCTTCACCCTGGGCTGGTTTGCGCGCTTCCCCTGGGGCTCGCCCCGTTGGGGCTTGCTCTTGAGCGCCGCGGCCGTCCCCAGGGTTGCGCTGCGCTTCACCCTGGGCTGGTTTGCGGTCGCCCCGTTGGGGCTTGCTCTTGAGCGCCGCGGCCGTTCCCAGGGTTGCGCTGCGCTTCACCCTGGGCTGGTTTGCGGTCGCCCCGTTGGGGCTTGCTCTTGAGCGCCGTGGCCGTCCCCAGGGTTGCGCTGCGCTTCACCCTGGGCTGGTTTGCGGTCGCCCCGTTGGGGCTTGCTCTTGAACGCCGCGGCCGTTCCCAGGGTTGCGCTGCGCTTCACCCTGGGCTGGTTTGCGGGCGCCCCGTTGGGGCTTGCTCTTGAGCAGAGGTGCGAAGATCACTTCAAGCGGCTCATGTATTTCATGAACGCTTCGTCCAGCTTGTCGATGTCACCGAAGACGGCTTCAAATTCCGCCAGTCGTTGTTGAGGGTTCAACTCCACTAGCGGCTTTTTCTTCGCGAGATTGCCCAGGTATTCGGCGTATTGGTCTTTTCGCAGGCGGATCAGAAAATGCGACAGGGCCCAGGCTTCGGCGTAGGCGTTGGTGACTTGCTTGCCGTCTTGAAAACGCTTGTCGTCGGCGACCAGGGTGCGCAGGGAGTCGGCTGGGCGTTGGACGGAAAACAAACGGAACTGTTGGAAGTTGACTTGGTTCAACCCTCCGATGCCGCGCCAGCCCGTGCGACTGCGGAGGTCCGGAGTTTCGAAGTACACGGCCAATCCCTCGCTGACCCAAAACGGGTTGTCCGCAAAACGCGTTTGCAGGCCGGTGTTGTAGCTGATTTGGTGCGTCGCTTCGTGGACGATCGTGGCGACAGTGCGTTCGGCCCCGGGTTGCGATAGAAGCTGTTGAATGCGGGCGTAACTGGCGTTGCGTTTCAAGGGCGCTCCACCCACTCCCGTCAAGTCGTACATGGTCACGCGATTGGTGAGCATATTGAAGTAGCCGATCATCGAGCGCGCCGCGTCGCCAATCTCCTGCTGAGCATGTTTTTGAAACGCGTCTTTCGAATCGAACACCAGGGCGACTAGCGGGAAACGCGGTTCTTCCAGTTCAATGCCCCGAGTCTTCCAATAGGTCGCTAAAGCTCGCAACAACCGCTCGTACAGGCCGCCGCACCATTGAGCGTAGGCCCTGGAGGTGTTGTGACAGATGACATAGTGATCGGTGGTCAGGATTTCGAACCCTTCACCCATTTCGGCCAGCAGGCGTTCGCCCATCTGGTCGATGGTGAGAGGCTTCAGCGGGTCCGCGTCGGAGCGTCGTTGCTGGATCTCCGCCGCGGGCAGCAGCCACAGCGCACCGTCGGACGTCAGCAACATCAAGCCCCCGTCCTTCGACTCAACAACAATCTCGCCCGCAAGCTCAAGTTGCCGACCATCGCGCAGGATCGTCACATGCTCCATCGCCTGAAGTCGCAACGGAAGCAGAAACAACAAGATGGCGAGCGGAAGTAAGCGCATACGTAGACCACAGTGTTTAGCTGGTGCGTGCTGATTGGATGAAAGCCCTTCTTTCTTAGTGTAACGCGTGACGCGGAGATCGACACGAGCGGTTCGCGGCGGGCGAGGCGGATCCGCCTGCGGGCGCGGCCGCCCCTGGCTCGGCGGCCGTGGAGGTGGCGACCGGCTGGCGGCGCGAGTATACTGGGCCCATCGCGCCCGAAGCCGGCGGCGGTTCCGATATCAGACATTCCTCGGGGAACTCCTTCCATGACCCAGCATCCTTCCAATCGCCGCGACTTTTTGCAGAAGACCTCCCTGGTCGCCGGCGCCGCTCTTTCGAATTTCGCTTTGCACCGGACGACTCTCGCGGAAGAAGCCAAGTCGCAATCGGCGAACGACCGCCCCATCGTCGGGTGCATCGGCACCGGTAGCCGTTGGGGCGCCGTGGGTCCCAACGCCATGAAGTTCGGCGACGTCGTCGCGGTCTGCGATGTGGATTCCAAGCATGCCGAGGGCGCTCGAGATCGCGTCAAGAAGGCCCAGGACCGCGATGTGGCCGTCTTCGAAGACTACCGTAAATTGCTCGACAACAACGATATCGAAATCGTCACCATCGTCACGCCGGATCATTGGCACACCAAGATCGCCATTGAAGCCATGCGGGCCGGAAAGGATGTTTACTGCGAGAAGCCGTTGACGCTGACCATTGAAGAAGGCCAGCAGATCAGCAAGGTGCTGAAGGAAACCAATCGCGTCTTCCAGGTGGGCACGCAGCAACGTAGCGAGATGGGCCTGCGGTTTCTGAAAGCGTTGGCGCTGATTCAAGAAGGCCGACTCGGCAAGATCCAAAGCGTTCAGTGCGCGATCGGCGCTCCGCCCACCAGCGGTAAACTGGAAACGACCGATGTGCCGCCCAACTTGAACTGGGACATGTGGCTTGGCCAGGCGCCCAAGGTCGACTATATCCCGCGCCGCTGCCACTACGAATTCCGTTGGTGGTACGAATACTCCGGCGGCAAGATGACCGATTGGGGCGCTCATCACGTCGATATCGCGCAGTGGGGCATCGGCATGACCGACAGCGGCCCCTTGGAAGTCGTCCCGAAACTCAGCGAACACCCGATGCCGTTCAAGGACGGCTATCCCACCGTCGACAACGAATACAACACGGCCATCAAGTTCCTGGTCGAATGCAAGTTCCCCGGCGACGTGATGTTGACCATTCGCCATGACACGGACAATGGCATTCTGTTCGAGGGCGATCAAGGACGCATCTTTGTGAGTCGCGGCGCCTTGAAGGGCAAGCCGGTGGAGGATCTGGAAACCAACCCGTTGCCCGAGGACGCCATCACCAGACTGTACAAGGGCAAGGAGCCCGGCGATCACATGCGGAACTTCTTCGAATGCGTGAAGACCCGCGAGCAACCGATTTCCGATGTCTTCTCGCACCATCGCGCGATGACGACCTGCCACCTGGCGAACATCGCGTTGCGTTTGAATCGCACGCTGAATTGGGATCCGGTCGCTGAGAAGATCGTCGGCGACGACGAGGCGGCGAAGTGGGTGCGCCGCGAGCAGCGAGCCGGCTTCGAAATCGAAGCCTGAGCCGTCGCAGCGTGACTGACTATTGGCGGCAAAAAACGGCGCTCGTCACTGGAGGCTCCGCGGGGTTGGGCCGGCAGCTTGCTCAGGCCCTCCTGCGCGGCGGCGCTTCGGTCACGATCGTCGGCCGCGACGCGCAGCGATTGGCGGAAGCCCAGGAGCTGCTGCTCCCCGACGCGACCGGTGATCGTTTGGCCATCGTGCAGGCGGACATCACCGAGCGAGAAACGCCAAGTCATTGCGTGCGGGAAACGCTGCAGCGATTTGGCCGACTGGACGCGTTGATGAACTGCGCCGGACGATCCGATCGCGGCTTGATCTGCGAGACATCCGCCGAGCGATTTCGCGAGCTCTGGGAATTGAATTTCCTGGCGACGGCGATGTTCTGCCAGGCCGCTCGCGACGCCTTGGTCGAGTCTCGAGGCCACATCGTGAACATCGGCTCGCTGGCCGCGAAGACCGCTCCCAGGTACCTGGGGGCCTACGCGACCAGCAAGTTCCCGGTCGCCGCGCTCTCGCAACAGCTGCGTTTGGAGTTGCGGGAGCAGGAAGTCCATGTGCTGCTCGTGTGCCCGGGACCGATTCGCCGCGATGACGCCGGCCAACGCTACCAGGATCAAGCTGCGGGTCTGCCGGCGGAGGCCAAACGTCCCGGAGGTGGCGCCCGGATTAAGCTGCTCGACCCCGAGCAATTAGCGCGAAGAATCCTGCAAGCGTGCGAACGACGCCAATTGGAACTGGTGATGCCGGGGAAGGCTCGGCTGCTGTTTGCTCTCAGCCAACTGTTGCCCGCCTGGGGCGATTGGCTGTTGTTGAAGAAGAGTTCGGGGTAGGTGTTGGTTCTTGGTTCTTGGTTCTTGGTTCTTGGTCTGGTCTTGGTTCTTGGTTTGTGGCGGCATTCGAGTTGGGATCGTCGCTGCATTCCTGGTGGACGACGCTCCATCGGTGTGACCTTGGGGCCACCCCTTCGGGGTTTTTCGGACGTGGTCGCTGCCGGTGCACGCTGCAGCCTCCAGGGTTTCGCTTGTTGGCGCTGCGCGCTCTCGTCGCTGCACCCTGGGCTGGTTTGGGGCCGTCCCTTCGGGACTGCTCGCCACGACGGGGCTCGTCGGCTCGTCCCCGTCGTGCGATGCTCGTTGCGGCCTGCAATTTTGTAGGATACTGTTGGCCCTGAGTCCTTCCTTCTGGTCTTTGCTTCATGGTGGCGGAATGATGCGAGTTGCTGTTGGAGTCTTGTTGGCGTCCCTGGGGATTTGCTGTTCGCCAGTCATCGCTCGCGAGGGCACTCCGAATGTGATTGTGGTGTTCGCGGACGATCTGGGGTATGGCGACCTGGGATGTTATGGCCATCCAACGATCCGCACGCCTCACCTGGACCGCATGGCCGCTGAGGGCATGAAGTTCACTCAGTTCTATTCCTCGTCGCCTGTGTGCACGCCCAGTCGAGCCGCCTTGATGACCGGTCGCTTGCCGCAGCGCAGCGGCATGTGCAATGATCGTCGGCGAGTGCTGTTTCCCGATTCGAAGCTCGGCTTGCCCGCCAGCGAGACCACCATCGCCGAGTTGCTGAGCGACGCGGGCTACGCCACCGCCTGTATTGGCAAGTGGCATCTGGGACATCTGCCGCCCTACCTGCCCAATCGCCATGGCTTTGATTCCTACTTCGGCATCCCTTATTCCAACGACATGGACCGCGCGGCCCAAGCTCCCAAAGGCCGGCAAGCATTCCTGAAACCAGAGGTCGCCTTTTGGAACGTCCCCCTGATGCGCGACGACAAGATCGTCGAGCGTCCGGCCGATCAAACCACGATCACTCGTCGCTACACCGAGGCCGCGGTCGACTTCATTCGCCAGAATCAAGAGCGTCCCTTCTTCCTGTATCTGCCGCACAACCTGCCGCATGTCCCCCTGTTTCGTTCGCAGCAATTCGCCGACCGCAGCGCTCGCGGATTGTATGGCGATGTTGTCGAGGAGATCGACTGGAGCGTCGGCAGGATCATGTCGAACGCTGCGAGAATTGGAATTGGAAACCAAGACGCTGGTGTTTTTTACTAGCGACAACGGACCTTGGCTCGTCTTCAATGAACAGGGCGGATCGGCCGGCCTCTTGCGCGGCGGCAAGGGCAGTACCTGGGAAGGCGGCATGCGCGAAGCCGGCTTTGGCCTGGTGGCCGGAAACCGTCGCCGCTGGTTCAATCTGCACCGACATCACCAGCACCATGGATCTGCTGGCCACCTGCTGCTCGCTGGCCGGTATCGAAGTCCCCAACGATCGCATCCTGGACAGCTACGACCTGACGCCCGCTCTCCGCGGCGCCGGGCGCATCGAGCGCGAAGCCTATTTCTATTACCGCGGCTATCAACTCATGGCCGCTCGACTGGGCCCCTGGAAAGCGCACTTCCAAACACAAGCCGGCTACGGTCAACCCCAGCCCGAAACGCACGACCCTCCCCTGCTCTTCCACCTGGAACACGACCCCAGCGAAAAACATCCCCTGCCAGGCAACACCCAAGTCCAACAGGCCATCGCCGAAGCCGTCGCCGCACACAAGTCGCAAATGCAATTCGCGCCGTCGCAGCTGGAGTAGTGGGTAGAGGGGAGGGGGTAGAGATTAGTGGGTAGAGGGTAGACGGTAGAGGGTAGGGATAGGTAGGCAGTCCCAACCGGGACGGCCGTAAATCAGCCCAGGGTGAAGCGTGAGCGCAGCGAACCAGCGCAACCCTGGGTCGCGAACAGAGCCTCGTAGAAACCCCGCAGGGGTGGCCGCATGTGGGTTCCCAGGGTTGCGCTGCGCTGCACCCTGGGCTGGATTGCCGTCGTCCCGTGGGACTTGTTGTTGAGGCCGCGGCCGTCCCCAGGGTTGCCTCTCCGCTGCACCCTGGGCTGGATTGCCGTCGTCCGACCCTCTACTCTCCACCCTCTTCCCCCTACCCTCTACTCTCTACCCTCCACCCCCTCCACTCTGCTTACGATCTCGTGCTTTGGCGTTCTGGTTCTTAGCTGATCTCCTGCTTTTAGCGATGCGGGGTCTTGCAGGGGTTCGCCGTTTTCTTGGAGCGTCAGCGTGTAGCCTCGCGAGAGGACTTCGAGTGGACTGAGCGACTTGAGCCTGGCCGCCATCGACGCCAGCGTTTGGCCGGCCTGCTCCAGGCGACGCTGCATCGCTCGGCGGGATCGGGCGTCCAAGTCGTCGAGCTTCAGCGATGCTTCGCGGAGGGGTTGCAAGGGTCGGGCCAGCACGCGTCGTTGACGCAGTTGCTCCAGCGTCGCTCGCGCCGCGGACGCTCGGCCTCGCAGGCCTTGCGTTAATCTTGATTGCAGTTGCGTCAGGCGATGCAGGACTTCGCGACGATCGGGCGCCGCGCGTTGCGCGGCTTCGGTGGGCGTGAGGGCTCGGACGTCGGCGGCGAGATCGCAAAGCGTCACGTCGATCTCGTGGCCGATTGCGGAAATGATCGGAATCGGTGAAGCCGCCACGGCGCGGACCAGGACCTCTTCGTTAAACGCCCAGAGATCCTCCAAGCTCCCGCCTCCTCGAGTCACGACCAATAAGTCCGGCGCCGGGCGTAAGCGGGCCGCTGTGCGAATCGCCGCGGCGACCTGCTCGGCGGCGCCTTCTCCCTGGACTCGGGTGGGCAGGACCATCGCATCGGCATTCCAGCGTTGCCGCCAGACTTGCAAGAAGTCGCGCACCGCCGCGCCCGTGGGACTGGTGATCACCGCAATCCGCCGCGGATAGGTTGGCAAAGGCCGTTTGCGCTCCGCCGCGAATAAGCCTTCGGCCGAAAGCTTCGCTTGCAAACGTCGCAACGCTTGCTCCAAAGCGCCGAGCCCCAGTGGCTCCATGCGGCGAACCACTCAACTGATAGGCGCCGCGCGGCGGGTACACGGACAGCTCGCCGGCACACAGGACCTGCATGCCGTCGGTTGGCTCAAAACGCAATGCCTCCGCGTTGCTCCGCCACATGACGCCGCGGATCATTGCTTCCGGGTCCTTCAACGCGAAATAGATGTGCCCCGATCTTGGCCGAGCCAAATCGGTGAGCTCGCCCTTGACCCACACTCGGGCGAAGCGACCTTGCAAGACGGACTGGATCTGCAACGTCAGCGCGGTTACCGAGAGCGGTTCTTCAGTCGAACATATCGGAATATCGGATATCGGCCTTGGGTTGGGAAGGGTTGCCATCCTAGCGGATGCGCGGCAGGTTACCCAGGGTTGCGCTGCACTGCACCCTGGGCTGATTTGCGGCCATCGCTTTTGGAACGATCTCTGGTCCTTCTTCGCTTGACGAAATCCGCTATGGCGTTGCCCTTCTGGGCCGGTGTCCGATCTGGTACCGTATCCGTGGCCTCACGGCGCGTTACAACCACGGCTAAAATTGTGTCGGCCCTTTGGGCCTGTGGTTGGCATCCGTCTGTCCCGTGAAAGAGTGCGCTTTGATGAATCACCCAGACCCTTCGGCCGATGAGCCCGACGCGGATTCTCGGGAACTGACTTTCGAGGAGGCGTTGCAGAATCTGGAAATGGTCGTGCAGCGTCTGGAGGAAGGCCGGTTGAGTTTGAGCGATTCGTTGGCGGCGTATGAACAAGGTGTGAAGAGGCTGCGGCATTGCTATCGCTTGCTGGAACGCGCCGAGGGGCGGATCGAGCAATTAGTGCGGTTGGACGCCGACGGCAACGCGGTGCTCGAGCCATTTGGGGACGATGGTCAAGGCGATGACCTGGCCGAAAAGCAACGTGCTCGGGCGAAGCGACGCAGCTCCTCCGCCGCGGAGAGTTCGGCCGACAAACCCGCCAAAACCCCGCCAACGGCCAGTCCCTCTTCATCCATTCGTCGTAAACGGCGGCCACGCTCCGACGTAGACGAATCTGGGGGGCTCTTCTAGAATAGCCACGGCCGGCCGCAAGTGGGTTGAGCCTCTGATCCCGCACCAAGACCCTCCATCCGGCTGCCCCCTGCCCTTGTCCACCGAAGCCGCAGAGAACGAACTGCAATACTGGACTCGTAAGCTCGGTCAACTGATTGAGCCGGAGCTTGAGCGGTACTGCCAATTCGACGAGGGGTGCCCGCAGCATCTGGCCGAGGCGATTCGCTACGCCGTGCTGGCCCCCGGCAAACGGTTGCGGCCAATGCTGGTGTTAATGGCCTCCGAAGCGTGCGGTCAACGCTACGAGGCCGCACTGCCGGCAGCTTGTGCGGTCGAGCTCATCCACGCCTATTCCTTGGTGCATGACGACCTGCCGGCGATGGATGACGACACGCTGCGACGTGGGCGACCGTGCTGTCATATCAAATTCGGTGAGGCGACCGCGATTTTAGTCGGTGACGCTTTGCAAAGTCGTGCGTTTCAGATACTGGCCGACGATGTGCGTCCGGAGTCGGCCGCCTTGCGATGTTGTCGGGAACTGGGTCGAGCCGCCGGCGCGGAGTGGCTGGTGGGCGGTCAGGCGGCGGACCTCGCCGCTGAAGCTCAGGCTGAAACAGGAGATCTGGCGATGCTCGAAGCCATCCACCGCCGCAAGACGGGGGCGCTGTTCCAGGCGTGTTTGCGTCTGGGGGGACACGTCGCGGAGGCTGATGAGCAGACGTTGGGCAAGCTCGACGACTATTCCCGACCTCTGGGGCTCGCTTTTCAGATTGTCGATGATTTGTTGGATTACTATGGAGAGGCCGACCGGGTTGGCAAGGCCACCGGCAAAGACGCGGCTCGCGGCAAACTGACGTTTCCCGAATTGCTGGGCCCCGATGCAAGCCGCCGCCGTGCGACGGTGCTGATCTCGGAAGCTCGTCAGGCCATCGCGGGCTTCGGCCCCCGCGCCGCCGGCTTGGACGCCGTTGCACGATTTGTGCTCGAGAGGAATCGCTGAGATGTCCGAAAGAAAGCTGTCGCAACTCCAATCCGCCGCCGAACTGCAGGACATGAGCCTGGCGGAACTGAAGGACTTGGCCCAAGAAATCCGCGACGTCCTGTGCAACCTGCTCACCGAACGATCCGCCCATTTCGCCTCGAACCTGGGCGTGGTGGAACTCTGCCTGGCGTTGCACAGCGTCTTCGACTTCCGCAGCGATCGCTTGATCTGGGACACCGGCCACCAGATTTACCCTCATAAGCTGGTCACCGGACGCTACAGCGAGTTCGGCACGATCCGGACCCGCGGCGGTTTAATGGGCTACCCCCATCCCGGCGAGAGCGACTACGACCTGTTCATGACCGGACACGCCGGTTGCAGCGTATCAACTGCATTGGGCTTGCGGTCTGGCGATGAATTGATGGGCGAGGAAAAACGCCACTCGGTCGCCGTGATTGGCGACGGCGCGTTCCCCTCGGGCATTGTCTATGAGGCGCTGAACAACCTGGGTGGACTGAAGAAGAAGATGTTGATCGTGTTGAACGACAACAAGATGTCGATCTGCCCACGCGTCGGCGGACTGGCCAGCTACCTTGATCGCTTGCGGACCAATACGTTCTACACCGGGTTGAAGACCGAGATCGGTCGCGTGTTGAGCAATGTGCCGCTGCTGGGGGATCCCGCCGAGCGTTTCCTGGCGCAGCTGAAAGAGGCCGTCAAGGCCGGACTGCATGGCGGCATGTTGTTCGAGGATCTGGGCGTGCGGTACCTGGGCCCGATCGACGGCCATGACATCGCCGTCTTGCGAAAATACTTGCGGATGGTTCGCGACTTGGAAGGCCCGATCCTGCTGCATGTGGTGACCGAGAAGGGCCACGGCTTTCATCCCGCGGCCGCGGACCCCGTGTTCTTTCACGCTCCGCCGGCATTCCAACGGGAAGATGATCGGGCGGTGATGCCCGCGGCGTCTAGCGGATCGAAGACGTACACGCATGTCGCTCGTGATGCGATTGCGGATCAGATGCGCCAGAACCCACGCGTCACGGTCATGACGGCGGCGATGTGCCAAGGCAACAAACTGGAGCCGGTCCGCGACGAGTTTCCCGAGCGCTTCTTTGACACAGGCATTTGCGAGTCCCATGCGGTCGCCTTTGCGGCGGGTCAAGCCAAGGCGGGCCTGCGCCCGATTGTCGACATTTACAGTACGTTTCTGCAACGCAGCTTCGACCAGATCTTCCAGGAAGTCGCTCTGCAAAATCTGCCCGTCACGTTCATGATGGATCGGGGAGGCCTTTCGGGACCCGACGGTCCAACGCATCACGGCGTGTTCGATATTGGCTACATGCGGATGTTCCCCAACATGACGGTCATGGCGCCGGGCGATGCGCACGACCTGCGCGAGATGCTGAAGTTCTCGCTGCGGCAACCCGGTCCGTGCTCGATGCGCTATCCCAAGGCGGCCGCCGAAACGCTTGCCGGCGAGCGTCTTCCGCTGGAAATGGGCAAGGCCGAAGTTCTGCGTCAAGGGCCGGACGGCTGCATCCTCTCGTGCGGAGCGTTGACCGGCGCGTGTCTGCAAGCGGCGGATCGCTTGCAACGCAACGGTCTGTTCGTCACCGTCGTGAACGCTCGCTTCATCAAGCCGTTGGACCGGGCGACATTGCTGCCGCTGATCGATCAGAGCCCTTTTGTGGTCACCGTGGAAGAGAATGTGTTGATGACGGGTTTTGGCGGCGCGGTATTGGAAGCGGCCGCTGCGGAGGGCGTGAATACGGCTCACGTCCGTTGCCTTGGCATCCCGGATCAGTACATTGATCATGGCGGCCGGGAAGAGCTGTTGGCCGAGTTGGGCTTGAGCACCGAGGGCATCGCCAACACTTGCCAGCAAATGGCCGCCGAGATGGCCGGCGCTTCGCATTCCAGAGCGCCCGGATAACGCTTCCTCCATGCGGAGCCGATCGCGATGAATCCTTCCGGCTCACCAACCTGGGGCAGTTCTTCCACGAAACCACGGGTGGTCGTCACCGGGCCCGACCGCGACCAGGTTCGCGGGCTGTGGCGGGCCCAGGCTAGTTTTCTGAGCCAATTCGCGGACATCATCGGCACCGACTTCGGCTTTCAGGGAGGGCCCTTCGCCGAGGCGGATTTCGCCCTGGTCCTGGGCGGCGACGGGTCGATGCTGGCCTCCGCGAGATGCTTCGGCGAGCATCAAATCCCCGTGCTGGGCGTCAACCTAGGCAGGCTGGGCTTTCTGGCTGCTATTTCTCCGGAGCAATTGCCCGTTGTTTGGGCCAATGTCTGCCAGGGTGGATGCGAGATCAAAGAGCACTTGATGCTGGAGTTTCGCGTTGAGGGCCGCGAGGGCGTGCAGGCGCAGGGACTCGCCCTGAATGAAGTCGCCATCCTGGGCGGACCGCCGTTCGCCATGCTGCACCTGAATCTTTACGTTGACGGGGAAATGGCAACTACGTATAGTTGCGACGGTTTGATCTTGGCGACGCCGATCGGCAGCACGGCGCACAATCTGTCGGCCGGCGGACCCATCCTCCGAAAGGACTTGCAGGCGGTGGTCATCTCGGCCCTTAGTCCGCACACGTTGACGGTCCGACCGGTGGTGGACAGCGCTGATCGCAAGTACGAAGTGGTCGTCAGCCCGCCCACCGAGGGCGCCGAACTGGTAGTCGATGGCCGGATGATGGCCCGCTTAACACCCAGCGATCAGCTGCGAGTCGAACGAGCATCGGCCAGGTTCCGGATGATTGAACCGCCGGCGCAGACTTATTACCAAACACTACGAGACAAACTCGGCTGGGGCGGCAACATCACCAACCGCCGCCGGCAAACGTAAGACGCCCCTCGATTTTCCGACTACTCATTGCGGCAAGGATGCGACGATGACTCACGGTAGACTTCTCCTGGTCAACACGCTGTTGGCCCTTGGTTCCCTGCTGCTCACCAGCTCCGCCGCAGCCCAAGGCGAGGACGCGCCCAAGTACTTGTTGCGTTACAAGTTCAACGCCGACGAAGTGGTCCGCACCAAAGTCTCGCACATGGCGACCAGCGAAACTCGCATTCAAGGCGTGTCGCAGACATCCAAATCGCGCAGCGAGTCCACCAAAGTGTGGCGGATCGTCAAGCTGCATGACAATGGCAACATCACGTTCGAGCACCTCGTGCAGGATGTGAATATGTGGCAACACAACACCGGCCTTCCGGAAGTGCGATACGACAGCACGAAGGACGAAGAGATTCCCCCGCAGTATGAACGCGTCGCCCAGACACTCGGCAAGCCGATCGCCGAGGTGACCATCACCGCGACCGGATTGGTAATGGCGCGCGAAGGCTATCCGCCGGGATTCAACCTGGGCTTGGGCCCAATCGCCACGCCGCTGCCCAACGAGGCGGTCGCCGAAGGAACCAAGTGGCACATCCCCAGCGAGATTCGCGTCCCGATCGAGGGGAACAAGATCAAACGCATCAAGACGCGTCAGCAGTTTGTGTTGGAGAGCGTGAAGACGGGAGTCGCTCGCATCTCCGTGACCACCCAGGTCCTGACGCCCATCGACGATCCGGCCATCGAAGCCAAGCTCGTGCAGCACGTGACCAACGGGTTCATCAAGTTCGACATCGACGCCGGCAGGATTATCTCCAAACAAATCGACTGGGACGAAGAGGTCGTCGGCTTCAACGGCGCCGACAGCATGCTCGCCTATCTAGCGAGGTTCACCGAAACCTCCGAAACAGCACCCGCGGTAGCGAGGCGGGAAGAGTAGGGGTTAAACCAGGTTAAATCAGTCCCAACGGGACGACTGCAGATCAGCCCAGGGTGCAGCGCAGCGCAACCCTGGGTACTTACGCCGCGTTTCCTGGGGTGCGCTGCGCGACCCCAGGCTGTGGGGTTGCACCGCGTTGCGGTGCGGAGGCTGATCAAGGCCATGTCACCCTTGGTTCATGACCAACATGACGGCGTCGGCGCTGGGATGCAGGGGCGTCGCACAATCGGCCGGGTTCAACAGGGTTTCGCCCTTTTGCAAGCTCCTGGCCACCGCGGCATCCTGCACCTCGACGCTGCCGGCCAGGACTGCGAGGATTTGGAATCGACCGTCTGTTCCCAGTTCACGCGGCGTCGCGCCGCTCCAGCGACGTAGTTGGAATTTATCGCAGGAGACCAACAACTCGGCGCCTTCGCCTTCACTTTGTGGCGACTGAATCAATCGCGGGCCTTGTTGATAATCGATCGCGTCCAGACCTTGTTGGATATGCAGAGCTCGCGGCTTCCCATCGGGGCCGACCCGATTCCAGTCGAAGAGTCGAAACGTCGTGTTGCTTGCTTGCTGGATCTCGGCGACCAGCAGCCCTTGTCCCAGGGCGTGCGGGGTTCCTGCAGGCACAAAAATGCAATCGCCGGTTCGGGGCTTCACGGCGTGCAACAAGTCGAGCAGGCGGTTGTCGTTGATGGCTTGCTCGACGTCCTGCCGCTGCACGCCCTGCCGCAGGCCGGCCCACAACGTGGCGCCGGGATCGGCGTCCAGGATCACCCAAGCCTCGGTCTTGCCGCGATCCGGCGGATTCAACAAGGCTCCGCCGGCGTCGTCAGGATGGACTTGCACCGAGAGGTTTTGACAGCAGTCGAGGAACTTGAACAGCAAGGGGAAACGGTCTTGCGGCGCGTCCGGGCCGAACAGTTGCCGACCATACTCTTGAGTCAATTCGCCGAGCGTCGCGCCCGCGAGCGGACCGTTGCTGACGACGCTCTGATCGGCGCCGTGGTCCACAACTTCCCAGCTCTCGGCCCAATGCGGCCCCTCAGGCAGCTGCTTGCCAAGCACCTCCTGCAGACGTCGCCCGCCCCACAGGTAATCGCGAAACGTGGGCCGAAATTGGAGTGGGTGCATGGTAGGGGGTAGGTGCTAGAGGGTAGGGAGAAGGTGGTGGGGAGAAGGGGAGTATCCGACGCCCGACGGGCCGACGCCGTAGCGGGTTTTCATTCGTTGTTCTTAGGGTGTCCTCAGCCCAGGGTTTCGCTGCACTGCACCCTGGGCTGAAGATAGGGCCGTCCCCGTCGGGACTGATCTATTGAATTCCGCCTTCCTCTCTACGCCCTACTCTCTACCCCCTCCCCCTTACCCTTACCCTTCCCCATCGACTTCGGGGAACGGATTGCGTCGTCCGGTGGGGGCCCAAAGGCAAAGGCCGATGCCGAGGAAGTACAGCAGGGTCAACGGACAGGCCATGAGCAACATGCTCAGCGGATCAGCGGGAGTTAACACCATGGAGAGGAAGAAGATGACGAGAATCGCCATTCGCCACTGCGATGTGTACATGTCCACGGTCATGATGCCGATGCGGTTCAGCAGCAGCATGACCAACGGCAATTGAAACGCAAGTCCGAAACCCAACGGCAGCAGCAGGACAAACGAAATCCATTCACTGATGCGCAGGATCCGGGTCGATGCCCATCCACAAATTAAAACTAAACAGGAAATCCAACACTGGCTCGAAGACAAAGAAGAAGGCCAGCGAAGCGCCCCCGAGGAACAGCGCCAGGCTGAACGGCATGTAGATGTAAACGTACTTGCGTTCGTGCGGATATAGCCCCGCCGCGACAAAGTTCCAGATCTGAAAAAAGATGTAAGGACTCACCACAATCACGCCGGCGACGAGTCCGGCCTTGACCCAGATCAGAAACGCCTCTTGGGCGCTGAGCGCCGAGATCTTGGTTTTCAGTGGACGCCAGATGCGCAGCATCAACAGATCGCTGGACGGCAACTCGGCGGCGCCGCTTATCTCCGCCGCGCCTTCGCTTTCGGCGGAACCTGTGGCGTCGCCCTGGTACTGCTGGATCAAGCGTTCGATTTCCTCCCGTTCCAGGAACATCGAATCGTAGGTCAGCCGTCGAGCTTTGATCTTTCGCTCGTCCTCGAGCGAAAGCGTCTGTCCGACGGCGGCCATCTTCTCGCGAATGGCCTCCACATCGCGATTCATGTAGAAGCTTTCGAGCCCTTGCCTCAGCGGCGACTCGATGAAGCGCACCACATCGTCAGCGACGAACATGCCCACCAGAAACCCGAGGACGATCCCGATGAAGGCCCGGATCAAGACAACTCGCAACTCCTCCAGGTGTTCGCCGAAGGTCATGTTGGAGTTTTCGAACAGGTCGTCGGTGCGCGGCGAAGAATCACGTGGCGAGGACATCGTGGTACCCTGGTTGCGAAAGGGGATTCGCTAGGAAGGCTCTGCAAGAGTACCAAACGGCGTCTGCCGACAGGCAACGCGGTCGTCTGAAGAGCAACAAGAGCGTGCGGAGATTACGCTGCCGCACCAGCATTGGCTCGGTTTGCAAGCCCCCGCCATGTTAATTCAAACAACAAGGGTTCACAAGACCGGCCGTCTGAGTGCGGCGGCGGCGCCGCGCGGGGGTTAGATGGCTTCTGAGCCTCTTTCGCCGGTGCGAATGCGGATGCAGTCGTCCAGCGGCAGAATGAAGACTTTGCCGTCTCCGATTTCGCCCTGCTCGCCGGTTCGTGCTCCCTTGAGCACGGCGTCCACGGTCGGGCCGACGAATTCCTCGTTCACCGCGATCTGTAGTTGAACCTTCCGCTGCAGATCGATCGAGAATTCGTGCCCCCGAAAGGCCTCACGCTGCCCACGTTGGCGCCCAAAGCCCTGGCAGTCCATGACCGTCAGGCGGAATACCTCCACCTCGGTCAACGCCGCCTTAACCGCCTCCAACTTGTCCGGCTTGATGATCGCGATGATCAGTTTCATATTCGACATTCGATGGGTTGTTTTCGATGCTTGGTGGTTTCAGCGGCGACTCCTCATCATCAAGACTAGTCCAGCGGCTTGGGCCGCCGCAAGTCCCCGTGACCTGCGATCCTGAGCCGTATCAAAAAAGACGAGCTGAGGCCGCACCCGAAGGCCACGTCCCCAGCTCGCCCATCGTGGGAAAAGCAAAAGCTTGCTTCGTTAACCGCCGGCGGCCAGCGACGCGCCGCGCGGCCGGCGGCCGACTTCGACGCGCCGCTCATCGCGGCGGGCATGGCGACGCCCTCGCCGATCATGTTCGGCGGGTAGGCGTGCATCCCATGTTCGGTAATGTCCAGGCCCTCGAGTTCTTCCGCCTCGGAGACCCGCAACCCAATGGTGTATTTGATGGCCAGGAAGATCACCATGCTGACCGAGAAGGCCCAGGCAAAGCCCACGCCGATGCCGATCAGCTGAGCGATCAATTGCTTGGCGCCAAAACCCAGAAGCAGACCGCCTTCCTTGTGGAACAGTCCGACCGCCAAGGTTCCCCAGGCGCCGCACATCCCATGCACCGAAATGGCGCCGACCGGATCATCCACGCGCAATTTGTCGAACATCACCACTGAAATGACGCAGAGCACGCCGCCAGCTAAACCCGCTACGATTGCCCATTGGGGAGCCAACGCGTCACAGCCTGCCGTGATCGACACCAGTCCCGCCAAGGCGCCGTTCAGCGTGAACGACGTATCGGGCTTCTTGAACATGATCCACGAGGCGATCATCGCGCCGACGGCTCCGGCGGCGGCCGCCAGATTCGTGGTCACGGCGATGAAGGCGAAGTTGCCCGGGTTCCCGTTGACCGCAGTTGTGCTGCCAGGATTGAATCCAAACCAACCCAGCCACAGAATGAACACGCCCAAGGCGGCCAGCGGCACGTTGTGGCCTGGAATCGCGTTGATCCGGCCATCCTTGGAGAACTTGCCGATGCGTGGACCAATCACGATCGCCCCGGCCAACGCGGCCCAGCCACCGACTGAATGCACGACGGTTGAACCGGCAAAATCGAGGAAGCCCATGTCGCCCAGCCAGGCGGACGTGCCGGTCAAACCGCCCCAAGCCCATTTGCCAAACAGCGGATACACAATGACGCTGATGCCGACGGTGTAGGCCAGATAGCCGGTGAACTTGGTTCGCTCGGCCATGGCGCCAGAGACGATCGTCGCCGCGGTCGCGCAGAACACCGTCTGAAAGAGGAGAAAGGCCCAGTCGAAACTGGTCAGCGTTTCGTCAACGCCGGCCCCGGCCATGCCGTAAAAAAACTTGTCCAGGCCGATCATCCCTTGGTAGCTGGAGCCGAACATCAAGCCGAAGCCAATGAACCAGAAGAGCAAGCTGCCCAGGGAGAGGTCCATCAGATTCTTCATGATGATGTTGCACGCGTTTTTGGCGCGCGTGAATCCGGCCTCGACCAGCGCGAACCCGGCCTGCATGAAGAACACCAGGAAGGCGGCCAGACAGGTCCAGAGGGCGTCCATGTTGCCCTGCACAACAGCGGCCTCGGAAGGCGCCTCGGTGGCGTCGGTGGCTTCGTCGGTTTCATCGCCTGGGGTCGAGTCCGCCGCCGTCTCGTCCGCCGCCACCACGGGCGAATCGGCGGGGTCGGCGTCCTGCGCCCTCCCAATGTCGGCAAACATCAGCACGCCCAGCAGGGCGAGCAACGGCGCCAGGACGACGCCTAAGGTACGTTGAGTCACGACAGAATCTCCCACGGATGTCTCTTTGCGTACAGGCTCCCACGGCGCAGCTTTCGCAGCAGCCGCCGAAATGCAACATACGTGCCAAGGAATATTGAGAGGCGGCGTATGAATTGACTCAAACGTCGTAGCGAGAAAGGGTTGCGTCTCGATAGTTTTTGCGGCGCCTCCACCGCTCACCAAGCAATCGCCTAAATTCCAGGCAGGGGCACGCCACGATTCCAGGCACGCCTCGACGCCACCCGTCCGTTCGACGACGATGGGGCTGGTCGAGGAGCAGCGCCCCGCTGGGACAAGCCCAGCGGTGGCGAGAGTGCGTGGTTGCGGCGAGAGCTGGCGAGGAGCAACGCCCCGCTGGGACAAGCCCAGCGGTGGCGAGAGTGCGTGGTTGCGGCGAGAGCTGGCGAGGAGCAACGCCCCGCTGGGACAAGCCCAGCGGTGGCGGGAGTGCGTGCGAGCGGCGAGAACTGGCGAGGAGCAACGCCCCGCTGGGACAAGCCCAGCGGGGGCGGGAGTGCGTGCGGGCGGCGAGAACTGGCGAGGAGCAACGCCCCGCTGGGACAAGCCCAGCGGTGGCGGGAGTGCGTGCGAGCGGCGAGAACTGGCGAGGAGCAACGCCCCGCTGGGACAAGCCCAGCGGTGGCGGGAGTGTGTGCGAGCGGCGAGAACTGGCGAGGAGCAACGCCCCGCTGGGACAAGCCCAGCGGTGGCGGGAGTGCGCCTTACAGTCCACGCCACGACGGGGCTGGTCCCCGTCGAGCGATGCTCCTCGCCACCACACGCACCGCAATACCCGCCGCCACGACGGGGCTGGTCCCCGTCGAGCGATGCTCCTCGCCACCACACCCGCCCCAACTCCCCGCCGCCACGACGGGGCTGGTCCCCGTCGAGCGATGCTCCTCGCCACCACACCCGCCGCAACCTCCGCCCGCCACGACGGGGCTGGTCCCCGTCGAGCGATGCTCCTCGCCACCACACCCGCCCCAATACCCGCCGCCACGACGGGGCTGGTCCCCGTCGAGCGATGCTCTCGCCGCCACACCCGCCCCAATACCCGCCGCCACGAGTCGCGTCGCACGCGATACACTGTGGATTCGCCATCTCGACTCCTCGCTCCGCGTTCGTGTGAAGGAATGCCAACCCATGCGGTACTGTTGTCGCTACGGTGCGATGTCTTTCGTGCTTGCCATCGCCGCCTTGCCGCTTATCAAAGCCACGGCCCAAGAACCAGCGGCGAGACCCGCGTCCACGTTGGACCGCTACTTCCAACTGGAAACCGCCCGACTTCGGCAGACCGCCCTGCGGCCCTATGAAACCGCCGAGCAATGGTCAAAGGCTCGCCAGACCTTGCGTCAGCAATTGCTGAGCATGTTGGGCTTGGACCCGCTGCCGGAGAGGACCGATCTGCAGGTCAAGATCACCGGCGTTCATGAGCGCGACGGCGTGCGAGTCGAGAACATCCTGTTCCAGTCATCGCCGGGTCTTTACGTGACCGGGAATCTGTATCTGCCCGCGGAGCATCAGGGAAAGCTGCCGGCCGTCCTCTATGTCTGCGGTCATGGAGGGGTCAAAAAGAACGGCGTCAGCTATGGCAACAAGGTGCATTATCAGCACCACGGCGCCTGGTTCGCGCGGCACGGCTATGCGTGCTTGACGATTGACTCGTTGCAGCTTGGCGAGATCGAAGGGATCCATCACGGGACGTATCGTTACGATCGTTGGTGGTGGTTGAACCGCGGCTACACGCCGGCCGGCGTGGAAGCCTGGAATTGCATGCGGGCCCTCGATTACTTGACCAGTCGAGACGACGTGGATCCGCAGCGGATGGGCGTCACCGGTCGCAGCGGCGGCGGCGCCTACAGTTGGTGGATCACCGCGTTGGACGAGCGGATCCAGGCGGCGGTTCCCGTGGCGGGCGTGACCGACTTGGAGAATCACGTGGTCGACGGCTGCGTGGAAGGCCACTGCGATTGCATGTACTTTGTCAACACATATCGTTGGGACTATCCCCTGCTGGCGGCATTGGCCGCGCCGCGACCGCTGTTGATCAGCAATTCCGATCGTGACGGAATCTTCCCTCTGGAGGGCGTGCTGCGAACCCACGCCTACGCTCGCTCCATCTATCGTCTCCTGGGCAAGGAAGAGCAACTGGCGTTGCAGATCACGGCCGGCGTCCACCAGGATACTCAGGAGTTGCGCGTCCATGCGTTCCGCTGGCTGAATCACCATCTGCGGGGCGTCGATGACCTGATCGACTCGCCGGCGGCGCCGCTGTTCGAACCCGAACAGCTGCGAGTCTTGCGGGAGATTCCGGTGGATGAACGCAACACCACGATCGATGAGACTTTCGTTCCCGCGGCGGAGAAACCCGAACCACCCCAAACCGTGGAGCAGTGGCGTAGCGACAGCGAGCAATGGCGGGCGCGCCTGCTTCGCGAGACCTTCGGCGGTTGGCCAGGACAGCCGAACGATCCCCCACTCCCCTTGCAGACAACGAGCGAAACGTCCTCTTGGGACAAAGCCAGACGAAATCGTCCTTGGGTCGCAGTGACCTGGCTGGCCTCCCAAAAGCCCTGGCGGCTGCCGATCATTCTGCTCTCCGCTTCCCCCAAAGCGCAGCGGATTCGCGTGGTGTTGGTGGATGAGTCGCAATGGCGGGAAGAGCTCGTCTCGTGGGCTCCGTTGGCGCCCGCGGCGGCGGCCGAGTTCCTGCGAGACGACGACCCGGAGCTCAAGGCGGCCGCTCGGGACGGCGACGACCGCGATTGGATCCGGGACTTGAGCGACAGCCGCACGGCCGTGGCGCTGGTCGCGGTTCGTGGCGTCGGTCCCACGGCTTGGACGGCGGAGCCGCGGAAGCAAATTCAGATTCGCCGCCGGTTCTATCTGCTGGGACAGACGCTGGACGGCATGCGAGTGTGGGACGCGGTGAGTGCTTGCCGATCGCTGCGCCAGGCGTATCCGGCCATTGCGCATTGGACGCTGGAAGGACGCCGCGAGATGGCGGGGATCGCCTTGTATGCTTCGCTTTTCTGTCCCTTGGATGGTCTGCACTTGCACGGCTTGCCGGCCGCCGAGCGCGACGGTCCGACGCTGCTGAACATTGCCAGGATCGTCAACACGCCTCAAGTGGTCGCGATGGCGGCCAGCCGAACTCAAGTGCGATTGCCCAAGAGTCCCCGAGCACCTTGGGCCTACTGCGATGACGTGCTGCAGTTGTTGAATCGTCCTGAAGCCCTACAATATCCGCCCAGCGACGATTGGGTCGAAGCCGAGTGAATCAACCAGCGCCCGGCGCCATGAAGGAAGAGATTTCAATGGATCCTTGGCTTGCACAACGCAGTTTGAAATTCGACAGCAGCGGCATCCGCAAGGTGTTCGACCTGGCCGCGAAGATTGACAACCCCATCAATCTCTCCATCGGTCAACCGGATTTCCCCGTGCCCGAAGCCGTGCAGGACGCCCTGGTCGCGGCCGTCCGGGGAGGCAAGAATGGGTACTCGCCGACCCAAGGCATCCCGGCGCTGCGCGACAAGCTGCAGGCCCGCGTCGATCAGGAGTTGGGCCACGCCGATCGCAAGCTCTTCGTCAGCTCGGGAACCAGCGGCGGGTTGGTGCTGTGCTTGATGGCGATGGTGGATCCCGGCGACGAAGTGATCATTTTTGATCCGTACTTCGCGATGTACAAAGCGTTGATCGGCATGGCCGGCGGCACGCCCATCATCATCGACACCTATCCCGATTTTCGGCTGGATATGAACCGCGTCGCCGATGCGATCACGCCGCGGACCAAGGCCGTGATTGTCAATAGTCCTGGCAACCCGACCGGTCTGACGCTCGCCGAAGACGATGTCCAATCGCTCGCACAACTGACCGCCGAGCGTGGCGTCGCCCTGATTTCCGACGAGATCTACCGCGAGTTCTGCTATGACGCGCCGTATGTGGGTCCGGCCGCGTTCAACGACCGCACGATCGTAATTGACGGATTTAGCAAAAGCCATGCAATGACCGGCTGGCGCGTCGGCTGGGTGCATGGCCCCGCGGAAGTCATGGACGCCATGTTGAAGATCCAGCAATACACCTTCGTGTGCGCACCTCATCCAGCCCAATGGGCGGCGGTGGCCGCCATGGACACGGACATCCACAACCACGTCGTCGAGTATCGCCGCAAACGAGATCTCTTATCCCAAAGCTTGACCGACCTGTATCGCTTCGTGGAGCCCTCGGGCGCCTTCTACCTGTTCGCCGAGGCGCCCCAGGGCAGCGGCAGCGAGTTTGTCGAGCGAGCGATCGCCGAGAAACTACTGATCATCCCAGGCAACATCTTCAGCGAACGCGACACCCACTTCCGCATCTCCTTCGCCGCCCCCGACGAAACCATCCAGCGAGGAGTCGAAGTGCTGAGGAAGTTGGTGGGGTAGTTCTTGGTTCTTGGTTTCTTGGTTCTTGGTTCTTGGTTCCCACCATCCGCACGCAACGCGGTGCGCTGTCATTTTCCGGGCTGCAGCAGTGCGCCAGCAGGCTCGTGAAACGGGTCGCCCCAGGGAGCACCGAGAGGAACACAGGGGACAGAATTGCCTCCCCCTCGGTGGTTCTCCGTGTTCTCCGTGTTCAATGCCATCGGGATCCTGCTGAACTTGTCGCCCGCAGGTCAGACCATGAACATCGAGTTGTAGGTGATCCAACGAAAGGCCAACAATACGAGCACCAGGCACAGCCACCAGGACGCTTTCTGCGCTCCTCGATAACGGCGCAACGCCAGCAAAATCACGCTCGTCAACGCCACTCCGGTGAGCTTCAAGACGGCCATTCGCAGCGGCGATCCCGCCAGATCGCCTTGACTGAACGGGTTCAACTCCAGGAAGCCGCCGGCTTGCTGCGCCGCGATCGTGCAGGCCAAATCAAACACGCTCAAGCAGCCCAGAAGCGTCACATTGCGCGTCACCATCGGCACGCGATCTCCGCGCTGGTCGATGTCCGTCCAACGTGCGTGGCGCTTGGGAGGGTAATTCAGAAGATGCCCAAAACCCAAGACCGTCAGGGCCATGGCCAAGACCGTGACACCGTAGCGAGCCGCGTCGGTGCGCAAGAGTCCCGCGACGGCGACGTAGGCGCGATGGTTGGCTTGATCCCGTTCAAAGCGTTCGCGATTGGCTTTCAAGATCGGCGCCATCCGAGCTTGCAGTTCGACCGACGCGCTGAGCTTGCCAGCCAAGTCAATCAGACGCGCGCTGTCCATCCAGTCCAGTCCCTGCCGAGCGATCGACTGCGCTTTTTTCTCCTGGTCGGCGTCGCTTTCGAACATGGCTTCCAAGATCGCATGACTTCGCGGCGGCATGACGCACGCGGCTTGGCCATGGTCGGCGACCAGCACCAGACCACCCACCTTCAATGTCGCGCGAATCCGCGACGCCGCGGATTCCTCGCCCCGCCAATCCACGGCTTTCAGCACGTCCTCCTCGCCGGTAAGGCGCCACGATGCGGCTTCCAGAGCCAGCCCATTGATTTTCGCGTGGGGTCCTTGCCCCGTCACGTGATAGGGCGGCGCGATGTATCGCTCGTGCAGAACCACAAAACCGCTGCGAAGCCCCCTTGGGTCCTGGGCGACGGGCGCGGCGAGAACTTCAGTTTGAGCCAGCGACTTTCCACAGTCCAGCAACAGCAGAACGGCAAGAACCAGAGCCAGAGCGGGGACTCGCAGGTTGCGAAGCATGGTGGTCTCTTGGGGAGGGCGAGAAACGAGATCGAAGGGATCGTCCCAAGGAAATAGCGATTCCCGCGCCATTGCCGAGGCCGCTTGCCTCCTGCCCACCTCGACAAGGAGCTCAACTCACCAATAGCAAACGACTTATGCGTGGCGATCGGCGCCGCGAAGAAATCGCCACGCCTTCCAGGCGCCCAATAAACAGGCAGGCCAAACGCCTGCAATCACGGCGCCCAGCAAGCCCCCGCCTGCGGTCGCAAGTGGTTTTCAAATAGCGATTTACAGCGACCGACCCATTAACCACACCGTTAGGGCGCGGAAATCCGCCTTGTAGCGGCAACTCACAGCCGGCCGACTGCCTGAGCTGCAAGCACTCGCGCGTGCCCGGCGAGGTCCTTTCGCAAACTGGCCTGATGGTAGCCGCGGTGGGACTGCAGAGCCGTCAGCAACTTGGGGGCCAACATCGGGCTGGTTTCCAACAGCAGCCAACCGCCGGGCTTGAGAAAGGCGCCGGCCGCTTCGATCACCCGATGAGACATTTGGGAACCGTCATCGCCGCCGCCGCGAAGGGCCAAGTGCGGCTCGAAGTCTTTCACGTCGCGACTCAGCTGTTGCATTTCCTCTTCGCTCACGTAGGGAGGATTGCTGACGATGCAATCAAACAGCGGCTGGCTGGGAATCGACGCGAAGAGATCGCTTTCCAGGCATTCGATGCGTTCGGCGACCTGGTGTTTCTCGGCGTTGCGGCGGGTGATCTCGAGGGCTTGCGGACTCACATCGACGGCGACCACTTGGCAACGAGGCAAGTGCTTCGCCACGCAGACGGCAATGGCGCCGCTGCCGCAGCCGACATCGAGGACACGCCAGGCGGGCCCGGCGTGTTTCTCATCGGGCGGAAGCGATTCCGCGTAGGCGGCCGCGCGGTCCAGGACTTCGAGGACCAACAACTCGGTTTCCGGCCGCGGGATCAGGACCGCCTCGTTGACTTCGAAGGGCAAGGAGAAGAACTCCCGCTGGCCCACCAGGTAGGCGACGGGCTTGCCCTGGGCTCGCAGCCGAACGAGTTCGCGGAACTGCGTCCGGAGCTCTTCCGGGGCTTCCTCGCCAAAGGCGGTGTATAGCTGAATCCGTTCGCAGCGGCGAGCGCGGGCCAACAGGACTTCCGCATCCAGACGAGGGCTGCCGCTGCCTTGCTGCTTGAGATAGTCGGTGGTCCATGTCAGCAAGCGGCCGATCGTCCAGGTCTCGTCAGGCATGGCTCGTTCCTTGATCACTTCTTGTCGTCTTCCTCGGCGTTGAACTTGCTTCTCAACTCGTCGCGTTCGATTTCAATCAACGGGTCGATGATCAAGCTCAGATTTCCGGCCAGGATTTGATCGAGCTTATAGACGGTCAGGTTCACCGAGTGGTGCGTCACGCGGTTATCCGGGAAGTTGTAGGTGCGGATGCGTTGACTGCGATCCCCAGAACCAACCATGCTCTTTCTCTCGTCGGCTCGCTTTTGATGCTCAAGCTGTTGAAAGTGATCGTAGAGCCGCGATTTGAGAATACGAATGCCCTTGGCAAGGTTCTTGTGTTGGCTCTTTTCGTCTTGGATGGCGACGACGATGCCTGTTTCGTAGTGGGTCAAGCGAATGGCCGAGGCCGTCTTGTTCACATGCTGACCGCCCGGTCCGCTGGCGTGGTAGATATCCTTGCGATAGTCATCGGGGCCGAGGTTGACTTCAACGTCTTCCGGCTCTGGCAAAACGGCGACGGTCGCGGCTGACGTATGAACGCGGCCCTTGGCTTCGGTCTCTGGCACGCGTTGGACGCGGTGGCCGCCGCTCTCGTATTGCAGATGGCGAAAGACGCCTTCGCCCTCAAAGGCCAGAATGATTTCCTTGAAACCGCCGAGCTCAGTTTCGCTGCTGCCCAAAACTTCGATCTTCCAGCCTTTGACCTCGGCGTACCTTGAGTACATTTCGTAGAGATCCCGCGCAAACAGGGCGGCTTCATCGCCGCCAGTGCCGGCGCGAATCTCCATCACACAGCGACTTCGGTTGGCCTCCTCGCCGCCGATGGTCATCTCCAACAACGCGTCCCATAGCTTCTCGCGCTGGACGCGCAAGGTGTCGAGTTCCTCTTCCGCCATTTCGCGTTCGTCGGGATCGTCGGTCGCCTCGGCGATTTCCTTGGCTTCGCTGATTTGCTGAAGGACGTCCTTGAAACGACGATAGCGCTTGACCAGCCGGCCCAACGATCCATGTTCGCGAGCCACCGCGGCGATGCGATGGGCGGCGCCCAGCACTTCGGGGTCCGTCATCTGGCGTTCCAGTTCCTCGAACCGGGAGAGTTTGTCTTCAAGCATCTTGCGCATGGCGCATCGCCTCACAAAGGCAGGGAAAATACGGCGAGCCGCCGGACCGACGAGAAACTAACCAGCAGCAACGGCGGCAGGTCCGTTCCGCTGGAACAGGTCGGTGGGAACAGGCGTCCTGATCCTACTGTCCCGCCACGGCCGCGAACCGTCAAGCACTCGGTCAGCCGCTGGTCAGGGCCCGCGGCGCCGGAAAAACAGGCTTTCGCCCGACAGCAGCCGATTTCCGCCCGGCGGCGGCAGGATCGGCGATCGGAATCAGCGCCGTGCAAGAGGCGCCAGAACACCACAGAGGTCGCTGGCGCAGGCAGCTAAGAGCCGGACTTCTTCTTGGCCGACTTCGCCTGCAAACTGGCGTACGTGCCAGCGGCGAATTTCTTCTGAAATTTCTCGATGCGGCCGGCCGTGTCCACGTACTTCAACTTCCCGGTGTAGAAGGGGTGACATTCGCTGCAAATGTCCACCTTCAACTCCGGCCGAGTGCTCCGAGTCTGAAACGTATTGCCGCAACCACAGGTCACAGTCGTTTCGTGATACTTGGGATGAATGCCGTCCTTCATCGTTCGATAATCCGCTCAAGACAGGTGCGTTGCTGCGCAAACCACAAGAATACCCGCCGCCGCCGAAACTGACAAGGGCCGTTGCCGACTGGGAAGGAGCCCGCAAAACGGGTCGCCGAGCGGGCGTCCGTCAAGCCGCTAGGAGCGAAACTGTCGTCATGGTCGCCGAAAGCGTGGCGAAGAAGGGCATGGCTCGACGAGCTCGGGCGATCCACTCGCTGCCGGTGGGCAGTCCCTGGGCCAAACCCCATCCGCTCATCATGGTCATCATGCCCGCCGTAATGGCCAGCGTCGCCGCCTGAGGTCGCCAGGCCGAGGCTTGCAAGGCCGCCGCCACGGGCTCAATCCCAGACCAGCCGATCGAGGTCGTGAACAGCAGTCCAGCGCCCAGCGATGCGTACTGCCAAGCCGCCTGCCACCGGCCGCTGCATTGCCAGGCCATCAGGATCGCGCCGCCCAGCAGCATCAACGCCGCCGGGCAAGCCGCTCGCCGCCCGGCGAGTCCCAGCAGGGCGATGTCCTCTCCCAGTCCATCGAACCGCCGGTCCAAAGCAATCCAAGCTACCAGCGTCGCGGCGCCCAGCAGCATCAACCACTGTGCGGCGACAAACCACGGCAAACGCGCCGCACGCCGTGAGGCGGGGAGTCGCAGGACTTGGGCCACCGCCTCAATCCGCGTCAGCCATCCGACCAACGCCGCCAGCAAGACAAACGCCGCCCACTCGCAAACGGCCGCCCATAACAGAAAGACCGGCGGCTGGAATTCACGGGCAGCCAAGGACATGATCCAGGCGTCGATCAGCAAGACGTAGAGCAAAAGGCCGGCCCGCGGGAATTGGACGTCCCAGATCGCTTGCCAAACCGCGCCCAGCGTCAGCAGCCAAGCCAGCCAGTGAATCATCCGCGGCGGCGGGGGCGACGAATCACCCAGGGCAGTCGCCAACAGCCAAACCGTGATCGACGTGGCCAAGCCAACCGAGGCCCAGGCCGCCATTTGGCGCCACGGCGCCCGCAGCAGGCCTCCGGAGATCGCCAGGCAGCCAAAGAGAAGCGCCAGAATCGCCGCCCATTCGGAGTTCATCGTCATGAACGCGCTCTCATGACTTTTTCTTCAGAAAGGGAATGGGCCGCAGTTCCACTTCCTTGATCGATTGCAGATAGTCCAACACGGCTTGCGAGCGATCCGAGCCGACTTGCGCGTGAAAGTGCAGGCTGAAACCATGGGGTCCCTTGGCGTCGATCAACTTCGGTTGCAGGACCAAGAAGGACTTGACTGCCTCCAGTTGTCCCATCATGGCCGCGCAGAAGATGTCGATCCGAGCCCCATTTTCCAACAGCATCTCGACAATATCGTGTCGCCCCATATGCGAAGCGCCGCCCAACGCCGTCTCCCAATCACCGCCGCCCCAATCCATGGTGGAGTTGATCAAGGCGGGCTCCCGTTCGAGAAGCTTGCGGGTCATGTCCAGATCGGAATGAGCGAAGACGATGAAGTCCTGCACCATCAGTCGATTGAGCTGCTCTTTCTTCCACGACGGTTTGAAACCCGGGGCATCGTAGTCCCGCTCGAAGGAGGCTTCCACCGGTCCCCGGGGTGCGTCAGGCGATTGCGCCGACGTTGCGGCGCCTGATAGCAAGCAGAACGCGGAACCCGCCGCGAAGGCGCGCCGCGAGGGAAGATCAGTCGAAGTGCGATGAGGGCGATGGCGGTGGGAAGTCATGGGCGTCTCCAAGGGCGCGGAAGAGAATGTCGCGGAAACGAAAAGGAACCCCGGTAGACTACGCCCCACGGGCCGCAGCTCGCAAGGTCGGCTCGCAACAGGGTATGTCGTTCCTTCGTGTTCTTCGTGTCCTTCGTGGTGACTCTCCCTGCTCGCCACCCCCAAACCGAGAAGCAACTTTGCCCTACCCTGATTTCGCGTGGCGGGCTACAATGCCGCTGGCGGAAGAAATCTTTGTAACCAATTACAGGGCAACATGTTGCGGTACTGGACGGCTGGCGAATCTCACGGCAAGACGCTGGTGGCCATCGTCGATGGCTTTCCGGCGGGCTGGTCGTCGACACCGATGTGATTGACGTCGAGTTGCGGCGACGCCAGGGTGGATATGGCCGCGGCGGCAGACAGCGCATCGAAACGGATCGCGTCGAGTTGCTGAGCGGCATGTGGCACGGCGAGACGCTGGGCAGCCCGATCGCGCTGCAGGTTGTCAATCGCGATTACAAGCTGGAGCGTCTGGAGGATCTGGAGCGGCCTCGGCCGGGTCATGGCGATCTGACCGGCGCCGTCAAGTATCTGGGGACGATTCGCGGCGTGTTGGAGCGGGCGAGTGCTCGAGAGACCGCCGTGCGCGTGGCGGCCGGCGCCTTGGCTCGACAGCTGTTGTCGGCCTTCGGACATTCACGTCTTGGGCTATGTGGTCGAACTGGGCGGCGTCGCAATCCCCGCTCAGCCGGGTGATCTGATCGACCACCGCGGACTTCGCGACCGCAGCGAAGTGTATTCATTGAACCCCGCCCAGGATCCTCAGATCAAGCAGTTGATCGATGAGACTGGCAAGTCCGGCGACACGCTGGGCGGCGTGGTCGAGGTGCGAGTCGAGGGGCTGCCGTTCGGTCTCGGGCACGCACGCGCAGTGGGACCGCAAGCTGGACGGGCGGCTCGCCCAGGCCGTGATGGCGGTGCAAGCCATCAAGGGCGTCGAGATCGGCTTGGGCTTCGAAGCGGCTCGACGGCCCGGCTCGCAAGTCCACGATCCGATCCAGTTCGACGCCACGCGCGTGAATACTCCGAGCCTCGGTTACACGCGGCCGACCAATCAATGCGGGCGGGTTGGAAGCCGGCATGACCAACGGCCAGCCTTTGATCGTTCGGGCCGCCAAGAAGCCCATCAGCACGCTTGCGCAAACCGTTGGCGTCGATCAACCTGAAGTCCAAGGAGACCGAGGAAGCCGCCTACGAACGGAGCGACGTTTGCGCCGTTTCGGCGGCGAGCGTGATCGTTGAGAATGTCGTGGCCTTTGAGATCGGTCGAGCGGTCGTGGAGAAATTTGGCGGCGACAGCCTGGTCGAAATGAAGGCGCGCTATGCACAGTTTTTGGAATTGGCCAGACAAGTCTGACTGAAGACGCGATTGCTCCTGCGGATCGACGTTCGCGGGTCCTTTTCACGAACACGGATGTTCGCCATGACACTCGAAACACGCCGACGTTTGCTACGGTGGATGTTTGTTGTGTTGTGCGCCTTGCCCACGCTGGCCCTGGCAAGCATGGCGGTGGTGCGCCACTCGACTTGGAATCAACAGCGATTGGCGCGGCGCTGGGAGCAGCAACTCACGCATTGGCTGGGAGTTTCGGTCCGCGTTCAGGCGTGGCGCGAGACGTTGGACGGCGATCAATACCTGCTGGGAGTCGGCCTGTCGGATCCGGAGTCGGGCGAATCTCTGGCGGGAATCAAGACGATTTCCCTCTCGCGGCGCCATGGTCGCGCTTTGGTGCGATTGGAGGGCGCGGAGCTGCAAGCGCCAGGAGCGCGGCAACTCTGGCACGCGCTGCACCAGCGGCATGCTGCGCGGCCCGGACGCGCCGGATTGGAAAGGCTTGCTGGTCGCCAAGGACGCCGTGATCTGGCTTCATGAAGAACCGCTGACGCTACGGGACTTGCGTTGCTCCTACGTGGGTGGGGAGGCCTCGCGGAGTGCGATCGTGGAATTCGGCATGGCCTGGTATGACAGCGATCAGGCCGTTCGCTGGGAAGTGCTCCGCCAACGAGACGGCGCCGACCCCACCACGCACTGGAAGGTCGATTGTCGCAACTCCCCCCTGCCCTGCCGTCTGTTGGCGGCATGGGGGATGAACCGCTGGCTGGGCGACTCGGCCGAGTTCGCTGGCGTGGCCGGCGGCGCCTCATTCCCGCAAAGCGGGCGATGTCTGTCAAGCCTCGGGCGTGGTGCATCGGGTGGATTTGTCCGCGCTAACCAGCGGCAAGGACCATCGCAGTGGTGTTCGTGGAATTGCCCAAGTCCGCCTGGACCGCGCCGTCTGGAACCAAGGCGTCTTGGTCCAGCTTGCCGGACGCTGCGACGCGGTGCAAGGCGCCGCCGACGCCGCTTGGCTGCAGGCGTTCGCGCGTGGCATTCAAACCCGCCGGGTGTATCTTGCCGATGAAGCCGAGGAAGTCGCCTGGACGGATCTGCACGGCGCTTTTCGCCTGGATCGAGGCGGCCTGGTGATCCGCGGCGACTGCCAACGCTTTGGCGCCGCAGCGGACGCGTTGCTGCAGCGCGAGCCGATCAACCGGTGCTGACCCCCGAAGGATTCGCCGCGCCGCTGGCGTCGTTGATTCATCACTTGGCGCCGCTCAGCAGCCAACCCCACAGCTTCGCCGCGGCCTTGCCCGCGCCGGGCCCCTTCATCGCCGCCGACCCGGCCGTGCGAGTCGCCGAGAAATAAGCAGGGTTGAGGGACGCCAGTCGCGGCCCCCAGCCCAGGGTGCCGCGCGCAACCCTGGGTAACCAACGCCGGCCCCGACACCAAGTCCCAACGGGACGGCCCCAAATCAGCCCAGGGTGCAGCGCAGTGCAACCCTGGGTAACCAACGCCGGCCCCGACACCAAGTCCCAACGGGACGGCCCCAAATCAGCCCAGGGTGCAGTCGCAGCGCAACCCTGGGTAACCAACGCCGGCCCCGACACCAAGTCCCAACGGGACGGCCCCAAATCAGCCCAGGGTGCAGCGCAGTGCAACCCTGGGTAACCAACGCCGGCCCCGACACGAAGTCCCAACGGGACGGCCCCAAATCCAGCCCAGGGTGCAGCTCGCAGCGCAACCCTGGGTAACCAACGCCGGCCCCGACACCAAGTCCCAACGGGACGACCCCAAATCAGCCCAGGGTGCAGCGCAGCGCAACCCTGGGCGCCTTCAGGTCAGCGCTGACTTCAAACGCCAGGGCCCGCGCCAACACCGTTAACGATTCGCATAGAAAATCGCAGAGGCCGATACTGGATCGGCCTCTGCGTTTCGGTGTCTCAGTAGTTGATCTAACGAAGGTGCGCTACTTCTTACTCTCGTCTTCCGACTCGGTTTCGCCGGCCGTCGCGGCGACAGGCTCTTCCTGTTGAGAACCCTTGAACGTCAGCCGAATGACCTTGTCCTCGTCGTCGCGAATGCCATCGACGACGATCGTATCCATGCCTTGGAACGTCGCCCGCAGCAGTTCTTCGGACAAGGGATCTTCGACGAAGTTCTCGATGGCACGACGCAGCGGACGAGCACCGTAGTCCGGTTGGAGCCCTTCTTGATCAGGAACTCCTTGGCCTCGTCGGTCAAGCTCGAGGTGCATAGCCGCGTTCGCGCAAGCCGCTCGCGGACCTTGGCCAATTCCAGATCGATGACCTCCTTGAGGTCCTCTTGCGTCAGGTGACGGAAGATGATCACGTCGTCCAAGCGGTTGAGGAACTCGGGACGGAAGACCTTTTCGATGCTGATCGTTGACCCGCTCCTTCATGCTCTCGTAGGACGCATCGTCGTCGGGCTTGCTGGAAGCCAAAGGCCGATTCGTTCTTGATCGCTTCGGCACCCGCGTTGGTGGTCATGATCAGGATCACGTTGCGGAAGTCGACATTGCGACCGAAGCTGTCGGTCAGGCGACCTTCTTCCATGACCTGCAGCAGCATGTTGAAGCACGTCGGGATGGGCCTTCTCGATTTCGTCCAGCAGCACGACGGCGTAGGGACGACGGCGGATCTTCTCGGTCAGCTGACCGCCTTCTTCGTAGCCGACGTAGCCGGGAGGGGCACCGATCAGGCGGCTGACGTTGTGCTTCTCCATGTACTCGCTCATGTCGATCTGAATCAAGCGCATCCTCGTCGCCGAACATGAATTCGGCCAGGGCCTTGGCCAGCAACGTCTTACCGACACCGGTCGGGCCGGCGAAGACGAAGCAACCGGTCGGACGCTTGGGATCCTTCAGACCGCTGCGGCTGCGGCGAACGGCCTTGGCGATCGCCTTGATCGGCTTCGTCCTGGCTGATGACCCGCTTGTGCAGTTCTTCTTCCATCTGCATCAGCCGCATGCTGTCTTCGGTGGACAGCCGCGTCAGCGGAATGCCGGTCATCTTGGAGACGACTTCGGCGATGACTTCTTCGTCGACGACGCCGTCGGTCTCGCGCGACTTCTCCCGCCACTCGCGGGTGATCGTGTCCTTTCTTCTTGCGCAGCTTGTCGGCTTGATCGCGCAGCGAGGCGGCCTTCTCGAAGTCCTGATTGGCGACCGCTTCTTCCTTCTCCTTGTTCAGCCGCTCGACTTCTTCGTCGATTTCCTTCAGATCCGGCGGCCGGGTCATGGCTCGCAGCCGGACACGTGCACCGGCTTCGTCGATCACGTCGATCGCCTTGTCGGGCAGGCAGCGGCCGGTGATGTAGCGCTCGGACATTTCGACGGCCGCCTCGACGGCATCGTCGGTGATCTGCACGCGATGATGCTCTTCGTAGCGCTCGCGCAGGCCCTTGAGGATCTCGATCGTCTCGTCCTTGGTGGTCGGATCGACCATGATCTCCTGGAAGCGGCGAGCCAGCGCGCTGTCCTTTTCGATGTACTTGCGGTACTCGTCGAGCGTCGTGGCACCGATGCATTGGATTTCGCCGCGAGCCAGGGCCGGCTTCGAGCACGTTGGCCGCGTCGATCGCGCCTTCGGCGCCACCGGCACCGACCAGCGTGTGCAGTTCGTCGATGAACAGGATCGTGTTCTTGGCCCGGCGAACTTCGTTCATCACGGCCTTGATGCGTTCTTCGAACTGACCGCGGTACTTGGTGCCGGCGACCATCATGGCCAGGTCGAGCACGACGATCCGCTTGTCGGCCAGCAGTTCGGGAACGTTGCCGCCGATGACGCGTTGGGCAAAGCCTTCGACGATGGCCGTCTTGCCGACGCCCGCTTCGCCCAGCAGCACGGGATTGTTCTTGGTGCGGCGGCAGAGAATTTGAATGGCCCGTTCGATTTCGCGTTCGCGGCCGATGACCGGGATCGAGCTTGTTCTGCTTGGCCAGTTCGGTCAGATCGCGGCCAAAACTGTCCAGGGCGGGCGTCTTGGACTTGCCGCCCTTCGCTGGAGGCGCCGCCTTCGCCAGCCACCGGCTTCGCGGCCGCCGCGTTCGCCTTCGCCACCTTCCATGCCGTGACCCAGCAGGTTCAGCACTTCTTCGCGAACTTCTTCCAGCTTCAGCCCCAGGTTCATCAGCACCTGGGCGGCGACGCCTTCCTGCTCGCGCAGCAGGCCCAGCAGGATGTGCTCGGTGCCGACGTAGTTGTGGTTCAGGTTGCGAGCTTCTTCCATCGAGTACTCGATGACCTTCTTGGCTCGCGGCGTCTGCGGCAGCTTGCCCATCGTGACCATTTCCGGACCGCTCTGGACCAGCTTCTCGACTTCCAGGCGAATCTTGCGCAGATCGACGTCCAGATTCTTCAGGACGTTGGCGGCAACGCCGCTGCCTTCCTTGACCAGCCCCAGCAGAATGTGTTCGGTGCCGATGTATTCATGGTTGAACCGCTGCGCTTCCTGGTTGGCCAGCTGCATCACCTTGCGGGCGCGGTCGGTAAATCGTTCGTACATGGAGCAGTCCTCTTAATAACGTTTGCGAGCCGGCCAACCATCTAGGCTCTGACAGAGCCTAGGACGAACCGGCGTCCCTGAGTGTATCGTTCACCTGCGATTGATCGGCAATCGCAGGGGTTTCGGGCAAGGCGTCCGCCGCCGGCTGTTGTGTTCGCAACCACTGCAACTCGCGTTGGATCTCTTCCCGCCAGGGCCCAGCCCCGTCCCACTGTTGTAGTTCCAGCAGCGTTTGACGAGCCTCGACGTGACGGTGCTGGCGCCGCAGCACGGCCGCCAACAGCAATCGCGTCTCCGCATCGTCGATCTGCTGATCCAGGATCCGGCGAGCTATCGTTTCCGCCTCGGACCACCGACCTTGTAAGTATTCCGTTTGAGCCGCGATGAACAAGGCCTCCACGGCGTCTCCAGCGGGCATGGGGGCGATCTGATCGGCCTGCGTTTGAGTCCGCCAGAGCGAAATGCACCAAAAGCTGGCCGTCGCAAGCCAGATCATAACGATCCCCAGCGCCGGAAGAGCCCCGGGCCAAAGAAAACTTGCCGCAATGCCCGCGTTCAGCAAAACCGAAAACGCAACGGCCGCCGCCATTCCCAGCCAGTCGCCCCTGAGCCATAACTGGGGCAAGCCCGGCCAAAAAGCCATCAATCGCATTGCAAAGCGCATTTACCTTCGCTCCGGCTTCCCTACCTGGTCCAACATCCACCCTGATGCAGTGGCGAAAGTCGCCGGGGAATTGTAACCCGCGCTATGCACTCGAGCAAGGCAAGCTGCCCGTCGCCGGCTGTCCGCGCCCCGGCTCGCCGCTACAATTGCGCCAGACCGACTGGGCGAGGCCCCAGCGGCCTCCATCGAGTCTCCCGAGCCATGGGGCGACGTCCCTGGCCTCAGTTCATGGGCCTGGGCGGGCCCAGGTTCCGTTCATCAACATGCATCGCATCCTCGACGCCAACTGGAACCGAGCCGCCGAAGGCTGCCGAGTCGTGGAGGACTTCGCGCGTTTCGAACTGCGGGACGCCCAGCTCAGCAGCCGCTACAAGACGCTTCGTCACGACCTGCGAACCGCGCTGGAGGATCTCGATTCCGCCAACTGGATCCGCTGTCGGGACGCCGCCGGCGACGTCGGAGCCGCCCTCACGCATCCCGGCGAGCAAGCCCGCGGCGACGCTCGCTCGGTCAGTCAAGCCAGTCAAAAGCGATTGGAACAAGCCCTCCGTTGCTTGGAGGAATACGTCAAGATTCTCTCTCCGAAAACGGCGCTGCGTTTGGAGCAGTTGCGATATCAGGCCTATGACTTGGGCCGCAGACTGAGCATCTGTGCGCTGAGCCAACAGCGGTTGGACGACCGACGCCTGTATGTGCTCGTCGACGGAGGTCAAGATCTGCCGCAATTCACCGCCCGCTGCGAAGCCTGGCTGGCCGCGGGCGCCGATATCTTGCAGTTACGTGACAAGTCGCTGTCCGACAAGGAACTGCTGGAAAGGGCGCAGTCGCTCTCGACCGTCGCCCGTCGCCTGGGCAAGCTGGCCATCGTCAACGATCGCGTGGACATCGCGGCCGCCGCGGGCGCCGACGGAGTGCATCTAGGTCAGGACGACTTGCCAATCGCCGCCGCCCGCCGGGCGCTCGGTCCCACGGCGTTGATCGGCCGTTCGACGCATTCGCTGCAGCAGGCCCTGGAGGCCGTCGAAGCGGGCGCCGACTATCTCGGCTATGGCCCGACCTTCGCCAGCGGCACCAAGGCGTTCGCCGAGTCGGAGCTTACCGGGTTGGCCTTTCTGCGGGAGGCCAGCCAGCAGATCGGCCTGCCTGGCTTCGCAATCGGCGGAATTCATGCCGGAAATCTGGCCGATGTCATCGCCACCGGAGTCCACGGGGCGGCCGTCAGCGGAGCCGTCCACAGCGCACCCGCCCCGATCCAAGCGATCTCCCAATTGCGGGCGATGTTCGTTTGACGCTCTTGCAGGCTGGCTGGAGCGCGTCTTGCTCCACCGGACCTCGGCGCCAGGCTACTTCTCGATGGAAACCTTCTTCTCGCTCTCTGACTCGAGCGGGCTTGTCGCGATCTTCGCTTCGGCCCGCAAACGGTTGAATACGGCCTGCACAAGCGGCGCGGGCAAGGCGTAGGTTTCGACTCGGCCCGCGCGGGGCGATGTTCAGCCCGACGGCTTTTCCATCCAGATCCACGAGCGGACCTCCACAGTCTTGCGGCACCAGGATGGCGTCATGTTGCAGCGCTTCGGTGAAGCCTCCCCGGCGGCCGCTTAGAGGGCCTCCCAGGTTGGCTTGCGGGTTTTGTTCGTCCATGTCGCCCAGCACGGCCTCCAACTCCAGTTCCTCGAATTCCGCGGCGGGCGCGGTTGGGGAGGAGAATCGGTGCTGTTGGTTTCGTCACCGTTTTTCGGCGGCTCCGCGGAGGACTCCGCCTTGGGAGTGGTCTGGGAGTCCGTGGCCGGCGCCGATTCCTGGGCGGCGTCTTGGTCGCCGCTCTGGGTCTCGCCATCGTCCTCGGAATCCGCAGTCTTCTTGTTGCGACGCACCTTGACCGTCAGCGAATCGCCGGGGCGAAGTTCACGTATCGCGCGAATCACCGATTCCCGTCCGGCCACGGGCTTGCCGGCGACCGCAACCACGATGTCTGACGCGGCCAATCCCGCTCGCGACGCGGCGGAATCCTTCACCACCTCGACGACCTGAGGGGCTTCGTCGTTGTTCAGCATCACGCCCAAATACGCCAGTCGCCGGGGGATCCGCCGCGGAGTATTGCTGACCACGCCCGTGGCGATGGGCAATTGCCCGAGACCAATGCAGGCAAGCCAACTGCCGACCTCCACCGGTGATTCACGCCAGGAGACCGGCGTCATCGATTCTTCGATGTCCAGCTGGAGCAAGGCCAGGTCGGTGTCCCGATCGGAGGCGACCTCCTTGGCCGGAACACGCCGACCATCGTGCAGTTGGCAGAGAATCTCGCCGTCGCCCTTCAGTTCGCTGGATTTGGTCATCACCAGGCCCGTGGCGTCCATGACCGTTCCGTAAGCCACATGGGCGCCGGCGGAAATCACGCGGACCACGCTGGGACCCACTGGTTTGACCAGATCGCGGTAAGCCTCTCGGACGCTTTGGTGGTTGCGTTCATTCGGGCCGGGGACTCGCAATCTGCCCAGACGCTCCAACCACGGTCGCATGCCGCCTCGCCGTTGCGCGGAGACGGGCGCGGCGGGTCCCAGGAAAAGACTCGCCGCCAGGGCGAGAAGCACGATCCGTTTGATTCGCAGCGACATGCGTTGGGTTCCTTATCCGCGGCCGGCAGCCGTTGTTTGTCTCTCAGGTCAAATGATGCGATGGGCGCCGCTCAAGGGGCGTGTCCCAAGTTGGATGGGGCTTACTTCGAGCCGACCACCAAGTCGATGGACTTCGATTCCTGACCGCGTTGCACAACCAGCTTGACAGTTTGGCCGACGCGGCAGGCGGCGACTCGCTTGACCAGGTCTTGAGCATCCGTGATGACGCGATTGTTGAATCTCTTGACGACATCGCCGTCACGCAAACCGGATTCGTACGCGGGCTTCCCTTTCTTCACGATCGAGAGCTTCGCGCACTCCATCGGCCGCGTCCTCGCTTTGGACCCCGATGTACGGATTGCCTCGCGGCACGTCGCCGAAGATGTCGCCCTGGGCCATCGCTTCCCAGTCCTTGCTGTAGGCGCTCACCGGCACGTGCATGTTCGCCGTCAGCGGCGGACCGATGCGGCTGTTGATGCCAATGACCTTGCCATCCATATCAAACAGAGGACCTCCGGAGTCGCCGCCAATAAGCGGGCAATCGGTAACGATCACGGTCCTGTCCCGGGCCAAAACACGGCCGACTCGAAAAACCGGATCGCGTCCGCGGACGTAGCCGCCGGGGTGCCCGGTGGCGACACACCATTGCCCGGGCCGGACGTTCTCGGACTTACCCATCTCCACGAAAGGCCAGGATTCGCCCGCTTTCAAGTCTTCCTCGATGCGGACCAGGCCGGCGTCGATTTTTCGATTCATGCCCAGCGTGACGCCGCGCACTCGACGTCCGTCATGCAACACGATCTGAGCGGGCTGATCAGGCACCTGAGCGACGTGTGCGGCGGTCAAGATGTAGCCATCCGCGTTGATCAGAACCCCGCTGCCCTGAGCCGCGCCGACGCGAATGCCGACCGTGCAGGGAATGACTCTCGCCGCGACTTCTTTCTGGCGCTGCTCCATGCGACGCAAGTCGGCCAGCGTGGCGGGCGCTCGGGCGCCGTCAAAAATGCTGACCAAATCCTCGTCGGCGATCGTGATCACGTCGCCGGCGGAGTCCTTCACCGGCGCGGCCACCGCGACTCTCTTGAGCAGCGACCGGCGACCAAGCGGGCGACAGCAAGCCCAGCACAATCGCCAGGAAAGCGAACCCGTGCGGGCAACGCAATCCACCAACCCATCGCGGCCGCGGAGAAACATGTCTAGCCATGAATAAGGTGCTTTCGTCGATGAAGAATCGGCTTGAGCTGTTCATTCCCGGAGGAAAAAGTTCAGCTCGAAATGAACGCGAGAGGCAGTTGGCGAAACAACCCCCTAGTTAAGGTCCTACGCAACTCAGAGACGTTCTGCAAGTAAAAGACTGACGGCTCTGAGGGCGATTCCGTATTATTGTAGTCCACCACCCAGGCGTCGGCAGGGTTGTGACAATCATGCCTGCCGCAGGGGCGGCGCCGTGGCCCGCCAGCCACGCGCACCAGATCCCAGGCGGACTCGGGCGAACTTTCAAAAAGGACGGATGACATTGAGCGTATTGATCTTCGGCTGCGGTTACCTCGGGGCCAGAGCGGCCCGACTCTGGCGGGCTCAGGGACAGGACGTCTGGGCGGTGACCCGCAGCCAAACGCGTGCTGGACAGTTGCAGGCCGACGGCCTGCGGACCATCGTTCTGGATCCCGTGGAGACGCCCGCGACCTGGCGCCCCCCTGTAGTTCAAACCGTGCTGTTCAGCCTTGGTTTCGATCGTTCCGGCGATCGCTCCATCCAGGAGGTTCTACGTCGGCGCCCTGCAGCGGGCCCTACAAGCCTTCCAGCAAGCGTCGCCAAGGCCCCAGCCGAGATGGATTTACATCAGCACCACAGGCGTGTACGCGTCTAACCGCGATCGAGCGGCCGACGAGTCCGCGGTTTGCCAGCCCCAACGGCCAGGGGGAAAAGCCAGCTTGCAGGCCGAACACCTGTTGGTCGAAAGCGGCGTTTCCGGCTGGATTCTGCGGATGGCCGGCCTCTACGGGCCCGACCGGATCCCTCGGGCGGCCGATCTGACACAGGCGAAACCCCTCGCCGCATTCCCCGACAGCCTGCTGAATTTGATTCATATCGACGATGCGGCGCGGATCGTGGTTCAGGCGGCGGACACGCCGCCGCGCGGCTGTGAAATTCTCAACGTCAGCGATGGACACCCCGTGCGGCGCCGCGATTTCTATCTCGAAGCCGCCCGCCTGCTGAACGCCCCGCCGCCAACCTTTCAGCCCCCCGAGAACGCCGCCGACGCTCGCGGCGGCATGGATGGCAAGGAGATCATCAACCAGCGACTGGTCCAGAGACTCGCACCCGAATTGCGTTACCCCAGCTACCGGGAGGGACTGCGGCAAGCCTTGCTCGGGTAGGCGATCGAAGAGCAGGGCGTGGAGGAAAGCAATGCCCCGGCCCGCCCGGCGCGGGTGGAAATTGCAAATTGCGAATTGCAAATTGCAAGTCAATCCGCAATGAGACGGCCTCGAAAACGAATTCCCGCACCCAGCCTCCGCACCGCATCGCGGTGCAACCCCGAAGCCTGGGGTCGCGCAGCGCACCCCAGGTGCCGCGGTCGCATGAACACCTTCCCAAGCAGCGAACGAAATTCCGCTACGGCGTTGCCTTGCGGACCTGGAATACTCGTGCGGCCTTCAGTCCACGCCATTTGGGACGGGGCCGCGGCGTGGCGGGGTGACGCGGGGGCGCGAGCTTCGGCCCTACGCATGAGCCCGCTGATGGCGTACAATTCCCCGGCCATCGCCGTTCAGGCGCCGGCGGCCGGCAGCAACGCCCGGGACGCCCGTCGCCGAAGACGCGTTCATCTTTTCACTCTTGCTCACGAAGGTCTCATGCGTCAGCGGAAGGAGATTTTCCCGAACGTCATTGAGCTGAATTTTCAGGCCGGTCACGTCCTGGGCTGCAACGTCTATCTGATCTTCGACGAGGACCAATGGCTGCTGATCGATATCGGCTATGAGGAAACCGTCGAAGAGATCATCGAGCTGATCCGGCAGATGGACTTTCCGTTGTCCAAGTGCAAGACCATTGTCGCCACTCACGCCGATGTGGATCACATCCAAGGACTGGCCAAAGCAAAGCAATTGCTGCGGACGAGCGTCACGGCGCATCGCCTGGCGGCCGGCCCGTTAGCCGCCGGCGACAAGCTGTTGACCTTCGCTGAGATCGCCGCGCAGGGCATTAGCATGGATATGCCGCCGGTGGAGGTCGAAACGTTGATCGATGACGGCGACGTGCTGGAGGTCGGCGGTCTGAAGCTGAACGTCTGGTTAACGCCGGGACACACGCATAGCCAGCTGGCGTTTCGCATGGGAGAATTGCTGTTCAGCGGCGACAACATCTATCGCGATGGCTGCGTGGGCGCGATCGACGCGCATCATGGCAGCGACCTCCCCAAGTTCATTCGCTCGCTGGAGCGAATTCGCGATGTGGAGGGAGTGCGCTGGCTGTTGCCCAGCCACGGCCCGATGTTCCGCCACGATCCGGCAATGATCCAAAGCACGATCGATCGCCTCTCGGGCTACCTGCATATGGCGGACTTTGGCACGTGCGCCGTCGACTGGCCGTTGATGGACGAGTGGGAGAAGGAAGTCGCCGAAGGCCGCGGGCCCGCCTGAATCCGCCGCCAGCAGCCGCGCGTCAACGATGGGCTGGTGTTCGCGAGTAGCCGTCAGATTCCCGGATGGGCCAGCGGCGCCGTGCGGCGCGCCGCCTCGCGGGCAAGAAACGCCCGCGGCGCCCAGATCCGCTAAGACCTTGGGCGCCGCGTGGCTTGTTCCGCTTGGGCTGGGGATCCGACGACTAGAAGACGTCGGTCTCGAACTGATGTCCCCAATGGTAGCGTCGCGGGCTGGGGTAAAAATTGTGCCACCGCTTGTTGTACACCGGCACGCGCATTTCCTGCGGGTAGCGGTAATACAAGCTGTTGCGGCTCTGGTAATACTCACGCCCAGCGAAATTGTGCGGGTAGTAGACATAGGGATAGTGGTAAAACCGCTCCCAGTCCGCCGAGCCGTACACGCCGCCCCCGGCGTTGCCGAATGAGCGAGGTTGCTGGGCCTGGGCCTGACCCGAGCAAAAGATGGTCAACACGCATGCAGCCATCAAGATCCAAAGTGTTCGACGAAGCATGATTCCCCCCTCGTCGTCGCGAAATTGCACAGATAGTCGGCCGCTCGGAAAAACCGGCGCAACCGATACTATGGTTCCCATCGGCGCCAGCGGAGCGACAGGTTGAGGAATAACCCGCCGGGTGCTCCCGGAATGCCGCCCACCAACGCCCGCCCGGCGACATCTACTTGACCCTTGGGAATCGCCCGGATAGGATGCCCGCTGATTTTAGCCGGCCTTGTGATTTTATTCACAAAGTCTTCACCGACAACATAAACCCTTTGAGAACAGCACTTTATGTCGCCGCTCCTGCCGCCCATCCTGCTCTTTCTGGCCGCCGCAGGGGCTCTAGGGGCGGGCCTGATCCTGGTCGGCTTGTTGCTCGGCCCCAAACGCAGCGGTTCGGTCAAGGAGATGCCCTACGAAAGCGGCATGGATCCGATCCACGACGCCAGGCGACGCTTCGACGTGCGGTTCCACCTCGTGGCGATCGCGTTTCTCCTGTTCGATGTGGAGATCCTGTTCCTCTACCCCTGGGCGGTGGCCAACAAGCATCCTGACGGACTGCCCGCCCTGGCCATCGAAACGGGAACGAGCGTCCTGGCCTTGCGAGGCGTGGTGTTCGCGGAGGTTCTGTTGTTCGTGCTGCTGCTGGGTGTAGGGCTGGTTTATGCGTGGAGGAGAGGTGTTTTCCAATGGCGGTAGAACTTCCCGAGAATGTCGTCGTCACTCAACTGGACCAGTTGGCCAGTTGGTGCCGCAAGAATAGCCTCTGGCCCATGCCGTTCGCGACCGCGTGTTGCGGCATCGAGCTGATGGCCACCGGGGCCAGCCGGCATGATATCGCTCGCTTTGGCGCCGAGGTCTTTCGTTTCAGCCCGCGCCAGTGCGATTTGATGATTGTCGCCGGGCGGGTGGTGATGAAGATGTTGCCTGTCTTGCAGCGGATCTGGCAACAGATGCACGAACCCAAATGGTGCATCTCCATGGGCGCCTGTGCTTCCACCGGCGGAGTGTTCGACACCTATTGCGTGGTGCAGGGGATCGATCGCTTCATTCCGGTCGACATGTATGTTCCGGGCTGCCCGCCACGTCCCGAACAACTGATCCAAGCCGTGTTGGATTTACAGGACAAAATCCAACGCGAGGGAACCGTCAACGGCAGCGAATTCAACAGCGCCGCTCGGCAGCAAACCAAGCGAGCGTTGGTGGAGCTCCCGATTTTTGGGCAACATTTGCCGCCGCTACGCAGCTGACACCACGCCTGAAAATGCCCAGGGAGATCCGTGATGACCGTTGACGCCGTCGAGTTGCTACGCACGCATGTGGGAGAAATCGCTGTCAGCGAATTCCGCGGCCAAACGCGCGTCGTCGTCGCGGCCGAGCACTTGTTGAACGCCATGCGGTTGCTTCACGAGCAGGCGGGCTTCGATCTGTTGGTGGACGTCACCTGCGTGGACTATCTGAACTACCGCGACGCTCAGGACCGTTTCGGCTTGGTGTACTTGCTCGCCAACACGCGCACCAATCAGCGACTCACGCTGCGTGTGATGTTGAACGAGCCGCAGTTGACGGTGGCCTCGCTGACGTCCATCTGGGAGTCCGCCAACTGGCTGGAGCGCGAAGTCTTCGACATGTTCGGCGTGACGTTCGAGGGGCATCCCGATTTGAGGCGGATCCTCATGCCCGACGTGTTCGAAGCACATCCCTTGCGGAAGGATTACCCGCTGCAGGGGCGTGGCGAGCGCCACAACTTCCCGGTCCTCAAGCGTGGAGACGCCTAGGTCGCCGCATCGCGGAGGCCGCTTCCTGGCCCATCGGAGATTTGCATGCCGCTCTTACCTGCTGAATCGACACTCGACGCCGCCGAGCAGGACTACCTGTGGACGCTGAACTTCGGCCCGCAGCATCCGGCGACGCATACAACGCTGCGGATCGTCTTGAAGCTGGAAGGCGAGCAGGTCGTCCAAGCCGTGCCGGACATCGGGTACCTGCATTCGGGCTTTGAGAAGATCGGCGAGCATCTGGACTACAACCAGTATGTGACGGTCACCGACCGCATGAACTACATCTCGCCCATGGCCAACAACGTGGCCTGGCATCACGCCGTGGAAACGCTGCTGGGGATCGAACTGACCCCGCGGTGCAAATACATCCGGGTGATCGTCAGCGAATTGGCTCGAATCAGCGACCATTTGCTGTCGCACCGGCGCGATGGGTTTGGACACCGGGGCCTTCACGTTCTTTCTGTACGCCTTCTATCAACGCGAGCGGATCTACGACATTTTCGAGACGCTTTGCGGCGCCAGGTTCACCAACAGCTACACCCGCGTCGGCGGCGTGATGCACGACATGACGCCTCAGGTGGTGCGAGAAGATCCGCGATTTCCTCAAGCGACTTCCCCGCGACGTTGGACGACATGGAGCGGTTGCTGAATCGCAACCGCATCTTTGTCGATCGCACCAAGGGGGTCGGCGTGTTGACCAGCGAACAGGCGATTAATCGCGGCGCCTCGGGACCGATCGCACGAGCCAGTGGAGTCACTCGGGATTTGCGTAAAGACGAGCCCTACCTGGACTATCAGGACTTTGACTTCCAAGTCTGCTGCGCGAAAGCGGGCGATTGCTTCGCTCGTTACTACGTGCGGATGGCCGAAATGCGGGAGAGCCTGAAGATCGTCAAGCAGGCCGTGGACAACCTCCCTGCCGGACCGGCCAACGTCCTGGTCGATGAACGCGCCGCGTTGCCCGAGAAGGCGCAGGTGTATCAGACCATCGAGGGCACGATCACGCACTTCGAATTGATGATGAGCAATCGCGGCGTGGAAACGCCCAATGAAGAGTCCTATGCGGCGGTCGAAGCCCCCAATGGGGAATTGGGATTTTACATCGTCGGAGACGGCAGCGACGTCGCCTATCGGGCTCGCTGTCGGCCGCCGTCGTTTCTGCACTTCGCCATGTTCCCGCATTTGATCGAAGGCCACACGCTCAGCGACGTCGTCGCGGTGCTGGGCAGCCTGAACATTATCGCAGCCGAGCTGGATCGCTAGGAGAGTCATGTCCAACGCCTCGCATCGCATCCTGACCGACGCCATGGTCGACGAGATCCGCTCGTATTTCGACCGTTATCCGACGAAGCAAGCCGTCACATTGCCCGCCCTGCATGTGGTGAACCGCGAACTGCGGCACGTGCCGCTGCAAGCCGTCGTCGAAGTCGCGAAGCTCTTGGAGCTGCACCCAGCGGAAGTGCAGGACACGCTCAGCTTCTACGGGTTCTTCAAACAGGATCAACCGCACGGCGATCTGCGAGTCTGGGTGTGCTGCTCGATTAGCTGCGCCTTGCGAGGCGCGGACGGATTGCTGCAGCGAATGTGCCAGCGAGCGGGGATCCGCGCCGGCGGCACCACCGACAGCGGACGATTGACGATCGAGTACGCCGAATGCCTGGGCGCCTGCGAACAAGCCCCCTGCATGCTGGCCGGCGAGGAACTGGTGGGCAACCTCGACGACGCCGCCGCCGACCGTTTCGTAGATCAAACCAGCTGAGCTGGAAACCGGATAATACTTATGACAGATTTCGAACCGGTCCTGCTGGCCAACATCGGCAAGGACCACAGCCACACGCTCGACGCCTACGAGGCTTCCGGGGGCTATCAGTCCTGGAAACGAGCGCTCCGCGAAATGCAGCCGGCCGAGGTGATCGAGACGGTCAAGTCCAGCAACCTTCGCGGCCGCGGCGGCGCCGGATTCCCGACGGGCTTGAAATGGACCTTCCTGCCCAAGGATCATCCCGGACCCGTCTACTTCTGCCTGAACGCCGACGAGAGCGAACCCGGGACCTTCAACAATCGGATTCTTATGGAGGATGATCCGCATCAAGTGCTCGAAGGGCTGATGCTAAGTTGCTATGCAACAGGCTCCTCCACCGCCTACTTTTACCTGCGCTATGAGTATCCGCTGGCGTGGAAGCGCGTGCAGGCCGCCGTCGATGCGTGCTACGCCGCCGGTTATCTGGGCAAGAACATCCTGGGCAGCGGCTACTCGCTGGACATCTACCTGCATCGCGGCGCCGCGGCGTACATCTGCGGCGAAGAAACCGGCCTGATCGAGAGCCTCGAAGGCAAGCGAGCCTGGCCGCGGATCAAACCACCCTTCCCCGCCATCGAAGGCGCTTTCCGCAAGCCGACGGTCGTCAACAACGTCGAGACCGTCGCCTGCGTGAAGCATATCCTTGATCGCGGAGTGGATTGGTTCAGGTCGATCGGCGTGCCGTCCGACCCGGACAACCCACGCGACGCCGGCAGCTATGGCCCCAAACTGTATTGCCTGAGCGGCCATGTCGAAAAACCCGGCTGCTACGAAGCCCCTTTGGGCATCACGGTGCAGCAACTGATCGACGACTACGGCGGCGGCGTGTGGAAAGGCCGGCGAGCCAAGGCGGCGATTCCCGGCGGCATCAGTATGGGATTGTTGCGAGCTGACGAATTCGATTGTCCGCTGGACTTCGCCGGCCCTGGAAAATACGGCTGCCTGGGATTAGGGACCGCCGCGGTGGTCGTTCTGGACGAGACCGTCTCGATGGTGGACTTCCTGCACAACAGCTGCCGCTTCTTCGCCCATGAAAGCTGCGGCCAATGCACGCCCTGCCGCGAAGGCACCGCGTGGTCCTAGAATATGCTGAATCGGATCCGCGCCGGTCATGGTCGCTGGAAAGACCTGGAATTGCTGTTGGAGATCGGCGACACGATCGGCATTACCCCGGGCACCACGATTTGCGGCCTGGCCGACGGCGCCGCCTGGCCCATCAAGAACGCGATTCGCAAGTTCGAGAGCGAATTCAAGGACTACATCCAACGGACCAATCCGACTGGATTTGAACGCACCGACCCGCTGCCCGCCTTGGAATTCCTGACCGCCAGGGATTGACTCCCCGACGAACTCGCCCAACGCTTCGCGAACCCGTCATTCACTACCCCCGCACCTGCGAGCAATCCGCCATGGCGATCGTGATCATCAACGATCAAGAAGTCGAGATCGATGACAACGAGCGGCTGAACGGCATTCAAGCCGCTCGACGCGCCGGCGTCGAAATCCCCCATTACTGCTGGCACCCTGGACTGAGCGTCGTGGCCAGCTGCCGCATGTGCCTGGTGGAATCCGGCCGTAAGGACCCGGCGACCGGGGAAGTGAAGCTCATGCCCAAGCTCGTGCCGGCCTGCCAGACGCCGGCGACCGACGGCACGGTCTTCATCACCGAAAGCGACAACGTTCGCAACGCGCGGGCGATGGTCGAGGAGGACTTGCTGCTTCGCCATCCGGTCGATTGTTCGATCTGCGACAAAGCCGGCGAATGCTCCCTGCAGGATTACCATTTCCAACATGGCCGCGATGAACGCCGAGCGGATATCAAGCCGTTTCATAGCCGTCGCCGGTCGCTTGGCGATACGGTCACCCTGTTTGTCGATCGTTGCGTGATGTGCACGCGGTGCGTGCGTTTCTGTCGGGAAGCGTCGGGGACCAGTGAATTGATGGTCGCCAATCGCGGCGCCCACGAGGAGATCGACGTCTTTCCTGGATTTCCCTTGGAGAACAAATTGTCCGGCAACGTCGTCGACCTGTGCCCCGTCGGCGCCCTGGGCGATAAGGACTTTCTCTACCAACAGCGCGTCTGGTTCATGAAGTCGCACGATCGGCGTTTGCGCCGGCTGCCGCACCGGTTGCTCGATTCATGTGGAAGAAAATCAAGACCGCATCTATCGGCTGAAGCCGCGCGAGAATGCGCATGTGAACCAGTGGTGGATGTGCGACCCGGGCCGCTATGGGTGGAAGTACGTTCATGACGCCGATCGCCTGCACCAAACGACGCTGCGCGTTGACGCGGCCGCGGAAGGCGGAGCCAAGGAGGAGGTCGTCGAACATCATCAGGTCGCCGACGCGTTAAGGCGGCGCCTCGAGCAAGGTCAGCTGACGTTGGCGATCTCTCCGTTCATGACGGTCGAGGAGGCCTACCTCGCGGCCAAATACGCTCGTAGCGTCGATCCCGAAGCTCGCTTGGCCATGGGCCCCGTTCCCACCGAAGGCGAAGACGAATCGTTCGCCAACGGCTTCACCATTCATGCCGAGAAGTGTCCCAATCGCCGCGGAGTGCAAATGGTGCTCGACTCCTGCGGCGATTGGCTCTCCTGGGACGAGCTGCTGGAAGTCAACGCGGAGAGTCCGCGAGGCGCGCTGTGGATCCTGGGCGGTTATCCAGCGGCCTGGTCGGACGCGTCGATAATCGACAAGTTGCCATCGGACCAGCCGGTCATCCTGCACGATCTGTTCCCCTCGGACGTGTCGCAGCGAGCACAAATGGTGATTCCCGAGGCGGCCTTCGCCGAGCGCGACGGGTCGTTTGTGAACGTCCACGATCGTCTGCAGTCGTTTGGGTTCGCCATTCGACCACCAGCGGGCGTCGTTCCCGCCGGTCGCCTGCTGTGGGCGTTGTCCGGTCGGCAGGGTCTGTACAACGCGAAGCTGGTGTTGCAGGATGCAGCACGCGAAATCGTGCTCCTGTCCAACGCAGTGGGTGAAGTCCCCGCGACGGGAGTGGACTTACGCGGTAACTTGTTGGCTTGATCATCCCGTTGGCGCAGTCTCTCGCCGGCCAGGAGCCGGAACCGCCCCGCGTCGCCGCAGCTAAGGAATGTCGCTGTCATGTATCTCGAACCCTTGATCAAGATCGCCGTGGTCATCGGTGGATTGATGACCGCCGCCGCGTATCTGGTGCTGCTGGAACGCTGGATGGCGGCCTGGATTCAAGATCGTCGCGGCCCCAATCGCGTTGGCATCCCGCTGACCTCGATTCGCGTCGGAGGACTGGGACAACCCTTGGCCGACGGCGCGAAGTTCATTTTGAAAGAAGAGTACACGCCCAAACACGTCGATCAGCGATTGTTTGTCCTGGCGCCCATCACCATCCTGGCGGCGGCGTTGGCCGTGTTCGCGGTAATCCCGTTTGGAAGCATGGTGTCGGTGGGCGACGCCCAATTTCGCCTGGTGGTGGCCCCCGGCGTCGATGTCGGCATGATCGTCGTGTTCGCGCTCTCCAGCATCGCCGTCTATGGCGTGATCCTGGGGGGCTGGGCCAGCAACAACAAATACAGTTTCCTGGGCGGGCTGCGGAGCAGTGCGCAGTTGATCGCGTACGAACTGCCCTTGGGCCTGGGCATCTTGGGCGTGGTGGTGGTCGCTCAGTCGTTGGACCTCGAGACGATCATGTTGCGGCAAGCCGAGACGGGCGTCTGGAACGCGGTCGCCCAACCGCTGGGTTTTATTGTCTTCTGCGTCGCCGCTTTCGCCGAAGCGGCGCAACTGCCGTTTGACCTGCCCGAATGCGAACAAGAGTTGGTTGGCGGCTATCACACCGAATACTCCGGGATCAAGCTGCTGTTGTTCCTGGTCGCTGAATTCCTGCACATGATCGCCGGTTCGTTCCTGATCGTGATCCTCTTTCTGGGCGGATGGCACCTGCCTGGGTTGGGAGGAACCGAGGAAGCGTCGCTGCTGGTGACGATCCTTCGCGTGCTGGCGTTCATGTCCAAGGTGTTCGTCGTGATCCTCTTCTTCATGATCGTCCGCTGGAGCTGGCCTCGATTCCGTTTCGATCAGCTGATGGGGCTGGCCTGGAAGGTGATGTTGCCCCTGGGCATCGCCAACTTCCTGGCCGTGGCGATCATCGATTTCGCGCACGGCTTTTGAGTCATCGGCGCCAGGTTTGCCATGGACGGTGTTGACCACCGTGGCGGGCTGGTTGGTCCTGGCCGCGAGCTGGCTGGTGGTGAGTCGCCTGAGTCCAACCATGGACTCCGACCTGAGCCGCCGCAGCGGCGGCGTTCTAGACGGCGCCTCGTCCAGCTTGTAGGTTCGCACTCCTTCACTCGCCGATATTCCCCGCACCACCCCTTGGAAATCCCTGGAGCCCTCTCAATGCAAGCGGACAGTCCGGCCATCAAGTGGGTCGAGGAGCCCGAACTGGGAATCGCCGGGCGAATGTACTTGCCCATGTTCGCTCAAGGCTTGACGACGACTTTCAAGCATCTGGCTCGCTCGCTCAGCGGCAAAACCGTGACGGTCAGTTATCCCGACCAAGAACCGGAAATCGGCAACCCCCTGATCTACCGCGGAGTCCATCGCTTGAATCGCGACGAGCAGGGACGCGTGAAGTGCGTCGCTTGTTTCCTTTGCGCGACGGCGTGCCCGGCGCATTGCATCGACATCATTGGCGCCGAGAGCCCCTGGGATGATCGGGAGAAATACCCCGAGGCTTTCACGATCGACGAACTTCGGTGCATCTACTGCGGGATGTGCGAGGAAGCCTGCCCGGTCGACGCCATCGAGCTGACGAGTCTGTACAACCTGACCGGCCGCAGCCGCGAAGAGATGGTGTTCGACAAGGAGAAGCTGCTCAGCGTTTACGACGCGACCAAGGACAAAGAGCCCATGCAATCGGCTCAGCTAGGAGAGTGGCGATGACCTGGCAAGTGGTCCTGGGGCAAGCTTCGCCGGGCGGCGACTTGGCGGTCCGCCTGGCCGCTTGGGCGGTCGCCGTCGTGCTGATTCTGGCGGCGTTATACCTCTCGCGTTCGGCGCCATGGCCCATGCTTCGGCAAGCGGCTTGGATTCTGGTCGCTCCCGCCGTGTTGCTGGCGGCCTACGGTACGCCGCCGGCTTGGGCGGTCGTGCGGGACATGGCGACCACCGCGTGGTCCGATGCGCTGGGCCCCTTCTGGGGCCGCTTGGGACCGCTGGTGCGGCAACCTCTGTCCTGGGGACTGGGATTCGGCGCCGTGGGCCTCTGGCTGGCCTTGCCGTCGTCAACCGGTCTCCGCCGCGTGCAGGGTCTGGCTTGTGGTTTGATCGCGGCGGGTTTCCTGGCTTTGTCGGCGCCGGCGCTAGGCGCCGTCGGGGCGACGGCATTTTACTGGGTGCTGGCCGCCGTGACCGTGTTATCGGCCGCGATCGCGATCTGTGGCGCAGCCCCGTGTATGCGGCGATCTGGTTCGCCCTCTCGCTGGCCGGGGTCTCGGGGTTGTTCTTCTACAACGGGCGCAGTTCCTCGGCGCCGCCACGATTGTCGTTTACGCCGGCGCGATCATCGTCACGTTTCTGTTCGTCATCATGCTGGCTCAACCCGAGGGTCACGCCACGTACGATCGGATCAGCTGGGCTTCGTTTCCTCAGCCTTTATCGCTACTGGCCGCGGTGGCGTTGATCGGCGCCCTGGCCACCTCGATCGGGAGTTCGCCCGAAGCCGCCGCGTTGCAAAGCGATCTGCGGTATGTGCTGGGCAAGGCGGTGGAGGAAGACGCTCTGTTAAGCGCCGACGAAGTGGCGGGCCTGGACGTGCGAATTGACAGCGAGGGGCAAGCCTTCGCAACGATCTCCCTGCGAGGCGAGGAATCCGAGCCAGCCGTCGCTCGGTTGGAGCAAGCGTTGGCCGCGGAATTCGCGGCTCGGGATGTCGTTCTGTCCGTGCGGACGATCTCGCCTCGTCGCGACACGTTGACATCGAATCACATGGCGAATCTGGGCGGACGTCTGTTCGCGGTGCATACGCTGTCGATCGAATTGGCTGGTGCGTTGCTCTTGGTGGCCTTGGTCGGCGCCATCGCCATCGTGATCCACGGACGCCAATCGCCGCCCCGCCCCGCCGCCTCGCAGGAATCCGCTCGATGAACGAACTGGAATTACTCCAAAGCAACTTGATCATCGGCGGCGTCCTGGTGGCGTTGGGATTGGTGGGCTTCCTGGTCCGCCGCAACATGATCGTGATGTTCCTGTGCGTGGAGATGATGCTGCAAGGCGTCTCGCTTAGCCTCGTCGGCTGGAGTCGTTTTCACCATGACTGGGATGGCCAAGTCCTGGTGGTGTTCATGATCGCCGTCGCCGCTTGTGAAGCCGCGATCGCCCTGGCTCTGGTGCTGATGTTGTTCCACCAACGAGGTTCGTTGGACATCACGATTTGGCAGGACATGCGGGAAGATGATCAACCTCCCTTCGTGGATCATGAAATCCCCGAGGATATCGACCAAGATCCCGTCTGGCCGCGGTTGACGCCGGCCGGCGTTGAGCCCGATGTGGATGAGGATGAGCTGTTGTATCGTCCGCGAGTCTGACCGTTGTTGAGTTCGCGGTCTTTGACCGTGGTCCGACGCCCCGTTGAACACGCCCTGGATTTCCAACCCTCGCATACATGAGTTCGCCCTTACGATGGATGCTATGGCTTACCTGTTGATTGCGGTGGTGGCCCTGCCCTTGGCTGCGGCGTTGGCGACCGCCTTGCTGGGCTGGATGACGCGCGGGCGGAAGGCGGAATGGTTGTCGCATATCACCGTGGCCGCCTTCGCCGGATCGTTCATTCTGAGCGTGGCCCTCTTCGGCCAGTTTCGCGAGTTCATCGCCGCCAACGAAAGCTTCCAACAACACGGCAGCGAATATGTGGTGAATCTCTGGACGTGGGCGGTGGTTCCCCAGGCGCATCCCGAGCCGTTGTTGGAGCCCGCGCCGGAGACGACTCAAGAGCTGGTCGGCGGCGGACAGGATTTCCGCGTCGATATCGCGTTGCGAGTTGACGCCTTGACCGTCTCCATGCTGATGATGGTGACCTTCGTATCGACGTTGGTCGCCATCTTCGCGGCGGGGTACATGCACGGCGATCCTGGGTATTGGCGGTTCTTCAGCTATGTCGGATTGTTCGTGTTCTCGATGACCATGTTGGTGTCGGTCAGCAACTTCCTATTGCTGTTTGTCTTCTGGGAGTTGGTGGGCGCCTGCAGCTATCTTCTGATTGGTTTCTGGTTCACCAAGCCGGCGGCCGCCGCGGCCGGTAAGAAAGCGTTTCTCGTGAATCGGGTGGGTGATTTTGGCTTCGCCCTGGCGGTCTTCCTGATCTGGACGGCTTTTGGCACGTTGAACTACCACGACACGCTGGTCGAGCCCGAAACCGGGGCGGCCGCGTATCTGGACATTGACGCGAATCCCGATGTGGGCAAGCCGGTTGGCGCCGGCCAGATGCAGCCGGGCGTGCTCGGCAAGGCGCGAGCCGGCTTGGCGTACGCCGGCGGCGGATTGGGCGTCGCGATCTGTTTGCTGTTGCTGGTGGGCGCGTGCGGAAAAGCGCCAGTTTCCGTTACACGTCTGGCTGCCCGATGCGATGGAGGGCCCAACTCCAGTCAGCGCGTTGATTCACGCCGCCACGATGGTCACCGCCGGCGTGTATCTGATCGCTCGTTGCACGCCCTTGTTCATGGCCGCGCCAGACGCGCAGGGCGTTGTCGCGATCGTCGGCGCCGTGACCGCCTTGATGGCGGGAATCATTGCTCTCACGCAAAACGACCTGAAGCGCGTCCTGGCCTACTCCACGATCAGTCAGTTGGGATACATGTTTCTGGGCTTGGGCGTCGGCACTTTCGTCGGCGTGGCCGCGGCCATGTTTCACTTGATCACGCATGCGTTCTTCAAGGCGCTGTTGTTCCTGGGTTCAGGCAGCGTGATGCACGCGATGGGCAATGTCATTGACATGCGTCAATTCGGCGGCTTGAAGCAGAAACTTCCCATCACGCACGCGACGTTTCTGGTCGGCTGCCTGGCGTTGGCCGGCGTGGCGCCCTTATCGGGCTTTTGGAGCAAGGACGCCATCGTCGCCGCCGTTCATGAACGGACGCATGCCAGCCATGAAGAACACGCCGACGCGGCGCCGTTGGTGTTGGAGGTCTCAACCGCCTCCAACTGGATCTCCCTGGCCGAATCCGCCGCCCTGAACGAGGAGATCGCGGCGGCTCGAGCGCGCTGGGAGGGCGTTTTCGTCTGGCTGTATCGATTGGCGTTAGTCTCTGGATTCCTGACCGCTGTGTACACCTTCCGCGCCTTCTTCATGACGTTCTACGGGCCCCTGCGAGTTCCTCCCGAGGCGGAAGGCCACGCGCATGAATCGCCTCCCGTGTTGTGGATTCCCTTGGCGGTCCTCGCGTTCTTCGCCGCCATCGCCGGACTTTGGCTCGACCGCACCTACTTCCAGGCGAGTCCCACGCATCCGTTCTTTCAGTTCCTGGGGACTTCGCCCGCGTTGGCCGGCGAGATGATTTCAGCGACTCGGCATGCGTTCAAGTTCCATTGGGACGAAGCGCTGCTGAACACGATGGTGGCGTTGGGCGGCATCGGTTGCGCCGCTTACCTGTATCTAGGCGACCGCAGCGCGGTCAACGCACTGACCGGGTTAATGAAGTTCGAATGGCCGTCGCGGTTGGCCGACGTCGAAGCCGCACAGCGGCTGCGCAATTCCGACTGGGTTCAAGTGTTCTACAAGGACGCCTTGCGACTGCATCTGGGCCGGTTCGCTCAGTGGGTGGGACAGGCTTTGTGGGTGTTGTTGCTGATTGTGACGGCGCCGCTCACGTTGCTGCGGTTGGTGTCGCCGTACAGCCTATCGCAGAACAAGTTTTATCTCGACGAGATCTATCAAGTGACGATTGTGGCGCCTTTAAGCTTCATCGCTCGAGTCGCATTCGGTTTCGATCGTTGGATACTGGATGGTCTGGTCGACGCGTTGGGCCGCTTGCCGAAGTCGATGGGGCACTTGATGCGCGCCTTGCATATGGGACTGGTGCAGTTCTACGCCTTGGTCACCTTCCTGGCCATCGCGGTGTTGGTCGTCATCCGCATGTTTTGGGCGGGATAAGCAGCAGCCCGACGGCGATGCGCCGGCGGCCGTACGGCGTGTCTTGCACGCACTTGTCATTTAGGATTCGTGTACATGGCGAACTTACTGATACTCTCACTCGCCCTGCCCCTGTTTGGCGCGCTGGCCATGTGGCCGTTGGCCGCGTTGGGCGGCGATATCGCCAAGCGGGCCGCGCTGGCCGTCGCGCTGGCCACGATGCTGGTCGCGTGCTTTGTCGCGGGGAGCATTCCCGCCGAGGGCGGCGCTTACGCGGTGTATGAGAGCGAGGCCGTCGGAACGGGCTTGGACATCCATTTCCACGTCGGTCTGGACGGCGTCAGCGTGTGGATGTACGCGTTGTCTTCGATCTTGATGTTCTCCTCGGTGCTGGTCAGTTGGGACAGCATCAACGATCGGCAACCGCTGTTCTATGCGATGCTGCTGCTCCTGGAATGTGGTTGCCTGGGCGTCTTCGCCGCACGAGATGTGATCCTGTTCTATGTCTTCTTCGAGTTCACGCTGATTCCGCTGTTCTTTCTGATTGGGATCTGGGGAAGCGAAGATCGGCGTCACGCCGCGATCAAGTTCTTTCTCTACACGCTGGCCGGCAGCGTCTTGACGTTCCTGGGCTTGTTGTCCATCGTGATTTGGGACCGCATGCAAACCGGCGGAGCGTTCCGTTTTTCGATTCCGGAATTGGCGGCGTCCCTGGCGGCGGCGCCCTTGCCGACGTCGATTCAAGCCGTGGTCTTCTGGGCGTTATTCGCCGGTTTCGCGATCAAGGTGCCGCTGTTTCCGCTGCATACCTGGCTGCCCCTGGCGCATGTGCAGGCGCCCACCGCTGGGAGCGTGTTCCTGGCGGGGATCTTGCTGAAGATCGGCGCCTACGGCTTCTTGCGGTTCAGCCTGCCGATGCTGCCCAACGCGTCGGCCGCTTATGCTCCCTGGCTGGTTTGGCTCAGCGTCGCTGGGATCATCTACGGCGCGCTGGTGGCGCTCTCGCAGGGCGACATCAAGAAGTTGATCGCATACTCCAGCGTAAGTCACTTGGGATATTGCATTCTCGGGCTGTTCGCCTTGAATGCGGTCAGCGTGCAAGGCGGCGCCTTGCAGATGGTCAATCATGGGATTTCGACCGGCGCCCTGTTCGCGATGATCGGGATGATCTATCGACGCCGTCATACGCGACTCATCAAGCAGTTGCAGGGACTGGCGACCTCGATGCCCTGCCTGGCCTTCTTCATGGTCTTCTTCACGTTCTCGAGCATCGGTTTGCCGGGGCTCAACGGGTTCCCAGGCGAAATCATGGTGCTGTTGGGAACCTTTCAAAGCGGTTGGAGCGATCCGAGCTCCCCCTGGGGACAGGCTATCAAGTGGGCGGCGGTGCTCTCCGTTAGCGGCGTGGTTCTGGGCGCCTGGTACATGCTCTGGCTCGTGCAGCGAGTGATGTTTGGACCACCCGGCGCTGCGAGCCACTCCCCTGACGCCGAACACGCCGACGCCGAGGCGGACAGTGACTTGAACATCCGCGAGGTCGCGGCCCTGGCGCCGTTGGCCGTCTTGGCGCTCTGGATCGGGCTATGGCCGCAGTTCTTCATGGGCCGCATGAATGCGGACCTGCAAGCGGCTGTGGCGCCTGCGATCGCTCAAATCCAGGCGGCGCACGCGCCATCGGGTTCCGGCGAGGCGGCGTTGGCGACCTTCGCTCGTCGCGCCGGTCGTAATTCACCACGAGACATGGCCATCGCGTCGCCGACGGCCGCGGAAACGATGCTTCGACGAGACGACACCCCAGCAGAAGAGACTCGGTAATGGAAGCCTATCGTTTGGTTCAATGGTCGACGCTCGGCTGGTTGGCGCCGGAATTGTTGTTGATCGTCGGGGCGTCGTTGATGTACTTGGTCGCCGCCTTTGTGCGCTTGCCCGACGGGCGGTGGTCGATCGTTGGCGCGGTGCTCCTGGCGGCCGCGATGGCGGTGAAGATCTTGTTCGAGCCCGCGCTGCCGGCGTCGCCCTACAGCGGCCCCTTGGCGTTGGACAGTCTGGGCGAATTGACACGCTGGCTCGCCTTGTTCAGCGGCCTGGTCATGACGTTGATGATGGCTCGCGATGCTCACGGAACCTTGGCGGCCGAACAAGCGGCGACGCTGATTTTCGCGGTGGCCGGCATCATGGTTCTGGGGCGGGCCAACGACCTGATCACCTTGTTCCTGGCCCTCGAGACGATCTCCATTCCCACCTACGTCTTGTTGTTCCTTGGCGGCCGCAGTCGCGAGAGCTCCGAGGCGACCTTGAAGTACTTCTTCCTGAGCGTGATGTCGTCCGGGCTGCTGCTTTACGGCTTAAGTTTTCTGTACGGCATGACGGGCGCGATTCAGATCTCCGGCGGTCCGCAGAGCCTGCATGCGGCCCTGTTGGATTCTCCCTGGCAAAGCCTGGCGCCCTTGGCTTTGATCCTGACCTTGGCCGGACTAGGGTTCAAGATCGCCGCGGTGCCGTTTCACTTTTACGCGCCGGACGTCTACCAAGGCGCCAACAACATGAATGCGGCGGTGCTCTCGGTCGCCCCCAAGATCGGCGGCATGGTCGCCCTGGCCCGTTTGGCCTTCGCGGGCTCCGGCCCGGATTGGGATCTGACGTGGCAAACACTCCTGGTGCTGTCGATCGTGACGATGACCATCGGCAATGTCTGTGCACTTTGGCAAAACCATATTCGACGTCTGTTGGCTTTTTCGTCGATTGCCCACGCCGGGTACATGCTGATCGGTTTGGCGGCGGCGCAGGGCGGCGGCGCGGTCGAAGGTGCGGCGGCGACGATGTTCTATCTGACGGTGTATTGCATCGCCACCATCGGCGCTTTCGCGGTGTTGATCGCTTTGGGCGGGGCGGATCGTCAAACCAATGACCTGCAGGAATTGTCAGGGCTTTATCAACGCCGACCCGTTTTGGCGGCCGCGATGGCCGCCTGCGTGTTTTCATTAGCCGGTATTCCGCCCTTGGCCGGCTTCTGCGGCAAGCTGGCCTTGTTCATGAGCTCGATCGACTTAACGCTCAGCGCCGAAGGGCTGCAAGTTCGCAGCTGGTTCGGCGTCCTGTCGGTCGCCGCCGCGCTGAATGCCGCGATCGCGGCGGCCTACTACCTGCGAATCATCTCGGTGATGTACTTCGGCGATCCGCCGCGCCCGACAACGCCGGTGGTCCAGCACGACGAGGCGTCGGTGCGGGCGGTGGCGCCGGCGGCGGTCGCTTGCCTGTGCGCCTTCTTGGTGGTGGTGGCCGGCGTGCTGCCTGGTCCGTTGTTCCGTCAGGCCGAATCAGCCGGCGCCGCGCTGCAAGCGGCCCGGGGGGTTCCCTCCGTGGATGTCGCCAAAATCGCCTTCCAGCGAGAGGATTCGGCCAGCCAAGGTCTGCCGGCGGAATGAGTGTCTTCGGTTACCCAGCTTGCGCTGCAGCCTGGGCTGATGTTGGGCCGTCCCGGTTGGACTGATTAGCGGTCATTTGGGCCGGCGTCATGCCTGGGCATGAAGAGGGGAAGGCCGGCGGCCAGCATGGTACAATGCGCCGAAACTCATCCTCCGCCCTGAGGACGCCGATGCCCCGCTCCAAGTCGCCCCAGTCAAGATCCTTGCATGTGATCACCGATGGCACCGGCGGCTTGCCTCGCCATATGCTGACAGCAGTTCTGTCGCAGTTTCCCGAACTGGATCAACGTCCGACTTTCCATCCCTTCTGCCGCAGCGAAGCCAAAATCCGAGCCGTGATTCAGAGCTTGCCGGAATCATCCTTGGTCTTCTCGGCCGTGGCGGCGCCCAACCTGAAGCAGGCCGTCGCCAATCATTGCCGGGACCGCAAGACGCCGGTGTTCGACCTGACGGGCGGCTGCGTCGATTTTCTGCAGAAGCACACCGGGTTCGAAGCCGTCAATGACGTCGCCCGCGTGCATTCCCCGAGCGCCGAGTACCTCGAGCGCATCGACGCCTGGGAATTCTCCTTGCAGCACGATGACAGCCGGCGTCTAGAGTCGATTCACGAAGCTCAAATCGTGCTGGCGGGATTGAGCCGAGTTAGCAAGACTCCCGTCTCAGCTTATCTGGGCTGGCTGGGATTCCGAGTCGCGAATGTCTCTCTCGCGCCGGAAACGCCCGTTCCCAAGGAGTTGAAGAAAACACGCCAACGGACAGTGGGCCTCACCATGCGGCCTCGGCGATTGGTCGAGATTCGGTCGCGACGCTTGGAAGTCAACGGCTTCGCGCAGGCGATCGGCGATCGGGATGAAGAACATACCTACTCGGAGATGCGCAGCGTGATCCGCGAGGTCATGTTCGCCGAACAGCACTTCCGCAAACTCAAGATCCCCATGGTGGACACGACAACGCTGACCGTGGAGGAAACCGCGGCGCGAGTGCTGGACGCCCTGGACTTGCACTAAGCAGGAAGCTGGCGTAAAGCCACGCCCGATGCAGTTCTAGCCGAAGCGTGAGGCGAACCCCTGAAAGCCAGCATGAAGCGAATCGCGACTAGCCGGCAAATTCCCGCCACCGCTGGGCTTGTCCCAACGCAGCGCTGCTCCTCGCCAGAGAGCGATGTTTGCGAGGAGCAACGCTCGACGGGGACAAGCCCCGTCGTGGCGGCGTCCACGGCGGGACCGTTGCTGGCGAGGAGCAACGCTCGACGGGGACATGCCCCGTCGTGGCGGCGTCCACGGCGGGGTCGTTGCTGGCGAGGAGCAACGCTCGACGGGGACAAGCCCCGTCGTGGCGGCGTCCACGGCGGGGTCGTTGCTGGCGAGGAGCAACGCTCGACGGGGACAAGCCCCGTCGTGGCGGCGTCCACGGCGGGATCGTTGCTGGCGAGGAGCAACGCTCGACGGGGACATGCCCCGTCGTGGCGGCGTCCACGGCGGGGTCGTTGCTGGCGAGGAGCAACGCTCGACGGGGACAAGCCCCGTCGTGGCGGCGTCCACGGCGGGATCGTTGCTGGTGAGGAGCAACGCTCGACGGGGACAAGCCCCGTCGTGGCGGCGTCCACGGCGGGACCGTTGCTGGTGAGGAGCAACGCTCAACGGGGACAAGCCCCGTCGTGGCGGCGTCCACGGCGGGGTCGTTGCTGGCGAGGAGCAACGCTCGACGGGGACAAGCCCCGTCGTGGCGGCGTCCACGGCGGGATCGTTGCTGGTGAGGAGCAACGCTCGACGGGGACATGCCCCGTCGTGGCTTGCTCGCCTAGTCAGCACTGGTGGCGACAGGCCTTGGCTACCAAGAACCAAGAACCAAGAACCAGAACCAGAACCAAGAACCAAGAACCAAGAACCAAGAACTACTTGTAACTGCTTCGCTTCAGCATGGTGGGGTGCAGCATGCACATGACGGAGCCGATGGCGGCGCCATGGATGGCGGACCTCGTCCAGGTGTCTCCCAGCGGCCACGATCTGAGGTATTCGTGCGCCTGGTACATTCCGGCCCAGCTACAGGCCACTCCGACCAGGCCGCCCACGAGCAGGCAGGCGATGATCTGCTGGAACTCGCCATAGTAGAATCGCTCGCAGAGCTCCCAGGCGCTGCAGCCCATCAGCCAACCCACCACTGGCGAGATCGTGACGACAAACAACGGGTTGACGTGTCCGAAGGATCCAGGATCGGTGTGCGACAAGGACCACATGCCGAAGAACGTCAGCAATGCGCCCAGCGCGCCGAACAATCGGTATTTTGGTTGTAGGTATTCCATGGCGGTCGTCATGCATCACCCAGACTTGAGCGATTGAGAAAAGACAAGGATCACTGGACCCGGTCCCAGCTAGAAAAGCCTAGCACGGCTTTCTTGGCGGCGCGGAGAATCCCCCCGGTTTACGCCGCCACTTTCCGAATCGGGTCGGGCGCCCGTCAAGGGCGCGGTGGCGGGGCGTATCGGCGATGAAACCGCCGGGGCGGACGAAAAAAAAGCCCCGCGCCGAATCCGGCGCGGGGCTTGTGACAACCCCCATTCCCCTCGAATGGAGCCTCGTTTCTTAGGCGCTCTTCGACTCGGGCATCATGAACAATTGTTCACGCCCTTCAACGACGTCGTCGCTGATGATGTACTTTCGACCTTGGGGTTGGTCGGGCAGTTCGAACATGATGTCGAGCATCACTTCTTCGATGATCGAGCGGAGTCCGCGGGCGCCGGTTCCCTTGGTCAAGGCCTTGCGGGCGATGGCGTGCAGCGCGGGGTCGGTGAACACCAACTCGCTGTTTTCCATTTCGAAGAGGCCGTTGTACTGCTTGACGAGCGAGTTCTTGGGCTCCTTGAGGACTTGAACCAAGCCGGCTTCATCCAGCGGCGCCAGCGACGAGACGACGGGCAAGCGGCCCACCAACTCGGGGATCAACCCGAATTCCAGGACATCGTCGGTTGTGACTTGGGCCAGGATTTCCGCCGTTTCGGCGTCATGAATCTGGGAGGACTGCTGTCCGAAGCCGAGCGTGCGTTTGCCCAGCCGCTTGCGGACAATGTCGTCGATCCCCACGAACGTGCCGCCGCAGATGAACAGGATGTTGGTCGTGTCCATCTGGATGTACTGCTGTTCGGGATGCTTGCGGCCTCCCTGGGGAGGCACGTTGGCGACGGTTCCCTCGAGCATCTTCAGCAGCGTCGGACCCTTGGTGCCTTCGGACACCGTGCGGCGGTACCAGAAATAGTCGTTGATATTATGCGCTAACTCTTCCACGGCCAATGGTTTGCTGTCGGTATCTGCCAGAAGGGTCTTTGTCCGGAGCTTGCCACCCCAGCGGTAGCTTTTTGTTATGGTCATCGGCTGCTTGAGCCAGCATAGCGTGTTTTTGGAACCTGGACGAAGTAGGTCTTATCCGGCAAGGCCTCAACCGCCGCAATAAACTCAGAACTTGTGCCGTAAAGCGCATCGGCCAGCACATATTTGAACGGCAGAATCTTTTCTGAACTGATGGTGCCAAGCATCTGCGCTGCCAGATTCAGCTTCGTTAGAAACACCGTGTCTGCGGGCAGCTTGTTCTTTTTCCGACGTTCAAGATAATCGTCTGTGAACCACTGTTGCGGGATGAACAGCTGCTTGTCCACCAAGGCGTATCCATACTCGGAAACATAGGCGGCCAAGACGCCGACTTGGCAATTATCGACTTTACCGATGGTTCCGCAGTATTGCCTGGCAACGCCAATTGAGTCTTGCCCCTTTTTTACGAAGCCGGTTTCATCGAAGATCAATGCACCATCCGGGCTGCCAAGATCTTCGTTAACAAGGCTACGATACTTGCGTAGCATATTCTCTTCGTCCCAGGGGGCATCGCTGACAAAACGTTGCAGGGCCCTGACGTTGCCGTCTATAACGGCCAAGGCGATGGGTTCAATGGATTTACGTTCTAAATCGCTGAACTGACCGGCCATGTACTTCAAAAAGTGTTCTCTGGACTCGCTGCGTTGAAAACAATCGGCGAACTGTTCGTGAAAGCCACTTAGTTCGTTCATAAAATCCTTGACATCGTCTTTATCAAGGTCAAACTTGGGAATTTCGTAAAGGTATTCGTCGCTCCGAATTGTTGGTAGCATGGCCTGCCTCCTTTTTTAAGGGTTGTTGCGTAGTATGGCAGACCGCGTTAAAAATGTAAAGATCAAATCATATTAAGTGTCGTTGTAGGGTTA
>CAVORG010000017.1:0-160966 GCA_963698545.1 uncultured Planctomycetaceae bacterium
AGGCGACTCCCCGGACTTCGTCCGCGCTCGAGTTATTGGTGGATCAAGCGTTAGGCGCAACTCCCCGACGACCCTCGGGTTCTGGACACCAAAGGGCAAGTGTTGATGGGGCAGGGGAAATTCAGCGAGTCGATCGCTGTCTTTGAGAAGGCGTTAACCGAGTTGAAGCCAAGGGACGCTCGTGGACAGTCGAGAATCAACCTGCGGATTGCGGACGCCTACGACCAGTTGGGCATGGCCTCGCTTGCCGCCGCGCATCGCGAAAAGGCCAAGATCGAAGAATGATCGCCGAACACGTTGAGCCACAGCTTCCGCCAGTGTCTCACGCGCAGATCCGTTGGCGTTGGATCCTGGTGGCTGCTCCTTGCTTGCTGCTCACGCATCACGTCTGGTTGCCCTGGGCGGCCAGCCCGCTGATCGTTGCAACCTCTGTGGCGGGCCAAAGTGATCACGCCTGCCTGCTCGGGGGTGACGGGGAGTTTGATCTGGTCGCCGAGTGGATCGAGCGTGGCGACGTGAAACAGGTCTTGTGTTTCGCTGTCCCGCCCAGCCGCCTCGTGCGTCATCAGGTCCTTCCCTCTTACGAGTCGCAGCGCCTGGAAGTCCTGTTGCAACGCGGCGTCGCCCCGGAGCAGGTGCGTTTTGTCCCCTACGTTGCAGAGCGGGATCATGGATTGCGCGAGGAGGAGCGATTGCTCGCCTTCCTCGATCGACAGCAACGCGATACGGTGCGTGTGTGTTGTCCCGAGTTTTCCTCCAGGTGGGTCAGCTGGCGCCTGGCGCGCCATCGGCAGCGGATCGAACTGACGGTGATTCCAGATCGACGTTTCTCGGCCAAGAACTGGTGGCGGTCGCGGGACGGCGTCAAAGCCGTACTGTACGGTTGGTTTGACTTGACATGGTATTTCTGCTGCGGGCCGGAACCGGAGTTAGGGGAGACCTGGGACGAGCGTCAGTACGAGGCCGACCTGAGGAACGCCCCGTGAGGCGCGGCGATGACGACTCGTGTACGCCGCCAGTGGAGCGCGTAAGGGGAACCCGATGGCTGTTCGGCGAAGGGTGGGATTCCAGCTGATTCTGGTGCTGATCGCGCTCCTGGGTGTGCTCTATGTCGTGCGCGATCCCGTGCTGATCGCCGTCGGAAAGTGGTTGGACGTTGGGCAGGCGCCGCGACCCGCTCGCTATGTCCTGGTGCTGGCTGGCGACGAGACCACCAGACCCTTCGCTGGAGCGGCGTTGCTCCGCTGCGGTTTTAGCCAAGACGCGTTGATGATTAACGCCCAGGCCGGACCCGAAGAGGCGGACGGGGACCGGTTGGCCACGGGGCTGTTGGCTCGAAGGGTGTTCGAGTCGTACGGCGTCGGGCAAGAAAGACTGCACGTGTTGCCGGGCGCAGCAACAGCACCTTTGGCGACGCGCCTGCTGAAAGCATTCCTGGAGCTCCATCCAGAAGGCGACGTGACGATCGTTACGAGCCATTATCATACTCGCCGGAGTCGTTGGGTGTTCCGACGCGTGCTGGGCCAATTGAGCCACCGAGTGTATTTCGTTTCCTGTCCCACCGACGGGTTCGACCTGACCAATTGGCGCTACAGCAAAAAGGGAGTCGCCGCCTGTGGAAGCGAGTACCTGAAGCTGGCGATTTACCAGGTCTTGTACGGCGACGCAGTATGGTGGGTCTCGGGCGGTCTGTGTGTCGCGCTTGGGTGGTGGTCGATCCAGTCGTATCGTCGTCGTGCGCCGGATTCAAGGAGCGGCCCCGTTGATCATGGTCGCCGCGTCGGCTCCTCGGGGCGCCTTTTTGGACCCTTGGCGACGATGAATCGAGGGCGCCTGGAGGGTCATTTTTTCCGCATAGTTGGTGTAGTTGCTCTGTTGCAACAGGTCGTCGCCGCGTTCAGACAAGAAGCGTGCGGCCCGCTAACTACGTCGGCCGATAAGCCCCGAGGGGGCCGCAAACGCCGCCCCGCCGCACTCGCGACGCTGGCGAGGAGCCCTCACCACTCCGCAGACACAGATCGTTCATGCACATCTTGATGGCGCCGGATTACCGCGCTGGAAATCCCTACCAGGATCTTCTCGCCCGTTCCTTGAACGAGGCCGGAGCGGTCGTGCAGTTTCCGGTCGGCTACCGTCGCGGTTTGCCGCTCTACCGTGCATTGAGGGATATGTCGCCTCGCCCGGACGTTCTACATTTGCACTGGAGTGAAGCCTACTTGAAAGGCAACAACGCGCTGACTCGTGGTCTCTATGCGGAGAAGTTCCTGCTGGACTTGCGGCTCGCTCGGCGTCTGACCGGCCGGTTGGTCTGGACCGTCCACAATCGCGTCGCGCACGAAAGCAAGCACCCGCAATGGGAACTGGGCGTTGCTCGCCGCACCGCGGCCGTGTCCGATCGTTTGATTGTGCATTCCGAAGCGAATCGAGCGGAGATCAGTGAGGCCTATCGCGTGTCGCCGGATAAGTTCGCGGTGATCCCCATGGGGCACTATCGCGATGTCTATCGTCCGCCGGTTGGAATGGCGAAGGCGCGTCAAGAGTTGGGGTTGCCCACGGCGGGCCGCGTGATCTTGCATCTGGGGATGTTGCGACCCTATAAGGGCATCGAGCAACTACTGGAGACGTGGTCCCAAAGGGAGCCGGACCTCGCCGAGGCGTTGCTGTTGATTGTCGGCAATCCACGGGATGAGGAATATCGCGCCGAGCCTAGAGCAACGTTGCGCGTTAGACTCAAGCGTGCAGTTACGCCCCGAGTTTATTCCCGATGACCAGATGCATTACTATTTCTGCGCCGCGGACGCTGTTGTCTTGCCATTCGCGAGGATTTTGAATTCCAGCAGTATCGTGCTGGCGATGTCCTACGACTGCCCGGTGATCGCACCGGATTGGCCCGCGCTTCGCGAGGTCTTGGGATTTGATTCGCCGTTGCTTTACAATGCGGACGAGCCGCTGGGTTTGCGTGGCGCTTTCGCGGAATTCTCCCGCTGCGATCTCGGTGAAATTCGGCGGCGAACCCGCGAGGCGTGCGATCGTTATCGGTGGTCCGACGTGGCCGCCAGAACGCTGGACGCTTATGGAGGCGGGCCATGAACCGCGCCTTGATCTGCGGCGTCTCCGGCCAAGACGGAGCTTACTTGCGCAACAACTGCTGGCCGAGGGGTACGAGGTGCACGGCACTTCCCGCGATGCGGGCGGCTCCGGGTTCGGCAATCTCGCGGCCCTTGGGGTACAGGAATCGGTGCAGTTGCATTCGGTCGCTGTCAACGATTTTCGCAGCGTGTTGCAAACGCTAACTCAAGTCGAGCCCTGTGAGGTGTACAATCTCGCGGGGCAAAGCTCCGTGGGGCTCTCCTTCCAACAACCGGTTGAGACGTTGGACAGCATTGCTCGCGGCACGCTCAATTGGCTCGAAGCCATCCGATTCAGCGAATTGCCGGCGAAGTTCTACAACGCGTGTTCCGGCGAATGCTTCGGCAATTGTCCCCCGGAAGGGGCGACCGAAGAGACTCCCTTTCGTCCCCGCAGCCCCTACGCGGTCGCCAAGGCCAGCGCCTATTGGCAAGTCGCCAACTATCGCGAAGCGTATAGCGTACAGGCTTGTTCGGGGATCTTGTTCAATCACGAGTCGCCGCTTCGCTCGCCGCGATTTGTGACGAGCAAGATCGTGAGCGCGGTCGTCGCGATTGCGGAAAAACGCCGCGACGAATTGACCCTCGGCAATCTCGATGTGCAGCGAGACTGGGGATGGGCTCCGGAATACGTCGTCGCCATGCGAGCGATGCTGCAACTGCCCGACCCCCAGGACTTTGTCATCGCTACCGGCCAGTCGTGGCACTTGCGCGACTTTGTCGCCGCCGCTTTCGACCATTTTGATTTGGATTGGCGACGCTATGTGCGAGTCGATCCCTGCGCTGTTTCGTCCGGCTGATATTCGCTATAGCCGTGGATGCGCCGAGAAGGCGTCTCGCATTTTGAATTGGCGAGCCGAGAGCACGCTGCTCGATGTGGTGGCCAAGATGATTCACGCCGAGCTGGAAAGAAAAGCCGCCGGCGGCGACCGTCAGAAAGGCGGCCTCGCATGATTGCCGAACGCGTTCCCTTCCTGGTGTTCCTGCATATACAAAAAACCGGCGGGATGACGCTGCAGCGTACGCTGCGTCGTTGTTATGGGCCAAGTCTCTGGCGCTGCGCCTGGGATCAACTGACGGCTTCCAGGGCGCCGAAAGCCCAGGGCTTCGCAGGGTTTCACGACTGGTTGGAAAGCCGCAGGCCGAGGGATCGCTTTGTGGCCGGCCACTTTTGCTTCGGAGCGCATACGCGGCTGCCCCAGCCGGTGAAGTACCTGACCTTGCTGCGGGAGCCGATTTCACGGCTGGTCTCGCTTTACCATTACTCGAAGTTCGTCGATCACGCTTATTATCACGCTCACGCGCGGGACGCTTCCCCGGAACAGTTCCTGCTGCGGTCACGACTCCTGGAACTCGACAACGGCCAGTTAAGATTTCTGGTCGGCGGCGGCGAGGATGGTTTCATTAACCGAACGCCGTGGGGTAAGTGCGATCGCGCCATGTTGGATCAAGCGAAGGAGAACCTGGACAAGTGGTTCCTCGCCGCCGGCACGACGGAGCGCTTTGACGAGTTCGTCTTGCTGCTGGCGAGCGCGCTTGGGTGGCGTTCGGCAGCCTATCTGCGGCAAAACGAAGGCAGCCGTCAATGGCGGAAGGAAGTGGTCTCGGAGGCGATTCTGGATGCACTGCGAGAACGCAACGCGCTCGATATCGAACTGCACCAACACGTCGATCAGCAGATGGACCGTCTGATTCGCGAGGAGGGTCGGACATTCGCTGATCGGCTTGAGCGTCTGCGGGCGCGAAATCGTTTGTTGCAACGCACGCTTGGGGGCGTTTACCAGTACTGGCGGTCCGGAAAGGACGCCATCAAACCGGCGATTCACGGCCTCATTTCCCCGCGAACCAAAGCGGCGGAATCGGCGGCAGGAGATAAAGAATGACGGAAGGAACGCAACAATCCCGCATTGATAGCGACGTCGCTCGCCAACGGGACTACTACGCCGCGACAGCCGATCGTTACGAGGCGTTGCACCAGCATGATCAGGAGCACGTCGCCGGGCTGGCGTTTCTGGGAGGCATCGTTGACTGGCTTGATGTCGGCTCCGTCCTCGATGTCGGCAGCGGCACTGGACGAGTTCTGACCTACTTGCGTCGCCGCAGACCGGACCTGAGAGCTGTCGGCGTGGAGCCCGTGTCGGAGTTGCGCGAGATCGGCCATCGGCACGGCTTGCCGCCCGATACGCTGCGCGACGGCGACGCCACTCGACTCGCATTTGGCGACAAGGAGTTCGACTTGGTAAGCGCCTTCGCCGTGTTGCATCACATCCGCGAACCGCGGTTGGCCGTGGCTGAGATGCTTCGCGTGTCCGCCAAGGCCGTCTTCATTTCGGATTCGAACAACTACGGTCAGGGTTCGTTCGCTTCCCGAACCATCAAGCAACTACTTCGCGCGGTGGGACTTTGGAAAGCCGCCGTCTGGATCAAGACCGGCGGCAAGGGCCACATGATTTCGGTGGAGGACGGTTTGTCCTATCCGTATTCGGTGTTTGACAACTATCGACAAATCCGTTCGTCGTGCAAGCAAGTGCATTGGATGAACACGGGCGATTCAGGTCCGAACCTGTACCGCACGGCCGGCTACGTCGCTTTGCTGGGCGTGAAATAGCACGTGGGCGCTGGGACACGGTCCAGTGGAGACTTCTGGTCATGACCGACGCTTCTTCCGGCGGCGCGACTCGGCCTCGCGTCACCTTCATGATCACGACCTACAATCGGATCAGCGAATTGGTAAAGACGCTCGAGAATTGTCTTGCGCAATCATGCCATAGCCAAGAGATCCTCGTCGTCGACGACTGCTCGCCTGACGGCACTTATGAAACGGTCTTGCGCGAATTCCCCACGGTCAAGATCGTTCGCAACGCGAAGAACAAGGGCTCTATCGCTTCTCGCAACGACATCCTGCGACGGGCGGAAGGCGACTACATCATCGCCTTGGACGATGATAGTCGGTTTGTCGCCACGGACGCCTGCCAACGAATCGTCGATCGCTTGGACAGAGAATCGGATCTGGGAATCCTCGGGTTCCAGATCGTCGGGCCGGAACATCCTGCGACGCTGGATTCCGCCAACTGGGTTCAAGGGGAATTCGAGGCCAGCTCCTTTGTCGCCTGCGGCGCCGCCCTACGCCGCAGCATGCTACAGGAGACAGGGTTGTTTCCCGAGTTCTTTTATCACGCCTACGAAGAGCCGGATCTGGCGATGAGGGCTTGGGACGCCGGCTATCGCGTCGTGCAATGGAACGACATTGTGGTTTATCACGACTTTTCAGGGCTCAACCGAAACGAACAACGAACCCATCGTCGGCATGCGCGCAACGAGGCCTGCAGCGTGATCCTGAGATATCCCTGGTGGCTCGTTGCTCCCGCGGTGGGCGGGAAGCTCTTCGGGCAATTGCTTTATGCGGCCAAACGAGGTTGGCTGTGGCAAGAGCCTCGAGTCTGGTGGGACGTTTTGGTGCGTACGCCGCAGGCGCTCAGAGATCGCCAGCCGATACGTTGGGAGACGCTTCGCAAGATCCTGAAACTCAATCGCTCCCGTTGAGCGTGTAGCCAAATTCCCGCATCAGATCCGCCGCTTGAGACTCGACCAGCGCCACGTCCTCGGCCGAAAGCTCCTTGCGCCACTTCCCCGAGCCGTCGAAGATGGGTTGGGCGACTTGCCATTCGCGATAACTCAAATGGTGGGCGCCGGCCTGCGACTCGGGGCGCGGGGGTTCATCGCTGGTGGCGCGTCCAAAAATCTCGTCGGTGAAATCTTCGTCGAGAAACTGAAGAATCGCGCTGATGGTCGCCGGCGGATCCAGCACGAAGTCCTCATAGCGAACCGACATGACTTGCGGATGGTCGCGCCATTGGGCTCCCAGACGGTTGTCGCTAATCCAACGGTCGATGCCGAATTGCAGTTCCCCCAATCGCTTCCGCAGGGAGAGAGCGACATCACGGGCGTCGCGGACCATGAAGATCAGCTTCGCCTGGGGCCGCGCAGCGAGTATTTCCGGAATATGCCGAACATGTCCGGGGGTCTTCTCGACCCAGCGGTGTGCTCCGCGCCAATACGCCTCCAAGTCAAAATCCGTCAGGAAGTAAGAGCACCCCTCGAGAAAGATGTTCGTCTCGCGGCCGAATTCATGGATCCGCGCGTGTCCGCCCAGCAATCGTGTAATAATTGTGGTGCCGCTATGGCCGCACCCGACGACGAAGATGGGATGCGCCGCGATGGAGCGAAACCGCGCGGACGCATGGTAGAGTGTTCGGTGCGCGAGCGTTTTCAGTTTGCGTCGCATGGGCATACTCAGGCATGGTCGCCAGGCTGCTACGTCCCGCACTCGCGGGCGCCGCGGGGCGTCGATGGAGGTTCAGCGGAATCATGAAGAGCATCATTCGCCGCGTCAGGAATCGATGGACGTCCCTCGGCCGCCGCGGCGTGCGGTTCCTCGCGGAATCGACGGGGAGTCGATCGCTTTGCATGCGCGCCCGCGACGGACTTGACAGCGTTTTGGAAAAAATCGTGCCGGAGCACGGCGTTTATGTCGAGGCCGGCGCGATTGATGGCTTCTCGTTCAGCAACACCTATTATCTTGATCGCGTCAAAGGCTGGAAGGGGTTGCTCGTTGAGCCCAACCCTTTGCAATGCGAGGCCTGCCGCAAGTTTCGACGACGAGCGATTGTGGTTCATGGGGCGTTGGTTCCGATGGACTATCCGGATTCGGTGGTCTCTATCCGCTACGGCAATGACTTGTCCTGGACGGAGGGCGCCTACTCCGGAGACGAACTCAGGGAGCGCGAGCAACTGCTCGCCCGGTATGGTCTGAGCGGCGAGTCGATCGAAGTGCCCGCCTATACGCTGCAGTCCTTGCTCGACAAGCATCAATTGCAAGTCACGCTCTTCTCGCTGGACGTCGAGGGATTTGAAGCCCAAGTGCTTCGCGGACTAGACCTGTCGCGTTCGGCTCCTGCATTCATTCTTGTCGAATGTCAAACGGAGGGGCGGTACAAGGAAGTCCACGATCTCCTTTGCGAGTGGTACGGCGAGGGTGAGAAGCTGACCCGTCATGATTACCTCTTTCGGCGCCGCTAAGCCGGGTTGCAGATGTTCTTCAGGTGAACTCGCTGCGACCTGACTTTACGTCAGCTCTTACTGAAATCTCAAGGGTCCGCCGCAACAGCGTTCATGATTCGCTGGAAAAATCACGTGCAGGCGATTGGTCCAGACGGAAAAACAGCAAGCCGCTCGGCGACGATCGCTAAGCGGCTTGCTGGCGGGAATCTGTCTTTGCTGCGGCTGGCTTACCAGCTAACTTCCAAGCCGGCGGAGATGCCCGAGAGCCAGACGTCGGCGCCCGAGTCGATGCGGCGGCCCGTGCTTCGCGTGATGCGGTTGTCCGATTGCTCTCCAGCCGCGGCGAAGCCATGAACCAACCAGAGATCGTATCCCACGAAAAACGACGCTCGTCTGCCGAAGTCGCGGTTCAGCCTCGTGCCGACTTCTCCCATGAATAGCAAGCCAAGATCGTCCGCGTTGTTTCTCAGAATCTCGCCGCCCGCATTAATCAGCCCTGTATTGGCTTCCGCATAGTTGGCGTACAGGCCGCCCTTGTACTTGCCGGTCACGCTCCAGCCAGGCAGGAACGGGTAACGCATTTCGATTCCAAGTTGCGGCCCGAAGGCGTCGTTGGTGGTCCGTTTTCGGAAGACGCCCTCCTGATCCAATTGGTTGATGCCTCGAAAGAAGAATTCTTCCTCGAAACGCAGATAGCGAATGCCCATGGTGAAGGCGAAGACATCCCAGCCCCAGGTTTTGCTATGGAACTCGATGCTCTGCAGTTTGGATTCGTAGCGCTGTTCATGAAACACCGCGTCGTTGAAGGCTGATATTTCCGCGGCGACAATTCCGCCGAGGGCGGGGTCGTCCAGCATCCAGGTGGAGTTGAGATTGCCGCCGGCATCGCGAATGGAATCGCCGGCCGACCACTCGAATGGTCCGGTATAGATTACTTCCCAACCCTCGCTGCAGTCGAACATGCGGCCGAAGATAATTTGAGTGCCCGGTGCGAAGTCCAGGTTGTCGGCCACGATATCCCGCGATCGAGTGATTCCGTCGGCCGAGTCCACGTTCAAGTAGGCCATCCCGAATTGGGCGTACCAGGACGATGGACACGTGGTCAGCGGACTCCAGTCGCCAGCCACGGTTTCCTCGTTCGTGATCATGGGAGCTTCGACGAATCCTTCGTCAAAGACCATGCCTGGAACGATCTCGCCTGGGGCCGCCTGCACCGCCTCGATGGGCGCCGGCAGACCTGGTTCGGGCTGATTCAGCGACGTTTGGATGATCGGCGCGAGGTGCGCCGACCCGCCCTGCGCCCAGGGCGGGATGGGACGCAGCCCCGTTGGCTGTTGCGCCGAAGCGGGCGTGAAGCAGGCCGACAGCAAAGCCAGCAAGGGCCACGACCAGCGTCGCGAGTTGCAGGCGGTTTGGTATAGTGCACGAGGATTCATCTCGGTTCCTCCGAGGCGGGCGAGTCGCCCGGCCGCGATTTCTTGCTAAAGCTGTCCCGGTTGTCACGAGTCCATTCGCCGCAGTGGCGTTACCTGCCGCCGTTCTGTTGAAGCAGCCGTTGGATGCCGTAGGTAAAGAACGTTCCCAGGCCGAAGTTCAACAGCTCTTCTCTTGGTTTGTAACGCAGAATCAGTACGTCTTCCGGTTGAACCAGGATTCGCGTCGCTGGATCGCGAATCGCTCGATTCAGATCGACCTTGATCACCATTTGACCGTCACAAGGCGTCTTGCGGAGGATGTAGAGAGCTCCAGGAGGAACGCCCCCAATACCTCCCAGTCCTCCGCCGATTCCACCTCGGCCGCCGCCGCCGCCGCCGCCGTTCATGGCGCCGCCAATCGGCTGACCGGCCAGGGCCATGGCGCCCAGCACGTCCAGGTCATAGTCTCGCGGCAGCGGAATCTCGCCGCCCGACAGCATACCGCCGGTATAGAAGACCTCGCGATCGCGGGATTCCACCATCACAATATCGCCATCCTTAAGGATCACGTCGTTGGGATGGATGCTCAACGCTTCGCCTGGAGGCAACCGCAAAGGAATGCGGATGATCTGAGGATCCTCGGGCAACGGCGGCGGGCAGTAGCACGGACCGCTGTTGGCGACTTGTTCATAGTAGGCTTGGACGAAGGCGTCCCGACGTGCGAAGTCCTCCCAAGTGCCGCGAACGATCTTCACTTCGTTCTTGGCGTGAACCCCTGGCAATCCGCCAGTCCTTGTCAAGGCGTGGGCGACGTCGTTCTGATAAGCCGGGAGCATGATGATCTCGTTGCGAGCCGACTGATCGTTTCCATTGGATGCGTTCATACCCGCGCCACGACCGCCAAGTCCCGTACCGCCGCCCTGGCCCGCACCGTCTTGTCGGACGACCATGATGCGGTACTGCCGTTCTCTCATCAGCGTGACCAGGATCCGCTCGCGGCCGGCCTGCAGAATGAGTGCTCGAATGTAGGCTTCGCGAATGGCCCGCTCCGCCTGCTCCAGCGTCAGACCGCGAACCATCACCGGCTCGATCAAAGGCAAGGGTAAAGTGCCGTTCTCGCGGACTGGCACCGGGTATCCCACGGCTGGCGGCAAGTCGCTGCCCTCCGATGGGAAGTGCACCGGCGGCGCCGCTTCCTTGTCCCCCAAGACGCCTTCGATGTAGATGCCGAGAATGTCGCCATCGTCAAGCAAGTAGTTCGGCGGGCGTACTTGGCGTAGTCGGGCGATGTTGACATTAACCCAATTGTTCTTGGGTGTGCCCAACAATTCCGACGGGATGCGGTGCGCTGGAATGCCGCTGATCGGATCGATGATGCGCCGTACAGCCGGTTTGTCCCAGCATCGCCGCTCCCAGCATCAGCAGCGCGACGCCGCGCCATCCTCGATTGGTTACCTTGGCAATCATGTTCTTCTCGCTGTACTCGGTGCAGTGGTGGTCGAAGACCGCACTCGATAGGTGCAACGTTGTTGGTGATTTGACTTACAATCCCGTTAGCGTCCCGGACTTTGAAACAGCGGGGCCCCAAGGGGCTGCTGCAACATGGCCGGAGGGGTAGCGGGCGCCTGCAGCTGATCACCAACCACAGGTTGCTCAGGCTTGGCGGACGTCTTCTCTTCGTAGCTGGCCGCGGAGACTGCCGCCGCCGCTGGCGACGCGTTCTGACGAACCATGCCGGGCATGCCTTGCAGCAGCTCCAACATGGATGGAAAGGCGTACGTCTCCAGGCCCGGTTCGGCGTTCCCCGCCACGTCGGCGGGATTCTCCGCACGCACTTCCGCCTGGTGCGGCGTGATGGCGCCTGGAACAATCGGCGCGGGGCCTTCCGCCTCGGGCGCCTCTTGTCCTGGAGACCACGCGGCGGGTTCCGCCATAGGGATCACGCCGTCGGGGAATTGCACGGGTTGATTTTCCAAATCGACCACGCCAGGCAAACGATCAGGCTGCCAGCTCGCCCCCGTTCCGGTCTCGTCGGGCGAGATGGGCGGCAGCGTCTGCGGCGATTCGTCCAACGGCGGGATCAGCGGCTGCGGATCAACCGGGCCCGGGGAGTAGGGTGCAGTTGCTGCAGGCGGGGCCGGCGGCGCCGCCTGCATGCCGCCGCCAAGCGGTTCTACCCAAGGGGAAGTCGATGGTCCGGCCTGCGGCGTCGGTGCGTACCGCTGCGGCGCGACTTGTTGCACTGGCAGATTATCATAGAACGCTTGGTTCAAAGGATGTCTCGGGTCCTCGCGTTGGTATCGCTCCGACAAGTTCCTGCGCCACCGGGATCATCAGGAAGTTGCCGGCGCCCTCTTCTTCGGCCGCTCGGGCGCCGTGTGGATAACCGGCGAACCAGGCCGCGATCTTCGCTTGACCCTCGGTCAACTGGTACTTCCAGGTCCAGTACTTCTGCGGAGGTATCGAAGGCGTGCATCCGTTGCCGCCGCTGGCGACGCCGATGTAGCCGTCAATGAAGCCGGCTCGGAAATCGTAGAGCGCCGGCTGATTGCGGAATTGCTGCTTGCGGGCGGTCCAGGCGCAGACGCGCCCAGGTGTAATCGCGCCATCCCAGCACGAACTCATCGTACGCTTCGTTGTTGATGATCGTGTTGGCGAAGCCGCGACAGCCGCCGGAGAGGCACACCAACAGCAAAAGGCACCAGACCCAGTGGCCGGGCGCGTTTTGAGTCGTGGCATGGTCTGGGCCGACCTTCGCCCGCGGGAAATCAATGCTCATGACTAAACAACCTCTTACGAGCGCCGGATGGATCCGGCAGTTTGGCTCAAAGCGTCTGTGGGCGGTCGCGTAACGAATATGCCAATTAGTCCGCTTGTTTCGGTCCTAGGATCTATTTCGGATCAATCGACGGCTTCACTCGCGTGAAAACCGGGTGGGATTGACCGAAAAATTGGCTGCTTCCGTTTACCGAAGAGCCAACGATCAGCAAGATTCGCTGGTTTGGACAGGCTAGAGAAGATAGCGGCCCCGGCGGCCGTGAGATGGCGCCGCCCCGGCTGGCTTGGGGACGCAAAGACGCCAACGCGCCAGCGGCGGCGTCTCGCCGTAGAGCGTGGTTCGCAAGGCGGGGCTTTGGACCGAGATGGCCAATGCACTTACGAGTCGCCCACGGTTACCCCATGAGCACCAAGTCAAGAAAGACCCGGATGGAATTGACCGCGGAGGACACGGAGAACCACAAGGCGGATGCAATTTTGTCCTCTGTGCTCCTTCGTGCTCTCTGCGGTGACCCGTTGACGGCCCCGCTGGCGCCTCGCCACAGCCCAGACAATGCCAGCGTCGACGCCGACCCCTTAACTTGATGCCTCTGGGTTGCGTTGCGCTGCACCCTGGGCTGATTTGGGGCCGTCCCCTTGGGACTGATTTGCGCTTCTACGGTGTTGCCCTACAGGGAGAGCATCGTTTGCAACTCGGTGAGCCCGGGAGTGATGCTGGCGCCGATGTTCGCCATTTGTTGACGGTCCCGGGCGGCCACTTGTGCCATCGATGTGGTCAATTGATTCCAGCTCTGGGTGAGACGTTCGTTGTGTTGGCGGAGGTAGACAACGTCGGTGCTAGAGGCGACCGCTCGGTTGAAGAGCCTGGCTTGATCTCGAAACCGCGTTGCCGAGTCCAACAGGTCCAGCGGCGGACGGGCACCGGTCCTGGACGCGTTGCGGACGTAGTCGGATGCTTCGAACAACAGATGATCCGCGAGGTTCTCGACCGACGCCGCCACCTGGGCGAGTCTTCGACGGTCGTTATTGCTTCGCATGCCGATCGCGCCGCCGATCACGCCGATGGTCTCGCGAATCTCGCCCATCAGGTTACGCGCGTCGTTGTTGGCGGAGTTGACCACGGCGGTGTCCAGTTTCACCCAGGACCCCTGAATGCGGTTCACGAGTTGGCTCAATTCGCTGCGGGGCGTGTCGCCATCAAAGGAGCGGATCAGCAGGTTGCAGTCGCGCTGCAGGTCGTCGGCCGACGCCAACAAGGCCCGGCTCTCCGCCCCTTTTCGCAACAGATCGTTGATCGTCAACTGGTCGAACAGCCGATCGACGTCTTGGTTAAGATTCAAAGCCAGGCTGAGAATCTGCGCTTGATCAATCGTATCCGAGATCCAGAGCAGCTCGCGGGCGTCGCGATCGATCTTCTCGATGCGGCGGATGTGGCGATCGATGTAACGGTTCTGCAAAGGACGCAGGCGAGCCGCCAGGCTGTACCAGCTGTCGCGAAACCTTCGGTATTCCTGCACGACGGTCGTTGCTTCAATCCGTTTTTCCACCGCTCGCGATACGTAGTTGACTTGATCCCGAGTCAGTCTCGCGTCGCGCAGCAATTGAATACGGCTATTGGATGGAGGCACTTCCAGTTCGATGTCTTCGGTCAGGTGATCCAGCGAGGCGCCAAGGCCCGCGAGCACACGGATAATTGCGTTGGCGTCCAGTTGCGGTCGGACATTCAACAACTGCAACAAGCGATCATCATTGGCCTGGATCCGATCCACAATCTGGCGTGTTCCGGCGGCAAGTCCGTCGATCTGGGTCAACTGGCCATGAAGTACTCGCCAATCGCCGTCCAATAACCGCACGTCAGCGCGAAGTCGATCGACATCGACGGCTCGACGCGCCTGATCGCTCAGCACGATTGCTTGCGCCCGCAGTTGCAGGACGTCGTTCAGGTACGAGCGCAGTTGCGGCAGACGGGCGACTTCCGCATAGACCGCGTCGGTCAGCCGCGAGGCGTCATTGGCGATGCTGTCAATCAACGGACGAGCTTGCGCGATTTCATCCGCGGGCGCCCGTCGAGGGCCGGATTCCTGCAGGGGGGCCGATGGGGTTTGAAGTTGTGAGTCAACCAAACCGCGGACCAGGCCGTCAAAGAACTGACGGCGGTCTTGGGGTTGTTGCGCCAACGCGGCCTGTCCCGCCCAGGAAGCCAACCACAAGCATCCGGCGCCGAACAGCAACCGGCGAATCCAAGACAACCGAAACAACATAGCGCACTCCGTCGGGCGACGCGGTTCTCAACAATCCCATTCCATGCGACGTGGACGCCATTGTTCCCAAGACGCCCCACCGAGTCAATGTTGATGTGGTCGCTAAGAACTGACCCATTGCTCCAGGTCCAAGAGGTTGCGGACGGCGATCTCAACGGAATCCATGGATTCGGGGACGTCGAGGTCGGCCGCCGTGGAGTACGCTCGCTGCAAGTAACGCTCGCTCACGGCGAATCCCTCCAGCAGCTGCTCGGCGTTGGCCTCGCCGCGAGCCGCGGCCTCTTGGCACAGCCGCACGAAGACGGCGGCTTCGCGAAACTCGATCTGGTCCAACCAACGCAGCATCGCGGCGCATTGTTGCGCCCGATCCGGTTTTCGATCGACTTCGGTCCGCAAGTCCTCCAGGGCCCTTTCCAAGGCCCGAAACGCTGAAAGAAGCTCCTCTTGCGCGGTCAAATCCGCGGAATCCGGCAAGCTCTCCGGTTCGGCCAACGACCCGCGATGGACCAGCACGCCGCCCCAGGCGAGCACGGCCAGTCCCACGATGAACCACCATTTGCCCCGCCATAGGCGCCAGCGGAACTGATGGACATGCACCCAGCGAAGCTGATAGGGAACGCCATTGGAATCGGTCCATGTCTCGTTGCGCAGGCGGCGGAGAATATCGCCTTGCAGTGCGAGCGGGCGATCGCTCGGGGACTGCATCCAGTGCTGCGTCGCATCGGCTTGTCCCACGCCGACTCCGCCCCCCATCGCCAAGGTCATCGTCGCCAGTTCGTCGTCCGGAAGATCCAGCCGCGCCATGCACGCCGAAGAAGCCGCCAAGGTGCATAGCGTCATGCCCGCAGCGACGGTCAACCAACCGATCAGCAAGCTCTGCGTCATGCGAATCGGCGGGTCATCGACGATTTCGCGTACCACCAGCCGAGGGTCGCGCGAATCAGCCATGAAAGCAGACCTCGCTAATCAGAGCCGCGAAACGCATCGTCAGGGCCATCATCGACTCGCCGACGATTAAGCCGGCGCAGAAAACGCCTCCGATGGACTTCGCCCACCGCACGCCTTTCCAGCGGCGTAAAGCTTCATGCAGCACGCAGCCCAGGCCGAAGGTCACCAGGAATTCGCAGGGAAGGTACAGGGAAAGTCCCACCAGCACTCCCAGGCTTGGCAAAGCGACGGCGCTTAACAAGCCGCCCATCAGCGACCCTAAGCCGTAATAGGCCATGGGCGCCGCACGCGGACCCTCAACGCCCATGATCACGTCGCGCAGCAACTGCGCCTGCGGGGCTGCGGTGGGCGTCGCGGCCCCCAAAGGCGCCCCGTACGAAGCACGATTCGCAGAGACGATCAGGAACAACACCAGCATCGAGACCATGGGCGCCACCGTGGAAGCGAACAAGTGCACAGCCTGCTGTTTGAAGGGTACGGCGCCCAACCGCTGACCCGTGCGTTGGTTCTGCATCAAGTCGCCTGCGCAGGACACCGCGACGCACAGAGCGGCGCTAATCAGGACGGCGCCCGCGGCGTCGGCCGGCCCGGTCAGCATCATCAGCAGCGCGACCGTCAGGACGGCGACGCCCGCAATCGGCGACCAGCCGATGTGACTCTGAGCTTCGGTGGCGACCAACCCGGCCAGCCAGATCCAGGCCCCGCCTATCACGGTCACGACCATGGCGCGAAGGTGCGGATTGGTGACGCCCAGGGCCCCCAACCAACCGCCTTGAGCGTTTGGCTGGGACTGTTGAAGGTAAAAAACCGCTGCGTACAGGCAGATCATGCCCAAGGCGATGCAGGTGACGATGATCGTCGGCGGCATTTCGTCACGTGCGTTCAGCCGAGCCGCCATTTGGTTCTGCACGGAAGTCCGTCCGAAGAGGGACTGGAGTGATCGCCGTGTCGCGGGAAAGGCTCGCCAGGCGGCGACCAGCGCGCCGCCCATTAACAGGCCCATTCCCAGCGGACGATTCCAATGCGTGTGCCCGTAGACGCCGATTTCACCGCGCGGCAGCCATGGCGGGGTCTGCCCCAGAGCGTGTCCCACCGGCAAGATGATGCAGCTCGCCAGCAAGCCGCCAAACAGCAACACCAGCCCTTTTCTGCCGGAAATGTAACCGGCGCCGAACGCCAGCGGACTGATGCCGATCCACAGCATCATGCCGCGCGGCAGCACGTCGCCGACCGCCAGCCGCGCCAGTTCGGTCAGGTTCAAGGTGTCGTCGGTAATCCAGGCCGGAGCGGTTGCGGCCTGGTCCGCCGCCGTCGGCGAGCCGCCTCGTCCCGCCAAGTCGCCATACCCCAGCAGACGCTGCCTCGGCGCCGATGGCTGCTCGCCGATCGCGGGAAAATCCAGCGTGGGCGAGACCACAGGAAAGTAAATGAGGGCGCCCGCCAGGCAGCCCAACACCAACACGCTCGCTTTGCCGGGAATGCTGGATGCGCGGAGGATCTCGCTGACGGCTCTTCCCATCGGAAAGTGCAGCCTTTGCAGGTCGATCATCCGCCGCCGCAAGGGAATAATGAACGCGCAGCCAAGAATGGCGCCCGCCAGGCTGGCCAGCGTCATGCACCAGAACAATTCGCTGCCCGCGCCCAATTCGACGCCGAGCATGAACAGTACAGGCAGGGTGAACACGATCCCCGCCGTCGGCGAGGTGATCGCGGTGGCGACCGATTGGGCGATGTTGCATTCCAACACGCCGCCATTGCCCGTAAAGCCTCGAAACAAGCTGATGCTGGCCACCGCGGCCACCGCCGAGGCGCTGAAAGCCATCACGCCCACCTGCAGCGCCGCATAGGTCAGGGAGGCGTTCAGCACCAACCCGACCACCACGCCAAAAGCAACCGCACGAGGCGTCAGCTCGCGATGAGGGGTGTTGGGGGACATGCAGCAGTGATTCCCATTCATCGGTCCACGGCCGAGCCGAATTTACCGACGATTTCGATCGCATTCCAATGAAAGAAGCTCGGCAATCCTGGGCCGAGCTCCGTGGCGTTTTTTCTTGCTTATCCGCAACCAGGCGGGCTGGCGCCATCCCGCTCCCACACCGATCGTTCTAGGCCGAACGCTTCCGTGAACCCTTGGAGATTCGCGTTTGAATGCGTTTTCGCCGTTGCAATTCCGCCGCTTGCCCCACCCAATCGTCGCGTTGAATGCGAGTTCGGAAGGAGAACAGCTTCGAGAAAGCTTCGACTTGAGCCGGCGACCAGTGCATGATCTGAGCGTAGGTGTACACCCCCGTCTGGTTGAGTTTCTCTTCCACGGCGCTGGAGATGCCGGAGACCCGTGTGAGGTCGTCCCGTTGGGCCGGCGTCGAATCAAAGACTAGGCCATAAACCGCGTCCATGCGGGCGTCTTTCAAGCACGCATCGAAGTCGGCCTCTTCGGTTTCGAGCTCCGCAGCCGACTGGTTGGCTGGTGCGGACCATTCCGCCGGGTCGGATTTCGACGTTTTCGCGGCTTGCCCGGCTGAAGTCGTTTTGGTCTTTTGGGCCTCAGCGAACTCGGCGGCGGCGGCCTCTGGATCCTGGCGATACTCGGCGGCCTCTTGGAACGAGTGGATCGTCGGCTTCGCGGCGGCGCCGTCGAGGCGTCGGCTGCGCATCTCGGTTGCCCCGGTTTCCAACGGTTCGGATTCCGCCCATCGCTGTTGCCGATTCAAGCCCTGTCGCACACGATCCGCGTCGCGCTGGAGGCGATGGATCTCCTCCATGGTGGAATCCAACGCCTGCTGGATTTCCGAATTGGAGGAAAGGGCGTCTTTCAGCTCGTGGTCCAACTGTTTCTTCTGAAGCTCCAGGCGACGCAGCAAATCTTCGCGTTCGCCCAGCTGAGCGCTGAGCAACAGGTTGTCGTCTCGCAACTTGGAAATCGAGCGAATTTCGCCGTCCAAACGCTGCAACTCGGCTTCCTTGGCCGCCAGTTCCGCCTCGACGGTCGTTCGAGCGTGGCGTTCGGTTTCCAGGGTCCGCGCGGCCTCGTCGCGTTGATGCCTTAGTTCCGCGAGCGTGGATTCCCGCGAGGTCACCCGCTCCTCCATTCTTCGCCGCTCCTCGTCCAAGCCGTTGCGAAGGGCGCCGATCGACGAGTTTAGCTCGTCCAATTCGCGTTGTCGGAGACTCAACGCCGCCATCGCGGAACGGCTTTCCCGTTCGGCGGTTTCCGCATCCAAACGCGCTCGATCGCGTTCTTCCCGCAAGCGCTGCATTTCGGAAACGCGAGCCTCCAACGCCTGTTGCGCCTCACGCCGCTCAGTTTCCGCGAAGTCGGCGTGTTGCTGAGCCGCATCACGTTCGCGTCGCAGTGCGTCCAGCTCCGCCGCGCGAGCTTCCATCGAATCGATGGCCGTGCGTCGTTCGCGTTCGCTGACGTTCACCAGCATGCGAATTCGATCGCGTTCTTCTTGGAGCGAGGCTAGTTCGTCATCCCAGGCTTGCTGCGCGGCGCGGCGTTCGGAATCGGCCCGGTCGGCGGCCGCCTGAGCGGACATCAACTTGTCGCGTAGCTCGATGACCTCCGACAACCGCAGATCCAGCTCCGAGTGCAACGTCGCCCGCTCTCGCTCAGCTTGATCGACTCGGCTGCGAATGGACGCCCGTTCCTCGCGGAGTTCGGCCGCTTCGGCTTCCAGCGCTTCCTCCGTGGTTTGCGCAAGTGCAGTTGCTCGCGCAATTCCACCAACTGCAACTCGCGTTCTTGCAGCTTCCGCTGCGCTGTCTCGTGACGCTGCGCGAATTGCTCGGCCTGTTCGGCTCGTTCGCGAAGCTCCGCCAACTCCGCTTCGCGTTGCTGCAGCAGCCGCTGCGCGGTGGCCGACTGCTCTTGCAGCTTCTCCTCGGTTTCACGGGCGGTTTCCCGAATGCGTCGCAATTGGGAGACTTCCGCGGTGCATGATTTCAGCGATTGGTGAGCATGAAGATGCTGTTGTTCCGCTTCGTCCAGACGGCGGTGCATTTCCTCCCGTTCCTTGCTGGCGGCCGCGATCTCGGCTTCACGGCGAGACAACCGCTCTTGGGTCTCCCGCCATTCGCGATCGGCTTCCTCGACCATTTCCTGGATTCTCTGACGTTCGTGGCGCAGCGTTTCCAATTCGGCGGTGCGCGCCTTGAGTTCGTCTTCGGCACGGCGCCAGTGCGATTCGGCTTGGTCTCGCAGGGAGCCCAGCCGCATCACTTCCTGCTGCGTTTCGGCCAAGGACTCGCGAACTTGAGCCAGTTCGGTTCGCGTTTCCACCAGGCTCGCAGCCCGCTCCGCGAGCGCCGGAACGCGATCCGCTTCTTTGGCGAGACGATCCACTTGCTCCTGTAATTGGTGCAGTTTCGTCGTGGATTCGGCGATTTCGAGGGACTTGCTTTCCAGCTGCTTTTCCCGCGATTGGATGGCGGCGAGGTAGCGGGAAGCGGCTTCCTTGAGTTCGCTGATCTCCTTGGCTTGCGCGGAGCATTTCCCTTGAGCATCCAACAGCGCTTGCTGTCTGGCCGCCACCATTTGCTTGGAGTGGTCTCGCTCCTGCGTCACCTGCTTGAGATCTTCGTGTGCGTTGTCCAATCGCAGTTCGACGCCCGCCAGGCGTGCTTTGACGGCGTCGAATTCCTCGGTGCGTTGGTTCAGCTCGGCGACCGCCGCATCGCAGCGCAGCTGCACCGCCCGCTTCGCATCCCGTTCCGCACGCAGCGTCGAATGTGCTTCCTCGCAGTTCTTTTGCAGTTGCTCGACGCGCTCGGCGTAATCATGCACCTCTCCCATGATCTTGTCGCGTTCGCTGTCATGGCGGCGGACGATCGTGGTGAGCTGCTCGACCTCCTGTTGCCTGGCGGCCGCCTGTTCCTCCGCCGTTTGCCGTGCGGCGAATTGCTTGGATCGCTGTTCCTCCACCGCCTGCAAGCGTTCGGCGTAGGCTCGTTGATCCTGATCCAGCTCGCGTCGGAGCTGAGCGATTTCGCCTTCCAGCGATCGAGTCGTCGCGGCCAGGCGATCGACTTCGGAGACCCTTTCGCTGAGCGCGGCGTCCGACATTTTTCGCGCACGGCGCTCTTGTGTCAGATCCTCGTTGCGCTGGTCCCGCTCCTGTTGCATGCCGGTGCATTCGCGCTTCAGTTGTTCGATGAGTTCGCCTTGATCGCCCACGGCCGCTTCACGGTCGCGGAGCAATTGCTGAATGCGTTCGAGCTCCTCCTGACGTTGCGCCGCCAGCTGGTCTAACTCGGCGCGTTCGACCGTTTCCCGTTGCAGGCGATTGCGCAGCTCTTGGAGCTCCTTGCCCATTTGAACCCGAGCCTCTTGCAGCTGCGCCCGCAGTTGATCGGCCGCGTCACGCTGGTCGCGGAGCATCGCTTCGGTCTCGCCGCGTTCCCGATCCAGGCTGCCATGAAGGCGTTCAATCTCGACTCGCAGCTGTTCGATCTCGGACTGCCGTTGGTTGACGCGGGCGTCGGACGCCATGCGCTGATCCCGCTCCTCATCCACGGTGGCGACGGCTTCGGCCAGATGGCTTTGAAGTTGCTCCACGGTCTTGCGCAATCCGCCCAACTCCCTTTCGGCCTCGGCCCGCTGCTGCTGCGCCTCCGCCAGATCTCCAGACGTCAATCCGTGGGCGCTTTCCAGTTGGCCCAGCCGCAAGCGGGATTCTTTCAGCGCCGCTCGCAATTCGTCGCGTTCCTCGAGCAGCGCCTGGGAGTCTCGCAGCTGCGACTCCATGGTCTGGACATGGCGCCGCAATTTATCCGCCGCTTGTTCCGCGTCGGTCCGTGCTTGTTGTTCCTGCTGGAGAAGCTCTTGAGCTACACGCGCTTCATCCTGGGCGGACTCCACCACGTCGTTGGGGGCGGTGTTTTCCAGCCGCCCCAGCATCTCGTCGCGCTCGTTTCTGAGCCGTTGGATCTCCTCCTCATACTCGGTCAACTCGTCCAGCTGCTGAGGCCGGAACCAGTATCCGATCAACAGTCCGAACATGAACAGCAAAACACCGAGAATGAACAGGTTGTCCATCGTCATCGCGGCAAAAAAAGCGGACATGCAATCACCAGCGTGCAAGGGTGCCAGGGGGAAACGGAGGAGCGGACGAACCGCTGCCTCGACCTCGCAGCCGCAAGAACAGTCCCGCAAGACCGCCTACTGCAGCTCTGTCTGGTTGTTTCGACTAAAACGGCTGGGAATGTTGTGCGAAAATATGACGATTCGCCCGAATTTAACGATTCCGGCGGCTGGGGCCCTTCCCGCAATCGCGCCGAGCTCGTTGGCAAGCCTCTCTCGGCCCATTAAACTCGCGACCAGCGAATCTATCCAAGTTAGGGAAAATGGAGCCTTGTTTATGCCCCGATTGGTCCTGATCACCCTCTGTTGTCTATCTGCCTTGGCTTGCCGAATCTCGCTCGCCCAGCCAAACGAACCCGGCCGCTGGACGCAATGGCGCGGACCCGACCGCGCCGCGAAATCCACCGAGACGGGATTGAATTTCGACTGGAATCAGCGGCCGCCCAAGTTGCTTTGGATGGCGAGCGGAATGGGACGCGGCTACGCGAGCGTTTCCATCGCCGACGGCGTCGTTTACACAACGGGCAATCTGGATCAGGCACAGGCGGTCATCGCCACTAGCACCGAGGACGGTAAGGTTCTCTGGTCGCGAGCCATCACCTCGCAGCCGCCCCAACATGGCTACGCCGGATCTCGAAGCACGCCAACTATCGATGGACCGCGGCTGTTTGTCGTTTCCTCCGATGGCAAGCTCGTCTGCTTAAGTCGCGCCGACGGTGCTGTCCTCTGGGAAAAGGAATTCGAACAGTATGGCGGCCGCATGATGTCCGGTTGGGGGTTCTCGGAATCGCCGCTGGTCGATGGTGACGCGGTGATTGCGACTCCTGGAGGCCCCGGAGCGGTGATTGCGGCCTGGAACACCGCCGATGGCAGCGAATTGTGGCGGGCCAAAGCTCCGGGCGACCCGTCCGCGGCGTACGCCTCGATGGTCAAGTCACAGGCGGCGGGCGTGCCTCAATACGTTCAACTGGTTGGCAGCGGTCTGGTCAGTGTGCGCACGGCCGACGGCGAATTCCTCTGGCGATACGACCGCATCGCGAACAGGACGGCGAACATCCCGACTCCGCTTGTTTCCAACGATTACGTGTTCACATCCACCGGATACGGCGCCGGGTCCGCGCTGCTGCAATTGCAGGGCGCCGATGAGGGCGTGCAAGCCGAAGAGGTGTATTTTCTCGATGGGAATCAATTTCAGAATCATCATGGCGGCTTGATCCTGCACGACGGCCATGTGTACGGGGGACACAAACACAATCAGGGTTTCCCAATCTGCGTAAACCTCCTTAGCGGCGACGTGGTTTGGGGCGGTGATCGTCGCGGGCCTGGCAACGGGTCCGCCGCGGTGTTGCTGGTGGGCGACGTGCTGGTCTTTCGCTACCAGTCGGGCGATGTGGCCGCCATCCGGGCGACGCCGGAAAAGTACGACCTGTTGGGCAAGTTCATGCCGGCCCACCAGGAAGACAACTCTTGGGCTCATCCCGTGGTCCTCGATGGCCGTCTCTATCTTCGCGAGCAAGACAAGCTGATGTGCTACGACCTGCGGGATCGGTAAACCCCATACGCATCAAGTTAAGAAAAATCCGGATGGAATTGACCGCGGAGGACACGGAGAACCGCAGAGGCGGATGCAAGTCTGTCCTCTGGGTTGCGCCGCGCTGCCCGTTGCCATTCCTTCGCCGCGGCCATGTCAAACTGTGCCGGATGTTCGGCTCGCGCCGCCCCTACTGTCGGTAACCCTGGCGCCAACGGCACAACCGATTCACGAGTCATGATGCGTAAGGACGAAGAAACAGGCGCCAAGCTTGCTCATTCCCACGAGCGAGTTTTTGACGGACTGGTTCCTCCTGACCAGGTGCCTCGTGACCCGATTGCAAATCGACTTGCTGTTCGCCATTGCCGCCCTCGTGGCGGCTTTGGCGGGCTGCAAGGCCGGCCCCAACTACATTCGTCCCGCGGCTTGCGTTTCCGAAGCGTGGAGCTACGAGTTACAGCGCGAAGTCAACGCCGATCGCCAGGTCGATTCGCAATGGTGGCGCGGCTTTCAAGATCCGGTCTTGGACTCATTGATCCAGCAGTCCTTGCAACAGAATCTGACGTTGCAGGAGGCCGCCGCCTTGATCTTCGAAACTCGGGCCCAGCGCAGCGTTGCTCGAGGCGGGCTCTTTCCGGACTTCTATTCGGAAACCAATTACCAACGCATCAAAGTCAGTAATAACGGAACGGCGTTCGGCTTCAATTTGAATCGCCCTCCCTTCGATTTCTGGCGAAGCGGGTTTGATATGAGTTGGGAGGTCAACCTGTTTGGCGCGGTGCGTCGTTCGATCGAGGCCGCCAACGCGGACATCGATGCGGCCGTTGAGAATCGCCGCGACATCATGGTCACATTGCTCGGCGATGTTGCGGCGAACTACGTGCAGTTGCGAGTCTTGCAGGCGCGGTACGAGTTCGCCAACCAGAACGCCACATTGCAGAAGCAGACCCTGGATATCGCTCAAGCGAAATTGGATCAGGACTTAGCCTCGAGCCTTGATCCCTTGCAAGCGGCGACCAACTGGCGGCAAACGCGCCCCGCGTTGCCCGTTTTCGAACGGGACCAGCAGCTTGTTTTGAACCGGCTGTGTGTTTTGCAATCCCGTCCAGTCTATAACTTAATGGATCAAGTCGGCTATACACCTCAAATCCCTCGCCCACCGGCGAATGTCGCCGTCGGGATCCCGGCTGATCTTGTTCGCCGTCGCCCGGATATCCGCCGAGCGGAGCGCGAATTGGCCGCCCAGAGCGCACGGATCGGCATTGCCACGGCGGACCTCTATCCTCGGTTGTCCATTGCTGGCGTGTTCACGTATGACACGACCGCGATCCGGCAGTGGATTGTGACCGACAGCATCGCTTATCGCGTGTCCCCAATTCTGCGGTGGAATCTGTTGAGTTTTGGACGCGTGCGGGGAAACATTGATGTCCAAGATGCTCGCTACCAACAGGCCGTCGCGCGCTACTGCCAGGTGGTCGTGACAGCCATCGAGGAAGTCGAAAGTTCGATCGCGAGTTTCACTCTTAATCGTGATCAGGCGGACGAGTTGGAGAAAGCGGTTGAGGCCGCGCGGGACGCCGCCGAACTCGCGGAACTGCGGTACATTGAAGGTCTGACCAGCTTCGAAGCCTTGCTGATCGCCCAGCGCCAATTGACGACGCTCCAAGATGAACTGGTGCAAGCCACCGGATCGGTCACGCTCAGCCTGATCGCACTGTACAAAGCCCTCGGCGGAGGCTGGCAAGGCGCGGCGTAACCCACAGAGCCGCGCTCCGCTGAAGACGCGTGCCCGTACGACACGCCTCGCGGGTTACGCGTGCTCCGGCGCAGCGCCTGTTCCTCGCCGGCGCCGCGGAAAGTCACTTCGCATAGATGTTGGCCAGATCACAGCGAGCGTCCGGCGCCAGACGGAAGGGCCCCTTGGGAACCGACGCATCGAGCTTGATCGGCTCAAGCGCTTTCCCATCGATGCTCAACTGCAATGTATCGCCGCGCACGGCGCCCTCGATGCGTTGCCATTGATTCACTCGCAGCGCGCGAGCCCGCGCCTCTTTGTTCGATCGGCAAGCGCACGCCCAACCGGTCGCCGTGCGGCAGGATCGTGACGCCTCGGTCCGCTTGCAAGGGTTTGATATCCACAATGAAGTCGTAGTCGGCCCATGCTTGGCGGGTGGCGAGTCCGCTGGTCGCCAGGTCCTTTTTTCCTTCGCTGATGACCGTCTCATCGGGGCGGTATTGAAGGATCCAGTCGTTTGCTCGCCACGCGGCTTGATCCTGATCGCCGATGTTCCAGTTATTCAAGTCAAGTCCGTTGTAGAGCGACTGAAAACCGCGCTCGGAGACCGCGACCTGCTCGGCGGGCAAGTCGCCCCCAGGCAACTCCTTGATCCGCACGTTGCGGTAGTGTACGACGCCGCCCTCGGATTCGAGACAAATGTAGCCCTTTCGCGGGGACGCCTGGTAGCCTCGTGTTACTATTTTGCCGTTCACCGCCAGCGAAATCTCACCGTCGATGCAGACGATGCGGTAGTGATTCCATTGGGGACTGGGATGGGAACGGTTCTCGATGGGGAAGGCGCGGCTTCCGCGACGACCGTTAACGGGCGTCATCATGGCGCCGTGTATCGGGAAGATGTCGCCATGCGTGGTGTGGCTGCCGGTGTTTCCGTAGGCGTTCTCCAGCACTTGCACCTCCACGCCTCGATGAAAGGGGACTCCCTTGGCGGTGATGTCGTCGGCCCACACAAACACGCCGGCGTTGCCCTTGGGAACGAGATGCCGCCATTCAAGTTCCAGGATGAAGTTCTGATACATCTTCTCGGTGCGCAGCTCTCCAATAGGCTTGCCCGAGCAGACCAGCAGTCCTTCGTCGTTGTAGGTCCACGTAGATGGCGCCGTGTTGACCAATCGCCAACCGCTGAGATCCCGACCGTTGAAGAGTTCAACAAAGCCGTCGCTAGGCCACGGCATACGCAAGACGCGATCGTTCCCGGAGTCCAGCACAACCAGTTGTCCATGGTCCATGCAAACACCATGAGGTTGCTTCAGTGCGACTGCTGGTCGCGACTTGCCGTCGCCCAAAATCGTCGCCACTTTCTTGGTCTCAGGATCATAGCATCGGATCAGCCCGTTGCCTTCGTCGGCGATCAGCACGCGTCCGTCGTGATCCAGACAAAGATGTTTGGGCGAATTGAATTCAGCTTGCAGCGCCGGGCCGTCCACTCGCCCCCTCTTGCCGGTACCCGCCACAGTATGAATGCGTCCATTCGGATCGACCATTCTCAGGGCATGGCCGCTTCGTTCAAGGATGTAAATGCGGCCCAACTTGTCCATCACCGCGCGCGCGGATCAACCAACGGCGCCGCAGTCGCCGGCTGGCCGTCGTCGGGCGGGCCCGACTGGCCGTTACCCGCCACGGTGGTCACAATGCCGCTCGCCAGGTCCAGCATCCGGATGCGATGGTTCTTCAAGTCGGTGATGCACAGCTTGGTGGCTTGCGGGTTCATGACTGACGCACATGACGTAGTTGAAGCGAGCTTCGATGGCCGGACCGCCGTCTCCCGAGAAGCCCGGCTGGCCGGTCCCCGCGACCGTGGTGATGACTCCTGTGGCGGCGTCAACCTTTCGCACGCAGTGATTCCAGCTGTCGGCAATATAGAGATCGCCGTCCCGGGTGGCCGCGACGTTGTGCATCCCGTTGAAGGTGGCCGCGGCCAGCGGGCCATCATCACCCTGATAGGAACGAGAGCCGTCGCCACCGACGGTTGACCACCCGCCGCCGAAGGGAAGCCGATGCACGCGACCGCCTTCCAGTTCCACGACGTGCAGCGTCCCCTGCTGATCCACGGCGGCTCCAAATGGCCGCTGCATGGGAAATTCGGCTTGAGCATCTTCGGCGACTTCGCTGTCGAGCCAGGCGCCGGCGATCAGTTCCACCTTCGGCGGATCATCGGCGCGCCCCGCTGGCGTTAGCAAGAGAATGACCGCGATCGTGGCAACACAGGCCAGGAGCCGACGCCCCCAAGCCACCTGCTCCGCCGAAAATGCCTGGGACATGGGACACCGACTTTTCTGTTCAGCAAGGGCGGTTGTGGCACGGTGAACGGTGTGCGCCGCCCCCAATTGGGCGAAAGGCGTCGCTCTGGCGATTGGCCGCGACGCGATGCGCACCCGTCATCCGCGAAAGCCCCTACTTTAGCCCGCGGAAGAGTTCCGCGTAAGCTTCGTAGCCTTCGGCCTCAAGCCGGCTCAAGGGGATGAACCGCAGAGCCGCCGAATTGATGCAGAACCGCATCCCGCCACGTGCCCGTGGCCCGTCGGAGAACACATGTCCCAGGTGCGAGTCCGCGTACTTGGAACGCACTTCGACCCGCTGCTGACCATTGGAGTAGTCCGGATGGAAGACTACTCCGTCTCGCTCGATGGGATTGGTGAACGCTGGCCAGCCAGTCCCCGAATCAAACTTCGCGGTGGAAGCGAACAGTGGTTCTCCCGAGACAACATCAACGTACAAGCCGGGGGCGTGATGATTCCAATAGCGATTGCGGAAGGCGGGTTCCGTAAAATCATGCTGAGTCACCTGATACTGCAATCGGTCCAGTTGGCGCCGCAGCACGCCCGAGGTCGGCTTTTGGAAATCCTTCCACGGCGCTTGACGCGCCTCGGCATCGGAGGCCGAGTTATCGGTGAGTTCGCGGGGTTGCTCGTCTCGCTGGCTCTGCGATTCGGCGCTACCCGATGCATCGGGGAACGCGGAGGGCAACTCGCAGTGGCCCGCCCGGTCGCCCCAATGACGCTGGATGAATTCGCCGCGCCCGCTGCCTGCAGCGTATTTCGCATAAACGGCCGGTTGCTTGCGGTAGTAGTCCTGGTGATACTGCTCGGCGGGCCAGAAAGGTTCTCGCGCCAGGATGGGCACATTGATGCGGCCGCGATAGACGCCCAGGCGATCGATCGCCTGGATGACGCTCTCCGCGGCGGCTCGCTCGGATTCGTCGGCCACATAGATCGCCGGGCTGTAGTTCCTTCCTCGATCGATGAACGATCCGCCGCGATCCAGCGGATTGATGTGTTTGACGAAGTACTCGACCAGACCAGCGAAGGTGATCTTGCCCGGATCATAGGAAACGGCAATCGCCTCGCGGTGGCCGGCTTGCGAGTAATTCTCGTAGCTGGGATTGCGAGTGCGACCGCCGGTATAGCCCGACATCACGTCCCGCACGCCCGGGGCCTTATCGAACGCCTTCTCCATGCTCCAGAAGCAGCCGCCAGCAAAAACAGCGGTGCGAGGCTGCTGGGCCGGCTCCTCGGCGGCGGCGACGCTCTTGATCAGCAGCGTCAGAATGAGGGCGCAAACCAGACAGCACAACGGGACTCGGCCAGCGGCAACACCTTCATCACAATCATCCGTCAATGAGTAGGCGGCGGAACAATTCCTACTCATTATGGCGGTGCGGCAAGGACCGGCAACCGAAAAAAGCCGATTGGGGGACCACGAAAGACACCAAAGACACGAAAAACCTTCGGCAGGAGCCTCTAGGACCTGTCTTTCGGGGTCCCCCAAGATCAACGCAGCACCCTCTCGCTAGGCCACCGCTTTGAGCTTGGCTCGCCTTCGCAGGCCCATGCCCACCAGACCCAAGCCTGCCCAAATCACGCCGCTTAACGGTTCAGGAACGGCGCCGGAATTGCTCGAACGAATACTCCAACGGGGGCCCGTATTGGACGCCGTCGGTACGGTCGCCCAGGCCGAACGAAAAGAAACCGGTATCTGGGGCCCCGTCTAGCCGGTTCACCGTCACGTCAAAACTGAAAAACACGTCATTCGAGGGGCCGTTGATCGGGCCGCCCGCACCCGGAGCGCAGCCGTCGTAAGACCCCTCGCGAAACTCACTCCAGAAAAGCCGAAAAACCCAACGGGTATGTTCGCACCGGGGACTGGAGTTCGCGGCTTGGAAGTTGAGTGCATCGAAGTCCACAATCGCCATAAGTGCGGACAGCGATTCGCCAGCGTCGAGGCTGAGATCTACAAAAATCGTAAAACTATCCCCATTCGGGACACCAGCTAGATTGTTCAGGTCCACGCTCGAACGAAGAGTCACCATGGACCCGCTCGCTGGACCGCCAACCAGGGTCAGAACAATCGCCACGCAACTCGTCAACAATACTCGCAGCATCAGAAGATCCCTTTCTTCGAGCGAATATGCTCGGGTCACGAAAGATACGGAATGTAGGGGGACGACGAAGTTTCTAACTGTTGGGGGGAAAATTGCAAGGACATCTGAGAGCTGCGAGTTCTTCCAAGATGTCACCCTCTTGGCGAGGTTCGACGCCGCCGCAGCAAGCACGCGGCCCGGCGCCGAGAACCAAGACCCAGAACCAGAAGCCAAAACCAGAACCAGAACCCAGAACTACCCCCGCACCTCGCCATATTTCGCCAGGCCCAGAACGTCCCCAATCCCAGCGCCAGCGCCGCACCGCTGAACAGCAACAGTGTTGGGCTTTGGGGGACGATGAGCAGGGCGGCGATAAATTGGGTGCTGATGGTGGCGTAGAGCACCCAGGCGAAGACGTGGCGGGGTTGTTTGCTGACCAGCCAGGCGCCCAGGGGGGCGCCGGCGATGACGACCGGCATGCCGACCCACCAATAGCGCCAGGCGTCGGGCGAGATGGTCCCGGAAAGCCCACGATCGGCGAAACCGATCAGGCTGGCGGCCGCCATCATCAGGACGCTGCTGCGGGTGGCCACTGACTCGCAGACGCGAAACCCCAGCACCAGCAGCGAAAACGCCGTGATGTCCAAACCACAACCGGCAATGCCGCTGACGATCCCGCCGATGACGCCCGCCAGGACCAGCAGGATTGCTTGCCGTGTCGCGAAGTGCGGAATGCGTGGATGCACCAAGCGATCTCCCTCGCGGTTGACCCAGTACAGAACCACGGCGAACGCCAGCCAGAAGCTGACGAAGAACATTTTGGCGAACGGCGGCGGCAGCAGTGGAGCGACGACGTGCAGTCCCAGCAGAAGGCCCAGCGACCCGCCGGCCAGGCTGCACAGGATTGATCGCCATTCCACGGGCAGCCCCATCGTCAGGATCGCGATCGAGGCCGCGGTCATGCCGACCGACTGGATCATCATCGTGAAGTCGCGAGCGACGATCGGTTCAACATTGCACACCAGCGTTAGCACGGGGAACGCGACCGCCCCGCCTCCTTCGGCCGTGGCGCCCGCAATCATGCTGCCGCCCAGCATGGTGGGCGCGATGAACCAGGCTTGTCGCACCGCCGGCCACCACCCTTGCCAGCTGGTGACGGCTAACCAGGTCAGCCAGCAGCAAGCGTAGAAGACGCAGCCCGCCGCCGTCGCGTCGGCTTGCTGGCGGGCGAGGGGTCCGCAATTGCCGAATCGTCGCCGGCCGCGGATGATATGGGCATGAAGTGGTGATCCTGGTGATGGTTCTATTGCTGCGTGACGTGGTAGATGGTGTTCAGCTCGGTAATCGGCACCTCTTGCCGCTGCCCGTTGGGCCAGACGACTTCCACGGCGTCAACGGTTTCCGCCTCGCCGATTCCGACAGTGACCGGCAGTTCGATTTGCGAGAGATAGCTGCGAGTGGGGCCGATTTGGCGGCGGAGGACGCGATCACCCAGTCGGATTTCGATCTTGGCGCCAATGGCGTCGCGATTGTCCGCCACTCCCCGCAGCGAGAACCGCAGCCAATTGTGGCCCAACGATTGGTCGTTTCGCAGCAAGCGGGGCGATGCGCCGACGCCCACGATCAAGACGTCCGAGTCGCCATCGCCGTCAATATCGCCGCAGGTGACTCCGCGGCCGGCGATTGGCCGAAAGAACTCCTGTCCGCATTGCACTTCGCTTAACGGCATGAACTCCGTGTCGAATTGGGGGCCGCAATTCCAGAACAACTGGGGCGGTTGTTCGTAGTGTTGGCTGGGTTGCACGCGATGGATGTCCTCTTCCAGATGCCCATTGGCGGCGAGCAAGTCCAAGCGTCCGTCAAGGTCCATATCGACATAGGTCAGGCCGAACGTCAATTCCAGCCGAGTATTGGGCCCCAGGCCGCTGGAGATCGCCTCGTCCATGAACTGCATGGCGTCGCCCATCGAGACATACAACGCGGTCATCTCGTTGGAGAAGTTCCCGATCGCCACGCCCAGCGCTCCGTTGTCGCGGAAGTACGCGGAGTCGATGCCCATGGCGCCGCGGGCTTGGCCGTTCATATCGAAGGCGATGCCGGCCAGGGCGCCGATTTCTTCGAAGGTCCCGTCTTGTCGATTGTGGAACAGGAAGTTCTGCACGGTGTCGTTCGCCACGACGATGTCCGGCCATTGATCATTGTCGAAATCCGCAAACGCGACTCCCAGCGACTTGGCCATGGGAACTCCTGTCGCCGAGTTCTTGATGTGTAAGCCGGCGGCTTCGCTGACGTCGCTGAAACGGCCTTCGCCGTCGTTGCGATACAGTGCGGGGAACGCGCCTTCGAAGTTCTGCGGCCGCCCGTACGCACGTCCGCCGCCTGTCAATTGAAAACCCTGCGATTCATCGTATTGACGATTCCATTGCAAGTAGTTGCAGACAAAGAGATCCAGATCCCCATCGCGATCATAGTCCAACCATCCGCAACTGGATCCCCAATCCTCCGCTCCGCCGCTGACGACGGAATCCAACACTTCGCGGAATGCTCCGTTTTGCTCGTTGTGAAACAGCTTGTTGGGGCCCACGGCGGAGATGTAGATGTAGACGAATCCATCGTTATCATAGTCGCCGCAGGCGACGCCCATGCCGTAGAGGGAAGTGGCCAGTCCGGCCGCCTTGGTGACGTCCTCGAACCGCCCGTTTCCATCATTGCGATAGAGCACAGGGAAGAGGGCGGCGCCTGCATTGGCTCTCGCGGGTCCCAAGGCCAGCGTCGGCCGCCGACCAACAGGATGTCCTGGTCGCCGTCCGAGTCATAGTCCAGAAAGGCCGCTCCGCCGCCCATGGTTTCGGGCAACAGCTTGCTGCCATAGGCGCCGTTTTCATGGCGAAAAGCGATGCCTGCTTCGCGCGTGACATCGCGAAAGGGGATCTGGGGCAAATCCACTTGCGGCGCCTCGCGCACCTGCACCTCCGCCAGATCGGATTCCTCCACAACAACCGGTTGCGGGCGGGGTCGCAGGATGTAGAACGCCACTCCGCCAAGGAGCCCCAGCAGGACAAAAACAACAAGCGACCAGCGGAAGGCGACTCCGATGATGGCGTCGTCCTGCTCGTTTTCGGGTTCGCCGGGAAGCGTCGATTTCGCGGGAGGGTGTTTTTCAGTCATGGCCTGATTCCTTGCGAAGCGGCAGTCCCGGCGCGCCGACGCGCTGCAGCGAGTACTTCACCACCGCTTCGGCGGCGTGGTTGGCGGCGGGATAGCGTTCGCGGGCCAGTCGGACGGCGCGACCCTGAGCGTTATCGTCGGGTTTATAACGTTGATGCATCCGCTCGTGATGCTTCGCCTTCTCTTGGTCGCCGATCTCGGTGTACAGCAGTTGCAAGTTGTAATGCGCCGAGACGTTTTCCGAGTCGATTGTCAGCGTTCTCTCGAATTGCTCGATGGCGTCGCGCCAGCAAGGGCGCGGCTTCTTCGGGTCGGCCGCGACGGGCCTTCGCGAGATCGAACAGAGTTTGTCCCAACAGATTGATGACTTCATAGTCCAGGCTGAAGTCGAAGTCGCGACGAATCATGTCGGGAGTGCGATCATTCAGGACGCTGCGGAGGTTCTGCACCGCTTCGCGCAGGCGGCCCTGCTGACGATTGACGACGCCGCTGAGCCATGCCCAGGTCCAGCGCGGATAGCCCTCGACTTCGGAAAACGCCTGAGCGCGAGCCAAGGCGGCGACGGCGTCGTCGAGGCGACCTTCCGCTTCGTAAACGCGAGCCAGGTTGAGCGGGCCGTCCCACCGCTCCAACAACTGCACCTGCTTAAACGCCTCCTCGGCTTGACGCAGTTCAGCTTTGCCTTTGAGCAGCAAACCGATCCCGTAGTCGTTCCAACGCTGCCAGGCGGGAATCTCGCGGGGCGGGTTCTGCACGGCGACATTCACGCCGTCGACGGGAAAGGTCATGCGGTCCGACGCGAGCGTGACGATCGGCAGTTGGTTGACGTAGGGCGTCCCGCTGCGATGACCTCGAATGGTCTGCCCCAGTTTCTCGTTGGTCTCCGCAACGATCTTCATGTAACGCGTGTCGAACTTTCGGTAGTTCAATTTGACTACGACGGTCACCGGTTGCGTCAGGTCCTCTGGCAACGTCAGTTCATAATGGACTGTCTGCCCGGCGCCGGGAGGAATCTGATGGTTGTAAAGCGGAGTGAAAATGTCCTGCGCGTTGCGACGATCGATGCGATTTCCGTTCTGGTCCAGCATGAAGACATTGACAAAGTGAGACCAGGGATCCACTTCGTTTTCTCGCTCGGGATCCACGGCTCCGCTGCGGCCCAAGACGCGATCGCCCGAGGTCACCAGCACGTCGAGCCAGACTTCGTTCGAGTCGGCCGTGCCTTGCGTAAACAAGTGCCCCATGCGGAGCGTGCGAATCACGGCTTCCAGCAAATAGGTCCCGCCCGGCCGCAGCGTTGGCGTTGCGGGACGCAGCGGCGCGGTCAGTTGACCGTCGATCTCGCCGCCTTCGCGGACCCCGAACAGATCGACTCGCATCACGCCCTGCAAATACTCTTCATGAGCGGCGATGACCTCGGGTCGGTCGCGCAACCAGGCGATTCCCGTGTTGGCCGAAGGGAACAGGTGATCGTGCACGCTCATCACGTCGGCGCCGTCGAACGAGCTTCGCGCCGAAGTCGTCCGACGCCTGCAGCGGCATATGGCAGCGATTGCAATTGCTCTCCGCTTCCGGTGGATAGTAAAAGCTGCGAGCGCCATGACCGGAGACGCCGCTCAGCAGATACGGGTCATAATGGTTTTGTCCGCGGAGGAATTCCTTATAGTGGTTCAGCGCTTCGGGCAGATGCACTTTGTGGCACGTGGCACAGAACTCCGCCGTTTGATGAAACGGCTTCAGGAACGTCCGCTTGTGGAATTCCGGCTTGGCTTTGACCAATTGATTATTGATCCATTGCAGGATCGGGTTTTCGCTGTAGGCGAACGGATAGTGCAACGGCTCCTCAATCGTGTAGTCCGCATTCCCCTTGGTGCTGTTGACATGCGTGATCGCGTGGCAGACCGTGCACGTGATCCCGGCGTTCGCCGTGGGGTGGTTCAACGGATCGAAGTCAGGGTCGTCGAAGGCGCCGCTAAAGAACGGGACGGGATCATGGCAGCCGGCGCACCATCGCGACGCCTTGACGGAGCCATCGCGTGCCAAGGAGACTTGCCGAGTTTCCATCACGCTCGCCAGATAGGGCGGGTTGTTGAACGAGCTGAAGCGATGGGCGCTGTCGCTCCAGGCGGCGTGAACGTCGGCATGGCACTTCAAGCAGTATTGGTCGTTCATCAACGCCTGGGCGGGAATGAAGTCGCCCTCGGCCGTTCGCGCCAGCGAGGGTTCGAAGTACGCGGCGCCTGATTCCGGTCCCATGGCGTACCACCGCCGTGGATCCTCCGAGTGCAGCCACATCATCACCGCCACGGTTGCCGCGACCAGCCCCGCATAGGCCAGGCCGATCCTCCACTTGATGCGCGGACCCGTCAGTCGATGCAGCCAGTACAGCCACACCGCGGCCAGCGGCAAGACGACATGCAGCCAATAGACGGTGCTCCGAACCAGCGGCTGTTTCAAGTCGAAGCCGCCAGCCCGCGTCAGCAACAGGCCGCTGACCAACACGCCAATGGAAGCCGTGAACAAGACATAGCCAATCCTCACAGCCCGCCGATTGCGGCGATTTCGAGCCGCCAACATATGCAGCACGCCGAACACGACAAAGGGAACCAACAGCAGCAACCCCAGCGCCAAATGCGCCAAGAACATGTACTGGTAGAAGTAGTTCTGATAGGTCCGTCCGCTGTACCATTCCAACGCCGTCACGCTGGAAAGATAAGCGGCATTGGCGCCCAACAGCGCCGCCAAGGCCAAGACGACATAAAGCAACTTCCGCAAGCGCGGCCCGACCGCAAGCTTCGGCCGAGTCGTTGACGGTTGGAGCAGGCTCTTGGCGAGGTCGCCGGCGCCTTGCTGTGACGTGACGTCGGACATCAATTCACTCTCTTGCGCATCGATGCGTCGGATGCGCCCCGCCGTGATTCGATTTGCCGGCGACAACCGACAACCCCCTCACGGTCAGGGCGGAACGGGCTGCGAAGCCCCCAGCCTGGCGCCATTCAAGGCGACGCCGGACACTTGGGCGGCCCCGTGCGTGAGGAGCGCCCGGAATACGGCCACAGACCGCCGTTTCGCGGCGTGTCGGCTGGGGAGAAACCTGAAACTCAAAGAAGGGCGTTAGCCGCGGGGCGGACGCTCAATGCGGTCGGCGGCGTCCGACGAACTCAGTTGCGCATCTTCGGGAAGAGGTGAACGATGGGCCGAACGAGGGGCGCCTTCATTGTCGGCGATGCCGGCGACCGGTCGATGCACCCTGGTGGATGGGCTCCATTCGTCGCTGGGCGCCAGCGGTCGTCGCCCGCAACGCGGTCCCGAACAACCACGGTGAGGCAGGGGCCGCTGGGGCACGCTAGCCAAATCGAATCGCACCGATGTGAACGTCAACGCGGCGCGCGCTCGTTGCACCCCAGCCAACCAGGCGACGGCCGATTCGCCGCTCGCATGCGACAGCCAATCGCCGCATTCGCCGCGAGCATGCTGCCCGCCAGACAGCCATAGCCCGCCCGCCAGACAGCACAACGCCATCGGAGCGGACAGCCAAACGGGCGTGGTTCGAGTCAGCGGATGCATGGGACAGTGGGCGCAAGTCGAGGGCCAGGACCGAGGGAGGGGCGGCAGGGCGACCCGACGAGCAGCTCGTCCGCGACGGACCTCCACCTCCCTTCTAGCTTAGGCTCCACAGCGCCGTTGGGCAACAACGGACTGTCTTGGCCGCCCGCGCAGGCCCGGCCGCCCGCGCAGGGAGTTGCGCGAACCGTCTCCCCCACGCTCCGTGCTTCGCGCCAACGTCGTCCGAGCTTTGCATGTGCCCGAGCTTTGCGTTGCCGAGCTTTGCGTTCGTCCGAGCTCTACTTGCGGAGCGTTTCGGACAACGCCCGGGCCATCTGGCCGAGCTTCTCGCGATCAAAGCGTCGGACGACCGCCAGTTCGCGCAGGCTGGGACTGGGTGGAAACGATTTTCCTGGCGGCAGCGTCGTCATGGCGAAGGCTCGGGCTGAAGGGATCCCGAGCGTAAACTCGTTGCCGTCCACGTGAAGCACTCGATCTTCCCGCGTGCCCGGTGGTACGAATCGAATTTCGTCGCCGATCAAGTCGAACGAATCGGGATTCTTGCCATCGCGCATTACCCACATCGCAGAGCCCAAACGGCCGCTGCGTTCGGCCACCCACACCACATGGCGGATCGTCAGGTCTTCGTGGCGGTTGTTCAGGTACATCAAGGCGGGAACGTCGTAGATCAGCATGCCGGGATAACGCGCCACTTGTCGGGCCTTGGCCATGACTTCTTCGCTCGCGGCCAGCACGCGTCCTCCGATGAAGCCGATGCCGGCGCCCAGCTCTTGATGCTTGGCCGCCGTGACGATGGTCAACTCTCCCTTGATGGGGACGGCTGCTCCGATTGCCAGTTTGTCCAGATAGTAGGGCCCGCCTTGTTCCAACTGCTTCACGTTGGCGAGGATCACGGTGGTGAAGGTGGTGGCGTACTTAGCAACCAAGGCCGGTGTTTCTGAAACGTCGCCGGCGCCAAGGCGCGGCGTGGCTTGCAACACCATGTGGCTCCAACCTCGAGGCGGTTGCGAGGTGATGCGAATTCCCGCTTCCAGCGGGGCCACCGCGCGAGGTTCGACATCGTAGGCGCGTTCGCTGGCGCCGGTTTCGGCGGCCGTGACGGTCGTGTCGAATGCCGCAAACCAGAGCAGGAAAAGGCTCGAGACGGCGACGATGGTGAATTTGATTCGGCTCAGCATCATTCTGTGGTGACTCCGTGGAAGCATCCTTCCCTCCAGCTCGATCGGTTCCGCTTGTCACGCGCTTCTATGGTTGGACGAGCGTCGCCAGCGATTGGGTCCTTCGGCTCCCTCAATTGGGGAGGAACGCGCCGGTCGCGTCAGGTTTGCGGCCATCTCCTGGAAGGCCGGCTGCCAAGACCGTATTAGACGGTATTTCCGCCTCGCAAGTCGAGACGAATCCGACTGGTGCGTCAAAACAAAAGCGTTTTCCCGCGCAGATTGCCGATGTTTCGCTAGCGGCATTTTCTGCGCGATGATCCGCGTATTTGTTCGTCTGTCTCCAGCGGACCGGTAGTCCGCCGCGAAGAACTCGGTAGAATGGGTAAGATTTTGGAAAGCGGCAATTGCGAGTCGGCGTTGGGTGGGCGGCCCGAGCCAGAGTCCGGGGGGACATCGCGGCGACCGCGTGGTTTGCAGGAACGCAACACCGCCGTTTTTGAATGCATGAAAGACGCTCAAACATCTCCGCAAAACCCGTCGGGCGATACGCGCGCGGCCGCTGCTGACTTGCCGCCCCAGCACTTGACTCTTCCCGAGATCTTGCGCTGGCGGGCCAAGCAGCATCCGCAAGCGCCCGCGGCCACGTTTTTGCTCGACGGCGAATTGCAAACCGCCAGTCTCACGTTTGCCGAATTGGATCGGCGAGCTCGCGTGATTGCCGCGGCCCTGCTCGAAAAAGGCGGACCCGGGCAGCGAGTGTTCTTGCTGCTCGATCCCAGCTTGGATTACGTGGCGGCGGTGTATGGTTGCATGTACGCACGGGCGATTGCCGTCCCAGCCTACCCGCCAGATCCCTTTCGTCTCAGTCGTCTTTTGCCAAGATTGCAGGCGATGACGGTCGATTCAGGCGCCAACGCCTTGTTGGCCAACGAGGCGTTGCTGGAGACCAGCCATGGCTTGTTGCGCAGCCTTGACGTGCCTCATTGCATTGGCATCGAGTCGCTCGACGGCGACCCGCTCGAGGAGGATTGGCCGGCCCCGTCGTTCGACGAATTGGGGTTGCTGCAATACACCTCTGGTTCGACAGGCATGCCTCGAGGCGTCATGGTGACGCACGCCAACTTGCTGCACAATTGTCGCGCGATGCACGCCCGCATGTACGTCCCTGAGGCGATCAGCATCACCTGGCTGCCGCCCTATCACGACATGGGATTGATCGGCGGCTTGCTCCTGCCCATGCACTCGGGGCGGCCCGCCACGTTGATGTCGCCGCTGCATTTCATGCAACGTCCGGTGCGTTGGTTGCAAGCCATCACGCGTCACCGCGCGACCACGATCGGTTCGCCGAACTTTGGACTGGAGCACTGTGTTCGCAAGGTCGACGATGCGGATTTGGAAACACTGGATTTGAGCAGCGTCCAGGTCTGCGTCACAGGCGCCGAGCGTGTGCGGGCCGAGACCCTCGATCGCTTCCTCGAGAAATTCGGGCCTTGCGGATTTCACCGTGAGGCGATGATGCCGGCGTTCGGGCTGGCCGAAGCTACGCTCATGGTCTCCGCCGCGCCCCGGCAGCAAGGCCCCCGTGTCCGTCGCTTCAACAAGCAAGATTTGACGCGGAAGACCGTGCGCCCGGATGACGACGGCGTCCAACTCGTGAGCTGCGGAGTTCCCGCGAAGGATGTCCGCATCGCGATCGTGGATCCCGACACCCGCGAACCGCTGGCGCCCGGCCGGATTGGCGAAATCTGGGTGCACAGTCCAGGCAACGGAGTGGGATATTGGAACCGCAGCGAGGAAAGCGAACAGGTTTTCCACGCGCGACTGTCCGCCGAGCCCAATGGGCATGTCTTCGGCCAAGGCCCCTTTCCCACAAGTCGTTGGGAGTACTTGCGAACCGGCGATCTTGGTTTCTTCGAGGGAGACGAATTGTATGTCGCCGGCCGTTGCAAGGAATTGGTGATCCTGAGCGGTCGTAATTTCTTCCCGCAGGACATCGAAGCCTGCGTCTCGGCAGTCCATCCCGGGTTGAAGCTGGACGGCGGAGCCGCGTTTTCCGTCGATACGGAGCAGGGTGAGGAGCTGGTCGTCGTGCAGGAGGTGTTGCGGCCGCGACGTTTGGACTTGCCCCAGCTTGCCGAACAAACCGTGAAATCCATCATCGAGCAATTCGATGTTCGGCCCCATGCGATCGTTTTGATCGCCGCCGGCGCGCTGCCCAAGACCTCCAGCGGCAAGACCCGGCGGCAAGCGGCCAAGGAGTTGTTCCTGAGCGACTCCCTGCATGAATTGCTGCGTTGGCCCCAGGCTGCGGTCGATGGAGGCTCCAACGACACGTCGGCTCAACCGCTCTCGGCGGACGAGGCGAAGCTGGCGGCTCTCTGGAGCGACGTGCTCGAAGTGAATGTCAACGATCCCAACGCTGACTTCCTGTCGCTGGGAGGACATTCGCTCGAGATCGCTCACCTGTTGTTCGTCTTGGAGCGCGAGTATCAAGTGGCGCTGACCCCGAGGTTGATTCTCGAGCACAGCGTGCTGCGGGATATGGCCGTCGCGCTGGCGGCGGCTCGTGATTCACGCGAGGGCGATGCGACCACGCACGGCGACCGGCAGCCGTGGCTGCAATTCGAAGCCGGCGACCGTTCGCAGGTTTCCTACGCGGAACAGCGCTTCTGGCTGCTCGATCAACTGGGCGGCGGCGGCAGCTTGTCGCATCTGTCGATGCAATGGACGCTGCAAGGATCGCTTGATCCGCAACAGCTACAGGCCGCTGTCGAGAACCTGATGCGGCGTCATCCCGCATTGCGGACCCGTTTGGCCGCCGCGGGCGAGCCGCGCGCGGAAGTGTTGGACGCGATTGCCCCGCCGGTAACCTGGCTGGATTGGAGCCGCGACGCGACGCTCGATCCGGCGATCAGCGATGTGGAACATCGATGGACTCAATTAAGCAGCGAATATCGCGATGCGCCCCTTCCGTTGGAGCAGGCGCCGCTTTGGCGGTTGCTGGCCGTTCGCCTGGACGAGGGACGAGTCCGCTTGCAGTGGACGGTCCATCACGCCATCTGCGACGGCGCCTCCCTGCAATTGCTGATCAACGAACTGGCCGCGCTGTTGAACGGCGAACCGCTCCAGACGCCCGCAAGCGATCTGAGAACGTTCGCCGCCTGGCAACGCAGTCCCGAAACGTTCGAGCGATTTCAGCAACGCTTGGCCTACTGGCGTGATCGCCTGGGCGACGCGCCTCGAACCGTTGACTTCCCCGCGACGCCGCCGCGCGCGACGTCGAGTCCGCCGATGGACTGAGGCAATGCGAAATCGAATTGCCAAGGGAGTTGGCTGAACGCATTCATCAGTTGGCGCCCAGCCTTCGCGGCACGCCTCACTTGCTGTACCTGGGCGCCTGGTTCGCGACGCTGCGGCGATGGACGGGTCAGCAACATCTCAGCCTGGCCCTTCCCGCCAGTCAACGCAGTGCGCCGAGCCTGGCGAACGTTGTGGGATGCTTGATCAACACGATGGTGGTGAGCGCGGAGAGCTCGCCGGAGCAGACATTCGATCGCTTCGTCGCCGACCTGCGCGACCAGGTGCTCGTCGACTGGGAGCACGCGGATGTGCCCCAGGAAATCTTGGTCGAAGCTCTACAGCCGCAACGAACGGCCTCGGGCGTGTATCCGTTGAGCAACGTGATGTTCGCCTACCAGGAGCCGCAACCGGCGCCTCGCACCTGGGGCGACGCGACGTTGTTGGATATGCACGCCGCCTATGGCGGTTTTTCCGCGTTCGATGCGACGTTGATTGTCGAGGCGCCCGAGGATGACGCGCCGCTGAGGCTGGTGTTTCTTTATCGGCCGGACACGATAAGCGACGGCGACGCCACGCTGCTGCTGGATTCCTATCGCGATGTGGTGGAAGCGATCGCGTGCGATCCAGGCGTTTGTCTGGCGAAGCTCCCGCCTGCGTCCGCCGCCCAACAAAACCAACTCGTGCATTGGAACGCCACGCACCGCGAAGGCGAACCTCGCCATCTGGTGGACGTTTTGGAACAAGCCGTTGGCCAGGATGGCCAGCGGGAAGCTCTGCGTTGGCGGGGCGAGTCGTTTTCGCTGGGCCGCCTGCGCGAACTGGCCGACCTACTCGCCCGAGGACTCGCCGCGGCGGGCGTCGCTCACGGTGATCGCGTCCTGGTTGCTTCCGGAAGGTCGCCGGAAACCGTCGCCGTGATGTGGGCGATCTGGAAATGCGGCGCCGCGTTCGTCCCCTTGGACTTGTCGCATCCGGCCAGTCGTCTGAACCGCATTGTCGCCAGCGCTCAGGCGAGACTCGCCGTCCTGGCTGACGCCACGGTGCATTGCCGAGCGGCGGATTCCGTTCTGCTTGAATGTCGTCAAGCCACGATCGAGCAGCTGCTTCGCGAAGGCCGACAGCCGAAGGTCGCAACCACCAAGGCCAATGGCTTCGCCGCCGTTCGCGATCCCGCCGATGCGGCGTACCTGATGTATACGTCTGGATCCACCGGCGAGCCCAAGGGCGTTCAAGTTCCTCATCGAGCCTTGTGGAACCTGTTGCGCTCATTCGCGCGCGAACCGGGGATCGCGGCCGGCGAGTCCATCCTCGCGCATACGACGCTCTCTTTCGATATTTCCCTGTTGGAAGTTTGGCTGCCGCTGGTTCACGGCGGTTGCATGATCCTGGCCGATGATGCGGCCGGCCTGGACGCTCACCTGCTTCGTTCTCTGATCGAGACCGAGAAGCCCGACATCGTGCAAGCCACGCCGTCCGTCTTTCGCTGGCTGATGCTCGCCGGCTGGCGCCCAGACGGGCAACGCTTATGGTGCGGCGGAGAAGCGCTGGCGAGCGACCTGGCGGGCGAGTTGCTCGCGTCCTCCGTTGAGCTCTGGAATGTCTATGGCCCAACGGAAACCACCGTCTGGTTGACGATCCAACGGCTGGACGATCCACGGATGGCGTATTCCATCGGTCGCCCCATCGACAACACTCAGGCCGTCGTCGTCGATGCGAACCGCCAATCCCTGGGCCCCGGACCGGTCGGCGAACTATGCCTGGGCGGCCTTGGTCTGGCGTTGGATTATTGGAACGATGAGGCGTTGACGGAGCAACGGTTCGTGATGCTGGAGGCGCTGGGCGATCCCCAACGCTTCTATCGCACGGGAGACCTGGCCCGCTGGACGAGCGATGGCAGGTTAATGTTCGTCGGGCGTCGCGACCAGCAAGTCAAGGTGCGCGGTCATCGCATCGAATTGGGCGAAGTCGAGACGGCGTTGCGAGAACATCCCGCCGTGATCGACGCCTGTGCCACCGTGCAGCGTCACACGCTCGGCGACTCGCTTGCCGCCTATTTCGTGCTCAAAGCGGACGTTCACGATCCGCCCACCGCGGAGGAACTGCATGCGTTCGTGCAACAGCGTCTTCCCGATTACATGACGCCCTCCAGTTTCACTTCCTTGGAGGAACTGCCTCGCAGCGCCGCCGGAAAACTGGATCGCTCTCGGTTGCCCGCGCCGCGGCAAGCGGCCGACGAACAAACGGTGGCGCCGCCTCAGTCGCCGTTGGAAGTCAAGATCGCCTCGATCTGGAGCGAAGTCCTGCAGAGACCCGTGCAAAATGTGCACGAGAGCTTCTTTGTGCTCGGCGGCCATTCCCTGTTGGCGATGCAAGTCTTCGCTCGCTTGCAGGACGAGCTTGGCGGGCAGCGACCGCCGATCGCCGACTTCTACCAGCATCCCACCGTGGCGGGTATGGCCGAGGCGATCCTGAACCACCAGTTCCGGCAACAAGGCGAGGAAGCCGAACGCTTGTTGCGAGAATTGGAATCCCTGTCTGATGAAGAAGCTAGGGAACTGTTGGACCTGCCGTAGCATTCGGTCGGATCTCTGGATAAGGTCAGGCCGTACGCCTTCGCCCGACGGCCAAGAATGAAGCTCGCCGCAAGGTCGCCCAACGGACTGACGCTTAGGATCGCCCGCGATGAACCTCTCGGACCGACTGGCTCGCCTTTCTCCGGAAAAGCGCGCCCTGCTTGAACAACGTCTCCGCGCGACCCAAGTCGCGTCCCGGCAGATCCCCGAGGGCGATCCGGCCTTGCTCTCGTATTCCGAGCAACGCTTATGGTTCGTCGATCAATTGGAGCCCAACCACCCGTTCTACAACCTGCCTCTGGCCGCTCGCCTGGAAGGCGCCCTGGATCAGCAAGCATTCTGGAGGGCGCTGGAGAGAGTCGTCGAACGTCACGAATCACTCCGCAGCACCTACCACTGGAACGGCGGCGAAGTCGAGCGGAAGATTCACCCTCGCGTGGCAATCGCTCACGAGTGCAAGGACCTCCTCGCGGCGCCGGGCCACGCGACGCGGGGCGATTCGACGAGCGACTCTCTGGACGTCAAGCTGCAGCAAGAAATGCGTTTGGATGCACAACGCCCCTTTTCGTTGGAGCAACCGCCGTTGCTGCGATGCATCCTTTATCGCTTGGGACCTCGGCGTCATGTCGCCTTGCTGGTGATGCACCACATTATCTGCGATGGTTGGTCGATGGCCGTGCTGTTGCGGGAACTGGCCGCTTGCTACGACGCCGCGTTGCAAACCGCCTCCCGCGACGATGCGCCTTCGCCCTTGCCTCCCGCGGCGCATCAATATCGCGACTTTGCGACCTGGCAACGTTCGCCGGCGCAACAGGAGACGATGCTTCGCGGTTTGGAATACTGGCGGGGCGTGCTCCAGGGCGCCCCGAGATTGCTGCACTTGCCCGCTGATCATCCGCGCCCCGCCGTGCAGGATTTCGAAGGAGCCCTGCAGGAATTCACCTTCGACGAAGAACTGCTCGCCTCGCTGAAACGTTTCGCGCAACAGGAAAAGTCCACCGAGTTCATGGTGCTGCTGGCCGCCTACGCGGCGTTGCTCGATCGCCTTACCGATCAACAGGACTTCTGTATCGGGTCGGTGACCGCCAATCGGCAATTGCCAGAGTGGGAGCACTTAATCGGTTTCTTCGTCAACACCGTGGTGATGCGCGTCAAGACGCAGGGAGCGGAGACTTTTCGGGAGCTTGCAGGCCGCGTTCGGCAAACCGCCATCGCCGCGAATGCTCATGATGACGTGCCCTTGGAGAAGCTTGTTGAGGAACTGATTGGCGAACGTGATCGCAGCCATTCACCGCTCTTCCAAACCGCGTTGGTCGTGCAAAACGCTCCCCTGAACATGCCGGTCGGCGGCGGGTTGACGATCCAGCCCATGGAAATCGACAACGCGACCGCCAAGTACGACTTGACATGGTTCTTTTGGGAAACCGCGGGTCGGCTTGGCGGCCGAGTCGAGTATCGCACGACTCTGTTCGAAGCAGCGACCATTCGATCATGGATTGAGTCGTTCCAAACGCTGCTTCGCGACGCCCTGCAGCATCCTGACGCTCCATTGGCCGCTCGCCAATGGCTCACCGAACCACAACAAGAAACGTTGTTGCGATGGGGCGCCAACCTGCGCGAATTCGCGCCGCCGACGTTGCTGTCGCAGCAGATTCTGCGTTGGGCCGATCTTCGCGGCGAGGCCTGTGCGGTGATTGGCGGGGAAATCGAATGGACGTACGCGGATCTTCGCCGCCAAGTGATGGCGGCCGCCGATGCCTTGCGGCGGATTGTGCAACGGCAAGCTCCGCCGATGGAGCTTCCGGCACAACCGCGCGTCGTGATCAATCTGCCGCGAAGTCCTCAACAAGTCGCCTGCATGTTGGCGGTGATGCACGCCGGTTACGTCTATGTGCCCGCGGATCCCGATCAGCCTCGCGATCGCGTGCAATGGATCGTGGAGGACAGCCAGGCTTCCCTGGTGATTGATGCTCAAGGTGAGAGCAGCTACGGCCCCGTTCCCGCTGCTTCCGCGAAGCTGCTCTTGAGCGACGACGAACATGCTCTGTCCCCAGTCGAGGCGTTGGAAGTTGCTCGCCAAACGCCGAGCCCCGATCGACTCGCTTACCTCATTTATACTTCCGGCACGAGCGGGCGCCCCAAGGGAGTCGCCATCTCGCACCTTGGAATTGTCAACTTCATCCGCGGCCATATCGAACGCCTGGGAGTGGATGAAAACGATCGCGTCCTGCACGGGTTGTCGCCTTGCTTTGACGGCGGGCTTTCCGAGGTTTGTCTGGGGCTGGTCTCCGGTGCTTGCCTGGTCATCGCCTCGCGCGAGACCGTCCTGGACCCACGATTGCTCGCGGGATTGATCGCCGAACGCCGCGTCTCCGTGGGGAAGTTTCCCCCGACGCTGCTCGCCACGCTGGAGCCCGACGATGTGCCCAGCATGACCACCGTCTCCACGGGCGGGGAAGCGTTGAGCGGCGAGCTTGCGGAACGTTGGTTGCCCGGTCGCAAGTTCTTCAACGGATACGGTCCCACGGAGGTGTCCGTCGGCGTATCGATGCATGAGTTGAGGTCCCCGCCGCCGGCTCGTCCGCCAATCGGGACGCCGCTCGCCAACGCCCGGATCTACGTGTTGGACGATCGTCGGCAACTGGTTCCGGCCGGCGTGATTGGCGAGATCTATCTCGGCGGCCCGGGAGTCGCCGTCGGCTACTGGCGACAGCCTGAACTCACCCGCGAGAAGTTCCTCCCCGATCCCTTCGCCGGAACAGCGGGGGCGCGAATGTATCGCACGGGGGATCTAGGACGTTGGTCGCGGGACGGGCTCTTGGAGTTCCAGGGCCGCGTCGACCAACAAATCAAGTTGCGCGGTTACCGGATCGAGCCGGCGGAGATCGCCGCTCGGATTCTGGAGTCGCCGCAGGTTGATCAAGCGATCGTTGTCGCCCGCGGCGATTCGCCCGGCGGCGAGCGACTGGTGGCCTATTGGATCGCCGCTCGAGACCGATTGCGGCAACAGCAAGCGGATCGAGGGCAGGTCGATAATTGGCTCGAGCTCTTTCAAACCACGCATCGTTCGGCGCCTCCCTCACTGGATCCCGAACTGAACATCACCGGTTGGATCAGCAGCTTCGATGGCCGGCCCTTGCCGGCGGCGGAAATGCGCGCCTGGGCGGATGAGACCGCGGCGAATGTTTTGCGGTTGCGCCCCGAGCAGCTTTGGGAGATCGGTTGCGGCACGGGGTTGATCCTGTTCCGCATCATCAACGGCGTCCGCAACTACTTCGGTACGGACTTCCTCGAGTCATCATTGCAACAGCTCGACAAGTATCTACAGCATCGGGACGACATTCGCGAAAAGGTGAAGCTGGAGCAGCGCGAAGCCAATCGCTTCGAGGAACCGCCGCCGTTCACGCCGGACGTGATCGTGATGAACTCCGTCGCCCAGTACTTCCCCAGCCTGGATTACCTCTTGGAAGTGTTGCGGGGCGTTCTGGACGCCGCGGCGGTTGGCGGACGCGTCTTTCTCGGCGACTTGCGGAATCTGGACCTGCAGCGCACGCTGGCGATCGCGATCGAGACGTCGCGCGCCTCGGCCGATACGCCGGCCGCGACGCTCCTGCAACTGCGCGCAGCAACGACTCCGCCGCGAGGAAGAGCTGTTGATTGCTCCGGAGTTGTTTCGTCAGTTGCCTCGCTGGTTTTCCCGCGTCAAGCACGTGGATCTGCGCTGGAAGACCGCCGACGCCGACAACGAATTGACGCGGTATCGCTATGACGTGACGCTGCATTTAGACTCGCCGCCCAACAGCCATTCCGTTGAGCCCCGCCAACCGTCGGAATTGCCGGTCGCCGAAAGCGATTGGCGGGAATTGCTGCAACGCTGCGAACACGGCGCCGTGAATGGCGTGCCTCATCGCGCGCTGCAACGTGATGCTTTGTTGTGGGACGCCTTGCGAGCAGCCGGGAAGGAGCCACTGGGCGCCGTACTGCAACGAGTCGAGCATTCGTTGGCGACGGGCGGTCAACTGCCCAGTCAACTCGTCGCTCTGGGGCGAGAGCTGCATCGGAGCGTCGTGTGCGAACCGGACCCGAATGACAGCCACTTGATCAGGGTGGTTTGGTCGCCCAGCGAAACGACGCCAACGCTGGCGCCGGATCGACATGCCGATGCCCCTCTGGCAACGCGGCACGCGCCGTTGACCGCGCCGTCCGCTTGGCGATCATGGACCAACCAACCGTCGGCCGACGTGCGCGAGCAAGAGGTCGTGGACTCGGTCAAGGCTCGACTGCGCGAAGTCCTGCCGGACTACATGATTCCCACGGCGTGGGTGAGGATCGCTCAGATGCCGCGAACGGTGCAGGGGAAAGTCGATGTCTTGGCTCTGCCCGCTCCGCCAGCCCTGCGAGGCGGCGGCGGTGATTATGTGGCGCCCGAAACCGAACATGAGCAATTGGTTGCGGAGGTCTGGGAACGCCTGCTGGACGTGCGCCCGGTCGGCAAACGCGACGATTTCTTCGCGCTCGGCGGCCACTCCATGCTGGCGGTGCGGGTGATGTCAGAGATCGAAAAGGCCAGCGGCCGCCGGTTGCCGTTGGCCTCCTTGTTCCAACACCCGACCGTCGAGCACCTGGCGCATTTGCTCGATTCGCCGGCCGAGGAAACGATGTCCTGCCTGGCGCCCCTGAACCAGGTCTCCACGGGCGATCCTTTGTACCTTGTGCATCCCGCCGGCGGCGCTGTCTTTTGTTACCTGGACCTTGCTGCGCAGTTTCGACATCGACCGGTGATAGGCGTCCAAGCGGTCGGCATCGACGGCTTGCAGCAGCCTCACGAAGACGTCGAAGCGATGGCCGAACACTACATTCAAGCGATCCGCGAGCGTCAACCAGAAGGCCCCTATCATCTGGCGGGCTGGTCCCTGGGCGGCAATCTCGCCTACGAAATGGCGCGTCGCCTGCAAGAACAAGGCGCCGAAGTCGGTCTCGTCGGCCTCTTGGACGCCGCCGCCACGCCGCCAGTGGAAAGTCTGCAAGAGGAAGATTTTCTCAAGCTGTTGGTCGCTCTCTTCCCCGGGCAACAAGCTCTACCCCTGGAAGAACTTCGTCGTCTAGAGCCGGAACAGCAATTGAAGTTCTTCCTGGAACGCGCCGAGCAGGCCGGATTGGCGCCGCCCCAAGACGAAGAAGCCGGAAGACGCGTATTCCACGTTTTCCAGACCAACGTCAAAGCGCTTCATCAGCATCGTACGCAACCATACAATGGTCCCGTCGTGCTGTTCCGAGCCAGCGAGCAAACCACAGCCCATGAACTCGCCGAAGACAAAGCCCTAGGCTGGGACCAATGGGCCCTCGGAGGAGTCACCGTCATACCGACATCCGGCAACCACGCACAAATGGTGCATCACCCTCACGCCGCCGAACTGGCGAAGAGGATGGAAGGGGTTCTTGGTTCTTAGTTCTTGGTTCTGGTTCTCGGTTCTTGGTTCTTGGTTCTGGTTCTTGGTTCTGGTTCTGGTTCCGCCACGACCCTCCGCACCGCGACGCGGTGCAACCCCAAAGCCTGGGGTCGCGGCACGCATGAGCACCTTCCCAAGTCGAGTTATGCAGGCTAACTCAGGGTTGCGCTTCGCTTCATCCTGGGCTGATGTGGGGTCGTCCCACTGGGACTGATGTACGGTCGGCGAGGCGAGTTTTTCGCCGCCCATACTCGGGGTATCATGGCGAGTGGATTCACACCAACAACCAAGAACCAAGAACCAGACGAACCAAGAACCAAGAACCAAGAACTAATCATGCTCATCTTGCTGATCTGCGGCTGTGCAACGTCTTCATGGTCCCAGTCCTTGCCTTTGGCGCCCGAGGAACCCGCTGCGGGTCGCACGATGGCGCAGTGGCGCGAGCAGCTGAGCGATCCCAACGCGATCGTGCGGCTGCGGGCGGCGAAGACGCTCGGAGTTTACGGCGCGGCCGCAGCGCCCTCGCTCACGCAGGCGTTGGACGACGAGCATCCGGGCGTGGCTTACTGGGCGTGCTACCACCTGGGCTACATCCAGAACCTGCACGACCAGCCATTGATCGCGAAACTCAAACAACTCCGCGAGCGCTCCGGCAATCCCGCCGTGCAGATGGCCGCGGACTACGCGCTGTGTCGCCAGGAGGGTTTGGCGACGCATCTGCAACGCTTGGCGGACAAGCTGACGTTTCCCGAACGGGGCATGGCGTGCTCGGCGGCTGAGATGTTGGGCCGCTTGGGACCGGAGGCCAAGGACGCCCTGCCTGCGTTACGGGCCGCTTTCGAGAAACACAATCAGGGCAAAGGGCCTGGAGTGGATTACCACATTCGGGGCGCTGTACAAAACGCACTGCGGTTGATCCAATCCGCCGATCCGCTTCCTCAGTCCAAAGACGATCGATGAACAGACACTTCAATCTGGCAAGCCGCCTCGTATCACGGGAAATTCGTCGCAGCATCGTGTTGTGCGGATTGGTGCTGCTTCCATTGGCCTTCGCCTGCTCGAGCCGGGCTCAGCAAGCGTCCCCCGCGGCGAAAAGGCCGAACATCCTCTGGATCAGCTGCGAGGACATCAGTCCCAATCTCGGCTGTTACGGCGATGAGTATGCGCAGACGCCGACTCTCGATCGCCTGGCCGAACAGGGCGTGCGGTTCACTCGAGCGTTCACTCACGCCGGGGTGTGCGCCGTCTTGCGGTCAGGAGTGATCACAGGGATGTACCCTGTATCGATCGGCTCGCAGCATATGCGGTCCCAGATCATCCCGCCGGCGAACGTGCATTGCTTTCCGGAATATCTGCGGGCGGCGGGTTACTTCTGCACGAATCGTTCGAAGACCGATTACCAATTCGCACCGCCGCTGGCCGCCTGGGATCGTCAGGGCGCCAATCATCAAGATTGGCGAGAGCGTGACGAAGGGCAGCCGTTCTTCAGCGTCATCAACTTGACGGTGTCTCATGAAAGCCAGATTCGGCACAGCCCTAAGCGACACGCCGAGGTGCTCGAGGCGATTGGCGCCCTGCGGCATGATCCGGCGAGGGCCGGGCCGTTTCTGCCAAAGTACTTGCCGGACACCGAGGCGACGCGATTGAATTGGGCGTGGTATGCCGACAATATCTCGTTGATGGATGCAATGGTCGCCGAGATCCTGCAACGTCTGCAGGAGGACCAGCTCGCCGACGACACCGTGGTCTTCTTCTGGGGCGACCACGGTATGGGGATGCCTGCGCGGGAAACGCTGGATCTATGACACGGGAACCTTGGTGCCGCTGATCGTCCGCTGGCCCGGTCGCCTGGAAGCGGGGGCCCTGCGAGAGGATCTGGTGACTCTCTTGGATCTGCCGCCGACGATGTTAAGCCTGGCCGGCGTGGAAGTTCCCGAACACATGCAGGGACGCATCGTGTTGGGCGAAAACACTCAGCGCGAGCCGGAGTACCTGTTCTTTCATCGAGATCGCATGGACGAGGCGTACGAGTTAATGCGTTCGGCCCGCGACCGCCGCTATCGCTACATCCGCAATTTCGAACCCGAGAAGCGCTACTCGCAGGGCATCGACTATATGGACCAAATGCCGGCGATGAAGGATTGGCGGCGCCTGCACGCCGAAGGCAAGTTGATCGGACCGCAAGCCAACTGGTTCGCCGAGACCAAGCCGATCGAGGAGCTCTACGACACGCAGGAAGATCCGTGGGAGTTAAACAATCTGGCCTCCGCGCCGGAGCACGCAGCTCGGTTGGCCAAGATGCGCCGCGCCGTCGAGCAATGGCAGGAGGAAATCGGCGACCTGGGTCTGGTTCCGGAAGCAGTGCTGATGCAGCAGATGCAGCGGAAGTATGAACCGGCCAAGACCGCCGCTCCGCGTTTTCGCCTCGTGAAGCAAGACGACACCCCAAAGCAACTCGAGATCACCTGCGCCACGCCTGGCGCGTTGATCCTGTACCGCGTGAACCAGCGCGGCGGTCGAGTCTGGAAGCTGTATGTTCAACCGTTGGACGTGTCCAAGGTCGATCTCGTCCAAGCGGTCGCCTGTCGCATCGGGTTCGATGATTCGCCGCAAGCAACATGGAAACCTTAGGACAGCATCTGTTCATCGTCTGAGCCGTCGCCCAGCCGTAATGGCATGAAATCCAGTCGCCAGACCTCTGTATAATTCCGTGCTCTTCGTGGTGATCTAGACAGGCTGATTGTCTTGGGCGCCGTTTGCGGCATGGGCGACTGTGGTTAGTCCTCGTCGATCACGGCCACGGCTTCGCCCAAGAACATGGCAAAGGCCGCGATCACCAGCGTCATGACTGGCAGCGTCAGCAGTTCGCTGGAAATGCTGAAACCTCGGCCGAATCCGCCAAATAGCATGGAGACCATGCCATTCATGAAGAAGACGAGGATGACGCTGGCGCAAAGTCCGCCGCGGCCGAAGTTGGCCAGCATGCGACGCTGCGCCATCGCCAGAACGATGTAAGTAGAGACAAGCATTCCCGTCAGTAGCCCGAGGCAAATCGCGCTCACCATCGGCAAGGAGCCCATGCTGAACAGAAAGATCACCGCCGTCAACGAGAAGGACCCCAGCGTGAGCGCCAGGCAAAGCATCTGCCAGGCGGGTTGGCCACCGCGGCCTTTTGCGGAAACTCGGACGGGCGCTCGTGCTTGCCGCGTCGGAGGAAGATGGGCCAACACCGTCGGACGGTCCGACTCGTCGGCCGGTCCGTCCGCAAACGGATGGGGTAGGGGAGGGTCGGCGCCTTGCCGCGAGCCGAAGGTCGCCCGCAGCCAATCCCAACGGTAGCCGATCGTCATCACGAGGACTCCGATCAGCAGGACGATTTTGGCGAAGGACGTGGCCAACCAACCAGCCGCATTGCGAGTCGTCTCTGGGCCCGCGGCGATGCTGGAAATGACCGTTAATAAGCCGCCCGCCACGGCCACGACGACCCCAACCTGCAGCACCAGACGCGAGGTGGAACTGCGATTGGAAGGCGGCGAATCGGTTGTTTCCGGAGCGTCGTCGTCAAGCGGATGAATGCTCATCAGTTAGTTCCAGGGCGTGTCGCTTTTCCAACTGGCGATTGACTTCCAGGACGTACCGCCTGCGTCGCGAAAAGAGATTGTACTTGAAGATGTACCACACGGCGGCCACGCCGTCCTTAAAGCCGATCTTCTTGCCCTCCTCGACCGTCCGGCCGTAGTAGGAAATCGGCACTTCGTAGGTGCGAGCTCGCGTCTTGCAGATCATCGCCGTGATTTCCACCTCCATGCCAAAACCCTTGCTGGTGAGCCGGATGGGCTTGATGACTTCACGACGAAACGCCTTGTAGCACGTTTCGATATCGGTCATGTTGCGATTAGTCAACAGATTCGACATGAACGTCAACCAGCAGTTGGCCATGTAGTTGTAGAAGTACAGCACCCTCGCCGTGCGGCGGACAAGGAAGCGACTGCCGTACACCACGTCGGCCTGTCCATCCAGGATCGGCCCAATGACGGCCGGGATCTCGCGCGGATCGTATTCCAGGTCGGCGTCCTGGACGATCAGGATGTCTCCCTGAGCATGCTGGATGGCTTGGGCGATCGCGGCCGTCTTGCCGCGATTGTGCGGAAGTTGGTAAACGCGCACGCGGTCATCCTCCAACGCGAGCTCCGCTAAGACTTGAGCGGTTCGGTCGGTGGAGCCGTCATCGACAATGACGATCTCTCGCAGCACGGCTCCCAATGCGAGAACGCGGCGCACCGTCATCGCCACCGTGCGTTCCTCGTTGAACACCGGGATCATGACCGACAAGGGGGGAGGCGTCGATGCCTTCACGGCGCCGTCGTCAAGCACGAGTTTCCTTTCTAGCAGGCAAGGAGCTGAAGCTAAGGTCGCCGCGTATCAAGTCGTCGCAATATACCGCACCCCAATCGCTTCGGCGCTCCCTCGCCGGCCGACGAATCGCCACGTGCGTTGGCGTGTTGGACGCTGCCGCCCAGTTCCTATCGACGCTTCCGTCTCCCACAGAGGTCGGTCGGTCGATTACAATGGAGCGATCCGTTTTTCAACTGATGATTCCCATTCCGCAGCTATAGGTCGCTCACGCATGATACGCTCGACACGGGTTTGGTTGCTACTCGCCGGCTTGAGCCTGCTTCCCCTCCACTTGGCCGCGGCGCAAGGCCGCCAATGGCGAGCCGGGGAGCTGGCCCAGTGGTCCGCCGAACACGATTGCCGCACCCAGCTTAACGACGATGTGCTGACCATCGAGTCGACAGGCGCTGATCCTTATCTCCTCGCTGAGGTCGCCTCCGACGCCGGTTGGCAGTGCCTTTCCTGGGAAGCCAAGTTCCGCGGGAAACTGGATGGTCAGGTGTTTTGGAGCGAGTCCGAGGAGGGCGGCTTCTCTGAGCAACGGGCCGTCGCCTTCAGCGTGCGTGCTCGCAACGCCCAATGGGCCAAGTATCAAGTGTACTTCAAGTCCGACTCGCCCATCACGCAACTGCGCTGGGATCCGGCCCACCGGAAAGGCCGCATCGAGATTCGCCAAGTCAGCCTGACCAATGAGGCTCCGCCGGAACCGGAAGCGACTCCCGTGGACTCGATTTCGGTCCAGGAAGGTTTTCAGGTCGAACTGCTCTACTCCGTGCCGGGCGCCGAGCAAGGTTCATGGGTCGCCATGACCGTCAACAACCAAGGCCGCCTCATCGTCTCCGACCAATATGGCAAGTTATACCGCGTCGTCCCACCGCCGATCGGCTCCCAAGACCCCGTCCAAGTGGAGACGATCAACGTTGATCTCGGCATGGCTCAAGGTTTGCTCTACGCCTTCAACAGCCTCTACGTCAGCGTTAACGGTAAGGGATCCGGCTTCTACCGCGTGAAAGACACCGATGGCGATGATCAATTTGACGAAGTGAAGCTGCTCCGCGCTTACCAAGGCGGCGGCGAACACGGCCCTCACGCCGTGTTGCTCGGCCCCGACGGCAAGTCGCTTTATGTGTGCGGCGGCAACCACACCGACCTGCCCAACCCCGAAACGTCGCGGGCGCCATGGAATTGGCAGGAAGATCAATTGCTGCCGCGAATGTGGGACGCCCGAGGCCACGCACAAGGCAAGCTCGCTCCCGGCGGGTGGATCTGCAAGACCGATCCCAACGGCGAAAAGTTCGAATTGATCGCCAGCGGCTTTCGCAACGAATACGACATTGCCTTCAATCCCGAGGGCGAACTGTTCACCTACGACGCCGATATGGAATGGGATGTCGGCACGCCCTGGTATCGCCCGACTCGAGTCAATCATGCGAGCAGCGGCGCCGAGTTCGGCTGGCGTTCGGGCACCGGCAAATGGCCCGTCTGGTATCCCGACAGCCTTCCATCGGCAGTTGACATCGGTCCGGGGTCCCCGACCGGAATCACCTTTGGAACCGGCGCGAAGTTTCCCGCCAAGTACCAACGCTCGTTGTTTATTTCCGATTGGAGCTACGGGATCATCTACGCCGTGCACTTGACCCCGGATGGATCCACTTATCAAGGGCAAGCCGAACGGTTCTGTGCAGCGCAGCCCTTGCCCGTCACGGATATGGTCGTGCATCCGCTGGATGGTTCGTTGTACTTCACCATCGGCGGCCGCAGGACGCAGTCGGGCTTGTATCGCGTCACCTACGTCGGATCCGAATCCACGGCGCCCGCCGGACTGCAGAGTGAAGGCGAGGACCTTCGCAACCTGCGGCACGGTCTGGAAAAGCTGCACGGCAAGAAGGATGTCGCTAACGTAAAACAGGCTTGGCCGCATTTGAGCCACGAGGATCGCTACATTCGCTTCGCGGCGCGGATCGCGTTGGAGAACGCGCCAGTCGCCAGTTGGACGGACAAGGCGCTAGCCGAAGGCGACGCGGTCAAGCGAATCACCGCGCTCATCGCACTGGCTCGAACGGCGCCGCCTGAAATACACGATCGAGCCATCAATTCGCTGTTGGAAGTCGATTGGACGACTCTGCCCATCGACGAGCAACTAGCCTACTGCCGCGCACTCTCGCTGGTCATGATCCGTCTCGGCCAGCCGAGCGAACAGCAGCGCGAGGCGATGATCGCCAAGATCGACGCTCAATTCCCCGCGGATGACGTGCGGTTGAATCGCGAACTGTGCTTGTTGCTGAGCTACTTGGAGGCGCCGGGCGTCGTGCAACGCACGCTTGCCCTGTTAGACCAGGCGCCCACCCAAGAGGAGCAAATCCACTACGTCTATTGCCTGCGTCCAGTCAAGACGGGATGGACCCTGCCGCTTCGCCAACAGTATTTCCAGTGGTTCCAAAAGATCAACGCCATGCATCAGGGCGGAGCGTCCTTTGGAGGGTTTATTCGCAACATTCGCGACGAAGCCATCGCCAACTTGACCGAGTCGGAGAAGAACGAACTGGCGGACTACCTGAAGGACATCCCCGTCCCCGAGCAACCAGCCGCGCCCGCACGACCATTCGTCAAGAAATGGACCATCGAGGAGTTGTTGCCGATCGTCGCCAGCAACCCTGGGCGTCGCAACCTCGAGCACGGCAAGGCGCTGTTCGCCGAGAGCCAGTGCTTCAAATGCCATCGGTTCCGTGGCGAGGGCGGCATCAGCGGCCCCGACCTGACGTCGATCGCCGGACGCTTTAATGATCGCAGCATGTTGGAGTCGCTCATTGAACCCAGCAAGGTCGTGTCCGATCAGTATCAATCGACGCAGTTCAGCCTCGTCAATGGTAAAGTCGTCTCCGGCCGAGTCGTCAACCTCAATGGCGACAACCTGATGGTGATGACCGACATGTTGAAGCCAGGCGACTTAACCACGGTGAAACGCGGCGATGTCAACGTGATGATGCCCTCGAAACTGTCGATGATGCCCGAGGGCTTGTTGAACACGTTGACCGAGGAAGACATCCTCGACCTGCTGGCGTATCTCAAAGCGGGCACTTCGGCGACCGCTGGCGTGAAGCCGTAACCCCGACACCGCTGCGAAACGCGGCGGCGATGCGCAGCGCCGCGCATCGCCGCGTTCGCGGCCTTGACTTGGCGCTGCCGCCAGGGTCGCCCTGGCCAATATGATGAACACTCTGCCCAGAGCCCGTTGGCGCCGCCGCTTGCTGGCTTTGCTGTTGGGTTGCTGCCTGTTGCTGGTGATCGAATCGGCTTTCCGGGGACTTGGCTGGGGACGCGAGGACCTGGGGGTCGATCCCTTCGTCGGCTTCGCGGGCGTGCAGCCGCTGTTCGTTCTGAGCGACGACGGCCTGCGGTTCGAAGTGCCCAAGATCCGCCAGGAGTACTTTCGGCCGGAGTCTTTCCCCGCGGAAAAGGCGGACAACGCGTTCCGCATTTTTGTCCTGGGCGGGTTGACCGTGCAGGGGCGTCCCTATGCGATCGAGACTTCGTTCAGCACGTGGCTTGAGCTATGCCTGCCGTTGGCCGATCCTTCGCGACAATGGGAAGTGATCAACTGCGGCGGAGTTTCTTACGCCAGCTATCGCCTCGCTCCTATTCTGCAGGAGATCCTCAAAGGGCGCGCACCGGACCTGATCATCCTGTACACCGGGCAAAATGAATTCCTCGAGGATCGAGCCTACGATCAAGCGGGGCGGTTCGGACCCTGGGTCGCTCAAGCACATCGCTGGGCCAGTTCTTCCGCCGTTTATCGCGCGGCGCGATCCACCTGGCGCAGCGCTCCTCGGCGAGGGGGAAACCTTCGTTGACCCTCGCCCAGGAGGTGGATACCCTGCTGGATCACGCCGGAGGTTTGGAGGCCTATCGACGAGACGACGCTTGGCGGGCGGACGTCACCGAACATTTTGAATTCAACGTCCAGCGCATGGTGCGGATGTGCCGCGAAGCGACCGTCCCGATTGTCCTGTGCAATCCCGTCGTGAATCTACGCGATTGTCCACCGTTCAAATTCACCGCTAGTGAAAGCCTGTCCGGCGACGCCAGGCAAGCGTTTGAATCGCGCTGGCAAGCCGCCGGGTCCCCGGAGTTGACCTTGGAAGAGAAGATCGCCGAGCTGCGCGATTTGACTCAACTCGATCCGCGGCACGCCGGCGTTCAATTCCACTTGGCCAAGTGCTTGGAGGCGGCCGGCGAAGACGCAGCGGCACGGCGGCATTACCTGCTCGCCAAGGAAGAGGATCTCTGCCCGCTCAGGATCCTTGAGCCGATGCGGCGGAAGTTGGCTCGGATCGCGCGGGCCGAACGCGCGCCGTGGGTGGATGTGGAGCAAGCGTTCGCCAAGCGAAGCCCGTTGCAGGCGCCCGGCGACGAGTGGTTGGTCGACCACGTGCATCCGACAATCGAAGGGCATCAACTCATCGCAGCGCAGTTGCTCCAGGAATTGCAGCGACAAGCCTGGGTAGCGCAGGCGTCCAACCAGGAGGCCTACGATTCAGCTCGTCGCCAGGCGTTTCGTGATCACCTTGCGACGCTGGACGAAACCTATTTCGCTCGTGGCCAGCAACGCCTGGAAGGTCTTCGCCGCTGGACGCAGGGTCGAGCCAGCCAGGCGTTGACGCCCCAGGGACCATCGCCTTGAATTGACGCTGTCATTGTCTGGCCTGTGGCGAGGCGCCAGCGGGGCCGTCATCCGCCTCTGTCGTTCTCCTGTCCTCCGCGGTCAAGTCCATCCGGATTCTTTTTAACGTGATGCTTATGGGGTCGCGCAGCGCTCCCCAGGTGACGCACTACCCGAAACGGCTTTCCAGATCACGCACGTAGTCCATCGCCTCATCCAGTTCGCTCGCTTCCACCCCGGACACTCGTCCTTCGCGATCGCAGTCATTCAACAACAGCAGATCTTCGTAATACTCCGAGCTTCGCAACCGCCGCATGGCTCGAGCGCCCAGCGATCCATCGTAGACCTGGTGCGCCAGCATATGGTGTTCGATGAGCCATGCGGTGCGTTCGGTGATCAGGCCTTCCAACGCCTCCATTCCGGCGAGGACATGGTCGTGCGGGTCGATCGCTTTTCCGACATCGTGCAACAGCGCGGCCAACAGAAACTCCTCATCGTAGGGAAGTTGTTCGCACGCCAAGTCGAACACTTGCAGGCTGTGATACAGCGCGTCGCCTTCGGGGTGGTGCTTGGGGCTTTGCTTGACATTCTCCAAGGGCAGCAACAGCGACTCATACACCTGAAACCGATCAACTTCCGAAACAGTCTGCTGCACGGCGTCCTCCACGTCGAGTTCCGGGTATTCGTGGTGGAGGAATTGCTCCAACTCGCTGATGCTGGCGCGCTCGATGGCCTTGCCGGTGATCGAGCTCTTGAAGACGTAATGCGCCTTGTTCGCCGGATAGACGGTGAGTTCGAATCGAAAGCGGTCTTGGACGTGGATGTGCTGGAAGATGCGTTGCTCGCCGTTCTTTTGCACTTGTTTCCGCTCGATCTCGTAGCGCAGGTTCTCGTCGTCCAGGGCTATGGCGACGGAATGGAGGCTCTCCGAGAACAAGTGCAGGTCGATGTCGGAGCCCCGCCGGACATGGCCGGTCAGGACGCTGCCGATCAGACGGGGCTTGAAAGCACGCAGCAGCCGCATGAGCCGCAGGGCTTCCAGTCGCATGTCCTGCAAATTCCGATCGCGCTGCGGGCCTTCGTGCAGGCGGGCCATGGCTTGCACTTGATCGCGGATCTCGGTGTTGCTAGGCAGATCGGCGGGTTTGACCCATCCGCGGCAGATTTGCCGCGCGGCTTTCATCTTGGCTCGGAAGTACTCGGACTCTTGCCGAACATACATCAAGCGGGCGGCTTCCCAGGCGATCTGGCGCCGCAACTTCGAATCTTTCATGAATGGGCGGGGTGCGTTGTACCCGCATGCATGGTGAGAAAGCGTTCGTCGTCTTCCACGGTCTCCGCCGCGGCAACTCGAACGCGAGTGCGTCAAACTATCGTATCGCAACGTCCAGATACATCAACCTTCCTTGGCGGTCGATTTCCAGCCGATACTTTCCGGGAGCCGCGATGGCGGCCAGAAATTTCGAGTCGGTGGGGACCGATTGCTGATCCACCGACAGGATGCGATCGCCAACAAGAATCTTCGCGTCGTTGGCCGCCGAGCCGTCGACGACTCGCGAAACCCACAGGGCCGCCGGATTTCCCGGGTCCCGCCGCCAGGACACGCCCAGTCGCATTGGGGCGCCGCGTAGCTGTACCGAGACGTCCTCGACGCCCTCCGCGTCGCCGCGCTCCAATCCCAACTGCAATGGGCTATCCGCGGCCCACACGGCCGCGGCGAAATCGCCGCCCACCGATTCGCTGTCCAGCGTTACGATCCGGTCGCCGATCCGCAATCCAGCCTCCGCCGCGGCGCTGTCGCTGGCGACATGCGTCACCTCGACGCCGCGTTCAGGCAACGCTTTCCAGTTGATTCCCAAACGAGGTTGAGCTGGCCGCCACTCCACCTGCTCGAACTGCTGCTTCATCCCATCATGTTCGCTCCAGGCGTCCTGGCGGAAACGCGGCGGGCTTGGTTCGTTCGCGAGGGCAAGCGTCAGGCGAAACAGCAAACGCCCAATCCGCTGCATCCCGTCGGTGTTCAGCAAATGGGCGTCGTCGCTCGGGCGATGATAGTCGCCATGCAGGCCGGTGTGCAGCATCACAACGGGAATGCGCCGCTCGACGAACGAGTAATGATCACTGTCCGAAGCCAGTTTCCAGGGGAACGTCAGGGGCAAGGCGGCTTCCTCGTTCTGCCGCACCACCACGTTTCGCCACCCTAAGCCGCTGCGCGTGCCAAACACCTCCAACTCGTCGCGCAAGCGGCCGACCATGTTGACGTTGATCGCCGTGGACACCTGGTTCAACGGCAGAGTCGGGGAGCGAGTCCAATGCTTGCTGCCCAGCAAGCCGTCCTCCTCGCCATCCCAGAAAGCAAACACGATCGAGCGAGCGGGAGGGACGGGCAAGCGGCTGAGGGCTTCGGCGACTTCCAGCAAGGTGGCGACTCCGCTGGCGTTGTCGTCCGCGCCGTTGTGAATGCGTCCGGTGGGGCCATTGCTGTTCCGCAGGGTGCCGTATCCGACGTGGTCGTAATGGGCGCCGATGACGACATACTCTCGTTGCAGGTTGAACGTCCGAGCCTTGATGGACAGCCAGGATATTCCTCATCCCGCTGCCAAACTGTTGATAGAATCCGCCGGAGTCGCCCGCCGGCTCCATCGGCAACCGCTGCAGCGCGTCGGTGATATAACCCGCCGCCGCCTGGCCGCCGCGAGAGCCCGCCGCTCGTCCCTCGAAGGCGTCGGAAGCCAACACGTTGACATGCTTGATCAAATCATCGGATTGAATCGATCGCTCCGCCAGCAACACGCTGGCGGCTTCTTCGGCCAGGGAAGGAGCGACCGCGATCAGCGTCACCAGGGCCAACAACACGGAAAAGAAGCGAGCGAGCATCGGACGGCCACCTGCGGAGGACGGAGATTTTTCATGTAGCACTGACAGCAACGGTTCCAAGGCCCGTCCGCAAGAGAACGAAGCTTGAACCGAATCGGCAAGTGTAGGACGCATTCTAATCACGGCGGGTAGGGTGTTCACGATCCTAAGGCTTAAAACGACCGCCGAATTCAATCACCCGCCGCGAACAACCCGGAGAGTCCGCAGACTTTACCAAGCGCGCGCCGACAAGGCCCGCCGACTCGCCGCGGTGGAACCGCCGCCCCGCGGGCCAAGGCGCCAGCCAGACAGAAAGACGGCAGGCAGGCGGAAAGCCGCCCCCGGGCCATGTGAGCCGGGGTTGCAACGCAGCCTCCAATTGCACAGAATATCGACGTCAGCCGGAGAGGTGGCTGAGTGGTCGAAAGCGCCGGTTTGCTAAATCGGTGACCGGGTAACCGGTCCGCAGGTTCGAATCCTGTCCTCTCCGCTAAGTTCTTTTGCAGCGTTTCCATAACTCTAAAAAATGGAACGACTTGCCGCCCTGGACAACGATTGTCGCAGGCCGTTGTGAAAGGTTTTGTGAAAACCTCGGCCAGTGACAAGCGTCCAGGAGATTCTCGACGATGGCCAAACGTCGAAGCGGCAAGGGCCGCCCGCCCACACCGGGCGGACGGACGGGGGCAGCACGCGCGACGTCAAGGTGGACCGCATCGGCGGTGTCACCATCTACCAGCGCGGCAACTCGAACCGACAGTTCCCTCCGCCGATTTCACCGCAACAGTCTCCCATAATCCGCCCAGCGCGCAAACCGCGACTTGCACCCCCTGGGCGCCGACGCCCGTACCTGGAGTTGACAAAACGCGCCATGTTTAGATAATCCGTCAACGGTTGACAATCCGATGAATAACGGTACGATATGTCAACGGAGGGACGTGAATGATCGGAGAGCGAATCAGACAGGCGAGGCTCGCGGCCGGGATGAGCCAGGACGACGTGGTTGAAGAACTTGCGCGTCTGGGATGTGAAATCACCAAGGCCGCCATCTCGAAGTACGAGAACAACAAGAGTGAACCGAAGCAACGGGTCGTGGTGGCTCTGTCGAGGGCGTTAGGCGTCAAGCCGTCGTATTTCTTCGAGGAGTCAACCGTCGAGATCGAGTGGCTGGCGTTTCGTAAGCAGGCATCATTCCCAAAGCGGCGACAAGAGGAAGTCAAGGCCTTCGCCAAGGACGTAGTGGAAGGCCAGGCCTGGTTGCAAGCCACCCTGTACCCCCGAGAACAGGCAACGTTTCCCAAGCCCCGACGGGCAACCGCTCCGAAAGACGCGGAGAAAGCAGCAGCGCGATTGCGGGAGGAATGGGGATTGGATGACTCGCCGATCGACAGCCTCATCGAAATGGTCGAGGACCATGGCGGCTTCGTCGTGGGATTTACAAATCCTGGTGTCAAGTTCGACGGGCTGTCCGGTCGTTTGGACGAGCGCCCGGTGGTCATCGTCAACCTCAACAACGCAGTTGACCGACGGCGGTACAACGTCGCCCATGAGCTTGGCCATCTTCAGATGGATTGCCGTGATCTCTCCGCGAAGGAAGAAGAGCGCTTGGCCCACCGATTCGCGGCGGCGCTGCTTGTACCGGAGGGCGTCGCGAGGAGGGAGTTGGGGGCTAGACGAAGGAACCTGTCAATCGAAGAACTCGGTGTGTTGAAGCTCAAGTACGGATTGAGCATGCAGGCGTGGATCCGCCGCGCCCTGGACCTGGAGATCATCTCTGAGAAGGCCTGCAAGGGGCTTTGCATTGACTTCAGCCGGCGCGGTTGGCGAAAGCAGGAACCCGTCGATTTCGAGGGGCACGAGGTCCCATTTCGGCTCGTACAAATGACCCTCCGTGCTCTTTCAGAGGGCGTGATTACCCCAGATCAAGCAGAGCGACTGTGCCAGGGCGCAGCCAGAGACCCGGTTGGACTGATGCAAAGAGTTGGCGAGCAAAAACGCAGCCCACGAGAACTGCTGCGAATGCCCATGGAGAGACGCAGGAGGATTCTCCAAACAGCCGCGGCAAAGGCTGAAAGCGAATACCGTAGGAATCGCGACTTGACGGACTATGAAGCCCATGGCGAAGAAGACTTCCACGACTACGAGTCGTAAGCCCAGACGCGGCGAGATCTGGGATGTGAACTTCGATCCCCAACGAGGGGCCGAGATTGGTAAGCGCCGACCGGCGGTGGTGGTCAGCGACGACGCGATCGGTCGGCTCCCCTTACGGATCGTAGTGCCGATAACGGACTGGAAAGACAAGTACAAGCAGTTCCCTTGGTTCGTCCACCTCGCCGCGACGAAGACAAATGGTCTGACGAAGGAGTCAGGCGGTGACGCGTTCCAGGTGAAGTCAATTTCGGAATCTAGATTCGTCAAGTATCGAGGAGTTCTGACCCTTGATGAGATCGACGACATCGCCGCGGCGATCGCGATCTGCGTCGGGGTGACATAGAAAAAGCCGCATCGCAGGCAAGTTTGGCGACAAGCTGCGATACGGCCATGTGAGTGACCAGCGAGTAGAACCGCCAGCCGCTTCGCTCTTAGCGTAGCTCTACTCGCGGTCCGTTTCAATCGGAATGGCTGGCGGCGGCCCACGGAGCCGTTGTTCCGCGAGGATCCGCGCCACGGTGCCTCAGTGGTTATTTTCAGGTGACAGCCTGTTGGCGCCCGGCGTTGACTCTTTGCCTTCGCGTGGTTTGATAGAGGGAGGAATTCGCAGAGACGGAGGGTGATGGTCGTGGGTGAGTTGGAGTTGACAGGCGCCGTGATTGGGGCGGCGATTGAGGTCCATCGCGTATTGGGTCCGGGGTTGCTGGAGTCGATCTATCAACGCAGCTTAGAGATCGAGTTTCAGCTGCCAGGAATGGTAGTGGAGTCACAGTCTCGCGTGCCTCTGCAGTACCAAGGACATCAACTGGGAGATGACCTGGTGATGGATTTCTTCTTCCCCGGCTGCCTGGTGGTCGAGATCAAGTCCGTCCAAGCGCTCGCCCCGGTCCACACGGCCCAGACCCTTTCCTACATGAAACTCGCCAACGTTCGCCTAGGTCTCCTCCTGAACTTCCACGTGCCCACGCTCAAATCCGGAATCAAACGCCTGATCCTGTAATCCAACCACGGAGACGCGGAGGGACCCCCGACCCTCAAAACCACCCTCTCCGCGCCCCTTTGTCTCCGCGGTGAAAACGTATCCTCGACGGCGCTCGTCTGCTAAACTGCGATCTCTGGCGACTGGCATAAAATATGGGGCGGAGCGCCGCGGATGAACGACGATGTGACGATCTGGATTGGCAAGCTCAAGGAAGGCGACGAAGACGCTGCCCGCATGATCTGGGAGCGGTTCTTCCATCGAATCCAGGGATTGGCGCAGAAGAAGCTCGGTTCGATTCCGCGACGGGAAAGCGACGCCGAGGATCTGGCGTTGAGCGCTATCAATGCGCTGTGCGTTGGCGCCCGCGAGGGGAAGTTTCGTCAACTGGAGGACCGGCAGGATCTGTGGCAATTGCTGGCCATGATCACATCTCGCAAAGCCGCACAATCGTGGCGACGACAAACTCGGCGTGGCGAGGTTGGCGAGTCGGTTTTTCAGCACAATGCCGAAGGGCTGGGAATGCAGAACATCGCCGCCGATTCTCCGCAATTCCTGGACACGATGCACGACGCCTGTCGCGACCTGCTGGCGAAGCTGGATTCCGATCGACTTCGAGAGGTCGCCATGCTGCGCTTGAGCGGGTATTCCAACGCCGAGATCGCCGCGAAACTCGATCGAAGCGAGAAGTCCATCGAGCGATACCTGCAGCTGATTCGCGCCAGTTGGTCCGCCGAACGCGACGCCGAATAGGGGCGACCCTGTCGCATCGGGGTGGTAAAATGAGCCGCGTTCGCATGCGGCGTTTCGTCGGAAGAACGCCCTTCATCCGTGTTTCGCGAGTGCGTGAGATCCCGATGGCCGACCCGGAAAAGGTCTCCCTGCTTTCCCGAATCAACGAGGTTTGCGATGAGTTTGAAGATCAGTTGCAAAGCGGCGCACGCCCCCTGATTGAGGATTTTCTGGAGTCCTGGGAAGGCCCCGCCCGAGCGGATTTGTTTCGCGCGTTGCTCGAACTGGATCGCGATTACGCCCGCCGCAACCTGCGACCGGCCTCGGCGTCGCAATACCGCAGCCGTTTCCCGCGGTTTTCGAAGTTGATTGACGAGATCTATTCCGAGTGCCCAGCGCACGCTGAGTTGTTCCCGTCAGAATCCACCGGGAAGACGCTCTTGCCTGAGGCGGCTGACCCCGGCTCCGAAATGTCGGCTGAGCACAGGTTGGGCCGCTATCGGATCATCGAGAAGCTCGGCGAAGGCGGAATGGGCGTGGTCTATCTTGCTGAAGACATCGACTTGCATCGTCGTGTGGCGCTCAAGACGCCCTGGATGGACGGCGTCGCCAACCAGGAAATGTTGGATCGATTCTATCGCGAAGCCCGTTCAGCCGCGGCCTTGCATCATCCCAACATCTGTCCCGTGCATGACCTCGGTGTTTTGGATGGCAGGCCGTATCTGACGATGGCGTATATCCAAGGGGAATCGTTGACCGACCGGTGTCGCGCGGATAATCTGCTCGATCAATACGCCGCCGTCGATATCATCCGCCGACTAAGTCTGGGGTTGGCTGAAGCTCACGAGCACGGCGTCATCCACCGGGACATCAAGCCGAGCAATGTGAAGATGGATCACAAGGGAAATCCCGTGTTGATGGATTTTGGTTTGGCCCGAGGTCGAGACGCCAATGCGCTACGATTGACGCAAACCGGCGCCATCCTGGGGACGGTGGCTTATATGTCCCCGGAACAGGCTCGCGGCGATAAGAACATCGGCCCCGCGACCGATCTCTACGCTCTGGGCGTCGTCTTGTATCAATTGCTGACAGGGGAACTTCCCTACTCTGGAAACATGATGACGATGCTCGGCAAGATCGCCGAAGGGGAACCTCAACCGCCCTCGCAACTACGGGAAGCCTTGGACCCGCGGATTGAGTTGGCGTGTCTGAAGATGATGGCCAAGTCGCCTGAGGATCGGTACGCTTCGGCGCAGGACATCGCGGAGGAGCTAGGCGTGATCCTCAACGAACCGCCGCCGTCCATCGGCGCGCGAGCCGGAGTCATCGCAGCCCCCACCGCCTCGTCCGCTGCAACTCCGACCGGCGGCAAGCAGCGACGCCTGTGGGTCGGGGCCGTTGCCATCACCGCCCTCATCGGCTTCGTGGCGACACTCTGGGCGCTGGGGCTCATCGGACGGTGAGACCCGATCGGCCGCTTTCGAGGGCTCAAGCCGCTAACGCTAGGGCAGGGTGCTTTCGGGCGCCGTTGGCCGAATGTGCGCGGCATCATCACGGAGGCGCCAAGGCGCCGAGAGATGGTTCAGGTCCAGGATCCGTCGCACGGTCCGCGAGGCGGCGGCCCTGCTTAGCGCCGCAAACTCAGCTCTCGATGCCGCCGCCCGCTTCACGATCCGCTTCGCCGCCTTGCATCTTCTTGACCATCTCCTTGAACCGCTCTTCTTCTCGTAAGGAGTCCATGTCAGGATCGGTTTGCAATTGGTTGGCGTCGCGGAAGCCGTATTCATAGGCCTTGTCGAGCTTGTCGAGTGCTGTTTGCGTTTCGCCTTGGACGGCGCTAGCGCAGGCCGTGTTGTAGAAGATCGTGCCTAGCTGCTGTTGCAGGATGGGTGGTGTCGCGCCTTGGCTGACTTTCAAGAACCGTTCAGCGTATTCAGCGGCCTCAACCGCCAGCGGATACGCGGACTCGGAATCGCCCTGTTGGAAGGAAGAGATGCCGGCGCCTTCGGCGGCGACGGCTCCCGCAACCAACAGCATGGCGTCGTCGGGATTGTTCTTCAACGCCGCGCGAACCACCTCGACCGCCTCCTTCAACTTGCCCGCGTTCAGCAGTTCTTGTGCTTCGGCGACTGCTTGTTCGGCGCTGGTGGGTTGATTCGTTGCCTGGTCATCGGCCGCTGGGGCGCCTGACTCATCTGGTTCGTCCACGTTGGCGGCGGGATCATTGACACTGGCTGGGGCCGGCGAATCCTCCGCCGATTGCGAGTCCATGCCGGAAGCTTCGTCAGGCGTTGTCTGGGGGGCGTTTTCTTTCGAAGGCGAGGCGGTCGAGGCGGGCGCCGCTTCGTTTGAATTGCAACCTGCGAACAGACAGCAAAAGCCAATCAACAAGCAAAGACTACGACCGATCGTCATGGGGGCGACTCCTGCGAGTAGCAGTGGAATACAAAGAACGCGTTGCGTTCATAGATCATAACACAACGGACTTGCCGCGGCCTAACACCTAAATCCTGGTAGAATCCGGTGCTCGTGAGGGCGGATTCCGGCGGTGTGCGCGAGCAAGAATCCAGGCAACATGATCGGAAATCCGCCCTGGCGTTGTCTTTGGGATTCGGCGCCGTTGAATTGCTATGATAAACCGGACGCCGCAACACCGATTGATCATCCACCCCACGATCCCGAGAAATCGCCGCGATGGCCGAACCGCCGATCCCATTAGGGCAAGTATGCCGTTCGTTTCCATTGGCTCAGAAATGGCTGATCTGCCCGTCGCTGCGGGTGGGACATCAGTGGATCGAGTGCGTCGTGCGTCACGGCCAGGGAGTGGTGCGATTGACGCCCGTGACGCTGGTTCGCTTGGCGTTGGAGTTGGCTGGGCCAGCGTTGGCCGCCGGCAACTGGCGCCTGCTCGATTCAGACGCCGGCCCGTTGCTGCTGGAATCCGCTTGGCGGTCACTGCCGTCCCTCTCGTACCTGGGCGCTGTCCAGCCGGCGCCGCGACTGTTGGAGTCGGCGTTTCATGTGGTGCAAGAGCTGAAACTGATGGACGTGCAGCCGGAAGCTCTGCGGCGAGCCGCCCCTGGCCACGCCAAGCTTTTGGATGTCGCACACTTGCTAGAATCCTATGAGCATGGGTTGCGGCGACATCGGCTCGCGGATCACGCGGATGTGCTGCGTTTCGCCATAACAGCTTTGCGCGAGACGGACGAGCAATCCACCGCCATAGCGGAACCGTCGCGGAACGAAAGCACCGCGGCGGCGCGGGACAGCACGCGATACCTGATACCGGAAGAAATCGATGTTCGCGGTTTAGAGAAACGTCTCTTGCTGGCTCTGCCCGCGGAGTCGCGACTTCGGGTCACGCATCCCGCGCGGCAACCCGACGCGCCGCATACGGACATCAGCTTGCTGGGTTGGCTTCCCGATCCTTCGGCGGCGCCGCATGCGCAGGAAGACGGATCGATCGACTTTTTCAGGGCCGTTGGTGAAGTCAACGAAGTCCGCGAAGTTCTGCGACGCTGCCTGGCGGAAGACGCTCGTTTGGATGAGATCGAAGTCCTTCACAGTGATCAGGCGACCTATCCCGCTCTGTTTTATGCGGCTTCCTTGTGCTACGCCTCCGCCGCTTCCCCCGATGGCGTGCCGATGACCTTCGCGGATGGTCTTCCGGTTAGCCTCAGTTGACCAGGGCGAGCGATCGCGGCTTGGTTGCGATGGCTGGAACAGGGTTGTCCGCGGCGAATCTTGGTGGAGATGCTGTCCGAAGGAATGCTCAAGACAAACACCAAGAAGGCGGTCCACGCGCGCCGTCTGGCGTCCCTGCTTGGATCGCTGCCCGTCGGTTTTGGCGCCGATCAGTATCTGCCGAAGATCGATGAAAGACTGGCCGCCGCTGGGGCGGCGACACGCCAAGCGCGGAAGGGACGACGGCCAAGCGACAGTTCGAGCGCTGATGGTCGTGCACAAGGAGAGACGGAGCGCGAACGGGAATTGAAGTCGCTGAAGAGTGAACGGCAAATCCTGCGCAGCTTGCGCTCCCTGATGGAGCGGCTGGTCGATCTGTCGCAACGGTGGCGGAAGGGTGGAATCGAAGCTTTGCGGGCTGCCGAGTCGTTTTTGACGGACTTGGCGAACTCCGTGAACGAGTTGGATGCTTACGCCGTCGTATCGTTGGTGGAGAGCATTCGACGCCGTGTGCTTTGGCTTGAGCAACTCGGCGGAGAAATGAATGTTCAGCTCTGGTTAAGCACTCTGCTGGTCAACACTCGACTCATGGGAGAGGGGCCTCGACCGGGGTGCTTGCATGTAGCCTCGCTCGCAGCGGGCGGCCACAGCGGCCGCGCCCGCACCTTCGCCGTGGGATGGGACGACCGCCGTCTGCCCGGCGCGGTGCTCCAAGATCCGATCCTCCTGGACAGCGAGCGTTCGCTAGTGCACCGCGATCTGGCGACTAGTGGACAGCGTCTTCACCGCAAGATCGAGGACGTAGCGGCGACCCTTTCCCAGACGCCCGGCCGCGTGACCATCAGTTGGAGTTGTCAGGACGTCGCCGATGATCGGGAGACGTTTCCCAGTTCGCTGGCGCTGATTGCGTTTCGCCTGTGCCGCAACCAACATGAGGCCGATTTAGAGACCTTGAACAACGCCGTAGGTTGGCCGGCGTCGTTCGCGCCAGACAGCGAGAGCAAGTCGCTCGATGAGACCGACGCCTGGTTGGGTCGGCTGAGCGACGAACGCTTGCAGGGGCAGGACCATACGCACGACGTCGACTTGCAATATCCCCATCTGGCTCGAGGCGCCGCGGCGCGACGACTTCGCGCAACCGAATTCGGCGCCTGCAATGGATGGGTTCCCGTCGCCGGCGCCGATTTGAACCCCTTCGCCGAGCAGGCGCCCGTGCTGTCGGCCAGCGCCTTGGAAACGATGGGACGCTGTCCGCGCGCTTTTTTCTTTCGCAATGGTCTGCGGGTGTTTCCACCCGATGAGACCGATGGCGACGCCGACCAATGGTTGAACGCGGCTCAACAAGGCTTGCTGTTGCATGACGTGTTCCGTCGCTTCATGGAAGAGCTTGGCCAACAGGACCAGCGGCCCCATTTTGACCACCATCATCGAAGGCTCGCGACAATCTTGCATGAACGCATCGATCAGTGGCGCAACGAAAAGCCCCCGCCGCATGAAAGCGCCTTCCGCACGCAATACTGGCGATTCGTGCGTTGCTGCTCCATCTTCCTGCAAATGGAGGAGGAGCATTGTCGCCGCAGTCAACCTCGTTTCCTGGAAGTTGCGATCGGATTGCCGAGCGTCGGCGACGACGCCCAGCTTGACCGCAGCGACCCGATGGCGATCGAGTTGCCGCTCACAGGTTCGATTCGCACTCGCGGACAGATTGATCGCGTTGATCAGTTGCGCGAAGGGAGTTTCAGCGTCTGGGACTATAAGATCAGCAGCGGTTATGGATACGATGTTCGCGACCCCTTTCGGCAAGGCAGACGCGTGCAGAACATTCTGTATCTGATGATGATCGAGAAAGCGCTTCGTGAGCAAATCGATTCGCGGGCGGTCGTGGAGCGGTTTGGCTACTTCTTCCCCAGCGTCAAGGCCCACGGTTGGCGAGTGGAATGGAAGGACGATCAGCTTCGGCCAGGCGCGATGGTCTTGGCGAGATTGTGTGCGGCGATCTCCGAGGGCGCCTTCCCCGCGACCGACGACAGCAGCGATTGCGCCTATTGCGACTACCGAGCATGCTGCGGTGACTTGGAGGAAACTACGCGTCGGTCCAAGGAGCTCCTGCAATTGGCGCCGCTACCGGCGGCGCTAAGGAATTTTGCGGAGTTGCGAAATGGCTAAGGGCCAGGCGGATAAGGGGAAAGCGGCTGACTTGCCGCCCGATCAGTCGTTTCGCGAGCAGATTGCAAACGATCTCGATCTGACCATGTTGGTCGAAGCCGCGGCGGGCACCGGCAAGACGACCTGTTTGATCGCTCGCATGGTTGGGTTGTTGCGAGAGGGCAAATGCGGCGTGGAAACGCTGGCGGCGGTGACATTCACGCGAAAGGCCGCGGCGGAGCTGCGCACCCGCTTTCAGCTCGCCTTGGAGCGAGCAGCCGCCCGTGAAAGCGGGGTCCAGCGCGAACGCCTCGCCGTCGCATTGCGGCGCGTGGAACGCTGCTTCATTGGCACGATCCACTCATTCTGCGGGCGAATGCTCCGCGAACGCCCGGTCGAAGCGGAAGTGGACCCGGCTTTCACCGAGTTGGACGACGCGGCGGACGCTGAACTGCGACGCTCCGCATGGCGGGAGTACGTCGCCCATTTGTTGGCGGCCGACGAGCCCATCATCCCCGAACTGCAGCAGTTGGGCCTGCGGATCACGGCGAGCACCCGCGCAAACCACTCCGTCATGACGGAACTGGATGAGCTGGGGCTGGAAGTTGCTGAATTGGGCGCTGCGTTTCTGAAGTTGGCGGAGTTTCCCGATGTCGTCGATTGGCCAGCCGAAACTCGCCCCCTGCCGGATCTGAACGCCTGCATCGCCGATCTCCAGGAGTATCTCGCCCACATCAACACGTTGGATTGGCCCGAGGATTTCGGCAACGACGCGCTGCTGGTGAAGTACGACTTCCTGCGAAGATTCGCCCGTGGCGTGAATCTGCGGCAAAACGCCGATCTGATGGAGGTTTTGGAACTGATCCAAGGAAAGCCAAGAATCGTCCATAAAGTGTGGCCGGGCAAGAAGAGCCAGGCCGTCGCGGAACTCGCGCGATGGACTTCGTTCGTCGAACTCTATTCCGAGCCTCTGCTGGCGGCTTGGCGCGAACACCGTTACGAACCCATCATGCGCGCACTGCTTCCCGCTTTGCTGGTCTACGATCAAATGCGGCGCGATCGCAATGCGTTGAACTTTCAAGATCTGTTGTTGAAGTGCGCCGCGCTCCTGCGGGATCGCCCCGAGGTGCGTCGCTATTTTCGCTCGCGGTTCACCCACGTCCTGGTGGACGAATTCCAAGACACCGATCCGATTCAAGCGGAAGTCATGCTTCTGTTGACTGCTGACGATTGCAACCAAACGGATTGGAGGCAGTGCCGACCGGTTCCCGGCTCACTCTTCGTCGTTGGCGATCCGAAGCAGAGCATCTATCGTTTCCGACGAGCGGATATCCAGACCTACAACAAAGTTCGCGAGATCATTGTGCGGTCCGGCGGATGCGTCTTGCCGCTTTCGACCAACTTTCGCAGCGTCCAGCCGATTCTGCAGTGGGTTAACGGCGTCTTTGGTGAAGTCTTTCCGAGCGTCGCCGACAACTACAGTCCGGGCGATCGACCCTTTGATGTGGAATGCGGCCAGGCCCCTGGCGGCGAAACGCTCGGCAGCGTTGTTCTGCTGCCGGCGCCCAGCCTGAAGGCCGAGGAGGCGGCGGCAATCGAGGCCGATTGGATCGCTCGCTGGATCCGCAACGCCATTGACCGGCGCCTGCCCATGCCCCGCACGGCGAAGCACCAGCAGCCTGCTCACGCGACGCCCGGCGACTTTCTGATTATCGTTCGCAAGAAGAAGCGGCTATCGGTGTACGCACGCGCTCTGCAGCATTGGGGATTGCCGCACGCCATCACTGGCGGCAGCGTGTTGAACGAAGTTACAGAGTTGCATTGGTTGCACCAATGCGTTTCGGCGGTCGTGCATCATGACGACCCTGTGGCCCTGGTTGCCGTGCTGCGAGGCGAGTTGTTCGGCGTTTCTGACGACACGTTGTATCGGTTTCGCAAGTTGGGAGGTTGGTTCTCTTATCGCCGACGCTTGCCGACCGGCCTCGACGACCAGACAGCGGCGGAGTTTCGCGACGTCTGGACTCGGCTGCGCCGCTATTGGTCCTGGTTGCAGCGCATGCCGCCCGCCGCCGCCGTGGAACGCATCGCATCGGATCTGGGATTGATCGCTCGTGCATGCGCCGCCGAACAAGGCGACGCTCACGCTGGGAGCTTGCTCAAGACCATCGAGTTGCTGCGCGGACTCGAGGATCAAGCAAGCTTGGGCGATCTTGTCGCCGCCTTGGGCCGACTGGTGGACCAGGAAGAGCAGCACGACGGTCTGCCCGTCCGGCCTCACCGGCAAGCTCCAGTTCGTGTGATGAATATTCATCAATGCAAAGGGCTCGAGGCGCCGATCGTCTTCCTGGCTGATCCGGCTGGCGAGTACCAACACGATGTTGAAATGCATATTGACCGGCAAGGCGAGTGGCCTCGAGGCTATCTCGCGATTCCCGGCAGACGGCGCGGCCAATGGGGACCGCGCCCTTGGTTGGCTCATTCGCCAGGCTGGAGTGAATTCGCGGCCGAGGAGCAACGCTATCTGGATGCGGAGAATAACCGGCTGCTGTACGTCGCCGCCACACGCGCCGCAGCCAAGCTGGTCATTGCCCAGCGCAGCGACCCACGGCAGAAGGCCAATCCCTGGAGGTTGTTTCATACCTACCTGGCCGACCGGCCCGTATTCGACGACCCCGGCCCGCCTGAACCGCGCCCTTTTGCTTCCTTGTCCATCACGCCCGAGCAACTCCGTGTGCGCGACCAGGAGCGAGAAGAACGCTGGAGGAACGCGATCCGGCCCTCCTACCAGGTGTCCGCCATCAAGCACGCCGCACTTCAGCCCGGACCGAAACCCCGCGGCGCGTTCGACCGGCGGGCGCAGTGGGGCAACGTGATCCATGCCCTGCTGCAAGCCGCCATGGAGCATCCGCAGGCCGACAGGCGAGGCTTGGCGTTGTCGTTGTTGGAGGCCGAAAAGCTAGACGCCGCGTTGCTGGACGACGCGCTGCTGGTGGTCCAACGCGTGGTGGACTCAGAACTTTGGCGCCGCGCCGCGCGGCGGATGCTTGCTACGCCGAGGCGCCCCTCGCCGTGCTGGACGCCGCCGCCGATCCGCCCTGTGTTCGCCGCGGCGTCATCGATTTGGTTTTTCGGGAGGCCGCTGGCTGGATCATCGTGGACTACAAGACCGAACGCGTCGACTCGCGGGAATTTCCGGCGTTGGTGGATTATTACAAGCCCCAATTACAGGCGTACGCCGACGCTTGGACGCAAGTCACCGGCCAGGCGGTCGTCGAACAGGGCATCTTCTTCAGTCACGCCGGACGTTATTGGAAAGCGTAACCTGGGAGACTGGAAGGCGCGGGGAGCCTTGTCCGCCGTCATTGCGGCATAATGACCAGCCGTCAAAGCCGTTGCCGTCGTTGTAATCGGGTTAACTCCTGCATGACGAAATCGTCACGTCACCCTTCCCCCCTGATCTGGTGCTAATTCCCTCCTGGAGAGCGCGTCTGACATATCCTTTCGATTGACGCGACTCTTTGTTTTCGGCCAACGATAGGACACATGACCCTGTGTCACTCAAGAACTTCGTGGCCCGGCGCGATTGGTTGCCGCGGAAGCGTTGGACGCCGTTCAACAAGCGATGAATTCTCCGCGGACCGACTTGCGTTCGGCCGACGTTTCACGACTCGAAACCCGCATCCTCTTCAGCGCCGCGCCTCTGGTGATGGTCGACGGGCCCGTGGACATGCAGGATGCGACGCCCGTCAGCGATGTCTCCGCGACGTTGACGACGGAGGGCGACGGACCATTCGCCGAGCTCGTATCCACGGCAAAAGCGCTTGCTGGCGTGGACGAAGCGTCCGATCTGCGAGAACTCGATGCAGACGGCTTGGTGCTGGAAAGGCTGGCCGACGACGCCTTGCACGCCCTTACTGATGCGCGGCAAAACGCCTCGGAAGTGGTGTTTCTCGACACGTCCATGGACAATCTCGACCAGCTGCTGGAAGAGCTCCTGTCGCAGGCGACGGAGGCGCGCGAGCTGGAGGTCGTCGTACTCGATGCCGTTCGGGACGGGCTCGAGCAGATCACCGACGTGCTGGCGCAGCGTCAGAGGTTGGAGGCGATTCACATCATCGGCAACGGCGATGGTCGCGGCGTGCAGCTGGGCGACGTGTTCCTGGACGCCTCTTCCCTCTCCGCATACGCCGGGAAGATAGCCCGCTGGTCGGAAGCGCTGGATCACGGCGCCGAGCTGCTTGTCTACGGCAGCGATCTGGAAAGCACTGCATCCGGCCGAGAGCTGTTGGAGGGACTCGCAGCATTGTGCCACTGCACGGCGGCCGCCGACGACCTTGGTGATGGCGAGGGCGTCGATGATGAGCGGCCGACAGTCGCGTCTGGCGACGCTGTCTCCATCGCCGAGCCTGCACCCGCCGCGGCCTCCGAATCAGCTGTTCCCGCCCCGCAACACCCGGCGCTGGACTTGGCGTTTGAGAAGAACCTGGGGCAAAGCCATAGCGATGTGGACTTCATTGCGCGAGGCGGCGGCTACACGGTTTTTCTTACCGATGGCGACGCAGTGATTCGGCTTGACAACGGCGAGAGCCAGCACGTCGTGAGGCTCGACTTGGTTGGCGCCGCGACGGGCGTCCCCGTCGTCGGAATGTCCGAACTGGCGGGCGCAGTAACTACCTGATCGGAGATCAGACTCAGTGGAAATCCGATGTCGCGCAATACGGCGAGGTGCTCTACCAGGACGTCTACGACGGCATTGACGTGCGATACTACGGAAATGAACGTCAATTGGAGTACGATTTCATTGTGGCCGCGGGCGTGGACCCAGGTCAAATCCAACTTGCGTTCGATGGCGACTACGAGCTGCGCATTGGAGCGGGCGGCGAGTTGCAGGTGTTTCTGAATGCATCCGGAGAATTCGTCGAATTCAAGGCGCCGGTCAGTCATCAAACGAACGATCGTGGCGAACGCGTCTCGGTCGCCAGCCGTTATGTGATCAATGAGGATGGTTCCGTCGGGTTTGAATTGGGCGACTACGACACTTCGCGCGAGTTGATCATCGACCCGATTCTCGACTACGCCGCGTTTGTCGGCGGGACCGGATACGAAGCGGTCGAGGGCATTGCGGTCGATAGTCTCGGCAACGTCTATATCACGGGCTACACCGCTTCGGTCGATTTCCCCACGACGGCGGGCGTGCTGGACGAGACTCACGGCGGCGGTAGTTATGATATCTATGTCAGCAAACTGAGCCCCACTGGGGACTCGCTGGTCTTTTCGACATTCATCGGCGGTAACGGCAGCGACTTGGCGTACGACCTGGCCCTGGACGGCTCCAACAATATCTACGTCGTTGGCTCGACGTCATCGACCGACCTGGCCACGGTGAACGCCTATCAAGGCTCCCTCAAGGGCAGCGGCGACGGCGTGCTGTTGAAGCTGAACAGCACGGGCGACACCTTGTTGTATTCCAGTTACTTTGGCGGCGTAGACGTTACCGGAAGCGATGCGATCAACGGAATCGCCGTGGGCGACTCTGGATTGGTGTATGTCACCGGCAACGCTTACTCCACGGACTTGCCCGTCAAGAACGCTTACGATTCGACGCTCAACGGAACCTCGGACGCCTTTGTCGCCAAGTTCGACTTGAGTCAAAGCGGTTCGGCGTCGCTGCTCTATTCCAGCTTCTTCGGCGGGAGCGGAGCCGACCGGGCAACGGCGATCGAGGTGGATGCCGCCGGTAATTTCTATATCGTGGGCTCCTCGGACTCGAGCGACCTCCAGACAGTTAATGCGTTTCAGTCAGTGCTTGGAGGAGGTTCTGACGCGTTTGTCACGGCCTTTAACAGCGCTGGCGACGCCGTCTTTTACTCGACGTACCTAGGAGGCGCTACGGCGGATTACGCTGAGGACTTGGCCTTGGACGCCGCCGGCCATCTGTATGTCGGCGGCCGCGTCTCCGGGGCCTTTCCAACAACGGTTGGCGCCTACGACACAACCTATGGCGGTTCGGCCGACGGCTTCGTCGCCAAGTTGGATCCAACCGCCAGTGGCGCCGCGTCGCTGATCTACTCGACATTGCTCGGCGGTACTGGTTTTGACTATGTGATTGGAATCGACGTTGACCAGCAGGGGCAAGCCTACCTGGCTGGTTTTACCGGCTCCGCCGCGTTTCCCACTACGCTCGATGGCCACGATCGAGGCATGACTGGCCCCAACGACGGGTTCTTCGCCGTCCTGAACTCCGCGGGCAGCGCATTGGTTTACTCAACGTTCATGGGCGGCAGCGGGCAGGATCGCGTGTTGGCGGTTGTCTGGGACGGATTAGGCTCGGCTTACGTAGGCGGCAAGAGCGGTGCGCCGGATTGGCCCAGTTCGCCAACGGCGACGAGCATCGGGCCGCTTGGCGGCGACGACGCCTTCGTCGCCAAGTTTGTCTTTAATCAGACGCCCACGGCGACCAACAACACTTACACCGTCGGCGAAGGCGGCTCGCTCGCGGGCAATGTGATTACGGACAACACCGGCGCCGGCGTGGATAGCGACCCAGACGGTGATTCGCTGACCGCCACGGTGGTCGTCGGTCCGCTGCACGGTTCGCTGATTCTCACTAGCGCCACCGGCGCCTTTACCTACACTCCTTTCGATGAACCAGGAAGCAACTTCGCCGATAGCGATGTTTTCACGTATCAGGTCAGCGACGGCAAAGGAGGATTCGATACGGCCGTGGTGACCATCACCGTGACGCCGGACGCCGCCAACGAACCGCCCGTCAATAGCGTTCCTGGTCCACAGACGACCGGGCGGAATATGAAGCTGACGTTCAATGATGCAAACGGCAATCGCATCGTGATTCATGACGACGCGGGTGGCAATGAGATCGAGGTCACGCTTACCGCGACTCGCGGAACGATTACTCTGGGCGGGCTCAGCGGTTTGACTTTCTCTGCCGGCGACGGCTCGGCCGATGCCTTGATGACTTTTTCTGGGACGCTGACCGAGATCAACACAGCGCTCGACTCGATGTTCTTCACGCCAGAGAATGGCTATGTGGGGGCGGCGTCACTGCAGATCGTGACGAATGACCTCGGACAGAGTGGGGCTGGTGGACCAGCGAGTGATTCCGATATCGTCAACATCGATGTCGTGGCGATTAATGAACCGCCCATCAATACCGTTCCCGGTCCCCTGACGGTGGACGCCAACGGTATGGTGCTGTTCTCGTCGGATACGTCAACCGCGATTTCGATCCAGGATCCCGACGCCGGCGCCAGCATCGTGGAAGTCACCCTGACGGCGACCGGCGGGACGCTGAACTTGTCCGGCGACAGGGGCCTGAGCTTCACTGTGGGAGACGGGACCAACGACGCCGCCATGCAGTTTCGCGGCTCCATCGCGGATGTGAACACCGCTTTGAACGGCTCCACCTTCGTCGCGACCACTAGCTTTACCGGTCTTGCCAGCGTTCAAATCGCCACGGACGATCTGGGCAACAGCGGGGTCGGCGGCTCTCTGGTGGATACGGATACGGTCACAATCAGCGTGACGCCGGTCGATCAGTCACTGTGGATGAGCTTTCAGGGGGTCAATGGCGTCGATAGGCTAGGAGATCCCGGCCTTGTTTTTGAACATCCCGATGACGATACGCTGATCTCGACCGCTGGAAGCTACTCGCAACAGTTCGACATTGACGCGTTCAGCCCGACGAACGCCAATATCGATGCGCTCCATTATGTGAGTCGCGATATCCAGGTTGGCTCGTCCAGTTTTCAGCTGAAGGCCGGTGATCTGCTGCTGTCGGTGGACAACGCCGAGACACTGAACGGGAATTCCGCAAGTCCCGATTCAGGCTTTTCCAACAGCTTGTTGGTGGACAACCAGCATGTCTTCGTGTTTCGGCCCGACACGGCCGGCGACTACACGCAAGGCGCATTCGCGATGCTGTTGGACGACCCCCTAGGCGATTCCGTCGTTGGCGTCTCATTGATTGAGCAGGCGACGGAGATTGGCGAAACCACCTTGGACGCCGGCGACTTTCTGCTGATACACGGCGGACTTCAGCGCGAAGTTGGGCTCTGGGAAACAACGGATGTGGGAGCCGGATCCACGAGCGGAAACTACCGCACGCTCTTGGACGGCGGGGACGCGGGCGTCACGCTTGGCGCCGACATCGCCGGCATCGACATCGTCGAACGAACCACCGTGATCGGCGGAAGAACGCTTGGCGAGGGCGTGTTGCTGGTTACGATCGTCTCCAGTAAGAACGTTGGCGGCAATGGACTACCTACGGATCAACTGGACATCTTTGCGCTAGCGGTGTCGACGACCAGCCTCAGCGGGCCGGGATCGGCGACAGCCTCCTACTTCTATGACGGCTCCGATATCGGGGCCTCGAATGAACCCGACGCCTTCACGATCGTGGCGTCTAATGTAGCTCCTACTCTCGATCCGAACTGGTTCACGACTGACGAGAATAGCACCTCAGGAACCACTGTTGGCGTGGTGGCAGGCAACGACCCGGACGGCTCGATCGTCAAGTACGCCCTGATCGGAGGCAACATTGACGGTGCCTTTTCCATCCACGCGACGACCGGCGCGATCACCGTCGCGAACCAGACGGCGTTGAATTTCGAAGTGACGCCAACATTCACTTTGACCGTGGCCGTGATCGACGACGACGGCGCTTATCAGGTCGCCCCGATCACCATCCAGCTAAACGACGTGAATGAAGCGCCCACGCTTCATCAAGGATTCATCGTTGGTCTACCTGGAACGGACGAAGATTCCGCTTCGGCGGGGACAACCGCCAAGGCGATCTTGAACAACGCAGGCTGGTTCGACGAAGACACGGGATCGCTCGCGGGCATGGCGGTAACGGCGGTCACAGGAAACGGCGTCTGGCAGTACTCCACCGACGGCGTCACATGGCGAGCGTTTGGCAGCGTAACGGCCTCCAGCGCGCTGTTGTTGGACACGGAGACGCAAGTCCGCTACGTGGGCGATGGCGTGAATGGCGAGGTTGCCGGTTTCGAGTTTCGAGCTTGGGATCAGACTGCGGACGCCCCGTCCACCAACACAACGCCCAGTTACTCCGACCCTGGAGCGGGCGGCGGCGCCACGGCTTTCTCCACTGGATCTGCATCGGCAAGCATCACCGTCACCTCGGTGAACGACGAACAGGTCGTGGCGGTCAACACCGGCGCGACCGTTTCCGAAGGTTCGACGGGCACCGTGATCAGCACGGCCATGTTGCAGACAACCGATGCGGACAATACGCCTGGCCAGCTGGTTTATACGGTGACCGGTCTGACCAGCAACGGAACGCTGCGGCTCAATGGAACAGCGCTGAGTGTGAATGATACGTTCACCCAGGCGGATATCGACGCGGGTCTGGTCGCCTACGATCACGACGGTGGCGAGACGACCAGCGACGCCTTCAGCTTCAGCGTCGACGACGGCCAGGGCGCGGCCAGCAGCGGCGCGTTCAATTTCGTGGTCACGCCCGTCAACGACGAGCAGGTCGTAGCCGTTAACACCGGAGCGACGGTGTCCGAAGGTTCGACGGGCAATGTGATCAGCACGACCATGCTGCAAACGACCGATGCGGACAACACGCCTGGCCAGCTGGTTTATACGGTGACCGGCCTGGCCAGCAACGGAACGCTGCGGCTCAATGGAACCGTGCTGAGTGTGAATGACACGTTCACTCAAGCCGATATCGACGCGGGCCTGGTGACCTACGACCACAACGGAAGCGAAACGGCCAGCGACGCCTTCAGCTTCAGCGTCAACGACGGTCAGGGCGCGGCCAGCAGCGGCGCGTTCAATTTCGTGGTCACGCCCGTCAATGACGAGCAGGTCGTAGCCGTTAACACCGGAGCGACGGTGTCCGAAGGTTCGACGGGCAATGTGATCAGCACGACCATGCTGCAAACGACCGATGCGGACAACACGCCTGGCCAGCTGGTTTATACGGTGACCGGCCTGGCCAGCAACGGAACGCTGCGGCTCAATGGAACCGCGCTGAGTGTGAATGACACGTTCACTCAAGCCGATATCGACGCGGGCCTGGTGACCTATGATCACGACGGCGGCGAGACGGCCGGCGACGCCTTCAGCTTCAACGTCGACGACGGCCAGGGCGCGACCAGCAGCGGCGCGTTCAATTTCGTGGTCACGCCCGTCAATGACGAGCAGGTCGTGGCGGTGAACACCGGCGCGACGGTTTCCGAGGGCTCCACGAGCAACGTGATCAACGGGGCCATGTTGCAAACGACCGATGCGGACAACACGCCTGACCAGCTGGTTTATACGGTGACCGGTCTGACAAGCAACGGAACGTTGCGGCTCAATGGAACCGTGCTGAGTGTGAATGACACGTTCACCCAAGCCGATATCGACGCGGGCCTGGTGACCTACGACCACAACGGAAGCGAAACGGCCAGCGACGCCTTCAACTTCAGCGTGGACGACGGTCAGGGCGCGACCAGCAGCGGCGCATTCAATTTCGTGGTCACCGCCGTCAATGACGAGCAGGTTGTGTCGGTCAACACCGGGACGACGGTTTCCGAAGGTTCGACGGGCAATGTGATCAGCACCGCCATGCTGCAGACGACTGATGCGGACAATACGCCTGTCCAACTGGTTTATACGGTGACCGGCCTGACGGCCAACGGCACGCTGCGGCTGAATGGAACCGCACTGAGTGTGAATGATACGTTCACCCAGGCGGATATCGATGCTGGTCTAGTCGCCTACGACCACGACGGCGGCGAGACGGACAGCGACGCGTTCTCCTTCAGCGTCGACGACGGTCAGGGCGCGACCAGCAGCGGCGCGTTCAATTTCGTGGTCACGCCCGTCAACGATGAGCAGGTCGTGGCGGTCAACACCGGCGCGACCGTGTCCGAGGGTTCGACGGGCAACGTGATCAGCACGACCATGCTGCAGACGACCGATTCGGACAATACGCCTGGCCAGCTGGTCTATACGGTCACGGGTCTGACCAGCAACGGAACGCTGCGGCTCAATGGAACCGTGCTGAGTGTGAATGACACGTTCACCCAGTCTGACATTGACGCGGGCCTGGTGACCTACGACCACGACGGCGGCGAGACGGCCAGCGACGCGTTCTCCTTCAGCGTCAACGACGGCCAGGGCGGGGCCAGCAGCGGCGCGTTCAACTTCGTGGTCACGCCCGTCAACGACGAGCAGGTCGTAGCGGTTAACACTGGCGCCACGGTGTCCGAAGGTTCGACGGGCAATGTGATCAGCACCGCCATGCTGCAAACGACTGATGCAGACAATACGCCTGGCCAGCTGGTTTACACGGTCACGGGTCTGGCCAGCAACGGAACGCTGCGACTGAGCAACTCGGTGTTGAACCTCAACGACACGTTCACCCAAGCGGATATCGACGCGGGCCTGGTGACCTACGATCACGAAGGCGGCGAGGCGGCCAGCGACGCGTTCTCCTTCAGCGTCGACGACGGTCAGGGCGCGGCCAGTAGCGGCGCATTTAATTTCGTAGTCACGCCCGTCAACGACGAGCAGGTCGTAGCCGTTAACACCGGAGCGACGGTGTCCGAAGGTTCGACGGGCAATGTGATCAACACGGCCATGTTGCAGACAACCGATGCGGACAACACGCCTGACCAGCTGGTTTATACGGTGACCGGTCTGACAAGCAACGGAACGTTGCGGCTCAATGGAACCGCGCTGAGTGTGAATGACACGTTCACTCAAGCCGATATCGACGCGGGCCTGGTGACCTACGACCACAACGGAAGCGAAACGGCCAGCGACGCCTTCAGCTTCAGCGTCAACGACGGCCAAGGCGCGACGAGCAGCGGCGCATTCAATTTCGTGGTCACCCCCGTCAACGACGAGCAAGTCGTGGCGGTGAACACCGGAGCGACGGTGTCCGAAGGTTCGACGGGCAATGTGATCAGCACGACCATGCTGCAAACGACCGATGCGGACAACACGCCTGGCCAGCTGGTTTATACGGTGACCGGCCTGGCCAGCAACGGAACGCTGCGCCTGAACGGAACCGCGCTGAGTGTGAATGATACGTTCACCCAGGCGGATATCGATGCTGGTCTAGTCGCCTATGCCCACGACGGCGGCGAGACGGACAGCGACGCGTTCTCCTTCAGCGTCAACGACGGTCAGGGCGCGACCAGCAGCGGCGAATTCAATTTCGTGGTCACCGCCGTCAATGACGAGCAGGTTGTGTCGGTCAACACCGGGACGACGGTTTCCGAAGGTTCGACGGGCAATGTGATCAGCACCGCCATGCTGCAGACGACTGATGCGGACAATACGCCTGTCCAACTGGTTTATACGGTGACCGGCCTGACGGCCAACGGCACGCTGCGGCTGAATGGAACCGCACTGAGTGTGAATGATACCTTCACCCAGGCGGATATCGATGCTGGTCTAGTCGCCTATGACCACGACGGCGGCGAGACGGACAGCGACGCGTTCTCCTTCAACGTCGACGACGGTCAGGGCGCGGCCAGTAGCGGCGCATTTAATTTCGTAGTCACGCCCGTCAACGACGAGCAGGTCGTGGCGGTTAACACCGGCGCAACCGTGTCCGAGGGTTCGACGGGCAACGTGATCAGCACGACCATGCTGCAGACGACCGATTCGGACAATACGCCTGGCCAGCTGGTCTATACGGTCACGGGTCTGACCAGCAACGGAACGCTGCGGCTGAATGGGACGTTGCTGAATGTTAACGACACGTTCACGCCAGGCGGATATCGATGCGGGCCTGGTGACCTACGATCACGACGGCGGCGAGACGGCCAGCGACGCGTTCAGCTTCAGCGTGGACGACGGTCAGGGCGCGGCCAGTAGCGGCGGATTCAATTTCGTGGTCACGCCCGTCAACGACGAGCAGGTCGTAGCGGTTAACACCGGAGCGACGGTGTCCGAAGGTTCGACGGGCAATGTGATCAGCACGACCATGCTGCAAACGACTGATGCAGACAATACGCCTGGCCAGCTGGTTTACACGGTCACGGGTCTGGCCAGCAACGGAACGCTGCGACTGAGCAACTCGGTGTTGAACCTCAACGACACGTTCACCCAGGCGGATATCGACGCGGGCCTGGTGACCTACGATCACGACGGCGGCGAGACGGCCAGCGACGCGTTCTCCTTCAGCGTCAACGACGGTCAGGGCGCGGCCAGTCAGCGGCGCATTCAATTTCGTAGTCACGCCCGTCAACGACGAGCAGGTCGTAGCCGTTAACACCGGAGCGACGGTGTCCGAAGGTTCGACGGGCAATGTGATCAACACGGCCATGTTGCAGACAACCGATGCGGACAACACGCCTGGCCAGCTGGTTTATACGGTGACCGGTCTGACCAGCAACGGAACGTTGCGGCTCAATGGAACCGCGCTGAGTGTGAATGACACGTTCACTCAAGCCGATATCGACGCGGGCCTGGTGACCTACGACCACAACGGAAGCGAAACGGCCAGCGACGCCTTCAGCTTCAGCGTCAACGACGGCCAGGGCGCGACCAGCAGCGGCGCATTCAATTTCGTGGTCACCCCCGTCAACGACGAGCAAGTCGTGGCGGTGAACACCGGAGCGACGGTGTCCGAAGGTTCGACGGGCAATGTGATCAGCACGACCATGCTGCAAACGACCGATGCGGACAACACGCCTGGCCAGCTGGTTTATACGGTGACCGGCCTGGCCAGCAACGGAACGCTCCGGCTGAGCAACTCGGTGTTGAACCTCAACGACACGTTCACCCAAGCGGATATCGACGCGGGCCTGATGACCTACGATCACGAAGGCGGCGAGGCGGCCAGCGACGCGTTCTCCTTCAATGTCGACGACGGTCAGGGCGCGACCAGCAGCGGCGCATTCAATTTCGTAGTCACGCCCGTCAACGACGAGCAGGTCGTAGCCGTTAACACCGGAGCGACGGTGTCCGAAGGTTCGACGGGCAATGTGATCAGCACGACCATGCTGCAAACGACCGATGCGGACAATACGCGTGGCCAGCTGGTCTATACGGTCACGGGTCTGACCAGCAACGGCACGCTGCGGCTGAATGGGACGTTGCTGAATGTTAACAATACGTTCACGCAGGCGGACATCGATGCGGGCCTGGTGACCTACGATCACGAAGGCGGCGAGGCGGCCAGCGACGCGTTCAGTTTCAGCGTCAACGACGGTCAGGGCGCGGCCAGTCAGCGGCGCATTTAATTTCGTAGTCACGCCCGTCAACGACGAGCAGGTCGTAGCCGTTAACACCGGAGCGACGGTGTCCGAAGGTTCGACAGGCACTGTGATCAGCACGACCATGCTGCAGACAACCGATGCGGACAACTCGCCGTCGCAGCTGGTCTATACGGTGACCGGTCTGACAAGCAACGGAACGCTGCGGCTGAATGGAACCGCGCTGAGTGTGAATGATACGTTCACCCAGGCGGATATCGACGCGGGTCTAGTCACCTATGACCACGACGGCGGCGAAACAGCCAGCGACGCCTTCAGCTTCAGCGTCAACGACGGCCAGGGCGCGGCCAGTAGCGGCGCGTTCAATTTCGTGGTCACCCCCGTCAACGACGAGCAGGTCGTAGCCCTTAACACCGGAGCGACGGTGTCCGAAGGTTCGACAGGCACTGTGATCAGCACGACCATGCTGCAGACAACCGATGCGGACAACTCGCCGTCGCAACTGATCTATACGGTGACAAGCCCGACGGCAAACGGAACGCTGCGACTCAATGGAGCCGTGCTGAGTGTGAATGACACGTTCACCCAGTCTGACATTGACGCGGGGCTGGTGACCTATGACCACGACGGCGGCGAGACGGCCAGCGACGCGTTCTCCTTCAGCGTCGACGACGGCCAGGGCGGGGCCAGCGGCGGCGCGTTCAGTTTCATGGTCACCCCCGTCAACGACGAGCAGGTCGTAGCCGTTAACACTGGCGCGACGGTGTCCGAAGGTTCGACGGGCAATGTGATCAGCACCGCCATGCTGCAAACGACTGATGCAGACAATACGCCTGGCCAGCTGGTTTACACGGTCACGGGTCTGGCCAGCAACGGAACGCTCCGGCTGAGCAACTCGGTGTTGAACCTCAACGACACGTTCACCCAAGCGGATATCGACGCGGGCCTGGTGACCTACGATCACGAAGGCGGCGAGACGACCAGCGACGCCTTCAACTTCAGCGTGGACGACGGTCAGGGCGCGACCAGCAGCGGCGCGTTCAGTTTCGTGGTCACGCCCGTCAATGACGAGCAGGTCGTAGCGGTTAACACTGGCGCCACGTTTTCCGAGGGCTCCACGGGCAACGTGATCAACACGGCCATGTTGCAGACAACCGATGCGGACAACACGCCTGGCCAGTTGGTTTACACAGTCACCGGCCTGACAAGCAACGGCACTCTGCGGCTGAGCGGGACGTTGCTGAATGTTAACGATACGTTCACGCAAGCAGATATCGACGCGGGCCTGGTGACCTACGACCACGGCGGAAGCGAGACGACCAGCGACGCCTTCAACTTCAGCGTCGACGACGGCCAGGGCGGGGCCAGGCCAGCGCGTTCAACTTCGTGGTCACGCCCGTCAACGACGAGCAGGTCGTGGCGGTGAACACCGGCGCGACGGTTTCCGAGGGCTCGACTGGCAATGTGATCAACACGGCGATGCTGCAGGCGACCGATGCGGACAACACGCCGCGCAACTGGTTTATACGGTGACCGGGCTGACGGCCAACGGCACGCTGCGGCTGAATGGAACCGCACTGAACCTGAACGACACCTTCACGCAGGCGGATATCGACGCGGGCGTGGTGACTTACGACCACGACGGACGCACGGCCAGCGACGCCTTCAACTTCAGCGTGGACGACGGCCAGGGCGCATTGAGCAGCGACTCGTTCAATTTTGTGGTCACGCCCGTCAATGACGAGCAGGTCGTGGCGGTCAACACCGGCGCGACGGTTTCCGAAGGATCGACTGGCAATGTGATCAGCACCGCCATGCTGCAAACGACTGACGCGGACAACACGCCGGGCCAGTTGGTTTACACAGTCACCGGCCTGACAAGCAACGGCACTCTGCGGCTGAGCGGGACGTTGCTGAATGTTAACGATACGTTCACGCAAGCAGATATCGACGCGGGCCTGGTGACCTACGACCACGGCGGAAGCGAGACGACCAGCGACGCCTTCAACTTCAGCGTCAGACGACGGTCAGGGCTCGGCCAGCAGCGGCGCGTTCAATTTCGTGGTCACCCCCGTCAACGATGAGCAGGTCGTGGCGGTCAACACCGGCGCGACGGTGTCCGAGGGCTCGACGGGCAATGTGATCAGCACCGCTATGCTGCAAACGACGGATGCGGACAATACGCCCGCGCAACTGACCTACACAGTCACCGGCCTGACAAGCAACGGAACGTTGCGGCTCAATGGAACCGCGCTGAGTGTGAATGATACGTTCACGCAAGCAGATATCGACGCGGGGCTGGTGACCTACGACCACGACGGCGGCGAGACGGCCAGCGACGCGTTCTCCTTCAGCGTCGACGACGGTCAGGGTGCGGCCAGCAGCGGCGGCCGGTTCAATTTCGTGGTGACGCCCGTCAACGATGAGCAGGTCGTGGCGGTGAACACCGGCGCGACGGTGTCTGAAGGTTCGACGGGCAATGTGATCAGCACGACCATGCTGCAAACGACCGATGCGGACAACACGCCCGCGCAACTGGTCTATACGGTGACCGGCCTGACGGCCAACGGCACGCTGCGGCTCGAGCAGCTCGGTGTTGAACCTCAACGACACGTTCACCCAGGCGGATATCGATGCTGGGCTTGTAACCTACGACCACAACGGAAGCGAGACGACCAGCGACGCCTTCAGCTTCAGCGTCGACGACGGCCAGGGCGGGGCCAGCAGCGGCGCGTTCAACTTCGTGGTCACGCCCGTCAATGACGAGCAGGTCGTAGCGGTTAACACCGGCGCGACGGTTTCCGAGGGCTCGACGAGCAACGTGATCAACGGGGCCATGTTGCAAACGACCGATGCGGACAACACGCCTGACCAGCTGGTTTATACGGTGACCGGTCTGACAAGCAACGGAACGTTGCGGCTCAATGGAACCGCGCTGAGTGTGAATGACACGTTCACCCAAGCCGATATCGACGCGGGCCTGGTGACCTACGACCACAACGGAAGCGAAACGGCCAGCGACGCCTTCAACTTCAGCGTGGACGACGGCCAGGGCGCGATTGAGCAGCGACTCGTTCAATTTTGTGGTCACGCCCGTCAATGACGAGCAGGTCGTGGCGGTCAACACCGGCGCGACGGTGTCCGAAGGTTCGACGGGCAATGTGGTCAGCACGGCCATGCTGCAAACGACCGACGTGGACAACACGCCGGGCCAGTTGGTTTACACAGTCACCGGCCTGACAAGCAACGGCACTCTGCGGCTGAGCGGGACGTTGCTGAATGTTAACGATACGTTCACGCAAGCAGATATCGACGCGGGCCTGGTGACCTACGACCACGGCGGAAGCGAGACGACCAGCGACGCCTTCAGCTTCAGCGTCAACGACGGTCAGGGCTCGGCCAGTAGCGGCGGATTCAATTTCGTGGTCACCCCCGTCAATGACGAGCAGGTCGTGGCGGTCAACACCGGCGCGACGGTGTCCGAGGGCTCGACGGGCAATGTGATCAGCACCGCTATGCTGCAAACGACGGATGCGGACGATACGCCCGCGCAACTGACCTACACGGTGACCGGCCTGGCCAGCAACGGAACGCTGCGCCTGAACGGAACCGTGCTGAGTGTGAATGACACGTTCACCCAAGCAGATATCGACGCGGGTCTGGTGACCTATGACCACGACGGCGGCGAGACGACCAGCGACGCGTTCTCCTTCAGCGTCAACGACGGTCAGGGCGCGGCCAGCAGCGGCGCAGTTCAATTTCGTGGTCACGCCCGTCAACGACGAGCAGGTTGTGTCGGTGAACACCGGGACAACGGTTTCCGAAGGTTCGACGGGCAATGTGATCAGCACGGCCACGCTGCAAACAACCGATGTGGACAACGCGCCGTCGGAACTGACCTACACGGTGACCGGCCTGACGGCCAATGGAACGCTGTGGCTGAATGGAACCGCGCTGAACGTGAATGACACGTTCACGCAGGCGGATATCGATGCGGGTCTGGTGACCTACGATCACGATGGAAGCAACACAACCAGTGATAGCTTCAGCTTCAGCGTCGATGATGGACAGGGCGCGATCAGTGGCGGCTCGTTTGCGATGGTGGTGACGGCGGTCGCGGACGCCCCGGTGGCTCGGGACGATGTGTTTATGGTGTCCGGCGCGGGGTCGATCAGCTTGGTGACGAGCGTGTTGGACAACGACGAGAATGTCGAGCGGGATGCGGTGACGGTGGTGCTGGTGTCTGGCCCGAAGCATGGCGCAGTCGTGTTGCAGGCGGACGGTACGTTCGATTATCTGCCGTTGGTTGGTTACCTGGGAGAAGATTCATTCGCCTATTCGGTCAGCGACGGGACGACGCTTTCGGAACCAGCGCTTGTCACATTGATTGTTGACGCCGCCGTCGTTCCTCCGCCGCCACCGCCGTCAGCGCCCAGCGTGGTCGAGGATCGCGGCCAAAGCGAGGAGCGAACCTTCGAGGAAACCGAAGTGGTGCTTGTTGAAGTTCTAGCGGGAAATGTTGGGCCCGCGCCTAGATCCACGGAGGCGAGGCGAGCCGTCTGGACGATTGCGTCCTCGACGCTCAGCACAACGTTCATTGCGACCACTGATCTGCGCCATCTCCGGTCGGACCAGGAATTCGCCTTCTTCGACGAGTATGTTCCCCGCTCCACGAATCGATCGCGCGGCCCGACGCGGTCGGCCGGTGAATCGATTATCGAGGCGGTGGTCGCGGCTGAGCCAGCCCCGTTCTCGCTCGCGACAGGGCGGCTGTTCCACCAACTGGACGACCTCGTGGAGGAGCTGAACAAGGATGACGCCGCGATGCTTCATGTTGTGGCCGGCGGCGCTGTCATTGCCAGCGGAGCTCTGTCGGCCGCGCTGGTGGCGTGGGCGACGAGGGCCAGTTACTTCGTCACATTGCTGTCCACTTCGCTGCCGGCTTGGTCGAACATCGATCCGATTCCCGTGTTGGATGCGGCCGCGGCGAGGCGGATATCCGACCGCAAGGAGCCGCTCGCCGAACAGTCGTTGGCGGATCTCGTCGAGTCCCGGCCGTAGCGATGGCTTTCCCAGAATGAGCGATCATGTCCGCCATCGGCCGGGCGTCCTCACGATGTTCCGCGCAATCGTTACAAGACCTCGAAACTGAGCGCCGATCGGGATTGATCTTCGGCGTGGCGCTCGCGGCTCGACCTATACTTTCGGGGGCGTGTTGCAACGAGTACTTCCAGCCGCTAGGAAATGGCGGCGTTGGCGGAGCACGCGGCGGATCGGCACCGTAACGTATTGACTTGAGCGTATCGCGGATGTTCAGAGCTCGTTCCCTGCCACTATCGGTCGCCAGTCGCTTGGCGCTGAAACTCGCCCTGCTCTCCTACCTCTCCCTGTTGGCGGCGCACGCTTGCGGTTTGATTCCAGACGAGCGGCCGGCGCAGATTCGACGCAAAGCGGCGATCAGCGAATCCCTGGCGATTAGTTCGTCCTTGCTCGCCAGAGGTGAAGAAGATCTGCTGTTGGAGGAGAACCTGGCGGCGGTCGTGGAAAGGAATCCGGATATCCTGTCGGCCTGCATTCGCCGCGGCAATGGCTCGATTGTCTATCAGATTGGCGACCACGATCGTCACTGGGATTTGGGCGACCGGTCGGCGTCCACGCCCCAGAATGTTCGCGTGCCGATCCGCGAAGGGGAGAAGGAATGGGGCGCCGTTGAGATCGCCTTCGCGGTTCCCCATGGATGGACCGCCTGGCTTACGGGCTATCCGCTGATTTGTTTGGGACTGATGACGCTGGTTTGCAATGGAATCGCATTCCGCTGGTATCTGTTGCGGGTACTCAAGTACCTGGACCCAGCCCGGGCCGTTCCCAAACATGTTCGCTCCACGCTGGACACGTTCGCTGAAGGCGTCGTGGTCTTGGACCGGGACCAGTGCATCGTTCTGGCCAACGATAAATTCAAGCGGCATGTGGGAAAGAGCGAGCCGGACCTGCTAGGAAGAAGGATCGATGAACTGCCTTGGCTCAGCGAGACGCATGAGTCGGTCCCGCCTTGGCGGCAGAGCGACGACACGGCTCGCACGGGAGCCCGGCTCGCGTTGCGATTGGGCGGCGAATATCGAACCTACTTGGTGAACGCCTCGCCAATTCTCAATAGCCACGGCGAGCAACGAGGAACGATCGCCAGCTTCGACGACATTACGGCGCTGGAACGAAATCGCGATGAGCTCAACACGATGCTCCTGGAGTTGAAGGGATCGCGGGACGAACTGCGAAGCCGCAACGAAGAACTGCAGTTGCTGGCTACGCGGGACTCGCTTACAGGTTGCCTGAACCGGCGTACGTTCTTTGAAATCTTTGACCGGGAGTGCGCGGCGCATCAGCGTCATCAGCGAGGCATCGGTTGTCTAATGGTGGATGTTGACAACTTCAAGCTGGTGAACGATCGTCATGGACACGTGGCCGGAGACGAGGTGCTGCGGCGGGTCGCCTCGACATTAATGAGCGTGGCTCGCGAGTCGGATGCCGTGTGTCGTTATGGCGGAGAGGAGTTCTGCGTCTTGCTGCCTGAGACTCGGATCGAGCAAGCGGCGACGGTCGCCGAGCGGCTCCGGCAGGCGATCGCAGAGCTGGACTTTGGCCCCCTCGCGGTGACCGCGAGTCTCGGCGTTTCCACGATTGAAGGCGGGACCGCGGATCCTCGCGAACTCTTGGAACAGGCCGATAGGTCCTTGTATTACGCCAAACATCGAGGACGCAATCGCGTGATTCGCTGGGACCTGATGCAGCGCGACCTCGCCGCCGGCGAAGGCGACAACGACCCCAGCGATCAACCGATTCTGGAGGATGTGGGCGACGCTTCGATTCCCTACCCTGCGGTCGCTTCCTTGTTATCAGCGCTGGCCTATCGCGACGCCGAGACCGCTGCGCACAGCACGCGGGTCGCCGAGCTTAGCGTCGCGACCGCGTCGGGATTGCTCTCCGTCAAGCATACGTACGTGCTGGAGATCGCGGCGCTGCTGCATGATATCGGCAAGATCGGCGTGCCCGACGCAGATTCTCTGAAGCCGGGACCCTTGACCGACGATGAGTGGCGGACGATGCAGCTGCACGAACGGATCGGAGGGGAGATCATTGAGGCTTCATTCTCCAACGAGCGTCTGCTGGCCATTATTCGCTATCGCCATGCCAAGTTCGCCGGCAGCGACAGAGCAAGTCACTTTCCCAAAGGGCAGGAGATACCGATCGGGGCGCGGATTATCGCCATCGCCGACGCCTATGACGCGATGACCTCCGATCGCGTCTACCGGAAGGGCCGCACTCAGGCGGAAGCCTTTCGTGAATTGCGAAAATGCGCCGGCGAGCAATTCGATCCGGAGCTAGTCGAGCGATTCATCAGCGTCATCAAACATCACAAGCCGATCGTCACGCCGATCGGTTCAAAGCAAACGGCTCTGCAAGTCGGGCTGCAGATTGAAAAGCTGGCCCAGGCGATCGACGAGCGCGACGACGCGGGCATTCAAGCCCTGGCGGCTCGGCTGGAGAAAACGGCGGCTCGGGGCGGAGTGCGCGAGATCGAATCCGTGGCCAACCGGATCAAGATCGCGGCCGACGGAGGGGGCGACCTGATCTCCTTGCTGCAAATGGTGGACGAGCTGATGACGCTTTGTCGGTCCACGCAACGGGCCTACGCCGATCCCCGCTTCGACGCGGCTCGGGACGCGGATTACTCGGGGCGGGCGTGAACCGGCCGTCAACCCCCTCGCCATGCGGGCGTTTCTCCCAGGGTGATCACGTCTTGGCTCCGGCCGCGAATGCGGTAGGATAGTTGACCTAGCTTCTCCAGTCCTTAGGCCGCCCCAGGGGGTTTCCCATGCCTGCCAAGTCGCTTCGCCGGCTGCTCTTCGCCGCTCTTCCTTGTCTTTTCAGCCTTTCCGCCTCGCTCTGCCACGCCGACGAGGGGATGTGGCTGTTCAATGATCTGCCCATCGAGGCGTTGAAGCGAAATCATGGCTTCGCGCCCTCGGAGAAGTGGTCGCGTCACCTGATGCTCTCGTCCGTGCGTTTCAACTCCGGGGGATCGGCGTCGTTCGTTTCGAGCAATGGCTTGGTGTTGACCAATCATCACGTGGGCGCCGACACGTTGAACAAATTGTCCAGCGCCGAGCACAACTATTTTCGCGACGGCTTCTACGCCGCTGAGGCGAGCGATGAGATTCAAGCACCGGATCTGGAACTGAATCAGTTGGTTTCGATCGAAGACGTCACCTCCCTTGTGGACGCGGCGGTTACGCCAAATATGAATCCCGCCGAAGCCTTCACGGCTCGGCGAGCAGTCATCGCCAAGATCGAAAAGGACTCGCTGGACAAGACCGGCTTTCGCAGCGATGTGGTCGCGCTCTACGGAGGCGCCCGCTATCATCTGTATCGTTACAAAAAGTACACCGATGTTCGTCTTGTGTGGGCGCCGGAATCGGGAATCGCGTTCTTTGGCGGTGACGCGGATAACTTCGAGTATCCACGCTATTGCTTGGATGTCTGTCTGTTCCGTGTTTACGAGGATGACAAGCCAGCGGTCATCGAGCACTTCCTGGAAGTTCAGCCGGCCGGGGCGGCCGACGGCGAGTTGGTGTTCGTTTCGGGGAATCCCGGCCGCACGCAACGCATCTTCACCATGGACGCGCTCGAAACATCAGCGTGACAGCTACGTACCCTATGTGCTGAATTTTCTGCGCCGTCGAGAAGTCCTGTTCCAGCAATTCGGCTTGGGCGGCGATGAAGCGGAACGGAGGGCTCGGGATGAACTGTTCGGAATCCAGAATTCGCGCAAGGCTTACACCGGCATGTTGCAAGGCCTGCAGGATCCATCGTTGATGGCGCAGAAGCAAAGCGACGAGGAGTTGCTGCGAGCCAAAGTGCAAGCCGATCCGACGCTACGGCAATACGCCGACGCCTGGCGAGCGGTCGCGGACGTGCAGCCTCGCAAAACGGCGCTGCTAGGGCGATCTCCGTCAGTGGCTGGCACGCTGTTCGACATCGCCGACACCTTGGTGTTCATGGCCGCCGAGGATAAGAAACCCAACGCGGAACGCTTGCAGGAGTACTCCGAGGCGGCTCGAGAATCCTTGTTGCAGCAACTCTATTCCGAGGCGCCGATCTATGAAGATCTCGAGTTGACCAAGGTCGCTGACTCCCTGGCCTTGATGGTGGAACGACGCGGCGGCGACGATCCGCTTGTCAAGAAAGTCCTCGATGGAAAGAGCCCCTCGGGCCGCGCGGCGGAATTGGTGCAAGGCAGCAAGCTCATGAACGTCGCCGAACGCAAGCGATTGGCTGAAGGCGGCATGACGGCTGTCTCCGAAAGCAAGGACCCCATGATCGCGCTGGCGAGGATGCTCGAAGAAGAAGCACGCAGCCACCGCAAAAAGCTGGATGAAATCGCCGAAATCGAAAGACAAGCTTACGCCAAGATCGCCGACGCTCAATTTGCGGTCAAAGGCACGAGCGCGTATCCCGATGCGACGTTCACCTTGCGATTGGCCTTCGGGCCAGTCAAGGGCTACGAGGAAAACGGCCAACCCGTGCCGCCTTGGACGACCATGGGAGGTGCTTTCGAGCATGAACGCGTCCATGGAGAAAAAGGCGATTGGAAGCTGCCCGCAAGTTGGCATGAACGCAAAGACCACATTCAAGGCGACACGCCGTTCAACTTCGTGTGCACGGCCGACATCATCGGCGGCAATTCGGGTAGTCCGGTGGTGAACAAGGAAGGCGAGTTGGTGGGTGTGATCTTTGACGGCAACATCCAATCACTTACCGCGGACTATATCTACACGGACAAGGTGGGGCGAGCCGTCGCGGTTCACGTCGGCGCCGTTGTCGAGGCGCTGAAGAATGTGTACCAGGCGGACCGCCTTGTACGGGAGTTGGGCCGATAGGCCAGCGGGCGCGGCGACAAGAGACGCGGCGACAAGAGACGCGGCGACAAGAGACGCGAAGCAGGAAGGGCAGCCCATGATTCTGACCGTGCTCATGGCGGCGTTCCCTTTCCTGTCGGTGGCCGAAGTGGTCGAGGACGTGCTTCGCGTCCCTGGCGCCACGGCCTATATCGAACCCTTGAATCGACGCGTCCGCGTTCGACAGCGCGGCGTCAGTGAGTGGTCGTCCGCTGAGGATAAGGTGGTCTGGTACGGCAAGCTGCAGGTTGCTGGCAAGTGCTCGATCAAAGTGCTTGCCTCCGCGCCGGTGGGAGAGCGGCGCGAGTACTCGCTCGCGGTTTCCGCCGTGGGAGCAGCGACGCCGCTGAACACCTGCGGCGCGACGGCGACGGGCGAGGAAGCGGTTGATTTTGGAGACTTTTCGATTCCAAGTCCGGGCTTTTACCGTTTTGAATTGAGCGGAATTCGGCGGACCGGCGCCACGTTTGGCCTGATACAAGCCTTGGAGCTGTCGGGACCGCCGGCGAAGAACGCCCAATTCAATCTGACCGAAAGGCGGAACGCCGCATCGGTGCATCTCTGGTACCCAACTCCCCAAGATGCGGAGATCCGCTGGTTCTACAATGAAGTCACCGTGCGCACCGAACCGCTTTTCTCCTACTACATGGCTTGCGGATTTCATCGGGGGTACTTTGGCGTTCAGGTCAACAGTCCCAGCGAGCGGCGTATCATCTTTTCGGTCTGGGACAGCGGGGATGAAGCGGTCGACCGCGATAAAGTGAATCCGGATGATCGCGTTCAACTGATCGCCAAGGGCGAAGGCGTCGTCGCTCACGGGTTCGGCAACGAGGGGACTGGCGGCCACAGCCACTTGGTGTACCCCTGGAAACGCGACGTGACATATCGATTTCTGGTGAGTGCCGAGCCAGCGGGATCCCATACCGTCTTTGCGGGGTACTTCTTTTTTCCCGAGCGGAATTCATGGGGGTTGATCGCGAGTTTCAAAGCGCCGAAGGACGGCGGTTACTTGCGCGGGCTTTACAGCTTTGACGAGAACTTCGTCGGCTCCAATGGACAAGAGAAACGCGTCGCGGAATTTGGCAACCCATGGGTTCAACTGTCCAACGGCCAATGGCGCGAGTTGACCGAAGCCAAGTTCACTCATGATGGGCATGGTCGCCAGCACCGTCGGGACTATGAGGCGGTGGTGCGCGACGGGCGGTTTGTTCTTCAAACCGGCGGCTTTGAAGCCGGGCGAATCCGTTATGGCGACACGCTGAAGCGGCCCGCCAATCAACGGCCGCCGGAGATCGAACTGGAAGGACCAGGCATCACTCCCAACCGGGACGGCCCAAAACCAGCCCAGGGTGCAGTGCAGCGCGACCCTGGGTAACCTTCGGGCCTACGGGGTAACCTGCGCCAGTCGCGGCCGCGAAGTCCCAAGCGGGACGGCCCCATCCCATGGGTACAAAACCGAACTTGGCCGCTAATCTACGCGACGTCTTCGATGCTTTCCATGATGCGATCGATGACGGCTTCGTCGCTCTTGGGATTGAAGAACACGGCTTTCCAGGCGGGCAGGGCGACGCCGTACGGCTTGTAACCCACCGAACGCGTGAAGCTGAGGCGCGGGTCCGTCGGCTTGCTGACCGCCATTCGCTTGTCGTAGAGACGCCGTACTTCGTGAAGATATTGCGTGCGTTCTTCGACGGACAGGTCGTTGTCCGTCAACTTGTCGTAGATCTGCTTGGCGTCGCGCCCTCGCGGCAGCACCCACCAGCAGACGCTGGGGCCTGGAGTCTCCAGGTTCAGCACTTTGCAGTAATCCAAGGCCTCGATTCGCTCCTTCAATATCCGCGCTTTTTCGATGGCGTTGGCGACCAGCAGGCGATAGCCCGTCAGGCCGATCCCGTTCAACGAGGCCATGACCGAATACGGGCCGATGCCGGGACGGGAGCATTCCAGCGTGAACAACGCGGGATCATGTCGGTAGTCGGCGTCGGCGAAATAGGGCACTTCATCCAAGGTGCGAGACAGGCGAGTTAAATCGTCACGACGATTGACGATGAAGGCGCTGGAGGGATAATGCCCCCAACCCATCTTGTGAAAGTCGATCGTCACCGAGTCAGCGCAACGAAATCCAGTGGTAGCCTCCTGGGTCTTATGCACCAGGGCCAGGGTCGCCGGGTTCAAGTGCAGGGGATTGGACGCGACGTCGTACTCGGTCAGAAAACAACTGATCCAGCCCACTGCGGCGTCAACGTGCAAATGGGGAACGGTCGCGGAGTACTCGGCCGCCTTCCGGTCAATCAGCTTGCGAATCGCGGCGATGTCATCGATGCCAAACGCGTCGGTGGTGCCGAATGTGGCGATCACGAAAGCGACCAGGATATCTTGTCCATACAGCTCATCCAACTTCTGTTCGAGCAGATCGAGTCGCATCGAAATGTTGGCGTCGGTCCCGATCGAGTGCAGGTTCTGGATTCCAATACCCAGCCAACCCGCCAGCGTTGCGTTGGAATAATGTCCCGCGTCCGACACGACGCCCGCGATCCTCTGCGCCTTGGAGCCCCTTTTGCATGGCGCCCGGCAGCACCTTTTCGATTCCCAGCTTGCCGCCGTATAAGTTCGAGATTGTGCCGCCAATCGTAAACACGCCCCAGGGCGAATCCGTGTGGTAGAAAATCAGATTGGCCAAGGCCGTGATCGACTTGACTTCCAACTCATTGGATCGCAGGCAATAGGTGTTGACGCATAGGTTGGGGTTCTTTAGCAGCGCCGCCAGCGAACCGACCAGGGACGCGAAATTGGGCGGGCCCTTGACGTTCTCCAGATGCAGTTTGGATTGCCAGCTATCGGTGCCCCAGTAGAAAGGGAAGACCGCGTCCCGCGCATCCTTCAGGTTCCCCGGCAAGGTGTGAATCTCAGGGTTGGCCTGAGCGGTTTCATAATTTCGCGACATCAACACGCCCGGAGGCATGGATTGTTCGGCTTCGAGGGCCGACAGCATTTCGTCGAAGATCTCCAAGAGTTGCTTGCGATCGCAGGTGAAGAAAGTCTCGATCAGCTCATTCAATCGTTGTTGGTCCATGGAGGCTCTTTACAGTAATGTCGGGGCGGGCCCACTGCGGCCTTGCATGCCGGCGAATGACAATAGGCCGGTAATTCGAATGTTACCCAGGGTTGCGCTGCGCTGCACCCTGGGCTGATTTGGGGCCGTCCCGTTGGGACTTTATGGGCCGTGACTGGCGTCGTGTTACCCAGGGTTGCGCTGCGCTGCACCCTGGGCTGATTTGGGGCCGTCCCGTTGGGACTGATTTATGGTCCTTCTTCGCTTTGCAAAATCCGCTACGGCGTTGGCGTCCTGCTTAGGACAAGAGAGCGGGTACGACCTCGCCATGAATGTCGGTTAATCGGAAGTCGCGCCCCTGATACTTGAACGTGAGTCGCTCGTGATCGATGCCTAGCAAGTGCAGGATCGTGGCGTTCAAATCATGGACATGCATCGGATCGCGGACGATGTTGTAACAATAGTCGTCGGTTTCGCCGTAGGTGAGTCCGCCGCGGATCCCGCGCCGGCCAGGAGCACTGTGAAGCAGCGAGGATGATGGTCGCGTCCATAATTGGTCTTGGTGAGAGCCCCTTGGGAGTAGATCGTACGGCCGAATTCGCCGCCCCAAACGATCAGCGTTTCATCCAGTAGTCCGCGCTGTTCCAGGTCCGTCAACAGGGCGCCGGTGGCCTGGTCGGTGTCCCTGCATTGACCGCGGATGGCGTTGGGCAAACCACCATGATGGTCCCAACCCATATGGAACAACTGCACAAAACGCACGTCGCGCTCGGCCATCCGCCGCGCCAACAGGCAATTGGCCGCGTAGCTGCCCGGTCGCTTCACGTCCGGGCCATACATGTCCAGAATGTGTTGAGGTTCGGAAGCGATATCCAGCAGATCAGGCACGCTGGTTTGCATGCGAAACGCCATCTCGTACTGAGCGATGCGGGTTTGAATTTCGGGATCGCCCACCGTTTGCAAGCGTTGTTGGTTCAAGGCGGACAGGCGATCCAGGGTTCGCCGGCGAGTTGGCGAGTCCACGCCCGGCGGGTTGGAGAGGTAGAGCACGGCGTCGCCCGTGTTGCGGAACTTGACGCCTTGATGCTCCGAGGGCAAGAAGCCGGAGCCCCAGAGGCGGTCGTACAACGGCTGGTCGTCTGGTCGTCCGCTGCCGAAGGAGGTCAGCACAATGTACGCCGGCAAGTCCTGCTGTTCGCTTCCCAAGCCGTAGCTGATCCAAGCGCCGATGCTGGGGCGGCCCGCCAGTTGCGAGCCCGTCTGGCAAAAGGTGATCGCCGGATCATGATTGATGGCCTCGGTATGCAGACTACGGACCATGCAGAACTTGTCGGCGTGTCGAGCCATATGCGGCGTCAATTCGCTCCACCACATGCCTGACTCGCCCCGCTGCGCGAACTGGAACATCGACGGCGCCACGGGGAATTCCTTCTGTCCCGATGTCATCGTGGTCAGCCGCTGACCTTGCCGGATCGAGTTGGGCAGCGACTGGCCATGCTTGTCCGCCAAGCCAGGCTTGGGGTCGAAGAGGTCCATTTGCGATGGAGCGCCCGACTGGAACAGATAGATGATCCGTTTGGCTTTGGGCGCGAAGTGGGGCGGCGTCGCCGAACGCCGCGGTTGGTCGGCGCTCACTTGGGAATCGCCCAACAGAGTCGCCAGCGCGGCGCCGCCCAAGGCGCCGCCGCCGCGTCCCAAGAAAATCCGCCGGTTCAACGCATCTTGTTGCGACAGGTTCCACATGTTTCCAGCTTTCGGCGTAAGTGTTCCCGCATGTCAAGCAGGCAAAGAATGAGCACAGTTCCCATTCGGTCTCGCAGTCCTTCCGTTCCGCTGTTGGCTTACTCGACTGAGGCGGAACCGGGCGCTAGTCTCTCATGACGAATTCATCAAGGTTCATCATCACATTGGCCGCCAAGACAAAGGCCGCCAATTGGCTGGCGGGCAGTTCGCTTTCCAAGGGCGCCTCTCCCACCGTCAGTAGCTCGCGCGCTTGCTCCGGCTGTCGCTCGAAATAAGCGACATCCTCGTGATAACCGTGCAGTAGAACTTGCAATTCCGACTCGGTTGGCGGGCGACTGAGGGCCAGGTAGAAACCACGATGCAAACGGTCGTTCGCCTCGGGACCGGCTTCAGTGGTCATGCGTTGGGCGAGCTTGCGAGCAGCTTCGACAAACGTGGTCTCATTCAACAGGGAGAGCGACTGCAAAGGCGTATTGGTGCGCGAGCGTTTGATCGTGCAGACTTCGCGGTTGGGCGCGTCGAACAGCAGCATCGAAGGCGGAGCGGCCGTTCGTTTCCAGATGGTGTACAACGAGCGGCGATACAGGCCGTCGCCTTGATCGTGTTGATAGTTTCGCAGGTTGCCGTACTTGCTGGTTTCATCCCACACGCCGGCGGGCATGTAGGGCCGCACGCTGGGGCCGCCCAGCTTTTCCACGAGCAAGCCGCTGACGGCTAACGCTCGATCGCGAATGCCTTCGGCCGACAAGCGAAACCGGGGGCTGCGAGCCAAGAAGCGGTTTTCGGGATCCTGGGTCAGCAACGTATCGGTGACCTGAGACGCTTGGCGATACGTCGCGCTCATGACGATCAGCTTCAGGATGGCTTTCATATCCCAAGCTTGATGCTCAACGTTCGAGGGCTGAATGAACTCGACCGCAAGCCAGTCCAGCAGGGCGGGATGACTCGGATACTCGGCCTGACTCCCCAGGTTTTCGGTTGTCTTCACCAAGCCGACGCCGAACAGACGCGCCCACAGCCGATTCACCCACACGCGGGCCGTCAACGGATTGGCGGGATCCACGATCCACTGCGCCAACCCCAAGCGGTTCATCGGCGCCTGGGCCGGGAACGGATGCAATGCCTGCGGTACGCCGCGCTGCACGACCTCGCCGGGTTTGTCGTACTCGCCCCGCACGAGGATATGGGCTTCTCGCGGCGATGCCTCCTTCATGACCATGGTCGTGGGCAAGCGATCGCGGTAGTCCTGCAGGGCGTCTTGAGCTTGTTTTCGTTCCGTCTTCGCGGTCGCCAGTTCGCTTGCGGGATGCGTTGCGACATAGTCCTGCAAGCGGCTTGCTTGCTCGGTTGAACGCTCCGAGGCAGCCGTTTCCAGAATCGCGACAATGTCCGCCGGCGTGGCGTCCTGTTCGATGTCAATCGTGGCCGGATCGGCGGCGGACAGTGACAGCCGCAACCGCCCGACGTTGTGGTCGGCGAATTGCGACCGATGACGCAGCGTCACTTCGACGACGCCGCCCGCGGGCGTATCCAGCGGTTGGTCGCTGACAAACTGAATGCGTCGCGGCAGACGTTTGGCCGGGTCATTTCCGTCGATGGCCCAACCCTTTCGCTTGACACCGGCGTCCGCCTGCGGCGCCAACACCGACCGTGCGGTCCACCCCGCTTGTTCGTAGTCGGCCGCCGCTCGAGCCAGATGCAGTTGGCGGGCCTCCTGGCCTGCAACATGGACCACGACTTCCACGTCGGTCAACACGAAATTCCCGTTGAAACCTCGTCCCAAACTAGCGTTGGGCAGCGAGGCGTCGGGCGCCACTTCCAGCAAGACCGCCGACAGTTGTTCGGCGGGCCATGCGGCTCTCCATACGTACACATCATTAGGTGGATTGTCGCCGCTCGCCAGGAATCCGCCATCGGGTTGCTTGATGAAGGTCGCGCCTCCTTGCGAAGTGATCTCGGCGTTCTCGACGATTCGCCAGATGGCGCCGTCCGACCCGTGCGCCGTGCGCCATTTCGCTTCCCAGGCGGCCACGGCCGCGGGCAACGTCTCTTGAGCGATGCTGATCTTGTCTTGTGCGGTCGTCACCGCGGCTTGCAAGCGAGTTAGCTCGCGATCGTGAGCGGGCGAATCGAGTGTCAACAGAGGCGGCGTGTTCTCGCCGTTCTTTCCCGCGGGGGCCAAAACGCCGCTTTCCTCCACCGAATTGAAGAACGCGAACAATTGATAGAACTCGCGCTGCGTGATGGGATCGAACTTGTGGTCATGGCAGCGACAGCAATTTAGCGTCAGCCCCAGCCAGGTAAGCCCCGTGGTCTCAACCCGATCAATGACCGTTTCGGCGAACCACTCCTCCACAATCCGACCGCCTTCGCCGTTGAGCCGGTGGTTGCGATTGAACCCCGTGGCGATGATCTGTTCACGCGTCGCGTTGGGCAGCATGTCGCCGGCGATCTGTTCGATCGTGAATTGATCGAAGGAGAGATTGCTGTTGAAGGCGTGGATCACCCAATCGCGCCAAGCCCAGATATCGCGACTGCCGTCGCTTTGGAATCCATTGCTGTCCGCATACCGGGCGTGGTCCAACCAGGGCGCCGCCATGTGCTCACCGTATCGGGGAGACATTAACAGGCGGTCGACGACATGCTCGTACGCATGTTGCGATTCATCATGCACGAATGCTTCGACCTCGGCGGGCGTGGGCGGCAGTCCGGTCAGATCCAGCGAAAGACGACGGATCAGTGTGGTGCGATCGGCTTCTGGCGCGGGTTGCAGACCGTCGCGTTCCAGTCGCGCCAAGATGAACTGATCGATCGGGTTTCGGGGCCAACTCGTCTGTCCAACGGCGGGCGGTTGGGGGCGCTGAGCGCGCTGAACGCCCAATGGCTTTCGTACGCGGCCCCTTGTTGAATCCACTGGCTCAGCTTCCTCTTCTGATCGTCGGTCAGGGATTTCTTGGAATCCGGGGGCGGCATCTTCACGTCGGGGTCGTCCGACGAGATGCGATGCATCAGCTCGCTGGCGGAAGGATCCCCGGGCGCAATCGCGGGCAATCCCGATTCCGCCTTGGCGATCGCCCCCTCGCGAAGATCCAACCGCAGACCCGCCTGTCGTTGGTCGCTATCGGGACCATGACATTGGAAGCAGTTGTCGGAAAGGATCGGATGAATGTCCCGATTGAATGACAATTCGGGATCTTCAGCGCGGCTCGGCGCCGCGAATCCCCACATCATGAGAAGCGTGGCAAGCACAGCGGGCAGGCGCCGACTGGGAAGACGCGGGATCGCACGCACCATGGCGGGAACCTAAAGGGGTGGGAAGCGTGGGGGAGCTGAGAAGCGGGTCCTTCTTACAACTGTATCACAAGCCCCTGAAGAACTCACCTGCCTGGGCTGACGGCGCCAAGAAGTCGGCGGCCCGCCGCGCAAGTGCCGATATGGCAGGCGCTGCCGGCGACCGGTGGCGTCGTTCCTTAGCCGCCGGCAAGCGATGTCAACTTGGCAGTGGCGCACCGTGCGGAGGCGCCGGCGCGGGCGTATTTATTTTCCGTAAAGCCATTTTTTGTAAGGGTTTATGGAGTCGCCTTTCCGGAATGGCACACGCTTTGCCTTGTCAAGGACGACGACGGTCGGCGAGCCAATCGCTGGCTGCCCAAGGGGACTGATGTTCACTGTTCGCGTTGCGCAGCGGCGCACTGACCGATATACCACTGCCTAGGGAGAAATAGACCATGGCGCAAGGCGAAAAGATTATTGGAATCGATCTCGGCACGACCAACTCCGTTGTGGCGGTGATGGAAGGGACCGAAGCGAAAGTGATCCCCAACGCTGAGGGCAATCGGTTGACTCCGAGCGTCGTCGCGTTTACCGAAGCCGGCGAGACGCTGGTGGGCGAACCGGCGCGCCGCCAAGCGGTCACCAACCCGCATCGCACGATCTACTCGGTCAAGCGATTCATGGGCCGACGGCATCATGAAGTGTTGACCGAGGAGAAGATGGTTCCTTACAAGGTCGTCGGCGATCCGAGCGAGTACGTGAAGATTGAGGTGGGCGACAAGCAATACACGCCTCAGGAAATCTCGGCCAAGACGCTGCGCAAGCTGAAGGAAGCCGCCGAATCGTACTTGGGCCACAAGGTGAACAAGGCCGTCATCACCGTGCCGGCCTATTTCAACGATTCGCAACGTCAGGCGACCAAGGACGCTGGTCAGATCGCCGGGTTGGAGGTGGCTCGGATCATCAATGAGCCGACGGCGGCGGCGATGGCCTACGGTCTGGACCGCGGGAAGGACGAGAAGATCGTCGTGTTCGATCTCGGCGGCGGCACGTTTGACGTGTCGGTTCTGAAAGTGGTCGATGAGGATGGTCACAAGATCTTCGAGGTGGTCAGCACCAGCGGCGACACGCATCTGGGCGGCGACGACTTCGACGAAGCGCTCATCAACCATGTGGCCGAGACGTTCAAGAGGGACACGGGCGTTGATTTGCGGAAGGACGCCATGGCGCTGCAACGCTTGCAGGAGGCTTGCGAGAAGGCCAAGAAGGAACTGAGCTCCACGCCGCAAACGGACCTGAACCTGCCGTTCATCACGGCGGACGCTTCAGGACCTAAGCACTTGCAGCAGACGATCACACGGGCGAAGTTCGAGGAGCTGATCGACGGCCTGATCGAGCGCTGCCGCAAGCCCCTGTTGTCCGCGATGGAAGACGCGAAGATGACGCCCAAGGACATCGATGAAGTCGTGCTCGTCGGCGGTTCGACTCGAGTTCCGCGGGTGCAGGCGTTGGTTAAGAGCGTCTTCAACAAGGAGCCGCATCGCGGCGTCAATCCGGATGAAGTCGTCGCCGTGGGCGCCGCCATTCAAGGCAGCGTGCTCGCCGGCGATCGCAAGGACGTTCTGCTGCTGGACGTGACTCCGTTGACGCTGGGCATCGAGACCGAAGGTGGCGTGATGACGTCGCTGGTGGATCGCAATACGACGATCCCCACGGAGAAGTCCAAGACCTTCAGTACGGCTGAGGACGGTCAGACCGCCGTGACGGTGCGAGTGTTCCAAGGCGAGCGTAAGATGGCCGCGAACAATCGGTTGCTGGGGCAGTTCAACTTGGAGGACATCCCGGCGCAACCCCGCGGTGTTCCGCAGATCGAGGTCAAGTTCGACATCGATCAGAACGGCATCCTGGCGGTGTCGGCGAAGGATGTCGGCACGGGCAAGGAAGCGTCCGTGCGGATCGATGAATCCGCTGGCTTGTCCGATGATGAAATCAATCGCATGCGGCAAGACGCGGAAAAGAACGCCGAGGAGGATCGCCGGTTGTTCGAGTTGGCCGAGGCGCGCAACAAGGCCGATCACTTGTGCTATCAGACGGAAAAGCTGATGGAGGAGCACAAGGACAAGCTGGGCGAAGCGGATTTGGAGCCGCTGAAGCACGCCGTGGAGCGCACTCGACAGACCGCCAAGGGTGAAGACGCCGCCGCGATCAAGTCGGCTGTCGGCGAACTCGAGCAGGCTCAGCAAGCCTTTAGCAAGGTCTTGTACGAACGAGCTGGCGCGGAGACCGCGGCTGGCGACGGCGGCGAAACCGCCGGCGCCAAGGCGGCTGCCGGCGGCGGGGATGATGACGCCATTGACGCCGAGTTCGAGGTCAAGGAGTAGAGGCGCGATCCAGCGGGCTCGGGCCGTTTGCGAAAGCGAACGGCTCGAGTTCGTCGGCGCCGCACCGGCGCCGCGGCGCGTTTCGTTGCCGCCGCTTGGCCCGACGCCGAGCCGAAACGTTCGCCTCGTCTTATTACGCAGGGGATTGCGATGCGACTCGATAAACTGACACTCAAAGCCCAAGAGGCCGTCACCGCGCGCAGAACCGCGCGATGGAGCTAGGGCACCCTCAGATCGGCGCCTTACACTTGCTGCAGTCCCTGCTGCAGGAGAAGGGCGGCGTCGTGCAGCCGTTGTTGGGCAAGATCGGCGCGCAGCTTGATGTGCTGCAATCGGTGACCGACGCCGAACTCAAACGATTGCCCAAGGTCAGCGGCGGCGCCGGTCCGCAAATCGCTCAAGAACTGCAGCAGATCCTCAATGAGGCGGCGAGCTGCGCCGCGACGATGAAGGACGAGTTTGTCTCGACCGAGCATCTGTTGATCGCCTTAACGCGCATTGACTCGGCGGCCAAGCGACTGCTCGAGCTGCAAGGGTTGAGGGAAGCGGATTTGCTCGAGGGCATGCAGGCCGTCCGCGGATCAGCGCGGGTCAGCGACCAGAATCCTGAAGAGAAGTATCAAGCGCTGCAACGCTACGGAATCGACCTGGTCGAACGCGCGCAGCAGGGGAAACTGGATCCCGTCATCGGCAGAGAAAGCGAGATCCGTCGCGTCATTCAGGTGCTGTCGCGGCGCACGAAGAACAACCCGGTGTTGATCGGCGAGCCCGGAGTCGGCAAGACGGCGATTGCCGAGGGGTTGGCTCTCCGCATCGTGCAGGGCGACGTGCCCACCAGCCTCCGGAACAAACGCGTTGTGGCGCTGGACATGGGCGCCCTGGTCGCAGGCGCCAAGTATCGCGGCGACTTCGAGGAACGCTTGAAAGCCGTCCTCCGCGAGGTCGAGGACGCCAAGGGCGAGATCGTGCTGTTCATTGACGAACTGCATACGGTCGTCGGCGCCGGAGCGGCCGAGGGCGGGGCCGATGCGGCCAACCTCTTGAAGCCGGCTCTGGCCCGTGGGGAGCTCCGCTGCATCGGCGCCACGACGCTGGACGAGTACCGCAAGCACATCGAGAAAGACGCGGCGCTGGAGCGGCGATTCCAACCCGTCTATGTCGGGGAGCCATCGGTCGAAGACACGATTTCCATCCTCCGCGGTTTGAAGCCGCGCTATGAGCGCATCATGGCGTGAAGATCCGCGATTCCGCGCTGGTCGCCGCCGCCAAATTATCCCATCGCTACATCACCGACCGATTCCTACCGGACAAAGCGATTGACCTGGTGGATGAAGCCGCCAGCAAGTTGGCGATGGAGTTGGAAAGCGTGCCGACGGAGATCGACGAGGTTCAGCGCCGCCGCCGCCAATTGGAACTAGCCGCCCGTCAGTTGACCGATGAGGAAGACGAGGAGACGCGCGATCGGCTGGGCGAAATCGAAGAGCAGCTGATCCACGTCAAACAGCAAGAAGCGGACCTCCGCGAACAGTGGGAGTCCGAGAAGCTGGGATTGGGCGATATTCAAAAGACCCGCCAAGATCTCGACGCCATCGAACTGGAGTTTCAGAAGCTCGAAGCGTCCATCCGAGATCGACAATCGACCGGTTCCATGGTCAGCGAGGAAGATTACCAGCGACTCTTCGAGTTAGACCAGAAACGCCAACAACTACTCCGCGTGATTGAATCTGAAGAACAAGAGCCCGTCGAAGCCAAGCCGCAGCAAGAGCGACGCTTGCTGCGACGCGAAGTTACCGACGACGAAATCGCCGAGGTCGTGAGTGCTTGGACCGGCGTTCCCGTCTCACGCATGCTGGAGACCGAACGCGCCAAGCTGCTCGTGATGGAGGAACGCATCCACCTGCGCGTCATTGGACAGGACGAAGCGGTGGAGGCGGTGTCCAACGCCGTCCGCAGAAGCCGCAGCGGGTTGCAGGACCCCGACCGACCCATCGGCTCGTTTCTCTTCCTGGGACCCACCGGAGTCGGCAAAACGGAACTCTGCAAGGCCCTGGCGGAAGTCATGTTCGACGACGAACAAGCCGTCGTGCGGGTCGACATGAGCGAGTTCATGGAGAAGCACACGGTCAGCCGTCTGATCGGGGCGCCTCCTGGCTACGTCGGCTACGAAGAAGGCGGCAAATTGACCGAAGCGGTCCGCCGCAGGCCATATAGCGTCGTGCTGCTCGATGAAATCGAGAAGGCCCATCGCGACGTGTTTAACATCCTGTTGCAAGTCCTGGATGACGGGCGCTTGACGGACAATCACGGGCACACCGTCGATTTCACCAACACGATCGTGGTGATGACCAGCAATATCGGCAGTCAAGCCATCCAACAGATCGCCCGGGAAGGCGGTTCCGAGGAAGAGGTGCGAGATGCGGTGACCGAGGCCGTCAGGTCCCATTTCCTGCCCGAGTTCATCAACCGCATCGACGAGACCATCATCTTCAAACCGCTGACTCGAGCGCAGATCGGGCGAGTGGTCGATTTGCAACTGAACCGTTTGGCGAAACTGCTCGAGGAACAGGGACTCGAGTTGCAAGTGGATGCGGAAGCCCGCCATGCGATCGCCGAAGAGGGCTACGATCCGGTCTATGGCGCTCGTCCGTTGAAACGAACGATTCAGCATCGCCTGCAAAACCCCTTGGCCACCAAGCTACTCAAGGGCGAGGCCGCACCAGGGCGAACGATCAAGGTCACCTTTCACGATGGAGACTTTGCGATCGAGGCCTAGCGCCGGCGACCCGCGGGTTCGCACGGCGTCACTCGGGGCGCGACGAACCCACCCGCAGAACCGGAAGAAATGTCGTCCTTCGACACGGCCTTCCCGACCGTCCGAAAGTTGCGGTCAGCGACGGTCGTGACGGGGGCGACTGGCGGCTATTGGTCTTCCAGTCCCATGCGAGCGATGAGGATCTCGCACCCGGGCGTCAAGCTCCGAAGCTTCTCGGCGATGACCGCCTTCTCGCTGTTGCTCGCCTTGGCGGCTCGTCGTTGCAGCACGACCAGCTTCTTGCGACGGTGACGACGACGACGGATCTCTTTCTGCCGCTCATTGCAACCCACGGAATAATCCTCCCTTGGACCAAGGTAATCAGCGAAACATGGCATGCTAGCCACTCGCCAAGTATCGGTCAACCGAGTATGCTGACGAACGTTACGAATGCTTGCCGGCGCCGGCATTGGATTGCGACCGCGTTTTGACGTCTTGCGATGAGATTGCCAGGCTGCTGGTGTTGTTATTGAGGGTTTCGCCGCCCAACCACAACCAGAGTTTTCTGCATGCTCAGTATATCTGGCGACGCGACGACATCGAGGCCGCTGGAAATCGCGGCTGAACAGCGACTGGTGTACCGCTGGAGAGACTTGACCGAGCCTCAACGGCGGCGCCTGGAAGAGCTGGCCTATCAGTGGGGGGAGACGTACGACTCCTACCTCGCGACCTCCAAGGACCGCTCGTTCTTTTTCCTGGCCGATGGTCAAGGCGCCTTGGCGTATCGCCGCGTCGGGCGACATGTCCTGATCGTCGGCGGATTGCTCGCGGCCCCCGAGCGGTGTGGCCAACTGCTGGAGGAATTCGTCGAGCAGGCGCGCAAGCGGTGGTGGACCGTCAATTTCTTCAATCTCCCGCGAGATCACGTCAAGCTGTACCGAGAACACGGCTTCGAGATCACCAAATGCGGGGAAGAGCCGTTCGTCTGTCTGGAGGAAACGGATTGGACAGGAAGCGCCTACTCGTGGCTTCGCCGGCAAGAGAACTATTGCCTGCGCCAAGGCGTTTGCCTGACCGAGCTGACGACCATCTCCCCCGAGGATCGCGAGCGGCTGGACTTCATTTCGCGCGAGCATCTTAAGGGCACCTTGCAAGGTCGCGAGATGGCCTTCTTCGTGGGGCGATTCGATCCCGATGATCTGCAACGACGCCGCGTTTTTGTGGCTCGCGACCAAGAAGATACGATCATGGCTTTCGTCATGTGCAACCCGGCGTTGAACGGCGCCATGTGGGCGGTCGAAGCGTACCGTCGCGCACCCGATTCCCCGCGCGGGATCGTGCCGTTCGCGATTTTGCAAACTCTGCGATTGCTGAAGGAGGAGGGAGTTCGCTACGTTTCATTGTCGCTCTGCCCGTGTCTTCGCAGCGGTCGCCATAACACCGGCGGCAATTTCTATTTTCGCCATCTCTGCGAATTCTGGTGGAATTGCATGAACTGGATCTTCGACGTCCAGGGGATCTATCATTTCAAGAGTCGTTTTCGACCACGTTACCGCGAAATGTTCTTGGCGTCCTATCCCAAGACCACGGTGGGCGCCATGTGGTCGATCCCCTATCTCTGGGGCCTGTTTGCGTTCAATCCACTACGGCTGTTTCGCAAGGGCATGCTGCCCCGACGCGACCGCGATCTGGCTGCTCCGCCGCCGCGACCGGAACGACTGATCCGCGCCCTGAAGCTCGGGAAGGTCTCCCCCAAGACTCTCACACCGACTCCCCAACCCAGGACCAAAGACGCCAAGACCAACTCGGGCAAGACCAACTCGGGCGCGTCCAAGGCGCCCAGACCGGTGGTTGAGCCGAAGCCTAATGCGGATCCTCCGACACAGACGTTAACCGGCGGTGAGATAGTTGACGATGGGGTGACCGGCGGTGATTCGGTGGGTAGTGGTTCTCGCGGTCATGGCGCCAAAGGGCAATGAGCCAGCCCTGGTATCGCGGCACGTTGTGGCATGGAATGAGCGCCACGGCCTGGTTCAAATTGCTGGCGTCTCATCGCTGCGCCGTCTCTCCCAGTCGCCTTGGCTTGGCTTTGGGTGTGACCGCCTTTAGCAGCGCCAACTCCGTGTTGAGCGGCCTGGAAGCGGTGGCCATGCGGAAACGCCTGGCGGCCGTTCCCGCTCCGAAGGATCCCCTGTTCATCATGGGGCATTGGCGAACCGGAACGACGATGCTTCATGAGTGGCTTGATGTGGATGCGCAGAACCGCTGTCCCTCGACGTATGAGTGTCTTTCGCCGCATCACTTTCTGCTGACCGAATCGCTGGCGCGTCGATGGATGGGGTTTGTGTTGCCGCGGCGACGGCCCATGGACAACATGAAGGTGAGTTTCGATCGGCCCCAAGAGGACGAGGCCGCGCTTTGCAACCTCGGCGCGGACAGCCAATTCCTGATGGTCGCTTTTCCCCAACACGGCGCGACCGGCGGCGCTTACGTCACGTTGGACGAATTGACTGAGAAGCAGCGAACGCGTTGGGCCAAGCGGCACCAGCGGTTTCTCCGCCGCTTGCTGGTCGCACGCGCCGGCCGCTTGGTCCTCAAGTCGCCGCAGCACACTTTCCGCCTGCCCTGGTTGGCGAAGATCTACCCCAACGCTCACTTTCTCTACCTGGTTCGTCATCCCTACGACGTCTACCCGTCCACCGTCAACTTCTGGCGCCAGATGTTCGCGGCGTACGCCATGCAGGCGCCAGCTCGCTTTGGCGACCGCGACGAGGCGATCGAGGAGTACGTCCTGGCCACATTTCAACAGATGCATCAACGCTGGGAAGCGACCGCAGCGGAACTGGATCCGGCCCGCTGGACGATTCTGAAATACGAACAGCTGACGGAGAACCCGGTCAACGTGCTGCGCGAAGTGTACCAGCGTCTGGGCTGGCCGAACTTCGAGCAGTTGGAGCCGCAATTGCAACAACGAGCCAATGTCGCCCGCAAGTTCAAACGCAATGAATTCGAGCTCAGCGAGGCGGATCGATCCCGCGTGTCGGAGCGCTGGAAGGAGTACTTCCAACGCCACGACTACGAGCCCTGACGTCCTGCTTGGGGGCGGCCGATAAACAACTTCCCGATGGCCTTGATCGTAAGGTGGTCAACCCGACTCTGTCCGAGGCCCGGAGAGGGCCAACACAATTCTAGCCGTGGCCGTGAGGCCACGGTTACCTTTCCAGATCGGGCAAGGGGCCTGCCGGCAATTTCCCGCCACCGCTGGGCTTGTCCCAGCGTAGCGCTGCTCCCCGCCAGAGAGCGCTGTTTGCTGGCGGGGAGCAACGCTCGACGGGGACATGCCCCGTCGTGGCGGCGTCCCCAGCGGAATCGTTGCTGGCGAGGAGCAACGCTCGACGGGGACATGCCCCGTCGTGGCTTGCTCGCCGCGTAAGCACTTGTGGCGACAGGCCTTGGCGGACAATGGAGGTTATTTATCGGCCGCCCCTTACTTCAACTGGCTCAGGTATTCCACCAGGTCTCGTACATCAAACCGGCTCAGTTGCTTCAGGAGATCGGTCGGCATGGCCGAACGACCTGTCGTGCGCTGCTCGATGTCCTCTTTGCGGATCTCGGTTTCGCGGCCGTCGTCGCTCATGATTCGGATAACGTGATCGTCCTCGAATCTTAACACGCCCGTGTGAACTCGCCCGTTGACGTCCGCAAGCACTACGGACTCGAACCCCTTGGCGATAGCGCGATTGGGCTCCACGATGGACTCCAACAAATACCGACGATCCCTATCCTTCGCCACATGCGACAAGTCGGGACCGACTTTTCCGCCTTGCCCGTTGATTTGATGGCAGCGCACGCAGGAGACCGACGTGCGCTCAAAGAAAATGCGGCGTCCCCGTTCGGCGTCGCCCCCGAGCAACGCGAAGCGATACGGAGCGAGCGCATCATCGGCGGGAAGCGCGTCGGTGTAGCTCTTGACGATTGTGGCGAGTTCAGCGCCCGGATGCGACTCCGCGGCGATCAGGATATCGAGCCGGGTGTCTTCTGGAGCTTGTTCGATTCGCCGCATCGCGTCGGCCAGCACGCTTTCGGCGGTCTGGCGCTGAGAGTTTCGCCAGGTCCGCCAACGCCGATTGCCGCTCGAGCAGTTGCTCGGCGCCCACCGCTTCGGCCAGCAGGGGCAAGGCCTCGGTCGAATCGATTTGGGCGAGCGCGGTTCTAGCGGTGGCGCGAAGCAACGGTGATTCGTCCTTGAGCGATTCCCGGACTAACCTCGGCGCGTCGCCGAAATTCAGCGCCGTAAGAGCGCGTAAGGCGTCGGCGCGAGTGGAGTCGGGCGTCGCGTCCCCCGAAAACACCTCGACCAGCAGCGGAGCGGCGTCGCGAACGCCCAGCCGTGCTGCGACTTCGATGGCCTTGTTGCGCACTTGCTCCGAGCCGATTAGCATTCCCGCAAGATACCGCTTCAGGGCGTTAGCCGCCGGCTGCGGTGATCGCGGCTCGATGGGCCGCCACATGCCCATCACACGGTCGCGCGCAGCCGGTTCGCCCCATTCGCCCAACATCTCCAGCGCTTCCAATCGCAAGGCGTCCTCGGCGTCTGGATGAGCCGCGTAACGCGCCAAGGCCAGGGCGTGTTCGTCGCGGCCCAGACGGAAATTCGCGTTCAGCACTCGGCGCATCAGGGGGTTCGAGTTCGTTGGGCTGGCGATGATGGCGGACAACGCATCGAACGCCGCGGCGATTGGCGTATCGTGAACAGCGCGCGCCGCCTCCAAGGCGACTCGCGGATCGCCATCGCTTAGAAAGGCCGCGGCCTGGGGAGACGCCTGACGCCGCAGGGCGACGATTGCCGCTTGGCGAACCGCCATGGACGGATGTTCCGCAAGACTGGCCAAGGCCTCTTCCGAACCGCAGCCGGCGAGTCCCATCACGCCGCCATGCCGCAAGATCGGATCTTCGTTGTTGTTGAATTGCAGCATGTCAATCAACGCTTGCATCGAATCGGCCGCGCCGATGCGGCCCAACGCCAATGCGGCGAAGTACTTGGGGCGAGCTTTGGGGTCGCGCTGCAGGGACTTCAGTTTCGCCGTTGCCGGTGCGTACTGCATCTCACCAAGCAGTTTGGCGGACTGAGCTCGCACCTCCGGATCAGCGTCATCCAGCATTTCGGTCAAGGACTTCGCGATGCGTTCGGTTTGCGTTGCTTGTCCGCGAGCGACCTGTCCCATGCCCCAGATCCCGTGCAGACGAGCCAGCAGATTCGCGTTGGCGTTGGTCGCGGCGGCTTGCAGTAATTCCAGTTCCTTCAGGCGAACCAGTTCAAATTGCGCCTCGCGACGAACTCGCTGGTCGGGATGGCCCAACAGCTGTTGCAGCTGCTCGTTGTTTTGATCCCATAGCTCACCCCCTAGCAGCCGCGACGTTTGCCGGACCAGATCGTCGTCTTGTGCTTTGGGATCAAAGATGCGGTAGATTCGTCCTTTGCCTTCGCCATTCCAACCGTCCACCCAGTCGCTGACAAACAGCGAGCCGTCATTGGCGAACTCCAGGTCCGTGGCCAGGATGCGCCAGACGGTTTGTTCCTCGTCACTGAGACGGAAGAAGGCGCCTGCGGGCTTCATCCGAAAACTGCGAATCCCGCTCTGCGCAGGCGTGCCGCGAAAATCACACAGAAAGAATCGGCCTCGATAGGAGTCGCTCAGGCCCACGCCCGGATAGTACTGCAGGCCGGAAGGGCCGTCGGCCAGATTCGCGACTGGGGGCACGATGTAGGCCGGGGTGTCGGGCGTATAGGGCTCCCAGATCTTCTCGCGATTGAACGGCCCGCGATCACTCAGGTATTGGTAGGCCATCCGCCAACCGGAATCGCCTCCTTCACAGACGTACACCCAGCGGGCTTTGTCGCCGCTGTCCGAATTGTTGTCGCCCGTAAAGAGATTTCCGAAATCATCGAAGGCGAGTTCTTGAGGATTCCGCAAGCCGCTCGCCACCACTTCCAGATGCGAGCCATCCAACTCGCAGCGAAACACCGCGCCGCTCTCCGGATTGAACAGGCGCCGCCCCTCGGTCTCGATGTTGTAGCCTCGATCGCCGATGCTGAAATACAATCGGCCATCGGGGCCGATGATCAGCCCGTGCAGGTCGTGTCCGCGAAAGGCGACCCGCACTCCGTATCCGGTATGCAACGATTTGCGAAAATCAGCTCGGCCGTCGTCGTCTTGGTCGCGGAGCAGCCACAGGTTGGGAATGCAGGTGAAGAACACGTCCTGGCCTCGAATCAACACGCCCGCGCCGGTGCCGTTGACCAAGTCGCGAAAGCCCTCGGCGAAGACCTGGCTGTCGTCGGCCGCGCCGTCTCCATCGCGATCGGTCAGCACGCGGATGCGATCATCGTACTTCGTGTATTGCTTGGCCTTCTCCCCCAACAATCGCAGGTGATAAGCGCGGCGATCGTCAACGGACATCGCGGCAAGGTCCGCATCGAGCCATGTTTGATCGTGCTCCCGATTGTCGGTCACGCCACGATTTTGCCGAAACGACTCGCAGACAAAGACGCGTCCGGCGCGGTCCAATGAAAAGGCGACAGGATTGGCCACCAACGGTTCGGCGGCGAACAGGGAAGCCCGCCAACCTTCCGGCAGGCGAAACGCCGCTGCAGCCTGTTGGGCCGAGTCCGAAGCCTCCGCGACCAGGGAATCCGATGCGACGACCGATTTGGCGTCATCTTGGGGGCGGGTTTCGGCGCGGCCGCCTTCGGGTTCCTGAGCGCACACGGTCGAACCAAGCAGGCTCAGGGCCCAAAGGAATGCCCAACGGACAGAGCGTGAGGCGGCGTTTGATTTCACGGCGGGCTTTACTGATTGGGAAAGGGGGATATCAACGACGCGAGGGAGGTGGCGACGATCACGTCCGTAGACTAATTTTGTTGCCGGCCAACGACAAGGCAAGCGCTTCCGATGCGCCGCGATCGGCCACCGTTTGTGTAATCTGGAACACTTAGGACGACGTGGCCGACGAGCCTCACCGCGGTTTAGAATAAGTGGCCGTCGGTTGCGAGAAGGCGGTACATCAACGAGAGGCGTGTCCGCTTGGATCTTTTGGGCGCCGCGAAACGGCGAGGTGTTATGTATGGCAGCGCTGTGCAAGAACTGCGGTGAAGAGCTGATGGGGGCGGTCAACCGCTGTTGGAAATGCGGCCTCGCGTGCGAGGTCTCAACCCACACCCCCCCGTCGCCCGCTGAAACGGCGCCTCCGTCGTCGGAAGCCAGCAACGATCACATCGCCGCATCCGAGGCTCAAACCGCTCCGCGGACCTCTGCTTCTCGGGCCGGGCAGCCGCCAACCCGCGTCGATCGGCCTCCAGCGGCCGACGAACCGGTGGTGGTCGCCGAAGCGGTCACGGCCCACGCCAGCGACGAACACGGCCAAGGAGACGGCGGCGCCAACCTGGGAGCGCCCGCAACCGGTCCGGCTGCCAGGTCGCCTTTTGATGATTCCCGCCACGAGGCGGCGAACCGGGGAGCCGTTCACGTGGGTTCGCCGTTCGCCCCCGTGGTGGACCGGCGGCCGTTGCCCGCAACCTATCCTCAACACGCCGCCGCCGAAGGTGGCGCGATCGCCTCGGTCGTCCTTGGTTGTATGAGCCTGGCGTTCTGCTTTATCCTTCCCGCGGGCGCCGTGATCACGTCCTTGATTGGGCTGGGGATGGGGTCCTGGGGGTGCTACTCGAAGCGACGAGCGACGTCGGTTGTGGGCATGGTTCTATGCTGCCTGGCCCTGGCGATCGGCGGCTTCAATCTTGTGGTCGAGATCTACACGTACTTCAGCGGCGTGACCCCGGCGGCGCCGGGTATTTGAGTCAACGGCGAGCGGGTCTGGCGGTCTTCCCACCGGTCTGCGCGGCCTCTCGTGGGCGCTGCGTCTCCTCTCTGCGACGCTGCTCGCGCAGCGGCTGCTCGGAGTCCCGGCCTTTTTAGACTTCGATGAGCCGCGACGGCAAGGCGGCTAGTGCTTCGACGTACTTCTGCGCAGCGCCGGTGTTGAACACCACGACTCGGTCGCTGGAATTCAGCCAGCCGGATTGATGGAGTTGCTGCAGCGCATCGAGGCAGGCGGCGGTTTCGGGGCAGAGCGCCACGCCCTCCATGGCGGCGGCCTTGCTCATCCAAGGGCCGATGGACTCTTCGGGCGCGGCGATCGCTACGCCTTGGCTTGCTCGCACGGCGTCCAGAATCAGGAAATCGCCCACGGCGACTGGCACGCGCAAGCCGCTGGCGATCGTATGCGGATTCACGGGCGGTTGAGCGAACCGTTCACCGGCGGCGAATGCCGTGGGGATCGGCGCGCACCCATCGGATTGGACGGCGACCATCCGCGGCATCGTGGCCGATTCCAGCCATCCCAGTTCCGCGAGTTCGCCGAACGCCTTCCACATGCCGATCAGCCCGGTGCCGCCTCCGGTCGGATACAGGATCACATCGGGCAGTTTCCAGTCGCATTGCTCCGCAAGCTCAAGCCCCATCGTTTTCTTGCCTTCCAGACGATACGGCTCCTTCAATGTCGAGAGATCGAACCACCCCATTTCCTCCTGCCGCTGCTTCACCAAACGGCCGCAATCATTGATCAGGCCATCGACAAGGTAGGTGAAAGCGCCGGCCAGTTGTGCTTCATAGAGATTGACGACGGGCGTATCGCGAGGCATGAACACGTGGGCTTCGATTCCCGCGCGAGCAGCGTAGGCCGCCGCTGCGCCGCCGGCGTTGCCGGCCGAGGGGAGGGCGACCCGTGTGACGCCGAAGTGCTTCGCCATGGTGATCGCCATCGCCATGCCTCGGCTCTTGAAGCTTCCCGTCGGCAGGTGCGATTCATCCTTGACCATCAGCTCCGCCACGCCGAATTCGGCGGCGAGTTTGGGGCAGGAAATCAAGGGCGTTCGCCCCTCTCCCAAGCTGATGGGCTCCATGTCCAAAGGCGGCGGCAGCAATTCGCGATATCGCCACATGGTCTCTGGTCGCTGCCTTAGCTTCTCTTTGGTCAGGTTCGCCCCGACCGCGGGCAAGTCGTACCGCACCAAGATCGGCCGATCCTTGTGCGTGGACGCCAATTGGCCAGCCGGTAGCGGAGCACCATCAATGGCGCCTTCAAAATGCGTTACGAACGTGTTCATGGATCGTGTTCCAGTATCTTGTTCCAGGCCCGTTGGATGGGGCGTCGCCGAGTCCGTCGAGGAGGAGGACCGGGCAAATCAGAGTCTCGTCATGTTTTCAAAGTCGTGGTTTTACACGTTTCCAGTGGATTCTCAACACGACAAACGCTTCGCGACACAAGCCAGGGTGCGTTGGATTTGTCAGCCGAAGGCGCCTGGAGCGCGAAGGCGCCACTCATTCAGCACGGCTGATAAATCCCCTGGTCGCCTAGGCTCGCGGCCAACAGGGCGGTATCCTCAAAAGAGCCGGACCGCGAGCGGTTGCGGATATTTGTGTGTTTCAAAGTCAGCCGCCAGGCCCAGATGCGGCCGGCGACCGCTTGAGGGCGACCATGACCACGTGTCGAGGCGTGCGGGGCGCGATTACCGTCGCCGACAACAATTCCGACGCCATACTCGAGGCGACTCGACAGTTGTTGGCGATGATGATTCGACTGAACGGCATGCAGTCCGAAGAGGTGTGCAGTGCGGTCTTTTCCGTCACCAGCGACCTCGACGCTCAATTTCCCGCTTTGGCGGCGCGGCAATTAGGATGGCTGGACGTCCCGTTGCTCTGCACTCACGAGATCAACGTGCCGGGCTCGCTTCGCCGCTGTGTGCGCGTCCTGATGCACTGGAATACGGACAAGACGCAGGGCGAAATCCAGCATGTGTATCTTAAGGAGGCCGTCAGTTTGCGGCCCGACTTGTCGCAATTGCCGCCGGTGGATCTGCAAGAGCTGGAAGTCTGGATTGCGGAGCAGATGAGGCATTTTGGTTGAGCCGTCGCGGCGTGCTGACGGCCTGGGCCTATTCGCCTGCGAGTGAGACGCTCGCATCGAGGCGGCCGCATCAGGCCGAAACGGATCCAAGCCCTGGTTTGGCGGGCGCCGCCTGAGGCAACTGGCCCAGCAATGCATCCAGCTTTTCGAGGCAGACTGGTTGACGGCGGTCATTGCCTTGGCAGACGGCGCCCCGCACGCCGATGAATTCCAAGCACATGTCTGACAACCGCGGAAGGTCGGCTGGTCTCAGGGAGCCGGCCAGCGCGACGCGCAGTCCCGCGGCGTTCGCGTCGCGAAGGAATCGCGCCAGTTCCGCCTGCGGCAAGACATCCAGCAAGCTCCGACCGTCCTTTTGGGCGGTGTCGAGCATGACGACATCAACTTTCGCCGCCGCCGCCGCCGCGACGATGGCTTGAGGGGGAAGACCGTTGATCTCTCGGTAGTCGCCGTATCCAGCCGCGACCACGAGGCATTTCGAGTTGACGTCTTGCGCCGCCCGCCGCACGGCTTGCAACAGTTGTTCGGCCCGCCGCTGGCTTCCCAGCCAACGCAAGCCCGCTTTGACGAAATGGGCGCCGCAGGCAGCGGCCCCCGCGGCGGCCAAAGCCGCCGTTCCTGGCTGATCGTGGAGGTCGCCAAGGGCCACGCTAATCCGCACTTTCGTCGCGGATTTTTCTGTCTCTCGGGCGACCTCCGAGACGAGCCACGGCGGAGCTGCGCCCAGTGAACCCTCGGCCGGGTTCTTCAGGTCCAGAATATCGACGGGCCTGCTGGCGACCCGCAGGGCGTCGTCCAGGTTGTCAACACTGATGAGCAGTCGCATGGGTGGTTATTCACTCAAGAGGCTTGAGACGCTCGCCGGCCGATCGGCTTGGGCTCGTCAAAGTCTCGGACTGGTCGCCGTTGAAAACCGGTGTTGGCTCAAACATCGCGACCGGTGTTCCGATGGCCTGCCGGGCGACACAACGCTGGGCCGTGTTCCATCGACAGTAGCCAACCCGTTAGAATAGCGTAGGCAAAAACAGGCGACATGTTGGAATTACTCGTACACACGGTAGACGCATGAATTCACGCGACGCGATGAAATCGGGAATGAAGTTGGCCACGATGATCTGCGATGGCTACCTGGATGACTTGAGTGACGACGACATGATGCATCGTCCCGATCCCAAGTGCAACCATATCAAGTGGCAACTCGGGCACTTGATCACCTCCGAACACAACATTACGGACGCCGCCGCCGCGGGCTTCATGCCGCCATTGCCAGAGGGATTCGCGGAACGATACACCAAGGAAACCGCGGCCAGCGACGACCCTTCGGCGTTTGATTCCAAGGAGACGTTGTTGCAGCTGTACCGTGAACAGCGTCAGGCTACACTCAAGGCGCTGGACGCTCAGACCGACGAGACCCTGGACGGTCCCATGCCCGAGGCCATGGCCGGATATGCAGCCACGGTGGGAGACGCCTTCGCCTTGCAAGGCGCGCACTGGATCATGCACGCCGGCCAATGGGCAGTCATTCGTCGCCAATTGGGACGCGAGCCCCTGTTCTAGGTCGAGCCCGCGGAAGATCGACGCTATTCAGCCCGCGGCGCCCGGCCGATGCTTTGAAGGAGACTCTGCATGAAGAGATTGATTGCTTTCGTTTCGGTTGCGGGAATCCTCGTGTTCGGCGCCGGCGTCGCCTGGAACTTCTGGGGACCCAAAAAAGTCAACGAAGCCATCCAGCCCCGCGAGGCCGACAATCCGCCCGCGACAGAGAATTACGTCGAAAAGACCGAGGAGCAATGGAAGGAGCAATTGACGCCGGAACAATTCTACGTGACGCGGCAAAAAGGAACCGAACGCGCCTTCACCGGCGAGCTCTGGGATGAGAAACGGAGCGGCCAATACCTCTGTGTCTGTTGCGGGCTGCCGCTTTTCGAATCGTTGACCAAGTTCGAATCGGGAACCGGTTGGCCGAGTTTCTGGCAGCCGATTTCGAGAGACAACGTCGCCACGGAAGAGGACTACGGATTGTTGACCATGCGCATCGAGGTCAAGTGTCGCCGTTGCGACGCACATCTCGGGCATGTCTTTGAGGATGGCCCCAATCCCACGGGGCTCAGGTATTGCATGAACTCGGCCGCGTTGCGGTTCTCTCCGGCAGAGAAGAAGCAAGCCCCATCCGATCAGAAGTCAGACCCGCAGTGACGACACAATGCCCGAGTCCCGATTGTGTCGGCGCAGGGCTTGGCGTGGGCTGGCGAGGAGCAGCGCTCCGCTGGGACAAGCCCAGCGCTGGCGGGAATGGGCCCGGCGCACGGGCTGGCGAGGAGCAGCGCCACGCTGGGACAAGCCCAGCGGTGGCGGGAATGGGCACGGCGCACGGGCTGGCGAGGAGCAGCGCTACGCTGGGACAAGCCCAGCGGTGGCGGGAATGGGCACGGCGCACGGGCTGGCGAGGAGCAGCGCTACGCTGGGACAAGCCCAGCGGTGGCGGGAATGGGCACGGCGCACGGGCTAGCGAGGAGCAGGCGCTCCGCTGGGACAAGCCCAGCGGTGGCGGGAATGGGGCTATTGGGCTCCCGCGATTACAGACCCGTCAGAGGACCGTCGCCACAGAAATCCGGATTACCGAAGCTCTCCACCGGATGTCCCATTCCCTCGCAGAAACTCATTAGCAAGCGATTGTGAGGAACTCGGCCAAAGTCCAAGGCTCTTCCCATTTCGAAGCCCAATCCGTTGCCCACGAGAACAAAGGGGATGTTGTTGCGCGTGTGGGAGTTGCCCTTGCCCAGTTCATTGGTCCAGACAATGGTCGTGTTATCCAGCAACGACCCGTCGCCGCCCGGCTCGGGCGTTTCGGAGAGCCGCTTGGCCAGGTACGCCACCTGTTCGCAATACCACGTGTTGATTTTGATCAACTTCTCGTAGGCGTCTTCGTTGCTGTCCGGTTCGTGCGAAAGCGTATGGTGGCCTTCGTCGATGTCCAGCCATCGCATGCGTCGGTTGGCCGACGCTGTTGGTGATTTGGAAAGAGCCTACACGGGCAAAGTCGGCGATGAAGCTATTGACCAGCATGTCCATCTGCATCCGCGCGATGCGGCGGCATGTTGTCGTTCTCTTCGGCGACATTCGGCGGCAATTCGGGAACCGCATGCCCCGCATCAGCCGGCTTGCTCGAAAGTTCAGCCTGCAATTCCTTTTCGACCTCGCGCACCATCGCCATATGGTCTTGCAGCAGCCGTCGATCTTCCGAACTGATCAGCTTCTCCACGCGTTGAAAGTCCTCGGTCAAATCGTCCAGCACGCTGGCCAGTAATTCACGATTCTTGGTTTGACCGTAAAGCTTGTCAAACATCTGATAGGGGTTGTCGATGGGGGCCACCGGTTGGTTGGGGCCGGCATAGGACATGCGCGTCCAGGTGTCGGCGCGGTCGGGCACCATCACGCCCATCTCCAGCGAACCGAATCGAGTTTGCGTCGCTGGGTCCGACTGCAGCTTGTTCTTCAGAAATTGATCGACAGAGATTCCCTGCGACCATCCGGCGGGTGTGTCGGAACCGCCCTGCACGTCGCCCGGAAACAGCTCAATTCCTGTCAGCAAGCAACCAATGCCTCGCATGTGGCCGTCGCCGTCCCCACGGATTTGGTTGCAGACGCCATGCAGCGTCAGCAAGCGATCTTGGAATTCGGCGAGGGGTTGCAGGATTCGCTTCAGTTCAAATTCCTTGCCCTCCTGCTCTGGCCAGAAGTGTTGGGGGATCACGCCATTGGGGCTGAAGACGAAGACAACCCGTTTTTTGGTGCGTTGGAGGCGGCCCAACCCAAGCTGGGGAGACCCAAAATCAAGTTGGCGGCCGCGGCGCTCACGCCTGTCTTGAGCAAGAAGTCGCGTCGTGAGTATGGCTGGGGCATGATCAGGATTCCTGCTGGGGCTGAGCTTGCGGTCGAGTGGCCGCGACGACGGCGATCTCGACCAGCAGCTTTCGCATATTGAAGTCGTTCTCTTGGAACGATCGAGTCAATTGAGTTAATGTGTCTGGCCCGAAGGCCGCAATCGGCTGCTTCACAAAATGCTGGAAAGCGCGTTCGACAAAGGCTTGCTGGGCCTCCTCGCTGTTGGCGAGGTACTTGGCGAGATCGGCGGGCCCGGCGAATTCCACGCTTGTCCCCAGGCGATCCGTGTAGCTCCCCTCCGCATTGATCGGCTTTTCGCGCTCGGCGTCTCGAAATCTTCCGACCGCGTCGTAGTTCTCGAGTGAGAAGCCCAGGCCATTGATCCGCTGATGGCAGGCCTGGCAGTTCTCCGGGCTTGTTTGCAACGCCACACGCTCGCGAGTGGTCAGGTCGGGATGCAGATCGGGACTTAGCGGCGTAAACGCCTCGGCCGGCGGACGCAGCGTTCTGCCCAACATGTGTCGGATCAGGAAAACGCCGCGATGGATCGGCGAGGTGGAGTCATGGTACGCCAGGCTCGACATCAAGTACGGATGAGTCAGCAGGCCGAAGCGGGCAGGATCGGCGACGCTGCGCCGCGGCCAAGGGCCTTCTTCGCTCGCCGGTCGAAATTTCTCGCCGTAGAACTCCTTCATGCGTTGCGTTGTGGGCGTCCAGTCCGCAAGGAAGAGCGAGCGATAGTCGCTGGCTTCATCGCGAACGACTTCATCCAGAAAGGCGATCAGCGACGTCTTCAGTTCGCTCGCTAATTCCGCGTCGAAGCCAGGGTAATGCTCCTGGTCCTTGGTGATTTCGCCGACATGGCTCAAGTTCAACCAATGCCAAAGGAAGTCCAGCGTCTTGCCTTCCGCCCGGTAGTCGGTCGCCATTCTGTTGGCGGCTTGGCGAATCCTCGCCTCGGTTGTCAGGTCGTCGCGATTGACTTGATCCAGCAGCCAACGATCCGCGGGCAGGGAATCGTACAGCGTGAGGGCCAGGCGGTTGGCCGCCTGCTGCGACGCGGACCGATCGGAGTCCAAGGTCGGATAAAGAAAACGCGGCGATTTCAAGGCGATCAAAACGACGCGTTTGATCGCCTCCAGATCGTCCTCGGCCGCATCCACCTGGTCGTTGATATACAGCTGAATCAACTCGTCGTTGAGCGGTCCCCGAAAAGCACGCTCCACGAGCTCCCGCAGGAACGTCCGCAAGCGTTGACGGTTTTCGTCGTCAGCCTTTCTATTTCTCTTCGAGTAGCTGGGCCACAGTTCCTCCGCCGCCACCTGTCCAAACTCCAAGGCTGCGGCGGTTGTCGAAGCGTCCCATTGTCGATCGACCCCGATGCCCCGCTCGTAGCCATAGCTGCGATCATCGGGAGGCAGTTCGGCTTGAAGCGAAAAGGCGGGTGGAGCTCGTTGGGGAATCAAGTTCCGATGCGGAATCGTCTCTTCAACTCCGCCCGGCGGAATCCAGGCGAGCGAAATCCTGGCGGGTGGTTGCTCGGTCTTCCGTTTGCGTTGCGTGAAGTCGATCTTGAATGGATACACTCGCCCGGCGGCGAGCGTCAGAGTGCGACGGAATTCGGTCTTGTCCCCGGATTGAACATGGTTGTTGATGAACTCACGCCCCATCCGGCCAAAGTCCATCACGAACGAGCAAGTGCTGCGAACGATAATCTGGTAAACACCCGATTGTTCGACCTTCAGGCCGCCTTCCCAATGGATGAAGAACTCTTCGGCCTGGATCCCTTCCCCGGGGCTCTCCTTGCCGAAATCAAATTCGAGTTTGGCGTCCACACGCTCGATTTTCTGATTCTCTTTTCTCCACCGCGGACCATCAAAATACACTCCGCTCACGCCCCGCTCGTCACCGACGTCCGGCGTCCCGTCGCTGGAGGCGTAAAGATCCGCCAGGCTCTGCCGAAGTTGATTCGCCGTCAAACGCGTCAGCATCAGCCGCGGCGGTCGATTACGAATCCGCGCTGCTTCGCTGTAGAAGGAATAGTGAACATACTCGGCGACCGCCAACGCATCATCGGCCACGCACGCTTCGGGTTCGCCATCGGGCATCGTTCGGGCGATCACCGCCGCCAACTCGCCAACGGAGGCGTCGCCAGCCAGCGGTTCGGCGTACGCGTCGGCGACGCCTTCGCCTTGCGGGCCATGACAGGCGGCGCAGGTCTCGGAATAAATCGACGCTCCACGCTGCCGCACCTGCTCCACGGTCTCATCGGCCGCCATCAGACAGAGCGGCGACGCGGCCAGCGACAGCATCGCAATTACAGCGCAGATTGAGCGGCAGGGGGCCGCGGAAGCATGCCGTCTTAGCACAGCCTTCTCGCCGGGGTGGGATCTTGGGGCAGGGGAAAGCGAAGTGGCTTTCAATTCCTATTTTTAGGCGGGCCGGGCCGGAATGTCAACCGTCGTTGGATCTCGATTATGTGCCTAAGTCTTTGCAGTGTATCGGTTTGTGGTGGATGCGGCCTCGCGGCGCCCGCTCGGCGTTTCGGTCGGCGGCGCACCCTGGGCAGGTTTGGGGGCGTTCCGCTGGGGATCGCCCTTTTCTTGCGCCGCGCTTCAGCGGTCGTCGCTGGGCGCAAGCTGTACTTGGAAAATGACGGCTTCGCTGGCGGGGAGCACCGCGTCGATGGGCGAGTTGGTCGCCCGCGTTTCGCCTGTCCTGAGATCCACGATTTGCAAGATGGGCCGTCTCGACGTGATGCGCAACGACAGAGGGCCGGGTGCGAGTTGGACACCTGATCCCGGGCCATCGACGGAGGCTTGCCTCGTCGGGTTGGCCACGATCGCCCAGATTTCCGTGCCGGCTTTACCCGGCAATCGATAGCGTAGAAGTTCGACGCTGGCCGACGACCCGCCGGTTCGACTCAGGACCACATCCTCTTCGATTTGGAGTTGGCGAATCCACGTCCCGATGCTGTCCCGCCAAGCGTCTCCCTCCGCGCCCATTCGCTGTTGCTGATCGAAGTAGATGGTTGGCGACTGGTTCAAGTAGAGGGTGTTTCCGGCCCCGTAACGATTGGCGACTCGGGAACGGGAAATGGCCCTTTCCACTTCGGACTGGCTCGGCTTGACATTGCCGCCAGCGCCGGGCAGTCGATCAATGAACGGCATTTGGTATTTTTCGCCGTTCACTTCATAGCGTTGCTTGCCATCGAACCAGCCCTCATCTTTCGAACGGTCGATTGCAAAAAGCTCGTCCAGCGGCGAAACGCGGTAGCCGGTTCCGTGTTCGTCGGTGATTGCGGCGCCATAATCGGCGACCACGGCGCCTCCACGGCGCACGAATTCCTTCACGGCGCGGCACTCACCAAGGCTCAGTGCGAAGGCTTGAGGTAAGACCAGCAAGCGGATTCCGTAATCTGAGAGCTTGCCGGATGTCAGCTCCGTCGTGTCGATGATCCGAGGCTGGCGTCCCAGGTCCTCCAGCAAACGCAGCCAGGCGACGCGGTTCTTGCCGCTGGACAAGCAGGCATTGTCGAGGCTCGAGGAACGCCGCGGCCAGGTCCCGCCATGCGCCGTCGCGTCGATCGCCCAACCCACTTGAACGCTCGGATGCGAGTACAACACGGCGATCGGCGAGAAGATCGGCTCGGTGTCTGGATGGGTCAGCACGCTCAGGGCGTTCGCTTGTACGGCCGCGAATGTATCGGCCAGTTGTTCGGCGTGGGGATGAACGGCGCCGCGTTCCAACCAAGGTTTGCCGGCGGTTTCCGGCCAAGCGATGACGCCCCGGCAGCCATGCGCCAGATAGTACCAAAGAAACCACTGATCGACTTGCAAGTTGCCGGAAGCGAAGAAAGTCTGCATGCGTCCGCGGCGCGGCGCCTGTGACCAGAAGCTCCGCAAGATCTCGTTCGTGCCGCCAATATCGTAAGCCTCCATCCATTGGGTTGCGTGTCGCAACAGCGAGTAGTCAAAGCCGCCGTAGGCCGAAGGCTGCTGGGCGCCGACGACGCCGATGGGAACGCCCGGCGCCAACTCGCCCGAGCGGCGGACCAAGGCGGCGAAGGCGGCCGCTTGAACGCGGTCCATGAACGAACGAAAGTCGAGCCAGGGCGCCAGGCGCCACTGGTTGGGAGGTAAACGCGAAATCTGTTCGCGGACCGAATCAAAGGTCGCGGGCTCGCAGTCCAAAGCCGCGAACGCGACATTCGCGGGGGACGAGGGGCGAAGCGAGGCTCCCGCCCGCTCGGCGCCAGCGGCTTCTTCCCAGGCGCGGCGCAAGGCGTCCGTCGTTGCGTACTGCTTGCCAAGCCACTGACGAAAAAGCGAGGTGGAGTCCGGTGAAAAGTCCACCTCCAACGGACTGTTGAACGCGCCCAGCGACACCTCGTCGTCCAATGCGATGGCGATCACTGGGCCCCCGATGCTGGGCGGAATGTTATCCCGTAGTCGTCGCTCCAGTTCATTCAAGGTGGCGTCCGCGATCAGCGACCAAGGGCGCTCCGCTTTGCCGCCGTCTTTCGGGAGGGAATTCAGACCGCTGCGAGGCGTGAGATGCAGAATTCCCTTGCCTGCTGCGTGATCGACATAGTAAGGCCAGTTTTGACGATCGCCCCACGCGGCGGCGGCTTCCTGACCTTCGCCATAGTCAATGTGCCAGCCTTTCAAGTTCAGGCGTCGATACAGCGACTCATCGCGTTGCGCTTGCGTCTTGAATTGCCACACCAACACGACGTAACCATGTTCCCGATCGATGGGGCGGGCGGCGACCGGGGGCGTGGCCCAGGGCGGTGGGGCGTCGCCTTGGTCGGCAAGCAACATCCGCACGATGGCGTTTGCGGCCTTCGCGGGCGGTTGTGCGAGGGCGCGGCCAGCGCCGCCAGGCAGCGAAAAGTAGAACAAGATCGCGATGGTCCAGCGTTGACGCCGCGTCAACGCCGAGAAGCGAGAGGGTTGCTCGCTGCTCATGATCGATTCTCGCAAAGATGAAGTCGCAGGATGCGAAGCAGCTCGTCAATCCCAGCCTGCGACTTATGGATCGCCGCGTGCTTCGCGCGCACCAGCTTTTCGCTTTCCGTGTTGGGGTGACGCGCGCTGGAAACCGGCACCACTGTGTCCGATGGTCCGGCGCCGATCATGGGGCGATAGGAGCCGATCACCGAGTGTAACACGACCCGCGGCGAGAACGGCAGGCAATTCATGGCGTGCAGAAGTGGACTGTCGGTGCGCAGCAGGTCAATGCTCGTCGGCGTACGGCGAGTGAACTCACACGAGAAGACGCCTGGATTGTCGCGCAGCAACTGATCATGTCGAGCTTTCATTTGACTCGGCTCCTCGACCAGCGACGAGCCGAGACTCGCCAAGGAACGCTCGGCCCAGGGCGACCCCTGATGCGGAGTGCCGACGAAGACCACGCGTGAGACCCAAGGCGAAGGGTCAAAGTAGAAAGCCTCGGCCAAACGCGCTCGCGTTATGGGGTCGGTGACGAGGCTCTCCAGCGGGCGGTTGGAAACCGAACGCCAGAGCGTATCGCCGCTGTAGGTGACTTGCATCTTGGCCACCAGCCCACCCATGCTGTGCCCGATCACGACGGTTTGATCGAAGGCGGGATCATCGTCTCCTGGATCGAATTGCGCCGCGCTTCTTTCAAGTGACGGCGAAGCAGGGCGGCGCTGGTCAGGAAAGGCTCGCCTGTCGGATACTCGAAGCCCCAGATCTGATAGCGGCTATTCAGATCTGGATTCGCCTCAATTTCATTGGCGACATTCGCCCAAGTGCGCGGATCCGACAACAAGCCATGCACAAACACGATCGGAATCTTGCCCCGCTCATACGGGGCGATCATGAAGAGGCCCGTGTATTCACTATTCGCGCCCGGCTGAAAGAAGGCGTCGATGTAATTGGTTTTCTGATCCTTCAGCGAATACACGAAAGGCGCCGAAAGGTCGCGTGTCAGCGGCGTCGACCAGCTTGCCGCGTGGAAGGCGGTCATGCGTTGCGCGTCGTACAGATCCAACACGAAAGACGTGTTGGCCGGATCGTCACCAGGCGCGACGCTTGGCCGCAGGATTGCGGTCACCGGGAAGACCTGCCTGTTCTTGCGGAACGTCTCCTCCGGTCGGCGATAATGCAAGCCCACGGCGGCCACTCCCAGACCGCAACACCGGTACAACGTGTTCAGATCCTTGGTGTGGTACCTGCCCACCGGGACCAAGCCGTCGAAGTCTTCAGGTCGCCAGGCGAAACCTTGGTGAGTGATTGGAATCCGACGCCATTGCCCGGCCATACAAACCGCGAGACTGCCGGCCGGATCGAGCCGTTGGAAGTCCTGGCCCGCCGACAGGAGCTTGCTCAGCGACGAGTGGTACAAGGCCAGGGTGCGCGGGCACACAGGCTGGCCGCTGATATAGTTACGCTCAAGCTCCGACCAGGCAAGGGTCGCGGCTTGGAAGTAGGAGTTGACACACTCGGCTTTGCGACGCGGTTCGTCCGCCCTTGCTTGCTGGTAGTGGAATTCGGCCTTGGCCAGATTGTCGTCGGCGGGACCAAATTGACGCGATAGCAACCGCGGCTTCACTCGAGCGAATTGGGGCTCCCGCCAACTGTTCCGCTGCAGGAACCCGCGGCATCCGCTCACCGCCCCCAGCCCCATGCAGACGAGCAAGGGGAGGATCAGCCAGCGGCGCAGACGCTCTCCAGGATGTGGCTGCATATCGCTCCTCTCCTCGACCGCCGTCAAGCCAGCAAAAAGATACCACTTTTTCCCTGCTTGACGGCGGATTGTCTTGGCGTTCGCGCGATTCTTGAGCTAAGCGCGGATCATGCGCAGCGGCCGCGATCGGATTTCTTTTCGGTTTTTCGTACAATTCCTCAAGTTGTTTTGTAAGACTGGAGCATCGCGCGCCGTCTCACCAGCGGAACCGACCGTCGCGCGAAGTCCCTTGGCGACTTCGGCATGCCGCGACGGATCATGCTTTCGTAAAGCTCGCCGGACTCATCCAAGGAACTTGAATCGTGCTCATGCGTTCACTTGCGATCCTCGCGCTGGTCATCGCGACTCATTCGTTTCACCCTTCGCCGGCCAACGCGGAGCCGGATGTGGCGTCATTGGAACTGGCGAAGCTGGTTCCGCGACACCTGCTGGCCTTGACGCACTCCAAGAAAGTGCAGCAAGAGCTGGATTTGTCCGCCGAGCAGTTGTCGAAGTTGGAGTCCTTCTTTGCGGAGATCGACGGTCCTTGGTTTCGCGCGAGGATTTTACCCGCCGAGAAGCAGCAAGAGGTGATCTCCGATTTGGAACAACGGATGCACCGATGGTTTTCGCAGAATGCGTCGGCCCTGCAACACGAACGTCTACGGCAACTGGAAATACAGGCTCAAAGCGCTCGCAGCCTGCTGCGCCTCGATGTGGCTCGGAAGCTCGAACTGACGCCGGCCCAACAACAGAAGCTGGTCGAATTGGCCCGCGCTACTTTTGCTGCGCAGGACCGGCTCCGCAAGGCCCAGTCGCGCGGGGAGGCTGTCGGCGAGTTGGAAGCCGCCTTCCAAGATGCGGCCAAGGCCGAGCAAAGCAGCTTGAAGACTCTCCTGCGATTGGAGCAGTTGCAGGTGCTGGGGCGATTGGTGGGAAAGCCCTTCGATACGCAGTCCTTGCAACGCATCTATCCGATGGCTCCCGAGCTGATTTCGGTCGAGCATTGGATTAACTCCCAGCCGCTCACGCTCCAGCAGTTGCGCGGCAAGGTCGTGTTGGTCCACTTCTACGCGTTTCAATGCCATAATTGCCACGCGAATTTCGGCATCTACCAGCGCTGGCACCAGGAGCTGAGCGATCAGGGCGTCGTCGTGCTCGGGATCCAAACGCCCGAGACGCAACGCGAGCGAGATCCCGCCGCCGTGAAAACCGCGGCGGCCGAACGGGATCTGAATTTCCCCATCCTGGTCGATCTTGATTCGGCCAACTGGAAGGCCTGGGGAAATACGATGTGGCCCACCGTTTACATCGTCGACAAACACGGCTACGTGCGACACTGGTGGCAAGGCGAGCTGAATTGGAAGGGCGCCACCGGCGATGCAACCATCGAGAAGATCGTGACGCAGTTGCTGCTGGAAGACTAGCGACTTGCAGGTCACGACCTGACGACTGTCGGCGGCCAGTCCCCGCCCACATGCGTTGGATTCGATGCGTATATCGGCCGGAGCCCACCACCGGAAGACTCGAGTTTTCCACCGTTGGCGGGGTCGGCCTTCATTGCCCGCCCCGGCGATCAGGATTAGAATCGGCGTCGTTCTCTTTACGGGCGCCGAAGATCAGCGTCGCGTTCAACCTTGGGAGTCTTGATCATGCGGAAAATGCGATATTTGTCAGGATGGATTGTGGCGGCCCTGGTCGTCATCGTGGGGTGCGATTCGCCCACCAACACCGCGGACACGGGCGCGGGGGACGCCACGGGCCCGGTCGCCGCGGCGCCGCAGCCAGAGGTCGATCGTGACGCCCCGCAACCAGGCGCAAAGCCGGACGCACCCGCCGATAATCCCGCGGGACCAGCCAACCCCCCGCCGCAAGAGGTCAGCCTGGACCAACAAATCCAGGCCATCCAGCAGCAAGCGTCCGCCCAACCGGAAGAAGCCCTGGTCAAGGCGCGGGAATTGGCCAAGCAGCATCCCGAAAACGAGCAGGTCGTGATGACCGCCATGGCCGTCTCGCAGACCGTCGGCTTGATGTCGGCCCAAGCTGGCGACACCGCCAAAGCCTATCCGTTGTTTTCTGAAAGCGGCAAATACGCTGAGCAGTTGCTGAAGCTCGCCGACGGGAGAATCCCTCCGCAGGTGGGGACGATGCTGGGCACTGTTCTCTACAACCAGGCTTGCGCCTACGGCGTCGCCGAAGATTCGGCCAATGCGCTCAAGAGCTTGGAAAAAGCTTTGGATCATGGTTTCGCCGACGTCGAAATGGCGAAGAACGACCCCGACCTGGCCAGCTTGCGCGACGTCCCCGAGTTTAATGCGTTGCTCGAGTCTGTCGCCGAACGAGCGCGGAAGGCCATGGAGGCGGCGATCGAGCGTCAATTCGCCGAGTTCGAGCCCTTCGATTTTGACTTCGCCAATCTCACGCCCGTCACCGGCGATACGAATGTCAGTCTCGCCGACTACAAGGGCAAGGTCGTTGTTGTCGACTTCTGGGGCACATGGTGCCCGCCTTGCCGCGCGGAAATTCCCCATTTCGTCGAACTCCAAGAGACGCTTGGCCCGGAGGGGCTGCAGATCGTTGGCCTGAATTACGAACGGGGCGGCACTCCCGAAGAGCAGAAGGAGAAGATCCAGAAGTTCATGGAGGACAACAGCATGAACTATCCCTGCGCTCTGGGCGACGACGCCACGAGGGACCTTGTGCCTCAATTCCGCGGATACCCCACGACACTCTTCATCGATCGAACCGGAAAGGTTCGACTGTCTGTCGTAGGAGCGCGACCGGCCGAAGAATTGAAGGCTTTGGTCATGAAGCTTCTCGGCGAGGACGTTTCCTAGCCGAGACGCCCAGGGACGAGGCAGCTGAGACGCAGATCCTAAAGGCGCGAATGTCCTGGATTCGCCAGGCTTCGCGCCTTTGCTTGATGCTTGGCGTGCATTGGCAACCCCTTCTCCGAGTGGACTGACACTGGAAGGCAAAAGGCGACGATGGCTGAACCGACTGATGTCTTGATCGCGGAAGATAGCCGCATTCAAGCTCGCATGCTGAAGAAGCGGCTCGAGCGCGCCGGCTATTCCGTGCGATGGGCCGAAAACGGCCGTATAGCTCTGGAGATGACGCGGCAGCAGCGCCCCGATTTGATTGTCTCGGATATCGAAATGCCGGAAATGTCCGGCTACGAATATTGCCAGGCCGTCAAGTCGGATCCAGCATTGAAATCGATCCCGCTGATGCTGCTGTCCACGTTGTCCGAGCCGGAGGACATTATTCGTGGGCTGCACGTAGGCGCCGATAACTACGTCACCAAGCCCTACGACACGGAGTTCCTGCTGTCTCGCATGCAGGACTTGCTGACCACGCCGCTAGGGCAAGACGAAGATCCCGCACAAGTGCTCGAGGTCAAGCTGGCCGGCAAGAGCTACTCAGTGAAGGCGGGCACGCAACAGGTGTTGAACCTGTTGGTTTCGACGTTCGAGAACGCCGTTGAAAAGAACAACGAACTGATTCGGTCCAATGAGGAGTTGTCGCTGGCCCGCGACCAGCTTTCCCAATGGAACAAGGAACTCGAGGCGTTGAATCAGAGGATGTCGCATGACTTGGATGCGGCGGCGAAGGTTCAGCAGTCGTTGCTTCCGGCGGAATTGCCGGATGTCCCCAACGCGAAGTTCGCTTGGAAGTACTTGCCGTGCGATGAGTTGGCCGGCGACTTCCTCAATGTCTTTGCTTTAGATGATCGGCACGTGGCCGTTTTTGTGGTGGACGTCAGCGGTCATGGCGTCGCCTCTTCCTTGTTGTCAGTCACGATCGGACGCGTGCTGACTCCGCAAGCGTCGTCGTCGTCGCTGTTGGCCAGACCGATCGAAGGCTCGTCGGCGATTCGCATCGTGCCTCCCGCCGAAGTCGCCTTCGAGTTAAACAATCGTTTTCCCATGGAAGGACAAGGCGGGCTGTACTTCACGATGGTCTATGGCGTTCTGGACCTGCAGGAAAGCGAATTTCGCTTCGTTTCGGCCGGCCATCCCGCCGTCGTGCACCAAACTCGCGGCGAACAGCCTCAGCTCTTGGAGGCGTCCGGCATGGCGATCGGCTGGATTGAGGACATGGAGTTCGACGAACATGTCGTCAAATTAGGGGCCGGCGATCGACTGTACCTTTATTCCGATGGCGTGCCCGAGGCAATGGATCAAGATCTGAACGAGTTCGGCAACGATCGATTGCTGGAGGTCGTGACCGACGCAGCATCCAAGGAACTGGACGCCGGCGTGTCGGATCTGTTGGAGTCCGTGCAGCAATGGTGCGTCAAGAACGGACCGAAGGACGATGTCTCCATCTTGGCCGTGGAGATGCTTGGCTAGTCGATTCTCGCCGTGGCCGTGAGCGTCACGGTGAAACCGTCAGCCGGGTCATGGGCTGGGCCGCCGCCTGATCGATTAACCTTCGACTGGATCCATCGCCGCGGCCAGTTGCTCCAAGAGGGTCGCGGGATTTTCGAGCGTCTCGCCGTTGCGCAATCGCTGGTTGCAATCGCGCAGGAATTGGACGCCGCGCTGCAAGGACCCCACGTCCACTTGTTGGGCTGGCTGAATCGCATGGCGGGCTCGCTCGAGACTGCGGTCCAGGTGTCGCGTCAACGCGCGTACGCCTTCGAATTTCATCGCCCCGGCGGCGCCCTCCATGGCGTGCAACAGCCGCATGGATTCCCGGTGATGTTGATCGATGGGTGAATCCCCCCACGCCGAGAGCGTCTCCTGCAATGCATCGAGTTGCTCGTCGGTGTCCTCCAGGTACATCGTCAGGTAGTCATCGGCGTCGTGTTCATTCATGCGTCGGTGCGGCTCCTTCGTTGGGCGGCTGACAGCGGAGGTCCTTCAGGCGGAAATAGCTGCCCGTTGGCGAGGCGACTCGCTGATAGGCTTCGTCAAGCAACACGGTGGTTTCAGACCCTCCCAGGAAGAGGTATCCGCCAGTTCGCAGCACGCTGCGAATTTGACCAAGGATGCGTTTTCTCGTGGAGATGTCAAAATAGACCAGCACATTGCGAAGAAAAATAACGTCCATCGCAGGCAAGGGCGGCCACGCTTCATTCAGGTTAAGCGCACGAAATTCGACCATCGCCTTGAGCTCTTGGTTGACCACCCAATGCTCGCCGTCCTTGTGAAAGTATCGCTGGAGGTATTCCGCGGGCAAACCACGGTTCACTTCAAATTTGGAATACCGGCCTGCTTCGGCGCGTTCCAACATGGCCAGCGAGATATCCGTGGCCAACAAGCGGAATCGCCAGGTCTTGGACAACTCGGGAAAACGCTCTCGCCACAACATGGCGATCGTGTAAGGCTCCTGGCCGCTCGCGCATCCGGCCGACCAGACATTCAGGGTTCGCACGGCGCTTCGATGGCCGACCAACTCGGGCAGCACGGCGTCCCTGAGCGACTCGAACGGAGCCGAATCCCGAAAGAACGACGTCTCGTTGGTGGTCATGGCGTCGATGACGTCCTGCAACAGCCTCCCATCGGAGGAGACACGAAGCCTGTCAATCAGCGCGTCCACGCTCTCCAGCTTGGCGCGTCGCGCGAGGGGAAGCAACCGCATGTTGACCAGGTACGACTTGTTCGCGCTTAACACGATCGCCGAATGCTGTTTCAACAGGAGCGCGAAGTACGAAAAGTTGTCGGGTCGGATGGACATGACCTCAGTTTCCGCTGAACTCAATCCGTGAGACGCCCGCGTTTCTGCGCCAGGCGATTGGTAATCTCCGCGCCGACCTGGTCCAGCGGCAGGACGGCCATCGCCAATCCTGCTCGCGCGACATGTCCCGGCATCCCCCATACGACGCTGCTGGGCTCGTCTTGGACAATGATCTGACCGCCAAGTTGATGGAGGCGTTGGCATCCCAACAAGCCGTCCCGACCCATGCCGGTGAGCACCACGGTCAGCGAGGCCGCGCCATACACGTCGGCCACCGAGTGGAACAGGACGTCGGCCGAGGGACGGCAGGCGTTCTCCGCGGGTCCTTGATTCAAGCGAATTCGGACCCGAGCGTCCACTCGTGTTAGCTGCATATGATAGCCGCCTGGTGCAATGTAGGCATGGCCGGCTTGCACTTCGCAACCCTCTTGACCCTCATGAACCGGCAACTGAAACGTAGTGGACAGTCGATCAGCCAGATAACGCGTGAACATCGGCGGCATGTGTTGCACGATCACGATCGGCGTCGGACAATTCCGTGCGAAATCAGGCAGCACGCGGGCCAGCGCCTGCGGACCGCCGGTGGAGACTCCGATGGCCACGACATCGATGCGACGATTCACCGCCGGACGCACGGGCGGGCTGGCGACAGCGGACACACTGTCCGCACGAGGCTTTTTGGCCGGCCGCGCCCACTGCCGCAACTTGGGCAACAGTTCATCGCGGATGGCTTTCTTGCCCGCCTCGATGTCTCCCAGGTCGGAGCCGCCCGGCTTCGGCACATAGTCGCTGGCGCCCAGGAACAACGCCTCCAACGTGGCTGAAGCGCCTCGTTCGGTAAGGCTGCTGAACATGATCACGGGAAGCCGCGGGCGCCGCTCGCGCAACTGCTTCAGGGTCTCGAACCCATTCATGACCGGCATCTCGATGTCCAGCAGCACGATTTCAGGTCGAGCCGTCGCCAGTTCATCCAGGGCCACTTGCCCGTTGGCGGCGGCGGACGCAACTTGAAAGCCGGGCGTCTCTTTCAACACCGACGCGATGATCCGCCGCACCACGGCGGAATCATCGACGATCATCACCCGGATTGGATCTTCGCAATCCGCTGGGGGAATGTCCGCCGCCGGCGTGGTCAGCGGCTCGGTCTTGGGCAAAGCCGCCTGCGGAGCGTCGCTCCCCAAGGCGGCCCGCTTTTGCGCCGGTAAACCGAATCGCTCGAGTTGTTCAGCCAGCAGCTTGGAGGTGACGGGCTTTACCAGAAACGCGTTCGCACCGGCCGACATCGCCGCGTCCACGGCGGCTTGATCGGACGAGCCGGAAATCATCAGCAGCGTAAGCTTGTCGAAACGCCGGCTGCCGACCGCACGGCTCGAACGAACTCGAGTCCGGCCATGACGGGCATCGTGTAGTTCACCGTCGCCAATTGAAAATCGCCGGCGTCATTCAATCGCGCCAGCGCTTCCTTGCCGTTGGCCGCCTCCGTTATCTGAAACCCCTGCTCCGCCAGCATCTTGCCCAGAATGCTGCGGACTGGTTTCGAATCGTCAATCACTAGGGCTCGCATGATCCAGTCGCCGCAACGTGGCCTAAGCTTCCTTCCCGCCGTCCGATCGTATCACGCCGCCGCTGACAGGGCGAGCGGCGTCCGAACTCAGCCCAGGCGAATGCGAAGCGTCCGCCCCTTTGCGGTGATAGGTGCTTACCCAATCTGCGGCTCTGCGTGTGTACAGAACACGCGTCCTAACTCTGGTTGTATTCCTCCACCAGATCCTGCAGTCCCGCGGCCATGCTGGCCAGTTCGTGCGCCGCGGCTTGCGTGTTTCCGGCGCCTTCGGCGGTGCTGTGGGCGGCCTGAGCGACTTGCGTGATGTTTTGAGCGATCTCCGCCGCGCCTTGAGCGGCTTCGGAGACGTTGCGACTGATTTCCATCGTGGTCACGGTCTGTCTCTCGACGGCGTTGGCGATGGTGTTTTGCAACTGGCTGACTTGATGGATGATCTCGCTGATTTCGCCAATGGCCGTCACGGCCCGTTCCGAATCGCCTTGGATGACCGCGATTTTGCGACTGATGTCGTCGGTCGCCTTGGCGGTCTCTCGCGCCAGTTCCTTGACCTCGTTAGCGACAACGGCGAATCCTTTGCCGGCCTCGCCCGCCCGCGCGGCTTCGATCGTCGCGTTCAAGGCCAGCAGGTTGGTTTGCTCGGCAATCGACGTAATGACCTTGACGACTTCGCCGATGCGAGCACTGCTGGTCCCCAATTCGGTGATCGTCTCGTTGGCCTGAGAGGCGACGGCAACGGACTGATTTGCGACGCGAGCTGCTTTTTCCGTGCTTTGAGCGATTTCGCGGATGCTGCCGCTGAGGTGTTCGATGCCCTCGGAAACGGTGCGGGCGCTGACGCTGACTTGCTCCGCGGCCGAGGCGACGACATCGGCTTGCAGCGTTGGTCTCTTCCGCCGCCGAACTCATTTGAACGCTTACGGAAGTGAGTTCCTCCGAGGCGCTCGCCAGCGTTTGCGTGTTCTCGGAAATGCCTCGAATCAGGCTCGCTTGCCGATCCGCTTCTTGATTGAAGCGGCGGGCGATAAGGAATGAAACCAGAAAGGCCGAGGCGCCGGCGACCAGGAAAATCGTGATCGAGTAACGCGTGATCTTGTTGATCGGCGCCCTGATTTGGGACAGGTCTACATCCGACATCAGCGCCCACTCCACCGGCGTCGCTCCCGCTCGGGAGGCCTCTTGGACCACGACGGGCGTCCAACTGCTAAGTACCGAGGCCCCGCGATAGTCGTCGATGATTTGCGTACCGGCTTTGTGCTCGTTGAGGGCGCTTCGCGTTGCCGCGGATTCGACCACGATCGCCTTATTAAGGATGGTTGTGCTGACGCCCAGTTCGTCAAGGAATCGCGAGTCATTGCGGAACAGTTTGTCGGGGCCAACCATGTAGGTTTCGCCCGTTTCGCCCAGTCCCGCACGCTCCGCCATGATCTCGTTAATCCGGCTGATCGCCAGTTGAAAGACGGCGACGCCGACTTTCTTTTCGCCGTCGTAGATGGGCGCGGCCATGAAGCTGGCGGCCTCTTCATACGAGGGCGTGTAGTGTTCATAGTCGGCGAAGGCCACGAAGTCCTCGCTGGTGCTTGCTGCGGCCTCCTGGAAAACGCGAGCTATGTTCGACGAGGCATACGGTCCGTTCTTGAGCGACGTGCCGAAGTCCACTTCCTTGAACGCCGAGTACACCACGTCGCCGCTTTCGATTTCAACCAGGAAGATGTCGTAGAATGCGTAGCGTTTCAAGTAGTTGCGAAAAACTGGATGGAATTGGCGGTGGAGTTCCGTGTATCGCGACTGGTCGTCCGCCGCTTCCAGCAGGTCCTTCGAGCCTATTGGATAGGGATTGCGCTTGATATACAGCGCTTGCAAGTACGCGGCGTCATCATCGAGCGGGTTGATCAATCGATCCGCCGCGATGACTTCGCCTTGATTGCGTTTCCCGTACTCGATCGCGAAGTCGCCGGTGTAGTAGCTCCGCAGGTCCGATCTATACTGCGCGAGCATCTCCGGCGTTACCTTGTTTTCCTCCCGCGCCGTCTTGAAGGCTTCGGAGAATCCCAACAGGGCTTGCAACACCATGCGACTCTCGGCGAATGTTCGCACTTGATTCCGATTGAGCTCGAAGTATTCCCGCACCTGGTTGGCCTTAATCGTGCGCACGGCCTCGAGGCGATTGGACGCCTCCGCCATCAGCGCCTGGGACGCCAGAAAGTGCATCGCGACGCCCAGCACGATGACGGGGAAAAGCGAGACGCCCACCAGAGCCAACAGCAGTCGGTTGGCCAACGCGGCGCGAAGGTACTTGATCATGAATCGAACCTCGATGGTGTCGGCCGAGAGCTCTCGCTCCAGGCGGCGGATGCCTGCGATTCTCCGCGATCGGTCCCCGCGGGATCGACCTCCAAGGGGGAGATTGGCGGCGAATGCGCGAGCGTATTCTCATTGATGCTCTCGTCGCTCAGAATCAGCAGCAAGCGGTCCTTCAGGACATGGACTCCGGCGAGCAATTCTCGTGCTATCGGGTTGAGCGTGCTGGGGACGGATCTCAACGTGGCGTCATCCAGCTCGCAAACGTCGCAGACTTCGTCCACGAGCAGGCTGATCTCAGCATCCTGCCGACGGACAATGATATTCGCTGGACGCGCATCCCCATCCCGATCCGGCAACTGAAATTTGCGCCTCAGGTCGATGGCCATGACAATTCGACCTCGAACGTTGATCAAGCCGCGAACGACTTGAGGCGCCAACGGAACTCGCGTCATTTCCTGGAACCGCAGCACTTCCTGCACGCGGCGAACGTCAACGCCCATCAGGAACTCGCCAAGTCGAAATGTGCAATACTGTCGGGCGGCCGCCATGTTTTTCTGTATCCAAAACTCTTGGTTGAGCGGGGAAGAGGCCGGCGTCTCGGCCTCACGCGTCGTTGGTCGAATCAGCCGGCAATCCCGGTGCTCATGCGTATCAAGCCAGGCAGGTCGACCAGGTCGGTGACGCGTTGATCGATGACAATGGTCCGCGGACGGGTTGGGGACTGTGCTGCCTCGCGATTCTCTTCCGACCAACGGACGATATCCAGGATGCGGTCAACCACCACGCCGACCTTACGGCCGCCATATTCGGCGACGACGACGTGAATCGAGTCGGACGGGGCCGACGAGGTTTCGGCAGCGTGCGAGAGCCGTACTAGCGGCATGATGTCTCCGCGGTACTGTACGACTTCGGAGTTGGCGGAGCGCTCGATGCGCAGACGAGGGAACTCTTCCAGACGCGCGACTTGCGCGAGCGGCACGGCGATCTGTCGCCCGCCGCTGGATTCGCAGAGCAGCAGCAAGACATCCTCGGCGACCGATTGACCAACATCCTCCACGGGCACTTCCGAAGGCTCGGCGGGCAGCTGATCCTGCGCCACCATGCCCCCGCACCGCGACAATCCGCCGACGTCCAGAATCAAGGCGACGCGACCGTCGCCCATGATCGTCGCCCCGGAATAGACCTGCAGCGACGCGAGCGACGCGTCGAGCGGCTTGACGACGATTTCCTCGGTGTTCTTGATCCCGTCAACGACCAGGCCGAACGGGCGATTCTGTGCGTTCAGCACGACGACATGCAGCGACGCGGTCCGCTGCGTTTCGGCAAGCCGCAGTTCTTGATTCAGAAAAATCAACGGCAACAACTGGCCGCGCAGACGAAGGACGGGCGTATGGTGGACCCGCTCCACGTTCCGCTCGGCCGCTTCTCCGGGAAAGCTCAGCAGTTCCACTAAACTGGCTTGTGGAATCGCGAACCGCTCGCCGCCGCTGGTCACAATCAAAGCGGGAATGATCGCCAACGTCAAAGGGATGCGGATGCGGATCGTCGTTCCGTGACCGGGTCGATTGTCGAGCTCGATGGAGCCCCCGATTCGCTCGATGTTTGTTCGGACGACATCCATTCCCACGCCGCGACCCGAAACATCGGTCACGGTCTTGGCTGTGGAAAAGCCCGGATGAAAGATCAAGTTGACCATGGCTCGATCGCCCATCACGGCGGCTTGATCGCGGGTGATCAAGTTGCGATCCAGCGCCTTCTGTTTGATTCGCTCCAACGGGATCCCGCCCCCGTCGTCGCCGACTTCAATGTTGACCTGCCCGCCTTCATGATAGGCTCGCAACAGCAGTCGCCCGACGCGAGGCTTTCCGCGCGTGATTCGTTCTTGCGGCGCCTCGACGCCATGATCAATCGCGTTGCGAATCAGATGCGTCAGCGGGTCCTTGATCGCCTCAACCAAGGAGCGATCCAATTCGGTCTCGTCGCCCTCCATTTCCAGGCGGACCTCCTTGCCGCAGGAAAGAGCCAGGTCGCGGACGATCCGCGGGAACTTGCTCCAGACACTGCTCATCGGTTGCATCCGCGTCTTCATCACGCCCTGTTGCAACTCGGTGGCGATCAGATTCAATCGCTGCGACACCTGCATGAAAGGACGATCATCCGTGTTGCGAGTGAATTGCAACAATTGATTGCGAGCGAGAACGAGTTCACCCACTAGGTTCATCAGCTTGTTCAGCAAGCCGACATCCACTCGAACGCTGCCTTCGGATAATCCCCAGTTGGCCGGGGACGTCGCCGGCTTCACCTGCTGCTTGGTCGTTTCGGTCGCGGCCGCGGTTGCCGTCGCAGCGGGGGGCGTGGAATCCGGCGTCGTCGCCGCAGACGACTCCGACCGCGCAACGGCGTCAGCCGCCGAGTTGGTTGCAGACGCCTCGCTTTGCTGAGCGACGTTGATGGCTTCGCCGCCGGTCAACGCCGACGAAGTCTTCGCGTTTGGCTGGGGCGATTCGACCGGCGCCGCACCTGCCGGGGCGGCTTGCGAAACGTGCTTGTCTGATGCATCCGCCGAGGGAGTCGGTGGTGCGACCTCGCGGCTGTGAAGCCGATGTAGTTTGTCGCTCAACGCACGGAAGTCGCGGTCGCCCTCTTGTCCAGTGGTGGCGATGTTGGCGAGGATCTCGCGGATCGCATCGACGGATTCCAGCAGCGCCGAGGCGATTTCCCCATCCAGCAACAACTCGCCGTCGCGCAAGCGAGCCAGCAAGTTCTCTCCCGCATGAGCAATGGCGCCGAGCTTCGAGAAGGCGAAGAATCCGCTGGTCCCCTTGATCGTATGAATCACGCGAAACACGCTCGCCAGGCGTTCGCGGTCGCAGGGGTTGCTTTCCAGTTCGACGAAGTCCCGATCCAGTTGATCCAGGTTCTCGTCGGACTCCTCCAGGAACTCCTGGATGAACTCTTCGTTGTCATTCATCAAAGCGCTTTCACTGAGTCGCTCAACCTCCCCCCTCTTATTGTAATTCACTGCCAGAAAGCCGGCCGAATTCAAATGGCAATTCGGCGTGCCTTGCAGCTCCCGGGTGATGGTCGGTCGCAACCGCGGCCGGCCGCCAGAAAGTCGGCATGGTCAACAAATTCCCTGGCCGCGTTGTAGCCGGGAAAAGACATCTGTCCGGCGGCAGGGCCCCTACCGGCCCCGAACAGCGATGGGCGCGAGGCCGCGATCGGCCCCAAAATCCTCCGCATTTTGCTTAGTTTGCCACAACAAGGAAACTCCTCCCCTTTCTTGCACTGGCGCGCCGTGCTTGCCGATGTTGCCTGATGTGCCGATGCCACAGGATCGTCGGATGGGAACGAAATGGGAGGTCGTGATGAAGCGCCGCTTTCTTGCTCTTGTTCTGGTGCTCGCGGTCGTTTCGGCGCACCGTGCGCGAGCTCAGTCGTTCGGTATTGAACTGCTAAACAACGTCATGCCGGCCTCGGGCGGCATGGCGGGCGTCAGTAACGCGTCACCGCAAGACCTTCAATCGGCCATCAACGGCAACCCTTCGACCATCACGCAGTTTAAGGGCACGCAATTCGGCCTGAGTTCGGCGTGGATTGAACCGACGTTGAACCTGAGCGTCGCGGAGCCCGGCTTACCCGCCTTCGGCGTATCCCCCTTTAGCAACGCGAAGTCCGACGCCCAAGGCGTCTTGGCTGGGAACATCGGCGTCACGCAGGACTTCAGCGCCCGTGGCTTGCCGTTGACCATTGGCCTGGGGCTGATTTCCGGAGCGGGCGCGGGCGTCGACTATCGACAGGTGCCGCAGTCCAATGGCACGCACGCCAACCTGATTGCGCTGGACGTCATCGCCGGCGCCGGGCTGGACTTGACCGACACGTTGTCCATTGGAGGCATGCTGGCCGTCTCCAATGCGACCCTCGACGGCCCTTTCGTGGGAATCACGGGATCGTCTTCCGACTATGGCTTGCGGGGCGGCATCGGCGTGGACTACGACCTCACCCCGGAGACCACCCTGGGCGCCTACTGGAAGTCGAGGGTCGCTTACACCTTTGAAAACCTCGTCGGTTTTGTGCCCGGGCAATACTTCGACGCGGTGGCGGACCGGCCCCAGATCTTGGGTCTGGGCGTCGCCAACCGCAGCTTCATGGACGGAAACCTGTTGCTGGCCATGGACGTCACGTACTTGCAGTGGACGGAAACGGCGCTGTTCGGGGCCGTGTATGAAGATCAGTGGGCCTTGCAATTCGGCGCCCAATACGCCGTCAATGATCGCATGCGCGTGCGCTTGGGATACGCCTGGAACGAAAACCCCATGCGCAATGAAGTCGGCAGGTCCGCGGGCGGGATCCGGCCTCCCGGGGGCGCCGACCACATTCAGTACATTCAAGCGCTGTTCGCCGCCATTCCCGCAGCATCGTTTCACCGCCGGTGCGACCGTGCGTTGATGTGTTGCCTGGCGTGGACCTGAGCCTTTTCGCAGGCGGCATGTTCGAAGATTCGCAGGCGTTCGGACGCACCACGGCCACCGTCAAGTCCTACTGGGTCGGCGTCGGTATGACGTGGCGTTTTGGACGAGGTGCGATTGAGGAAGGCGAGTGGAACTAGGCAAGGGCGCCGACGGAGAACTCGCCGTCGAGCAGTATTGTGGCGAGCCGACACGGCCTTCGCCATTCAAGACGGCGAAACGCCCAGACCATTAGCGCCGCCCCCGATGTCCAACTCTTACACCAACGCCGCGAACTCGCCAAGGACTTGCCGCCTGATCATGGGCCTGTGGGCGGTCCTGGCAATGCCGCTGTTGGCCGATCGAAGCGCCATGGCGGACAAGGCGAACACCGTCCGTGTTTTGGGGGCGTCGGGCCAGCGGTTGGATTCGGCGTCAATCCAGCGCTTGCCAGCGGTCGATTCGATGAACGAAGCGTCGGCTTCGGTGTCCATGCCTGGGCTTCCCGGGCCGCCCGCAATCGTCGCGTCCTACGAGGGCGCGACTTTCGATGACAGCGAACCCGTCAGCTCGTCCGAGGATTCCTCGGCCGAACCCAAGCTGCAACCCTTGCCCGCGTGGCTCGAATCGGTCAGCGTGGGCTATGATCGCGGGTTTGTAATCGCCAGCGAAAAAACTCAGGACCTGAAAGCGTCCGACTTGCCCTTCAGCTTGAGGATCAACGGCTGGGGCCAGTTGCGGCACGTTGTCTTGGATTCCCAGGGGCCTACCCCGGACCTCAATCAGTTTGAATTGACTCGCGGACGGATGGTGTTTCAAGGCAGCGCTTTCACGCCCGATTTCGGCTACTACGTTCAATTGGATGGTCGCAGCAGCGGCGGCGACAACGTGCGGTTGTTGGATTATCTGCTGACCTTCGACATTGGCCGCAACCTGTGGGGGTTCGACGAAGGAACGCTCCAATTCAAGACCGGCCAGTACAAGATGCCGTTCACGATGGCGCGCTGGTTGAGTGGACGTGAATTTGAGTTCAGTGATCGTTCGATGGCCAGCATGTATTTTGATGTGAATCGAAGCTTGGCTTGGGGGTTGGCCGGCCGTACGACCTGGCGCGGTGCGCCTGGGACTGGGAAGTTGCGATCTTCAACGGGCTCGTGACCGGCGGCGCCGAGACGGGGAGCAGCGGAGCGCTGGATAACAACTTCGCTTATTCCGGGCGAGTCTTCTATTTTCCCATCGGCGATTGGGGATCGGACAGTTTGGCCGATTTCGAGTGGCACGACACGGTCGCGCTGCGGGTGGGGGCCGGCGTCGCCAACTCCTCGATCAATCGTTCGGGCGTCACCGAATTCCGCCAGGTCCGTGTTGTGGATTCGGGCGTCGAGTTAGCGGATCTGTTGCCGCCGTCGGTGGAGCAATACACTGTGAACCTGTACTCGGTGAGTCTTTCCTCCAAGTTTCAGGGCTGGTCGGGCACGTCTGAGTATTATTTTCGTTCCATCAACGAATTTCAGGGGGCGCCGTGCCCGATTTATTCGACCACGGGTTCTGGCTGCAGTTGGGCAAATTCGTTGTGCCCAACAAGCTCGAATTGCTGGCCCGGTGGTCCCGAGTCATGGGCGACTCCGGCACGCTCGGCGTCGAAAATCAGAACGCCGAAGAGATCGCGGGCGGTTTCGTCTGGTACTTCCGAGAACAGCACGCGAAATACACGCTGGATGCGACCTATACCGACGGCGCCCCAATCAACTCGTCCGCTCTGGACATGACGCCGGGCCAGGTCGGTTGGCTGTTTCGGTCTCAGATTCAGTTCTCCTTCTAGGCCAAGAGCCGGCGATCTTGGACAGGGCTGTTTCCCCGACGGGATTCGCACGCGGGGCAGGTGAGCGAGCGAGCACCTTCTCATTCCGACCACGCGTTCAGGCAACGGCGAAGGAACACCAACTGGCCGAGATGGTAGGCATTGTGATCGGCAATGAGCAGTGCTTCTCGTAGAATCGTTTGCCCGTTGCCGTGCGGTATCTTGGCCAAGAGGTTCGTCTCGGGCGCCGAGACCAACTCCATCATGGCGTGCCGATCCGCCCGGAAGGACTCGACCGAAGCCATCCAGGCATTGGGATGCGGCGGAGCGTCCTCGGCGGGCCAAAGGCCGTCAGGGAATTCCGGCGAGACGTGATCCGCGTTTCGCGAGAATTCGAGGATGTCCCATTGGCAAATCCTCAGATGCTCCAGCAATCGCCACGCCGTGTGCGAGCAATTGGGGACCTTGACTCCCAGCAAATGGTCGGGAAACTCGGCGATCGCGTCCTCGAAGTCCAGGTGGGCGCCTCCGCCCTTGAGCAGATACAACACATGCTCCCGCAGATCCTGATCCGACATTGGTTTTCCTTGGTCCTGTGTTTCCCTGGCCTGGGAAGAATCGCCTCGCGGGTCGTCATTGTAGCTGTTGCCTCGCTTGATATACTGAGAGACGAGGCGAATATCCGGTGGGAGAGAGCTCCATCGCAACACACCCGGTCCACCTGGTGTTTGGCGACGAGCCGCCGAAGGTGCAAAACAACCCTGAACCGCTCAGGCAAATGGACCGCCGGTATTGAAACGCCTTCTCTGGAGAGTGAAGCGCATACTGAGACACGAAAATCGTAAATTGCGATTTATCGGTCGCGGGGCGACGCTTCCACCGAAGGTGAAAGGCTGCTGGTTGCGATCAGCGGCTCGATCTCTCAGGTACACGGACAGAGGGGTTGCGGCCAGTCGGCGTCGAGTCAATTGGCGAACGAGCCGCCGGGAACGTTTCCCGTCGCGGCCGCGTTCACCGCAAACCCGTTTCTTCCGTGAGCACCCTTCAATCGAGCCCCCAGCCGTACGTCGACCACCGCCTGGTCGAGTCGCCGCAGGCTCGCAGGAGCACCACCGTGGCCGCAGCATTCTCTTCGTTCGTGGGGCGTCATATCGGTCCTCGTGATCATGAAATCCAGCAGATGCTGGACGCCCTTGGCTACCACTCCCTTGACGAGTTGACACAGGCCGTTGTGCCGCCGAACATCCTGGACGACTCGCCCATGGATTTGGACGCCGGGGTGAGCGAAGAGCAGGCCCTGATGGAGCTGAAAGCCTTGGCGGATCAAAACCAGGTGCTGCGGTCCTTTATTGGACAGGGGTACTACGGAACCCACACGCCCAAGGTCATCCAGCGCAATGTGCTCGAGAATCCTGCGTGGTACACCGCCTACACGCCCTACCAGCCCGAGATCTCTCAAGGGCGACTCGAGGTTCTGTTCTACTTCCAGACGTTGATCTCCGAGTTGACTGGCTTGGAAATCGCCAACGCGTCGTTGCTGGATGAAGCGACCGCGGCGGCCGAAGCCATGACGCTCTGCTATCGCAAGGCGCAGGGCGCCAAGCACCGCTTCCTGGCGTCGAGTCTCTGCCACCCGCAAACGATCGAAATCCTGAGGACCCGCGCCGTTCCACTGGGAATCGAACTGGTCTTGTTCGACGAATCGGCGCCGATTGACGATTGGACCGACGTCTTTGGCTTGATCGTGCAGTATCCCGCCACCAACGGAAGCGTGAATCATTATCGAGCGTTGATCGATGAAGCTCATGAGCACCAGACCCTGGTGATCTTCGCCACCGATCTGTTGGCGCTGATGCTCTTGCGATCTCCCGGAGAACTGGGAGCCGACGTGGCGATCGGCAACGCCCAGCGATTCGGAGTCCCGCTCGGATTGGGTGGACCGCACGCGGCCTTCATGGCGACTCGGGACGAATTCAAACGCACTTTGCCAGGGCGCCTTGTGGGGCAGTCGGTGGATCGGCACGGCAATCCGGCGTATCGCCTCAGCCTGCAGACCCGAGAGCAACATATTCGGCGCGAGAAAGCGACCTCGAACATCTGCACGGCTCAGGCCTTGCTGGCGATCATGTCCACCCTTTACGCAGCCTACCATGGCCCCGAAGGACTAAGGGCGATCGCCGATCGTGTGCACGCATTGACCGCGAGGTTGTATCGCTGCCTGAAGCACGCGGGCGCCAGTCTAGCGACCGACCAGTTCTTCGATACGTTGGTCGTTGAACTGGGGGAACAGGCGGATGTCGTGCTGCAACGCGCCGTCCAAGCCGGCTTCAACCTGCGACGCTATAGCGATACGCAAATCGGAGTCTCCCTGGACGAAACGACCACCGACGAGGAGGTGCAACGACTGGTTGAGTTGCTTGGTGGCGCGGTCGTGGAAGACGTCGCCGAATCGCCGCTCGCCGCGGAGCACTTGCGGGCTGACCGAGTGCTCACTCAGCAGGTCTTCCACGACTACCGCAGTGAGACGGAGATGATGCGTTATCTTCGTCGTCTGTCGGAGATGGACATCGCTTTGGATCGTGCGATGATTCCTCTTGGCTCCTGCACCATGAAGCTGAACGCCGCCAGCGAGTTGACGCCCGTCACCTGGCCGGAATTCAACGCCATTCACCCGTTCGCTCCGGCCGATCAATGGCGTGGTTATCGTAAGTTGATTGATCAATTGGAACAGATGCTGCGAGCCATCACGGGCTATGCCGGGATCTCTTTGCAGCCCAACGCGGGTTCGCAGGGCGAATACGCCGGTCTGCTGGCCATCAAGCATTACCACGAGTCGCGTGGCGACTTCGAGCGAGACGTTTGCCTGACTCCCAGCAGTGCTCACGGAACGAATCCGGCCAGCGCCCAGATGGCCAACATGAAAGTCGTCGTCGTCAAATGCGACGAGCATGGGAACGTGGATCTGGCGGACTTGGACGCCAAAATCGCGGCCCATCCGGACAAGGTGGCGGCGATCATGATCACCTATCCCTCCACTCACGGCGTCTTCGAGAGAAGGCGTCACGGCGGTTTGCGAGAAAGTGCACGCCGCGGGAGGCCAAGTCTATATCGACGGCGCCAACCTGAACGCGTTGGTGGGAGTCGCCAAGCCGGGCAAGTTTGGCGGCGATGTTTCTCATTTGAACCTGCACAAGACGTTTTGCATTCCCCATGGCGGCGGCGGGCCCGGAGTCGGGCCGATCGGCGTTCGCGAGCATTTGGCTCCGTTCCTGCCGAAGGACGGCGTGAACGCACAGCGTCAAGGTCCACGAGTTAGCGCCGCGCCGTTCGGCAGCGCCAGCCTGCTGCCGATCTCCTGGATGTACATCCGCATGATGGGCCCGCACGGTCTGCGAAAGGCCACACAGGTCGCTATCTTGAGCGCGAATTACATCGCTCACCAACTCAGACAGAATTACCCGATTCTTTACACGGGCAACCAGGGGTTAGTCGCCCACGAGTGCATCCTCGATACGCGACCGATGGAGAAGGCCGCACATGTCACGGTCGACGACATCGCCAAGCGATTGATCGACTTCGGCTTTCACGCGCCCACGATGTCCTTTCCCGTGGCTGGAACGTTGATGATCGAGCCGACCGAAAGCGAACCAAAGAGCGAATTGGATCGCTTCTGCCGAGCCATGAACCTGATTCACGCGGAATACGAAAAAGTCCTGTCGGGCCAGTGGCCCGCCGAAAACAACCCGTTGCGCAACGCGCCGCATACCCTGGATTCGATTCTCGGCGACGACAACGTCGTGTACGATCGACGCATGGCCGTTTGTCCAGACCCCGAACAGAGTTCCACCGTCGAAGTACTTCCCGCCGGTCGGTCGAGTTGACAATGTCTATGGCGACCGCAACCTGGTTTGCTCCTGTCCGCCCATGGAAAACTACATCGAGCCGGAAACCGCCGAGAACACGTTGAGCGGAGCACGCTAAACGACGCCTGGAATCAGAAAGCATCGAGACGGACGTGGTGGTTGCGACTCCCATCGCCGCTGGAGTGCTTCGATCACGACTCGCAAACCGTGGACGGCATCAGTCGAGGTGCTTCCGCGCTTGCAGGATCAAGTCGGTCTTCCGCTGATGGAGCGTCTGCTCCAAGCCGACGGGGTAGGCGTGGGGATGGACATGCCGCCGCACGCCGGGATGAAACAGATCGAGTTGTCGCCGTACCCGGCGTCGAATGCTCTCCAGCGATTCCCCTTCACAAACTGGAATTCCCTCGCGGAGCACGGGCGCCAAGAGATCCTTGGCGATGGTCCGCGTCGACATCCTGCGCCGCCGTGTTGGATCGAGCGGATCGACAATGACGGATGTTGGTGGAGGGCCCTCAAGCTCGTCGTAAATCATATCGGCCACGGCGGCGTGCTCGTCGCAGAATCGCCGTACTTGCAGCATGCCGGGAGTGGACGTCTTGACGGCTTGCTCGGATAGCTTCAGTTTGGGCGCCCAAAGCCCTTGGGCGTCTTGCATCGCACCCATTTTGTAAACGCCTCCCAATGCTGGTTGATCGTGCGCGGTGACCAGTCGCGTGCCGACGCCCCACATCGCGATCTTCGCGCCTTGCGACTTCAGACTGGCGATCACGTGTTCATCCAGGTCATTGCTGGCGACGATCGCCGCTTTCGGGAAGCCCGCTTCATCCAGCATCCGTCGCGCCTCGATGCTGAGATACGCCAAGTCGCCTGAATCGAGGCGAATGCCGGCCAGTTCAAAGCCTCGCTCGCGAAGCTCTCGTCCCGCGTCAATGGCGTGGCGAACTCCCTCCAGCGTGTCATAGGTGTCCACCAGGAACACGCAGTTATTGGGCATCGCGTCCGCGTAACGGGCGAAGGCGGCGGGTTCATCCTCGAAGGACATCACCCAGCTGTGCGCATGCGTCCCTTTCACAGGAATCCCAAACAACATGCCCGCGAGCACATTGGAGGTGGCGGCGCAGCCGCCGATGTAGGCCGCGCGGCTGGCCATCAACGCGCCGTCAATTCCTTGAGCTCGTCGCAGGCCGAACTCGAGCACGGGTTCGCCGTCCGCCGCCGCGACGATCCGCGCCGCTTTGGTCGCGATTAGCGATTGGAAGTTGATCATGTTCAGCAGCGCTGTCTCGACGATTTGGCACTGCAAGATCGGACCGGTGACGCGAATCAGTGGTTCTTGAGGAAAGACCACCGTCCCTTCGGCCACTGCATCCACATCGCACGTGAATCGCAATTGTCCCAGGTGCTCCAGGAATCCACCGTCGAATAGCGGCTTCCCGTCATTGCCCTCCAATTCGGCGAGGTACTGCAACGCGTCGCTGGAGAAGGTCAACGACTGCAAGTACTCCAGCGCGTACTGCAACCCCGCCGCGATCGTGAAGCCGCCTTGAAATGGCGATTTCCTGAAAAAGAGGTGGAACACGGAACGAAGGTGGTCACGTTGGCTTTTCCAGTAGCCGTAAGCCATGGTCAACTGATACAGATCCGTCAACAGCTCCAGCGGAGCCCGGTAGATTTCACGCAAGGAAGTCATGCCGCCCGCCGCCGCTTCCGAGGAGAGCGACAAGGAGCCCCGCGCCGAAGCCCTTCGCACTCGGTCAACTCGGAAAAGGGAATGTGTTGGTTCAAGAATCACCTGTCGCCACGGGCCGTGAATTCTCCGCTAGAATCCTACGTATGGACTTGGCGATTGGGTGGATCGCTCTGCCGAGAGGCCTTCAGGATAAGGAGGCCTTGGCGGAAGTGCAAACCGAATCCGCATCCCGTGATGAACTCTGGAAGATGGCGAGCGTCTCAATGGATGGGCAACCAGACTTTGACGGATTCTTCACCGACCGCATGATCGCGCAGCCCTTGAGTGAGGCGGATCTGCCTGAGTATCGACGGCTGCTGCAAGATCGGCGGGTGATGGCCACCCTCTCCGCTGACGGCCAACCGTTCAGGGGATGAGGAAGTCGAGCAGCGACTGCAAATGGGATTGAGTCACTGGCGAGAGCATGGCTTCGGAGACTGGACATTCCGCGACAAACGGACCATGGCGTTCCTTGGCGCGGAGGAGTCCGTTGCGTGCACATCGACAACCGGGATGAGGTCGAGCTGACCTACGCCTTGCTGCCCGATGCTTGGGGACAAGGCTACGGAACGGAGATGGCTCGCGAGATCATCGACATCGCCTTTCGCCAACTCGGGCTGACCAACCTGGTCTGCTACACGCTGACAACCAACGCGGCCTCTCAGAAAGTGATGCAGAAAGCCGGGTTTCTGCTGGAAAAGCGAATCATGCACGTCGGTCTGCCGCACGTGTTTTGCCGTCTGCAGCGCCCGCCGTCACAGAATCCCGCGCCCTAGGTCGCCACGCCTGATCACGCGGACCAAGATCGTGCCGACCTCTCCGAAAAACGTTCAAGCAACGAGAACACCACGATGTCATTTCGATTTGCCTGGCGACTGGTCTGCCTCGTCGCCGCCTCGTCGATCATGGTCGGCGCAGCGACACGCCTCCACGCGGACGAGCTGGGAGCCAACGCGCCGCCCCCCAACGTCTTGTTCATCGCGATGGACGACTTGAATGACTGGATCGGACCCTTGGGCGGTCATCCGCAAACGCGAACGCCGAATCTCGATCGGCTGGCGGAGTCGGCAGTGCTGTTCACCAACGCACACTGTCCCGCTCCGGCCTGCAATCCGTCGCGGACGGCCATCTTCACGGGGGTCTCCCCGCATCGATCCGGTTTGTACGACAATCGCCAGCAAATGCGGGAAGTGTTGCCCCACGCCGCGATTCTGCCGAAAGTGTTTTCGACTCATGGCTATCACGCCGCCGGCTCGGGCAAGCTGCTTCACTACTTCATCGACGCGGCCTCGTGGAACGACTATTTTCCGGCCGCCGACAGCGAAAATCCACTCCCGCGTACACTCTACCCCGAGACCAGACCGCTGAACTTGCCTCGCGGCGGGCCTTGGCAGTACGTCGAAACGGATTGGGGACCCCTGGACGCAAGCGAGGAGGAATACGGCGGCGATTATCTGGTGGCCCAGTGGATCGCCGAGCAGCTAGGCCGCCCGCATGACAAGCCGTTCTTTCTGGCGTGCGGCATCTATCGCCCGCATGAACCGTGGTTCGTGCCACGCAAGTATTTCGAGCCCTTCCCGTTGGAATCCATCCAGCTGCCGCCGGGATACAAGGAGGACGACCTTGACGACCTCCCGCCCGAGGGCAGGAAACGCGGGCCTAATCGCTACTTCGCTCACATCCAGCAACAGGGACAATGGAAGCAGGGTGTCCAAGCGTATCTGGCGTCGATCCACTTCGCCGACGCGATGCTGGGCAAAGTGCTCGACGCGCTGGCTCGCGGCCCGCACGCCAACAATACGATCGTCGTTCTCTGGTCGGATCACGGTTGGCACTTGGGTGAAAAGCAACACTGGCAGAAGTACACCGCCTGGCGAGCCTGCACACGAGTTCCTTTGATGATTCGCGCTCCCCAAGGCGCCCCTGGACTTCCCATGGGGACCCAGCCGGCGAAGTGCCGGCGCCCGGTCAACCTGTTGAGCTTGTTTCCCACGCTGCTCGACCTTTGCGGCCTCGCACCGGAATCAAGTCACGACGGTCCGAGCCTGACGCCTCTGTTGCAAGATCCAACGGCCGCCTGGCCGCACGTGTCGGTCACTCATCTCGCGGAACCGGGAAGCTACGGTCTGAGCACCGAGCGATGGCGTTACATTCATTACCAGGGCGGCGACGAAGAGCTCTACGATATCGAGAACGACCCCTACGAGTGGAACAACCTGGCTGGCCTCGCACAATACTCCGAGAGACTGTCCGACTTGCGGAAGCTAAGCACCCGCATCCTTTGCGCCCGTAAGCCGCCCAGCGTGGCGTCGCTAACGGAGCTTGTTTGGATCCCAAGAACTACCGCGGCCGCCCCTGCGTCAGCGCCCGATGGAGGACCATTCGATGTGGTCTTCATCAACCAGTCTCAGGCGCCAGTGAAGGTGCATTGGATGAATCGGCAAGGAAAGCCCGTGTTCTACGCCGAGATGGACGCCCATGCCCAGCAGCGACAGCAGACCCGTCCCGGCGCCGTCTGGATGATCAGCGATGCAGCGGACCGCGAATTGGGTCACTTTGTGATTGGGGACCGCACCGCACGGGCGGTCATCCCTATTAGAGAGTAGAGAGATCGCCCGGCCAACGTGCGGCAACCCAGCGGCCCGCGCGGTGAAACGATTGACGGCATCCGGCAAGGCGGCCCATTACCAGGGAAGTGGATTCGCTTCGTTAGCGACGAATAGTTCCCAAGCCGCCGTTTACGCCGAACACTTGGCCGGTGACCCAGTCATTCTCCGGTTCCAGCAACCAGACGATCAACGAAGCGACGTCCGACGGCTTCCCCAATCGGCCGAGAGCATGCATGCTTCGAGACACCTCGGCCGACTTCTCATTGGCCCATATCCGCCGCGTCAATTCGGTTTGCACCAGGCCCGGCGCCACGGCGTTCACACGAATGCCTCGCGCGGCGTAGGAAGCGGCGGCCGATTGCATCAGGCCAATCACTCCTGCTTTCGCGGCGGCGATTGCTTCATGGTTGGCCAGCCCCAGACGGGCCGCCGCCGAGCTGAGCAAGACGATCGACCCGCCAGTGCCGCGCATCGCTGAATAGCCCGCTCGAATCGAAGCGAACGCCGAGGTCAGGTTTGTCGCCAGGGTGTCCTGCCACTCCGCCGGCGTCGTGAGGTGTGCGGGCTTGAGGAGCACGGAACCGACGCAGTTGACGATCCCTTGCAGTTCGCCGAACGTTTCCATCGCCTCGGCCACACAGGCTTCCACCTCCTCAACCGAGCGCGCATCCGCCACGCGATATTCCGCGCCGCACTCGCTGCTGATCTCTTGCAAACGTCCCTCGTCACGGCCGACCAACAACAGGCCGCCGCCCCGGGCGTGTAGTCGTCGAGCGGTTTCGCCACCGATGCCGCCGCTGGCGCCGAGAATCACGTAGTTATTGCGTTTCATGGTCACATCTCCTGGGAGACCATAGATGCGAGCCCTGGAATAGCAAGCCCCTTCTAAATCAACGGCCAACGATTCTGAGCAGTTGCGTAGGAGAGGCAACGCCTTGTCCGCGCGGACGTGGCCGTGCCCATTCCTGCCACCGCTGGGCTTGTCCCAGCGGGGCGCTGCTCCTCGCCAGCCCGTGCGCCGTGCCCATTCCCGCCACCGCTGGGCTTGTCCCAGCGGGGCTGCTCCTCGCCAACCCGTGCGCCGTGCCCATTCCCGCCACCGCTGGGCTTGTCCGGCTTGTCCCAGCGGGGCGCTGCTCCTCGCCAGAGAGCGCTGTTTGCTGGGAGCATCGCCCAACGGCGGCAAGCCCCGTTGTGGAGGCGTCCCCGCCGGGATCGTTGCTGGCGAGGAGCAACGCTCGACGGGGACATGCCCCGTCGTGGCTTGCTCGCCGCGTAAGCACCTATGGCGACAGGCCTTGGCGGAAAATGGAGCCTCTTTGGGGCCACTCTGAAGAAGCTGCAGGTTGCTAGCTTTAAAGGGCTCGCCTTACGGCCACGGCTAAAATTCTGCCGGCCGTCGGGCCAGGCTTTTGCTCGAACGCCACGATTCCACGTAAGTCCCCACAGGCATGAAACGCTCCCCGTTTCCGCGCCCGAAACCTCAACCCGCCCTGTACGCTACCTTCCAAGCGCCAGGTGGACCGCCTTAGGATCAAGGCCGGGCAGTCCCAACCGGGACTGATTTAGCGTCCTTCTTCGCTTGATGAAAACCCGCGACGGCGTTGCCCTTCAGGCCCTGCCGTTCAGACTGAATGGCTGTTGATTCGGCTGAACCGCCGCTGTTGCCGTTAAGCGTGGACTCGCTAAACTTCTCCATCGTCGTTCGTCGAGAGCAGAGGCCCCTGAGGACCGATCAAGGTGTTGCTGCGGCCGCCAGACCATCATTCACCGCTCGTTGCCGGCGAGGAACGCGTCGTCGCCTCGCAACGACCATCGCCGCGGGGATTTCGCGACCCTCGCAGGCTCTTGCGCCTTGTCGCGGCCGGCCTGTTCTTCACGCTCGCCATGCTGGGGGCGATCCTGCCGGGCCTGCCTACGACGCCGTTCCTCTTGCTCACCAGCTACTTCTTGGCAAAGTCCTCGCCTCGCCTCCACAGGGCGCTGCTGAATTCGCGGTTCTTCGGTCCGATCCTGGTCGACTGGCAGGTTCACCGGGGCGTGCGGCGCCATATCAAGGTCAAGGCGATGGTGGCCGTAACCGCGGCTGTCTGCATGTCGGTGTACTTTGCGGGATACGCCTTGGCCCCCACCACCCTTATTGCGGCTTTGGCGGCAGTCGGCGTGGTGGTCATTTGGCGTCTGCCGACCGCGACGGCGAACAGGTAGCACTCGCTAGGACACGGCGCGGAAGAGCGGCGATGTCCGGGGACTGCTCTCGTCCAGCGCGAATCCCCGCAACGCATCGGCCACGGCGTCGCCTCGCTTGGCCCGCCGCTCCTGACTCAGCCGACGCGGCGCAGATGCCATCGCGTCGCGAGCATTCGATAAGTAAACATGATGTACAGGTTAGGCTTGGCGAACAGGAGACGTGTGAGCAGGCCGGCCCATCCGGGCCGATGTTCGTATTCGATGTGTTCGGAAATGTCCGTCTGCTTGTCGCTTACCGGAATGAACGAGTGCGTATGCTCCCACTTCGCAGCCGGACCTTCGGCTTGAATGTCGGTGAAGCCTGTTTCGGAGACATTTCGGTGGATCGCTTTCCAACGCAAGGGCAGCGGACCCACCCAGAGCGTAAATGTTGACACCGATCCTTCCGCCAGAGGTTCGATGGAATGGATTTGCACGAAGGTCGGCGGCGGCGTCAAGCGTTTCAGTGCTCGGGTGTCGCCATGAAAAGCGCGGACCGCTTCCAGGGAGGCGCTAACTCGGAATCGGTAATTAAAGATCGGCATCGACGCTCCGTAGTTTTTTTGTAGGGCGTGAGGTCGCAGCTTAACGAGGCTGTTGGCCTGTCCCCGTCGACGCCCCCAGACCTAGGGCAACTCCACCACGGCTGGATCCTCCACCCCGGGATGCACTTCAACGCGCAGGTCCATCGCTTCCCGTTCGTGGCGACTGATGGCCAACGTGACAACATGCGGACCCGCGACCAACCGATATTCGGACGTCGGAGTATGCGGCGTCGGCTTGCCGTCGATGTACAGCGCGACGCCGTCCAGCGAGTTCCAACGGAGCTGAACGTTGCCGCTCTGGCGCACCTGCACTGTGAAGCGCAGGAATTGTACGCGGTCCCGCTGGTCTTGAGTCACGAATGAGGCGGGCGTGAAGCCAGGGATCTCCAACAAAGGCAAATCGCCCGACACGCGACTGTACGCGGGCGTCCATTGAAAGGCCGGGTCGTCGATCGCCGCGCTGTCGTAGCTCGTACGACGAATGCGAGTGTACGACTCGTTGGTCGGATTCAGCGCGAGCCAACGTCGCACGACGGGGCTGCGATCGGCCGCCACGCCGCCCACCTTGCCCAGATCGGAAAGGAAACGCACGAGATCCACCAACTCTTGTCGCGTCAACGAATCAGTCAAGCCGTCGGGCATCAGGGACCGCGATTCCTGCTGATCTTCGATCGAGTTGCGAGGAATGACGATCTCGCGATCCTCAGCGTCGCGAAGCACCAGTTCTCGCTCATCTTGCCGAACGATGACTCCCGCCACCGCCTTGCCGTCGTCGGTCTGCACGATCAAGCCATTGTAGTTCTCCTTCACTTTGCGATTGGGGTCGAGTAACGACTCGATCAAGTAATCGACCTGCGCGCTGCCTCCAATGCTCAGCAAATCGGGGCCGACTTTCCCGCCCGCGCCGGCAATTGCATGGCACTTCTGGCATTGCAAGGCGGCAAGGCGATAAACCGCCTCGCCATGCAGCGGATCGCTCTTGGCCGCTACTTCGGCGACAAGCTCCGCCATCAACTCGGGTTCCGCTTTCCAGCGCGGCGATTCCAGACCGCCCGCGGTGCGCAAGACAGCCAGCAAGTCCGAGGACGGTTTCGCGGAGCGCTGTACGGTTCGGGTGGCGAGTTGAGCTACATCCGGAGGCAAAGCGACATCGTTGAGCGCTTCGGCCAACGCCGCGGCTCCGGGCGCCCGAGCCAACAACTCGGTCAGCCCCTGATCAATACGGCGGGACAGCGACGCATCCGACGTCAAGCCGCCGAGCCAGGTTGCCGCCAATTTTCCAGCCTGGACCGGCGCGATGGTTGCAAGTTCCCCCAGCGCCTGGGCTCGATCCGCCGCCGCGCCCTCGACCGCCAACTGCGATAGCAAGTTGACAGCTTGCTCGTCGGCGAACCTCGCTTCGCCATCCATTGCGGCCCACCGCAAATTTTGAGGCGCCGATGCGTCGCGAGTCCATTTGGCCAACACATCGCGCAACGAGACGACGCTCCAAGCCCCTACGGCTCGGGCCGCCGCGGCTTGCAGCATCACATGCGACGAAGTCAAGCCAACTTCCAAGCCTTTCAAATCGCCGTCCGGCTTCAGCTTGCGAAGCCGAGTCGTTTCCACCAGCGCATTCAGCAGGTCGGCTGTTAGCTGCGCTTGCTCGGCGTTCGGCTGCTTATTGGCCAAGGCTTGCCGTACGACCATTCCCATTTCTACGGGGCCGCCATGCTTGGCCAACAGATTCAGCGCCTGCTGCAGTTGGTCCGGGGGCAGTTTTTGTTTCAGCAATTGCAGCAGGGGTTCACGAATCGCCGGTGAGTCCACCGCGGACAGGGCGAACAGTTGATGATGCGTTGGCAGTTTTGCTGCTTGTCTTGGCAAAGCCGGCAGCCATTTCGTTTCCAGTTGCCGCATGGTTCGCCAAAGCGCGAAGTCCACGAAACGATCGACCGGTTGGTCCAAAGCGCACAGCGCCAGCCAGGCGGATTGCGCTCGGGCGCAGTCGCCAAAGCTCGCACGGCTTCCAGTCGGACGCGGGGATGCGAATCCAACACCGCCTGCGTCCACAGTTGTTGAGTGTTGCCAAGACGGTCCGCCCAGTCAACCGAAACTCGAACGGCGGCCGCGCGAACGCGATGATCGGAACTCTGCAACAACTGCGATAAGAGCGCCGGATGCTCGCGGTCCAGTAATTGGGCGGTCCAAAGCGCTTCGAGTCGCCAATGGTCATAGTCGGGATCGTCGGCCGGTTGCTCCTGCAACCAACGATCAAGCGAGTTGATGACGGTCTTCGCCGCGAAACGCTTCATCGAGTACTTGGCGTGCAGGCGGATCCAATCCTCGGGCGCTTTCAACAACTCCAGCAACTCGGGCAATTCGAGTTGATCGGGATCCACCTTCGCGACGAGCGGACGTCCCTTGGCGGTCACTCGCCAAATGCGTCCATGCACGTGGTCTCGACGAGGATCGCGGAAGTCGACCTCACCGTGCTGGATGATGGGGTTGTACCAGTCGGCGATATAGATCGCGCCGTCGGGACCCATCTTCACATCAATCGGCCGAAAAGCCACATGCTGCGTCTTGATCAATTCCTCTTCCTGCCGCGAGGCGTAGCCGGCCCCGTCTTCGGTGACCACGAAACGGCAAACGCGATGCGCGCGAAAGTCGTTGGTGATCATGTTGCCTTGCCAGGACTCGGGAAGGTGGCCGCCGCTAAGGATCTCCAGGCCGCAGTGTTTGGGACTACCGGGATTCAAGCCGCTAACGATCCGCTTGGCCCCAGGTGCGGTGACGAACACGGCGCCGGGAAACACGTAATTGACGCCTTCTCCGTACGCGCCGTCGGTGGCGAACGACTGCCCCCAACGATCGAATTGGTGACCCCAAGGATTCACGAAACCCTCGCAGAAAACCTGCAATCGTCGGCGATCGGGGCGGAATCGCCAGATCCCGCCGCCGTTCAACCGTTGCACGCCATAAGGCGTTTCAATGTGACTGTGAATGTAGATCGACTGGTTCATGTACAGACAGCCGTCGTGACCCCAACGCAACGTGTGCAGCAAGTGGTGCGTGTCCTCGGTTCCAAAGCCGCTGAGCACCACGCGACGCTGATCCGCTCGACCGTCCTGGTCGGTGTCTTGCAAATGAATCAACTCGGTGCTGTTGGCGACATAGCAACCGTCGTCGCCGGGCGCGACGCCCGTGGGGATCAATAACCCTCGAGCAAAGATAGTGGTCTTGTCGGCGGCGCCATCGCCGTCTTGGTCCTCCAACACAAGGATCTTGTCGTCGGCCTGCTGTCCCGGCTTGATATGAGGGTAGATCTCGCTGGTCGCGATCCACAAGCGGCCTTGCGCGTCGAAATTCATCTGAATCGGTTTGGCCATCAGCGGATCGGCGGCGAACAAGTTGACCTCGAACCCCTCGGGCACAACGAACGAAGCCCGCTCTAATTCGGGATCCGGATCGGGAATGTCTTTCAAATCGCGTTGTGCAAAACACGTTGTGACGAGTTGGAAAGACAGAATCCAAAACCCGGCGGCGGCACAGAGTCGAGTCGCAGTCAAAGGGGAAGACCTGGGGTAGAACGCCATCGGGCGTGATTCCTTCAAGGGGTGTTGGAGTCGAGAGGTTCAGCGAACCAAGGCGAGGGGCAAAAGCAAGAGCCTCTCTTGGCCCGTTGGCGATGGGGTGGGGCAAAGGGCGAGTGTTCAGCGGGATTGTCTTGCGAGCGCGTTTCAGGGCTTGATGGGACGCAAGACATAGCTGGCTTGCGCGGGTTGACGGAGCGCGTCGATCTCTTGTTCTTTGGCGCGGACCAGCGGGTCGAACCGGGGCACCTCCACGGCGTTGTTGCCCTGTTCATGCTTGCGAAAGAGGAACAAGTAAGTCTCATTCTGAGGTCGGTAGCGATGGAAGAACAATTCGTTCTTGGCCATCGTCAATTGCCGAATCATCTCCACAGCGCCCCAACCGGCGCGTCGCGTCAGCGGCTGGCCAGCCGCCCATTGTTGGTCGGTGGCTTGATGAACCACCTCATTGCCTTCCAAGAGCTCGTACCGCCCCGGCGGCAGATCCTTAATGGCCAGCGTTCCGACTGGCGACAGCGCCGCGGGTGGCGGCTGGGTTTCTAACGCAGGCGCGTCCGGATCCGGAAGCCGTTCCGCCAAAGCGGTGAAGGACAATTCGTCGCCCTGCCGTTGAAAGTCACTGATGCTGACGCCAGTCGCCAGAGGTTCCCCGCCGCGGCTCATGATCGTCGCGTCTCCACACATTCTCGTCGCCGTTCAATTGGTCGGCGAGCCATTGAGCGGCGATGCGATAACCGAAGTCGCTGAATTGCACGCCGTCTCGAGTGAGCGGTCCGGCAACGTACTCATCCCAGGGCAGCCAGGCGCCGCCATGTTGGAGAGTCAACTCCTTCAACGCGGCGCGATAAAAGACCAGGTCGCGATTGTAAGCGTCCGGATAAACACGAAACGCCGATGCTTCCTCATAACGCCGGGGCGACACGACGATCAGCCTGGCTGAGAGTTCGCTGATCAGTTGCATCAGTCGGTCGGCTTGCTGGCGGAAGGCGTCCAATCCCTCGGCGCCTTGATGGGCTTCATTGTTGCCATAATGCAGCACGACCACGGTGGGTTTGGCTAAACGCAAGTCGCGGTCCAACCGCGTGAAGCCGTCTTGCGGCGAACCAAAGACCGCGCGGGAAACACCGCCGACGGTGTCGCCGCTCCAACCCAGATTGCGAAACGTGAGCTTCCATTGAGGACGTCTGCACCAGCAGCGTGGTTTCCAGATAATCATGGCCCTGCATGCGTTCCCAAAAACCATCGCCCAGCCAAACCACTTGATCGCCGTCGCGAAGCAGAGGTTGATCGGCTCGCGTTGAGCAAGTCGTCGAGGACAGAAAGCCCAGTACGATCGCCGCAAGCGTTGTCCAGCTCGGCGCCCGCGCGAGACGCTCGGCGCTGCGAGGCCGAGGAATCTGAGGCTGAGCATGAGGATGGTGGAGTCGAGTCCAGCGAGCTGAGTCGCACCGGCGAGTGACGATGGTTCATGCGATAAGCTTCTCGATTCGCCTGACGGCGGGCGGGAAAATGCGGGGAGCGGTGAAATCACAGCCAACTTCTGAAGGTAACACCGCCGGTGAATGCGTGCAAACCGCCTATTCCGCGCAAAGCGATGGGATCAGAACCTTGCCGAAAGTGCGGCGGGCCCTGATAATGAGGGAGAACCTTTCATGCCGCGCAACGGCGGGGGCTCGTTTTTCAAGCTCCGCGCGGTGCTTTCACATGAGGAGAAACGCCATGAAGGGATTGTTACTTGCGGCCGCCATCGTTGCTGTCACTTGGACGGCCAGCAGTGAATCGGCCAACGCCCAGCGCTGGGGATACCGACGAGCGAGGCGACCGGTGGTTGTCGCACCGGTCTACGTTCCAAGCGTCGCCTACACGACCGGGCTACGTCTATCCGGGCTACTACGGGCCTAGCCGCTACGCTTACGGCTACAGCTATATCCCGCCGGCCGTGGTTTACCCGACGCCCGGTTTACGGTATACGGCTACGGCTACGGTTACGGGTACCCCAGCGGAGTGTCCTTGAGCATCGGCTTCTAGATGAAACGGTAGAACCACGAACGAAGTAACTCGGGGCAAGGAACGGCCCCGAGTTTTTTTGTTGCTAAGCCCCTCGTGTCTCGTGGACTAAGCAGTGGTAAGAAGAACCCGGATGGAATCGACCGCGGAGGACACGGAGAAGCACAGAGGCGGATGCAATTCTGTCCTCTGTGTTCCTCCGTCCTCCGTGCTCTCTGCGGTGACCCGCTGACGAGCCCAGTCGCGCGGGCTCCCCAGGAACTTAGAACTCGATGGGACCTGTTCCGGGATTCGGCAACGACTCAACGGGCGGTTGGCCATTGCCGGGCGGCGTAGGGAAGGCGCTTTGACCAACGGCGGCGCCAAGGTTGGCTCGGCGGCCGGGCGTTGCACGGTCTGCTCCGGCGGGGCGTATTGCTGCATCTGCGGCTGGAACGCGGGCGCCTGGACTCCCCACGAGTAGGTCATGCCGCCGGGTCCCCAGCCCCAGCGCACCACCACGTTCGAGGCTGGCGCGACAATCGCCGCCTGA
>CAVORG010000018.1:0-127500 GCA_963698545.1 uncultured Planctomycetaceae bacterium
AGACGATCACGGCGCAGAGCACCAGGGTGAGCGTCTCTGTGGTCTCCTCCCAGTAGCCCTGGTTGAGGATGAACAGGAACCCGAGCACCACGAACACCACCACCGGGATCGAGCGCTGCAACAGCCAGGCGATCCCGGCGAAGACCGCGACGATCACCAGCGGATGCGGGCTCTGCAGCACCCAGAGGATCGCGTCGATCAGCCCGTTGATGCCGTCGGCGAGGCCGTCGAAGAACCACGCTCCGTTTGCTGTCAGCCAGTCGACCACCGCCCGCGCCCAGTCGCCGACGGGGATCTTGTTGGCGGTGAGCCAGTCCACCGGTCCGGCCCCTCAGCCCGCCGGCCCGCTCACAGCCCAAGCGCCGCGGTGACCGCCGGAAGGCCCTCTTCGCCCTCGACGGTCGTCACACCGACGAGCCAGCCATCGAGAATGTCGGGGTTCTCCTGAAGCCAGGTCTCGGCCGCCTCGTCGGGATCCATGTTCATGTCGAGGATCTTGCCCATGATCTCGTTCTCCATCGCGAGGGTGAATTCGAGATTGTTCAGCAACTGGCCCACATTGGGGCATTCCTCGACATATCCGGCGCGGGTGTTGGTGAAGACGGTGGCCCCGCCGAAATCCGGACCGAAGAAATCGTCGCCGCCGGTGAGGTAGGTGAGCCGCAGATTGGCGTTCATCGGATGCGGCTCCCAGGCGAGGAACACAATGCCCTCGCCTTGCCTTCGGCGCGGGCGGCCTGGGCGAGCATGCCCTGCTTCGGAGCTCTCGACGAGTTCGAATGGTCACCGAGCCCGAAGGCGTCGCTCGTCGATCATCTCCTGGATCAGGCGGTTGCCGTCATTGCCCGGCTCGATGCCGTAGATCTTGTTGTCGAGTTTCCGTGAACCGGCAATGTCGGCGAAGCTGTGAGGCCGCCTCGCCGGTGCGGCTCGGGACGGCGAGCGTGTATTTTGCGCCGTCGAGATTGCGCCACGGTCTCGACGGTGCCGGCCTCGCGGTAGGGGGCGATGTCGGCCTCCATCGTCGGCATCCAGTTGCCGAGGAAGACGTCGATGTCCTTGTTCGCGAGCGAGGTATAGGTCACCGGCACCGACGAGGACGCTGGGTGGACCGCTCGTAGCCGAGCGCCGCCAGCACCACCCGGCGGCGGCGGTGGTCGCGGTGATGTCGGTCCAGCCCACATCGGCGAAACGCACCGAGCGGCATTCCTCGGAAACCTGGGCGAAGGCCGGAGCGGCGAGCAGGGCGGCAAGGGCAGTGGCGGTCAGCAGACGTGTCATGAAGGTCCTCTCTGTTGGTTCCGGATGTTCGACCCCGGACAATTGGCGGCAAAGTCGCGCGCCGCCTTGACGGGTGCAAGGTAAACCTTCATTGATTGATCAGTCAATCAACAATGGAGTGGATCATGGTGCTCAGAGCGGCAGTCCCGGGCGTGCGGCGAAGGGCGCTGATCGGCGCGACCCTTCAGGAAATCGCCGAAACCGGCTCGCTCGAAGTGACAATGGCGCGGATCGCCCAGGCACGCGGTGTCGCCGGCGCTCGCGCACCACTATTTCGGCGGCAAGGGCGACCTGATCCTCGCCACCATGCGCCACCTGCTCGCCGACGAAATCGAGGTTATCGCGGGCCTGCGCGCCGCGCGTACGCCGCGCGCCCGGCTCTCGGCGGTGATCCGGTCGAGCTTCGGCCCCGACCAGTTCCACCACGCCACCATCAGCGCCTGGCTGACCTTCTACGCCTGGGCGCTCTCCTCGCCGGAGGCGGTTGATCTGCTCGCCTTGGTAGCGAATCCCCTTGCCTTTGTAGGGCTCTGGCTTTCGCACCGCTCGAACCTCCGCCGCGAACTGTCCGACCTTCTGCTTATCGCACCCTTGCACCACCACATGCGTGGCGTCAGGACATGTGACGGTCAATTCGGCGGGGATCGTCTTGTGAATCTCATTCGCGTAGCCAACTCGCAACTGCAGTCGGTTGCCGTTGATGGAGCTTTGGTAGCCGACGCCGACGATCTCCAGACGCTTTTCGTATCCATCCTTGACGCCCAAGACCATGTTTTGCAGCAGCGAGCGGGTCAGTCCATGCATGGCTCGAGCGACGCGGGTATCGTTTTGGCGAGTGACCACGGCCTCGTTCTCGCCGACTTCCACCTTCACTTCGGGGCGGTGCTCGAACTGCAATTTCCCCTTGGGCCCTTCGACCTGGATGGCCCGGCCCTGAACCGACACCTTCACGCCGGCGGGGATGGTCACCGGCTTCTTTCCAATACGAGACATCGTCTCACCCGTATGCTAGATGGAGGGCCGCCGCTGTGGAGAGGCGTCCCGGCTTTCACTCATGATTCAAGATTAACTGCGTGTGGGCGGCGGCCGCTTGGCGGCGAGCGTCCAGCGACGCGTCACCGGCCGCGGACCGCTGCCTTACCACACTTCGCACAGCACTTCGCCGCCTAGGTTTGTAGTCGCACCTCGCGGTCGCTCATGACGCCGCGACTCGTGCTGATGATCGTAATGCCCAGTCCGTTCAGGACGGGTCTTAGCTCCGCGGCTTGGGATGACTCGGCAGCCCGGCTTGCTCACCCGTCGTATCTTCTAATCACATGTTCTCCACTCGGACCGTACTTCAGTTCGATGCGGAGCAGGGGACAGGGGTAGTCGTCCATCTCGGCATAGTCCCAGATGTAGCCTTCGCGTTTCAGCACTTCTGCCAAGCCTCGCTTGACCTTGCGGCGAAACGGCCACCACGGGGCGTCGATTCGGACAGCATTGCGGATCCGGGTCAGCATGTCGGCGATCGGGTCGGTCATCATTGGTCAGGATTCCCCTTCTGAACCCGCGGCTACCAACTTGACTTTCGCACGCCGGGGATCACACCTTGGTCGGCCAGCCTACGCAAACAGATTCGACAGATACCGAACTTGCGGTACACCGCTCGCGGCCGACCACACAGTGTGCAGCGTCGCTCCTCGCGCGTCGAGAACTTCGGTTCGCGATTCGCCTCGCGATTTTGGATTTACTCGCCACGGTTCATTCCTCGGGAGTTCATGTACCAATTACTTGCTATTGTGTCGTCACTAGGCGGCCCCGGCCGCCTCTTCGACGCCGCGGAAGGGCATGCCCATCTTCTGCAGCAGCGAGAGCATTTCGGCGTCGGCGGTGCAGGCGGCGGTCACCAGGCAGATGGTCAGACCTTGCGGCCGCACAGACTTGTCCGGGTTCGGTTCGGGAAACGCGGCGGTTCGGTCGAGTCCCCGAACTGTCGGTTTCCGTCGCCGTCAAAGGCCGTACGGCTGACCCCGCGAAAGTCACGGACTCGCGGCAGGGCCACGAGGAGATGAATGGATCAAGGAACTCGTACGTCCGTCGTCGCCGCAGCGTGACCTTGCGGCCGATCGCCATGCCTTCCCGCGAACGGAACCCGGCGACGGATTTCGCGCGAGGGTCACCACGGGTTTCTGGCCGGTCAACTGCGCCATCGCGTCCACGGCGGATTTCCAGGTGCTTCTTTTCCTGGATCGCCGGAGCCCACGCCATCTTCGCGACGATCTTTTCCAAACGAGGCAGCGAGAGGCGGTTGCTGCGACCGAGTCCTCGGCCAGCGCCGGCGACACCTGCTGCTCGTATTTTTCGTGCATCCGCGGTTTCATTGTGTCGCGTCCCCTAAGCTCACACCACCTCGTTGGCAAGGCTGACAATCTTCATGAAGTTTCGATCTCGCAACTCGCGAGCCACGGCGCCGAAAATACGCGTCCCGCGTGGGTTTCGTCGTTGTCGATCAATCACCACCGCGTTGCTGTCAAAACGGATGTAGCTGCCATCGAGCGGCGCGTCGGCTGCTTCAACGCACGATGACCGCCTCGACGACCGCCTTCTTCTTGACATCGCTACCGGGAATCACACTTTTCACGCTGCAGACGATCACGTCACCCAGCCCCGCGAATCGACGTCGCGATCCGCCCAGAACCTTGATGCACATCACTTCCTTTGCGCCTGTGTTGTCGGCGACGGCCAATCGTGTTTCTGGCTGAATCATGATCCCATTGCCGCCCTGTTGTTGACTACCTTCGCCGGTGTCGCTCGACGCCTCGTTTTGACTCGCCTTGCGACGCGGCACGCAACGCCGCAACGTCGACTAAACGGCTCCGTTCAACCACGCGAGTCAAATCCCACCGCTTCGTTTTCGAGCGCGGTTGCGACTCGATAATCTCAACCGTATCGCCTGCCTTCGAATCTTCCTGCTCGTCATGCACAAAACAAACTGTCTTGCGGCGAATGATCTTCCCGTATTTCGGATGCTTGACCAATCGCTGGATTTCGACTCGGCGGGTTTTCGCCGTTTTGTCGCTAATCACAACGCCGACTGCAATTTTCTTGGGCATACGTCTCGCCTTCAACTCCAACGAACCAGTTTCCTACAAACGTACCGCCTGATCCACATCGAACCGCTCGCTTGAACCGCACGATGGCGAATACAAGCCGACTCAACTACGCTGCCGAAGCAGCTAATCCGCGCTCCCGCTGAATCGTCTTAATACGCGCAATCAAGCGGCGATTGCGACGCAATTCACTTGGCGCGTTCCAATCGCTCCGTTTGCGCTTGCGATCTTGAGCCGAAAGTACGTTTGATACGAATCTTTCAGCGTATCCGCCAATTGCTCGTCGCTCATCTCCCGCAATTCTGTCGTATTCATCGTTTCGCTTCTCTCACCTCGCCGGTGATGACGATCTACGCGGCGTTTGATCAACTACCCAATTCCGCCGCTTCACAAACCGCACGCGAATCGGCATCTTGTGCGGCCAAACGGGCAAAGCAAACTCGTCGCCTGCTGTTCGGTCACTCCCGACCAATTCGTACAGGATCGTGCCAGGCCGAACTATCGCCGCCCAAAAATCCGGTTCACCCTTACCCTTACCCATTCGGGTTTCCAGCGGAGTCGAGGTGACCGACTTATGGGGAAACAGTCGCACATACAGCCGACCTTCACCGCGGACGTATTGCTGAGCCGCAATACGTCCCGCTTCGATTGTCGCTGCTTTGATCCAGCCGCCTTCCAGTGACTGCAAGCCAAAGTCGCCGAACACAACGCGGTTACCCCGAGTCGCGTTACCTTTTATACGACCTCTTTGGCTTTTTCGGTGCTTGACCCGCTTGGGCATCATCGCCATCGGTCTCTCCCCTCGTACATGCCCTGGTTGATCCACACCTGAACTCCAATGTGACCTTGGGCGGTCATCGCTTCGGTAAAACCGTAATCGATCTTCGCCCGCAAGGTGCTGAGCGGAATCGAGCCGGAAATCTGCTTTTCACGACGAGCCATTTCGGCACCGCCGAAACGACCCGCCAGCTGAACCTTGATTCCCTTCGCACCCGCTTCCATCGTTTCTTCCATCGCCCGCTTCATGGTGCGGCGGAAACTCGCCCGCTTCGCCAGCTGATCGGCGATGTCTTCGGCGACGAGTCTGAGCCGAAGCTCCGGTCGACTGATCTCTTCGATTTTCAAGTTGACTCGCCGGCCGATCAAACCCTGCAGTTCGTCTTGCAGGATCTCAACCTCCTGACCCTTCTTGCCAATGATCAGACCCGGCCGAGCCACAAACAGCACGACCTTGACTTCGTCACGCGTCCGCTCGATCTCAATGCGATCGATCCCGGCGTTGCGATACTGCGATTTGGAGGATGGTTCTTGACGAAATGCCGCGGATCTTGCGATCTTCAATCAGCAGGTCCGCGAACTCCTGCTTGGAGGCGTACCAGCGGCTCTTCCATCCCACCATCACGCCGGTGCGAAAGCCGATTGGATTGACTTTCTGACCCATATCAGCTTCCTGATTCCTTCACCACGTTGCATCTCCTGCGGGAAGAGCGACGAGCGAACCGTTCGACTAGAGTTTGTTAATGTCTTCCAGAACCACGTGGATATGTGCTGTCCGCTTGCGGATCATGAACGCCATGCCGCGAGCTCGGGGCCGTATTCGCTTGAACATCGGTCCGCCGTCAACTCGCGCGTCGATGACGATCAAACGCTCCGAATTGGTTCGTGAGCCCGCGTTCTGATCCGGATCCTTGGCGTTGCCCAAAGCACTCAACAGGACCTTCTCCAGCATGCGAGCGCCGCGATGCGGTTGGTAACGCAACAGATCCAGAGCCTCATCCGCAAATCGGCCTCGAATCATGTCCGCCAACGGACGCACCTTGCGCGGGCTGATCCGAGCATGTCGATGAGTTGCTTGAAACGCCATGACTTCACTTTCGCTGTTTGTGCTCGCCCTGCTCTTGCCGCACACCGGCCGAGCCGTCCCAACGCCGTGTCGTTGACCGCCTTACCGCTTGCCCTTGCCGCCGTGGCCGCGGAAGGTCCGCGTCGGGGCGAATTCGCCCAACTTGTGCCCCACCATGTCCTCGGTGACGAACACCTTCAGGTGCTGCTTGCCGTTGTGAACCATGAACGTACCCCGACGAACTCCGGGACGATCGTGCAAGCTCGAGCCCACGTCTTGATCGGCTCTTTGGAGCCGGCCGCATGTTGCTTCTCGACCTTGACGTACAGCCTCGGATCCACAAAAGGACCCTTCTTGCTCGACCTGCTCATAGTTCTTTCGCCTGATCCCTATCAACTTGCCGCCGCGGCGGCCTGTCCTAATCCGCGACCCACGGCCGCCCGCTGAACCAACTGATACGCAACGCGAGACCCTTACCTCTTCTACTTCTTCAATCGCAACTGCCCGTACCGCCGCGAACGACGCCGCCGGACGATGGACTTATTGGACGGCTTGCGTCGCTGCCGCGTGGCCCCGCCCTTGGCCGGCTTGCCCGTTGGGCTCACCGGATGCCGACCGCCTTTGGTGCGACCTTCTCCGCCGCCGTGCGGATGATCGATCGGATTCATGGCGGTGCCGCGAACATGAGGCCGACGCCCCATCCAACGCTTGCGACCCGCCTTTCCAAGCTCAATGGCCATGTGCTCGGAGTTGCCCACCTTACCGATCGTCGCCCGGCATTTTGAGGGGATACGACGAATCTCGCCGCTGGGCAGTGTGATTTGAGCCCAATCCGCTTCGCGAGCGGCCAACGTCGCATAGGAACCGGCGCTGCGACAAAGCCTGGCGCCGCGCGCCGGGATTCATCTCAATGCAATGCACCGCGGTGCCCAACGGAATGCTGGTCAAGGGCATCGCATCGCCAACCGACGGCGGCGCCTCCGAACCATTCTCGACCTTGGCCCCTTCGGTCAGTCCGTCCGGGGCGATGATATAACGCTTCTCTCCGTCCACGTAGTGCAGCAATGCGATGCGAGCACTTCGATTCGGATCGTACTGAATCGACGCAACCTTCGCCGGCACGCCGTCCTTATCGCGGCGAAAGTCAATGACCCGGTATTGCTGCTTGTGCCCGCCGCCGCGGTGCCGCACGGTGATTTTGCCTTGATTATTGCGGCCGCCCTTCTTCGGCTTAGGGCGCAGCAACGACTTCTCCGGCTTGGCGCCCTTGGTCAGCTCTTTGAAATCGCTGACGCTTGCGTTGCGACGACCGGGAGAAGTCGGCTTATATCGTCGAATACCCATCTGATCTCATCCTTTGCTGGCGACCCGCCGCCGCCCGAACCGAAACACCGCCAACGCCTCCACCGACCCGCCTGGGGCCGCTTAGAAGAAGTCGATTCGATGCTCCTCACTCAATGTAATAATGGCCTTCTTCCAAGCCTTCGTGCGGCCGTAATGAAAACGGTGCCGCCGCGGCTTGCCTTTGCGATTCTGAGTCCGCACCTTCAACACCTTCACGTCGAACAAATCCTCGACAGCTCGCCGCACATCTTCCTTGCCGGCAAGCGGATTCACCTCAAAGGCGTATTGATTCACTCGACTCGCTCGATGCATCCCCTTTTCCGTGACCAAAGGCCGCAGAATGATCTGATGCGACTCCAGCCGCATGCGGGTTTTCTGACCGATCGGCAACTGGCCGGCCGCCCCCTCTTTGGCCGCCACTTCCTTGACAGCCACACCCTTGACTGCCGCTTCTTTAACAGCCACTTCTTTTTTGCTCATTGACTCGCCGCTCGTGAATTAATCTTCCAGGGACGTCCGCTCGTCGCGATCACTCAGCCGCCGCCGAATCCGCCTCGGCGCATCCACCGCCGCAGAGCCAGGCGCCGCTCGCCTCAATGACTCCAACGCATCCTTGGTGAACAACACTCGGCGCGGCTTCAACACGCTCAAGGCGTTCAACTCCGACACCGGCGAAACCGTGACCCCGGCGATATTCCGCGCGCTCTTATAAACATTGCGGTCCAACCCGGCGGTGCTGACCAGCGTCGTGTGCTGATCCATCTTCAACGCCTTCAATGTCGCCGCCATCTCGCGCGTTGCCGGCTGCTCGAAATGCAACTGATCCACGACAACCACCTGACCGTCGCGCAACTTGCTGGCGACAGCCATACGAGTCGCCGCCTGCAACGCCTTTCGCGGCAGCCGATAGCTGTAGTCCCGCGGCCGACGGGCGAAAATATGACCGCCTCCCCGACGAACACCAGACCGCTTCGAACCCGCTCGCGCGTTGCCCGTTCCCTTTTGCCGATACATCTTCTTTGTCGAACCAGCGACCTCGGCTCGCGACTTGGTGCGATGCGTGCCAAGCCGCAGATTGGCCTGATACATCACGACCGCGTCGTGCAGCAGCTGCTTATTGATCGCCTTGGCAATGTCCTCGGGAGCAATCTCGATGCTCCCCACCTCACTGCCTTTTCGGTCATACACCGGCAACGTCGCCATTTCCGTATCCTCATTCGCCGCGACAGCCCAACAGACGCCCAGCGGCGCCCGCGACCACCGCAAACCGCATTACAACTTATTGCTCTCGCGGATCACGACGTAACCGCCGTTGGGGCCCGGCACTCCGCCGGCCACCAAGAGAAGATTGTTTTCCGAATCCACCCGCACCAGCTTCAGATTACGGACGGTTACCCGCGCATTGCCGTACTGACCAGCCATCCGCTTACCCTTGAACACACGACTTGGCGCGGCGCTCATGCCGGTGCCGCCGGCATGGCGATGCACCTTCTTGACGCCGTGCGTGGCTCGCTGACCGGAGAAGTTGTGACGCCGCATCACGCCGGAGAAGCCACGCCCCTTACAGGTGGCGACCACATCAACCGACTTGATCTCAGCCATCGCATCAACGGAGATCACGGACCCGACCTCCAATTCGCCGACCGGGCCGCGGAACTCACGCACAAAGCGATTGGCCTCACCACCCGCCTTCGGCTGCGGCTCGACACCGGCAGCTCGCCGCTTCTGCGAGCGACGCCCGGACAACTCCACTACACGACCGCGCTCGGAACGCGAGGCAAGACGGCGAGGCTTCACGCCAAAACCGATCTGCACGGCTTCATAGCCATCACGCTCGGGCGTCTTGACCTGCAACACACTACAGGGACCCGCTTCAATCACGGTCACCGGAACAACGTTGCCGCCTTCATCATAGACTTGCGTCATCCCGATCTTACGACCGAGTATTCCCTTTGTCATTGCATTCCGCCCTTGCTATGGCTTCGCCGCCAGGATCATGAGGAAGGCCTCAGATTACCTGACCGACTTCCGTTGCATGCCTATTCCAATCACTCCGGTCCGACTGAACGATTCAACCCAACGCGCGACTCGTCTAGCGAGAAGACGCCTTGATCTTGATATCGACGCCGGCGGGTAAATTCAACTTATTCAACGCCTCGATCGTTTTGGCCGTAGCCTCCACGATATCGATCAAGCGCTTATGCGTCCGAATCTCGAACTGCTGACGCGCCTTCTTGTCAATGTGCGGCCCAGACAGCACCGTGTACCGCTCCACTCGCGTCGGCAAGGGGATCGGCCCGTGCACTTCCGAGTGCGTCCGCTTCGCCGTATCCACGATATCCTGGGCGCTTTGATCCAGAATTGCGTGATCGTACGCTTCCATCCGAATACGAATGACCTCGGGCACGGCGGTGACTCTCCTGACGAAACAAGCGGGCGATTCGCCGTGGCGAATTGCGACGTGCTTGGCCGCTAAGGGCGCGGCATGGGCTGGCCGAATGGGCGTTGGGGAAACAGGTGAATGTAAAGCGGCGTCAGCGGGTCGTCAACACCAGATCGGGAATTCTCAGACCTGAAAGCGATCCGCATCCGCTTTGGGCGCCGGCTCGTACCTGAGAGGCTCCATGGAATAGCCCGCGCGGCCCTGACTCAAGCTGCGCATCGCGCTGGAGTACCCGAACAGCTCCTTCAAGGGCGCGGCGGCTTCAATCGCGGAAACGACGCCCCGCGACTCGGTCTTGTGGATAATGCCGCGACGCTGCTGCAAGTCGCCGACGAAGTCGCCCATGTATTCGTCCGGCGTCGTGATGGAAAGCTTCATCACCGGCTCTAACAGAACCGGCCCGCCTTCGCGCAGCGCTTTATCAAACGCGTCGTTGGCGGCAATGCGAAAAGCGACCTCGTCCGATTGCTCGCTGAACTCGCCGCCCAGGAGCGTGACCTTGAGCTTCATCAACGGGAAGCCGCTGATCAGTCCGCCGCCCTCGCCGGTCTCCCGCAGGGTTTCCAGGGCGACCTGGACGAACTCGGGCGGCAACTGCTCGGGTGGACAAGCTGTCAGCACGATGACGCCGCCTTCCTCCAGAGGCTCGACTCGCACCCTGACTTTCGCGAACAACTGCTGCCCGCCGACCTGGCGATGACACTCCCCGGTAACCTCGACGCCGCGGTGAATCGTCTCACGGTAGCTGACCTCGGGCTTATGGAATTTGACATTCAGGCTGAAGTCGCGGAGCAGTCGGTTCTTGACGACCTCCAAATGCAGTTCACCCATGCCGCTGACCAGCGTTTGCCCCGTTTCCCCGATCTTCACGCCCAAAGTCGGGTCCTGCTTCTTGAGCATCGCGAGGGTTTCGTTCAGCTTGTCGCGCTGCGTCGAATTCTCGGGCTCAATGGCCATTGAGATGACCGTCTCGGGAAACACAATCGATTCCAGCTGCACCGGCGACTTCGGATCGCACAGCGTGTCGCCGGTAATCGAATTCCTGGGGCCGATCACGCCGACAATGTCGCCGCAACCCACTTCGGGAATCTGGCCGTCGCGCTCGCGCTTGGTGGCGTGGATTTGCCACAACTGGGTGACGTTCTCTTTCTTGTCGCGCCCGGGTTGAGCGCCCGCGAATTGGCGGTCAGCTTCCCGGAATACACGCGAACCCAAGCAATATCGCCGGTCTTGGCGGGCAGAACCTTAAACACCAGCGCGCACAGCGGCTCGTTGACATCGGGCTTGCGAGCGATGGTCTTTTCCGGGTTTCCGGGCGCGAAGCCCTTGACGGGCGGGCGATCAAGCGGGCTGGGCAAGTAGGCGGCGACGGCGTCCAGCACGGGCTGCACGCCCATCCCATGCAGGGCTGATCCCACGAGCACTGGCTGGATCTGCCCATCGATCGTGCTGGCTCGCAGAACTTTCTGAATCAGCTCTTTCGGTATGGCGTGCTCTTGCAGCGCGAGCTCCATCAACTCGTTACTGTAGTTGTACAGCTGCTCCAGCATGAGTTCGCGCCACATCTCGGCGTCGGCCTGCAGCTCTGCGGGGATCGGTTCGCGGATCACGTTCCGGCCATCGGCTTGCTTATCGAAAGTCAGCATCTCCATGGCGACCAGGTCCAGGACCGCGCGGAAGGGGTTAGCGACATGCGGCGGGCCGGCGCCGACAGGGATCTGAATCGCGACCGGGTTCGCGCCTCAACGCGCCCGCAACTCCGCGAACACCGCTTCAAAATCAGCTCCCTCTCGATCCATCTTGTTGATGAAGGCGACGCGGGGGACCGAATAGCGGTCCGCCTGCCGCCACACCGTTTCACTCTGAGCCTCGACGCCTTCCCGGGCGCTGAAAACCACCACCGCGCCGTCCAGCACTCGCAGGCAGCGTTCCACTTCGGCGGTGAAGTCCACGTGCCCCGGCGTGTCCAGCAGGTTGACGGTGACCGGCCCCCAGTCAAACTTGACGCAGGCGGCGTAGATGGTGATGCCGCGCTCCTGCTCTTCCGGATTGTCGTCGGTCACGGTCGTGCCTTGATCGACGGACCCCACACGATGCGACGCGCCGGAGAGAAACAGCATCCGCTCGGTCACGGTGGTCTTGCCAGCGTCGATATGAGCAATAACGCCGATGTTGCGGATGCTGGCGATGTCACGAATCACGAATCGAATCCCTCGAGCGGTTGGAGGTGAGTCGGCGGCGCAACAGGCCCGCCCGAGCTTGTCAGCGGCTCTGGTAGTTTGTCGCGCGAAGGGCCCGCTGCAAAGCCCACGTGCCGCGTGCGACCCGACCAAACGCGGCCCGGCAACCAGGCATCCGGGGGCGAGCGAACGACGCAACGCAAAACGCCGCGAGGAATCGCCCGCGGCGCCGCGAATTTTGGATGCAGTGACTGCCTACCAAGCGAAGTGAGCGAACGCTTTGTTGGCGTCCGCCATGCGGTGAACCTGCTCCCGCTTGTTCATCGCCGCGCCTTCCTTGTTGTAGGCGGCCAACAGCTCGTCGGCCAGCTTCTCATGAGTCGGGCGGCCCTTCTTGTCGCGAACGGCCGACAACAACCAACGCAGTGCAAGCGATTGCTGGCGATTGCGATTCACTTGCATGGGAACCTGGTATGAGGCGCCGCCAACCCGCTTGGAACGCACTTCGATATGAGGCTTCACGTTCTCGATGGCCTGATTAAAGACCTCCAGAGGCTCGGCGGCCGGAACTTTCCGCCCCAAGATGTCCATGGCGTCGTACAGCACCTTCTGCGCCACGGCCTTCTTGCCGTCCCACATCAGGCAGTTAACGAACTTGCTCACCAACATCGAGTTGTAGCGAGCGTCGGGTTTCAGCTGCTTGCGACTGGAGGTAATACGACCCATGGTACTGCTGTTGCTGCCTACGTGGAAAATGTCTGAATTGGGAGGAAAAGGGCAGGATCAGGAAGCGGTCCAAACCCCCCGGGCTCGACCAGGGTCAGGGGCGTTTGGCCCCATAGCGACTGCGAGACTGACGACGGCCATCCACCCCCAGGGTGTCGCGAGCACCGCGAACGACCTGATACCGCACCCCAGGCAGATCGCGAACTCGGCCACCGCGCACCAACACGATCGAGTGCTCCTGAAGGTTATGCCCCTCGCCAGGGATATAAACCGTCACCTCTTTCCCATTGGTCAAGCGCACGCGAGTGATCTTCCGCAGGGCCGAATTCGGCTTCTTGGGAGTCATCGTACGGACTTGCAAGCAAACTCCCTGCCGCTGCGGGCACGATTCCAGCACCGGCGACTTGGAGAACTTGCGTTTCGATTTGCGGCGCTTACGCACCAACTGATTCATGGTCGGCATGCTGCAGTCCGGAAGATAGGACGAACTCGACGGTTGTGGCGATCCAGACGGAACCGACCCCACGTGAGCGCCGTGCGGAGCAGTTCGCCGATCTGCGAATCGATCAAATTAACCCGCGGCAAGCTGCATTGTCAACCGCAGTGGCCTTGATCCGGCCCATAATCCGAGCCTCGACGAAAATCGAGCAAAAACTCGCCGCCACAGGGATCAGGGATCAGGGATCAGGGATCAGGGATCAGGGATCAGGGAGCAGGGAGCAGGGAGCAGGGAGCAGGGAGCAGGGAGCAGGGAGCAGGGAGCAGGGAGCAGGGAGCAGGGAGCAGGGATCTCCGTTTCCTCCGTGGTCAACTCCATCGGGACTTGATGCTTCGGGGGTTGCGCTGCCGTCCCCCGGGGCTGAGTTAAGGGTGTCCCGTTCGGGACTGGTTCTTCCTTGCCGGGCCGCTTCCCCGAACACCGAACCTGGCTTGGCGACGTTATAATCAATGTCTCTCGCCCGCCTCTCCCCCACGCCATCCCTCCGCCATGCCTGCTCGACGGAAACTCCCCTTGACCTGCTGCCTGGCCGCGTCCCTCTGCTTTGGCGGCTGGGCCTCCGCCGATGATCCCCCGCAACGCGTCGCCGAATTGCTCGCCGCGCGGTGCCTGGATTGTCATCAGGGGGCGGAGGCCGCGGCGGGACTGGACCTGACCGCGACGCCTCAGGACTTGGACGCCCCGGGCGCCTTGGACCTCTGGGTGCGAATCTGGGATCGCGTGCAGGCGGGAGAGATGCCGCCCCAGGACGCCGAACCGTTGACCGCCGCGGAGTCCAGCGACTTTCTCGCGGACGCCAAGCACTGGCTCCTGCAGGATCAGCGTGAACGGTACGCCGCCCTGGGGCGAGTTCGAGGACGCCGCCTGACCAATCTGCAGTTGGAGCGGTCGCTTCAAGCGTTGCTGGGGGTGGACATCCCCCTGGCCAATCAACTGCCCGAGGAGACCTCGATCGCCGGATTCACCACGATCGCCGAGGGGCAGTCGATTTCTCACTTCCAGCTCGAGCGATTCCTGGCGGTGGTCGATCAGGCGTTGGAGGACGCGTTTACTCGCGCCGCCGAGCCGGAGGCGACCTGGAAGCGACGTTTTGCGGCCGCCGAGCTATGCCGCAAGCGACCGATTTCTCGGACTCGTGAACCGGAACTGATCGACGGCGCCGCGGTGACCTGGTCCTCGCGTCTGGTCTTCTACGGCCGATTGCCGGCGACGACGGTTCGAGAAAGCGGTTGGTATCGAGTCACCGTGCAGGCGTCCGCGGTGAAGAGCCCCGTCGACCATGGCGTTTGGTGCACCGTACGAACTGGGCGGTGCGTGTCCAGCGCGCCGCTGTTCAGCTGGGTGGGCGCCTTCGAAGCGACCGAGAAACCCCGGCAGTGGACGTTCGAGACGTGGATTCCCCGCGGCCATATGCTGGAAATCCGTCCTGGCGACATGACGCTCAAGGCCGCTCGCTTTCGCGGCGGGCAAGTCGGAACCGGCGAAGGCGACCCGCAGAACGCGCCGGGCGTCGCCATCGACTGGTTGGCAATGGAGCGGGTGCGTCAGGGGCCGGATAACGCGGCCGTACGTTCGCTGCTGCTCGGCGACCTGACGCGGGAGCAGTGCGACCAGCTGAACCCTGAAGAAGCACGCCAACGGGCCGCCGATTTGATGCGTCGCTTCGCTCGTCGCGCCTTTCGTCGTCCGGTGAGCGATGAAGTCCTCGCCCCTTATCTCGATCTGGTGGACCGGGCGCTGGGCGGCGGCGCCGGCCTTGCCGAAGCGCTGCAAGGCGGGTATCGCGCCCTGCTCGTGTCGCCTCGTTTTCTGTATCTGCAGGAGACCCCGGGAAGGCTGGACGACCATGCTTTGGCCGCGCGGCTGAGTTACTTCCTGTGGAATGAACCACCCGACGATTTACTCGGCGAATTAGCCGACCGAGGCCGACTACGGCATTCCCATGTGCTGGACTCGCAGGTCGAGCGAATGCTGAACGATGATCGCGGCCGGCGTTTTGTGTCGGATCTGGCCGCTGAGTGGCTCGACCTGAAGCTCATCGACTTCACCGAGCCCGACCGCCGACTTTACCCTCAGTTCGATCCGATCGTGCAGCATTCGATGCTCGATGAAACCCACGCGTTCCTGCAGTACCTGTTGGAAAACGATCTGGGCGTGGGGCGTTTGATCGATTCCGACTTCACTTTCCTGAACAGCCGCTTGGCCAGATTCTACGGAGTCGCGTCGCCTGTGAAGGGCGACGCCCTGCGGAAAGTCGAACTCGTCGCCGACGACCAGCGCGGCGGCGTCTTGACGCAAGGAGCGGTGCTGAAGGTCACCGCCAACGGCACAACCACTTCGCCAGTGATACGGGGCGTATGGGTGTCGGAACGCTTGCTGGGACAGCCGATCCCCCCGCCGCCGCGAGGCGTACCGGCCGTCGAGCCGGACATTCGCGGGGCGACCTCGATTCGCGAGATCCTGGCGAAGCATCGTTCGAGCGACACCTGCAACGCCTGCCATGTGAAGATTGATCCGCCCGGTTTCGCCCTGGAGAACTATGATCCCTCGGGCCGTTGGCGAACGCACTATGGTCCTGCGCGGAAGAAGCCCGGCGCGGCGGTGGTCGACGCCTCCTATGAAACGCCCGCGGGCGACCGCTTCGAGAACATCGCCGAATTCCGTGCGCTCATTCTGCGAGACCAGGAGCAACTGGCCCGCAACTTTGCCGAGAAGCTGTTGGCTTATGGAACCGGGGCCGTCGTGGGCTTTGCGGATCGAGCGGTCGTTGACCAAGTCGTTCAAGCGACGCGTCCCCAGGACTACGGCCTGCGCTCCCTCCTGAAAGCCGTCGTGTTCAGCGAGACATTCCGCAGTAAGTGAAAGAGCTCCTTCCGATTTCCCGCGTTCGCCGTCAAGGATTGCCTTCCATGGATCGCTCCCTCTCATTTCAAGTCGGCCGCCGTCTGGATCGTCGCACCCTGTTGCGCGGGGCCGGCGTGGCGATGTCTTTGCCCTGGCTGAGCGCGATGCAAGCGGCGTTCGCGGCGCCCAGTGAGGAAAGCGAGCCGCGTCGCTTCGTGGCCATGACGCTGGGTTTGGGCCTGTTGGGCGACAATCTCTATCCCGCGACGGCGGGCCGCGATTATGAGGCCAGTCCCTACCTGCGCCCGTTGGACGATCTGCGGGATTCGGTGACGCTTATCTCCGGCGCCTCTCATCCGGGCGTGACCGGGGGCCACCGCGCCGAAGCATGCATCCTCTCGGCCAACCCGACGGGCAGCTCCGGCAGGAACTCGGTTTCCTTGGACCAGCATCTGGCGCGGCTGCTCGGCAATCAGACCCGTTTCCCATCGCTGGTGCTGAGCAGCAGCGGCAGCAACAGCCCCTCGTACACCGAGAACGGCGCCATGATCCCGGCCGAGGATTCTCCCTCGCGATTGTTCCAGCGATTGTTTGTGGACGACTCGCCCAAGGAGCGAGCGGCGCAGGCCCTTTCAGTCCGGGAGGGGCGCAGCATCATGGACCTTGTCGGCGAAGACGCTCGTCGGCTGAATCGGCAGCTGGGCGCCGGCGATCGGCAACGGATGGACGCCTACTATGCGAGCGTCCGCGACCTCGAAAAACGGCTCGCCGCATCGGAAGCCTGGCGCAACGCCCCAAGCCGAAAGTCTCGGCGCCGCGCCCGATCGACATTGGCAATCCCAATGACTTCATCGGACGCCAACGTCTGATGAGCGACATGATCCGCCTGGCGCTGGAGACCGATTCCTCGCGGTTCATTACCTACCATCTGGGCGGCTCGGGGGGAGTCGTGCCATTGCCAGGAGTCGAAGAGGGCTATCATTCGTTGAGCCATCATGGACTGGATGAGGGCAAGCTGGAGCAGCTGGCGGTGGTCGAAGCCGCCATCGTCGCCGCCTGGGGCGAGTTCCTTCGCGGCCTGGCCCAGACCCAAGAAAACGGCGCCAGCCTCTTGGGCCGGACCACCGTGCTGATGACCAGTAATCTGGGCAACGCATCGAGTCACGACAACAAGAACATGCCCGTCTTGCTGGCTGGAGGCGGTTTCCGCCACGGCCGTCACCTGGCCTTCGATCGCCGCAACAACTACCCGCTTCCCAACCTGTTCGTGAATATCCTGCAGAAAATGGGACTGGAGCAGGACCGCTTCGCCACCAGCACTGGGACGATGAGCGGGATCTAGGTGGGAGGGGAGGGGAGGGGAGGGGAGGGGAGCAGGGGGCAGGGATCAGGGATCAGGGGGAGGGAGCAGGGATCAGGGAGCAGGGAGCAGGGATCAGGGGGCAGGGGGCAGGGGCAGGCCAAGTCCCGACAGGGACGGCCCCAAATCAGCCCAGGGTGAAGCGCAGCGCAACCCTGGGGAACTTCGTCGGTCTTCGCACCAAGTCCCGACAGGGACGGTCCCAAATCAGCCCAGGGTGAAGCGCAGCGTAACCCTGGGGAACTTCGTCGGTCTTCGCACCAAGTCCCGACAGGGACGGCCCCAAATCAGCCCAGGGTGGAGCGCAGTGCAACCCTGGGAAACTTCGTCGGTCTTCGCGCCAAGTCCCGACAGGGACGGCCCCAAATCAGCCCAGGGTGAAGCGCAGCGCAACCCTGGGGAACTTCGTCGGTCTTCGCACGAAGTCCCGACAGGGACGGTCCCAAATCAGCCCAGGGTGAGAGTGCAGCGCAACCATGGGAAACCACGTCGGTCTTTGCACCAAGTCCCGACAGGGACGGCCCCCAATCAGCCCAGGGTGAAGCGCAGCGCAACCCTGGGAAACTTCGGCGGTCTTCGCACCAAGTCCCGACAGGGACGGCCCCAAATCAGCCCAGGGTGAAGCGCAGCGAACCCTGGGAAACTCGGCGGTCTTCGCACCAAGTCCCGACAGGGACGGCCCCAAATCAGCCCAGGGTGGAGCGCAGCGAATCCCTGGGACCTCACCCATGTTAGAAGGGCACGTCGTCGTCGGGGGCTTCGGTCTCGTCGTAGACGTCTGGATCGAATCCCGCATCGCCGCCGCCGCCGGTGATGACTTCGAAACTGAGCGCTTTCTGCGTTGAGAAAGAACTTAACTTCGCTGTGCTCATCGCGTTGCCAGCGGCGGCCGTTCAGTCGATACGTGATTTTGACTTCGTCGCCGACGTTGATTTGATCGACGGCGTCGCAGGCGTCCTGTACGAACTCCACGGGCACGTAATTGATGAACTTGCCCTTGTCTTGTTCCAGCACGACAAGTCGCTTACGAAACCCGCGCTGGCCGAACGTCTTGGTGTCCTCGATCAAATGGACTTTGCCTGTCACGGTGGGGTTACTCATCGACGCGGCCGCCTATACAGACTCGTGCTGTCTCGCCGAGCCGCCTGATGGCTCAGCACGAGTCTATCTTGGCTTATTTGCCGCCACTCGCAAGACGGCTACGGGCTGGCGGGACCAATTCGCAAGCGCGACCCAGGGTTGCGCTGCGCTTCACCCTGGGCTGATTTGGGACCGTCCCTGTCGGGACTTGGCCTGCCCGCTGATCCCTGATCCCTGCCCCCTGATCCCTGCCCCCTGATCCCTGCCCCCTGATCCCTGCCCTGCCCCCTGATCCCTGATCCCTGACCCCTACCCTGACCCCTGCCCCCTGATCCCTGATCCCTTCCCCCTGCCCCCTGATCCCTGCCCCCTCCTCCCTGTAGAGTTTCCTCCGGCGACCGCATAGACCAGGGGCCCTTGGATCTCTCGCCCGGAGTCTCGCCATGACGCGTTTGCCATCCACCACTCGTCGCCGTTTTCTTCGGCCATTCACTGGCCGCCACCGCCGCGGTCTCGACTTCCTGGGCGGTTTCCCCAGCAGTCTTGCCAAGGGCCGAACGCCCCCTAGCGACAAGATCACGTTGGGCGTCATCGGCATTGGGCCGCGGTGCACTTACGACCTGAAGGCGATGCTGGGCTTGCCCGATGTGCAGTGCGTCGCGATCGCCGATGTGCAGGCAAGTCGTCGAGACGCCGGCAAGCAATTGGTGGATCAGCATTATGGCAACAGCGACTGCCAACTGTATCGGGACTTCCGCGAGCTATTGGACAGGCGGGACATCGACGCGGTTCTGATCGCGACGGGCGATCGCTGGCACGCTCCGGCGTCGATCATGGCCGCCGAAGCGGGCAAGGACGTGTATAGTGAAAAACCTTGCGGCTTGACGATCAGCAAGTGCCAGGAGTTGGCCGACATGATGGCTCGGACGGGCCGCGTTTTTCAGGCCGGCACGCAGCGGCGCAGCGTGCCGAATTTCCAGCAAGCCGTGCAGCTGGCGCATCAGGGCAAGCTTGGCCGGCTGCACACGCTTTATGCTTCGGTCTATACGCCGTCGATCGAAACCGCCTGGCTGCCCAGCGAACCGACGCCCCAACGCGATCAGGTCGAACTGGAATCTGTGGCTGGGCCCGGCGCCATGGCGGCCCTTCAACAAGCGGTATGTTGAGGGCCGCTGGCGCGGTTACTGGGACTTTGATTCGGGCGCAAGCTGCTCGATTGGGGCGCGCATACGCTGGATCTCTGCCAATGGGCCAATCAAGCGGACGACGCCATGCCGCTGGAATACGAGCCGAGTGAAACCCGCATCACGGCGCGGTACGCCAACGGCGTGAAGCTGGTGTTGGACTTCCTGGCGACTCCGTTCGGCGAACGTCCCGGTTGGGTGCAGAGCCTGGGAACGTGTCCTGTGCGATTCGAAGGGGATCAAGGCTCGGTGGAAACCGGCGACAGCGGCGACATCGTCGTGAAGCCGAAGTCCCTGGAGAAGGAGATCAGCAACTCCTACAAGAAGATCGCGGGGCTGGACGTTTCGGCTCATGCCCGCAACTTCTTCGACTGTGTGAAGTCGCGCGAACCCACGGCGGCCAATCCCACCGTGATGCGCAATTCGCACATCGCTTGCCACGCCGCCGCGTTGGCCTGGGTCCTGCAAAGGAAGCTGACCATCGATCCCCAAACGGCGCTGTTTGTCAACGATCCGGAAGCCAACAGCCTGCGTTCGTTGCCCGAACGCGATCCCTGGGAGTATGCCTGAGGAGGGATCGCAGGGCGTTCACCGCGGGCGGGTTGCCGCCAACGACCGAGGCGTCAGCGAACCAAAGCCGCCGGCGTGCGCACGGCGCCTGGCGAGCCCGGTCAGGCGGCTTTCGGATGAGCTCCGTACTTGGCTCGATAGAGCTGTTGGACCTGCTGCACCCAATGGTCCCGACGAATGCGATCCTTGAAGGCGATTCGATGCGACACCAGATCGATGGCGTCGTCGTCCCACTCCAGGATTTGCCGATAGGTGTAGATCCCCATCGCGTGCAGCTTGCCTTCGAGCACTTTGGCCACGCCGTGAATCTGCCGCAGGTCGTCCATTGCATCGGGGCGTTCGGTGAAGACGACCCCGAGCGCTGGATCAACGCGGGTGATTTCGCTGGGATAAGACGGCAGCAACGAAGCGTCGTCGTTTGGCGGGGCGTTCTTACCGCTCGCGGCGGGCGGCGCCGGGGCGATCGCCGCTGACTCGGCCGGACGAGGCGTCCGTTCCATCGCTCGTTGGCTGTTCGCATCGCGGCGAGTCTTTAACGACTCCACCAGTTGATCGTAATGAGCGGACTGGCGCGGCAGCTCGTCGGTCGCGGGAGCAAATCGCGGCATGGGCGGCGGCAGTTGTTCGAGGGCGACCTGGTGAGCTTTCAGCGCCCGCTGCAACTGCTCGATGGTGTTGGTCGCTTGCTGTCGTTGATCGTGAGCGCCTTCCTGTTGACGTTCCAGGAGCTTCAGTTCGATCGTCTTTTCCTTGAGCTCCAGCTCCAATTCGCTGCATCGGCGTTGGAGCTGCGCGAGCGAATCGCGTTGCTTGGTCCACATCGTGTTGCGTTCCTCGAGTTGGCTGCGAGCGGCGTCGAGCGATTGCTGCTGGCCTTCGATGCGTTGCTTCAACTGGTCGCGTTGTGCTTCCGCGTTATCGAGGCGTTCCTGTTGATCCTCGAACTGCTGCCGCAGCAGCCGAAGTCGCCGCGCGGCTTCGAACTCGGCGTCGCTGCGAGCCTGCAGTTCCTGCTGCAACTGGCCGATCCGCTCTTTCCAATCGCCGCCAGCGTTTTCCTGCTGCACGTCGGCCTGTCGCAATTCGAAGCGGAGACGTTCACATTCGGTTTCGGCTAGTTGCAACGCGCGACTTTGCTCCCGCAGTTCGCGACGCGTTTCATCGGCTTGTCGTTGATGGGTCTCGACGGATTGTTCGGCTTGTTGCGTTTGCCGCCGCAGGGCGTCGAGGTCCGCGGTGCGTTGCTGCAAACGGCATTCGACTTCGGCGTACCGCTGCTCCCAATCCTCTCGATCGCGTTGGGCTTGAGACCGCAGGGACTGGGCGTCCTGTTCCGCTCGGGAGAGCATGGAAGCCAAGGCGTTGTGACGTTGGCGTTCGAGCCGCAGTTGATGCTCCAGCGCCGCCTGCAACTCCGCCTCGGCGTGAGTTTGAACGCGGGCGACGGGCGCCATGTCGTGGATGGCCTGGGGGGCGGAGGCGGCATGCCGCCTGGATTCTTCCTGCAGGACGGCGAGCCGCGCGAGATGCTCCTGCTCGCTCTTCCTGGCCGCCTCCAAGGCCCGTTGCAGCGCTTGTTTCTCTTGCTCCAAGGTCTCCACGAATTGCCGAGTCTGCGCAACTAAGCGCGATGCCCGTTGCTTTGCTCTTGCACTTCGGCCAGATGCTGCTCCATCTCGCGTTGCATCTGCCGCGAGGCGTCGCGATCACGGGTGAGATGCCGCATGCGATCCGCCGCTTCGCGAAGCGTCGCCTCCAACGTGCGGCATTCGGCCTGGCTGCCGCCCAGCAGACTCCTGCAACTCACTGATCCGGAGCTGCATCTGCTGCGACTGCTGCGCGTGCTGCTTCTGGCCGGCTTGCATGGCGGCGGTCGCCGCATGCAACCGTTCTTGCAACATGCGACGTTGGCGGCGCAACGCGCCGACCGCGCGTTCCGTGAACATGAAATCGGCGTTCGGCGTTGCGCAAGGTACGGCGGCGGCGACTGGCCGTGCGTCGCACGCCTCGCAAATCGTTGAGCAGCGTCTCCCGCCAGGATTCCCACTGGCCGCGTTGTTGGTCGAACTCAGCGCGTCGCCGTTCGTTCTCCTGTTCGGCTTCGTCTTGTAGTCGCCGCAGGTCCTCGGATGCTCGTTGTTGCTGCTCCGCCTGGGCCAGCGCCGCCGCGAGATCCGCCTGCAACTGGTCTTTCTCGGCGGAGATCTCGAGCTGCTGCTGAACGGCCAATTGCCGAGCCTCGACGGCGGCGGCCAGTTCGGCTTGCAGTTGAGCGGCCTGCCGCACGGCCTCGTCCGCCTCCTGCGATCGTTGGCCGAGTCGTTGCACCTCGTTCAGCACGGCGGCCAATTCGTCTTCGCTTTGTTGCAGTGCGACCTGAAGCTCCACATATTGCTCGCGGCCATCGGAATCGCCCTTGTTCGGCGGTTGGTCCACCATGGCCGGCCGTTCGGCCAGCTTCCGCTCCATGGTCAGGATGCGATGCGAGGCTTCTTCGAGTCGTTGCTCGGCTTCCAGCGCGGCCTGCTCGGCTTCCTCGAGATTCTGTTGTTGCCGCTGCCGATCCTGTTGAGCATCTTGCAGCGCCTCCTCGGCGACCTGGACCTGCTCCCGCAAGGACGCGGCCTCAGCGTTCGCCGCCGAGTCCTGCGACTGCAATTCGGTCAGCTCCTGCTTCGTTTTTTCGAGCAGCTTTTCCAGCTCCTCGCATTCGTTCTCCAGCAGCTGGTTCACGCGCCGGTGAGAATTCCAAAACCAATGCGCAATGTTCATGCCCACCAGCAATGAGGCGATACCGGTGATCACCAAACCGGGGATGGCCGAGGCGAGAATCAGCGAATGCATGATGGTTGACTGCGCAAAGTTTGACGGTTATCGGGCTCCCTCCCTAGCGTCGGCACGGCGCAGGCATACGCTTCAGTGGATTGTCCGCGTTTGCGTCGATTCTTCTCGAAAAGCTCAAGTTCCTCGCTTTCGGCAACCGCAAATACGGCAACCAGGGAAGCCAGGCAATCCAAGCAAGGGAGCGAAACAACGTAGCGATTGAGGGCGTGTGGCACGGTCCAGCCTCTCGCGGAACGGCCGCCGCGTTGGGGCTACCAGCTGCGCAACATCTCCAAACGGTAGCGGCGCATGACATCGGCCCGCACCAGCCAGCCGACGATACGGCGTTGATCGCCGGCGCCGACTTCGACCGGCAGGGTCTCGATGTCGCGCGAGCCAAAGTCGCGCAGCGCTTCGAGCAAGTTCGCGTTCGGCGAAACGGCGACTGGCGGCGTTGACGCGATGTCAAACGCGTTCAACCAGTGCGGGGGCACCTGCGTATCGAGCAGGCGATGGAGATCCTCCGAGCGAATGATGCCGACCAACTTCCCTTGCTCGTCCATCACCGGCAGCGTGTCGATGTGAGGATTGGATCGAGCGACATCGATAATCGTCTCCAGGTTGTCGGTCCGGGAGAGCGTGGGAAAGCTGCGGACCATCACATCGCGAACCATGACATGTTCCGCGTGATGCGTATCGTGGCTGCGCGAGATCCGCATCCCGCGGCGGCTCAACTTCTTCAGATAGATGCTCTCGTGATCGAGCAAGCGAGCCACTACGCCCGCCAACCCGGCGGCCGCCATGATCGGGAGAATGATGTGGTAGTCGTTCGTGAGTTCGTAGACGATGAGTATCGCGCTCAGGACGCCTTGCGTGGTGCCGGCGACGACGGCCCCCATGCCGACAATCGCATAGACGCCCGGGCTGGCGAAAAGTCGGGCAGCAACAGGTTCGCCAGCAAACCGAAAGCGCCGCCGAGGGTGGCGCCCAGAAAAAGCGACGGGGCGAAAATGCCTCCCGACCCTCCGCCGCCGAGCGTGACCGAGCAGAGGATGGGCTTCAAGAAGATTAGCGGCGTCAGCCACCACAACTCCCGCCACATCGCTTCGCGACTCAGCCAGACCGTCTTGTCAGCTCGCGGCTTCGCTTTGGCCGCCCCGGTCTCGTCGGTTCGCAGTTCGCCCTCGCGACCGTTTGGGGCGCCGCGAGCGAGTTCGTCATCCAGGTGCAGGCTATGGGAGACGATGGGGTAGCCCACGCCAAACAACGGGGGCGTGAATGGGTGCTCTTGATGTTGCTGCTGCTCGCTGTCGGACAGGTTGGGCGGAGCGGCGGGGTAGAGCGCGCCGCCCAACCCGACCAACAGTCCCGCCGCTACGGCGCGCCAAGCATACTTGGGGAACCAGTGAGCCATCTGGTCTTCGGTCCAATACAGCACTTTGACGAATCCGGCCGCCGCGATCCCCGCCGCACAGCCCAACAGCAGGTAGGACGGCAATTGCGCCCAGGAACCGACGTAGCGATAATCGATCGCCGGAAAGGCGGCGTTCAGTCCGTGTTCGCCGATGTGCTTCTGGACGACATTGGCCAGCACGCTGGAGATCACGATCGGCGTCAAGCTGTCCGCGGCGAACGTGCCCAGGATAATCTCGCTGGCGAAGACGACGCCGGCGAGCGGCGCGTTGAACGTGGCGCTGATTCCCGCCGCGGCGCCGGCGGCGACCAGGACCTTGATCACCGGGCTGGGCAAGCCGAAGAGCTGCCCGGCCGAGCTGCCCAGGGATGAGCCAATTTGAACGATCGGGCCCCTCACGGCCGACGCTGCCGCCGGTGCCGATGCAAAACGCGCTGGCCAGGATCTTCACCAGCGAAACGCGAGGCCGGATTCGGCCGTCATCGCGAGCCACGGCGATGATCACTTCGGGCACGCCATGGCCTTGCGCCTCGGGTGCGTAGCGGCGCGTGAACCAGGCCACCGCCAGCAGGCCGAGTGAAGGCGGCAGCAACAGTCCCCACCGCGCCCAGGAATAGTCTTGCTGGAGCCACAGAAACGGCTCGACGGTAAGCCAGTCAACGGCTTCGATCAGAAAGGTGAACAACGTCGCGCCGACGCCGGCCAGGATGCCGACAACCGCCGCCAAAGCGATCGTCAGCGACATCTCGGCCGCTCGACTGCGAGGTTGTTGGGGCTGGAACCAAGTCGCCCAAGTTCGCTGAAGGGGCGTCTGCTGCGGGCCGGTATTCAACGCAGAAACTCGTTCACTTAGAAAGTCGCGTCGCTACGAACACACCCGCCGCGAAGGCGGGGCTGCATCCTAGTAACATCTGGCGAGCGGGTCAATTGACGGTTATTGACCGCTTGAGGCAACCATTTACAATTCCGGGTTTCGCTAGAGTCTTCCGCAGAGGCATCAAGTTAAGGGATCGGCGTCAACGCCGTCATTGTCCGGGCTCTCGCAAGCTGCCGGCGGGGCCGTGAAACGGGTCGCACGAAAGGAACTCCGTGATCCATTCCAGCCGGATTTTCTTCACTTGATGCTGATGGGTTTCGCTCGAGTCCTCCCTGGAATCCCCCTCCATGTCCGACCCTCATGACGCCGCCGAGATTCCCGACGACTCACCGGGGGCGGAAGACCAATACGAAGCCGCTCGGCGAGACAACCTGAAGAAGATCGCGGACCTGGGCGTGGATCCTTGGGGGCGGCGGTTCGACGATCGCCAGTGGATCGGCGACATTCGCGGGCTGTCCGATCAGATTCGATATCGCCTCGAGGATGGCGAGGAAACTCCTTTGCCGGATTTATCCAGCGAGCCGCCCGTCAACATGCGTCAGTGGAAGGCGGAGCAGGGCAAGGGAGAAGTCGTCGGGCCCACCGTCCGCACCGCCGGCCGCATCAAGCTGCTGCGAGATACGGGCAAGCTGCTGTTCATCGATATCGAGGATTGGACCGGCTCGATTCAATTGTTCATTGGAAAGAAGCAAGTCGGGGAGGAGAACTTCGCCTTGGCGCAGCTGTTTCGATCTCGGCGACCTCATCGGAGTGGACGGCTGGTTGGGACGCACCAACACGGGCGAATTGACGATCTTCGCCGAACGCCTGCATTTTCACTGCAAGTCGATCCTTCCTCCGCCTGGCAAGCACGTCGGCCTGGCCGATACCGAACTCCGTCAACGGAGGCGGTATGTGGACCTGGCCTATAACGATGGAGTGCGCGAACGTTTTCTCGACCGAACTCGAATCGTTCAATCCATCCGAGGTACGTTGGCCGCCGAGCAGTTCGTGGAGATTGAGGGCCCGACGCTGCACACCATCGCCGGCGGAGCGGCCGCTCGACCGTTCCTGACGCATCACAATACGCTGGACATGGAACTGTACATGCGTATCGCCCTGGAGCTGCACCTGAAGCGTTTGCTGGTGGGCGGCATGGAACGCGTTTACGAATTGGGACGCGTCTATCGCAACGAAGGCATCAGCCCCCGCCACAATCCCGAATTCACGATGCTGGAGGTGTACCAGGCCTACGGCGACTATGAGCTCCATGATGGACCTGACCGAGAAGCTCGTCCTGCGAGGCGATCTGACGCCATGGGGCGTGGCCGAGTGGTTGCCCTGGGGCGACGCGCAAATCGACTTCACGCCCCCTTTCGCCCGGGCGACCTACGATCAATTGTTGCAAGAGCACGCCGGCGTGGACCCGCAGGACGACGAACGCCGTCAGCCAGGCTGGCCCGCAGATCGGCTTGGAGACCGGGCAAGCATCCGGATGTGATCAAGAACGAGGTCTTCGAGGCGCAAGTGGAAGACAAGCTGACCGGCCCCGTCTTTGTGATCGACTACCCGGCCAGCATCTGCCCGCTCACCAAGCGAAAGGCCGACCATCCGGAGGTCGCCGAACGCTTCGAGCTGTTCGTGCAGGGCATGGAGGTGGCCAACGCTTACACCGAGCTGAACGATCCCGACTTGCAGGAGCAACTGTTTCTGACGCAATTGGAGGGGCTGTCGGATGAGGACTCGATGGCCAAAATGGACTCGGATTTTGTCCGGGCCTTGAGATACGGCATGCCGCCAGCGGGAGGGCTGGGGGTTGGAATCGATCGGCTGGTCATGCTGCTGACCAACTCGCAGACGATCCGTGATGTGATTCTTTTCCCCTTGCTGCGCCCCGAGTAATTCGTGTACAGAGGCACTCTCCGAGGCGCCGGACGCGCTTCAGGCAAGGATCAACGGCGGGAATAAGCGGCGAGCAACTGCGCGAGGCGGGCTCGTAGCCAGGCGACAAGGACCGCGGCCGCTTCAGCCAAAGGAATGGCGGATGTACAAATACCTGCTCTCGTGGCGTTACCTGCGCACCAGATATATCGCGCTGGCCTCCGTGGTCAGCGTCACGTTGGGCGTGGCCACGCTGATCATTGTCAACAGCGTGATGGCCGGTTTCAGCGAAGAGATGGAAGAGCGGATGAACGGCATCCTCTCGGATATCATTCTGGAGAGCCACGACGTGGTTGGCTTGCGCGAGCCAGGCATGCATGAGGCCGAGATCCGCCGCATCCTGGGCGATCGCGTGGCCGGGATCACGACCACCGTGCATGTGCCGGCGATGCTGAATTTTCGCTTCCGCGGCGAGTATCAGTGGCGGCAGATCACACTGATTGGCATCGACGAACGCAGCTACGCCGAAGTCAGCGATTTTGGCCGCTTCTTGTTGCATCCGGAAAACCGGCGAAAACTCAGTTTCCTGCTGCATGAAAACGGCTACGCCCCCGAGCGACCGGAACTGCAACTGGCGGGCTGGCAACATCGCCGAATGGCGGCCGCCTATGAGAAAGAAATGGCGGACGCTCGCGCTCGGATCGAAGCCATCGACGCCGCCAACCGCGAACCCGCCTCCGGCGACGCGAACCTGGCCGCTGACGAGTCGCCCATGCGGGCCGCGGCCGACACCCCGCAAGATCCCTTCGCGGACGTCCCGTTGCCCGATTCCCCTTTGGCGAGCCAAAGCGACGGGCAAACTTTCGACGCCGAGTCCCAACAGCATACCGGCGTGATTCTGGGCATCTCCATCGCCAGCCATCGACGGCGGCGCCCGGATACGGGAGAAGTGGAGGACTTCTACTTCCTGCAACCCGGCGATGATGTGCAAATCGGCTTCCCCAACTGCGGGCAACCGCCGAAGATCAAACGCGATCTGTTCACAATCGTGGACTTGTACGAAAGCAAGATGAGCGAATACGACGCTAACTTCGCGTTCGTGCCGCTCTCCCGATTGCAATACATTCGCGGCATGTTCGATCCGGAGACCGAGGAGAAGGCGACCGTTTCGGCGATCCAGGTCAAACTGAAACCTGGGTGCGACCTGAATCTGGCCGCGACGAATTGCGGTCGCGTTTCCCGATCGAAACCTACGGGTATTCGATTCGCACCTGGCGGGACATGCAGGGTCCGCTGCTGTCGGCCGTGCAAATGGAGACCACGATCCTGAACATCCTGCTGTTCCTGATCATCGCCGTGGCCGGCTTTGGAATCCTGGCGATCTTCTTCATGATCGTCGTCGAGAAGACTCGCGACATCGGCGTCCTGAAGTCGCTGGGAGCACCCAGCCACGGAGTGATGGCAGTCTTCCTGAACTACGGATTGTCGCTGGGCGTCGTCGGCAGCGGAGTGGGCATGGTGCTGGGGTTGTTGTTCGTCAGGAACATCAATGGAGTCGCCGCCGTGTTGGAATGGGCCACGGGTCGCGAGGTGTTTGATCCGACCATCTACTACTTCTCCGAGATTCCCGTACGAGTCGATCGAAATGACCGTCGTGATGGTGGTGCTGGGCGCGTTGTTCATCGCCGTGATGGCCAGCGTGTTGCCCGCACTGCGAGCGGCGCGATTGCACCCGGTGGAGGCGCTGCGCAATGAATAAGCCCTTGGCAAGTCAAGCTTCCGACGCGTTGGCGTCGGCTACGAGTCCAGCCGCAGCGGCGCCGCTGGCCGCGACGGCCGCGGCGCCCCGCCGGCGATCGGCCGAGCAGCGCATCGACGCGGCGTCGCCGAAGTCCGCTTCGCCAACGATGAGCTCGGCGACGTTGATTCGGTGCCGAGGCGTCTTCAAGAGCTATCACAAAGGCAAGGTGACGATTCCCGTACTTCGCGGAGTGGACGCCGACATCGCTCGCGGTAAATTCACGGCGATTGTGGGGCAAAGCGGTTCGGGAAAAACCACGTTGCTGCACCTGCTGGCCACGCTGGATAAACCCGACAAGGGCCAGATCCACCTGAATGGGGTGCGGATTGACAACCTCTCCCCGCGGCCGCGGGATCGCATGCGGAATCAAGATCTGGGCATGGTCTTCCAGTCGTATCACTTGTTGCCGGAGTTGACCGCGTTGGAGAACGTGCTGTCCCCGCTGATGATCTGCAACAGTCTATGGACCTGGTGGCGCCGTCGACCGGAATACGTCGCCCGCGCTCGCGAACTGCTGAAATGGGTCGGGTTGGAGCACCGTGAGACGCATCGTCCTCTGGAGATGTCCGGCGGCGAAATGCAACGCACCGCAATCGCCCGCGCCTGGTCATGCGCCCCCAAGTCCTGTTCGCCGATGAACCGACCGGCAATCTGGATCAGGAAACCGGCGCGGGCGTCATTGAACTTTGCGCTCCTTGAACCGCGACCAGGGCCTCACTATAGTCATGGTGACGCACGATGAGAGTGTGGCGAAGAACGCCGACTGCACGCTGCGTCTGAAACTGGGCAAGGCTCAGCGCGTCTGAGTAGCGTACGTTTTCCTCTCCTCCACGAGTTGCCGGCGCCATGTCGCTCAAGGTGTATATCAGCGGTCAGTTGTTCGACAAAGAAGACGCCAAGGTCAGCGTCTATGATCATGGCTTGCTGTACGGCGACGGCGTCTTCGAAGGCATGCGGACCTATGGCGGCAAGGTCTTTCGGATGCAGGAACATCTTGACCGGCTGTGGGATTCCGCCACGGCCATCCGCCTCAGCATCCCGATGACCAAGCCGGCGATGATCGACGCGGTCAACGACACCTTGAAGGCCAATCAACTCACCGACGGCTTACATTCGCCTGGTCGTCACTCGCGGCGCCGGCACTCTGGGACTGGATCCCAATCGCACCAGCAATCCGCAAGTGATCATCATCACCGACAAGATCGCGCTCTATCCGGAGGAGTACTATCGCGACGGACTGGAGATCATCACAGCAGCGACCATTCGCAATCACCCGGCCGCGACCAGCCCCCGCATCAAGTCGCTGAACTATTTGAACAACATCATGGCCAAGATCGAAGGCCTCAAGGCCGGCTGCCAGGAAGCCTTGATGCTGAACCACAAAGGCGAAGTCGCCGAATGCACGGGCGACAACATCTTCATCGTCCGCAAGGGGCAATTGCTGACGCCGCCCACCGATGCGGGGATCCTCGAGGGCATCACCCGCGCCGCGGTCATGGAGTTGGCCGAACAAGCGGACTTGCCCGTCCGGGAAGCCGCCATGACGCGTTTCGACGTTTACACGGCTCACGAGTGTTTCCTGACCGGCAGCGCGGCCGAAGTGATTCCCGTGGTGAAGGTCGATGATCGCCTGATTGGGGACGGCAAGCCGGGCCCCGTCACGCTCGACCTGATCCGCCGCTTTCGCGAACTCACGCGTCAATAGCGAGAACCGGCTGGCGAATCGCCGCGACCCCTTGCCGCGGCCCCAATCGCCGCCCCAGAGCGCTTGAAAGTCGGCGGCGAGCAGCGAAGACGGCTCGGATTTGGTCAAACCAATCCGCGTCGTCTAGAATCAGGGGTCGGCTGATCCCTGTTCCCTTCGCTGCGAGAGTGCCCGCCATGCCCGCTCCATCGTTTCGCCGCTGCCTCCTGATTCTGGTTTGCGGCTATCTGGCGACTTCATGCTGGACCTCCGAGGGCCGTGGGCAGGAGCGAGGCGCTCGCGGAGCGCGGCGAAATTCCGAGCAGGAGGACAAGACGCCACCACCCGTCGAACGTTACATGGGGCGGCGGGTCGCTCAGACAATGCACTATCTGGGTGCGGAATGGCTCATCCGAGAAAACCGCGAGGATGAAGAGCGGTGCTCGTTGATGCTCTCCAACCTGGGCGTCAAGCCGGGCATGACGGTTTGCGACATGGGTTGCGGCAATGGATTCTACGCGTTGCAAATGGCGAAAATGGTGGGTCCGCAGGGATCGGTTCTGGCCGTCGATATCCAACCGGAAATGCTGAGCTTCCTGCGCGATCGCATGCACCAACAAGGCGTTCAACAACGTCACGCCGATCCTGGGGTCGCTGCACAATCCGCGTTTGCCTAAGGACTCCGTTGACCTCATTTTGCTGGTCGACGTCTATCACGAATTCTCGCACCCGGAACAGATGCTGGCCGCCATGCGGCGATCACTCAAGCCCAACGGCGTCATCGTACTGCTGGAGTACCGCGCCGAAGACCCGGAAGTACCCATCAAGCCGCTTCACAAGATGAGTAAGAAACAAGTCGAAACCGAACTCAACGCCAACGGATTCAAACTCGTCAAAGAATTCGAACGACTGCCCTGGCAACACATGATGTTCTTCGGCAAGGACGAGGAGTAGGCGGGTGGGAGAGAGTCGAGAGTAGGTGGTCGAGAGGAGGGGGTGTGGAGGATGCACACCTGCCAGCGAGGTGGCAGGCTGTGGTCCAGCGTGCGCGGCAACCCTCTCCGCCATGGCCGACCCCTTCGGGGCTGTCCGGATCTTCTGAGACCCGCCCTCTACCACCTAATCTCTAATCTCTAACTCTCTACTCTCCACTCTCCACTCTCCACCTACCCCGCCTGTGGCATCATTCTTGGGTAGGGCGGGTTTTTCGGCGGTGGCGGGGCTTCGCCGTGCTCGTAGCTCCAACGTTTGCGTTGCATGGGATCGGCGTAGTAGCTCAGCCAGAGTTCCGGGTGCAACGCCGCGTCCACGCATCGCCAGCGCAGGAAGGCGGCGCGGGTGCGGCGGAGGTGCTTTACGCAGGCGGGCAAGATGTCGCGAAAGATAATCCAGTACAATTCGCGGTCCGAGAGGTGGTCGGCGTGTTCGATGATCACGCGGTGCTGGTAGAGACGATGAATCACATTCCAGAGATGCGTGGACAGTTCCGCATCGTTGAGGGACTCGGGATGCGGGAATTGGAGGCCGGGGCCGAGCCATTGTTGAATCGGCAGCACCGGGGCCTGCTCCCAGGCGAGCATGCACTCCAGGTACTCGTTCTCCGCCTCGACCGGCTGGCGGCTCCAGTCCATGCAGGTCAGTGAGTCGTCCGCGTAAGCGTCCAGTTCATCACGAAGGTGAGCATTGCGGAACAGCAGGTCAATTTCGTGCTGGGTTGGGCGGTTGGAGGCTTGCATGGCGAAGGGACTACCTGTTGAATGATCGGGGCGTCGGACAGGACCAACTCCCTTTGAATTTATCAGCAGCCCGGCCGGGTCCGACCTCGCTTAATGATGAAAACCACGTATTCGTTCGAAAAAGAAAATCGCCCGCTGGCAAGATCCGAACAATCGCGCGAACTTGCCGTCGCCAAGCTCGTCGTGATCGCAACAGGCAGCATTTTCGTTCGTCTCGCATCGTGTCCTCCAACAGCCCCCCGGGGCCGCCGAACGGCTTCGCCTTTTTCCATCCTCTCTGGAGTTTCGATATGGCTGTTTCACCCATCCCGGCCGGCTGCAACACGGTCAATGTGTATCTGATTGTGCAAGACGCTCATGAGGCGATGGACTTCTACCAGCGAGCGTTCTCCGCGAAAGGCGGCTCATGCATGACGGCGCCGGACGGTGCGGTGATGCACGCCGAGCTTCACATCGGCAATTCCACCATCATGCTGAGCCAGGAGAATCCGGAGTGGGATATGAAATCGCCCAAGACGCTGGGCGGTTCGCCAATTTCGCTGCATCTCTATGTGGAGGACGCGGATGCCGTTTTTCAACAAGCGATTGACGCTGGTTGCCAAGTTGCAGCGCCGATGATGGACGCGTTCTGGGGAGATCGATACGGCAAGGTCCTGGATCCCTTCGGATACCAATGGGGCGTCGCGACGCATGTGGAGGACGTCGACGATGAAGAAATGGAACGTCGAGCCAAGGCCTGGTTCGCAAGCATGGGGTCGGAACCCAGCTGAAGGCGATCGCCCCGCACGGCAACGCGGTGCAACATCAAAGCGCCAGGTCGCGCAGCGCACCCCCATCAGCATCAAGTTAAGAAGAATCCGGATGGAATTGACCGCGGAGGACACGGAGAACCACAGAGGCGGATGCAATTCTGTCCTCTGTGTTCCTCCGTGCTCTCTGCGGTGACCCGTTGACGGCCCCGCTGGCGGCTCGCCACAGCCCAGACCAACGACAGCGTCTACGCCGCCCCCTTAACTTGATGCCCATGGGGGTCGCAGCGCACCCCGGGGGCCGGTCTGCTTAGCAGGTGCTTTGCTTGTTCTCGATGGCGCTGATCTTGTCCAGACGCCGTTGATGGCGACCGCCTTCGAAGGGAGTCTCGAGCCATGTCTTCACGGTGGTCTCGAGCATTTCGCCGCCGAGATCGCCGGGGAGGCACAACAAGTTGCAATCGTTATGACGGCGGCAGATGTCGGCCGTCGCGGGATCGCGTAGCGGGACGGCGCGGACGCCGGGAAATTTGTTGGCGGCGATCGCCATGCCGATTCCGGTGCCGCAAATCAGTACGCCTCGCTGGGCCGCGCCGCGCGAGACCTCGCCGGCGACCATCGCAGCCACATCCGGATAGTCGATGCTCTGGGAAGCATCCGGTCCCATTTCGACGACATCGTGGCCCGCCGCGGTCAATGTGCGAATGACCTGCGGCTTCACATCGCGACCGCGATGGTCGCATCCGATCGCTATCCTCATGGTGGACTCGCATCTTCCGTATGGTTGGGCTGGGGGAACTGGCGGGGCCGCGGCGGGACGATCAGCCGAGCTCTTGCTTGGGGAGCGGCAGCCGAGGCAGCCACTGGTCCAAGGCCACGTCGATATCGTCCGCGCATTGCTGATAGACATCGGGGCTGCCCCCGATCGGATCCGCCAGATCACGCTCTCCGCACAGCGTATGCACTCGCGGCGCCGTATCGGGCCAGTGCCCGATGATCGCTTGCCGGTGACCATGAGTCATGGTGAGGATCAGGTCGGCGAATCGCACCAGGCGGTCCGTGATCGGTTGGCTTTCGTGGTGCGTTAGGTCCAACCCGCGGGCCGCCATGGTCTGCACGGCGGCGTCTGCGGCGCGATCGCCCGCCAGGGAAGCCAGTCCAGCAGAGAACACCATGACCCCATGGTGCTCCAAGTCCTCGATCGAAGTCTTCAGCAGTGATGCGATCTTGGCTTTCATTAAGACTTCCGCCATGGGACTGCGACATGTATTGCCTGTACAAACCAGCAGCACCACCAACGCGGAAAGACGCTGCAAGGCCTCTTCCGAAACGACTCCCGAGCGGACGACTTCCAAGCGGCCGGCCGAATTGACCCGGATAATCGACGAGCGTTGAGCGAATTTCGCCTCGCCATCATCCAAGACCATCGCCACATGCTCGCCAATCCGAGCCACCGCCTCGGCGGCCGTGAGCGAGTCCTGCTGGTCGTGAACCGAGGCGCTGGTCAGCACCAGAGGCCCAGCCAAGTACCTCAGCACGGAGAGCACCGCGGGATGGCCGGGCACTCGCAGGCTCATTTCACCATCGGGGCACGCCGCCAGCTGAACCGGAGGCGGCAATTGTCGAATCACGCCTTCGAGATGACGATCGGGCAGCAACAGCGTTAGCGGTCCCGGCCAGCAGCGCCGGGCCAGGCGGCGGGCCAGGGGATGAGCGTCGGGGGCGTAGTCAAGCAGCTCGTCGCCATGCTGCAAGGCGAGCGTCATCGGTTGCCCGGCAGGCTGCTGGCGAGCTCGTTGCAGCCGCAACACGGCGTCGGCGTTCAACGCGCTGGCGGCCAGGCCATACACGGTGTCGGTGGGAAACGCGACCAGCTTGCCTTCGGTGAGTGCTTGAGCCGCACGGTGCACCGCATCGCGCTGGTCGTCGGCCTGTCTCAGGTCGATCACGATCGGGGCCATGGCCAAGTTGCTCCTGCAGCGATGCGGACGCGGGGCGATTCCTCCACCTAGGCAACCGGGAGGAAAACGTCGTTGCTTTCGCCGCGCAACGCAGTACGGCGGTCAAGTCGCTGAATCCTTGAGGCACGAAAGTGACTTCCGGGACCGTGCGCTCGCCGGCCGTCCAAATCGACCTGCCGCCGAATAATCGCAACAAGCTGTCAATTCTAGCCTAATCGGTTACGCTATCAAGGGTTGCGAACGTAGCCGGCGAACGGCGGGCGGTTCCCGCCTGGCGACTTTGGTTTCTCTGGGTCGCCTGAGGTTTGCGGCCTGGAACACAAACCGAAACGCCATCGCTACCCCGGACGTTCGCCGCCTTATCAGAGCCCCCGCAGAGGACCCGCTTCCCCTCCCCAGGGGCGCCATTGCCACGTCCCACTGAATCGGGTCTGCGGTCGATCGTTCGATCTCGCCAGTCGCGACGGGCGCGGAATTCGCGGTATACAGGAAGAGCGGACACTCCCCCGCCGCAACCACTCGGTGCGTTACAATGTGTGTGGGTCCGACGCCCCCGCGGCGCCGGGTGACTGACTTATCGCGACAAGCGCTTCTCCTCCTCGGAAACCACCCCTTTGACTGGCCGCCACGTGGTTGACTCTTTCCGCTCTCAAAGCCCTCCTTGGGTCCTGTTCGCCGCGGGCGCGGTCCGGGCTGGCGTGAGGGCCGTTGTTGTCCTAACGCTGGCGGCGTCGGCCAGCGGTTGCTTGCATCCTCAACAGGGCGTTGTCGATGCGGTCTGGGGGAAGCAAGGCGAACGGCCGGGCCAATTGCAGAAACCTCGAGCCGCCGCGATCGACGAGTCGGATCAGCTCTACATCGTCGATATGACGGGACGGATTCAGGTATTTGATTGCGATGGCGAATTTCTGCGCGGCTGGCGAACTCCCGCAACAGCACAGGGCAAGCCCTCGGGATTATCGTTCGACAACGATGGAAATCTGCTGGTCGCCGACACGCATTACTTCCGAATGCTGGTGTACACCCCCGAGGGAGAGCTGTTACAGCAGCGTTCCATCGGCGGCGTCTGCGGACCGGAGCACGGCAACTTTCATTTCGTGACGGACGCCGTGCAGGATTCGCAAGGCTGCTATTACATCGGCGAGTATGGTGAGAATGACCGCATTCAGAAATTCAGCCCGACGGGCGAGTTCTTAATGCAGATCGGCTCCCACGGGCAGGAGCCGCTGCAATTCGTCCGCCCCCAGAACATCGCCATCGATGCAAACGACCACCTTTGGGTGGCCGACGCCTGCAACCATCGCATCCAAGTCATCGACGCCACGGGCGAGCAACCGAAGCTGGTCAGAATCTGGGGCCAGGAGGGGGAAGGGCCGGGGGAGTTGCGTTATCCGTATGACCTGGTGTTAGACGGCGAGGGGCACGTTTACGTTTGCGAATTCGGCAACCATCGCGTGCAGAAATTCACGCTGGAAGGGGAGCTGGTCGGCAGTTGGGGCGGACCCGGCCGCGAGCCGGGACAACTTTGCCAACCCTGGGCTTTGGTCCGCGATTCACGCGGGCGGACCCATGTTGTGGACACTTACAATCATCGAGTGCAGCGAGTCTATTTCTAGTTGGACTGCTGGATGGACGCGGCCGCGCTTCGCGGATTCAAGATCGATCAAGATCGCCGAGGTGAGTCATGTTCGGATTAGGATGGGAATGGAACAGTCCACAGTATCTGTGGCTGCTTCTCTTGGTTCCGCTGGTGTGGTTCTTCAGCTACCACAGTCTGGCGGGCCTGGGCCGCGTGCGGCGCCTGCTGGCCCTGGCCTTTCGCACCATCGTGATCGTGGCGATCATCCTGGCGCTCGCGGAATTCCAACTGGCTCGCGTGAGTGAGAAGCTCACGGTCATCTACGTGTTGGACCAATCCGCCAGTATTCCGCAAGGCAAGCGGAACGCCATGATGAAGTATGTGGTCGGCGAAGTCGCCCGGCATCGCAACGAGGATCGTGAAGATCGCGCCGGCGTGATTGTGTTCGCCAAGGAAGCCCTGGTCGAAACGCCTCCTTTCGATCAAGACATCCCCTCGGCCGGCGTCATTGAAGTCGTCGCCGACTTGCGCCCGGACGCCACGAACCTCTCGGCGGCCTTGAAGCTGGCTCAAGCGAGCTTTCCCGAGGGCTCGGCGAAACGCATCGTGTTGGTGTCCGACGGGAATGAGAACCTGGGCGACGCTCGATCCGTGGCCGCGATGTTGACCGACGACAGTATCGGGATTGATGTGGTCCCCATTGAGTTGGAGCAACGCGGGGAAGTCGTCGTCGAGAAGTTGACCCTGCCCCCGGACATTCGTCGCGGCCAACCCGTTGAAGCCCGCGTGGTGCTGAGCAACTACGGCGACCAGCCCGTCGATGGCACGCTGCGCGTGGTGCAGCAATTCGGCTCCGGCGAGAACTTGATCCGCGAGACGGAAGTGACCGTGCGACCGGGCAAGCAGGTTTTCAGCTTTCGCCACGAGATCGAAAAGCCAGCGGTTTACACCTACAAGGCCACGTTCGTCGCCCGCAATCGCCTGGAGGATCAGCTGGTTGAAAACAACGAGGCCACCGCGTTCACGCATGTGCGCGGCAAGGGCCGGATTTTGTTGATCGAGGATTGGACCAATCGCGGCGAGTTTGATTTCCTGGTCGAGCGGTTGCGCGCGAACAACATCGAAGTCGATATGCGCGGCACGGATCAATTGTACTCGTCGCTGGCCGAATTGCAGGGTTACGATTGCGTCATCCTGGCCAATACGCCGCGGAGCAGCGGCGAAGACGCGGACAAGATCAGCAACTTCAGCGACGCACAGATTAAAATGCTGGTCGCCAATACCGAGCAGATGGGGTGCGGCCTGTTGATGCTGGGCGGTCCCAACTCCTTCGGCGCCGGGGGCTGGGCCAACACCGACCTGGAAAGGGCGATGCCCGTCGACTTTCAGATCAAGAATGCCGAAGTCAAAGCGGTTGGCGCCTTGGTGCTCATGATGCACGCCTCGGAAATGGCGCGGGGAAACTATTGGCAAACCGTCGTTGCTCAAAAAGCGATCGAGGCGCTGGGGCCGATGGACTACTGCGGTCTGATCCATTGGGAAAACGGCACGGGGCGGGACGCGTGGTTGTGGGGGCAGAACAACTCGGGTCTGTTGCAGGTCGGTCCGGTGCGCCGGAAAATGCTCGCCCAACTCAGCCGCATGCAACCCGGCGACATGCCGCAGTTCGAACCCGCGATGCAGTTGTCTCTGAAGGCCTTCATGTCGGTGAATAACATCGCCGCCGTCAAGCATATGATCGTCATCAGCGACGGCGATCCGAGTCCGCCGTTCCAATCGACGCTCAGCGCATTCATCGCCGCCAACATCCAGATCAGCACGGTCGCGATCGGCTCGCATGGCCCCGCGGGAAGCCAAGGCTTGCAAAACATCGCGAACCTGACCGGCGGCAAATACTATCAGGTCGCCAATCCGCAAGCGTTGCCCAAGATCTACCAGCGAGAGGCGCGACGCATTTCGCGTCCCTTGATCTTCGAACCCGAAACCCCCGTGCAACCGGTCGTGACGTATCCGCACGAAATGCTGGGCAGCCTGAAACGCGGCGAGCGTTTGCCGCCGATGCGGGGCTTTGTGATGACAGAGCAGAAGGACAGTCCTCTGGTGGAGGTCTCCATTCGCTCGCCGCTGCCGAAGGACGATCGCAACAATGTGATCCTGGCCAGTTGGACATACGGTTTTGGACGGACCGCGGTGTTCACCTCCGACGCCGGATTTCGCTGGACCAATAGCTGGACCAACTGGGAGAACTACGATCGTTTCTTTGTCCAGATGGTGCGGTGGGCGATGCGGCCGGTGGACCAAGACGGCAACTTCACCGTCGCCACCAACATCAAGGACGGCAAGGTTCGCGTCGTGGTGACCGCCATGGACAAGGAAAACGAGTTCATGAACTTGTTGCAGATGTCCGGCGCCGCCGTCACGCCCGACCTCGATTCGCGGGACCTGCCCATTCGGCAGACCGCACCGGGACGCTACGAAGGCGAGTTCACGGCGGATAAACCCGGCAGCTTCTTCGTCACCATCAACCCCGGAATGATGAAAGACCCCGAAACCGGTCAGATGCGTCCGCGACCGCCCATCGTCGCGGGCGTCACCGTGCCCTACTCCGCCGAGTACAAGGATCGCGAAACGAATCTCGCTTTGCTCAAGTCCTTGGCGATGTTGAAGCCGCAGGGCGGGGAGCCCGGCCAGGTGATTCCCGGCGATGTCACCAACGTGGCCGCCCTGATGGAAGTCGATACGTTTCGCCATACGCTCGAGAAGGCGGTTAGCATTCAGGACGTCTGGCCCTGGATCTTGTTCCTGTGCTGTTGCGTGTTCTTCGCGGACGTCTTCGTTCGTCGCGTGACGTTTGACTACGAGTGGATTCGACCCGGCGTGGAGCTCGTCCGTCGTCGCTTGGGTTGGGATCGAGAGCCTGAGGTGCATGAAGATCGACTTGCGAGGTTGCGGAGCCGCAAGGCCGAAGTCGGCCAGGAATTGGAAACGCGTCGGGCGGCGGCTAGATTCGAGCCGCAGATGGACGACGCCTCGAGTCCTGATGATTTGAATTCAGCCATGGGGCAAAGCTCCGCGAGTCCCAGTCGTCCCGCGGCGACTCCCCCACCCGCCGCCACCCCGGCGGAAGAACAAGATGGTTATACTTCTCGCTTGCTTCAAGCCGAGAAAAAGGCCTGGAAGAACCGCCCGGACGAATAGGCGGCGGACCGCCTGACCGGCGAACGACGGCCAACTCCGCCATTTCATCCTTCAACACATACCACCGTAGCGAGCACTCCCCAAGGGCCCGCGAACTCACGAGGATCATTGATGAGCATCGGCGACACATTGCAATCTCAAGCTGAAGATTTTCGCGAACGCTACCGTCACGTGAAGGAGCAGATCGGGCGCGTCATCGTGGGGCACGACGAGATCGTCCACGGAGTTCTGGCGTGCATGTTCGTGGGCGGCCATTGTCTGTTGGAAGGCGTCCCCGGACTGGGCAAGACGCTGCTGGTTCGCACGCTATCGCAATGCCTCAGCCTGGACTTTTCGAGAATCCAGTTCACGCCGGACCTGATGCCGGCGGACATCCTGGGCACGAACATGGTCATGGAAAACCCCGATGGCCGCCGGGTCTTCGAGTTCCAGAAAGGACCGATCTTCACGCAGATCTGTCTGGCGGACGAAATCAACCGAGCCACGCCCAAGACCCAATCGGCGCTGTTGGAGACGATGCAGGAAGGCACCGTCACCGTCGCTGGCACGCGTTACGAACTGAAGCAGCCCTTCTTCGTCATGGCCACGCAAAACCCGATTGAGCAGGAAGGCACTTACCCGCTGCCGGAAGCCCAATTGGATCGTTTCATGTTCAAGTTGGTCGTGGGCTACTCGGGACGCGAGGAGTTGGCCACCATCGTCGACCGCACGACGCGAGGCGTCCACGTCGAGCCGGAAAAGGTCATGGACGGCGAGGAAATCAAGAAATGGCAAAGACTCGTGCGGGAAGTCATCCTGGCGCCGCACGTGCAGGATTATGTCGTCCGCTTGACGTTGGCCACGCATCCGGAAGGCCCGATGGCGCCGGACATCACCAATCAGTATCTGCGGTGGGGAAGCAGCCCTCGAGGCGCCCAGACGCTGGCCTTGGCCGCCAAGGTGCGGGCCCTCCTGGAAGGCCGCTTCAATGTCAGCTTCGAAGATGTGCGACGCGTCTATCTGCCGGCGATGCGCCATCGAGTCATCTTGAATTTCGAAGCCCAAGCCGAAGGCGTTGAAACCGATTCGGTCCTGTTGCAATTGCTGGAGCAGGTGCCCGAAAAGTCCGACGAGCCGGTGGTGGCCTCGATCGCTTAAACGCCAGCCCGCCGCAATCGCCGCGTCGCTACGCTTCTCCCTCTCTCTTGCCCTGCACCGCGATATGATCCCTTTGCTTTCTCCAGAACTGCTGGCTCAACTGGAACGGTTGGAGCTGGTGAGTCGCAAGGTCTTTCGCGGCCGCATGAAGGGCGAACGCCGCAGTAAGCGCAAGGGGCAGAGCGTCGAGTTCGCCGACTTTCGCAACTACGTGCCTGGCGACGACCTGCGGTTCATCGACTGGAATACCTACGCGCGGCTGGACAAGCTCTTCCTGAAATTGTTCCTGGAAGAAGAGGACCTGCACTTCTTCGCGCTGATCGACGCCAGCGACTCGATGGATTTCGGCGAGCCCACCAAGCTGCTGCTGGCCAAGCAACTCGCCGCCTCGCTCGGCTTTATCGGCTTGTGTCGAGCCGACCGCGTGAAGATCGAGGCGTTAGGCGCGGGCCGGCGCAGATCCAGGGCCCGTGCTTCGAGGCAGGCAGAGCCTGTGGCGAATGATGGAGTACCTGGACTCCGTCCAAGCCGGCTCGAACATCTCGCTGCAGCAAGGCATCAAGGAATTCTGCCTGCGCAATTCCGGCAAAGGCATCCTGGTGCTGATCACCGACTTGATGGACAAGGGCGGCTACGAAACCGCGCTGCGCTTTCTCGTCGCCCAACAAATGGACGTCTACGTGATTCAGGTGTTGTCCGAGGAGGAAATCAACCCCGATGTGAAGGGCGACCTGAAGCTGGTCGATTGCGAGGACGGCGATGAGGCGGAGATCACCGTGAGCCGTCCGCTGCTGGATCGCTATCAACGAACGCTGGCGGCGTTCGTCAACGGGGCCAAGGATTTCTGCAACAAACGAGGCATGTCGTACTTGATGGCCAGCACGCAAACACCCGTCGAGCAACTCGTCGCCAACTATCTGCGCAAGCGAGGCCTGGTGCGATGAGCTTTCTGAACTCCCTGAACGCTTGGCAGCCGTGGCTGCTGCTGGGATTGATCCCGCCCGCCATCGTCCTGCTGTATTTCCTGAAGCTCAAACGCATGCCCCTGCAGGTTCCCAGCACGTTCTTGTGGAGCCGCACCATCGAGGACCTGCATGTCAACACGATCTGGCAGCGGTTGCGGCAAAGTCTGTTGCTGTTCTTGCAACTGCTGCTGCTCGCATTGATCCTGCTGTCGCTGTGGCGACCCGGGCTGCAAGGCCTGAAGTTGACCGACAATCGCTTCATCTTCCTGATCGACACCTCAGCCAGCATGAGCTCCAAGGACGTCGGCGCCGGCCGTACACGCTTGGAGGAAGCCAAGAGACAAGTCGCTGGCATGATCGACCAGATGCGATCGGGCGATGTGGCGATGCTGATGAGCGTCTCGGATATCGCCAAGATCGAGGCGCCCTACACGGATAATCGCAACCGCTTGAAGGATGAACTGGCGGAGATCCAACCGACCAACCGCCGAAGCAATCTGATCGAAGCCTTGCGGTACGCCTCGGGGCTGGCCAATCCCGAACGGACAGGCACCGAAGACACCGACGTGCAAGTCGCCAAGGCGCAGCCAGCCACGCTGTACATTATGAGCGACGGCGGATTTGAAGCGGTCCCGGAATTCAACATCGGCAATCTGAATCCCATTTATGTTCCGATCGGCGAAAGCGAAGCTCGCAACGTCGCCATTACCGCGTTCAAGACGGAGACCAATCCGGAGCAACCCGATAAGTCCCAGGCGTTCGCCCGCCTGGAGAATTCGGGACCGGAAGACGTCGAGGTGGAGCTCTCGCTTTATAACGAGTCGGAACAATTGCTCGACGCCGTGCGAACCAGCGTTCCCAGCCGAGGAACTTCGGGCGTGGAGTTCGAACTGGCCAACCTGGAAGGCGGCTTGCTGAAGTTGGTCCTCGAATATGAGGACGATCTGGCGCTGGACAACGTGGCGTACGCCGTGGTCAATGCGGCTCGCCCCGCCCAAGTGCTGATCGTGCGGCCCACCGGCGGCTTCAACGACCCGATCGGTCTGGCGCTGACCACCGAGGTGGCGCAGGAGATCGCCGTCATTCAACTCGCCAAGCCGGATGATCTGACGAGTCCCGCTCTGCAACAAGCCGCCGAAGCAGGCCTATACGATCTGATCATCTATGACCGCTGCGCGCCGGAGACGATGCCGCAAGCCAACACGTTGTTCATCGGGTCCGCGCCGCCCCTGGAGGATTGGAAGGTCGGCCAGCGGCAAAGCCCTCCGCTGCTGATCGACTACGACCGCTCGCACCCCTTGATGGGATATGTCGAATTGGGTGACGTCAACGTGATCGAAGGCTCGCCCGTGGAGCCTCCCAAAGGCGGACGTAAGCTGATTGAAGCGGACATCGGCTGCCTGTTCGCCTTGGCCGCGCGAGGCGGCTTTGAGGATGCGGTGCTGGGATTTCCGATCGTGGAAGTGGTCGATGGCGACAATGTCATCAACACCAACTGGATCATCCGTCGCAGCTTCCCCGTTTTCGCCATGAACATCCTGCGGTACCTGGGAGGCGTTCGCGGCGGCAGCGCGGCCTCCAATGTGCAGCCGGGCGAGCCCGCCGTCATTCGCACGCTCGCCAGCGTCGATGCGGTAACTGTCACCACGCCCTCCCAGCAACAGGTGGAAGTCCTGCGTGAGGGACAGAACGCCTTTGTCATGTCGCGGACCGAGGAGTTGGGCGTCTATAAAGTCGCCGCAGGCGATGATCGCACCCAAAAATTCGCCGTCAACCTGTTCGACAGCCGCGAAAGCGACATCAAGCTCGCCGAAACCCTGGAGATCGGGCACGACGAATTCAAAGGCCAGTCAGGGTACTCCCAGACGCGGCGTGAGCTCTGGAAATGGGTGCTGCTGCTGGCGCTCGGCGTGTTGATGTTCGAATGGTACATCTACAACAAGCGCGTGTATCTCTGAGCATCCCGTTGGGATTCACTGCACGCGCAGGCTTCACCACCTCGGCCTGGACCACTTCCAACGCAGCTCGCCGGATTTCAGACAACGCCGCTGCGTAGTGCCAGTACATCTCGGCGACAACCCAGAGCCAGAGAACGCCCAGCGGAAACATCGCCAAAGCAGCAAGGGGAACTGCGAAATAGAGCCCGAGGAACGCGGTAAACACCGCGATGATCGCCAAGATCCCTGCAACGATCAAGATGGCCAGCTGAAGGCCAAAGGACGTCACCAGCGATTTGAACAAGCCGCGGCGCAGCGAGCGAACCCGGTCCAGCATCGCCAGGTCGCCCAGCTGTTCCGCCAAGACCTTCAGGAATTGCGTGAACAAGATGGCGGCGGCGATCTGCAGAAAGACGGCCAAAGTCAGTCCAATCGCCAAGCCGAAGCCGCCCGCGCCGACGCCAAAACCGATGATCGCCAGGATCCCCGTCAGCTGACAAATCATCGACGCGAGGATCGCGAGGCGGTCGCGAATCGGCGCCGCCAAACAAAGGCCGCGACCGGCGCAGTCCAGGGCGAGCGCCGCCACCAATCCCGAGGCGGCTGGCCACGCTGTCGGCACTCCCCACAACCAGGGGAGCAACGCCAACACCGGGACCATCAGGAACACCAACAACGCCGCCAGCTTGAGCCGCAAGCCGGCGGCGACCCATTTCCACCCCGCGACGAGGTCCATTTGGCGACTCATTCCTCCAGCTTCACGCGAATCCCCATCTCCTTCAGTTTCTCCAGCTGCGCCTTGGCTTCGTCCGAGAGTGGATTGTAGGAGAGGTAAAGGTTCAAGAATGGAGCGAAGCTCTTCGATCCCTCGATGTCCTTCTGGCACATCGCGACCAGCGGCGTCAGATCGGCGACTTTGTTGCCGTCCAGGATCAGGTGCTTGAGCTCCGTGTACTCAGCCAAGGGCGCCAGGTCAGCAATCTCGTTGTATCGCAAATCCAACGAGGTGAGCCGAGTCAGCTTGGCCAACGGAGCGATGTCGGCGAGCTTGTTGCCGTCGAGATAAAGGGACCACAACTTGACCAACTCGGCGAGCGGCTTGACGTCGGAAATGTCGTTCTCCGACAAGTACAGGGACCGCATTCGCGACATGCCTTGCAGCGGCGTCAGATCCGAAATGCGGTTGTCCGACAGCTCCAGGTATTGCAGATTGGCCAGCCCCGCGAGCGGTGAAATATCCTGGATCTTGTTCTGCGACAACGTCAGCGATTGCAGGTCCTTGAGATCCTTCAGCGGACTGAGATCAGCGATGGCGTTGTCGCCTAAGTCCAGTTCGAGCAGGCTGCGGCACTTTTCGAGTCCGGCCAGATTGGTGATCCGCTTGCCGCGTCCCTTGATCGTCGAAACATTCTCCACGTCTTTTTCGGTCAAGGGCTCAGCGTTGTTGCGCTTTTCAAAGACCTGCTGTCGGACCGCGTCCTCGAGATCCTTGTCAGGAAAAATTGACTGGGCCTGCGCGGCGACGCCGCACAACAAGGTGCAACCGATAATGAAAGCGTGACGAGCGAACTTCGCAATCATGGTGTAGATTCTCCTGTCAACCAAGCTCCAACTTCGCTCGGCCCGACCGACGCTTGAGCAGGCCTTGGCCTGCCGGGACCTCGGTGGACCGGCGCTTCCCATCCAAGCTTATAGATTACTCAGCTCAGCCGCCCGGACGCCAGCGGCGGCCGACTTCATCGACGGCGTTGGCCTGGGTTGAAACAGTTTGTCCGGCTCCCGTCGGGCGATTACAACGGGAACTTGGCGGGCTGGATGTTTCCCCCTATGGTGGACTGCGAGTTCGCCAGAGGAGCGAATCGTCGCGGTCGTCGCCCGAGCCGTGTTGTCCCCCAGTTCAACGAGATGTAATAGGCCGCTCATGAAGCGAATCCTGCTGACCTGCTTCGAACCGTACGATCGCTGGACGGAGAACGCCAGCTGGCTGACGTTGGTGGAGTTGACCAAGGAGATGCCCGCGGCGGTGCAGTTGACGACGCGGCGGTACCCCGTGGACTTCGACAGGGCCAAGCAACTGCTGCAGAAAGATCTCCAGGCGGACTTCGATCTGGCGCTGCACCTGGGGCAAGCACCGGGCGCCGCGGAAATTCGGCTGGAGGCCTTTGGCGTCAACCTGGGCGGGGCGATTCATCAAATGCCGGAGGATTACATGCCCTTGGTGATCGATGGCCCAGAAGCGTATCGCAGCGATTTACCGCTGGCCGCTTGGGCTCGCGGCTTGCGTGAACAGGGGGTGCCGGCTCGCGTCTCGTATCACGCTGGAACCTATTTGTGCAACGCGACGCTGTACCTCTCGTTACACTACGCCCGCGAGATGCGACTCCGGACGCGAGCCGCGTTCGTGCATCTGCCGCTGGCGCCGCAACAGGCCGTCATCGACGAAGAAGCCTGGCCGACCATGACCAGCAGCCAATGTGCGGACGCCCTGCGATGGATCATCACCACCGCCGCGCCGGTCGCTTTCGCTTAAGCGGCGCCCACAGGCACGATCGACGCGGGCAAACTCTTGACGCCGACATACGCTAGATGGGATTTCATGCAAGTCGTGCGGAATGCTTCCGGCCGCGAGACGCCAGCTAAGCGAAACGTCTCGACTTGCCCTTTGGTGAAGACCAGATCGCCGGCTTTAAACCATTCCTGGCCCGGCTGCACTTCGATATGCACCGAGTCGAAACGATCCAAGGGCACGCTCTTGACAACGGCCGAGAAATTAAAGTCGCAACACAGCAGTAGCGTCGCCTTGAAAGCGCCAATGCCGCCCAAAACAATCGCCACCAGGGACATGCCGACGAAGCTCCACAGCCCGGCGATCAGACCAGCCAGCCAACCGCCCGCCATCACCAAGCCGACGACCGCAGCGAACAAGGCAATCGCCGGAGTGTAATTGGGGCTCGGCTTCAGGTTGAACTCCGGACGCAGCTCCATGACGCGGCGATTGGTGCAACGATAATACCCCCCATGCATGGGCAGCCCGAAAAAGCTGGGGAGTAGTCGGAACAAGTACAACAAGGCGCCCACCGGGGCCGTGGCCAGCGCGATCAGATTCCCCAGCCGAAAGATGTAAACATCGGGGAACTTGATGGAATAAAGTTTGCCGAGCGTGCGGCCCAACGGGAAGCGCGTAATCGACGGCCAAACCGTCATGACCGGAACTTCGCTAGTTTGGGCAGGGGACACGCCGGAAATAGCCTGAGTCATGGGGGCAATGTCGCAAGTGGTGAAAGTCGTCTGGCGCCACGCACTGGACGCCCTACCGGATCGGATAGCATAACGCCTTCGCCGAGCGATCGAAAGAGGCTCAGTGGTCGAAGCAAAGCGCAACCCTGGGAACCACCACAATCCCCACAAACAAGCCCCCAAGGGGCGGCCCCATCTCAGCCCAGGGTGAAGCGAAGCGCAACCCTGGGGGAGCCACCACAATCCCCACAAACAAGCCCCCAAGGGACGGCCCCATGTGCCGGCGGGGCGGCAAAAAGGGGCCCCCCTGAGAGCACGGAAGAACACAAAGGACAGAGTTGCATCCGCTTCTGTCGTCCGCTCCTGCTTGACACCCAGATTACGACTGCGGTAGTATTACCGAAGTAGTAGCCTTCGCAATCCGAGGCGACACCCGATGTCCGATGAGGCGGTACGGCTAGGTCCGTTACAATTGAAGATCTTGCAGGTCCTCTGCGCGCGCCGATCAGCCGCTTAGCGTGAGTCAAGTGCGCGACGGGCTGGACGGCGAACCTTTGGCCTACACCACCATCGCCACCATGCTCCGCAAAATGGAGCAGCGCGCCTTGGTGACGCATGCCGAGGAGGGCCGCAAGTTCGTGTACCGCGCGAGGATCAGCAGCGACGATGTGACTCGCAGCGCGGCCGAGCAGTACGTCGATCGCGTCTTCCAGGGCGACTTGTCCGCCGCCGTTTCGCATCTGTTGGAAACCCGCGAAGTTGACCGAGGCGAATTGGCCGCCTTGGAACGGCTGATTCAAAAGCGGCGCATGGGCCGGCGCTCCCAGTCCCATGCCGACTAATTGACTTTCGTCCGCCGAGTTATCCATGATGAGCACCAACCCCTTTGGCGAGAAGTTTCCTGGCCGTCGGTGTGGCCACGTCGTCGCCCCAGGTTTGCGCCGCGCTAGTGGGAGCGGAACCGAACAAGCGAAGCGTTGGACCAGGGGGAGCCGGCTTTCGTTCGCCGTTGGCTCTCCGCGTGGAGCGACTATTGAACATCAGTGATCAGCCTTGCCCTTCGCCGCGAGGGGGCTTGAACTGGCCGGCGCGGTCCATTCTTCCTTGGGTGGCCGTGAGCGTCATGAATGTTGGCGCCGCTGGGCGCGGCCTCAGGCGGGACCTACTTATCAGGAGACTACCACGATGCAGTATCTCAACCAACACTGGCGTCAATCCTTGGCGGCGATCGCCGCTTGTGCGTTGATCACGCCTTGGGTCTCCGCCCAAGAAAAGTCGGACGCGCCGCAGCCTCGGCAGCAAACCAAGGAGTTGCCGGAAAGTGCGCAGCGTAAGGATGAGGCGGATCGCCCCCGCCGCAAGAGCCTGCCCACGCCGCCGGAGGCGTCCACCGGGACCTATCGCGTAAAAGGGGAAACGGACTCGCCTCAGACAACCGACCAGCGGGCTGAGCTTCGTCGCGAAGGCCAGGAAGCCGATCGGCCGGACGCCGCTCGACTGGATCGACGCCAAGCTAGAAAAAGGGTGCTCACCGCTCAAGCGCAGCAATTGATTCGTGACGGCCGATATGATGAAGCGACGGAAGTCTTGAGAACGCTGCGAGAACTCGGCGCCGAGGGCGAGCGCGGCGAGCGTTTTGCTCGCGACCGTGATCGACTCGAAACCCGTGAAGCCGTGGAACGCCAAGACGGCGAGCGTGACGAAGCGCGCCGCGATCGGAACGCAGGCTCCATCCTGGAAGTAAGGCCTCGGTTGCGACCGGCCCCCGACCGACCGCGAGGCGATAGCGCCGAGGGATTGGCCAACCGAGTGGATCGCCTGCAAGAGGAAATGCGCGTGGTGCGAGAAGAACTCAGGAACATCAGCGTGTTGCTGGCCCGCCTGGCCGGCGATCGCGCCGTTGACACGGGTGGCCGTGTGCGCAGCGAGGAAAGCCGCGAGAGCGACCGACAGCCCGAAAGCCGCGAACGAGAACGGGATCGCGATCGTGAGGCGCCGCCGCGCGGCGCTGGTGCGCGATAGCTGCTAGTCGCGACGGGAAACGCCACGGTGCAGCGCTTTGCGCGGCCGTGGCGATCTCTGCTTCGTCGTCTGTTTCCGCCATGACGACGGCCCGCTCGCGCCTTGCCGCCGAGTCGGTTCTACGAGCTGATTTTTGGCGACGGCGGGACCCCCAGCGACTTGCCGCCGTCGATGGCGATCATGGTTCCCGTCACCATTTGCGTCGCGTCGCTGGCCAGATAGACGGCCGCCTGGGCGACTTCTTCGGGCGTGATCATCCGATGTGCGGCTCGCGCCAAGGGGCTCGCCTGGATCATCTTCTCAGCCAGCGCCGCTCGGTCGGCGGCCTGATCCAGGTCGGCGTTCATGATTCGCGTGTTTTCCACCGGCCCGGGACAAATGGCGTTGACCCGAATCCGATCCATGCTGTGGCACAAAGCGAGGCTCTTGGTCAGTGCAATGAGCGACGCCTTGCTGATCGAGTAGGCGGGATCGTGGCTGCGAGGCAACAGGCCGGCGTTGCTTGAAATGTTGATGATGGAGCCTCCTTGCTGCTTCATCCAGGGGATCGCGGATCGGCAACCCACGAACGCGGCGCGGACGTTGGTTTGCATCACGTTGTCCCATTGCTCGACCGAGATCTCCGTGATCGCACCCACGCACGTGACGCCGGCGTTGTTCACCAGGATATCGATTCGACCTTGCGACCTGGCCGCGGTCTCAACCAACTCGTGCAGTTGTTCGTCGCGGCGGACGTCGGTGGGAAGCAGCGTCACCCCCAGATGCTGGAATGACTCAAGCGTGTCCGGCAGGGGATCGTAATCCCCCGCAAAGACTTGCGCCCCCTGCCGAGCGAACTCAAGGGCGATCGCCCTGCCGATCCCTGACCCCGCGCCGGTGACCACGGCGACTTTGCCCGGCAATGTCATGGTGTTCGCCATCGACGACTACGCCTTCTCGGTGGCGACGGCTGACTTGCGGCGAGGATAGCACGTGCGACAAATCTCGCACTTGGATCCGTCGCATCCCCGAGCCGTACAGTGTTCGCGACCGTAATAGATGATCTGCAAGTGCAAGCGATTCCACCGCTCTTGGGGAAACAAGGCTTTCAAGTCCCGTTCGGTCTGCTTCACGTTCTTCCCATCGGTCAGCCCCCAGCGTTGCGCCAAACGATGGATATGCGTGTCGACGGGAAAAGCCGGCTTGCCGAACGCTTGACACATGACGACGCTGGCGGTCTTGTGCCCCACGCCCGGCAAGCGTTCCAGCTCATCCAGCGTCTCGGGCACTTGTCCTTGATGTTCGTCGCACAGCATGTGGGACAACTCGCTGATGGCTTTGGCCTTCTGCGGCGAGAGTCCGCAGGGCTTGATGATCTCGCGTATCTCCTCGACGCTAAGCGTGCTCATCGCCTGGGGCGACTTGGCCCGCGCGAACAGGAGGGGCGTGATTTCGTTGACCTTCTTGTCGGTGCATTGGGCGCTCAGCAACACCGCGATCAACAAGGTGTAGGCGTCTTCATGATTCAGCGGGATCGGGGGAGCGGGGTAGAGTTCATCCAGCCGTTGAGCAACATAGGCGGCGCGCTCGCTCTTCTTCATTCCGCCGGCCTCTTCGACAGTTCGGATAAGCGGCGAGCGGCTTCCGCTTGGGCCTTCTTCATGACCTCTTCGATACGCACCGGTGAACCGCCCTGTCGTTTGCTCTCATCGGCCGCCTCCATGAACGCGTAGATCTGCAACGTCTCCTCGGCGGAAATCGGCGGCGGCCCGCCATGAAAGAACTTGACGATCTCGACCAGCAAGGGTTGATAACCATCGTAGCCTCCCACGGGACGGACTCCCTTGGCGGCGAACACCGTGCCGCCATAGGTCATGGGCTTGGTCCGCATCCCGCGAAATGTGCCGACGCGTCCGTCCTTCCAAACACCGACGGCGACGTCGGCGTCCGCCGACGTGACGCGGGTGACTTGTTGACAACCGGCGCCCATCACGGTGAACAGCGTTTCGACGCCATGGATTCCGTACCAGAACAGGTCAGGGTGGGTGGCTTCCAGGCTGCAGGGACTGTAGGCGTCGCAGCCGAACACATCGCCCGCCTCGCCTCGGCGGATGGCCTGTGCTCCCGCGGAATATCGCAGCGAAGATGAGGAGAAGATCGGCGACTGGGTCTGTTTCGAAAACTCAAAGATCGCGATCGCATCGGCCAACGAACCGGCCAGCGGCTTGTCGATGAACATGCGTTTTCCCGCGCGCATGACTTGCGCCGCCTGTTCCAAGTGGGGGCGACCGTCGTTAGTTTCCAGCAGCACGACATCGACGCGCTCCAACAACTGCTCGATAGACTCCACGATTTCCACACCGTGCTTCTTCACCTCTTCGATGTAGTTGGGTACGCGGGAAACGCTGGACTGAATATCGGGGCTGCCCTTGGGATAGGCGGCGACCACGCGACATCCGGCCAGGCCTTCGGCGGGCTTCTCCGCATTCAGCATCTTGGTGAACGCCGTTGCGTGCGAGGTGTCCAAGCCAATGATGCCGACGCGCAGGTTCTTGGTCGATCCGTCTTGGGCCGCGGCGTCTCCGTGGATGGCCAGGCAACACACAAAGCAGACGTAGGCTATCCCAACGTACGGCATCATGCTCCGCGGGAATGAACAAGCCGAGCGAAAGTAGGACAGCATGTGGTGCTCCTCGGCGAACCGGCTACAGCCTTCGCGGGCCTGTATGGGCTCGACTAGCGGTTTGTCATGGCGGTCCGATCGCGGACGAAGCGGAACACCGAAGTGATTTCGACGCGTGCCCTGCGAACCGAAAGGATCCAAGGGCCGGCGGCGCTACAACAATTCGCGCGGTACTTGACCGCTGGGCAACAGTTGCACGGGACGCCCCGACAAGTCGGGAAAGGTATCCGTCGCTTTCAATCCCAAGGCGTGGTAGAGAATGGCGCACAAGTCCTCGGGGGCGATTGGGCGTTCGGTGGGCCGTTGAGCCTTGTCGTCGGTGGCGCCAATGACCTGCCCGGCGGGATAGCCGCCGCCGGCGACCAGGATGCTTTGGGCTTGCGGCCAATGATCGCGCCCCGCGTCCTTATTGATCCGCGGCGTCCTTCCAAATTCTCCCGCCGTGATGACCAGCGTGTCATCCAGCATGCCGCGCTGATGCAGATCATCCAACAGCACGCCGACGGCGCGATCGTGTCGCACCAGCTTATCATCGAGCGCCCTTTTGATGTTGCCGTGGTCGTCCCAATAGCCTGTGTTCAATGTCACGAAGCGAACCCCCGCTTCAATCAGACAACGCGCGAGCAACGCCTGTTCTCCCCATCCAGGTCCGTAGCGTTCGCGCACCTTGGGGTCTTCCAGCTCTAAGTCAAAAGCTCGCCGCGCAGTTGCCAGACAACACAATCTCCGCCGCCTGACGATTCATGTCGTCCATGTTGTCGAAGACGCCTCGCGCGTCGACATCGCGGCGCAGGTTATCGATTTGTTGCAACAGCGAGGCTCGATTCATGACCCGCTGCGGGCTTAAGCCATCCACCAAAGTGAAGCTCTCATCGTTGGCCGTGGGCAACCTCCCTGCCTCATTGCCGTAACTGTAGTTGCCGGTCCGGAACGGGTTGTGGGCGACGCCCAGATAGGCGGCGCCATGAAAGCCGAATCCGCCGTCATTCATGTTGACGCAGGGCGGCACGCCAGCGGCGCACGGTCCCAAGAGATAGCTTGATACGGCTTGCATCGAAGGTTGCCTGGGAACCCGATCCGATCCGTTGGCGCCCAGCCGGCCGGTCAGCATCCAATGCGCGGCCGCCCAGTGATCGCCGTTGCCGTGCGAAAAGCTGCGAATCACGTTGACCTTGTCCAGCACCTTGGCGTGATACGGCATGAGCTCGCAGACCGGTACGCTCGGCAAGGCGCTCGAAATCGGAGAATAAGGTCCGCGATACTCCGCCGGCGCCGCGGGCTTCATGTCGAACGTATCAAGCTGCGACGGACCGCCGTGCTGCCAGATCAGGATCACCGACCGTGGCGACGAGCGTTTCGCGGCCCGGGACTCCAAACGCAGCAAGTCGGCAAGGCTCAATCCCGAAAGCCCCATCAGTCCGATCTGCATGAACTTGCGACGTCCCATGCCGTCGCAACAGCGAGACGCCGCGGATCCAACAATACGCAACATGGCTCTGGAGATTTCTAAGGTGGGTGAAATGGGGGGAGAGGGAGAAATGGGACCGCGCGACCGAAATCCGCCCGGCGATCCTGATTGCTCTTCAGCATACCAAATCGGTATTGGACCGTCGAACGGCGGCCGCTACTGTGCGCCCCCTCGAATACGGTCAAGCTGGGCCACGATACGGCGAAACTGGCAAACCAGCAAAAACCCGCCGACTCAGGAAAACACCCCGCATGAGTAACGCGGTCGCCGTACCCCTGGCGGAGACCAAGAAGGCGTCGGAATGCACGATTCGTCGAGAAACCAGACACCGCCCCAGACGCCGGCCGAGAGTCCGACGATCTGGGACTTGTTCGGTGCTTGGGATTCCGAATCGATCGTTTCGGCCGCAACGCCCGAGCTTTCCCCCACCCCCGCCGGGTCCTGGCGACGGACGCCTTCGACCAGCGCGCGACCAGCGGAAATCGCCAAGCGGGCCGCTGGACTTCCAGTCGAGCCCGGACTGCTCGAGAGCCAACCGTCGCCTTCGCCCACGGGCGACGCCCAGCATCTGAACGAACACCTCTTGCAGGCCATCGGCTACGATGTCGCCCGACAGCGGGAAGCATTGGAAAAGCAGGCGGAACTGGCGATCGCCCGGCGAGAGTCGGCGGAAGTGCGTGGACGGCTCGATGAGGTGCTCCAGCAGCGAGCCGAGCATGAACAGCAATTAAGGTCGCTCCGCGAACAACTCCAGCAGGCCGCCGAACTGCGAAGTCAACAGGAGCAGCAAGCTCAGCATCTGGCTGGGCACAGCCAGACGCAGCTCGCGGAGCGACAGCAACAACTGGAGGCTCAGCGGGCCGCCGCCGAGCAAGCGGCACAAGTCCTCGCGTTGCAGCAGCAGGAGTTGGCGGCGGCGCGACAACGCGAAGGCTCGTGGGAATCGCGAGTCGCTGAGCTCGAGAGTCAAACCGAGTCGTTGCAAAACGCATTGAAACAACGGACTGAAATTGCGGAACGAGCCGCTTTGGAGCGCGACGAAGCTCTCTCCGAACGCGACGAAGCCCTCTCCAAACACGCGCAAGCTCTCTCCGAGCGCGACGAAGCCCTCTCCAAACACGCGCAAGCTCTCTCCGAGCGCGACGAAGCTCTCTCCGAACGCGACGAAGCTCTCTCCGAGCGCGACGAAGCTCTCTCCGAACACGCGCAAGCTCTCTCCGAACGCGACGAAGCTCTCTCCGAACGCGACGAAGCTCTCTCCGAGCGCGACGAAGCCCTCTCCGAACACGCGCAAGCTCTCTCCGAGCGCGCGGAAGCTCTCGATCAACAACGCCGAACGAGCCAATCACGCGACGCGACCGCCCGGGAGGCGTTGCAACTCGAACTGCGTCTGGCCGAGTTGGAATCCGACTTGACGGCCGCACGTCGCCAAGTGGATCAAGCCCACGCTGAGGTGCAGCTTCACCAGCGCGAAATCGCTGAGCTGACCCAACAAGTGGAGCAGGAGCGGCTTCGATCTGCCACACAACGTCAGCTCAATCAAGCGGAGGCCGAGTCCGCTGCGCAAGACAAAACGCAATTGCAGAACGCTTTGACCGAGGCCGCACAAAGACTCGACGCCTTGCACCGAGCGCACGAGAATTTGTTGGAGCAATCGAACGAGCAGCGCGCGCAGCGACAAATCGTCGAAGCGAAGCTGGCCGAATCGACGGCGGAGACGGGTCGCCTGCGGCGCCGGATCGAATCGCTCGAAGAGGCCGGCGCAACGGACGCGGCGACAGCCGACCAAACTCGCCAACTTTGGGAAACCCAACTGGCGGAGGCTGAACGGCGACTCGCCGCATCGCAACTGGAGCGGCAGGGTCTGAGCGACCAGTTGAGTGAAAACCTCGCACAACGTCAATCCATCGAAGCGAACCTCGAAGTCGCCTCATCCGAGATCGCCCGCCTGCGTGTCGAACTGGCGGCACTGCAAGTTGCGCGAGAAGACGAATCAAGCAAATTGGAGGTGTCGCAGCAGCAGACATGGCGCCTGCTCGAGGAGCGAGACCAACTGGCCAATCGTCAAGGCGAGCTGGAGCAACAACTCGAGGGGCTGCATTCAGAGATCCAACGACTGCAGCAGAAACAGGCGGACCGGGAGCAGGAATTGGCGGCGATGGGGTCCGAGAGTCGCTCGCTCCAGGCAACGCTGTCGCAACGTCAACAGGAACTCGCTCAGGCCAGGGAAAGGCGGCGTGCAACGCTGCTGCGCTGGCGTGGTCGAGCCCGCCGGGAACGTGCGGCGGCCGCTCGACGGGCCGTGGAAGCGGAACGCCAGAGAACCGCCATTCAGAGCGACCGCCTGCGGACCGAAACCCTGATCGCCGAACTGGAAGCCAAGCTGGCCGCGACTTGCGAAGCACTCGAGCAATCGCAACAGCGTTGCCTTGAACTGGACGCCTTGCGAACGTCGTTGTTGGCCGATAACCAACGGACGCACGACGACCTGACGGCGGCCGCCGCGTACGGCCGTCGTCTCGCGCAGCAGGTCGCGCAGCTAGAACCGCTTCAACGTCGGCTGGCGAACCGGGAACACGCGGCGACAGTCGCTGAAGAACGCCTGGAACGCGTCCGTCGCGACCTCGCCACGCTGCAAGTCGAAACCCGCCAGCAACAGACGGCCATCGAAACGGCTTGCGAGACGAAGGCCCAACTGGAGCAAACCCTCCAAGAACTACGCCAGGAATCCGACTCCCTGAGGAATCAACGCGACCACTGGAAAGCCCGCCTGCGTCGAGAAACCGCCCAACGCCGCAAGCTGGCGGCCGACCTGCGACGGGTCGGCGAGGACCCCGCCGCCGCCCAGGAAATCTGGCGGCGACATGAAAACCATGATCTCCAACAACGAGTGCTCCGACTCACCGGCGCCTTGAACGACGCTCACCGTCGCGCACAGATCTTTCGAGACAAAGTCCGAAAGCGAATCGCCGAATTGCAGGGCAAGGCCGGCGCCTAGCGGGCTTCACCTCGCATCCACAAGTTGATGCCGTTTGGGACTTCGTGGCCGCGACAGGCGTCAGGGTTACCCAGGGTTGCGCTGCCCACTTTTGTGGCGGGCCTGGGCGGCAAAACTGCCTGGTCACCTGCCGAAGAGTTGCGTGTAGTGCTTGCCGACTCGGCCAACCCCGATTCGGCGGGCGCCAGGACTGAGAATGTTTCGGCGATGGCCATCGCTGTCCATCCACATCTGGACGGCTTTGGCGCCTCCTCCACCGGTAGCGGCGATGTTCTCGGCGCTGGCGGCGGCGCCGAATTTCCTGGCTCGGTCGGTGAACGACGCCTTGCCGGGGACGGGCGAGTTGTGGGAGAAGAACCCCAACCGCGCCATGTCGGCGGAATGATCAGCCGCGGCCAGGCATAGCTTGGGATCGACTTCCAACGCCGCCAGCCCGCGTTTCAGGCGTTCCACATTGGTGTCGCGAATGGCCATGGCTTCCTCTTGATCGAGCGTCAGGAAGGCGGCGGCATTGCGAACTTGCACAACGACTCGTTGCTCGAATGCGTTCAGTTGCCGTGCCGCGGGACTCTCCTCATAGGCGCCCTGCTCGTCGGCCAGCACGTGCGACATGCGACTGAAGTGCTCCAGGCGGCCGCGGGCTTCTTGTACTTTGGGGAGCTTCAGGACCTTCTCCACGGTCGGATCGGCGGTGGCCTGCGCCGCCGCCGGCAAGAGGCGTGAATAGACTCGAAAGGCCGCTTGCTGGTCGCGTTGAATGGGCCGAGTCATGCGTTTGACGGCGGTTTCACCCAACTGCTTCGCCTGGAGGGCGACCGCCATCTGCGCTTCGAAATCGCCCTTTGCGGCCGCGTAGTCCCTGGGCAACGCCGCCAGTTGCCGTTTCTGGGCGTCGTCAAGTTCCTGGATGGCGAACAGTGTGGGTGCGAGCAAAATGATCAGCGTTCTCATGCTATCACCTGATGCGGTTTCGTCTTGGCGGCGATGGGATTCAGAGGGCCGCAACCAGAGGCGCCCTGGCTAAGCCTCCATCGCCGCAGTTGTCGCCCGTGCCGGTTAGCCTGCAGTATGAAGCAATGCGGCGAGAACGCAACGTTTGGTCCGCGAGCGAGGGAGACTCGCATTCTAGCCGGGGCCACAAAACCGTGGATCCTCGTTAGACTGACGCGTCAGCGCCCGGTGTTCCCCCGCATCCGGCGCTCGGCACAAGAGACGTCACGATGCATGTAAGGGCGAACGATGAAACCTCAGGAAACAAGCGAGCCGGCGGCAAGTACTCGGCAGCGTCACTTGGCGCTGAAGGCCGCCATGATGCCGCGGGATACGAATCAATACGGAACGATCTTCGGCGGCGTATTGCTCAGCTACATCGACTTGGCCGGGGGCATCGGGTCGCAATGGGCGTGCCAGGTGTCCAACTGGCCGTCCCAGGCCATGGTCACCATCGCCATGGATCGGGTGGAATTCAAAGAGCCCGTATTCGTCGGCGACACGGTGAGCTTTTGGACGCGCGTCGTCCGCGTCGGCCGGACTTCGATGACGATCCACATCTCCGTGGAGGCCGAACGCAAAGGACAAATCGTCCAGGTCACCGAAGCCGAAGCCACCTACGTCGCGATCCGGATGGACGACGACAGACGCACGCCCATCCCTCTTCGCAGCTAGGCCTCAGGCCGCCGCGGGATCGTCGTCTTTGGTGGTGGTGGTCAACAGTCGGCGGCCGATGACGTACGAGGCCGCCACCATTCCGCTCTTCACCACGCCGCCAAGAAGGTACGGCGAGATGGCCGTCCAAGCCGCGGCCGGACCGCCCAGGACGCCTTGCCAGACGGCGCCGCTGGCCAAAATCACCGCCGTCCCCAGCAGGGCCGTCAGAAACAGGGCGCCGGCATGACGAACGCCGCTATGCACGATGGCGCCAACGATCCAGGTGGCGAGCATGAACCCGACAAGATACCCGGCGGTGGGACCCAGAATGTAGGCCGGTCCGCCCCCGCTGGCGAACACCGGCAGGCCGACGAAGCCTTCCAGCAGATACGCCGCGATCGTCAGGCAGCCCAGTCGCGGTCCAAACGCCATCGCGATCAGTAAGACCGCATAGGTTTGCAAGGTCATCGGCGCGGGATACATCGGCGCCTGCACACGCGCCGAAATCGCGATAAAAGCCGACCCCGCTAGGGCCAGCGCCACGGTGCGAACAGTTCGATTGGCCCACACTTGAGTGGATTGGATGGCGACGGAAGACAAGGCTCAATTCTCCAGGATGCGGCGCAGGTGTCCACGAGCCACCATCATGCCTCGCCATCGCGATTTCCGCAAGTCCTGAGGTGCGCTTCGCGACCCCAGGCTTTGGGGTTGCAGCGCTCTAGCGGTGGGCGATCCGGCGCCGCTTCGCGGGCGAGCCGGCTGGACTAGCGACCGATCCACTGACCGGGCAGCCGGGTTTCCACTCCCGGCCGGGGCGGCGGGTCGGGGCTTTCGCGGTACAGGTCGTCGAAGTCGAAATCGCCGCCGGGAAGGTTGGGATTCTTCCGTGGCGCTAACGGGACATAGGCGATGTCCGCGTCGCTCGTGCGGCGGGGGGTGCTGCTGGCCTCCGGAGAGAATTCGGACGCCACCCGACCATGGCAGCGGTCGATTCGGTCCCAGGCGCCGCCCTCAAAGCCGTATTGCTCGTCAAAGGGATTGGGACAGATGGTCGTGCAACCGCCCATCAGGCCAAGTAGGGCCAAACCTAGGATCCAACGCATGCCAAGCTCCCTGCGTTCCGCCGCTTTTGGATCGCCGTGGACGTTCGCCTTCGGAACGCGACCGCGGCGGCTGTCCCTCCTTATCGGCGCGGCAGCCTGGGCGGCTTTAGTCGACTTTTCTGATTGAAAGGACCTTACGGGCGATCCATTCCGGGAGGGCAGGACTCAGTCGGCTAAGTTCAGCAATCGCCAGAGGCGGGGGTCCTGCAACGAGTCGGCGATCAGCCGAGCACCGCTGAAGTCATGGTTACGACTGTGGGGGCCGGGGACGGCGATGGCGCAAGCGCCTGCCGCCACAGCGGCCTGGCATCCGTTCTGGCTGTCTTCCAGGACCACCATCTGTGGTGGTTCGATCCCCAAACGGTCCGCGGCGAGCAGATAGATGTCCGGCGATGGTTTGCCATGCTGCACGCTTTCGCCGGTCAAGATGAACTCGAAGCGAGGGGGCAGGTGGAACTGCCCCAGGGCTTGGCGAGCGAAGTCGGCGCGGCTGCTGGTGGCTACCGCTTTGCGCATGGAGGCTTGCTCCAATGCTTCCAGCAGGGAGATCAATCCGGGCATGGGCGACAAGCGTTGTTCCAGAATTGCTCGAAAAACAACGGTGGTTTCCTGCTGCAACTGCTCGGGCGTTGCGTCCATCTGGTAGTGGTCGATCATGATCTGCAGCGCGATCGGTCCCGGGCGGCCCATCATGCGGTCCAAGACGCTGAAATCCAACTCCAGCCCGCGAGAAGTGAGAATCCTGCGAGCCGACTCCTGGTAAAGCTCCTCGGTGTTGAACATCAGCCCGTCCATGTCGAACACCACGGCTTGGGGGGGTGGGGGGGAGATCATGGTCGAGGACCCGTTGAATTGGAGGACCGAGGGGCCAATCGACGCGTGGCGGCAGGACGGCCCCGTCGGAGGCGGATTCGATTATGCTGGAGCGGCGAAGGCGGCAAGCTCCGCTCGCTGTTGGTCGAATACATGATAGGCGGCCGGGATGGCGCCGCCATCCCTGACGCGTCGCTGGGCGCGGGGGCCGTTGCTACCCGGATTCGTGGCGGTCGCCGAAGCACCGCCCGCAACTGGGGAATTCGTCCGTCCTCCGTGAGGAAGACATGACAACGCCGCTGGAAAGATTGCCTGCTCAATGGAGTGCGCAAGATGAGCTGCACTCCGCCTTGCAGCACCATGATCACCGTCCGGACCAGTTCCGTCATGGCGATGCGGTGCCGATCGACGCGGCGCCCTGGAGCCGCGAGTTCTTCATTCCCATTCGCCGCCGCGACTTGACCAACTTCCTGGCCGAGCGAATCGAGGGCGAAGAGGATCGCCAGGACTTTCTCCGCTGGTGCGACGCGCTCTGGGAGTGCTACTCCCGCAACTACGTGAATTTTGTGGAGACGCTCAAGGATCTGTACGCTCCCTTGGATCCCGATCTTGACCACCTGGGCGTGGTCGATCTCGACGAAGCCCTGAAGAACCAGGCGTTGGACGACTTCTTTGTTCGCTTTGACGCGTTGTTGAAGTTGGCCAACTACCAGCGGCTTACCGACGACGAGATTCAGGAAGCGATCGGGGCGGCCAGCGATTTTGGCGTTCGCCTGTCGGTCGAACTGGAGCAGTTCGATCGGGTCGAAGTCCATGTACGAGGGGACGTGATGGGGCGCCGCTTGAAACGCAGTTGGCTGCCGCCCTTTAAGGAAGTGGAAGTCGAGGTGCCCGTCTATCGCCGGCTGGTCGTCGTCTATCGCTTCGACCCGGAATTGGGCCTGACCGACGATGGCGATGTGTTGCGAATTCGGCTGTTCAAGAACATCCCCAAGATGGATGTCGACATGATGCTCCCTGGAGGCCGCCCGCAATTCAATCTTTTCGACCGCGGCAAGATCCTCCTGCCGACTTTCTCGGGAGTCGCGATCGCCCTTTACAAAGTGATTCGGCTGATCGCGTTCGCCGCCGTCGTCAAGACATTCTCGGTGCTGACACTGATCGTGGGCGCCATCGGTTACATCATCAAGTCCGTGTTCGGCTACTACAACACCCGCGACAAGTACCAATTGAACCTGACGTCGCAGCCTGTATTTCCAGCATCTGGACAGCAACGCGGGAGTGGTCCATCGCGTCGCGGACGAAGCGGCGGAGCAAGAGGCCCGCGAGTGCATGCTGGCTTACTACGTGCTCTGGCGCGAAGCGCGGCCCGAGGGTTGGACCGCCGATGAATTAGCGCGGAGAGCCGAGGCCTTGATGTTCGAGGGGTATGAGCTGAGGTTTCGTTTCGAGGCTCAAGACGCCCTCCGCAAGCTGGAGGCGCTGGGCATGCTGCGAAGCGTTGACGCCGCCCACCACGCCTCCCAGGCGCCGAAACAATCCTGGGAGGCCCTGCGCCAGGGACGCGTCTTCCACTTGCAACCCTCGCTGTGGGACGCCCCGTTGGCTGGCTAACCAGCCAGGCGGGTGATCCGGTTGACCTCCAACGCAGGGCTAACGTCGTTGGCCGGGCAGCGGAACTGCATCAAGTACGCATCCTCAACGGTGTCCACATAGAAGTCTCGCAGCACCGAAACCGCGCGGAATCCGGCGTTGCGAAAAAAGAGCTGTGCGGCCAGATTGGTCTCGCGAACTTCCAGCAAGATACGATTACGGCGTTGGGAAGACAGCTTGCTGATCAGCTTCTTCGCCATCTGCTGACCGACGCCGCGACGCCGCATGTCCTCTCGAACCGCGAAGTTCAAGATGTGCAGGCGGTTCTTATGCAGCTCGTACAACATGAATCCAACGACTTGCTCTTCATGCTCGGCGACCATGCCGATGCAGTTGCGTTGTCGCAGACAACGAATGAAGTCGTCTTCGGACCAAGAGAATTCAAAACTTCGCTGTTCGATATCCAGCACTTCCGCCATATCGCGACGGATCATCCAGCGAATATGAACACAGACATCCTGATGGCTGGGGGGGTTCATCATCGGACTCCTTCCCTGATGACCAAGTTCATGGCGCCGAGTCAACGTCGCCGCTCCTGTTGGGTCGGCCAAATTATCACAAAGCCCAGCAACCAACAAGGTGAGTTGGCGGTCTCTAGAAGACCAAATTCCAGCGCGACCTGAATGCCCCGCAAAGGGCTCAATCGAATCTTCTGGGCCAAGGGAAACGCAGCGCTCCGCCAACGGCGATCAGGATCAACACCCAACCCGCAGGGCTCGGTTGAAACACCAGCCACCACAAGCCGCCCAGCAACACCAGCAGCACGAAGGGCGAGCGCAGGATGATATCCTCAATCCGTCCCCACGGACCAATCCGCGAGAGCATCCAAACCGAGGCCGCCAAGGTGGCGGCGACGAGCATTCGCAAAAGGAACGCGTCGTCGGCCACGAGCGCTGAGAGGCGGACGCGCAACATTCCCTGCCCCCCGCCAGCTTGCATCACGGAGACTTGCGTCTGCGACGCCGCGGCGTATTCCCAGAGGTAAACCGGATCGCCATGCACCAACGGCGACTGCTCGGCGGCGGTCTGCCAGTCGGCGGTGTCCAGCTGTTGCGCCCACTCCCGTTGTCCATCCTGCAGCGAGCGAAGCGTCGCGACTTCGCCGACCGCCAAGCGACTGGCCAAGGCGAAGCGGCGATGCAATTCGCTATGCCCAGCCCAGGATTCATACCACGCCCCACGAACGTCCTGGCTGCGGCGTCGCAAATGGTCGGCGCTGTCTTCCAAACTCGTTAAGGCGGCGTTCCATCGAGCCAGATACATGCGCCGTTGGTTGGCCCGATCGGGATTGGCCCAACGCGGTTGCACCTGGAAACCGGGCGGCGCGGCGAGCGTCACGCCCGACTGCTCCACCGGCGCGTCCTCCACGTAGGGCCGTGCTGCTTGCAAGGTCTCGGCCGGCTTGAACGATTGCACATGGATCAGATCGACGCGCTGCGGCAACTGGCTGGCTCGCAATTGCACCTGCCAGCGTTCGCCGCCCACGTCCGCGGCGATCGCGGGCCGGTCGTCCACGCGCACCGAGAGAACCCGCAATCGCTTGTTCACTCCCAGGTGCAGCGCCATGCGATCCCCTGGATCGACCAGGAAGGAGGAGATCCCCAGAGCCTGAGTGCGGGATGCGTTCCAAGCCAGTCGATGCTCGGCCCAATACACGCGCGTCACGCCGGCGAGCGACTCCTCACGCACCTGGACGGCTCGAAACGGCGACGACGTCACGCGATAGTAGTCCACATCATCGACCGCCTCAGCGGGGCCGGACGCGAAGGGCGCCGGCCAGCGCACCGCTTGCAGCCCGTTGATGCGCCAGGCCAAAAGTTGGGATTCATCGTAGCGCGGCACGGCGACATATCTGAGCGGCGCGTCGAAGTTCAGCGGCGCGATATCGGGCGCCTGGACATCCACGTTTTCGGTGTCCAAAAGCCCGCGAATGACCAGACTGACTTGTTGGCCCGCCATGATCGGCTCGGCGGGCGTCACCGCGAGATAAATGCGGCCCGCTTGCGGGCGCGATGCGTGACGATCTCCGCGGCGGGCGAGCAAACCAATTCGGTGGAGCCGCCCGCCGGCGAATGCCCCCAACTCTCAGGCGCCTCGAACCAAAGAGAGTCCAGCACGCCTTGATTCACTTGAGCGTCGACGCTGAACTCGGCGAGCCAGTTGCCGCCTGAGCGTTCGAGTCGAGTCAGCGTGCGGCCCTGCACCTCGGCGAGATTCCGCTGCACGGCGTAGCGCGACGTTCCAGACGTCGCGCGTGGGCTGTCGCAGAAAACGCTTTACCAGGCGGAGGTCCGGCGCCAGACTCTCCTGTTTCTTTTCACTTTCCAGCGGCAACAGGCCCGTGGTGTCCGAAAGCACGACGCCTTCCACATCGGAAGCTCGCAGAATCTCCAATTGATAGGAGTCGGAGGTCCACCCCAACAACTCGACGCGAGGCAAAGGACGGCGGTTGCCGCCGCGCGAATTCACCGGCAACGTGCCGCGGATCGTTAGCTCCACGCGCGGAGAGCGCGGGGCCCGGAGGAACACGCACATGACCGTGCTGTCGCCGAGATCGGCGCGCTGAAGAATACTGCCCTGCTCATCGGTCGCCTCCACGTGCAGATCCCGCAACCTCGGGGCCATAAATCGCAGCTGCCGAGTCGAAGCCGTCACATTCTCCAAGACAGCTCGGTACTCGACCTTCATGGAAGTGGCTCGCACCAACAGCGACAAGGACTCGTCGCAACGCAGCGCCGGATCGGCAAAGCGGATCGCCAACTTGGGCGACTCGTCCGCTTTCAGGGAGAACGCGGCGTCCGGGCCGCCGCCCTCGCCCCAGGCCCGCGCGAAATCCGCCGCGTCCACCGGTGGACCCGCCCAAGTCGAGGCGGCTTCATTCAAGGCAGCTTCGCCCTCGGCGGTCGCCGCGCCCCACTGGCGCTCGTTCACATCGCACACCGGCTCCAACCGCGGGAACTCCAACACGCCCATGCCGGATGTTCCTTGCAGATGAAACAGTAGCTCCACCGTCGCCTCAGTCGCCGGTTCGGGCAGGCTCCAGGTCCACCGCGTTCCTTGCGGCGTCGTCCGCCGCTGGGCCGATTGGGCCGACACCGAATTCCGTGCTGCGTTGGTCGCCGCGGCGGCGACAGCGCCATCAACCGCCGCCGGCCTATCCTCGCGGCCGGCCGGCGGCAGCAACTTGGCGGCTTGCAGTCGCAGGTCCGCGTCGGCGAACACGGCGATTTCCCGCAACGGTTCGCCGACCGAACGGACGCGAACCCGGGCCCGCAAGGCGACGGAACTCGGAGCGACTCGCAGCCATTGCAACGACGATCCCATGATATGATTGGAGCGGGCGAGGATTGGCCCTGGCAGGGGCAATTCGGATTCGGCCCCCAGCTGGACTCGCCATAGCCCCTTGGCTTCGTCCCAAGCCGCGCCGCCGCGAATCTGTTCGGCGCCCTTGGAGGCCTCAACGGCCTGATATTGGCGAGGCGTCAAACGGTATTCGGCGCATGCGGTTGCGGGCAATTTCGCTGTCAAGCCGGACAGGGACTCGCCGCCGACCAATTCGCCGTCGCCCAACTCGCCGGCGGCGGCCCGCCAGGTGAGCTTGAGCGTCTGTTCGCCATCGCCCGCGGGACGCCATTCCACCATCTGATCCGCGGGAGACAAGTCCAAGTCGCCCGAGCGCGCGATCAATTGCCAAGCGGGTCCGGGCGAAGGGATTCGCACGGTGGTCGCCATCTCTTGCACCCAGAACACGAGCTCCATATCGATCGTGCTCGCCTCCTCTTGCGATGTCGTCTCGTAGCGAGCGGAAGTGAGCAACCAGGATTCAGCCGCGACGGCTTGTTCGCGGAGCTGAAAAAGTCGTTCCAGGAAAGGCGCTGGCAAATGGACAACGTCCTTGAGCGGACGGCCTTCCCCGTCCACCACTTCATACACCGAATAGACGTGCTGGGCGGGTGGCGTTTCGGGACGGTCTTGTTGGGCGGGCGCCCTGGCTCGTGATGCGGATCCTCCCAGCACGATGACCAGGGCCGCGGTAATCGGTGCGGCGCGAAACCAGATGGGAGGCGATTCAACGCCCGCGGCCGCGATCGGGCGAACCGAGCCAAGGATCGCCGCCAACGAGAACCCCCACATCAGCGCTGACGCAAAGACCGCCGCGGGCAACGGCGCCACCAGAGCGATCAGTAAAGCCACCAGGGCCACCAGCAACGGCAGAGAACGACGCCACCACCAGAGAATAATCCCGCCGCCGCAACCGATCAGCAAGGAGCACCAGGCGACGGCCGACAACCAGGTGCTCCGCAGCACCACGAGTCGGGCGTCGTTTCGCAGCGTGAAGACAACACCGTCTCCGGCCGCCAAGCCGAGGCTCATGCGATCAGCTTGGGCCGGCCAGGGAGACTCGACGCGCGGCTCGGCCAACCAACGCTGGGCGGCGATCGGCCAACGGACCGGCTCCTTGCCGCCATCCCCCACGCCAGTTAGCACCCAGCGGTTTCCGTCCACTCGCACCGCCAATTCAAAGGCCTCGCAGATCTGCCGCGCCGAATCACTGACCCGCGCCGGCAGCAAGGTGTCGGGAGTCAATCCTTGTTTGGCGAAGGAGGCAGCGTCGATTCTCAGATCACGTTTGGTGCGGGCCAGAAACCGGCTCAACCAGCCGCCCAATGTCACGCGATCCTCGCGCAAGGCCGCGTCGGCGTGCGCCCAGAACTCATCGACCGCTTGCTCGCGAGAGCGATGGGGCGGGTCGAAAGCGTTCCATGGACACGCGGTTCGCCACGCCAACAGCGGTCCTAACAAGCGTTGGGCCCAATGGGCGTCTTCGGTGTCCTGAACGTTTCGCCAAATGGCGTAGGTGGGCGCCATCGTGACTCGCCAACTCGAGTTCATCACGCGGATGTCAATCGCCGGCAATTCGGGTTGCCAACGAAAGGCCACGGGGCCGGATCTCAGCCGCGGCCGTTCCGTGCAGTACAACGTCAAGCGCACAAAACGCTCGGGAAGCGGCGGAGTCACCACGCGGTTGGAGATCGAACTGGGCGCCACTTGCAGCCGCTTCCCATTCAACTCCAGTCGCCCGAGCGCCGCCGTGCGCGGCAGCGTCACGGTCAATGGTCGGCGACTTAGTGATTCGACAAGGAAGTCAATCCGATGCAGCAACACGCCGCTGTCGCTGATTCGCGTATGCACGGTTTGACGCCACACCCAGGCGTCCTCCAGCGCCTGGTTGGCGGGGCCGATCAAACGCAACTCCGCGGCCTTGCGAGGTTCGTAGCCGAAGCGGTAAACGATCCAGCGCTCGCTGTCAGCGTCTTGAGGCGCTTCCCACGTGGGTTGCAGCCCGGTGGTCGCCAACCGCAACAGCCGACGTGGATCGGCCAGCAACTCGACTTCCGCTGTGGCGAATTCCGCGTCAGGCAGCGCGGCCAAGGAGCACGTAAAGGTCGTCGAGGCGGTCGTCAGGCGGCGGCAAGTAAGGACAATCTCCGCGGCCGGCGCGTCCGGCAGGGCAACTTCCCACCGCTCGCCATGGTCCAAGTCCGAGGGGCTGGCCAAGCGAGGATTGGGGGCGGCGGCGGCGTTGGTCGCATCGCCCGCGTCGGCGTCGCGCGCGTCGGCGCCGCCCGCGGCGGCGTTGGTTGCATCGCCCGCGTCGGCGTCGCGCGCGTCGGCGCCGCCCGCGGCGGCGTTAGTTGCATCGCGAGCGTCGGCGCCGCCCACGGCGGCGAAGGCGTCATCGCCGAGATCCAGCTTGCGGGCCTCCAATCTGCGGATTCCGCCATCGTCGGTTCGCAGCCAGAACTGCGGCGTCTCTTGGCGGGCTTCGGAGAATTGAACCACGCATCGCGACAGCGCCCCGCCGTTGCGCCTTAACCGCAGTTCATAGGATTCCTCGATGACGCTGCGGCGAGCGTCGACTCGCATCGCCACGTCGGCGCTGAAGCTCGGCGCCCCCTGACGCCCCCGTGCGGTCACACGATGCAGGGCGTCCAAGTCTTTCAGTATCGGCGCTCGCTCCAACTCGTTTTCCGACTCGAGCGATAACAAGGACTTCTCGCGACTCGAAAGTTCGCTCAGCCGCGGGAATTCGCCGGCGGCGTAAAGTCCCTCCAATTCCGCGTCGATCGTCAGCATCTCGCGCGCTTCGGCGGCCTGCACTCGCAGGGGCAGCAGCTGCAATCCATTGAGCTCCCCGTTTCGAGGCGCCGGGCGATGCACTCGCGCCAGCAGCCGGACGGGACGGCCGGGTTGCAATGGTCGTTGCAGCGGCACGACGATCCGTCCGTCTTCAGAACGCAGACTCAGCCGGCTCTGATCCAAGGCGGCGGTCGGCTCGGTCGCAACGCTGTCGACGATCCAAGGCGCGGGAACCATTAGTTGCAACTCAAAGTGCTCGCCATACTTCGACTCGACGTCGGCCTTAAAGCGCGCGGTAAGCTGCCTGGTCTCCCAAGTGATATGAGTTCCGCTGACGGCTTCCAAGGTGGGAACGCGAGGCGCCAAACGAACCCGCACTTGCGACGACGCGCGATCCTGAACCCATGCATAGTGGTCACGGCCGTCAATCACATCCGGTTCGATCTGCCTGGCGCCGGCGATCAGCAGATCGCGCAACTCCAGATCGGGATCCACCAGCAGATCCAACCGCCCTGATCGCCAGTCCGCGGCCAACAACTTGCATTGCGGCAGGCGCCAGAGTTCTTCGGCCTTCAGGGGAGCGACGCTGCCAATGGTCAGCTGATGCTCGCCCCCAACGGTTTCAGGAAAACTGCGCCTGCAGCTCGACGCTCGTGGCCGCCGCGTCATCGGCAGCTTCGAGCGACCAGGGCAAGGGCTCATCATCCAATAAGACCTGGAAGACCTGCAATTCGTCGCTGATGCGAATTCGTGCTTGACTCAACGGCGCCCGCTCACAGTCAAGCTTCCAGGTAGAACTGACTAACAACCTGCTCGTGGTTGCTTCAAACGTGGTTTGCTGGTGGGCGATCGGGCGGCCTTGTTGTCCATTGGCCGCGTCCTGCAATCGGACCACGACCTCGCCGCCATTGGTCGCCAAGGACCATCGCCAACGGCCGTTGTCGCCCTCCTCGCCGCGGTGATCGCGAACGAGAACGCCTTGCGTGACGGATGGACGCTGACCGAACGGCAAGTCCAGCAGGATCTGCGTCGGCGAGCAGAACGGCAGCGCTAACGTCAGCGTGTGCGGATCCTCCATGCGGCGGGTCCAAGGAAACACGATGGTTCCCGAACGATCCACCAGCAACGCCATTCGCCCTCCGGGATCGCCTCCCAAGCGGGCCGCCGCTTGGCTGGTTTCCCATTGCGCCTTGCCGACAGCGACGTTCAGCGGCTCCAGTCGCGCGAATTGGCCATCGCTTGCCCGCTGCCGAACTTCGATTCTGGCCTGTCCTTCCGCCGCCAAACGCTCGGGAAAGATGGAGACTTCATATTGAGCCGATTGCAGTTGAGGCGAAGCATGATTCGGCGTGCGCTCCAGTCGTTCAATCAGCTGGATCGCTTTTTCGAACTCGTCGCGGTAAACCGGACGCACGCCAGGCGGCACCTGCTGATCTTGGGGTATTCGCACTCGGCGGAACAACAACGGGCCTTCTTCGACGTTCAGGCGCGCCTCGTTGTTGGGCGTTTCTTGAGCTCGCGTCGGCAGGATCAAGAGGCAAACGGCCAAGCATGCCGCAACCCAAGCGGCGCCGTGGAAGCGGCGGAGGCGAATCGGGGCGCGGCGCTGGACTTGGTAGTCGTCGCTCGCCGGATTGCCAAAGAACGCTTGCATGGTAAACACCGGCTCAGGACGTCGTGGTCAACTCGCGACTTTGGCTGGGCGACTCGGTCCAAGCGGCCGCCGGCGCCGGACCGTGATACTCCACGGTCAGAGGGCGCCGTGACAATGCGCGACGCAGCACCAACGACAAGACGAGCAGAACAAGCCCCAGGGCCACACCCTGCGCCGCCAAGGCGGCCGATTCCGGGTAAAGCAACGTCAGCGCTCCCAACGCCACCGCGACCACCAGCAACATGGGCGCCCGCCGCAGGAGGGGAAATTGCAGGAACGCCATGCCGAACAACAACAACCCGCCAGCCACGCCTCCCACCAGCCAAGACCGAAACACCGTATGAGGTCGTAGCGTCGGAAAAGGTCCGAAACCCGTAAAGAGATACTGATTGGCGGACTTCGGCAGAGGCTCTCGCGCCACCGCGCCCACCCAACTCTCCAGCTTCTCCGTCTGCAGCGTCGGCTCCCACTCGGGTAAGAAGGAGGACCACTTGAGGGCCATTTCGGAACTGACTCCGACCGCTTCTCCCAAGAGGTGTTCGCGCGGCGGCAAGACGACTTGCCAGTAATACCGACGCGCATCGAGACCCAGCACCTGCGGCGCCGCCAGAGCCATGCGGCCGGGCTTGGGGCGTTTCGCGAATTGATACCAGAGCTCCAGCGTGTGAGGTTGATCGTCGCCCTTCAGCCACGGTACGGTGACCACCGACCGCTCCGTGTTGGCGGCGCGGGTCAGCTTGTAATCGGCCACCGCGACGCCGTCGATCGCGACGACAATTTGGTTCCGATCGAGCGTAGCATCCGCGGGAAGTGAGACGTTGACTTCCGCGGGGGCGCCGAGCAAGCGAAACGCGGCGCGATCCCGCCGTTGATCTTGGTTCAACCAGGTTTGCAGCCAACTGCTTTCCAAGGTGAACGTTTCGACGCGTCTGGCTTGCAGCGCAATCAGCTGCAGCGATACGTGATCGACGGACGCTCGGCCGACCAAGGTCATGGAACCGGAGAGTGCGGCGGGTCCAAGGGTGGTCCAGGCGTCGTCGGCCAATTCGGCGCGAAATTCGGCGCCCAAACGCAACTCGACAACGCGTTCTCCCGCGAGCGTCGCAGGACCGGCTGGCGTCATCAACGGCAGCGTGATCAACTCGCCCTCCTCGACGTCGCCGCCCCCCTCGCCGACCAGTTCGATTCGCGGCACATCGTATTCAAATGTCAAGTTCGCGGAGGTCACGGATTGTCCGAGCGAAACGCTCAAGGAGGCGGCGCCTTCGTCGTCGCGCCATTGCGGCTCCAGCTTCAAGTCCTCTTGGCCGTCGTTCCAGGTCAGCCGGAACCGGCTGGGGTCGGTTTGCAGCAGATTCGCCGTCGCGGGCGACACGTCAAACTCCATCTCGTCCACTCGACCAAATGCGATCTGGTAGTCCCAATGCTGGCGGAGACGCACCATGTCGCCGTGGAATTCCACCTCGGTTCGCGGATTGCGAACAACAACCTGGCGTTGCCTGACCTCGGCTTGCAACGTCAGCGAGGAGGATCCGTCTCCCCCATTCTCCTGGAAGGCAAGTTCTCCTGGGCGGTCTCGCGCAAGCTCCGAGTCCTCGGTGAGGCCCCGCGACAATTCCTCCGCGATCCGCAGCTCGATGGAATCCTCCTTGCTGACGAAAATGCGCGCCAATTCGGATCGAAGGGTCGCGGGGCCGTCTCGCAGGGGCTGTCGGATCGTCGCCGCGGGGAATTGAATCTCCACGGCTGCTCCTGGGCGAAATCTCTGCACCGCCGTGAATCGCAGTTGGGCGACGCCGCTGGATTCCCGTAACGGCACAATCAATGGCCCACTTTGACTCAGCAAGGAAGCTGGGTCGAAATCGATCGCCGCCGCGGGCCCCGCTTCGCGCAGCGTCCAGCCTGCCAGATCAATGAACAGTTCGACATCGCTTTCGTTGTTCAGGGCGCAATCCAGACGCATGTCCAACTGCAGTTCGGTTTCGGTCACGTGCAAGAAGTACTCGGGCTGCACCCGGACCTGAGAGAGCTGACGCTCAACGAACAGGGGGAGTCGGCAGGGGCGGTTGGAGAACACGAACAGTTGTGCATCGGATATGTTCCCGGAGGCGGGAACCTTGCGATGGACGTTGAAGGCGTCCACGGGGCGGACATTCCAAGGCGAGTCGGCCGAGATGCGAATTTCCCCAGTCTGAACGACAGCGTCCACCACGTCGAATTCCGCGGCGTCGAACGACTCTCGACTGCTGCGAGCGTCGCGCCGCAGGACGGCGGTCAACGAGACATTCACCTCCATATCGGGCCCGGCCGCGGGGCTGATTTGCAAGACCTGTCGGCCTTGTTCCTCGCGGATTTCGGCGACATCGATGGCCGGGTCGTTCCATTCCAACAACGTCATTCCTCGAGGCAATTTGAAACGGAAGCTCTCGAGAAGACCCGCCAGGCTCTCCACTCGCAAACGCACATCGGCCCGCACCAGCTCGGGGTGTTTGGCCTGCAATTCGATGACCGCGTGGGATTGTAGAAAGGGTTGCGGCTCGGGAGTGTTGTCGGGTCGCCACCGCAAACGCAGCTCGCGTGTCGCGCCGGTGGCGGTGATCCGCGTGCCGGCCCCCTCAGGACGGGCGTCCAGAATCACGCCGACTGGGGCGTTAGGGCGAATCGGCGCCTCAGGGACCGCCAGATCGACTTGCCAGCTGGTCACCGGCATGCGGAGTTGCATCGAGTTCCACACGCCGCTACGGGTGATGGCGACCCAGATCGTGAAACGCAGACGATGCAGCGTCGCCGTGTTCGTTGAATTCGCCGGGGAAGGCGAATCCAAAGCCGGCTCCGCCTCCGCTGGCGCCGGCTTGTGCGGCCGCAACAAACACAAGAGCCCATCTCGAGGAGAGTAGGCCAACGACGCTTCACCAGGGCCTTGGTACCTGGCCGTATCGCGCAACACGCCGTCGATCCCCAAGGGAATCGTGATCAAGTCCTTTTGCTCCGCGGGCAGCCGCATCTCGATCGCCACCTCCATTTGGGCGCGGTTGCCGACCACGCGGCCGGTGAGGGCGACATCGGTAAGTTGGTACTTGGAAGGCGTTGCCCCGGCGTCCAGTCGCGGAAGCAACGCATCAAAATTCGTCCCCTCGACGACCGGCACAAGCTGCCCGGTGCGTTCATCTCGCAGATAAATCCAGGGCGGTGTTTCCTCGATCAGATTGCGAGGTCGCTGCACCGTGTCGCCGCGAGCGCCGACCGCTGGCCTGTCCGGGGGCGCGGACTGTTGGTTGGCCCCGGCAGGCGGCGTCTCTTGGAAATCCGCCAATTCCGACGACCGTTCCGCCCGTGGACTCGAACGGCCGAAGAGCAGACGCCTCGTCCTGGACGGCGTAAGCCCAGGGGACGTCGAGCAACAGCAGGCGCCCGCTGAAGATCACCAGGAACAAGCACCAACCGACGGCCCGCACCGCTTGAGATCGCGGGCTTGACGGCGCCCAGGAATGCTCGGCGACACGCCCACCGTTGACAGGAAGCGTCTCCAAGTCGAAAACCAGCATTCGCCAAGGTGGAGCAACTGCACGATGTCAACGTCCCAAAAGCGAATGCCAGTACGCCCTGGTCGGCGCGCGTCCATCGCCGCGTGTCCCCCGGACGCATCGTCCAGGGGCCGTCAGCAACGTTTCCAAGACAGGCGACACAACCAGGATGCGGGAGGCGGAGGAGATGAGCTTCGATTCATTTCGCCGGCTCGCGCCTCAAACCCGATCGCGTCGGCGCGAATTGAATCGTATCTCCAGTTTACGCGTCCGCTAAGCCTTCGCCAACGCCCGCCGCCCGCGCCCGCGGCATTTCGATCCTGGTTCGCGGAAACGCACCGGGCGAAGCGACGGCGCCGAATATAGAGATTCCGCGGGTTCGGTGATATTTCCGGAAGAAAAGCAGATGGCGCGCAACGAGCAACTCATTCGACAGCACAAGATCCTGGAGATCTTGGAACGCTTCCGCTTTGGGCGGACTCTTGAGGAAATCCGAGATGAACTGGTCGACGAGCTAGGCCTGACCTCGCTGCACACTCGCACCCTCCGGCGGGATTTGGAAGCGTTGCAGACCGCCGGCCTCGACATACAGCAGCAGCACTCCGCACGAGGAAAGCTCTGGAAACTCGGCGCCAAAACCAAGAGCGTCCACAAGATTTCCATCTCCGCCACCGAGCTGATTGCGCTGTCGATGGGACGCGACCTGCTCTACCCCTTGGCCGGCACGCCGTTCTGGCAGGGCATCGAAGCGTTCTGGAATAAAACCCGCGAACAATTGCCGGATGCGGTTTGGAAACACTATCAGAAATATCGGCAGACCCTATTTGTCCGCGGGGCGCCCGCCAAGAGCTATGAACGGCACCATGGCGTACTCAAGACCTTGCACCGCGCGATCCTGGAGCACCGAGTCGCCGAGATTCTCTACCAACCAATCGGGAAGGATCCCTCCAAACGGCTGATTGAACCCTACGCCGTCGTCTTCTACCAATCCAGTCTCTACATCATCGCCGCCGCGCATGAACGCCCGGCCGAGGATCCGCAACGCATGCGGCATTGGAAGCTGGACCGTTTCCACAAGGCCGAGGCGCTGGACCAGTGGTTTCAACGCGATCCCGATTTCCAGTTGGAGCAGCACTTGGGGCAAAGCCTCGGCATCTTTTCGGCAAGCGGGAAATCGCGCAATTACGTCGTCAAGGTCAGCGCCTTCGCGGCGCCCTGGGTGCTGGAAGACCCTTGGCGACACGACCAGCAGGTCGAAAAGCACGATGATGGTTCGGTGACGCTGACGCTCACCGCCGCCCACGACTTGGAGATCATCCCGCGAGTGCTCGCGCTAGGGGGAGAAGCCGAGATCCTGGCGCCCAAAAGCTGCCGCGAAACGATGGCGCAAATCGCCGAAGCAATGGCCAACCAATACCGCCAGACCTGAAAATCTCGTTTGAGCACCAAGTTAAGAAAGATCTGGATGGAATTGACCACGGAGGACGCGGAGAACCACAGAGGCCATGCGCATAGCGCACCCCAGGCGCCGCGGCGCACCTGAAAACCACCGGCGCACCTGCTTAGGCCAGAATGTCGTGCACCACCTTGCCGTGCACATCGGTGAGGCGGAAATCGCGGCCCTGGTAGCGAAAGGTCAACCGTTCATGGTTGATCCCCAGGCAATGCAGAATGGTCGCGTTCAAGTCGTGAATATGAACCGGATTCTCCTGCACGTTGTAGCTGAAGTCGTCCGTTTCGCCGTACACTATGCCGGGCTTGACGCCCCCGCCGGCCAGCCACTTCGTATAGCAACGTGGGTGGTGATCGCGCCCGTAGTTGGTCTTGGTCAGCCCGCCTTGGCAATAGATGGTGCGGCCAAACTCGCCGCCCCAAATCACCAACGTGTCGTCCAACATACCGCGTTGCTTCAGGTCCTTGATCAACGCGGCGCACGGCTGATCAATGATCCCGCATTGACGGCGGATGTCGTTAGGCAGATTGCCGTGCTGGTCCCACTGCCGAATAAAGACCTGAGTAAAGCGCACGCCTCGCTCGGCGAGTCGCCGCGCCAGCAGGCAGTTCGCCGCAAAGGTACCGGGCTTGACCACATCCGGACCATACATGTCCAGCGTGGCTTGCGACTCTTGCGATATGTCGGTTAACTCGGGCACCGAGGTCTGCATGCGATAGGCCATCTCGTATTGAGCGATTCTCGATTGAATCTCGGGATCGCCCACTTCGCCAAAGCGTTCGAGATTCAACTTGGCCAATTCGTCCAGCATCCGGCGGCGCATCCCAGAAGACATGCCGTCGGGGTTGGAGAGATACAGCACCGGATCGCCCGAGGATCTCAGGCTGACGCCTTGATGCCGCGTGGAAAGGAACCCGGCGCCCCACAGGCGAGCGTAAAGAGCCTGCCCGCCGAATCCCCCGTTGACCGTGGAATGCAGCACGACGAAAGCCGGCAAGTTCTCGTTCATGCCGCCCAGCCCATACGACAACCAGGCCCCGGTGCTGGGACGGCCGGGAAGCTGACTGCCCGTTTGGATGTAGGTGATCGCCGGATCGTGATTGATCGCTTCGGTGTTCACGGTCTTGATCACGGCCAACTCATCCACGACGCCGGCTGTATGCGGCAACAACTCGCTGACCCAGGCCCCGTGCTTTCCGTGACGCTGAAACTTGAAGATCGAGGGAGCGATGGGAAAACGCTTCTGTCCCGATGTCATGGTCGTGATGCGTTGCCCATTGCGGACCGAGTCCGGCAGGTCCTTGTCAAACCAATCCTCCATCTTGGGTTTGTAATCCCACATGTCCAGCTGCGATGGGGCGCCCGACATGAAGAGGTAGATCACTCGCTTGGCCTTCGGCGCGAAGTGCGGCAACTCCGGCAGACCATGGGGCTCGCCCGCGGCGTCCGCGCGGTCGGGCGAGGCCGCGAACAATCCCGGTTCAAGCAGCGACGCGAGCGCCGCGGCGCCAAGGCCCGTGGCGGAACGTCCGAAGAAGTGCCGCCGTGTCTCAATCAATTCCGCTTCACGAAGTGGATGCATGATCTTCTCGTTTTCGAGCATTAGCCTTTGGTGACCGTCTCGCTGAGATTCAACAGCAAGTGCATAACCATCGTCCACGCCGCCAACTCGCCGACATCCAACGACTCATCGCGCGGCGATTCGCCAGCGGTAAGCAATTTCGCCGCCGCGGCGGGATCGCTGCGGAAATCCTGCTGGCACTCGCCGAGCAGTTGGGTGAGCGAACCGAGTTCGGCGTGGCTTGGTCGCCGCGCCAACACCGAACGAAAGGCGAAGGTGAGTCGCTCGCCGGAACTTCGCCCGCCCTCGCGCATCACCCGTTCCGCGAACTTGCGCGCCGCTTCGATGAACTGCACGTCGTTCATCAGCACCAACGCCTGCAACGGCGTGTTGGTCCGCGCCCGGCGCACTTGGCAGGTTTCGCGGTCCGGAGCGTCGAAGGTCGTCATCGCCGGCGGCGGCGAGGTGCGTTTCCAAAACGTGTACATGCTGCGGCGGTACAGCTTGGCGCCGGTGTCCTGTGTGAATTTCGCCGTGTTGCTGCCGCCAAAGCCCACCGGCGCCCAAAGCCCAGCGGGTTGGTAGGGGCGGACGCTCTTGCCGCCAATCTCATCCATCAATAAGCCGCTCAGCGCCAGCGCTTGATCGCGGATCACCTCGGCGTCGAGCCGGAAACGCGGGCCGCGGGCGAGCAGGCGATTGCGCGGGTCAACGGCCAGTTTCTCCGGCGAGACCCGCGACGACTGCTGATAAGTGGCCGACGTCACGATCAGCTTCTGCAGGCGTTTCACGTCCCAGCCGGTCTCGCGGAACTCCACCGCCAGCCAATCCAACAACTCCGGGTGCGAAGGGCGTTCGCCTTGCAAGCCGAAGTCCTCGGCGGTCTTCACCAGGCCCGTTCCGAAGAAGTGCTGCCAATACCGATTGACGGTGACCCGCGCGGTCAACGGATGGTTCGGACTCACCAACCATTGCGCCAGGCCAAGCCGATTGGCGGGAGCGTCAGCCGGCGCTGTTCCGAGCCAAAGCGGTGGTTGCGACGAGACTTCCTCCCGCTTCAGCGTGTATTCGCCGCGCTCGAGGATGAACGCCTGCCTGGGCTCCTTGCGATCTTCCATCACCAAGGTCGAAGGAATCGCGTTTTCCAGGTCAGCGAGCTCTTTTTCCAAGGCGGCTTGCCGCCTCAGCGGCTCGGCAAATTGCTCGCGCGAAGTTGGATTGACGTGTTGCAGATAGTAACGCGTCAGCTGCTCGGTTTGCTCGGCCGATCGCTTCTCCTGGTCCAGGTCCAACAGGGTCTGGATCTCCGCCGGCAAGGCGGGATGTTTGACCGTCTGGCGAAAGTGCTCCCAAACGGCCAGCGACTCTTGTTGCTCGCGCGTCAGTGGCGCCACGGCGACGACGCCCGCTTTGTCCCAGTGAACGGTTCCCTTGAATTGCGTGAACGCCCACCCATTCAGCTTGGCGCCGTCTGGGAGTCCAACCGCCGCGGCCGGAACCTCCAAACGCACCCATTTCCCAGTTTCTGGCAAGTCGCCCAAACGCAGGTTGGACGCGTTGTTCCGTCCCGCTCCGTGTCCCTTGTCGGCGCCCCAGAAAGCTCGATGCTCCCAATTGCCGTCGTTGAATTGCAGTTGCACGGTTTCTGGCGGATTGGCGGGATCGAGATAGACGTACGCAAACAGGCGATCGCCGCCGCCAAGGACCAACGGCTCCTTGGCTTCGGTGAAGTAATGCTGCGTGAGGCCGTCGCCGCTGCGTGTTGAGGCGTTGGCGCCGCTAAACACGGGATGATCAGGCGCGGACACGAACTTCCAGGGATCGGGACCATCTCCGGCGGGCTTCGCTCCCTCGGGCAACGCGTCGTCGAACCAGACTCGCTCCTGCTGTTCCAACGACGGCGGCGCGGCGTCGCCCAGCGGATCCACGTATCGCCATTGGGCGATCGCTTCGTCCATTTTGTCCTTCGCCTCGGCGATCCGCTGCGTCAACCGTTGCTGCTCGGCCAACTGCAGTTCGCTTGGCGCCTTCACTGCCGGCGGCGGCAGCAATGCGTTGCCGTCCATCGCATTCTCGGTCAGGCTATAGAAGTACGAGAACAGCTGATAAAACTCTCGCTGCGTCAACGGATCGAACTTGTGATCATGGCAGGCCGCACAACCGGCGGTGAGTCCCAACCAGACCGTCGACGTGGTCTGGACGCGATCCACCGCGTAGCGAACGTAGTATTCCTCGTCGATCGAGCCGCCCTCGCTGGTCGTGACATTGCAGCGGTTGAAACCGGTAGCGATGCGTTGTTGCAGCGTGGGTTCCGGGAGCAGGTCGCCGGCGAGTTGTTCGATCGTGAACTGATCAAAGGGCAGGTTGCGATTAAAAGCTTCGATGACCCAATCCCGGTAAGGCCAGATCGAACGCTCGTTGTCGAGATGCAAGCCATGGGTATCGGCAAAGCGAGCCGCGTCCAACCAAATCCGCGCCCTATGTTCGCCGTATCGCTTGGATTCCAACAAGCGATCGATCACATGCAGAAACGCGTCCGGCGAATCATCGGCGAGAAAATTGTCGATCTCCTCGATCGTGGGCGGCAGGCCGGTCAAGTCCAGCGTCGCCCGACGAATCAAAGTCTCCTTGTCGGCCGGAGGTTCCGGGGTCAACGGGACGCCCAGGGACGCCGCCTCCACTTGCAACCTGGCCTGAATGAACAAGTCGATCGGATTTTCGCTACGCCAGGCGCCGACGTGAGCTGGCGGGGCTGGTCTTCGCGGCGGTTCGAAAGCCCAGTGATTCGACCATGGGGCGCCTTGGTCGATCCAGGACTTGATGCGAGCGATATCCGCGGCGCTGAGCGACTTGCCCGATGCGGGCGGCGGCATCTTTAAATCAGGATCCTCGGAGATGATCCGCTGGTAGATCGCGCTCTGTTCGCTGTGCGAAGGCACCAGGGCGGTGTTGCCTGACTCCAATTCGATCACAGCGGATTGCTGGCGGTCCAGCCGCAAGCCGGCTTCGCGCTGCGCCTGATCCGGCCCATGGCACTGAAAGCAATTGTCCGACAACAGCGGCAAGATCTCGCGACTGAAATCCACCGCCGGCGGATCCGCCGCTTCGGCGCCGTCGCCCGAGAAGATCAGCGTCGCGAACCAACCCGAAAGAACGAGTGCTTGCGCAACGTACGAGCGGACACGGAGCAGGGCGGGGCGTGAGGTAGGCATGCGTCGCTGGGGTATCGGAAGGCGGGTGGGGCTGGACGCACTTCAGTATAGCCCGTGGCCTGCTTGAAAAGTAGCGTCGCCAACTCGCCCTTCGTTCGGGGCCTGGCGAACAAGATGGAAGTGCGAACCCGCTTTCCCCAACGCATTCGTCCCCCTCGCGTCCGCGGAATTCGGACTTTACCGCTTGCCGTAGATGGGCGGCGTCCAATCTCGCGGCAACCGTCCTTGAGGTCGCACGCCGTAGGCGTCCTCGGGAATCGGGTGGTCGTCCGCCGTTTGCAGCGGCAGATCGTCAGGCAGATGCTTGATCTTAAAGTCCTTGTATTGGATCTTCATCGCAGGCCCCACATGCACCTGCACCGCAAGCACGCCTTCCAAAGCTCGGCCCTGCGCGTCGAGGTCGATCAGGTCGGCTGTCGGGTAGTCGTCGATCCAATGCTGGTGGTGGTTTCCGCGCACCAGAACGCGGAAATCATGCCACTGATCGGGAGCGAATTCCTTGACGGGCGTTTTGTCCACGACCCAGGGCTGTCCCTGGGCGTCGATGATCACTTTCTCGCCGGTGTGCGAAAGGATGCGGCGGCCCTTTTCTTCGTAGAGCATCCCGTTGTAGTCGGCGTTGTCGGCGACCACGTCGCACTGATAGCCAGAGACCACAAACAAACCGAGTTCTGGACGAGATGCGCCACGGTACTGAATGCCGCTGTTGCCGCCGGCGGTGACCTTCACCTTCACTCGCAAATCGAAGTTGCGGATCGTCGAATCCGTCCAAGTGATAAACGAATTCGCCTTCAGCGAGCCGTCGGTCACGCCGGTCAAGGCGCCGTCTTCGACGGACCAGTATTTTGTATCACCCACCCAGTGGTTCAGCGTTTTCCCATCGAAGACTCGGACGAAACCTTCCTTGTCGGGCCTTGCCCCCACCAACGCGGAGGCCGCCGGGTGCGGCGAAGTCGAAGCGGTGAATTCGCCTCGGAGCGGATCGAGTGGGCCGCCAAGTTCGCTTACGCGATCGAGTGTCCGTTTTCGCATCGCCTGCAGCGTCTCAGCGTAAGCGGGATCGTCCGCCAGGTTGACCAGCTCGTCTGGATCCTTGCTCAAGTCATGCAGAAACTCCCGATCATGATCAAAATAGCGAACGTATTTGAACCGTTCGTTACGCAAGCCTTCGAAAGCGGGGATACGATTTCGCACGGCGAAGTGCTCATGGAACGTTTCGCTCCGCCAATTCGACGGGCGCCCGTCGTCAACGATGGGCCGCAAGCTGCGACCCTGATAACGCTCAGGCGTTGCGGCGCCCGCCCAGTCCAGGAACGTTGCGGGCAGATCCAGATTCAACGCCAGGGCGTCCGAGACCTTGCCGCGCTGGCTTGCTGGCGTTCGCGGGTCGGCGATGATCAAGGGAACGCGAAGTGACTCGTCGTAATGCGACCACTTGCCGGCCAGGCCGCGATTGCCCATGTAGTAGCCGTTATCGGCGGAGTACACGACGATCGTATTCTCAGCAAGCCCCGCCTCCTCCAGCGCCGCCAGGAACCGTCCCATGGCCTGATCAATGCCGCTCACCATGCGGTAGTAGGCGCATGTTGATCTGATACTTTTCTTGGGTGTTCCAACGCCAGAAGTACCGCTCGCGGTTAATGCTCGTTTTCAGAAAGTCGGGCAGATCATCAAAGATCCCTGGGGCGTTTAGTCGAGGCGGAGCGATTTCGGCGTCGTCGTACATGCCGTTGACGGCTCGAGGCCAGGGGAAGTGCCCGATGCCCGGACGGCGGTCGCCATCCTCGGCATGGCAAGCGTTGAACCACAGGTTCAGTGCGAACGGCTGGTCCTTGGGCTGCGACTTCAAGAACTCGATGCCGCGATCCACGATCAATTCCGTTTCATGTCTCAGGCTCCCGTCCGGCTGCACCTTGTAGTAGGGATTGCGGCCAATCGCTTCGAATTGGTCAAAGTGATCCCGAGGGCGATAGCCTCGGGGCATCTTGGCGTGCCATTTTCCAAAATAGCCAGTGCGATAACCGCTTGCCCGCAGGATGTCGGAGTACAGCGACTCGACAGCGTCCGCGCGAGCGACATCGGGATTGGCGGGCGTGCCATAACTGCGGCCGGTCAGGCCCGTCAGAATCGTCGTCCGGCTGACCCAACAGATGGAATGACTCACAAAGGCGTTGTCGAATCGCACGCCGCGAGCCGCCAGTGCATCGATCGTCGGCGTCCGAACCACCGGGTTGCCGTAGCACCCCAGAGTGCTGGTCGTTTGATCGTCCGCGAAGAAGAACACAATGTTCGGGCGCTCGGCGGCGGGAACACGACCCAGCGTGGCGAACAGGAACACAATGGCGAAAAACGGCGGCGAGAGTGTCTTCATGGCGTGACTGTGTTGTTTTTCGGGCGGCGAGATTCCAGCGCGCGAATCCGACTTGATTCGCGATGTCCGACTAGCTCAGCTTAACTGATCACGCCGAGCCGCGAACGGTCGCGGCGATTTTCCTCGCACGGCAGGCCCCGGCGCCGTCGTGCAACACGCCGGAAGACCTGCTTGTCTTGGCGAGAATCCTTGCAAAACACTCGCTACAGGACGCCAAGAATCGGGTAACCTAGAAGCTCCTCCACTCCCGCCGCTTGCTTCACGCCGCCCACTCTCGCTGGTGCTCGAGCATGAATTCCCCTCCTTTGCGATTGACATCATTTGCCCGATGGGTGTTCGCGTTCTGTTGCGTCGTTGGGGCGGCGAGCAGCACGGCCGCGGGAGACGAACGCGACGACTTTTTCGAAAACAACGTCAGACCGCTGTTGGCCGAGCGGTGTGTGAAGTGCCATGGCGCCGAGAAACAGTCCGGCGGCTTGAGACTGGATTCGGCCGACGGGCTTCAAAAGGGCGGCGACTCGGGGCAAGCGGTTGTGGCGGGCAACGCCGATGAGAGTTTGTTGTTGGCGGCCGTTCGCTATGGCGACGACTTGCAGATGCCGCCGGACGCTCGACTCAAGGACGCCGAAGTCAACATGTTGGCGCATTGGATCGCGACGGGAGCTCACTGGCCGCCCGCCGCGACCGTCCAATCATCGGCAAGCGATCCAGCGTCGCGGCATTGGGCCTTTCAACCGGTGCAATCACCCACGCCCCCGACGCTTGAAACGAGCGACGCCGCTGAGAAAGCGTTCCTTCGCAATCCGATCGATGCGTTCGTCCTGCGGCGGCTTCAACAAGCCAATCTCACGCACTCGCCGGAAGCCGACCGTCGTACGTTGATTCGTCGCGTGACTTACACGCTCACCGGGCTGCCGCCCACACCAGACGAAGTGGAGGCTTTTGTCGCGGACACCGGCGCCGACGCCTATGACCGGCTCGTCGAGCGTCTGCTGGATTCTCCCGCGTATGGCGAGCAATGGGCGCGGCATTGGCTGGATGTCGCGAGATACTCGGACTCCAAAGGCTACGTGTATGCGCGCGAGGAGCGCTTCTGGGTGCATGCTTGGACGTATCGCGATTGGGTCGTCAACGCGTTCAATAGCGATATGCCCTACGATCGTTTTCTGCTCTTGCAAATCGCGGCGGATCAAGCGCCGGATCGCAGGGACATCGATCTCGCGGCGATGGGGTTCCTGACCCTGGGCCGCCGCTTCCTGGGTGTTCAGCGTGACATCATTGACGATCGGATCGATGTCGTGACGCGCGGCACGATGTCGTTGACCGTCGGGTGTGCTCGTTGTCATGACCACAAGTACGACCCGATCCCGACCGCGGACTACTACTCGTTGTACGGCGTCTTCGCCAGCAGTCGTGAGCGAATCACGCAGTTGTCTCCGCCAGACCGTGCGTCCGAATCCATGCGGGAGTTTCAGCAGGAGCTCGCCGCGCGTCAAGCCAAGCTCGACGCGCTGCTGCAGGAGCGGCGGGCCTCGACGTCCGATCGAGTGCGCAGCCGTGTGGGCGATTACTTGCGAGCTCAATTCGAGTTGGAGAAGTACCCTGAAGAGGGTTTCGATCAGGTGATCGCGACCTCCGACTTGCTGCCCTCCTTCGTTCGCCGCTGGCAAGATCATCTTCGTCGAGCTCAGCAGAATGACGATCGTGTTTTTTCCCTTTGGCGTGCGTACCTGCCCGATTCCCCATCGGCCTTGGGCGATCATCCGGCGCCGCCGACGAGCGTCATGAATCCGCTGGTTGCGGCGGCCTTCTCGACGCCGCCCGAATCCCGCGAAGAGCTGATCCAACGCTACGCGGAGCTGTTCGCCAAGATCGATCAACAATGGAAGGACTCGCTGGAGGAGGCCGAGCAGGCGCAACAGGACGCCCCAACGGCCCTGACCGATCCGGCCGCCGAGGAACTCCGCCAAGTCCTTTATGGACCCGGCTCGCCATGCGTGGTGCCCGACGAACCGGTGGTGCACACGGAGTACGATTTTGATTCCGCGACTTGCAACGAACTATGGAAGTTGCAGGGCGAAGTCGACCGCTGGATTATCAACTCACCGGCGCCAGCTCCATTCGCGGTGATCCTCGAAGATCGTGAGCGGCCGATGACTCCTCGTATTTTTCGCCGCGGCAATCCAGCGCAAAAAGGGGAGGAAGTTCCGAGACAATTCTTGCAGCTTATGGATGGCGAAGATCGTCAGCCGTTTCAGCAAGGCAGCGGCCGCTGGGAACTTGCGCAGCGGATTATCGATCCGGGCAATCCGCTCACGGCGCGGGTCATGGTGAACCGCGTATGGGCGCACCACTTTGGCGCGGGTCTGGTCGCGACGCCAGGCGACTTTGGCACGCGCGCCGCCGCGCCGTCTCATCCCGAGCTGCTGGATTGGCTGGCGACTCAGTTGATCGCCGACGGCTGGAGCTTGAAGGCGTTGCATCGGCGCATTGTCTGCTCAGGCGTCTTCCGGCAGTCGTCCGCGGGTCCAGCGAACCCAGAAAGGTTGGCGCGAGCCCGACAGATGGACCCCGCCAACCGCATGCTGTGGCGAATGAACTCGCATCGGCTTTCCTTCGAGGAGATGCGGGACTCCATGTTGCAGGCTTCCGCGCAGCTGGACCACGCCGTTGGAGGGAAACCAGCGAGTCTCTTCAACGAGCCTTTTCCCAGGCGGCGAACCCTCTACGGAACCGTGGACAGGCAGTTCTTGCCCAGCGCCTTGCGGGTTTTCGACTTCGCCAACCCGGATTTGCATACGCCTCAACGCAGCGCGACCACGGTGCCACAACAGGCGCTGTTCCTGATGAACCATCCCCTGGCGCTGCAGCAGGCGCGGGCCCTGGCCGACCAGGTCCAGGACGCGGGAAACGCCGAAGCGATTGTCACGGCGCTCTATCGGCGCGTCCTGCAGCGCAGGCCCAGCGAACAACAGTTGCGGGAGGCGTCGGCCTATTTGCAAACGGCGCTCGCCCCGGAGGCCCAGAAACCGCCGGAGACCTCGGCTCAATGGTCCTATGGTTTCGGAGCGTTGGACGAGACTCAGGGGCGAGTCGCATCTTTCACACCCTTGCCGCACTTCACCGGTTCCGCCTGGCAGGGCGGCGCTGCGTGGCCCGACGCGAAGCTAGGATGGGTGCAACTCACGGCCACCGGCGGACATCCTGGCAATGATCGCGATCATGCGTGCATCCGGCGCTGGACCGCGCCCAACGCCATGACCGTTAGCGTCAATTCGCAGGTCCGACACGAGGCGAAGCCAGGCGATGGCGTACGCGCCTTTCTGGTCAGTTCCAGCAAGGGCGTGCTCAGGTCCGCGACGGTTCACGAACAGACGGCGGACTTGAATGTGGAGACGTTGGAAGTGGAGGCGGGAGAAACGCTCGATTTCCTCTGCGATATCGGCGACGTGTTGAATAGCGATCAACATCTTTGGCGAGCCGCTATCATGGCAGAGGACGGCCAGGGGTCGCCGACGGCCTGGAATTCCGAGTCGGATTTCACGCACGACACAACCCAATTGCTGACCCCGATCGAACAATTGGCTCAAGTGCTGCTCTGTTCGAATGAATTCCTGTTTGTGGATTAATCTCATGCCCACGTCTCGCAACGCGCTTTGGTTCACCCAACCGCGGGGCCTTTCACGCCGCGACGCTTTGATTCGCTCCGGGCTTGGCTTGGGCGCGCTGGGGCTCGCCGCTGTACTGGGAGATGATGGTCGCTTGCTGGCCGACCCCGGCGCGGCGGACGCCGCCAGTACGCCGGGCGGGTCGCTGGATCCCCGGCCGCCCCATTTTCCAGGCAAAGCCAAACGCGTCGTCCACTTCTTCCTGAATGGCGGTCCGTCGCATGTGGACACGTTCGATCCCAAACCGCAACTCAAGAAGTTCGCCGACCGCACCGTCGCCGAGAATCTGTTGACCGAGCGCAAGACAGGCGCCGCTCTGCCTTCGCCGTTTCAATTTCGCAAGTACGGACGATCGGGCATCGAGGTCAGCGAGATCTTCGCCAAGACGGCGCAGCACATCGACGATATCGCCGTGATCCGTTCGATGCACGCCCAGGTGCCCAATCACGAACCGTCGCTGATGCTGATGAACTGCGGCGACTCCGTTCAGCCGCGACCCAGCATGGGGGCGTGGGTGCTGTACGGCCTCGGCACGGAGAACCAGAATCTGCCGGGCTTCATTGCGATGTGCCCTGGCGGGCTGCCGATCAAGGACAGCGAGAACTGGCAGTCCGCTTTCCTGCCAGGCGCCTACCAAGGCACTTACATTGATTCGCAGCATCGCGAACTCAGCCGCTTGATTGAAAACATCGAACATCCGCAGATCGCCTCGGTTCAACAACGCAAGCAACTCGCTCTCTTGGCGAAGCTGAACTCCGAACACCGCGCAGCCCGGCTGGACCCGCGACTTGATGCTCGGATTCAGTCTTTTGAGTTGGCGTTTCGCATGCAACAGGACGCGGCGGAGGCGTTTCGCTTGAATGACGAACCGCAATACATTCAGCAGATGTATGGCGACGGAGTCCATGGTCGCCAAACGCTCATCGCACGGCGCCTGTTGGAACGCGGCGTGCGCTATGTGCAGTTGTGGCATGGCGCTGGTCAGCCTTGGGATAATCATACGGGCATCGAAGGCGCTCACCGCAGTCTGGCCGGGCAAATCGACCAACCGATCGCCGCGCTGATCACGGACCTGAAGCAGAGAGGCATGTTCGAGGACACGCTCATTCTCTGGGGCGGCGAGTTCGGCCGCACCCCGACGGTGGAGCTATCCGGGGACGGCAAACCGCAGGATGGTCGAGATCACAATCACTGGGGTTTCACTGTCTGGCTCGCTGGCGGAGGCGTCAAGGGAGGAACGGTCTATGGGGCGACCGACGAACTGGGCTTCCGCGCCGCGGAGAACCCGGTCAGCGTTCACGACCTGCATGCGACGATGCTCCATTGCCTGGGCTTCAATCACGAGCATCTCACGTTTCGCTACGCCGGCCGCGACTTTCGCCTGACCGATGTGCATGGCCGCGTGATTCACGAAATATTGGCCTGAAGTCAAGCGCCAGCAATTCTTCGAGTCCCGGAGGGCAACGCTGCAGCGGATTCTGGCGGCATGCCGGATGGAATTGACCACCGAGGACGCGGAGAACCACAGAGGCGGATGCACTTCTGTACTCTGTACTCTGTACTCTGTGTTCCTCTGTTCTCTCTGTGGCGACCCGTTTCAGTCCATCACTTCACGGATTCCGTCCAATTCCGCCTGCTTTCCGACCAAGAGCAGGAGTTGGTCTCCGTTGAGCATGAACTCGCCGCTGGGGAACATCTGCAGCTTGCCGGACAGTGCGTCCTTCACGCCGACGACCCAGACGTCGTATTTACGGCGAAGATTGAGCTCCAGCAGAGTTTTTCCAGTGAACGAATCGGGCACCGCGATCTCGATGAAACTGTATTCCGGATCGATGGGCAAGAAGTCGATGATGTTCGGCCAGGTCGCGCGATCGGCCAACCCCTCGGCAATCTCAATCTCCGGAAAGATAACTCGCTGAACGCCCAAGCTCTTGAGCAACTTCCCGTGCTCCGACGTCACGCCTTTGACGATGATGCGCTGCGCGCCGATCTCGCGGGCGTGGAGCGTCGCCAGCAGCGAGGGAGTGATGTCTTCTCCCAGGCTGATAAAGACGGTTTCGGCTTCCTTGATCGGCAGATGTTCCAGGGCTTCCCGTTCGGTGGCGTTGCCGATCACAGCTTCGTACAGTTCGTCCTTGATCTCGTCGACTCGAGCAGTGCAGCTGTCCATCCCGGTGACTCGGCATCCGTTCTTGCAAAGCCGACGCGCGAGCGCCGCGCCAAAGGAGCCCAGACCGATCACCACGAAGTGTTTTGTTTCCGCCATCAATGCACTCGAACCAACAGTGGGTAAGAAGAAGTGAGTAAGTTTCCGCAAGGAAAGGCGACGAGTTTCGCGCCGGCGAGGTCGAACCGGGGAGCCGTCGCCCACGTTAACCAATCATCGGCTCCTCGTTGGGATAAGCGACCGAATCCTTGCGTTCGGTGCGAGACGGCGCCGCGAAGACGGAAATCGGGCCCAATCTGCCGATGAACATCAAGGCGATGATCACCCAGTGGCTAACGCCGCCCAATTTCGCGGTAATTCCCGTGCTAAGGCCGACGGTTCCCAAGGCGGACACCGTCTCGAAGACCAAGTCCACGAACGACGCCTGTCGATCATGGCTGCCGACGCGAACCTGATGCCAGGAATCGTCCTCGGCGACCAACATCACCAACAAGGAAACAATGACGATCGCGCCAAAGAGCATCAGCGTGGCGATGGCGCGGGCGACCGTCTCGCGAGGTATGGTGCGACGGAAGGCCACGATGTTGGCCCGTCCCGCAAACACCGACCAGGCATGCAACAACATCACCATCATGGTCAACACCTTGGACCCTCCGCCAGTCGAGCAGGCGCCCGCGCCGATGATCATCAACAGAATGCTGACAAACAACGACGCGTCGGACAAGTCGCCCATGTTGATCGTGTTGAATCCCGCCGTCCGGCAGGAGATGGAGTGGAATATCGCCGCCAGCGGGCGGCTGGCCAACGGCAAGTCCGCCAGCAGCCCGTCCCATTCCAAAGCCAGAATGCTCACCGCCCCTAGCGGGATCAGGCCGGCGGTGCCGATCAGCATCAGCTTCGAATGGATGTGCAGACGCGACCATCGACTTCCCAGCGCACCGTGCCAATTGCGTCGCAGATCCATCATCACCGGGAATCCCAATCCCCCCAGCACAATCAAGGCGCCGACAACACCGTTGATCCAATAGTCGTTCTGAAATTGAGTGAGGCTCGTGTCGTGCAATGAGAATCCGGCGTTGCAAAAAGCGGAGACGGCGTGGAACAACGCTTGCCAGATGACGCGCGGATGGGGATCCAGCATCCAACCACGGATGGCCAACAGCACGAAACCCGTGAACTCGCAAATCAACGTCAGCAAGAACACGTTCCGTAGAATCCAGCGCAAGTCCTGACGGTCGTCGCCCCCCAATGTCTCGGCGATCACCAAGCGGTGGCGAAGGCTCGCCTGGCTGCCCATTTGCATCACAATAAACGTCGTCACCGTCATGATGCCGATGCCGCCCAGTTGCAGCAGAATCAAGATAATGATCTGGCCCGCCAGCGAGAAATCACGCTCGGTGCTGCGGACGGCCAAGCCTGTCACGCAAGCGGCGCTGGTCAACGTGAAGGCCGCCTCAAGCGGAGTGATCTTCTGGTCGGTCGCGTGGCTGAAGGGCATCGCCAGCAGCAGGGTCCCCACGGCCGTCATGCCGACATACCACAAGAAGGACGCCCTGGCGGGGTACTTGACCAACGAACCCGTGAACTTCGCCATCGTACAATTGCACCCGCCAACTTGCCCGTGTTGCTCGATCCAAGCGGGCAGTGTACGCAGCCAGCTCAGCCGTGTTGCAAGGGTTGCTCGGCGACGGCGCCCGCATCCCAGGCGCCCAGGGGGAGCTCCCCGCCGGCTCCCAAGCGATTCCCGCCTGGCGGAGAGGAGTCGGCGTAGTTGGCGACTGTGCCTTCGGCCGGCGTGACATTGAGACTCGCTTCCCGCCGATTTCCTAGGTCGCCGCCGCTCTTGCTTTGATGGATTTCGCTGATCAAGTTCTCGTAGCCCCGCACCATGGCGTCCAAGGACCAGTGTTCGCGCACCAGGCGTCGTCCGTTGTCGCCCAACCGCTGACGCAGTTGATCGTCCCGCAGCAATTCGCTCCAAGCGGCCGCTAACGCCACATCGTCGTCTGAATTGACCAGGCGGCCCGTTTCTCCGGGCCGCACTGTTTCCTTGACGGAGCCCACGTTGGTGGCCACGACAGGTACGCCACAGGCCAGCGCCTCGAGAATCGAAACCGGGTTGGCCTCCATCCGGCTCGTTAAGGAGAACACGTCCATCGCGTTCAACAACTGGGGGATGTCGCTGCGGGCGCCCAGGAAGCGGACTTGCTCCATGACGCCCAGGTCGCAGGCGGCTTGTTGCAGCGAGCTGCGCTGAGGACCGTCGCCAACGATCAAGAAGCGGCACTCCTCGTCCAGCGCCGCCAAGCGAGCGGCCGCCTTGAGGAACAGCCGCAGGTTCTTTTCGGGACGCAGGGCGGCCACGACGCCCACCACCGGCGTGTGCGACGACCAACCCAATTCCGCCCGAGCGGCGTCGCGCCAAGTCCGCCGTGATTGAAACTGCATCGTGTTGACGCCGTTGGGAATCACGCGCACCTTCCGCGGTGGAAAACGCTCCTGATCCACCAGATACCTCCCATGCGCTGACGCCACGCCGATGAAGGCGTCGGTGATGGGAGTCAAACAACGATTCAATCGCCCGATCACATCGGGCCATCCGGTGCTGTGCAACGCCGCCGCGATCACGGGCACGCCGCAAGTCCAGGCGGCCAGGCGCCCCCAGAACATCTTGTCGCCCGCGCCAATCGTCAATACCGCGTCGATGCGCCGTTGGCGGATCAGCTTCCGCAACCGAGGAAAGACGCGCAAGTCCAGCTTGTTGCGCAACAGCCGACTATGGACCGGGATCTCTCGAGCCAGGACTTCGCCCAGCGGTCCTGGCTCCTTCAAGCAGCACACCTCCGCGGCGAAGCGGTCGCCATCCAGCCGTCGGATAAGATTGACCAGCAGCGTCTCGGCGCCGCCGATCGGCATGCTCGTGATCACGAACAAAATCCGTAGCGGCTGCGGCGACTCGGCCAGATTCCGTTGGTCAGCGTTGGGTGTCGTAGTGCTCATGATCCCCCTCGAGTCGCCGGGCGCCCGCGCTGCAACGCCTTGGCCAGGACACCGCCGACAGCGGCGTTTAACTGATCTTGCTCCCCACGCGCCAGGAGCCAATTGCTCATCACCGTCGCCCAAACCAGAACCACCAGCACGGCGAACAAACACGCCACAGGCAACGCCAACAGAAATGGGAGAAACGCCAGGGCAGCCAACCCGCGATCGATCCTCAAGCCCAAGAGGATGCTGGAAGCCAGGATGAGCAGCATCGCACCACAACTGGCGATCGCCGTCGCCCACGCCGCTCCGAGAAGACCGAAGCGAGGCAACCACAGGAGATTCAAAACGATATTGAGAAAGATGCCGGCCGCCAACGCGCCATTGGCCAGGCCGGGTCGTTCAGCGCAGGTCAGATACAGGTGGGCGATCTGCAGCATCGCGGCGAACGACGTGTACGCCAGCATCGGCGGCAGCGCCTCGGCGGCCAATTGATACCGACCTTGCAGCAGCACGCCAAAAACAAATGGACGCAGCGTCAACAGCATCACGGCGCCAGTGAACACCGCCAAGCCGGTCAGTTTGATCGCCAAAGTCAGGCGCCGGCTGACGCGTTCACGTTGCTTCACCTCCCAGTCGCAGCTGAGATGCGGCAAGAGCAGGCCTTCGACCGACGCGGCGACGCCCAGTATCAGCAGCGGGATCATGCGACAGCTGTAGTATTGCCCGACAAGCGAGGCGGCCTCCGCGGCGTTCAGCCCGGAGCAGTGAACGATCATCCAACGATCGACGATTTCAAAGAAGTTGCCCAGCACATTGCCAACCCACAGCGCGCCGATAATCGGCGTCAGTTTTCGCCACAGATCGCCAGCGACCAGCGGCGCGTCGTCGGCCGGCAGTTCGCTCCACAGTCCAGCGCAATGCCAACAACCCACGGCGACCGCTACGATGGTGGCGCCGGCAAAAGCCCAGAGCACCATCCACGCTGCGTGTTCGGGCCACAGCCACAACAACGTCAACGACGCCAACGAGAACATCAGTGCATGCCCGAACCGCAACAGCGTCACCATTCGTGTTAAACGCAAGGCGTTCAGCGCTTCGCAGAGCAGGTTCAGCACAATCATCGACGCCACCATAAAGGCGACGGGAAGAATCAAACCCGCCAACGTCGTGCGATCGAAGATAAGCCTCGCAATCCAGAATCGGGCCAGCCACACTCCAGCCAGCGACGCCGCAGCACACGCCAACGACCACTGGACAACTCGACGAAGATAAGCGTGCAGTTGACCGCGGGCGCGATAGTATTCGACGTACCGCGACAGCGAACAGGGCACCCCAAGTACGCACACGGGCGCCAGCATCATCACGAAGCTGAAGGACAGCTCCCACAGGCCAAGCTGTTCGGTGCTCATCCAGCGACAAAAGAGGATGTTCCGCACGACGCCGACCAAGCGCTGGCCGACGGTCAGTCCAATGAGCAGCGTCATGCCGCGGGCCAATGAATCGGCGCGCAGTCGGTCTGGAAGTCGGTCTTCGGCGACGGATTCCAGCGGCGTCGTCGCCGAAGCGTTCATAAAGACTGGGCCTTACATGATTCCAGCTTCATCGACGGCGGTACGCGGCATTCCAGATGTTGGTACTTGGGAGGCACGAACAGTTTGCGCGGGTCAAGGCCGGCATGATGCCTAAAACGGGCGAAACACGGATCGCCATGAACCCGTTGCAAGTGCCGCTCATCCTGACCAGGCAGGTTATAGCCGCCGTACGCGGAACAAACCGCGTCGTAACGATCCAAGGCGGCTTGGAAGGCGATCGGCGTCCAGTGATACGGATGGCCATAGGGAAACGCGAAGCTCCGCACGGGCGACTTCAGAGCTTCGGCGAGCTCATCACCGGCCTGCACGACTTCGGACCAGATTCTCTTGGGATCGTTGATCTTGCCCAGGTTCACGTGCGTTTTCGTATGCGCCACCGATTTCCACTCCCGCGCGGGACATGGCCCGCAACTGTTCGATCGAATTGGGCGGCAAGGGCGCCCCGCGCTTCGTGTCGTGCGGAAACGGCTTGCCGGTAAACACATACTCGTTGGAAACAAAGTACGTCACGGGGATCCGCTGTTTCAACAACCAGGGGATCGCATGTTGGCAGTTGTCGGCGTAGCCGTCGTCGAACGTGATGCATGCGGCCGGCCGTCGATTGCCTTGCCGCAAACGACGTTGAGCTTCATCGAGCGACACCATGTCGAAACGCGCGGACAGCCAACGGACTTGCCGTTGGAACGCACCACTGCCGATGGTCCAACCGTTCGGATGGTCATCGGCGACTCGGTGGTAGAAGAGGACCACGACAGGCGCTCGACGCTGTTGGCGAAGACGCATGGTCAACACCCAACGCAGCCACGCCGACCCGACATAATAGCCGTGCATGGCGCATTGCTTGATCAGGCTGGCCTGGTGATACGATGCGTAGTCCAAGGAGGTAAGGGAATGCACGAGATGCGCCTTTTTCAAAAGGAGTCGCCAATACAGGGCGCAAGCCCCGCCCACGACAGTCCGTCTTTGATCCAGTCTTTCATCGCGGCGCCCGCGAGCCATGCTTGATGTCGCAATTGCGCGACCGACTGCGGCGAGGCGATACGAACATAGGAACATTGTCTTGGAGTCGCCTGCCAGACGGCCTTGTAGGGTTCGTCCCCACGAAGAAAATCAAACGCCTCTAATCCGGCCTCGATCGCGTTGCGGATCGTGTAGGCGTGCAGCAGATGGCCAGGTTCGCAGGCGAGTTGCTGTGGATCGACGCCGGCTTGATAGCTGAAGACCGTGGCGTCGCCGACCAAGTCGGCTTGGACGGCGATCGTCCGGCCCGCACACTCCAGGCAGGTCAGATGCATGCGGCCCTCACGCCACAACCCCATGAACGCATGCTCGGTGAATTCGGAGAATCGTTCGGAGGCGAAACATCCTGGCGCGCCCAAGCTCTCCCAGCGCCGCTGATGCAATCGCACCAGATGTCGGTACGCGTCATAGAATTCGTCGGCGCCGGTGGGGCGCCAAATCCGCAGGTTGGCGTCGCCCCACAAACGCTTCTCAATGCGGCGCATCCATTTACGGCGCTGCTTATTGAAGTCGCCCGACGTACTCGTCCCAGCTGTAGGGCAATTCGACCCGCCAGCATTGTGGACCGCTGCGGCGGGCGACCTGGCAGCCGGCTTGCTGGAGTTGAAACACCAGTCGCTCCACCGCCGTGTCGGCCGAAAAGACATCGGCCAGCTCCAGAAAATCCCAGCGGTTCTCGGGCCGCCCATGCGAGGCGATCAGCCATTGGGCAAGGACCGACGCGGCCTCCGGCTCCAAGCGAGGTTGAACCAAGACGCTCTGATAGTCGGTGCATACCTCGCCGCTGCCCAGGAACTTCAGCGTCCGGCCCTTGTGGACGGTGGTTTCCAGATACCAGGGGGCCAAGGCGACCAGTTGCCCCTGCTCGGTTTCCACCGCCAGCACATACAGTCGATGGCCCGCTCCGTAGGCGCGCCACCAGTGCTGCAGCCATTGCCAGGTTCGAAAAGGGACGCCCCGCGCGACGTATTCCAACTGGGCGAAAGCTCCTCTAGTTCTTGAAGCGTGTCAACGCGGCGGACGCGCATGCGGTCGGTCTCCAGCCAGGAATACGGTAAGCGCCAGTGCCTTAAGTCTCGGTCACAACGGGCCAGAAGCAAGTCCGCGCGTTCGATCTTCAAGCCGCTTTCACGAAGGGCTTTTCCGCTGTTGCGGCACGGCAACAAGCGTTGTCGAATCGCCACGCCGCGACATGAATTCCTACCGGGGCGAACCGCCGGAAAAGCAGGGAACAACCGTGAAAGACGTCACAATCGCTTCAAATTCCGTTTCCAGCGGCTTTTGGTCCGGATCGTGCATCCAGAGAGACCCGTCAAGATTTCAGCCCCCGGAGCTGCCCGTCCCATGTCAAGACTTCACCCCCCCACATCCATCAACACCCTGAAGTTGCTCTGGCAGGCGATCGCCGAACACCCACTCCGCATGGGGACGCCTTTGGCGATGGCGGTCGCCGCTGCTGTTTCCTATGCCGCGTTGCGGCCGTGCTTCTATGAGTCCAAAGTGGCGTTGACGCTGCGTCCTGAATCAGGCGCGTCGAGTCGGCCGGGCGTGTTCGCCAGCATTGACGAAATGCAATCCGCGCACGAGACGGTGCTGGAAGTCTTGAAGCGGCCCTCCATCGCGCGAGCGGCGCTGGCCAAGATCGGCCCGCCCAGTCAATTGCGCATCGCCTCGTGGCCCCAGGAATCCGACGTTGATCGCGTCATCGAGCTGTCGACGATGGCCGCCCCCAAAGGCTCCGAGTTTGGCCGCACCGAAGTCATGTACCTGGTCACCAGGGCGCAAGGCGCCGAACGAGCTGGCCAGCTCAATCAGGCGCTATTTCACGAATTGGACAAAGCCCTGCAGGAAGTCCGCGCCACCAAAGCCGTGGGACTGATCCTGGAATTGGAGCAGCGCGTGGAGTTGGTCCGCCAGGGGCTGGCCGATGCGACCCAACGATTGACCTCGGTCGAACAAGAAGTCGGCGACGACCTCGCCGAGCTGAGAATGTTGAACGAGTCCCTCTCCGGGGAGAGCAACCTGCGCGGTCTGCATGTCGCCATTAAGAACGAGTTGCGGCAAGCACGCGTGGAACAGCGTACGAATCAAGATCTGGTCCGCTTGCTCGAAAAGGCGCGCGATAATCCGGAGCACTTGCTCGCTACTCCCAACGAGCTACTGACCGCGCAGCCCGCCTTGCAACGCATCAAGGAAGGACTCGTCGACGCTCAACTGCGAACCGCCACGCTGCAAGGCGAGCTATCACCCGAGCATCCACGAGTCCGAGCGACGATGACCGCGCAGGTGGAAATTCAACAACGACTGACTCGCGAGATTCAAACCAGCGTCGAGTCATTGAAGGCGGCCCAATCGTTGGCCGAGAACCGCGTCGCTTCGCTGGAAAGCCAATTGTCGGACGTGCAACGCCGCATGTCCATCGTCGCCTCGATGCGCGCTAACTACGGAAACCTTGTTGATGAAGTTCGCAGCCATTCCGAGACGCTCAAGGCGGCCCAACGCGATCTCGCCGACGCCCAAGCCAGCCGCCTGGCCGCACGGAACAGCAACATCCTGACCGCGGTCGATCAACCTGTCGTTAGCGATCGTCCCGTGGGACCCAGCGCCGCGATGATCCTTGCTGTTGGCTTGATGGGCGGACTGGCGATGGGCTTGGGGACGATCGTGCTGAGCGTACCCGCCTTTCCCAGCGACTGGTTCGGCGAAGAGCCCGAATGCGACGAACACGAAAAGTCCGTTGTTGGTCTACGCAGAGAGGCAACCAGTCACGTCGTCGCCGCGCGGCGCCCCGCGCCAACGCGAACCCTGGGCCCCGCCGAACCGCATCTCGCCGCGCACTGGGATCACGATCAGAATCCAACCGCCAAGCCGCCCAGCCAGTTGCGCAGCGACCCCGCGAAGCAAGGTCCCGCCGCCAAGTTGCCGAAATGGGAATTGGGGCTCTCGTTGGAAGAGATCGCCGAGCGCGTGCGACAGGCGATTGAATAGCAGGATGGTTAGCGTTGCGATCGCAACGCACGGGATGGGACAACGCGTTCCAGCCCTGCATTGGGTCAATGCATGTAGAGATCCGAGCGGCGTTTCCCCTTGACAATGGTTGGCGGACATGGTCGTGATTTTGTCTATTCTGGGTGCGGCCGCCGCGGTTTGGGGCGTGATCTTCTATCGCGCCGCGGGAATGCTCGGCTTGTGCCTCGTGGTGCTGGCGACGGGCTGCTGCTTCAGCTTTGAGTTCTTCCACTTCAGCGCCGGACCGATCCCCGGGACGGCTGATCGGGCGCTGCTGCTCGGCGCGGTCGGCTTATACTTCCTGTATCGGCCTCGGGGCGCCGTTGCGCCGAAGGCGTGGGGTCGCAGCGAGTGGATCCTGGCCGTCTTGATGGTGGTGCTGCTCGCCAGCGCGTTCGCATTTGATTGGCGGACTCTGAATAACGCGCCCTTATCTCGCCTGCTGTTCTTCTATCTGATGCCGGCCGCCATGTACGGGCTGGCCCGCCACTCGAATCTCAATTCCCGCTCGCTCGGCATGGTCTTGAGTTTCCTGGCCGTCTTCGGCGTCTATCTGGCGATCACGGCGACCGCGGAAATGTGCGGATTGCATTCCTTGGTGTTTCCGCGTTACATCGTTTCCAACCTGGATCAGGCCGAATTCCTGGGGCGGGGGCGAGGCCCCTTCTTGAATCCGGTGGGCTGCGGCTTGTGGATTTGCGCCTGTCTGGCCGCCACGATCTTGGCGTGGCCTGGCGCGTCGATCGCCATGCGGCGGATGATCGTGTTGCTGAGCATCGTCTTGTTGATCGGCGCGCTGTTCGACCTTGACCCGCAGCGTGTGGCTGGCGGCGGTAGCCATCCCGATCTCCTTCGCGTTTCTGACCTGCCCAGCTCGTTACCGCAAGAAGCTGGCGATTGGCGTGATGAGCGTTGGCTTGTTGGCCGCCGCAGTGGTGGGCGGCAAGATCAACGCCTTCAAGCGCGACAAGGACGTCAGCGTCCACGACATGTCGCAGTCCGCATCGCTGAGACCGATCTTCTTGGAGATGGCGATGCAAATGTTCTCGCAGCGACCGCTCACGGGTTGCGGACTAGGACGCTACCGCGAGGCCAGCAGGGTGCTCTACTCCGAGAAATCCGACTCGGTCATTCGGGATCGAGTGAAGGGGTTGATTCAACACAACGTTTTTCTGTCGCTGTTGACCGAGACTGGACTGGTCGGCCTGGGCGTCTTTGGTGTGTTGTTGGCCAGTTGGGCCCGCACAGCGTGGGATCTCTGGGCAAGGTTGACCAACCCGTTCTGGCGGCGCCGACTCGGGCTGTTGTCGTTGGCCGTGGGGCTGGCTTATTGCCTGAACGGCATGTTCCACGATGTGTCGGTGATCGCCATGTGCAACATGCTGCTCTTCTTCGTTGCCGGACTCGCCAGTGGCGCCGAGGCGCAACTGGCCGCTCGCGCCGCGACGCTTCAAAGGCGCCTGCGCGGCGGAGGCGCCCAACATCACGCAGGTGATGCCGACGGCGTTTTGCAGCAGCAGATTGGCGGCGGCGGCCCACCATGACCCATCGGGCCCAAATGCCAAGCGCGTTGTGTCATAAGCGTAGGTGGAGAACGTCGTGAAAGCGCCGAGAAAACCGATCAACAAGACGGCTCGCAATTGCGGCGACACCAACAGCTTCCTTTCGGCCAAGGTGGCGCACCAGCCGAAGGCCAGACACCCCAGCGCATTGACGACCAAAATACCCCAGGGAAATCGCCCGCCGAGCCCGCGCTGCACCCAGGTGGCGAGCGCGAAACGCAGCAAAGCGCCGGACGCTCCTCCCAAGGCAATCGCAACCAATTCACGCCACATGAAATTCGTTCCCCTTCGAAGCGTCGTCCAGCTCCAGCGAAGTTGGGACGCGACCGTGAGCCGAAAGTAGTCAGCCCTGTTGGCCGCGGCTCCTGTTGTGTCAGGCAATGCACGGCGCCCAGTCCCCAAACCAACTCGCGGCACGGAAAGCCGATCACCGTACGCTCGGGGAATACGTCCTGCAAGACAGCCAACGCCGCATCATCGCTCTCAGCACAATCGAATGTCGGCATGATCACGGCGGAATTCAGGATGTAGAAGTTGCAATAACTCGCCGGTAAGCGATGCCCATCCTGGAACAGGGGCGGCGGATTGAATAGCAGTTTGACGTCGAATGGTTGGCCGACATGATCGGTTGACTCTCGCAGGACCTCGACGTTGCGCTGCAGCACTTGAGCTTCCGCCCCTGACGATTCCAGATCGTACGCTGCGACGATCATATTGGGGGCTACGAAGCGTGCGGTTTGATCGATATGGCCGTCGGTGTCGTCGCCCGCGATGCCGCCGCCCTCCAACCAGATGATTTTCTTGGCGGCGAGGCAATCACTCAGATGCTGTTCGACCAGTTCTCGACGAGCGTCCGGATTACGATTGGGGTCCAGCAGGCACGAGGCAGTGGTCAGCACGACGCCCTGCCCGTTTCCTTCGATGGCGCCCGGTTCCAGCACCAAGGGGCCGGCGAAGCGGAGCCGCCCCTCTAACTCGGCGATTCTCGCGCCGGCGGATGAGTCTTTTTCGAAGGGCGGGTACTTGCCGCCCCAGGCGTTGTACTCCCAGTCAACAACCGCCGGCGGTTGGTTCTCGACGCCGGTCAGGAAGACGGGGCCGAAGTCGCGGATCCAGGAGTCGTTGGTGGGCACATCGACAAACTGAATGTTCTCGACGCCTTGCAAGCGGGTGTGCGCGTCGGCGGCGGCCGTCTGGTGCGCCGAAGACCAACTTCAACGGCTCGTGCCTGGCGATGCAGCGAGCCAACTCGGCGAAGATGGGCGGGATGCGATCAAACAAGCCCGGCCAGGTGTCGCGATTGTGCGGCCAGCACAACCAGGTCGCGACGTGAGGCTCCCATTCCGCCGGCCAACGATACCCGCGACTGGCCGGAGAGCCGCCCATCAACGCGTCAGCGTGATTGTGCTTGCTCATATTGGCTCCTGGTCAAGATTGATCGAGATAGCGTTGGGTGATTCCCTGGTAGGCGTCGATGCGGCGGTCGCGCAGGAACGGCCAGTGGGTGCGGGCGACATCGAGCAATTCGAAATCGCATTCGCACTGAACCGTCTCCTCCGCTTCATGCGAGGCGCGTTGGAGCACGTTGCCGTAGGGATCGCAGACAAAGGACGCGCCCCAGAACTGCAACTGCTCCTCTCGCCCCACACGGTTGGGCGCGGCGACAAACACCCCGTTGGCGATGGCGTGGCTGCGCATCATGGTTTCCCAAGCAGCGTGTTGGCTGGGGCCATAGGAGTCCCTCTCCTCGGGCAGCCAACCGATCGCCGTGGGGTAGACGAGCAATTCGGCCCCCTGCAGCGCCGTCAGTCGAGCGGCTTCGGGATACCATTGATCCCAACATACGAGCACCCCGATTTTGGCGAATCGCGTAGTGAAACAGCGAAAGCCAAGGTCGCCTGGAGTGAAATAGAACTTCTCATAGTACAGCGGATCGTCGGGGATGTGCATCTTTCGATACTTCCCCAGGAGCGCGCCGTCGGCGTCGAGAACAACGGCTGTGTTGTGGTACAAACCGGGCGCGCGCCGCTCGAACAAAGACGCCACGATGACCACTTCCAATCGCTTGGCGGCGGCGGACAACGCGTCGGTGGAGGGACCGGGAATGGATTCGGCCTGAGCGAAGATGGCGTGATCCTCGCGCTGGCACGGATACCGGCCTCGAAAAAGTTCCTGAAGACAGATGATCCGCGCGCCTTGTGAGGCGGCTTGCTCGATCCGCTCAAGGGCCCGACGCAGGTTCTCGTCCAAGTCCGCGGTACAGGCCATCTGCACGGCGGCGACGGCGATCTTTCGCGAAGCAACGCGAGTCATGCGGATCTCGTGGGTTCGAGAGCGAGATGTCTGGTTTCGTTATGGTCGCGCAGCGGTCCGCACTTCGCGAGAACCATTCCGTAGCGACGACTGCGTAGGTTACCTCGAATGATGGCTCCCGTCACGGGCCCCGCCAGGGCGAACGCGGGAGGGGCGGAGGCCGCCGCCGCTCATGGTTGCCAGCGCCATGCATCCAGCCAGTGGCCTCGCCGGCGGAGAACGCCAACACGCCGCCCCCAGTTTGCGATACGCTATTGCTCAAGCCCAAGCCATGTCAACCAACTTGAACCCACTCGCGCCCGGAGCTTATTGATGGACCTGCAGCGATTCATCGCCGACCTGAACGACACCTGGCGGGAAGCCCGTTACGACGATTTGCCCCGGTTCTTCGCCGAAGGCGTCGGTCTGTTGCCTCAGGGTTATGTGGACCCCATTGTCGGCGTTGACGCCATGGTGGAGAGCTATCGACAATTCGGCGCCGAGGGAAAAGTGCATCGATTCGAAGTCACTCAAGAACACTGCCACACCTATCCAGGCGTCGCCGTGTATCGATTGTACTTCGACGTCGACTACGAAATCGAATCCGGCCGCTTTGTCGAGAGCGGCTTGGAGACCTATTGCATCTCCCTGGCCGGCGACGCACCAAAAATCGTCTGGCGGACGCAGTTGATCGAGTCCTTCGAGAAGGACTGAATCGCCACGACCGCCGCTTCCAAAAAACCCCGCAGGGGTGGCCCCAAATCAGCCCAGGGTGCAGCGCGAGCGAAGCGAGCAAGCGCAACCCTGGGTAGTGCAACCGCGGCTTCCTACAAACCCCGCAGGGGTGGCCCCAAATCAGCCCAGGGTGCAGCGCGAGCGAAGCGAGCAAGCGCAACCCTGGGTAGTGCAACCGCGGCTTCCTACAAACCCCGCAGGGGTGGCCCCAAATCAGCCCAGGGTGCAGCGCGAGCGAAGCGAGCAAGCGCAACCCTGGGTTACGACAACATCCCATCGCCAGGGTGTTCGCATTCTACGGATGCACCCAAGGCTCTCGGTAGACGCGGCTCATCAGGCGCCGGGCCTCTTCATCTCCGACGATATCCTGCTTCTCGGCGTCCCAGGTGAGGGATCTGCCGAGTTGTTGCGACATATTGGCCAGGATGCAACTGGTGGTGCTGATATGTCCCTGTTCAATATCCGCCACGGGCCGTTGCCGCGTCTCAATGCACTCCAGGAAGTTGCGCATGTGCCCGCGGATCGCCGGCGCCACATGGCGTTCCAAGTCCTTCTCATCACGATCCTCGGGATACTGATCAAGCTCCATGACCACGTCGCCGTGAACGCGTTCGCCGCTGCGAGGTAGGAAGTCATATTGCTGTACGCTCAGTTTCAGCGTGCCTTTCTCTCCATAAATGGTCGGCGCCCACGGGTACTCGGGATCGGGCGGGGCGCCCCAGGTGCGATGCTGCCAGACGATGTCCAGTCCGTCGAAGTCAAACGTCGCCGTCTGCGTGTCCGTGATGTTGGCCTTGCTCTGTTTGTCAATCAAAATGCCGCCATGCGACGACACCGAACGCGGCCATCCCAAGTCGAGCATCCAGCGGACCATGTCCAGCATATGAATGCACATATCGCCGACGATTCCGTTGCCGTACTCCATGAACGATCGCCAGCGGCGCGGATGCGCCCATTCGTTGTAGGGCCGCAGCGGCGCCGGGCCGGTCCACATGTCCCAGTCGAGGTGCGCCGGCGGTTGTTGATCAGGAGGATTCCCCTTGGCTCGCATGTGATAGTAGCAGTAGATTTCGACCAAGCCGATTTTGCCCAGTCGATCCTCCTTGATGAAACGATCCCGCGCCTCGATCAAATGCGGCGTACTCCTGCGCTGGGTGCCGACTTGCACGACGCGTTTCGTGCGTCGAGCCGCTTCGAGCATGGCTTTGCCTTCGTTGATGTCCACGCTAATCGGCTTCTGCACCCACACATCCGCGCCCGACTCCACGGCGGCGATCATCGGCAGAGCATGCCAGTGATCGGGCGTGGCGATCAAGACCATGTCCAAAGCCTGATCCTGCAACATGCGTCGATAGTCGCCGTACTCTCGCGGCCGCTTCCGCGAGGCTTGCCGCGTCGCCACAATCTCGGCGGCTTCCGAGGCCATCTTGGAGTCCACATCGCACAACGCGACGACCTCCACCGGCTCAACTTGAATCAACCTCAACAAGTCGCATTTCCCGTACCATCCGGCGCCAATCAAACCCACTCGCCGGGGAGCATTACGCCCTGCCGCATGTACAGGGCGCGAACCCAGCCGACGCCACCAATCCGGAAACGCCAGCGGCTAGGAATCGTCGTCGATGCATGGCTATAGTTCTTGGTTTTTGGTTGTTATTTCTTGGTTCATGGCGCCGTCGTCGGCTTGGCGGCTGCGAACTATTTCACCATGGCGGCGCGTCAGTGTACACTGTGGCGAGCGAGAATTTCCAGAATCCTCCATTCGCCCTTTCCCCCCAACGAACGCATCCATGAACCAGCCACCAAGAGCCAAGAAGCAAACACTTACCCGCCGTCGCTTATTGCGTTGGGCGGCGGCTTCGGGCGCGTGTTTCTTTCAGGCGCCCGCCATCCTTCGCGCGGCGGGGTTCACCGAGGACCGGTTCGGGGATTGGCCGATCGGCGTGCAGAGTTACTCGCTGCGCAATTTCTCCATGTTGGAGGCCGTGCGGCACATCCAAGGCATGGGCGTGCACTACGTCGAGATGTACAGCAAGCACTTGCCGCTGGAGGCCGAGGGCGAATCCCTGCACGAAGTCTTGAGCGCCCTGCGGGGGGCCGAGATCACTTTGAGTGCTCACGGCGTGTCCAGCTTCAATCAGGATCACCAAGCCAATCGCCAAGTGTTCGAGTTCGCCAAACGAGCCGGCGTGAAGAACATCACCGCCAACCCCGAACCCGCTGCGTTTGACAGCTTGGACAAGTTGGTGGCGGAGTACGACGTGCGGATCTGCATTCACAATCACGGGCCAGGAGCCCTCTACGATTCGATCGCCAGCGTGCAACAGGCGGTCCAGGGCCGGCACAAGAACATTGGCGCCTGCGTCAACACCGGGCATTTCCTGCGCAGCAACGAAGATCCCGTGAAAGCCGTACGGGAACTCGGCCCTCGCGTCTTCGCGGTGCACATCAAGGACGAGGCCGAAATGAAGAAGAACTCGCACAACGTGGTCATCGGCACGGGGCATCTGGATCTGGTCGGTCTCTTCCGAGCGTTGAAGCAGGTCAAGTTCCCCCTGGATGGCGCATTGTCGCTGGAGTACGAAGCCAATCCACAGAACCCCATCGACGACATGAAGCAGTGTCTGGTCATGGCGGCCAAGGCCATCGCGGAGGCCTGAATTGTGGCCAAGGCGCCGACAACCTTTGCTCACGCTCGCCTTGATCCGTAGCGCCAATCCGTGGCGCCGATTCCGGCGCGAGTGCATCCGGTACGCCTTCGCGCCCCTCGATGCTTCGAGGGAGCACAACAAAGAGTGATTGAAATTGCCCGATTGAGCTGAAACAATTCGAGCCTGCAAGAGCCTCGTGACGAACAAACCAAGGATTGCCGGCATGGCAAGAAAGAAAAGGGCGGGCACAAAGAAGCCCCGAAAGTTGACTTACACGGACCGGTTTCCGCAGATCGAGAAGGCGTTGGGCAAGCGAACGAAAGCGAACATCATCGAGTTGATTCTGCTGCTTGCGAAGGAGAACGCTCTGCTGACGCGCGATCTCGAGAGGGAACTCGCTATCGAAAAGCCGATTGACTTGCTTGTGGGCGACATCTCATCGGCCATTGATCGTGCGACTGACTTTGACGAGCGGGAGGTGAACTATGACTTCGATGTTGATTGGCAGGCATACGAAGATGTACGAGAGGGATTGAAAAAGCTGATTGAGCTGGGACAACTCGAACACGCGAAGCATTTAGCGGTAAGACTCATGTTGGCGGGAAGCTATCAGGTCGAGTGTAGCGACGAAGGGCTGATGGCGGACGACATCCAAGACTGCTTAAGGCTCGTGATTCAGGCTGTGCAAGCCGCCAATGATAAGGATTCAGCCGAGTGGGCCGCCAAGATGCTGGGGTCTGATCGGGTCGGATGCATTTGCGATCAAGAGTTGAAGAAGCTTGCGGGGCAAACATGAGCGAATACCAGTATGTTGTGTTTCACGCCGTGGATCGGCCGTTGACCGACAAGGAACTCGCCTACGCGGAGCAGCAATCGTCACGCGCGGAGCTTTCACGATGGTCGTTCTCATGCGAGTACCACTACAGTTCCTTTCGGGGCGACGTTGATGGACTCTTGCGGCGCGGTTTCGACGTTTTCCTGCAATACACGAACTACGGCGACCGCGAGATCAAAATGCGACTACCGCGAGGACTGCCCTTCGCCAAGAGCGTCTGGTCGCAGTATATCGACGGCAAAACTCTAGCGTGCGAGAAAGATCCCAGGGGCTCCGGCGTCATCCTAACGCTGCGCCCGTACTTCGAATCCGGTGAGCTCGAACCAGTCGGGGAGTTCGACAAATATCTGGACGCGGCCATCCAAATCCGTCAGCAACTGATGGCTGGCGACTTACGGGGTCTCTATCTGCTGTGGCTCTGCTCGGTCGGTGCTGACGAGTACGACGAGTACGATGATCCCATCGAGATGACCGAGCCGCCGGCGCCGCATGGGTTGGCCGACTTGCCAGACGCGGCGGGAGACTTGCTGGGGTTCTACGGACTTGATCCGTTGCTGGTGCAGGCGGCGGCACAAGGCGTCGCTGGCACTCCTGATGTCGAGACACTAGACCACTCAGTAAGACGCTGGGCAAAGTCGATCCAATCCGCCCGAACACGGGAGCTGCTGTGTGAGCTGTTGACCGGCGACACGGCGAGAGTCAAGGCAACCCTGCTGGCCGAAGTCGGCGACTCGCAACCGCCGGTCAATTGGCCAACCACCAGCATGCAGCGGAGGATTTCTCAGTTGCTGAAGCAGGCCGATTCCTTGCGGTCGGAGGTCAACGCCAACGCGGCTCGCAAGGCGCGGGCCAAAGCGAAACGCGACGCCGCCAAAGCCGAGCGTGAACGCCAGTCGCGGATGAAGCAAATGGCGAAAGATCCGCAGGCTTGGCTGCGCGAGACGACGTGCTTGGTCGACGCCCGAGGCACGCACAACTACAAGGCGGCAGCCGAGATCCTGAACGATCTTCGCGAAGCACTGGGCGACAACGGAGACAAGATAGTGCGCAAGCACGCCGCCCACCTCGCCCGAAAGCACCCCACGCTCAGCCGCCTCAAGAGCTCGCTCCGCCAACGCGGGTTGCTGGACTGAGATCAGCGATCAAAAGGCGCCAGGCGCCTTTTTCTCCGAAAACTGCCTGCTGTACCAAAAAGGCAACGGACGCCTTTTCCCCTCCTCATTCTCCCCTCTCAGCGCCGGTCCTCCTCGATGTCGTCGTCGTCGACCTGGTCGCCGCTCTCGTCATCGTCGTCGTCCTCGATGTCGTCGTCCTCCTCGTCCTCTTGGTCTTCATCACCGATGGCGGTCTCGAACCAATAGTCTTGATTGGCGAGCATGTTGTCGAGAATGCGGTCATCATTCATCGCTTCGACTTGGGGAATGAAGTCGAGAACATGATGGGAGTGCCAGCCGATAATCTCGGCTTCGCCGACACTGGTGGGCACGAAGAAGCCGTCGAGGTAAACGTATTCCTCGCCTTCCTCGACATCTTCCAGGAGCTCGCGCATGATGCCCAGCCATTCCTGGATATGCTCCTCGCCAGGTTCCTCTTGGAGCATGCCTTCCAGGTCGCGGCGGGCGAGTTCTTCGAGCGATTCCGGCACCACCACGGCTTTGGCGAACGTGAAGGCCTTGCGGCATGTGATGCAGGTGAACAACCATCCGCAGCCGCACCAGGGACAATCCATCTGCGGCGGAAACGTCGCCAGAGCGACATCGCATTCGCAGTGACAAACGAGTTCGTTGTTGGCTTTGGCGAGATACAGCGTGCTCATAGGACGATCCACTTGCGGGTAAGACGAAGTCGCGGGCGCCGGTGGCGATCGGTCGCCTGTCGGCTTACAGCGTTCTCAGCAGCGCGGGTGCGTGGCCCGCTTGCCCGAAAGCCGTCATTCGATCCAGGCAAACCTGTTTCATCGCGGCGCGAGCCGGCGTCAAATAGGCTCGCGGGTCGAACTCCTCGGGCTTCTGCGCGAGGACTTTGCGGATGGCGCCGGTCATGGCCAGACGATTGTCCGTATCCACATTGATCTTCCGCACGCCATGTTGAATGCCGCGTTGTATCTCCTCCACAGGCACGCCCCAGGTCGGCCGAATCGCGCCGCCAAACTGGTTGATGATGTCCTGTAGTTCCTTGGGCACGCTGGAGCTGCCGTGCATGACCAGGTGCGTGTTGGGGATCTTGTTGTGAATCGCTTCGATGCGGTCCATCGCCAAGACGTCGCCGTCCGGCGCTCGCGAGAACTTGTACGCGCCATGGCTGGTCCCGATGGCCACCGCCAACGCGTCCACTCCGGTGGCCGCGACGAATTCCGCCGCCTGATCGGGATCGGTCAACAGTTGCTCGCGCGTCAATGCGCCTTCCGCGCCATGTCCATCTTCCTGGTCGCCCTGCATCGTCTCCAAGGATCCCAGGCACCCCAACTCGCCCTCGACCGATACGCCTTGGGAGTGCGCCAGTTTGACGACATCGGCCGTGACGCGCGTGTTGTACTCGTAGCTCGCCGGCGTCTTGCCATCCTCCTCCAGCGAGCCGTCCATCATCACCGATGTGAATCCATTGGAGATGGCGCTCGCGCAGGTCGCCACGCTATTGCCATGATCTTGGTGCATGACGACGGGAATCTGGGGATACAACTCGACGGCCGCCAACATCAGGTGGCGCAGGTAGGCGTCCTGCGAATACTTGCGGGCCCCACGCGACGCCTGAACGATGACCGGCGATTCGGTCTCGGCGGCCGCCTCCATGATCGCTTGTATTTGTTCCATATTGTTGACGTTGAACGCCGCGACGCCGTAATTGTTTTCGGCGGCATGATCCAAAACAACACGCAGGGGAACCAACGGCATAGCGCAAAACTCCTTGAATCCTCTCCTCAGACCGCCCCAGGCCGGAGCGCACCGTCCGCCGGCGATTATCCGCGCCACGGCGGCGATTCACAATGGCGCTGAACGGGCGCCCGGGCGCCCGGGCCCCGGGGGGCGATCGGCTATGGCCGACTCTTGGAGGTGAACAGATTGTCTTGTTGCGTTTGGGCCAGGCGCAACAGCAGGATCTCCCGGCGGCCTTGGCCGTCGGGATGAGCGAAGAATTGCCCGCCCGCCCCGCGGGCGTCCGGGCCGGCCCCGACGATCAGCGTCTGGCCTGGTTGCAGGACCTCATTGATCGTGAATTCCGGCCAACGTCGCTCATCGGGCAAGAGAGAGAATCTCCAGAGTCCGTCCTGGACGATGCGACGGTTCTTCAATTCGCCATACTGCAGGACCGGGATCAATTCAACGGCGACCGATCCATCGCTGGTCGCTCGAGTCCTTAATTGAAAGGCGCATTGCGCATCGACGAAGGTCTCGCCCCGCAGACCATCACCGTCGAGCAACATGACATCGACTCGCGGTCGCTTGCCGCCAACAGGCTCCAAGGCCGGGCGGTCGGTGCGGCTTTGCAAACGCCGGCTCTGCAGGCGAATCGCGTCGCCGGACTCCACCATGTCGGCCTGCCGGGCGATCAAGGCCGGAATCGCCGCCGGTAGCCGCTGCCCAATCACACCCCAACGCCACCCGTGAGCGTTCAGCAACTCACGCTGGACCGGATCGCCGCGTAATTCATCCACCTCGGCCCAGAGCGTTTCCAGCTGAGGAACATCCGCCACAGGCGTCGAGAGACGCGCGATCTCCAGGACCACCGAATCGGGCGACATCCGCGGCGACGGCAAGTCGCCTGGAGGCGGCGTCTTTTCCGACCACCGTGCGCAGCCTGTCGCCGTTAAGCAACAAAGCAGCCACAAGCCTGGACGTCGCGCGACCATGAGTCCACCGAAAAAATGCTAGCTCGACAAACCCCGCGCAGCTCCCTGGACGCCGACGGGGGCGGGAGAGTATCAGTCAAGGCGATTTGAAGCAAGACGGCTCGCGGCCCGCGCCAATCTTGATCCCGCCAAAATTGATCCCGCCCGATCCGGCTTACCCGCGGTGCGATGGGCGGAAGGCCGCCGCCGCTGGCAACCCGGCGCGGCCGCTGCTAGAGTAGTCGTCTGCTCGGCGGTCGCCAGCCGGTTCGCTGCCGCGTGGGAAGGCCGGCGCCGCGCGAGTTTCCGTGTTTTCTTGCCGCAATTTCATGAACGATGGGCGCCACCAATGACGGACCTGGCCACCAAACCAACTCGCGAAGAACTGGGAACCAACGTCAACCTGTGTGAATACTGCACCGCCAAGTGCTGTCGCTACTTCGCCCTGGCGATCGACGTCCCCTCGACGTGCGCAGGAGTACGATTACATTCGTTGGTACCTGCTCCACGATCGAGCGTCGATTTTCACCGAGAGCGGCGACTGGTATTTGTTGGTGCACACAACCTGCAAACACCTCCGCGACGATCACATGTGCGGAATCTACGAGACTCGTCCGCAGATCTGCCGCGATTATCAAACCGACAATTGCGAGTACGACGACGACGCCACCTACGATCAATACTTCGAGACCCCCGAACAGGTGGTCGAGTACATGGACGCCGTGCTGCCCAAAAAGAAGGGCGAGAGCATCCGCAGCTCTCAGCCGCCGCTGCTTTCCGTTCTGTAGATGTGGGGCGGTCCTTCTATCCTGATCCAACATCACTACCGGGCGAAGCTGCGGCGCCAACGGCCGCTCCACCGATTCAGCGACCCCTCATGATTACCCCACGAACGTTGAAGGGCTTCCGGGACTACCTACCCGAAGCCATGATTCCCCGCGAACGCCTGATGGAAACCGCGCGTACGGTTTATCGTTCCTTCGGCTACGCGCCGATCGACACGCCGGCTCTGGAGTACTTGGAAGTCCTGAACGGCAAGGGCGGGGAGGAATCCGATCGGCAACTCTACCAATTCGTCGATCATGGCGATCGTCACGTCGGCATGCGGTTCGATCTGACGGTCCCGCTGGCTCGCTTCGCCGCTCAACATATTCATGAGTTGGGAACGCCCTTCAAGCGGTACCATATCGCGACGGTGTGGCGCGGCGAATCCCCTCAGCGAGGACGTTATCGCGAATTCATGCAGTGCGACTTCGACACCATTGGCGTCGAAAGCGCGGCGGCCGATATCGAAACGGCGGTCGTCATCCACTCGCTGCTCCGCGCCATTGGACTGGAACGCTTCACGATCCGAGTCAACCATCGACAAGTGCTGAACGGTCTGCTGGACTCCCTGGGTTTGGCGGATCAGTCGCAGCATGTGCTGCGGGCGATTGACAAGCTTGCCAAGATCGGCGTCGAGAAAGTCGTCGAGGAGATGGGCGCACCGCAGGCGCCTCCGAGCAACAAGCCCGCGACGTGCTGGCCCTGACCTCGCTCAAGGGGGAGCCGAACGCGATTCTGGAGCAAGTGCGGACCGTGGTGGGAAGCCGCGGCGAAGGGCAACGCGGCGTTGATCGACTGCGGGAAATACTCGATGGGTTCGCCGCCGCGACCGAGGCCCCCGCTCGCCTGCAACTCGACCTGTCCATCGCTCGCGGACTCGACTACTACACGGGCGTGGTGCTGGAGACATTTCTCGAGGATCTCCCGGATGTTGGCAGCGTCTGTTCCGGCGGTCGCTACGACGATCTGGCGAGCACCTTCACCAAACAGAAGTTGCCCGGCATTGGCGCCTCCCTGGGGCTGGATCGGCTGCTGGCGGCGCTGGAGGAATTGGGCCGACTCCCCTCGGTGCGCACGGCGGCGCCCGTGTTGCTGCTGCATTTGGAAGCCGACAGGCTGGGCGACTATTTGCGAATCGCGGCGCAACTGCGGGAAGCGGGCCTGGCCGTCGAGTTTTATCCGGAGGCCAAGAAGATCAAACCACAGCTTAAATACGCCGACCGCCGTGGTTTTCAAATCGCCGTGATTATCGGCAGCGACGAATTCGCCGCCGGATCTTGCCAGGTCAAGGATTTGCAACACGCCGAGCAATCGGAAGTCGCCCTGTCGGCCGATTCGGCCGCCTTGATCGCCGCCATTCGCGGCAAACTGGGGTAAGCAGCGAATCCTGCGAGGATTCAAACAGTGGATTGCCAAGCCGAAGCCGCAAAGTATGATAGGGATCATGATCAATCTCGCTCTGAATCTGCTCGCCACGGCGCCCTTTTCTCTGGCGTCGCCCGCCTTGCTGGCCGCCGATAGCGCGCTGGCCCTGAAGGGATTTGCCGTGGTCGCCCTGGGCGTCATCCTGGGCATCGCGGTGGTGATTCGCCCCAGCCGCCGCAAACCCCCAAAGTAGTCGTCCCCCAGCCTGGAGTGCGCTGCGCGACCCCAGGCTATGGAGTTTGCACCGCGTTGCGGTGCAATGGGCACTCTATCTCTCTATTCTGCCCCCCCGGTTGTCTCCCCGAAAAACCGATCTGGTCGCCGGCTTCCCGACCGGCTTATAATCCCGCACCGATCGACGACAGCCCACGACTCTTGCTCGCACGAAAGCAACATGCTCGGACAAGGAGGTCCGCAAGCACGGTTCGCTGATCGCTGGATCCGTCCGGCGCCGTTTCGTGCTGCGCCTTTGGGTCGGCTGCTGGCGATGCTGTTGGGCCTATCGCCCTTGGCCCTATCGCCCTTGGCCCTGGGGCAGCTGGTGGGGCCGCAGGCTCAAACGCCGGCGACGGACGTCACGCTCAGGTTGGAGTGGGGCGGCCCGGATCCATCGCAATGGCGGGTGCAAGTGCAGGCCCTGGACGGCGTTGAATTCTCGGAAACCAGGCGACTGGGCATGACCGCGGACACGCCAGGCGCCTGGCGGGTCAGTTCGCAACAGATCATCTTGTTTCAACTCTCGCCGCGAACCTACGACGGCGTGCAGTTCAATGCTCGCGGCGCCGTCGACGCTCGCGTACGGATTCTGGCAAGCCACCGGCAGTTGGCCAAACCGCTGGTCTTGGAGCGCCCGCTGGCGGACTTCATCCGGGGCGTGCAGCGTCTGGATTTGGAGGAGGGTGAAAGCCCTGACGCAACGGGCCTGTTGTTGGTCCGCCGTGCGCCAGGCGATGCATTACGAGTCAGCGTGCCGAACTCGCAGCTGGTCTTCGAGCCCAACGAAAAGGTGCAACTTCAGTGTCAGGCGCGGGCCGCCGGGTTGGACCCTGGCGGTTATCGCTTGAGAGTGGTCGTGCAACCGGCCCGCGGCGGCGTGGTCGCCTGGCAGGAGGAGTTCGACATCTCGATCAATGCTCAGGGCGACTCGGAGACCATCGCCGTGCAAGCGCCGCTGCCGGCCCAGGAAGGCGCCTATGATGTGACGTTCGCCATTGTCAGACGCAGGTTGCCAACGCCCTTTTCTCGCACCACCACCATGCTGCAGCGGAACTTCCAATGCGTGGTGATCAGTTCCGAGGACGTGCCCGCGTCCACGGAAACTTGGCGGGTGCTGGCCGAAATGAATCCCGCTCAACCCGCCGCCAATGGTTGGATCAATCGACTGACTGGGCTGAGGTTCTGGTTTTCCGGCGACGAGCCTCAGCCGTTTGGCGAGGGGTTGTCGTCGGATCTGGTCAATGGGCGATCGTGGTCGAAGCTGGCGCCCGGCGGCTGGCAGGCTTTTCCCTTGCCTTTGGCGGAGCCTGGGCGCCCCCACATTATCGAGCTGGAATTGTTGCGGGCGGACCAATCGCTGATGACCTCCATCCTGGAACAGGACCATGAGGGGAACTACGTCTTGGTGAACATGGACGGCGGAGTGGACGTTCAAGACGTCTTTCGCGCTAACCCTAAAGGCGGAGTTCGCCATCGGCTTGTGCATTGGCCACATGGAGGCAAGCCTCCCCTATTGCTGCTCAGCAACCCGACCGAAGCGCCGGCCTATTTTGGCAACATTCGAGTGCACGCGGGACCGGAACGGCTGGCGGGGCGTTCGCAACTGGGCCGCTCGTCGCAGCGCTTGGCGGCGTTGTTCTGAATCAACCGACGCTGGGCGAGCTTTTTTCCGGCGCGGCGGCTTGGGACAGTGAACGCGGCGCGGTCCTGGACGACTGGCGGAGCTTCCATCATGCGGGAAGGCGTTTGACGGAGTATCTGCACTATGCGGGGTACAACGCGGCGGTGTTGGGCGTCGTGCAACAAGGCGGCGCGGTCTACCCCAGTGAAGCGCTGCAGCCGACGCCGCGGTACGATAGCGGGGCGTTCTTCCTGAATGGACAGGACCCCATTTCCAAGGACGTCTTGGAGATGGAGTTTCGCCTGTTTGATCGTGAGGGACTGACGCTGATACCGGCCTTGCATTTCTCCGGCAACCTCCCCGCCCTGGAGGCCATTCGTCAGAGCGGCGATGAGGCCGAAGGCGTGCTCTTGGTGGGCGCGGGAAATCGTTTTCGAGTCCATCCTGGCGGGGCGGCGGCCTACAATCCGCTGGATCCGCGAGTCGCCCAGGCGATGAGCGATGTGGTGGCCGAGTTGCTGGAGCGTTACGGCGATCATGCTTCCTTCGGCGGGATCTGCCTGCAGCTCTCACCACACACCAGTGCGCAGTTGCCCGGCGAACTCTGGGGATTGGATGCGACGACGTTTCGCCGATTTCAAGAGGAAATGCACTTGGATGAGCCCGCCGAATCGGTCGAGGCGCACATGGCGCTGGTCCGCGGCGCCCTGCGAAACTCGTGGTTGCAATGGCGCCGCGAACAGCTGACGCGATGGTATCTCTCGCTGCGCGACCAGGTGGCCGCCGTCGCTCCGCAAGCCCGCCTGGTTCTGGACGCGAGCGATGCGTTCGACACGTCGGAGCTGGAAACGCATCTCCGCCCCCGCTTGCGGACCACCATCGATGTGGCGTCCGCGGCGAAGGGAGCGGGGTTGGATCTTGAGCGGTTGGCGGCGGAACCTCAGATTGCGTTGCTGCGGCCCTATCGATTGGGAGACCCACGGGACTTGGCGGCGCAAGCGGTGAACTATGTGACTTGCCGCAGCGCGGCGATGGACGACGCCTTCGCCGCGAGCTCTCAGGACGGCGGCGCGACGTTTCTTTACGGCGCCAGAAGCGTCACGATTCCCAGGTTTTTCAGTCGTCAGGGCGCGGCGGCCGGCCCACTAAAAGCAACCCCTCAATTCGCCGCCGCGGGGGCGGACGCCAGACGCTGGCTCTGTCGCAGCCTGGCGGTGCAGGACCCCCATCTCTGGCTCGTCGGCGGGCGATCCCCCATGCTTGGCCAGGAAGCGGAATTGCGCGACATGCTGTTGCTCTTCCGGCGGCTGCCAGCCGCCACGATGACCGTGGTCCGCCCACGGTCGAAGGACTCTCGCACGCAGCCGCTGACGGTGCGACAAGCCACGGTGGGACAACGCACCTTCTGCTGTCTGGTGAATGAATCGCCTTGGCCGATACGGGTCGAAGTGACCTGGCAGGCGCCGCGGACGGCGATCTTGCAGTCGTTGGACAACCGCCCCGCAGAGGGCCTGGAGCATAACTCGGGCAACGCGACATGGCTGGTGGCGTTGGACGCATATGATGCGCGGGGCGTCTGGGTGAACGATTCGGAGGCTCGCGTGCTGGACTGGCAGGTCACCGATGTCGAGGAACAGATTCCGCAGCTCAAAGCGATGGTTCGCGGCGTACTGGCCCGCGCCAACTCGGTCACGCCTCGGAAGCTGCCGGACTTGGCGGATCCCGGCTTTGAGGAGGGTGCGGGGAGAGATCTGAGCGCTTGGCGAGTCGGAGCTCGAACCGAAGCGTCGTCGGCGGCCTTGACCAAGTTGAATCTTGGCCGCGACAGCACGGTTCACAACAGCGGCAAGTCGTCGCTGCACTTAAAGAGCGATGGCCCGGATGTGTGGGCGCAGCGCCCCGTTCCTGGCGCCGGAGACGCACCGGCTCTATGTGCAGGTGCACCTGCGAACCGCGGATGTCGCGAAGCAACCCCGGTTGCGCATCGCGTTGGACGGCGACCACGACTTCTATACCTATGTGCCGGTCGGGGCTGGCTCGGAGGCCTACGAGCTGCAGGACGAATTCGGCCGCAGTTTGCTGTTCCCGTTCGATCACATCCCCGCCAATGTGCGGCAGTTGGAGATCGGCTTTGACTTGATGGGCGAGGGCGAAGTCTGGATCGACGATGTGCAGCTGTATGACATGTGGTTCGATGGGCAAGAGCTTTCGAGGTTGATCAACAGCGCCGCGCTCGTGGATATGGGCTTGCTGCGAAAGAACAAGGTCGGCTCGTCGCTCGAATTCCTGGACGACTATTGGTCGCGATTCCTGATGCGCCACGTTCACTTGGACGCTGCCTCGCATGTCGCCTCGGCGGGATCGCCGGCGCCACGATCGGAAACCGGCGACGCCATTCAGCCGGAGCAGGGCGAACCGCTCGACCAGGAGTCCGCCAACGAGGCCAGCCAACGAAGATCGGCCTGGCAGCGCGTGCGAGATCTTGTGCCGGTAAGAAGATGAGGCGGAGCGCCGCTCAAGAGTTCTCGTGACACGCTCGGCAGCTCGCCATCACGTCGCGCATCGCCGGACCGGTGAGATTCCGGGACCGGGCGGCGCCATGGCATTCGGTGCAGCACGCAAGTCCATCCGCCGCGTTGAAATCGCTGACGACGCCGCCGGCCAGCGTCGTCACCAAGGCGGCCGGGGCGCAGCGGTCTCCCAGCGCCAAGGCGGCCAGCATCTCGCCGCCGCGATCGCTGAGCGTCGCCGGGGCGCGGTGCGCCGCGGAGGTGCGGCGGGCCTGAAATTGTGGTGGAGCGCTCCAATGGACGATGGCCGCCAGCGCGACAACCACCGCCATCAAGGCGGTCACCGCGGTCACGCCGGCTCGCGTGAATCCCCAACGGCTTTCGATGCCGCCGCTCGCCAGCCAGGTCCAGAGTGTCGGCCGGCACAGGGGACCATGATATCTGGGCAGGTGCTGGGCTTCGATGTCCGTTACGCTTTCATGCAGCAAAGCCACGGCGGGGTGCAGGGCTTCGGCCAAATGGTGGCATTCATGACAGACCCTTAGATGTCGTTCGACGTCCCGGTCTTCCGGCCCGCCGGTGGGGAAAGGCCCTCGCGTCAGCACCTCAAAGGCGGCATCGCAGGTCATTCGGTTTCGCGACATCTCAGTGGCTCTCCAGGTCCATCAAGACCGCTCGCGCGGCTGCGTCTTTTTGAACCATTCGGGAAAGGCGGGTCAAACCCCAACGCACGCGGTTCTTGGCGGTCGTCAAGCTGCATTGCAAAGCGTCGGCGATTTCCTGAAACTTCATCTGCCCGTAGAACCGCAGCCGTAGCGCATCGGCCTGGTCCTCGGGAAGCGTGTCCAGCAGGTGCATCAGCCATTCCGATTGCTCGCGAAGGCCGGACTGTTGTTGCGGCCCGGGCTCGCCGCTGGCTCGCGCGTCAGGCCGTGCGGCGGTTTGTACATCGGTGGCTCGGTCCGACCAACTGAAGACGCGCGGCGAACGTGCTCGTCGGGACAACTGGCGGCGGCATTGATTCAGCAGGATCGTCCATAACCAAGTGCGAAACGAATATCGCGGTTGATAAGTGGCCAGGGACTTGAAGGCCGCTCAGCAGCGTCTCTTGCACCGCGTCCTCGGCCGCGGCGGCTTGTCCCAGCCGACTTATCGCCGTCGCGAACAGGGGCGCTGGTACCGCTCGGCGATCAGAGAGAACGCCGAGCGCCGTCCGCTGAGCGCGGCGTCGATCAATTCGCCATCGGTAGACTTGGGCGTCAGCGGATCCGGCATTGCCCATCCGGCATGAGACTTGTGCAATTCAATCAGTAACCACCTTCGTACCAGTTATAGTCTCCCCAGAACCAAAAAGTGTAAGCGATATCGCAGACCCGCAAAAAATCGGCACAAATCGCGGCGCGACCGCACGCCGGCCCCCAGACGCGGTCAGCTATGAACGAAAAAAAGCCGTCCCCGGCAAGGCCAGGAACGGCTTAGAAAATTCCTCCGGTCCATTGCGACGAGTGGAGTCGCTGCGAGACTGACGAAGGTCGAGCGTGCACTTGCACTAGCCCATGACGACCTTGGCCAACGCAATTAAGTTGGTCCCTCTGCCGTAAGTGTGACCGGAGGTTGATTTCTCACGAGTATTATACCTGATCGGCCAGCTCAGGTCCCGACCGATCGCCATAAGAATCGGCTAACTTCCCTGGTGGAGTTGCGTGAATTCGGAGCGATTTCTCTGGAAAGGATCGCCGCTCGCATTCTGACGATTTCGGCAACTTTACTGGATATGACAGTCATCCTGCCTCGATAATGTTTTCCTAGGGGGGTGCGCCGATTTGCGCACATGGTCAGGCACCAAGGGAATGGCGAATCATGACCACTAGGGCAAGCTCAAGCTTACATTGGCGTGTGTTGTTGGCAATCGGAATCCTGGCGGGCGCCATGGTGTCGCTGTCCACAAACGAGGCGGCCGCGCAACTGCTGCGGCGAGGGGGCGGACGAGCGTGTTGCCCGCCCTGCCAGCGTCCCAATTGCCGTCATTGTTGCCCTCCATCCGGGGCGAGCCCAACGGCGCCGCATCCCGCGCTGCCGACCATGCCGGGCGCGCCGGTTGTGCCCGCGCCCCCGGACTCGGCGGCGCCTCCGGTGGTTTCGCCCACCGATGAGAATATCCCGCCCAGCACGCCCGACTCCTTGGGCGATTTGCAGTCCAACCTATCGCCATCGGTGAATCAATTCGCAGGCGGACCCGGCGGCGCCATGGGCGGCGCCGAAGGCGTGATGGGCGGCCTGCGTGGCACGCCAGGCATGATCGCCGACAACTTCGGCGGCGGCGGCTCCATCTCCATCGTGCCAGTGGTCACCTCCTTCCATTTCAACGCCCAGGGCTTCATCGAGAGCGGTTCGCCGGGATCGCCCAATTCGACCTTGGTCTTCGAAACCACAGGCGGGACGCCGAACGACTTCTTCTCGCAAGGGATGGGAATCGACACCACCGGCAACGGCTTTGCCGACACCTTCGCCATCGCCGAACCGGTTCCGCCCACCGATGCGCCGCTGCCGGCCTCGCCCAATGCGATTTACATTGGCGGCGAAGCCCACAATCCCACCGGCACGTACCAGAACGGCGACACCTGGAATGTGAACTACGACTACGCCGAGTTGATGGAAGTGTTGTTGCCCGTTGGCGGAGCAGGCGGCGGCAACGTCGCGGTGGGGCGACAGAAAATCGCGGAAAACACCAGCCCCATTCCGCGCGATCGAATCTTATTCAACTACAGCGGCTTTGGCGGCGTGCCTCTGGTCTCGCCCAGCGTCTCCGTCAATCGCTTCACCTTCGGTTTCGAAAAGACGTTCCTCAACGGCAACGCTTCGTTCGAAATGCGAGTGCCGATGGCGGCCACCGTGGCCACGAACATCCAGCTGGACGGCTCCACCGACACATCCAATGGCGAATTTGGCGACTTGATGATGACGGTCAAGTTCCTGCTGTTCGAGAGCAACACGTTCGCCTTTGCGGCGGGTTCCAGTTTCACCGTGCCGACGGCCGACGACCTGCGGCTCTTCCTGACCGACGACTGGGAGTTCGCCCGCGTTCGAAATCAGACGGTCCACGTTATGCCGTTCCTCGGTTTCGTGGCCTCTCCCGACAATCGGCTCTATGTCCAGGGATACTTGCAGGTCGATATCGACACCAACGGCAACTCGGTGCTGCTCAATCCGGATGACACGTCGTTGCAGCAGGTCGGCCGACTGCAAGACGCCACGTGGTTGTACGGCGACATCGGCTTCGGCTACTGGCTGTTCCAGGATAACTCGCGGAACCGGATCCTGACGGGTTTCGCTCCGACAGCGGAGGTGCATTACAACCGCACGCTGAAGCCCACGGATGCGTACGTTGGAGACGGCGTGCGGATTGGCGAGTTCAAGGACGCCCTTCAAAACCTGAATGTTGTGGTCGGCGGGACCGCCCGGTTTGGGTCGAGCTCTTTCCTGCAACTGGGCTACGCGACGCCCATTGGCAACAGCATCGACCATCAATTCAACGGCGAGTTCCGCGTGCTGTTTAACAAACTCTTCTAGGACGAACGCCGCTCGCGGGTGAGTTACTTCAAGACCACCTGGTTGATAAGCGGCAGTTGGGCGTAGAGGGCGCCTTCGCCCTCGCGCCATCGGAGCGAGCGGCGAAGGAATTCGGCTTCCGGGCTGTCTGGCCAGCGTGCGAGAATGGCGACCGCCGCTTGATGGGCCGATCTCGGATCTCGCCGAGTGCTTCCCCAATCGCCCAGGTTCAGTCCCAACAACATCCAGGTGGCGCTGCGACGGGCAGCCTCCGGCGACTCTGGGGACGCGACAATCTCCGCGTAAAGCGCTGCGGCCTGAAGTGGAGCCTTACCGACAAGCAACGCGTGATCCGCCTCGATCTGCAGCACAAGCGTCTTGTTCAGCGAGGTCACAGGGCGTCGGCGATGCAGGTAGGCCCGGTTCAAGGTCGGTCGCACGTCAGCACTTTTTTTCTTCATCAGTTCTTGTTGATTCGTTGTGGCGTAGACCTTCGCCTGGTTGAACAGACAGTTGGCCAGCAGATAGTTCGCCCAGGGATGCGTCGGGTCCTTCTCCAACGCCTTGGTCAGATTGGTTTCTGCGCTGCGCAGGAGGCCGTCGGCGTCGGGATCGCCCAACGAATAAGCGGTCGCTGATTCCAAATCGCGATAGGCCGCCAGAAGCCACTGTTGCACAGCGGAATCCTCCGCGACGGGCACGCTCATCGCCTGCTGGTTGCTGTCCAGCGCCTTCAATAACTTATCCAGGGACTGGTTCACCGCCGCCTGGTTGCGAGGGCTGTAGCCGTTGGTCGCCAGGGTGGAGGCCAGGATGACCACACCGGACTCGGATTCTTGCCGATTGGCGGCGGGCACGATCGCTTGCCCTTTGGCCAAGATATCGCCGGTGCGACCATCGAAAACGCCGCTATCCGCCTTCAGTTGACCATCGCTTTGGTCAACGCGTCCCCAGATCACATAGTCCACGTCCAATCGACTGGCCAGCGCCGCGTTAATCTGGGTGGGCAGCAGGTTATCGGTTTCCCGCAAGGCCAGGTTGCGATAGGCGCGCTGCACCGCATTGATCGGTTTGACCTGCACGCCCGCCAACCGACTCAGCTTCTCCTGCAACTCCAGGGCGATGATCCCGGCAGGGGCGCTTGTGTCGAACGACATGTTCTCTAGCGGAGCGTGAGGCAGGACGGCGATGCGAATGTCGGGAGGCACGCTGGACTGCGCGGCGCGAATTTCTTCTTCATCGATCACGCCGATGTCCACCGTCTCGGCTCGCAACGCCGCGGAGCGTCGCGACAATTCTGCTCGCACCGTCTCCAGGGACGTGTCGAGCAACTGTCCGTTGGCGCCCAAGGCGAGATCTCCCAGAAATCGCCGGGTGCGATCCAGGACCTCTTTGAAGGCAGGATAATCCTCCGCGTTGCTGCGGCACAGCAGTCCATGAATCACGACCTTCTTTCGATTCGCTTCATCCACCAGGATCTTTGTCGTAAACCGCCGAACGGCGCCCAGCGATGAATCCTCCAGACCGTCTCCGAAGGGCGGCGCGTCCGCGGCGACTATCATCCAGCGAGTCGTGTCGTCCGCTTCGTCCCAGGGCAGTTGCAAACCGCGATGCACCCCTTCATCCACGGGCTCCAGGAAATATGGCGCGCCGCTGTCCAGCCGAATCGACTGGACCGCGTCGAGGAACTGATTGGGATCCGTGATAAACGTCGGCACCGGCGCGCTGACCCGGCCTTCGGCGGCGCCCTCGTCGCGATAAACCACCAAAGCGAACGAAACATGCTCGCCGTGACGCCGCCGCAGGTCGCCCACCATGTCCGGCATGCTCTGCTTCAAGGCTTCCAGGGCGGGCCCCATGCTGGTCGTACCATCGATGACCCAGGCCACCTGCAGTTTCGCTCGCGACTCATCCAGCGAATCGAGGAAGCTGCTTTGCAACAACCCCATCGCTTTGGCTGGCGGGGCCCGCAACGGATCGAACAGCGCGCGAAACATCGCCTGGCCGTCGTTTTGCGCTGGCCGGCGACGCGAGTTGAGCCATCGATTCGCTTGGCGACGACAACGCCGCCACCAACACCCACCCAACCCAGATGATGTTCCGCATCTTCAATCGCTCTCTCTCAGGAATGGCTGAAACGCATTCTCCGGCGGCTCGGACGCACCGAACTCTCTGGGAAACGCTTCAGGCGGCCAAGAATCGCGCAAGAAAGATGGAAAACCGCCACCGCCAACACTCGTCCCCGGAGCGGAGCATCCCCCTCGCTTCGATTATAAGCCGGAAACCGCCCCAGCGGCCGGGGAATCTCGTCGCCAAACGTGATGCGTCCCGCTGTCGTACGTTTACAATGAAGCTGTCGCGCGACAGCCTGGTCGCCCCAGGGCGGCGAATCACCTGGGTTCCCCCGAATCCCCAGCCGATCTCTCCTGAGGTTCGCCTCGAATGCACCGTTTTTCTTGTCCCCGGATCCTGTCGCGATTGACGCTCGCCTGGCTCGTACTGGCCGGGGCGACCGTGGCCTTCGCCCAGAAGCAACTGCCAAGCGAAGCGGAACTCCCGGCGCGGACGCCCAAAGCGGAACTTCCCAGCGAGAGCCTCTTGCCCGGTCAATCACCAGGCGGACCCGGACGGGCCCTGCCCAGCGAACGCGCATTGCCCGTTGCTTTGCAGGACGACCCGCCCGAAGCCCCGAACCAGGACGCTGGGCCGCGCGTCTGGTTGCGTTTGTCGCTGCCAGGACACACCGCGCCGGTCCGCACGCTGGCCTTCACTCGCGACGCCGCCCGCTTGTGGTCCGGCGGCGAAGATAAGGAGGCTCACCTCTGGCAAGCCGCCCCAGCTGGACGTCAGCCCTGGTTGCATCAGGGCGTGGCGCGTTGGGATGTCACGCGAAGCGCGCTTTCGGGAAGGATCTATGCGTTGGCCGCGGCGCCGGGTTGGGTCGCCATGGGGGGATCGCGAGCCTATGGGAACCGCGGCGATATTCTTCTTTTCGATCCGGCCAGCGGGAAACGCGTCGCGGTCCTGGGACGCGCCGAAGACGGCCATCAACGCACGATTACCGCGCTGGCCTTCTCCAACGACGGGCAACGACTGGCTTCCGCTGACGAAGATGGGCGGCTGTTGCTTTGGACTCGTGATGCGGCAAGCGGCGTTTGGTCCCACCAGGAAATCAATCCCACCGATCAGCAAGCGGGGTTATCGCTGCCAGCCAATGCGAGGAACTTCTTTCCCATCGCCTGGCGGGACAACCAGCACCTCCTGGTTCCCAAGCACCTGGGCGCCGAAGCGGTTCAAGGCCGCAGCTACTTGAAGTGGGCCATCGAAGAAATCGACGTCGCCGCCAAGACGCGACGGCTGTTGCCGCTTCGCGGGAAGTTAGGCGTCCATTGGAACGGGGTGACCGCGATCGCCGCGGCCGCCGATGGCCGGCGAGTCTTCACCGCCGACAAGACTGGCTTGATGTACGCCTGGGACTTGGAAAAGGGCGCCTTGACGCCCACGTCGCATGACCGCATGGTGACCGCCTTGGCCTCCTCGCCAACCGGAGAGCGTTTGCTGGTTGGCTTGGATACCATGAAGGGCCAAGCGCAGGGACGAGTCGAATGGTGGTCCGTGCCCGAGTCGGGGGCGCCGCGTCGCGAGCAATCGCGGGCGACAACTGGTACGACCTACGCCGTCGCGATCTCGTTGGATGGCCAACAGGCGGCCTATGCCGATAGCGCCCAAGTTCGCATCGGCGGCCCGCGAAGTCCGCTCGAGGACTGGTACGCCAGCGACATCCAGGCCGCGCCGCCCACGGACGTTGTGTTCGAGAAGGCCGACGGCGACGAGTATCGCTTGGGCGTTGCCTTCGGTCCGGACGCGCCGCGACTTGTCTTCGATCCACAACAGTTGCAGTTGGAAGCGTCCGACGCCTCCGCTCCGATCGCCCCAGCGGCGGCCTATCAAGGCGATTGGGAATTGGACGTGGTCGCCGACGAGGCGGGCCGTTATTTCCTGAAACGTGACGGAAAACGCATGGCGTATTTGCCGTGGACCGGCGCCGCCGCGCGGCCGCGCTCGTGGTGCTGGACGCCCGACCAACAAGGCCGCCCCTTCGCCATCGCGGTCAATGTCAGTTCCGACGGCGTCATCCACGTTCTGCGCCTCGCCGAGGAAGGCCCAGCGCCCGTCATTCGCCGATTCCGCGGCCATCAAAGCAGCATCCACGCCATGAGCCTCGCTCCGGATCGACGTTATCTGGCGACCGCTTCCCAGGACCGCTCGGTGGGACTCTGGAAAGTCGAGGGACTCGCCGAAGCCGAGCCGTCGATCAACCTCTGGGGCGCCAAGTGGCAAGCGGATGAACGCGTGGTCGCGGCGGTCGAAGTCGCTGATGATGGCCCGCTGTTTCATCGAGACATCCGCTCCGGCGACCAACTGCAGCGGATCACCTGGTTTGAAGTCGAGGGAGAAACACAACAGGAGGCGACGACGCCGGCGGACATCATGGCGGTCTTGAGCCGCACCGATGAACTGATGCCGACTTTCTACTTCCGCCGCAATCAGAACGCCCTGCCGCCCATGCAGATGCATTCCGCGTGGAATGCGACGGCCAACTTCTTCGTGGCGCCGCAACAACGTGAATGGGCGTATTGGACGCCGCGGGGATACTACGACGCCTCATTTAACGGTCATAAACTCTTCGGTTGGCAGGTCAATCGCGACCGTGATACGGATCCCGAGTTCTTCTTGGCGGCTCGCTTTCGCGAACGACTGGAGCGTCCGGGATTGATGTCGCGGTTGCTCCGCGAAGGCAGCCTGCAAAGGGCCCTTGATAGCGCCGCCGCCAACGCCAGCCAAGCGTCCGCCGATGTGAGCGCGCTGGCCGCCAATCAACCTCGCATCGAGATCCTGGCGCCGGCCGCCGACGCCGTGGCCGATGGCGACAACATCAAGGTGCGGGTTCGCATCTCCACGCCAGCGGGCCAACAACTCGCGCCTCCCAAAGTCTTCGCCAATGGCGTCGCCGCCGGCCCGGGACGCCTCGTCGCGGAACAACGACTCGCCGACGGCGGACCCTTCGCTCAGCAATACGAATACCAATGGACGGCGCCGCTTCCCAACGACGCCAGCATCCGCTTGCAAGTGCTCGCGGCGACAACCGATGAAGCCGTCGCGGCGGCCGAGCGCACCTTGCCTCGGACGCTCAAGTCGCCGCGCCGCCAGCCAAGATTGTTTCTCATTTCCGCCGGTGTCAGCCGCTACCGGGAAGGCATCCCGCGCCTGGATTACGCCGCCCACAACGCCGACGCCTTCGGAGCCGCGCTGGCCAGCGGGGCCGCCGCGCTCTACAAGACCAACGACCTGTTGCTTCAGGACGAAGCCGTCACAGGGCCGATGTGGCGAGTGCTTTCCCAACAAACCGCCGAGGACTTGCGGGAGGACGTGACGCCCGATGACTTGCTGGTCTTCTACTTGTCCGGACATGGCGTGCGCGATGAAGCCACCAATCAATACTACTACCTCGGCGCCAACGCCCGCTTCGCCGACGTCGTGGCCGGCAAGTACCAGGATTGCCTCTCGTTCGCCGATTTCGCCAACTTCGCCGATCTTCCCTGCCGCAAGCTCGCCATCTTGGACACCTGCCATAGCGGCGCCGTGCAACAACTGCGGCAACGCCACTTGAAGTCAGCCCTGCGCTCGCTGCAAGACGACCTGGTGTTGACGCTAACGGCCAGCGAAGGGCACGAAGAGGCGTTCGAAATCCCCGCCTTGCAAATGGGTCAATTCACCTACCACCTGGTGCAAGCCCTGCAAGGCAAAGCCGATCTCGAAGGCGACCAAGACGGGATCGTGACCCTCGCTGAAGCCGCCAACTACGTCCAATACCATGTTCCCGCCGACGCCCCCAACAAGACCATCCAACACCCAACCTTCGGCCCCAGCGAACTGAAAGATCTGGTGCAGATTCCTTTGGTGAAAGGTTGGTAGTTCTGGTTCTGGTTCTTGGTTCTTGGTTCTCGGTTCTGGTTCTTGGGGCCTCGATGCGAAGGGGCGGCCGATAAGTAACCTCCCGGTTTTCAGCCTGAGGAATCAGAGCAAGCCACGACGGGGCATGTCCCCGTCGAGTGTTGCTCCTCGCCAGCAAACAGCGCTCTTTGGCGGGGAGCAGCGCCCCGCTGGGACAGAGCCCAGCGGTGGCGGGAATTTGCCGGCGAGTCGCGCTTCGCTTCATACTAGCTTTAAAGGGTTCGCCGTAAGGCCACGGAACGACTTGTCCGAGGCTGGTGCGGATGAGTTGGACGGAGACCACCGTAAGAAGCGCGCAGATGAAGAGCGCTGTTCCGCTGAAGATCAGCAAGTTCGGCGCTTCGCGGTGCGGATCGAAGCCGAATCGATTCCCGAGTTGGGTTCACCCCAAGTCTTGACGAAGTCCAGGATTGGACTAGAGTCCCAACGTGAAGGACGATCCAACTCAACTGCTCCGCGCACTCGGCGTCCAAGTCACGGCTCAACGCCTGGCCGTGCTGCGAGCGGTATCGAATCGGCCCCATTGCATGGCGGACGACGTCGCCGAGGACGTTCGCGGCGAGATTGGCGCTATTTCACGACAGGCCGTGTACGACGCTTTGGGAACCCTGACCGAAAAGGGTCTCCTCCGGCGCATTCAGCCCGCCGGGTCGCCTGCCCGTTACGAGGCCCGCGTTGGCGACAACCATCATCACTTGATCTGTCGCAGCTGTGGAAAAACCGTCAACGTCAACTGCGCCGTCGGCGACACCCCATGCCTGACCGCCGACGACGATTCGGGGTTCCAGATCGATGAGGCGGAGGTCATCTACTGGGGGACCTGCCTCGAGTGTCTCGCGGCAAATCCGGGTTCGGCCGACCATTGAACCATCACGCGACAGTGAGAAATCAGACCGTAGAACTCTTCTATTCGACTTCTGGAGAATGTATATGTCCGATAAGAGAAGCAAGTACACCGAAATAAACGGAGAGGCCGCAAGGCCAAGAAGAAGACTCTTCCGTGGAACAAGTTCCATTGGGCTTGCGGCTTTGGTTCTTGGGTGCGTGTGCGGATCCGCTGGCGACCGAGTGTGGGGCCAAACCGGCCCTGCGAAACCGGGGCCGTCGGCGCACGCCCAAGAGTCACCAGCGGCGGGAAGCCATGGGAAGAACGCGCCTGCGGGCATGAAGTGCCCGGTTACGGGTCTCACTTTCACCGCAACCAGTGCCGCAACGAAGGACGACGCCAAGGATTCCAGCAACCGTCAAATGACCGCCCAGCCCTATTCGAATCGAGACTGGTGGCCGAATCGGTTGAACCTGGAGATCCTTCACCAGAACTCGCGAAAAAGCAATCCGATGGATGCGGGTTTCAATTACGCGGAGGAATTCAAGAAGCTAGACCTGGCTGCTTTGAAGAAGGACATCAAGGAGTTGATGACGACTTCCCAGGACTGGTGGCCGGCCGACTATGGCAACTATGGGCCTTTCTTCATTCGGATGGCTTGGCACAGCGCCGGCACCTATCGAATCGCCGATGGACGCGGCGGCGCGGGCTACGGCACACAACGTTTTGCTCCGCTGAACAGCTGGCCTGACAACGCGAACCTCGACAAAGCCCGCAGGTTGCTCTGGCCGATTAAACAGAAATACGGCAACAAGATCTCGTGGGCCGACCTGATGGTGCTCACCGGCAACTGCGCTTTGGAGTCCATGGGGTTTGAGACTTTTGGCTTCGCGGGAGGGCGCGCGGATGTCTGGGAACCCCAAAAGGACATCAACTGGGGGCCTGAGACCCAGTGGTTGGGAGACAAACGCTACAGCGGTGATCGCGAACTGGCGAATCCTCTCGCCGCAGTACAGATGGGCTTGATCTACGTGAATCCAGAAGGCCCCAACGGCAAGCCGGATCCGCTGGCCGCGGCCCGCGACATTCGGGAGACGTTCGGCCGCATGGCGATGAACGACGAAGAGACCGTGGCGTTGATCGCCGGCGGACACACTTTTGGCAAGGCTCATGGCGCGGCCAGTCCCGCAGGCAAAGTCGGTCCAGAACCCGAAGCCGCCGGCATCGAACAGCAGGGGCTCGGCTGGAAAAATACGTTTGGCAAGGGCAATGCCGACGACACGATTACCAGCGGTCTGGAAGGCGCTTGGACATCCACGCCGACGGCGTGGTCGAACGGTTACTTTGATCACCTGCTGGGCTACGAATGGGAACTCACCAAGAGCCCGGCCGGCACGTTTCAATGGACGCCTAAGGACCAAGCGGCGCAGGGCATCGTGCCGGATGCTCACGATGCCTCGAAGACCCACGCCCCAATGATGTTCACGACGGACCTGGCGTTGAAGATGGACCCGATTTATGGGCCGATTTCCAAACGCTTCCACGAGAATCCGAAGGAATTCAAAATCGCCTTCGCCAAGGCCTGGTACAAGCTGACGCACCGAGACATGGGGCCCTACTCGCGTTGCCTGGGTCCGGAGGTTCCGGAGCCGCAGTTGTGGCAAGACCCTGTCCCGGCGGTGGATCATCCGTTGATCGGGGAGCAGGACATCAGGGCGCTCAAGGCCAAGATACTCGGCTCGGGACTGTCGATTTCGCAATTGGCGTCAACGGCCTGGGAGTCGGCGGCGACGTTCCGAGGTTCCGACAAGCGTGGCGGGGCCAATGGCGCCCGTATTCGTCTGGCGCCGCAAAAGGATTGGGAAGTCAACCAGCCAGCGGAGTTGGCGAAGGTCCTGAAGGTGTTTGAAACGATCCAGCAGGATTTCAACGGCGCACAAACCGGCGGCAAGCAGGTGTCGCTGGCCGATCTGATTGTGTTGGGCGGCTGCGCGGCTGTGGAGGAAGCGGCGCGGAAAGCCGGACACGACGTGCAGGTTCCCTTCTCGCCCGGGCGTACCGACGCTTCGCAGGAGATGACCGACGTGGACGCCTTTGCGGTGCTCGAACCGACCGCGGACGGATTCCGCAACTACTCTCGTGAAGGAGAGGTTCGCCGAGCGGAGGAATCGCTGGTGGATCGCGCCCAGTTGTTGACGCTGACCGCTCCTGAGATGACCGTGCTGGTCGGCGGCATGCGAGCCCTGAACACGAACTTCGGCAATTCCGAACTGGGGATCTTCACCGAGCGACCTGGGACACTCACCAACGACTTCTTCGTCAACCTACTGGACATGAGCACCCAGTGGCGGAAGTCTTCCCTGGGCGACAATGTCTTCGAAGCACGGGACCGCGACTCCGGCGAGGTCAAATGGATCGGCACGCGAGTCGATCTCGTGTTCGGTTCCAACTCGCAACTTCGAGCGATCGCGGAAGTGTACGCCAG
>CAVORG010000018.1:130000-409936 GCA_963698545.1 uncultured Planctomycetaceae bacterium
AATCACCGCAGCAAACGCTCAGCCCAACAGGACATTCGCGCTCATCGACGAGGCCCGCCAACGCTCGGCCACCATGCGAAAGCCGCCCTAACGCGTCTTCCTGAAGGGAGGGCCCCCGGGCGGACGAGCGCCGCCCGAAGACACTTGATACCGCAATTGATTCGCTCCCGTCCCCGTGATGCTCCCCTGGTACACCACATCGCCGGAACGGTACTGAATCGGCATCGATCCTGGTAGCGAGCCCTGGAACGAGTGGAAATACAAGGGTGACTCATACCGAAGGCCGGACGAGTCGAGTTGCTCGCGAAATTTCACCCAGCACTCCAGGAACTTCGGCGATTCCACCAGCCGCTGCACATCCTCCGGCGACTGAAACCGATCCTCCTGAAACCGGCATTGCCCCGCGAAAACCTCCGCCTGCTCGGGCGTCAACGCCTCATCGTAACGCTGAAAACGACTGTAGTTGATCGCCGCAGGTTCACCCGACGAGTCGCAGCCGATCGCCAAACAGCAGCCCATGATTGTCGCCAGAATCGGCAGAAACCAGGAAAAGGCACGCACCTCAAGCTCCCGTAAATCAGAACACCAGTCGAGCCCCAGCCGACCCGTCACCCACCCCAGCGAATCGGCTCGCCGTGATACACCGGCAGCGGCCGGTCCAACATGTCGCGCCATGTCGAATGACGCGGCAATCCCAACCCCTGATAAATCGTCGCCGCCAGATTCTCCGGCGTCTGCGGATCACTCGCCGGCTCGCCCCCAAACTTGTCCGAAGCGCCCACCACGACGCCGCCAGGAACGCCGCCGCCGGCCAGCCACACCGATTGCACCCGCCCCCAATGATCGCGCCCCGGCAGCGCATAGTGTTGCGGCAAATGAGAGATCTTCGGCGTGCGGCCAAACTCGCCCGCCATCACCAGCAGCGTCGAGTCCAACAAGCCGCGCTCGTCCAAATCGTCCACCAACGCGGAGACCGCCTGATCCATCGGCGGCAACAGATAGTTCTTCAGATTCGGGAATGCGTTGCCATGCGTGTCCCATGTTTCGTTGTTGCCCAAGTTGACCTGCACCAGATTCACGCCGGATTCCACCAATCGCCGCGCCAACAACAGACTCCACCCAAACACATGCCGCCCATAGCGATCAAGCTCCGGAGTCGGCGCCTCGGTGACGTTGAACACGTCTCGCATGCCGCCGTCGGTCAGCAGGGAAATGGCTCGTTGTTGAAAACGATCCATGGCCGAGACCTCCGCCAGTTGTCCCAGCCCGCGCCGCTGAGCATCAATATGCTGCAATAAGCTGACTCGGCGGCCAAATCGGCTGCGGCTCAGCCCGGCGGGCAAGTCGAGGCTCGGTGCTCGAAACGCCAGTTCCCCCGGATTCTCCGCACCTCGTTGATGATGAAAGCCGTACGCCGGCCACGCCCCGTAAGTCTGTGCATTGAAGGCGCAGCAATCCAGAAAGTACGGATCGCGGCCGCTTCCCATCGTCCCAGCGAATTGGCCGGGAATCACTCGGCCAGTGCGATGGATGAGTTTCTCGGGCAGCACGATGGCCGGGGGCAAGTTGTTGGTCGGCGGCGCCGTCGCCGCCGCGGCGACGGCGGCAATCGCTGGATGATCGGTGGCCTTGGGCGACGAAGGATTGAATCCCACCGGCAGCGGCGTGCGGCCCGAAAGGATCGCCATGTGCCCTTGCGAATGCTCGTTATAAGGGTGCGTCAGACTTCGCACCAAAGCCCACTTGTCGCTGCGCACCGCCAAGAGAGGCAGATGCTCGCAAATCCGAACTCCCGGCGTGCGGGTCGCAATGGAGCCAAACTCGCCCCGAATCTCGTCCGACGCATCCGGCTTGGGATCAAAGCTCTCGTGCTGCGCCAATCCGCCGGAAAGAAAAATGAAGATCACCGACCGAGTCCTCGGCTGCTCGGTCCCAGCCGCCTGCAATTGCTCGACGTGGTTCATTCCCAGTCCCAGCAATCCAACCGCGCCCGCTTGGATCGCGCGGCGTCGATTGGGCGTGGGATGTCGCCAATTGTTCAAGGCCATGGCAAGCTCGTCGTCGCATTCCCGCAGGGCAACCGAATCTCAGCCATCAGTGTACGAGATCCCCGCCGCCAACGCGAATTTTCGCCCAGGGCTGCAAAGGAGCCACGGAGAGATGGAGACAGGACGAGGTCCACAGCGCCGCTTCTCCGTGTCGCTGTGCCTCGGCGGCTAGACGCTACGCCAAACAAGTTCAAGGTCAACCACAACTGACGCTTGGGCCACGCCGCCGTACTCGATGCGAAGCGTCTCCACGGTTTCCTCATAGGCGCCGTCGGTCCAGCGAAAACGCTCCACATTGCGGCCAGCCGGATCCACGATCCAATACTCCGGTACGCGCACTCGCTGATAAAGCCGCTTCTTGGCGCCGCGATCCAGGTGTTGGGTGGAGGGCGACACAATCTCGACAATCAAGTCCGGCACGCCGTGGATCCTGTTCGGTTTGATAATCCAGTTGCCAGCGAGCACCATGACCAAATCCGGCTGCACGATATCGTGTTCGCCAAGCTGCAAATCAACCGGTGCGTTGAAAACCTGACCGAATCCGGGAATCTCAATCTGGGTCATCAGTTGATATTGAATCATCCGTGAAGCGGTTTGATGACCAGGCAGCGGGGCGGGGTTCATGCGGTGGCGTCCATCGATCACTTCATGGCGACATCCATCGTTGGGCATCAGCAAATAGTCGGCGTAGGTGAGTTTTCCAGTTTGCTCGATTGACATCTCGATGCTCCAGTCCCGGGTTCTTCTGCGGAAGTGTTCGCGGAATCCACCCGGTTGTCAAGATTTGCCAGACGCATGTCGCTGTCGCGGTTGGCCCTTCCATCAGGCTGCTTCGCCACCGCCTAAAGCGTAAGACTCGGTAAGACTCACCACCCTCAGCGGTGCTACATTGGATCGTTCCAAGTCAAACTGGACCCAGTGGCTCGCGCAAATAGACCATCTCGATGAGCAGTCTCGATTCGATCCCAGAACACTCCGGCCCCGACGCCCCGCTTCAAGCGGCGTGCCTGACGGCGCCGGGGCGAGGCGCGTTGGCGGTGATCGCCGTTCGTGGTCCGGATGCTTGTCGCCTGGTAAGCGACCTGCTGGCCCCCGCCGGCGCAAGGCCGTTGCACGAACGGTCCCCGGGGACCATCGTCTTTGGACGCTGGCGCGACGGTGGCGAAGAGCTGATCTGCGTGGCGCCATCGGCCGACGCCGTGGAAGTGCATTGTCATGGCGGGGCCGCGTCGATCGATCGGATCCTGTCGTCGCTGCGAGAACTCGGAGCGATCGTCGTGGCGCCGGAGCAATGGGTCAACGGCCCATACGACGATCCGCTCGCCGCGGCAGCCGCCAAGCTCCTGAGGCATGCCGAAACCCCGCGAACCGCGCGCATCCTGTTGGATCAACAGCGGGGAGCACTTCGGCAAGAGTTGGCAGCCTGCCAGTTCGCCATTCGGTCGTCACGAATCGAGGAAGCTCGCGTGCGTCTGCAAGGCATGATCGGTCTGGCGGACGTCGGCCTGCACCTGGTCGCGCCCTGGCGGATCGCCCTCTGCGGCGCCCCGAATGTGGGCAAGAGCACGTTGATGAACTGCCTGGCGGGCTTCGATCGTTCGATCGTGATGGATCAACCCGGAGTCACCCGCGACGTGCTTTCTTGCCGAACCGCCATCGATGGCTGGCCAGTATTGCTGTACGACCTGGCGGGCTTGCGAGATTCGCCGGAATCGGTGGAGCGTTTGGGCGTCGAAGCGGCTGAGAGGCTCATCGCCCAGGCCGAGATTCTGTTGGCGGTGGTGGACGCCTCGCGCTTCGCGACCGCGGCAGAGGCCCTCACGGAAGCCGGCGCGCTGGGAAAGCGGTACGGTTCGCCGCGATCCCGAGTGATCCGCATCGTCAACAAGTGCGACTTGGCGCGTTTCGAGACTGGGCTTGCCGCCCAAGCGCCGCCTGACGCGGCGACCCCTGAACATCAGACGATCTCCCCGGTCTGGCTGGACGCCCGCCGCGGCGTCGGGCTGCAGCTGCTGATCGGGCGATTGGAACGAGTTCTGTGCCCCCAACCGCCGGTGGCGGGACAGGCGGTTCCCTTTGACGCCGCACACCTTAGCTCGCTGCAACGTTGCCTGGCCCGTTTGGATGCGGGCCAGCCCGTTCAAGCCCTGGCTCACCTCGATCTGTGAAAAAGCGATGGCGGGAGCACTCCAGCCCCAACAATCCGCGCCGCCGAGAGGCTCCGCTGGCGGGCTGGAAAGCTCGCCAGTCCGGCATGCTCGACATCGGCAGGCCCGGCGTGATAGGCTTGAAGACGCCTTCCCGACACCTCAGAGCGTTGAATTGAGCCGATTGACTCGAAGTCCTTTGGCTGTCCGCCCACTCCCCCTTCGATGATCGCGTCGTCGGCATATTTCCGGAGCTGTTCGCCATGCACTACGCCGCAGGAATGGAGCCTTTGCCTGGATACGTGCTCGTACGTTATCTGGGAGCGGGCTGCATCGGCGACGTATGGGAAGCCAGCGGTCCGGGCGGCACGGCGGCGGCCTTGAAGTTCATTCGCCTGGCGGGGGCGTCGGGCATCAAAGAGTACCGCGCGATCCAGCGCGTCAAACGCCTGGTCCATCCAAACTTGAATCCCATTACCGCTTGCTGGTTGCTGGACGGCGGCGGAAAGATCCTTAATCCAGGAAGCCGCCCCCACGATGTGACGTCCGACGGCCCGGCGGCGACCCTGGTGATCGCCATGCTGCTGGGCTCCATGAGCCTGCAAACGCGGCTGAGCGAATGCCGCCAAATGGACCTGGGCGGCATTCCGGCGGAGGAGCTTCTGGGTTACATGGAGGATGCGGCGCGGGGCTTGGACTTTCTCAATCAAAGCGAACACGGCCTGGGCGTCGATGATCCGGGCCCGATTCAGCATGGCGACATCAAGCCGTTGAACCTGCTGCTGGTGGGCAACGCGACGCAGGTCTGCGATTTTGGCTTGGCGACCGCCCTGCAAGACCATCGTCGCTCCATGGAGCGCAGCGCCGGCACGCCCGCTTACATGGCGCCGGAAATTTGCCGCGGCGAGGCGCCCTCGCGACACACCGATCAGTATTCGTTGGCGATCTCGTACTACGAACTGCGGACAGGTCAGCTGCCCATGTCGGAGCAAGACCTGACGTCCATCACGCGCGTCGCCGATGCGCACAAAAAGAACCGCCTGACGTTTGAACTGACGAGTGACGCTGAGCAAGGCGTGCTGCGTCGCGCCACGGCCCTGGCCCCGGACGATCGGTATCACAGCGCGCGGGAGTTCGTCAAGCAATTGCGGAAGGCGGTCGATACCGGCCGCTTGCAAGAAACCGTGAACTACCAGGCGGGCGACGTTCGCAAGACCAGCGCGGAAACGACGCCTGCGGACATGACCGCTTCGGACGTCTCGCTCTCGGGCGTTCCGGCGACATCCGACGCACCGCCGCCGTCAATCGCGATTCCCCACGAGGGGATCCCCCACGAAGCAATCGAGACCCAACACACCAGTTCGCCAAGAGCCACGATCGCTGAATTAGAGGGACGGGTTCCGCCGATTCAGAAAACGCGTGTTGAGTCCAAGGAGACCATGCGCGTCACGTTTGTGGAGCCGCCGGTCGGCCCGGAGTCTTCCTCGCTGGTTCGCGACACCCAGGTTCAGCCGCCCAATGCGCCGTCCGGCAAGAGTTGGTCGGATACGTCGCCCGACCCCTCGCGACGCCGGATTTCGGGCGGCCTGTTGGGCGGAATGGCCGCCGGGATTCTCGTCGTCGGAGGCGCCTTGGGATGGCCCGCTTCGCCGCTGTACATCGGCCCGCGAACGCCGGTCAAGCCTGTGGAGCCGCCAAAGACGACGCTCCCCAAAAAACAGCCCAATGCTAAGGATCCCGACGGAAAATCACCGGTTCAGCCCATTCCGCCGCCGTTTGTCGGCGATTGGAAGAAGGCTCGCGAGCTCTTCCTGGTTGGCGACATGCCGGGTGCTCTGCAGCAGCGGCCGGATGTGAAAATGCCGGCAAGTCTGCGACACAGCGTGGTCCATCATTGGCAGGCTCACGAGCCCCCGATCGACTCCATGGCCTTCGACCCGGCGGCGGAGCTGATCACGGCGGCGCAGGATGAACTGCGGCTATGGACGATTCCGGGCGACGCGCCCAATGGGAAGACCAAACTCTCATTGATGAATACGGGCGAGGCCACTTTCGCCGTGTTCAGCAACGATGCTCAACACCTGATCGTCGGTCGCGCCAACGGGACGATCGCGGTGTGGGAGGGAGGCGGTCTGGCCGGCGCGGCGAAAGCCACCACGAGCTTTCCATCGGCCATCAAGGACCAGCCGGTCATCCTGAGCGTTGCCGCCAACGGCGCCCGGTGCGCCGCCGGCACCAACGATGGAGAGGTTGCCCGCTGGCCGCTGCAGCCGACCCTGCCTGGCGACCAGTTCTTTGGCCAGCCGTTCGTGTGGGCGGCGCCGCCCGATAAAGCCGACGTCGTCGGGTTGGCCTTCGTGGGCGAGCATCTGGTGGGCCTCGACGATTCCGGCCGCCTGCTCCACTTTCAGCCAACCGACTCGAAGCCCCGAGTGCTGTACACTTTGACGCCCACGAAAGCCGGCATTGCCTTGGAGGCCTCGTCGCGTTGGGTGGCGGCCGCCGACGAGAGCACGCTGCACGTCTGGAGACGCTCAGAGATTGCCCAAGCGTTGGATTCACAAGCCCGCAGGCTGGCCACGCCGTCGCCTACTACCGGCACAGGGTGGACTTGCCCGTTCAGCGGAGCGATCAAGACCTGCAAATTCTTGTCCCTGGGAGAAGCCGACTACCTCGTCGTGCTAACCTACGCCGAAACGCTGCACATCTGGGATCTTGCCGGAGAAGCACCGCAGTGGTCCTGCTCGATAAAGCAATTGGCGGAGGCGGCCGAGATCATGGTCAGCTACAGCAGCGTCCTGCAACCGTTGAACAACGGCCGCCTGGCCGTGGCGCTCGGCAACGGCCAAGTCGTTGCTGTGGATCTCCCCACGCTGATCCTCACGCTGCAGCCCAAACCCGCGCAGCCCTGACGGCGCCTGGCGAGGCGCCAGGCAGGCAAGTCCCAGCGGCCAGCCGCAAGCGCCTCGCGGGTTGCGAAATCCTGCTACCGGCGGCGTCGTTGGCGCCGACGCGATTCGTTCTTATCCGCTTTCGGCGTTGGCCTCGCCTGGGTTGGGCGGCGCCGAATCGGCTCGTAATCCACTCCTTGCGGGACTGGTCGTGCCGGGGACCACCAAGGGGCGAGGGGAGGACTTTTCGACGATTTCATAAAGCTCCACGGCGTCAATCGATTCGACCTCGATCAGCCGTTCGGTCACCGCTTGCAATGCGGCCTTGCGAGTCTGCAAGATATGCCGCACTCGTTCCACGCCTTCATCCAGGATGCGGCGAATCTCCGCATCGATTTCGCATGCGGTCTGCTCGCTATGAGAACGGTTGGATTCCATGGTGGGCGCGGCGAGGAACACCGACCGACTGGACTCGCGATAATTGACTCGCCCTAAACGGCTCATGCCGTAGTCCATGACCATGCTGCGAGCGATCTCGGTGGCCCGTTCCAAGTCGTTTTGGGCGCCGGTGGAGATGTCCTCGTAGATCAGTTCCTCGGCGATCGTCCCCGCCAGCAACACTTGAATGCGGCTTTCCAACTCCGCCTGCGTTAACAGGTAGCGGTCGCCTTCGGGTCGCTGCATCGTGTAGCCCAGCGCGGCGATGCCGCGCGGAATGATCGACACTTTGTGGACCGGGTCGGTGTTGGGCAGGCTGTAGGCCACCAAGGCGTGCCCGCACTCGTGGTAGGCGACGCGTTGTTTCTCGTCCTCACGCATGACGCGTTGCTTTTTCTCCAGACCGGCGGTGACTCGTTCGACGCCTTCGTTGAATTCCGTCATGCCGACCGCGTCTTTTTCGCGGCGAGCCGCCAGCAGGGCCGCCTCGTTCACCAGATTCGCCAAGATCGGCGCCGACAAATCCGGAGCTGATCGACGCCACATGCTTGCAAATCCACCGTGGGATCCAGCTTCACGTTCTTGACGTGGACCTTCAGGATCTCCTCGCGGCCGCGCACATCGGGCCGGTCGACCAGCACATGGCGGTCGAATCGACCTGGTCGCAGAAGGGCCTGGTCCAGCGTTTCAGGGCGGTTGGTCGCGGCCATCACGATCACGCCGTTGTTGGAATCAAACCCGTCCATTTCGACCAGCAGCGCGTTAAGCGTCTGCTCGCGCTCGTCGTGCCCGCCCACGATGCTGGCGCCGCGGCTCTTGCCCAGGGCGTCCAGTTCGTCGATAAAAATGATGCAGGGGGCTTTCTGTTCGGCTTGTTGGAACATGTCGCGCACGCGGGCCGCGCCGACGCCCACGAACATCTCCACAAAATCGCTGCCCGACAGGCTGAAAAAAGGAACGCCCGCCTCGCCGGCGATGGCCTTGGCCAGCAGCGTCTTGCCCGTTCCAGGCGGCCCGACCAGCAGGACGCCTTTCGGGATGCGTCCGCCCAAGCGCTGGTACTTATCCGGGGAGCGGAGAAAGTCGACGACTTCGCGGACTTCCTCGACCGCTTCGTCAATCCCCGCCACGTCGTCGAAAGTGACGCCCAGGTCTTCCAGAGCGTACAGCTTGCCGCGACTGCGGCCGAATTGCATTGGGGAACCCGCGCCGCCCAAGCGGCGCATCATGAACACAAACATCAGCAGCAGAACGCCGATCATCAACAGCATGGGCAAGTAATTTTGCAGCCAAGTGCTGTCGGGCGCCTGGTCCCAGACGACGCGATTGCGGTTGAGCAGGTTGATCAGCTGCTGTTCGGCCGCTTCCGCTAAGGGCTTATTGGTGCGAAAGGCGACGTCGCGAGGCTTGCGATCCGCCGGCAATTCGGCGTCAGGACTGGCCACCGTGATCGTACCCTCCACTTCGCGAAGGGAGTTCCGCACGTCGCGTAAGTTGCTGATCTCCAACCGCCGGACCTTGTCGCTGGATCCACTCACCGGCCGCTCGATCTCAATTCGCCCAGGACCGTCAGGCCCGGAGGCTTCGACCAGGGCGACGAAGTCCTGGTACGAAAGTTTCTGGGGCGAGGAGACCGCCATGATCATGAAGACGGCAAACGCCAGCACGACCAACGCCAAGAGGTACCAGCCGATCTGCTGACCGCCATTGGGATTCTTGGATTCGGAGTTGCGGCGGGATTTGGAATCGGTCATCGCGTCCTCGTTGGTGGCTCAACAACGTCAAGATGGCTGCCAAGTCGGTTTAAATTACGCCAATAATATAGGTTGAGGTTGCCGGTTCGGAGCCCTCTTCCCTAGAATGCTCCATCCGTCAGAAAGGGTTGTCGCCCTTCGCCTTAACGCTCGGCGGCCAGCCCAGCCGGCGGCGAGATCGGCTCATTGTTTCGCTGCTGATCGCCTTTGGCAAGTGCGCCAATCGCTCCAGGCAGACTGATCGTCAGGACCCCAACGTGCGTCGCGTCGCGATTCTCGGATCGACAGGAAGCATTGGCCGCAACGCTTTGGCGGTGATCGAAGCGGCGCCCGATCGCCTGCGCGCCATTGGCTTGACCGCTCATTCGCGTCTGGCGCAACTGCAACAACAAGCAAGACAGTTCGAACCAAGGTGGGTCGTCGCCAGCGACGCCGAACGATCCGCCCGACACGCCTGGGACCTGCCGTCCCAGACCGAATTGCTGACCGGCGCCGAAGGCGTTCGCAGATTGGCCGCCCATGAGGACGTCGATATCGTCGTGGCCGCAATTGTCGGGGTCGCCGGGCTGACCGGCGCCTGGGCCGCACTGGACGCCGGCAAGCCTGTCGCGCTGGCCAACAAGGAAACGCTCGTCGCCGGCGGTCCGCTCGTCATGAAACTCGCCGCCGAACGCCAAGTCGACATCTTGCCGGTGGACAGCGAGCATAGCGCGATTTTTCAAGCCCTGCAGGGGGGACGTCGCCAAGACGTGAAGCGGGTGATCCTGACGGCCAGTGGAGGCCCGTTTCGGGAGCATTCCTTGCGGCAACTGGCCGAGGTCACCGTCGACCAAGCGCTGGCCCATCCGACCTGGAATATGGGACCGAAGATCAGCGTCGATTCGGCGACCATGATGAACAAGGCCCTGGAGATCATTGAAGCTCGTTGGCTGTTCGGCCTGTCCCCCGATCAAATCGACGTGGTGGTTCACCCGCAATCCATTGTGCATTCGCTGGTGGAGTTCTGCGACGGCTCTCAGATCGCGCAACTCGGCCCGCCGGATATGAAGTTGCCGATCCAATACGCCCTCAGCTATCCCCAACGTTGGCCAGGACCGGCCGAACAGCTGGACTGGACGCAGCCTCGGCGTCTGGATTTTGCCCCGCCCGACCACGAACGATTCCCCGCCTTGCTCCTGGGACACGAAGCAGCCCGGGAAGGCGGCTCGTGCGGAGCCGTCCTGAACGCCGCCAACGAAGCGGCGGTCGCCAGGTTCCTGGAGGGTAGATTACAATTTCAGCAGATCGTGCCGGCATGCCGGTCGGTTTTGCAACACCATGACTTTGAACCCCGTCCCACCCTGGAACAACTCTGGCAGTTGGACCGTTGGGCGCGGGAGGAGGTGATTCGATGGACGGCGTGATCCTGCTTGACGCGGCATCTGTGCTGGCAAGCCTTTGGTCGGACTGGTTCAGCGGCGCCGGCGCCTGGTCGCAGGTCATTATCGGTATCGGCCTGGTGATCTTCGTCCATGAACTGGGGCACTTCCTGGCGGCCAAAGCATGCGGCGTCAAGTGCGAGAAGTTCTATGTTGGCTTTGACGTTCCGATTCGCATCGGTCCGCTGCGTTTGCCGCGATCCTTGATGCGTTTTCAATGGGGCGAGACCGAATACGGCATCGGCGTCATCCCGCTGGGCGGCTACGTCAAGATGCTGGGGCAAGACGACAATCCCACTCGGGCCGCCGAAGAAGCCGAGCGGGTTCGCCAAACAGGAACCGACGCCGCCGGCGAAGAAGTCGTCGAGCTGGACCCTCGAAGCTTTCCCGCCAAGACCGTCTGGCAACGCATGCTGATCATCTCGGCCGGCGTGATCATGAATTTGATCTTCGCCGTGATTTTTGGCGCCGTGGCTTACCGCATGGGCGTGAAGTACATTCCCTGCGAGGTCTCCGCAGTGCGAGCAGGCGACCCCGCCTGGATCGAAGGCATCGCGCCGGGCGATAAGATCGTTCGGCTTGCCAACGAGGGAGACGACGACGAGTTCCTTCGCTTCAATTCGGAGCTTCGCCCGGCTGTCTTCAAGCACTCGCTAGGGAAGACCCAAGAACAAATCAATCCCTTGCCGATCCGAGTGCAGCGGGGTGGAGAAATCCTGGACTTCCAGGTGACGCCGCGAGCTCAGAAAATCGGCGCCAGCTTGGGCGTCTTCGCGCCGCAAAGCAACGTGGTGGCCCAAGTCATCGAAGGATTCGGCGCGGCGGCAAGTCAGCCGCCACTGGTCGCCGGTGATCGCGTGATCCGCATCAACGGCGCCGTGCTCGACACAAGCCTGGCCAATGAAGAAGGCGAGTTCCCCTGCACCGAGATCGACACGGTGTTGGCGGAGAATTTCGACCGCGACGTGACCCTCACCGTGCAACGGACCCAGGGGTCGGAGCTCTCGGAGCTAGACATTGTCGTCCCACCCACCCAACTACGAAGCTTGGGAATGGTCATGGAAATGGGGCCCATCGCGGCGATCCGCAAAGGCTCCGCCGCCGAGTCCGCCGGACTCCGCGTGGGCGATGTCATCATCCAGGCTCAAGGCGAGACAGTCGAAGACCCGATGAGGCTGCCCGAAAAAGCAGTTCGCTGGAGCGACACCGTCCAATTGCGAGTTCGCCGAGGCGAGGGTGAAGCGACGCAAGAGATCGATGTCGTTTTGGATCGGGCGACCCAGACCATCCCCCTGGAGCACATTATTCCGGGCTCCCACTTGACCTTGCCCGGTCTCGGCGTGGCCTACAACGTCCTGCCCATCGTCGCTCGAGTGGAACCCGACGGGCCGGCGGATCAGGCGGGCGTGCAAGCCGGGGACCGCGTCACCGTCGCTCGACTCAACGCCGAAGGCGAAGAGTTGCACAAGCAAGCAGTGAAGCACTACCAAAACAAGGACTACAATGAGCTTCAAGAGCTTGATGACGAAGTGAACTGGCCCTACATCCAATCGCTGGTGCAGAGCTTGCTGCCCGGCATGGACATCGACCTGACCGTGACGCGCGGCAACGAACGCGTCGCGGCGCGGATACGTCCAATCGTGGTGGCCGATCAGTATTATCCGGATCGCGGCCTGTACTTCGGCAGATTCGAGCGGGTGCATCGAACGACCGACTGGAGTGAAGCACTGTCGTTGGGAGCTCGCGAAACCGGCGAAAGAGTCGAGGAAGTCGCCACGGTGCTCTGGTTGCTGGTCAGCGGGCGGGCGCCCTTCCAATTGCTGGGCGGCCCCATCACGATCGCCAGGGAGGCCAAAAGCCAGGCGTCGCACGGAACCGCTCAATTGCTGATCTTTCTCACATTGCTGAGCGCGAATCTGGCGTTGCTGAACTTCCTGCCCATCCCAGCGTTGGACGGCGGTCATATGGTGTTTCTGATCTGCGAGCTCGTGCGAGGCAAACCCGTCGAACGAACGCTGGCAACAGACTTTGACCATGATCGGCGTCTTGTGCCTGCTCGGTCTGATGGCGGCTGTGCTCTTCAACGACATCATTCGTTAAATCAAGGGCCATCACGGTGTTGCGTAAAACCACGCCCTGGGAACATCAGCCTTGATCGTTGTCTGCGACGCCGTCGGCACGTTGATTCGCCCCGAACCGTCCGTAGAAATCGCCTATCACCAAGCGGCGATGGACCTGGGCGTGAACGTGCCGGCCGAGGAGATTCGGCGTCGATTTCATCAGGTCTTCGAAGGCGAGCATCCGAATATCTGCTGTTGCCGCGATCACGCCATGTGCCCCTCGGCCAGCCCCGCAAGCGAGCGCCGTCGCTGGCGCCGTATTGTCTCCGGCGTGTTTCCAGAAGTGAGCGAGTCCGGGGTCGCAAACTCGCTGTTCGAGCGGCTGTGGCGTCATTTCGCCGAGCCGAACCATTGGCGAGTCTTCGAAGACGTGCCGCCCTTGCTGGAGGCCGTCGCCGCCAGAGGCTGGCGCTGGGTGATCGCCTCGAATTTCGATGACCGGTTGGTGGACATCTGGCAAGGGCGGCCGGAATTGCGGACCGCCGCGGGCGTCTATCATTCGGCCAGCCTGGGCGCCGCCAAGCCCTGCCTGCGCTTTTATCGTGGAGTCGAAAAAGCCCTCTCGGCGCCGCCCGCGGCATTGCTGATGATTGGCGATGATCCCATCAAGGACGTCCAAGCGCCGATCGCCGCCGGCTGGGCAGCAGTGCTGGTGGACCGAAAGAACAGCGCGCCTCGCACGCCAGAGGAGCTCATCAAATCCATCGCGTCGGAGCAGCCGCGCTGAAGCGGCGCGAGGCTCCGCGCCCGCGCGACTCGGCGCGATTTGTGGACGCCGTTGATTTGACCGACGCGAAATGGGCTACACTTCGGCTGATCTCGTTTCCGCACCTCTCCAGGATCGCCCGGCATGGAACTCGCTTTGTGGAAAGTGCTCGTCTTAGCGATTGTGCAAGGTGTGGCCGAGTTCCTGCCGATCAGCAGCAGCGGCCATATCGTGATCCTGGCCGAACTACTGGCGGACGGGGACGCCAGCCAACTGGACGTCAGCTCGTTGAATATCGTGCTGCACCTGGGCACGCTGGCGTCGATTCTTGTCGTTTACTTTCGTCGAGTCCTGAGGCTGTTGGGCGAGGACCGCCGGTTGATTGGCATGCTGATCGCCGGCACGATTCCCGCCGTGGCGATCGGCCTGCCCATCAAGAAACTCGCTTCGGAGACGCTGCTGGAAAACGCGCTGCTGGCGGGCGCCATGCTCATCGTCACCGGACTGCTCTTGCTCTGGATTCAGCGTCAACGCCTTGGGGAACGAACGCTGGAGGATCTCACCTACATCGATGCGGCGTGCATCGGCCTCAGCCAGGCCGCCGCGATCCTGCCTGGGTTATCGCGCAGCGGTTCGACAATCACCTGCGGCTTGGCCCGCGGCCTGAAGTCCGACGCGGCGGCCACCTTCAGCTTTCTCCTGGCGATTCCCGTGATCGCAGGGGCCGGCGTCTTGGAGCTCAAGGATCAATGGGAAAAGCTGCAGGATCCCCAAAGCGTCGTCCTACCCCCAGCCACCCTGGCTTTGGGCGCCGCCACGTCATTTGTCGTGGGCGTCTTCGCGCTGTGGTGGCTCTTACGCTGGCTGGAAGGCGGCAAACTGGGGCTGTTCGCCGCCTGGTGCATCCCGCTGGGCGTCATTGTCATCGCCTGGCAGTTGGCGTTTTGACGTTAACGCCTGCAGAGAGCCCTTTAAGCTAGCCACCGCCATTTTTCGCCAAGGCCGGTCGCCACAAGTGCTTACGCGGCGAGCACGCCACGACGGGGCATGTCCCCGTCGAGCTATGCTCCTCGCCAGCAACGATCCCAGCTTCGACCGCCACAACGGGGCTTGTCCCCGTTGGGCGATGCTCCTCGCCCACCAAACAGCGCTCTCTGGCGGGGAGCAGCGCCCGCTGAGGGACGAGCCCAGCGGTGGCGGGAATTCGCCGGCTAGTCGCGCTATACTTCACGCTAGTTTTAAAGGGCTCCGCCTGCAGACGCACTTGCATTTTCAGACTACGCCAGAACCTCTGAAATCAATTCCCCGTGCACGTCGGTCAGCCGCATGTCGCGTCCGCTGTAGCGGAACGTCAGTCGCTTGTGGTCCATGCCTAGGAGATGCAGCATGGTGGCGTGCAGATCGTGGATCTCGTAGCGATCACGCACGACTTTGTAACCATACTCGTCGGTTTCTCCCACGGTGACGCCTCCTCGCACGCCGCCGCCGGCCATCCACATGGTGAATCCGAAAGGATTGTGATCTCGCCCATCGGCGCCCTGTGCGAACGGCGTTCTGCCGAACTCGCCGGTCCAAACGACCAGCGTTTCTTGAAACAGGCCACGATGCTTCAGGTCCGTGAGCAACGCGCCGATCCCCTGATCGACGGCCAAGGCGTTCTCCTCATGGCCCTTGCGAAGATTGCCGTGCTGATCCCACCGATCATGACCAACCGAAGGGCAGGTCAACTCCACGAATCGCACGCCGCGCTCCACCAGCCTTCGAGCGAGCAGACACTGCCGCCCGAAGGTCGCCGTTCCCTTGGACTTGGCCTGGAGACCATACATCTCGCGGGTTCGCGCGTCCTCGGTCGACAGGTCCGTCAGTTCAGGCACGGCCGATTGCATGCGGAAGGCGAGTTCATAGTTTGCGATGGCCGATTCCAAAGCGTCGGCCTTGCCTTGCTGCTCCAAGTTCAGGCGATCCAGCTGCTGCATCAACGCCAGCTTGGCTTGCTGTGAGCCCGCCGAGTCGGCAGGGGGCTTCAGGTTAGCGACCGGCGGATCACCCGCCTGAAAAATGGAGCCTTGATACGACGCCGGCAAGAAACCGCTGTTGAAGTTATCCAGCCCGCCGGGTGGTATTAAACCGCCGTTCAAGACAACAAAGCCGGGCAAGTTGTCGCACAGACTGCCCAAACCGTACCCGAGCCAAGCGCCCATGCTCGGACGTCCTTGCAAGCCGCTGCCAGTGTGCAGGAAGTAATTGGCGTTGGTGTGCTCGGAGAACTTGGAGGTCATCGAGCGAATAATGGCCAGATCATCGACGTGCTCCGCGACATGAGGGAACAGTTCGCTAACCGGTGCGCCGCATTCGCCGTAAGGTTGGAACTTCCATGGCGAGGCCATCGTCTTGCCGATGTTATTGAATTGGGTCGGCTCGATCTTCATCTTGAACGGTTGGCCGTGCTCGGTCGCGAGCAGCGGTTTGGGATCAAACGTGTTCGACCTGCGATGGACCGCCGTCCATGTACAGGAAAATGACACTGCGGGCCTTGGCCGCGAAGTGCGGCGATTTGGGGGCCCAAGGATCTCGGCGAACGGCGTCCTCTTCGCCGCGAACGTTCTCGCCTTGCAGTAACGAGGCGAGCGCCACCGCGCCGAAGCCCGTGGCCGCTTGCCGCAGCCACTCTCGCCTGGAGCATCCCACAGAACGCACTCTACCGCAGGGATATCGCATACTGTTCGCTTTCAACTTCAACGAAGGTAGATGAACTCCTTCAAGTTCACCAACACATGACAAAACTCCGACCAAACTTGCGGCGAAGCCGGCTCGGCCAACCGTGGCAACAAGAACGCCGCGCTGGCCTGATGCTCCTGCTCCGTCGCATCGCGAGCGAAAGCGGCGTGGTACAACCAATCCACGCGCTGTCGCAGGTTCGCCTCGGGCGTCTCTCGCAACATCCGCTCGGCCCATAATCGACACTGCTGCAACACCAACGGATCGTTCAGCAGGATCAGGGCTTGGGCGGGCACATTCGAAATGGTCCGCCGCCCGATCGTGGATGTTGGTTGAGGGAAGTCAAACGCCAGCATCATCGGCGAAAGGAAGTTCCGCCGCACCGACGTGTACACGCTGCGTCGCCCCAGGCCGTCGATGGGACCGCTGCCCGGTCGCCCCCGTCCCTGCATAAAAGCGGTCAGGTGCACCGGTACGCTCGGGCCGTACATGGCGGAATCCCATCGCCCTGACAACAGCAGCAGGGCATCGCGAATCGACTCGGCGGGCAAGCGTTTCAATGGATAGTGATGCCAGAGCAGATTCGCCGGGTCGATCTGTTGGGCGGCCGGTTGGGCATGCGTCGATTGCTGGTAAGTGCGGCTCAAAACCACTTCGCGAATCAGCCGCTTCAGCGACCAATCATCACGCAACCGTAAAGCAAGGTAGTCCAATAGTTCGGGATGACTGGGTGGTTGCCCCAGCACGCCGAAGTTGTCGGGCGACGCGACAATGCCGCGTCCCATCAACAGCCCCCAAATACGATTGGCCATGACGCGAGCGGTGAGCGGGTTGGCTGGGTCCAAGACGTCTTCCGCCAATTGCAAACGCCCGCTGCCTTGGCTGATCGGTTCCCGCTTTTCCATCAACGCCAGAGGAAGTCCACGAGCGGCGAACTCGCCCGGCGTCCGTGGATTGCCCCGAATCAAGATGCGGTCATCCTCGCCCGCGCCATCCCACATGGCGGGCGCGGTTCGCGAATGGGTCTTGACCTGCGACAGCAAGTCGCGGCGCTGGTCGAGAAACTCCTGGGCCATCGCCGCGGTCTCCGCATCAGGCGAGCACCCGGACAGTTGCGGATGGCTCAGCAGCCAATCCGCCGCCGTGCGCATGGCGGGTGAAGCAGCGGGCATGTTGTTCTGATCATGCCGCCCCAGCCACTGGGCGGCCCGCAGCAGCAGCTTTTGATAGGCGTCCGCCAGCAATTCCGCGGAGGGACGGGGTTGGGCGTCGCGCCCAGCAATTCGGCGGTCACGCACTGGGCCGCCGTCGGCAAAGTACTGGACGGCGGCGAGGCGCCGGCCGCGACCGCATGCACTCGCAGCGGCTGACCATCGACCGGGATGAATTCAAGATGAGCTCGATGACCGATGTAGGCGCTGGCGTCGTGGCTTACCCACCGCGCGTTCGGCCTCCTTCACGTCGAATGGCCGCACCAAGCCGCCGTGCAGTGGACCGTTAAGCATGCGGTGCGAATCGACAACCAGATACGCCGTCCCCTTGCCCTGAACGAGATAGTGAATCGTTGGCTCGGTGATATCGAACGTCGGCGTGCGAGCCGTTTGGCCCGCTCGCTCCAGACTGGCCAAGCGTCCGGCGTCGTTCTGCACGCCCGCAGCTCGCTGCATCCCAGGCCATGCCGTGTCGCGTTGCAAGGATCCCCACAACGCGACGCCCTTCAGCGGTCGCTCCGGCGACTCGCCGCCGAGCAATTCGCCTGGCCGAGTGGTGCGGATACCGAAGGCCCAGCCGTCGGCCATCCAAGCCGTGGACTCCGGGCGAGTGTAGTCGGCCAAGATCTCGACGTTTTCCCAACCCAGCGGCGCCGCATTGGGCACTTGGACGCCTGCTCCCGCCTGGGTCGCTTGGACGACCGCGTTCCATAGCGACCAAAAGCCGCCAGCCCCTGGTTGGCGCACTTGCTCCAGCCAGCGTCGCAGTGTTTCCACATCCAACTCGCGCTGTCCAGCCAACGCCAGCAACTGCTGCTCCGAAGGTCCGGCGGGGGACTGTTGCAGCAGGTCGCGAGTCGCCAGAAGATAGGCCGACGTCTGGGGCAAGATATCGCTTGACGCGGCGGCCAAACCGTTGGCCAACCGACTCAGCTTCTCATCGCGTAACTGTTGCAAGGCCTCAGCGATCCGCCGATTCTCATCCAAGGACTCAAATCGAGCTTGGCGATACGCGGAGCTTTGCAGGTATCCCATCAACGCGTAATAGTCTCGTTGCGAGATCGCGTCGAACTTATGGTCGTGGCAGCGAGCACAAGCGACCGTTAGTCCGAGCATGGACTTGCTGAAGACGTCGATCATGTTGTCGAAACGATCGGTCTCGTCTTTGCGGATGTCCACTGGCGAATGCACCCATTCGCCCAGGTGCCAGAAGCCGGTGCCCAGAATCGACTCGTTGAATCCCTGCACGGGATGGCGCCGAGGTTGTTCCAGCAGATCGCCCGCGAGGTGTTCACGGATCAGTTGATCGTAGGGCACATCTTGATTGAAGGCTCGAATCACATAATCGCGATACTCGAAGGCGTTGGGCGTGTCGTAGTCAAACTCGTGGCCCCGCGACTCCGCGTAACGCATCAAGTCCAGCCAATGCCGGCCCCAATGTTCGCCAAAAGCAGGCGCGGCCAGCAGTCGTTCAACTTCGCGTTGATACTGCGATGGATCGGTGCTCGCCGCAAACCGCTCGGCGTCAGCAGCACTGGGAGGCAGTCCCGTGAGGTCGAAGTGCAGCCGCCGATAGAGGGCGTGCGGCTGAGCTGGCTCGGCTGGCGTCAGGCCAGCCGCTTGCAGTCGGGCGAGGATGTAGCCGTCGATCGGCGTCTCGGCCCAGCCCCGCGGCTCTCGAAGCTCGGGGGGCGCCAGTCGGGGCAAGCGCCAGGCCCAATGGTCCGCTTTGCGGCGCCGCCAATCGAAGGACTCAATGTCGCTCGGCGGCGGACTCGCGCCGCCGCCCGGCCAAACAGCGCCGTCGGCGACCCATCGCTCCAAGGCGGCCAACTCGCTCGCCGGCAAGCGGGACTTCGGGGGCATTTGGTAGGTGTCGCCGTAGCGCACCGCATCGATCATCAGACTGGCGTCCGCATCACCAGGCACAATCGCCGGCCCGGTGTCGCCGCCGCGCAATAGCGAGTCCCGCGAGTTCATGCGCAAGCCGCCCTTCACCTCTTTCGCCTTGGCGGAATGGCACGAAAAACAGCGCTCGACCAAAACCGGCCGCACGCTCTTCTCAAAATACTCCTCCTTGGCGGCCAGCGACGACGGCGAGTCTTGGCCCAACGCGGCCGAGGCCAGACAACAGGCGAGCAGGGCGGCAGCGTTGCGTAGCGGAGAACGAAGATCGAACATGCTTCGCCGGCGGGGTTGGGGGGCGAAATGGAAGGCGCAAATGCAACTGAAGTCTAGACGAATTAGCGTGTTGCGTCAAAACGCCCACCGCACCGCACCCCATAGCCTGGGGGCCCGGCGCCCATCGCACCGCGGCGCACCGCACCCCATAGCCTGGGGTCGCGCGCGCACCCCGGGAACCGCGGCGCCCTTGCGTCAGTTAGAGTTTCCAGCCGTCGGGCAATCGCGAGTTCTTGACAACGATCGGAATGCCTTCGCGGATCATGTGGGTTTCCAAATCAGGACCATCCACGATCGCTTGATCGTTGACGACGCGCGACCCCCGTCCAATGCCGCAGTTCTTGTCCAGAATCGCGCCCTCTACGATCGATTCGGCGCCGACTCCCATCGGGGTTTTGCCGGCGGCCGGGTGGGATTCATAGAAGTCGGCGCCCATCAAGATCGAGTTGCGGATCACGGCGCCGTCGCCGATGATCGATCGCAAGCCGATGACGCTATTCTCAATCACGGCGCCTTGTCCGATCCGACAGCCCTCGGCGATCATGCTGTTGGTCACCGTGGCGTTTTGCATCACCGTCGGCGGCAGGAAACGAGGGCGGGTGAAGATGGGCGCCTGCGGCAGCGAGAATTGAAATTCGGGGCTGGGGCCGGCGAGCATCAAATTGGTGTCATAGAAGGAACGAATGGTGCCGATGTCCTCCCAAAACCCTTCGAACAGGTAGGTGTGGACGCGGCGCGTGCGAATGGACGCCGGAAACACCTCTCGACCGAAGTCTTCGTAGTTGGTTTTGGTCAGGGCGTCGACCAGCGTTTGCCGCTTGAAGATGTAAATGCCCATGCTGGCCAAATATTCCTTGGATCCGTCGGCCAGGCCGCGCGTGGCCAGCCATTGCGGATCGGCCTTCATCATCTTCAACTCGTCATCGGCTTGCGGCTTTTCCAGAAATCCGACCACGCGGCCGTTTTCGTCGCACCGCATGATGCCCATCCGCTGCGCGTCGTCGCGGCTAACCTGCAGCGCCGCGATCGTCACGTCGGCGTCGTTCTTCAAGTGGGTCTGCAGCATGTCGTTGAAGTCCATGCGGTACAGTTGATCGCCCGACAGGATGACGACATGTTCCACCGAGGGTTGATCAACATACCGCAGGTTCTTGCGGACGGCGTCGGCTGTCCCTTGATACCAGTCGGTGTTCTCGTTCTCCATGGTTTGTTGCGCTGCCAACAGTTCGACGAAACCGCCGCTGAAATGATCGAAGCGATAGGTCTGTCGAATATGACGATGCAGGCTGACGGAAAGAAACTGCGTCAATACATAAACGCGGTTCAGCCCGCTATTGATGCAATTGGAGAGCGGAATATCGATCAAACGGTACTTGGCCGCCAGGGGCGCCGCGGGTTTGGAGCGATACTTGGTAAGTGGGTAAAGTCGCGAACCGCGTCCGCCGCCAAGAACCAGAGAGATCACATTTCGCATGAAGCACCTCGAACCAAGTGCGTGAGGAAGAGGAAGGGTGAATTCGGGGTGCTCGCCGCTCTGGGGGAGAGCATGCCGCGCACTCTTTCGACGGCGTCATTTCACGACAAAATTGACCAGTCGCCCCGGCACAACCACCGTTTTAACGACCTGCTTACCCTGCAGCAACTGCTGGACGCGCTCGTCGTTCCTGGCGGATTGCTCGAGTTGTTCGCGGGACACATCGGCGGGCACCGTGATCTTGACGCGGACTTTTCCGCTTATCTGCACGGGGATCTCGATCGACTCATCACGAGCGAGATCTTCGCGGTATTGCGGCCAAGGCTCATAAGCGATGGATTCCGTCGCGCCGAGCAATCGCCAAAGCTCCTCGGCCAGATGCGGAGCGTAGGGCGCCAGCATCAGGACGAAGTCCCGCATCACGGCACGAGGCCTGCGGGACTCGCGGGTGAAGTAGTTCACGAACTCCATCATCCGCGCGATCGCCGTGTTGAACTCCAGGCGCTCGGTTCCTCGAGTCACCGCGTGAATGGTCTTGTGCAGGATGCGATTCTGATCGCTCGTCGGTTCGCCATCCTGCACGGCGGCGTTCAGCGTTAACTCCTCGGCCTTATCGTCCACGATCATCCGCCAGGCGCGATCGAGGAAATTACGAACTCCGTTGACGCCCTCCATGCTCCAGGGCTTGGTGGCTTCCAGGGGTCCCATGAACATTTCGTAAAGTCGCAATGCATCGGCGCCGTAGTCTCGCACAATGTCGTCTGGATTGACGACATTGCCGCGGCTCTTGGACATCTTGTGCGCTCGGCTGTCGACGCGGATGTCCGGTTGATCCTCCAAGACAAAGCCATCACCGGTCTTGATCGACCGCGTCGCGATCCGACCGCGACCGGCTTCGGAAGCGATCCGTCGTCCGGCGCCGCATTCGGCTCGTCGCTGCTACCAACGACCGTCAGCATCCTGGTAGCCCGTGTATTCGATTTCGCCCAGAATCATGCCTTGATTGACCAGGCGTTGAAATGGTTCGCGCGTGCTACACATGCCCGCGATCGTAAAGCACTTTGTGCCAGAATCGGGCGTACAGCAAATGCAGGACGGCGTGTTCCGCTCCGCCGACATACAGATCGACCGGCATCCAGGCCTTTTCCTTCTCCGGATCGACCAGAGCCTGATCGTTGTCGCGGGTCGATGAACCGCAGGTAGTACCAGCACGAGCCGGCCCATTGCGGCATCGTGTTGGTTTCGCGTCGATAGCGTTTGCCGTCGACGTTCGACGTACAGCCATTCGTCATCGGCCTTGGCCAGCGGCGGCTCGGGCGACCATGCGGTTTGTAATCTTCCAGATGCGGCAAGTCGACCGGCAATTCGATCGGTCGACCGCGCAATAGCTCCGGTCGGTTGCCCGCTCGCGTCCAGCTCGTGCAGGATCGGAAACGGCTCGCCCCAGAAGCGCTGGCGGCTGAACAGCCAGTCGCGGAGCTTGTAGTTGACGGCCTCGGCGCCCAGGCCGCTGCACGGCCAAGTCCGCCGTGATCCGCTGCTTGAATTCAGCCGTCGCCAGCGCCATCGAACGCGCCGCAGTTGACCGCGGTTCCCTGTCCCACGAAACACTGCTTGCCAGCCAAGCACCTGCTCGCGATCGACGTCCGCGTCCGCGGCGCGGATCGACGACCGCGATGATCGGCAAGTCGAACTGTCTCGGCGAATTCGAAGTCGCGCGTATCGTGAGCGGGAACGGCCATGATGGCCCCCGTGCCGTAGCTGATCAGCACATAGTCGGCGATCCAGATCGGGATCGGCTCGTCATTGACTGGATTAATCGCGTAACGAACCGGTGAAGACGCCGGTCTTCGTCTTGGTGTCTCCTCGGTGCGTTCCCGGTCGCTCTTGGCGGCGGCGTTCGCAATATGCTCGCACGGCGTCGGCTTGCTGCGCTGGAGTCGTCAGCTTCTCAACGAACGGGATGTTCGGGAGCAATGACCATGTAGGTCGCGCCGTACAGCGTATCGGGCCGCGTCGTGTAGATCCGCAGAACGTCGTCGCTCCGGCTTGGCCGGAAAGCCCCGCAGCGCCGCGTTGCCTGCCACCAGGCGAAGTCGCTTCGTCCATCGCCGACGTAGAAATCGACTTCCGCTCCGGTGCTGCGACCAATCCAATCGCGCTGCAGCTTCTTGATCCCCTCGCGACCAATCGCAATCCCTCCAGGTCGCTTTCCAGACGATCGGCGTAGGCCGTGATTCGCAGCATCCATTGCCGCAGGGGAATGCGTTGCACCGGATGATCGCCGCGTTCGCTCTTTCCGTCAATGACTTCTTCGTTGGCCAGCACGGTCCCCAGAGCGGGGCACCAATTGACCAGTGCATCGGCTTGATAGGCCAGTCGATGTTCGTCCTGATAACGAGCGAATCGCGGCGTCGCCTGCCGCCGCACTCGCTGCGGGAATCGGCAACTCGGCAATCGGTCGACCCTGCTGTTGTTGCTCGGTCGTACCACGTATCGAATAGAGCTGCAGGAAGATCCACTGAGTCCAGCGAAAGTACTCGACATCGGTCGTCGCCAAAGCTCGCGATCCCAGTCGTAGCTGAACCCCAGCATCTTCAGCTGGCGCGTGAAGTTGGCGATATTCTTTTCCGTGGATTGCGCGGGGCGGCGTGTTGGTCTCGATCGCGTGCTCTTCGGCCGGCAACCCAAAGGCGTCAAAGCCCATCGGATGCAGGACCGTATTGCCTCGCATCCGCTGGAAACGACAGACGATGTCGGTGGCCGTGTATCCCTCGGGATGACCGACATGCAGACCGTCGCCGCTGGGATAGGGAAACATGTCCAGCACGTACATCTTTCGCTCACCAGGCATCTCGGGCGTGCGGAAAGTCTTGTGCTCGTCCCAGTACTTCTGCCAGCGCGGTTCGATCGTGTTCGGATTGTAACGGGGCATGGTCTCGGTTCATGGTTAGGGACCCGCGGCGGACCGTCTGGGGACTGGCGACGCCGGGACCGGAAGCCCCTCGGCATTCGGCCCCGTGAGGGCCCGCGAAGCCCGCCCGCGAAGCTCGCCCGCGAAGCTCGCCATCAGGCGGCGCGGCCAATTCTACACGGTTTCCGTTCCTGGCAGTAGGAGCCCCAAGGCCGACATGGCGTTTCAAAACCGCTTGCGCCCGCGGCCGTTTTTGGGAGCTTGCAAACACCGATGCCCAAACGCCGGCGGCATGCTACACTGAACGGACACGGCGGCGCAGAAGCGATCGATGTTCCCGCATGATCCGTGACTACCCCGTCCGTGGTCGAGCGCAAATTACCAAGAGCAGCTTGCCCCCTGTCGTTGGCGGACAAGCTTCACAGGAAACAACGATGTTGAAGCGGAAACCACGACTGCAGCTGACCGCCGGCGAACGCGACGCCATGCGCACGGCCGGGAAATTCAATGCGGAGTTGATGGACTACATTCGACCGCTGGTGATCGCCGGCGTGACCACCGATCAAATCGATCAGTGGATCCACGAATACACGGTTTCGCACGGTCACAAACCGGCGCCGTTGGGCTATCACAACTTTCCCAAGAGTTGTTGCACCAGCGTCAACGACGTCATCTGTCACGGCATCCCCGACAGCTATGTGCTGCAAAAGGGCGACATCATCAACGTCGACATCACATCGATCGTCGACGGCTGGCATGGCGACCAGTCGGAAACTTTCCTGATTGGCCCTGTGTCCGAAGCGGCGCTCGGCGTGACGCAGTGCGCCCTGGATTGCCTGTACCTGGGCATTGACGCGATTGAACCCGGCGGGCGTGTCTCGGACATCGCGGTCGCCATTCGCGATGAAGCCGAAGGACGCGGCTTTAGCGTCGTGCGAGAATACGTCGGCCACGGCCTGGGACGCCGGTTCCATCAAGACCCGTCGGTGCCGCACTATCCCACGCGGCAAGCACGGCAGGAGCGCATCTCGCCGGGCGTCTGCTTCACGATCGAACCGATGATCAACGTCGGGGCCCGCCACACCGTCCTGGATCGTCATGACGGCTGGACCGTGCGAACCCGCGACGGCCAGTTGTCCGCCCAATTCGAGCATACGATCCTGATGACCGAGGACGGCCCAGAGATCCTCACCCTCACCGCCAACGGTCCGCAACGCGGACACCAGTTCTAAGTCCCCGGCCAGTCAACAGCCCCATTCGCCATCGAAAGACGGAATGGCGATTATTGGCGAGTGCTGATTGCTGAAGGGGCAGACGGAATGGCGAGTGTTGATTGCTGATTGTTGAAGGGGCAGACGGAATTCGATCCTGCGGTGAGTGTCCTGGCTGGCGCAGTGGAGACCCACGCTGTTCGCGACTCTGTGCTCTCTGTGGTAGCCCCGTTTGCGCGGAATTTCGCGTAAAAAGCCCGTCGGATGCGCAGAGCCAACGTCGCCGCCGATCCTTGACTTCCACGCCATCGAACGCCTCGAGCGGGGATTTCTCTGACGGCCAGGGCGGCTGGTAGTCAGAATGCAGGGATTGACTCTGCTACCTCTCTCGCCGCCGAGACCACCATGAACGACTCCCTGGGCCTGGCAAATCCTCGCTTGCCGCGACGCGTCTTTCTAGAAGTCCTTAGCCCGCTTCTGCTGCTCTGCTGCCTGCCGCTCTGCGCTGCCCCCGCCCGCGCTCAGCAAACGCCCGCTGTGGCCGCTCCTGCGACGCAATCGGATGATGCGTTGCCGGAAATCCCCGAGGAGCCGCGGGCCGTCGATCCGGGACAATTCATGAATCCTGCTCTTGCCAAGTCGGCCACCGTGGACCTGAACGAAGTCTCCTTGCGCGAAGTCATTGCCTGGCTGGGCCAAGCGAGTCCGCTGCCCGTGGTTGTCGATCAACGAGCCCTTGACGGCGAAGGCGTTCTGCTGGGCGACCCGGTATCCGATTCGTTGAAGGACGCGCCGATCTACTTCGTGTTGAACCGCTTGTCGATCCTGGGGCTGGCTTGGTATGTCGAAGATGAAGTCGTGCACATCACGACGCGGTCGATGGGAGTCGAACACATGACCACGCGACCCTACACGATCGGCGATCTGCTCGACCAAGGTTATGCCGCGGACACATTGGTCGATGGGATTACCTCGATCGTGGATCCCGAGTCGTATATTGACGCGGGCGGCGCGGCGGACATTCAAGTTCTGGGCGATGTGCTGTTCGTTCGACAGACCGACAGCAATCATCGCCTGTTAAATTGCTTTCTTGCCGGCGTTCGCAAGCATGCGCGGCAGACCATGATCGCCGAGCCCTCACAACACGCCGTCCTGCGAGGCCTCTTAAGTCAAAACATCGACGTGGACTTGTCCGAAGTGCCATTGGATTCCGCGATTCGTACGCTCGCTGAACAGTCCAAGGCCGATATTCGCCTGGACTGGCCGGCGCTGCGCGACGCGGGAGTTCGGCGCCGCGAGCCGATTTCCTTGCAGCTTCGCGAGCGCAGCTTGCGGACCGTGCTGGACCTGCTCGTCTCGAATCTCGACCTGGCTTGGATCATGCGGGACGGCGTGTTGTGGATCACCACGCCGGAACAGGAACAGAGACTCCTGGTCGTGGCTCTCTACGATGTCCGCGATCTTTGCCGCAACAACAATGAATCCGACGCGCTATTGCAGGCGATCCAATCGCAGACGGATCCCGAATCATGGCTCGACGCAGGCGGCGAAGGCGACGTGCGTTTTCTCCGCCCAGGCTTGATGGCCGTGCGGCATACCGAACAGGTGCAAGCCAGCATTCTGAAGCTGCTCGAGGCGTACCGCACGGCCCTGCGAGGCTCCAAGCCGCGGGGTCGCGCGACGGACCCCAGCACCGAGATGGCCACCAAGTACTATCGGATGGATTCCGGCGTCGCCCAAGACCTGTTGGCGGCGTTGCCCATGCTGGTGGCGCCCGAAACCTGGAAGGCCAACCAAGCGGACGCCCCGGGAACCATCTTCCGCCTGACCTCGCCGCCCGAGACCAAGGACACCCACGTGCTGGAACGCGCCGTGCTGGTCATTCACCAAAGCCTGGCCGTGCATGGCAAGATTGCCGAGGTTATTCAAAAAGTCGAGACCGGCGACGCCCAGATCGGCATGGGCGGCATGGGCGGCATGGGCGGAGGAGGATTCGGCGGCGGCCTCTTCTCCGTGCCCCACGCCCCCCTGCCGCATGCCTCGGCAAGAACTCTGAAACGCGAGTAAAGGACGATTTATGCGTTGCTCAGCCAGATGCTTGCGAAGCCAGGCTTAGGCGAATTCAAGATCTTTGTTGACGGTTCGCATCGACACGCCGAGTCCTGCGGCGATCGCGGCGTTGGTGAAACCGCCGAAGTACTTCCATTCGACAATCAGCAATCCGTCCCCAGATCAACAATCAGCAATCAACCAGCACGCGCAGCCTATTTTTCCTCGACCAGCGCATTCAGCGTGTAGAACGCTTCGCCGGGAAAGAAATCGCCTTCGGTTGTCAAACTCCGAATGCGGAATTCATAGACATAGCCTGCTCTCAGCTCCGGCAGGGTGAGCTCGACGCTCAGCCGGTCCGGCGCCACTTGAATTCCTTCGATCGTCTCCCGCCGGCGATCCCGGTCGGGTCCGCCGTATTCCGGGGTCGCTATGCGGCGATAGGACGCGATCCGATAACTGTCCGGGTCGGCGGCCAACGAAAGATCGATCGGCCGAGTAAAAGACAATGCGAAGCCGCCAGCAATCGCCGTCACGTGGCGCAATCCGGCGGGGATTGCCTCGATGTCCGGCGACATCCTGACCAATTCGCCGACGTTGTTCGAGCCGCCCCATCCGCTGTCACGGATGCCGCCCACATACAACTGGGCGTCGGGCGAGACCGCACACACCAACGGCCCCAGGAACACCTGCCCATCGATCGGATGATAGTAGCTGAACGGATAGGCGGCGCCTTGCATGACGTCGCCAACCCGCTGCAGGCTCATCCGAATCAACCGGCGGGAATCATACTCGCAGCCGATCAGGTCGCCCTCCCAGGGTCCAAATTGAGGGCCGCTTTGCCGCATCACATCCGCCGGGGTCTCCAGGAAGCACACGCCGTTGACGCTGCGCGTCCAGGGATGCGGGATGTTGATGGCGGGCGGGGTCAGTGGAGGATCAAATCCTGGACGCCGTTCCAGCTTGTTCAGAAAACCATAGCGCCGACCGGAAAGCACCTGATTCAATTCGTTGAAAGGATTGTAGTTGCCTTGATTATCGGTGACGAACAACTCCCCCTGACGATTCCGGGCGATCCCCATCGGAAAGCGATGCCCGCCGCTAATCGTGTGGACAGAGTACCGCCGAGGGTCGTCCTCGGTCGGCGAGCGCGGCGCAAGCCTCAGCACTTCTCCGCGTAGAGCGGCGGCCGCAAGCGTGCGATCGTCTTGCTGGCATGCCGTCGCGACAAGGTAGTCGCCGGCCTCGTTGCGCAGCAAGCCGACGGTCCAATCATGATAGTCCGCCGTGTGTCCCCACCCCGACGCCAAGGTCTCCCAGCGTTCGATCACTCCGTCATTGTCGCGATCGTAAAGGCGCAGCAGTGCGTACTTGTTCACGATGTCGATATATCCCGGGCCGGCGACGGCCCCATATGGCGCTGCGAATTCATCCCCTAACGCTTTGACTTGATCCTCCAAGCCGTCGTCATCCGTGTCGCTTAATAACCAGACGCGGCCTTTCAGCGACGTGACCACCAATCCCCCTTCGGGTCGCCAAGCCAGTCCAGTCGGCATGATGCCCGGACTAACGGCCAAGCGGATCGACTGGAATCCAGGCGTGACGTTCACGGCTTGCGGAGGCTGCACGAAATCCGGCGCCGGCGCTGTGGGAAAAATATCGCGTCCGTGTCGCATGCGATACTTCAACCTCAAGGGCGCGGCCTCTTCCCAGCTCACGGCGACCGGCACGGCGATTTCCTGATCATCGGCGGAGAAGCGGGCGGCAAGTGGAGCTTCAATCTCCATCCATGATTCGTCTTCATCGCTAAGAACCCATCGATTATGGGCCTCGTCTTGGCTGGATGGGATGCGCCGGCCATCAAGCTGCACGACCGCCTGCGCCAACGGCGCGAGACCGGCGAATTGTAGGCTTCGTTCAGCGCCCGCGACCCCTTCGCCTTGAGTGTCATCAGCCGACTTCGCGGCGAACATAGGGCGCCACGTTTCCAGGACCCGCAGCACGATTGTCGAAGCCTCCAATACCGCTTCGGCCTTCGCTGCACCCGCGTTCGCCGTGAAGTGCAAGCGATAGGCCCAGCGCACGCCGCCGTCGGGCAGGTGTTCGACGAAGTCGATCTCTGTTGGGAATTGGCCCAGCGTCACCGGCGCCAGCAACCTGCCGTCAGCCAGCTTGACCTTAACGTCCGGTTCAGCGTCGCCGCCCAGATGGTCGCGGCCAGAGGCCTCCCAATACCAGGTCTTGCCTTCCGTTCGCTGCTGCGCGGCGTCTCCCAGCCACCATCGCCGCAACGAGGCGCTCTCCAAATCGAACAGGAAGTTGTGGCGGTTGGGCAAAGCGATCAGCAGCGGCTTGATATACTGCTGTTCTTGCATCCTCAGTACATCCGTGGCCAGGATGGTCGCTTGGCGGTCGGCGAGGACGCCGGATCGGCGCAACGCGCGCACGGGATCCGGCTGAGGCGGACGAAACGTGGGATCATTCAAGACGGTCCACACCGCCGCGATCTGATCGTCGACACGATTATTCAGCACGCCGTTGACGGGCGCCTTGATCGACGGCATCTCCATCCGAGGAACCATCCGGGCCGGATTACGAACCCAGCGTTCATACCAGGATCGCCGAATCCGCTTTCCGAGTTCGGCCAGGTTGGGACCCAGCGTATTGATCGGCGCATTCTTGACAGGCTTGACTCGTCCCACGGCGTGGCAGCTGGTGCAACCGAAGCCGTCCGCGGTGACCAGACGGCGTCCTGCCGCATCGACGGCTGAATCCGCAGGCGTTTCGGCCGCCGCCCAGGCAGGATGATCCGGCAGCCGATCCCGGTCAACCAGATGTTGGACGACCAATTCAAGCTGTGAATCGTTCAACCGAAACCGGGGCATCTTGACTTCCAACCAGTCGCGGCGCGGGTTCTTGGCGGCGATCGCCTCCCGCAACGCGGGCTCGTGCAGCTTATCGCCAACGCTTTGCAATGAAGGCGGCCGCAGACCAGGAGCGACCTGCGACAATTCAGGACGTTGGCCCAGCACATAGTCCAAATAGCGAGCCACGCCTTGTTGCGAACCACGAGCATGGCAGGAAAGGCACTGGTTCTCTCGCATCACCTGGCGGCCGTCCCAGGCGGTGCGCGCCGACTGCGGGTCGACCATCCTGGCGAAGTAATGGACGATCGCTTCGCGCTGTTGTTCTCCCAAGCGATATCCAGGTTGCCGGCGTCCAGGACGCGGCGCATCCAAACAGCCCTGACTCCAATTCACATCACTCGCCAACGACGGCGCGGCCAGCGGCGAACGAGCCGCATCCTGCAGAGAATGACAGGCCGCGCAACCACGGTCGAGAAATAGTTGCTTGCCGTGCGCGCGGAGTTCGCTTTCTTCATCGGGTGTGACTTCCTTTTCCTTGCCTGGGTCCCAAGCGGTTGTCGGCGGGCCCTGATTTTGCAGAAAGACCGCAATCGACTCGCGGTCGCTCTCGGTCAATTCAAAGACGGGCATGCGATGGTTGGAGTTGAATTGCTGCGGGGCCTTGAGCCAGCGGACGAAGAAATCGGGATGACGCTTGGCGCCGGCCGATGTCAGGTCGCTGCCGGCATAAGGGCCTTCGGCGCCCATATCCTGGTAGCGATGACAGGCCAGACAGCCTCGACTGAGGAACAACCGCTGTCCAATCTCCTGCACCGATTCGCCGGCGTCGTCCGTGGTGGAGGCGTTGGTATGGGAAGCTCGCGTGTTTCTCTCGTCGGACTCGCCCCCATGCGCCAACATGGCCGCCACGGCGCGGACTTCTGCATCGTTCAGTCCGACATCGGGCATGCGGCGCTGGCGGGCGTCGGCGTGCTGGCCGTCTTTTAACCAAGACTCCAGCCACGAGCGGCGCCATAAGCCCGGCCGCAACTGCGCCACCGACAACACCTCAGGTTGGCTCGGAACATCATGGCACGCGGCGCAGCGCAACGCCCGCACGAGTTGCTCGCCTTGTTCAAAGAGATCGTCCGGCGCGGCATCGCGATCGTGAAAAAGTCGTTGCGACATCGGCTCCATGCCGAAGCCCGGACCCGACCAATACAACTGCAGGCGTCCGTCGCCGGACGTGGGCGATTCGTATTCGATGTGGATCTTGTGGTAATCAAATTCCAAGGCAGTGATCTTGCCTGCTTCCCAACCCGCCCCGGTTCGCGTCGCTTCCAGAATCGTGTCGCCGGCGAGAGCGACACGCAATTTGCCGTTGAAATAGGCGTGCAATTGGTACTCGCCGTTCAGTTCGGACATCAGCCGTCCGCGCCACGTCGCCCGAAACGCGCCGGATCTGAGACGCGCATCGGGAGCCGTGTGAGACGGCCAACGGAATGAAAGTTCTTCGTCGATGCGATTCGCTTCGCCGCCCGCCGAGTCGACGTACACAGCCGCCAGACCACGAGGTAGTTCCTCCTCGTCGCCGTCTTCCTCTTGAGCGATTGAGGGGGATGCAAGGAACAGACAAAGGAGGAGCCAGAATCGCAAGAGGTGCATCATGGGTGATCAAGCATCATTTTCTTGGGGGAGACGAATCCGCGCCGCGTTCGGCCGATCCATCGTAACATACCGGTTCCACCTCGCACCGTCCTGGGGTGCGTCCGCGACCCCAGGCTTTGGAGTGGCATCGCGGTGCGATGCGTGAACTTGGCGGCGCGGTGCGATGCGTACGTTGGGAAGTCAGGCCTTGCGAATGAAGTGCGCTGCGTAACTGCGGACTTGCTTTCCGTTGAGGACGTGCATGATGCGCAGTTGCTGCACGGTTTCATCGCTGAAGGAAGTCAAGGGAACATGGACCCATTGCTTCTTGAAGCGGCGGGCCAACTGGCGCCAGCCGGCGCCTGGCGGCAGTCCGCTGAGCAATGCGATCTGCTTGGAGCCGGAATGCAGGCAAGCGGCGGCAAGCAACCGTTCCTCGAGGGTCTCCGTGAAATCCAGGCGAGGATCGCGCCAAATGTCGGGGATGGGGCGGGGAGGAAACAGGAACATGGCGCCGCCGTAGGTCGAAACGCAAATCCCCGGACCCACGGGTTCCTTGCGAAAGTCGGTTGCGAAGAAAGCCAGCGTGGACTCCTCGGCGTGCTCGGCGTACCAGGTCAACCGCCACGTGTAGTCGCGCGGATCGGCCGGCGAATCAAACATCATCACGCAGCAATCGAGCCTGCCGTGATTGGGCGGCAGCACTTTCACATAGATGTCGCCTTCATACCAATGCCGCAGCGTATCGCGAATGTCGATGCCGTCCTTGAAGCTGGTGGAGAACTTCTCCGTCCAAGCCAAGTCGGCGCCCATGACTTTCATCGCGCTGTCCATCACTCGCGTGCGAAAATCCTCGATGCGATCATCCTCGGGCGGGTAGCTGCATTGTTGCAATGGATTCCACTCCATCCGCCACTTCTTGCGGTCGCTCGGGTCGGGACGCTTTTGTAGCTCCAGCGTCCGCCAGACGACGGGGTTGCCTGGAAGCCGGTTCACCAGATCCACGATCCGCCCATCGGGCAACCGCCCGCGATCGACGCTTAGCTTCATTGTCGAATAGCCGATCGGTTCGCCAACGTAGGGATACTTCCTGGCGGTTTCGGCGACATGCATGGCGAAGGGATCGCCGCCGATTTGTTTCGCGGCCATGACGATGGTGTACAAGTCCGGGGTCATGCGGCGTTCGATGAGGGATAGATTGCGGATGTACTTCAGGCAAGCCGAAAGCAATTGAGGAGTCAACCGCCGAGCTCGACTCTTCAAGTCATCGCGATAGGCGTCGCGCGCGGCGAGAATCAATTCCTTAACGCCATCGACCGAGAGATTCGCGTCATCCCCCAGTTCGCGGCGGGCCCGTTCGTACAACCCGGTGACAAAGGGCAATTCACCGAACAAAAACAACAAGCTGCTGGGGTCAGGATAGTAGATCTCCGGCGCCGCCACATCCTCGTCAAGGGCGTCTGACGCCGGCGGGTTCGTGTAGGCTTCTCGCACCCAAGGCCACTCCAGGACGGAGCAGACGAACAGGATGGATTGGTGCCGGCGCTCCAATTCCCGTAAACGCAACGCCATCCGCCGAATCCTTTGCCGCCATTGTTCGGAATGGGGTCTGGGAATGCTGGGCAGCATCGCCGCGGCGAAACGTTCGAGCGACGCTTTCTCAGCGCGTAGGGATCGGGCAAAACGGCGGCGTGCACCTCGAAGTCATCGGTTTCCAAGTCAATGAACTCGCGCGCGATATGCTCACCCATCGCCACGCGGAGCGCGGCGATCACAGGCTGACAAGGATCGATGGGAACGTAGCTCCATGGCTCGACATCGTCATCATCACTATCGTCGTCATCGTCTTCGGACTCGTCAGGCGACCATTGCGGTTGCGGCGTCCAGGAGGCGCCCCACTTGCCGGCGGGGTTCTTGGGTTGGACCACGAGCGCGGGCGTTGGCAGTCGTTCGATGCATGTCTCCACATCGGCTTGGAACGAGGGCGGCAGGGGGACGGCGACGCAGTCAAACGCCTGGGCCAGCATCAAACGGCGGACTTCCAAAGCGCAGTCGCCGCTGCCGTGGATCACAGGCGCCGCCATGATCCGCGGGCTGATTTGGAGAGCGGAAGGAAGCGACACGGCGAATTCCCCGGAACCAGTTGCGGCTCACGCTGCCGCAAAAACGTGCGTAACCAGCGGATCAGTTAATGATTTCGCAGACCCTTGTGCCTGGCCGCGCGGGACGTCTCGCGGCCTCTCGTCTCACGATGGTCAAAGCACTAAATGAACTCATCGTCCTCATCGTCTTCGTCGTGATCCGGGTGAAGTGGATCATCGGGGGAAAAGAAGAAATCCCCGAGGCCAAGCGGAGTCAAATCGCCGCCAAGCGTTCGTTTCCGCCGCTCGGAGAGCGCTTTCAAGTCCTCGGCGTCTTCTCCCAAGCAAGCCTGCAGCGCTTCGCGCCAGGGCGCTGTCCTTGGCCAGCGGATGGTCGGACTCTTGGGCTAATCGCTTCATCGCATAGCGCAACAGGTTGATGCCGTCGCGCGGGGAGAAGTCGAACTTCAACGTGTGCGACTCCTGGAGAAACTCCACGGTCATGGCCAGCATCTGTCCTTCGGCGAAGGGCAGATGGTACTTCAAGATCGCCAGTTCATCTTGACGATTGGGGAATCCCAGCGACAGGGTCGGTTGCAGCCGACTGAGGATGTAGTCCGGGATCTCGTACGTGGATTCATCCTGGTTCATCGTCACCACGCAGCGGAAGTCGGCGTTGGCCGGAATGGTTACTCCGGCGACGATGGACTCAACATAGCGTCGATGATCGAACAGCGGCGCGAGGCTCGCCCACGACTTCTCGTTCATCCGATTGCCTTCATCCAGAATACACACGCCGCCGCGCAGCATGGCGGAGACCAAAGGGGACGCGTGGTAGGCGATCTTGCCGCTCTCGGCCAAGACGGGCGTCACCAGCAGGTCTTCCGGGCGAGTGTCGGACGTGCACTGGTAGATGTACAGCTCCTGCTGCCGTACTCGCGAGGCCGCCATGGCCAGCGCTGTCTTGCCGATTCCTGGAGCACCGCACAGGCGGGGCGTGAGCGGCATGTCCTTCTCGTCCACCACCAGCCAGCAAGCCAGCAACTGCTTCAGGATCTCGCCTTGCCCAATCCAGTCGCCCAGCGCGTCATGCGGCTGACTGAGCTTCAGGCGTACATCGCCAATCTGCACTACTTCGAGCATACCTCTGGTTCATCCCGTTTTTTCGTAGCCGCGACCGCAGCTTGGCGAATCCATCACGTCCTCCCTCGCTTGCCTGGCGGAAGAAGATGAAACAAGCCGCAAAGTCCGCAAAGTCCGAACAGTTGACGCCCCTCATTGTAGGACTGCGGCCCGCCGTCCGGCACACCCCTTGCGCGAATCCTATATTTTTCTGCCCATTCCAGACAAACACGCCCCCGACCGCCGAAAGCACACGATGGCTGGCCCTGTTTCCAACCACGGCGCAATGCGCCTTTCCAATCTGCTCACAAAGCTGATGCTGGCGTGCGTTGTACTCGCCTGCGTGCTCGCCATGTCGCCCAATGTCGCCGACGCCGACCTCTGGGGCCATGTGCAGTACGGCCGCGACGTCATGCGGGAGGGACTTCATCGGACGACGACGTACTCCTTCACGGCGGACGGCTATCGCTGGATCAATCATGAGAATCTGGCCGAACTGACGTTGGCCGCCTTGGCCGACGGGTACGGTCCCTTTGGCTTGCTTTGGGCCAAAGCACTAGCCGCCGGGGTGGTCATTCTGCTGGTCATGCGGCAAAGCCTGCGAGCTGGCGCCGGCGTTGTCGCCACTTCGGCGATCGCGCTGCTGACCGCCACCAACCTGGCCTACCACTGGTCGATGCGACCGCAACTGCTGACATTCCTTTGCTACACGTGCATGCTGGCGATTCTTAGCAAGGCGTTCGCAGGCTGGGAAGGTGGATGGCGCCTGGGCCAATGGGTGCCGCATCCCGCGTCGGAAGATTCGGCGTCGGTCATGCGCCATCTATCGAATCGCCAATTGCGCGGTCTCGCCTGGCTGGTCCCGCTGTTCCTGATCTGGACGAATTCTCACGGCGGCTTCGCCGCCGGCCTTTGCCTGCTGCTGGCGTATCTGGGGTGTCGCGGCGTCGAAGTCTTCGCGACCTATGGCCGCGAAGCGTGGCGGACGATCATGATTCTGGGCGCGACGGGGGCCGCCGTCGTCACCGCGACGTTCGTCAATCCGTATGGGTTCGAGCTGCATCGTTGGCTCTTGCGATCGCTGGGGCAGGCTCGACCCGAGATCACCGAATGGCATCCTCCCGATCTGTTCGATCCGCTTGCGATTCCGTTGTGGTTGCTGATGTGCACGCTGGTGATGACCCTCGCGTTCACGCGCCGCAGCCGTGATTTCACGCATATTGTGGTGCTGGCCCTGACCCTGTGGCAGGCTTTAGAGCATCAACGTCATATTCCCTTCCTGGCCTTGGCTTTCGCCTTTTGGTCGCCGCGACACCTACAGTCCATTCTGGATCGCTGCAGCGAGCAGGGCGAGGCGTCGCCAACAAAGGCGGCCGGTCACTCGGAGCCGTCGCCAGCGTGGCAACGAGTCTTGATCGCCGGCTTCTGCCTGGCGCTGGGGCTCTTGGGTTACCGGCTCTACGACCGTTTGAGCGACCTGCCGGTGCACAAGAAGGAGTTTCCCGTCTCGGCGATGCAGTTTATGGTCAACCGGCGACTGAACGGCAACCTCGTGGTCACCTACAACTGGGCGCAATACGCCATCGCTGTTTTCAATCGCGATGATGTTCGCACCGACCAGGCCAAGATGCGGGTGGCGTTTGACGGTCGCTTTCGCACGTGTTATCCGCAGGACGTCGTGAACATGCACTTCGACTTCATCCTGGGCGATCTTGGCGAAGGCTTGCGGTCGCGCGGCGAGAATTCGCCTCCCTTTTCCGGAGACCGCGTCTTGGCCCATGGATCCGAGGACTTTGGACTGCCGAATCTCGTACTGATCAATCGCTTCCAACCGCACGCCGAATTGGTGATGCGGCGGAATCGGGAACAGTGGTGCTTGTTGTATCAGGACTTGTCGGCGCAGGTATGGGGACGCCGCAATTGGTATGACGATCCGGAAAGCAAGCACTACATCCCGCCCGCCGAGCGAGTTCTCGGCGATGAGCCGCAGATTGGCAGCGTCACTTGGCCCGCGGCGCCACAAGCATCCACGTCCCACGAATCACAGTGGGTCAAATACCTGGCGGCTGGAGCCAATCCATGAGTCGTTGGGCGACGTCTTCGAAGCTCGCCAGCGACTCCAAGAGCCCAGCGGCGACCGGCGGCTTCGGGCAGGGATTCCTGGAGAGGTGCGTCATTGCGGCGTTACTCTTGGCCTGCGCGATCGCGACTTCCAAGAGCCTCGCCGATCCAGACCTTTGGGGGCACGTGCAATACGGCCGCGATTTATGGAATGCGGGCCTGCCCGACACAGCGACCTATTCGTACACGGCTGATGAGCATCGTTGGATCAACCACGAACATCTCGCGGAACTCGCGTTAGCGTTCGGTTCGCAATACTTTGGCGGCGGCGGCTTGCTGGTGCTGAAAAGCCTGCTGGCGGTGGCGGTGATCTATCGACTCTTGCAGCGCGCGCAGCGCTTTGGGGCAAGCCGCACCACCATCTTTCTGGTGTTGCTGCTGACCGCCGCCAACTTGATGCACTTCTGGTCATTGCGACCTCAGCTGTTCACCTTCTTGGGCTTCTTCTTGCTCTTGGAGTTGCTGGACGCGGAACCGAGTGGGGCGGACGAGGCCGGGATGGACCATCGGCGCGGACATCGCATTTGGCTTGCTTTCCCGCTCATGCTCTTCTGGGCGAACGCCCACGGCGGATTCCTGATCGGTTTGATTGTCGCCATCACGTTTCTGGGTGGTCGCTGGCTGCAGTTGGTCGCTCGACCCCAAGCGACCGCCACCCAGAAGGTCCGCTGCTGCGGATTGGCGGCTTTGAAATGGGGCGGCGTTCTTGCGGCGATGTTCGCCGCGACCTTGCTGAACGCCTATGGCTTCGGACTCTATCGCTGGTTGCTGGGCTCCCTGGGACAACCTCGACCGGAGATCGTCGAGTGGCTTCCACCGGGCATCTTCACGATTGCCTGGCTGCCGTTCTGGTTGGCGGCGGGGCTGGGCTGCATTGCCTGGCTATGCAGTCGTCAACCGCGAGATCTCTCTCAAGGTCTGGTGCTCGCGTTGTTGCTCTACGCCGCCGCGTCGCATCGCCGACACATCGCCCTGTTTGCCTTGGCATTCGGCTTCTGGATCACGCCGCATCTGGACGACCTGCTGCGCCGCATGGGAGCGGGTTGCGACGAATCGCCGTTGGACGCGTCGCTTGCGCCGCGACATGCGGCCGCTGGCCGCCCTGCTGTTGCTCGCCGTCTGCGGCGTCTTGACGTCGGTCTGGGTGATGCAGAGCTATCGCATCCCGGTGCGGCTGGACGGCTATCCGGTGACCGCGTTGCAATACATGGCGGATCATGGCGTGCATGGTCGCCTGGTGTCGCGATTCAAATGGGCGCAGTACTCGCTGGCGGCTTTCGCTTCGCAACCGGAGAACCGTCAGCTGAAGCTTGCCTTCGACGGCCGTTTTCGGACGTGCTATCCGCGAGAAGTCGTGAACATGTATTTCGATTTTGCGCTGGGAGACAACCCAGCGATCGCGCGTAGCCGCAGTCCACATTCGCCGAAGATCACGCCGGATCGCATTCTGGAGTATCGCCGGCCGGAACTCGTCCTGATCGATCGCTCTCAAGCGGTTCCGATCGCCCTGATGCAAGACCGCGTGGAGACGTGGGCGTTGTTGTACCAGGATGAAATCGCACAGCTCTGGGGGCGTCGCGAGATCTTTGACGAGCCGAGCAACCCCCGTTACGTTTCTCCCCTAGTCCGTCAGATTACGGACGCTCCCCAGCGGGGCGTCGTTGCTTGGCCGGCCCTGCCGAAATTCCCGGGTCGGCCCGCAAACATTTCGTCGTCCACCATCCAATACAGCAAGGCCGCAAGATGAACGCTGATCATTCCCAACCTCTCGCGTGCGCACGACGCCGCAGGCGCCGCAAGTCCACCGTCAGGACGCCGACCTGCAAGCCATGAAAGACAACCTGGAAAATCTCGAGCGACTGGCGGACTTGCTGGCCGAGGATTCGGAAGACGCTTCGAAGACGCCGGTTCAATTCACCACGCCCGCGGACTTTCTGCTTTCGGTGGTGGTCCCCGTCTACAATGAAGCGGATACGATCCAGACCGTCTTGGCTCGCATTGACTCCTTGCCCATTCGCAAGGAGATCATCGCGGTGGATGACTGCAGCAGCGACAACTCGCGCGAGATCCTGAAGCGTTTCGAAGCGCGTCGCCAACTTGCGAGTCATTTACAAGACGAAGAATGAAGGCAAGGGGGCCGCCTTGCGAGACGGCTTCCACGCCGCGAGGGGCGACATCGTGATCGTGCAGGACGCGGATCTGGAGTATCACCCTCGCGATATCCTGCCGCTGTTGGGGCCGATCTTGAACAATGAGGCCGAAGTCGTTTACGGCTCGCGGTATCTGGGGGACAACGTCCGTGATGGATCGTGGCTCCATCGCCTGGGCAACGCCGCCCTGACGTGGCTTTCCAACTCGTTGACCGGCTTTCGCTTGACCGACATGGAAACCTGCTACAAGGCGTTTCGAAGCGACGTGCTTCGCAGTATCGAGATCGAGCAGAATCGCTTCGGCTTCGAACCGGAAGTCACGGCCAAACTGGCACGTCGAGGCTATCGCGTGAAAGAGCTTCCCGTGGATTACAACGCGCGCTCATACGACGAGGGCAAGAAGATCGGCGTCCGCGACGGGATCAACGCGCTGTACTGCATCGTGCGATACGGCCTGTTCGACTAATTCAACGGCCAGTAGCAATGGCCCCCGACAGACGAGGCGGCGGATCATGACCAAAGTGGAGACGGAACGTCGCAACGGCCAACCGCCGACATGGTTCTGGCTGTTGCCGCTCACGGCCGTGCTCATGCGGGGCGCCCCTTACCTGCTGGCCTGCTTCGGCTCGGCCAGCGACGGACAACAATTCGCCCCGACGGGCTATATCCCCCGCGACTTTTTTTCCTACGCCGCGTTCATCCGTCAAGCCGCGGAGCATGGTCGCTGTTTGTTCTGGGACCCGTACACCATCGAGGCTCAGCAACCACGGTTCATTCTGTTGCTGCATTGGATTCTAGGCGGCGCCGTGCGCGTCACCGGTTGGGACGCGATGCTGGTCCTGGAACTCGCTCGAATCCCGCTGGTTTTCCTGTTCTTCCTGACAGTCTGGAAGTTCAGCGGCATGTTGCTCCATGACAGAAAGCAGCAGCTGTGGGCGGCGGCGTTGGTCGGGTTCTCTGGCGGGGTCGAGGGTTTTCTGCTGCCTCACACGCAATGGGCGCCCCCATTCGTCGCCGACCGATTTCGCGAGGGCGTGTGGCACCTGTATGGATGGAACACGTTTCAAAGCATGTTCAATCCGCTGTGGATCGCGGGCCTGACGTTGACGCTGTGGCTGATCATGGCCGCTTGGGATCGTCGCCGGGCGTTCTCTCGCCGCAGCTCCTTGTTGCTCTCGCTGGGCCTGATCGCTCAGTTCTATATCCATCCCTATTCCGCGCTGGCGACATTGACCATACTGGGCGCCGTCCCGATCGCGGCCTGGGTGCTGGGGCGCCCCTGCGATTGGCGACGAACGGCTTGGATCGGCGCAATGATGAGCGTCGCCCTCGGCGTCATCGCCGCCATCAGCGTGTGGCAGGCGCACGATCCCGTCTACCACGCAGCGGCCAATAACGTGATCGGCCCACTGGATCTGAGCGTCTTCTGGTATCCGCTGACCTTGGGACTGGTCGGTGCGATGGCCTTGCGAACTTGGGCGCGGTGGGCGCGGGAACAGCAGGAACACTTGGAGCTAATCACCGGCTGGGTTGCCGCGATCATCCTGTTGCACGCTTCGCCAGTGCTCAACGGCTACCACTTTGTGTTTCACTTGCACCTGCCGATCGCGTTGCTGGCCGCGCCGAGTGTGGCGGAGGCTTTTCAACGCGCTCGCACGGCGCAACGGGGCGGATTACTCGCCACCGCGGCGTTAGCCGTCGGCCTGTTCGCCTCCTGCTTCCTGACCACGGGCGAATCATTGGGGGACATTCAGCGACGCAACGCGACTGCCCGCCGAATACTTCACGGTCTTGGACTGGTTAAGACAGAACCCCCAGGACGCGTGCTCGCCCCCGCGGAACTCGGCAATCTGGTCCCCGCCTATGGACCTCACCGAGTTTGGGTGGGGCACTGGTTCCTGACCCCCGATTACCGCGGCCGACGAGACCGCTATCAACAGTTGATCAGCGATACGGCGAATACCGAACCGCTGTACGATCTTGTTCTGGAAGGCGAATTCGACTACATCGTCGCGCCGCGAGCCGTCGCGCTGTCGCTCGCCAAGCGATTGCCGGCGGCGTCCCTGCAATCCCACGGGGATTGGACACTCGTAGTCCGTCGGCCCTTGGCGAATTGAGCAAGGGTTACCCGCGACAGAGGACACGACCTTGGGCCCGTCAACGCGAGGGCAAGATCGCGACTCCCCCGCGTTGCGTTACGGCGCCGCCTCGCTCCTTAGCGAACCGACGCCTCTTTCATCACTCGCATGATGTTGCCGCTCATCACCTTGTGGATTTGCTCCGCGGTATAGCCGCGGTCGAGCAAGCCCTGCGTGATGCGCGGATACGTTGACACGTCCTCCAATTGCGCCGGCAGCATGCTGACGCCGTCGTAGTCCGACCCGATGCCGACGTGGTCGATCCCAGCCACCTCCACGATGTGATCGATATGGTCCAGGAGATCGTGAATGGTGCCGGGAACCAGGGGGTTCTCCGCCTGCCATTGTTTGCGTTGACGATCGAACTCCGCTTCGTCCGGATATTTCTCACGCAGCTCCCTCATCACGTCAAACAAGTTGGTCATGCGTCGAGCGGACTCGGGGTGCACGAACCCGGAGAAGAAGTTGACCATCACCACGCCGCCGTTGCGAGCGGTCAGTTTCAACACGTCGTCCGGGACATTTCGCGAATGGTCGGCAATGGCGCGGGCGGAGGAGTGGGAGAAGATGACAGGCGCCGTGCTGATGGCCAAGGCGTCTTTCATGGTCTCCACCGAGACATGCGACAAGTCCACGAGCATGCCCAGCCGATTCATCTCGCGGACGACTTCGGCGCCAAAGGGCGATAGCCCGTGATGGCGCGGCGTATCAGTCGCGGAATCGACCCAACTGAGCGTATCGGAGTGAGCCAAGGTCATGTACCTTGCTCCCATGCGGTGCAGCCGTCGCAAGTTCTCCAGGGAATCCTCGATGGCATGGCCGCCTTCAACGCCGATCAACGACGCGATCTTGCCCGCTTTGCGGCTCGCGACAACATCGTCATAGCTATACGCCATTTGAAACACGTCGGGATAACGGGCGGCCATGGCTTTGACCAACTCGATCTGCTCCATGGTTTGCAATAGCGCCTCGCCTCGCAGCCGAGTTTCCGCGGGCACGTAAACTGACCAGAACTGGGCTCCGACGTTGCCCTTCCGCAAGCGCGGAATGTCGGTGTGCAGGTCCGCTTGCGGCTGCGAAATGTCGCACTTTGAGAAGGATGACGAGGCTTGGCGGCGAATCGTGTAGGGGAGATCGTTGTGGCCGTCAAACACGAAGGACTGGCGATGAACTTCCCAGCCCCGCGCAGTCATCTCAATCGGCAAACGAGAGTCCGACTTCGATTCGTCCGTCGCTTGCGCGGCGACGCGACTGGACGTCGCCAGCAGGAGCGCGAGCATCGCCACGACAGTGTTCCAACACGCGGTTGTCGATGTCTTGCGAATCACAGAGCGGTTCTCCTTGCGCCGAGCGGGGGTGCCGTAGTTGGCCTGTCGCCACCTATAATGATGGTTTGGTCGGCTGAGGACAACGGCCCGCCGACGGCGTTGCCTCATTCGAGGATGCAGTGTTGGCCGGCTGACAGGCCGGCTCGCGGGAGTGGAAGGGAATTGCATTGGAGACCTGGAACCAAGCTGCATCCTGGGCGTTCCTGTTCGCTGGCGGCGTCACCGTCCTGGCGACCGTCGCCGTGCACCTCTTCCGAGTGCCCTACACTCCGGTGCAGTACGTTTACTACTTGGTCGCCATGTGGCTCGTGCGGCTGCAATGGCGGGCCCGCCTGCCAAAATCGCTCGACCTTCCGGCCGGAAAAGGGGCTATCGTGATTTGCAATCACCGCAGCAGCGTTGATCCGTTCTTCCTGCAAGTCATCGCGCCCGGACCGATCCGCTGGATGGTGGCTCGCGAATTCTGCGAGCATCCTGGATTTCGCTGGTTTCTGAAGCCCTGTAACGTCATCCCGGTAAACCGGCGCGGCATCGACACCGCCGCCACCAAATCCGCGATCCGTACGATTCAGCAAGGTGGTTGGGTGGGCATGTTGCCGGAAGGACGCATTAACCTGGGCGAGGAACTCATGCTCCCCGGGCGGCCGGGGGCCGTAATGATCGCCCTCAAGGCGAAGGCGCCGATCCTGCCCTGCTTCATTCTCGGTTCCCCCTACGACCAAACTCCATGGAGCCCCTTCTTCATGTCAGCTCGGGTCGAATTGCGAGTTGGCGAGATGATTGACTTGAGTGAATACCATGGTCGCGATGGCGACCGGGAGCTAGTCGCCAAGTTGATGCTCCGTTGTCTGCGAGTCATGGCGGCGCTGGCCGACCGCCCCGACTTCGAACCACAATTGGCCGGTCGCCGCTGGCTGCCAGACGCCGAGGCGCAACCCCTATAGCCCGCCGCGGCGGCCTGGCCGTTCCGGCGGCGTCGCTTTGACGAAACAAACCGCCGCCTCGGTTGCATTTTCGCCACCAGAGATCGATTTTCGCCACGCCTGGGGCGGCGTCGTAAAGTTCTGGCTCGCAAGGGATTACGGGCGGGCGAGTCGTTTCACGTCGTTCGCGGAATGCGCCTTGCAATGGTTGGGGCGACAACGTTCGTCTCGTGCACCCGTTCTGGAGACTGCGCCGATGCCCACGGTCACCCCCAGTCTGTTCGCTCAGCGGCTGAAAAACCATGATGAGTTGGTTGCTCCCGAGGGCAACCTCTCGCCCGAATACCGCGCGGTCAAACGGATCATGGATTGGTCCTGCGCCGTGGTGCTGATCGTCGTGATGTCGCCGCTGCTGCTGGCGATCTGGCTGCTCTTGGCCATCACCACCAAAGGCCGCCCGTTCTTCGTGCAAGAGCGCGTCGGCTATCTCGGACGTCGCTTTCGCATGGTCAAGTTCCGTACCATGCGGTTGGACGCCGAGAAACTACAGCACCTGGTGGCCAATCAACACGCCGAGGGGCCCATCTTCAAGTCGAAAGCAGATCCCCGCATCACGCCCATCGGACGCTTTCTTCGCAAGACCAGCATGGATGAACTGCCGCAACTCTGGAACGTGTTGGTCGGCGACATGGCGTTGGTGGGGCCGCGACCGCCATTGGTGAAAGAGGTCGCGGATTACAAACCTTGGCAGCGACGCCGTTTGTCGGTGATGCCCGGATTGACCTGCCTGTGGCAAGTCAGCGGTCGCAGCGAGATCGGGTTTGAGGACTGGGTGCGGATGGATATCTGGTACCTGGAGCATCAGAATCTATGGACCGACGTCAAGCTGTTGGTGCAGACGCCATGGACCGTCATGACGGGCAAAGGCGCCTACTAAGCGGTTCCTGGCGCGGACCTATCCTGGGGGCTGCGCCGGGCTGCGGCTGCACCGCTCCCGGGCTTCGTGTGCGGCCGTGCTTAACGGTCGCGTTGGAGAACGTTGGCGGCCAGTGCGACGCCCTCGAGGACCAAGTCGTCCACCACTTGCACCGATTCGCCAAGCTGTTCGACCCAACCTGCGGCCGAGGGCGTGATGAAGACGTCGGTCCGACCTTCGGCCTCAGCAGCCATTAGCTCGATCAGCCGCCGCACGGCGCCGATCGCGCCCCAGTACAAGCCGCTGGACATGGCTTCCTCGGTGGACTTGCCAACGACCACTGGCCGCTGCTGGGGCGCTTCGACAAGCGGCAGACGATCGGTGTATTCATGCAAGGCGCGCGCCGCCATCCCCATGCCGGGCAAGATCGCGCCCCCTTGGAAGACGCCCTGTCGATCCACCAGGTCCACGGTGATCGCGGTGCCGGAATCCACGATGACCGCCCATCGATCGGGGTCGCGGCGGGCGTTGGCGGCCGCAGCAGCGGCCAGGCGGTCCGGCCCCACGCGCTCGGGAAACTTGACGTTGATCGCCAGGCCAAAATCCTGCGGTTGCAGAACGCGGACGGTGTCGGCCGGTCGTATCACCGCTAAGCGAGCGAGCAGGACGTCGCAGGCGGCTTGATGGACGCTGGCCACCAGCCACTGTTGCGGCTCGCTGTGGTCCCCGGGACGCCATTCGGCTAACTCCCGCCGCGAACGGGGAGGCTGCAAGTTGACCGGCCAGGGAATGGGCGAGGGGCGTCGGCCCGTGACGACCTGGAAGCAGCGAGCTCGTACCGATGTGTTGCCAATATCGACCGCGATCACCCGCCGCCCGGTGTTCATGCCCTGCGCTCGTCAACGGGAAGAGTTTCGAAGATCTTCTGGGAAAGGTGATTCAGCCCGACTCCCGTGACCGCGGAGATCTTCAGGACCTCTTTCCCGGTGATTGTCGCCAAAGCGGCGACGACTTCGTCCGCCTCCGGCAATTCCGCCTTGGAGACGCAGATCAGTTCGGGGCGATCGGCCATCTGCGGCTGGTATTGCAACAGCTCATCACGGATGACGTGATAGTTGCCGATCGGATCGGATCCATCGACCGGCGCAGGCTCCACCAAGTGCACCAAGATGCCGGCGCGTTCCACATGTTTGAGGAATTCGTGCCCCAACCCCACGCCGTCATGGGCGCCTTCGATCAACCCAGGAATGTCGGCCATGATGAAGGAGCGGTCCAGGTCCACCACGACGCGGCCTAGGTTGGGATGCTTGGTCGTGAAGGGATAAGCGGCGATTTCAGGCCGAGCCCGCGTCATGCGGCTGAGCAGCGTGCTCTTTCCCGCATTGGGCTTGCCGATCAAGCCCACGTCGGCGATTGACTTCAACTCCAGAACCAATCGCCGCAGCTCCCCATCCTCACCGGGCGTGTGTTCGCGAGGCGTTTGATTCACAGCGGACTTGAAATGGCTGTTTCCTTTACCGCCCTTGCCGCCGCGAGCCGCGACAAAACTCTCGCCGTCGTTCGTCAGGTCCTTCATCACGAAATGAAGCTCGGAATCCATGACCACGGTGCCCGGCGGCACTTCGATCACCAGATCCCCACCGTCGCGTCCACGGCGATTGGACCCCATGCCATGCGTCCCCTTGGAGGCCCGCCAGAACTTGCGATGCGCCAGCGCCGTGAGGTTGTCCACGCCATGCCTGGCTCGAATCACCACGTGGCCTCCCTGACCGCCATCGCCGCCGTCAGGTCCTCCGCGGGGGACGTACTTCTCGCGCCGGAAGCTCACGCAGCCGTTGCCGCCCCTGCCGCCTTCCACTTCGATTTCCACTCGATCAACAAACACCGAAACACCTGCTTCGTGGCGAACGCTGGCCCCGCCCCAAACTAGAAACGCCCTGCAGCCAAGCGGCGCAGGGCGTTGTGCGTGATCGGGTTGGCCTGGAACCGGCGTGGCGCGACGCGAACTGGGCCGCGTTGTCGAGGCGCCCGCGGTTCGGTTAGGAGGCTGTTGGAACGACGTTGATCCGTCGCCCCTCACGATCGAACTGCACATTGCCGTTGACCAAAGCGAACAGCGTGTAGTCCTTCCCCTGGCCGACATTCTTGCCCGCGTGGAACTTGGTGCCAACCTGTCGCACCAAGATGTTGCCCGCGCGGACGACTTCGCCGCCGAACTTCTTCACGCCGCGTCGTTGAGCGTTCGAGTCGCGACCGTTACGACTGGAACCCTGTCCCTTCTTATGAGCCATTTCACCGAGCCTTTGCCGAGCGAATTTGTGGAGATGCGCCGCACATGCGGCAAATCGCGTCAGAAATCGACGATCGCGGGCGGGATTGACTTTCCCTGCCGCCGCGAACTCATCAATCTACCGATAAATCCACGAGTATTCAACCCGTTTTGACTCGCCGTACAGCTTCAATACGTCGGCCTGCTTGACAGCGTCCCCCTCGAAGGGAATGCCCAAACGAATCTCGTCCTCGTGCTCCAACACCGAGTCGCCCGGTCGCCAGAAGTTAAGCTTCAACGTCTTACGCTCCAATTGCAGCTGCCCGGCGGCGTCCGGCTGCAGTTGGTAGGCGTTGGTCAGACCGTTGATCAACACGCAAAAACGATCGACGCGGGGATCAATGTCCTCCCAGACCGCGACGCCCCAAACACCATTATCCGTGCGGCCATCGCTGAGTTCGACCTTGGCCAGCGAGATATCCACGGAGTTGTGGAGTTGCTTGCCAACCCGCTCGCGACGAGCGATCGGCCCCATCGCCGCCGGAATCACTCGATCCATGTACGATTCTTTGCGGTCCACATCCAGCAAGACCAGTTGCGGGAAAAACCGCCGGAACGTGCGATTGACCGCAGTCGTCGCCGGGTACCGCACATGCCCATACCGATCTTTTTCCGGCGAAGGAGCGAGATCATTCCCCAAATACCGAACGCGGTAGACAAGATACCAAAGCCGTTTCTCGGCCACGCCGCCATCGCCCGTGGGGATCGCCACTTTGATCATGCGCATCGGCTTGCAGGCGAATTCCAGATTCCAGATCTCGCGGCGTAAGATGACCTGCTTGCTGATTTCTCGCAGGGTTTCGCTCAGCGGGACATAGACCGGATCGCCTTCAACGACGGGATACGTAGCGTCGAAACTGGTCATCGCCAAAGGTCCGGTGAAGGTCTCTTCCTCCTCCCCGGTGGGCGGAAAGACCTTCAAAATGCCCTCCGCCAAACGCGGCCGAGACGGAAAAGGCGCCGGCTGTTGCCCCAACGACCAAGCGGGCGCCAGCGCAACCAGGCCAAGGGCGAAGGTCCAACGCAAGATCTGCATTTCCATCGTCATTCCGATTCTGAAGCCAAATGCCTGAGCCTATCGCCGCCAGCGAAACACCCGAGGGCGCACCGCTACCGCGCAGCCCGTGTTTCCGAGGACGGCGGACGCAAATCGAGCTCCCGCCTTAACATAGCTGCCGGTAACCCACGAGTATAGTTCGAGGCGTGAAGCAGGGTCAACGAAATCCGCTCAACGCCCCTATTACCCGCAGGACTCCCCGCTTACCTCCCCGCCGCCACCCCTCCTTTTGGAGGAAGCGCGCATGAACACGACTTCCGGGGCCTAAGCTCCTCTCGCCCTTCCCGCCGGCCGGACTTGAGGCCTTTGTCCGCCGCCGCTGGCGAAAATCGTCCACGCGACCGCACGCCAGGACGCGGTTGCAGTACACTTTGGCACGCGGGACAGCTCGCCTGGCGCACCCGCGCCGCCACCAAGAACCGTGTTGAAAAGGTATCCTCAGCAGACAATGGAATGGTTAGCCAACGCCCGCGACGTCGGAATCGCCGTCGCTCTGGTAATTCTGAACGGTTTCTTCGTCGCCGCGGAATTCGCGCTGGTTAAAGTCCGAGGCGGCCAGTTGGATCGGCTCGTGCTGGAGCGACGTCCCATGGCCGGTGTGGCGCGTTGGCTGGGCCAACGCCTCGACCGTTCCTTGTCCGCCTGTCAATTGGGCATCACGATCGCATCGCTGGCCCTGGGCTGGGTGGGCGAACCGGCGTTCGCCCATCTGATCTATCCGGTGTTTCACAGCCTGGGCCTTTCCGAGGATGCGGTCCACGCCACCGGCTTCGTCATTGCCTTCGCCCTGATCACCGGCTTGCACTTGATTATCGGCGAGCAGGCGCCCAAGATCTTCGCCATCCGCCGCCCGGAAAAAATGCTCTTGTGGTGCGCGCCGTTGTTGGCCGTGTTCTACTTCCTGGCCTTCCCCTTGTTGCAGGCGCTGAACTGGTCGACCGCCGTCTTGCTGCGATTGGTCGGGGTGGATAGCGGCGGCGACCACGACTCGCCGCATACCCAAGAAGAAATCCGTCAGCTGGTGACCGAATCGCTCGCGCATGGCAACCTGACGAGGGCCGAGCATCGATTGATCCACGCGGTGTTTGAATTCGATGATCTTATCTGCCGCCGCGTCATGGTGCCTCGCAACGAAGCGGTCTATTTCACCGCCGATCAGCAGTTCGATGAGGTGACGGCTGAATTCCGCGAGAGTCGGCACTCGCGTTACCCGCTCTGCGAAACGTCGCTGGATGATGTTATCGGGATTCTCCACATCAAGGACATCGTGGGCAAAACCGAGGTCAAGGATCTGCGGACGTTGGCCCGCCCGGCGCATCATATTCCCGAGACCATGCCGATCAGTCGCCTATTGAAGCACTTTCAAGCAACGCATCAACTGATGGGGTTGGTCGATGACGAATACGGCACCGTGATCGGGATCGTCACGCTGGAAAACGTCCTCGAACAAATCGTGGGATCCGTCGAGGACGAGTTTGACGACGAACTGCCGCCCATTCGCAAGGTCGAGGAAGGCGTTTACCTCGCTCAGGGCGGCGCACCGTTGTCGCTGATCAACGCCACGCTGGGAGTGAACTGGGACGCCCGCGAAGTCGACACCGTCTCGGGCTTGTTGACCGAAGTCTCCGAGCGAACCCTCAAAGCCGGCGACATCGTGCCCCTGGAAGGCGCCACCGCCGAAGTGCTCGAAATGCACGGCTCCAAAGCCGTGATGGTCCGCATCGTCTGCGAAGTAGGGAGTAGCGGAGAGGGAGTGGAGGGGTAGAGGGTAGGGGGTAGGGAGTGGAGGGTAGAGGGTAGGGGGTAGAATGTGTAAATCAGTCCCAACCGGGACGGCCCCAAATCAGCCCAGCCCTGGGCAACTGACTCACCCCATAGAGCCCACCTACCTACCTCTACCACTCTACCTACCTCTACCACCTACCCTCTACCCAACCACTTCCCTTATGACTTGTCCTTGGCTGATGGCCATGGGACGTCCGATGGGCGTACTGAGTTCTTCTTCGAAGCGGATTCCTAGTGCGTGCAGCATGGTCGCGTGAACGTCGGCGATGTTGCGGGGGTTGACGACAATGCCATCGGGCGTTTTGGCGTCCAAGTCGGGAGTGGGCGACGTCTCGCCGTAGACGCGCCCGCCCTGGACGCCGCCTCCGGCCAAGGCCACGGAAAAGCCATGAGGCCAATGGTCGCGTCCGCCAGCGGGGTTGATTCTGGGCGTGCGGCCGAATTCGCCGCCGCAGAAGATGATGGTGGAATCGAACAGTTCGCGGCGTTTCAATTCGCTGATTAAGGCGGCGAACGCCGGGTCCAGAATATCGACTTGCCCGCGTTGCAATTCGTGGTTGTTGATATGCGAATCCCAACCGTTGAGAGTCACTTCGACGCATCGCACGCCGACGGAAACCAAGCGCACGGCGGCTAGACATCCTCGACCGAACTGGGAGCCGCCGAATGCTTGTTGCACTTCCAGCGGTTCTTGCGACACATCGAAGGCGTTCAACTGCTCGGACGACATCATCTTCAAAGCGGCGCGCGTGGCGACTCCGTGCAGAGTGCGTTGGGCGTCCAGGTTTTGCAAACGCCCGCGAGCGAATTCCGTCTCGACAACATCGAACAGATCCTTGATTCGCCGCTGCGCGCGTGGATCGGGAACTCGGCTCTCGACGTCCGGAATGGCCGAATTCGGATCGCCGACTTTGAACGCGTCGTAGCGGTCTCCCAGGTAGCCTCCCCGAGCCGGCCAGGGGCCGGGCAGGATGGAAACGTGCCGTGGAATCTCGACGCGACCTTGATCCTCCTCTTCCAATTGGCGGCAAACCACCGCGCCGATCGCGGGATGCACCAACGTGGGATCCGGCCGATAGCCCGTCTTGACGTTGTAGGTGGCTCGCTCATGGTCGCCTTCCTTGCTGACCACGCTGCGGATCAACGCGATGTGCTGCATTTGATCGGCGAGTCGTTCGAATCCTTCCGCCAGTTGCACGCCAGGAACGGACGTCGCAATCGCCTTGGATTCGCCGGCGATGTCAGCGCCGGGATGAGGATCGAATGTCTCGAGCTGGCTAGGACCACCGGCCAACCACAACATGATCACGGACTTCGCTGGTCCGCCATGGCGTTGGGCCTCGTGCTGGCGGGCCAGCAAGCGAGCCAAGGGGGTGAGCCATAAGGCGCCGGCGGCCGTCAACACGTTGCGTCGATTCCAATGAGCCGGGCCGCAAAAAGGCGTCTTCATGTCGGTGTTCCCAAGAGACGATGGCAAGAACCAAGAACCAAGCTCAATGGTTCCAAAGAAATTCGGTGCTGTTCATTAAGACCCAATACAAGTCCTCCATCGCCGCTTGCCTGACGTCTCCCTCGGTTCCTTCCAGGCGAGCGACGAAATGCTCCAGTTCGCGAGGCGTCGGCGGTCGAGTCAAGGTGCAGAGGTAGGCCAATTCCACGGCGGCCTGATCGGATGGCGCCAGCAGCGCCAACTTGGACGCGGCGTTGCTCAGGGGCTGTGGTCGCGTCTTCTCCTTGACGAGTTTCCCGTTCATCATGAGCAGTCGCTGAGGAATCGTACCCGCGCAGTTCATCGAACTCGTCCTCTCCCGTATCACCGTAACGCTCCACGAAATCATTGCGTTCCGCCATCCCGATCAACTGAAACAGGATGTGGCGATTTGAATCCATGGTCTTCAAGGAGGCGGCTTGGATCACGGCTCCCGAGACTTGCTCGGGACGCAGGCGGCTGAGGGGAAAGACGGCCCAATGGTCGTGATGTTGCTGGGTAAGCTCCCAATCCGCTCGACTATCCATGCGGAAGATGCGCGTCGCTGTGATGACTTGAATCAAGCGTCGGATATCGAAGTCGTGGGCGATGAAATCATCGGCCAAGGTCTCCAATCCCGGTGGATACTCGCCGAACAGCGGAATGTCGTCGATCGGCTCCACCAACGGTCGGCCGAAAAGGATGGCCCAAATGCGATTGACTGCGGTGCGCGCGAAGGGCCGATTCCGAGGATGCGTCACCCAAGCCGCGAGCTTCTCGCGACGTGCGCCATCCGTGGGCATTAACTCGGGCAGGAACGGCGGGACCGGCGCGACCTCGGTCTCGGTTTCCTTGCCCAGGTACTGATACATGTAGGGGCTTTGCTGGTCTTGCACGCCGCGGAAAGAAACGCGGGGCTCGGAAAAGAAGGCCGCCAATTGATGAAAATCAGTCTGCAGCCCCATTCGCGAGTGCTCACTGTCTCCCAACTGCACGGAATCCAGTTGATCGTCATGGCATTGCAAGCAGTCAATTCTCATGCCCAGGAAAGCTCGCGATGTGCGCCCCGCCAATCGAATGGGATCGGGAGCATTATCGTTGTTCTGGTCCAGCGTGACCGTGATGAAGTTGACCTCGGGATCGCTCGTCCACACTCCGCGTCCGGCGATCATGGCCGTCACGATCTCGTTGTAGGGCCGATTCTCCTTGAGCTGCTCCCCCAACCAGTGCACAAAGCGATTGCGACGAAACAACAGAAACGGGCCATCGACTGCGCCCACATACATGCGAGCCAGCCTCTCGGCCGTGTAGTAAGCGAAACGATCATCCTCCAACAACCGCGCCAACCACCAGTTGATTTGTTCGTCCGGCGGGGCCGATTCCCACGCCCGCAACTCCTCCAATGCCGGGGTGGCGCCGGTCATGCTCAAGGACAGTCGGCGGATGACCAGTTGATTGTCGGCCGGTGCGGCAGGTCGCAGGCCCAACTTCGCCCAGCGGGCCTCGAACTCCTGGTCGATTCGGGAAGCAACCTCTGCGATCTCCGCTGAAGTTTCGGCCAGTACGGGCAGCAGTTCCGGCGGCTGGACGCGTTCGTCCCGCAGTAACCCACCAGCCAGATAACCGCAACCGGCGAGACAGACTCCCCAGAAGAGCAGGTTGCGTTTCCACATCGGTGAATCTCCAGAGTGTCAGCGCCGCGATGATTGGCCGCGATCGGAAGTGAGAGTAAGTCGTCGCGGCGGCCCTGTTCTTGGACGCCGCGGCCCCGCCGGTGCAAGCAACGGCGAAAAACACTTCGCAGGAAGCGATTCGCCGGAATTTGACGACGTGAATCGTGAGAAATGAAACCTCAGGCCCGGTCGAGCAAGTATGTTCAGTTAGTCGCTGGACATCGTTTCGGCCGCCCCTTGAGCTGCGAGCTTGGACGAGCTGCGAGCTTGGACGGCGCCGCGACGTTCTATTTTACCTTCGTCCTCCCGTGGTGGTTTCGACGCATGGCTCAGAACCAGGACAGCAGCCACGGCCCTCCCCAATCGTCGCCGTCCTGGTCGCCGCCCACGGTATCGATGCAATCGCTCAAGCCGGAACACCCGCCGTCAGCCTCCGCTTCGCAACACGAAGCACCGCCGCCGGCTGCCGACGCGCTGTTGATTGTGGCCAACGAGGCGACAACGGATCCGGCGGTTGGCGACTCCGCCGGCGAAGCGAGCCGCTCTCGCGAACGAGCGCTGGATGCGCCGTCCTGGCCCGTGCGCATCCTTCGCGGGCTGGTGTCGGCGGTCCATTGGTTGTTCGGTCTGCTGAGCCTGCTGGTGGGCTTGGCTGTCGTGGCCGCCATTCCGATCGTGCAGTTCGCGAGCTTAGGGTATTTCCTGGAGGCCAGTCGTCGCGTCGCGATTAGCGGCCGGTTTGCTGACGGCTTTCCCGGCGTGCGGCGAGCAGCAACGATCGGGGGCCTGGTTCTGGGCGTCTGGTTGGTGCAATTGCCGCTGCAGCTGGTCTCGAACATGTGGTACTCCGCCTACCTGATCGACTCGGCCAGCGGCGTTACGCTGGGATGGCGCCGCGGATTGTTGATCGCCACCGCCTTGATGCTGGGGCACGTATTCACATGCTGCTTCGCGGGCGCCAAACTGCGCTACTTCCTCTGGCCTATCTTGTGGCCGGTGTTCGCACTGCGAAGCTGGTGGTTCGGCTACCCGCTGCGTGAATGGTTTCCCGCCGCCAAGCTGTGGCCGGCGATTCGACATGGCGGTTGGTACGCGAAGGCTCGCGACGCCGTGTGGGAATTCGCGGTGGCGTTGCGAACGCCTTATCTGTTTTGGCTGGGGCTGCGAGGATTCCTGGGCGGACTCGCCTGGCTTAGCCTGCCCGTCGCGTTGCTGATCGGGGGCGCCAGCGCGGAGCCTGGTCCCGCGGCGATCTCCGGATTGCTGGGAGCATTGTTATTGATGGCGGTTTGTCAACACCTGCCTATGCTGATGACTCACTTCGCCGTTCGTCAGAAAATGTCGGCGTTTCTGCAATTGGGCGAGGTGCGGCGCCGCTTCCGGCGAACTCCCATGACCTACATCCTGACAGCGACGTTGGTGCTCGCCTTCGCCATTCCACTCTATCTGCTAAAAGTCCCTTTCATCCCGCAACAAATCCGCTGGCTGCCCAGCTTGTTGTTCGTGGCGTTTACGTTCCCCACGCGGATCTTGCAGGGTTTCGCCTACGCGCGCAGCAGCAAAGAGGACCGCCGCTCCTGGTTCGTCGTGCGTCAATTCGCTCGACTCGCGATGTTGCCCGTGGCCGCGTTCTATGTGTTGATCGTTTTCATTTCTCAGTACGTCGCGTACTTTGGATCGGTCAGCATGTTCGGCCAGCACGCGTTTCTCTTGCCCGCACCGATCTTCGGGTACTGAGCGCGAGCGGGCTGCTGAACTGCGATGGGGATGTCGCCACCGAGGGCGGCGCATCGATTAGACTGGACGGCCGGCATTCTGAGCGCTCGGTCGTGCCGACTCGACGCCGGTATTTTAAGGCTCGGAGGGCCATGGCGGTTCCGAGTCGTGGGCCGGTGGTTTCGACGGCCAGCCGCTCGCTCGACAGACTGGCGAAAATTCTAGTCCCTTGCTCGAAGGTCATCGTATGAAACGCATCTTTGTGGTCTTGCTGTTGTCGTCGCTCGCGCTGGCTTGGTTCCCCAACCGGTGCGCGGCCGCCGACGAGAAGCCCCCGAACATCCTTGTGTTCCTGGTTGACGACATGGGATTGATGGACACTTCGGCGCCGATGCTGACCGACAGTCAAGGCAAGCCGGAGCGTCATCCGCTAAACGACTTCTATCGCACTCCCAACATGGAGCGGCTTGCCGCCCAAGGCTTACGATTCAGCAACTTCTACGCGATGAGCGTCTGTTCTCCGACGCGGGTGTCCTTGATGACAGGACAAACATCGGCTCGCCATCACACCACGAACTGGATCAACTCGGAAAACAACAACATGGGTCCGTTCGGAGCACCGGACTGGCAATGGGAGGGAATTACCGCCAAGCAGACGACGCTCGCCTCATTGCTACAACGGCAGGGCTACCGCACGATCCATTGCGGCAAGGCGCACTTTGGCCCCATCGGCGCCTTCGGCGAGTTCCCCGACCACTTTGGCTTTGACGTCAACATCGCGGGATGCTCTTACGGCCAACCGGGCAGCTACTATGGCAAGAACAACTTCGGCCATGGCATGAAGGGCCGCGAGCGTCGCGCCGTGCCCGGATTGGATAAGTACCACGGACAAGAGATCTACCTTACCGAAGCGCTGACGCTCGAAATGAACGCGGCCATCGAAGACGCGGTGAAGGCGGGCAAACCCTTCTTTGCCTACATGGCTCACTACGCGGTGCATGCACCGTTCGACGCCGATCCTCGCTTCGTCGGCAACTACCCCGACCGCAAGAAGAACGTCGCCGCGTTCGCCTCGATGATTGAAGGGATGGACAAGTCGTTAGGCGACATGTTGGATCACTTGAATCAGCTGGGCGTCGCTGAAAATACGCTGGTCTTCTTCCTCGGCGATAACGGCACCGATGCGCCCTGGGTCCGATCCACGATATCGCCTGCGCCGCCCCGCTGCGAGGCAAGAAGGGCACGCATTATGAAGGCGGCATGCGAGCGCCGTTGATCGCCGCTTGGGCTCAACCGGCGGCGGACAATGCGCTGCAACAAGCAACGCCTATCATCGCGGGCGAGATCTCCGACAACCTGACCGCCGTGTACGACCTGATGCCGACCATCCTCTCAGTCGCTGGGATCCCGCATGATCTTGCCGTTGACGGAGTGGATCTCAGGCCCGTGCTGGGCGGCAAGCAAGTGGACGGGGAGCGAGACTTCTTGATGCACTTCCCGCACCAGCACCGCAGCTCGTACTTCACGGTCTTTCGTCGCGGCCCCTGGAAGCTTATCTACCACTATCGTGAGAATTCTCACACGGGAAGTCCCAGAATCGAGTTGTTTCAACTGGACCAAGACCGAAATGAATCGCACAATCTTGCATCGAGCCACGACGAGAAACTGAAAGAGATGTTCGCCGCCATGACGGCCGCGTTGGCCGACGCCGACGCTCAGTTCCCGCTGGATGATGAAAAAAAGCAACGTCTGAAGCCAGTCCTGCCCTAGTGCTGTTTGATTCACCAGCCTTCACCCACGTCGATTCCCCGCGTCGCGGCAAGTTGCCCAGCCCTGGCTAGGTAATTACCATCGCAAGGGAAATCGATAGAACGACACCTGTTTGGAGCTTTCATTGATGCGCACCGCCAATTTCTCCACCGCTCTTCGCGACACCCTTCGAGCAGCCGTACCAACGCTGGTGACGGCCTGCCTGGCTTTCGTGCTGATCATCGGTCCGTTGGTCGCGCAGGAAACCGCTGGCGACTCCGGCCCCGAGGCCCCGCCACAAGAATCGGCGGCAAGCCAATCCTCAAACAAGCCGCAAGAGCAAGAGAAGGCGGCCAAGGCCGCGGAGAAGTCCGCGGAGCAGACTTCCAGGGAAGTTCAGCAAGCGGTCAAGCGGACGGCGCAGAAGCGACGCCGAGCGGAAGGCGCAGGCGAAAGCGAAAACGGAAGGCAAGCAACAGGGCAAGGATGCCGATGCGCCGCGGACTAAGAATCGCGCACGAAAAAAGAGCCCACCCGAGCAGGGCTCCGGGCAAGAGCAGGAGACGCAGCAGGCGAAGGCGTCCGCCGCGGCGGACAATCAGGAGGACGAATCGGCGAAACGCCTGGCGGCGATCGAGCAAGCAATCAAGCAACTCGCCGAACAGGTCAAGTCGCTGCGAACCGCGACGCCCGACAAGCCGCCAGCGCCTCCGGCCAACCAACCAGGCGCGTCCGGCGCGCGCGCACCAACCAACGACCGGCGAGTCGGCAACAAGGGGCGGCTGAAGCGTCCGGCGTCGCGCTACCCGAGGGATGGTTGGATAACGTCGGCTGGCGTTCGCTCGGCCCCGCGAATATGGGAGGTCGCGTGACGGACCTCTTGGTGCACGAAAAGGACCCTTCTCTGTGGTGGATCGCGACCGGCGGCGGCGGGCTGCTGAAGACCAGCAATCAAGGGACCACGGTGGAGCATCAGTTCGATAACGAAGCCACCGTATCCATCGGCGCCATCGCGGCCTCGCCGAGCGACACGAACGTCCTCTGGGTCGGCACCGGCGAGATCAATCCGCGAAACTCCGTCTCGTATGGCAATGGAGTGTACAAGTCTGTCGACGGAGGCAAGACATGGAAACACATGGGCTTGGAGAAGTCCTATCAGATCAGCCGCATCTTGATTGATCCCAACAACACGGACACCGTCTATGTCGGCGCGGCGGGCCGACTGTACGGCACAAACCCCGAACGAGGCGTCTACAAGACCACCGATGGCGGCAAGACTTGGGAACTGGTCTTGTTCGTCGATGATCGCACCGGCGTCATCGACATGATCATGGATCCGACCAACTCGGGGACCATCATCGCTGCTTGTTGGGATCGACTGCGAGACGGTTTTGATAGCTGGCCTGGCGACGTGCCCAAGCCGGACGGAGTCGATAGCTACGACCCGGTTCGCAAATGGGGTCCCGGCGGCGGTCTCTATAAGACAACCGATGGCGGCAAGTCTTGGAAGAAATTGGAAAACGGCTTGCCGACCGCAATGACCGGACGCATCGGCCTGGATTGGCAATCCAAGGGATCTCACACAATTTACGCTGTCATTGACTGCGAGGACATCGGGAAAGGTCCGCCGCCGTTCTCGGCTTTCCTGGGAGCGGTCGGCGTCAATCGCGAAGGTCAGGCCGTGATCACGCAGGTGCTGCCCGACAGTCCGGCGGCCAAGGCGGGCGTGCGACGGGACGATGTCTTGACGCACATCGCGGGGGAAGAAATCAAGGACTTCGATGCGGTGCTCGAAGTGCTGCGAACGAAGAAACCTGAAGAATCCGTGGCGCTGCAATTCCAGCGCGGCGAAGAAACGCTGGAGATGGAAGTCGCGCTGAGCAGTCGTCCCGGCGCCCGCAACCAACGGGGTCGCGCCGTCATGGGGATCTTCGGCGAAGATGCGGAAGGCGGCGGCGCCGCGCTCACCAACGTCACTGAGGACGGTCCCGCGGGAACAGCCGGACTGAAGTCAGGCGACGTCGTCGTCAAAGTCGGCGAGCAAAAGACGGAGAACTACCAAGGACTGATCGCCGAAATTCGCGAGCGGCAGCCTGGCGACCAAATGAAGGTCACGGTCACTCGCGGCGAGGAACAAGTCGTCGTCACCGTTACGCTCGGCAGTCGCGACGCGGGCGGGTCGCGGACTCGACCGTACACCTATTCGTACTTCGGCCAGCAACCCAACGTGCAGGATCAACAGGGGGCCGACGGATATCTCTACGGCGGCGTGTATCGTTCGACCGACGCCGGCGAGTCCTGGGAACGCGTCAACTCATTGAACGTGCGGCCGATGTATTTCAGCGTCGTCCGAGTGGACCCCAACGACGACCAGCGCGTTTACCTGTTGGGCGTCTCGCAATTCCAATCCTCCAACGGCGGCGTCACATTCTCAGCCGACCTGGGACGAGGCGTGCATGCCGACGCGCACGACATGTGGATCAGTCCCACGGACGGTCGCCACATGATCATTGGTTGCGATGGCGGCTTCTACGTGACGCGAGACCGAGGCCGCAACTGGGACCATATCAACACGGCGGCGCTTGGCCAGTTCTATCATGTCACCATTAGCAATCACAAACCGTATTGGGTCTTCGGCGGCCTGCAAGACAACGGCTCTTGGGGCGGCCCCGCCATCGGGAAAGGCCAAAGCGTTATCAACGAAGATTGGATCTCGGTCGGCGGCGGCGATGGGTTCGTCTGTCGTGTGGATCCGAATGATCCCGATCTCGTTTATTCGGAAAGCCAGAATGGAAGCATCAGTCGCCGCAATCTGTCGCACTGGCGAGCGGGCGGGCATTCGGCCGCGACGGGAAGAGGGCTTCAGTTACCGCTTCAACTGGAACACGCCCTTCATCCTCTCGCACCACAATTCGAAGATCTTTTATCGCGCCGGCAACTACGTCTTTCGTTCTTTGGATCGAGGCGATGATCTGCAGCGGATTTCACCCGAGATCACGCTCACACAGCGAGGCTCGGCGACCGCACTGGCTGAATCGCCGCGCAACGCTGACGTCATGTACGTCGGCTCCGACGACGGCGCATTGTGGGTGACTCGCGACGGCGGGACTTCATGGAAGAACATCACCAGAAATCTTGGCGTTTCGCCGATGTGGGTGGCGACAATCGAGGCCTCGCGTTACGCCGACGGCCGCGTTTACGTTTGCCTGGATGGCCACCGTTCGGACAACGATGATCCGCACGTGTTCGTGTCGGAGGATTTCGGCGACACGTTCAAGTCGCTCCGCGGCAAGTTGCCGCGCGGCTCGAGTCGCTGTTTACGCGAGGATCCCAAGAACGAGAACCTGCTGTACCTGGGTACGGAGTTCGCGCTTTGGGTCTCAACGGACCGAGGCCAGGCCTGGCGCCAATTCAACCAGACACTGCCGTCGGTCGCCATCCATGAAGTGGCCGTGCATCCGGAGCTTCCCGAGATCGTTGTCGCCACACACGGCCGCAGCCTTTGGGCGTGCGATGTCAGCGGCTTAAGGCAGGTCTCCGCCAAGCTGATGGAGGCGTCCAGCGCCCTGTTGGCGCCTGAGACGGTGACAAGGTGGCGCCGACCCCAGCCGAGGCAGAACCAATCGCCGGTTCACATCGGAGAACCCGGCGCCAGGCGCCGCGATCTGGTACTTCTTGAAGGCCCCAGCCAAGACCGTCGCCATTCGCATCGTTGACATTCAAGGACGAACGGTCGAACTCGAAGGCAAAAAGGAGGCCGGACTTCATCGAGTCTCCTGGAACCTGACCCAAACGATTGGCCGCGCCCGCCGCGCCGCACCCAATGGCGACTATCGAGTCGAGTTGGTGGTGGACGGCAAACCGCTAAAGGAAACCCAAACGCTGACCATCCGCCAGGATCCAACGCTCAGCCAGGACGCGATCGCCGACGAAGTGTTCGAGTCGCAATTGCTGCAGCAGCGGTCGGAGGCTGACGGGGAAGACGAAGAGGACCAGCCTTCGGAAGGGATCGGCTTCTGATCGCCGGCAAACGCCTCGCCCTAGAGTGCGCAAAGGACATCTTGATGACTCGATGTCCTTTGCGCCTCTGTGGCTCGGCGTCCGGTCCTAAACCAACTTCATCACTCGCTCGGCCAGTCCTTTTTCGCCGAGGATGACCTGCAGTTGGCCGGTCGTCGCGATCTTCTCAAGCACCTCCAGTTCGCGCATCCGCATCAGCGTTGGGTTGTCGGCCAGCAGTTTCGCCGTATTGGCTTGGCTGCGCATGGCCGCCACTTCCTCGCGGCGAGCGATCAGGTTGGCCTCGGCCGCCTTCTTGGCTTCGGTGACCTTGTTCATCAGGTCCTTCATGTCGCCGGGCAAGATCAGATCGCGAATCCCAACCGAGGCGACGTGGAGACCCAATTCGCTCGCGCGGCGACGCACGTCCTGTTCGATTTCGCCGGCGACCGCATCCTTGTCGGTCAACAGCGAATCCAACTCGACGAGCGCCGACGACGGCCCGCAGCGCCAACTGGCCCTCGCGGTACAACGCCTGACGAACGTCGTCGGTCGCCACAACCGCTTTGCGAGCATCGACGATGCGATAGGTGACCACGGCGTTCATCCGCAGCGTCACCTTATCGGCGGTCATGATCTCCTGACCGCTGATGTCCGCCGTGCTCTCGCGAAGATCGATTTCGATGACGCGCACGTCGGCCGCCCGCTTCCAGAACGCGTACAGTCCGGGCTCGAGCAGCTCTCGATCTCGACCATCGACAAACAACACTCCAGCGCGATTGCGCGCGACCGAGACGAAGTCCAGCAACTCATGCGTCTGAGCCGCCGCCATCACTTTCAAGTCGGCGTGTTCCAAGCGGATGTTGCGCATCCACCAATTCGACGCGCACCTCTCGGAACTCCGTCCAGTAGGCGTGCAAGCCCGGCCCGAGCACTCGGCTGAAGCGCCCGTCAATCCAGACCAACGCCCGCTCGTGATCCTTCAAGTTCGACGGCGACCGCGCGGCCTTCGAGCGCGCCGGACTTGACGATCAGATCCAGTTGAGCATCGATCAACCACGGATCCCGCTTGGAAACGATGCGCACGCACGTCTTGTTGAATGCGGTCCACAGCCAATGGCGTCCCGTTTCCAGCAGAAGGCGAAATTCGCCATTGCGGAACACCAGCGCCGCCTCGTGACTTGCGATCTTGTAGTGCTTGAACATTTCGGGTTGTCTCTCGAGTGAAAACGCCGTCCAGCGGAAGCGAGCCCGCGGATCACACGTCCATGCGCGGAGTAACGTTCTTGAGCGATCCGTCGGTCGCCGTGTTGCGGGCGTCGGCGCGATTGGCTGGGGCGTCCCCAGTCCGCTCGTCCCGCCGTGGCCGCCGTCGGGCAACTTCTTTGATTCGCTCCAGAGCTCGCACTGCAAGGCGCTGGTGCGCGCCGCCGTCGCCAGGACCGCATGCGTCGCCGGCCAAGCCAAGTCGCCCAGGGCGACAAGACTCGACGGCAAGCACCGTCCGGCGGCGGCTGATCCAACAAACCGCTTCCGCCGTCAGGCTGATGCAAGGACGCTTGCGCGCCCCAACAGCGTTGGTGTTTGGCCAACGTTGGTGCGATGGACGGGAGTCGAACCCGCAACCCTCAGATTCACAATCTGATGCTCTGCCATTGAGCTACCTCGATGGAAGCGTCTTGGAAACCGTGCACGGAACGCGACCGCCCAATCGCTGGACAGCGAGGTCGGCCGCGCCGTCGGAAACAACAACCATCTCGCTGGCTTCATGGACGGCGCGTAGCAAAAAGGGTTCGCGATTTCTTGGTTCTTGGTTCTGGTCTTGGTTCTTGGCTTCTGGTTCTTGGTTCTTGGTTCGGCGCCAGCGTCTTCCAGGGCCTGAGCGAGTTTCGCGTTCTTCGTCCCGCGGACTTTGCTGACTCCACTCGGCGTGGTTGGCAGCCGTTGCCGACTGTAGAGCCCTTTAAGGCTAGCTTGAAGCAAATCGCAACTCGCCGGCAAATTCCCGCCACCGGTTGGGCTTGTCCCAGCGGAGCGCTGCTCCTCCGGGATCGTTGCTGGCGGGGACATGCCCCGTCGTGGCGTGCTGGCGTGTGTAAGCACTTGTGGCGTCGGACCTGGGCGGAAAATGGAGCATCTTCGGGGACACTCTGAAGAAACTGCAGGTTACTAGCCTTCAAGGGCTCGCCAACTGCATTTCGAGGGCGCCGCACCAAGAACCAGAACCAGAACCAGAACCAAGAACCAGAAGAACCAGAAGCCAAAACCAAGAACCAAGAACCAAGAACCAAACAGAACCAAGAACCACCACTAACCATACAAATCGGGGCGGCGGTCTTTCATGCGGTGGATCTCGTGCTTGCCTGGCACTCGGACGATGTGTTTGTTGCGCACCAGGGAGACGTCGATATCGGCGTACAGGATGATCTCTTGGTCGGGCGGACCTTGGCAGAGTGTATTGCCGTGCGGGTCGCAGATGCGGCTGCGGCCGATGAATTCGAAGCCGCGTTCGACGCCGACGCGGTTGACCGCCGCGTAGTAGATGTGGTTTTCCAGGGCTCGGGTGTTGATGACGTGCTCGGCCATGAGTTCGGCGCCGGGAGGCCAATTGGTGGGCAGCACGATCAAATCCGCGCCGTCCAGCGCCAGGGCCCGCGATGCTTCGGGGAAGGCGACGTCGTAGCAGATGTTCATGCCGATGCGCATGGGCGGCGCATCGAAGCAGCGATAGCGTTCCTTTCCCGGCGTGGTCAGCTTGTCCACGCCCAAACTAGGCAGGTGGGTTTTGCGATAAACGCCAATCAATCCGTTGGGTCCCAGCAAGACGCTGGCGTTGTAGAGGTCGGCTCCTTCCTGTTCCAGCATGCCGAAGACGACGTAACAGTCGTGCTTCGCCGCGGCGGCCGCCATCTGGTCCACGATCGGACCGGGAATGGGGTCGGCCAGCGTACACGCTTCGGGCCTGGTTTCACAGCAATATCCGGTGACGGCGCATTCGGGAAAGACGACCAGCTTCGCGCCTTGGCCGACCGCTTCCTGCAAACGCCGCTGCATCTTCTCGAGATTGTCTTGAATCCCGCCGAAAAGAACGTCCATTTGCACGCCGGCGATACGCACCCGTTGTTGACTCATTCGATCTGCCTCCCAGGCCGCCGCGGCGGTAGAATCCAGCGGAATCGAGCTGGAAGTCGGACAACGACGATTGGCCGACACGCCCACGCTCCAGGCGGAGTGTACGGGCGAGTCCGCGTCCCTGCAAGCATCCAAAATGGCCGCTCCGCCTGCGCGGTTGTTGACGAGGCATCACGATCAGGCGATGGTATGTTGCTTGCCCAATTCCCCGCGGGACGGTCTGGGCCGGCGGTCGAGCCGGAAGCTTAGCGGGCCTCACAATCCAAGTCGCTTGGGAGCCATCAAGGATGCGAATCGGTGTTTTCTGCAGCGGCGGCGACGCGCCAGGGATGAACACATGCGTGCGCGCGGTCGTGCGAGCCGCCGTGAGCCAAGGCCATGAAGTCATCGGCATCCGCCGCGGCTATCAGGGATTGCTGGAGGAGGACTTCTTCCAGGACAACCTGGGACAGCCGCACATGAATATGCGATCCGTCTCTGGCTGGTCGCGGCAGGGCGGCGCTTTTCTGTGCAGCAGCCGCAGTGAGGAGTTTCGCACCGAAGCGGGGCAACGCAAAGCGGCTGAGGTGCTGCGCAAACACGACATCAACGCGTTGATTCCCATCGGAGGCGACGGCACCTTCAACGGAGCCGTCGCGCTGGCCAAGCATTGGGACGGACAGATCATCGGATGCCCCGGGACTATCGACAACGACTTGATGGGAACCGACTTCACGATCGGATTTTCGACGGCCGTACAAACCGGCGTGGAAGCCGTCGATCGACTGCGCGACACGGCGGAAAGCCATGAACGCATGTTCCTGGTCGAAGTGATGGGCCGGCACAGCGGGTTCATCGCCGTCTATGTCGCGTTGGCTTCCGCCGCCGAGATGGTCTGCATTCCGGAAACACCCACCGATGTGAACGCCATCGTCGCCGAGTTGCACGCCATGCGGAAACGCAAGAAGGCGTCGGTCATCATGATCGTCGCCGAGGGAGACGAACAAGGCGACGCGCTCAAGATCAACGAGGATCTAAAAAAAGCCGGCTGCCCTTACTCCACGCGGATCGCCGTGCTGGGGCACATTCAGCGCGGCGGCTCTCCCTCGCCGGAGGAGAGAATCCTGGCCACCAAGCTCGGCAACTTCGCGGTGAATTCCATCTTGGCGGGCAAGACCGGCGCCATGGCCGGCGAGTGCGCCGGCAAGCTGACGCTGACGCCGTTCGAAGAGACGTTCCAGCGTCACAAGCCGATTCCGCCGGAACTGATGGCGCTGCTCAACACCATGTCCCAATAGGATTCGCGAGAAATGAATGCGCCCGCTCCGACACGTCGCGATATCTTCTCTGCTCTGGGCCGGCTCTTGCCGTGCCGCCAGCAAGCCGCTTTGGCTGGGACTTCAGGGACTTGTCGCCCAGGCCTCCGTGGCGGCCAACTTTCCGTTCGAGCCTTCGCGTGTCTAGCGATGCTGATCGTCCCGCAGCTCTCGACCGCGCAACAACTCGCCGCGCCTTTGGCCAAAAACTACTCGATCCCGACATTGGACTTAAGCGGGGATACGAATCGGCGAACCGTGGTGGATCGCGAACCGGGGCAATATCTGGGGCACCCCACGACCGTCTTGCTGGAAGATCAGCGGACCATGATCGCGGTCTACCCCAAGGGTCACGGACGAGGCGCTATCCAGATGAAGCGCAGTGCGGATGCGGGCAAGACATGGTCGGATCGCTTGCCGACGCCCGCGTCATGGGCGACGTCGTTGGAAGTTCCCACGATTCATCGCACTCAAGACGCCCAGGGCAAGCGGCGCCTGATCATGTGGTCGGGACTTCACCCGGCTCGATTGGCGGTCAGCGAAGACGATGGCCTCACCTGGTCGGAGCTCGCCAAGGCGGGGGATTGGGGCGGCATTGTCGTCATGGGCTTTGTCGAATCCGTGCGCGATCGCCCGGGTTCCTATCTGGCCATGTTTCATGATGACGGGCGTTTCTTCCCAGCGCGGCCCGCCGTGAAAAAGCCGGTCGAATTCACGCTCTACAAGACGTTCTCACGCGACGGCGGCTTGACCTGGTCGTTTCCCGAAGCCGTTTTGCAGCGGAGTGATGTGCATCTCTGTGAACCCGGTTGTCTTCGCTCCCCTGACGGCAAACAACTTGCCGTTTTGTTGCGTGAAAACAGTCGCCGGAGGAACTCCTTTGTGATTTTCTCCGACGATGAAGGCGTGACTTGGAGCGAGCCTCGCGAACTTCCGGCGGCGTTGACTGGCGATCGCCACACCGGCAAGTACGCACCGGACGGTCGGCTCTTGATTTCATTTCGCGACACAACCCACATCAGCCCTACCAAGGGCGATTGGGTCGCTTGGGTGGGAACCTATGACGACATTGTGCACGGACGCCAGGGGCAATATCGCGTGCGTCTGATGGACAATCATCGCGGAGCTGACTGCGCCTATCCGGCGGTGGAAGTCTTGCCTGATGGCGAGTTCGTGCTGACGACGTACGGCCACTGGGTGCGAGGGGAAGCGCCATTCGTGGCGAGCGTTCGTCTGCGGCTCGATGAGTTGGATGCGATGACGGCCGAAGACCAATGCGCTTGGCGATGGGATGATCTGCCGGCGACGCCCGACCCACTGGGACTGGGGGGGCCGTTTGCTGGCGCATCAAGGGGCGTTGCTGGCGGCGGGCGGGGCCAATTTCCCCGACGCTCCGCCCTGGCGCGACGGCCGCAAAGTCTGGTGCGACACGATCTACGTCTTGCCGCGCGGCGCGACGGACTGGCGCGTCGCCGGCGCGTTACCCGAACCGCTCGCCTATGGCGCCAGCGTCTCCTGCGGCGATGGCGTGGTGTTTATCGGCGGCGGCAATGATCGCCACGCCGCCTCGCAGGTCACACTTTGGAAGTGGGACCCCGCGCGGGAATCGCTGACCCAACGCGCGTTGCCGGATCTTCCCGAGCCGTCGATGTATCTTGCCGCGAGCCGCATCGGCCCCATGTTGTATGTGCTCGCCGGCCACGGCTCGCTGGATCCAGCGAGCGCCAAGAATCACTTCTGGCGTCTGGACATGGACCAACCGCCTGAGAAGGCGGCCTGGGAAACGCTCCCCGCCTTGCCGGGACGCCCGCGAATCAAAGCGGTGATGGCTGCCCAATTGGCCGCCGACGGAGCCCCCAGAGTTTACGTGTTCAGCGGGGAGACCGTGGATCGCATCGCTGGTGAGTTGATTCGCGATTATCCGGCGGACGCATATGCTTTTGATCCGCGGTCCGAGCAAGGCGCCGGCCAGTGGCGGGCGATCGCTTCGCCGCCGCGCCCCGTGGCCGCCGGGTCGGCGTTGGCCGTCGGCGTTCGAAGCGTCCTGCTGTTTAGCGGCTCCACGGGCGAGCATGTGGGACGACTTCCCATCGAACAGCATCCGGTCTTCCCCGCGAGCGTCTTGAAGTATGACGCTCGCGGCGACCGCTGGAGCGAAGCCGGCGCGATGCCCTTGGGCGTCGTCACCACCGCCGCGGTGCGAGACCAGGAGCGTTTGATCCTGGTCAGCGGGGAGACCCGCCCAGGAGTGCGCACTCCGCGAGTCCAATTTGCCCGACCGGAGTCGGGAGAATCGGCGGCCCGTTAGGACAGCCAGAAATGCACTGAGAGGGCGTAACAACATAGCGGGGGGAAGGTTGGCGAGCGTCAGCGAGTTCACCCGCCACCCCAGGTTCGGACCCGCGCACCGCTTCCTTAACCAGGCGCCATTCCGGACAAGCCCCGTCATGGCGTGAGCACAAAGAACCAAGAAAGTCGGATTGCTCCGCGCACCGCGATCATGCGGCCCTCACAGCTTTCCTGACAGCGCGGCTTGGCGCCTTCTCTATAAGCAATCTAGCGATTGCTTTCATCACATGCGTCGTCAACACACGGGCTGTTGGGAAAACGCAACGTTTGTGCCTTCCTGCGACGCGTCAACCTTCCGGGTGATGTAATGTTGCACGGCTGCGCAGTCCCTATGCGCTAGGGAAGTTTGCGCGGCCAGGTAGGACAATCGGATCAACTAAGAGAATCGGCCGATGACAATGCGCCCCCAACGACCTCGCCGCTCATCATCTCCTGGGAATACGCGTCCCGCTCGCTGTTACGCAAAACTCGAGGACCGCATTCTTTTCGATGCGGCTCCCGCGGCGCCGTCCGCCAATTCCGGCGACCAGTCGCCGCTGCCGGACGCCTTCCTGCCGGACGCCGAAGACGTTCAACTCGTGCTTGACGGATCGCTCGCGGCCAGCAATGACGTCGCGTCGTCCCAGGCGCAGTCGCCGCGACGCGAGTTGGTCCTGGTCGATTCGCATGTGGTGAATTACGAAGCATTGGTCCAATCCCTAAAAACCGGACAGGAGTCGGATCCGGGACTTGTGGATGTTGTGATCCTGGACGCAGCCCGCGACGGAGTTGGGCAGGTCAGCGAGATCCTCTCGAAGTACGAGGATCTCGGCGCGGTGCATTTGATCTCCCATGGAGACGAGCAATCCGTACAACTCGGCTCCACCTGGCTGAATGCGAATAACCTGGGCGCCCATGCGGCAAGCCTTTCGCAATGGAGCAACGCGCTTCGCGATGACGCGGATCTGCTGTTCTACGGTTGTGATCTGGCGGCGACTCAGGAAGGACGCTTGCTTCTGGATGGCATCAGTGCATTGACCGGCGCTGACATTGCCGCCAGCGTCGACGACACGGGCCATGCAAGCCTTGGCGGCGATTGGGACTTGGAATATACGCTCGGGGCCATTGAATCCAGCAGCCCCTTGTCGCAAGAGGGGCAGGCAGCCTACCAAGGCATGCTCTCCGCCGCGCCGTTGGTGACGATCGCCGCGCCCAGTGAAGTGATGTTGGGAGAAGACTTCCAATTCACGGTGTCTTTTGACAACAATGATCCGAACGATACAGGATTTGCGCCCTACGTTGACGTTTATCTTCCACAGGGCGCCGACGGCGATGATGGAATCACGATCAACCAGGCAACCTACCTGGGAGTGACGCTCGCTCCGACAACGCTTACGTTTGTGGACGATGGCTTCGGCACGGGCGTGGTTGCTCATCCGTATGCGGTCAACAGCAGCGGCGCACCGGTAATCATCACGGGCGTGATCGGTGATCGGCTGGTCGTCTATGAACTGCCGTTTGGAAGTTTCGCGCCCGACCAACCGCCGGCCCCGATCGTGATTGACGCCACGCTCAGCAACCTGGCGGATCTCTCCACGCCGTTGTTGCTGCGAGCGGGCGGCGGGTTTCGTCTGGGCAACACGCCAATCAGCGACCCCGCGGTCGATCCGTCGATTCTCACGCCGTCGCTGAGTGATGCGTTGGTCACGCCCACCTTGGTTCGGTTGACGAAAACGTATCTGGGTCCCGAGAACGAGACGGCGACCGGTCCCAACTTTCCGCGATCCTACCGCATCGACGTGGATGTCGCGGACGGGCAGACGATCACGAATCTGGACATCACGGATTTGCTTCCCGATGGGCTCGTGTACCAAGGCGTCTCGTCAGCGCCGGTAGGCGCCTCGATTGTCGAGCCGGCCGCCGGCACGCTGACCAACAACGACACGCTGGTGGTGACCTTGGCCAGCATCACAGGCGGGCCTTCGGCGTCCGACGCCTCGATTGTGTGGGATTTCTACGTGCCGGATCTGGATGCTGGAGGAGCGGATGTGGTGCCGCATCCCACCGGCGACGATGTCACGGTGGAAAACAATGTCGCTGCGCTGGGCGACTGGACTCCGCTTGACCCTCGAGATCCCGCCGGTACCGGCAACGTGTCGATCGACGAGACTGGTCCCGAGGAGATATTCACGGCAAAGTCGATCGCCGTCCAGAAGAGCGTCGCGATTGTCTCCAACGAAGGGCCAGCGGGCGCCAGTCCTGGCGACGTGCTGGAATACACGATTGACTTTCAGGTCTCCGACTACTTTGCTTTCAACAACCTTTCCCTCCAAGATATGTTTAGCGATGGTCAACGACTGGACGCCAGCTTCACGCCGACTTTAACGCTGTCGCAGGAAGGCGTGGATTTGACGTCCGGCGGTGCTTGGAGCTTTGTCCTGGGCGACAGCTATTCAGCGACGCTAAACGCCGACAACGATCCCACCACCCCCGCGACCGACGGCGGCACGACACTGGGCTTTGATCTCTCCGAGATCATGCGCGACAACGGTCAGAGTGGCGCTCTTTATGGCGGCTTGATTCCGGGGCGAGACAATCCCGTCGATGGAGCCAATGACGGCGCAACTCGCGGAGTCATCACGTTTCGCACGATCATTCAAGACGCTTATTCCGACGATTATCCGCCGGGCAGCAGCCCCAGCCTCGACGAAAACGACACGCTCAACAACACGGTGACCATTCAGGGAGACCTGTTGGACCCCACAACGCTGATCGCCCTGGGAACCAGCGAGGCCGATGGCAGCGGCGCGTCGGTGAACATCGAAGTCGGCTCGTTCGTCAAATCAATCTTCGCCAAGAACGGCGTCATTGACGCTCCCTTGATTCTCGCGGCGGGACAGACAATTACCTACCGACTCACCTATGATCTGGCGTTCGGCGACTTCGAGAACATGATGTTCGACGATTATTTGCCTCAGCCGATCTTCGATGTCACGGATCCGAACGCCGACGGAGTGGGCGGCCCCGTCTGGACCCAGGACCTGTCGGGCGGCGCCACTCCCGCCTCGGGAACCTGGATGTTTGGCCCGGATCACACGCTGCCCAACTTGATCGTGCCCACCGTCACGACCGACGCTGTGTCCAATCGGCTGACGTTCAATTTCGGCACTCGCGAAGACGCGGCCAACGAACCGCAAACGGTCGATATCCTGTTCACCATCACCGCCGGCAATGATCCCTTCGCCGATAGTCTGTACCTGACCAATCAAGCCACGCACTCAGAGACCAACACGTTCGGAACTGCGTCCGACGCGGACGCGATCGTGCAAGTGTTCTACGGCGAACCCGTACTGAACATCAGCAAAGGCGTGTTGTCGGTTGACGCATCCGCTGACGCGGGCGCCTCGTTTACGGCGGCCGTCGGACCGACGGCCGCGATCAACGAGATCCAAACCCTGGCGTCCATCGGCGCACCGACCAGCGGCTCGTTTACGCTGCGTTTCGGTGGAGTAAACTCGACCGTCTTGAATTTCAACGCCACCGCAGCGGAAGTGCAGACGGCGCTCGAGTCCATTCCCGCTCTCAACGGCAATGTGAACGTGACCGGCGGCGACTTGCCCACTGATTCGATCGCCATTGAATTTGTGGGAGCTCTCGCCGGTACGGACGTGGCGCCCCTGACCGTCGCCAATTCCACGATCGACGGCGCCGGCGACGGCAACGAAGTGCAGACGCTGACCTTCGCCACGACGCCGAGCGGCGGGTCGTTCACTCTACAGTTCGAGGGCGTGACGACGGGCCCCATCGACTACAACGCCACTGCGGCGACCATGGAAGCCGCATTGGAGTTGCTGCCTGGAATCGACGATGTCGTTGTCACCGGCGACGCTCCCAACCAGATCACGATCGAATTCCAGGGCGCCCAAGCCAACCAGAATGTCTCGCAATTGGTCTTGAACGACTCGGGGCTGATCGGCGTCAACGAAGTGCAGCAATTGGAGTTCGACGCCGCGCCCACGGCCGGCAGCTATACGTTGCGGTTTGGCGCGGCGGCTACAAACGCGATCGCGTTTGACGCCGATGCCGCCGCCGTGCAGACGGCCCTGGAAGGGTTGGCGACGATCGGCGCAGGCAACGTGATGGTCAGCGGCGGACCCGCGCCCGCTTCCTTTGTTATTGAATTCGTGGGGGCGCTGGCCGAACAAGCCGTCGGGCAAATCACCGGCGACGACGCGCTGTTGGTCGGTGCGGCGCTGACGACAACGACCACCACGCAAGGGCATGCGCCCGGTGCAACGCTCTCAACCACCACACAAGGATCGGACTCCGAGGTCGCCGTCAACACAACCGCGGAAGGCGCCGGGGTGATGACGTATCTTCCACCGGGCTCTCCCACCGCATTCAGCGGCGGCCGCATCACCAGCCAGGGATTGGCGACGACGCCCATCAACGCCAACTTGAACAACCTGGACGCGGGCGATCGCGTGACGTTCGCCATTGTGGTGGAGAACACAGGAACCGGCGAGAACGGCGCCTTTGACGTCGTTCTGCGCGACATGCTTCCGGTCGGCTTCGCGGCGCCCGTAGAACCTGACGGATCTGAATCTGCGAGTCACCGATGGCGCCGGAAACGCGTTGACCTTCACCGATCTCGGCGGCGGTCCGTTTGGTTCGGGAGGCGGTTTGTTCGGCAACGGCATTCAACTGGACGACCCCGGCGTCAATCAAGGCGCCTTGGCGGCCTACAGCGCCTTGGGCGGCGACAATCTGGTCATTGTCACGTACGACCTGGTGTTGGCTGATACGTCAGGCCCAGTGATTCCAGCCAATGGCGATCTGACCAACACGGCGACGCTCAGCAATTACGCCAGCACCGAAGGCGGCGCCGACTTCACTCCCACCGATCTCACCGATGATGCTTCGGTCACGTCGCGACTTCCAGGGCTGACCAAGACCATCGTCGCCACTTCCGAATCCCACACCAACAACGCCTTGGGAATCGAGCGGGTCGCAATCGGCGAGATCATCCGCTACCGTTACGTCGCGGAGATACCCGAGGGAACTTACAACGACTTCGAGATCGTTGACTTGCTGCCCGCCGGCTTGACGTATGTCAACGACGGCACGGCGACGGTCGCCTTCGTGTCGGACTCCGATTCGATCACATCGTCGGATAACGGCGCGCTGCTGGTCGGTCTGGGCAACACGCCCTTTGTCGCCGGGAATGAAACCAACATCGCCGGGATTGCTCCAACAGTTTCATTGACCGACGCCAACGTAGGCTCCACCTCCAGTAATGACGTGGATGTCAACAACTACACCGCCGGCGCCGATCCCCGCTTCAAGTTCGGTGATTTGGTGAACACGGACAACGACGCGAACAAGGAGTACGTGGTCGTTGAATTCAACGCACTGGTCAACAACAACGCCGCTTCTCCCAACGACCGGGGAGCATCGCTGTACAACGACGGACAGATTGCAGCTAACGGAGCAACTCTGTTCGACATCTCCAGCGGCAACCGACCACGCGTGATTGTCGCGGAGCCTTCGATCACCAACGTGAACAAGACCGCCGATCTGGCCAACGCGGACGCTGGAGACACGGTCACCTATACCGTCACTTTCGGAAGCTCCAACAGCAGCGTCAATCACACCACGGCGTTTGATGTGCGCCTGTTGGACGATTTGGGCGTCCCCGGATATTTGACGCTGACCGGCGTCACGGTGACCAGCCTTCCAGGAACCACCACCGTCACCGACAATAGCGCCGGTAATGTGGTCAACCTGGTCTTCGATCAACTGCAACCTGGCGAATCCGTAACGGTGCAGTACACGGCGACGGTCAATGACAACGCGCCGATCGGCCAGACGCTGGTCAACACCGCGGATGTGACCTACACCAGCCTGCCTGGCGACTTCGGCACGATTGGCAATCCGACGGGCAGCGATCTGCAGTCGTTGAACGGATTGAATACGGGGAACACCACCTACAATACCGTCTCCGGCGCCGCTTCCGGAGAACGCGACGGGTCCAACACAGGTCCCAACGATTATCGGGACTCCGACTCGGACTCGATCGTGATTGACTCGCTGGCGCCGATCAAGTCGATCGTGGCGACATCCGAAGCGAGTACGCTGGGATCCAACGTCGCGATCGGCGAGATCGTGCGATATCGTATTGAAGTGCGCGTTCCTGAAAACGACTCGTTGAGCGACGTTCAGATCGTGGATCGACTGCCGCTGGGAACGACATTCCTGGACGACGGCACGGCGACGGTGGCGTTCGTCTCTTCGGTCTCGGGCAATCTCTCGTCATCCACGCTCTCGGACCCCTCCCTGGATCAAGTCGGCGACCAAACCACACTGGCCGGCATCACGCCAACGTTCGTGTTGCCGGACGCCGCGGTGAGCGTCACGGCCGTTGGCGATAGCGACGCCTACGGTTCGGGAACCGACGTACGGTTTAAACTGGGCGACATGGTCAATGACGATCGCGACGGAAACGGCGAATTCATCGTGATCGAGTTCAACGCCGTGGTGGACAACTCCGTTGCCGCCGACAATCGATCCGGAGATATTCTGTCGAATACGGTGGACGCGATTGTCGCCGGCGCCACCAGCGGAAGCAGTCCAGCCGTTGTCTTAACGGTGGTCGAACCCTCGATCACGAACGTCAATAAGACCGGCGATATCGCCACGGCCGACGCCGGCGACACGGTGACCTACACCGTGACGTTCGCAAACGCCAGCGGCCCCAATGTCAGCACCGCATTTGACGTCCGCTTGCTCGACGACCTGGACATCCCCGGCTTCTTGACGCTCACCGGCGTCTCGGTGACCAGCGTTCCCGGCACGACGACTGTCACCGACAACAGTGTTGGGAATGTGGTCGATCTTGTTTTCGATCAGCTTCAGGCTGGCGAATCGGTGACGGTCCAGTACACGGCCACGGTCGATGCGAACGCCCCGATCGGGCAGACGTTGGTCAATACGGCGAACGTCACCTACACCAGCACTCCTGGCGACTTCGGCACGATCGTCAACGCAACGGGAAGCGATCTTCAATCGCTGGACGGCGTGAATACGGGCGACATCATCTACGACGCGACATCAGGCGCTGAATCAGGCGAACGCGATGGTTCCAACACAGGGCCCAACTCCTACCTGGACAACGACGCCTACACCCTCACGGTCGACTCCCCCATACCCACCAAGTCCATTCAAGCCACGTCCGAGGCGAGCACCTCAGGATCGACGGTGGCGATTGGGGAAATCGTGCGTTATCGCCTGCAAGTCCGCATTCCCGAGAATGACACGCTGAGCGACGTGCAACTCGTCAACTACTTGCCCGTGGGAACCACGTTTCTGAACGATGGAACCGCGGCCCTAGCGTTCGTCACGTCGAGCACCGGGAACCTCACATCGTCCACCCTGATGGGTCCCACGTTGAGTCAGGTCGGCGATGAAACCAGCTTGGCCGGCATCGCCCCCGCTTTCCTCCTTCCCGACACGGCCATCAGCACCGATGCCGTGGCCAACAATGACGTCTATACAACGGGAACGGCGGTTCGGTTCAAGCTCGGCGACCTGGTCAACGCCGACCGTGACAGCAACGGCGAATTTGTTGTGATCGAGTTCAACGCCCTCGTCGACAACAGCAATGCGGCAAACAACCAGGCCGGCGACACCCTCTCCAACTCATTCGACGTCGTGATTGCCGGAACGACCTTGGGCAGCAGCGCCGCCGCCGTGGCGACCGTCGCCGAGCCTGTAATCGTCGATGTGAATAAGTCCATCACCACACCGGGCGTGGACGCGGGCGACGCGGTCACCTACCGCGTGACATTCTCCAACTCCGGGACCGCCACCGCGTTCGACGTGAATGTGCTTGACTTGCTGGATGCGACGTACTTGGATCTCGACACCGGAAGCATTACATTCGCGTCCACCGGCGTCGTCAACGGCGTCGTCAACAATTCATCCGAGCCGGGCAATCGGGTCGAATTCCAGATTGGCGAGATGGGGGTCGGAGCGACCGTCACCATCGAGTACACGGCGCAACTAACGCAAGCGTTCAACGACGATGTCAGCAACACCGTCGACGTGACGTACACCAGCCTGCCAGGCACGGGCACGCCGGTAGGGCCAGGCAACACGACGGGCTCCGCCACCCCCGGCGTCTCCGGCGCGGCGGATGGTGAACGAGACGGGTCGGGGGCGGGGTTGAACGACTACGCGGATCAGTCGTCGGCGACGCAGCCCTTTCCGGCCCCATCCATTAGCAAGACCATCGTCTCCACCAGCCTGCCGGACACGCCTACGGACGACGTGGCGATCGGGGAGACGATCACGTATCACATCACCGTTACGTTGCCCGAAGGCGTAACCAACAGCGTGGTGATCACGGATCTCGCCCAGGCGAATGGACTAGGAGTGCTCGAGATCGTGAGCGCGCAGATACTGCCCTTGGGTGGAAACATCTCGACCACCAACAGCAGCGTCACGCTGCAAAACAACAGCGGCGCTGACGCTCTGAATGACACCGTGATTGTCGATTTGGGAGATGTGACCAACCTATTCGACAACATAACGAATACGGACGATCAGGTCCTGGTCGAAGTCGTGGCGCGCGTCGCCAACGATCCACGCAACGCGGCGGGCGACTCGCTGGTCAATTCGGCCAGCCTTGCTTACGCCGCTGGCTCGGACGTCACGGACACACTGACCGTGGATGTCGTCGAGCCGGTATTGGATCTCACAAAAAATATCGTCCAAACACAAGCGGATGCAGGCGACACGGTGACCATCGTGTTGACGGTTTCCAATACGGGAACGGCGCCGGCCTATGACGTCACCGTGCAAGATGTGATCTCAGCCACGGACTTTGATCGCTCCACCCTGAATTTCGGAGTGGCCGGAACGAACTATCCCTCGGATTTTGCCGTCGCCTACAATTCAGGCACGGGTCTGCTGGAATACTCGGGCGGTTCGATCGCGGCCGGAGCTTCGGCCACTTTTCAGTTCACCGTGGACCTTGCCGACACGGTGGCGCCAGGCGCGGTCATCACCAACACCGCTAACCTGACTGACGCCAACACTTTGCCAGGGCCGGATCCCAACGAGCGCACGCTGCCTCCGGATGCGGACAACGACTCTCTCACGATTCGCACCAATAGCCTGGCCGGATTCGTTTTCGATGATGCGGACAACGATGGGATCTTCGATGTCGGCGAGAGCGGTATTCTGAACGCTCAGGTCCAGCTGATCGGCACGGATCATCTGGGCAATTCAGTGAATCAGTTTGTGAGTACTCTGGCCGACGGATCCTACAGCTTCCTGAATCTCCGCCCCGGTTCCTACACATTGGTTGAGACCCAGCCCGGCGGCTTCCTGGACGGCCTAGATACGGCCGGCAGCCAGGGCGGCTCAACTGCAGTGAACGACGTCATCCTTTCGATCTCGCTGCCCACCGGCGTGGAGACCAACGGCGTCAACAACAACTTCGCGGAGCTCGCGCCGGCGAGTCTCGCGGGATCGGTCTATCACGACCTTGACAACGACGGCGTGCGCGATGGCGGAGAAGTCGGCATCGCCGGCATTTCACTGCGACTTCAAGGAACCGACGATCTGGGCGCAACCATCGATCGCACCACCACGACCGCCGGCGATGGGACTTATTCCTTCGCCAATTTGCGACCCGGCGTCTATTCGATTACTGAAACGCAGCCCATCACTTTTCTGGACGGCGTGGACTCCGACGGCTCGCTGGCCAACGGCGACACCTCCACCAATGACGTGATTGCCAGCATCGATGTGGTTCCGGGGGACACCGGCGTCTCCTACAACTTTGGCGAGATTGCGCCTTCCCGACTATCCGGCTATGTCTATCACGACGCCAACAATGATGGCGACCGCAGCGGCGACAACGGCCTGAGTGGGATTACGATTCGCCTGACGGGCGTTGATGACCTGGGCAACTCGATCTCCGTGGACCGAATCACCAACGCCGCCGGATTCTATGAGTTCCTGGACCTGCGTCCCAGCGACGCGGCTGGCTACACCATCATCGAACTCGTGCAGCCAGCTGGCTACCTTGACGGCGTCGATACGATCGGCACTCCAGGCGGATCGACGGCGATCAACGATCGTTTCACGAACGTCGTGGTCGTCTCGAATACCAATGGCGTGGAAAACAACTTTGGCGAATTGCTTCCGGCCACCTTGAGCGGCAAAGTCTTCAATGACCGGGACAACGACGGCGTCGTGGATGCTGGCGAGTCCGGCATCGCAGGCGTCTCCGTAAGGTTGACCGGCGTGGATGACCTTGGCAATCTCATTGACGTCACGCTGGCGACCGACTCGAATGGCGACTACCAGTTCACGGGACTTCGTCCGAGTGATGCGAATGGATACGCCATCACGGAAACACAGCCGGCAAGCTACAACGATGGAATCGACACGGACGGCTCGCTGGCCAACGGCGATACGACGCTGAACGACGCCATCCGCTCCATCAATGTCGGCAGCGGCGACGCGGGAGCCGGTTACAACTTTGGCGAGTTGGGCGCCACGATCTCAGGCCTTGTCTTCATCGACGATGACCGCGATGGAACACTCGACGCCGGCGAACCAACAAGGCTCGGTGGAATCGTCATTGAGCTCTATGACCCAACGGGAACGACCCTGCTTGGCTCGACGACAACTCTGCTTGACGGATCTTATCGATTCGATCACCTGCCCGCAGGCGATTACCAGATACGCGAAGTCCAGCCCACAGGTTACTCGTCGACTTCCAGCAACACGCTGAATGTCACACTCCCCTTAACCGGTCTGTCGAATCAGAACTTCGGTGAAGCGCTCTGGGACATTGGCGACCGCGTCTGGTTCGACGCCGACGGCGACGGCGTCCAGGACGGGGGAGAGCCGAACCTGGTGGGCGTCCAAGTCACGTTGCTCTACGCCGGGGCGGACAACACGTTCGGTACGGGCGACGATGTAGTTCGAACGGACATCACCGACTCCAGTGGGCTTTATGGCTTTGCTGAATTGCTGAATGGCGACTATCGCATCAGCATCGACACGGGCGATCTCCCTGCTGGTTCGGTGCAGACGTTCGAACTCGACGGGGTAGGTCTCGGGGATCTGAATAACCGTTCGGACATCACGCTCAACGGCGCCGATCGCTTCGACGTCAACTTCGGCTATGCGGGCGCCTTGTCGCTAGGCGACCGACTCTGGCACGACCTGAACGGCGATGGAGTCCAAGACGTCGGCGAACCCGGGATCGCGGGCGTCAACATGACGCTGCTGTTCGCCGGGGCTGACGGAGTATTCGGCAGTTCCGATGACTTCTCGCTTACAACGACGACCGACGGAGCGGGACTGTATGGCTTCTCGAATCTACCTCAGGGTCCCTACCGGTTGACGTACGACGCCGGGGATTTGCCCAGCGGGATTTCGGTTCCCACGGCGGAGGTTGACGACGTTAGCCCGGCGATCGACGGCGTCTCCCAATTGGTGCTCAGCAGCGATCGTACGGATGTGGACTTCGGCTTCACGGGCGCCCTCTCGCTTGGTGACCGGTTGTGGTTGGATTTGAATGGCGATGGCGTGCAAGATCCCGGCGAACCCGGCCTTGCCAACGTCGATGTGACCATGTTGTTCGCGGGACCCAACGGCGTGTTCGGCGACGCCGACGACGCCGTTTACACCACCAGAACCAGCGACGCCGGCGACTATTTGTTCACGTTGCTGGGCGATGGCGACTATCAAGTCAGCTACGACGCCGGGGACTTGCCCGGGGGACTGACGCCCACGTTTGAGTTCGACGGCAGCACCAACAATCAAGCCGACGTCACGCTGAATGGCGTGTCGGAATTGAACGTCAACTTCGGCTTCACAGGCTCTGGGACGATCGGCGATTTCGTCTGGCTGGATACCGACGGCGACGGCGTCCAAGATCCGTCAAATGAACCGGGGCTTGCGGGAATTACCGTTGATTTGTTGTTCGCCGGCGCCGATGGAGTGTTCGGCAACGCGGACGACATCGCGCTATCGACCACCACCGACGCCAACGGAGGCTACTCCTTCAACAACCTGCCGGCGGGCGATTTTCGAGTGACGGCGGACGCAGCCGATCCGGATCTACCGGGCGGCGCTGTCGCTGTGAGCGGCCCGGAGTCAATCGCGGGGACGGCGGCAGCGACTCTCATCACCGGTCAGACACGGAATGATCTCGACTTCGGCTTCACCGGATCGCACACGGTCGGCGACTATGTCTGGCTGGACCTTGACGGAAATGGTCTCCAGGGACCGTCCGAACCGGCGATTCCCGCCGCGACGCTGACCCTCACCTACGCCGGCCAAGACGGCGTCTTTGGCAACAGCGATGATGTGACGCTGACGACCAACACGGACGCTAACGGTCTGTACTCCTTCGGTGGTTTACTTGACGGCGAATACCGGGTTGCCGTCAACACTGCGACAATTCCCGCGGGCGTCACGCAAACCGCCGAGCAAAACGACGGCGTTGACCTGCTGGCGAATACCGCGGAATTCGCGATAAGCGGCGGCGACCGCAACGATATCGACTTTGGCTACACTGGCGCCAGAGCGCTGGGCGATTTGGTGTGGTACGACGTCAATAACGACGGCCTGCGCGACGCCGGTGAACCCGGTTTGAATGGCGTGAATATCAGCCTTTTCTTCGCGGGGGCGGATGGGGTTTTTGGCAACGCCGACGACATCACGCTCAGCGACATTACCGATGCGAACGGAATCTATGGCTTCGACCACTTGCCCACGGGCGAGTATCGAGTGGCCATCAACGCAGCCGACATACCCAGCGGGCTCAGCGCGACGCTGGAAACAGACGACACAGCGCCCGCGCTCGACGGTATCGCTCGAATTACGATCGGCGCGGTGGATCGCCTGGACGCAGACTTCGCCTTTACCGGCGACTACCAGATCGGCGACCGCTTGTGGTACGACACGAACGGAGACGGCGGCCAAGACTTGCTCAACGAACCTGGACTAGGCGGCGTCCGCGTGAACTTGACATTCGCCGGACAAGACAATCTGTTCGGAACTTCCGACGACGTTGTACGTCAAGCAACAACCGACGCCAATGGCGATTACCTGTTCGACAACATCGCCGACGGCGCTCATCGAGTCACCGTGAACCCGAGCGACTTGCCCTTGGGCGTCTCGGGTACGTTCGAAGTGGACGGTTCCATTGACCAAGTCGCCAACTTCTTGGTCAATGGCTCGGATCGAATGGATGTTGACTTCGGCTACCAGGCAACCGGATCGTTAAGCGACTATGTGTGGTTTGACGAAGATGCCGATGGAGTTCAAGACCCGGCCGAAGTAGGACTGCCAGGTGTCCAAGTGCTGCTCGTGTTCGGCGGCCGCGATGGCGTCTTTGGGACCCTTGACGACTTCTCAATGACGACGACCACGGATCAAAACGGCCTCTATGCCTTTAACAACCTACCAGCAGGTGATTTCCGCATCGACGTCACTGGCGAACCGCTGGGAATGACGTCGACCTATGAAACCGACGATGGTGTGAATTCGCTTCCTGGTATCGCGGAAGTTGGACTGACTGTTGGCGAGTCGCGCGACGACATCGACTTTGGCTTCACGGGCACGGGGTCGATTGGCGATACGGTGTATTACGACGCGGACGCCAACGGCGTGCAGGACGCGGGCGAGCCGGGATTGCCGCTGGTGACCGTGGCTTTGGATATCGACTTCAATGGCGATACGATCGTTGATCACACGTTGATCACCACGACTGACGCCAACGGCGGCTACTCCTTCAATCAATTGCCGGCGGGCGACTACACGGTCCGCGTAACGCAGCCGGCCGGCTCGGCGCCGACCGTCGACGCCGATGGCCTGGGCACGCCCAACCAATCGTCCTTGACCTTGGCCGGCGGCGAGAACAACGTCGATCAGGACTTCGGCTACACCGGCACGGGCTCGCTGGGCGACACCGTCTTCTTTGACGTCAACGGCGACGGCGTGCTAGACGCCGGCGACCGCGGCCTGCCCGGCGTCGAAGTGAGCATCGAGATCGATGTCAACGGCGACACCGTTGTCGACTACACTCGCACGGCGATCACCGATGTCAACGGCAACTATCTGTTCGATCGCTTGATCCCCGGCGACTATCGCGTCGCGGTCAACACCGCCACGCTGCCTGGCGGCATGGCCGGCAACCCCACGTTCGACGCCGATGGCGGCAACGATCATCAGAGCCTGGTCACGCTGGGCGCTGGCGCCGTGAACCTGGATCAGGACTTCGGCTATACCGCGATCGGCTCCATTGGCGACCGCGTCTGGCTGGACGTCAACGCCGACGGCCTGCAGGATCCGAACGAAGTCGGCCTGGCCAACGTCGATGTGCAACTGATCTGGTACGGAGTGGACGGCGTGCTGGGAACGCTCGATGACGAGATCTTCAACACCACCACCGACGCCGATGGGCTGTATGCGTTCGAGCGCTTGCCCGCCGGACTGTACGACGTGGATGTGGATCAGAGCACCGCGCCGCTGGTGACGCTGCTGACCACAGGCAATGATCCCCAGACGGTCAACCTGAATATCGATGAGAACTATGTCGAACGCCGACTTCGGCTTCGTCGGGCAGGGTTCGATTGGCGACTTCGTGTGGTTCGACGCGGATGGCGATGGCGCTTACAACCCCGCCGTCGATCATCCCTATCCCGGAGTGGTCGTCGTGTTGACCGGCGACGTTGATGGAGACGGGCTGGACGAATCGTTCACAACGACCACCGACGTCAACGGCGCTTACAACTTCTCCGGCCTGCCGCAGACGAGCTACACCGTCGCGATCACGCCGCCCGCGGGCGCCGTGGCCAGCTATGACAATGACGGCGGCTTGGACAACCAATCGATCGTCGTCCTCTCGCCGGGCAACCCCAGCGATGCGGATCAAGACTTCGCTCTGACGGGAACGGGAAGCATCGGCGACACGATCTTCCTGGACCTGGATGGAGACGGATCTCAACAACCCGGCGAACCGGGCATCCCGGGAGTCACCGTGCAGATCGACGTGGATCTGGACGGCGACACCATCGGCGACGCCACGCTGAGCACGACCACCGATCAGAACGGCAACTATCGCTTCGATCGTCTGCCGGCCGTGCGTGCATGTCGTCAGCGTCACCACGCCCACCGGCGCGATTCCCACCAGCGACCTCGACGGCGACTTGACGCCCGATGTCAGCAACAGCGTGACCCTGGCGCCTGGCGGAACCAATCTCGATCAGGACTTTGGCTTCACGGGCACGGGGTCGATTGGCGATACGGTGTATTACGACGCGGACGCCAACGGCGTGCAGGACGCGGGCGAGCCGGGATTGCCGCTGGTGACCGTGGCTTTGGATATCGACTTCAATGGCGATACGATCGTTGATCACACGTTGATCACCACGACTGACGCCAACGGCGGCTACTCCTTCAATCAATTGCCGGCGGGCGACTACACGGTCCGCGTGACGCAGCCGGCCGGCTCGGCGCCGACCGTCGACGCCGACGGCCTGGGCACGCCCAACCAATCGTCCTTGACCTTGGCCGGCGGCGAGAACAACGTCGATCAGGACTTCGGCTACACCGGCACGGGCTCGCTGGGAGACACCGTCTTCTTTGACGTCAACGGCGACGGCGTGCTAGACGCCGGCGACCGCGGCTTGCCAGGTGTCGAAGTGAGCATCGAGATCGATGTCAACGGCGACACCGTTGTCGACTACACTCGCACGGCGATCACCGATGTCGACGGCAACTATCTGTTCGATCGCTTGATCCCCGGCGACTATCGCGTCGCGGTCAACACCGCCACGCTGCCTGGCGGCATGGCCGGCAACCCCACGTTCGACGCCGATGGCGGCAACGATCATCAGAGCCTGGTCACGCTGGGCGCTGGCGCCGTGAACCTGGATCAGGACTTCGGCTATACCGCGATCGGCTCCATTGGCGACCGCGTCTGGCTGGACGTCAACGCCGACGGCCTGCAGGATCCGAACGAAGTCGGCCTGGCCAACGTCGATGTGCAACTGATCTGGTACGGAGTGGACGGCGTGCTGGGAACGCTCGATGACGAGATCTTCAACACCACCACCGACGCCGATGGGCTGTATGCGTTCGAGCGCTTGCCCGCCGGACTGTACGACGTGGATGTGGATCAGAGCACCGCGCCGCTGGTGACGCTGCTGACCACAGGCAATGATCCCCAGACGGTCAACCTGAGTATCGATGAGAACTATGTCGACGCCGACTTCGGCTTCGTCGGGCAGGGTTCGATTGGCGACTTCGTGTGGTTCGACGCGGATGGCGATGGCAGCTACAACCCCGCCGTCGATCATCCCTATCCCGGAGTCGTCGTCGTGTTGACCGGCGACGTTGATGGAGACGGGCTGGACGAATCGTTCACAACGACCACCGACGTCAACGGCGCTTACAACTTCTCCGGCCTGCCGCAGACGAGCTACACCGTCGCGATCACGCCGCCCGCGGGCGCCGTGGCCAGCTACGACAATGACGGCGGCTTGGACAACCAATCGATCGTCGTCCTCTCGCCGGGCAACCCCAGCGATGCGGATCAAGACTTCGCTCTGACGGGAACGGGAAGCATCGGCGACACGATCTTCCTGGACCTGGATGGAGACGGATCTCAACAACCCGGCGAACCGGGCATCCCGGGAGTCACCGTGCAGATCGACGTGGATCTGGACGGCGACACCATCGGCGACGCCACGCTGAGCACGACCACCGATCAGAACGGCAACTATCGCTTCGATCGTCTGCCGGCCGGCGCGCATGTCGTCAGCGTCACCACGCCCACCGGCGCGATTCCCACCAGCGACCTCGACGGCGACTTGACGCCCGATGTCAGCAACAGCGTGACCCTGGCGCCTGGCGGAACCAATCTCGATCAGGACTTTGGCTTCACGGGCACGGGGTCGATTGGCGATACGGTCTATTACGACGCGGACGCCAACGGCGTGCAGGACGCGGGCGAGCCGGGATTGCCGCTGGTGACCGTGGCTTTGGATATCGACTTCAATGGCGATACGATCGTTGATCACACGTTGATCACCACGACTGACGCCAACGGCGGCTACTCCTTCAATCAATTGCCGGCGGGCGACTACACGGTCCGCGTAACGCAGCCGGCCGGCTCGGCGCCGACCGTCGACGCCGATGGCCTGGGCACGCCCAACCAATCGTCCTTGACCTTGGCCGGCGGCGAGAACAACGTCGATCAGGACTTCGGCTACACCGGCACGGGATCGCTGGGAGACACCGTCTTCTTTGACGTCAACGGCGACGGCGTGCTAGACGCCGGCGACCGCGGCCTGCCCGGCGTCGAAGTGAGCATCGAGATCGATGTCAACGGCGACACCGTTGTCGACTACACTCGCACGGCGATCACCGATGTCGACGGCAACTATCTGTTCGATCGCTTGATCCCCGGCGACTATCGCGTCGCGGTCAACACCGCCACGCTGCCTGGCGGCATGGCCGGCAACCCCACGTTCGACGCCGACGGCGGCAACGATCATCAGAGCCTGGTCACGCTGGGCGCTGGCGCCGTGAACCTGGATCAGGACTTCGGCTATACCGCGATCGGCTCCATTGGCGACCGCGTCTGGCTGGACGTCAACGCCGACGGCCTGCAGGATCCGAACGAAGTCGGACTGGCCAACGTCGATGTGCAACTGACCTGGTACGGAGTGGACGGCGTGCTGGGAACGCTCGATGACGAGATCTTCAACACCACCACCGACGCCGACGGGCTGTATGCGTTCGAGCGCTTGCCCGCCGGACTGTACGACGTGGATGTGGATCAGAGCACCGCGCCGCTGGTGACGCTGCTGACCACAGGCAATGATCCTCAAACCGTGAACCTTAGCGTTGATGAGAGCTATGTCAACGCCGACTTCGGCTTCGTCGGGCAGGGTTCGATTGGCGACTTCGTGTGGTTCGACGCGGATGGCGATGGCGCTTACAACCCCGCCGTCGATCATCCCTATCCCGGAGTGGTCGTCGTGTTGACCGGCGACGTTGATGGAGACGGGCTGGACGAATCGTTCACAACGACCACCGACGTCAACGGCGCTTACAACTTCTCCGGCCTGCCGCAGACCAGCTACACTGTCGCGATCACGCCGCCCGCGGGCGCCGTGGCCAGCTATGACAATGACGGCGGCTTGGACAACCAATCGATCGTCGTCCTCTCGCCGGGCAACCCCAGCGATGCGGATCAAGACTTCGCCCTGACGGGAACGGGAAGCATCGGCGACACGATCTTCCTGGACCTGGATGGAGACGGATCTCAACAACCCGGCGAACCCGGCATCCCCGGCGTCACCGTGCAGATCGACGTGGATCTGGACGGCGACACCATCGGCGACGCCACGCTGAGCACGACCACCGATCAGAACGGCAACTATCGCTTCGATCGTCTGCCGGCCGGCGCGCATGTCGTCAGCGTCACCACGCCCACCGGCGCGATTCCCACCAGCGACCTCGACGGCGACTTGACGCCCGATGTCAGCAACAGCGTGACCCTGGCGCCTGGCGGAACCAATCTCGATCAGGACTTTGGCTTCACGGGCACGGGATCGATTGGCGACACGGTCTATTACGACGCGGACGCCAACGGCGTGCAGGACGCGGGCGAGCCGGGATTGCCGCTGGTGACCGTGGCTTTGGATATCGACTTCAATGGCGATACGATCGTTGATCACACGTTGATCACCACCACCGACGCCAACGGCGGCTACTCCTTCAATCAATTGCCGGCGGGCGACTACACGGTCCGCGTAACGCAGCCGGCCGGCGCGGCGCCGACCGTCGACGCCGATGGCCTGGGCACGCCCAACCAATCGTCCTTGACCTTGGCCGGCGGCGAGAACAACGTCGATCAGGACTTCGGCTACACCGGCACGGGATCGCTGGGAGACACCGTCTTCTTTGACGTCAACGGCGACGGCGTGCTAGACGCCGGCGACCGCGGTGAAGTTGGCGTGCTGATGACGCTGACCCTGGACTATGACGGCGATGGTCTTGCGGACTACGTCGCGACCGACAGCACGAATGCGTCGGGAGTCTATTCGTTTGGCAATCTGCTGCCAGGCGCCTACACGGTTACGGTGGATCCAAGCACCTTGACCGGCGGTTTGATCGGTCTGGGGTCGGGGCCGACGTATGACTTGGACGGAACGGCGACGGCGCACACTGCGGCGTTGAATCTGACTGCTGGGCAAAACCGCCTTGACGCCGACTTCGGTTACACAGCTCGACCCGACTATGTCATTACCAAGGACGATGGCCTGGGCGCAGTGCGGCCTGGCGATCGCATCACCTATAACATCGTTGTAGAGAATGCGGGCAACCTGGATGGAACCGGCGTTGTCGTTACCGACACGTTCCCAACCAACGTCTTGACGAACGTCACGGCCAGCGGCGGCGTCGTGGATGCAACGCTTGGCCAAATCGTCTGGAACTTGGGCGACCTGCGCCGTGGCGAACAGGTGCTCCTGTCGGTGACGGCGGACATCGTTGACCCGCTGGGAGCGGGCGTCGAGCAATTCACCAATAGCGTGAACGTCACCGATGATGGTCGAAATGGAGTCAACCCGACCCCTGGCAATAACATCGCGACCGATACGGATCTATTGGACGCGACTCCGGACTACGTCATCTCCAAGTCCGACGGTTTAAGCCAGGTCGCCCCGGGTGATCGGATCACGTACCTGATCAGCGTCAGCAACGTTGGTCGTCAGAACGGCAGCGGCGTCGTGGTCACCGACGATTTCCCGCCGCACATCTTGACGAATGTGACGGCTTCGCCTGGCGCGGTCATCGACGCGACGGCGGGCACAATCATTTGGAACGTCGGCGATCTGGCCGCCGGCGACACGGTGTTCTTGTCGGTCACCGCGGACGTGATCGATCCGATGGCGGCGGGCGTGACGCAGCTATTGAACAGCGTTCAAGTCACAGATGACCTGACCGGCGGCCCCGACCCGACGCCGCTAAACAACATCGCGACGGACCTTGACGTTACGCTAGGTTATGTGGATCTGGTTATTTCCAAGGATGACAATGGCGCCGAGAATGTGGGCCTGGGCGAGACGATCGTGTACACATTGACCTATTCCAACGCAGGAGACCAGGACGCCGCCAATGTCGTCATCACGGAGACGCCGCCAGCGGGTACAAGTTTCGTTTCCAGCCAAAGTTCCACGGGGTGGACGAGTCTTCCGGATGGGAGTTTTCAGTTCCTTGTCGGCGACTTGGCCTCTGGCGCGACATCCTCGGTGCAATTCGCCATCGTGCTCGACGGAAGCCTGCCGCCTGAACAAGAGACGGTTGTCAACACAACAAGCATTGGAGTCGTTGGCGTGAGCGGCCCCGATCCCACGCCTGATAACAACACGGCTTCGGAGGAAACAACGATCATCACGTACTTCTATGACAGCTTCAATTCGTTCCGTGACTTTGATCCAAGCCCGGAATTCTGGCGCGATTTCGAACGCGTTGGGCGAGAACTTCCGCCATTGCCTATCGACACCATGTACTCGGGAATCGCCGATCCGGGCACGACGTTGAATGGCAAGATCTATGATGCGCATGGACGCTTGCTCGCCGAGCAAACAGTTGTGGCCGACAGCGGAGGCAATTGGTTGATGCAATTCCCGACTACCGTGATCTGGGAGAAGCCGCATACCATGCGTCTGGAGCAGACCTCGGCCGTCTATGACTCGGGCGTTAACAGCGGGTTCAACTTGCGACGGTACTTCCATCCGGCGGTGCATGTTCAGCTGTTCCTGAACGAGCCGCTCACGGTTGCCGGAGCCTTGCGAAACGCGCCTAGCAACGTCTTGCAGTCGATGCATGAGGCGCACCAGAACCCACTCACGTTTGGTTGGCACGCGCATTCCTATCAGCTGCGAGCGTCGAGCACGAACGCGTCGCAGAACTAAGGTTTGCCGCGATGGTGCGGCTTGGCGGGATCGTGTGCGACGAGTCGATCGCGCCGCGCATGCGGCTTGCGACGAACACTTGGGCGGACAACCGCCAACAATGTCTCGCGGCGCGCATTCGACGAATCCGTCGGATTCGTCGTCGCCGGTTCAGTGGTGCAAGCGGATTCGCAAAGCACAGCGACGAAAGCCCTGTGAATCACCGCAAGCCCTTGCCCCAAAACAGCTTACGCCGACCAACCACCCGTCGTTGGGGTTTATCTTCGGTGGGCCTTGGCGACGCTAATGGACGATGATTCTCTTCGTCTCCCAGAGACATTGGGGAATGAACCCGGGCCAAATGGAGTTGCCCTTCATGGTTGAGATACGGACGGATTCACGAGGCGCACGCGCCGTGAAGAGCTGCTGGCAATCGCATTACCACCTGGGGATCCTATTGATCGCCTTGGCGACGGCGACAAGTTCAACGTATGCCCAGGGGCCAGGCGCAACGCCCCTCAGGATCGCGAGGTTGCCAGCCACGCATGAGGAGACCTATCAGGAGGACAATCTGCAGTGGTGGACGTCCGTGATTCGCGGGCCCATGCGTTCCGAACAACCACTGTGCCGCATCACTCGCGAGGAGCTGCTGGTCCGCGCCTTGCAGCATTCGGCGCAAATCCGTGTCTTCAGCGAGCTGCCGTTGATCCGCGAGACGGCGATTGTCGAGGCCGACGCGGCGTTTGATTGGACAGCCTTTCTGCGCTCCCGCTGGGATGATCTGAGTGATCCCGTGGGCAACACATTGACCGTTGGTCCTGGCGCGACGCGATTTCTGGACAATCATTGGACCAACGAAGCCGGCGTGCGAAAACGAAATCGCTACGGCGGCGCCGTTGACATCCGGCAGGAACTCGGTTTCCAAGATACGAACTCGCAGTTCTTTCAGCCGGACCCTCAAGGCACATCGCGAATCGTTGTCGGCTACACGCATCCGCTCATGCGGGGGCGAGGGCGCATTTACAACGAGAGCCTGATCGTACTGGCGCAGTTGGACACGCGGATCGCGCAGGAGGAGCTTTCACGTCAACTCCAAGCGCATCTGTTGGAAGTCGTGCGAGCCTATTGGGGCTTGTATCTGGAACGCGGCGCCTATGCTCAGAAACTGCGGTCATTCCAAAGAGCGGAGCAGGTGTTGAGCGAGTTGCAGGGGCGACGCGAACTGGACGCGATGGAGGTTCAAATCGTGAGCGCCGAGGCCGAAGTCGCGCGTCGAGCTTCGTTATTGCAACGTTCGGCGATGGCGGTGAAGAACGCCGAGGATCGCATTCGAGCCCTGGTCAACGACCCTTCGCTCGGGAACGCCGCATCGCTGGAGTTGATTCCCGTGGACGAGCCGACTACGGCGTTGCTGCCCATCTCGATGGATGAGGCCCTCGCCACCGCCCTGCAAATGCGACCGGAAGTCAACCAGGCGCTCAAACAGATTCAGGCGGCCTGTGTTCGTGTGAACATGAGCAAGAACGAGGCGCTGCCCATGTTGAATCTGGTTACAGAAGCGTACGTTGCCGGTTTGCAGGGCGAAGGCAATATCGGTCGCGCGTGGTCCGATCAATTCAGTCGCGGACAACCGAGCTACTCAATCGGCTTGCAATACGAACGTCCCGTGGGAAACCGTGCGGCGCGGCGCGTGTCGAACGGCGTCGCCTTGAACTCCGTCAACTCCAGGCTCAATATCAGACCACCATCGAGACGTTGCAGTTGGAGGCCCGCGTCGCCGTCCGTGAGTTGGAGACATCCTATATCGAGCTCTCCGCCAAGCAGACCGCCCTCGCGGCGCAAACGCGAAAAAACGAGTCCATTCAACGGCGTTGGGAGTTGCTGGCCGGCGAGAATCGCCCCGCATCCAGCGTGCTGGAGGATCTCCTTACGGCGCAAAACCAGTTGGCGTCCGCGGAGTTCGAACAGCTGCAAGCGATCGCCACCTACAACCTCTCGCTGATGAATCTGCAGCGAGCCACCGGACTTCTTCTTCGCGAGGAGCATGTGGATATTACGAGAGCCCGCGTGGATTGCTTGCCGCAGCTCATCCCGCAAAAGGGCGCCATTCCACCCGCCCCGCCGGAAAACATGAACGAAATGTACGAGTTGGACTCGGCCCCGCCCGCCTTGACGCCCGTCGAAACGCTGCCTGGTGCGAGCCCCTTCCTCCCAGCTCCGCCTCCGCCGCCGCCGAGCTCCAACGGGAACAATCGTCTTGAGCTGCCTCAGTCGCCTCCTTCGCGATAACTCGTCGGAAAGGCGCCATGATGCAACTACGAGAACATCGACTTGATCGCTGGCTCAACGCTTGGCGCTCGTCGCGAGGCCGACCACTTCACCTGAAGTCCGAGGCGGCTCGAATCGAAGCCGTCAAGGGCCATCAAGTGAGTTTGGCCAAGCTCTCCGATCAACAGCTGCGATCAGCGGCGGACGGCTTGCGCGAGGAGTATGCGGCCGGCAAGGCGCGGCGCCAAGATCACAACGCTCAGTTGCTCGCGGTCGCCGCCGACGCGGTGCGTCGCGCAACTGGTAAACAATACTACGATGTCCAGCTGATGGCCGGCGCCGCTCTGATCGAAGGCGCCATCGCCGAGATGCAGACCGGCGAGGGAAAGACGTTGGCCACCGTGCTTCCCGCATTGCATCACGCGATTCATGGGCGGCAAGTGCATGTAGGCACTTCCAACGCCTATCTGGCCAACCGTGATCATGCCGAATTGGCGCCTGTCCTTGATTTGTTGGGAGTCACGCACGCCGCGCTGCCAGGCGCCGCCGATCTGGCCGGAAAACGGCGAGCTTATCAACAGGAAGTCGTCTTCGGGCCGGGATACGAGTTCGGCTTCGACTACTTGCGAGATCAACTGGCGCTCCGCGAGTCGCCTTCGAGCTTGGGCCGAGCCTGGATCGATGATCTTGCGGAGGGCGAGGGGATTCGACTCCTGCAGCCGAGACGTGAGGCGGCGGTCATGGATGAAGCCGACAGCGTGTTGATCGACGAAGCACTTACGCCGCTGGTGCTAAGTGGGATCGGCGACGCGGCGCTTTCCAGCGAGCCGTTCCTGCGCACACGCGCACTGGTGAATGGTTGGCAAGAGGGAAAGCACTTCACATTCGATCGGAAGCTGTGCACTGCCCCGCTCACAGCCCTCGGCCACGCCGACGCGGCGCACGATCTGGCTAGTCGCGGAGTCCATGGTCTGCGGCGCCCTTGGCGGATCTACGTCGAACAAGCACTGAGGGCCAGGGTTCTGATGCGAGTTGATGTGGACTATGTGATTCAAGATCAAAGCGTCGTGCTGGTGGATCAATCCACGGGCCGCTTGTTTCCGGATCGCAAGTGGCGAGACGGTTTGCATCAGGCTGTTGAGTGTCGAGAACAACTGCCGTTAACTCCCGAGACGCTGTCCTTGGCGAGGATATCCCGGCAACGCTTCTTCCGGCTTTACGAACACCAGTGCGGCATGACGGGCACGGCGGCCTCCAGCGCTGCGGAGTTTCGGCAGGTGTACGGCTTGCCAGTGATCTTGATACCAACGCATCGCCCTTGCCGGCGGCGCGAGTTGCCGCTTCAGGTATTCGCCGATCAGGCGAGCAAGCTCGACGCGATCGCCGACGATATCGCGGTGCGGCACGCCACGGGACAGCCCATTCTGGCGGGGGCCCGGACCATTCACGATAGTCGCGAGCTTTCCGAACGACTCGCAAAACGCGGGCTTCCCCATCTGGTGCTCAACGGAGTGCAAGACGCGGAGGAGGCGGCGATCATCGCCCAGGCCGGTCGCGGAGCCGCCATCACGATCGCGACGAACATGGCGGGGCGCGGCGCCGATATCGTCCTGGATGAACAAGCTCGCCGGAATGGCGGACTCCACGTGATTCGAGTGGAGCCGCACGACTCCCGTCGCGTGGATCGGCAGTTGATGGGGCGGTGCGCCCGGCAAGGCGATCCTGGAAGCTACCAACCGTACGTCGCGGCGGACGACATGCTGCTGGTGCAACACGCGCCTCGGCTGGCCGAGAGCATTCGCCGCCAAGCGAACCGGCAAGGGCGAGTCGCGTCCGACCGCGCCGCCAACCTGGGGAACGCGTTGTTGCAAGTGCAAACGATCGCCGAAGCCGTGTCGCGCACGGCGCGATGGAAACTAGTGCAACAGGGAAAATGGACCGATCAGGTCGTGAACGCCTTGGCGGGGGAGCGTATCGAATGAGACTCTACGTGGCGACGATCATCGTCCTCTTTGGCGTCCTCCCCGCGGCGCGGTCGCGGTGCGAACCACCGGCTTCGCAAACGGAGGAGCACGATCCCGGCACGCGCGGATTCACCGAGCCGATTCGGATCAGCCAGGTCGCTTGCATGGAGAGCGGCGTTGTCGCTGAATTAATGGTGCGGCCCGGTGAAAAGGTGGTCGCGGGACAGTGCCTGGCGGCGCTCGACCGCGGAGTGCTCTTGGCCCAGCGAGCATCGGCGGAAGCCCAAAGCCAATCGACGGCTCGCTACGACTCCGCCCAAGTCCGCGTCGAGCTGGCGAAACAAAGGCATGGAAAGCTGAGAACGTTGATCGCCGAGGGCCACGGCAGCATGAGCGAATTGGATCGCGCCGAGGCGGACCTGCGATTGGCGCAGATCGAGCTGATCGCGGCGGAAGAAGAGCAACTGCTGCGAAAGCTGGAATTGGACAGAATCGACGCCGAAATCGCGCGACGCGAAGTGCGCAGCCCGCTTGACGGCGTCGTGCTGGAGGTGCATCGCGAAGCGGGCGAAGCCGTCTCGGCGGCCGATCCCGTCGTGGTCACGATCGCCCAGCTGGAAAAACTGCGAGTCAAATTCTACGTACCTTACGCACAAGCGATTGCACTCCGCCAAGGATTGCCTGTTCAGGTTCGTTTGCTGGGCGAGCGGAAAGTGGTGCGGGCGGAAATCGACTTTGTTGCTCCAGTCACCGAACCGGACAGCCGCACCATCCGCGTGGACGCGGTGATCGTCAACAGCGACCTCGGAGTCCGGAGCGGAGCTCCGTGCGTCTTGCAGATCGACGACGCCGTGCTGGGCGGCGTCGCCCGTGACGCCCAATCCGCGATTCCCAACCCACGTTGACCAGTTCCAATGATCCGCCGCGACGCGCGCGATCGCAACGAGTCGCCTCCATGACAACATCACCAACCACTCCGAATGACGCGACGACGTTCAAGACGCATGCGTCGCACGCGCCGCCGAGTCCCGTGGCGGCCGCGCTGACGGCGCGGCTGCCGGCGCGACGAGCCGAAGAAGACTTTCGGCAGCTCTTCGCCTTGGTGCAAGGCGGAGGCGAAGCGGCCAAGGTTCTGGAACAGTTCGTCCAACAGGCGACCGCCTTGCGAGAGGTGGCCGCCGCGGCGTACTTGCTTCGCGACAGCGATGGGCGGCTGATGGTGGGACCGAATACGCTCCTTGGCCCGCTCTTCCAGGCGCCTTCCTTTCAAGAGAAACTGCTGCAAGTCGCTGCGACCGCCTGCCAAAGCGGGTCGGTTCAAATGGTGGAAGGCCCCGCGCGAAACGTGCGGATCTGTTGCTTGCCCATCCCTTTAGCGACGGGCGACTGCGAGGCCTTCGCGGTCAGCATGTTGGCCGAGTCGGGGGAGGCGATTCCCGACCTTGCCTCGGTGCGTCTGATCGCCTCCGCCGCCAGCCAGTGGCGAATGAAGCAACAGGCTCGTGCAAGCGAACAACAGCTAACGAACACGGCGGCGGCCTTGGAGTTGCTGGGGGCCCTGCATCGCTGCGAAGACTCCCAGCAAGCGGCGCTGGCGCTGGTGAGTTGCGTGCAACGCCATCTTGGCGGCGTGGTGATCTTTGGTTGGGCGAACCGTTGGAGTGAATTCGTGAGGACATCAGCGATCTCCGGAATCGCTGAAATCCAACGGAGCTCGCCGGCCACGCGAGCCGCCGATCAACTGCTGAACGAATGCCTGTTGCAACCTCAGGGAGCTGAGGCGTCGTCTCCCGGCGGCGCTGCCCCAGCCATGGGACATCGACAGGCGATGCAGCATTTCGGCGCCGAAGCCGTACTCTCCGGGCCGTTGCGGGCGTCGGATGGCGCGCTGGTCGGCGCCTGGGCTTGCCTGGGATCCAAGCGGGCTCTGCAACCGGTCGTTCAAGGGAAATGGTGGCGAGCCGTCACGCCTCGCCTTGCGGACGCGTTGCATACCATTCGTCGGGCCGGCGCCAAACCCCAGTTGAGAAAATCCGCCACACGACGCCGAGTCGCCTGGTTGGGCGTTGTCGTGGCGATCCTGGCGGTGGCGGCGGCGGCGCCCGCTCCGCATCACATTGCCGCGGACTGCGTCGTCGAACCAGTCTTGCGGCGGTTTGTCGTCGCTCCCCACGACGGTCTCTTGCTGGAAGTCAAGATCCAACCAGGTGATCGCGTCGCCGCTGGAGAGCTTTTGGCTCAAATGGATGGCCGCCAGGTGCGTTGGGAGCTCGCTGGATTGCAAGCCCAACGGGAGCAAGCGGCCAAGCAACGCGATATCGACTTGATCGCGGGAAACATAGCGGCGGCTCAGCAAGCTGAGTTGGAGCTGCAGCAGATCTCGGTGCGATCCAACTTGCTGGAAGACCGCCGCCGACGACTCGACATCCGCTCTCCCATCCACGGCGTCGTGCTGGCGGGCGACCTGGAGCGCGTCGCCAACGCGCCGGTCAAAGTCGGCCAATCGTTGTTTGAAATCGCCCCGCTGGATCAAGTGATCGCGGAGATCGCCATCCCAGCCGAAGATCTGCCGCACATCCGCGACGGGGCGGCGGTGCAACTGCGACTAGAAGGCTTGGCGGAAAAACGCTCCGCGGTGATCCGCGACATCCATCCGCGTTCGGAAGTGCGAGATCAGCAAAACGTCTTCATCGCCGAGGTGGTTCTGGACAATGTCGATCGCCAATTGCAGCCGGGCATGTTTGGCAGCGCGCAGGTGGAATCCACTCCCAAACGCCTGGCTTGGATCCTGCTTCACAAGCCCTGGGAGCGGCTCCAGGTGTGGCTTGCCTGGTAGGTTGCCGGGAAGGCGTCGCTCACCATGAAATCCCTGGACAGCGCCATGACTCGCGATCACCTGACTGAAGAACTCGCCAACCAGCGGTTGCAGTTGCGCGGATCTTCGTGTGACGATGGACCAGTTCGCCCAACAAATGGCGTACGTGATCGAGGATCCTGTGGCCGGTCAGTTCTATCGCCTGGGTCAGGCGGAACACGTGTTCGCCTCTCTTCTGGACGGAAAGCGAACGCTGGCCGAAGCGCTCGCCGCCGCGGCGGATCAACTAGGCGATCAGGCCTTTGACGAGCAGGAAGCGGCTGCGTTCTGCCAGTGGCTGGTCGGTTGTCGTTTGGCGCTGACGCACGCTTCGGCTTCCGAGCAACGAGTTGCACAAGACGCTCAAAAAGCGCAGCGCGCTCGCTGGCGGCAATGGACGAACCCGTTGATCCTGCGATTCGCCTGGACCGGTCCGGATCGGATACTGCAAGCCATGGCGCCTTGGTGCGGCTGGCTCTTTGGGCCTTGGGGCGCCGCACTCTGGTTGCTGCTCGTCGTGGTCGCGGCGATGCATTTGTGGGTGCGGTCGGATGAACTGCTGTCCATGCGCGAAGTGATCATCGCCCCGGGGCAATGGTGGCTGTTGGCCGTCGTCTGGCTGGTTCTGAAGCTGGGGCACGAATGCGCGCATGGCGTGGTCTGCCGGCGTTATGGAGGCGAGACGCGGCAAGCGGGCGTCATGCTGCTGCTGGGAGTTCCCTTGCCATTTGTCGATGTAACGTCCTCATGGAGATTCGGCAATCGCTGGAAACGGATCCATGTCGCCGCGGCGGGGATGTACCTGGACTTGCTGGCCGCGGCGATCGCCGCGATCGTCTGGTCCTACACCCGGCAGGGCGTCGTCCACGATTATGCATTTCGGGTCATCGTCACCGCCGGAGTGGCCACGCTGCTGTTCAACGCCAATCCGCTCATGCGATTCGACGGCTATTACATCTTCACCGACCTCTTGCATCTGCCAAATCTGGCGACGCAGGGACAGGCGATGCTGACGGGGTGGCTCGGCCGAGTCTTCCTCGGTTGGCCGCGCCCTCGCATGGCCGGCACAAGGAGCGAACACCTGTGGATCGCCGGGTATGGCGTCGCGGCGTTCTTATGGCGGATCCTCGTGTGTGCGGCGCTGTTGGTGGCGGCCGAGGCGATGTGGGACGGCGCGGGCGTCATCCTGGCGATCATGGCGTTGTTCGCCTGGCTGGCGGGACCCCTGTATCACTTGGTGCGAATCCTTACGGTTCATCCGCTGGCGGACGCTCGCAGTCGTTTCCGTATGGCGGCGATGGTCTCCGGGTTGGCCCTCGCCGCATGGATGCTGGGAACGGGTCTTCCATGGCGAGAGACATTGAAAGCCCCCGCCGTCGTGGACTATGAACGCCTGAGCGATGTTCGAGCCGGCACGGCCGGATTTGTCGAACAGTTGCTGGTGCATTCCGGCGACGTGGTGGAGCAAGGGCAGTTGCTGGTGCGTTTATCGAATCTTCAGTTGGAAAGCGACATCCGCGATTTGCAATTGACCATCCAAAGCAGTCGCCGGAAGGCGGCCGTCCATCATCTGCGCGGCGAGTTGGCGGCCGAGCAAGTGGAGCACGAGCAACGGCTGGCTCATCAGCAACGGCTCGAGGAACTGCTCGGCCATCAAGCCGCACTGAACGTGCGGGCGCCCCACGGGGGCCGGATCCTGGCGCCGCGGTTGGCGGATCTGCTGGGGACCTACATCGATACGGGCGGCGCGCTGTTGACGGTTGCGGATGAGTCAACTCGTCATGTCCGCGCTTTGATCGCTCAGCAAGACTTCGCTTGGGTGGCGCCGCTTCAGGGAAGCGAGGTTGTCGTGCACTTATGGGGAGACCCTTGCGGCGAGCGTTTGGGAAGGCTGGATACGCTCAGCCCGCGCGCAAGCGATCGGCTGCCCCATCCGGGACTTGCGGCGACGGCCGGCGGACCGCTGGCGGTCAAGGCAATGCCGAGCGATCAGGGCGAGTGGCGGTTGACCTCGCCGTATTTCACCGCGGAAGTCCATTTCAACACGCCGCTGTTGGGTGCGGCCGCCGGGCAAACCGGCGTCCTGAAATGCGTGGTCGATCGTGGCTCGCTGGGGCAAGCGATGTGGCGCCGCTTCCAACATTGGCTGGAGGACGCACGGCGCCGCTTGCGAGCGGCCTCCGCGTAACCACCAGCAGACTGGCAGGGGGAGGTGTTGGGCCGCCCCTAAGCAATCGAATGACCCTCGTTTGGACCGAACGCGCCGAAAAACGAGGCCGCACCGTCCCACTCGCAGTTCGCTCCTCTTACTTGTGCTTGTTCAACCATTGACGAGCCTGATCGCGGTATTCGCTTTCGCGGTGCATCCACAGATCGGTGTGCGGGTGAATGACCTTGCCCTCCGGGATCTGGAAAATCTTCGCCACGGGAGGTCTCAAGAAGGTGAAGTCCGCCAGTTCCGGATGCTCGCGCAGAAAATCATTGCCCTCGCCGCTCGCCAGTACCGGCCGGCCTCGCAGGCGAGCCAAACGCCCAAGCGCTGACCTGCGGTCGCTCTCGGGGTACGCCCACATTCGTTCTCCATCGAAATGGTCGTGCGTGAAAACGCCCTTCCACAATGCGGCGATTTCATCGTCCGCCAAACCGATGTAGCTGGCTCCAATCGCGCCGCGCGAGAAACCGCAGATAAAGACGCTCTCCGGATCACCGCCGAACTGGTCGCAGATTCTGGGGACGTTGGTTTTGCAATAGTCTACGGTGGCTTGTTTGTCGCCCCACCAGGTGACCGCATTCTGTTTGCCGCCTTTCTCGATGTACGGCATGGAAACCCAAATGAAGCCCTTGCCGCCAGTGAGGCCGTAGCCGAGATTTGCGTCCTTGACCTCGCCCGTCGAACCGCACGCGGCGTACTTGTTGCCCGTGTACTCAACCATCACCGAGTACTTGCCGCCGGGTTTCCAATCCACGGGCAGGTACAAGGCATGGTGGACCTCGGAGCCTTCGTACTCCGGTGCGACCTGACGAACTCGTCGGCCAGCAGCAGGCTTCCCCGCCGTCATGTCGGGCGTGACAAGATCGGAAGCGACGCCTTCCCAAGCCCGTGCAGGGACACTCGTGATGACGACACTCGCGAGAATGAGGGCCCACATCATCCGTCCGAGAATCACGCCAGATCGTTGGTCGATGGAGTCCATGGAAACGCCCTGATGCGCCGCGGCGAAGACGGGGAACGGAAGCCAGGCCCTGGCCGAAAGGCCGACATCATTTTAGCCTTCGCGGTCAAGCCACGGAACGCCCACCAAACGTCGGCCAGCGCCACGGATGTCGCTCGTCCCGACGCCGCAGGTTGAACCACAGTCGCCCACGCCGAAGCGCGGCCCGAGACAATGGAAATGGATCTTCTGACTCTCGGGCTCAACACCTTCCCGAAACGAAAAAAAAAACGACGGTGTCGCTTTGGGCCTTTTCGACCGATCCTGACGATCGTTCTGTTAAGTGCAGCGCCGCCAGGGGGTAGGCAAAGCCGCTTTTCCCCACTTCCGATCGGTGCGACGCGCTTCCTTATGGTGGGATACTCGGCGGTAGGCAGAGTCGGCCCAGGGGCGCTAAGAGACGACCCAGGGTCCAGGCGGGCGCCATTGGCGAAGGGTCTTGAAATAAGCTAACTTTCTTCGTCATCCCACCCGGAGCATCCATGAACTTACGATCTCTCCTGCTGACTTGCCTGCTGCTCGGCTGCCAAGGATCAAGCGTCTTCGCCGACGTCTTGATCATCGCCGCTGACTTCACTAATTGGACGGCGGAAGTACGACAATCGCTGACCAACAGCGGCTTCATCAGCGGAAACATCGACACGTTCGACGCTCGCGTCGGCACTCCCTCCTTGGGCTCATTGCAGGCCTATGACGCGGTGTTGGTTTACTCCAACTATCAATTCGCCAATCGCACCACGCTGGGCAATGTGCTGGCGAACTACGTCGATCAAGGCGGTGGCGTCGTGGAGGCTCCCTTCGCCTCGAACAACGGCGTTTATGGTCTGCGTGGGCGCTGGACCACGCAGCAATACGGCGTCTGGGGGCAGGGTCCCGTTCGCACGGGCAACTCGCTGACGCTGGGGACCGTGTATGATCCCGGGCACGCGATCATGGCGGGCGTGAACAGCTTTGACGGCGGCTCCAACAGCTGGCACAGTCAGGTGGGGCCATTGACTCCCGATTCCGAGTTGATTGCAGATTGGAGCAATGGCCGTGGTTTGGTCGCCGTCAATACCGCTCGAGCCGGTCGGGTCGTGGGTTTGAACTTCTTCCCGCCATCGGATCAGTCGCGAGTCGACTTTTGGGATTCGTCGACCGACGGGCTGAGGCTGCTTGCCAATGCGTTGAACTTCGCGGGATCGGCCAACTCGGTTCCAGAACCCGGTAGCCTCTTGGTGCTCAGCACGCTGTCCGGCGTCCTTGTCGGTTGGGGTTGTTTGCGCCGTCGTCGCGAGCGATCGCGGAATGGGCCCGCGGAGGTATAAGCGACGAAGCTCGGTATTAAACGCCGAGTTCTCGCAGGTACGAGACCGCGTCCAGGATTCGCTGTTCGTTGTCTTGCGGATTGTCCGACGGCGAGAACTCGATCGTGTAATGGCCGCGATAGCCGTGTTCTTCGAGGCGCCCGATCAGCTCGGGAAAATCGGCGGCGCCGCGGCCAAGCTGTGTCTCCAGTCCGCGGCCGCGCGCAAGTCGCGCACGCCATCGGCCGCCTGCACATACACAACGCGTTCCCCCAAGTGCTCGACAGCGTCCTGCGCCGAGAACCCGTTGACGATCAAGTTGCCCGGATGGAAGGCGACGCCCACCGCGTTGGTTTCCAGCGCGTCAAGCAGACGCCTCAAGTGCTGACCATCCTCGCTTCCGGTTTGCGCCGCGAGAAAGGCTCCGATGCGTTCTCCATGGCGCCCCAGATCGCTTAGCGACTCCACAAGCGTCGTCCATTGTGGATCCTCAACGTCATCGGGAACTCGGCCCACCTGGTTCACGACGATCGGCGTCCGTAACTGATACGCAAGTTTCATCACCTGTTTGGTGGCGTCGATACGAGCGTCCAAATCGTCCAAGACCTGATAGCCTCGACGAGTCCGAAAACGCAGCGCGCACAGCTTGACGTTGTAATCATCCAGGATCTTGCGAAGTGGCGCACGCCAGATTCCGAGAGCGTTCTGGGATTCAAGTCGCCGCGAGCATTCAACTCGACCGCCCGCACGCCAGTGCGGGCGATGAACTCCAGAGCTTTCTTCAGCGGACGATCGAGCGAATCCAGATAGACGCCCACCTTCGACATTTCGGTCATCGTGCGACTCTCATGTGAGAATTCCCGTCCGGGGCGTCAGGCGGATCATGATGGATCGCACGAACGCGACGTCCAATGCGGCTGTCGCAATCAACCGCGAGCCATCTATCAGGCGATAATATCCTCAACCACGTGACCATGAACATCGGTCAGCCGGAAGTCTCGGCCCGCATAGCGATACGTGAAACGTTCATGATCGAACCCCATGAGCTTGAGGATCGTGGCGTGCAGGTCGTGGACATGAACGCGATTCTCAACGGCCTTGAAGCCAAATTCGTCGGTGGCCCCGTAAGCGAAGCCCTGCTTCACGCCGCCGCCGGCGAACCACATCGTGAAACCATGATGATTGTGATCGCGTCCATTGATCTTGCCCTGGTTGGAGCCCTTCTTGGGCATTTCCACGACGGGAGTGCGGCCAAACTCGCCGCCCCACATAACCAGCGTTTCGTCCAACAGCCCGCGTTCCTTCAAGTCGGTTAACAAGGCGCCGATGGCTTGGTCGCACTGACCCGCCAGGCGGCGATGATTAACCGCGAGATCGTCGTGGTTGTCCCAAGGTTGCCCGTCGCCGTGCCAGACTTGGACGAATCGCACTCCACGCTCCACGAGGCGTCGAGCGATCAGGATTTGACGGGCCTGCACGCCGCGGCCATACCGATCCAGGATATATTGCGGCTCGTTGCGAACATCGAACGCCTCCGCGGCTTCCTGTTGCATGCGATACGCGAGTTCAAACGATTGAATGCGCGACTCCAACTGCGGGTCCTCGTGACGCTGCGTCGCATGGCGCCGATTGATTTCCTGCAACAAGTCGAGTTGCTCGCGCTGTTGGCTGCGCGTGAAGCGAGGGTTGCGAATATCGGCGATTAACCGATCGATATCGGCGTGCTTGGTGTTGATGTAGGAACCCTGAAAGACGCCGGGCAAGAAGCCCGCCTGCCAGTTCTGTGATTCCTGAATGGGATACCCGCCGGGGCACATCGCAATGAAGGCGGGCAGGTTTTGATTCTCGGCGCCCAAGCCGTAGGTCAGCCAGGATCCGAGACTTGGTCGAATCAGTCTCGCTTCGCCGCAGTTCATGAGCAACAGCGAAGGTTCATGATTGGGAACGTCGGCGTGCAGCGAACGCACAACCGTCATCTCGTCCACATGCTGCGCGATATGCGGGAAGATCTCGCTGACCGGCAGCCCCGACTGGCCATGGCGCCGAAACTTGTAGGGCGAGGGAAAGACGGCGCCGGTCGGACGTTCGGTCTTGAGATTCCCACCCGGCAAGTCTTGCCCGGCGTACTTCTGTAACGCCGGTTTGGGGTCGAAGGTGTCGACCTGCGACGGCCCGCCGTTCATAAACAGGTGGATGATGCGCTTCGCCTTGGGAGCGAAATGCGGGGGCAGACGCTCGGCCAAGGGGTTGGTCGCCGGGCCTGCCTGGGCCGCGGGATCGAGCAGCGAGTTCAGCGCCAGGCCGGCGAGTCCCATGCCGCTGCGACTCAACATTTCGCGACGGCTCCAACAGAGTTGCGCTGCGGCGGAGGTGGGCTCTTGATTCATGATCAGCTCGTTGTTTCTCTCTAGGCTCTGTACCTCGAGCCTAGTCCAAGAAGGAGAACTCGTTGGATTCCAACAACACCTGGGCCAGTAACTCAAACCGCTGGGCCCGCTCCTGCTCGGCGGACGTCGCTCCAGCAAGGAACTCCCGCGCCCAGCGCAACTCTTGCTCGTCCGGATCGCGGGCCAACGCCAAACGGTACAGTTGCACGGTGGCCGAAACCTCGCCGTCAGCTGATTGCTTGGCTCGATCAGCCAAGGCGCGGGCGGCTTGCAGGGCGAACGGATTGTTCATCAAGAACAACGCTTGCTGCGGTACGGTGGTGGCGTATCGCCGGGGAGCATGGGTGTCAGGACTGGCGAAGTCAAACGTGCGAAACAAGCCGGGCAGGTTTTGCCGATCAATATGGGCGTACAGCGAGCGTCGCATGGCGGGCGGATCGGCGACGATGTTGACGGACGCTCCCCCGATCTTGCCGGCGTCCAGTTCGCCGCTGGCGAGCAACAGGGCGTCGCGAAGTTGCTCGAACTGCAAACGCTTCCGCTGCTGCCGCCACAGCAGTTGGTTTTCCGGATCGACCGCCAGAGGCTGGGAACGGGTTTCCGACGACTGCTTGTAGGTCTCGGACAACACCAGCGTCCTGACCAGCGACTTATGCGACCAGCCGTCGTCCATGAACCGCAGAGCCAGGTAGTCGAGCGCTTCGGGGATCGCCGGCGGGTCGCAGCGAAGCCCGAAATCGCTCGGCGTCCCGACCAGAAACTGACCAAACAGCCCGCCCCACACCCGATTCACCCAGACTCGGGCGGTTAACGGGTTATCACGACTGGCGATCGCCTCGGCCAATTGCAAACGCCCGCTGCCGTCATCGAAACGAGGGCCTTCTTCCCCCGCCAGGGCCGTCAAGAAACGGCGCGGGGCGATCGGCCCGCGGTTGCCTGGACTGCCGCGCACCAGAATCGGCGAATCGTGCGGCCGCTCCGAATCCACTAGCCAGAGCGCCGTCTTGTCTTCCGGATCCTGGGAGCTGTCGAAGATCCCATACAGTGCGTAATAGTCGTGCGCTGGGATGGGATCGTACTTATGGTCATGGCAGCGAGCACACGTGACGGTCAACCCCATCATGCCGCGAGTCACGACGTCAATGCGGTCGTCAATGATGTCATGCCGATTGCGAAGGAACAGTCGCCCGAGCGTGAGATACCCCATCGCCCACAAGTCATCCTCCGTCAACTGATCCTGCATCCGATCCGCCGCCAACTGCGCCTTCAGGAACACGTCAAAGGGCAAGTCGCGGTTGAAGGCGGCGATCAACCATTCGCGATACCGATAGGCATTGGGGTACGCGCGATCTTCGGTGAACACATAGCCCTTCGTGTCGGAATAGCGAGACACGTCCATCCAGAGCCGCGCCCAACGCTCGCCGAAACGAGGCGAAGCCAGCAAACGGTCGACGAGGCGCTGGTAAGCGTCGGGGCGTTCATCGTCGATGAATTCGTGCGCCTCGGCAAACGTGGGCGGCAATCCCACCAGGTCAAACGACAGTCGGCGGAGCAATGTGAGGCGATCGGCCTGTTGGCCGCGTTGGAGATTGGCGGCGGCTTGCCGCGCGGCGATCAACGCGTCGAGAACCGCCGACGCGTCTGCGCGGTTCCGCGAAGGTCTCGGCGGCGACGGGGGCTTGAAAAGCCCAATGTGCGGCGGCGTCGCCCGCGGCGTCAACATGCTCTGGCATCACCGCGCCTTGCTCAAGCCATCGCTGGAGCAGGTCGACTTCCTCCTTGGGAAGCGGAGCGTCGGGCGGCATGGCGGACACCGTATCGTCGCGGCGAATCGCCAGCCACAACAGGCCCTTGCTCCAGTTGGCGGCGTCGATCGGAGCGCCGGAATCGCCCCCACCAAGAAATGCCTGGCGGTCATCGAGTTTCAGGCCGCCTTTGGGTTCGGCGACCTTGCCGCTATGGCAACCGTAGCAACGTTTGGCCAGGATCGGTCGGACGGACTTCTCGAAGAACTCGAGCTCGGCGGACTGATCGCACCTCGCCACGGAGGGGGCGAATGCTGCCAGTGCGAGCCAAAGCAGTGCGGTGCGCGAATCATGCATGGGCGTGTCAGGAGCGTCAAGTGGCGGGGGTTATGAGGAATGAGCGTCGTTGCGACGCGCTTTCTATTCTAGGCCGCCGCCCACCCGCTTGACCAGAGGACGCCCCCCCTGACAACGGCTACAAATCAGATCGCAGCCATCCCCTGCGGTAGAAATAGTACACCATGCCCGCCGTCATGCTGGACATCAGGCCCAGCACGCCCAGATAGGCGTAGGGCCAGTTCAACTCCGGCATGTTCCCGGCCAACTGCGTGTTGAAGTTCATGCCGTACAGGCTGGCGACAAAACCGAGGGGAATGAAGACGGTGGAGATGATGGTCAGCACCTTCATGACTTCGTTCATGCGATTGCTGACGATCGAAAGGTAATAGTCGCGAACATCCGAACATAACTCGCGATAAACATCGAGCAGATCGAACAACTGCACCGAATGGTCGTAGCAGTCGCGAAAGTACACGCGAGTCTCGGGCTTGATCAAGGGATGCTCGTCGCGCACCAATTCGTTCAGACACGTTCGATGGGGTCGCACGGCGCGTCGCAGCAAAAGCAGATCGTTGCGCACATCGTGGATTCGGTGGATCACTGCGGCGTCAGCTCGGTGAGCCACGGTTTCCTCGATCGAATCCAGCACGTCCGCATAGTGCTCCAACACCGGAAAGTAGGAGTCGATGATGGCGTCGATCAGGGTGTAAGCCAAGTAATCGGTTCCGAGCATGCGAATGCGTCCTTGGCTCTTGCGCAATCGGTCGCGGACCGGTTCGAAGCAATCGCCGGGACGCTCCTGGAAAGTGATCAGGAACTTCTTCCCCACGAAGAAACTCACCTGCTCGGTCTCGGTCCGTCGCGTGTCTTCCTGATTGGGTTGCACCATGCGAGCAACAATAAACAGGCTGTTTTCGTAGGCCTCGACTTTAGCGCGTTGATGAACATTGACAACATCCTCCAGCGCCAAGGGGTGCAGGCCGAAGAGCTCGCCAAGTTGCTGAATGCCGCCGCGATTCTGCACGGAGCTGATGTCGATCCAAGTGACTCGATGCGCATCGACAATCGCAGGCAACTCGCGGATATTGCGCACCTTCTCTTCGAGGAACACGTTCTCATGCAATGCGAAGACCCGCGCCGACAGCGCCTTGGGACTCGGCACAACCGGCAGCCCCGGCGGAGCTCCAGCCGGCGTGTCACGCCGAATCCTGGGTTGGCGTCGTTTGCGAGCGCGGCGGGTCTTCGACATGATCATCCAACATGGGCTAGGCGAAATCGAGTGACAAGCTTCCGCACAGTTAACCACGTGGCAATGCCTTCTGGCAACGCCGCTCCCCAAGTTCGAGGCGGGCTCGGCGATCGATCCAGCTGGACGTCGTGCATGGTTGCTGCGGCCGATCGGGGCCGCCACAATGCACCGTCTATACTTTCGGCCCTTCCAGGATGCTGACGTGCCGCCCATTCGTGATGTTGACGCAGCAAGCTGTCGCCCCGCGGCGCCCGAAGTGGAAGGCGTGATACGGCATAAGCCGCTGCTTAGCCAATGGTTGACCGCCCTGGGTTTGGAGATCTCCTATCATCGAGGGGAGGGCGTCTGGCTGCACTCGGCGAACGCGGAGGGCCCGACCCGCGTGCTGGATTGTGTGGGCGGTTACGGCGCGGTGTTGCTGGGCCACGCACATCCTAGACTTCAGGCCTTGGCGGTCGATTTTTTTTCGAGCGGTCGCCCGCTACTGATCCAGGGCAACCGCAACGAGGCGGCTGAGGCGCTGGCGCAGGAGCTCTCGCATCGCTGCGGCGGCGGTTATCGATCCGTGTTCTCCAGCACCGGCGCCGAAGCTGTGGAATGCGCGTTGAAGCACGCGATGCTGGAAACAGGCCAGCGAGTTTTCCTCGCGGTGGAACAGGCTTTTCACGGCAAAACGTTGGGCGCCCTGCAAACCACGTTCGACACACAGTATCGACGCGCCTTCGAACTGCCTGGCTTGCAAGTCGAGTGGATCGCCGCCAACCACCTTGACCGACTGCGATCCGCCTTCCGACGGCATTCCGGACGGATCGCCGGCTTTCTCTTCGAGCCCATTCAAGGCGAAGCCGGCGTGCGCCCACTATCCCCCGCCTTCGTGCAGGCCGCCGCCGAATGTTGCCTTCATCAAGGCGTTCCCTTGATCGCCGATGAGTGCCAGTCGGGCGTTGGCCGAACCGGCGCGTTCCTGGCCTGCCAGCACCTGCAAGTTCGCCCTGACTACATTGTCCTATCCAAAGCCTTGGGCGGAGGCGTCGCCAAGCTAGCCGCCACCTTGATCGACGAGAACCGCTATGATCCGCAATTCGATTTGATGCACAGCAGTACGTTCGCCGCCGATGAGTTCTCCTGCACCGTGGGGCTTGAGGTCTTGCGGATGGTGGATGGCGACTTCTTGCGGCAAGTGCGAACACGCGGCGCTGAGCTTGCCGGCCGCCTGCAAGCTCTGGCTGGACGCTGGCCGTCCGTGCTGGCCGATGTACGAAGTTGCGGACTGATGACGGGCGTCGAGTTTCATTCCCAAGCGACTTCGCCCAGTTTCCTGTTCAGACTTCTGGATGCGAATCATCGAATGCTGTACCTGGCCGTCGCGCACCTGCTGCATTGTCATCACTTGCGCGTCATGCCGACCTTAAGCCATCCTCGTACGCTGCGAATTCAGCCCTCGGTGGATTGGTCAAGCGAACACACAACGCGCTTGGTGAACGGATTGGACGACGTTTGCGCGGCGGTGCAGAAAGGGGACGCGCCTCGACTGGCCGAATGCCTGTTATCGCTTCCGCGGTCCAACGCTCTTTCCGCGCCGTTGCGAAGGACGCCTTTCTCCGCCGTGGCGTTTGATACGGCGCGTTTTCAAAATCAACAGCGGCGAGCGGAAGCGGCGGTTCCGCGGGTTGCCTGGCTCTGCCACATGATCGATTCCGAAGATCTCCGTCGGCAAGAACCCGGACTTGATCGCTTCACGGCGGAACAACGCGAGGATCTGCTGCACCGACTGAGTTGTTTTGCCTCGCCCGTCGTGATGAGCAGCGTCGAAGTCGCGTCGGTCACGGGACAGCGAGTTCGCCTGTACCCGATCATGCTGCCGTTCACCTCGCGGATGGCCCGCCATTGGCTGGATCAACGCGACTGGTCTTGGCCCCGCTGCCTGGTCCAGGGCGCCGTCGACGTGGCCCATGACCTCGGTTGTCAACTCACGGCGCTGGGGCAATACACCTCGATCCTGACTCGCAATGGCCGCACCATCGCCAGGGACACCATGGGGATTTCCAGCGGCAACAGCTACACCGTTGCATTGACGTTGCAGTCCATCGAACAAGCCATGCAGCAGAAACGGTTGAGGCGGGAGTCCGCCGCGTTGGCCGTGGTTGGCGGCGCAGGCAACATCGGCCGAGTATGCGCTCGCAGCCTGGCCCCTCACTTCGCTGAGACCTTGTTGATCGGCGGCCAGCGGCCGCGTTCGAAATTGAGAGCGGAGCAACTTGCCCGCACTTTGCCGCGAGCAACGGTCGTGGATGCAGATCAGTGCCGACGAGCCAACGTGGTTGTCTGCGCGGTCAACTCCGCCGAGCCCATCTTGACTCCGGATATGCTCGCATCGGCGACCGTGGTGTGCGACGTTTCGGTGCCGAGCGCGCTGAACGCGAACATCGTTACGGCCGCGCCTCAAACCCTCTTCGTCACCGGCGGACTGGCGAAGCTGCCTTTCGGAGAAGACCTGGAGATCGCCAGCTTCCCTTTGCCCCCCGGAAAGACGTTCGGCTGCATGGCCGAGGCGCTCCTGTTAGGGTTCAGCAATATCCGCGACCGTACTTACACAGGGACCGTGACGCTAAGCAAGGTCGCCAAGATGCAGGAACTGGCCCGGCGCCACGGTTTTGGTCTCGCGGACGTTAAAGATTTTTGCGTCTTCGGCGGAGTGCACACCGGCCGCCTTAACCCGCTCACTTCGATATAAGGCACGCCGCGATGGTGGAAGCGACTCTAGGGGAGATGGGCGGCAAGGCGGCGATGCTGCAGCGTTTGCAGCGGGCCGGCTTTCGCGTGCCGCCGTTCGTCATGGCGCCGCCGGAGGACCTCCATCTGCAAGCGATCGCGGAGCAACTTGGGTATCCACTGGCCGTGCGTTCCTCGGCCGCTTGCGAGGATGGACCGACATCCTCGTTCGCCGGCCAATTCGCTTCTTTCCTGAATCTCAGCACGCTCGCCGACGTGCGGCAGGCGATCCATGGTTGCCGACAAGCAGCGACGGCGCCCGCGCTGCTGGAATACTGCCGTCGCATGCGGATCGATCCAACCCATCTGCGGATGAACGTGATGATCCAGAAGATGGTGCGGCCGGAACTCGCGGGAGTCGCGTTTGGCGTTGATCCCAGCAACGGAGAAGAACGTGTGGTCATTGAAGCTTGCCGCGGACTCGCCGATGAACTGCTGGCGGGCCGACGCGAGCCGCTCCCGGAAGACGATCCCTTGCTGCTTCGTTTTCGAGACGCCATCACGACGATGGTGCAGGACGTCCAGTCCTTCCTCGGTCAGCCTCAAGATATCGAATTCGCAATCCAAGACGGCGAACTGTTCTTGCTGCAAGCTCGGCCGATCACGCGCATTCAGTTTCCACACGACATCGGCGAGTGGACCAACGCGGATTTTCGCGACGGAGGCGTCTCCGCCGATGTGTGCTCGCCGTTGATGTGGTCCTTGTATCAGTTGGTCTGGGACTTGAGTCTCAAGCAATGCCTTCGCGAAATCCGCCTGTTCCGCCATGACTTTCAGGCGGGACGCATGTTCTTCGGTCGTCCTTATTGGAATCTTGCCGCCGTGAAGACCGCCGTCGCCCGCATCCCCGGATTTGTCGAGCGAGATTTCGACAACGATCTGAGTGTGGCGATCGAGTACGACGGTCCAGGCCGATGCACGCCGGTCTCTTTGCGAACCATCTGCCAAGCCATCCCTACTTTGCTGTCCTTGCCAGGCTTCTTCCGTCGCCGTCAACGCGAGGCCAAGACCTTGCTGAAGGAGTTTCCGGCCAGGCAGGAAGCTCTCGATTCGAATTGGCGCGAGCGACCGTGGGAAACACTGATCGAGCAGGACTATGTGCGCGTCGAGGCCACGTACTTTCGTACGATCTACGCAGTGTCCTTGGCGAAGATGGACTTTCAAGACGGCTTCCCCGAGTGCAACTACGCGCGATTGGCCGCGGCGTTGCCCGGAAATCCAGCACATGGCGCCGTTGCGCGTGATGCGGGCGATGCACGCACGTCAAGAGTTCGACCTCGAAATCCTGCTTCGCCGATTCCGCCACCACTGCCGTTTCGGAATCGATGTTCGCCGTCCTCGCTGGGATGAGGATCGCGAGTTCGTGAAGCAGTTGATGACGCGTGAACCCGCGGCGGCGCCCAAGGATCCGGCAACGGACTACCACGCCTATCGGCAAGAGTGTCGTGAGCAACTGCCTTGGCGGAAACGCCGCAAGTTCGACCGCAAATTGGATCGCCTCAGGACTTTTGTCTGGCTGCGCGAAGAGCTGCGCGACGTCAGCAATCGCATGTATTACATGATCCGGCGGAAAGCATTGCAATTGGCCGAACAACGGGGCCTTGGCGACGACATCTTCTTTCAAACCTTCCAGGAGATCATCACTGACGAACGGCGGGACATTGCAGCCAGGCGACGAATCTTCGAAACCTACCGTCACTTTTCGGCGCCCAACGAGATCCGTGGCGCCTTGGAAGCCGGCCAAACAAGCAGGCTGCAAACAGCGCACGCATCCATGTCGGGAGCCCAAAGCGGCGAGAACAAGGCCGCCTACTACGGCATCGCGGCGAGCGGCGGCGTGGCCGTCGGTCGCGTCCATGTCGCCCGCGATGTCCAAGAGGCCATGCAGGCCGCCGTCGGCGCCATCCTGGTCTGCCCTTTCACCGAACCCGGCTGGACGCCTGTGCTGGATCGCGTCGCGGCGGTCGTCACCGAAACGGGCGGGCAGCTTTCGCACGCCGCCGTGATTTGTCGAGAATACGGCATTCCCGCCGTGCTGGGCGTCTCCCAGGCGACTCGCACGCTGGCGCAAGGAATCGAGTTGGAGGTCGACGGCTATCGCGGGACCGTCATTCGCCGCTGAGCTCGCGTCCCCACGCCGCGTACAAGTCGCGAATTTCGTCGCGGCGGACGCCCACGTCTTCGATCGTCCAATCCGACGTGTCGATCCGCGGTTTGTAATGCACGTGGACGTCGCCCGCTCGCACTTCGAATCCATCGCCGTTGGTCCAGGGTCCGGGATCCACTTCGTGATGAATCAGGATATAGATCGGCTGGATGGGCGCTTTCAAGCTGGCCGCCAAATGAAAGGCCCCTCGGTTGAACACGCCGGTCACCTGACCCTCCGGCGTCAAGAACACCGATTCGCCGGTCGCACGCAAGAGTCGATCGGCCGCCTGAAAAATCCGCGTGCGTTTCGGCCCGTTGGACTGACGAGCCGTCCAGAAGATCCCAATCAGCCAGCCGATCAGCCAGAGCGGCAGAATCTTGCGGAGAAAGCCGCTTAAGAAGTAGCGGCTGTTTGGAAGCCCCAAGGCGATGATCACAAACATATCCAACGCCGAGGTGTGATTGGAAATGTACACGGTTTGCTCGGTCGGAAATGGTCGGTCGCGATGATCGACGATCGCAACGCCATAGCAGGCAAGCGCGAGCTGCGCCAATCCGCGCCATCGTCTCCGCATAGAATCGCCTGGCTTGAAATCCCGTCGCCACGCCAACAAGAAGCATCAGCAAGGATCCGAAAAGCAATAGCAGCATGCTCGCGATGGTCGCCACGATGACTCGCGCTCGGGTGCGCCAAGTGGCTTGGGATCGCGGACGCCGCAGATCGGGACGTTTGGTTAAGGGCGTATTGGGAAGAGCGTCAATGATTTGCGAATCCTCGAGCGGTTATTGGGGCATCGTCCGTCAACTGGAGCGAGGTTTCCGACACACGACCGTCTGCATGGCGAGATTCAAATGACGCTCGAACAATAAAACAGGCGCCAACAGAACCTGCCCCGCAAAGTAAGGATAGATCGCCCTACCGACATCCAACCCTCGCCCCTTGAGCAGTTTGAAGGCGACTCCCGCAAAAAGATAAAAGTACGAAGGGAACGCGCCGTAGGGCAAGTAGTGGAGAATCTCCAACCCGCTTTCACGAACCATCGCCGTCAGAGTGCTTCGCTTGTAAAGCACCGTGTGTTGCGGCGCTTGCAAGCCAGGCCAGCGCGAGCCGTAGAGTCGATACGTCAGGCTATCTAGTCGTGGGACTTCGATGATTAGCTTGCCGTCAGGCTTCAACAGTTCCCCGGCGTATTGCAGAGTACGGCGAGGATGGTAATCGTGCTCCAGGAAGTGCCACATGGTAATGAGGTCGAAAGCGCTGCGAGGCAAGTCTTGCTCGTAGAAGAGACCGCAGTGAAAGTCAACGTTTCGATAGCTGGGGAGATGCGAGAGGTCCTTGAAATCCACGCCGCTCACGTTAACGCCATGGCGGTCGTGCAAGCGCGCGAGGAAACTGGCGGATCCGCACCCTACATCCAACACCTTGCTTTCCGGCGACAAGCGTACAAAACGTCGCACCAGCTTCTCTTTATCACGATCGTGCTGGTTCATCGCCCACTGATAGAACCAGGTCAAGACGCCCCAGTCGCTCTTTTTGCGATGCGAGATGTACTCGTCGTCATACCAGGCCGGGATGTCCGCCAACGGAATGCGTGGGTTTTGATACGACAACCCGCATCGTTGACATGTGACGAAGCGAAACTCCCCCGGCTTGCCCGTGTAGTCGTCCTGGGCTCTTGTCAATTCACGCCATTCGTCGGCGCCGCACAAGTAGCATTGCGCGGCCTCCATCGAGGGCGCGTCGGCCAGCTTGCTTTCGCTCGAAGTTGACATGCACGGCTCCCGAATTCAGGGCATGACCGGTTTCAGCGAGACCGCAAGCAGCCCCGCCAGGACGACGAGCAGGAACTCGGCGGCAGCGATTCGCCGGGCCGTCGGGGTTGCGCAGATCCGCGTCATGCACCACCTCCCAGACGCACATCAGACCGTAGGCGATGAAAGCAGCCAGGCTCGCGCTCACCCAATCGACCCGATGCTGCGAACCGATCAGCACCAGCGTGATCACAGCATACTTCGACAACACGATGTGGTAGTTGCAAACCACCGACGCGGCCAGCTTGCCCCGCCCAAGATACCACGCCTTCAACAAGAAGCCATAGACGACCACGATCACCAAGGACTTCCATTCGCGGAGCGTTAGCGTCGCCAGCGCGGCCATGGCCATCAGCCCCCCGAGAAAAACATGGAAAGCTCGTTCGTGCCGCGTCCGACAAAGGACTCGGTCGGGACGTCGCCGTCGATCGAGCTCGCGATCCGCCAGGTCGTCCGCCAGGCGAAAAGTCGCCACCCAAGCGAAACACAGCAGCCAGTCCGAGGGCAGCAGCGACGTGGACCATGCACCCCGCGCCCAGCGACTGCACGCCATCAGCAAGGCCGGCAACAACCAGGCGACACGCCAATCGAAACGCGTGATCGAATATCGCCAAACATCCTCAAGTGCGCTGCGGTTGGACAATTCCACGATCTCCGTTGACCAGGATCATCCGGTCTTGTTCGATCCGGGACGTCGCGTCGGCGACGCCAACCACCGTCGGCAGCCCATACTCACGGGCCAGGATACGCGCCGTGAGAGAGCATTCCGCCGCGTTCCATCACTAAACCTCGAATCAAGAGAAACGCCGGCCCCCAGCCCGGATCGGTTTGCCGCGCGACCAAGACGCCGCCCTGCCGCAGATGCTGGGTCTCGGTGACATCGGTCAGCACGCAGGCGGGCCCGACAACCTGGCCTCCACAGACGCCTTGCCCTTGCCAGGAGGCTTCCTCCGCCGGCGTCGTCGATTCCCGCCTCTCTGATGTTGCTTGCCGCCCGCATTCGGCGGCGCCCCGCCAGCACTGACCTGGTCGCAAAGCCAACGTATCGGGCGGCTTCAGCTTCGCGAAAGCCAGCACGGCTTCTCGGCGCCGTCGAATCAGGCTCGCGAGATCTTCGGGGAACAAGGCGCCGCCGGCATGAAACTGCTCGATTTCTTCCGTGCTCAAGTACAGCAGGTCGTCCGCGTGTTCTAGTTTTCCGGTCGAAACCGCGATCCTGCCGAGCTCCAGGCAAATGCGCCGCAGCAGGCTGTACAACAGCGCTTGTTTCAGTCGGGCGCGCTCGCGGCACATGACGGCTTGTTGCGTCCACTGCAACAGGCGACGACCAACCAGGGACTTTCGCGGCCACGGCAACCAGCGTGATACGGGTCGTCGCCGCAACTCCCGCATCACGCGTTTCGTCTCGGACAGCCGTTGATCTTGCTGATGTTGCAATGCCTCCCGCGGAGACGGTCCGTCCAAATGCGAGTAGTAACGCAACATGGCGATGACAGACTCGGGCCGCTCCTGGAAGCTGGGGGTTGTTAACGTCAATTCGCCTGAACAACGAAAGCCCCACTCCGCCAGGTAATTGTCGAACCGTCTCCCGAAGTCTTCCAGGCCAGCCTCGCCGCGGATGGTTTGCAACACGCTGGAGTCGTCAGGGTTGGCGAACAGTGTCTGCAAATTCGCGTCGTCGTGAATCGCTCGTGAAAGGTCCCAGAGCTGCAGTGCCGGCTCGCCGCTGACCACGTCACGCAGTCCCTTGAGCAAGGTGTTGTGCAACGAGTTCGCTTGATCTTCGGGAAATTCGGCTTTCACGAATCGCCCCCAGACTCCATAGGCCATCATGGCGGCGGCGTCGGCAAGGGATGCTTCCAACCAACCGTGTCGGCGGATGTCAAGAAATCCCTGAAACTGACGCATCAACTCGCGCACTCGCATCGGCGGCGGCGAGTCGGCGGCCTGCTCGGCAAGCACCGCCTGGCATTCCGCCGCAAAGCCATCCACAAGTTGCTCAAAACGCTGCACGCCGCGCGACAGTCCAAGCAGGCGACAAGTGGTGCTCAGAAAGCACCAGCTCGCCTCCATCGCTTGACGCATGGCGCCGCGTCGAGTTCCACGCCAGCTTCGATCGCGATCCAGCGTCGGCGCGGCGCGTGACGCGCCGACGAACTGATTGAACCACTCAACTAAGCGGTCGCCAAAGGGCGCCATTCGCAGGACATCATGAATATTGCTGAGGTTGTAATAGAGCCGCCCGCCTTGAGCTCCGACGATGTGTCGCAGCGGCGTTTCCATCAACTCGATACGCCAGCGAGCGATTCCGAAGGCCACGCCCAGGTTGCGAAAGTAGTGGTAGTAAGCTTGTTGCGCCACCGAGAACAACAAGGGGCAGACAGGATCCGGATAATTCTCGTTCACATTGACATTCGACCAAACGACGCGTGCTTCGTTTTCGTTGATGGTCGTGATCGGACGCGACTGCAGAACGATCGGCGCCCCGCCTCCATCCAGCGACCATTCCACATCCTGCGGCCCCGCGAAGTGTTCCTCCAAGCGAAGTGCGGCGAGACCGAGTTGAATCAAGGCGGCGGGATCAATGGCGCACCGACCATCTTCCGCGCGGTTCGTCGGTTCGATGATGAGGGTGTCGCCGCGTCGCAGAAGCCGCGCCCTTTCCGGGGTGACCCGGCCGGCCGCCAGATCGTCGCCCAAGCCCTGGCAATACTCCACCATCATGTCGCCGCTGGCGGCGGAGTCCTCGGGCGATTGAGTGAACAGAACTCCCGACCAGGCGGCGTCGATTTGCTTCTGAATCAACACCCCCATGCCCTGCAAGGCGATTCCGCGTGTTCGCTGATAGAACAGCACGCGCGCGACCAATAGGAGGCCCAACAGGAGCGAACGGCGTGCTCCAACGACTGAAGCTCCGGCGCGACATGCAGGATCGAATCAAGTTGGCCGGCGAAAGCGGCGTCGCCCGAATCCTCGCCCACGGCGGAACTGCGAACCACCAACGGATCCCGCACCGCATGCTTCGCTAAAAGCCGCTCCAGGACGGATGAGATCTCGCGAGGCATCGCTGATTGAACCACGTTCAGCTTGATTTCCTGCGACGCGTCGGCGAAAGACTCCGGGCGCGTTACATCGATGCGAGTCAACGCGGCGGCGATTGGCTCCCGCAGCCGATTGGCCTGCAGAAAGAGTTGCAGGGCGGCGTTGCTGAGCACCCAACCGCCGGGAGTCGGCAGACCAATTCGCATGGCCTCCGACAACCGCCATGCTTTGTCGCCAATGGCTGCACGTGTGGCGGCGTCCGCGGACGACAGGGGCAGCGGCAACAAGAATTCGTCCCACGCGCCTCGGGCAGGTTCGCTTTGCTGCAGCGTCATGGCGCCTCAAGCGTCGGTCGTTGGTTCATGAGGTGTGACTTGACTCCGCCACCGTCGCTCCTGGCGACGCGCTGGCCTGAGTTACGCGGCGCGGGATTTAACGCCCAGCCATTGAAGCACCAGGTTAAAGCACCAGTGTACAACAGGTCCCGTCGCCAGGATCGCGACACTGGTTGGCCAGGGCAATTCCACCCAGCAAGCCAGCGCCAGCAAGGCCCCCAACACCGAATCGGTTTGATCTATTAGAAAACCAACCCAACGCGCCGTGCTCCCTTGGGGTTGCCGGCCAGGAGCGATATCGAGTTGTCGCTTGATAAACGAGTTGGGCAACTCGCCCAATGCATACCCCAAGCCCGCCCAGCAACCCAACGCGAGATAAGTCGCCAGTCCGCCGGGCCAGAGCGTTAATGGAGAGTCAACGCTCCAGGCTCGCACGGCGAAGAGACAACGCATCAGAACGAACGAAGCTCCCACCGCCGGGACCATCACGAGCAACCCGGTCCATGTCTTGTTGTCGCCCAGCAAACGCCGGCCGCGAAACTTGGCCCCTCGGTCCAACGGAATGGCGAAGCGTCGTGACGCGGGACTGCGCAGCCAGATCGTCTGGGCGACACCGGCCAGGATGAAGGATGCCATCAAGAATAGGTAAAGCGTCATCTCAGGTTATCTCGCGCCGGCCGTGATCTTCATAGCGACAGGGAAGCCACGGAAGCCACGCAACGCACCAAGGGCGACAACCAGCCGCTGATCTACACCAGGAATCCGGTCTCGTCGCGGTTTTGGAACAGCAAGACATCGGCGCGAATCCGCTTGCGCGCCAAATCCATTGCCACCAAGGCATCGTGTTGGGGCCTTTCGCATGCAGTCGATCGAGAAAGTATCCCGGTATGTGCGCGTACATATGGTGCACATCATGAGCGTCGAAATGCAACAGAACCCACTTGGAGAACCAAGGCGGAAAGACCAACGATCGCGTATAGACCTGCTGCAGTCGCGGCGAGATCGGTCTCACAGGCTCGCCGTGACTATCGAGCATCGGCAGATGCGTATGCTGGCTGAGGATGAGTGGATCCTGCATCATCAAGGAGAGCATGAGGCCCGGCCCGAGCACGCCCGCCAGTCGCCAGGGTCCCACCAAAGCGATGAAGAGGGCCAACGCGACGGCGTAGGCGGCGATGGAAACAACAATACGCCGGCGGTGTTCGGGGCGGTGATGCAGCTTCAGTAGGCGGCGAACATCCCAGTAGTTGGACAGCCGATACACGATCGAGAACAGCGGAAACCAACTTGCCCAACAGACATTCACCGCCCACCGCTCCCACCATGGCAAGCGTCGAGGCGTCAATTGCGATGTGGTGATGTCCAAGTCCCGCCAGCCTGTCCAGCGATGATGATGCGCGTGGACAAGCTTGAACACGTCCAAGGGAATGATCGCCAGGAAACCCGCGAGACGGCCCACCATGAGATTGGCGCCTCGCCAGGCAAACAGCGTCTTATGCGCGGCTTCATGCAAGAGGACAAACCACTGCAAGAACGCGACGGCCCAGACAAGTTGCCCGCACGCCCAGATCCACGTTGTTCCGCTGCTCGATAAGCCCAGCGCGGCGGAAGTGACCGCGATCGCTAAAGAGAAGAAGAGAGCCCCCATGGCGTTGCGCGGTCGAAGCACGCGAACAACTCGAGGATCCAGACGGGGACTTAAGGCAAGTGGCTCGCGGGGAGCCTCTTTGTCGATGGAGGATCGTGCATCCCGCCCTTGGGTTGGGTCTCGGCCGAGCGAGGGTGCGCCGCTGGGATCCGATTTCAGGTCCGAGCCGTCATGCATTCAGCCGCCGCCTTGTTTCCGGGAGTTCCCTTGGTGGTTCGAGTTTACAGGGAATTCAGCCGCTCCGCAAAGTACAACAGCGTCGCCGTCACGACCAGCGCCAAGGAAAACAACACGATGTAGCCGCGCGTCGCCGGCTTGGCGACCCGCATCGTGCTGATCATCCCGGCGGCTAGTCCAGCCAATGCAATCCGCGCGGCGAGCCGCATCCAGGACGCTTGCCAGAGTCCCAGAAGGAAGACCAGCGGCAACACCAACGCCACATAAGTCGAGGGAACGCCGATGTAATACCGCCGATTGCCCAATTGCTCGTAGCCGACCGTATCGAAATAGGCCAGCCGCCAAACCACGCTGCAAAGAAACGCGGCCAAGAGAGGGGCGTCCATCAGCGACGACAACCCCAGTCCATAACCGATCACGACGGGCGAGAGGCCAAACGCACAAGCGTCCACCAAGCTGTCCAAGCGTTGGCCAAAAGTCCGTTGGTCGTCGGACCGCTGGATACAACGCGCGATCCATCCGTCGAGCAGATCACATACGCCCGACCCAATCAATGCAACCATCGCGTAAGCTGGAAGCCCTCGCATCGCCGCAATCGCGCCAGTCGCCGCCAGGATCAACGATCCCAACGTGACTGCGTTCGCGCGATCCCAAAAACGCAACATGCCGGCGCCTTTTGACAACGATTCGATGCCTTTTACTCTCGTCATATCTTGCGCAATCGGAACTGCTTTGGGAATGCGTTGAGTTTGCCAATTCGGCGAGCCGAAAGAGACTGTTGGTCAGGAGGGCCGCTCCGCGGTTGCGCTCCCTCGTGCCGCTGATTGGTTACGGACGAACCAGCGTCCGCTTAGTCGCCATCAGCGAGCACCGAATTCGTGACCAAGAAGATCCCCAGTTATTTGAAATTGTTGACGGAACTCGAATCCCCTCTCGTGCAGTTGCAATCGCCGGCCCATGAATTGGCCGACGCGGTTGAGCGTGCGACGGGATGGGCCGTTCAACGCATTGACTCGGATCCGCACGCTGGCGGCGGCGAGCAATTGCGTTTGGGAGGCCCGCGGGAACACACCGCGGCCACCGATGAGCCGTCGGTTCGCAGTCTGATCGAGAACTTGAACCAGGTCTTGGGCGAACTGCAAACCGCGCAGCATGCGCTGTGGCAGCGCGAGGCCGAATTGGCGGCGGCGCCGATCCATGATCTCGAACCACGTCGCCGGGCCGACGAGCACCTGGCCAAGCGATTGGAAGCGATTCTGCGGGGCGCGGCCAATGCAACCGGCTGCCAAGCCGCCGCCATCTATATGTTGGACGACGATACGAGCCAGCTGAAACTGCGCAGCAGCTTTGGCTTGCCCGCCAGCCGGTACGAGTTCCCGCCCCGCAGCCTGCGCGGATCGGTCGCCGATCTGGAGGCGTTGATCGGTCACGCCGTGGTCCTGGAGGAAACGCTGTCGCTGGAAAACTGGCAAGCTCCCGAGCCCTGCAAGGCGGCGATCTGCGTCCCCATTTCAACGCCCGCCACCCCCTTGGGGACGCTCTGGCTGTTCAGCGAGGAACCAAGGAGCTTTGAACCTTCCGATTCGTATGTCGCGGAATTGACCGCGGGGCGAGTCGCGGTGGAGTTGGAGCGTGAACGCCTGCTCAGCGAGCATTGGGACGCCAAACGATTGGCCAAGCAAGTCGATTTCGCGGCCGGCTGGCAGCAAGATCGGTTGCCTCGACTATCGCCCATGGTGGACCACTGGCAACTGGCTGGCTGGAACGCTCAGGCGCACGGCATTGGTGGCGACTTCTACGATTGGTGCGTCTTGCCCGACGGTCGTCTGGCCGTGGCCGTGGGCGACGCCGAGGGCGAGTCGCTGGACGCCGCCTTCACGGCGACTTCCTTGAACGCGGCGTTGAAGGCGCACGCTTCCTACCAACACGACGCGGTCAACATGTTGAGCCGATTGAACGACACGTTTTGGGCCAGCACGGCCGGCGACGAATTCGCCGCCTTGACCTACGTGTTGATCGATCCCATCACCGGGCATTGCGAGTTGGCCGCGGCGGGTGAAATGGACGTCTTCCTGGTCGGCGCCTCGGCGGTCGCGCTGCGCTATGACGCGTCCCCCAAGCTAGGCCTGCAGCCGGACATCGGCGCCAAAGGCCATGTCGCGCAGATCGGTCCAGGCCAAGCGATGGTGGCGTTGACTCGCGGAGTGCGTCGTTCCCTGGAAAACGCCGAAAAGCCTTTTCGAATCAGCCGCATGAAGGCGCTCGCGCTGGAACAACCTTGGAGCACCGCTCAGGAGCTAACCGATATCTACCGCAGCTATCTGCTGGCCGAGGCTTCGCCGTTGAGCGACGATTGCACGGTCGTTGTCGTCAGCAACCGGTAGGTTCAGCGGCGCCGCTCCGGTTCACCACTTCAATCCAAACTGGTCCCCACCGGAAGGACGATCCACGCCGCCCTTGAGCGGCATGTTCGCTTGCGGACGAATCACGGGCTCTCGCGGCGTCTCCTCCTCCTCGACCGGCGATCCCTTCTTTTCCGCTTCGGGCGGCGGTTGCAAAACGGCCTTCCGAGAGAGCGCGATGCGTTGGGCGTCGGCGTCGACCGAGAGGATCTTGACCTGCAGTTCCTCGCCCTGCCGCACGACGTTGCCAGGTTGTGCGATCCGCTGGTGTGCGAGTTCCGAAATGTGCACCAGCCCTTCCACTCCCGGCGCCAAGCGGACGAAGGCGCCGAACTTGGTGAGACGCGTGACGACTCCGTCGACGACGGCGTCAACGGCGAACTTCTCCTCGATGTTGGTCCAGGGATGCTCGGTCAGCGAGCGGAGCGAGAGACCGATCTTGCCGGTTTCCGGATCGAACTTCTCGATGCGGACGCGGACTTTCTCGCCCTCGCTGACAACTTCGCTGGGATGCTTGATCCGCTCCCAACTCATTTGGCTGATGTGAATCAAACCGTCCAAACCGTCGCCCAGTTCGACGAACGCGCCGAAGGCTTGGAGGTTCCTCACGACGCCTTCCAGGATCTGGCCGACTTCGATCGACTCCAGTCGCTTCTTGCGTTCGACTTCGCTTTCCCGCTCCAAGACGGCGCGGCGGCTGAGCACGAGGTTCTTCCGCCGCTTGTTCACTTCGGAGACGACGCAGTGCAGTTTTTTCTCGAGGTATTCGTTCAGGTTTTCGACTCGGTACATGGCGATCTGGCTGGCGGGAATGAACCCTCGCAAGTTATTCACTTTGCACTCGAGTCCGCCGGTGTTGGACCCGGTGATGCGAGCCTCCACCACCATGCCTTCGCTGATGTCCTCCCAGTCATCCACTTCCACGGCGGCGTCTGGCGGTCCAACGTCGTACAGAGCGTCGTCGCTGCTTTGTCCATTGACGACGATCTCCATGACGACGCCCGGCTCCGGCGGCGTCTCGAACGCCGTCAACGGGGCGACGCCTTCATGGGCCGAGCCGATGCTGAAGAACACGCTGTCGCCATGCACGCGGACCACCGTGCCCTGATGCCGGCTCTTCGGCTCCAGTCCGGCGGCCGAGCCGGCTTGAGTGGCCATCACGTCGTCCAGCGACTTGGCGCCCAGGGCGGCCTGCAATTCGTCCTCCAGGTCCGCCGACAAGGGTTGCCGCACGGAAGGCTTGGGAACGGGTCCCGAGGCGGGCGGGGGACCGCCTTGGCGAACCTTCTCCAATTGGGCCACTTCCTTCGGATCACGACCGAGCGTGGGCCGACTCGTGGGCGGTTGTCCGCCTTCTCGCCGGGATCCGATCTGAATGGGTCGAGCGGGCGGCGCCGGCGATTGGCTGGCGGCCGGCTGCTGGGGTGTGGCGTGCAGGGGCGTCGCAGCGGGTTCCGCCGCGGGAGCCTGCACGCCGGGACTGGCCGCGGGACCGCTTTCCGCGGCGACCTGGTTGGCGTTTTCAGCGGAGGCTTCGGCCGAAGCGGACGGCTCAGCTGGGGCGGACGGCTCAGCTGGGGCGGACGGCTCAGCTGGCGGCGAGGGCTCGCTGGAATTCGGGGGAGACGGCGCCGCGAGGGGTGTTGGCGGCGTCTCCGCCGCCGCGGCGGCGGGCGGGTCCAGCGGGGTTGGCGGGGTCGCTTCGGCGGATGCGGCGGCGTCGGACGGGGAAACCGTTCTGGGAAGCTCGGCTTCCGGACGGGACTCTTCAGGCAGTGGATTGTTCATGCAATGATTACCATGCGGCTTCGAACGATCATGCAGCGCTTGTCCCGCCGAGTTTTCCGAAGGACCAGTAAGGCGCCCGCAACATTCCACCGTAGTGTAACAAGGGCTCGCCGGCGTTCAACACGAATGCGGAGCGGTAAACGAGGCAAAAGCCCACTTCCTGGACGCCTCCGTGATCGAATGGCGTGGACTGAAGGCCCCGCCATGGCGGGAATGTTTGCGACGCACACGCTGCCGTGGAGCATCGCTGCGCTGGGACAAGCCGGACAAGCCCAGCGGCGGCGGCTTGCGGCCTTGAGTTTCACGCCATTCCACCTGTGGTCGGCTGAGGTAAAATCGAGATACATTGGCTCGGTGTCCCCAAGTCGCCCCACGCAGGGGTTGATTTTCGCTCGTTCTTCAGAAAATGCGTTCCCCATGACTCGCAAGGCATTCGATCCCGCGAAGTACGGCGAGCTGTGGTCGGAATGGCTCCAGCGTGCGCCGCAGCACGCCTTGGACGCCCCGGCGCCCAATCCGGAGACCTCCAAAGCCCTACTGGCGCTGAACGTTCGCGAGTTGTTCGGCAAGCAGAAGATCACCCATGCGGAGATGGCGCGGTGCTGCCTGTCCGGGCTGCTGCTGGCCCATGACTTGCTGGACGCCTCGCACACAATCAGCCAGGAGATTGAATCCGGCGAAGGCAGTTATTGGCACGGCGTGATGCATCGCCGCGAAGGGGATTATTCCAACGCCAAGTATTGGTTTCGGCGAGTCGGACTCCACCCGATTCATGGCGAACTGGCGGCCGAGTCCGCGGCGTTGCGGAACCAACTGTCCCCCGCATCGACCTGGCCGGACTCGCCGGCGCTGGTCCGCCGACGGCTTCGTCGATCGCTGCCAAGCGGCGGTGGTGCACGGCCGCGAGGTCGCGTTGTGCCGGGCGGTCGCCGAAGCCGAGTGGCGCTCTGTTATTCGACTATTGCTTTGAAGCCGCGGTAAGTTGATGAGCACCTTGTTTCAATTCCAATGCCCGCAAGGCTGCCTGGTGCAGGCCGAGGTCGCTCATGCGGGCATGGAAACGGCCTGCCCCAGTTGCGGCGCGGCGATGATCATTCCGGCGCCGCCGTCGGCGAGCGGTCCGGGAAGCCCGCCCGCCAAGACGGCCAAGGGACCAGGCGTCCTCGCGTCCGGCCGCGCATCCGAAACCAAGCGGCCCTTGGGGCCCAAGTTTTCCTTGGGCCCGACCGGCCCGTCCAGCAGTCCAACCAACCTGGGCAATCAGGCAACTCCCACGGTGGATCGGTCCGCGACGTTGCTGCACATTCCTTGCCCCAACGGCCATCTCTTGGAAACGCCGCGCGAGATGCTGCGCCAGCAGGTGATGTGCCCGCACTGCTCGGCAACCTTTACGCTGAGAGAAAAGGACAGCGAGGAGCACCGCATCCGCCGACAGATTGAGATCCAAGGGGCTCAGCGGAAACTATCGCGGGCGTGGCTGAACTTCGCGATCATCTTGGCGGTGGTTTGCGGCGTCGCCATGGCGCTGATGGTCTGGCTCAGCAATTGAAGGAATGGTAGCGCGGCTCAGCGCCCATCGACTGAAGCCAGCCATCAATTGCGATCATAAAGCTCGTCTTGCAGTTCCTCGTCTTGCAGATTGCCGTTGCTGATAAAGCCCAAGAGCTTGGATTGCATCAGCCGAGCTTGTTCGGTGAAAAGGAAGTTGTCGCCGGGAATTTCCACGTGAAAGGCGTGCGCGTAGGTCGCCACATGACCGTCCAAGAAAGCGACATTGGCCGAGTGTTGATGCCTGAAGTGCGCGGTCGGATAGTTCCGGCTGGGAGGATCCAAGATCCAATTCTCCTCGAAGCTATACTCCGTCGGCGACAGGCGAACGAGCTTGACCTGCGCGCTATCGGCGAACACCAGCGTTTGGGAACTGCTTTGCACGTCGCGGAGCTTAAGATTCAACGGTTGGGTGCTGGGTTGCGGCGCCCAGGTCGGCGGCAACCAGACAATCCCGGACGCTCGCGCCAGATAATAGCCGTTATAGCCGTAACCAGTCGTCGGCGCTCCAAATCGCAACGTGTCCAGGACGCTTGGGCCGAGGTCGGGACATTGGAAGACGCGTTGATTGGTTTCCAGGTAAGGCGCCAACGGCCCGTTGGCGAATTGCAACTGCAACGCGGGATCCGCCTGATCGAAATCGACGACGCCAAACCAGTATTGGGCCGCGCCTTGAGGGCCGCTATAGGTTTGCAGATAACGCAGGCGAGCAGCGTTTTCCGACACGTACGGAGGAAGCGATTCGCGATGCACCGAGCTGTAGTTCTGAACCGCCAAGGCCAGTTGCTTCAAACGACTACGCGCACTGGGCCCGTCGCGCGGCGGCTCGGGCTTGCTGCACCGCCGGCAGCAACATCGCGACCAACATCCCGATGATGGCGATCACCACCAGCAGTTCGACCAGCGTGAAGCCGCGGCGGGGCGCGAACCGGTCGCGATCTTGCTGCAACATGACTTCCTCTGCAATCAACCGGGGACTTGCTCGGCAAACAACCGGGGCTGATAACGCGAACCCGGATCGTATCGATTTGCCGCCGCGATTCGAGGCCCTGCGGGCTGTGGGGGCAGCTCCAGAATTCATGGCGGGCGCCCCTGTAACGAGGCTGATTCTATCGCCTGGCCGTGCGCCGTCAACCAACGAATCAGTCGTGATCAACGAACCGCAACAGCGCGTACTTCTTGCGGCCTTGCCGCAGCACGATGGCCGATTCACTCGCCAGTTGACTTGGCGTCAGCACCGCGTCCAGCGTTTCCTCACGCCGATTGTTAACGTACGCGCCGCCCTGTTGAATCACTCGGCGAGCCTCGCCCTTGCTCTTGCACAACCCGGCTTCCACCAGTGCGTCGATGAGCGGCAAGCCCTGCTTCAGCCGTTGCGTGGGCAGGGACTGACTGGGCACCTCAGCGAAGATTTCCAACAGCGCTTGGTCGTCAAAGTCCGTGATCTCGGCGCCGCCAAACAGCACTTCGGTGGCGCGCGTGGCCGCTTGAAGTCCCGTTTCGCCGTGAATCAATTCGGTCACGCATTCGGCCAAACGCTTTTGACTCTCGCGGCGATGCGGTTGCTCCTCACGGGACCGATCCAACGCTTCGATTTCATCCCGAGACAGCTCGGTCAGGAAGCGGAGACACTTTCCGGCGTCCTCATCCGCGACGTTCAGCCAATACTGAAAGAATGCGAAGGGGCTCGTTCTTTCCGCGGACAGCCAGATGGCGCCGGCTTCGGTCTTGCCCATCTTGGAGCCGTCCGCCTTGGTGAGCAGGGGGCAGGTGAGACCAAAGAGCTCGGCGCCGTGCATTCGCCTGCCCAGATCGATGCCGGCGGTGATGTTGCCCCACTGATCGCTGCCGCCCACCTGCAAACGGCAACCATGCTCCTGGTACAGGTGGGCGAAGTCGTACGCTTGCAGCAGTTGATAGCTAAATTCCGTGTAGCTCAACCCCGCGTCGCTATTGAGCCGCGACTTCACCGAGTCCTTGGCGAGCATCACGTTCACCGGCGCGTTCTTACCGACGTCTCGCAGGAACTCGAGGAAGGAAAACCGCTGCATCCAATCCAGGTTATCGACCAGGACAGCGGCGGCGGGGCCGTCGAAATCCAACAGCATCTCCATCTGCCGGCGCACCCCGGCACATTGTGCTGCAACTGCTCGAGCGACAGCAGATTTCGCTCGGCGCTCTTGCCGCTGGGATCGCCCACCATGCCGGTAGCGCCTCCCACCAGCGCGAGTGGTCGGTGGCCAGCTCGCTGAAATCGGCGCAGCATCATCAACGGCAAAAGGCTGCCCACATGCAGGCTGTCCGATGTCGGGTCAAAGCCCGCATACAAGGTCCGCGATTCCGCGTCCAACCAAGCAGGCAGCCGTTCCCCATCCGTGCATTGGTGGATCAAACCGCGCCAAGAGAGTTCGGCATAGATGGACATGGGGCTTGGTTCTGTGGTTCTTGGCTTGGTTCTGGTTCTGGTTCTGGTTCTGGGCGCCGCCGCTGGGTTTAGGGGCCAAATGAAGTGATCGACGACGATCGATTCACGCCAAGGCGCCGGGGCATGGGCGCAAGGGCCGGCGTCCCAGCGCCCGCGTCAAAATAGTAATGCAACATCAAGCCGCCTCCCAGCCCACGCCATGAATCCACGCCCCATGAATCCACGCCCCAGAAACCAGAAACCAGAAACCAGAAACCAGAAACCAGAAACCAAAAACCAAAAACCAGAAACCAGAACCAAGAACCAAGAACCAAGAACCAAGAACCAAGAACCAAAAACCAAGAACCAAGAACCAAGAACCAAGAACCAAAAACTAAGAACCAACCACCCACAGCAACGCGTTTCTTTGTTCGGCGGCGCGGTCCAGGAAGACGGCGAGTTGTTCGAGCGCGGCCGCGTGGGGCGGGGGCGGGGTGAGTGCGAGGCAATCGCGGACGCCCTTGGCGGCCAGGGGCGCCAGGTCAGGGCGGACCAACTGCATGCTCCAGAGGTCGCTGGCGCCTAGCGGTCGAGCGCCCAAGACCACGGCCGCGGCGTTGCTGTGGCAGGGCGATTGCTGGGCGTGGTCCATCAACCACTGGCGCGCCTGGCCGACTTCGTCGTCCACTGGCAAACAGCGTTCGGCTTCCAAATTGGGCAGGATCTGTTGCTCCAAGAACTCCAACAGCGAGTTCGGATCCTGATGGCCGAAGACGAGCTTCGCCTCGGTCTTGTTCAGCGAAAACAGGGACGCCTGCATGGTTCTTTTGACTGCTCCGCGACGACGGCTGTTTAACGCCAATGATCGTCTTTGGGGAATGGATGGGTGGAACCGGGGAGCTTGGGCTTGGGCAACGCGGGCAAGATCTGCGCCGCCAGACGTAGATCATCCTGGGTCGTGATCTTCAGGTTCATTCTGGAGCACGGCACCAAATGCACGGGCTTGCCCAAGTGCTCCACCATTTGCGATTCATCGGTGGCTTCGCCGCCCGGCCATTTGGCGTAAGCTTCGACCAGCCAATCGCGCCGAAATACTTGAGGCGTCTGGGCTTCCCAAAGACCTGCGCGAGATTGTGTGCTTTCAATCACTTGCTGGGCGTTCGCTCGCTTGACCGTCCCGGTGATGGGTGCGGCCAGGATCGCGGCGCCATGTTGTTGAGCCGCGGCGAAGACACGACTAATCCAGGCGTCGACCAGGCACGGCCGAGCGGCGTCGTGGACGGCGACATAGTCAAGATCGTCGCGGACTTTTTCCAAAGCGTTGCGGACCGAATCAGCTCGCTGCCGCCCGCCGACGACTAACTGCACGCCGAGTAAGGCCGCACTGCCGCCAAAGCGTTGGCGGAAATCGTCGCGATCCTCCTCGGAAATCACCAACAACAACTGCTTCACGTCGCCGCGATGCGAGAACCGCTCGGCCGAGTGCATCCACACGGGACGCGCGCCCAGCGGTGCAAACGGCTTCTTGTAATGGGAGTCGCCGAAGCGGGCGCTTTGTCCGGCCGCGGGCATAATCACCGCGAATCCGCTCGTCATACGGGATCTCCAATCCGGGAGGGGTTCGCCTCTCATGGTAGCCCACAACCACTTCGTCGAGTAGGCCGACGGGCCGAGACCGGCGCCGAGCCCTGCGGAACGGGAACGCGCCTGGTCATGGCGAGCAACGTTCGCGCTCGATGACAATCAACAACAGGCAACCGGGACAACCGGACAGGCTCCGTTCTGGTGTAGGATGGCGCACCTGACGCAGACCGCTGACAAAGATGACCAAGGCGTTCAAGAACAAAGGCGTTCGGCGGCTTCGTCAGTCGATCCACGGCGGCCTGGTTTCGACGCGCAGTCAATAACGAGACATGACATGCTTCCGCTGTTTTGGTTGGTCCTGACGCTGATGCTGGCTGGAGGCTACCTGGCCTGGGTGCTCCTGGTCCGTCGTCGCTCACAGGACCAGGGCGACTCGCCTGAAATCATCGATGCGCCGGCGTTCCAGCAGTCGGCGCGATGTTGACGAGCTTGACTTGTCGATCGATATCGATCAGTTAAAGACTCCGCCGCCCGATGAACATTCGCGGGTCGGGCTCGCCTTCTACGGCGCCCCGGTTCGCCTGGCGGTGTTGGTGGTCGCCCCCACTGGACGCGAGGGGCGCCTGCCTTCGGCCGCGGAAATGGGAGGCTTGTTGGAGCACTGGCTGCCGGGAATCGAAAAAATTGCGGCCCAGGATCAGCCGGTCTTTCGACGCTGGCCGGAACAATTGAGCATACAAGGATTTCAACATGCGTTTTTTCAGAATCTCTCGTTGCCTGGCGACCGCGGCAAGTCGTCGCCTTGGTGCAGCGCGTGCGGCCCGTTTCTCGCCGACGGACATCGCTACCTGGTGGGCGTGGTGTGCCGCACCGCCGCCGCCAATTCACTCAGCGAGGTCGCCATCGAAAGAGAAACACAATGGCTGGACGTAGTGCGGCCCCGTTAGTCCAGACGGCCGCTCGCGGCAAACACCCGCTGCGTGGACTGAAGCGGATTGAAGGCGAACGCGAAGATCCAAGGCCCAAGGGCCGACGCAGTTCTAGCCGTGGCCCTCATGTCACCTCTACACTGCCGGATCGGACATGGTTTCGTGGGCGCCTTCAGCCCGCGACTTGCTAACTTGGCCCCTGCCAGGAAAGCACCTTTTGGGAGGCTTTTGCATTGAATCACGATAGGCTCTCTCCATCGGAAACCGCGGCTCAAGCCATCTTTCATGCGGCGGTCGAAGCCGTCGACAGTGCTCGCCTGGTTCGCCAAGCGCTGCGGATCGAGGCGGGCGAGATCCGCTTGGGCGGACGCGGCTTGAAGTTGCGCGATGTCCATCGCATTCTGGTTGTTGGCTTCGGCAAAGCGGGAGCAGGCATGGCTCGCGGCGTGGAAAGCGTCCTGGGGGAGACGCTCTTGGCCGAGAAGTCCGTGATGGGTTGGGTGAATGTGCCCGAGGACTGCGTGGCGTCGCTGAACTCCATTCATCTGCATCCGGCTCGACCGGCCGGGCGAAACGAGCCCACCGCCGCCGGGATGCAAGGAGCTCGCGAGATCCTGCAGTTGGTCGAGGAAACCGGTCCGCACGACCTTTGTTTGTGCTTGATCTCTGGAGGCGGTTCGGCGTTGGCGCCGGCGCCGGCGGCGGGCGTCTCGCTGGACGACAAGCTGGAAGCGACGCGTTTTCTGAGTGCGGCCGGCGCCGACATCCGGCAATTGAATACGGTTCGCAAGGCGATCAGCGAAATCAAGGGAGGCGCATTGCTACGCGCCGCCTCGTGTCCCGTCTGGTCGCTGATCATCTCCGACGTCATCGGAGATCCGCTGGACATTATCGCCTCGGGACCCACGGTCGACGAAGTACCCAACCCCCTGGCGGCGATCGAGGTCCTCCGCCAGTTCGAAGCGGAACGATGGCCCTTTGGCCCTCGTCTGGTGGAGTTCCTGGAGACCGCCGCCGAATCCCAAGCCTCGCTCCCTCGCTTCGACCCGTGGAATATCGTCATCGGCAACAACCAGACGGCGATTGACGCCGCACTGGTGGAAGCTCGACGGCTGGGGTTTGCCGCCCAGTGCTTGCCGCCCAACGTCAGCGAAGGCTCGGCGGACGGCGTTGGGCAAACTCTGGCGAGGCATGGTCTGGAGTTGGCGCAACAGCCAGAAAAGCAGTGCTTGCTGTGGGGCGGCGAACCCACCGTGACCCTTGCCGCGGCCGCCACGCGAGGCGTCGGAGGCCGCAACCAACAAGCGGCGTTGGCGGCCTTGGCCGCGTTGCCTCGAGGCGTCGCCTGCGACTGGACCATTCTGTCCGCGGGAACCGACGGCGAGGACGGTCCCACCGACGCGGCGGGGGCGTGGGCCAGCGAATCCGTTCGGCGGCGGGCCAGGGAACGGAATCTGGACGCCGAGGACTACCTGCGTCGCAACGACGCGTACCATTTCTTCCAGCAAGCCGGCGGCCTCTTGATCACCGGCCCCACGCACACGAACGTTTGCGATGTGCGCGTCGTCGTAACGATGGAGCAAAGTTCGGCGACGCAATGACAAACGCCAACGAAGTCCGTTGGCGTTTGCCGATTGTTGGGTTGTCGTCGCCTAGGCGAAGTTAGTCCCACCACCAGTTGGTCGGCTTCTGGCCGGCCAAGTCCACATCCGACCGCAGGCTCACCAGGACGCCGTCCTGATCCGTTTGCAGTCGCTCGGTGGCCAGGGCCTTGCGAGCTTCGATGCTGACCCCGCCGCCGATGGGCGTCATCAACCGGCGCCCTTTCCAAATGGCATTCACCGCGCTCTCGACCTGCTTGGGAGCGTTGTGGTTCTCGACGGCGTACTGGTCTTCGTGCATCAACACGCCGCCGTCCCAAGACGCTTGACCATAGTAGTCCTGATCCTGAATGAACGCGGCGGCAATTGTGATGTCGATGAGATTTCGCAGCTGAGCGTAAACGGGCGTCTCTTCGGCCAGTCGATCATACTGACGTGTGAACGACTGCACGAACGCTTCGCTCGCTGGATTACGATCCTCGCTGGCGACGCGACCGCCGCCGGCGACCACCAGTTCATCCTCGCTGATCAGCTTCACGCCTTGCCCCACCAGTTCCATGGCCAAGCGATCCTCAGTGGTCTTCACCGCATCATAGTTCGGCGTGAAGTACCAACGTTGCAGCGCGTTGCGGGCCAGCGAGTTGGGATTCGCTCGCGAGACAAAGCTCGTGATCTTGACCGTTGGTCGCTCGAGACCAATGCCGATCAACTTCATGCGGTAATCCGCTTCGACCAGAACTTGAGCATAGTGAGACTGCGGCGAAACGCCTTGGAACGTCACGTCCTGCATGCCCAGGGCGTCCTTCAGCTGGGCGGCCAGTTGCCGCTCCATGCCAGGCGCCGCAAACCCTCCGGCCTGGGCGATGACCTGCTGCAATTGGTTCAAGCCTTCGCGGGTGGGGTCGATGGAGACGCTGATGACCTGCGTTCGCTGTCCCGTGGATGGGAACGCTCGCAAAGCAACCACCAGGTCTTCCAACAAGACGGTCGCTCGACCGCTTTCCAGCCCCACGGCGCGTCCGGTGGGATCCACCATCCAACCTTCGGCGGGACCGGCGATCACGATGTCTTGCGAACCGGGGTAGCAGAAGACATGCGTAATGCGAGTCAACCCCGCCAGGTACCGCATTTCCTCCGACTCCATTTCGCCATTCATCAGCCGTTCCGATAGCGCGGCCTCCAACTGACGCAGCGAGATCTTGCGAAGCTTGCTGGGACGACGGACATCTTCGTTCAAAGCCGCTTGAGCCGCCAGCTTCCGTTGACGCTGTAAGGCGCCGTCGGGATCCGCCACCACCTTGGTGCGCAGCACGCCATCGGCGCCCACGATCACCCCGGCGATCTGGTTGTTAAACCCAGCGATGAGGTGAACGGGAGCATACGCCGCCGCGCAAACGGCGGCCAGCATCGCCAGCAACCGCGCCTTGCCGAACCGAGCCTTGCCACGCAACATTAGTTGAAACCTCCAGTACTGATCCGGGCGCCGTCCGCGGCTACCCAACCGGATCTCGAGACCGCCTGCTACGGCGAATGAGTGGTTCAGCTCCTGAACCATGCCTGCCAAATCTGTTCACGCCTGGGGAAAGAAATCCCAGTCCTCGATCTTAATTTGGGGGAATGGGAAAGGCAAGCAAACAGGAACAAACACGCCGACGGCGACGGACGAGTCCCGCCGCCAGCCCGGAGTATCACGGTTGTAGCAATGATCCGGCACTGGGCTGGGCCGGAAAGTCGCCTGCCTATTCGGGGATCATCGGCGACATTGAGCCCGGCGTGGCCAGACGGGCCGTCGGCGGGCCGCGCCTTTCGATGGTCGCTGCCAAGCGCTGTTCGGCCTCTTCGGAGATCTTGGAGACAATGCTCACAAACCGGTTCCGGACGAGGGGCTCGACCTGCTGGAGCTTGCCGGCCAGACGCTGCATCCCGTCGCCATTGCTTTCTGACTGCAGGGAAACCTGCTCAATAAAGCGAGCTGATTCGCGGAAATTCTGGTCCGCCGTGCGTCCGATCATGCCCTGCATGGTGCGTGCGGCCAGGTCGGCGCCGAAATTGTCGACATTCAGGAAGATGTCGAGCTGATTGGTGAGCTTCATTCGCCCCTGGGCGTCGGGCTGGTAACCGGTGCGGAGCAACAGCACGCACCGGCCGCGCATCCGGCGCCGAAACAGCGGCCCGGAATACTCCCCTTCCGCGTAAATCAAGTGCAACCCAGGCGTGCCGTACATCAATTCGACGTCCGTCTGCGTGCCGCTGCCGTCGTCAGCTCGAACAACGTAATCCGCAACGCGGTTTAGCTGGATTTTGGTGACGCCCATCATCCGCCACATGTTGACGACGACTTCCGGATAACGCACCAGGAAAACGAACATCTCCGGGTCGCACTGGATCATCTCCAGGGGCAGCCGGCGATAGATCGTGGCGTTCTGCGTCACCTCGGTAATCTTGCGTCGAGCCAGCGGCTGCAGACGCTGCAAGGGCAGCGCGCGGAGCGCTTCATCGCGAGCCTGGCGACTGGTGTCGGCTTCCCGCAAAGTGCCGGCCGCGCCGGCCAGAGGAGCAAGCAACGTCCAGAGGGCTATGCAAGCGGCGACGAGCTTCCGGTTCGAGAAAACCTTAGTCGCCGCCACGCTCTTTTCTAGGCTGCCCATTTACCCCCCTTGGCGTTGATGCCATAAGCAGTGCTTGAGGGTTCTTTTCGACACAACCGATGGCCGGATATCAGCAATTTGTCAGTTCTTCACGACAGGTCTCGCCCTGACAACGCATTGCAACCGGCGCCAATTCGCTAAACCACTTATCCCACCCGTTCCAACACCCCCCTGATTGCGAACTGCGAGCCAGCGGCAACCAATCTTGCTCACGATCCTGGTTTGGGTTACAAGCGGCGCGATTTCAGGCGGCCGAGAGCCGTGATAAGAATCCAACCGTCGCCTTCCGCGGTGCTCCGATCATGCGAACTCGCCCCCCCACGACGACGCTTTGTCGCTCCTTGCTTTGTTTGGCGGGAATTCTCTGCTTGGCTCAGCCATGCCGAATCCTCCCCGCTGGATTCCCTGGCCTGAAGGCGTGGGGGCAAGCTTTGGACGAGCCGGAACCCCAGCAGATGTTCGCGAACCGCCAGGGCGTGGAAATCTGGAGCAGCGCCGAGGAAGGACGGTATATCGTCGCCCGCATGGCCAAAGGAGCGCCTCTGAAGGTGTATGATCGGCGCGGGGAGTGGCTGGCGATCCGTCCACCCGAAGGCTGCTTCAGTTGGACGCCGGCCTCAGCCATCGCCGAGACCGACACTCCGGGCATCGTCCAGGTCGTGAGCCAGGGGGCGCGGAGCTGGGTTGGCGGCGAGGACCAACAGTCGGCGCCGCCAAGGCCTCAGTCAAGCGTTCAATTGGATCGTGGGGAACGGTTGGTCCAGCTAGGACAATGGGACCTGACCACGCCCTCAGGCCGCATCGTCGAGACTTGGATTCGCATCGCGCCGCCTGCCGGCGAATTCCGCTGGGTGCACCGCGACGACGTTTCGACACGCCCCCCAACCATCGAAAGCGCCGACGAGGCCGTGGATTCCGCCGACGAATCCGCACGACCGGTCGGCTGGAATGAGGACCACGCGGACCAAGGGTCCGAACCCGTTCGGCGCGAGCCAGCCGGCGGCCACCAGCCCAAGCGGGCGGCCGGACGACGCATCGCGGCAGGACCCCGCGGAACGCCCGCCGCGGGTGATCGAATCGCTCGAGGGACGACCGCTGGACAATGACCATGAAACCATCTCGCCAGCTCGCGGCCCGCGGCGGCCATCCAATGACCGCTGGGTGGCTCGGTCGAGCGCCGGATCGCCAACCGAGCTGGACGACCGCACCGCGTCCGCTCCACGTCAAGCCGTGGTGGACTGGGATAGCCTGCAAAGAGCCCCCGATGACGAACCCTGGGAGGCCGACGAGGACGCTGGCTTCGACATGCAGTTCGCGCAGCTGCAATTACGGTTGTCTCAAGAGGTCGCCCGCGATCCCGCCCGCTGGAGCGTTGCAGCGCTGCGGCGAGCGGCGGAGCGACTGGTCGAATCGGGCGAATCGGCGCTGCAACGCGGCAAGGCGCGGCGGTTGCTCGAGGAAGTCCGATCTCTGGAACACTTGCAGCGCCGTTATGAACGCATGCGCCGAGGCGATGCGGTGGCCCGAGCCGACTCGGTCACCCAGGCGGCCAATTCGCGCGAAGAAACCGGGGGCGTGATCCAACGCGCCGCCGGCAACGTGCGCTCCAGCGACGCCGAATCAGCGTTGCCAGAGCAAGAGCGCCAGGTGTTCGATCGCCAAGGGTGGCTGCTGCCAGTGGAGTCGCGTAGCGGCGCCGCGCCGCCCTACGCCTTGGTCGATGAAGACGGCGCCTTGCTGTGCCTGATCACGCCCTCGCCTGGGCTCAATATCCGCCCCTTCGTGAAACAACACGTGGGCGTTTACGGGGCCACGACGCTGTTGCCCGAGCTGAAAACAACCCACATCACCGCCCGTGAAGTCCTGGAAATCCGGCGGTAGCCCACCCACGAGTTGACGTAAAGCCAAGCCCGGAGAGCAACACCGCCGCCAAAGTGCAAATCCGTCCCGAACGGCCGATACAATCGGGGCCCAGTCAGTGTGTCGGCCCTTCGGGCCTGTGCGGTCGTATTGTTCGCGAACCTTAGCCTCACGGCCACGGCTAAAATGGTATCGGCCCTCCGGGCCTCAGAGATCGCAGCGAGTTCACCTGAAAAACACCTGCAACCCTGCTTGCCTCTACCACGCACCCTCTACCACGCACGCTCTACCACGCACCCTCTACCACCTACCCTCTACCACCTACCACCTACCCCCTACCCCCTACTCGCCAGCTCTTGCTGCAGCATCTCAATCATGTGCGCAGGCGGTTCGGAGTTTGGCCAATAGCATGGGAGCGGCCTGGAGGCGTTCCTCCTTGGCGGCGGACTCCAGTTGTTTGGCCGCTTCCACGACTTCGTGGGCGTTGAAGACGGCGGCCGAGCCTTTGAGCGTGTGGGCGGCTCGGTGCAGGCTGCGGGCGTCGCGATCGTCCAGGGCGAACTGCATGCTTTGCAGCATCTCGGGTGTTTCACTGCACAGGATCATCGCTAATTCGCCGACCATTTCCTCATCGTTACCGACGCGGTTGGCGGCCGACTGCCAATCCACGCAGGCGACGTTCTCTTCGGCGGGCGCGTCCGTCTCGACGGCGACCGGATCGGACTCGGACCTGACGCGATGCTGCAAGATCGCGCGAAGGTCCCGCCAATGAAACGGTTTGGCGATGAAATCATCCATGCCGGCGGCCAGACACCGCTGCCGATCGGCTTCCATGGCGGCGGCCGTCATGGCGACGATGGGGACACGGCGCCCGTCACCTCGCTGGTGCTCGAGTCGGCGAATGGCCTCGGTGGCTTCAAACCCGTCCATCTCCGGCATTTGCAGGTCCATCAGGACGATGTCGAATTCGCCCTGCCGCCAGGCTTCGAGGGCTTCGCGGCCATTTGCGGCGACTTGCACGACATGACCTTCCCGTTGCAGGACGCCCAGCGCCACGCGTTGGTTCACATATGCGTCCTCGGCCAACAGAACCCTCAGGGATCGTTGCGGCGAGGAGCTCTCGGACCGCTGATCGGGGCGACGTGTTTGGCGTTGCCCGGCCGCCTCTTGGATGGCGTCGAGCAATTCGGCGTGGATCACGGGTTTGGCGAGATGTCGCACGATGCCCAGTTGCTCGCATTGCTGCGAGTCTTCCGATCGCGCGGCCGAGGAGACCATGATCATCGTGGGGGGCGGCGTGATTGCGGCGCGAATGCGGCGGGCCAGGTCAAAGCCGTCCATGTGCGGCATCATGCAATCCAGCAGCACCAAGTCGTAGGGCTCCCCTTGCGTACAGGCACGCTGGAGCTCCGTCAGGGCCTCTGAGCCGCTCTCGGCGACGTGCGACTTGATGCTCCAAGTGGAGGTCATTTCGGCCAAGATCCGGCGGTTGGTTGCGTTGTCGTCAACGATCAACGCCCGCATGCCCGCCAACTTCTCGATCAACGGCGGTTCGCTTTGGGCGGCGATTCCCAGGTTGGCCAGGAAGCAGAATCTTGAGCCCTCGCCCGGATTGCTTTCCACCCAGATCCGACCGTTCATGAGCTTCACCAGTTGCGAGGCGATCGCCAGGCCGAGCCCCGTGCCGCCGTAGCGTCGCGTAGTCGACGTGTCGGCTTGTTCAAAGGCGGCGAAGATGGCGCCTTGTTTGGTGCTGGGAATCCCGATGCCGGTGTCGTGGACGGTGAACAGCAGCCGCAGAAAGTCCCCCTGCCTGTCGGTCGCCGCGGGATCCTGACCGGGTTCGTGATTGCTGGCGGGCGCCCGCGACACCTCGACCACCACCTCGCCGCGTTCGGTGAATTTGATGGCGTTGCCCACCAGGTTCATCAAGATCTGTCTCAGTCGGCCCGGATCGCCGACGAGTCGATCGGGCAGGTCGGGGGCGACGCGGCAGGCAAGCTCCAGGCGTTTGTCGGCGGCCGGCAGCGCCAGGGCTCTTGCGGTGGAGCCAATGCAATCCCGCAAGCTGAAAGTGATCTCTTCCAGTTCGAGCTTCCCGGCTTCGATCTTCGAGAAATCCAGGATATCGTTCAACAATCGCAGCAGGGCGTCGGCGGATTGCTCGATGATCATCAGGCAATCGCGTTGATGCGCGGTCAACTGCGTGTTCGCCAGGACCTGCGCCATGCCAATGACGCCATTCATGGGCGTGCGAATCTCGTGGCTCATGTTGGCCAGGAAGTCGCCTTTGGCGCGATTGGCGGCGTCGGCCGCTTCCTTGGCCGCCCTTAACTCCTGTTCGTTCTGCTTGCGGGCGGTGATATCGCGATCGATGCCCACCAGGCGAATCACTCGGCCTTTCTTGTCGCGCACAGGCACTTTGGTGGCGGACAGCCAGCGCTGCTTGCCGTCGGCGGTCAGGACGCGTTCTTCGCGATCGATCAAGACCGACCCGCCGCGCAGCACCTCTTCGTCCTCGGCGGCGTATTGCGCGGCGAGTTCCTCGGGAGCGAATTGCTCCATCGTCTTGCCTTCAATGGCGGCGACGCTGGGAATGCCCAGCATCTGCAACAAGGCTCGGTTGGCGGTGACAAACCGGCCCTCGCGATCCTTGACATAAATCAAGTCCGGCAAGCTATCCATCAACGTCCGCAGCAAATCGCTTTCGCGGGCCAGCGCGGCGCGGGCTTCCTCGCGCTCGGTGATGTCCCAAAAGGTGGCTTGCACCTCGACAATCCGATCTTGCTGATTGCGGACTGGGGTCTTGCGGACTTCGAAGTAGCGCGTGCTCTCCCGAGTTCGATTGACCTCGATGCAGGAAAACGGTTGGCCCGACCCAAAGACACGCTGATCATCGGCCCGGTATTTCTCCGCAAGCTCCTTGGGGAAGAACTCGTAGTCGGTCTTGCCAAGGATCTCCTCCAGGGGCCGACCCAAAAGATCGCAGAACAACTGATTGGCGTAGGTGAGCTTGCCGTCCAGATCCTTGCGAAGCACGTAGATGGGCAAGTTCTGAATCAAAGAATGGAACAAGGACTCGGTATGCCGCAGCGCGGCTTCGGTGCGTTTCTTGCGGGACATGTCGCGGAAGAAGGCGTGGGCGTGCCGTTGATCGGGGTGCGTTCCTTCCTCGCTGAGAAAAATCGAGGCGAGCACGGGAAACTCGACCCCGTTTTGGCCGACCGCGGTGAGCTCCAACTGGCGCCGACCCGCCGGCAGCGGCTGCAACTGCTGAAAACGCTGCAGCTCCCGATTCAACACGTCTCGGTAGCGTTGGGGCGTCACCAATTCGGCCAGCGAGCGGCCAATCGCTTGGGCCGCCGGAAAGCCGAACATCTCTTCGGCCCGAGCGTTCCAAGCAATGATTTGCCCCGCCGCGTTCACGGTGACGAAACCATCCGGCGAGCCGTCGATAAGCTGCCGTTGGTGGTCCTGGCGAGCGTCCAAGCGCGCGGCGATGCGGCGCAATTCCTCGGCGCAGGCCGCCGGCGGCGCGGTCGCCGGCGGCGCGGTCGCCGGATTGGTGGCCGATGGCGCTGCGGCGGCCGGATCGAGCCCGTTAGGGGCCGGGGGTGATTGGTCCAGCTGATGCGCCAACTGGCGGAGCCACGCGGAATCCAGCTGTGGTTGGAGAGGCGCCATATCGAGAGCCCCGGCGGGAAAGCGAATGAACCGGAGCATGCGGCGTAGCGCGCTTGATGCCCGGTGCTGACAGTGTAGCGATCCTCGGGTTCGATTGAGGGACTTGCCGGAAAAAACAAGGAACCCCGCCGCTTTTTCGCTGTTTACCGTATTCTGAAAGTCATGCTACAAGAGAGCAACTCCGAGTCCCGCAGCGCTATGAGGTTCGCGACAAGATGTTGATTGCTATTTTGCAGGGGGCCGCGCGGCGCCGTCCTGGCGTTGGTCCTGTTCGCCGCGGCCGGGCGCGCCGACTTGCCCTTCTTCTGGGGCTTCATCGCCATCTGCACGCTGATGGGGGTGTTGGCGTACCAGGCCACCTCGCGGCACCCTGGCTTGATGCAGGAGCAGATCAAGCCGAAAGGCAAGGGGATTGACGGGGGCGTCTCGATTGCCGCTTTGGTGTTGATGGTCATCCAGTGGATCCTGGCTGGACGCGATATCGGGCATTACCACTGGTCCCCGCCGTTGCCGATGTGGCTTCAGATAGCCGGGTTGGCGACGATGACGATCGCCTACGGCTTTGGCTATTGGGCTCTGCTGGAGAATCCGTTTTTTTCACCTGTGGTGCGGGTCCAGGAAGACCGGGGTCACGCCGTGGTCGCCAGCGGACCCTACCAGCATGTACGGCACCCCGCGAATTTCGCCACCTGCGCGGGGATGGTCGCCGGCGCCATCGGTTTGGGAAGCCTGGTCGCGGTGATCCCGGGAATCCTGGTGTGTCTGCTGTACGTCCGGCGGACCCTGATCGAAGACGCGTACCTCCGCAAAAACCTGGCGGGCTACGAGGAGTACTATCAGCGAGTGCGCTACGCGCTAATCCCCGGCATCTGGTAGCGGACGTGGGTCGGGTTGGCCAACCGCCGGCGAGAAAAGCTCCGCATTTGGAAGTTTCCCGGTTCCGATTCGGCCGCCGGTGGAAGGCGCATGTCGTTCCCCACAGACGTGTTAGGGAGAACCGGCGGCATTCGGCCAGGGCTGGGACCAAGCCATTGGCCTCCCCGACGAATACAATGGGACAAGTGGAAACGGGGGCAGCCCCCATTCTCCAGATCCGGCCCGGTTCCCTCCCGTCACCACGGCGAGAATTGGGGGGCGTTCCCCTCTCTTCGAACCGCTGACGAAAGGCCCGCACGAGGCGCAGCAATGAGGCGTTCAGTTTTTTCGCGACCCGAGCAGGCGGTGATGTGGTCGATTTGCTTCGCCGCCGTTCTCTCCGTCCACTTCTCTCTTCACGCAGGCGCCCAAGAGCAGCCCGAGGCGCCGGCGAACTCGGCTTCCCCCGTGTTCGCCCGCGTGGTTCGCGTGGACTTGCCCTTGGTGGGCTCCGCCGATAATCGCGTGAAGTCGCAGATCTCTCAATTCCTGAGCGACGCGCCGTCCGACGGCGGGCGCCCCATTCTGGTGTTGGAGTTCCGCGACGCGGATCCCAACCGTGAGGCCGCGTCAACGGAAACAACCGAGTTCGAACGAGCCTATTCGCTCGCTCGGTTTCTTTCCAGCGACGAACTCAGTCGCGTTCGCACCATCGCCTACATCCCCGAACGCGTGGCGGGCCACGCCGCGCTGGTGGTGATGGCGTGCGAGGAGATCGCCATGGCGCCCAAAGCCGTCTTGGAAACCGGTTCCTTGCCCCTGGCCGACGCGCGGGAGATGGCCATTCAGCAGGCCTATGAATCGATCGCCAAACGACGCCTCACGATCCCTCCAGCGTTGGCCGCGGGCATCCTGGATCGGTCCCTGGAAATTTCGCGAGTCGAGACGCCCAATGGCGTGCAATACATGCAAGCCGCGGAATTGGCGGACGCCCGCAGTCAGAATCTGGTCAACGCGGTGGAAACCGTGAAGCGGGCCAACGAACCCTTGCGACTGGAGGGCGACTACCTGCGATTGAAGCTGCCCTGGTCAGCCACCTCGCGGCCGATCGCAAGAGTCTGGCCGAAGCATTGAAGCTGGCGCCGGACGCCCTGAGTTCGGATCCCTCGCTGGCTCAAGGCTGGCGGGCGGCGTACATCGAGTTGCATGGACTGATTTCCGCCAAGAACACCTCGAACGTACAGCGTTCCATTCAAGACGCTCTGCAACGCGGCGACGCCAATCTGGTGTTCATTCGCTTGGACAGCCCGGGAGGCAACATCGAGATCAGCCAACAACTCGCCGCCATGTTGGCCGAGTTGGATGAGACTCAAGTCCGGACGGTGGCGGTGATTGAACACGAGGCTCGGGCGGACGCCGCCTTGATCGCCCTGGCTTGCGATGAATTGGTGATGACTCCTGACGCACTGCTGGGCGGTCCCGGCGCCGTGGAGCTCAGCGAGTTTCAACTGGAGTCGCTGCGGCCGGCCTTGCGGCAATTGGCGCAACTGAAAAATCGCGATTGGTCTCTGCTGACCGCGATGGTCGAGCGAGATCTCTCGGTTTATCGCTTCAGCAGACCTTCGGGAGGCCCGCCGCGGTACCTCTGCGACGAAGAGCACTCGCTGCTGGAGAACCCCGGCGACTGGGAGCGAGGGGCCCTGGTCCCCACGCGGGCCGGCATCGACGCCGCACGCGCGGTGGAGCTGGGACTGGCTCGAGACACGGTGGGAACGTTCAACGAGATCGCCACGCTGTTCAACATCGACAGCAAAGTCGAACCATTGAAGAGCAGTTGGGTCGCCTCGCGATTGGAATACCTGGCTTCACAACCATGGTTCTCCAATACGCTGTTGTTCGTCGCTTTCTTCGCCCTGATCAGCGAAGCCTCGGCGCCCGGTCTGGGGGTGCCCGGATTCATCTCGGCGCTGTGTTTCCTGCTTTTCTTCTGGGCGCAATTCCTCAATGGAACCGCCGGCTGGCTCGAAGTCACTCTCTTCTTGTCCGGCGTGGTGTTCGTCGGTTTCGAACTCCTGGTCATCCCGGGGTTCGGAGTGTTTGGCTTGGGAGGACTGCTGATGATCATCACGTCGATTGTCCTGGCGAGCCAGACATTCGTCGTGCCGAGCAACACGTATCAATGGCAACGCCAGACCGGATCGCTGCTGTCGCTGGTCATTGGTTTGTCGGGGTTGTTCGTGGGCGGCTTGTTGATGCGACGGTATCTGCCGCACACTCCCTGGCTGCGGCACATGTTGCTGACGCCGCCCCAAGCGGACCCGGTGACCACCGGCCGTGAAGGACGGTATGGGGCCCTGCTGCATCAACATGGATTCGCCATGACGAAGCTGGCGCCGACCGGCAAAGCTCGGTTCGGGGAGGAGATCGTGAGCGTACAAACCGAGGGAGAGCTGCTGGAGAAAGGCGAAGCGGTCCAAGTGATCGCCGTGTTGGGCAACCGCATTGTTGTCAAAGGCGCCTGAGCTCGCTTGCGGCAGATCAAGCCTGCGACTGGCCGGGGACGCAGATTGCTGCTTCCTCCCGAGCCGGTTCCCAGTTATGTTGACTTTCGATTGTTTTGACGGTTAAGCAAGCAGCAGTTTTCCAGGAGTCCTCACCATGGATCCTCACTTGTTTTGGGCCGTCGCCTTGTTCCTGATCGGCGTGGCCATCGTTGGGATCGAGCTCTTCGTTCCTTCGGGCGGAGTCCTCGGGTTCTTGGCGGCGGGCGCGATCATTGCCAGCGTCGTTGTTGGATACATGGGCGGCGGCTTACTGGGGACGTCGATGTTGATCGCGGTGGTCGTCTTGATTCCCCTGCTGATCGTTGGCCTGGTGCAAATCTGGCCGCATACGCCGATTGGAAAACGCATCTTGATTCGGTCCGACGAAGTGCCTCGGGAGCCGTTGAATCGCGGTTTGAAAGCCCTGGAGGGGCGCGTGGGAATGACCAAGACCAAGATGTTGCCGTCGGGGAGCATTGAGATCGACGGAAAGACCGTGGACGCGGTCGCCGACGGCATGCCGTTGGACCCCGGCCAATTGGTGCGCGTCATTTCGGTGACCTCCAACCGTGTGCTGGTCCGGCCCGCCACGGCGCAAGAGGCCTTGGACGCGATCTCTCCCGAACATCGCATCATGGAGAGCGAGCCGGAGACCGTCGCTGAATCGCCCACCGTCGCTGAATCGCCCACCGTCGCGGCGGCCGAGGCGAAATCGGAGCGTGGGAAGAGCGCTTTCTCGCCGCATTTGGAAAATCTGGAACTCGATTCGCTCGAATAGCCGCCCGGCTGGATTCGCCGGCCTGGCTCCACCGTCTTAGGAAACGCCCAGGAAGTGGCGCCCGGGGGTTGCCCGAGCGTATTGTTCTGGGGGACAATGCACGGCAATCCGATGTGGCCCGCGCTCCCCGCAGCGCACCCTTTTTGCTCAGTTGGCCTATCCCGCAGTTATGAGGTTACACCATGGAATTGGGGTTCAGCGTCTTGATGGCTCAGCAAGATGGGTTGCCGCCCCAGACCATCGCGCTGTTGGTCTTTCTGTTCATCGCTCTGATCGTGATCCTGAGCGTCCTGGCGGTGTTCGCGAACTTCTTCAGCTTGTGGATCCAATCCTACCTGACCGGCGCCCGCGTCACGATCTGGGATTTGATCGGCATGTACTTTCGGAAAGTGCGGCCGCGGGCCATCGTCAAAAGCAAGATCATGGCGGTGCAAGCCGGCTACGACAATGATGAAATCAAGAGCAAGGAGTTGGAAGCCCACTTTCTGGCCGGCGGTAATGTTCCGCTGGTGATTCGAGCGCTGATCGCGGCCAAGAAGGCCAAGACCATCCAGCTCAATTTCCGCGAAGCCACGGCGATCGACCTGGCCGGACGCGACGTTTTGGAAGCGGTGCAGACCAGCGTGTATCCCAAGGTCATCGACTGCCCGGCTCGCGGCGCCGCTCGCGATTCGTTGGACGCCGTCGCCAAGGATGGAATCCAGCTCAAGGTCAAGGCTCGCGTCACGGTCCGAGCCAATCTGCAACAGCTGATCGGCGGCGCCGGCGAGGAAACGATTATCGCTCGCGTCGGCGAAGGCATCGTCAGCGCCATCGGTTCCGCGGAGAATCACAAGAAGGTGCTCGAGAATCCCGACTTGATCTCCAAAGCCGTGCTCGCCCGTCGCTTGGATTCTCAAACCGCATTCGAAATCGTCTCGATTGATATCGCGGATATTGATGTGGGCGACAACATTGGCGCCAGGCTGCAAGCCGACCAGGCCGAAGCCGACATGCGAGTCGCTCGAGCTCAGGCGGAAGGGCGTCGCGCCATGGCCGCCGCCGAAGAACAAGAAAACATCGCCCGCATCGAAGAGAGCCGCTCCAAGTTGGTCGAAGCCGAAGCGGATGTGCCCAAGGCCATGGCTGACGCATTCCGATCAGGTAAGCTCGGCATCCTGGATTACTACAAGTTGCGCAACGTGCAGGCCGATACGGAAATGAGGACCGCCTTAGCCAGCAACGGGGCCCGCAAGAGCTAAGCAAAACCAAAGCCCAAATCAGCCCAGGGTGCAGCGCAGCGCAACCCTGGGTAGCCGTGGGCAACCCTTAAGTGCAACGTATAAATCAGTCCCAAAGGGACGGCCCCAAATCAGCCCAGGGTGCAGCGCAGCGCAACCCTGGGTAGCCGTGGGCAACCCTTAAGTGCAACGTATAAATCAGTCCCAAAGGGACGGCCCCAAATCAGCCCAGGGTGCAGCGCGCAACCCTGGGTAGCCGTGGGCAACCCTTAAGTGCAACGTATAAATCAGTCCCAAAGGGACGGCCCCAAATCAGCCCAGGGTGCAGCGCAGCGCAACCCTGGGTAGCCGTGGGCAACCTTAACCGGCAACCGTGCTTAGTCCTGCTGGTTGTCACCGATCGCGCCCGTTTCGAGGAGCATAGCCATGGACGATTTGGAAGAATTCCTTCGCCGAGCGGCCGAGAAACGTCAAGCACGAAAAGGCGGCGGCGCCGCGCCCAGCGCCAACAACCACCCCAACAACAACGCCCGCCGCAACGGGCTCAGCGCCCGGCGCCGCAACCGCGCCAAGCTCCGCCGCCGCAACGCACGCCTCAGCCGCCACGCCGCCTGACCCCCACGCCCGAGATCCTCCCCGAATCGGTGATGCAAGCCGAGATCATCGACGACAAAAGCCCTTGGGGAGACAGCGTCGCCGGCCATGTGGCTCAACATCTCTCCCCTCGCGATCTGCAGCGGCGGGGCAGCGACTTCGGCCGCTCGGTCGATGAGGCTGACGACAAACTCGATTCGCACCTGCACGACGTTTTTGATCACCAGGTCGGCAACCTCTCCCGCGGCTCGACATCGCAGGTCAACGACGAAGTCCAGGACGCCTACGAGGAGAAGAAAGCTCGGGTGCATGAGCCAGGCGTCTCCATCCAGGACATGCTGTCCAACCCCGAAACGCTTCGCAACGCCTTTATTCTGTCAGAGATCTTTCGCCGCCCGGAGATCTAGGCTGTCATTGTCCTGGCGGTCTAGATCACCACGGAGAGCGCAGAGATACACAGAGCTAAGAACGGCGGGAAAGCCTCGCCGTCGTGGCGTGAAATCCAGTCGCCGGACCTCTGTGGAACTCCGCGTCCTCCGTGGTCCATTCCATCCTCTGATCGCGCCAATCGGCGCCATCGGGCCCTTGGTCGGCAAACCTCTGACGACCAGGCAAGATCTCGGCGTCCTGCCGTCTGAAACGGGGCTAAACTAAAAGGCGGTCAAGACCGGAACCGATGAGGTTTCTGGTCGCAGCGGGGTTTTGCCAGCGAGGACGGGCCATGTTTGCTGAGCTCTTGGGACAGGTGGCCGAACAGGAAGTGGCCGAGCCGGCGCGACGCATCCTGATCGTGGATGACGACGCCGATCAAACGCTGTGCCTGCAAACGCGACTAAGCCGGCTGGGCTATCGGGCCGACGCCGCTCATACGGGTCGCGACGGTCTGGCCATGGCGCGCACCTGCGCCCTCATGTCGTGCTGCTGGACTTACGGTTGCCCGATTGCGATGGTCTGGATGTCTGCCGGGAAATCGTCGATGATCCCGCGACGAGCGACATCGCCGTGATCATCGTGAGCGGCATGGAGCACCCTCGAATCGTGCGTGGTTGCCGTTCGGCGGGCTGTCGTTTCTTTCTCCGCAAACCCTATGATCCCAACGCGTTGTTGACCTTGATTGAAGCGTCCTGCTGCAGCGGTTACCCAGGGTTGCGCTGCGACTCCACCCTGGGCTGATTTGAGACCGTCCCTGGCGGGACTGTTCGACGCGCGTGCTGCAAGGGCCTCTCTTGCTCCCGACTTCGAAATTCCGCCGTTTTCGTCCGTGGCGCACTTCGCCAACAATCGTCCTTTCCGATTAGGGCCTCCGCCCCAACCTTCTTTTCACCCGTCTTGCGCGGTAATGCAGGAGGAGCGGCGGCGCTGTTTGCGACCGCTTGTAAGGCGTCTCGGCAAGGAATCCGCCCGGGCCGGAAGCCCGAATGCGAAGATCGCTTGATCCCATTGAAGCAAGTGATAAGTTGGAATGACCACGAGCGAACATGGTCTTGCAGGCACGCCCGGTGAAAATGCAGAGGAGCTGAATTCGTGACGAATCAACGACGCCGAAAACTGGCTGTGGAGAGTCTAGAACCGCGACGCGTGCTCGCCGCCAGCGTCGGTTGGGATGGGCCCGGCCAAGGCGACGCGACGCTGCTCTATTCCATTGGGGACATTCCCAGCCAGCTCGACGCACAGCTTGTTCGGGAGACCTTGCAAGAGGCGCTGACGGTGTGGTCCGATGTGGCGGACTTGACGTTCGTGGAAACCGATCAAGCCGGTCAACGCGATGCAATCGACTTCAGTTTCGGACGCATCGACGGCGGCGGGCGAGTGCTCGCTCAAGCGTATTTCCCCGACGACGTGAATCGCAACCCCATTGCGGGCGACGTCCAGTTCGACGTCTCCGAATCGTGGGAAGTCGGGAATGCAAAGGGATCCGCGGCGTTCGATTTGTTGCTGGTCGCCGTGCATGAAATCGGCCACGCGTTGGGTTTGGGGCACGACGATCATGCGGGCGCCGTTTTGTACGACAGCGTTTCGCCACGTCAGTCGTTCACCGCGCTGGCGCCCAGCGACGTGGATCATGTCCTGGAACTCTACGCGCCGCGGAAGAAGTCGTCGCGCCCACGCCGACGAGTCCGCCTCTCGCGCCTGCCGCGCCGTTGCCGGGAACATTGGTTCCGCTGACGCCAGTCGAGTTGGCGCCGACGTCGCCGGACCTTCCCGAGTTTGATGCTCCGCCAAACGTCTCCGATCCGACCGAGGGCGACGACGCGCCAACCAATCAAACCCCCACCCCTGAAGTGCAACCGCCCCGCTGGACGCTATGGCGGCATCGAATCGGCGGCAATCGACACACCACGACCACGATTGTCTTCACCAACAATACCGCCAACGATGGTTTCGTCTCCACGCCGCGCGTGTTGGTTTGGGGCTTTAACACGTGGCTTGTGTTCTGGAATTGGCGGGCGTAGTTCGACCGTTGATCTAGACGCGGACGACCAATTGCCCACTGATTCGCCGAATCAAACGCCGCATCTCCAAGACGCTGATGGCGGCCAACACTCGAGGAACGGGGAGCTGGGTGGATTGAATCACTTGGTCGATCGATGTCGGATCCATTTGAATAGCGGCCAGCGTGGTTTTTTCCACCGAGTTCAGTTGTAGTTCGGCGGGATGGCGAGGGGCCGGGTCGGCCGACCCCTCGCTCGTCGGGACAAGCGCAGCGATCTCGTCCGGCAGGTGGCCAAGTTGTTCGAGGATATCGTCCACGGATTCGACCAGGCAGGCTCCGTCGCGGAGCAGTTGGTGGCAGCCGCGCGAAGTCGGCGAGTCGATTCGGCCGGGAATCGCAAACACGTCGCGGTTCTGCTCAGCTGCGTGCCGGACCGAGATGAGCGCGCCCGATCGCGTGGTGGCCTCGACGACGAGCAATCCCAGCGACAGCCCGGTGATCAAGCGATTGCGCTGCGGAAAAGCCCCGCTGTAGGGCTCCCGCCAAGGAGGCGCCTCGCTGAGCACGACGCCAGCTCGACTCACTCTCCCCGCCAAATCAGCGTGCTCCGGCGGATATACGTTCAGCACGCCGCTGGCCAAGACGGCGATCGTGCGTCCGTTCGCCTCCAGGGCGCCTCGATGGGCCGCTTCGTCAACGCCTCGAGCCAAACCGCTGACGACCGTCAACCCCGCTCGCGCTAACGCGTAGCCGAAGCGATAAGCTTGGGTTCGCCCATAGTGCGAAGCTTGTCGGGAACCCACAACGCCGAACGCGAAGCGATCCCTGACATCCATGCAGCCGCGCAAAAACAGGACGCCGGGCGGATCATAGATATTGGCAAGCATGGCGGGGTACAGCGGGTCGCCTTGAAGGACGATGTTGACGTGATGCTGATCGCATTGCTCGCGCAGCTGGGTGAGATCGTGTTGACTGCTCGCCGCGCAGGATTCGCTCGGCCAAACGCAATCCCACGCCGCGAACTCCGCGAAGTTGATCGCTGGTCGCCGCCAACGCAGCGGAAGCCGAGCCAAAATGTGCCAACAGCAGTTGGCGAGTCCTCGGACCAACGCCTGGAGTCAAGGCCAAGTAAACTTGAGCGCAACGCTCCTCGGTCCAGGGAGGTGTCGAATTCATGGCGGCCTCGATGAGAAGTCGAACCAGCCTCCAGCCGCTGGCCCTTCCACTTCATCAAAACCAATGGCCGCGGTGCTTGTCGACCGCAAATCGGGCAAGCCACGCCGCACATCGCCACCACGCCGTCACCGCACCAAATCGGCGATCCGTCTCTCCGCCCCAAGCCGTCCGTCACGGCTGACTCACAGAGGGCGTATCGGCGTGGCAGATCAGTTCCAGGGTGTTGCCTTCCGGATCGCGCAGGAAAATAGACTTGGCGCCCAGCGCGGGAAATTCCGTCAGGGTCGGCGCCAGGCCCAACTGCTGCAATCGTTGATACGCCTGGTGATGAGAATCCGGGGGGATCTCGAAGGCCAGATGATTCAGTGTTGAGCGTGTGGGATCGTGACCGACCAGTCGTTGCCGGGCGAAGTAGTGCCGCCGATGGTCGATTAACACGAGCATGGTCGGATGAGCATGGCGCCCCAGGGGCGTGTCGGCTTGGCAAATGACCAGAAAAGAGATCGTCGGCTCGCCGCCGGGTTCGGCCTCGGCGCCGTGCTCGTGACAGGCTTCGCTATGCAGCGGGAAGCCCAGCACGGTCTGATAGAAGCGCCTCATCGCAGGCAGATCGCTGACGCTTAGCACGATTTCGGCGACCCCGAGAACTCGCATGACGCTGCTTCCTTTGTGGTGTACGAGGCCCGAAGTGCACAAGCACGAATAGCGACCAATTCCCGACGCCGCTGGGTAGCGCCGTTTGCTTGGCGAGGAGCATCGCCCAACGGGGACATGCCCCGTTGTGGCAGCGTCCACACGCCGGGATCGTTGCCGGCGAGGAGCATCGCCCAACGGGGACATGCCCCGTTGTGGCGTGCTCGCCGCGTAAGCACCACTGGCCCGAAGGGCGGCTACACTTTGTCAGCCGTTGGGCAAACGAAGCCCTCGCGATACTCCCGAGTCAAGAGCGCGTTGGCTTCGGGGTTGTCAACGAACGTCTCGGCGGCTGGATCGAAAGTCAGTTTCGCGCCCATCGAGATGGGGTACTTGTCCAAATCGACGCCGTTGTCCTTCAGATGCCGAACCGTGCGGTCCAGCGTCGCCTGGTTGTCATCCAACGACTTGATGCTGGAAAGCGCGTCGGCAAGTTCCTTGGGCGATGCATGGTTCTTCTCGCCCAAGTAGTACGAGATATTGCCCAGATGGCTGATGCCGGCCGAGAGATGGCCCTCGCGCACGTCGGCGTTCAAGTCCTCGACCTTGCGGCTGACGCAGGCATCGAGGAAGTTGCCAAAGTGATCGCCGTCGCCGCGGAATCGTTTCACCTGGTTCATGTCCTTGTCGAAGGCGATGCAATCCGTGTAGCTGCGTTGCACGAGATAGCCTTCGCTGCCATAGAAGATCACGCCGATCTTGTTGCCTTCGGTCGAGCCGAAGAGCTTGTTGATTTCCTCATCGGCCGAATTGTTAACGCCCAGTCCCCGGGTCTCGAAGACAATGCACTTATCGCCATAATCGTATAGCGAGACCTCCGTGTTGGCGGTATCGCCGGCGTCGACATAGCTGGGATCCTTCCGCTCGGCTTGATAACCCAGTCGCCCGCCGTAGGAGAAAATCGCGTTGGGATGCGCGTCGATCCCCAATCCCCAACGGGCGATATCCGTCTGGTGCGGACCTTGGTTGCCCAAATCGCCGTTTCCGTAGTGACGCTGCCAATGCCAGTCATAGTGGAATTGCTGACGCGTGCAGCGGGGATCGGTGTAGGTTGCCGGTCCGCTCCACAAATTGAAGTCCACCGTCTCGGGGATGGGATAGTCGCCCAAGGGACCGATCGACTTGCGTCGTTTGTAGCAAAGGCCGCGAGCGAATTTGACCTCGCCGATTCCGCCGTCCCGCAGGAACTGCACCGCATCGATCAAGGCCTTGGTGGAACGGCATTGGGTCCCCACCTGGCACATGCGCTTGTATTTTCGAGCTGCGGCGATCAATGCGGCGCCCTCGGCCACGTTGTGGCAGACCGGCTTCTCAATGTACGCGTCCTTGCCCGCCTGCATGGCCCAAACGCCTGTCAAGGCGTGCCAGTGATTGGGAGTCGCCGTGCTGATGATGTCGACCGACTTGTCGTCGAAGCATTCGCGCATGTCCTTGACGAATTCCGGCCGCGAACCCTGCTTTTCCTCGATCTGACTGGCTCGCTCCTGGCCCCAACGTTCGTCCACATCGACGACGTAACGGATCTTGGTGCGTGGATCGGCCAAGTACGCCTGGATGTGGCTTCCACCGCGTCCTTTGACCCCAATCACGGCGACGCCCAACTCCTCATTGGCCGAAACGGCGCGAGCTCGATTGGGTGCAAGCGACACGGCGGCCGCCGCCGCCAAAGAAGTTCCCACAAACGAACGACGAGTGATCCTGGTCATATTCAATGCTCCCAAGCCGGATGCGTCCGGCGCCGACAACGGTGTTTGCCAACAAGTCTCACCAACCAGTGTGCGAGAAACCTGTTTTCGTTCATCCCCGGACGCAATGCAAGCAACGAAGGCTCGCTCGCGACAAAATCCGGTCCCGCCATCGCATCGCGGAGCGGCGCCACACGCCAGCGGGGCCGTCAACGGGTCACCGCAGAGAGCACGGAGCAACACAGAGGGCAGAATTGCACCCGCCTCTGTGGTTCCCCGTGTCCTCCGTGGTCAATTCCATCCGGACCCTTCTTAACTTGGCGCTCAGGGCGCCGTGTAGCGCACCCCAGGATTCCGGCCCGAACGGCGGTGGACGTTGACCGCCTATTGCCGGTTTAGCTCTTGGGCGGCGGGACGCGGCAAGCGCCGTCCTCGCACGCACGACCGGCCAGGCCATAGCGGGTTTTGGCGACTTGTTGGTAACACCAGGACCAGAACGGACGACTGAAGGGGAAATGCAGCAGCGGGATGAGAGGCCAGAGCAGCGGGAGCCGCCGCGAGAGGACGCGGAGGGCGTCGGCGCCGCCAAATTGACCGCCCTCGCGGGTCAAGACGTACATCTGCTCCATCAGCTGTTGGTGCGTCAGGTTGGGACATCGCTGTCCCATTTCTGGCGAGTGCAGGGACAGAAACGCCAAACGCCGACCCGCGAGACGATGCAGCCGAAGGACTTGCCGTTGGCAGAAAATGCAGTATCCGTCATAGACGACAATATCGGCCTCAGGAAGGTCCTCGGGCGTCGGCAGATCGGAGACAACAGTCGCCACGCGCAAATCCTTCTTCCAGAGAACCACTCGGCCGTGCAGCAGCCTACAAGCACGACGACATCGCCGCCACAATTCCACGAATTTCACAAGGTGCGACGAGCCTGATTTCCCTATAATAACCGACGGCCGGCTCCCGACTTCACTACTCGGCTAATTTCGGCGGTGGTGGAGCGTTGTTTGGGGGGAGCAGCCCACCAATTCCCTGAGGACCGTGATCCATGGATCAATTGAAGCAGCAGGTCACCATCGCGCGGCGAAGGCTGAATGGCCAACGATTCTTGCGGATCGCGCCCTGGTCGCTGTTCGCGGCGTTCTTGGCGGCGACCTTAGCGGTTGTCGCTCGCAAGGTTTGGTTTTTCCCGGTCAACGGCCAGATTTGGTTCTGGTCGTGGGTCGGCGGTTCGGCCGCGGTGGGCTTGATCGCCGCAGTGATCGCGACACTGGTCGGCAAAAGTCGTGATATGGACGCGGCGCTCGAGATCGACCGTCGGTTTGGGCTTCGTGAGCGGATCTCCAGCGCGATGGCGCTGGGGCCGCACGAGCGATCGACCGAGATTGGGCAAGCGCTCTCGGAAGACGCCATCCGCAAGATCAACAACATCGATGTTCGCGACCGGTTCGGCTTGGCGACCTCCTGGCCAGCCGCGCTGCCGTTGATTCCCGCCCTGGCTGTTTTCCTAATGCTGCTGTTAGGGGATGCGACGCCCCAAAAAGCTTCCGCGTCGAACAACGCCGCGCAGCAACAGCGGGAGCAGATCAAGAAGTCGGCCGAGGAGTTCAAGAAACGCCTCGAGACTCGGCAGAAACGGCTTGTTGAGCAGGGACTGGAGGACGCCGCCGATCTGATCGAGCAACTCAAGCAGGGCGCCGACAACCTGAGCAAGCAGCAGGATGTGACTCAGAAAGACGCGATGATCAAGTTGAACGACTTGGCCAAGTCCCTCGAGAAACGGCGCGAGGAACTGGGCGGCGCCGACGAGATGCGCAAGCAATTCCAGCAGATGGGCGAAGTGGAAAACGGCCCCGCCGATGAGTTGAACAAGGCGTTGAAGAACGGCGATTTCGGCAAGGCCATGGAAGCCGCCGAGGAACTCAAGCAGCAACTCGAATCCGGCAACCTGACCAAGGACGAGAAAGACCAACTCGCCAAACAACTCGAACAATTGAAGGACCGCATCCAACAAGCACAACAGGCCCGCGAGCAAGCCAAGCAGGACTTGCAGCGTCAGATCGAGCAAAAGATGGCCCAAGGCGATACGGCCGGGGCCGCGAATCTGCAGCAGAAGCTGAATCAAATGCAGGCCATGGACAGCAATATGCAGCAGATGCAAGACCTGGCCGACAAACTAGGCAAAGCGGCCGAGAGCATGAAGCAAGGCAACTCACAACAAGCCGCGCAAGAACTGCAAGACGTGATGAGCGACTTGGAGAACATGCAGGACGCTCTTGACGAACTGGCCGCCATGGAGGATGCACTCGATCAACTGGGCGAATGCAAGAACCAGTGCAATGGCAACATGGCGGGCATGGGCAACGGCATGCAGTCCGACCAGCCCGGCCAGGGCATGGGCGAAGGGCAGGGCCAAGGCGCCCGACCGCTGGAGGAGAACCAGACCGGCGACTACCTGTCGCGCGTGCGAGGCGATGTGAAAAAGGGCCAAGCCGTCCGAGTGGGCGATGCTGACGGACGCAACGTCGCGGGACGCACCAAGCAACAGGCTCAAGAAGCCGTTCAAGCCGCCCTTAGCGAGAAGTCCGATCCGCAGACCGATCAGCGACTGCCCCGCGAGCAACGCGATCATGTGCGGCAATACTTCAAGCGTTACATTAACGAAGACGAATAGCACGATCGGCAACTCGTTCGTTGACCTTCCTCAAGACGCGCCCCCTGCACCAGATGGGCGCGTCTTTTTTTGTTATGCTCCCTTGTGCTTTGTCACGGCGAAGCTGGGGTTCGCTTGCTCGACTTCACGGCCGATTCGAAGGGCCATCCAGTTTGCCAACCCTAAAATCAAGCTCTGACACGGCGCTCGTCCAAGCATCATGCGTTTTCGTCCGCAGCACCTCGATCGATTCGGCAAACCACCATGGCCGTCCCCCTGCAAATGGTCTGCTCGTACTTGAACCGTCTGGCGCCGCGACGGTTGGCCGAAGATTGGGATAACACTGGCTTGCTGGTGGGGCGGCGGGACCGTCAAGTGCAACGCATCATGACCTGCTTGACGATCACGCCGGAAAGCGCCGCCGAAGCTCAGCGGCGAAAAGTCAACTTGGTCGTCACGCACCATCCATTGCCTTTTCGAGCGATGAAACGCTTGACCGACGACACGACCGCTGGCGCCTGCTGCTGGATTTGATCGCTCATCAGATCGCCGTGTTCAGCTCGCACACGGCGTACGATTCCGCCGAACGAGGAATCAATCAGCAACTTGCCTTGGCTGTGGGCGTCGCCGCTCCCAAACCTCTGCGGCCTTTGGAAGGCGATCCCGAGGGTCTGGGGGCCGGCCGTTTTGGCGATTTGCTGCAACCGGTCACCGGTCGAGAATTGGCCCAGACGCTCTGCTCGTTCCTGAAGCTGGACGCGCTGCGGGCCGCGGGCCAAGGCGAACTCCAGGTGAGGCGACTGGCGGTTGCTTGTGGAGCGGCCGGTGAGTTCTTGCCGGCCGCCCTGCGCGAAGGATGTCAGGTCCTCGTGACCGGCGAGACCAATTTTCACACCTGCCTGGAAGCCAAGGCCACAGGCATGCTGCTCCTGCTAACGGGACACTACGCCAGCGAACGATTTGCAGTCGAACAGCTCGCCGGATGGATCGCCGAGGAATTCCCCAGCGTCGAAGTGTTCGCCAGCCAGGATGAATGCGACCCGCTGTGGAGCTTTCACGCAACGGGGTAGGGCGGCGTATTTGGCGAAGTGCAAAGCGAGATGGAAGAAGCGCCTTGAGTCTCCAACCCCGCGCCACAGGTCCGACCCATGATGATTTCCCACGCAGTCCTGCTTTGTTACTTAATTTCGCCATGGGTATCACCGCTGGCGGCTCACGACTCCGCCTGGACCCGTATCGCCCCATTCTTCGAACCGCCCGCGGAGTTCGCCGGCGACTTCGGCGATTATCGCGATTGGATTCACGATTCGGCGGGACGTCCTTTATCAGCCCAACAGTGGAGCGAGCGGCGAAACGAATTGCGGGCTTACTGGCGAAGGCGGCTGGGCGAGTTCCCGCCTTTGATCAAGCGTCCCAGGGTGTACTACGAGCGGCTTGAACTGCGCGAAGGCGGCGTCCGGCAGTATCGCGTGCACTTCCTGCTGGCGCCGGGCCATCCGCATCATGCGTATTTGTTGCTGCCCGACCATGCGCCCGTGGGCGCCGCTCCGGCCGTCGTCACCGTCTTCTACGAACCGGAAACCGCGATTGGACTCCAAGGCGAGCATCGCGATTTCGCCATTCAACTGGCTCGCCGAGGTTTCGTGACGCTCTCGGTGGGCCACGACTACTCCTTGTATTTCCCGGACCAAGACCATGCGACGCTGCAACCCTTGGCGGCGCTGGCGGGCGCCGCCGCAAACGCCTATTACGTGGTGGCGAGTCGTCCCGAGGTGGACCCGCGACGAGTGGGCGTGTTGGGCCACTCCTACGGTGGAAAGTGGGCCATGTTCGCCGCCGCCCTTTATGATGAGTTCGCCTGCGGCGCCTGGTCGGATCCGGGAATTGTCTTTGACGATACGCGAGCCAGCATCAATTACTGGGAGCCCTGGTATCTGGGATATGATGGTCCGAACTTCCGCGCTCGAGGACTGCCCACCGCCGGCAATCCGGCTCGTGGGCTGTATCCTATTTTCCGCACCGCCGGCCGCGATCTGATCGAGTTGCACTTGATGCTGCCGCCGCGTCCATTTTTTGTCTCCGGCGGCGCGGAAGATCCGCCCTCGCGGTGGCGCGCCCTGAACCATAGCGTCGCACTGAACCGCCAACTGGGTTTCGCCAACCGCGTCGGAATGAGCAACCGCGCCGAGCACTCGCCCAACCCCGCATCGAACGAACACATCTACGACTTCTTCACCCACTTTCTGATCGACGAAGCTCCGTAGATGGGCGTGGCGCCGGTGCATCCCGTTGCCTTGCGGCATCGTGTTTGGGAACATGCGAGTGCGTGATGGTGCGTCTGACAGCTTCCTCCAACCATGACGGATGTTCGATGAAAACGGCAAGAGTCGCGATTTTGACCACGTTGACGATGTGCCTGTTGGCGCCCCGCGCGGCGGCGGAAGTTGTCAGCAAGGCGGTGTCCTACGAAGAAGGCGGGGCGAGCTTGGAGGGGAATCTCTATTGGGATGACTCCGTGACCGGCCCGCGCCCTGGCGTCTTGGTCGTCCATGAGTGGTGGGGCTTGAACGACTATGGCGCGATCGAGCCAAGCAACTCGCCGAGATGGGCTACGTCGCGTTCGCGCTGGACATGTACGGCAAGGGCAAAGTCACCGAGCATCCGGATCAGGCGGGCAAATGGGCGATGATGATTCGCGAGAACACCGACGCCTGGCGGAAACGCGCCTTGGCGGGATTGAAGGTGTTGCGCGACAGCGAGCTCTCCCAGGACGATCAACTGGCGGCCATTGGTTATTGCTTCGGCGGCTCCACCGTGTTGCAACTCGCGTACGCCGGAGAACCACTGGCTGCGGTCGTCAGTTTCCATGGCGCCCTGCCCGCTCCGCCGGAGACCGCGAAGGTCCAAGCCAAAGTCCTCGTCTGCCATGGCGCTGACGACGGCTTTGTCCCCGAAGCATCCGCGGCGGAGTTTCGCCAAGGAATGACTCGCTTGGGCGCCGTCTGGGAAATGAACTACTACTCGAACGCGCGGCATGGATTCACGAACCCCGATGCCGGCAAGTACGGATTGGATGGCTTGCGATACGATAAGCTGGCCGACCAACGCAGTTGGGCCGCCATGAAGGCGCTGTTTCAAGAGTGTTTTCAATGAAGGCGGCGCCGTATGAGCTGGATGACATTGCCGAGTTGCTGACTCCGTCGGTGGTGGTCTTCGATGAACTGCTGCAGGGCAATCTGCGGAAGATGCTCGAGATCGCCGGCGGTCCGCAACGATTGCGGCCCCACTGCAAGACGCACAAGACGCGCCAATTGGTGGAGCGGTGGGTGCAGTTGGGCGTCTTGCGGCACAAGTGCGCCACGTTCGCCGAAGCGGAGATGGCGGCCTTGGCTGGCGCTTCGGACGTCTTGCTGGCCTACAACCTTGTCGGTCCCAATCTGCGACGCGCGGTGGAGTACCGACGCCGATTTCCGTCGGTGCGCTTCGCCGTCACCGCCGACCATTCACAACCGTTGCGGGAGCTCAGCGACATCATGGCGTCGGCCGGCTTGACGATCAATGTCTTGCTGGATGTGGATTCGGGGCAGCACCGCACGGGGATCGCCGACCGCGCCGATGCGCTGCGGCTTTATCGTGAAATGGCGACTCTGCCCGGCGTCGCGCCGGCGGGACTCCATCTGTACGACGGCCAGAACCATCAGAGCGATCCGATCGAGCGCGGCAAGGCGGTCGAACAGGTCTGGAACATCGGCCGCAACCTGGCCGATGCGATCGAGGCCCAGGGCATGCCCGTGGAGGCCATCGTGGCGGGAGGCACGGGCTCGTTCCCAGTTTTCGCGCGACAATCCGACCCGCGATTGCAATTGAGCCCAGGGACATGCGTGTTTCACGACCAGGGTTACCGAGAGTGCTTTCCGGATCTGCCGTTCGTTCCCGCCGCATTATTGGCCACCCGAGTCATCAGCCGTCCCACGGCCGATCGCCTGACATTGGATCTGGGATACAAGGCCGTGGCGTCCGATCCCCCAGCGGGCAAGCGATTGCACTTTCCGGATCTGCCCAACGCCGTGGAAATTCTGCAAAACGAAGAACATCTTGTCTTGCAAACCGACCAGGCGAATCGCTATCAACCAGGCGATCTACTCTTGGCGATTCCCCGACACATCTGCCCGACCTGCGCCTTGCATTCGTTTCTGTACGTCGTTCGTGATGGGAAAGTTGTCGAGCAGTGGGATGTCGTCGCCCGTGATCGAAGCCTGACCATCTAAGTTCTCCAGGGACCCCGCCGCATGCCCACTGTGCTGATTACTCCCGAAGCGTTGCGAGACAAAGAGGGACCGCACACTCAAGTGCTTCGGGAAGCCGGCTTCGAATATCGCTTTCCCAAGAATCCGCAGTTGGCGCGAGGCGGCAGTGAACAGGAGCTGATCAACGAACTGGACGGAATTGACGCGACCTTGGCGAGCATGGAGCCGTATTCCGAACACGTACTCCAAGCCGTGGCGGGCAAGTTGCGAGTGATTGCGCGGGTGGGCGTAGGCTACGACGCGGTGGATGTCGCCGCCGCTACCGCGCAGGGAGTTCTTTTGACCATCACACCCACCGCGAACCATGAGGCCGTGGCCGAAATGGCGCTGGCCTTGCTGCTGGCGATCGCCAAGCAACTGTTGCCCAACGATCGCAAGATGCGCAGCGGAGTGTGGGCCAGGGAGTTGATCTCGCCCATTCGTGGCGGCGTGCTGGGACTGGTCGGACTAGGACGCATCGGCCGCAGCACAGCCGTGCGAGGCCAAGCCCTGGGAATGACCGTCGTGGCGCACGACCCGCTCGCCGATAAGGACTGGGCCGCCGAGCACCGAGTTCAACTCGTGGACCTGCCCGAGTTATTGCAGTGCGCCGATTACGTCAGCCTGCACTGCCCGTTGAACCAAGACACCGAATCTTTCATGAATGCAGAAGCATTCAGCTTGATGAAGCCCGGCGCCGTGCTGATCAACACCGCTCGCGGAAAACTCGTTAACGAACAAGCCCTGGTCGAAGCGCTGAAAACGGGCCGACTCGCGGGCGCGGGGCTGGACGTAATGCGCCAGGAACCACCGCCAGTGGACCATCCGCTCCTGTCATTGGATCAAGTCATCCTTAGTCCGCATCTGGCGGGCTGCGATCGACATTCGCTGCGCGACATGGCGACCGAAGCCGCGACGTGCATCGTTTCCTTACATCAAGGGAAGGTCCCCACCGGGGCCTTGATCAATCACGAAGCGGCGAACAACTGGCGGTGGTCCCGCCCCTGAAGCAGTCCCCACCGGATCGATGCAAGTAAGCCAAAGGCGCCGTTTAGTGGCTGGAGGCGTTCCACATCTTGCCGTGCCCACCGGTTAGAATAGACATGGTCCTTTGCCGCCGCACGGCGGAAAACCCTGGCAACTTACCAGTGAGGCGCTCGCGTGGCGACATCTCTCGGCGTCTTCTCCATCGTTGGTCTGATCTTCGGTGTGGTCGCCCTCCGTTTGGCGGTCTGGCTTATGAACCGCTTTCTCGGACCGCGACCGCTGAACCCGATGGAAATCCAAAGCGAATTCGAAGCCAGGGCGCCCGCCACGAGCCAACCCGTCGTCGCGTCCGACAATCCATACGCGGCGCCCTTGACCGAAACATCCGGCGTCGCCCCGGAGCCAAGAGAGCAAATCCCGCCGCCTGGATTCCTTCGAGCGGCGGCGGCCTTGCTCGTGGCGTGGTTGGCCAACTTGCCGATCAACTTCGGCCTGTCGTATCTCGGTATTGTCGGTGAGCAGTGCGTCGATGGCGTTCCTGATCTACCTGGGCTCGTTCCCAGTCAGTCTCCTGATTTACGCGTTCGTCTTGCACCGGTTCCTACCAACGCCCAAGTTCCGTCACGCAGTCGGAATCGTGCTGATCCTGAGCGCTTTCGGCGTCGCCGCGGTGGTGGTTGGCTATCTTTTCATCTACGCCTGGATGCTGAGCGCTGGCCCATAGGCTGGCGCGTCGATCCGGAAAACGCCGAGACGGATGTCGTTGTTCCTCTTGGCAGTTACCGCCCTCGTTGACGGCCCGGAGAGGTCAACCCCGACCGATCGGCGCGGCGGGCGCCTCGGAGGCCCCTTGGACTGACGGCCGAGTTCTCGACCTTGACCCTCCCAAAACCCGGACTACAATTGCGAGGCACGTCCCAGCCCACCACTGCGCATCAGATTCCTATGCTCACCGCCGCCATCCATCGCCAGCATGCAACACGCCGCCCGTGGTTGGCGAACGTCTGTTTGCTGTCGTTGCTGGTCAGTGGACTGCCCTTGCCGATGGCCCACGCGCATCAGTCATTAGCGGGGTCCTTGCTGACGCGCCATCTGCAACAACGCCATGAGGGCCACGCCGCAATCGCGACGTGGCACTGGCATACCGCCACCGGTTGGCAGTGGAGCCAGGAGCAATACGAGAGCCCATTTGGCGATGAGCACGAAGAGCAAGGGGCGCTGTTCGGTCCCCCTGCGCTCGTCGTGGACGCCGCCTCGTTCGATCAGAGCGAGTGGGACTGCGGGGCCTGTGCGTTGTGGCTGCGGAGTTGCCTCGCCCACCCCTGGGCATGGTCGGCGCGGATCGAACTGGCCGCGTCTCCCCTCTCTCGCGATGGCGAACGCCCGTTGCCGGCGTTCTTGTCAACGTACGGCGATATCTCGCCCCAAGCCCTGATCTGCCGGGCCCGCTGCTAGTCGCTCGCCCTCGTCGCCCCAGGCGGCGGAATTGCGGCTTCCGATTTCTGTTGCTTCGTCGGACGGCCAAGCCTTGCGCCTGCGCTATTCCCTGATGCGCGGAAGCGACGCGGCGCTGTCAGCTGTACTGAACGTCATATCACGCCCGAGCACCGCTATGAATCGTAAGTTGATCTACCCTGGAATCGTTGCCGTGATCCTGCTGGGTCTCGGCGCCGCTTGGGTCTGGTGGCCGGCGGCTTCGGAGGAGCCGACTGCGACCGACCAGTACTCGCCGGTGCTTGATCGGTTGACGCTGAGCCCCGAGCAGGTGCGGCTGGCGAACTTGCTTGTCGAACCGGTGAAGCGTCAGACCCTGCAACCGACGCGGACGATTCCTGGGCGCCTGGATTACGACCAAGATCGCCATGTCGAGGTGAAGGCGGCTTGTTCCGGAGTGATCACGGAGATGCTGGTTCGACCGGGCGACTCGGTGAAGGCCGGGCAAACGGTCGCCATCATCAGTTCGCCGGAAGTCGGCGCCGCCCGCGCTGAGATTCTGCAACGGCAAACGGCCCTGGAGTTGGCTCGAACCCAGCAGCAATGGAAAGCAGCAACCTGCACCGGAGTCGAGACGCTGGTCAAGTTGATTCGCGATCGCGCCGATCCCGAGACAATCAATCGCAAATTGGAAGGCGAGGAGCTGGGCGACTATCGTCAACGCCTGGTCACGGCTTATGAGCAATTGCGGCTGGCCGAACAGATGTCCGCGAACATTCGCGATGCGGCGGTCGCGGGCGCGGTGGCCGGAAAGCTGGGGCAGCAACGGGAAACCGCCCGCCGATCCAGCGAGGCGGACGTGGCGGCGGCGGCGGAACAATCGTTGTTCGAGGCGCGACAACGTTGCAAGCAAGCCGACGCGGATTTGAAGTTTGCCGAGCGTCAATTGACCATCAGTTGCCAGAAGCTGCGAACGCTGCTGGGCCCGGCGTCAAGGGAAGTCGTCGATGAGGCGCCAGTCGCCAACGAGTTGGCGGACGCCGACGCGGAGGACGCCGCCGAACGGCTTTCCGAAGTGCGGCTGTCGGCCCCGATCGACGGCGCCGTCGAGGAACGCATGTTGACCGCGTCGGAGCGTGTCGCCGCCGGACAAAGCCTGTTCATCATCGCCGACACCAGCCGCTTGTGGGCGGTCGCCGATATCCGCGAACGCGATTGGGAGACGATCGCCATTCAGAGCGGCCAGGAGGTTCGCGTGGAATCACCGGCGCTGCCGGATCAGATCTACCCCGCGCGTGTGCTGTTTGTCGGCCGCACGGTCGATCCGTTGACGGGCGCCGCGCCCTTGGTCGCTCAACTCGACGCGACTGACCGGCGTTTGCGGCCCGGGTTGTTTATTCGCATGACAGCTCCCGTGGGCGAGCCCGTGGACGGGTTGTTCGTGCGAGAGGCTTCGGTGGTCGTTCACGAGGGCCAGCACTTCGTCTTCACCCCGTCCGGCGACAATGCGTTCCGCCGAGTGGACGTGCAGATCGGGCGGACCATCAACGGCTGGACCGAGATCCTGGCCGGCGTGAGCGAGGGCGAGCGGATCGTCGATGAAGGCGCGTTCCTGTTGAAGAGCCAGCTCTTGTTGTCCGGCGAGGAAGAGGAATAAGGCCGGAAGGTTGTTCGAGTCGCGGACGTCTTCCTCGCCGCCGACCGATTGGTTCCCTGTCGCCAAACTCGGCGCCGTTGAGGGCTGAATTAAGGCCAGGCCTTGCGGGCCTCAGAGATCGCAGCGAGTTCACCTGAAAAACAAGCGCCACCCCGCTTAGCACCACCATTCACTCCTAGAGCTGACCAACATGCTTCAGAAGCTGATCGAGTTCTCGCTGAACAACCGATTCATTGTGATCGTGGCCGCGATGTTGATGGCGGCCGCCGGCTTGCGCAGCGCATTGGAACTGCCGATCGACGCTGTCCCGGACATGACCAATGTTCAGGTGACTATCATCACGGACGCCGGTTCGCTGTCGCCCGTGGAAGTCGAGCAGTACATCACGTACCCGGTGGAAGGGACGATGAGCGGTCTGCCGAACGTCGCCGAGTTGCGGAGCGTCTCGAAGTTCGGCATCTCGGTGGTCACGGTGGTTTTCGAGGAAGGAACCGGCGTCTATTTCGCTCGCCAAGTTGTCGCCGAACGCTTGCCCACCGCGGCGGCGGCCATTCCACCGGGCTATGGCGCCCCCGAGCTAGGTCCGCTGACGACGGCGTTGGGCGAGATCTTGCAGTTCGAGGTCCGCGGTGAAGCGTACTCCTCGATGCAGTTGCGCTCCATGCTGGAATGGGAAATCGCGCCGAAGCTGCGCGAAGTGCCGGGCGTGACCGAGATCAACACGCACGGCGGCTTCTATAAGACCTATGAGATTCAGCCGGACCCCGATCGACTCGCCAGCAACAACATCCCTTTGGATGAAGTCTTTCAACGGCTGCAGGAGAACAACGGCTCGGTCGGCGGCGGTTACGTCGTTCACAACCATGAACAACGCTTCATCCGCGGCGAAGCGTTGCTTGCCGATTTGGAGGACATCCGTCGCGTGGTGATCCGCCGCACCGAGGACGGAACGCCTATCTTGCTGCAAGACGTCGCCGATGTGGCGATCGCGCCGATGACTCGACAGGGCGCCGTGACCCGCGATGCTCGTGGCGAAGCGGTCACCGGGTTGGTCATGATGTTGATCGGCGAGAACTCGCGCGACGTGGTGCGGCGAGTCAAGGAAAGAATCGAGTCGATTCGCCCGACGCTCGCCCCAGGCATCTCCCTGGAGATTACCTACGATCGCTCCGCGCTGATCGGTCGCACGCTGGAGACCGTACTCCACAACCTCGTTGAAGGCGGCGTCCTGGTCGTGGTGGTCTTGCTCATGATGCTGGGCAGTTTTCGAGCCGGCCTGATCGTGGCCCTGGCGATTCCGCTCTCCATGCTCTTCGCCGCGAACTTGATGTACGGAGCGGCGATTTCCGCCAGCCTGATGAGCCTGGGCGCCATCGACTTCGGATTGATTGTGGACTCGTCGGTCATCATGGTCGAGAACTGCATCCATCGTTTGTCGGCGAACGCCGGCCAGCGTTCACGCTTGGAAGTGATTCGAGACGCGTGCATCGAGGTTCGCAAGCCCACGATGTTCGGCGAGTTGATCATCGGCGTTGTCTACGTGCCGGTTCTGATGTTGCAGGGCACCGAAGGCAAGCTGTTCCGCCCCATGGCGCTCACGGTGTTGTTCGCGTTGTTCGGTTCGCTGATCCTGTCCATGACGCTGATGCCGGCGTTGGCGTCCCTGGCTGCTGCCGCGTAATTTGCAGGACAAGGATATCTGGCTGGTGCGTTGGATCAAATACTTCTATCGGCCGGTGGTGACCGCGGCCATCCATCGCCCCGTGTTGACGACCGTGCTGGCGCTGGCCGTCTTTGGCGCCAGTATTCCCATCGCCCGCAATCTTGGCGCCGAGTTCATGCCTCGACTGGAGGAAGGCGACTTACTGGTTGAGGCGGTGAGACTGCCTAGCGCCACCATTGAAGGCGCGACCGAGATGAGCACCGAGATCGAACGTACATTGCTCGAATTCCCCGAGGTCAAGACGGTGTTTTGCAAGACGGGCCGTCCGGAAATCGCCAACGATGTGATGGGCGTGCATCAGACCGATGTTTGGGTGATCCTGAAACCGCATGAGCAGTGGCGCGACGGCGTCGATCGCGACGCGTTGATCCAACAGATGGACGAGCAACTGAATCTACACGTCGCTGGCGTGGCCTTTGGTTTCACGCAACCCATCGAGATGCGCGTGGACGAACTCGTCGCGGGAGTCAAGTCCGATGTCGCCGTGTTGCTGTATGGCGACGACCTCGAGATTCTGGCTCGCAAATCGAAAGAGATCGAACGCGTGCTGCAAGCCATTCCCGGCGCGGCCGACGTGAAGGCGGACTATCAAGCCAATCTGCAAACGCTGTCGATTCGCCCGCGTCGCGACGCCTTGGCGCGATATGGCGTCGACGCCGCCAAGGTGCTGGACGTGATCGAATCCTTGGGCGGTCGGCGTGTTGGCGTTTTGATGGAAGGGCGAGCCCGCTATCCGATCATGGTGCGGATCCCAGAAGCGTGGCGCAGCGACCTGGACCTGCTGCAACAACTGCCAGTCGCCGAAGCGGGAGGTCGCGTCGTGCCGCTTGGCGAATTGGCGGACCTCTCCTTGGAGGAAACTCCGCCATCGGTCGAACATGACGCGATCCGGCGACGCACGTTTGTCGCGGCGAACGTGCGCGGTCGAGATGTCGCCAGTTTCGTCGCCGACGCGCAGCGAGCCGTCCGCGAGCAAATCGTCCTGCCGGCCGGCTACGAGGTCCGTTGGGGCGGCGACTTCGAAAACCTGCAGACCGCCAGCCAACGGCTGCTGTTGATCACGCCCATTGTGCTGCTGCTGATCTTCCTGCTGCTGCACACCAGCTTTCGTTCGGTATCGTTGGCCTTGCTGGTTTTCCTCGCCGTGCCGATGGCCGCCAGCGGCGGGATCTTCGCCCTGGCCTTGCGCGGCATGCCGTTCAGCATCTCGGCGGGCGTGGGCTTCATCGCGTTGTTTGGCGTGGCGGTCTTGAATGGCCTGGTTTGGGTGAGCGCCGCGGAGAACGCGCGGGAGGCGGGACTGCCGCTGAAGGAAGCCACCGAGAAGACCGCGATCTCGCGACTCCGCCCCGTGTTAATGACCGCCCTGGTCGCCAGCCTGGGCTTTGTTCCCATGGCGCTTTCCAATGGCGACGGCGCCGAAATGCAACGCCCCTTGGCGTCGGTCGTCATCGGCGGGCTGATCACCAGCACACTGCTGACCGGCCTGGTCATTCCAGCGATCTACCCCTGGTTCGCACCGAGGTTGAGAGCCCCGGCCGAATAAGCAACTCCCCCCGCCGACGCTGCCCCGATGACGCTGCCCCGCCGACGTCGCTTGCCGGGACGGTGCGGGATGGCGGAGCGCGACTTTTCGCTGAGGACGGAACGCGGCGCGGGCCCCGAGGGCTGATGCGGCGTTGCGGTGCGATGCTGCAGAAGGCGCGTGCGGGGAGGGAGCGTCCAGGTTGGGGAAGGCGGCTCGCCGACACCCACCCAGCACAGCGCAAAGCGTTTCCACGAAAAGACTTACCCACCATGAAACGCAATTTTTTCGCCCAACCCGCCCCGTTGATTCGGCCGCTATTCTCGCATACACTCGATGGCTCTTATCGGTGGACCGGCTCGGTCTTTGGTTTGTTATTCCCAGACTTCTGACGAGGACGCGCTCATGGGGCGAGTTGCTCAGGACACCATCAATCGGTTGGCACTCCTGAAGCTCATGTACCTGAGCCGCGAGGGAGATCGGCGCGAAGGCGTATTGCTGCGACAGAGCAAGGGGTGGTTCCAAGTCGCCGGCATGGGGCACGAGCCTCTGGCGATTCTGGCCCTGCTCATGGAAGAGGAGGACTTTCTTTTTCCGTATTATCGCGATCGTGCGATGGTGTTGGCTCGCGGGGTGAGCAACTACGAGTTGGCTTTGGCGTACTTCGCGAAACGTAGTTCGAGCAGCGGCGGCCGCCAGATGCCCGGGCACTACTCGGATCGCTCGCGAAACATCTGGAGCACGCCGACGCCCACGGCCGCCAACCTCCTGCCGGCCTGCGGCGCCGCTTGGGGAATGCAATTGGAGGGCAAGCCCAATGTCGTCGTGGCCACCACCGGCGACGCCGCCGCCCGCCAGGGCGAATTCTACGAAGCCGTCGCCTTCGCCGTGGAGCGGCAGTTGCCCATCGTGTTTGTCGTGGAGGACAATCGCTATGGAATCAGCACGAACACCGACCAGTTCAACCCCTTCAAGCTAGGGGTCTTCAACGAAGAAATCGGCATCCATCACGTCAACGCGCGTTTGCCCCAGAAACTTCACCAGGCAGGCGTCGAAGCGTTGGCGAAAGCCCGCGAAGGCGCCGGGCCCTCGGTGCTAGTCTGTCAGCTGGATCGACTTTGCAGTCACACCAGCAGCGACGATCATCGTGTCTATCGCCCCGCTGACGAGATCGCCGACATGATGGAGTGCGATCCCATCGAAGTCCTGGCCGCCCAGCTCATCCAGGAGGGCGAACTGACCGCCAAGAGCTGGGAAGCCGCCAAGGAGAAGATCGACGCACAAGTTGACCAGGAATACCAGAAAGCAGAGGAAGCTGACGATCCCTCGGCGGAAGACCTGCTGGACGAATTGCAAGCCGATTCGCCCAGCGCGGAAGTCCCGCCGCTGGAAGGGAATCGTCGCTGGCGAATGGTGGACGCGGTGAATCATGTCTTTGACGCCGGCTTGCAACGCAACAGCAAGTTCATCTTCTTCGGCGAAGACATCGAGGATCCCAAGGGCGGAGTCTTCCGCCTGACCGCCAATCTCTCCACCAAGCACCCCGAACGCGTTTTCAATTCTCCCCTGGCCGAGGCCACGATCGCCGGGGTGGCTTGCGGGCTGGCGTGTTACGGCATGCGACCGGTCTTCGAAATGCAGTTCGTGGATTTCACCAGCCCCGGTTGGAATCAAATCTGCCAGAACCTGGCGACCATTCGCTGGCGAACCAATGGCGACTGGACATGCCCAGCAGTGATTTATGCGCCTTCCGGGGCGTATCTCCCAGGCGGATCCCTCTGGCACAGCCAATCCAACGAGGCGCTGTTCGCACATATCCCTGGCTTGCGAGTCGTCATGCCCTCCACGCCTGAAGACGCCGCGGGATTGATGTGGACCGCCATGCACGCCGAGGATCCGACGATCTTCCTGGTGCCCAAGCATCTGATCCGTCAGCAAATGGACGTGGGGGATGCGCCTCCGGTGCAGTTCGGCAGCGCTCGCATTCGCCGCGAAGGAACCCAAGTCACGCTGGTGACCTGGGGCAACGGAGTGGAGGTTTCCTTGGCGGCGGCCAATGAAGCCTCGGACGTCGCCTCGGTCGAAGTCATCGATCTGCGATCGCTGCAGCCCTGGGACAAACACATGGTGCAGCAATCCCTGGCCAAGACCAGTCGGCTGGTTGTCGTGCAAGAGGACAATGTCAGCTGCAGCGTGGGGCAAATGATCATCTGCGAACTGACGTCCGATAGCGAGAGCTGGTACAGTTTTGTGAGTCCGCCGCAGTTGGTTTCGCGCGATGACGTCCACATCGGCTATCATCCCATCCTGGAATACGCCGCGCTGCCGTCAGTGCAGTCCATCGTGACGGCGATTGAACAGGTCATGGAAGAGTAATCGGTTTCTAAAAAGGTGCCCAGATGCCCGTTGTCTCGGTTCGTATCCCTCAACTCGGCGAAGGACTTCAAGAGGCGTTGTTGATCGAGTTTCTGAAGCAGCCCGGCGACATCGTCAAGCGCGACGAACCGATCTATGTCATGGAGACCGATAAGGCAACGACCGAAGTCGAGAGCCCCTATGAGGGAACGCTGATCGAATGGGTGGTCGAGCCCAGTTCGGTGCTGCCCATCGGCACCGAAGTCGCCAAGATGGACGTGGCCGAAGGCGTGAAGGAGATGTCGGCCGGCCATGGACCCACCACGGATTCCTCCGCGTCCACCGGCGGATCCCCCTCGGCCCCCAACCCGGCTTCTGTACCGATCCCGCCGCGCACCCGCAAATACCTTAAGGACAAGGGCCTGCTGGACGTCGCCGAGCAAATACCGGCGGCCGGCGCCAAGCTAATGATCGAGGACGTCGATCGCTATCTGACAGAGCAGGGCGGCGGCGCCTCCGTGGGAGAAGGCTCCGACGCGTTCGACGAGCGAGCCTTGCCGCCGCAACAGATCGCTTTGAATTTCCGCCTGGTGCGCGGGGTCCAGGCGTGCGTTCCGGTGACCGGCATGGCCGACGTGGATTGGTCGCGAATCAGCGAGGCGCGCCAGGCGGCCAAGAAGTCGGGCAAGCAAGTGAGCAGCTTCGCCATGATGTGCTGGCCCGTCGTCCAGACCCTGAAGAAGTATGAACGTTTCCGCAGCACGCTCAGCTCCGACGGCAGAACGCTGCGGATCTACCATCATGTGCATCTCGGCATCGCCGTCGCCCGAGACAACGATGAATTGTTGACGGCCGTCGTGCGCGACGCCGACACGCTCAGCCGGGAAGAGTTCCTCGCAGCCGTGGCGCGTCAAGTGAAACTGGCGCGCGACGGTCGAGATCAGGTGGATGAGTTGACAACGTTCACCGTCTCCAACATCGGCAAGGCCGGACTGAGACTGGGAATTCCCGCCGTCGTCCCGCCCGCCGTCGCCACGCTGGCCGTCGGAGAAGTCCGCAATGAGCCGGTGCCGACGGATTCGGGCTTCGAATTCCATAAACGAGCCACGCTTTCGCTGACCTTTGACCATCGCGTGATCAATGGCGTCGGCGCCGGGGAATTCTTGACGGACTTGCGGAAGGCCATCGAGAGCTATGAAAACTAATCGCCCCACATCGCCCTGGGGCGTCCAACAGCCGGCGGCCGCATGACCCGCACCATTATCGAGCCGTTTCGGATCAAGATGACCGAGCCGATCGGGCTCACCACTCCCGAGCAACGGCGGGAGCTGCTGGCCAAGGCGCACTACAACGTCTTCCTGCTCGACGCCGAGCACATCACGATCGACTTGCTCACCGATTCCGGCACCGGCGCCATGTCGTCGCAGCAATGGGCGGCCATGATGCAAGGAGATGAAAGTTACGCCGGCGCCCGCAGCTGGAAACGATTTGAAGCGACAGTCAAGGACATCACCGGGTTTGAATTCGTCTTCCCGACGCATCAAGGTCGAGCGGCCGAGCGGATTCTCTGCGACGCCCTGGTCAGCGCCGGCGATGTCATCCCCAACAATAGCCACTTCGATACAACGCGAGCCAACATCGAATTCACCGGCGCCACGGCGATCGACCTCCTACCCGACTCCGCCGCCGACACGACGTTGGCCCTGCCGTTCAAGGGCGACATGGATCTCGGACGCCTGGCGGCGGCGATTGAGCAACACACGCCGGCGCGGATTCCATTCTGCATGTTGACCGTCACCAACAATACCGGCGGCGGACAACCGGTTTCCTTGGAAAATATCCGTCGCACCAAGGAGTTGTTGGATCAATACAACATCCCGCTGATCTTGGACGCGTGTCGCTTCGCTGAAAACGCCTTTTTCGTGCAGCAGCGGGAAGACGGCTGTGGGAAGCGAACGCTGACCGAAATCGCTCGCGAGATGTTCTCCTACGCCGATGGCGCCACCATGAGCGCCAGAAGGACGGCTTGGCCAACATTGGAGGTTTCCTGGCCTGCCGCCAAGAAGCGTGGGCGGACAAGTTTCGCAACCTCTTGATCCTGACCGAAGGGTTCCCGACCTACGGCGGCATGGCGGGGCGCGATCTGGAGGCGGTCGCCGTGGGACTGCGGGAAGCACTGCAGGAACAGTATCAGCAATACCGACACGCAACGGTGCGCTACATGGCCGATCGCTTGGATGCGGCGGGAGTGCCGATCGTGCATCCGCCAGGCGGCCATGCGGTGTTTCTGGACGCCGCGCGATTCTGCGAACACTTGAAACCGGCGGACTACCCGGGAATTGGCTTGGTCAACGCGTTGTACTTGGAAGGCGGAGTGCGTTCGGTGGAATTGGGCAGCGTGATGTTCGGTAAGCCCAATGAACATGGACCGGAGACGCCGGCGCTGTTGGAGCTGGTGCGACTGGCCTTTCCTCGCCGCGTCTACACCCAGAGCCACTTTGACTACGTCATCGAAGTCCTACTCGATCTATTTCGGTCCAAGCACCGTATCGGCGCCCATCGCATCATCCGTCAGCCGCCCTTTCTGCGCCACTTCACCGCCCACTTCGAGCCTGTCTGACGTGGCCGGCGGCTTTGGATCACCACGGAGAGCACGGAGTTACACAGAGCTAGGAACGGCGGGAAAGCCGGTGTTAGCTGAAGGGTACTGAGTGGGCTGTGATGCCGCCCATGGCTTAACTTGATGCGTATGGGACCGCTACAATGAAACCTGGGGCCGTCGGGGCCGAATTTGCATGCGGGATCAAGGAGACTTCAACATGATGCGCCATCTCACCCTGTCCGTGCTCGTCTTATTGGTCATTGCAGTCGTCCCACTCGCAACGCCGCGCAGCGTACACGCCCAAGAAGGAAAGCCCGCAATGGAATTGTTGCAGCCGTGGAAGGGACCTTATGGCGGCGTTCCGCCATGGAACCTCGCTCGACCGGATGAGTTTGTGGCGTCGTTTGATGCGGCGATCGAATTGGCCCGGCGGGATATTGACGCCATCGCGGATGATCCCGCCAAGGCGACGTTCGCAAACACGATCGTAGCGCTGGAAGACGCCGCTCGACCGTTAACTCGTCTTTCCAATATCTTTGATGTGCATGCTTCCAATCTGAATCTGGGTTCGATTCCGGATATCGAACGGGTCGTCGCGCCGAAGCTGTCCGAATATGAAGACAGCGTCACGCAAAACAACAAGCTCTTCGCAAGGATCGAGGCCGTTTATCAAGGTCCGGAGATGGACCAGTTGACGCCGTCGCAGAAACGCCTGGTGGATCGACTGTACAAAGAGTTCGTTCGGCGCGGGGCGAAACTAGGCGACGATGAAAAGAAGCGACTCTCACAGTACAACACGCGATTGGCCTCCTTGTTTACCGAGTTCAGTCAGAACGTCCTGACCGACGAAAACGGGTATGTGACCTGGATCGCCGACAAGCAGGATCTGGATGGACTGCCCTCGAGCGTCGTGGCGGCGATGGCCGCGGCCGCCAAGGAACGCGGCAAGGACGATCAATGGGCGGTGACCAACACGCGTTCCTCGATGGAGCCGTTCTCTGACATACGCCAAGAATCGGGACTTGCGCGAGCAGGTATGGAGAAACTACTACAGCCGGGGCGACAACGGCGACAAACATGACAACAACGGCATCATCGCCGAGATCCTGAAGCTGCGAGCGTTGCGAGCCAAGCTATTGGGCTACTCGACACACGCTCATTGGCGACTCGAGCCGCAAATGGCCAAGACCCCCGAAGCCGCCATGGAGTTAATGCTGCAGGTCTGGCCCAAGGCCGTCCAACGCGTCAAGGAGGAAGTCGCCGATATGCAGGCCATCGCCGACGCGGAGAATCCCGGCGTCACGATCGAGCCGTGGGACTATCGGTACTATGCGGAAAAGGTCCGCAAGGCCAAATACGATCTGGACTTCAACGAAGTCAAACCTTACCTGCAATTGGAGAAACTGCGGGAAGCCATGATGTGGGCGGCCGGCGAGCTGTACGGATTTCAATTCCGACCAATCGCCAACGTTCCGGTGTTTCATCCCGACGTACGCGTCTGGGAAGTCACCGGCAAGGAGGACAGCATATCGGCTTGTGGTATCTGGATCCCTATGCTCGCGAGGGAAAGAGGTCGGGAGCATGGATGACGGCGTATCGCGTGCAGGAGAACATGGATCATCCCGTCACGCCCATCGTCTCCAACAACTCGAACTTCGTGAAGGGCTCGCCTGGCGAGGCGGTGTTGATCTCCTGGGATGACGCGACAACGTTGTTTCATGAATTCGGCCACGCCCTGCACGGCTTGAACTCGAACGTGAATTATCCGTCGCAAGCCGGCACCACCGTCGCCCGCGACTACGTCGAGTTCCCCTCGCAGCTGAACGAACACTGGCTAACGACGCCGGAAGTGCTCAATCGCTTCGCCGTGCATTACCAGACCGGCGAACCGATGCCGCCAGGAACTGGTGGACAAGATCGAGAAGGCCGCAACGTTCAACCAGGGATTCGCCACCGTCGAGTATCTGGCCAGCGCCCTGGTCGACATGAAGTTGCACTTGGCCGGCGAACGGACATCGATCCGGATACGTTCGAACGCGAGACGCTCGCCGAATTGGGCATGCCCACGGAGATCGTCATGCGGCATCGGACGCCCCATTTCCCACACATCTTCTCCGGCGACGGCTACTCGGCGGGCTACTACAGCTATCTCTGGTCCGACGCGTTGACGGCGGATGCCGCGGAGGTGTTCGAGACCGCCGATGGCAAATTCTATGACGCAGCTGTCGCCAAACGGCTGCACGACACCGTCATGTCGGTGGGCGACACGATCGATCCCGCGGTCGGCTTTCGCGCCTTCCGAGGTCGAGACGTCGACACCCAGGCGCTGCTGCGCAAGAGAGGCTTCGAATAGCACCGCAACGCGGTGCAACACCAAAACCTAGGGTCGCGCAGCGCACCCCCATAAGCATCAAGTTAAGAAAAATCCGGATGGAATTGACCGCGGAGGACACGGAGGAACACGGAGGACAGAATTGCATCCGATCGCGCAGCGCACCCCGGGTCAGGCGCCCCGTCAGGACGCTTCGCTGCGACGTTTGACCAAGGTCACTTCGTTTCCGACGTCATTGAAGGAAACATCATCCATGAAGGAGCGCATCAACAGCAGGCCGCGGCCGCTGGGTCGCTCGAGAAACTCGGGATCGGTGGGATCGGGCAGGTCGTCGGGGTTGAATCCACGGCCTTCATCGCGAATGACAAACGTCGCGGACTCCGCCTCATACTGAACGCTGACTGTGATCCGCCGTTCCGCATAGGGAGACAGCGTCAGTCGGGTCCTGGCGAGCTCGTGAAACTGCGCGTCATCGGTTTCCTTCAATACCGAATCGACTTCAAGATTTCCGTGGTAGTAGGCGTTCAGCAAAGCCTCATCCAACCCGGTCGCGATACGAATCGCGTCGCCATCGTCGCAAAGCTGACGCTCCTGCACGCCTTGAATCAGGTGAGCGACCAGCGAAGACAACAGCGCCAAATCGTTCTCCAAAACAAACGTCGCCCGCGTCAGGCGTCCCATGAGCTGCGTTTGCATGCGCTCTTGGGAGGACGCCGCGAGGATGCGGCGAACGGTGTCGACCAGGTTTCCGGCCAGATGCTTCTTGGGAACATAGCTGGCGGCGCCCTGCTGGATGGCTTGCCCTGCGATCTCTTCGCTGCCCTTGGCTGTCATCAAGATGGAGGGAATCGAAGGGTGGTCTTGGCGGATGCGCTGCACCAGCTCCAAGCCGTTCATTTCGGGCATCTGCAGGTCGGTTAGGACCAGGTCGGGCGGACTCGCCGCGATTTTCTCCAACGCCTCCAGGCCCTGGACGGCGAATTCCACGGTGATATCGTCTTCCTTGGATAGCAGGCCGCCGACAATCAGACGGTCCGACGACAAGTCATCGACGACGAGAATCTTGGGCATGCTGCACTCCGATGGATCTCAAGGGGACGTGGAGGAGTCCGGAAACGGAAAGGAACGGAGTTCGCCTAAGGCGCGGTCGATTTGGTCTTGCAACCGACGGAAGATTCCCTCGGCCCCCGTCAGGTCCCTTGTCCGTGCTTTCTCCTCGAGTTCCGCAGCCAGTTGGATCAGCGAATCGGCTTCGAAGGTGCGCATTGTACCTCCGATTGCGTGAGCCGCCTGCTGCACCGCCTCGCAATTCCCTACCTCCAGCGCGGCTTGCAAACGAATCACCAATTGGGGCGTCTCTTCCAGGACGGCGCCCGCGACGGCGCGGAGAATGGGCGTATCGCCGTTGACCGCCCGCAACGCGGCTTGCCAGTCGATCAGTTGCTGGGAGTCGGCTGGCGACGCATCGACCGTTGCCGGATCCGCCGCGCGTGGCGGATCCAGTGGGACGCCGAGTCCGCTAAGCGTTCGATACAATTCCTCCTTGCGAATCGGCTTGGAAACATAATCATCCATCCCCGCGGCCAGGCATTGTTCGCGGTCGCCCTTCATGGCTTGGGCCGTCAAGGCGACAATCCAAGTCCGCCGACCAAAGGCTCGCTCCAACTCGCGAATGCGAATCGCGGCTTGCAGGCCGTCCAGCACGGGCATTTGAACATCCATCAGGATCACGTCGAATTCCGCCGCTTGCCAACGCTGCACGGCTTCCTCTCCATTGCCGGCGACGACGACTTGATGCCCCCATTTTTGCAATAAACTGACGGCCATCGTCTGATTGGCAATACCATCTTCGGCGAGCAACACGCGGAGCGAGGCCATGGCCGGAGTCTTCTCGGCCTGTTCAGAGGCCGTTGTTGGTTGCAAGTCGAAACGCTCCGTCACTGCATAGACCAAAGCGTCGAGCAACTCGGATTGTTTCACTGGTTTCATAAGCCGCCCACGAATGCCCAATCGTTGGGCCCGCCGAGCGTCGCCGAGACGCCAGCTCGACGTGAGCATCACCACCACGGTGTCACGCAATGCGCGGAGTCCTCGCAGCCGCTTGACCAGCATGAAGCCGTCCATCTCGGGCATCTGGCAATCGGTGACGACCAACGGTGGAGATTGGCCTTGAGCGATCAACGTCTGCAAGTGGGCGAGCGCCTGCCGACCGCTTTCCACCGTGCGCACATCTATCCCATAGCTTTGCAGGAATTCTGACAGAATCCAGCGGTTGGTTTCGTTATCGTCGACAATCAGCACCGACATGGCGTCCAACCGCTCGATGCTCGAGGAAGGCGGCGAGAGGGCGGTCCCCACCTTGAAGTCCACCAGCACGTGAAAGACGGCGCCCTGGCCAGGCTCGCTCTCCACCCAAATCCGACCGTTCAAGGCGTCAACAATCCGTGACGTGATAGCCAACCCCAGGCCGGTGCCGCCAAATTTCCGTGTTGTCGAAGTATCGGCCTGCTCAAACATATGGAAAATCCTGCCCAGTTGCTCCTGGGGAATACCGATGCCAGTATCCCGCACCGTCATATACAGCGAAACTGCGGCGTCCGCCGTGGCGTCCGCCGTGGCGGCGCATTGAACTTCCAGGACGACTTCGCCGGTTTCGGTGAACTTCAGGGCGTTGCTGATCAGGTTGATCAGGATTTGCCTCAGCCGCAGGGGATCGCCGCGGAGCCAGGGAGGAACATCGGGATGGATGCGGCAGGAAAGCTCGAGATTCTTGGCGTGAGCGCGCGGACCCAGCGGCTTTAGCAAGTTGCCGATCTCCTCCCGCACTTCGAAGTCCACGTCCTCCATTTCCAACTTGCCCGCCTCGATTTTCGAGAAGTCCAGGATGTCGTTCAGCAGGGACAAGAGGGAATCGGCCGACTCGGCCAACACCCGAGCGTAGTCGCGTTGCGTGGCGTCGAGTTGCGTGTCCAACAACAGATCCGCCATGCCGATGATTGCGCTCATGGGAGTCCGGATCTCATGACTCATGTTCGCGAGAAAGTCGCTCTTCGCGCGGCTGGCTTGTTCGGCGGCCTTCTTCGCATGGTATAAGACGCTTTCGGCCTTCTTCCGTTGGACGCCCAGGGCGATCCAATCGGCGACTTGCGTTAATGCGTCCACGGTGAGCCTCGGTAACGGGCGCCGAGCAAACATGGCCAGGACGCCGACTACCTGATCATCCACGATCAAAGGGTGGCCGGCGAAGGCGACCATGGATTCCCGGCGAGCCCATTGCTGGTCGCTGACTTGCGGATCGCCGATGACTTGATTCGTGAAATGCGGTTTGCGGTCGGCGGCGATCCGCCCGATCTTCAATTCCCCCAGGGGCACGCGGCTGTGCGGTCCGTCCAGATGCGTATAGATCCCGGCGCTGGCCTGCAATTCCAAACAGTCCGCCGCATCGGACAGCGTCCAGATGCGGGCGAATGCGACATCCAAGTGCTCCACAAGGCTCTCGCAACAACGTTGCAAGAGCTGCGCGAGGCTTCCCCGGCTATTGAGCGCCTCGCCCACATCGGCTCGCAGCGAAGCCAGGCGAGCGTGTTCGGCGCGGCGCCGCTCGGCGGCTTGGGCGTCCGTCACATCGCGCGTGAAGCAACGCGTGTGAATGAACCGTCCCTCTTCGTGGAACGCGCTGGTGTTGATCAGCACATCGCGGCACGAGCCGTCCTTGCAGCGCAGTCGAGCGGCGTAATCCTGCAACCGCTCGCCGGCGGACAGCCGCTTCATGATGTCTTCGATCACGACCGGGTCAACGTGAAACTCCTCGATGCGGCGGCCGACATATTCCGCGGGCTCGTATCCCAGCATGTCCAACTCCGCTCGATTCGCGCGGAGGATCTCGCCATCGGGTCCCAGCCAGTGCATGCCGGTGTTGGCGTTGTCGAAGAAGTCCTGCAGAGCGCGTTCGTTTCTGCGCAACGCCTCGCGGCTCTTGCGGGTCGCCGTAATGTCGCGCAGGATCTTGGAAGCGCCGACAATGCGGCCGTCGCGGTCGAAAATTGGCGAGAACGACACCGAGACATCAATGCGTTCGCCGCTCTTGACCACTCGCACGGTCTCGTAATGCTCAAGGCGTTCACCGCTTAGCAGCCGGCGGTGCAGCGCCGCCTCATCGTCTCGCCGTTCCGGAGGGATCAAGAGCTTGATGGATCGCCCGATCATCTCCTGCGCGGAGTAACCGAAGACCTGCTCCGCACCGCGATTCCAAGACAGGATCGTTCCGCCGCGCTCCATACTCAAGATCGCGTCGCTGGAGCTCTCAACAACGGCCGCCAGGTGTTGTTGAATTTCGCTTGCCGTATGCGGCGACATGAGTGGAACTCCTCGTGTTTCGCGCAAGCCGAAACTTCGCCAGCCAACGCAGACAGGTTGGGACCGCGGCTCGGGCGCCGCTTCCCTACCGATAGCTGTCGTGATTCGCTAGAGTGCTTTGACCACAACGGCCGTCATATCGTCGATCTGCCTTCTTCCTCCGGCGTAGTCAACCGCCGCCGCGCACAAGGCGCGCACGATGTGTTCGGCGGACTGCTCTCGATTAAGGCATACCACATCCAGCAGCTGTTGGCGACCAAAGGCGACGCCATCTGGACGGCAGGCCTCTTCGATCCCGTCGGTGGTCAACACGATCATATCGCCCGAGTGCAGCTTCGTCGCAGGAGGAGCCGCCAAGACCAAGTCCGGCAGCACGCCGACCGGCAATCCCGTGGATTCCAGAGTTTCGCGGTCGCCGTTCTTTCGCAGCAGGCAACCTTGATGACCGGCGCCAGCGTAGGTGAACGAGCGGGTTTCGGAGCAGAGGTTGAGAAGAAACATCGTCACGAAATGCCCTGAATCGTTCCCCCAGAAGAGCCTGTTGGTGCGAATCAAGAGCTCGCCGGGATCCGAGCAGAACTCCGCCAACGCATTCAAGTGCGCCTGCGTTCGAGCCATGAGCAACGCGGAAGCAAGTCCATGGCCGCTTACGTCCGCGATCAGTACTCCCATGCACTGCTGTCCAAGGGGAATGAAATCGAAGCAATCACCGCTGACGTCGTCCGCTGGATACGCGGCGCCCGCGATTTCGAATCCGGGCATGCAAGGGGCGACCGCGGGAAAGAGGGTCCGCTGCACGGTGCGGGCCGCCATGATGGCGGCGTGATCCGCCGTGGCTTGCTTCTCGATCGTAATGTCGCGACCATCACCGACATAGTGCGTGGTCTTGCCGGCGGCGTTCTTCACGCAAGCAATCGTCAAGCGCTGCAGATACAGCCCGCCGTCTTTGCGACGATTCCAGACCTCGCCGTCCCAGTAGCCGACCGTGCGAATGGTGCGCCACATGTCGCGATAGAAATCATCGTCGTGCTTTCCCGAGCGAAGAAGCCGTGGCGTCTGGCCAATCACTTCCTCGGGCGAATAGCCCGTCAGTTGGGTGAAGCTGTTGTTGACGCGCAAGATCTTGCCGTGCGTGTCGGTAATCACGATGCTGTCGTGCGTGTTGAAGGCGACCGCCGCGAGGCGTGATTCCTCTTCGGAGGCCTGCAGTTTCCGATTGGCTTCGGCCAGGTGTTTGGTTTCTTCGGCGACGCGCACCTCCAGATCCTCGTTGATGCGGACCAACAGGTCCTGGGATCGCGCATGTTCAATGGCGGCGGCCGCCATGCCCGCGGCGGCTTCTATGATCCGCAGCTCAACCGGAGCGGGCGCCATGGGCTCGCGATAGTACATCGCGAACGTTCCCAACACCTTGCCGAACAGCGAGCGGATCGGCTCCGACCAACACGCGCGGACTTCCGCCTGACAGGCGAGTTGTTGAAACCCCTCCCAGTTCGGATGAGTTGCGATATCGCTCACAATCACACGGTTGGCCGTGAAGGCGGCGGAGCCGCATGAGCCAACCAGCGGACCGATCACCAACCCATCCACGGCGTCGTTATAGAAATCCGGCAGGCTGGGAGCGGCGCCCATTCGCAGGCGCTGCTCGTCGTCCAGCAATAAGACCGAACAGATCATGCCCGGCAGAAGATCCTCCACCGTGCGAATCAGGAGCACCAAGGCTTCTTGGAGCGTGCCGCCACGGGCGATATTGTCCAGAATGCGGCGGCGGCCAAGCTCCGACATCTCCAGAAGTTTCTGATCGGAAAGATCGCCGATGGATCCGCGGATCACATGCCGATCGCCCCAAGGCATGCGGACCAGATGGACTTCGCAGGGAAAGCGGTCTCCGGCGGCGTTCAAATGCCACCATTCGAAGGTCGGATCGCCGCCAGCAACCGCTTCGGCGATCCAAGCCTGGCTCATTTCCGCGGAAGGCCCCGAAGGTTGATTCTCAGGACTAAGTCCCAGAGGCCCCAATTCCAGCAGCGCTTCGCGGTTGAGTCCAAACAGCCGTTCGGCCGAGGGATTGACGTCGATGAAGCGGTGCAACTCGGTGTCAAGCAACACGATCGCTTCGCGCACATAGGCAAACAGCGTCCGCAGTCGTTCCTCGGACTCGGAGGCCGCGGACACGCCCGCCTGATGATGCGCACTGCCGCTGGGCGAATCCTTCACATCGGTCCTCCGCAGTCATGCCGTTGCGATGCTGGAACGAGCTGATTGAGCTCGTGGTGCTGCTCAGGACTGTGCGGCATTGCGCGCGGTCCGAGCGCCAAGGCGGCCGCCAATTCGAAACACGCAAACCTCATGCCGAACCGGCCAGTCCTGCGGCGAACGCCGCCAGATCGCGGATCGATCATTCGCCCTGGAAAGCTCGCAGCGCCGCCCGATGCACCTCGCGCAACGGAACATGGCGCCCCACGGCGGCTTGCCGGCACGATTCGAACTCTGGAGCAAACGCCTCCCGTCCGTTCCAATGGGCGACCTTGCCCGCGATGGGTCCGAACTGAGTCTCCACGGTGATCTCGCGGCGCGGCAGTTTGGCTCGCTGCACGAGGCTTCTGCGGACGCCCAACGTCCCGGTTTCTTCGAAGAGAACGCCCTGCAGACGATCCGCCAAAGCTTGCGGCGCCAGGACAGCCAGCAGCACCGCCGGGCGCTGCTTCTTCATCTGCAAGGGAATGCTATACACGTCCAAGGCGCCCGCTTCCCAGAGCCGTTCGCTGCAGTAGCCAATCCATTCGCCGGGGCAGTCATCCAGGTTGGTTTCCAACAGCATCACTTGATCATATTGCAGGTTGGCGTCGAATCCCGCGCCTTCCGCCTGGCCTACGATCAAACGGGCGATGTTGGCCTGTTCAGGGAAGTCCTTGTCGCCGGCCCCGCAACCGATGCGGTCGATTTGCATGGCCGGCAAGGCGCCGAACTTGGCGGCCAGTTCGGTCACAATCGCGGCGCCGGTCGGCGTCGTGAGCTCCGCCTTCACGGGCGATTCGGCCAACGGCACTCCCCGCAACAACTCGGCGGTCGCGGGCGCCGGCACGTTGACGCGGCCGTGCGCGATCTGGATGGTCCCGCCGCCGGTGGGCAGCGGCGAGCACACCAATCGCTCCACGCCCAACAGATCCCAGCCAAGCGCCGCGCCAACGATGTCGGCAATGGAATCCACCGCGCCCACTTCATGGAAGTGAACTTTCCGCAACGTCGATCCATGCACCTTGGCTTCGGCTTCGCCCAGGCGAGTGAAGATGCGAACGGCCAAGTCCTGCTGGCGCTCGGTAAGCGAACTTCGCTGGATCATCTCGACAATGTGATGCAGATGCCGATGAGCGTGCTCCGGTTCATGATCCACATGCACTTTTGCCGCCCGAAAACCACACCGCTTGACTTCCTCCAGGCGCAGGGTGCAGGCTGGCAATCCCAAGGACGAGACGCCGTCCTGCAGCGCTTGCAATTCTACGCCCGCATCGACCAGGGCCCCCAAGGTCATGTCGCCGCTAATGCCGCTGGGGCAATCCAAATAAGCAATTTTCAAGGGACGATTCTCTGCTCAAGGTCCAGGTCGAATCAGGACTTCCAACTCGCCCGCATTATCGCGCCATTGCGAGGGCGACTCGTTAATCTTCAAGTACAGCACGCCGTCGGCGGCGGGCTGTATCGTGCGTTGCAATCCAATCGACCAAGGGCGCGCCAGTTGCGTCAAGCCCGTGGGAGGCTCGGTGGGATCGTGAACGGCGGCTCAGCAGCACGCCCAGAGGCATTCGCTTGATGGTAGTCGATCGTGACGCCATTGGGTTCACACCACCAGACTCGCGGTCGATCGCCGATCTGGTAGCGCCCGCGGGCGCTCAACGTGTAAGGCTTGCCGGCCTTCACGCGAATCCCGGCTGACTGCCAGCCATGCGTGGCCGAAATGCGAACCGCCGCGCCCTGCTCCGGCAAGTCCTCGGCGGGAGCATGTCGCACCAATTCCCGCTCCAGGTCGTATCCATAATCCAAATCGGTGATGAACAACTGCCACTGCAGGCTCAACTCGTTCCACTTCGGTTCGAGGCTCCGCATCAATTGCTTGTTAAACGCCTCCTTGTTCATTTGCGTGGCCAGCGTCAATTGGTGGAACGCCTCCCGCGATTGCGTCGCGTTGGACAAGAAGTAGGAAGCCGCCCAACACCAACCGTAGGGTTCGATCTGCAGGTGAGCCTGGTTGGAGTACTTCATGATGTAGGGCAACGTCCGAGCTTGCCCCGACGCGTAACCGTCGCGAACGATCTTGATCCGTCCCCATTGAGGCGCCGCTTCCCGATCCGGCGGCAGCACGCCGACTTTCAGCACCGCGCCGTCCCACTGATGCGTGGCCAGCAATTCCGCCAGCCCCTCCATGAACCAAGGCGGTCCTCCGCCGTGGAAAACGTGCTGCATGAATCCATGCAAGCCTTCATGCAACAGCAAGTGGCGGCGGTAATAGTCGGACGGCTGCTCGTAAACCCACAGCTGATCCCCGCGTTGATATCCGTTTCGAAAGGGCGGCAAGTCCGCGGGGGGAAGCCCGATCGCTCGAAAACGCTCCTTGGAGCCGATGAGAAAACCGGTCACCCTCCAGGTACGGACGAGCTCCGCCGGCGCATCGAGTTGTTCCGTCCATTGCTGGACGGCCAGATCGAACACTCGCGGCAACTCGTCGATGGCCGGCTGAGCGGGCAGGTCGGTGAACAAGGTCAAGTGCCGGCCTTCCAGCTTCCGCAAACCCGCGTTCAGCCACCGCGGCTGTTGCTGGGTGGGCGGCAGAAGGGCGAGAATCGCCAAGGTGATCAACTCAAGCCACATAAACAGGCACTCGTACGAAGCGGATTTGGCATTCTGTATACTAGCAGATACCCGGGTCGCCGATGAAAGCGGTTCTCTTGGACTCTGCCCTCAGCCTGTCTAGATCACCACGGAGAGCGCGGAGAAACACAGAGCTAGGAACGGCGGGAAAGCTGGAGTTTTGGAAAACCCAGCCGTAATGGCATGAAATCCAGTCGCCGGACCCGGCGACTTGCTGGCAAACCGAGGGGGGGAGGGCGATTGCACGGACGGCCTGGCGCGCGATAATGCACGCCTGAGAGTGGCGTAATTCGGATTCTTTCCAATAGGTGGTGCTCATGCGAATTCAAAGTAGTCTTGCGTTATTAGGGTTGTTGGCGTGTCAGACGATTCTGGCTGCGGAACCGACAACCGAGAAAGCGGACTGGAAGACGGGCGCCGTGAAGCTCGATTCGGTCAGTTCGATCGCGTTTGCACCCGATGGAGTGCTGTTGATTGGCGATTCGATGGGCGCGGCGGTTTACGCGGTGCAAACCAAGGAGAAGGCGGCGAAGATTGGCGACGTCAACTTCACGGGACTGCAGGAGAAAGCGGCCGCGATGCTGGGCGTTGAGACCAGCGACCTGCAAATCGCCGACATGGCGGTCAGCCCCAGCGGAGCCGTTTATTTCGCGGCCGTGCGCGGATCCGGTTCGCAAAGCATGCCCGTCATCTTCAAGTTGGCCGACGGCAAGCTGAGCGATTTCAGCTTGGACAGTGTTTCCTATATGAAGGCGGCTCTGCCCAACGCCGTCGAGTCGCAAGAGACGCGTCGCGGTAATCCACGAGCCACCGCGATCACCGATCTGACTTACCTGGACGGCCGAGTCTACGTCGCCGGTTTGTCGAACGAAGAGTTCTCGTCCAACTTGCGCCTCCATCCCCTTCCCCTTCACCGAATTCAACGCCGGCTCCAGCGTTGAGATTTTCCATGGCGCCCACGGCCGCTTGGAAACCAACTCGCCGGTGCGCACCTTCGCGGCGTTTGACATCGAAGGCGAACCGCATCTGCTGGCTGCTTACACCTGCACGCCGCTGGTGAAAATCCCCGTATCGCAGTTAAAGCCTGGCGAGCACATCAAGGGCGTCACGATCGCCGAACTGGGCAATCGCAATCGCCCCTGGACATGGTGGTCTACACCAAGGACGACAAGCGTTACGTGTTGATGGCCAACAGCGCTCGCGGCGTGATGAAGATTCGCACCGACGGCATCGACGCCATCGAGGCCATCACCGAACGCGTCGGCGGCGGCGGCACGGCCGGACTGGGCTACGAAACGATCGAGGATCTGAAGGGCGTGATGGAATTGGACCGCCTGGACGAAACCCGAGCGTTGGTGATGATCGTCAACGAAGCAGGCGAAAGCTCGTTGAAGACCATCAATCTGCCGTAACGTTTTGCGCGAGATCGTTGATCAACCAGGACGCCGCCGATGGCTTCGCCGTCGGCGGCGTCTGTCATTTCTTGCGGACAACCCGAGTAACGCAACGGCGGCCCCGACGACTCGGCGGCCCGACTACTCAGTGGTCTGTGCTTCCAACTGTTGGCAGAGCGCCTTCAACTCCTGGAGATTGTATCCAGCGGGCGGGCGGACGTTTTGTTCCTCGACGGGAGCCTGAGCCATCAAGTCGCGCACCTTGCGAAACCAGGGCAGGGCCGCCTTGGCGTCGCCGGCGTCAGCAAACCGTCGCCCTTCCTCCTGATAGGTGTGAAACAACGACCGAAATGCGCCCGCTGGATGGTTCCAACACTCGACAGGGGAGAACCTGTCACCGTGGTTCGCAACGTGCGGCCGGCTTGCCCCAGGCGGAGGCGATTCGATTCGGCTTCGGCCGCACGCTCGTGGCCATCGATCTGAAGCAGGATTCCCATGAAAGGCCGTCGGGCGTGGATCTGGGGCGGGAAGTCGGGGGCACGTCCGCTCTTGCAAAACCTTGGGCCAGCAAGTCAAGGGGAAATTTCGCTACTTCGAAAAAGTCGTCCAAGGCAACGCCAGACGATTTCGGCAAGAGCAAAATGAGATTGGACGTGGGTAAGAAGCGGACTGGATGGGGGCATCAGCGACGTCGCCGCCTCAATCGGCCTAAACCTAGCATGGCGACCGATCCGAGGGACCATACCGCGAGGCTGGTAGGTTCTGGGACCGCAGCGGTAATTGTCGCGGTCGGCCCAGACAGCCCGGCACCCCCAAGCTCAATCGTCTGTCCATCCGTGAGGGCGATCGAAAGGGTGGAATGGTAGTGCCGGGATTAAGGACGAGGAAATTGGATACCGCCGTCGAAATGCGGGCGGGTGAGACCATCGTTCTGGCCGGGCCCTCGCAAGCTAAGTCATCCAAGGATGGCGCCGCGTTAGAGACTTCTCTGTTGGTGACCGTGCGCGGAAATCGTCCGCTCCGCCATGAACGTACAAACGCCGACGCAAGGATCGTTCGCGCGTTGATCGCGTAGCGCGTGCTGGCGAGGAGCATCGCCCAACGGGGCCGCCGCCCTTTCTTGGCGGGAGGTGCGGAGGCCAGCGTTTCCGAGAACACGCGGATATTTGCCTTCGACAGGAATCCTCAGGCTCGAAGGACACGAAGAGATCAGAGAACGAAACGTTCAATGCCGGTTTCGTGTGCTGGAGGACTTTGCTGATGCAGCCGCTCCCACGATTCGCGGATCAGCGCATTTCATCTTCGTGTCCTTCGTGTCCTTCGTGCTCTTCGTGGTAACGTCGGTAGCCAACCTGATCGAGCGGCGAGGCCAGGGGGCGAGTCAACTTCGCCCCGGCCCCGGGGCGACAACAGCCGGATACCGCTACAGAGAGTCCAGCGGGCGGCAGTTTTGATCGGCCCCCATTCTATTTCACACGGACGTTTTTGCCTCCGACGCTTGTGACCTCGTTGCCTTGGGCGTCGGTTGTGGCGATCTTCCACATTTCCGTGTCGTCGTCGGGAAACGTCATGGTGACGACGATCGTAGCGTCTTGCAGCGGGGCTTTCATCTCCAGGGCCTTGGCGGCTTCATTCCATTGACCGACCAACATCAAGGCCGTGCCGCTGGAATCGAACATGGTCATCACGTAACGACGGCCGTTGGGGTCGTAACCGCGCATGATCATGCCTTCGACGCCGTTGCTGGTCTGGTAATTCTGCCGCACAAATCGTCCGCCCAGCACCCACTGGCAGGTTGCGGTGGTCGTTGGGCGGCCCGACTCGTCTTGCCCTTCCCACTTGCCGGTGAAGCGGTTGAGCACCTTGAGTTCGGGGATATTGGGCGCCGGTCCGGACGCCTCCTGAGCCCAGGTCGGAAAACTCGTGGAACAGGCGAACAGCAGGGCAGTCAACGAGGTGCGAATCATCAGTGGCATCAGTGGCATCAGTGGTCTCCGCGAATCGAGCAGTGTTCTTGGGCAACGCCCCCTGGGGATTATGTCCCGTGAGCTGAAGCGGATCCAGTGCTTGCTCCCCAGCAACATCAGCTCCGCCATCCGCGCCGACCGGGCCGCCAACGATTTTACCTGTCCCCGGGCTATCCTGTGGCTGCCCCCTCGGGGCGCCGGCCTATGGAAAATATCTCAAAGCAACCGTACACGGCGTGATCACGCCATCAATCGTGTCTTGCCTGACTTGCGAGCGCCCGAGAACTTGATGAGCCGCTGAAATCGGAACTGCTGCCCGTACTCGGCGTAGGCGCCCAGGAAGCCTAAACTGGACTACGCCCGTGCTGACGTGGTGCGAGCCCGGCCGGCGCCAATCGTGAAGAGGCCCATTCTTCGACTTCGCCTGAATTCCTGGAGCGACCATGCGTGGATCTCTTTCTCTCTTGGCTGTCGTCTTGCCCCTGGTTTGCTTCACCCAGCATGCTGCGTCGCAGGAAGGGCGATACGAGCTTGGACGCCGCTTGCGGCGGTTCGAAGTTGCGTGGCAGTCCGCCGACAGCGCTGGTCGCGCGCGATCCACGGCGGCCATGGAGACAGCGGTGTCGAGGTTCTTTGGCCTGCGTTGGCTCGATGCGGCTCAACAGTTGGACGCCGCATACCTTGCGGTGCAAGGCGAGCCGCAGTCGCAGGCTGAGCAAAAACGATGGGCTCTCGCGCAACGCATGAGCGTGCGGCCGATGTTCGCAGACGTCGATGAGAAGACGCTGCAAGTGGAGCTGCGATCGTTCTATCCCGTCGAACGTTGCGCTTGCCGAAGAAGCGACGCTCCACCTGCAGCTGAACCGACTCGCGCTGCGCGGCGGTTACGCACTCGCGGCGAATGCATCCGAACCGCCGCTCTTGAAAACGGCGCCATTGTCCTGGGACGAAGTCAAAGATGGTTGGCTATGGTCCGTTGGCCCGCTGCCTGAAGGCGACTACGTGGTGTCCGCCCATCTCAACCTGTCCAAGGCGACCTGTGAGGTGTCGCGAGCAATCATCAGTCGCGGGTCAAAACTGGACGACCGCCTGGCCGCGATAAAGCGACGCCAGGAGGCGTTGGCGGAGTCCGGTTCATCGACAGGAGACGCCACGCTGCGAAGCTTGTGGGCGTTGCTCAAGTCGTTGCGCGATGGCGCGGTGCAGGAGATCGACTACCCCGCGATGCAGCTCTTGCGAGACTGCGAAGCCATTGTCTCCGCCGGCGGGCGCAGCGAAGAGGTCTTTCATCAGGGCTTCTCGGGAGAAGCCTGGTTGACGCTTGCCAAAGGAAACCGAGCCACTGTCGTTCGGATTCGTGCTCCTGGTAAGACCGACGCTCCCCTGCCCGTGTTGTTTCTCTTCCATGGCGCCGGCGGAAGCGAAAACATGTTCTTTGAAACATACGGCGCCGGCCGCGCCGTCGATGAGGCTGCTCGGCGAGGCTGGCTGGTCGTCGCGCCCCGCCAAGGACTCTTCAACGGGTTGGCGTTGAACTGTCGAGACATGTTGGACATCCTCGGTGAGCATTTTGGCGTCGATCGGGAGGCGGTCTATTTTCTCGGGCATTCGATGGGCGCCGGACAGGCCGTGAAGCAGGCGGTGGCGGCGCCGGACCTGCCCCGCGCCGTGGTCGCTCTCGGAGGGGGAGGCGGAGTCGCGGGGGAAAAACTAGGCTCGGCGCCCTGGTTCGTCGGGGCCGGGCAAAGGGACTTCGGTAGGAGGCAAGCGAAATCACTTGCCGACGCGTTAACCAACGCCGGCAGGACCGTCCAATGGAAGTTATATCCTGAGGTCGAACATATGGTGGTCGTGCAAGCGGCGCTGGACGATGTCTTCGACTTCCTGGATCGACAGTCGAGAACATTCGACAACCAAGAAGGTCGAGATCAGTGAGTCGAGCTTAAGGTCGAGATCCAAGAGAAATCAAGATCAGGCCGTCTGATTCTCAGGAACCGACAGTCCGCCCGCTCTGTGCGGTTCCTAGTCGCTCGGCGGATCATCGAAGACGGAGAGTCAAGACCATGCGCGAAGGTTGCCACATCCTGGCCTTGATCGTAAGGTGGTCAACCCGACTCTGTCCGAGGCCCGGAGGGCCAACACAATTCTAGCCGTGGCCGTGAGGCCACGGTTACCTTTCCAGATCGGACACAGGCCCGAAGGGCCGACACAAGTCCTGATTGTGTCGGCCCTTCGGGCCTGTGGACCCGTTTCCGTTGACGTTCCGTGGCCTTACGGCCACGGCTAAAATTGTGCCGGCCCGTCGGGCCTGCTACCCTCCCAGCTGGACCGGCTTACGATCAAGGCCCCACATCCTCTTTTCATCTCCAGCGATCACCATCGACGCGGTGGAGAGCTTGTTCGATCGTCCAAGCAGGACGTGTCAACGACTGTATGACGGCATGGCGCTTCGATGGCGCGAAGGACCCACGCTAAGGATCCTCTTTCGAAATGGTGAGACCATTCTACGCGATGCGGTTCGCCTCGGGGCGGAGACGGTGTACGCCGACTTTCTAAACACGTGCGACGGCCGATTCGACATCGCGTTTGACGACCTTGCCGCCGTGTTGGATGAAATAAACACACGAATCGAAACTCAATCGATACTGCAAGATGCAACGAACGGATGGATGCGTCGGGCCTGGCTTTTGCTCGAACGCCACCATTCCACGTAAGTCCACCTCGATAGGATTGTGACAGTCAGGGCGGCGCACGCAGCTTCGACGTTCCCACAGCCCGCGGACCAGTATCAGGCGTAAAAGCCGATGTAACGGAGAATCCACGACGGCCATCGGCGCCAAACACCTGCGAGCGAGCCCGGACTTCGCGCGTCGGCGCTGTTGCGTGACGCCTTCCAAGCGAATCGCCGGTCGAATCTTGGGCGCCGTGTGGCTGGGCGGATTTGAATCGCGCCTGCGAAACGGGTAGATTGATGTCACCTCATTTTGCAGGAACCCTCGCCATGACTTCGACCCGACAATCGTTCGCGCGCCTTTCCCTGGTTGCTCTTTGTTTGGCCACTCTGCCGGCGCTATCGCTGACGGCTGGGGAACCCCTGGACGCCAGACTGCAGAACATCCCGGTGACGCGCGGCGTCGTCGCGGTGCTGGTGGGACCGGCCGACTCCGCCGATCGACTCGCGGAGTTTGCGAAATCCAGTGAATTGAAGCTGTATGTGCAGTCGGCCGGCTTGCCTCAGGCGGAGGCGATTCGAGAGGCCGCGTCTGCAGCTGGAGTCCTCGGTCAACGCGTGTTTGTCGATTCCGGTTCCTTGAAGTCAATCCACCTGGCGGATGACGTCGCGGATTGCGTGTTGCTGAGCGACGACGCCGAGGCGCCGACCGATACGGAAGTGCTTCGCGTGCTGCGTCCGCTCGGCAAGGCCTACCTCGGCGACCGCGAGTTGACCAAGCCGGTTCCCGACGGCATTGACCAATGGACGCACCCCTACCACGGCCCGGACAACAACCCGCAGTCGAACGATCAGCATGTGCGTGGCGCGCTGCAAACACACTTCCTCGGCTATCCAAAATTCAGCCCGATGCCGGAGCAGTCCGTAATCGCTGGCGGCCGCATCTACAAGGCCATGGGGCATATCGCTCACAAGGCCAATCAGAATGAAATGCTGAACACGTTGCTGTGCATCAACGCCTACAACGGAACGATCCTGTGGCGGCGCCCCTTGCCCGAGGGCTTCATGATTCATCGCAACACCATGATCGCCACCGACGACGCTCTGCTGCTGGGCGACCACGAAGCTTGCACCATCATCGACGGCGCCACCGGAGAGATGCGCGGAAAACTGACGATTCCCGCAGAGCTGACCGATGGACCGGTTTGGAAGTGGATGGCGATGAACGACGGCGTTCTCTACGCCCTGGTGGGCAACCTGGAGATTCGCGTTGACACGCAGAAGTCAAATCGGCGAGGCCTGGGCCATTGGCCGTGGGGCATGTGGAAGGGACACGACTACAGCGATCCAAGGACGGCGTTCGGCTTCGGGCGCACGCTGGTGGCCATCGATCTAAAGCAGGATTCCCATGAAATCCTCTGGCACTACCGCGACGAGGAGTTCCTGGACGCGCGGGCCGTCTGCATGAGCGACGGTCGCATTTACTGCTACAGCCCGGAACGATTCCTGCTCTGTGTGGACGCCGCCACTGGAAAGCTGCTCTGGCGAAACACCGATAAGGCCACGCTCGAAGCCATCGACTCGAATACCAACGCACAGCACTACATCACTGGTTACGCAACCACCTGCTACATGAAGTGCAACGAGAAGCACTTGTTCTTCGCTGGTCCGCAGCGAACTCGCTTGGTGGCGGTCTCCACCAAGGATGGAAGTCTCGACTGGACGTTTCCCACTGGCAATCTACAACTCGTGCTGCGCGACGACGCCTTGTGGGCCGCCGGACCTCAAGATGGAGAAAGCGGATTCCGGATCGACTATGAGACCGGCAATATCCTGGCGACCTTTCCCGCACGCCGCGCGTGCACCCGAGCGACCGGTTGCGGCGACAGTATCTTCTTTCGCGCTAACGGAGGGACGGTTCGCGTCTTCACGGAGAACAGCCGAGCTGAACATTTCGATCCCATGCGCCCGCCCTGCCAGGACGGCGTGTTGATCGCCGGCGGTCAACTGTACTGGGGGCCGTGGATGTGCGGATGCCAACTCTCGTTGTACGGCAATATCTGCCTGAGCCCACGAGGCGACAGCGGCGGCGCGGCGAGCACTCCATCGGCGGCGGCCTTGCAACACCATACGGACGATTTGGCCGTCAAGTCGCTGGAACGACGAGATCATGATTGGCCGACGTATCGAGGCGGACATGATCGCAGCGATCTTCGCCGTGCCGCACTGCCCACGCAGGTCAAACGAATGTGGACGCGCACGATTTCCGAGGGAATCCTGCCAACGGCGCCGGTCGCGGCGGGCGATCTTGTTTTCGTCGCTGATCGCGGCGGCGCCGTGCAAGCATTCGACTCCAGCGGTGCGTTGGCGTGGAAGACCTATGTCGGCGGCCCGATTTACTATCCGCCCGACGTGGCGGCGGGACGCGTCTTTGTCGGCTCGGCCGATGGCCGCGTCCACGCCTTGGAGGCGCGCACTGGCCGTAGGCTCTGGTCCTATCGCGTCGCCCCCCAAGATCGCTGGATTCCGGTCTATGACTCCTTGATCTCCCGCTGGCCAGTCGCTGGCGGCGTCGTTGTCGTCGAAGACACGGTGTACGCCGCGGCGGGAATCACCCATTACGACGGGACGTACGTGGTCGCTTTGGATGCGGCCAGCGGCAAGCTCAAGTTCCAAAACAACACGTCCGGTGTGTTGGAGGATCAAGTCAACAACGGCGTTAGCCTGCAAGGCAACCTCACTATCGTCGACGGCGAGCTGCGGTTCCTGGCTGGCGGAGTCTACGAAACGGCCCGCTACGACCTACAGACGCTGAAGTGCCTGAACACTCCCCAAGCACAAGTCAGCTCCCAATTCCGCACGGCCTTCTATCCGTACTACCCGTCTTACGGAAAGTATGTGTCGTTGGATCACACCTGCCAGGACGGCTGCCTGTTGAGCCACGACGCCAGCTATGAAGGCAGCCTGTTCACGAACCTGTCGCTACAGGAGCCGCTGCCGCCAGGGATGACGCTGCCGCGCAAGGAAGCGGCCCGCTGGCTGCGGCGTCGCGGGGACCAGGCGCCCAAAACCCTCTGGAAAGACAACGACGATTTACGCTTCACCGGCTTCGTTGTCGCGCCCACGCAATTGCTGGCCACCGGGCACGCCGAACGACGACCAGACCAGGCTTTCCTACAAGTGGCGACCATCAAGGATGGCCAGACAATCTGGAAGGAACCGCTGCCCGCCTTAACGGTCAAGGGCGGCGTCGCCGTCGACCATCGAGATCATATCTATGTCACGTTGGAGAATGGCGAGATGATCTGCTTCGCACCCAGCGAGTCGTAGTCCGCGCCCGCGGCGCATCGAGGTCACCTTGCGGGCGGGCCGGCATCAGCGCCGCGGAGCCTGCCGAGCGGCGGTTGAAGACAAGTCCGGGTAGAACTGCGCCAAGGGGAACGGGGCCCCCTGCAATTCCTTCACGCACCACTCCGCGATCGCTTTGCGAGCTTCGTCGGAGGTATCGCGATAACGGTCGGTTTTCCCACTCACAAAGAACCGATCGGGCGCCTGCAATAGGTGCGGCGAGTGCATCTCGAAGACATGCGAATTCTCTTGCATGGCTGCGAAACCGCATCGGCTCCTGATGTGCGTCAGCTCCTGCGGGCTCAACTGTTCCAGTCCGAGATGCTGGGCGATCGAGTTGGCGACGGCGTCAAGATCATGCTTCATGTCCTCGAATCGCACCCACAGAACATTGCTGTTGCTCTCCGCCAGCTCCCACCACCCCAGGACATGCCGCGTCCAGGTGCTCCACCACATCCATTCAGGAGACATAAACCAATCACGGAGCTGCTCCGGATCCAGCTGAAATCCACGCAGATTGCCGCCAACAAAATCAACGCAGCTGGCGAAGCAGGAGACCGGATGACGCATGACGTAGATGTACTTCGCTTGCGGACTGAAAGGACACAAGGAGGTCGGCAGATGCGTCTTAATGATCCGTGAGGGGCGCTCGCAGCCAACACGCGGCGCCTCGGCGACCGGAACGCCCTTGTCCGACTCGAGCCAGGGCGACACGGCGTTCAGCGGAAGATCCTCCTGGGCCAAGTCCCTGGCGCCTCGCGTCAGGACCTGAAACACCAGATGCTGCATCCAAGTCGTTCCGCATCGCATTTGCGTGACGACAAAAACGTCTTCCGGACCAGGCTGGTATTCCGCAGCCGCCTGAAACGTTTGTTCGCTGCAAGCGCCGGCTTTCGGGCCAGCAACGCCCCGATAACGAAACGTACCCTGAGTGATTTGAAAACGAGTCGCCCGCGAAAGCAAGCTCAGGATGGGCGTCAGCAGCGCAGCGTGCAGCTGCAGCCACCAGCGAAAGCTGCGCCGGCGACGATGGGGAAGGCCATAGTATTTCAAGCCAGCAGTGCGACGATCCGACCACTGCATCACGCCCAACAAATGCGTGAACTGGATGATCAGGAAAACCGCCAGCAACGCCAACAGGCCGCCGATCGTCCAAGCTGTTTGATGGAGAGGCATGATGTCCTCGAAGACTCTCGGCCGCGGAGCTCGACAGCGAGATGACTCGCAGGCGATCGCGGGCGCACCGCAATACGAGTCGCTTGTTATGAGTAGCCCAGGATTCGCCGCATTCACTGAACCCGACGTCGCGCCGCCCTCGCGCTGCTCGCGGCCAGTGCGGATTGTAACGATAACGCGGATTGTGTCGCCGCCGTGCGGCCCGGAAGGATCGCGTAGAGCGCGCGTCGCGTGTCCTATAGTTCAAGAGTTGTACGACAAAAGCAAGAACTTCCATGATCTGGCCAAGGATCTCCGCATGCATCTCGGAATCGAAACCTGCTTCGCCTATATCGGGCCCGAAACGATTCTGCCCATCGGTTCGGCGCTCGCCGCGATCGGCGGCGTCGCAATGATGTTCTGGAATCGATTGCGCGGCGTGTTCAGCTGTTGCCATCGCAAGTCCGAAGAAGCCGCCGGCGAAAGTCAGGGAGAGTGATGGCGACGACCGTCGATGCGACAAGTCCGATTCCAGTCTGCGACGAAATCGCGCAGCAAACCGCCTCGGATGTGGACACGGTTGGCGACGGCCGCTGCCCGCCGGCGGATTCCGCTCCGCCAGCGCGAATCGCGGCCCAAGTGCTGCTGATCGCCGCCTGGTTCGGCCTGGTCGGCGGCGGTGTGGAAGGCGTCTACTGGAGCGTACGTCAGGTCCTGGGCGGCGAAATGGTCTTCCTGCATCCGGGCTACCTGTGGATGGGGCCATGCGCGTTGACCGGCCTGACGCTGCTGATCGGGCTAGGCCTGGCCGCGGCGGCCTGGCGTAGTCGTTCACCGGCCACGTTAACCTTCGCAGTCACCACGTTGGCGATCTTCGCCTGGTTGAATCTCCTGCAATTGATTGTTCCGGGCCTGCATTCCTGGTCCTGGATTCTCTTGGGCTGCGGACTTGCCACAATGACCGGCCGCCTCTTCGAATGCCGATCGAGTTGGGCGCTTAAGTGGATGAAACGAACCACGCTGATCCTCGCCGGCTCCTTCATGGCGATCGCCATCGCACAAGGCGTGCTACGCTGGCGACTTGAGGAGCAGGCCGTGAGGGCGGTTCCGCAAGCTTCGGCGGCGTCGCCCAATGTCTTGCTAATCGTGTTGGACACCGTGCGAGCCGACATGTTGGGAGCGGATGAAGATGGGGCCCAGATCTCTCCTTGCGTCTCCGAATTCGCGAAACAAGGCGTTGTCTTCCAGCAAGCGACATCGACGGCGCCTTGGACTCTGCCTTCGCAAGCGGGCATGTTCTCTGGCCGATTGCCGCATGAACTTTCCGCCGACTGGCTATCGAAAGTCACCGACTCGCACCGCACCTTGGCTGAAGAGCTAAGCTCTCGAGGGTGGGTGAGCGGCGGATTCGTCGGCAACACGCGCTATTGCAGCGCGGAAACGGGATTGGCTCGCGGCTTCACGCGTTATGAAGGATATCGGCTCTCCGTCGCGGACTTCATCATGTCCACGGCGTTGGGTCGAAAACTCGTGTACAGCGAGCTTCCGGTGCGCTTGGGCTTTCATGATTGGCCAGGAAGAAAACGAGCGGATGAAGTCAGTCAGGCGTTCTTGACTTGGCTGGAGGGACGCGCCCAGCGTCCCTACTTCGCCTTCCTGAATTACTGGGACGCTCATGATCCCTACTTTCTGGCTTCAGGCCCCTCGGCGGCGACCAATCTTCACTCCAAGCTGTTATTCCGCAACTGGTGGTGGGTGCACAAGGAGCCCTTGACCTCCGCGGAGAAGTCCATGCTGAATGATGCGTACGTGGATTGCGTGCGCGAGCAAGATCGCAAGATTGGCGAGCTGTTGACGGAGCTCAAAAGCCGTGGAGAACTTGACAATACGATCGTCATCATCACCGCCGATCATGGCGAGCATCTGGGTGAACACGATCTGTTCCTGCACGGAAACAGTCTCTACCAACCCTTGATTCACGTTCCTTTGGTGGTCGTCTGGCCTGAGGAGATCCCCAGCGGTCAGCGGGTCAACGCGGCGGTGTCGCTGAGCGGGTTGCCCAACACCCTTCTGCAGTTGCTTGGGGTTGGCGATGAGCTGTTTCCAGGGCGTTCCTGGGTGCGACATTGGACGGAGCCGTCAACAACGGACTTGGCCCCGGAGCCTCTGTTCGCGGAAATCGCATCCCAAGCGGGGTGCCCGCCCTGCCAGGGTCGCTCGCCGGTGGCGGCGGGGCCCATGCGAAGCGTCCGCTGGGGCGACTACAAGTTGATCCAGAGCGGCGGCGGCGTGGAGCAGTTGTTCGACCTGGCCAACGACCCCGCGGAGACAACCGATCTCTCCGGCGATCCAGGTCATGCCCGGACGCTTGAAAAGCTCCGCTCGCTGTTGTTGTCAAGCTACGGCGCCGTCAGCCCAACCGCGATCAGCAACTAAGCACGCGTCGCCGTGCTGAGTCGCGAGGCGATCGCCCTTGCACAACTTGGCTCACCCAGCTGAAACAAGCTTCAATTGCCTGAGCAACTCGGTCCGCGAGTAACGAAGTTCCGCCAAGCGACGCATCCATTGATCCATCTCTCCTCGCGATGGAGCGCGCCCGAGCATTTCAAAAAACACTCTTTGCATCCAGGCTTCGTTGTTGTTGCCAACGCGATCGAAATACTCCTGCGAGCCCATGAGTTCAATTGGCAGTTCGTCCATCCGATATTGAATGTCGGTCACACGCTGCCAAACCGCCAACTCCACGGACGTGGGGCGTCTGCCCAAGTAACGCTGGTAGGCCTCGCTGACGCGCTGGCTGATGCGATCGTAGCTCGGATAGCCCGCTTCGATGATGTTGCCGGATCCGCCGCCGGCGGTGTAGGACGTAGGCGTCAGAGTGAGCTGCACGTTGTTGGGATATCCTTGTGTGAGCACGTAGGGCGTTTGGACGGTGGTGTGGGTGACACGGCCGTTGGATGATACTGAGGCGCGGACCACGTACCTGTCGGACTCGGAGATATAGCGCGGATCGTAGTTCAAGGCGAAGGGAATCTCACGCTCCGTGTAAGCCGGCATCCGATAGGTCTGACGGCCATTACGGACGACGAAGTGAGGTCGGCTTTCATTCTCCAGTTCGACGGTCACGATCGAATTGGCGGGGACGCCGCCCCGGCCGCGAACCACGAGCGTGCCCGTCAGCCCTCCCTGGCGGTCGTCCAGTTGAACTTGCAACGATCGCAATTGGCGGGAGCGGCCTTCCTGAAGCAACAAGCGGACGCGCCCGCTGGCGTCCGCCTGACGAACGATCTCCTCCGCCAAGTCGTAGAACCTGACCATCAACACGGCCTACTTGACCATTGGCGACGCACACAATGACATCGCCCACATTGATCCCTGCGCACGACGCGCTGGAGTTGGGGGAAACCTGGCGAACGTAAACGCCCACGTCGGTGTTGTCCCCGTTGACTCCAAGTTGCCATTCCTTGCGGGGGCCCGTTGAACCGCCCCAGCCGCCACCCCAGCGGTATTGCGAACCGACCGCTGCGGATCCACCATAGGACGCGCTGCCCCAGGTGTCCTGGGCGTTGGAAGACTTGAAACCGCAAAGCGGCAAGCAGAAACACGCGAACCAGACGGCGCCGCGAAATGTACTGAACTGACCCAAACGCATGTATCCATACCTCTAAGAAATCTTGCTTGACGGCTTCCCTGCAGATCAATTCTTGTCCGCTTCCGGTTCCTTCAATTTGAGCTCTTGGGCTCGCAACGTGGGCGGGTCGAACGGAAAAAAACCGGACAAGATCGCCTGCATCTGGCCGGCTTGAGCGAGGGAATATCGCACGAATTCCACGTTGGCTTTCGCCTGCTCAGTTGACTGTCCCAAATCGATCACCAAGGTTAAGGGTCGAGTCAGCGGATAACGACCGACGAGCACGGCGTGATCATCATCGGGGAATACGGCCGAGCCCTCCCGTAAATGCAAGGCCTTCGCCGCGTGGCTGCCGCATTTCAATCCACAGATCGCAATGGAATGCGGGGACTTCTCAACCGTCTCGACAACCTTGGCGTTCGATGACAAAGCCTCGGCGGCGGGGCGCAGCGTACGGGAACGAAAGATGTAGTCCCTCACAAAAGCGTGAGTACCACTGTTGTCATTCCTGCTGATCAGCCGCACCGCTTGTTCGCCCTGAGGCCCGCTGACGCCAACCGCACCCCACTTGAGTTCCGTCGTCGAATCGTCCTGGCAGAACACCGCGACCAATTGCTCGAATGTGATGGACTCCAGCGGATTGCTTTCATGCACGAAGACGCCGAGTGCTTCTCGAGCAACCATCACGGCGACGGGACGCTTGAGTCCGCTCTCCTTGAGCTTGGCCAAGTCGCTTTCGGTCACCGGTCGAGACGACATGCCGATGCTCGACGGGTTCTCGGCCAAGCGTTTGAACACGGTCTCGGAACCCTCCGCTGAAATGACAACGGACGCCTGGGGATGGAACTTCTTAAAGCCGGTGGCCCACCCATGAGCCAGAGTATCCATGCTGGTCGATCCAAAGACTTGGATCTCGGCGGCAATTTCCTCGCTCGGCAAATAGGGGTCGATCGAGTCAAGAAGTGCCCGGACCTCGTGGATGGAATCATCGGATTCCGCCTCTTGAGCCCAGCCAGGCCGCTCCGTCAAAACGCATGTGGCAAGCGTCAAGAATCCGAAAATCACTAATCGTTGGCTCATCATTCGCTCCGTCAAGTGTGTCCAATGGCGAGTGATTATAGACCGGTCGCGACACGCGACCAAGATCATTCCCAATCGGCTGACTCATGCGTTGGCGCCCAGCCTTCGCCACCAGGATCTTCCCAGCCACTGCTGAATCGCGTCCTTGAACTCCGCAGCGGTTTGAAATCGATCGTTAACAGCCGGCGCCATGGCTTTTTCGCAGATTTGCACGAGTTGCTTGGGCGCACGCGGGTTCATCCGTCTCACCGGCGTCGGCTGCAACTCGCCTCGGTGGCGAGCGGCGAGGAAATTGCGGAAATCTCCTTCGTCAGCGTAGGGCGGTCGCCCTGTGAGAATGGTGTACATCGTGCCGCCCAAGACGTAGACATCCGTCGCCGGCGACAATTCCTGTTCGGCGTGCAATTGTTCGGGGGCCATGAAGGCCGGCGTGCCGACGATCTGCCCAGCCGCTCGCTGCACGCCCACCCAATGCAGAACGGGCTCCGACGCGACGAAATGAGGGCGTTGGGCGGCCAACCCCCAATCGATCAACGCGGCCTGCTCGCCCTTGACGACGATGTTGCTCGGCTTGGGATCGCCATGAATCACGCCCCGTTGATGCGCGTATTCGAGGGCGTCGCAGATGCCAGTGAGCCAACGCAGGAACACCTCCAGAGATCGATCCTGATCTTGAATCAATCGCCGCAGGTCGTCGTCGTACAGCGGCATCGTCAAGTAAGCGGCGCCGCCAGCGGTCCGGCCAGCACTCAGCACAGGGACGATGTACGGATGCATGAGCTGGCTGAGGAACCTGGCTTCGTTTTCGATAATCCAACGCGACGACTGGACGTCTTTGCGAACGACTTTGATAGCGACCCAACGACTCAGGCGAGGGTCCCAGGCGCGGTACAATGTCGCGCTTCCGCCGATGGCGATGCGGCCTCGAATCTCATAGCCGTCCTGGTCATCCAACGCTGGAGCAGTTCCAGCGGCGTCGGCGAAATCGGCGTCGGCGCCTTGGTGGGCCGTGTCGAAAAAGTCGCTCATGCCGCCGGTGCGTTGCGGCGGTTCGTCGTCGGGGTGCGCCGTCCCCAACAGCGAGTCGTCATCCTCCGCGGCGGGCGGGCCATGGGACGCGGGCGCGGGATCCTTGGCTTGTTGGAATCGCTCGATCGCCTTTTCCAGCGACCAACCTCGATGCAACGTCATACTCATCAAGTCCTCCAGCATGTCGTCCGATTCCTGGGCTTGACTGTACAACTCGTCGAACTCCGCGTCGTCTCTGCGCCGAACTTCGGCGGCTTCTTCGCTCCTTCCCAAGGAATGGAGCACTCTTATTTGTTGTTGCCGGATGTAGAACCTCTCTTCGGCGCACAGAGTCTTTGGCGCGGATTGGCGGCAGGCACGTTGTCCAGCGTCTCCAACGCGCGATTCGCGGCCTCCAGTGCTTCGTCGTGGCGTTCCATGGCGGCCAGCACGGTGGAGAGGACGAATAATTCTCGCGCTAACCGTTCGGCGTACTGAGACACATTGGGGGAAGCGGCGTATTCCGAAGCGAAGTAATCCACGGTCGCCCGAATCTGAGAGATCGGCTCATCGGCCAGCCAACGTTCGATATCGTCCGCCAGCGCCCGAGCGGTGGGCTGACGTTCATCGGCGTTTTTTGAGAGGGCTTTCAAACACACCGCCTGCAGGGCAAGCGGGGTTTTGGGGCGTATGTCTCGCGGCGCCGGCGGGGCGTCATGAATGACCTTCTCCAGGATCTCCTTCGTGCGCAGCATCCGATCCGGGTTCTTCGACGTGAATGGGACCGTGCCGGTTAGCAGCACATAGAGGACGACGCCCAGGCTATAGACGTCGCTGGCCGGCTGCAACAAGTCCATCCGACCCAGAGCTTGTTCAGGAGACATGTATTCGGGAGTTCCATAGACGGACCCCATCTCAGTGCGCGATACATGCTTATCCTGATCCGCGAACACGATGGACTCCTCCCGTTCGATATCGCGCCGTTCCTCCGAACCAAGTCGTTTCGCAAGCCCCCAATCCACGACCAATGTCTCGCCATGCTTGCCCAGCATGACGTTTGCGGGCTTGATGTCGCGATGCAATACGCCTTTGGAGTGTGCATAGTGAATCGCGTTGCAGACATCCACGAAACGGCGGAGGTGCCCGCGGAATTGCAGCGACCGCTGTAATTGCTCGGTGTGTGGATCGTGCGACTCATGAAATGCGGCGATGGCCTCTTGAAAGCTCTGGCCGCGAATGAACCGCATTGCATAGAACGGGCGCCCGTCTGGGTGACGGCCCAAGCCGTAAACGGGCACAATCCCGGGATGCTCCAGCCGCCCCGTCACGATGGCTTCGAACAGAAAACGCTCGCGGAAAAGACGGTTGTCGCCGACTTTGTCTTGCATTTCCTTCAGCGCCACGCGGCGGTCTAGTTCGTCGTCTTGGGCGAGAAAGACCTCCCCCAAGCCGCCTTTGGCGTGCGTGCGAAGTTTGCGATACCGAGGAAGATCCAAGCCATGGCCGGCTGACAGCGGCAACGTCGCAGCGGGATCCTCGGCGTCGGACTCGCTGCCGAGCCTGATTATGCTGCTGTCGATGTCGGGATCGTCAAGTGCTCGTAATTGACGTCGAAGCTCGGACTCGATGGGAAGATCCGCCGCTTGGGGCCAACGCTTCTGAGCCAGGAGCGCGAGGGCGGCGCGAGTGTCCGCATCGATCGCGCGCTGCTCAAACAGGATCTCGTCGATAGATTTGGATTTCTCCTGGACCCAAGCATTGGCCGCTTGCACGACTTGTTCGCGACTGACGACGTCCATTTGCAAGGCCAAGACGACAAACAGCAGATTTCGGTCCGCTCGCCGCAAGGAAGCATCATCCGAGTCGTTCATGATAGTCCACTCAAAAGCAAACGTGCTTGTCGCCCCGTAGCGGGAGTGTATCGCGCGCGTGCGCGGCCATCCAATAATGCTGCAGACCACGATGCTGCAGACCACGATACTGCAGCCCACGAGCCGCCGCCAGCAAGCTCCGGGCCGGCTTCCATGCGGGCAGGATCGTTGAGTGGCGCGTCTCCTGGGAAACTCTGATCTTCTCAACAGGCGCCCCCGGTACGCCAGTCGCGACCCACTCTTCTTCTCTGCTTGATTACCAGCGCCACTCCAAAGATAATCAGGGGCGCTTCGCGACCATTGTCTCCCTTCGATCTTTGAGAGTGCTCCGATGAAGACCTCCGTGCTCGGCTTTGTTTCGGCCCTTCTATTCGCCTTGTTCATCGTCGGCGGCGCCCAAGCCCAGGACGATGAATGGATCTCGCTGTTCGACGGCAAGACCCTGGAAGGCTGGGAAAAGGTCGGCAACGATCAGAGTGTCTGGGAAGTGAAGGATGGGGCGATCCAAGGGTCGGGCCCCGCGTCGATGCTCGTATGCACTCAAGGGCCCTACACGAATTTCCGCTACCGCGCCGAGATCAAGATCAACGACGGCGGCAATTCCGGGCTGTACTTCCGGACCACGCGCAAACCTGGATTCACCGACGGATATGAAGCCCAGATCGATAGCACGCATCGTGATCCGATTCGCACCGGATCCATCTACGGAATGTGCCATGTGTACAAGAAGCTTGTCGATCCCGACACATGGTTCACTTACGAACTGGAAGTTCGCGATGATGTCTGGCGAGGCCGCAAGATGACGCGCATCAAGGTCACGGTCGATGGGAACGAACTGTACGAGTACCTGGATTTTGATTTGACGTTCAAGACAGGGCACTTCGCCTTCCAGCAGCATGACCCCGGCAGCCGGGTTTCGATCCGCAAGATCTTCGTTCAAGAGCTTCCCTGATGCGGACTGCAGGCGAGCGCGAGTATCCGAGCCCTGGGCCCGGCGGGCCCTAGCGACACTGAAGTTTTCCCTAGGGCGGGGTAACTCGCCGCAACTGGCCATCGCTGCCGCCGACCGCCACGCTGCCGTCGGTGGGATGGACGGCGAGCGCATAAGCCCAGCCGTCGATGGCGGGAAAGACGTCGATCACCTCCACGGTTTGCGAGTCGATCAGATAGACTTGACCGTCCGTGCAACTGGCGACGATCCTCGTCGCATCCAGCCAGGCGATGTCCAGTGGTTTCGCATTCAACTTGATGAACCGAACCATCCGGCCGATCGTGGGCTGCCACAACCGCACGGTCTTGTCGTCGCTTGCCGATGCGATCATCGGCAAGCCCAGGTCGGTCGGTCGCAAGGCGACGGCGTGAACGCGCGCTGTATGCATTGCCAAGGACCGCATCAGATCGCCAGTCATCAGGTTCCAGACGCGCAAGCTCTGGTCGATACCCGTGCTGACCAGGATCTTCTGCTCCTTTAACCAACAGAGTCCGGTAACGCCGCGTGAATGGCCGCGCAGTTCGCGCGCGACCATGCCGTCCGGCAAGCTCCAAATCGAAACACTGTGATCCAGACTGGCGGATGCAATCCGGGAATCGCCAAGCCAAACCACTTGCATCACGGAGTCTTCCTGCCCCGAGAGGACTTGGGTGGATTCGCAGGCCGGCCACGCGAAGAGCTCAATCGCGCCTCCCTCGCTCGGGGCGCCTCCACCGACAGCCAGTTGCAAGCCATTGGGGGAGAAGGCAATGCTGTGCACGTTGGGCGGCTTGACTTCTACTTGCTTTTCCCTTGTCAACTCAGGCCAGCGAAGCACTTGCAAGCCCGCCTGCGAGCTGGCGACCAACGATTTGCCGTCCGGCGCGAACGCAATCGACGTGATGGGTGGATCCGCGGCTTCCAAGTCCACCACACACGCCAGCACGGCCGCAACCGCCACGGCAACGGCAAGCAGGAACGGCTTGAGCGTGGCCCCGCGCCAAGCCGCGTCGCGCGGGCGTCTCTTCAGAGTCATCCCATATCTTGCCGGCATTGATCAGGTCTCCAAGAGGCCAACGCGATTCGGTCGCTGACGACCGAATGCTCGCCTTGATCATAGCCCCGGTTCAGCCGGCCAGGCAACTTGGGCGCGTTTCCGCGCGGCTGGGCTGCGATCTCGGCACGGGAGTTGCAATCACCTGTAGGGCGCCATAGCCGACGCGATGGCAATGGTCGGTCCCGCCGTCATGCAAGTACATGGAGAACGCTCGGCTTCCCTCCGCGATGAAAGGGCTGTTGCGATGTTGATTCTATTGACTTTTTGCCTCTCCGCGATCCTCGACGACGCACAAGGTGTGCGGATTTGGACCGACTCCACGGGGAATTACTCCGTCGAAGGCACTTTGATCGCGCGCAACGAAAAGTCCGTCGTTCTGGAAAAACGCAACAAGGACCTCGTCGCCGTGCCGTTAGCGTCGCTTTCCGACGCCGATCGAGAGTACCTCGACCAGCTCGCGGTGCAAGCATCGATCGAGCAATCAATCCATACTTGGACGTTGAAGAACGGGCAGAAAATCGATGGGCGGGTCGTCGACTACGCCCGACGCGACGTGACCATCCAGCGATATCGCGGGCGGATTTACGTCAACGACAAACTCTTCGAGAATCTCCCCGAGTCCTACCAGAAGATGCTGCCCCAAGTCGTTTCTCACTTCGAGGGCGTCGAATTCGCAACCGGCGAGGACTTTGCCGATTGGGTGTCCAAACAGCGCGGCGCGCCGCGCAGCTACGTGGTCGAGGGCGTCTTGTTGGAGCTGCCCAACGGCGATCTCTACGGCGTGCCGTTCTTCTTCTTTTCCGAAAAAGCGTTGAAGGTCTTGGAGCCCGGTTGGAAACGTTGGCTGATCGAAGCCGGCGCGTCCAACAGCGAGGAAGCGGAATTGCAGGAGCAGGAGGAAGAGGCCTTCCGACTACGAGCTCAAAGCTCCGCTTACGCCGACGACCAGCAATCCTGGAGGCAAATCGCTGAATTGCAATTGCAGTTGCAGGCTTATGACGCCGGGTTGTTCTCCCTCTGGGAAGTCGGATTGCTGCCCACCATGGGATACGGGCGCCCGTTATTGGTGGTGGTTCCCGCCCGCAACAGCGCCCAAGCGACGGCCGAGGCCGTGACCCGCTATCCGGGCTACACGGCCGTGGCGGTCGCCAAAGCGTGGCGCAAATAGAAGTTTATGACCGCGAGGCGTCAGGCGAGTTTCCAGCCTTTGCGGTAGTCGCGTTTCAGAAATCGCTCGGCCTCGGGCGCGTTGTCGCATCGCATCTGGTCGGTGTTCCACTGCAGCTTCTTGCCAACGCGATACGCGACATTGCCCAGATGGTTCGACTCGGTGAGCAAGCCCGCATATTCGAAATTGCATGTTGTCGCTTCGCCTGTCTTGCATGCGTTCAGCCATTCCGCATGATGCCCAATCGACTTGGGGATATAGGGCTCCGGCGGTTGGAAGTCGCGGTATTGCTCTTCTGGAAGCAACACATGCTTGCCATAGTCCGCCAGCAGCATGCCTTGGTCGCCCACGAAGAGGACGCCGTTGTTCCATTGGGGAATCTTTCCCTCGCGCCAGATCTGCGGTTTGTTTTCGCCTTGATACCAAGAGAGTTGCACCGCCGGCATGTCTCCTCGAGGACCGAACTCATAGGTCGCTTGCATGGAGGCCGGAGCGATCTCTGGATGCGGCGACGGCCCGGATGCTTCAATGGTTTGCGGAGCGTCCAGCTTCAACGCCCAAAACGGCAGGTCGTTCCAGTGGCTGCCCAGATCAGACATCGTCCCATTGCCAAAGTCCCACCAGCGATACCATTTGGGACCGGGAAAGTAGATGTGGTTGAAGGGTCGTTCGGGTGCGGGGCCCAGCCATAAATCCCAGTCCAAGCCGGCCGGGATCGGATCGACCGTTGTCGGCCGGTCGTGGCTGAAGACGATGTCCCCATGCTTCTTGGCTTCTTCCTCACTGGCATGCCATCCCCAAGCTCGCGAAACCCAGACATGCGCCTCGCGGACGGGCCCGATGGCGCCTGACTGAATCAACTCGACGACGCGGCGATAGTTGTCGCCGGCGTGAATCTGAGTGCCCATCTGTGTCGCCACGCCGGCCTTCGCGGCGGCGGCGCGAATGATGCGAGCCTCGGCGACGTTGTAGGTGAGCGGCTTTTCGCAATAGACATGCTTGCCTAACTGCAAGGCCGGCAACGTCGCGAAGGCGTGCGTATGTTCGCAGGTGCTCACGACCACCGCGTCAAACTCGTTCTGATGGTCAAACAGTCGGCGAAAGTCCTTGAACTTGCGGGCTTGGGGAAAGACCTGAGCCGCTCGGTTCAAGTTGCCTTCATTCACATCACACAAGGCGACAATGTTCTCCGACGAGACCGAGTCCAGGTTCGCTCGCCCGCGTCCTCCCGACCCAATCACGGCAACATTCAATCGCTCATTCGGCTGCGAACCGCGTAAGATGGCGGGGGCGGACAGCGTGGCTGCCGCCGCACCCAGAAAGAGGCGGCGGTTGGGACGGCCAGTGGAATGAGCCATGTGCGTGCTCCGGGAAGGAAATGGTGAGGCGGTTCCCCGGAGATTCTACGTGCTGCGCCGGCGCGGTGCAAAAGCTGCGCGGCAAAGCAAGAGCAGCGAGCTTGCACGGTTGCCCGCTGGTCCGGCTTCTGAGGCGCGCCGCCTCGCGCGTGGCGCTGGCGGTTCCTGCGAAGCGCGGCTACCGCCGGCGGGCGAGGAAACTGCCGCCTCCCGGCACGATTTCTCCGCCTCGAATCGTCAGCGCGGCCCGCAACAAGCGGTCGGCGATGCGGTCCTGGCCATGACAATCGGTGAGACGAAAGCGCCCCTCTTCTTCATGCAACACGACGATATCGGCGACCGCCCCGGGCCGCAACGCGCCCAACTGATCCTCGAGGCCCAAGATACGCGCTGGCGAGCGGGTCGTCATTTCGATCACCCGAGGCAAGGGCGCGCCCAAGGCCAGGAACTTGCTCATGGTCGTCGGCAAGTCGTAAGCGGGCCCATGGATGCAGAGGCGGTGCAAGTCGGTGCTGATCGTATCGGGTTCAAAGCCATCGTTGATGGCGGCCTCGGCGACGTCCCACGAGAAGCTCCCGTACCCATGTCCGACATCGAACACCACGCCTCGCCGACGGGCCTCACGCACTTCCTCCCAGACCCGCCCCTGATCATTCAAGAGGCTGGTCGCGCTTTGTCGGTAACAGTGAGTGACGCAGTCGCCCGGCGAGAGTTGGTTCAACAGTTCGGGGATCGACATCGGGCAGTCGCCGATATGCACCATCAGCCACACGTTTGCTTCTCGCGCCGCGCGAACCGCGTCTTGCAGGTTGTCCCAGGCGGCGCGTCCCTCGCCGATTTGATCTCGGCTGGCTCGAATCTTTACGCCCACGGCGACGCCTGGATTGTCGCGCAGGGTCTGGACCGCACCAGCGACGTCGGCGTAGCGGCGATCCAACAACTCGCCCAGCGAACCGGTCAGCAAGCCTACGCTGGAAAGATGAACCAGGGCCAAAACGCGCGTGCGAGCTCGATCGATCGTTTCACGACGAAACTCGGCGAAACTGTACGAGCCCGCGGTGCCGGCGTCCACCATCGTCGTGACTCCATTGGCGGCGCAAAGCGAGTCGGGATCCAGTCCCCAGGGCGAATGAGGATAAACATGCACATGCAGATCAATCAAGCCTGGCGCCACAATCAGTCCTCGAACATCGATCTCCAGTTCCGCCTGCTCGTTGGGAACAGTCGGCCCGACGCGCACAATACGGCCTTGATGGACGACAACGTCCATCTCGGCGTCCAACTGCTGGGATGCGTCCACGACGCGCCCGCCACGGAGAATGATCTCGAAATTCATGGAGTCGTCTCTTCCGAAGCCTGATCCCGCAGCTCTTTCTCGAAGAACGCGCTGACCAGGGCGGCCACCTGCCGGCAACCTTCGATATTGAAGTGGCAATCGTCATAGAACACGGTGTCGTCCTTGGGCAGCAACGTCGCCAAGTCAACCAAGGGTGTTTGCTGATCGGCGCACACTTCCCGAGTCACTTGATTGAAGCGCCCCATCATGTCGGCGAGCACTTCGACCGGATAGGCGCCCTCGTCGCAGCTGGACCACAACAACCGCCGCAAGGGCTCGGGAAGATCGGCGCGATACATGGTTGGCTGAGTCATCAACAGCGGGCGCAGGCCACGCTCGCGACACGCCGCGATGATGTCCAGCACATCGGCGCGGTACCGCTCAAGGGCTTGCGGCAAGGCGCCGGGCGCCTGTTGCAACGGCGATTCGCGCAGGCGCTGTTGTCTTAGTGCTCGCTGCGCTTCATACCATCGCCCGCCGGCGTCCTGAATGACAACGTCCGGCGTCAGCCATGCGCGGCCCCATTGGGACGCCAGCCGAACGATGGCGAGTCGTCGATAGTAGATTGATCGCTCGAGGCGCTGGGTCAGCGTGTCGCTGGCGACCGCGCTGCGGCGGGCTTCATAGTTCCCGCGCAGCAGCGCACCCAGGTCGTTGATCCCGCACAACACCAGCGCCCATTGGAATTGATCGGCGGGCTCGTAATTGCGGATCAAATAGGCGTGGTTCAACGCGATCTCGCCGCTCTTCCCCGCATTGCCGACAAAGACGCCGCCGGGGACTTGGGAGTCCAAACGAGTCTGCACCACCCAGGGCCAACTCAACTCGTCGGTGACGTACACGCACTGCGTGGTGCTTCCCCCCACGCACAGGATTCGCAGCAGGAAGGATCGCGGATCGTGTTCGGGCGCCCTGAGTCCCCGGCGATTCACCGAGAAAACAATCTCGCCGGACACGCCGGGCATCGTGTCGGCGGCGACGGTTCGTCGTACGCCCGGCGCCATCGGCAATCCGGCGGGAGGCGGCGGTGAAAGGACCGCCAAGGCGCATTCCAACAGGACCAACGCGAACAACGTGGAATAAACCAACAACAGCATCCGCCCCATCACGCGTTGTCCCATGGCGGCCGCACCAGCGACCACAGCCAGATAGGCCAGCAGCGTGCTCGAAACGACCGTGTCCAGAAAGCGGGGTGGTGCGTTCGGGGCCGTAGCCATCGTCGCCAGCCAATGCGCGCCCGCCGGCGCCAACAGAAATCCCACGAGCCACAGCCAGCGTCTTCGATTCGCGGGCGGCGCGTTCATGCTTTGATTGGCTCGGCTCGAATCAGGATTGACGATAATAACTGGCAGTGTCCTTGGGCGGCGACTTGCGGCGCCAATAGGAGACTTGCCGGCCCGGAGACCCGCGGTGTAGCTTATCACGCCCAAACCATCTCAACACGACGCCCAGCGGCGTGACGACGCCGAAGAAAACGGCGAGCATCGCCAATTCCCCGACAACGAAGCCGATCGGCGCCGCCAACAAACTAGCCGCCACAAACAAGGGCGCCACGGCGCGCGGCGCCAACCAACTGGCGGCGAACAGGACGACTCCCAGGCCAGCAAGCCAAACGACAACGGCGCCCGCGCCCCACCACCAGCCGAGCACGGGAAGCAGCACCGCGCAGGCCGCCGCGAACTCGCGCACTTGCTTGGTCGCGGGGCGCCAGTTGATGTCCATCAAGCTCATGAATCAAGCCTCCGTGTTGTACGGCGAAGAGTGTGGGGCGCGCACGCTGGCGTGGAGCATCGCTCCGCTGGGACAAGCCCGAATGGCGTGGACTTAAGAAATGCCAGCGATCTCTGAGGCCCGGAGGGCCGAAACCATTCTAGCCGTGGCCGTGAGGTGAGGCCTTCAAAGCTGGCATGAAGCGAAGCGCGACTAGCCGGCAAATTCCCGCCACCGCTGGGCTTGTCCCAGCGGGGCGATGCTCCTCGCCAGATGGCGCTGTTCGGTGGGCGAGGAGCATCGCCCAACGGGGGCAAGCCCCGTTGTGGCGGCGTCCAGGCTGGTATCGTTGTTGGCGGGGAGCAACGCTCGACGGGGACATGCCCCGTCGTGGCGTGCTCGCCGCGTAAGCACTTGTGGCGACAGGCCTTGACATGCCCGCGTGGGGCCTTAAGTCCACGCCATTCGGGACAAGCCCAGCGGTGGCGGAAATGTGCGTTTGCGACGCGGTCTGGCGTGGAGCATCGCTGCGTTGGGACAAGATACCGCATTAGTCCAACTCGAACTGTTGCAAATGACTGCGTCGCTCTTGCTCGGTCATCCGTTGCGGCTGGTCTTCCTTCTTCAACACGTGCCGGCCCATGACCAGCATGTCCATATCCGTCGCCAGAAAACATCGCCACGCATCTTCGGGCGAGCGGACGATCGGCTCACTGCGAACGTTGAAGCTGGTGTTGATCATCACCGCACAACCGGTTTGCCGATGAAAGGCGGTCAGTAGTTGATGCAACAGGGGATTCCGCTGCTGGTCGACGGTTTGTATGCGGGCCGAGTTATCCACATGAGTGATGGCGGGAAGCGACGATCGGCGTTGCTTCAGTCTTTCGAAGCCCATCGCTGGTTGATCGCCGGACGCAGCGGTGACGCGCAAGCATTCTCGCACGGGCGCGACCAGCAACATGTACGGGCTGGAAGCGCCGGCCGGCATTTCAAAATATTCCGCAACACGTTCGGCTAGGACGATGGGAGCGAAGGGGCGGAATGACTCGCGAAACTTGATCTTCAGGTTCATCACCGACTGCAAGCGATTGCTGCGGGCGTCGCCCAGGATGCTCCGCGCGCCGAGAGCCCGAGGGCCAAATTCCATCCGGCCTTGAAACCAGCCCACGACTTGTTCGTTCGCGATGGAGGCGGCGACCAGATCACACAGTTCCCCATCGCTTTGGCAAGTCGAGAAAACCGCTTGTTCGCGGCGCAACAACGCGGCGATCTCCGCGTCGGAAAAGTCGGGGCCCAACAGGGAGCCCTGCTGCGCGTCGGGCAGCAGCGTCTTGCGCGGACGCTCAAGCAATTGATGCCAAATGAACCAAGCGACTCCCAACGCTCCGCCGGCGTCGCCCGCGGCCGGTTGAATCCAGAGTTCGTCAAAAGGTCCCTCGCGCACGATGCGGCCGTTGCCCACGCAGTTCAACGCAACGCCTCCCGCCATGACCAATTGCTTCTGGCGAGTCTTGTCGTGCGCTGTCCGAGCCATCCGCAACATGATGTCTTCGGTCACGTCTTGAATCGACGCCGCCAGATCCATTTCCCGCCGCGTCAACGGCGACTCGGGGCGACGCGGCGGGCCGCCGAATAGGCGATCGAACTTACGGGACGTCATGGTCAGTCCCTGACAATAGTTGAAGTACTCGAGGTTCAAACGAAATGAACCGTCGGGTTTGAGATCGATCAGTCTTTCGAGAATGAGATCGCGGTAGGTCGGCTCGCCGTAAGGCGCCAGCCCCATCAATTTGTATTCGCCGCTATTCACGCGAAATCCGGTGTAATAGGTGAACGCGGAATACAACAGGCCCAGCGAATGGGGAAAACGCAACTCGTCGATCAATTCAATGCGATGGCCTCGCCCGACGCCGATACAAGCGGTGGACCATTCGCCGACGCCGTCGATGGTGAGAATGGCGGCTTCTTCAAATGGCGACGGGAAGAACGCGCTGGCGGCGTGCGATTGATGATGATCCGCATAGACGAATCGCCTGCCCGGTCTCAAGCCGGGAACGCCTCGTTGGATCTCGCGGGGAACATGCAGTTTCTGTTTCAGCCACAGCGGCATGGCTTTTCGGAACGAGCGATACCCTTGCGGAGCGAAACCGACGTAGGTCTCCAACAGACGTTCGAACTTGGTCAAGGGTTTGTCGTAAAAGCCGACGTAGTCGAGTTCGCCGCCGGAGAGTCCCGCTCGCTGCAGGCAGAACTCGACGGCTCGCGCGGGGAATTGATGGTCGTGTTTGCGGCGCGTGAATCGCTCTTCCTGGGCGGCGGCGACGACGCGCCCATCGACCAACAACGCGGCGGCCGAATCGTGGTAAAAGGCGGAGAGGCCTAGAATCGCGGTCATCGAGGGGCTCGCGATCCAGCGTCAGGAGGGTTTGCCAAGAGCGGACTGCAGATGCCTTTGCAACCAGGCGGTCGCGTACGGCGCTGGTCGGCAAGGTGAATCGTCTGGAATCACCGTCGCCCTCAAGCTTCACCACCAACGAGGCGCCGCTGGTGCTGGGCTCGAGGGAAATCAGGTTCGCCAACGAGGCGTTGTGCTCGGCGCCCGATTGAATCACAACCAACCGATCCCGAAACGGATCCACTTCCAGGATCGTGGGCCGCGCCAGAACGCTCCGCTAATAGCCGCCACGACCACCAGCGTCCACGCGCCAATCAGCATCGGCGCCGCGGGCGCGATCCGCATCGAGAACCCGACAACGAAGATCGAAAAGAAGGCGACCACGCCCGCGGCCAGGGCCCCGCATTGCAGGGGAGTGATGCGATACAGCCGGTAGCGATAGCCGGATTGTGCTTGGTTGACCTTAATGTTGGCCGGCCGCCAGCCGAGCCAGCGTCGTAGAGGAATCACCCAATGGGCGACGCCCAGCATGATCAGGTTGAATGGAATCAGGAACAGAGGCGGGAAGAAGTCCATCGCGACCACGCCGACCTTCAACGCCGAGCGGCCCGCATCACGCGGATCATAAAACACGCTCACTTCGCGGCCCAGCGGGAATTCTCGCAGAAGCTCCTTGGGATCGTTGAACTCCATGCCCATGCCAAAACGCACCGCGTCTCCGTGGAGCTCCTGGCCGTCCAGCGAATACGAATAAGCGATATCGGCGTGCGTGTGGCGATCCCCGTCGGCGTCAACGGACGTCTCCAATCGACTTCGGGTAATGACTCCGGGCGCCGTCGGGAAACCCTTCGCTTGAACCTGGGCGTAGAAGGTGTAGGCGCAAGCAAAATCGAAGAATAACGTTCCGGCCGACCAACCAGTCAGCCAGACGGTCATGAAAAGGCCGACGCAACCGCTGTTTCCCAGCTTGCCGATGTTGGCTCGGGAGCTCAACGCGAACCTCGCTGGATCGTGATTTCAGGAATGGCGTCATCGTCGCCAATGTCCTCCCCCTCCCAATTCGCCTTGCCATTCTCGTAGATCAAGATGCGATGTTTGCTGCCTGGCGCCGGCTTGGCGCTGTTGATCGGCAAATGACGCCGATGAGAAGTGATGATGTCGGCGTACGTGGGGTCGGCGGCCAGGTTCGTCCATTCATTGGGATCTCGCCGCATGTCGTAAAGCTCCTGCGAGCCATCGGCGTACACGAATGTAGCGCCAGTCCTCGCTGCGGACGCCGTGGTTGTCGTGATTGTGCGTGGTGATCGCCGGCCGCTCGCGCTCGGCCGCCGCGTTCCGCAGTTGCGGCTTCAGGCTCAAGCCCTCCAAAGCGTCATAGGCCGGCAGACCGCAGAGATCGAGCAGCGTCGGATACATGTCCAGCAGCTCCGCGGGTTGTTCGCAGCGTTGTCCGGCCACCACGCCTGGCCCCGCGAAAATCAACGGCACGCGTGTCGAGCGATCCCACAGGGAGTTCTTTCCGGTGATCCACTTCTCGCCCAGATGCCAGCCGTGATCCGACCAAAGCACCACAATCGTGTTGTCCTGGAGGCCATTCGTTTCCAGCGCATCCAGGATGCGACCCACCTGGCTGTCAACGAAGCTGGTGCAGGCCAGGTAGGACCGCACCAGGTTCCTCCATTGATTGGCGTCCACCAGGAATTCTTGCCGCGGCTCGGGCAGCTTCCAATGCAAGTACCAGGAAAACCGCGGCGTGTCGTCGCGGTCTTCGGCGAGAAACGGCGGCAGTTCAAGCGTCTCCTCCGGATACAGATCGAACCACTTCTGGGTCGCGTAGCACGGAACATGCGGCAAGAAGAACCCGACCGAAAGAAAGAAAGGCTCTTGCGGCTTGGCGTTCAGCGTATCGACGGCGTAGCTGGCGACCTTCCAGTCCCCTTTGTCTTCATCGCGATGAGGGAACACTCCCCAATCCACCAAGGGGTGCTTGGCCGGCGTCTCGACCAGCTTATTTTTTGGACGCGCTCCAACGGCGGAAGCCGGCCCCAACACGTCGAACTCGTCGTCATTCGCCCCGCGTCCGTAGCCTCCGTGATAGATCTTGCCCGTGGAATAGGTGCGATAGCCGTGCTTCCTGAGGTACTGGGGCAGCGAGACATGATCCTTGAACTCGGGCAAGGAGCGGAACCAAGGCGCCAGTCCATAGACGCCGGTCGTTGAGGGTCGCAGCCCGGTCATCAGGCTGGTGCGTGACGAATTGCAAAGAGGCGATTGGCAGTGAGCGTTCAGGAACACCGTTCCACGCGCCGCCAATCGATCGATGTGCGGAGTTTGAATCTGAGGATGCCCGCCGAGACAGCCAATCCAGTCGTTCTGATCGTCGATCGCGATGAACAGGATGTTGGGCTTCTCGGCGGCAACCGGCGACGCGCCCAGGATCAGAAGGCAAACGACAAGACCTGCGATTCGGTGCATGGAGCTACTCGGCGTAAAGGATTCGTCGACCAACTTGTTGGGGGGAGAAGTCCCATTCAGGCGCCCGATCCAGCGTAACCGCAATCCACTCCGCCCGCCAGATCGCAGGGCGCGCCCGCCGAACCGGACGTCTTGGGGGAGTGGCGATGCGACGAGCGACATCTTATGCTCGAAACGGAACGAGGCGGGCCTCTTGCTTGCCAGGCGGTTAATCGCCTCGAGGCGAGTTTCGGTCGGAAAGGCTCAAGGTTATGGTGCGACGCGGTTTGGTGTTGCTGGCGATGAGCATCGTGCTGATTGGCGCCTTGTGGTACAGCCAGCGACGCACCAGTCCAGCGCGCGTCTCGGGCTTTCTCGAGGCCGAGGAAATCCGCGTCGGGTCCCGAGTGGGAGGGCGCGTGCGGCGAGTGCTGGTGGCCGAAGGGCAAGACGTCGGCCGCGGCGAGTTGCTGGTCGAGTTGGAGCCCTATGATCTGCCCGATCGCCTTGCCGCCTCCGAGGCCCTGCGCGCTCAAGCCGAAGCCAACTACACACGGCTAATGAACGGCTATCGCCCCGAGGAGATCGCCCAAGCGCAAGCGCGCGTTCGACCAGTTGAAAGCGAGTCTGGAGAGGCTTCAACACGGCCCACGGCCTCAGGAAATTGAGACTGCGGAAGCGGAATTACGGCTGGCCGAGTCCGAGGAGGAGTTGGCGCAAACAAAATTCAAACGCGCCGAGAAGCTCTTGGGCGAGCAGGCCGTGAGTCGCGAGCAGTTTGACAGCAATCGCACCGAACTTCGAGTGGCGCAATCGATGGTGGAGGTGCGTCGCTCCGCGCTGGCGTTGTTGAAAGAAGGCACTCGCAGCGAAGAAATCGCCGAAGCGCAAGCCAAGCTGGCGGAAGCCCAGGCGGCGTTGGATCTGAAGGTCAACGGCTATCGTGAGGAAGAGCGGACGCAGGCCAAGGCGGCCGTCGCCGCCGCTTACGCCGCTGCGGCCGTGATCGCGCGACAAATCGAGGAGTTGCAGATCCACTCCCCCGTGGACGGAGTGGTGGAGGCGTTGGACTTGCAACCCGGTGATCTGGTGATGGCCAGCGCGCCGGCGCTGACGCTGGTGGACTATGGCAGCCTGTGGGTCCGCGCTTACGTTCCCGAGAACCGGATCGGACTGGCGTTGGGCGACGAGCTACCGGTAACGGTTGACGCGTATCCTGACGAACAGTTCCTGGGACGCGTCACATTCGTCGCGCGACAAGGCGAGTTCACGCCACGCAACGTACAGACTCCCGAGGAACGCTCCAAGCAAGTCTTTCGCATCAAAGTCAAACTCGACGCCGGTCAGCGCAACTTGCGTCCGGGCATGTCGGCGGATGTCTGGCTGGACGGCGAGGTTCCCCGATGACGCGGACGGCCGATCGCGAGCCAGGCGAAGCGACGGACGCGGACATCGTCATTGACGCTCGCGAGCTGACCCGCGCGTTTGGCTCACGCATCGCGGTGAACCATGTCTCGTTTCAAGTTCGACGCGGCGCCATCTTTGGCATGTTGGGACCCAACGGCAGCGGCAAGTCGACCATCATTCGCATGCTTTGCGGCGTGCTTTCGCCGAGCGGCGGCTCCGCCACGCTGCTTGGGCGAGATGTCGTCGCCGAGGCCGAAGAGATCAAACGCGACATCGGCTATATGTCGCAGAAGTTCTCGTTGTATTCGGATCTCAGCGTCCTGGAGAACCTGGAATTCTACGGCCGTATTTACGGACTGGCGCCGGAGAAACTGCGGCGACGCATCGCCGCCGTACTGGAACTGACGTCCCTGGGCGACCGCTTACCGCAACTGGCCGGCACGCTCTCGGGAGGTTGGAAGCAACGGCTGGCGCTGGCCTGCGCCTTGATTCATGAACCGCAAGTGCTCTTTCTGGACGAACCCACCGCCGGCATCGACCCCGTTGCTCGCCGCGACCTATGGGATCTGTTGTTCGAATTGGCATCGGCCGGCGTCACCCTGTTTGTGACAACGCACTACATGGATGAAGCGGAGCGTTGCAGCGACGTTGGCTACATTTACGAGTCCAATCTCATTGTCTGCGGCAAGCCGAATCAGCTCAAAGCGCTGCCGCAGGTCACGCCGCCGGGCGCGACGCGGTGGGAGTTGGAGCTTGCCGAGCCAACGCACTTCATCACGACGATTCGCCGTATGGACGGCGTGCTGGACGCCACGCTGTTCGGGCAGACCATACACGTCCTGGCGAAGGACAGCCTGAGCGCCGCAGCGCTCCTGCGACCCTTGGAGGATTCCGCCCAGGCGCGTCCCATCACGCCGACGCTCGAGGATGTTTTTGTCACCTTGAGCCGCGCGGAGGAGCAACGCTTAGCCGAAGGCGACGCCGCCTCTTCCGCCCTGCTCGATCATGTTCAGGAGTCGATCTCGGAAGAACAGACTGCGGCGCCGGAAGAGCGCTCGCCGACGCCGGACTCCCGCTCCAGCGAACCTCGCCGCACGTCGGATGCGAAGACCGCTTCGCGGGCCGTCGGCGAACGCCGACGGATTCGGGCGACGGCCGGCTTTCTCGCCGTGTTGCTGAAGGAGTTCGCCCATGTCCGCCGGGAGCCGGTGACGTTGTTCTTCCTGTTCGCGGTACCCGTCCTGCAGACTTTCATCTTCGGCTACGCCATTCAGACCGAGATCGAAAACATTCCCACCGTCATTTACGATCTGGATGGAACGCGGCACGCGCTGGAGCTGCGCGACGCGTTTCGCAACACTCGCACCTTCCTGATCATCGACCGCGTCGTGGAGCAGGACGCTTTTCGACGAGCCCTGACCTCCGGGCGAGCGAAAGTCGGCGTGTGCATTCCTCCGGACTACTCCGCGCGGCTGATGCGCGGCGAACAGACCTATGTGCAGGTCCTGATTGACGGCAGCGATTCGCAAGTCGCCACGACCGCGTTGCAGGCGACCTCGTTGCTGGGGTTGGCCATGTTGACCGGGCAAGCTCAGTCATTGAGCGAAGCAACCTCCATCGCGCCCGCTCGCGACGCGGCGGGTCGCGTTGCCTTGCCGTTGGAGTTTCGCCCACGATTGCTGTTCAATCCCGACTTGGAAAGCTCGCACTTCTTTGTGCCGGGGTTGGTTGGGATTATCCTGCAATTGGTGACGCTCTTCCTGACGTCCTTCGCCATCGTCCGCGAACGCGAACTCGGCACGCTGGAGCAGTTATTCGTAACGCCCGTCGGCCGAGCGGGGTTGATCCTCGGCAAATTGACCCCTTACGCCGTGTTGGGATTCATGGCGGCCTTGGTCGTGCTGACCGTGATGGTGTATGTCTTCGGCGTTTCGATACGCGGCAATCTAGCCACGCTGCTCAGTTTATCATCGCTGTTTCTGGTCTGCGGCCTGGGCCTGGGCATGTTGGTTTCCACGCTGGCTTCCACGCAATTGCAGGCCATTCAATTCGCGTTCCTGATCATGCTGCCCTCGGTCTTGCTCTCGGGCTTCATGTTCCCCAGAGCGCAGATGCCGCTGCCCATCTACCTCGTTACGTTCGCGATCCCGGTGACTCACTTTCTGGAAATCCTGCGCGGCGTCGTGCTCCGCGGTGCGGACCTGAGGGATCTGGCGCCGCACATCCTGGCCCTGAGCATCTGTTGCGTCCTGATCATTGGACTGAGCGTGACGCGGTTCCGAAAGCAGTTGGGGTAGAACGGCGCCCTGGGAGATTCGCTGCGAATCGATCAGGATCGCGAATCGCGACCCGATGATTGGCATTGCGGCGGTGCAGTGCTTACAATCCGAGCCCATGAGCTCAACATCCCCCAGCGACCGTCCCCCCACGCCCTGGGACGCCACCTATTGGCACGCTCGCCGAGAAGCCGTCGCGATCTTCATCGTGTGGCTGGCGGCGTTGGCCTGGACCGTTCCCTATTGCTACGCAACCGGCTACGCGTCGCCGGGACAGGCTTCGGAGACGCCGCTCGTCTGGGGCATGCCGGCTTGGGTTTTTTGGGGCATTGTCTGTCCCTGGCTGATCGCCAACGTCGTCACGATTATTTTCTGTGTGGGCTTCTTTCGAGTGGATCCGCTGGGCGAAGACGATCACCAGGTGGGCGAGCATCCCGCCGCCGATCAGGAAGGACGTGAACCATGACGTTCGCCTTCGAGACGGTTGGGCTCGGCGTATTCCAAGGCGCGGCGCCCGGGTTGTTGTTGGCGGCCTCCAACGCCGCGCTGGTCACCTTCATTGTGTACTCCTTGGCGGTGTTCGGCTTGGCCTGGTTGTCCAACCGCATCTTCGCCGGAAAGAGCTTCCTTAGCGAATACTTCTTGGGCAGTCGCAGTCTGGGCGTCTGGGCCTTCGCCCTGACGTTTGCGGCGACCAGTGCATCGGGCGGTTCCTTCACGGGGTTTCCATCGAAGATCTACTCCCATGGTTGGGTGCTGGCCCTCTGGATCGCCAGCTACATGGTGGTGCCCATTTGCGCGATGGGCCTGCTGGGCAAGCGGCTCAATCAAGTCGCGCGGAAGTCGGGCGCGATCACCGTGCCGGATGTGTTTCGCGATCGCTTCGAAAGTCCCGCGTTCGGCCTGCTGGCAGTGTTGTTGATCGTCTTCTTCATGGCGTTCAATCTCACCGGTCAATTCAAGGCCGGCAGCGTGATTCTGCAGATGCTGTTGGAGGATGTCCCCCTGTTCCAATCGATGTCGGCGTCCTGCCATGATTTGGTCACGACCCTACCGGGAATGACGGATGTGGACGGCGGCTATTTGATCTGTTTGCTGGCCTTCGGAGCAGCCGTGATTCTGTACACCACCTACGGCGGCTTTCATGCAGTCGTCTGGACGGATGTGATGCAAGGCGTGGTGATGGTCTTCGGCGTCTTGATCCTTCTGCCCTTGACCCTGTACCTGGTGGGCGGATTGGGCAACGCCACCCGAGCCATGGCCGCCATGCGCCCGCCGCGAATGGGCGCCGCGGTGATCGAACCCACGGATGTCGACCGCCTGCGGGCGGGCGATTGGGTGTTGAACTTCCAACCCGCCAGCGCCGACCCCGCAGCCATGGACGAAGCGGTCCACGGACGCCTGTTTCGAGTGACCAAGGCGGCCGTGCAGGACGAGCGAGGACGATGGTCGGTTGACGTGCTGGAGATCATGACCGAAGGGGATCGACGCACCGTCCTTAACCGTCCGGACGAAACGATCCATCGCGACATCACATGGTCGCCCAGCGTGAAACCCTACGCGTACGGCGACCAGCAACCGGGCGTGTACGTGAGCGGCCCAGGCCCCGACGCGAAGTCGCTGAGCGGCTTCCTGCCGTTAAGCCTGGCCTTCTCGTTCTTCATCATGTGGGCGATCTCCGGCGCGGGTCAACCGAGTTCGATGGTGCGGCTCATGGCCTTTCGCAACAGCAACACGCTGCGGAGCGCCATCATCACCGTCTCGATCTATTACTCCTTGATCTACTTTCCGTTGGTGATCATCTTCTGCTGTTCTCGCGTCTTGCTGCCCGGGATGGACGCGCAACCAGACCGCATCATGCCGGCGATGGCCGTCTTCACAACACAGCAAGTGGGAGTGGGTTGGTTGGCGGGCTTGCTGGTCGCCGCGCCTTTCGCCGCCGTAATGTCGACCGTGGACAGTTTTCTGTTGATGATCTCTTCAGCGTTGGTGCGAGACGTCTATCAACGCAACATCAATCCCGAGGCGAGCGAAAAAACCATCCGACGGTTGAGTCACGCGTCCACGCTGGCGGTTGGCGTCCTGGCGATGGCCGGCGCGATCAATCCGCCGAAATTCTTGCAGGACATCGTGGTCTATACCGGCAGCGGTCTGGCGGCCTGCTTCCTCGCGCCCATGGTGTTCGCGCTGTATTGGCCTCGAGCGAATCTGACAGGCTGTCTGGCGGCGATGATCGCGGGCTTCGCGGCCCATACTGCGATGTTCGTGGCGGGAATCTTCGTCCACGACTCCTTCTTCGACCCGCTGCTGATCGCCAATTTGGACCCCATCGCCATCGGCCTGGCCGCGTCGTTCGTGGTCGGCTGGATCGCCACCAAAGCCACGGCCCCACCGGACGAGTCGCTCGTAAAGAAGTACTTTTTTAGTTCTTAGTTCTTAGTTCCTGGTTCCTGGTTCCTGGTTCCTGGTTCCTGGTTTTTGGTTTTTGGTTTTTGGTTTTTGGCTGCGGAGACAAGAGCGACCGCCGGGGCCCCCGCCGGATCGACAGCATTGGGACTTGGTCATTGTGTCGGTCCTCGGGCAAGGCCGTAGCGGGTTTTCATTAAGCGAAGAAGGACCATAAATCAGTCCCAACGGGACGGCCCCAAATCAGCCCAGGGTGCATGCAGCGCAACCCTGGGTAACCCCGTAAGTGCAAATGCAAAGGGCGAAGCAGAGTTGCAGGTGTTTGAAATAATCAGTCCCAACGGGACGGCCCCAAAATCAGCCCAGGGTGCAGCGCAGCGCAACCCTGGGTTACCCCCTAAAGTGCAAATGCAAAGGGCGAAGCAGAGTTGCAAATGTTTGAAAGAATCAGTCCCAACGGGACGGCCCCAAAATCAGCCCAGGGTGCAGCGCAGCAACCCTGGGTTACCCCCTAAAGTGCAAATGCAAAGGGCGAAGCAGAGTTGCAAATGTTTGAAAGAATCAGTCCCAACGGGACGGCCTCAAAATCAGCCCAGGGTGCAGCGCAGCGCAACCCTGGGTAACCCCGACGCCAGCCGCGGCCACGAAGTCCCAAACGGCCTCACCCCAAAGATACAAGACCGAAAGTGACGTGTGGGAGACGAATTCAGATTCTTCCCGAAACGCGAAGAACAACGAAGCAAAATCCCCTACGGCGTTGCCCCTCGGGCCTCGGAATGACGAAGAGCTCAGCCGAGACGACCAAGAACCAAGAACCAAGAACCAAGAACCAAGAACCAAGAACCACCCATGCTCCTACTTGACGCTCATTTAGATTTGTCGATGAATGCGATTGAATGGAATCGCGACTTGACTCGTTCGTTACAGGAGATACGGCAGGGCGAGACGGGGATGCGCGATAAGCTGGATCGCGGTCTGGGCGTGGTGAGTTTGGAGGAGATGCGGCGGGGGGGCATCGGGATTTGCATTGCGACTCAGATCGCGCGTTACTCGGGGCCGGATAATCCGTTGCCGGGTTGGAGCAGTCCTGAGATCGCCTGGTCGATCAGTCAAGCCCAGCTGGCCTGGTATCGCGAGATGGAGCGGCGCGGCGAGATGCAAGCGATTGTCGATCAACGGGGGTTGCGGGCGTGTGCGGCCGCTTGGCGCCAATGGTTGTCGGATGCCGCGGGTCGTGCCGGGGCGGAGGATGCGACCGCCGGCGCCCCGGCGATCGGGTATGTGTTGACGCTCGAGGGCGCCGATTCGCTTGTCTCGCTGGATTACTTGGAGACCGCGCATGCCTATGGTTTACGAGCCATCGGACCCGCGCACTATGGCCCCGGCCGCTACGCGCCGGGCACTGGCTTGGACGGCCCGCTCACGCCAGGGGGACGGCAACTGCTGGGCAAGATGGATGAGTTGGGGATGGCCCTGGATGTGACGCACTTGACGGATCAAGGTTTTTGGGAGGCGTTGGAGCTCTATGCGGGGCCCGTCTGGGCGAGCCATTCGAATTGCCGCGCCTTGGTCCCCGATCAACGGCAGTTCACCGATGACCAACTGCGAGCCTTGATCGCTCGCGGCGCCGTGATTGGGGCGGCGTGCGACGCCTGGATGCTGAAACCGGGTTGGATCCGAGGGCGGACGACTCCCGAGGAAACGCAGTGCACGCTGCGGGATGTCGCTGATCACATCGATCATGTTTGCCAGTTAGCCGGAAACGCTCGACACAGCGGGATCGGATCGGATTTGGACGGCGGATTTGGCCGCGAACAATGTCCCCTGGACGTGGATTCGATCGCCAAGCTCGCCCTCTTGGCCGACATCTTGCGGCAACGGGGCTACCCGACGGACGCGATTGAAGCGATCATGCATGGCAATTGGTTGCGGCGTTTGGAAGAAGCGTTGCCGGAGTAGTGGGGCTTGGGCGGTTGGCGGCGGAAGGAATGCGATGAGAATTGGAAGAGTGGCGATTGCGGGCGAAACTCGCGTGGCGGTGTTCCGACGCGGCCCGCAGGTTCTGCCGCTGGGCGTGCAGTTGTTTGATCTGCTGGAAGCAGACGATCCACGAGACGCGGTGCAGCGCCTGTTACCCAACGCCGTCCCCGCGGGCGACGGATGGCGCTGGTTGCCGCCGATTGAACAGCAGGAAGTCTGGGCGGCCGGCGTCACCTACAAACGCAGCCAAACCGCCCGGATGGAGGAATCCGAAGCCGCCGCCGACTGCTACGATCGAGTCTATCAATCGCCGCGGCCGGAACTGTTCATGAAGGCCACGCCGCATCGAGTTTCCGGACATTGGCAGCCGTTGCGGATCCGTCATGACGCCTCATGGAATGTGCCCGAACCTGAAGCCACGCTGGTGGTCAACTCGAAAATGCGGCTGGTGGGCTTCACCATTGGCAACGACATGAGTTCGCGAGATATCGAAGGCGACAACCCGCTGTATCTGCCCCAAGCCAAAGTCTATGACCAATGCGCCGGCTTGGGGCCATGGATTACGCTGCGGCACGCGATGCCCGAACCGAACCGCATTGGCATTGCGTTGTCGATCGTGCGCGACGGCGACGAGGTCTTCGCCGGCGCCACCGACTGCGGTCAGATGGCCCGGTCCTTTGACGACTTGATCGCCTGGCTGGCGCGCGACAACTCGTTTCCTGGCGGCGTCTTCTTGATGACGGGCACGGGAGTCGTCCCCGACAGCGACTTCACGTTGCAGGCGGGCGATCTGGTGCACATCGATATCGACGGCGTCGGGCGGCTCTCCAACCCGATCGTTCAGGGCTGACCTTGTCCCGTCAGTCCGAGCTTCCATGGCCGAGCGTACAGGCAACGGCAGGCGTCACGGCTCACTATCCCAAGAGCAGCAACCAAGAACCAAGAACCAGAAGCCAAAACCAAGAACCGACCAGAACCAACAAACCATGCATCAGATCTTGATTGACGGCCAATGGCGAGCGGCGCAGGCCGCGGGAGAATTCCAGGCGGACAACCCGACGACGGGGCACGCGCTGCCGGATCGTTTTCCGGTCAGCACGTGGAGCGATGTGGACGATGCGTTAACCGCAGCGCATCAAGCGTTTGTGGCGATGCGGGCCATGTCGGGCGACCACATCGCCGCGTTCCTGGAGCGATTCGCCGAGCGAATTGAAGGCGCCGCCGAGGAGTTGACGGCGACGGCCCATGCGGAAACGGGCTTGCCCCCCTCGCCTCGCTTGGCGAATGTGGAGCTGCCACGAACAACCGGTCAACTACGGCAGGCCGCAGCGGCCGCCAGGGAAGGCAGTTGGGCGCTGCCGACCATTGATACCCAAGCGGGAATCCGCTCGTGCTACGGCTCCCTGGGGCCGGTGGCGGTGTTTGGACCCAACAACTTCCCCTTCGCGTTCGGCAGTTGTTCCGGCGGCGATTTCGCCGCGGCGTTCGCGGCGGGCAATCCGGTGATCGCCAAAGCCAATAGTTCGCATCCCAACACGACGCGACTGTTCGCCGTACAGGCCTTAGAGGCTCTGCAGGAAACCGGCTTGCCCTCGGCCGCGGTCCAGCTTCTCTATCGGACGTCGCACGCTGACGGGGAGCGGCTGGTCGCCGACCCGCGACTTGGCGCCACCGGATACACCGGCAGCCGCTCGGCTGGCTTGAAGCTGAAATCCGCCGCGGACGCCGCCGGCAGGCCAATCTATTTGGAGCTCTCCTCCATCAACCCGGTGGTGATCTTGCCGGGCGCCTTGCGTGAACGAGGCGAAGCGATTGCACAGGAGTTCGCGGGGAGTTGCTTGATGGGCGCCGGGCAGTTTTGCACCAATCCCGGCGTCGTCATCCTGTATCAGGGCTCGGAGACCGAAGCGTTCATCACGCGGGTGGCGACGGCGTTTCAAGACACGCCGCCAGGGGTCTTGCTCTCGCGGGCCGTGCGAGACAGTTTACTGAGCAGCCTGGCGGCGTTGGCGGGCCGGGCGCACAGGTTTTGATGGGCAATGAGCCCGCCGAAGGCGAAGCCTACCGCTGCGCCAACACGTTGCTGCGCGCGTCGGGTGAGCATTTCCTGCAGAATCCCGTCGCTTTTCAGCAAGAGGCGTTTGGCAACGCTTCGCTGATGGTCGTGGTCTCGGGAAAGGACCAGGCGTTGCGCGTGATCCAGAGCCTGGAGGGCAACCTGACCGGCACGATTTACAGCGACACGCAGGGCTCGGACGACGAGGATTACGCTCGCCTGGCGCCGGAATTGAGGCAACGCGTGGGCCGCTTGTCCAACGACAAGATGCCGACCGGCGTCGCGGTCTCTCCAGCCATGAACCACGGCGGCCCCTTTCCGGCCACGGGTCATCCCGGCTTCACAGCGGTGGGGGTCCCCGCATCCATGCTGCGTTTCGGAATGCTGCAATGCTACGACAATGTCCGTCCGGCGCGGCTGCCCAACTGCTTGAAGGACAACCCGGAGAACTCCATGATTTGGCGGCGAATCGACGGCGGCTGGAAGCAGGGTTAGCCCGGTTGGCATGGTAATCTGTAGGGGCTTGCGCCTATAATGCGGGCAGATCAACCTGCTTTCCATGGTGCGAACCGAGGAGATATCGCCGATGTTTCGCCAACTTTTCCTGCTGAGCGCGGTGGCGCTGCTGTTGTTTCCCGGCTCGGTGCTGGCCGATGGGAAGGGTCAAGCCGACTTGGATCAGGCGGTTGAAAAGCAACTGTTGCTTTCCGAGGGCGGCACAGCGGCGGACCTGGAAATGGTGATTCGCCTCTGTGAAAGCGCCTTGGAAAAGGGCCTGGACGACTCGAGTTCCGCGTTGGCCAAGCAGATCTTGGGCAGCGTCGCCTATCAGCGAGCCGAACTGATCACGGGCGAGATCTTCGACCCGCGAACTCGCAGCCGACGTTGGCCGTTGCTTCGCCAGCGAGCGATGGACTACCTGGAAAAGGCGGTGAAGGCTTCGCCCAACTTCGGCGACGCGCAATTGATGATCGCCCGCCTGCAGTCGCTCCCCGAAGGCGATCCCAAGCGTGCGATGGAAGCGGCCAACGGCGCGGTGGAAGCGTTCAAGGACTCGGATCCCTCGAAACTCGCCGACTCGTTGATCCTTCGCAGCAACATGCACGAAGACAAGGAAAAGGCCATGGCGGACTTGGAAGCCGCCACCAAGACCGACCCCAACAATGAACTGGCTTGGCGGGCCCAAGCAGCCATGTTCCTGGGCCAGGGCGACTTGGAAAAGGCGATCAGCAGCTTTCGCGCTATCCTGGAACGGGATCCCAAGAACCTGATCGTCAGGCTGGCGATGGCCGAAACCCTCGCCGATACGCAGAAGTACGACGAATCTCTCGCCGAAATCGACGCCGTGCTCAAGGAACAACCGGATTCTTCACCGGCACACACCTTAAAGGGCCGCGTCCTGGCGGCGGAAGAGAAATACCCCGAATCCGAACGCGCCCTCACCAAGGCCATCTCGTTAGACGCCCGCAATCTTCCAGCAATGTTGTTGCGCGCCGAAGTGCGGTTGGTGCAGGACAAGCTTCTCGAGTCGCGGGAGGACGCCGAGCGCGTCTTGAGCATTCAGCCCAACCTGATTCTCGGCATCATGCTTCGCAGCCGTATTTCCGCCATGGAAAAGAAGTACGCGGCGGCCATCGAGGACATGGATCTGTTGTTGGAAAACGATCCGACCAATCTCGACTACAAGATGCAATTGGCCCTGTACCATTCCCTGGACGAACGCCCGCGAAAGGCCGCCAAACTGCTCACCGAAGTGCTCGAAGTCGAAGGCGACAACTGGCGCGCCTTGCGATCACGCGGCGACGCCTACCTGAGCGTTGGCGACCACGCCAAGGCAATTGCCGACTACCGCAAAGCAATGGAGCTGGAACCCGAAGAAAGCGGCATCCTCAACAACCTCGCCTGGGTGCTCTCCACATCGCCGGACGATGAAGTGCGAAATGGCGAAGAGGCGGTCAAGTATGCGACAAAAGCCTGCGAACTGACGGAGTACAAAGCGGCTCATATCTTAAGCACGCTGGCTTCCAGCTACGCTGAGAACGGCGACTTCGAAAACGCCAAGAAATGGTCGGCCAAAGCCGTGGAGTTATCCAAGGTGGATGATGAGAACCACGAACAACTGAAAGCCGAGTTGGAAAGCTACAAAGAAGGCAAGCCCTGGCGCGAACGGCAGGAAACCAAAGAGAAAGAAGACCCCAAGAAGCGCAATCTGCTGGAAACCTGATCGGTCGGTCGGATGTCTCCGCGTCGTGCCGATCACAGCGAAGCGAGGACTCGCGTGAATCGCACATTCACTTGGACATGGCTGCTTCGCCTGACGGACAGGCGGACCTGGAATCGGCGCGACGCTCGGCGACATGAATCGAAACGAAGCTTGGAACCTGGTCTGCGAATACACGCAAAGCGAGAGCTTGCGGCGCCACATGTTGGGCGTCGAGGCGGCAATGAAGGCCTACGCGCGGCGCTTCGGCGAAGACGAAACCAAGTGGGGCGTCGTCGGACTGCTGCATGATTTTGATTACGAGCGCTGGCCCAATCCGCCGGATCATCCCTTGCAAGGCGCCAGAATCTTGCGCAACACGGCTACCCCGAGGACGTGATCTACGCGATCAAGTCGCACGCCGATTACATCACCGAATGCCCTCGCGTGTCGCTGATGGACAAGACGCTGTATGCGTGCGACGAACTGAGCGGGCTTGATCGCCGCCTGTGCTCGAGTCCGCCCCAATGGAATCGTCGGACTGGAATCCAAGAGCGTCCGCAAGAAGATGAAGCAAAAGAGCTTCGCCGCGGGAGTGAATCGCGAAGATGTGCTCCGCGGAGCCGAGGACTTGGGCGTGGATCTCGACGAACACATCCAATTCGTCATCGAGGCCATGGCCCAAGAGGCCGAAGCCCTGGGACTCTCCGGATCATAAGCCAGGCATGTGCGTAAATCAGTCCGGCGGGATCCGCGAGCCGATTGCCGTGATCGGCGGCGGCGTCAGTGGATTGGCCGCCGCCCATCAGATCCGATCCCTCGCCGCCAACATCGATGTGGTGCTGCTGGAAGCCGCAACGCGCGTCGGCGGAGTGCTGGAAACCGAACATCGTGACGGGCTGCTCATCGAACGCAGCGCCGACATGTTCACGACCAAGGATCCCGCCGCGATCGTGTTGGCTGAACGCCTGGGGATGGTCGATCGCTTGATTCCCACCAATGAAGCTCGCCGTGGCGCGAAAGTCGTACGGCAAGGCCGACTTGAGTCCGTGCCCAAGGGCTTTGTGTTGCTGCGACCGACTCGTTGGAAGCCAATCTGGAACAGCAGCTTGCTGTCCCCCTTCGGCAAACTGCGAATGCTGACCGAACGATTCGTGCCAGGACGGAACCTCGAAACGGACGAGAGCCTGCGTTCGTTCGTCGTGCGGCGTTTCGGGAAAGAAGCCTTCGAGCGGCTCGTTCAACCGCTGATTGGCGGAATCTATACGGCCGATCCCGAGAAGCTGAGTATGCAGGCGACGATGTCCGAGTTCGTGGAGATGGAGCGCCGGTTCGGTCGTTTGACTTCGTTGCCTCGACGCGCCGAGCAAGAACTGAACCAAGGTGCGGAAGCCACCGCCGAGGGAGCTCGCTATGGCGCGTTTCTGGCGCCGCGCGGCGGGATGCAGGAATTGATCGATCGCTTGGTGGAGTCGATCGGGGAACATCGCATCCACTATGGACGGCAAGTGACTCGTGTGGAGCCAGCCCTTGGCGGCGGGTGGTTGGTGTGGAATTCGCAGCGTTGCTCGGCGCCCACGCGGTATCGCGCGGTCATCGTCGCCACCCCCGCGCATCACGCATCCAGGTTGCTCCAAGCCGCCGACGCAACGCTGGCCGGTCGCCTGGCCTCGATCCCCTACGCGGGCGTGGCGATCGCCGTGCTGTGTTATCGTCGCAAGCAACTGCAACGTTACGCGCCTTGCTTCGGCCTGGTGGCGCCGGCCATTGAAAAGCGCCACATCCTGGCCGCCAGTTTCGCTAGCGAGAAGTTCCCCGGTCGCGCCCACGAGGATGAGGTGTTGATCCGCGTCTTCTTGGGCGGAGCACTACAGGCCTCGCTGCTGCAACGGAGCGACGAGGAACTGTTGAACATCGCCATGCGGGAGTTGTCCGAACTGATTGGCGCCGCGGGCCCGCCCCGTCTGGCGGACCTGATTCGCTGGCCCACGGCCATGCCGCAGTATCATCTGGGGCATCGGACGCTGGTGAGGGACATCCAGCGCCGCGTCGCAGAGCATCCCGGCCTGGAGCTCGCCGGCAATGCCTACGATGGCGTCGGCATTCCCGCCTGCATTCATAGCGGCCAAGACGCCGCGTCGCGAGTCCTCCAAGGCCTGCAGGCGCACACCTTCGCCGGCGGATGGCGGCAGCCCTCTCTTTCCCGCTGAACCATGACGCCACCAGCATGACCAGCCGTCACGACGAATCGCCGACCACATCCGAAGCTTGGCGGGATGCGGCTTGGCGCCGCGCACTTCGCCAGCGCCTGCTGGCATGGTACGACGATCATCAACGCGATCTGCCGTGGCGGGGACTGCGAGATCCCTATCCCGTATGGGTCAGCGAGATCATGTTGCAACAAACGCAAGTCGCCACGGTCGTTGCCTACTTCGAACGGTTTCTGGAGCGGTTTCCCGATGTGGCGGCCTTGGCGGATGCGGATGAGCAAGAAGTGCTGCGATACTGGGAGGGCTTGGGCTATTATCGGTGCGCTCGGAGTATGCACGCCGCCGCCCGCAAGATCCTCGCCGAACATCAGGGGCGATTTCCCTTAGAGTTCGAGGAAGCAAAGCGGCTGCCGGGAGTGGGACGATACACGGCCGGCGCCATCCTTTCGATCGCTCAGGATCAACGCCTGCCAATCCTGGAAGCCAACACGCAACGTCTGTACGCGCGGCTGATCGCCCTGTGCGACGATCCGCGTAAAGCGGCGTCCCAACGCCTCCTGTGGGAGTTCGCCGAAGGCGTGCTGCCTCGGAAGCGCGTCGGCGATTTCAACCAGGCGCTCATGGAGCTAGGGTCGCTTCTATGCCTGCCAAAGTCGCCAAAGTGCTTGCTTTGCCCCGTGGCGGCGCTGTGCCAGGCCAAGCGTGCGAACCTGCAACAGGAACTGCCTCGAGCCGCGCCCAAAAAGCAATACGTCGAAGTCGCCGACGCCGCGGTCGTCATCGCGAAAGGGGCCAGCCTCCTGCTGCGCCAATGCGGGGAGCGGGAACAATGGGCCGGGCTGTGGGATTTCCCGCGCGTGCGTTTGGACCTCGATCGCCCGAACCTGGACGAACAGATTCGTCAAGGCGTGCGGGAGCTGACAGGAATTCCGGTCACGTTGGGAGAACGCTTCGCGCAAATGCGTCACGCCGTGACTCGCTACCGCATCCGCCTGGACTGCTATCACGCGCGCCCGGAAAGCACCGGTTCGCCAGCCAATTCGGCTCGCTGGATTCGTCGAGAGCAACTTGCCGACCTGCCCCTGAACACCACCGGGCGCAAGATCGTCAGCCGCCTGGATTAGGCCCTTAGGACAACGAGTCAGTCCCAAACGGGACGGCCCCAAGTCAGCCCAGGGTGCAGCGCAGCGAAACCCTGGGTAACCGACGCCAGTCGCGGCGAGCCCTTTAAAGCTAGCATGAAGCGAATCGCGACTAGCCGGCAAATTCCCGCCACCGCTGGGCTTGTCCCAGCGTAGCGCTGCTCCTCGCCAGAGAGCGCTGTTTGCTGGCGGGGAGCAACGCTCGACGGGGACGTGCCCCGTCGTGGCTTGCTCGCCGCGTAAGCACTTGTGGCGACTGGCCTTGGCGGAAAACGGAGCCTCTTTGGGGACACTCTGAAGAAACTGCAGGTTGCTAGCTTTAAAGGGCTCGCCTCACGGCCACGCCGTAGAACTGTACCGCCCTTTGGGCTTTGGGCTGATTGACTCAGCGAGTCCTTGTGGGATTCTCCCACACGGTCATCGCTCCCGGAAACGGAGTCAGAAAGACCGCCCTTCCTGTGACGCCTTCCAGTGTGAAGTAGCCGGTGACCAGATCCAGATCGCCGTCGTCGTCCATATCGCGACAGGAAACGGTGGCGTGCGCCGGGAGGTTGTTTTCGAGCACGTGGGTTGCGAAGACGCCTGGCGACGTCTGTTCCATCCACACCAGGGATGGAATCGCTCCCTCGGACTCGCCTCGGCCGGGGAGCAGGTTCGCGTTGGTTTCAGGATCGATGATTCCAAAGGGCAGCAGGCTCACGGCGGCCACATCCATGTCGCCATCTAAATCCAGATCACCAGCGGCCGCCGACATGGCGCCGGGCAATGAGAGCAAGGGGTGATGGGTGAAGGGGAACCCGTCGCCGGTGTTTTCCAACCACCGTACTCCGTGATAGGGTCGATAGATTTCAAAGTCCAGCGTATCGCCGTTGGTCAACAGCACATCCAGGTCGCCATCCTGATCCATGTCGACCAATTCGACGCCGGTGGATCCAAACCCTGGATTGTCGAATTCAAAGATGGCTTCCTGGCGAAACTTGCCGCCGCCTTCGTTCAGAAAAGCGACGACCTGTTCGTGATGTTGGGCGAACAAGGCGACGAAGTCAGGACGGCCGTCCTGATTCAGATCCGCGATGGGCGTGTGAATAACTCCGATGCGCGGGTCCAGGACCGACGAAATGAATTGCGGTGACGCATAATCCTGGGTCTGATTCTCGAGGTAGAGCAACCGCCCGGCGTGTCGCCAACCAAAGACGCCGACCACCAAATCGAGATCGCCGTCGGCGTCGAAGTCGGCGGCTCGCACATCGGCCACGCGCCCAATCCCATCCAGCAAAACGCGGCGAGTGAAGCCTCCCTCCTTGTCTCCCTGCAGCCAAACGACTTTGCCTTCCAGATCATCGGACGCCTGTAGCGTTCCCAGATCGGCAACCAGCAAGTCCATCACGCCATCGCCATCCAGATCCGCCGCTTCGCTGTGGCAGGGTCGTCCGCCTTCGGCCAAGATCTCGGCGTCCCGTTCAGGATCCGCGGGATAACACGCGAAGACCTTACTGTTCCGCATGTCGCAGATCACGCCGACATTCCTGGCGCCCGCCAATTCGGGGACGCATTGAATGTGAGCGACCGCATGATGGGTCACCCAGGTTTCGAAGTGCCGAGGACGAAATGCGATGGGCGAGGGCGATGCGACCACTGCGGGAATCTCGAAACGAACTGGCGCCCGCTCTCGGAAGTGCGCCAAAGCCTGGTCAAACGGCGGGACTCGCTGAGCATCAAGGTCACTGTCGGCAATGAAGCCATAGGCCAGACGCAGCTCTTTTTCCCACAGCCCGCGAGGAATCGTATCGGCCTGCGCATAGGCGTGACAGTAGGTGCAAGCGTCCTGCAACTTTGCTTGCAACTCGCCCTCGGAAAGCCGCAAGTCGGTTGTCGAGTCGCCCGGTCCATCGGCCGCGGCTGGGAAAGCGGGCGGCCCGGCTTGCCTGTTGGACGCCGCGCCTCGCTGGGGGGCCTCGCGATCGCGGAGGAGGACCAAGTAAAGAGCGGCGGCGGAGAGGACCAACGCCAAGGTCAGGATCAATGTCGCGACGGTTCGATTCATGGAGTCCGCCATGCGTGAGGGCGGCGAATCGACGCGCCGCAACTCAGATAAGGTCTCGTTACGCCAACAGCGGCTTGACGACTTCGCCATGAACGTCCGTGAGCCGGAACCGCCTGCCCTGGAACTTGAACGTCAATCGCTGGTGGTCGATGCCCAGCAGATGCAGCATGGTGGCGTGCAGGTCGTGAACGCTGACCGCGTTTTCCTGAACATTGTAACCGTAGTCATCCGTCGCGCCGTAAGTCGCGCCGCCGCGTACGCCGCCGCCGGCCAGCCACATCGTGAAGCATCGCGGATGATGATCCCGGCCAAAGTTGTTGGCGGTCAGCTTGCCTTGGCAATAGTTGGTGCGGCCAAACTCCCCTCCCCAAACGACGAGCGTATCGTCCAGCAGTCCTCGCCGTTGCAGGTCCCGCACCAAGGCGGCGGCGGGGCGGTCCGTCTCTTGGCACTGTGTCTTGATACCGGCCGGCAGTCCGCCATGCTGATCCCACCCGGGATGGTACAGTTGCACGAATCGCACGCCGCGCTCGGCCAGGCGACGAGCCAACAGGCAGTTGGCGGCAAAGGAGCCAGGTTTGCGGACGTCGTCGCCATATTCGCGCAAAACGTGTTCGGGCTCGTCGGCCAGATCAGCAGCCTCGGGGATGGATTGTTGCATCCGATAGGCGAGTTCATATTGGGCGATCTTGGTGTTCAACTGCGGGTCGACGCCGTCCTGCTGGTCCAATTGCGCGCCATGCAACTCATTCAGCGCGTCCAACATGGCCCGACGGTTTTCACGAGCGAGTCCCGTCGGGTTGTTCAAATAGAGCACCGGATCTTTGCCGGATCGCAAGCGGGCGCCCTGATACTTGCTGGGCAGGAACCCTGCGCCCGACAAGCGGGACACCAGAGGTTGACCGCCCTTGTCCTTGGTGACCAAGACGACGAAGGCCGGCAGTTCCTCCGTTTCCGCGCCCAAGCCATAGCTAAGCCACGCGCCCATGCTGGGGCGGCCGGGAAACTGCGAACCGGTTTGTAGAAAGGTAACGCCCGGACCGTGATTGATCGCCGGGGTATGCATTGATCGGATGAAGCACAAGTGGTCCGCGATCTTCGCTGTTTCCGGCAGCAACTCGCTCAACCAGGCGCCGCTTTCGCCATGCTGCTGGAAGCGAAATGGCGAACCGGCCAAGGGCAGGCGGGCCTGGTTGCCGCTCATCGCCGTCAAACGTTGGCCTTGGCGAATCGACGCCGGCAGTTCTTGACCGTGCATCTCATTCAACAACGGCTTGTAATCATACAGGTCCATCTGCGATGGCCCGCCGCTCTGAAACAGATAGATGACCCTTTTGGCGCGGGGCGGATGATGCGTGGCGTTCAAAGCGGCGTCCGCGGCTGAGGCTTGCTGGCGGGCGCCTTGATTCAGCAACTCGCCCAAAGCGACCGCGCCCAAGCCCATGCCGAAACGCTGAAGCCATTCACGTCGCGTCAAGTCCCAGGCTGGATCGAATCCCGTGCAGCGGGAAGGGTGATGTTGATAGGTCGGGTTCATGGTTCAGCTTGTCATGCGATGAAGGGTAATGGGGTTCGCGGCGGATTCGCTTCGCCCCTGGCTAACGCTTGGTGACACAGGCGTCGTAGTTCAACAGCGTGGAGACGAGCACCGTGGCGGCGGCGAGTTCCGCATCGTTGTGAGCTGAGGCGAGCGAAGCGTCGCGCGGGGCCTGCCCATTGGATAGCAGTTGTTCCGCTTGACCAGGATGTTCACGGAAGTATTGCGATTGGGACTTCCAGAGTTGCGCCAGGACCGCGAACTCCCGCTCGGTGGGCTCTCGACTGGCGAGCCGCAAAAAGGCTTCGTTGATCAGTGGTGAGACTTGGCGGCCGTGGCGACGGACCAGGCTCTCGGCCAGGACCCGCGAGGCTTCAATCATCTGCGGGTCATTCAGCAGCACCAGGGACTGCAGGGGCGACGCGGTTCTTTCGCGACGCACCGAGCAGACATCGCGTTTCGCCGCATCCAACGTCATCATCACGGGCGCCGGCGCCGTCCTCTTCCAATAAGTGTAAAGACTTCGCCGATAAAGCCCTTCACCGCTGTCGGGAGCGACGGGTTTAAACGATGCGGCCAATTCGTACGGGCGAGCCGGCGGACCGCCGATGCGCAAGGCCAACAGGCCGCTGACGGCCAAAGCGTTATCGCGCAGCATTTCAGCCGGCAGTTGGTGCGAAGGGCCTCGCGTCAGCCAACGGTTCTGAGGATCTTGGGCGACCCATTGAATCCACGCCGCTCGCTGCTCTTCAGCGATTGGCGTCGAGCTTTGCTGATAGGTCGCGGAAAGCAGAATCTGCCTGAGCGTGCGTTTGACGTTCCAACCATGTCGCATGAAGTCGCTGGCCAGCCAATCGAGCAGTTGAGGGTGCGACGGCGCAGCGCCTTGGCTGCCGAAGTCCTCGGGAGTCGCGACCAAACCTCGGCCAAAGCAAAGGCTCCACAAGCGATTGACGGCGACGCGCGCCGTCAATGGTTGCTGGTCGGAGGTCAACCATTGCGCCAACCCTAAACGATTTCGCGGCGCGCTGGCGGGAAAGGGCGGAAGCGCACTTGGCGTTGACGCTTGGACGGGTTCTCCAGGCGCATCGTACGCGCCGCGCAGCAAGACGCGGGTGTCTCGCGGCTGGGGCATCTCTTGCATGACCATGATCTCGGTCACACCGTCCTGCAACCGGCAACGCTGTTGTCGCAACTGCTGCAAGGCGGCGAGCTTCCGTTGGAAAACAGGATCAGTCGTGTGCAGGTAGTACTGCAGCAACGGGTCGCCACCGCCGCTGGAGGGCGGCGCCGCGGCGGCCGACTCCGCGGCGGCGTGCTCGGCGGCCGCATGCTGAGCGACGGCGCGGGGCAGACTGCCGGGGAAGGCGATCTGGGCGGCTTCCAAAGACGTCAAGCAGCGGTCGAAGACTTGGAATTCATCGACCTGCCCCCCCGCAAAGCCGCGATCGCGAAAACGCTCGCCAATGGCGAGGTTGTCGCCGCCGCCGCCAGTGATGTTCTTGTAAAGATGGTCGCGAACCACGCTCACATCGGCCAAGTCTCCGTCCAGGTAAAGGGATAGACCGTCGGCTCGACTGGATCCGTCATAGGTCATGACGACGTGCGTCCATTCGTCGATGGGCAGCGGTTGGCGAGTGCGGATGGCGATGGCGTTGCCTGGCCAGAAGTGGATCAGCGCGGTGGATAACCGCCCGTCTTCGATCAACAGCTCGTATCCGCGGCTGCCCGCGTCGGTCCAAGCTCGCGAGCGGTGGAAGACAACCGCTCGCTCCTTGTGATCGGGAGTCTTGAGCCATAAGGCGATGCTGAACGGGCGCCAGCGGGGGAAGTTGCCGACACTCAAGCCAATGGCGTCGTCGCCGGTTAACTCAACGGCCTGGCCCACCTTGCCGGGCGTGGTGCGATTTGCGCCGACGGCGCCGGACTCAAAGTCCAGCCACTCCAAACGGTTGGACACCCAGGGTTGCGGAGGTCGCTCGTGCAGCCAGCGCTTGAAGCCGGCCAGCTGATCGCTTTGGACGACCTGAAGATCCTGCTCGGCAAGCTGGATTGCCTCGGCCAGTTCCCGCAGTCGCTGATCGACCGGTGGTTCGGTCAGCATCAAGGTGGGCGTGGGGGTGCTGTTGGTGAAGTAGGAATACAGCCCCGCCTCGTCGATGTTATTGAAGAAGGCGAAGAGCTGGTAGTATTCTCGCTGAGTCAGCGGGTCGTATTTATGGTCGTGGCAGCGACAGCACTCGAGCGTCAGGCCCAGGAAAGCGGAGGCGAAGGTGTGGCTGCGATCGGCGACGTATTCGACGCGAAACTCCTCGGGCACACTGCCGCCTTCAACTTTCTGCGGGTGCAGCCGATTGAAGGTGGTCGCGAGAACCTGGGCTTGATCCGCTTGAGGCAACAGATCGCCGGCAAGCTGTTCGGTCAGAAACTGATCAAAAGGCAGATTGTTGTTGAACGAGGCGATGACCCAATCGCGCCAGGGCCAGACGAAACGATCGCGGTCCACCTGGTAGCCGAACGTGTCCGAATAGCGGGCGACGTCAAGCCAGTCGGCGGCCATTCGCTCGCCATAGCGGGGACTCGCCAGCAGCCGATCCACCACGCGCTCGGCCGCGTCGGGCCGGTCGTCCGCAAGAAACTCCCGAAGCTCGTTGATCGTGGGGGGCAGACCAGTGACATCAAAGGTGACTCGCCGCAACCACTGGGCTCGCGGGGCCGGAGGGCTGGGCGAGGCGTCCAACTCATCCAGCCGCCGTCGAACGAAGGCGTCAATCGGCGAGCGGCCCCAGGCCGCCGCTGCGCTGGACAATTGGGGGAGCGGCGGTACGACAATGGGGGTGAACGACCAATGCGACTGGAAGGGTGCGCCTTGGCTTAACCAACGCCGCAGCAGATCGATTTGATCGGCGCTCAGCTCGTTCTTGGAAGAAGGCGGCGGCATCCGTACGTCTTCATCGGCCGACATCACTCGCCGCAGCAGTTCACTGGTCCCGTCCGCGTCGGCTTGCAGGACGCGCGAGGCCTGGTCCCGCATATCCAGGCGCAACTCCGCTTCACGGGCCTGCTCGTCCGGACCGTGGCATTGAAAGCACTTGTCCGAAAGCAATGGCCGGATATCGGTCGCGAAGTCAACCGGCGCCGTGGAATCCTGCGCCGGAGCGCGCGGCGAGAGAGCGGCGGCGGTCGCCAGGGCCAGAGACATCACCAAGAACGACGGAGAGCGGAGGTGCGTGTGGAAATGCATCGAATTCAGTTTTGAGGCGAGCCAGCGGCGGGAAGGCGGGAGCACTCTATTATACGCTCGCCGATGTCTGGCAGCGATCAATCGCGTTCGGAGGCCAGGACCACTCGCGTTCCAAAGAGGCGATCGTGCAGGCTTCGGCGAAATGGCCCGGAAAACATGAACGCCCCATCGATGCTGACGAACAGCATCGCCAAGGGCGGGACGACGAATCCCAAGCCCAACCCGGGAATTCGCAGATTGACCAGGATTTGATTCAACACGACCGACCAGATCGGCAGCAGCTGAAAGAACCCGCGATAGATCAGAATGCGAAGCGAGGGCGCCAGTCCATGATCATCGACAATGCGTAATTGCAACAACCATTTGCCCGGGGATGTCTTCAGTTGGCCAAATCCAACCTGCGCGGCGCTGACCGCCAGCAGCGACAACAGATTGAACAGAAACCCGGACCAGAACATGCTGCCTTGAGCGGCCAATATGCCGGCGACGGCGGCGGGAAACGCCAGTCCCAGCACGGCGACGAGCACCACATCCAGCACCCAGGCTTGTAGTCTGAGGATGACGCCCGCATCGGCGCGAACGGCGGGCCGCACTTGCCTGAGATCATGCAACAAGTCGTCGTAGGATTGGTAGCGGTCGCCCGGATTCTTGGCCAACAGACGCTTCAGAATCTGGCTCCATCGTTCTGGGATTTCCGCGCTGAAGGTGGGGAACTCAATCTCGGCCTGTTGATGGACGCGCATGGCGTCGCTGAGCGTGTTTCCCGCGAACGTGTAGGGTAGTCGCCCAAAGGTGAGCTCAAACAGGGTTACGCCCAGGGCGTACATGTCGGTGCGCTCGTCCAGCGGAGCGCCCTCGGCGGCCTCGGGCGCCAGATAGTAGGGCGTCCCGGAAACGGCGCCGCCTTCCCGGTCCGCGAGTTGGGATCTTCGCCGAGCCAGGCCGAAGTCCGAGAGCTTGGCTCGACCGTCGGCGCTGATCAAAATGTTGTTCGGCTTGATGTCGCCATGCACAATGTCGAACTCGGCGGCGTGCCGCAGCGCGTCGGCCAACTGCTCGGCGAGGTTCGCCACTTCCACGAATCGCAAGGGTCCGCGCTGCTTCAAGCGATCGCCCAGGGTGCCTCCTGTCGCCAACTCCATCGCCAGATACGGCGTTTGAGGATCTCGCTTGACGAAGTAGATGTGAGCGATGTGGGGGTGGTTCACGCGAGCTTGGGCGATGGCCTCCTGCATCAGTCGCTGGACTTGTTCTGGATCGCGATCATCGCTGCGGATGACTTTGATGGCGACGTAACGCTCCAGCGATTCATCAAGGGCTCGATAGACAGCGCCCATGCCGCCGCTGCCGAGAGGCTCTTGGATCAGGAAATGATCGAGACGCGCTCCCACCAACTCGGCGGCTCCCCCCGCATTGCGGAGCGGAGGGAGACGCCCGGTGGAATCGACGGTGACCGTCATCGACATGTGCAGCGGGTCGACGGTGAAGGCTCGACCGCACTCGGAGCAGAGTCGGCTTTCCCCTTCGTGGCAAGCGTTCATCGCGCCACATACGCAACGATACTGAAGCGAGGGGGAGGCTTCCCCGCTGGATGTCATGGCGGATGTCTCGGGTGACGGTGGCTCCGAATTTCCGTGCGAGGCGGCTCCGTCGCCTACCGGCCGATCTTCTTCACTTCGTAGGGGTGATTGCGTTTGCGAACCACGGTCGCCTTGATGATCTTGTCCGTACCGGCTGTGGAGAACTGATCGACGGCCTCCATCCCCTTGATCACCTTGCCAAACACCGTGTGCTTGCCATCGAGATGCGGCAATTGGTCGTAAGTGATGAAGAACTGCGATCCCCCGGTGTCCTTGCCGGCGTGAGCCATGCTCAGCATCCCGCGTTCGGTGTGCTTATGATGGTCGGGCCGGGTGCATTCGCAGGCGATGCGATATCCGGGGCCGCCGCGGCCTGTCCCTTCCGGATCACCGCCTTGGGCGACAAACCCCTTGATCACGCGATGGAAGGTCAAGTTGTCGTAGAAACCGCTCTCCACCAGGGAAACGAAATTCGCCACGGTGTTGGGCGCTTCGTCCTCGAACAATTCGATCAGCACGTCGCCCTTGGAGGTCTGCAGGGCGATCTGCGGCAACGGCTCCTTTTGGCCTTGCTCGGCGGAGGCGGCGGGCGTGAGCATGGCGGCCAACGCCATCGCACTAATGGCGGTAATGGTGAACCACATCATGAGGAGTCCTTTTCTGAGTCAGGCCAAAGCGGCGGGTGGTGGAGGAGGGCGCCTTGAGTCACGCCCCCCGGACGGCGATCCTCAAGGTATCATATCGCCATGAGAACGATCAACGCGAGCCTCTACGATTATCCGCGGTACTACGACCTCGTGTTTGGATCGGACTGGAAGGCGGAATTCGACTTTCTGCGGGGCTGTTTCGCTCGCTACGCTCGACTCTCTACGGGCGAGGTGCGGCGTGTGTTCGAACCGGCTTGCGGCACAGGTCGGCTGCTGTTCCGCCTGGGTGCGGCGGGGTTGGACGTCTCGGGCTTGGATCTCAACGAAAACGCCGTCAAATATTGTAACCGCCGACTGCAACGGCATGGCCTGCCCGCCAGTTGCGTGGTCGGCGACATGACCGATTTTCGCCTGCGTCGCAAGGTGGACGCGGCCTTCAATACGATCAACAGCTTTCGCCATTTGACCGAAGAGCAACAGGCTCACGACCATCTGCTCTGCGTCGCGAACGCCCTGCGCACGGGCGGCCTGTACATCCTCGGTTTCGACCTCACGCCCACGCGCGGTAAATCGTTGGATGAGGAGTCCTGGTCGGCTCGCCGTGGGCACCTGTGCGTCAACACCCAACTCTGGTCAAAGCAGTGCGACCTGCGACGCCGCCAGCAACGATTCGGCATGCGGTGCGAGGTGTACACTCCCACCGACAGTTTCTGCCTGGAGCAGGAAATCGCCTTCCGTACGTACACCGCGGAGCAATTTCGTCGGCTGTTGGAGGAGGTGCGGCTATTCGAGATCGCGGCCGTTTACGATTTCGCCTACGAATTGGACTCGCCCATCCACATCGACGTGCGCACGCAAGACGTGGTCTATGTGCTGCGGAAGACCGGGGAGCGAAGGGCGCCCAAGAGCGACCCTCGCGCGGGTCGGCCGCTGCCCAGTGCGAAGTGAAGCCCAGTGCGAAGTGAAGCCCAGTGCGAAGTGAAGCAGGTGGCGGCCGTCCGAGCCTGTTACGCTCGCCGTCCCAGGGTGGAGCCGATCATGGCGACCAGCCCCAGAACGCCCACGGCGGCGGAGACCAACAGGATCGTGTTGAGCATGTTCGCTGTCTTCTGCTCCTCGAGATAACCCAGCGGCATTTTGGGCCCTATCCCCTCGCTCGAAAGCGTCTGCCAGGCCAGCCACATCTGGTCGTAGTCCATGCCGTCAATCGTGGTGTTGCCAAGCTTGATATCGTCTTCGGTCGAAAACGACGTATTGAGCTGGCTGCGTTGGTAGCCCATGACGGCCGCCGTCGCCAAGGACAATAACACGAGCAAGGCGCCGCCGGTAAAGAGTCCAGCTCGCACAGGAGATATCCGGCGCGGCCCCGCCTCCATGGGCTCATCGGCTGGAGGCAACCGCTGAATGCCCTTAAGCGAGGGCAAGGTCAAATTGCCCTGACAGTGGCTGCAGGCGATCGTATTGCCGGCCTGCGTCGTTTCGATGGGGATGGCTTGCTGGCAGTGGTCGCAAGGGTACAGAAAACGGCGACTCATGAAGTGTCCCGATCGGTGAAAGCTTCTATGGGTAGTGGGTTGTCGACGGAGTTGCTACGCAGGCGCCGCGAAAAACGTTCATCCACTTCCAGCGGCCTGGGCCCGGTGAGCGAAGCTGGCGGGCGTTGGTTCCGTGGGCCTGGGCGACTCGCTCTCGACGCTGGTCCGGGGCCTGGGAACGCTGCGTCGCCACCCCACCGAACGGATGGTTCGACACACATCAATCGGGGGCCGCGGAACCGCGAGCGGCCCACCAAGGCAGGCTGATCCCGCCGTCCACCAGCAGCGTGGCGCCGGTCATATAGGAATGCTTGGGATCGCAGAGGACCAGGATCGCTTCGGCGATTTCCTCGGGCGTTCCCAAGCGTCCAAAGGGGATTTTGCGGCCGGCTCGTTTGAGGGTTTCCTCGCTGGCGAACTTGCGTTCTCCGGGGGTGTCGATCCACCCGGGCTGGATCATATTGATGCGGATGCGATGATCGGCCACTTCGATGGCGGCGGTGCGGGCCATATGTTCGATGGCGGCCTTGGACATGTTGTAGGCCATGGCTCGGGGGGCGGGAATGAAGGCGTGAGGCGAACTGACCAGGACGACGGCGCCGCCGTCGCCTTGCCGCATCATTTGTTGCGAACAGGCCCGCAACAGGTGGAAAGCGCCCCACATGGTGACGTCGACGGTGCGGCGAAAGCCCGCCATGTCCGCCTCATAGAACAGTTCTCGGTCGCTGTAGGCGGCGTTGCTGACGGCGATATCGACTTTGCCGAATTCCGCCACCGCTCGTTCGACCAGATGCTCCACGGCCTCCAGGTTCGCCACATCGGCTTGCACGGCGATCGCTCCGGAGCCCGCGTCGCGGACGGCTTGGACGACTTCCTCGGCGGCGGAGGCGCTGGAGCGGTAATTGACGACGACCTTGGCGCCGCAGCGTGCCAGCGCCACGGCGGTGGCTCGACCAATCCCCAAACTGGCTCCGGTCACAACGGCGACCGAGCCCTCCAGATTCACACCGGACATAAGATTCGGACTCAAAGGGTGGAGGATTTGACGACCTGGCGACCCGCCAGCCGCGGCTGACGCAGCCTTGGGAGAAGCGGGGAGAGGCCGAATGCGGACAGACTGCCCATGGTAAGCAGGGACGCCGCAAGGGACAACTACCGCGAGTGGTCATGGCAGGGGAGGCCGGCGGCCTCGGGGCGCCGCCACGAACGGCTGGCCTATTTTTAACGGGCTTTACGACTGGACCTGAAGGACCGGCTAGTTAGAATTGTCATAACTTCCGGAGGCGGTCGAGTTTTCAGCGCCGCCCACGGTAGTGCGGGGAAGTAAGCACTAGCAGCAAGAGACCACTCGCTCGTTCGTCAATACCATAGCGACGCGCCCTTCGCACGGCTCCCGCCTGACGGCGGATCCAGGGAACATGCTTCATCGTCAAGCAGGTCGGAGCGACAGCTCTTCAGGCCGCGGGAACGGTTGAGCCGAGGTGCAAGCGGCGATCGTTCAGACTTGCCCAAGTCGTTGGACGAACTAGACCGTGGGAGGTTTAACCATGGGAACATGCTTTCCTTGAGGAAGGCGTCTTCACTTTGGCTCGCCAGAGGGCGACTGCAGGGCGCTTGCCCGCGAATCCAGCGAGGCGCTGGTCAACTGGTATGGAACTTCAATTCCCTGGAACCACGCACGGCGACCCAATCGCAATCTTCTCGCAAATGAACGGCGCGTCCCGCCCGAGAAGATTCCGATGGTACAATTGCCTGTCGCGTCATGATTCCTTAACGATTCCACAACGGTTGGCGATGACGCTTCCCTGGATTCCAAACGTTGGCGTGTGTTGCTCCGGCATTGCGGCGATTGGGTTGGCCGCCGAATGCGTGTTGAGAGCCTCGCTCCCTGGTGTTCGCGGCTGGGCAAACGCCGCCGCGGACCTTCCGCACCGTAAGGCCTGACTTGGTGTAGGAGTACTGAGTTGTACGACGTACTAGAAGACTTCGAAGACGATGCCGCTCGCCTCACGGTGACTGGCGATTTTTCCAAAATAGCCGAAGAAGACGACGACACCAATGTCGTGGAGGAACTGGCCGCCGACAAAGACGCCGCTTCGAGCGACGACGATGACGACGATGCGCTGCTCATCGATGAAAGCGAGTCGTGGTCGGATGATCCGGTGCGGATGTATCTGACGCAGATGGGCGAGATCCCGCTGCTCACCCGCCACGAGGAAATCCGACTCGCCAAGCGCATTGAAGTGACGCGACGTCGATTCCGAGCGAAGTTGCTCGAGTGCGATTACGTCATTCAAAATGCTTTCAAGATTCTGAAGCGAGTGGATGCGAACGAATTGCCGTTCGACCGCACCATCCAGGTTTCGGTGACCGATCGCCTGGAAAAGAATCAGATTACCGGCCGCATGCCGCACAACCTGCGAACCTTGGAAGTGCTGCTGAAACGCAATCGGCGTGATTATCGAGTCGCTCTCAGCTGCTCGGAATCGCGCTCTCGCCGACGCCATGCCTGGCAACGACTCGCCCGCCGCCGCCGCCGCGCGGTGCGTCTGGTCGAAGAACTCGGCTTGCGAACCCAGCGGATCGAACCCATGATTCGCACGCTGGACCAATTCAGCCTGCGAGTGCGAGAACTAAAGCACCTGATCGACAAGCACAAGAAGGATCGCTTGCCCGCCGTCGATCGCGAGCAGTGGGTCAACGAGTTCCGCCGGATTCTGATCGCCACGCAAGAGACTCCCACCAGCCTCGCCAAACGCGTCGCCTTCCTGAAGTTCGTGTATGCGGACTACCAGCAAGCCAAACGCGAATTGTCCGAAGGCAACTTGCGCCTGGTGGTCTCCATCGCCAAGAAGTACCGCAATCGTGGACTCAGCTTCCTGGACCTGATTCAGGAGGGCAACGCCGGCTTGATGCGCGCCGTGGATAAGTTCGAATACCGCCGAGGCTTCAAGTTCTGCACCTACGCGACTTGGTGGATCCGACAAGCCATCACCCGCGCCGTGGCCGATCAAAGCCGGACGATTCGCATCCCCGTGCATATGGTCGAGACCATGTCCCGCGTGCGGAACGTCGCCCGACAACTGCTCCAGGAACTCGGCCGCGAACCAACGCTGGAAGAAACCGCTCGCCGAGCGGAAACGACCGTCGAGGAAGCACGACGCGTGCTCGCCATGCAACGGTACCCCATCAGCTTGGACCGGCCAGTCGGCAACAGCGAGGACAGCCACTTCGGCGACCTGCTGCCCGACGGCGCCGCCGAAAGCCCCTCGATGGGCGCCTCGCAAGAAATGTTGCGCGGCCGCATTAACCGAGTCCTCAAGACGCTTAGCTATCGCGAACGCGAAATCATCAAGCTGCGTTATGGACTAGGCGACGGCTATAGCTACACCCTCGAAGAAGTCGGGCATATCTTCAAAGTCACCCGCGAACGCATCCGCCAGATCGAAGCCAAGGCCGTGCGAAAACTACAACAACCCAGCCGCTCCCAAGAACTCGTCGGATTCTTGGATTAGGGGGATAGGGGATAGAGAGTAGGTGGGTAGAGAGTAGGGGATAGAGAGTAGGTGGTAGGGAGTCGTATTGGCGACGACCTCCTTCCAACGATCCACCAGTAAGCCCGAGGGCCGAGGCAAGCACCGCCTGCTTGTATCGGCCCTGCGGGCCTTTTTCTTTGGCCCGCCGCCCACATCGTCGCCGCGCCTGAACGCCGGGCCCGAACCCGGGGCGGCCCGCGCTCGCCAAGGCTCGCTTCGATTGCCCCAGGCTTTGTCGGGGCACAACTTCGCCGGGCTCAACCCTCAACCCTCACCTCAACCCTCAACCCTCAACCCTCAACCCTCACCCTACCCTCAACCCTCTACCCTCTACCCTCTACCCTCTACCCTCTACCCTCTACCCTCTACCCTCTACCCTCCACCCTCCACCCCGCTTCCATTGCAGGAGCTTCGCCTTCCAGGTTCGATAAACGGTGACTCGTTTGACCGGCAGCTGCCGGGTGGTCCAGCCGCGTTTGATTTCGGGCGAATCGGGGCCTAGATCCAGCAGGTGGTCGCCATGGCCGACGCTGCTTTGAATGAGGTGAGACCACATGACCGTGCCGACGCCATAGCTGCGGAATTCGCGATCGTAGCCCGTTCGCATCGCCGTCACCTCGCCTTGTGCGTGGTAGTTGTAGGCGAAGCCGATGGTGTGCTCGTCGAGCCGCAACACATGCATGTCCAGCATTCCCTGGCGAGCGGCCTCGGCGTGACATTCGCGTAGAAACGCCGCCACTCGCGGGTGAGTCAAAGTAGTGCCGCTCTGAGAGCTCGCCTGCCAGCTGTTGGCGGCGACGGCGACGCAGGAATCGTAGAGATCCCACCGTGGATTATCTTGGCCGGCTTGCTCGCCGGCAGGTCGATGGCTTAGCAATTCCAGGTCGCCGGCTGCTTCCAATCGCCGGCGGCAGCGGCCGATATTGCCGCGCAGCTTCGCCGCTCGCCCCGCCAGATAGGCTCTCCACTCGCCGGGCAAGTCGACCGCGCAAGTCGTCTTCCAAACGCCGCTGCATGCCGCGAATCCGGCCTCGGCGACCTGCGCTTGCAGTTCGCCAAGCTGCGTCTCCCGCGACCAGCGCAGGTCCAACAGGTCCCATCGTGGATGCGGCTCGCGGCGCAGGCGCCGCAACACTTGACCGAGAACATCGGCCGGCTGGACGGCGATCGGTCCGTAGAAGGATCCCCAGTCATGCAATGGGTACGTGAGGACGCAGACGCTCCCCAGTCGGGTGGATTCCCTGCGTTCGACCAGGGGCACGATCCCAACGGTCGCTCCGTCCTGGAGGACGACGAACACGCGGAGACGTTGCTGCTCCGCGAAGGATCGCCAATACAAGCGCAGCCAGGGAAGCGATTGGAAGAAATTCGCGGCGGGCGTTGAGGCCCAAAGCGAGCGCCAGTCCACCGCCAACGCGTCCAATTCATCCAGTCCGTTTATTTCGACAATGCGGGTCATGTGGGTCGGGAGCAACAGAGCGCGGAACTTCCGAGCAAGGATAGCTTGGGGTTCATGGACGCCGGCGGTAAAGCCGTGCGAGCGGTTCGCGCCTTGGTGCCGCCTTGATGGTCGATTTGTCATAATGCATCAGTGATTCACTTCGCTGACCACCAGCCACACAGCCAGGAGCCGTGCCATGACTCGCTTGACCCTCCCCTTGCTCATCCTTATCGCCTGCTACACCGCGGGCGCCCCCGCACGGGCTCAGTCCGAGGCCGACTCAATCCGCTTGTTCAACGGCAAGGACTTAAGCGGCTGGCATGTCGATGTGCCTTCCTCGGACGAGAATCCCGACAGCAAACCGACGTTCATCGTGCGGGACGGCAAGCTCGTCAGTCTCGCGGCACCCAATGGCCACTTGATCACCGATGCAAAGTACAAGAACTACCGCCTGGACGTGGAGTATCGCTTCGCGGGCAAGCCCGGCAATTGCGGCGTGTTGGTGCATGCGTCCACGCCGCGAGCGCTTTACAAGATGTTCCCCAAGTCGATCGAAGTGCAGATGAACCATACGCATGCGGGGGACTTCTGGTGCATCGTGGAGGACATTACCGTCCCGGATATGGTGCAACGACGGGGCCCCAAAGAGAATTGGGGCGTCACCGAGGGCAAAGCTCGCCGAATTCTCAACCTCACCGATGACTCGGAGAACCCGCCCGGCGAATGGAACACGATGGTCATCGAATGCTTGGGGGACGCGGTGAAGGTCTGGGTCAACGGCGACCTGGTCAACCATGGAACCAAGTGCACGGCGAGCGAAGGGCAAATCGCGCTGCAGGCCGAAGGGTCGGAAGTGGAGTTTCGCAAGCTGTTGTTGACGCCCATCGTCAAGTTCGATGACTAGCTCGCCGTCGCGGCCAAACGCGGGCAGGGAGCAACGCCCCGCTGAGACAAGCTGAAGCGAATTAGCGCTGTTTGCTGGCGAGGAGCAACGCTCGTGGGCCTTGATCGTAAGGTGGTCAACCCGACTCTGTCCGAGGCCCGGAGGGCCAACACAATTCTAGCCGTGGCCGTGAGGCCACGGTTACCTTTCCAGATCGGACACAGGCCCGTTTCCGTTGACGTTCCGTGGCCTTACGGCCACGGCTAAAATTGTGCCGGCCCGTCGGGCCTGCTACCCTCCCAGCTGGACCGGCTTACGATCAAGGCCACGCTCGTGTTTCGGCCCTTCGGGCCTGGCAGGCAGAGGCTCAGCGTTTCTTTTGCCGATTGGCCTTCTTCTTGCCGTTCGCGCGTTCCGCGACGAGAGGCACTGGCTTGTCGGCGAGGATTCGCCGCATCATCTGCTTGGCCGCGACAACCTCGGGATCCAGCGAATCCGTCACGTTCGACGTAGCCGACTCCGTCGCGAGAATCGCCGCAGTCGATCAACCGCCCGAAGTCGCGCATGGTGTTCTTTTCCAATAACCAACGCTTGGTCCGCACCACGCGTCCGCCGCCGAGGTATTGGTAGATCCATTCGCGCTGGGGGGTCAAATCGCCTTCGAGGTACTTGCGAAAACTGACGCCGTCGATCACCGGCGAGTCCGGTAATTTGACGCCGGCTATATCGCAGCAGGTGGGCAAGATGTCGGAGATATCCACCAGTTCCCGGCACTTGCCGATCGGCTTGACCAGCTTGGGGCCGTTGACGATGAACGGGACCCGGCAGCCCATCTCGGTGACCTGACCCTTCCCGTGGCCGCCGGTGCCGTTGTCGCCCACAAACAGAAACAAGGTGTTCTCTCGTTCTCCCATTTCCTCCAGGGCGGCGATGATCTTGCCGACGACTTTGTCGGCGTATTCGACGTTGGATTTCCAATGCTTCTTGGCGTTTCGCGCTTTGGCCTCCGGGGCGGGATGGTCGTCCGGAGTGGGCCAATACGGGGCGTGCACCAGCGCCATCGGGTAGTAAATGAAGAACGGCTGGTCACGGTGTCCGCGCGCGAAATCGATGGCGAAGTCCGAGAAGATATCGGGACCGTAATCGTTGATCGTGGTCGGCAGCTTCTGGCCATTCTTGACGATCGAAGGATGCCAATAGCGGGCGGTCGTGGTGTTGGCCGCATTTTCCCAAAGGCCGTCATGCTCAACGCCATCCGGCAGATTGTGGCGATAGGCCCACATGCAGTACTCGTCGAATCCATTCTCCACGATCAACGTCGGGTGCTTGCCGCTAAGTTGCCATTTGCCGCACTGAGCCGTCGCATAGCCGGCGGCCTGAAAGATCTTGCCAATCGTCAGATGCGAGGCAATGTCGTCCGCGCCTTGGTTGCCGATCTCAGGACCGCCAGGACGGCCGGGGAACTGATACACGCCGTTGTGGTGACCGTATTGACCCGTCATGATTTGGAAACGCGTCGGGTGGCAGATCGGCGTCGCATAACCGGTTTCGAAGTAAACACCCTCGGTCGCCAGACGATCGAGATGGGGCGTCTGATGATCAGGATGCCCATAGACGCCCAACTCGTGCGCGCCGATATCGTCGCACAAGAGCAACACGATGTTGGGGCGGTCGTCATCGCTCGCCAAGACCGGCATCATCACGGTCTGCATCAACGAGAACAACGCGGCGAGACCCAATCTGCGGTGCATCAGTCGTACTCGGAGAAGGGCGTGTGGTCGAATTCTTCGCATAGCGGCGTCCCCGTTTCCCTCTGCGTGTCTCTGCGTTCTCCGTGGTGATCAGCTCAGCCGCTTGGCTCCGGGGCCTCGGCGTCGGGCGCCGGCGCTTCGGTGTCTGGCGCCGGCCTTCGGCCTTCGGCTCCGGCTTTTCCGCGTCGGATTGCAGCGCTTCGTCAACCAGTCGCCGGAACTCCTGGACGGGATCCACATCGAAGTCCTGGTCGGGGACATCGGCGGCGTCCGCTTTGGCTTTGGCAGCTTCGAGGAACTTCCGTAACTCCTCATCGGTCAGCTTGTTGCGGATTTGCCATTGGCCATCCTGCTTGCGATCGGCAACGTGTTGCAGGACGTCGTCTAACTCGCTTTCCTTGATGGCGCCATCCAGGCAGCCTCTTGAGAAGCGCTGCAGCGTACGGTGTCCGGCGGTTTTCTCCTCGTCGCTTAATCCTGACGATTCGAGGTAGGTTTGTTCAATCACGCTCACAATCAGATTGCCCAGCAACGGCGACTCAAAGAACTTCTCCGTGAACTCGCCGAGTTTCTCGGGAGAGAGTCGCCCGTCGGTGAAGGCCTGGGCCAGCCGATCGACTTCGGCCTTGAGTTCCGTTTTCTGCTGGTCGGTGAACTGGTCCACTTCGTCAATCGCTTGCCCCAAGGCCCGAGTGGCGATGGAGGAAGCGAGCGGCTTCCAGTTCCGGGACACGAACCAAGCGCTGATTCCGCCCAGGATCACGAGGACGACGAAGAACACGCCGCAGATGATCAGGCAGGTCGGCAGGCAGTTGTTGCCCGCGCTGGACGCCATTTTGGCCGCTGGCTTGCCGTCCTCAAATCGAAAATCATTCGCCATTTCGCGTGTCTTCTCCGAGATCGTGAATGCGGCTCATGCGACGCAGAGTTTTCGGTTTTGCCAAGGCGCCTTCTTGCTCCCGGCGAGTATACCTGATCGTGGATTGCTCAGCAGCGAGTTTGCGGACGATTGGCGGCGAGCGGTCGTTGCGTTTTCGCGCGGCCGCACGTCTTGACGAGTCCAGTCGGGGCGCCGCAGAATCGCGGCCATGACTCCCCGAACAGTTGCGGTCATCGCGTCCACCATGCGTTCCGGTTCGACATTGCTGAAAGCGCTCTTGGGCGAAGCTCCCGATGTTTCGCACCTTCCCGAAGTGAACTTCCAACGATACTCGGAGCGCCGCTGCACGACGCCGCAAACCGCATTGGATTCGCTCAGCCGACTGAGCGATCGCCCGATTCTGGTGCTGAAACGGCCCGCCTGGTACCACGAAACGCGACGGTATCCTCGCCTTCCCAATGTGCCGAATCTAAAGACCATTCTCCTGGTTCGCGACGTGTATGAGACCGTGCAGTCGTTGCGGCGGATGACGTTTCGGGGTCTCGCCCGCGTCGTCGGCCCGTGCGTCAATTCGTGGTTGGCGTCCGGATATTGGGCCGCCATCACGGAGAATCTCACTCGGCTGGCGGACGTCAAGCAGCAGCAGACCATGCTGATCCGCTATGAAGACCTGACCGCCGATCCCGTGACGGTGACGAGCCAACTGTTTCAATGGCTGGGATCCGAGCGGCGCGAAGGCGTAGACGCCTACAGCGAACCGGAAGACGCCCACTGGCGTTGGGGGCGCGACGATGGCGGCAGCCGTATCAGAAGTCTCCGCGTCCAACCGCCGAGGGCACATCGGTACGAGGATCAGAGATTGGTGCGAGTGATTCTTGGTTGCGATCGAGCGCTGAAGATGCGCCAGGCGCTCGGTTATCCGCGATTGCCGGCTTCCTGAGCGGACGTCCTTGAGCCACGCGAATCGCCTCTTTGTACACCTGCTCCAAGTGCTCGGCGGTGCGAGAAATCGAATGATCGCAAGCGGTGGCGCCGGCGTTGCGAGAGAGCATGGCCAATCGCTTCTTGTCGCCGATCGCCTGCAACATGCACTCGGCCATTTCCCGCTCATCGTCCGGCGTGAACAATGCGCCATCCACGCCATGACAGACCAACTCGGGAATCCCCTTGGCTCGTGGTCCAACGACGGGCAAGCCGAAGGACATGGCTTCGAGGATGCTGAGCGGTTGATTCTCCGTCTTGCTGGCGGTGACAAACACGTCGCCGCCACGAGGGATATTGCGCTGGATCAATTCCTCATGCGGAACATAGCCCAGATCGCGCACGCAATCGGCGAGTTTCAGATCGCGGATCATTCGTTTCAGCTTGGGCCGAAACGGCCCGTCGCCCACCAGCAACAAGCGGGCGTCAGGACGTTGTTCAACGACATGAGCAAAGGCGTTGAGCAACACGTCCAGTGATTTTTCCGGGGAGATGCGCCCAACATAAACAAACGTTGGGCAATCCGTGCCGATCTGTTGCCGCATCGCATCGATCTCGTGTTGAGGCCGAAGTTGAGGCGGGTTGATGCCGTTGGAAACCACGTGCGGCTCGCGGCGAACTCCGTTCTGCATCAGGGCGTTCTTGACCGCCAGGCTCGGGCTGGTCAAGGCGTGGCACCAACTGTAGAAAAACACCGAGTAGTTCCACATCATCTTGCGGATGAACGACAGGTTGGGCAGCCCCAGCGCCTTCAAGTAGCCAGGTTCGGCGAAGAAAGTATGGAACGTGCCGACCGCGGGAACTCCCAGCCAGCGAGCTGCGACCACGCCCTCCCAGCCGCAACCCCATTCGGTGTTCAGATGTACAACATCGGGACGGATCCGGCGCAGCGACCGCCAGGTGGAGAAGAAAGTCGGCAAGGTGATGTGAAGCTTGGCGACATGCGGCACGGGCAAGGACACCGGCGCGTTCCAGACGCGGACATTGGCGTGCATGTCTTCCAATTCGCTGCGGTCTTCGCGCCAGGGTCGCGGACGAAGGATCCAAACCTGATTGCCTCGCCGGGCGAGTTCATTCGCCTGGTTGCGCACCGCGTAGGTAACTCCCGAGCAATAGGGCAGGAAGCTATCGGTGAAGATACAAATCCGCATCGTGTTACTCGAGAGGATAGGCTCGGATTCGTTTGCCGCCACGGCGGAACGACGGTCCAGGTTGGAAGCGAGGCGGCTGCTCCACTCCAAAATCGGCGAACGCGTCTTGTCGGTGTTTGCTCAGTATAAATGATGTCGTCGTTGCGCACCCGGTATTGGCGGGAAACCCGCCGGAGGGGCGCCGAAAAGGCCGCAAGGTCTGCTGCACGAAGTCGCCGCAGGGCCCCTCTGGTTGTCTCAGATCAAGGCGGCGAAGGCAAGCATGCAAGGGCGCGTTCTCTCGCCGGACGGCGGCGAAACACGACGAATCTAACGGCTACGGCGACCTTGCCGGCTGTCGGCTTGCGATTCGTTTCAGCCGTCCCAACGGTCAACCCATTCGGACCAAGCGATGGGATGGTCGGGAGCTGGGACTTCGCCTTGCATCCGATCCACGCCGGAACGCTGGCAGAGCCCTTCAATCGCGTATTGCAAGGCGGCGCGATCTTCCAGCGTTAACGCGTCGATCACGCCTTGGTCTTCAACGGTCGCCGTCAATACGCCGGCCCGTTCTCTCCAGGTAATTCGCAACCACTGGTCGTCACGCCGACCGCGAATCAAGAGCGCTTCAATCTGATTGGTGGCCAGATGCACTTCCTGCAAGCTGAGATCCAATCGGTGCAAGACATCCGATTCGCGCAACAACTGCAAGAGATCGCGGGCGACAAAGCGTTCGACGGCGACGGCAATGTGCTCCAAGTCCGCTTGCTGCCGGTGAGCCGATTTCCAATGGCTGACTTGACGCACTTGTTGTTGAGCTCGCCGCAAACGAGCGAACTTGCGCGGCACGGTGCCCGAATGAAAACTGGGGCGCAGCAGACCCACCATGGTTTCTCCATGATGAGCGATCGGCACGGGCTTCAAATCTCGCGGTCGATTGGCGGCGTAAAGGCGCCAATTCTCCTTCAACTCCCAGACCAGGAAGCCGAAGACGCCGGGGATCAACCAGATCGTCAACCAAATCACGAGATTGGCCCAAGCGGTCCCCAAAAACGGCTCCACCAGCGCGACCAGCGGAAAGCCGAATGGAAGGATGATCTTGTGCGAGACGGTGACGACCGGAAAGTGCTTGATGGGGTTGATCTGCGGTTCAATGAACAGCGTGAACGCCATGATGATGAAGTACGAAACCACCGACCACACCAGGCCGCCGATAAACTTCACGAACTTCACGGAGCGTCGATCGCGAACGCGAAATCTGGACCACTCATCGAGCGAATGCAGCACCCGTGACAAACTGGCCAGCAAGCGCTGGAAGATGTCCATCACCCACTGAATCAAGGCGACGACAAACCGAGCCCGCAATTCCTCCAAGGCGCGGACGAACAGATCCGTGATCCACTCGTCGGCGTAGCGGCCGATCGGCGAATTCAAGAATAGCGCCGTGCCCATCATGATGTGGGCGGTCCAATTCCACGAGAGACCGCCGTAAATCGGCCAAGTCAGCACATGCACAAAAAGACTGACGGCCGCGGGTTTCAACAGATAATTCCGCACCGCGGCGTAGGCCGGGCTGTGCAGCAGCGTCTGCACCCATGGCAGGTGCAGGATTCGCCAGGGCAGATGCACCAGTAAGCGATACAGCCACCGTCCCACGTGGTGCATGCCGGTCCAGCACGCCGAGCGGAATCGCGGCGAATGGATCAAGAGGGCGAAGAATAGCCCTAACGCCGCTTCGTAGGCGAGGAATCTCCAATCGAACCCGGCGTGCGTGGCGACCGCCTCGCTGGCTTCCGCCGATTCCGCCAACCCCCCGGCCACGCCCGCTTCGTATAAGCCGACGACCAGGTGCGCGGCGTGCTTGATGAACTCAATCAGCAGGAAGGCCGCTCCAAAGGGCAAGAAGAAAAACAGAGTCGCCTGCCGGCCCCAGGGCGTGCCGAATCCCAACGAACTGATGCGTTGCGACCAACGAATGTACACCGGTGCGGGACGGTAAATGCCGGGAAGCTTCTGAGCGAGTTTGCGATCGGCCCGCAACAGGCGGTCCCCCAGAAACAGCTCCCGCCACCCCGCGACATCCGGCAGCTTCAAGTCGCCCTTGGAGAGCGAATCGCGCAACACGCCCGTGTTGAGAAATCCGTGTTCGACCAATCGATCCAGCAGTTCCGACACGAGCTTTTGGCGGGCGACGCGCTCCGGGACGTTTTGCGCGGTCAAGCCGACCTCGTCCAAGGCGGATGTAATGTGAGGATGGATGCGTGAACGCAGTTGTTCCTCAGCGCGCTCGACGGCCGACTTCATGATGCCGACGACCCGATGATGCTCATCGGCCGCCAGCTTCGCGCCCGCCAGACGCCGTTTTGCGGCGTGCAGGTTCTTGACGACCAGGATCTCGCGCAGCATCGGCGCTTCGCGACGAAGAGGCTCCTTGCCGAAGCTGGTCAGCCATCGCAGCAGGTCCACATGCTGCACTTCGGATTCATATTCCAAAGACACCTTCTGCAAGTCGAACAGGAAGCGCCCCTCGGAGCTCCAAACATTGCCGCACGCTTTGTTCAGCAGAGGCTCGAGCGATTCGCGGAGAGTCGTGATCTGTTCGTGAGAGAACTCCAGAAATCCGCCCAACCGCGTGGCCAGTTCGTGCAATTGGCTGAGCGCTCGAGCGTGGCATTCCCTTTGTTCCTCGGCCGGCGAGCAACGCGAGGCCAACTCCCAGCAAATGGCGGATCGCACGCGGTTGCCAACGGCCTCGGTCTTTTCCGCGCAGCTCGCCACTTCTTTCGCAAGGCGACGGCGTTGGGCGCCAGCGGACCGGGCAGCGCGTCGCCTTCGTAGCTGGTGGGCCGCGCGTCGCTCGAGTAATCCTCGATTAATCGCGTCGCTTCGAAAATCGTCTGATGGTTCACGTCCTTGGCGAGCAGCCGATCGATCGCCTCGAAATCGCGAATCGCAGGGAAGTACGCGAAGCGATCATTCGGAGAGAAATGCAGCAGCTCCAAGTAGACGGCCACGAATTCCTCGTAAACGTGCCAATCGCTGGATTCTGGAAACAGGTATTCATCATACAGCAGCACATCGCGGATTTCGTCGCGTTGCGTTTCGCCGATCTCTCGCCAACGTTCCGCCGCCAGCCTCTCACGGTCTTCCAGTGGAATCCTGCGCTGCAGCGCGGCGTGCACGCGGGCGTGAAACAGCATCCGCCAATATTGGAGAAGCAACGCGTCCTCGCCCAACCCCTGCATCAACTCGTCGCTGGGCTGCGTCAACAGCACGGTGATGTCGGGCAGATCTCGCGTGGCCTCGACGTTCAAATCCGCACGATCCACGAACGCCAACAGTGAACTGCTGCGGATGGCGTACATCCGGCGATGCGGCACGTTCATTCCCAGGCCCGTCAGCCGCCGATCCAGCCGGATGATTCTTCGCATCAAGAACGGCTCGACCAGCAGCGCATGGGGCGCCACGCGATGCAGCGCGCGCTGCAGAGTCGTCAGGGAATCAGAGACGGTTTCGAGCACGTGAGCGGTCCATTCTGCTGCCTGGGACAAGGCGGGCTACGCCGCGGTGCGTTTGCGAAGCAGTGTACCAAATCCTCCGCACCCGAATTCAACGGCAATCGCATCGCCAGGCCCAACCCCGCAACTCGTCGGTCGGCGGCTCAACGAACGCGCGCCGCGCGGGTCGGGTCGTATTGCGGATTGGCGGTCGGCATTTGAGCGTTCACCTCCTCCCGCCAAGCATGCAACTGCGCACGCAACCGATCGGCTTGCTCCTGTTGTTCAACGGCAAGATCGCGGCGTTCTCCCGGATCCTCCTCTAAATCATACAACTCGACTCGCTCGTCCTCGTGAAACTCGATCAGTTTCCAGCGACCGCTCCGTACCGCGCTGTAGGGACTGTCGCCGCCAGCGTGATAGTGCGGATAATGCCAGTAAAGATCTCGCTGCAGGATCGCCGCGGGATCCCGCAGGATGGCCGTCAGATCCCGCCCGTCCAGCCGCCGATTGTGATCGGCAACGCCAGCGACGCCGGTCGCCGCCAAGATGGTCGGATAGTAGTCCAGCGTGATGATCGGCGTGGCGCTGACGCCGCCCGCGGGTGTGACGCCCGGCCAACGCACAATGGCCGGCACGCGCACGCCCCCTTCGTAGGCGGAACCCTTGCCCCGCCGCAAAGGAAGGTTCTCCGTAAACCCATCGTGTTTGCCGTAGCGTTGGGTCAAGCCGCCGTTGTCGGACGTGAAGATCACGAGCGTATTTTCCGCCACGCCCAACGTGTCCAGATGGTCCAGGATCCGACCAACGCTGTGGTCCAGGCTGGCCACCATCGCGGCGTATTCCGGGTTGTTGTGGATGGCTTCCTGGCGGCACCTTGCCGGCGAACCGCCGCACCAAGTCGGGTCTCCCTTGGATGGGCGTGTGCGGCACGTGGTACGCCAGGTACAGAAAGAAGGGCTTCCCCTGCTGGCGACTGTCGTCCAGGAACTGCAAAGCCTGGTCGGTCAGGTAATCCGTCAGGTAAGGTCCCGTTGGCCCCGGTTTAGCGGATGACCTTCCCGCGCCCGCATCGCCCAAGGGGGGCAGGAAGTAGCCCCGAGCGCCGCGTGGCTTGCCGATACTGACGTCAAAACCGTTCGCCCGGGCGTGCTGGACTTGATCGCCGCCTCCCGGGGGCGACAGATGCCATTTACCGACATGTCCGGTCGCATAGCCCGCCGCTTGCAGCGCCTCGGCCAGAGTCGTCGTCTGAGGCGGCAGCCCCTTGGTCCACGGCGGGATCTGCAACTTGGCCCAGGGGCGATTCTGGCCCGCGATGAAGTCAGTCAAATGAAGCCGGGCCGGATACATGCCCGTCATGATCGACGCGCGCGTCGGTGAACACACCGGTGCAGGCGGCGTAGGCTTGAGTGAATCTCAGCCCCTGTTCCGCAAGTTGGTCCAGTCGTGGCGTCTCATAGAAGTCGCTGCCAAAGCAACGCAGACCCGTCCATCCCAAATCGTCCGCCAACAGAAACACGACGTTGGGCCGTCTCAGCGCCGAACGGGCGGGTGGTTGAGCGGGCGCCGAACCGGCCATCGCGAGCGCGACGAGCAAGACAACAACGACGTGCCACCGAACCAAGACGTTCCCCGATCCCCTGAGCGGAATGCCCTGACGAGGCGTCACAACAGAGCCTAAGGGAAGGTTGGCGAGCGCCAGCGAGTTCCACAGGCGCCGGCGTTTGCTGCAAATCACCATGGCCGGGCCCTAGAGATTGAAAGTAAGAGCTGAAGTCAAGCCCGGCCTACCGGGCCTCGGAGATCGTAGCGAGTTCACCTGAAAAACACCTGCGACCTCAGCGCGGCTGAAAGCGAAAGTTCTTGCTCTGGCCGAAGAACTCGAGCGGATTCTCATACGTGACCTTGCGAATGAAGCTCTCGGGATGCCCGCGGCGCCGCATTTCCAGGATCAAATCCGGGATCGCCGTCGGCTTGGAAGGCCCCCAGTCGCCAGCCGAGTTCGCGCAGAGACGCTCCGGACCATACATCTCGATGATATCGCAGGCCCTTTGCGGAGTGCATTTGGAGACGGGATAGAGCGTCATTCCGGCCCAGAAACCGCTCTCCAGCACCTCGCGAACCGTGTGCTCCTCGACATGATCCACCAACACTCGGTGACGCTGCACGCGACTGTCGCCCCGCAACATGTCCAGGATCATCTTGGTGCCTTGGTACTTGTCCTCTAAATGCGGCGTGTGAATCAGGATCTGTTGCTCGTGAGCCACCGCCAGATCGACGTGCTCCAGGAAGATCGTGGCCTCGTTGCGAGTATTCTTGTTCAGCCCGATTTCGCCGATTCCCAGAACGTTGGGTCGATCGAGAAACTCGGGGATCATCGCAATCACTTCTCGCGATAGCTGCACATTCTCGGCTTCCTTGGCGTTGATGCACAGCCAGGTGTAATGTTGGATGCCGTACTGGGCGGCTCGTTTGGGTTCGAAATCGGTCAGCTGGCGGAAGTAATCGCGGAAGCTGTCCACGCTGCCGCGATCAAACCCCGCCCAGAACGCCGGTTCGCTGAGGCCGACGCAGCCCATCTTGGCCAGCGTTTCGTAATCGTCCGTGGTGCGCGAGACCATGTGAATGTGAGGATCGATGTAGTCCATCGCGGCGGCTCGTGTGTAAGTGAATCGTGCGTAAACGAGTAGGTGAGTCGTGCGTAAACGACGGAGGCGATCGCCGTCAGTGGGGTCGCTGGGAAAGATGCGGCCAACTCAATCACGCCCTCGCGGGCGGCCGCCGAGTGGGCGGGGCGTGTGAAGTTCCGTGGGACGGGTCACACGCCGAAGGCCGCTCGCCATTCGGGTTCGTATTGGCGAGAGAAGATGGTTTGAATCTTCTCCGCCCGGCCGGCTTGGGCCTCAGCTCAGCACTTCAATGGCTTGGGCGATTTTCGTCATCCGCTCGTCTTGCACCGTGGGTCCAGAAGCTCTCTGCAAGCGATCCAGGCCCGCGGCTAATTCCAGCAGCTTGGCTCGCATCTCCAGGAACTCGCGATCCAAGACTTGAGCTGAGGTGAGTGGGATGGACATTGGGCGTTCCTTATGCGGGTGCGGAACTTCCAGGATAGCACTGGACCGGGCAAGAATATAGTTGCGACGCGAGGGAACTCCCACCTGATGGGCGGCGTCTAAGGTCAACAGCGGGTCGGACGACCGGGCTCCTTTTTTCCCCGAGGGGAAACACGCATGGCCACCGCGGATTATCTTCCCGACTCTATTGATTCTATGGATGGTTCAAACTCCCCTACCAGTGCTGACGACATGCGTCCCCCAGGTTCGCCCAGCCGCAAACTTCACCGGATTCGCGAAGTCCGCTTGCTCCAAGGGGTCTCTCTGCGCAGCGCCGCGCGGCAAACGGGCTCCGACGTGCGCACCCTGCGGATGCAGGAGCAAGAGTACGCCGACCTAAGGCTCTCCGACCTGAAGCGCTGGCAGGCGGCGCTGGATGTGCCATTGGCCGAGTTGCTGGAGGAGACCGACGCGCCGCTTTCTCGACCCGTCATGGAGCGGGCGCGTCTGGTCCGGTTGATGAAGACCGCCGCCGCGATTCTCGAGCGAAGCAACGAAGTGGGCATTCGCCGCATGGCGGAGATGTTGATCAATCAACTTCTGGAAGTCATGCCGGAGTTGAGCGACGTGACGCCCTGGCACGCCTTCGGTCAGCGGCGTGGTTTGGACGAATGCGGTCGAATTGGCGAGAAACCGATTTCCGACGATCTGTTGGGGGCGTCCTAGGCCGAGGGCGATTCGGCCAAGCTTAACGTCTTGCTGACGCCGCCGATTTCGCCGCGCCGCTTCCTTGCCGCGGCGGACGGCCGGGCCGGTCGGCGGCGTCGATGCGATGGATCGAGCCCTGGGCGCCCGGCGCGGCGAGTTGTTTGGCGGCTTGCACGCGGATCATCTGGACGCCGCCAAACCCGGTGTGCCGCTGGGCGTGTGTTTTGAGCGTCGCGCCCCACGCCGATAAACGCCTGAGCATCTCGGTGCTTAACGGCGCCGGGTCAGGCTCCAAGCGGGCCATGGCCAGTTCAGGATCATGCCGGTGATCCCACAACCGCAGCAACTCGATGTGATTCAGAGGCCCATATTCCTCGTGCACGAAGACAATGTCGCCGGTCGCCAGGCTCAACCCGGTGCGTCCCGCCGCTTCGACGCCCTGGGGGCGACGATGAGCAACGCTGCGAACCTGCGGATACCGCCGGGATATTTCGTAGGCTGCTTCTTCGGTGCGGTCTTCCGAGGCGTCGTCAACCAAAATGACCTCAAACCGCGACGTCATCTCGCCCAAGACTTCGAGCAATTCCGGAATCTCACTGGCCAGGCGCGCTTGTGCATTTCGCACCGGGATAACGACGCTGATCGATGCTTCCACGAGGTTGATCCTTTGGGCGTGCAGGCGAGAAGTAGATTCCAGGCCTCATCGGAAAAGCCTGAGATTCTCATCGGCCCCGAAACGCCAAACACTCTATCCGGGGAATCGACAATCACGCTGTCGCGATGGTAGGGTAATCTCTGGTGGCCATGCCTGGAGCGGTTGTACCGACGGGGGATCGCCCTCCCGCCTCAAGAAGGGGGGACGTCTTGCCGGTCACCCGCGTCGATGCTGGCCGCCCCCCGATGGCGGTTTGTGCACTGACGCCGCGAGGCGGATGGTCCCCCATGCGGAGCGGATGGTCAGCGCGACCCAACGGCGCTTGGATCACGCCCGGCGGAGGATTCCGCCAACACAATCGCACTCCTCGCCCTGTTCTTTTCCTCGGTTATAACCTCGGAAGGCGCATGTATGAGCGGGATCGCCAGACTTCCCGATTTTGACCGCGGCCCAGAGGGATTGCTGCCAGCGATTGCACAGGACGCCGCGAGCGGCGAAGTTCTGATGCTGGCCTACATGAACCGTGAGTCGTTCGAGGAAACTCGGCGAACCGGGCGAGCCGTGTACTTCAGCCGAAGTCGTGGTCGACTCTGCGCAAGGGCGAAGAGAGCGGCAACGTCCAGCAAGTCCGCGAAGTGCGGGTGGACTGTGATGGAGACACGATCTTGTTGCTTGTCGATCAGCAGGGACCGGCCTGCCATGAGGGATACCGGAGTTGCTTTTTTCGGCGAATCGACGCCGATGGCGTGAGCATCCAGCAGGAACGCCTCCAGGAGCCTGAACAAATGTATGGAGCCGCGCCGACCTCTCCCTTCGACGGCGCCAGCCGCGCTCCCGGCAAGGCTGGCCGCCAAGACACTCGCAGTGACCTGCCACCCGCGCCGCGCGAAACGACGCGTCCATCGCAGGTTTTTGGCGTCCTGGCGGTGACCTGTTGTCTGTTGGGCTGGCTGTCCGGCCAGCCAACCGAGTTGCTTGCTCAAACGGATTTCTGGAGTTCCTTCGATCGCGGCGAAGTGCTGGCGGAGATCGTCCAGACGGTCGATGCGCGTTTGGCCGAGCGGTGGGAGGACGCCGGGGTTGTTCCGGCGGCGATCAGCAAGGACGCTGAGTTTCTCAGACGCCTCAGCTTGGACATCACGGGCGTGGCGCCCAGCGTCGCCGAGTTGCACGAATTCCTGACGGATACCGACCCCCAGAAGCGTGCGCGCTGGATCGGCCGCTTGACGCGGTCACCACGGTATGCCACGCACATGGCGGGCGTGTGGCGCAACACGCTGCTTCCCGGCGGCGTCGATCTGCAACAGGAAGCGGCCGCCGAGCAGTTAGAAAACTGGCTGCGGCGCCAGTTTCATCAAAACCTGCGCTATGACAATCTGGTCGCCGAGTTCCTGACCGCCAACGGTCCGGCCAACGACGGCCCCGGTTTGTTCTACACATCGTTGGAGCTGAAGCCCGAGAAATTGGCGGCCAGCACGTCGCGGATCTTTCTGGGCTTGCAAATTCAATGTGCTGAATGCCATGACCATCCCTTCGATCACTGGAAGCAAAAAGACTTCTGGGGATACGCCGCTTTCTTTGCTCGTCTTCGAGGCCGCGATCAGCCGATGGCGTCCGCCAGGATTGCGGATGCGGCCAGCGGCGAAGTGACGCTTCCCGAATCCACCGAGATCATCCCGCCCAAGTACCCGGGAGGCTCATTGGAATATCGTGAAAGCCAAGGGCCTCGTCGAGTGCAACTGGCCATCTGGATGGCTTCGCGGGATAACCCCTTTCTCGCGCGGGCCGCCGTCAACCGCGCCTGGGCGCTGATGTTTGGCCGAGGTTTGGTCGAACCGGTGGACGACCTGCGTCCCCAGAACCCCGCTTCGCATCCCGAATTGCTGGAGGAGTTAACCGAATACTTCATTCGAATCGGTTTCGATTGGCGTTTGCTGCTCGAGACGCTGGCCAACACCCAAGCCTATCAACGCTCCAGCATTCCCGCCGCAGGCGAAGCCGCGCCGCCAGAGCTCTTCGCTTCGATGGCGGTAAAGACGTTAACGCCGGAACAGCTCTACGATTCGCTCCGCCTGAACATCATGCGTCGTCCGCCTCTGATGACGACGAACACTCCCTTTGGCGCCGCGGACGCCGAACGATTTCGCTTTGTTCAACAAATGCGAGGCAACGCCCGCAACGCATTGGAGTACGCCCAAGGCGTGCCGCAAGCACTGACCCTGATGAACGGCGGCGAAATCTCCGCGGTGACCAGCGGCGGACAAGGTCTCCTGGCAGCGCTACAAGCACCCTTTTTTGATGACACTCAACGTATTGACAATCTGTTCCTGGCCACCGTGTCGCGCTTTCCGGACAAGCGCGAGAAAGCTCGTTGTCTTGAGTTGTTGGAGCAGGCGGATTCACAAGAACGACTCCGCGTCTTCAGCGACATCCTGTGGGCGTTGCTTAACAGCGTCGAATTCGCCATGTGTCCATGAGTGTCCATCAACGGCCCGCAATCGCCGCGAAGAGTCTTTCAACCATTTATCCTCCGCCAAACAGCAAGGGCCGGCCATGATTAGCGACCACAGGATCGGAAGACGCGACTTCCTGCGATTGGCGCAAGCCGGCGTCTTAGGCGCCGCCGCCAGCCCCTGGCTCCCGCGGCTGGCGACGGCCTCGGCGGCCTCGACCGCCAAACCACAACGGCATTGCGTGCTGCTGTGGATGTCCGGCGGACCAAGCCAGATGGATACGTTCGATCTGAAACCCGGGCATAAGAACGGCGGCGAATTCCAAGAGACCGCCACCAGCGTTCCCGGCCTGCGAATCAGCGAGCATCTGCCGCTGTTGGCCAAGCAAGCCGAACACCTGGCGATCCTGCGCGGGTTGAATACGCGCGAAGGCGATCATGGCCGTGGCACGTACTTGATGCGCACCGGGCAGACTCCCGGAGGACCTTTGGAGTATCCCGCGATCGGCTGCAGCCTGTCCAAGGAACTGGGTGACGCGGACGCCGAACTGCCGAACTACATCAGCATCGCGGCCAACACCGCATTCAATCCGGCCGCCTTCAGCCCTGGCTTTCTGGGGCCGGGCTACGCCGCGGCGACCGTCAGCGGCGCCGAACCTCCGCCGCCCGGTGATGACCAACCAACCGCTTACGCTCAGTTGGGAGTCAACTTCCTGGAGCGTGCGGAGAACATCAGCTTGCCGCAACAAGATCGCCGCTTGTCGCTTTGGAAGGACCTGCAAGCGAACTATCTAGACCGTCGCCCGACAAGCAACGTCACGGCTCAAGACACGATCTATCGCCGAGCGATCACCATGATGCGCAGCAAGGCCCGCGACGCTTTTGACCTTTCGAAGGAACCCGCGGCGGTGCGCGACGCCTACGGCCCTGGCCGCTTTGGGCAAGGGTGCCTGATGGCGCGTCGGCTGATCGAACGCGGAGTTCCCTTTGTGGAAGTCGCCTTGGGAGACGGCGCCGCTTGGGACACCCATCAAGACAACTTCCGCCAAGTCCGCAGCCTGTCCCAGCAACTCGACGCCGGATGGAGCAGCCTCATGCGGGAGCTGAAGGAGCGCGGCTTATTGGAGCACACCACCATCTTGTGGATGGGCGAATTCGGCCGAACGCCGCAAATCAATCCCAATGGCGGTCGAGATCACTTCCCCCAAGCCTGGAGTTGCGTGTTGGCAGGCGGGGGCGTGCGGGGCGGGCAAGCCTATGGAGCGACGTCGCCCGACGGCATGGAAGTCGTGGAGGGCAAGGTCTCGCAGCACGATGTTCTGGCGACGCTCTGCCAAGCCGTGGGAGTGGAGCCCAGTCTCGAAAACCAGACCGCTGTCGGGCGACCCATTCGGATCGCCGAGGGCGTTCCCATTCGCTCGGTTCTGTCATGAACGTCTTCCCCCCAACGTCGCCATCGAAATGGGCAACGTCAGCGACCTTCGCGCGGCGGCGCCTCGGGACGCTCGTCAGCTGGGCCGCCCTGTTGGTCGTCGCCGTTGGCTGCCAAGGCGGGGACTCAACCGCCGAGCGCCCGCCCGCGGACGCAGGGGCAAAGGCGGATCGACCGCCGGCGGAGACCGATTCCGTCCAAGATCGCCAGGCGCCCACCAGCTCGCCGACGCCGCCGCCGCCCCGGAATCGGCCTCCCGGCGCGGATAGCGAGCCAGCGTCCCACGAGACCGTCGCGGCGCTCAAGCCGGAACCTCCCTCACCGGAGGATCGTCCGCCAACGCCCGACCAACCGCCCCGTCCCGCGGATCCGCATCAGCACCCGGACTCCCAGGTTCGCATCCTGGCGGTGACGACTCGCGGCCCGGTTCTGCTGGAACTGTCCATCACCATCGACGGGCGCCCGTTTCGCCATCCACTAAACGCTTTGGTGGATCAAGCGTTCGAGTTGGCCGACGCGAACAACGACGGAGTCCGGACCTGGGATGAATTCCTGGATCAACCGTTTGTGCGATACGGCGGGTTTGGCAATCTGCCCGCCAATACCGCGGATGAGCGGCGACGGTTGATTCAACAATACGACGACGACACGGATGGTCGCGTGGACTTTCGCGAGCTGCCGCGATTTCTCACCCGCAACGCGGCGCAGTCGCAGGCGTTTCGCTTTGTGAGTTCCAATCGCGATCGCTATCGAAACCGATCCGACTCGCCACTCCGGCTGCTGTTAGACGAGGACTTGAACGGCCGGCTCTCGCTTGCGGAAGTGCAGTCGGCGGCCGACAAGCTCCGCGCGCTCGATTCGGACGGCGACGATATCTTGCGGCACGCGGAAGCATCATCACCGTCCTACGACAACATGATGAATGAAGCAGCAGGCCCCTTAACGCAAAACGTGATCAGCCAGCCGGAATCGGCGATGAGTCTCGATGAAAACGAACAATGGGACATGGTCTCCTACACGTTGTCGCAGATGTACGCCTTGGGCGGCGAGGTGATGCCGGATGACTTCCGGACAGATCCTCGAATGTTCGCCGCCTTGGATGGCGACGCCGACGGACATCTGGAGGCGAAGGAGCTGAAGGGACTGCTCCAGGTGCGTCCACACGTCCAATTGGCGCTCGACTTCGCCGCCAACGCAAGTCAATCGAAGCTCCGCGTCCTGGAGGTCGCCCCCGGCTTGCCAGAACTCCAGCTCTTCACGTATTCCGACACGCGCGCTGTGGTGGAGTTGGACGGCCTGAGCATCACGTTCTTTATGAACGACATGGCGGTCTCGACCGGCCAACAAGCCGCGCAAACTCTCGCGCAATTGGATCTAAATCGCGACGGCTACCTGGAGCGTGAGGAGCTTCCCGAGGAAGGTCTCCGCGCTGTGTTCGACGACATCGACGCCAACGGAGACGAGAAGCTCTACGCGGCTGAACTCCAAATGTTCCTGGGGCAGCAGCAACAAGCCTACAATAGCCAGGTGCAAGCAAGAGCCGGCGAGAGCGAGGACGCCGTGTTCACCTGGTTGGACGCGGACCATGACGGCCGCTTGGGCGCGGGAATTGGCGAACAGCGCAACGCGCATCATGGCGTTGGACAACGATGGCGACGGCGAGGTGGGCGTCGATGATTTCCCCGAATCGTATCTGTTCGGGGCCGTGCGATGCGGCCCCGGGCAAGACAATGCGGCCTTCGTGGCCGGCGTCAATGCGACGTACGCCAGCACCACCTCGGCCGACTTGCCTCCCTGGATGGCCAACATGGATGTCAACCGCGACGCGGTGCTGACACCGCGCGAGTTCCTCGGCCCGCGCTCCCAATTCGACGAACTCGACCGAAACGGCGACGGCTTTCTCGATCTGGACGAGTGCACCACGGGACGCTAATCCAAGCGGATCAAACGAAGAAGGACCAAGAATCAGTCCCGAACGGGACGGCCCCAAATCAGCCCGGGTGAAGCGCAGCGCAACCCTGAGCAACCCTTGCATCGATACCGCGTTAATGCGAGAGTGGTTTCCAGGTAACAGCTTGCGCGGCGGGCTGGCAGAGCAGCTATGCGGGCGTAGTCAACATATGGCCTCTCGATCCACCCAGCCCCGATGCGACGGCATGGTCCGTCGTGACGCGCTGCAATTGGGCGCGTTGACCGCGTTCGGTTTGACCTCATCGGCTTGGTCCCGGTTGCGGGCGGCGGCGAATCCGCCAGCATCGCGTGGGCCGACGCCGCGGGCCGCGCGATGCGTGTTGATCTGGCTTGACGGCGGCCCAAGTCACCTCGATACGTTGGACCCCAAGCCCCATGCCCCGGCCGAAGTTCGCGGGCCCTTCGCGACGATCGCCACCAAGTTAAGCGGCGTGCGGCTTTGTGAGTTGATGCCCGAATTGGCCCAACGCATGGACCGAGCTGCAATCATCCGCTCCATGACGTCCCCCTTGGGCGAACACAACTTCGGCGCCCATTATTTGTTGACAGGCTACCCGCCCACGCCCGCTATCGAGTATCCCTCTTGGGGCGCTGTGGCTTCCGCCAGGGCCGATTCGCCGCACGATCTGCCGTACCATATCGCTATCCCCAATTATCGCGTGGGCGGCGGGCGTTTCACGGGCAATGGCTACTTGCCGCTCCGACATCAGCCGTTCTCCATTGGCGCCGATCCAGCCAAACCTGGTTTCGCAGTCCGCGATCTGAACCGGCCCCCCGAGATCGACGTCGCGCGGTTGCAACGGCGACGGCGTATCTTCAGAATCTTCAGACACTCTCGCAACCCACGATGAACTCGGCCCCAACGGCGCTCGCTCAAGAGGATCCCTGGCGACAAGCCTACGACCTGGTCGAATCGGCAGCCGCCCGCCAGGCGTTCGATCTGGATCAGGAAAGCCGCGCGATGCGAGATCGGTACGGCGGACGAACGATCGGCCAAAGCTGCCTGTTGGCTAGACGATTGCTGGAACGCGATGTGCCTTTTCTCACCATCAACTATCAGGGATGGGACACGCACGACAACGCCTACACTCGTCTGAAGGAAGGATTCACGGGCGCCCGCACGCCGGTGGGGCTCATTCCCAGCCTCGATCAGGCGTTGAGCGCGCTGATGGATGATCTGCAACAGAGCGGTCTGCTGGACGAGACATTGATTGTCGTGATGGGCGAGTTCGGCCGCACGCCCAAGATCAACACTTCCGGCGGGCGTGATCATTGGCCGCGAGCCTTCAGCGTCCTGTTGGCGGGCGCCGGCATCGAAGGGCAGATCATTGGCGCCAGCGATCGCACCGCCGAGAGCCCGCATGATCGCCCCGTGACGCCGGCCGATCTGGCGGCGACCGTCTTCACGCTCTTGGGAATCGACCCCAAGCATGAATTCCGAACCAGCGACGGCCGTCCGATTCAGGCCAGTCGCGACGGCGTTGTCCTGCAAGAGTTGGTTTAGGCAGGGGGCAGGGGGCAGGGATCAGGGATCAGGGATCGGGGATCGGGGATCAGGGATCGGGGATCGGGGATCGGGGATCGGGATCGGGGATCGGGGATCAGGGATCGGGGATCGGGGATCGGGGATCGGCGAGCAGGGATCACCCAGGGTTGCGCAGCGCTTCATCCGGGGCTGGTTTCGGGCCGTCCCGATTGGGACTTCGTGTGGACCAGCTCCCAGTTCCCAGTTCCCTGCCTCCCTGACCCTGCCTGCCCCTGATCCCTGCATCCCTGCCCCCTGCCATCCCTGCCCCCTGCTCCCTGCCCCCTGCCTGATCCCTGATCCCTGCCCCCTGACCCCCTGCCCTGACCCCTGATCCCTGATTCCCCCTGCCCCCTGATCCCTGCCCCCTGATCCCTGATCCCTGATCCCTGCCCCCTGCCCCCCGCTTGCCCCGTTGAGCGATGTTGGTCGGCGCCGGACAATGCTGGCCGTCCCGGAAGCTGCCCTCGGACGTGCTCAGGGGAAGCCCGGCGGCGTCGGAAGACGCATGCAAGAGCGAATCGGCTTTGCTCTTCTTGGGCTCCTTCATCCGCCCGCCACCTCGAAGCCCGCATGCACCATGATCACCAGGTACTTTGGCGTCGCGTTCCAGTGGTTGCGCCGCGTGTTATCGCAACCGCGTGAGGAACTCGATCGGTGGCAGCGGGCCGTGCGCTTCACGTATGATCTGGGCCGCTTTGGCGCGATGCAGTTGAAGCAGGACCGCGCCCCGCAAATGGCCGCCGCGCTGGCTTTCCAGGCGCTCTTCGGCCTGGTGCCGGTGCTGATCGTCGCGACGGTGCTGGTGCGAGCGGTGATCGGTGTCGATGAGTTCCTGAAAGTCATCCGCCAAATGTTCGCCCTGGGTGGTTTGGACCAAGTCAAAGTCATCTTGCCCGCGGGCGACCTGGAGTCGCAGACGCTCGCCGATTGGCTGGGGAACCTGGTCGCCGAAGCAGCGGGAATCCAGCTGACGGCGATTGGTTGGCTGGGTTTGCTGGTGGTGATCTACGCCGCCGTGAGCCTGATGTTCACGATTGAAAACGTCTTTAACATCATCTACCGCGTCAACGACGGGCGTCGCTGGACTCGCCGCGTTCCTCTGTACTGGTTTCTGCTGACCGTCAGTCCGTTGGCGTTGGGACTCGCCGCCTGGCTGAACGGCCATTTCGAGGCGTGGTTGACCGACCTGGAAGTGTGGGGCTGGGTTGTGTACTCGGCGCGACTGATCTGGATCAGTTTCTGCGGATGGGTCGTGATGCTAACCGCGTATCTCTTGCTTCCCAACGCGCATGTGGAATTCAAACCCGCGGCCATTGGCGCGCTGGTTTCGATTGTTCTGTTGGAGTGCGGCAAACGCGTGGTGGGAACCACATTGGAAAACGCGTTCTCGATCAGCCAACTCTACGGATCGTTGGGGCTGATTCCCTTATTCATGTTCTGGACGTATCTGATGTGGCTGACGATTCTGTTTGGCTTGCAGGTCAGCGCCACGCTGCAGATGCTGCAAGGCCGGCGGATCGCGGAAGTCCAGCGGCGAAGGGAGCAGACAGGCATTGTGGAGCCGACTGCCGCGGTCGAGGTCATGCAAATCGTATCGCGGCGTTTTCGAGACGGGCAAAGCTCGACCGCCGATCAGGTTTCCGATGCTGCGGCGTTGCCGCGGTCGGCGACGCTGGCCTTGTTACAAGCCTTGACGGCGGCGGGCGTGTTGCATCGACTGGATCAGCGCACAACGGCCTATACGCTGGCTCGTCCCGCCGAGCAGATTTCGGCCGACCAATTGATCAAGGTGGGCTTTGCGATTGTCGATCAAAGCGGCGTTCGCCACACTCCGTTCACCCGGCAATTGCGCGAGACCCAATTGGAGTATGCGGCGAATAAGACGTTGGCCGACTTAGCGATCCATGCGAGCAACGGCGAATAGCGAGGCGCCCGCCTTGGTGTTAAGCTGGCGGGACTCCCTAGCCAAGCCGATGTATCGAGGCCGCGATGCCAGCTCCAACGCCGCCCAGCCCCATCCCCATTCGGTTTGTGACGCTCGCCGCACTCTGCCTGGCTGCATCACTCGCCTATCTTTGTCGCAACAGCATCGGCGTCGCCGAGAGCACGATCCGCAAGGAACTGGGGCTCAGCGAGGCCGGCATGAGTTGGGTTATGAGCGGTTTCTTTCTGGCCTATGCTCTGGGGCAGATTCCCGCCGGCTGGCTCGCCAAGAAGCTGGGCAGTCGCAAGGCCGTCTCGCTTTTCATGGTCGTCTGGTCTTTGGCCACCGCGGCCATGAGCTTCGCCTGGTCGCTGCCTCTGCTGATCGCTGCTCGAGTCGCCAATGGCGTGGCGCAAGCCGGGCTGTTTCCCGCCTCCACCGCCTCCATCGGGCTCTGGTTCCCCTGGTCTCGCCGAGCCGTGGCCAGCGGCGCGCTGGCCAGCTTCATGTCGATTGGGGGCGCCGTGGGAGTGGCCGTCACCGGGGTCATGCTGACGCGCATCGGCTGGCGGCCTACCTTTGTTGCTTACGGCGCCGTAAGTCTAGGCTTCGCGGCCCTGTTCCTGTACTGGTTCCGCGACACGCCCGCGCAACATGCCTGGACCGACGCGGCCGAGCGCCAGTGGATCGCCGCTCCGAATCCCACGGAATCACAGACGGACTCGTCCCAGGGCAGCGTGCTGCAAGTGCTGTTCAGCCCGCCAACCTGGTGGATCTGTGGTCAGCAGTTTTGTCGCGCGGCCGGACAGATTTTCTTCTCCAGCTGGTTCGCGACATACTTGCAAGAAACTCGCGGAGTCACCGTGCAGCAATCCGGATTCTTGAACAGCCTGCCCTTGATGGGAATTATCGCCGGATCCTTGATCGGCGGCTCGTTGTCGGACTTCGCACTTCAACACTTGCGGAGCAAGCGCCTCGCTCGCTCGGGAGTCGCGGCGGCGAGCATGTTGAGTTGCGCCTTGTGCGTGCTGGCCGCGTATCAGATCGAGGATCCGCTGCTCGCTGTTTTGGCGATCAGCGCGGGCACGTTCTGCGCGTCGGTTGGCGGGCCCTGCTCCTACGCCGTGACGATCGACATGGGAGGCGATCAGGTCGCGATCTTGTTCGCCACCATGAACATGGTCGGCAACCTGGCGCGTTCGCCTTCATTCGAGCCACGCCGGCGCTGACTACGTACGCCGGTTGGCCGTCCGTCTTGGCGCTGTTTGGCGTGCTGTACCTTGCCGCCGCCGGCTTCTGGCTGCTGATCAATCCTAATCGCTCGGTCATGCAGCAATCCCTGATCCAGGAGAGCGACCGATGAGAAGTCTGCCCAATCGCCAGAGCACCTGCCTCTTCGGCGTGGCGCGAGCCGACATCACGCCGCCGGTCGGAATCTATCATCGCATGTGGGGCGCGGCGACGCACGATCGTAGCGAAGGCGTCCACCGACCCTTGACCGCGACGGCGATGTATTTCGAATCGCTCGCCGAGGAGGGGGGCGATCAGGGACGACAGTTGTTGCTGGCGATCGATCACTGCCTGCTGGGTCCAGCGGAAGTCGAAGCCATGCTCGCGGCGGCCGCTCGACGGGCCTCGCTGCCGGTGGACGCCGTCTCGGTGACGTTCTCGCATACGCACGCCGCGGGATTGTTGAACTTGGATCGCGCGGAGTTACCGGGCGGGGAGCTGATCCCGGACTATCTCGCGCGGCTGAATCAAATCGTGGCCCAGCTGGCCGAAACCGCGAGGGCGACCGCCGTCCCCGCGGACATCGTTTACGGTCGGGGCGCCTGCTCGCTGGCCGCCCAGCGCGATTTCTACGACACCGAATGGAGTCGTTATGTTTGCGGCTTTAATCCGGGAGCAGCGGCGGATCAGATGCTGCTGGCGGCCAGGATTACTGACGACAAGGGGGGCTTGCTGGCGACGATTGTCAACTACGCGTGTCATCCAACCACCTTGGCGTGGGACAATCGGTTGATCAGTCCGGACTTCGTCGGCGCGCTCCGCGAAACCGTCGAAACGGCGCTGGGCGGCGTCTGCGTGTTCCTTCAAGGCGCGTCCGGCGACCTGGGACCGGTTGAGGGATTCGTGGGCGATGTCGCGGTCGCCGATCGCAACGGCAGGCAACTTGGCTTTGCCGCCCTGGAGGCCCTGACCGCGTTGCCGCCGCCCAACACGTCCTACGACTACCAGGGAGCCGTCGTTTCGGGAACCGCGATCGGCGTCTGGGGACGCCATGACGCGCCCGCCGCGCGTCGCCACCAGATGCGGCGCTGGGCTTGCCAGCGCTCGCCCGTCGCGTTGCCCTACCGCGCCGACTTGCCCAGGCTAGCGAGTGTCAGGCGACGCCGCGATGAATTGATTACGGAAGAAGACCAGGCCCGTCGCGCTAACGATCCGGGACGAGCGGCTGAGTTGCGTGCGCTGGTCGAACGCGAGACGCGAATGCTGGGACGCTTGCGAGTTCTTCCTGCGGGTGACGATTTCCCGCTGCACGCCGCCGCCTGGCGAATCGGCGACGCCGTGTGGCTGAGCGTTCAGGGCGAACCGTACAGTCTGCTGCAACAACGCTTGCGCGCGTTGTTCCCTGACAACCCGATCGTGATCGCCACGATCGCCAACGGTTGGGGCCCGTCGTACTTGCCGCCTCAAGACGTGTATGGCAAGGGAGTCTACCAAGAGCAAATCGCGGCGTTGGCCCCTGGATCGTTGGAGCAGTTAATCGACGCCTTGGCCCAACGCATCGCCGCGTTGCTCTCGGACGACCGCAGTTCCTTTTCCGGCGCCCCATAGCCGGAGGCATCATCAATGAAAATCACTGGCATTGAAACCCTCGTTTGCCACGCCCGCATGCGGAATTGGATCTTTGTGAAGGTGCTTACCGACCAGGCGGGGTTGTTCGGCTGGGGAGAAGCGACTCTGGAGTGGCATACGCGGTCGGTGGTCGGCGCTGTCGAGGACCTGGCTCAGTTGGTGGTCGGCGAGGATCCGCTCCGCATCGAACATCTGTGGCAGGTGATGCACCGCCAACACTTCTGGCATGGCAACGGCGTCGTGCGCAGCACGGCCATTGCCGGCATTGACATTGCGTTGTGGGATATCGCGGGAAAGCACTACGGTGCGCTGTGCACAACTTTGGGGCGGACCGGTGAGGGATCGCATTCGCACCTATTGTCATCTCGGAGGCGGCAAGCTGGAGGATTTCTACGAAACCAGCGTCGAGGAATCGCAGCGCTTCGCGGACCTGGCGAGCGAAGCGGTTTCTCAAGGCTTCACCGCCTTCAAATGCATGGCGACGCCTCCCACGCAGCCGTTGGAGGGTTTGAAAGCGATCCACGCAGCGGAGCATTGCGTCGCCGCCATGCGCGAGCGAGTTGGCGACGCGATTGACATCATGGTGGATTGTCACGCCCGTCACTCGCCCACGATGGGCAAGCAGCTGGCGCGTGCGTTGGAGCCCTTCGGACTTTACTTTCTCGAGGAGCCGTGTTGGCCCGAGCACCTCGAGGGACTCGCCGCCATCCGCGAGGCCGTCGCGACGCCAATCGCCACCGGCGAACGCTTGACGCACCTGGCCGCGTTCCGTGAGCTGCTGGCCGGGCAATGTTGCGACGTCGTCCAATTCGACTTGACGCATTGCGGCGGGTTCACCGCGGCCCGCCGGATCGCGGCGCTGGCGGACGCTTACGGCGTCGCCCTGGCGCCGCACAACCCGCAAGGGCCGATCAGCACGGCCGCATCGCTTGAATTCGGCTTTTCCCAGCCGAACTACGTGATCTGCGAGACCGTTCATAGCGATGTCCCCTGGCGCGGCGACGTTGTCCAAGAGGGCTATCAATGGCGCCTCGATGATCGGACCGCGACGCCCAATGCGGCCGGGACTCGGCGTCGAAGTGAATGAAGCGGAAGTTCGAAAACACCCTTTCGAGCAAGAGATCTCCCAACGTGTCTTCTTGGAGGACGGCTCCGTCGGCGATTGGTAACTCGGTCAAGACGGCGTGGTCATGAGAGCGTGGTCATGAGAGCGTGGTCAAGACGGCGTGGTCATGAGAGCGTGGTCATGACGGCGCCATCACGACGGCGTTTCTTCCGCCACGGCTCTTCCCCATGGTCTTTCCCTCAAGCGAGTCAGCTCGATGAATCAACCGTTACGCGGCGTGTTGCCGGTGGTGCATACTCCCTTCACGGAAGAGGACAACATCGACTGGGAATGCCTGGAGGCTCAAGTTGCGTGGGCGTTGACTCAAGGCGCTCATGGTTACTGCACCGGGATGGTCAGCGAGCTCCTGCGTTTGTCGGATGAAGAACGGCGCGAATTGACGCGCCGGCTTGCTGGGCACGAGCGGCAGGGCCGGCCCTTTATCGCCAGCATCGGGGCCGAGTCGTGTCGGCAGGCGATCTCCAACGCCCAATTCGCAGCCGACGTTGGCTGCGACGCTTTGATGGCCGTACCGCCGCTCACCAGCTCGCTGCCCGAATCCGCGCTGTTCGAATACTTCAGCGGAATCGCGGCTTCGACTTCGTTGCCCATGATTGTGCAGGACGCTTCGGGGTATGTGGGTCAGGCCATTCCGTTGAATGTGTATCTGATGCTGCTGGATCGATTTGGTCCGGAACGGATACTCTTCAAGCCGGAAGCGTCGCCCGTGGGCGAAACGATCTCGGTGCTGCGAGACAAGACGCTTGGCCAGGCGCGCGTGCTGGACGGTTCCGGCGGCTGCCTGCTGATCGACAGCTATCGCCGGGGCATTGTTGGAACGATTCCCGGCATGGAGTTTCTGGAGGGGATCCTCGCGATCTGGGAGGCGTTGGAGCAAGGCGACGAGGCCGCCGCCTACCGCGTCTACTTTTCCCTCTGCGCCCTGGTGACGCTGCAATTGCAGGCGGGGCTGGACGGATTCCTGGCGATCGAGAAATACGTGCTGCATCGACGCGGACTGTTTCGCAATGAGCGGCGTCGCCATCCGAACGCCTGGCGGTTAGACTCGGAGTCCCGCGAGGAAGTCGATCGCTTGCTCGACATGCTGCGCACAGCGACGCCCAACCATCCAACGGCCTGACGTCCCGCCATGAATAGAGACTACGATCTGATTGTCGTTGGCGCCGGCATTGTCGGTCTGGGAGCGGCATGGGCGGCGAAACGCCTGGACGCCAGGGTGCTGGTCATCGAGACGCAGCGACGAGCCCAAGGCGCTTCGGTGCGCAACTTCGGCATGATCTGGCCCATCGGCCAGCCATCCGGCGAACGGCGTCAGCTGGCGCTGCGGAATCGCGAGTTATGGCTGGCGCTGGCCGACGCGTCGGCAACGAACTGGTCGCCGCCCCGTACGGAGTCGGAGCGGCTGGAGGTCCGACGTTGCGGCTCCGTGCATGTGGCCCATCATGACGACGAATGGAACGTCTTACAGGAGTTTCACGCAGCCAACACGGGGCAGGAACTGCAGTTGCTGACGCGCCCGCAAACACATCGCCTGTCGCCGGCGGTTGTCAACGACGGCTTGCGAGGGTCGTTGTACTCTCCCTGGGAGTGCGGCGTGGATCCTCGTCAGGCGATCCGTGCGGCCGCCAGCGCCCTCGAGGCCGCCGGCGTGGACTTCCAATACAACCAGCAAGTCATTCAAGCCAACACCGGCGAAGTCATCGCCGCCGACGGGCGTCGCTGGGAGGCCGCGCGAATCATCGTCTGCAGCGGCGCCGAATTCTCCACGCTTTTTCCAGAGCATCATCGCCAAAGCGGCATCCGTCCCTGCAAGCTGCAGATGCTGCGCTGCGGACCTCAACCGAACGGATTTCAATTGGGGCCGCACTTGGCGAGCGGCTTGACGCTGCGGCACTACGAGTCGTTTCGTGGTTGCCCTTCCGTCGCCAGAGTCAGGCAACGCATCGCGGACCGCTTTCCGGAATTGGATCAATTCGGGATCCACGTCATGGCGTCACAAGGACTGCGTGGCGAGATTATTCTGGGCGACTCGCATGAATACGAGGAAGCCGTGACGCCGTTCGATCAGGCCGAGATCGAACAGCTGATGCTCCGCGAAATGCGAAAGGTCTATCGATTGCCGAGTTGGGAGATTGTCGAGCGTTGGCACGGCGTGTACGCCAAGCATCCCACAAGCCACTTTGTCGCCTTGGATCCGGCGCCTGGCGTGAAGATCCTGAACGGTCTGGGCGGCAGCGGCATGTCGCTGGGGCTTGCGGTCAGCGAGAAAGTCGTGCATGGTTGGATGACGTCATGAGTCGTTCGTTCGTCCTTCCTCGATGGTGCCCCAGATGACCCGCCATACCGTTCGCGCGGTTGTTTTTGATTGGGCCGGCACGACGGTTGACTACGGCTGTCGAGCCCCGGCCAGCGTCTTTCGCGAGATTTTCGCGCGACGCGACGTGCCCATCACCGAGGCGCAGGCCCGCGGTCCCATGGGCTCGGCCAAGCGAGATCACATCGCGGCAATCGCCTCGGATCCTGATGTGTCGCAGCGTTGGAACAGCCGATATGGCGGGCCTCCTACGGATCAGGACGTGCAAGCGATGTATGACGACTTCTTGCCGCTGCAGAAGGAGACGCTCAAGCGGCACTGCGAACTTATTCCCGGCGCCGCGGAGGTGTTTCAAGCCTTGCTGGATCGCAACATCGCCGTCGGATCCAATACGGGATACACGCGCGAGTTGATGGAAGTGGTGACGCCGGCGGCTTATGAGCAGGGATATCGTCCGGCGGCGGTTGTCTGTTCCGACGACGTGCGTTACGGCAGGCCCGCACCGTGGATGTTCCTGGAAACGCTGCATCGTCTCAATGCATTCCCCATCTGGCAATGCGTCAAGGTGGACGACACCGTGGTGGGGATCGAAGCGGGCCGCAACGCCGGCGCGTGGACCGTCGCGTTGACGCTGACAGGCAACGAAATGGGTTTGAGCTATGAAGACGCGCAGGCTTTGCCGGCGCACGAACGACAACAGCGGCTGGATGCGATCGCGCAGAAATTCGCCCAAGCGTCGGCGGACTACGTGATTCCCAGCATCAACGAATTGCCTCAAGTCCTCGACGATATCGAAGAACGGCTTTCGCAGGGCGAATTGCCGCTGGGCTGCCAACCGTAGCGCGTGCCGATCAAATTCCGTCGCACCGTCACGCGCCGCCGCCGCAAATCCTGGAGGTTGCGCTGCGCGCCCCAAGTCCCGCGCCGTGCACCACGCTTGTTTTTCACGCGGCGCCATTGCGATCCTCATCATTTCTTCATGCTCGAAATCCCGCGAGCGGCTATACTGCTCGGCTCGCCGGCGGAATCCCGCCATCTCGGCAAGCCAGACGGCGAACGCCCCGACGCGTTCGTCGGCGCCTTGACGTTAGCAATCCAATGCAAACACAACCATCGGACAACGACGCGGCTTGGGGATCGGCCGTATGGGCGGTTGCGGCGGCCTTCGGCGCCTATTTCTGCATGTACGGTTTCCGCAAGCCCTTCGCCGTCGCAACCTACGACGAATGGTCGCTGCTGGGAATCGGATTGAAGCCGGCGTTGGTGGCGTCGCAGACCGCCGGCTACGCGCTGTCGAAATTCATCGGAATCAAGGTGATTTCCGAAACGCCGCCGCACCGTCGTGCGATCGGCGTGCTGCTGTTGGTGCTGCTGGCTGAAGCAGCGCTGATCCTGTTTGGTCTGATTCCGGCTCCTTGGAATATTGCCTGTCTGTTCCTGAACGGCTTGCCGCTGGGGATGGTGTTCGGACTCGTGCTTGGATTCCTCGAGGGAAGGCGGCTGACCGAGGCGTTGACGGCTGGTCTGTGCGCCAGTTTCATCTTGGCTGACGGCGTGGTGAAGTCGGTTGGCGCGGGCCTGTTGCAGTGGGGCGTGAGCCAATTCTGGATGCCCGCCGCGGCGGGCTTGGTCTTCTTGGGGCCGCTGGCGTTCTTTGTCTGGATGTTGACTCGTGTCGCTCCCCCGACACAGCTGGACGTTGCACATCGATCGTTGCGCCAAACGATGAATCGCCAGGAGCGTTGGGCCATGTTCCGCCGCTATCGGTTTGGCTTGACGCTGCTGCTGACGATCTATCTCGTGATCACGATCGTGCGCAGCATTCGGAGCGACTTTGCGACGGAGATCTGGCGAGGACTTGGCGCCCCCGCCGCACCGAGCACCTTCACCACTTCCGAAATGTGGGTGAGTCTGGGAGTCACCATCGTCACCGGGGCGGTCGCCTGGATCGTGAGCAACCGTCGCGCGTTCTTCGCGGCGCTGTTGATTTGTGCGGCCGGCTTCAGTTTGCTCATCGGCGCCTTGACCGCCTGGCGTTTCGAGGCGATTTCACCGTTCGCCTTCATGGTGGTGGCGGGGTTGGGCGTTTACCTGCCTTATGTGGTGATGCACACAACGATCTTCGAACGCTTATTGGCGATGACGCGCGATGTGGGGACGATCGGATTCCTGATGTACCTGGCTGACGCGGTTGGCTACCTCGGTTTTGTTTCCGTGATGTTGTTCAGCGGACGAGTCAATGTGGTCGGCAAGGAAGCGACGCTGTACCTGGGCGTTTGTTGGACCGCCACGATCATCTCGATCGTGTGCCTGATCGGCGCCTGGATCTACTTCGCGAATCTGCAGCTCGGCGCCGACGAGCCGTTGACCGGCGTCCGTGATGCGACGGTGCTCGCCGAAGGCGCGTCGTCATGAGTTCGCTCGCCGCTGTGTTTCGACAACCGGGCGGCCTCCAGCTGGAGCGGTTGGCGACTCCCGTCCCCGCGTCCGGCGAGGTCCTCGTGCGCGTCTTGGGGTGCACGCTGTGCGGCAGCGACTTGCACACCTATCAAGGAAAACGGACGACGCCAACACCCACGGTCTTGGGACATGAGATCGTAGGCGAGATCGAGTCGGTCGGGGGCGACGCGCCCTTGATGGACCTTGAAAGCCGTCTGTTGCAGCCCGGCGATCGCATCACTTGGGCCGTGGTCACGCATTGCGGGGATTGCTTCTACTGTCGTCATGATCTGCCCCAGAAATGCGAACGAGCCGTCAAGTACGGCCATGAAGCCATGCGCGAGGGCAAGCAGCTCTTGGGAGGCCTGGCCGAACACTGCGTCCTGGCTAGCGGCGCTTCGATCGTCAAATTGCCGCAGGAGCTGCCCTTGGAAGTCGCCTGTCCAGCGAGCTGCGGCACGGCGACCGTGGCCGCGGCGCTGGAGGCCGCCGGCGACGTCGCCGAACAAACAGTCTGCGTGCTGGGCGTCGGTCTGCTCGGGCTCACCGCCTGCGCGATGTTCCGCGAGGCGGGCGCGCTGGTCGTCGCCGTCGATCCGATTGAATCCCGTCGCGATTGGGCGCGACGGTTTGGAGCAGCCGCGACGGTGGAGCCCGCCGGTTTGGCGCCCTGCCTCAAGGAAATCACGGCGGGAAGAGGCGCCGATGTCGTCGTGGAGCTCTCTGGATCGGCCGCCGCTTGGCGAACCACGTGGCCCTTAACGCGCCTGGGCGGTCGCTGGGTGCTGGTCGGCGCCGTGTTCCCCGGACAAGAGATTACGGCCCCCATGGACGCCATCGTGCGCAGGAACCTCAGCATTCAAGGCGTCCATAACTATGCACCGCGACACTTGAGAAACGCCGTGCAGTTTCTCAGCCGACATCATCTAGACTATCCTTTCCAAGAGCTGGTCGCCGCCTGGCGGCCGTTGTCCCAAGCGGAAGCGGCGTTTGCCGACGCTGCAAGACCCAACGTAATTCGCGTCGGAGTGAAACCCTGACATCCCGCCAGGGAGAGCATGCCGTAACCCGTGCTCGAAGCGAATCGATGTTGCGGACACAGCGAAGTGTTCCAGCAACGACGCGACACGCATAGAATCATTGGACCAATCGAACGCCACTCATCAGGATCGCCCTCTGTGACGCACCTTGCAAACTCGCTTCTACGATTTCGCCAACCACGCATGCACACGACGCTCTGGCGCTTCGCGATGGGAGCGGCCCTCTTACTTGGCGGCGCGGCTGCGCCGTCGGCGTCAACCGTGGCGCAAGAGAACTCCGCAACCGCTTCGCCAACGGCGACTCAGCCGGATCGAGCGGCCGCGACGAGAATCCTGCCGGGCTTGCAGCAAGGCGGCGAGGTGCTGCTGCCCACGCAGTGGTCGTTGCGCCCGCGGGCAAACAGTTGGAAGTGGGCGATCTTCCCGTGAACATCGCGTTGCATCCCGCGGGCGATTTCGCGGCGGTGCTCTGCGCGGGATACGGCGAGCATGAAGTCGTTTTGCTGGACCTGAAGAAGAACCAACGCATCGCCAGCTACCAGGTCCCGCAGGCCTTCTATGGTTTGACGTTTGATCGTCAGGGAGAATCGCTGTACGCCAGCGGCGGAGACAAGGAAGTCATTCACCGTTGGAAGTGGAGCGTCTCCACCGACCCGACAACCAACGAGCAGAACGTTGCGCTCACCGAACACCGTCAACTGCGCATCGTCAACATCAAGGAGAAAATGATCCCCGCGGGAATCGCGACCGCCCCGGATGGTCAGACGATTTATGTCGCTTGTTGCTGGGGCCATCGTCTGGCGACGCTGGACGCACAAGGATTGCAAGCCGCGCGGTTCTTGGAGTTGCCCGAGGGAAGCTATCCCTACGGGATTCTTTTGAATGACGAAGGAAAGACGGCCTTTGTCAGCTTGTGGGGAGACTCGAAAGTCCTGCAGATCAACTTGGCGAATCAACGCATCGAACGCGAATTGTCCGTCGATAGCCATCCCACCGAAATGTTGCTCTCCCAGGATCGGCGGCGATTGTTCGTGGCTTGCGCCAATAGCAACAACGTCCACGTCGTGGATCTCGAATCGGGCAAGACCTTGGAAATCATCGCCAGTTCACTCTATCCTCTGTCGCCCAGCGGCAGCACGCCCAACAGCATCAGCCTGGATCCGTCGGGCAAGGTCTTATTGATCGCCAATGCGACCAACAACAACGTGGCGGTCATTGACGTCAGCGAGTCGGGGCGCAGCAAGTCGTTGGGGTTCATTCCCGTGGGTTGGTATCCGACGAGCGTGCGATTCACCGCGGACGGCGAGAATATCCTGGTCGCCAACGGCAAGGGAATCCTGCCCAAGTCCAATCGTCATGGTCCGAAACCAACGCAGCGCGAAATCACCACGCTGCGCGAGTACATTGGCCGATTGTTCACGGGGACGATCGCCTTTGTGCCCAGTCCTTCGCCCGCCGCGATGGCGCGACTGACCAAAGAAGCCTATCAATGCAGCCCGCTTCTGGAGGACGCCGCCCCGCGCACCGAACAACGCTCCGCGAATCATCCCATACCCGCGAAGGTTGGCGACCCGAGCCCGATTCGACATTGCATCTACATCGTCAAGGAGAATCGCACCTACGATCAGGTGTTGGGCGATATGGCCGAAGGCAACGGCGACGCCAACCTGTGCCTGTTCCCGGAAAAGATCACGCCCAACCATCATGCATTGGCCCGCGAATTCGTGCTGCTGGACAATTTCTATGTCGAAGGAGAAGTCAGCGCCGACGGACATGAATGGTCGATGGCGGCGTACGCGACCGACTTCATCGAGAAGTCCTGGCCGCTGACCTACCGTCCGGGCGACGAAGGCAAGATCGGCTATCCATCGGAAGGATCGTACAAGATCGCGACGCCCAAAGGAGGATACATCTGGGATCGGTGTCGCGAGGCCCAGGTCTCCTATTACAGCTTCGGAGAGTTCATCGCCAACGGCCCCAAGCCCGGCGACCCCGGAACGGCGAAGGTCCCCGGACTGGAAGGACACTTTGATCCAGGCTTTCGCAGTTACGACTTGAACTACCCCGATGTGAAACGCGCCGATCGGTTCATCGAGAAGCTTCAGGAGTTCGAGCAGCAGGGCGAGATGCCGCGCATGATCATTCTGCGATTGCCCAACGACCATACCTCGGGCACGTCGCCCGGCAAGCTGACGCCCACGGCGATGGTGGCCGACAACGACCTGGCGTTCGGGCGCGTGGTGGAAGCGATCAGCAAAAGCAAGTTCTGGCCGACCACCGCGATTTTTGTCGTCGAGGACGACGCACAGAATGGTTCAGACCATGTCGACGCTCACCGCACCGTCGCCTACGCCATCAGCCCCTATACCAAACGACGCTCGGTGGACTCCAGCTTCTACTCCACTTCCAGCATGCTCCGCACCATGGAGTTGATCTTGGGGTTGCAGCCCATGAGCCAGTTCGATGCGGCGGCCTTGCCGATGTATCGGGCGTTCCAGGAGCAACCCGACAACTCGCCCTATTCGCACCGGACGCCCGACACGGACTTGTCAGCCGTCAACCCGCCAAACGCTTGGGGCGCCAAGATCTCGCTGGAATTGGACCTGGCCGAGGAGGATCGCGCCGATGACTTGCTGTTCAACGAAGTCATCTGGCGCAGCGTCAAAGGCCCTGATTCTCCCATGCCCCCTCCAGTGCGGGCCGCCTTCGTGTTTGAGAATGACTAATTGTCGCACTTTTGTTTGACCGGCGGTTGCCCTTGCGCTACACTCGCCGTTGCCGCGCATGTTGGGTTCGGCGGCAGTCCACTGGCCCTGAGCAATGAGGTGTTCGATGAAGGTTTCGGAATGGGCGCGTCTAATCGCGGGAGCGGCCATCTTAAGCGGGTGCTGGACGGCAAGCGCGGCGCCGCGGACTTCGACACCCCCGTGCGAATGGCCGCCGAGGGCGAATCGGTGAAGGTCGAAGCGCCAGGGTACGCCGCACCCTGTTGGGCGGACGTCGATGGCGACGGGAAGAAGGACCTGTTGGTGGGACAGTTCCATGACGGCAAGATCAAGGTCTATAAGAATCTTGGATCGGGCAAACTCGCCAAAGGGGAGTGGCTGCAGGCCGACGGCCAGGTGGCCGTTGTTCCGGGCGTTTGGTGATGCACGAGTTCGACTCCACAGTTAGTGGACTTGGACCAAGACGGCGCTGCGGATATTCTCTCTGGCTCTTACTCGCGGATGGAATCCGCCATGGCGGGTCTCTTTCAAGTGCTCAAAGGGCAGAAAGACGGAACCTTCAAGAAGCCCGAACCGCTTCTAGGCGATGACGGCGAGCCGTTGATCATTCCCATTGAGGGCGATCAACAACAAATTGAGAACATTTGCACCCGGCCCACGGCGATCGATTGGGACGGCGACGGCGACCTTGATCTGGTTGTCGGAAACTTCGCTGGCACGTTCTACGCATTCCTTGGCGAAGGCAAGGGCAAGTTCCAAGCCAAGCCGGAAATGATCATGGCCAAGGACGAACCGCTCAGGGTTCCTGGCTATCACAGCGATCCCTTCATTGTCAACTGGGACGCCGACGGCGACTTGGATCTGCTCAGCGGTTCCAATCAAGGCGGCGTGTATTGGGCCGAGAACACCGCCGGCAAGGGAAAGACGCCGCAGTTGCTTCCCTTCGAGACGTTGATCCCGGTCGCCCAGCAGGTCGAGTACGGACAAACGATCACCGAGAAGGAGTTAGTCGGTCCAACTCAATCCACGCGAATCTGGATTGACGATGTCAATGAGGACGGCAAGCTGGACGTCCTGGTGGGCGATAATGTCACTTTGACTTCACCGGCTGAAGGCCTCGGCCAAGAGGAATTCGAAGAGAAGAGCAAGAAGTGGCAAGCCGAGATCGACAAGACCTATCAAGAGATTGAAAAGGCCGCGGAAGATCCGGAGAAGCGTGAGACCGCCGTCAAACGCTACAGCGAGCTCTACAAAGAGCGAGAGTCGTTTGTCGTGGAGGAACGCACTGGCTTTGTCTGGTTGTACCTGCAGAAGTAAGCCATGGAGAAAAGCCTTGCCGAACGGTTGATCGAATTGGAATCCGCGTATGGATTGCTGCAGCATGATTTCGAGGCCCAAAATGAAATGGTGCTGGAGAACAGTCGATTAATCAATCATCTAGAGGTCCTGGTTCGTCGCTTGAGCGAGCAAATCGATCAGTTACAAACCGCCACTGACGACGAACCAGGATCGCTGGAAGATGAACGCCCGCCGCATTATTGATGCGCCTTTCTGAGCGATGGAGGAGTCGCGTACTCCGCTCGGCATGACCATTCCCTCCAGCACGCACGCCATTCGGCTTCCCTCGCGGGTGGTGGAACGCTGCTCCCAATGCTCTGCGCTGGCGACCGTTGAAGAGCGAATGCGGTTGACACTGGAACTGGCCGAGCTGAACATCGGTTGTCGCGGAGGCCCGTTCGCGGCCACGGTCTTCGACGCACGGTCCGGCCAATTAATCGCGGCCGGCGTTAATCGCGTCCTGGCCGCGCGCAATAGCCTGGCTCACGCCGAAATGCTGGCGATCATGCTGGCCGAACAACGCTTGGGCGTGCATGACCTGGCTTCGCATGGGGGCGGCGAGTACCAACTGGTCACCACCGCGAAGCCTTGCGTGCAGTGCTTTGGCGCCGTCTGGTGGTCGGGGCTGCGCAGCCTGGTGATCTCCGCAAGCGGCGAAGACGTCGAACGCATCACCGGCTTTCGAGAAGGCCCCCTGCCGCCGGATTGGGCGCACGCCCTGCAAGACCGCGAACCGTTGCCAAGCGTCGCCGTCCATCAGGATGTGTTGCGAGAAGCCGGACGCCAAGTGTTGGAGTCGTATGTAGCGCAAGGCGGTCCCATCTACAACCCCGGCGGCCCCGAGCCATGAGAGGGCAAAATGCAAATTGCGAAATGCAAATTGCAAATTGCAAATTGCAAAATGCAATTCAGT
>CAVORG010000019.1:0-15582 GCA_963698545.1 uncultured Planctomycetaceae bacterium
TCGCCGGTCCGGCGGTGCAGGTCGGAGATGGTCTCCAAGAGCGGAATCACGGGAATCGGCATTTCCTGGTCCCTCGAGGACGTCGCATCGTCAGGCGATGATTCGGCAAGCTCGCCGCCGCGCCGCCACAGCCACAACACGCTGATAATGTCGCTGGGGGCCGCCGTCATGCTCACCACGTGCCCGCCCAACGCTTCGGCGCCGAAAACCCGCTCGATGCGTCGCAACAACGCGAAGAGGGCGAGTGTTTCAGCGGCTTCTTCGGAGAGTTGCTCATGGGCGAACCGCAGCGGACTGGAAAGCGTGTCAATCAGCAATTGCGCCGCTGCGCCGCCGAGCGCCGACGCGTCCTCGCACAGTTGCGACGCTTGCAGCAATTCGTTGACCACCTCCGCGTGTAGTCGCGAGTCCTGCCGTACGTCCAGCCGGGCCAACTGCAAGCCGAAGATCCGTATGCGATCGATCCAACGAGTCACCTCGCCCGCCAGGAGTTCTCCCCGGCGTGCCGCCATCAGGACTTCATGCAGCTTCGACACATCGGCCTCCAGATCGTGCGCCGATGCGTAGGCGCCCGCCACGCGTTCGCCATCCAGACTCAGACGCCGAGTTTGCATTAGCCGCCAACGAATGACCGCCAACCAGCGCCGCATGACCTCCAACGGCGGAATCTCCTCCAACTCCTCCAACAGTACGGGCCAGCAAGCGCAGGCGGATGCGAGATGTTGTTGCAGACTGCCGCCGGCGACGATCTGCCGCGTGGACACGCTCAGGGAATGATAAAGCTCGCGGCAGGCCGACAAGTGGAAATCCAGAGCGGCCTGGCGGAGCCAAACGATGGTCTGTTCGGTGACTTCGGCGGTCACGTAAGGATGACCATCACGGTCGCCTCCAATCCAGGAGCCTAGCACCACGCAAGGACGAACATCGAACGAATATTCCGGGTAGACGCTGCTGAGCGATTCGCGCAGATCCTGCGTCGCTTGCGGCGTTACCTCCCAGAGGACGGACTTCACCGACAATCCGCGTTGCACCTCTTGCAGCACGGTTGGGCGCCAGGGTCGAATAAAATCCGTCAGCCACCATTTGGCGAGTTCCGCTTCGATCCGCTGCCGATTGCCGGCCAATTCGTCGGGCAACGCGTCTTCGCGGCGGTCGCTCAACAGGTTGCGTATCCGGCGGATCTTTCCGCGGATGGACCGCCGTTTCGCTTCGGTGGGATGCGCGGTGAAGACGAGCGTGATCTCCAATCGATCCAGCAATTCTTGCACGTCCTCGGGCGACACGTCGGCCGCCTTCAAGCGCAGCAAAGCATCGGCGGTTGACTCGCGACGCGTCGCCGGCGCGGCTTCGGCGCGCGACGGCGAAGCACTCGCAACCGCTGCCGATCCTCCGACAAGTTCGCCAGATCCAAGAACATCGTGAAGGCGCGAATCACAATCCGCAACTGCTCTTCCTCCAAGGACCCCAAGAGCTCCCCAAGCATGAAATCGGCTTGTTGATCCCCGCCGCGGCAGTCGCGAGCGAGCCGCCGAATGCGCTCCACCGTGTGAAAGTGCTCCACGCCGGCAAACTCTTGAATGGTGCGCCCTAACAAGGCGCCCAACTCGGCGATCTCTTCGCGCAAGATTCGATCTGTTTCCGCCGGCATAAGCAATTGGATGAGGGTTCAAGGATTCGGAAGCATGCTAACCGCCGCCGCGAGGCGAGGGGCTCTCGGCGACCGCGTGGGCATTGTCGCACAACCGCGGCGTTCTCGCAGCATGCCGCCCTAAAGTGCAAAGTGCACATCCGTCCCAAGGGGACAGCCCCAAATCAGCCCAGGGTGACGCAGCGCAACCCTGGGTAACCGGAGGCAACCCTTAAGTGCAAAGTGCAAAGTGCAAAGTGCACATCCGTCCCAAGGGGACGGGCCCAAATCAGCCCAGGGTGCAGTGCAGCGCAACCCTGGGTAACCCTCGCGGACCAGAAATCGAAGTTTTCCTGGCGGACTTGACCCCGGGTTTCGACTCCTCTTTTCAGTCCCTTACGGCAAGAAGCCGTTCCAGCAACTGCATTCGCCCAAAACTCGAACGTTTTCCATAACATCGGTTGGCAAAATGCTCCGACAGCTTGCCCCACAGCCTCACAAAAGGTGCGGGAGACTGCGCACGCCCCACCGTGCGGGCTCAGCGTCAATTGGCCCACGATCTAAGGACTGCGCTATGAAACGGTTATCCGGTCGTTGGAAACGCTTTTTGTGCCTCCTTCTCTGCAGTGCGATCCCTTTGCTGGCCGCGGTTGCTCTCTTGAAGTTCGGCTTCGAAGACAGCGAAGTGGAAGCCCAGGATAGGAGGTCGCGCAGAGGCTCCGGCGAAAGCTACGTGGTTCTGGCTTACAACGATCTCGGGATGCACTGCATGAATTCGGATTTTTCGGAGATGTGCATCCTGCCGCCTTTCAATAACCTTCGGGCGCAGGTGATCAAGCGGGACAGCAGCCCAGATATCTTGACGGGAGATGTCACAGTCAGGTATTCGATCCCAGGCAACACGGTTTCGTTGACGAAGACCGACTTCTGGGAATTCGCGGCGCAACTGTTCGGGAGTCCGCTGCCCGCGGACGTTGGGCTGACCGGCAATCGTCTGGCGGGGAGAATGGCGCGGCCAGCCAACAACGGGCACTGGGAAGCTTCTGGTATCCCGATCACGCCGCTCGACGATGACTTGCAAAACAATCCATTTCAGCTTGCCAGCGTTCGGGTGACTGATGAGAAGGGTCGGTCTTTGGCGGAGACCCTCGCTGTGGCGCCGGTCTCGTGGGAGATCAGTTGCAATTACTGCCATGACACTCCGGGAATCACCGTGGCGACGGATATTCTTCGTAAGCACGACAGGCTGCATAGTACTACCTTGGAATCCCAGAAGCCCGTGTTGTGTGCGCGATGCCATGCTGATCCCGCTCTTGGCGCCGCCGGGGCCCCGGGAGTTTCCACGTTCTCGCACGCGATGCATGGCTCGCACGCCTCACGCATGACGGTGCAGGAAGTGTTAAACGCGACAGAGAAGTTCTTTGACGCACTTGACGGTGTTGATCCAGAGATCGCAGCGCCACTGATGGAGGAAAGGTTGAAAGTAGAATCGGCTGCAATCTCCACGATGAGAACGAATGCCTGTTACTCATGTCATCCAGGCGCCAATACCGAGTGTCAACGGGATCTTCACCTGACCAAGGGAATTACCTGCGTGGACTGTCATGGAGGAATGAGTGCGGTGGCCGATGTGTCGCGAACGCCGTGGGTTAGCCAGCCAACGTGCGCTGGATGTCATACCGAACTGAATCCTGACTTTGATTATGAGGAGCCGGGCAAGCTTTTTAAGGATTCAAGGGGACACGGCGATATTGAGTGTGCAACCTGCCATGGATCACCCCACGCGATGGGACCAGCCACGACCCTGGAGGACAATCTCCAGGCGGTTCTTTGGCAAGGAAAAGCAGGACCAATTAGCAAGTGCACGGTCTGCCACACACGACAACCAGAGCACGAGTTCTTCCACTCGCGCAAGAGCGATTAATACGGACGCCAAACGGGGCTGCATGGCCTTGATCGTAAGGGGCGGCCGACAAATAACTTCCCGACGGCCTTGAACGTGAGGTGGTCAACCCGACTCTGTCCAAGGCCCGTCGGAGGGCCAACACAATTTTAGCCGTGGCCGTGAGGCCACGGTTACGTTTCCAGATCGGACACAGGCCGCGTTTCCGTTGACGTTCCGTGGCCTTACGGCGAGCCCTTGAAAGCGAGCAACCTGCAGCTTCTTCAGAGTGTCCCCGAAGAGGCTCCATTTCCCGCCAAGGCCTGTCGCCACCAGTGCTTAAGCGGCGAGCAAGCCACGACGGGGCATGTCCCCGTCGAGCGTTGCTCCTCGCCAGCAACGACCCCGGCGGGGACGCCGCCACGACGGGGCATGTCCCCGTCGAGCGTTGCTCCTCGCCAGCAACGACCCCGGCGGGGACGCCGCCACGACGGGGCATGTCCCCGTCGAGCGTTGCTCCTCGCCAGCAACGTATCTGGCGGGGAGCCATGCGCCCCGCTGGGACAAGCCCGGCGGGGGGACGGGGCATGTCGAGCGTGCTCCGGCAGGAGCAGCGCTACGCGACAAGCCCAGCGGTGGCGGGAATTTGCCGGCTAGGCGCACTCGCGTGATGCTATCTTTAAAGGGCTCGCCTTACGGCCACGGCTAAAATTATGCCGGCCCGTCGGGCCTGCTACCCTCCCAGGTGGACCGGCTTACGATCAAGGCCCTTCCCAACCTATTGGGTGATGCCCTTTCAGGGCTGCTCGGCTTTCGTGGTACTCGAACCCAGGGCGGCGCTTCGCGGCTGCGCCGCTTCGCTCTGCCCTGGGCTGGCATGTGGCCGCCCCTTTGGAACGCAAGGTGCTTACCGACCCAGCGTGTTGCTTGTTGTCACGGCAAGCCACGCAACCAGCGCCTCGCCGCACGAGCGCCCGCGGGTACACAGCCTATAATGCAGGGGCGTTGGGGAGTCATCGTTACTGCGGGGAACACGAGATATGTTGAAACTGTTCATGGTCGGTCTTGCCCTTTGCGGGGCGATGCAGGAATTGGACGGGGAACCTACGACATGGGCGGATGGAGAGTTGGGCGTCTCGATCACCTTGCCGGACAAAACATGGGTGCAATCCGATCACAGCCAAGGGGCGGCACGAGTCTTCGTTTTCTCTCCGGACAAAGACCTTGCCACAAGGTGCAGCGTTCTCTTCCTCCCATCCGCCGTGGCGCCCGCCGGCTTGCTCAGCAGAGAAACTCAGATCAAGGCCGTTCTGGGGGACCGCTATCAACGCACCGCCTATCGCGCCGATAAACTCGGCGACAAGGAGGCGCAGCTGCTGGAGTATTCGGCGCTGGGCTCAACAACGGTGGAGTATGGCGTTTCCCGCGGCAATTTCTACCTCATCCTCCAGCTTGCCGCGCCGGACAAGGCGTGGCGCGTCGCCAAGACCAAGGCACAACTGGATCAGATCGCACAGTCATTCGCTTTCACCGGTGAAGCCCGGAGCAAAATTCCGGAGGCCGATCTGTCCGATCCGGAACAAGTCAAGGCGAAGCGAAAAGCGGCGACCAGGACAGCGCCGCCAGAGTTCGAGTTGACTCATCATGACCTTCAGGTGGAGATCAATCCATCGGCGGGCTCCCTTCACACGGTCGATCGAATCACGGTCCGCTCCGCCAAGGATGGGCTCTCGGAGATCCGGCTTCGTTATAGTGTGGTTCGGATCGTCAACGTCCAGCCAAAAGACGAGGTGAAGTTCTGGGAGACGAAGCAGGGAGACGATGCGACGCCGACCCTTTCCATTCACTTCCGCGAGCCCTTGCAGTCGGGCCAGCAACGGGTCCTGACGATCAAGACCTCGGCGGATGACTTCATTCAGTCCGTGGACCAATCGCTGGTGCAAGAGATCGCCATGCTGGGACAAGTGAGGGAACCATCCAGTTGGTCGTCACACATCCTCTATTATCCCATCGACCAGGTAAACGACGCGGCGATGGACATCGCTCTGACCGTCCCCGCGGAATACACCGCCGTGACGGGCGGACGGCTGGTGAAGACGGAATCCGGCCAGGATAAAGTCACATTTCACTATCGATCCGACGTCCGACGTCCCAGGATGTTGCCCTTCGGTTTCGCCGCGGCGAAGTACGTGATGGTTCAGGGCGAATCCAAACTAAACCTACCCATCACCGTCTACGGATATCCGGGCGAGGAGGTGCTGATCCAGCAGCGTCTAGACCTGGCGATCCAATGCGCGGGCTTGTTCGAGAAGATGATGGGGCGCTTACCGTTTGAGGCCGTGCGGTTCGCCCACGTCACGCCGGTCAAGAAGGAAATGGGCGTCAGCCTGCCTGGGCTGATTCTCATCTCCGACGGTTTCTTTGATGACATTGCGAATGTGGATCTTTCCGATGGGCGACCGGAGGGCCCTGACGAGCTGAGCCTGCTCATCGTGGCGGATGAGCTTTCGCACCAATGGAACTTCTACAGCGTTCCATTGCCGAACGAGCTCGCCGAAGGCGTGTCCACGTACACCAACGCGCTCCTTGTGGAACAGCGACACGGCAAGGAGGCCTATCGTAAGATGATTCAGTACTGCGACAACGCCTATCAAGTCTCCACATCCTTGGGCCAAGACGTGGCTATCGCGGACCCTGGCGTCTATCAGACGCAGGCCTACCGCGGCATCGCTTTCTGCAAAGTCGCGGTTGCCTTGGACATGCTGCGGGGCGAGGTGGGCGACGAGGTCTTTTTCTCCGCATGGCGCAAGGCGTTCGAGGAGTATGACTCCAACAACGATGGCTACACAATCCTGGAACGGGCGTTTTCGGAAACTTCGGGCGCCGATCTCTCTTGGTTCTTCGACCAGTGGTTCTTTCAATCGGGCTGCCCCGTTATCGCCGTCCAATTCTCCCAACTCGCGGACTCGGTAACGGTGACCCTTAGTCAACAGCAGAAGCAACGGCCTTACCGGCTAACGGGAGAGGTCCTTCTGCGCGGCCAACCAGGAGAACACCTGAGACGCAAGATCACGTTGACTGACCGGGAGACCACGCTGAAGGTGGACGCTGCATTTCAAGTCCAAGAGGTCGTCTTCGACCCAGACAACCTGCTCCTCACGAAAGCCGCGAGCAAGTAACAAACAAACAGTCTCCGGCCTTCCCGTGGGGACGCCGCGGGGACGACGCGACGCCAACACATAAACTCAAGACCGGGGAGCATTGCCGTGGGCATCCAGTACGTTACCTTCGCCGTCTCTGACGTGGCGAACGTCGTAAAAACGGGGAGGAGTGGAGGAGTTTCATTCCTGCGGCAACTTAGGCAGTTTAGGATAAGTGCTTTCGGCGCCGTTGGGACGTTCCGCGTCCCGAAGCCGTGTTCGATTCCCCGTCGCTCCGCCGCCGCCCCCGCAGCCCTCTGGGGGGGGGCGTAAAAACGGGGAGGAGTTTCATTCCTGCGGCAACTTAGGCAGTTTAGGATAAGTGCTTTCGGCGCCGTTGGGACGTTCCGCGTCCCGAAGCCGTGTTCGATTCCCCGTCGCTCCGCGCCGCCCCCGCAGCCCACTGGGGAGCGTCAACGCTACAATCACCATTGTTGCCTGGCTTGCCACGAGAATGAAACTCCTCCCCGTTTCGTGCCTCCCCTGTTTCGTGCCTCCTGCGGCCCAGGAACGAACTCCCGCTACGCCTTGATTCCCACATTCCTCTCCGCTCTGTCTTTCGCGGCATGGATCGCATGACAGGCGCCGACCTACCCCAGCCCTACTGGAAAACATGAATCGCACAATCCTGGCCATCCTCCCCAGACGCCGGTCCCTCCTGTTGGTCTTCCTTGTCACCGCGGCGGCGACCTGGTGGGCGCCATCGACTCGAGCCGCCGAGCCCTTTGACTTCCGGCAGAACGATGTGGTCGCCATCTATGGCAACGGCCTGGCTGACCGCATGCAGCATGACCCGTGGGTCGAAACCGTTTTGCAGAGCCGCCTGCAGGGCCTGCAAGTCAGCTTCCGCAACATGAGCTTCTCGGGAGACATGGTCAACAAGCGGCCCCGCAACCAGGGGTTCACCAACGACGCCGAGTACCTGCAGCATGTTGGCCCGGACGTCGTGTTTACCTTTTATGGATACAACGAATCCTTTGCGGGGCCGGGCGGGGCGGACGCCTATCGTGCTGAGCTGGTGAAACTCGTGCAGCACTACACCGAGTTGCGCAAACAAGTGGGCGAAGAACTCCGCTTCGTGCTGTTCAGCCCCATCGCCTACGAGAACAACGGAGACCGCAACCTCCCCGACGGCGCCCAACTGAATGCGAATCTGGCGCTGTACACCGACGCGACGCGGCAGGCCGCCCAGGAAACCGGCGCCGCGTTTGTTGACCTCTTCACTCCCACATTGCAGCTCTTCGAATCCAGTTCAGAACGCTATACGATTAACGGGATTCACTTGAACCCAGACGGCTACAAGCAATTGGCCGGGATCATCTCCCAAGCGTTGCTGGGCAAGGCGTCGCCTCCGCTGGATCAACTCGGCCGTCTCTATGCGGCCGTCAAAGACAAGAACTGGCACTGGCACAACCGCTACCGCGCGATCGACGGCAACGACATCTGGGGCGGCCGATCCGGGCTGAACTTCGTCAACGGCCAGACCAATGCCGACGTGCTGGAGCATGAACTGATGATGCTGGATGTGATGACCGCCAATCGCGATCCGGCGATCTGGGCGGCCGCCAGGGCCGGCAGTTCGAGGTGGACGACAGCAACGTGCCGGCGCCGGTCGAGGTGATTTCGAACGTCGGCGGCGGCAGCAAGAGTTCGAGCGCCGAGAAGGAAGGCAGCGTTGACTATCTAAGCCCCGAGGAAGCCATCGCCAAGATGAAGGTTCCGGAGGGCTTCGAGCTGAACGTCTTCGCATCGGAGGTGCAGTTTCCCGACCTCGCCAACCCGGTGCAGCTGCAGGTCGACACCAAAGGGCGGCTCTGGGCGGCCAGCTGGAACACCTATCCGAAGTGGGAGCCGGGCAAGGAATTGAATGACAGCCTCATGATCTTTGAGGACACGGACCGGGACGGCATCAGCCGACATCGCAAGATCTTCGCGCAGGTCCACAACCCGCTGGGCTTCGAGTTCTGGGGCGGCGGCGTGATCGTGACCTCGGGTCCCGACCTGCTGTTCCTGAAGGACACCGACGGCGACGACAAGGCCGATGTCCGCTACCCCCTTCTGCAGGGGCTCGGCACCGCCGACACGCACCACGCTGCGAACAATCTGATCTACGGCCCTGATGGCGGGATCTACTGGCAGAGCGGCATCTTCCTGGTGCACAACCACGAAACGCCGTGGAAGCAAAACCTGAACATCGGCGCCTCGGGGATGTATCGCTTCGACCCCCGCACCTTCACGATCACTCCGCACGCCGGCAACTCCCCCAATCCGCACGGCACCAGCTTTGACTACTGGGGTTACCGCTACGCGAATGACGGCACGGGCGGCAAGTCGTACCAGGTGCGTCCGGAAGGCAAAGGCTTCAAGATGCACACCCTGCTAACCAAGGAGTTTCGACCCGTCGCGGCCAACGCGATTCTTTCGTCAGAGCACTTCCCCGACGATCTGCAAGAGGACTTTCTGATCTGCAACACGATCGGTTTTCTGGGCGTCAAGCAGTACTCCCTGGATCGCGAGGGAAATGGCAAGGATCGCGAGTTCGGCCACGTCTGGGGAACGCCCGGCCTGGAGTTGATCAACAGCGAAGATCGCAACTTCCGTCCGACCGACGCTGTCGTTGGCGAAGACGGAGCCCTGTACGTCGCCGACTGGCACAACGTCATCATCGGCCACATGCAGCACAACATTCGCGACCCCAACCGGGACCATGAGCACGGTCGCATCTTCCGTCTGACGGTCAAGGGGCGGCCGCTGCAAAAGCCGGTCAAGATTGACGGCCAACCGATCACGGCTCTGCTGGAAAACCTCAAGCATCCGGTCGACGGCGTCCGCCACCGCACGCGGGTCGAACTGAGCGACCGCGATTCGGACGAGGTGATCGCAGCGACTCGCGAGTGGATGAAGGACTTTGATCCCAACGACGAAACGGAAGCCCACCATTTGCTCGAAGCGCTGTGGCTGCACCAACAGCATGGCGTGCGAAACGAAGAGCTGTTGGACACGCTGCTAAGCTCGGACGTCAAGCACGCCGTCGTCGCGGCCAAGACGGTGCGGCACTTCTGGTACAACGTGGACGCCACCGGGGCAAGCGAATTCGCCGCCCCGGCCGAGGTGGAGTTTGTCGAGTTCGAGCCTCCACAGCACCTGAGTCCCACCGATCAGAAAGTCTATAAACTGGGCGCCGCGATCTACCAGCGCGAATCGCATTGCGCGACATGTCACCTCACGCACGGCAAAGGAAACGCAAACGTGTACCCGTCGCTGGTGGACAGTCCGTGGGTGAACGGCAGCGAGGAACGCCTGATCAAGATGACCCTGCATGGACTGTGGGGCAAACTTACGGTCAACGGAAAGACCTACGATCCGGCCCGCGGCGTGCCGCCGATGACCGCCTTCCGCTCCCTGCTCAAGGACGAAGAGCTGGCTGCCGTGCTGACCTTCGTCCGCAACACTTGGGGCAATCAGTCTTCGCCCGTTCGTCCCGCCAGCGTCAAGAAGGTTCGCGAGCAGACAAGCGACCGCTCGACGTTTTGGAGGCCCGAGGACTTGCTGGCGGAACACCCATTGGAGGAGCGGTTTGCAGCAACTGATTCGGGAGCCGAAGCGACCGAATTCTCCAACCTGGCGTTGGAGGAAGAACTGCTGAACACGCCCCTGGATCAACTTGCCAAAGTCGCGATCGCCAGAGGAAACGCCAACCGAGGCAAGAAGCTCTTCTATCAATCCGCCGCCGCCTGCTTTGGTTGCCACGATCCGCCGTCCGGCGCCGCCCGTCTCGGGCCCAATCTGGCCGACCTGAAGACCAAACTGACAGCCGAACAGCTCGTCGAGTCCGTCTTGCATCCTTCGAAACTTATCGACAAAGAATACGCCCAAGTCAGCGTCCTAACCGTTGACGGCAGGGTCCAGACAGGCGTGCGGATCTCGGAGAACGACCAGGAAATCGTCATGCGCAACCTCGCGCAACCCGAGCCGATCAGGATCTCGCGATCCGATATCGACGAGATTACGGAATCCACGGTTTCCTTGATGCCCGCAAATCTAGCCAGGCAGTTGAAGAGCCGCCGGGAATTCAACGACTTGATAAAGTACGTCATCGAAACCAGAAAACGCTTAGCGGCTTTGCGCGTTAAGTCCTCCGCGGATCACCGCGAGCTCCGCGGTTAACCCGTGAGCCGACCCGCGCTGGTCAACAACCGCGGGGGACGCGAGCCGCGACGGTGCGGCTGGTGACAGATGGGTTGCCGCGCCGGTTTCTTGCCTGCCCTGAAATGCCTGCAGCCTGACACTCACGTCGGTTGACGCCCTTGGACAACCCTTGAGGAAAGCTGGAATCGAAGGCGATGTCATTAGCGAACAATTCGGCGGCGTGGAGGGAAGCGATGCAAGTCAATGAAGTCACCGGGGAAGTGATTGACGCCGCGATCCGCGTGCACTCCTCCTTGGGACCTGGCTTACTGGAGTCCGCCTACGAGACTTGGGAGAAGCACGTCAGACGTTGGTTGTGGTAACTTCGTGCCTGATCACATCAGCCCCGTCTCGCGTCTCGCGTCTCGCGTGACGCACCGTCTCGCGTCTCGCGTGACGCACCGTCTCGCGTCCCGCGTGACGCACCGTCTCGCGTCCCGCATGGCGCCATGAACTCCTCCTTGGCTCCTACGCGCCTGAACCCATCCGGTTGAGGAATCTGGCGACACACCAAGTTGACGGACTTGGCCAACTTGGATCGGGCCACTCGCCCAGCCTCCGCCGTTGACGCTGAAGAGCCCCGCGTCTCGTGGTCACGTCGGCGGTGCGTCGCGTCGAATTGAGCAGAACGACCGGAATGACCGTCACCACCGATCGGTATTTTGTCGGGGTTTGGGTGGCGGGAAGCTCTCTCGCGCCGGCGGGCGAGAGAGAAACTACTCTTCTTCGCCGGCGTTGCGCCGCTGCTGTGTTCCAATCAAGGTGAGCCATGTCTCCACAAAGTCACGAAGCCCTGCCGGGCCCCGCCAACCGCACGCTGTCGATCTTCTTGATCAGCATCGTCGGCCTCTTCCTCGAGTTGTTGCTGATCCGCTGGATTGGCACCGAGATCCGGATTTTCGCCTACCTGCAGAACACCGTTCTGGTTGTCTGCTTTCTGGGGCTGGGAGTCGGCTGTTTCACTTGCCAACGAAGAATCCAACTCCGCCATGCGTTCCTGGCTTTGTTGGCTCTGACGACGATCCTGGCGCTGCCGCCGACTCGACAACTCGCCGGCCAGATCACCAACTTGCTGAGCGGGCTGAGCGACTTGTTGATTTGGGAAGAGGCGGTCTCCAGCGGCGCGTTGACGATCGTGTTCCGAGTTTTCTTGGGAATGGGGCTCACCTTGCTGCTGATGGTGCTTTTATGGGAGATTTTTGTGCCGATCGGACGTCTGCTTGGCCGGCTGCTTGACGACCATCCGCATACGACCTGGGCCTACTCGGTGAATGTGGCGGGGAGCCTTGTCGGCATCTGGCTGTTCGCTGTGTTGAGCGCTCTGTATCTGCCCCCGGTGGCCTGGATTTCGGTTGCCGTTCTGATGCTGACGGCCTTTCTGGGCCCCGGCCGACAACGCTGGGCCAACGCCGGTCTGCTGGCGGGGTTAGTTGCCGCCGCTTGGCTCGCGGGCCACGATGCGGCCTCGCTGCAGACGACATGGTCGCCCTACCAGAAGCTAGTGCTGCGTGAATCGCAGGACGAGGAGAAAAGCTGGAAGGGGCAGTACGTGATCAACGTCAACAACGTCGGCTACCAGGGAATGGTGGATCTGAGCCCCGAGGGGATTGCCGAGAATCCCAGGATCACCGCTGACATGGCCGGGCTGAGCCAATACGACCTGCCGCTGCGATTCCAGCCGCATCCCGACGATGTGCTGATTGTGGGCGCGGGATCGGGTAACGACGTGGCCGCAGCGCTCCGCGGCAACGCGGGTCATGTCACGGCCGTCGAACATCGACCCCGTGATTATCGAGATGGGCCGACGCTACCATCCTGAGCGTCCGTATGACTCGCCTCGAGTGACCGTGGTCAATGACGATGCTCGATCCTTCTTCGCCTCGACCGACAGAAAGTACGACTTGATCATCTTCGGGCTGCTCGACTCGCATACGATGACTTCGATGACCAACGCGCGGTTCGACCATTATGTTTACACGCTGGAGAGCATCGCTCGGGCTCGTTCGCTTCTGAAGGAAGGCGGCGTGCTGACGTTGAACTTCATGGCCCATCGCCATTACATCGCGGACCGCATCGGCGGCTGCCTCAAGACCGTGTTTGGCGTCGAACCGTTGGTGTTCCGCATCCCCTCCTCCGCCAGCGGCTGGGGCGGAGTCATGTTTGTCGCTGGCGACGACGACATGGTCCAAGCGAGTCTGGCTGAAGATCAACCGCTGTCCGCGGCGATCGCCGAGTGGCGCCGCGCATCTCCGGTGAAGCTGGATTTCAGCACACGATTGGCGACCGACGACTGGCCATACTTGTATCTGAAGCAGCCGAGCATCCCCGTGTTGTATTACTTGCTGGGACTGCTGCTGCTCGCTCTGCTGGGCTACAGTCGGTATCGCAGCGGCGGACCTTCCTGGCTGAGCCGCTGGGACGCGTCGCAATGGCACTTCTTTTTCCTCGGATCCGCGTTCCTGCTTCTGGAAGTGCAGAACATCAGCAAGGCGTCCGTGGCGCTGGGCAATACCTGGCTGGTCAACGCCGTGATCATTTCCGGCATCCTGATCATGGTGCTGTTGGCGAATGCGATCGCACACCGCTTCAAACAACTGTCGCCGACGATGGTCGGTGTTGGCCTGCTGGGTACCTGTCTGGGATTGTACTGGGTTGACTTGTCCACGTTCGCTTTCCTGCCCTATGCAGTCAAGGCGGTGCTGGTAGGCGCCCTGACCACGTTGCCGATGCTGTTCAGCGGTATTCTGTTCATCCAATCGTTCGCTCGGGTCCGGCACAAGAACCTGGCCCTGGGCGCTAACCTGATTGGCGCACTCGTGGGCGGCCTGCTGCAAACCATCACCTTTGTCGTGGGAGTCAAGGCGTTGCTGCTCGTCGTCGCGGCGCTCTATGCCGCCGCTCTGGCGACTCGTCCCCGCAAGAGCGGACAGGAGCAAACGGACGCCGAGGATGAACAGCCCGCCGTGGCGCAGCCGGACCACTCGATCACCGAAGTGGCCGAGCCACTCACGGTGTGAGCGTCGAAGCGGGGGGAAGTTGGTCAGGGGGGAAGTTGGTCAGGCAGGGGGGAAGTTGGTCAGGGGGGGAAGTTGGTCAGGCGTTGGTTGTGGTAACTTCGTGTGGTAACTTCGTGCAAGCAAGGTCCGCTAGCAGGTTTTTACCACAAACAACGTCTGACTAACCTCGCCACCCAGGACCGAACCCCACATCAACTTCTGGTCAGGACGTGACGACTCGCATTTGCGCTACGCCGCACCCCGCCGATCCAAGGGGCTCTTCACGGAAATCCCTGGCCGGTTCAGGACGTGGGTATAGATCTGAGTCGTGCTCACGTCCTTGTGCCCGAGCAACTCCTGGACGACCCGAATATCATACCCGTCCATCAGCATGTGCGTCGCGAAACTATGGCGAAACGTGTGTGAATGAACAGGCTTGCCAATCTCGGCCCGCGACAGGGCTCTGGCTAACGCGTTGGCGAAGACGCTTTCATGCAGATGGTGGCGGCGGATTTCTCCCGACCGCGGATCGCGCGAACGCTTACTCGCCGGAAAGATGAATTGCCAGGCAAACTGCTGACCCGCTCGCGGGTACTTCTTGGCCAAGGCGTAGGGCAAGAACACCCGACCATAGCCTTCCGACAAGTCTTGCTCATGAATCCGCCGAGCCAACTCGATTTGCGTTCGCAATCCCGCGACCGTAACGTCCGGCAGGATCGTGATGCGTTGGTGCTCGCCCTTGGTATCCCGCACCACAATCTGGCCTAACTCAAAGGCAATATCCTTCACGCGCAACCTCAGGCAATCGTTAATGCGAAGCCCGGCGCCGTACAGTAGATTCGCGATCAACTGACAGATTCCCTGAAATTCGTCCAGTAACCGCCAGACTTCGTCGCGACTCAAGACCAGCGGCAGCTTCCTCGGTTTGCTCGCCCGCACCGCATCAATCCCCCTCAAGTCCTTTCGCGCAACCTGGCTGAACAATTTCAATAGCGCGCTGAACGCCTGATTTTGGGTTCCGGCAGCCACGTTCCGTTCCACCGCAAGTTCGGTCAGGAACTCGGTTACTTCCGCTTCGCCCAGGGACTTCAATTGTTCGATCGACTCGATCCGGTAATGCCGCACAAACTGGGCAGCCCATTTGACATAAGCCTTTTCGGTGCTGTACTCGCCCCCCAGCAACCGCAGACGCCGGCGAAGTTCCTGAATCGGTTCCGGTTCGTTGGGGTCGATCTTTCCAGCGACGTCAATGAAACCTTCAGCTTGTGGCTGTGAACTCGAATGTCGCCGGACGAACTCGGCCAGTGTTTCGCGAATGTCATCCAGGTCCGTTGCCTCGCACCGACAGACGGACGTTTGATAGAACTGAAGCGCCTTCACCATTTGCAGCCGCTGCCACGCCGGCCGCCCACAGGCTTTTTGTTGCTGCAAGAATGCGATCACCGACTCCCGGCTGATCGGAACGCGATCATTTGGTTGGACGCGGCAGTAACGGCGGTACCGGTCGACCCACCGAGCGAACCAGACGCGATCCTGGGACGGCAAGTTACTCGAAGCCAATAGGTGCTTCAATTTTTTGTAGCTCATGACGGGCCCTCCACGATTTAGGCAGGTGTTCACGTGTACACCATTCTAGCGAACCAAGCCCGTCCCGCAAGCACGCCCTCAGACCCCCCCATCAGAGCGTAT
>CAVORG010000020.1:0-164175 GCA_963698545.1 uncultured Planctomycetaceae bacterium
ATGATGCGATCCGCCGTATTCGCAGCGGCGACACCGTCGAGTTCGAGTACGTTGTCCGCAAATTTGAGCGCCCATTGCGGGCGTGGCTTGCTGGCTGTGCACCGCCGGGTGTGGATGTCGACGAGGTGGCCCAGCGGAGTTTCGTTGCTGCGTTTTCCAGGCTGAATGAATACCGCACGGGCACCGAGTTTGGCGCGTGGCTCTTCACGATCGCCCGGTTTCAATTGAAGACCGAAGCGACTCGGCTTAGAAGAGTCGCTGATTACCACGCTCGATTTGGATTGGACTTGCTACAGCGTGAACTGGACCGCCGTACGAACCAGCCTCCGGAAACTCGAGCTCAGCTCGGTTGGAACATTTGAAGAAATGCGTCGAGATGCTGGGTGATCATCTGACGCGTTTCATCACGTGGCGATACGACGAAGAGATTCCGCTCGACGAAATGGCCTCACGCAGCGGCCGATCCGTCGCGGCAGTGAAGAAACAGCTGTGGAAGATACGCCGCACCCTCCAGGAATGCATCGAGAATCGTATGGCAATCGAAAGAGAATCGTCATGAGTACGGACGAACACTTCATTGAATTGTGGAACGACCACCTGGACGGCGAACTCGACGAAACGGGCGTTGCCGAGATTCGTCAACTTCTTGCGCACGACGATCGTCTGGTGCAATTGGCGGCAGATAGTTATCGAACGCACCGCCTGCTGGGATTGATGGCTCAGGACAGTGAGTCCCAACAGGATGATTTTGTTCAACAGACATTGAATCGCCTGCCAGCGGAAGACGATTCCTTGGTCGGCGCCGTCATGCGGCAGGTTCCGCGCGGGGGAACCGCGACAACACGCCCGCGAACCCGTTCCCGAGACGCTTGGAGGTGGATCATGCGTTCCCCAATTTCCCATGCCGCCGTTTTAGTTCTGGCCGTCGCTGGAGTCGCCTTCTGGTTCTACGCAGGCAGTGCGACGTACGCCCTGGACGACTTCCTCGAGCCTGTCCGCGAAGCAAAGACTGTCAAGTGCAAGGTGACCACCGAATTCACGGCCCAGTCCGTGCAAGTGGTGCTCCTACCTCCGGCAATGCAGCGGGACCTAAGGAAAACAACCAGCGTGTTCATGATGCTGGGTGCGACTCGGAGTCGCAGGGAGACGGTGAATCCGGACAAGTCCAAGACGATACATATCTGGGATGGGGGCCAAGGAAAGTTCATTAGCCTGCTGCCCGCGCAAAAGCGGGCCGAGGTCTTCGATGACGCCAGTAGAGCGCAACGAAGAAACGTCGGGCGGTGGTGATCCCGTGGCCGGTTGGCGCTCGATGCTGCTCGACGCCCACGATCGACCGGACGCCAAACGTGAGTCGCTCGGCGAGAAGGTGATCGACGGACGACAAGTCATTGGATTCCGTATTAGCAGCCCTGCCATCGTGTTTGAGGTGTGGGGCGATCCGAAGACCGGTTTGCCAGCCCGCGTAGGATGGACCGCAGCGGTAGTGCCCGATGTGAAGGTCACGATGAGCGACTTCGAGTTCAACGTGGACTTGGACGAGTCGCTGTTCAGCGTTGAGCCGCCAGAGGGTTATGAAGTGGGATCATTCTTCCTATCGACGCCCAGTATTGATGGCTCCACCACGAAAGAAAAGGATCTGATCGAAACGCTACGCGAATACAGCAGATTGAGCGGCGGGATTTTCCCAGCGTCCATTGACAATTGGTCGATTACACAGCTCATCTATAGGGAGTTCACTTCAGATAGGATGCAGAAGCCGGGTGGGAAGCAGGAACTCGCGGAAACCCAGGCAAAGCTTCAGCCAGGTTTGATGTTTCGCGTCCAGTTGCCGCCGGAAGCCGACGCGCACTACGCGGGCAAAGGCGTTTCGCTCGGCGCGGTCGACACGCCCATCTTCTGGTACCGCCCCAAGGACAGCGAGAAGTACCGGGTCATCTACGCCGATCTCTCCGTCCGTGACGCCGAAACGCCCCCCAGCGTGCCCGACGCGCTGCCGGAGCAGGACTTGATCGACACGTTCCGCTACTACAGCGAATTGAGTGGCGGGCCGTTCCCGGACTCGCTGGACTTGACGTCGTTTTTGCAGAACGTCGCGATGAAGAGTCTTTCTTTCGATTCTCTGGAGCAGTTGGATAAGGCGAACTTGAAGCAGACGCAGGAGACGATGCAAGCCCGGATGACGAAAGACCTGGTGAAGTTTCAGCCCGGCTTGATATTCACAGCTTCACTGCCGCCGGAAGCCGACTCGCACTACGCGGGCAAAGGCGTTGCGCTCGGCGCGGCCGACACGCCCATCTTCTGGTACCGCCCCAAGGATGCAAAGGCGTACCGGGTCATCTACGCCGATCTCTCGGTCCGTGACGCCGAAACGCCCCCCAGCGTGCCCGACGCGCTGCCGGAGCAGGACTTGATCGACACATTCCGCTACTACAGCGAATTGAGTGGCGGGCCGTTCCCGGACTCGCTGGACCAGCAGACGATGACGGAGGTGATTGGGAGGGATTTCGCTATGCGGATGTTCTTGGAATTAGCTGCTGAGGAGCAGAGGCACAAGATCAAGGAGCTGTTGGATTTGCAGAGGCTCGCTCGAGAGAATGGGAAGCCGAATATGGAGCAGATCACCAAGTTCGAGGAGCAGATTTTCGATCTCTTGGATTGGGAGAAGCTCGCTCCAGGGAAGGGGAAGCCAAATAAGGAGCAGATGACCAAGATCATAGAAGCCGAGACGCAGAAGTTCATGAAAGCCCAGATGCCGAAGAACATGGCAGCCGCGACGCGGTTGCAGCGAGGCTTGGTGTTTACAACCCAACTGTCGCCGGAAGCCGACGCACATTACGCGGGCAAAGGCGTCTCACTGGCGCGGCCGACACGCCTATCTTCTGGTACCGCCTCAAGGATGCCAAAGAGTACCGGGTCATCTACGCCGATCTTTCGGTCCGTGAAGCCCACGTGCCGCCCAACGCGCCGACGCGCAACCGGCGCCCGCCCCGTCCAGTCCGACGGAATAGCGTTGTCCCGCATTCAGCTTTCACTCTGACTACTAACTGACAGTCGATGAAGCCAAACGCCGTTGGCGACATTTTGAGCTAAACGGCCCGGAAGACGGCAACGGAATTCAGATCACACTATGGGACACACATGCAACCATCGACGTACCCTTCTGGCACTCCGAGCAGGAGGCAGTGAGCGTCATGGAAGAGATCTGGATGTGTATGCGGTTGCTTGAATCCATTGCAGGTATGCGGCCTTTCGATCCTCAAATGGGCCGATTCTTGAGTTTAGAGACTGACTTCGATGCGGTTTTGCAGCGATTTGCACATGGCGTTTCAATGTTGGATTCAGCCGATGATGGATAGCAGAATCGCAATCGGGTAGCCGGACGGGTTTCGCCGCCCGGCCCCGTCCGGCCCCCACACCACCGTCCATGCGGGTCCGCATAGGGCAGTTCGACGAAGGATGAAAGTCCGGGCCCCAAGGAGCAACGGGATTACAGGATCGGTGCTGGAGGCATCGGCCACTGCTTTCCTTCAGAGACTCTGTGTTCAACGGCATCGCCGCTGTACAACCGCAATTGCTGACGCCGGGCCGCGGCGTCGGGATGCCCCAGGAACGCTCGCCTCCGCTGGAGACAGGCCCGGCGCTTGCTCGAATCTCCGCATGCCTTTCTGTTCACATGACTCCGCGCCGTGTTCCGCTGGTTTGTTGGTATCGCTTGCGACGTCGCCCTTTCTTCAAGTCCGCGCCGCCAAGGATCATACGCAACGTCGTCGCGTCGATCTCGATGAACACTCCGTCAGCCGTATCGATCGGCCGCTGAAAGCAGCCTTTCTACCAACGCTTGGCCTTGGCATCACATGCGTCTTTTTCGATCGCGTTTTAGAAAGTGTCCATAGGACCACGGCCCTGTGTCGCCGCCGGTGTTATTGTCATGCGGAACGCTGCTTGGGAAAGACAAGTTCCGGGTGTTTCGCCGCGAACCAAGAGGGTTTCTTCCCCGAAAGCTTTCGCAGTCGTGTCAGCTCGTCGCGATCGGCCCCGGCGCGTTATTCCAAGAGGCGGATCATCACCGGTTGCAGCCAGCTGAGAACGTTCGGGGAACCAACCTCTGGTGACTTGCCATCGCATGATCTCCGCCCGACGTTTCGATTGTCCCGGTTGGCTCCGCGAAGCAGACCGGCGGATCGTCGCAGGTCGCGTTGCGCACGTTGCGGAATGTACTGACTGCAACGCACTCGCCGCCTCGCCAACGGAATCGCATCAGCCAACCGCACGTGAGTCCAAACCGCGAGTGACCTAGTGGAATACTCTTTAAGAACAAGCCACAATGAGCGACTCGCGTCTTTCCGCACTTAGGGACACACATCAGATGCATACTAGATATTGCTTCCTTGTCGCCGTCGGCTTATTCATCTCAGGGGCCGCCCACGGAGCCAATGATGTGAGGCTGGAACACCCGCAATCGCATCAGGTCATTCAACGCATCGGCCTGGCGCCGGGAGCGGGTTATGCCGACGTGCGAGTGTCCGGCGCGTTGCTCAAGGGCGCACCCAATGCGACTTGGGAGTATCGTGTTGTCCTTCTGGCGGACGGATCTCGCGATGGCGGCGAATGGACGGAGTTCACGCCGACACTAGCCAACGATCAGTTTGAAGGATCAGCGAGGGTTGCGGCGGGTGGCTGGTATCGGCTGGAAGTTCGCTGCCGCGGCGGCGCTGACATTCTCGGCACTGGCGCAGTCGAACCGATCGGAGTGGGCGAAGTGTTTGTCGTGGCAGGGCAGTCGTACGCGACCAACTGCAACGACGAGCGGCTGATCGGTCGCGGACGCGCAGCATCGCGTCGTCGCGTTCGATTCGGCAAAGGACTCGTGGGCCGTTGCAAATGATCCTCAGCCAGTCTTCGATGGCAGCGCCGGCGGGTCGATCTGGCCGCCACTTGGCGATGCCTTGGCCAAAGAAGTGCAAGTCCCGATTGGCTTTGCCAACGTGGCCATTGGCGGAAGTTCGTCCGCGCAATGGCTGCCCGACGGAAACATATTTCCTCGTTTGGTCACGGCCGGAAAGTCGGTAGGCTCATTCCGCGCGGTCCTCTGGCAACAGGGCGAATCGGATGTGCTGACGAAGAATACAACTGCGGCCTACGTCGCCAATGTGAAAACGATTCGCGAGACGGCTGCCAAGGCCTGGGGCTTCGATCCGCCCTGGTTGCTGGCGAAGTCGACTCATCATCCGACGGTCTACAACGATCCGGAAGGCGAAGGCCGCATTCGCGCCGGCATTGATGTTTTGGTCAAGCACCCCGGCTTCCGAGCCGGCCCCGATACGGACACACTGACCGGCGACAACCGAGGCGATATCAATTCCCGCCGACACTTTACCGGCATCGGCCAGCGTCGCGCGGCCGAACTGTGGCTGGCATCGATTCGCCGCGAATTGTTCACGGCGATGGACGCCCGCGAGCTGCGAGTTGGCGTTGCCGAATCGGACATCACGCCGCCGGTCGGGTTCCCGATGGCGGGTTACTATCACGAACGACTCGCCGAAGGCACCATCGATCCGCTGAAGGCCAAGGCGATCGTCTTTCGCGACGGCGACACGGCGGCCGCGCTGGTCGTGTGCGATCTGATCGGCATCGCCACCGACTTGTCGCGCGAAGTTCGTCGGCGAGCGAGCATGGCGACCGGCATCCCGGCGGACAGCATCGTCATCGCGGCGACGCACTCGCACACCGCGCCCGACTACATGAAGGAACTGTATCTGTATCTTGGCAAAGACGAGCAGGAGAAGCTGCGAGCGGAGTACATCGAGAAGCTGATTCGCGGGCCGGTCGATGCCATCACGCGAGCCCAATCCCAGGCGTTGCCGTCGTTGCTTGCCGCGGGCTCGGCAACGCAAACGACTCCCGTCGCCTTTAACCGCCGCTTCGTCATGCGCGACGGCAGCGTGCGGACGTGGCAGAGTCTCTCCAATCCGGACGTCGTCCGCGCCGCCGGTCCGATCGATCCAGAGATCGGCCTGCTCGCTATACGCAATCCAGAAGACGGCGCCATGCGGGGAATCCTCAGCAACTTCGCGCTTCATCTCGATACAGTGGGCGGGATGCGTTGGAGCGCCGACTATCCGTTCTTCATCGAACGCACACTTCGCAGGGATTTCGGAGCGGACGTCATTTCGATTTTCGGCACGGGATGCTGCGGCGACATCAATCACGTCAACCCTTCAAGCACGGACCGGAACAAGGCGGATCTTATTGGTGAGTCGATCGGCAACTCGATCAGTATGCAGATCGCCGGGTTGACGCCCGTGGTCGACACGCGGCTGACAGTCCAATCGCGAATGGTGCAGTTGCCGCTCGAAGATGCGACGCTTGAAGAAGTCGAGCGGGCGGTGCAGATCGTTGCACTGGCCAAACGCGGCGAAAAGGTCGAGTTCCTGGATCATGTTACCGCGTACAAGAAGCTGATTCTGGATCAGTTGCTTCATCGCGAGCCGCACGTGAAGACGGCGGACCATATCACTTGGGGACTCAGCCGTTCGCTGGCAGGCATTGGTCGAACACTTCCCGTGCAAGTGACCGTGATCACGCTGGGGGACGACTTCGCCATCGTCTGCTTGCCGGGCGAAGTGTTCGTCGAACTTGGCCTGGCCATTAAGCAAGGGTCGCCTTTTGGAACGACAATCCTTGTGGAACTGTCGAACGCCGTGGAAACAATTTACGTCCCGCATCGCGCGGCTTACGCCGGCGGCAGCTACGAAGTGACCAATTCGGCCCTGCAACCAGGCGGCGGTGAAATGCTCGTGCAAGCCGCGCTCGGCCTGTTGCGCGAAGCGGCAACGGCAACAAAGTGAGGTCCGGCAATGAAGCTGAACGTAGCCCGAGTCTCTGTTGAATATCGGAGCGTACTCGCAAGCCGACTCGAAAGTCCCGAGCCATGTGAGCAGCCCATGGTTGATCGGTCGCTCGCCGACCTGGCATTCAGGGTATCTTGCTGCTCTGCGGCTGCGCGAATGAAATCGCTTTGATCATCGGAACAAGCGTTGAGGGACAAGGACCACGGATTGTCTACATGGGATCAGATCATGAACAGCCGAGTTGTGTTTAGTTTGTGCGCGATCACCAGCATTGCGATAGGAACTGCATCGTTGCGGGGCGACGAGCCAAAGCGGGGAGAAGCGAAGCTCGCCGACCTTGGCGGCGGAGTTGTCGTGGAAACGATCTACATTCCGCCCGGCGACTTCATGATGGGGAGTACGCCGGAAGAAAAGGAATGGGCGACAGGCATCGAAGGCGGCGCTCAGGCCGGCACAGAGCGGGAGTCGTACGAAGGCGAACAGCCGCGAGCGATGCGCGTGCCTTACGGGTTCTGGATGGGCCGGACGGAAGTCACTGTCGGCCAATTCCGGCGGTTCGTGAATGAGACGGGGTACATCACCGACGCGGAGAAGACCGACGGACATACGCAGTGCTTCAACCCGAAGTGGACCAGCTACAACCTGACGACAACGGTGACTCATCCGTGGGAACCGATGCAGGGCAAGAGCTGGCGCGATCCGAACTTTCAGTTTCCGCTGCGCGACGATTTTCCGGTAGTCTGCGTGAGCTGGACCGACGCTCGGGCGTTTGGCAAGTGGCTCACGAAACACGAACGCGAGGCGGGCCGACTGCCGGAAGGATTGGAATATCGCTTGCCGTTGGAAGGCGAGTGGGAATACGCCTGCCGCGGCGGACGCAAGGATAGCACAGCTTTCTGGTGGGGTAATGAACTGAGCGATGGCGAAGGCCGGTTCAACATCTCGGCAGTCGATTTTCTGCCCGACCGCAAGCAGAAATGGCCACTCAACAGTGCCCCTTGGAGCGACGGGTTCTCGTTTGTATCACCTGTCGACCATTACGGCGAGCGGGGCCGCAATGGTTTCGGCATGGCCGACATGTGCGGCGGCGTATGGGAAGTGATTCTGGATCACTTCGACCCGACGGGCGGCCACGAGGAACTCTACACTGTCAAAGAAAACCCGCGCCCCGTCTGCCGAGGCGGCAACTACTTCGACGTCCCTGGCAACGCCCGCTGTGCCGTGCGGCTGGGACTGGCTGGCCCGAATTATTCCGACTCTCGCGACGGTTTCCGCATCTGCCTGGGACCGCTCCGCGACCACAAGTGATGCGTCAAACCGACTCGAAGCGAGATTGCGAAGAAGCCCGCCTGTAATGTGGTCTGCTGGATTGCGTGAGCGACCTGCCTAAGCGTGACACGAACCGAAGAGGCGGTCAGCAACGTTTGTGTCAAGTTCACACGATCAACCTCAGCGTCGCTGTCTGGGTTGGCTTTCTCGCACTGTTCGGCATTGCCAGTGACGATGGCGTCGTGATCACATCGGATCTCGACGAGAGCTTTCGAAAGGACCGGATTACGAATGCGAAACACGCACGCGAAGCCACCCTCACCGCCGGGATGCGCCGTGTTCGACCGTGCCTGATGACGACTGCGGAAACGCTACTTGCCTTGATTCCGGTGCTTACATCCACCGGCCGCGGCAGCGACATCATGGCGCCGATGGCGATGCCAAGTTTCGGCGGCATGACAATCGAAATCATGACGATGCTCGTCGTTCCGGTGCTTTATTGCTGGGTCATGGAAGCGAAGCTCAAGCTGGGTATCGACGATCCGTGGTTTGCCGAAGATGCCTGACAAACGCGCTTTCCCATGAAGCGACTGGCCGGTGTCTTGTTTGATGGCAAGAACCGCTAACCGCTTGCGAGATTCCGCTCATGTGCGGAAACCGGAACATTGCGACACATGAGGCTGTAGCAATGCAAGGCTCGTTGGCGAGGGCGCCAGGGAAATTCCGCCATGCTCCCAAATCCGGGACCAACGCTGCGGTATTCATTTCGAAATCGTTTGATATAATGGTGCTCGAAGTGGGACGCGTCAGACCTTGAAGGCCGCCTCATTCGATGAATCGGATGACTGAGTAAAGCGCAACCCGGCCGGTCTCGATGGATTCAGGCTCGGAGGCGAGTCCATAGTAAGCCGACGTGGTGGGATACCTCAGGGTGTTCCATCACGTCGGCTTTTTTGCTGTCAAGAGAAACACGGCTTCCTTGTAGCCGCCGGGACGTGGAAGTTGTCGTGGTTGGTGCGGCGGTAGGTAGTCGGTGGATCAGCCAGGGATACGCTGAAGGATCTCGATCGCTTCCACCTCGTTATGGACACCATCGACCGCCTGCCTCAGACCGGCTAACCAGGGCGTCTACTTGAAACAGCAACTCAGGGACAAGCTGGTTGACCACATGCACTACATCAACAAACTTGGCCAGGACATGCCGGAAATCCTCAACTGGAAATTGGGTGCGCAATGAATCAGACCCAACAAGCGAACCGCCGTATCGTGTTGAATTCACGTCCGCATGGCGCCCCGACGCCAGAGAACTTTCGGTTGGAGCATGCGGAGATTCCCAAACCGAAGGCAGGCGCGATCCTACTGCGAACGGTCTATCTATCGCTGGACCCGTACATGCGTGGCCGAATGAGCGACACGCCGTCGTATGCCCCTCCGGTCGCCATTGGCGACGTGATGGTGGGCGGCGCCGTTTGTCGCGTGATTGATTCGCAGCATCCCGATTACGCCGAGGGCGATTGGGTGCTGGCAAACAGCGGTTGGCAGGACTACTACGTGTCCGATGGCGCCGGGCTGATGCGATTGGGCAATCATCTTGAACATCCATCATTAGCTCTTGGCGTGCTGGGAATGCCGGGATTTACCGCCTACATGGGACTGCTCGATATCGGCCAACCGCAAGCGGGTGAGACCGTGGTCATGGCGGCGGCGACCGGCGCGGTCGGTTCGGTCGTCGGACAAATCGCCAAACTAGAAGATTGCCGTGTGGTTGGTATCGCTGGCGGTCCGGACAAATGTCGGACCGGAATCGAGACGTTTGGCTTTGATGCGTGCATCGACCATCACGCGGCGGATTTCTCCGCTCAACTCGCAAAGGCCTGCCCAAAGGGAATCGACGTTTATTTCGAGAGCGTTGGGGGCAAGGTGTTCGATGCGGTGCTTCCCCTGTTGAACGCGAAAGCTCGAGTGCCTGTTTGTGGGTTAATTGCCCATTACAACGACGCTGAATTGCCAAGCGGACCAGATCGGTTGCCGCTATTGATGCAAACCTTGTTGATCCGACGCATCAAGGCGCAGGGATTCATCATCTTTGACGACTATGGCTCTCGTTATGGAGAGTTCGCCGCTGCCATGGGGCCGTGGGTCAAGGAAGGCAAAGTCAAGTTTTTGGAAGATGTGATTGACGGACTTGAAGAAGCGCCGAATGCGTTCATTGGTCTTCTCACCGGAAAGAACTTCGGCAAGCTCGTCGTCCGCGTTGGTAATGATGTCTCGGAATGAAGTTGCCGGCGCCAACGATCGCTTGGGACGACCTGTTCGAAAGATGGGCGGCCAGGTCCTGCCCAAGCCGGCCGAGCAGATGCCGGGGCGGACGGGGCCGCCCGCCACCTACACCTATTGAACCAAACACAAACACAAACACAAACACAAAGGAGAACAGCATGCAGATCCAACTGAATACCGACAGTAACATCGAAGGTCGCGAGGCGCTGGCCACTCAGGTAAGTAGTGTAGTGGAAAACGCCCTGAAACGATTCAGCGATCGCATCACGCGAGTGGAGGTCCACCTGAGCGACGAGAACAGCGAGAAGAAGGGCGGTACTGAAGACATGCGTTGCGTGATGGAAGCTCGCCTCGAAGGCCGCCAGCCTATCGCGGTCACGCATCAGGCGACGACCCTGGACCAAGCCGTCGACGGCGCTGCGGAAAAACTGACCAAATTGATTGAGAGCACCCTCGGGCGGCTGCGCGATCATAAGGGGCCGCGGCACTGACCCGCCTCCGCCGGGGTCGACCAGTGATTGACAAAACTGCTGGGATATCAGTGCTGAACACCTGCGGAGACGCGCTCATGAGCGGCTTTCAATTGCAGCGACTGGGGCTGATCATGGAGCCGGAACCAGGCAATCCACTGGAGGTCGAAGGCACTCTGAATCCCGCTGCCGCACGTGGTCCGGATGGTCAGCTTTATCTTTTTCCACGGCTGGTCGCGAGCGGTAACTACTCGCGGATCGGCAACGCTCGCGTTCAATTCAACCAGGCAGGCGACCCGTGCGGAGTCGAGCGACTCGGCATCGCGATCGAGCCGGAAACGGACTACGAGCTACGACCCGACGGCCGTGGCGGCTGTGAGGATCCGCGCGTTACCGAGGCGATCCGGTTCAAGGCACTCCGAAGTCATCGACGAGGAATTGTTCGACGTCGTCTCGGGCTTCGTGGCGTTGTCGAGCGCGCACCGTGGAGCAAACCCTTCGCGATTCAGTCATCTCGAAGCGCTGCGCGACGTCGTCCGACATTTTGAAGCGTTCGCTCGCCCTACGGCTGCTGTCAACGATCTATTGTTGATTCTCGCGAATCAACTTGATGATTCGCTTGGGATCTGGCAGCCGTTTCGCGACGATTTCCAAGTCATCTTGTCCTGAACTGGATATGCCGATTCCGCCAATATTCAGCAAGCGCTGGACAACCGATTGATGGAGTTGAATGTTGCGGACGTCGTTGTGTTGAACTTCCGATGTTTCGCGAGCGATGAGACCTACCTGGTATATCGTGCGATCGTCCGTCACCGTCAACGTTGTGAACTGGCTAAGCAGCATCCAATAGCCGACAATTCCCGCGACGACCAAGAGCACGATGGCGCAAAGCCAAGTCAATAGCGATGCCGGACCGAGCATCATCGTCTCCCCAAGGGCGACGCCAGCCACCGTCATCCTGGCGATCGACATGACCATCACGGCAATCGCGATCAAGGCGACACACGCCAGTAACAGAGAGGTAAAGGGCCGAGCCCGAAAGACGACCGGATGGACGTGCGCCAGTGTGTCTTCGCCGGGTTCCTTCGCCATCCGCTTATCATTGGCAGCCTTCTGATCCACTCGCGCACGGACGTCACCACGGCCGTCGGCATCTCCAACTCGAAAGGCTTGTGGCAACTCGGACAGATGACCGGTCCGTCGAGGTGATCGATGGTGCTGTCAACTTCGCGTTGGCAATGTGGGCACTTGGTGGTAAGGACTTGCACGTTTGACGGCTCCGATGATCAAGAAAAGACAAGTGATTTGCTCGCGATCTACGTTGTTTGATCGCACTTCTCGTGCCGCGATCGCCTCGGCGCGCAAGCGTTTTCGACCACCTAGCCAAACACCACCGGCATGAGTTTTCTTGCGTTGTTAACCGTGCATTCGCCACGGTTTTTCGATCGACTGAAAACTTGTGCATCGGCAGGCGATAGGCAACCGACAACAAAAAAACCGATGTGGCGCATCACCCGCCGGTGATGCGCCACATCGGTTTACCTTCTAACAAGCCCCCTGGACCCGCCAGGTTGCCAATCATCTAGTCATCCGAAACGCCGGGAAAGGGTCTGCTGACGCGTTTCCCAGCCAAAGGCATCCTACGACATCTAGCTGGCAACACAAGGGCGCAGCGTAGTAATTACCGACGATGGGTTTGATGGCGCGTATCGAAGGTCGCACGCTCCAATTCAAGATGTTGTTTCTCAACTTACGGCTCGACGGTCGGTTGGGGACACTCGCCGCGCGCAGTTCGCGAATCTAGCGGCCGTTATCGTCACGCGGAGACTTCGTTGGTCCAACCTCTAAACGACTCCAGTTGACTCACGTCGAAGGTCCAGGGAAGGCCGACGGCCCTGCCGCCTAACAGCGAACTCATCGTTCAAGGTATGACAGCCTCGGTTACGTCGAACCGAGCCGATCGGGCCTTGCGGATTTCCGTCGTCGCCGTCAGGGTTTGCCATTACACATCCGCATCCGCGTACTTGTATTGAGCCTCGACGCGGCGTAAGATAGGAGCGGCGGGTGTAGGATTAGCGGTCCTTTGCTCGGCAATGAAAACGCTTCGGAAGACTAGATAAATGGCAACCTGACAGAACCAGGGGGCTTGTTAAAAAGTAAACCGACGTGGCGGATCACCTCCGGTGTACCGCCACGTCGGTTTTTTTGTGCACCCGGTCATGGCACGGCGGTGAGTTCCTCGCAAGAAGGAGCATGAAGCATGTGCATGAGGGAGATATTGGTGACAGCCATGGCCCAACATGCAGAGATCTTTTCGAGCCGGACAACCGCAGATGCTTAGCACTTGAAATGGTCGCGGGAAATCCGCGAATCTCGCGACATCGGCGGCAGCAGCGCGAAGGGCGAGCATGGTTCAAATGAAACCCTCGCTCGGCGGTTTACCCGTCATGTGAGCGATGATTACTGAGTTTCAAGGACTGCTCTCGCACAATCCTTTAGCCCTCCCAACCGAGGACCCGACTGGACCGAACAAACGCCACCGCCAAGCATCGTAAATTCTCGGACAACTCAAAAACCAGTTTGAGACGGAACATTCCAGCGAGGACGTTGTTATGAAGCGCAAAACGAAACCCGGTCCAGCGTCATCCCCCGACGCGGAGCAAGCAACGCATTCAGCGGACTGGAGCGAGCGCGAGCATGTCTCGCAGCAGTCGCATGTTGCGGCACAGAATCTGATGGATGTGACCGGCAGTCCGGCGCATGCCAAGCATGCGATCGACGTCGTCGAGCAAGGTCAACACGATTCGCCCGGCGACGGTGGCGGGCCGGCCTCGCCGATGCCCGTCAAACGGAACGATCAGTTTTTGAAGGCGTTGGAAGACTTCGAAACGTCGCTCGAAACACCGTTGATATCCGGCGACTTGACTGAATGGGTGACCACCGTCCAACGCGCGTGCGAACACTTGGGCGTGTTGTTGCGCGGTGACGTCCAGCGCGAGCATGCCGCGATGTACGCTACGATCCTAGGGGAGGAAGCCGAATTATCCAGCCAAGTTGAGAAGTTGCGGGAGACCGACAAACAACTATCGCTCGTCGATTTTGGCAACATCCAGCTCGGCCTCAAGCGGTTGCTCGACCGCGATCAATCGGACGAACAGGAAGAGGCGAGGGCGAATCTCAGCGCGGAAGCAGTTAGGCTGGCTTTGGCGTTCGTGATCAGCGCACGCACGCAAGAAACGGCGATTGCCACTTGGTTCAGCGAATCCTTCAATCGCGATAGCGGATCCGGTGATTAGTTGCCGTCATCGGAAGAATGTAACTCCCGGGCTCACGATCTCATCCCATGAATCGAGAAACAAACCGCAAGTCAGGCAATCCTGACGAGAGGCAAGGAAATGAGTAGCAAAACCGGTGTGTGGATTGACCATCGCAAGGCGGTCATCGTCCAAATTACAAACGGCGGAGAAGAAATCCGGCAGATCAATTCGAACGCTGTCAGGCCGTTCGCGTCGCCTGGCGGCCGAGACTCGCGGCAGCCGGACCGTCGCGAGGGCTTTGTGCCGGAGAGTACGCTCGAGCACTCGTTCATGAACCAACTCAATACATTCTACGACGCGGTTCTTGTGTCTCTGAGCGGCGCCGACTCGGTGCTGATCTTTGGCCCTGGCGAAGCGAAGGGCGAGTTCCAGAAGCGTCTCAAGAGTAAGAAGTTCCCGGCGCATGTCGTGGAACTGGAGGCGGCGGACAAGATGACGGATCCTCAGATCATGGCCCTCGTTCGCGAACACTTTGCGGAAGCCTGAATCGCATATGAAGAAGAAGCGGTCCCCTCAATCTCACCTGCCGGCCAAGGGAAAAACCGCGGTCGCGCGCAATGAGCGAAGCCGTGCCGCGTTGTTCCCGATCGTCGGCATTGGCGCCTCGGCGGGCGGGCTGGAGGCGTTCACGCAGTTGCTCAAGGCGCTACCGCTGGACACCGGCATGGGGTTCGTACTGGTGCAGCATCTCGATCCGGAGCACGAAAGCGCGCTGACTCAGATTCTTTCGCGAGCCACTTCGCTGCCGGTGTGCGATGTCGCCAACAACCAGCCGGTCCAGCCCAACCACGTCTACATTATTCCGCCCGACACGAACCTGAGCATCGCCGAGGGCAATTTGAAACTTCAGCCGCGTCCGAAGACGCGCACGCCGCATCGTCCGATCGATTCTTTCTTTGAATCGCTGGCGACGGACCACGGCGAGCGGGCCATTGGCGTGGTGCTGTCGGGTACAGCCAGCGATGGCACGCTGGGATTGGAAGCGATCAAGGTTGGGGGCGGGATCACCTTCGCGCAGGATGATTCGGCCAAGTACGACTCCATGCCACGCAGCGCCGTCGCCGCGGGATGTGTGGACCTCGTTCTTTCGCCAAAAGAAATCGCCGAAGAACTCGCGCGGATTGCGAAACATCCATACGTTGCCGGAAAGCCGCTCGGATTCTCGGTTCGCGAGACCGAGGATCGCACGGGGGCGACAGTGGACGTTGATCATGCTTCGCCCAACGGCGGGGGCGACGGCTACGCCAAAGCCCTGTCGCTGTTGCGAACTCATTCCGGCATGGATTTCTCGCTCTATAAATCCGGTACGATCCGGCGGCGCATCACTCGGCGGCTGGTCATCAATAAGCAGAACACGCTGGAGGACTACGCCGCGTTTCTTCAAGGCAACGTCAAGGAACTCGATGCGCTTTGCTTCGACCTGCTGATCAGTGTGACGAGCTTCTTCCGCAACCCCGAGGCGTTTGAAACGCTGCAGCGCGAGGTCCTGCCCAATCTCCTAAAGCAACCCGGCGACGACCCCATTCGCGTCTGGGTGCCCGGTTGCTCCACCGGGCAGGAGGCGTATTCCATCGCCATCGCCTTCGTGGAGGCGGCGGAGAAGTCGCCCCGCGGTCGCAGCATCCAGGTATTCGCCACGGACCTCAACGAAAAGTCATTGGAAAAGGCCCGCTTCGGACACTACCCCAAAAGCCTCTCGGACGACGTCAATCCCGAACGTCTGCGGCGGTTCTTCGTCGAGGAGCAGGGAGGCTACCGCGTCAGTAAGTCGCTGCGCGAAATGGTTGTCTTTGCACGGCAGAACCTCTTCGGCGATCCACCTTTCTCGCGGATGGACCTCATCAGTTGCCGAAACCTGCTGATCTACGTGGGGCCAAGTCTGCAGAAGAGGGCGATCCCTACGTTTCATTACGCGCTCAAGCCCGGCGGGATTCTGCTGTTGGGCGCGTCGGAATCGGTTGCCGGTTTTTCCGAACTGTTTGAGCCGGTGGACAAGAAATACAGGATCTATTCCAGGAAGGCGGCGGCAACCCCGGCGTTCCACATGCCGGCCAACCGAGTCCGCGGAGAGTGGGCTTCAACCGAACGAAGGGCCTTGGCTCCTTCCGTTGGGCAGCCGCAAACGACGGACGGATTTGGTGGCGAGTTGAGCGCTCAGCGCGAGGCCGACCGCATCACCCTCAACCAGTTCGCGCCCCCAGGAGTGCTCATCAACGCCGACCTGCAGGTACTGCAATTTCGCGGTTCAACCGGCGCGTTCCTCCAACCGCCCGTGGGTAAGGCCAGCTTCGATGTGCTGAAGATGGCGCGGGAGGGCCTGATGCTGCCTTTGCGAGCCGCGATCGACGCCGCGAAGAAGGAGAACAAGACCACGCGTCGGGAAAACGTCCGGATCAAGCATGAAGGCGAGACCCGCGCAGTCCACCTGGAAATAATCCCACTCAAGAACCTATCCGAAATGTGCTTCCTGATTCTGTTTCTGGATGCCGAACAGCCCGGTCGGGCGACGCTGCCCCATCAACCAGCCAGGCAGCCCCTCAGCAAAGAAGACGCAGCCCAGCCGCATCGCCGAACTTGAAACGGAACTCGCCGAAATGCGCGAGTACCTCCAATCCCGAGAGGAACAGCACGAGAGAGCAAGCGAGGAACTCCAGGCCGCCAGCGAGGAAATTCAGTCGGCCAACGAAGAGCTGCAAAGCATCAACGAGGAACTGGAAACATCCAAGGAAGAACTGGAGTCGGCCAACGAAGAATTGACCACCGTCAACGACGAGATGTCCCATCGGAACATCGAACTGAACGTTCTCAACAACGACCTGGTGAATTTCCAGACCTCGACCCGGCTGGTCGTCCTGCTGCTCGGACGCGATCTGACCATTCGGCGAGCTAGTCCGCAGGCGGAAAAGCAGTTCGGTCTGCTGGCCGCCGATATGGGGCGTCCGATCGGTCACATTCGGCACAACCTCGTGCTCGCGGACGACACTAGCATTCCACTCGATCTCGAGGCGTTCTGCCTTGAAGTCATGTCCTCCGCGACCGAGCGGGAGCGTGAGGTCCTGGACCAGGCCGGGCGCTGGCACTCGTTGCGTGGGCGACCCTATACGACCAGCGACGAGAATGCGGACGGCGCCGTGCTGTTGCTGTTGGATATCGACGAACTCAAGCAAAGTGAGCAAGCGGTCGCCGCGGCGCGCGATTACGCCGAGAACATTGTGGCTACCGTGCGCGAGCCGCTGCTGGTGCTCGATAGCGATCTGCGCGTCGAAAGCGCCAATCGCGCCTTCTACCATGTGTTTCAAGTCAAGCCTGCCGAGACGGTCGGCAAGTTGTTCTACGACTTGGGCGACAACCAGTGGGACATCCCGCGCCTGCGCGAACTGCTGGAGGAGATCTTGCTGGAGCGCACCAGCATCGAAGAATTCCACGTCGAACATGAATTCAAGCAGTTGGGCCGCCGCACCATGCTGCTCAACGCCCGTACCATCCAGAACCCACTTCGAAAGACCGAGCGGATTCTGCTGGCGATCGAGGACATCACCCAGCGCAAACAGTTGGAAGAGAATCTGCAAACCTCGGAAGCCCTATTCCGCCAGCTCTTCGAAACGGCCAAAGACGGCGTCCTCATCCTCGACGCCGATACCGGGAGAATCCTTGAAGCCAATCCGTTCATGACCGAACTGTCAGGCTACTCAACGGCCGAGTACATCGGCAAGGAACTATGGGAGATCGGTCTGTTCCGCGACAAATCCGCGAACGACGCCGCGTTTCGAGAATTGCTCTTGAAGGGCGATATCCGCTACGACCACCTACCGCTCAGTTGCAAGGGAGATCAGCCGGTCGAGGTCGAGTTCGTTAGCAACATTTATCAGTGGGATCACCGGCGCGTCGCACAGTGCAACATTCGAGATATCAGCGATCGCAGCCGCCTGGAAATGTCGCAGCGGCTGCAGGCGGTCGAGTTGTCGGACATGCACCGCCGCAAGGACGAGTTTCTGGCGATGCTCAGTCACGAGTTGCGCAGTCCCCTGGCTCCCATCGCCAACGCCGTGCAGTTGCTCGGTCTCCACCGGGCGAGTGAAAATCAGATTCAGCAGCAGGCCCGCGGCATCATCGAACGTCAACTGAAACAACTTCAACATCTCGTGGATGACCTGCTCGAAGTTTCCCGCTTGACCACGGGCACGGTTCAACTTCGCCGAGAACGCGTCGCCATCTGCAGCGTCATCGAAGACGCCGTGGAGACGGTCCGCCCGCTGATCGAACAGCGCCGGCAGGAACTCACCGTATCACTGCCGACGCAACCGATCTGGCTGCACGCCGACGCGGCGCGGCTGGAACAGGTGGCGGTGAACCTACTCAGCAACGCGGCCAAGTACACCGCGGAAGGCGGTCACATCTGGCTGACCGTCCAGGAAGAAGGCAATGAGTGTGTATTGCGCGTGCGGGATACCGGCGTCGGCATCGCCTCGACGCTGCTTCCTCACCTGTTCGAGCTGTTCACACAGGCGGAACGATCCCTGGATCGCTCGCAAGGCGGATTGGGCATAGGACTGGCGTTGGTGCAACGGCTGACGGAATTGCACGAAGGAACCGTCGAGGCTACCAGCGTCGTTGGTGAAGGGAGCGAGTTTGTTGTGCGTCTGCCGGTCCCGCCGCAGGATGCACCACCGCCAACGTCGTCTGTCACCGATAGCGATCAGCCGATCACACGCCCCTTGAAAGTGCTGGTGGTGGATGACAATGCAGATACGGTGTTAAGTTTCACAATGCTGCTGAAAACATTGGGACACGATCTGCGGACTGCTCATGACGGTCCGACGGCAGTGCAAGTGGCCCTCGATTACCGACCGGACGTGGTCCTGCTGGATATCGGCTTGCCCGGTCTGAACGGGTTTGAAGTTGCGAAACGGATCCGGCAGCAGCCTGATTCTCAGAGCGTCGTGCTCGTCGCCTTGACGGGTTATGGCCAGGATTCAGATCGACGGAGTTCCCTGCAAGCGGGATTCGATCACCATTTGGTTAAACCCGCGCGTTTAGCGCAGTTGCAAGCAATCCTGGCGACCGTCTCCGTGAGCGGAATGGCGCAAGCCACCGGTGACGCGACGCCGAATTCAAACGAAAACACGAACGGCTAGCGACGCAACGCTCAGGAACATGGCGAAAGCAGGGAAGACGATGCCGACGACCGAGAATGCTCTCCGAGTTCTGATCGTGGATGACAACCGCGACGGCGCGGACGCCCTGGGTTTGCTCGTGGAAGCACTCGGCAACCAAGTCCATGTGACGTACGGCGGGACGCAGGCACTTGAGGTGGCGACCGCCTTTCAGCCCGATCTGCTCCTCATCGATTTGCTCATGCCAGAGATGAATGGATGCGAACTCGCGACGCGTCTGCGGCAGATGCCGTCCTTCGCTCACACGAATATCGTGGCCATTACGGGCCTGAAGGACGAGGGACACAAAACCTTGGCCCTCAAGTCCGGGTTTGATGCGCTGATTGTCAAACCTCCCGCCCTGGCGGAAATCGAAGCCGTCCTGGCGAATGTCGTTCCCATGGCCACACGTGCGGGCCGATCGCCAAAACAGGCGCGAGTTCGCGTGAGCCTCGCGGCGGAGCGACGATTGCCAATGGAGAAAGCGCGACGACTTCGAAACGATCGCCCCTCAAAAGCTCTGACTCAAGCGGAGTGCGAAGCGGCCATTTGTGACGGGACCATTCGTTTTCAAGAAGAGTATCTGGGATGGCGTTCCGAACAGCTTCACGTCTACTTCCGCAAAGATCTTCTGTTGATCCGCATTCGCGGCGCCTTGACTCTAGCAGAGCGACAACTCGGCAAATCGTCGTTGCCGGCAAAAGGCCGAGACCTCATTAAGCAAACCCGCAAGCAACTGCTGGAGTTGGCCCGCCCGATGTTGGAATCGCTGGTCCACGAAGCCACCGGCGTGAAGGTCGTGAGCATGCACAGTGACATCAGCACGTTGACCGGCGAAGAAGTCGTGATCTTTTCCTTGGCCGAGGCGCCGCGATTCCAGTAACCACTCAGCCGTTGCAGGCTGCCCCATAACTCGAAACAGAGGTGAATTACGCAAGCTACCTGGTCGGGCGTCTACCTCTATTGTGGACCGCCTCGAGGGCAAGCAAGAAGGTTCATTTGCGTGTCGATCACCTGCTAACCCTGGCCACCAATGTCAACCTTGAAAGAACTCTCTGGACCGAGGTGGTCTAGTAAGTCATCACTAGATTCTCCGTACGCAATTTTCGCTTCGTCGATCATCGCCCTTGCCCCCTTCAGATCGAGCATTCCATGTGCCATCATCGCGCCTTGAATAAAACCAATCCAACGATGCAGTCGCGTTTCGGGACCGTCTTCGGCGTGTTCGTCGATCCTCTTGCACATCTCCTGCCGTAAGGAGGTCACGCTCTCCGTACGGCGTCAGGGTTCAACGTTCTTCTAGGCTAGGCACTGGGGCCGTCTGTCTCCAGAGCTTCAATGCCGCGGGAATCGTACGACTCCGTCGGAGCGACTGTCGCGCGGGAACCGTTCCCTGACGCGATCGAAACTTGGTCCCGCAATTCGCTGCGCAGAACATGGATTTCCTTGGGGGCATCAATCCCAATTCGCGCCTTGTTACCCCGAATCTCTAGCACCGTAACGACAACACTGTCGCCAATGTGGATGCATTCCATCGGTTTTCGACTTAAAACGAGCATGTTTCCCTCCTTGGGTTTGGGATGCGGCAGTTTTTCTAGACGTTGCTCTTGCCTCGGCTGGAGAACCGGCTTTTCAACCAATTGGTGTTCATTCGTGTTCTCCCTTCACTTTGCGGATCAGGTTTACTGGTTGCACGCGATCAACACGCGGTTGCCGGGGATTGGCGATTTGATCGGGGGTAGAAGCCACGAGCTGCGGACTTCTAAGGCGACGTTTTTGCGTTGGGTGGCGGGCGTCTCGCGTGAAGCTGTCCTGCGCGGAATGCCATGGCCAGTGCCGCGGGTATTTCGGCTTCGGCGAGCACCAACAAGGCGCGACTTTGTGTCACTTTCGCCTTCATTTCCTGCTGGCACGCGATCGCTTCCGCGCGACGCGCCTCGGCACGCGCTCGGGCCATTCGCGTGTCCGCTTCGGCCTGGTCGCTCTGCAAGCGCGCTCCGATGTTGTCTCCGACATCAATATCCGCGATGTCGATCGAGACGATTTCAAATGCCGTGTTCGCATCGAGTCCCCGTGCCAGCACGCTCTTGGAAATGCGGTCGGGCATTTCCATGACTTCCATGTGTGTTTGGGAGGATCCGATCGCGGTAATGATTCCCTGGCCAACGCGGGCAATGATCGTTTCCTCGGTCGCTCCGCCAATCAATTGATCCAGGTTCGTGCGGACGGTCACCCGCGCGCGGATGCGCAGCTCGACACCATTCTTCGCGACTGCACTGAGCGTTGTCTTGCCGCTACGTCGAGGTTCGGGACAGTCGATCACTTTGGGCGACACGCTGGTGCGCACCGCGTCCAGCACGTCACGGCCGGCAAGATCGATCGCCGCCGCGCGGTCGAAATCCAAATCGATGCCGGCACGATGAGCGGCGATGATCGCCCGGAGGACATGCATGACGTCACCCCCGGCCAGAAAGTGGGCCTCCAAGCGCGCGGTGCTCATGCCCAGTTGACGATCGATATTCAGCCCCGCCTGCCTGCCCATAATCTTGGCCGTGACGATCATGCTTGGTTTGACTCGGCGGAAGCTCATGCCGATCAAACTCATCACGCTCACGTCCGCACCGGACATGTAGGCCTGAATCCACAGCGTCCCGTAGTGGAAGAAAACAAGGGACACGACCAGGGCGGCTAGGATCGCCACGGCGATTCCACCGATGACGAAAGCATCACCCATGGCCAGTGCGGCGAATTGGCTCACTCCAATAAACACTCTGTCTCCCTTTTTCTTGGTCATGCGTTCACGGCGCCGACCTGGACAATCGCGGTAGTTCGACGTGTTCGATGGAATGCGGCGTCAATCCGTGCGTTCGATCGAGTCAGGCTCGACGTCGATGTCGGGCCTCCCGTCCGGAGTTAACAAGAACACTTGCACCATCGCACCGGTCGAGAACACATGGACGATGGCGCCTGTCGCGGTTTCGACTTCCACCATCGCTTCACTCACCTGACGGCCCGTGACCCGCTTGATCTCCTGCCGCATGTCATCGGTCGAATCCGCAAACAGGCGACGATGAAACTCTTGCACCTGCGCGGCACCATTCGGGGTTCGGGACAGGGCCCTTTCGGCGGGCGTCAGGGCCCCGTGCAGGGTGATGATCAGCGTGTCTTCGCTGAGAACGACATTCACCGCTTTTGGAGCGTGGCCGGTCCGCTGCTCTTGGGAACGGCGGGCCAAGCAGGTGAGTTGCTCCGTGAAATCCGAGTGCGTTTCGTTCATGATCATCTGTCCAAAAAGTCGCATAAAAAACCGATGTGGTGGAACACTTGCATGTTCCACCACATCGGTTTACTTCTTAACGAGCCTCCCGGCGACGCCGAGTTGCTCCTTAGCTAGTCATCCGAAGAATCATCTAATTGCCGGGGAAGGGTCCAGGTCCATCTCGCTCATACTTCACCCGACTTATTCATCTTACGGCGCCACCCTCCAACAACAAGTGGCGACGTCACGATTATCAGGAGTTGACGGCAACCGATCCGATCGGACGCGATTTGATTCCCGCCGAAACCCACGTCCCTTGCCGATGAGAGAAAACCCAGGTTCCCGGCCTCCCCGCCCCTGTATGTCGCGACTTTAATCCCAGTTCGCTTTTGCGTAAGATGATCGTTGTCGCGAGCGGCAATGAGTGCGGAGTTACCCCTACGCACTTTCTCCGCAATGCATGTCCGCCACGATTGACTCGACCAGATTGGAAGCCGCTGGTGAATACCCTGGGAGAGATTGAAGCCGCCATCTGCAAGGGGATGTCTAGTGCTGTGTGACAGCTTAATCTGGGTGTGACTGCTTGCCAAAGTACTTGGCTGGCAACAGTTTGCACTGTGGCTAACCCAACGTCTTAGCTGTCACGCAGCACTAGTTTTGAGCAAGAATATATGGGCCGGGGACCCAAGGACATTCGCGCACATTTGATTGGCGACATGCTGGTAATTCGCCTGCAGGGTGTCTTGACCGCCGCCGAACAGCATCTCGTGAAAACGCTTCCGGTTGAGAAGGGACGCGACCTGCTGAAGCAAGTTCGATCGCAACTTATCGAGGTAGCGCGGCCAAAACTGGACGCGGTGGTCGAGAATATCACCGGCGCCAAACCCGTGAGCCTGCACCACGACATCAGCACCGTAACGGGCGAAGAGATCGTGGTTTTTACGCTGGCCGAGACACCTTGTTATCGCGACGCCAAGAAGAAGTAGCCCTGATCGTCGATGGCATCGCCGCGGCGACGGCAGTCCGGGCCTGACGTGTCTGGCGAGGGTTTGGTCAACCCTGGGGCCGCCAAGAATTTGGCGTTGACACGTGGATTGGCTTCGCCGGTTCGTGGTGCTTCTGTTCCGGCAGAATGCGGGACGTGCGACCGACGCACCCCAACGGGGTTCGCGCCGGCGCAAGCGTGTCTTCTGGCGACGTTTCACGTCGTTGTGAATGCTGCTTGGGCACGTCAACGTCCGTACCGAAGCACGTCTCGTTCGGCGTCCGTCATTTTACTCTTGGATTTTGTCGATGGCCCTCCCTGCCTTGTCCACGGTCTGCTCGGCGACCTCCTTCACTTTTTCCACCGTCCCTTTTGCGGCATCCTTGGCCTTGTCCACAACTTTCTGGGCGGCTTGCTTGACCTTGCCAACGGCCTGGTCGGTCTGCCCGTCCTCGCGGAGTTGTTGGTTGTTGGTCAGTACGCCGACCGCTTCCTTGAGCCGGCCTTTCACGATGTCTGTCTTGCCGCTCATGATGGCGACTCCATTTCTTAGTAGTGTAGTCAGGGTCATTTCATACGAAACGCTTGAGTAGAGCAGTCCTGGTCGCGCCAGAAAAAAAACGATGCAGCAGAACACCCGCAGGCGCTCCACAACATCGGTCTACTTTTTAACAAGCCCCTTGGAGCCGCCAAGGCGCCATTTATCTAGTCATCCGACGAGCAAGGGTTTGCCGCCCTTTCCCGATAATCACATCGTACGCCATTCGCTTGACAAAACAAGAGCCCTCAACCGTGATCGCGAGCTTTGAACACAGCTGGAGAGGTTCGTTGAGTCTGGTCGCCGGCGGCCCCCTGCGCCCGCCAGCCACCCTCCATCCATGGGCGCCGCCGTCTCGACGACGTAAGGTTGTGACAAGAGGCCAACGGGCTCCGAGGGTCAAGCGTCCCTGCGACAGGATTGAGAGACCTCTCCGGAGACAAGAAGGGCACGCCTGTTTACGAATTGCCGCCGGCGCTGGGGTGCGACTTTATCGCGTTGGCGACGGGAAAATGAGCGTCCGCGCGAAACCTTTGAGGGGTTTCGCGAGCCGCAATTCCCAGCTGAAACCGATGGTAACATTTCTGGATGAGGCAACACGAAGCGCAGTGAATGTTGTCGCCGAACAAACGCGCATCGTGTGGAGTAGGTAATGTAGCTTTTCGGTGGAGGGAATCCTGCCCAACGGATCGTCATGGAGCGTGGGAAGCGACGCGGCTCCCGATCGAGTCGCTCATTCGCGTCGAGACAGCCGAGTTGATCGGCTTCCTGAGCTGCCGCATCGGTTCTGCGGACCATTCGGCAACTCGCGTCTGCAGCGTCATTTCGCCTGGGGCAGCAGTTGAATCGCGTCAACGATAACGAATCCGTCTGTTTCCTTGTTGGTCACGGTGATGACGGTTTCGACATCGGCGGCAAGCTGAACGACGCCGACGGTCCGGAAGCTCTCACCTGCGGGTAGAGCGATCGTCTGATCGACGGTGAGTACGGCCGTATGTTGTCCGCTTGCTATTTCGACGGTCACGTTCCTGGCTCGGGTCGGATGGGCGGAGTCCGCCATGCGGACTTCGTGAGCGTTGTTCCTGCGGCGCAACAAACCGGAAGGTGACTTGGGACATCCCGTCGGCCCGCCGGTCATCGTGGATATAGCCGCCATCGAGTTCCGAAGACGAGCCATCGTCCCTTTGGTGATCGGCGCTGTGTCATCCAACTCTGACTTGATGGCGAGTGCCGATCAACGCATGGTCAGATGAGACACTGTGGAAGTCAGCTGAGAGTGTATCACCGCTGCCATTGCCTTGGCTCCCGATGATTACCGGGCGTACGCGCTGGGATACAATGCACACGTTTACAACGGCAACATGGACAAAGCGAGGCGCGACGGAGCGGAGGCCCATCGGTTGAACCCGGATTGGTCGATGCCGGAGGGTGCCACTCCGGCCTCGAACGATTCGCAAAGCCGAGAGGACAACGATGACAATTCAAATTGAAATGCGATACAAGCTGCCTCATTCCGAGCAGATTCACGTTCGAGTGATTCCACCGAAGGAATACTTCGATCCGCTGGGCCCCGGCGAAACGTACGCCCGCGAAGGCGACCCCAAATTTCACCGCAACCACGAATACCTGGACGTGGACGTTGCGGAACTGGAGTGGACCGAGTGCGTACGCCGCGGCGCGATGGACAACACTACGCTGCGGACGCAGTTTCTGGAGGATGGTTGGTTGCCCCATAACGCTTTGACGCCCGACACTCCGGAACTGCTCAACTTGCACAGTTTGTTGCCTGACGGAACAGAGCATTTCCTACGGATTCGCCGGCTCAGCCAGACTTCGCCGTGGAAAGTCGAGTCCAACTGGCTGTACCGAAACACGGCCGTGGACGACGCTCCCACGCTGGAAATCATCGCCCTGGACTTGGACATGCGTCACAGTCATGGCGACTAACGAAGCACATCAGCGGAAATACGATTATGGGAACGGAAGCGATCAACACCTGGCGGATCTCGGAAGAAGAGTACCTTTTGCAAGGACGATCGCATCGGATCCATCTCAGCCTGTCGGTGAACCGGGTCCTGCTGCCCGGCGGCGAACGGATCAATTCCGCGAATGAGTATCTTCGCGTTTCGGGATCAGGAGACGTGCTGGAGTGGTTCCGCGGGCCAAGAACATCGACTCTCGAAGAGTACTTGTATGTAAGCGACATCCATTGCGTTCTTGATGCGACACTCCGCAGGTTCTTCTGGACCGAACGCCACGGATGCGAGGAAGAGATCCTTGCGAAGACACTTATCGAGCGCCTCGTCGTCGTCTCCGAAAGCGAAGTCCCGTTCAATCCAATTCGGATCATCGAAGATCATGAGCAGCGGAACCCTCGTCCCTGACCGAGAGAAAGTGGGGAGAGAAGATCGGGAGCAGCTTCATTGTCTCGGAGGTTTCCCGCGACTAGGGGGTCTTGCGCACGAGGACTCGCGGTGGTTCGCCTACCATGGCGCGGAAGATCGGTGGTCGGCGTATGACCATGCCGTCACTGGCTGACCGTCATGTCAAAGCAACGATTGGCCAGCGACACCAGGTCATCGTATCCCCACGTGTCACGATCGCGAACGCGAATGGCCAAGTGGGGCGGCAGGGCTTCCAACCCAAGGAGCGCGCCGCTGATTGCTCCTGTCATGGCCGCCGTCGTGTCCACATCGCCGCCAACTCGAATGGCGGTGCAAACCGCCGTCCAATAATCCGTCGGCGTCCGTAGGAAGGAGTACAAGCTCCAGATGACGCTGGGCACGACGAACGGCGAGATCCGGTCCCAGTCGCTCAGCGCCTCAGGTTCTAGCCCAAGACCGGAAATTCGATCCACGGCGTCGTCCAGCGGTACGCTCAGCAAATCGTGCAGCTCGAGAACACTCTCGCCGAACCCCCCGTCGATCGTTGCCGTCCACTGGGCGATCTGGGTGATGAAGCTCGGCTTGTCGAGCACTTTGGTTCGCAGGGCGAGGAACACGGCGCCAGCGACGGCGACGGCGCCCGCCGACGCGCGGATCGAGGTGCGTGATCCGTCCTTGATCGTGCGCCGCCTGAATCAGCTGTTGGGGATTGTCGCAGAACAGGCCGATCGGCGCGGCCCGCATTGCGCTGCCGTTTCCCGCCGCGGGCGGAGGAGTGCCAGCCTCCTCCCAAGCAACACCGGACGCCAAACGCATCGCCGCATGATGTGTCGCCATCCCGCGACCAACGATCCGATCCTCCGCGAAGATCGCGCCGATGCGACGGGCGTAATCAGCGGCGTCAAAACCACCGCGGTCGGCGTAGCTCTGCAGCAGTTCCCGGGCCAGCTGAGAATCGTCGGTGTACTGCCCGCTGACGGCATCCTCGTCCAACCGTCCTTCACGCCAAGACTGCATGGGGCCGCTGACGTAACTCTCGCAATCCTCTCGAGGAAATCCCTCGCGAAGGAACCCCACGGCATCCCCCAGGCACTGACCAATCAAACACCCGCTGAACTGACTCTTGGTTGGACGACGCATGAATAGACCTCCGCCAGGACTCGAGCTTTCTTGATGCTTGTCAAAGGACCTGAATGTGCACGGTGCACAGAAACTGATCGCCGCCGGTCGCATCATTCTAGCTTCGAGGCGAAAACGGAGAGCCGTTTAATTGTTGTGGAGGTTTACGCTGTTTAGGTAGAAGGCCTGTTGCGGCTGCCTGGGGGACGGCCGGGGCGCGGAGCGTGTGTTCGATTCCTAGTCGCCTTGCCGTGTCTTGGGTCCACTCGCGGCTCCCAAAGGGCGCGCCTTCTTGAGGGAAGCGTCTAGTGATTCTCGTTCGGCGCGGGTCAGCGCTTGGTTCACCCGATCGAGCCAGTTCCGCGGCTTGGCGATGGGCCATGGGTTCATGGGAATCGGCTGCTCCGGGTGCAGGCTGCACCAAGGCCAGTCCTGGGGGTGCTCCACCAGGTTGGCGCGTGCGCATTTCGGACAACGTAGCGGCAAACGGTGAGCAGGTGGCCGTCGGCTTGCACCGGGAAGCTCTTGAACGGCCCCTGGTAAACGTGTCCCCATCCTGTCCTGCCTCGCCAGGCATTCCAGCGAGTTGCGTGAGTCGTCGTCAACCGGTGCATGAACGCCGACAGATCATCGTCGCCCGCGGGCCAGACAACGAAGTGCCAATGGTTAGGCATCACGCAGTACTCCAGGATTCGTAAGGGATGAAGCAAGAGCGATTCCAAAACAATGGAAATGAAAGCGGCGTAGTCCGCGTCCGTCGTGAACAGCCGCTTGCGGTCATTGCCACGATTGAGCACATGCTGCACGACGCCGCCGGGCGTGCTTCTTTTGGGTCGGGACATGCGATGGGATCCTCCCGCGAGGGAATCCGCCATTTCCGCACACCAACCATCACAACCAAGCGGTGAAAACCGCATCGGCCGACAGACCCTCGACGCCTGGTGAGAAACCGCCCCCCGTTTCCCATCCCCAAACGCTCTTGTTAGAGCCCCCATTCCCCGTAAAGCTCCACAACAATGAAACTGCTCCCCGTTTCCCCGTTCGTAAACTCCTTCACGAGTCCTCGGCGGTCGGTGCTGGATGACAGATTCGAAGCGGCGTCGTAAACGTAGCTTCGCGTCTTGGAGAGCTCGTTGGTCTCGAGCGTCAGCCGATTGAGATTGTCGAACGTCCAACTGGTCTCGTTGCCGATCGGATCGGTGAGCTTCGTGAGGTTTCCGACCAGATCATATTCATAGCTCGTCTCCGGCCGCCCGAGCGAACCGGCGCCGTCCGGATCGGGCAGCGTTTGTTCGGTCAAGCGATACAGGCTATCGAACGTGTAATCGGTGATGTTGTCCAGCGGATCGGTGACGGAGGTCAGGTTCGACATCGCGTCGTACTCGAAGTCCGTCACGGGCGAGACGGCAGCGCAGGCGCCGTCCGGATCGGGGGCCGTCCGCGAGGTCATGCGCCCCATGTGATCATAAGTGAAGCTGGTTGTCCGGCTCGGTGCATCACCCCGGCTGGCGACGCGCCCGGCAAGGTCGTACACGGTTGTATAGACTGGACTGGCGAGCGAACCCGCGCCATCGGGATCGGGGAGTTCGACCTCGACCACGCGGTTCAGCGCGTCGAAGCTGTAGGCCGTTACGCCTCCGAGCGGGCCGGTCTCGGACGTCAGGTTGCTGCTGATGTCGTAACCATAAGCATACACCGGAGCGGCCAGCGAGCCAGCGCCGTCGGGGTCCGGCAGCGTCATGCTGGTCATTCTTCCGAGGTTATCATAAGCGAACGTCGTCGCTCGGCTCAGGTGATCCGTCTCGACCGTGACCCAACCCGCGTCGTTATAGGTGTAGCTGATCGTCGGGCTGGGCAGCGAGCCGGCCCCGTCGGGATCGGGGTAGGTGATCTGCGTCACGCGATAGAGGTCGTCGTAGGCGTAGTCCGTGTCGTTGCCCAGCGGGTCGGTCTCGGTCAGCAGATTTCCCAGGAGGACGACGACGCGGAGGACGACTTCGGCCTGGTGGACACCGAATATCGCTCAGATGAGCTCGGCAAACTCACGAAGGCGACTGACTGTTTCTGGAAGTTGCTGCTTGGCGAGCGTCTCGAGGTACTCTTCCACGGTCTTCGGCAGATTCTTCAGCGCCGCCCGATGTCTTTTTGCGGCAGCACAAATCGCTCCCTGGTTGAGATCAAGCAAATGCGTGATGAACTCATCGGGATGTTGTGCCTCGAGCCCATACTTCGCCAGATAGTCTTCCGGGAAATGCTTCAGATTGAACGTCACGATGACGGACGCTCGTGTGCGAATCGCAGCGGCCAACACGTGTCGATCGCCAGGATCCGGCAACTGCAGCCCGTCGATCAGGTCTTCGTAGCCACTGACAACGGAATCTCGCACGTGCGAGTTCATGAGTTCTCGCGTGCGTTCGAGTTGCTCTCGCTTCAGGTCGCGTCGATTGGCGAGGACGTTGCGAATCCACTCATCGTGAATCTCGTTCGACCACCTCGCCCGAAAGAGATCCGTGAGCGCCAATCGCATCAAGAGATCCCGAAGCGGAGCGGGGTAGAGCACACAGGCGTCGTAGAGTGCGGTGAACGTCGACATCGTCCGTGACCCAAGAAACCGTTAGTAGCCCATATCCAGTTCCTGTGCCTGCTCCGTCAATTCATCGAGAGCCTTCGTTCGCTTCTCGTCCATCTCGTGCTTGTACTTCATCAGGTCGCTGAACAGCACGCGTCGATGCGTGCCCACGCGTCGATACGGGATGACGTCGTCTTCCAGCTGCTTGATCAAGAACGGACGAGAGACGCCGATAAGATCCGCCGCCTGCTGCGTGGTCAGCTCCGCGTGGATAGGGATCAACGTCACCGCATTGCCTTCAGCCATCGCGGAGAGCAGGTCCACGAGCAGTCGCACCGCGACCGCCGGCAACTCGACTTGCTCGTCGGTCTCCGCGATCTTCACTTTCAGCTTGCGATTGAGAAATGGCGCCAGTCGTCGGCTCGACGTTTTCGCCAGGAGAACGTCGTCTCGGCTGGGCGTCACCGGTTCCTGCATGAGTGTGGACATCTGTGGTTCCTCCGTTTGGTCTCTCGAACTATATCGTCCAAGCGCAATAAACGCAACAGACGAAATATTCGCAACGCATTCAGGATTGCCCTAACCCATTGTCTTTTCACAGGTTGTGATTTGTCGTCCGCAGTGGCGACATTCCTTCCGACGCACGATTTTGTCCACTTTGGGACGCGTGTAGACCACGTTGAAGTGCCGGCAACCGCAATTTGGACACTCCAGTCCACGCGGGGTTCGAGGGGCAGGTTCGGTCTGCTTCATGCACGGCGCCTCCGCTGGAGCTTGCAAAACTGACACGCTTCTTCTCGGGCTGCAGCTTCGCTTCGGTTCCGCCACCCTGTTAACTTTTGGGGGTCTGTTAATCCGTACTTGAGACTTTCAAGTACGGGTTAATCAGAGACTTCGAGAGTTTTGGCCCGAGATTCCGGGCTGCGGAAGGAACCTTGAAGGTCCCTTTCGGACCCCGGAGGTTCTCTCTCGAAACAGAGAGCCGCCGTGCAGATGGCCAGATCGTCGCAAACCCTTGCGAGAACTGGCCGTAAACGCAAAACGCCCGGCAGCCGATCTCTCGACGCCGGGCGTTAACTGGTTTGGCGTTTCTTTCCGTAGAAAAGAAACGAGCTCCCCCGATAGGAACCCTCTTCGTAAAGGGGGCTTGAGATCGCTGGGACAGCCGATGGTGCGACAACAGCGAAGCTGAACCGTGCCACTACCAGCTCGGAGTCGTCGCCCCAAGCCTCACCAGAGTTCTCAACAACTCGGCCAAACCCGCCAAATCACCCCCAAATCCCTACAGCGATAATTCGGCCAAAAGTACGATCACAGTTCGGCCCGTAACATCTTTTCGCTGTTCCGTAATCAAAGCTTGTAAAGTTGTGCTGCCCAGTAGAGTAGCGTCAAAGTCAAGACGCGGATGTGGATTGCGACAATTCCGCGTGCAACGACTGCCGGCAGTGCGTCTGCCGCTCGCTTCATATCCTGCCCCAGATACTGCCTGCCACACACCATTACCACGCCGAACGCAATCACGAGCAAAAAGAATGGAATCCCCACGGCCCGTGGCAGTATCTGTGAAAAAAGAGTGCCAAGAGGTACAACAGCGCCCGCCGTCGCCGCGCTCAACCAGCTAGCTTTTGGCAATTGAATGCTCATCTGCAATGTGGGATGCCTAAACTAAATGAGCAGGCTAAAAGGGTGGTTCGTGGAGTATGCCGCAGCCTCTAAGTCGAAAATTTCATTCTGCTTGGCGCCACCAGCTATCGCCTTTCCCTCTGTGAATGTGTGCTTCCGGTCCAATGCCGACCCCCACTTCAAACCCGAGGGATCGTCCATCATCGTCCCAGATTATGTCCAAATCCCCGATCGGCGACGATACTCCGACATTATTCGCGGGGCTGCCAAGAACGGACTCAACGTCGGGTGCAGAGAGCACCTTGACAATCCCCTCAAAACTCCCGAGTCCATACCCTCCCCCAACTTGCCCCGTGTATTCCAGCGCAAATGCGGACGTTACTTCGCCTGTATGAAAATCCACGCCGACGTACACGATTGGACCAACAGATCCCCCGACTCCCACTGGCAGCGGGCCGGCGTTCAGGAATCCGTCAAATTCCCAACCTAAGCCGATTACAAGTCCACTGTGGTCCTTCGGGCCATCATTTTCAGGGAAGGGCCCAATTTTTCCTTCGTCAATCAGGCGCTTCTTGAGGCCAGAGCGTGGAGAGTACGTCAGGCTTTGTTTTTTGGTTTTCGATGACAGCAATGCTAGCACAAGAAACCAAAAACAAAGCCTGACGCGCCCCTCCTCACGCAGCCTGGTGCCAGTCTGCGTCATGCCAGCTACGTACTGGCGGCGTCCCGCGAAAGGACGCGCTGAAAAGCCCGTTCCATCAATGACCATGCGAGACAAACTACGCAACCGAGGCCGAACAACAGCGGAATCACAATCAGCATTTGAAATGCGGTGAACTGATACTCGGTGAATTGTTCAAGCCATTTGGGCGGGGCGTCGCTGAAGTTGCAGAAAGAAAGAAGAATGGCGATGACCGTCATCCAAACAAAAAAGGACGAAAGCCGAATGCGAGATCGTGTCCTGGACGCGCTGGCAAACAACCGGCTGGCAGCGTAGGTCGATGCGATCATGATGACGCCCGTCATTGCGGTAATGGCAAACTCGATAGGATGCCAGCCATGCCTCGTCAACCATGTGCAGGGCCAGCCGTAGTCGCGATCATATGGGTGAAACTGACACGCGACGAAGGCCAAGCCTACCGCCAGCACGGACAGGGAGGCAATCCAGCTCGGAAGTATCGAGGCGCGGCGCGGCATATGCAAACATAGGGCAAAGTTAACGAGTCGCAAATCGACATTCTGGCCCGCATCCGAACAATTATTGCACTCGAGACCATCTCAACTGGTTGGCCAACACCGCATGCCCGCTGAGCCACCGGATCCTCCTCTAAGATTGGTTCGCGGTTCTTCGTGTTGAAAACCAAATGGGCGTAAAGCCTTGTCAGTGATTGTGGCATGGGTTCAGTCTTTCCTGAGGTAGTCCATCAGGATGTGCGTGAATATCGCCTTCGGCCAAAAGAACCCAACTGCAACGTGCGGAATCGACCGAAGTTGGACAACCCGCGCAGATTGACGCTTCGCGCAATTGCAGGCGGTCTAATCCACCGACTGCAGTTCCGCCCGCCATTGCTGTAGCCCAATTGATGGCGCAGTGGGAGCCTGCGAGGGTCGCAGATTGTGGACATGCCCGACCGAAGTTCGACCTTCCGAGACCGGTTCGTTTCGCTACCCCGAACGCAACCAGGTTGTTAACAAAACGGCCCCCGTCATGACCGCGTCTCACCGCTACTGCAGACGCTCCGCCGAGTCTGCTGCCTGTTAAATCTTCCCACGCCCTAGCGTCGCGCGGGCCACCAGCAAATCGCCAAAGTCCGCGGAGATCGCTCCCAGCCTCCCCCCTACTACAACGTCCCGACAGAAACCCCTGCGATTGCCCGTGAAGACCGCTGAGCAGCAAAAACCCAAAAACAAAGCCTTGTTCCCCGCGCCCTTGCATTCCCGACGTCCAGGGCATGAGCTCGCCCCCATCCGCGACCAAGCCGCCGACGCTGAGCACCCAAAACCCAAAACCAAAGCCTGACGCCCTTCGCCCCCCAAACGCTCTTGGTAGGGCCCCCATTCCCCGTAAAGCTCCACAACAATGAAACTGCTCCCGGCCTTGATCGTACGACGAGCCGGTCCAGCTGGGGGTAGCAGGGCCCGACGGGCCGGCACAATTTTAGCCGTGGCCGTAAGGCCACGGAACGTCAACGGAAACGGGTCCACAGGCCCGAAGGGCCGACACAATCAGGACTTGTGTCGGCCCTTCGGGCCTGTGTCCGATCTGGAAAGGTAACCGTGGCCTCACGGCCACGGCTAGAATTGTGTTGGCCCTCCGGGCCTCGGACAGAGTCGGGTTGACCACCTTACGATCAAGGCCACTGCTCCCCGTTTCCCCGTCTGGTAGGGCCCCCATTCCCCGTAAAGCTCCACAACAATGAAACTGCTCCCCGTTTCCCCGTCAGCAATCCTCATTCCAAATGATGTCTAGATCTCCACCAATCGGCCCTGGAGCTGATACTCCAACGTTGTGACTTGGTTGGCCAAGCACGGTCTCGACATCCGGCGCGCTAAACACCTTGACGACACCTTCAAAACTCCCGATCCCGTATCCAACTCCAGCCTGCCCCGTGTACTCAATGGCGTATGCGGTTGTGATTTTCCCAGTGTCGGCATCCCAACCAACGTAGACGATCGGCCCGACAGATCCCCCGACTCCCACGGGAAGCGGGCCGGCGTTGAGAAATACGTCAACTGTTACGGGCCGAGCTCTGGTCGCAGTTCTGTTGTGATTCTGGCCGAATTGTCATCGCAACTCAATTGGATTATTACAGCCGCAATTCGAGCAAGCGTTGCTTCCCGCAGTCCCGCGACCCGCACTCCCGCTTCCGTAACCGTTGTAACCCGCTACCCGGCCTCTTGTCGAAGACATTGTACCCCGCCTCTTTCCTGGTTGGCGATTGCTTCGCCTTTGAGCTCCCTATAATGCTCGCCTGGGTGAGGACGCTCGCGGGGGCGGGTTGTGGACGGGCGGGTTTGCGAATCGCCGGAGGCATGCGAGGCGGTGCTGGTCGCGTTGTAGGCGAAGTCCACGCGTTTCTCGGCCACGACGTTGCCGCCCGACTGCCCGGCTTGATCCAACCGCGTGAGGCGATGGAGCGCGTCGTAGGTGTACCACCTAGCGTTTGCCGGGGGCGGTTCCTGCATCGCCCATTGGTTCGTAGACCAGCACGACTCGGAATCCAAACCACGACGTGTCTGGAGACCCAGCGCCGCGTGCGGCCGACCGACAGCCCAACCAGGAGGAGTCCCAGCCGAAGCCGCGGGCCACACGCAACGGGGCCTCGTCGATCCAAGGCTCTCCTCCGGTCGAATTCGCTGGGGTGTTTGGTCCCTTCGGGTCCTTGACCTCACCAATCGGATACTCGCTATACCAGTCTGAACACCACTCATGGACGTTTCCGTACATATCATATAGCCCCCAAGCGTTAGGCTTCCGGGTTCCTACTCGATGTGTGATCGCGTCCGAGTTTTCCTTGTACCAAGCATAGTCGCCCAGTTCGTCCTTGCGGGGTCCGAAGAAGAATGGATGCTGGCTGCCGGCGCGACAGGCGAACTCCCATTCTGCCTCAGTTGGCAAACGATACGAACGGCCAGCGGAACGCTCGCCTTCGAGCGCAGAGAGTTTTCTACAGAACTCCTCGGCTGCGTCCCAGGTGACCGAGTCGACTGGATGCTCCCAGCCAGGGCCGCCAAGCCTCCGCCTATTGAAGCGGCTGGGTCGCAGGCGAGTCACGATCCAGTACTGCCGCTGTGTTACTTCGTAAACGCCCAGATAGAACGGCCGCGTAATCGACACCTCGTGCAGCATCTCGTCGTCATCACGCCCTTCTTCGTCGTTAGGGGAGCCCATATGAAACTCGCCGGCGGATATTCGCACGAATGGCATTCCGATACTATTGGTGGCCTGAGTTGGCTGATCTTCGCCGGGACTGTGAGACGCGGCTGACCTACGAACAGCCAGATAACGCATCGAACCACTCTGAAGTAAGAAGTCAACGTTGGGCAACCCCACGAATCGGCGGAGGGTCAGTCGCTCGGGCAAGAGTCCAGCGGCTGTTTCGACAATCCGCGCGGATGGTCGCCAACTTACTTGCGTTTGAGCCGGCAAATGCTCTAGGTCGTTCACGTCCCGTTCTTCTGTTGTCCCAATGGTCCGGGCCAACAAATCCACGACAACAAACGGCACACCGTGGTCGTTGGCGTCAGTCCGCGTAGTGAGATACGCTTTGGTGGATGACAGATTGAAGGTGCATGCTCCGCGCCAGTGAGGGATCTTGCCTTGCGCCAGCGCCTTCAGTGTCCGCTGATCCAGAAAGTCTCTCAGCGCAAACGTAGAATGCTCCTTCCGCGCTAGATCGTAAACCGTGACCGCTGGTTCCTCGGCCTTGTGTGGTTCGAATAGTGTCACATAGAACCGCCCGTCGGTACTTAGGATTGCGTGCTCAGGAACACCACCAACAAGACCACAAGCATGCACATGGCGCAGGCCGACGTCTTCACCTAGATACTCGAAGACTACTATTCCAGCTTGCCGATCATGATCACGGCGTATCAACGCGACCAACTGCGCTGAACTGTCCATTCTGACCGTGAATTCTGGCGCCTCAGAAGACTGGAGAAGCAAGACTGAACTAAGAACAAGTCTCGATAGAAGAAGGCTTAGGGCGCAAGACATCAAAAACTCCTCGCTGTCCTTTATTTTGTGGCTAAGTACGAATCCCGCAATGTCATTCGTTCCCCGGTGGCAAATTGTCCCTTAGCTTCTTCAGCAAGTCGTCAATCGTCTTGGGCAATCCCGACATGTCTGAATCGGAAAGTGTTTGAGGCGTGTGAACAAAAATCCCCGAGCCGATACGGCCGTCCTTCGCGGCCTCGATGAGCTCGTAAACCGTACTCTCGCAGACCTGCCTTCCAGCGTCGCTGGAGATCTTGCATTTTAGGCCGGCTTTGGCGAAAATCTCTCGAATCTCAAGGATGTCCGGTCTTGACAGTGGCGTCTTCTGAGTCGTAGTGGGCTTTTTCTTCGGGTCGTTTAGCAGCGGGACTTCCTTTCCGGGAGTCTGGTTAAGTGTATCGGCCAGTGTCGGTCGGCGATTCCCGGCTTCGGTTTCAACTCGACCATCTGGAAGAGCACGTTCGAACGCGGCGGGGGAGGCGAAAGGCGAGTTCATTTGCGGCGGCGGGCGAATCGCATCGACGAATGACGCTCGTCGAACGCGGCCGTCTTGCTGGGCCCCAGCGAGAGTTTCGCGGCTGCTTGCATCACATCGCTTTGTCCGATCTGCTCGACGGACTTCGGCCACACGACCCAGACATTGGTCTGGTCAGGCAGGGCCTCGGCCAATTCAACCAACGCCCCCAACTCGTCACGGTCCTGCAGCTTCAGGAAAGCGAGCTGGCACTTGGCCAACGAGCGGGTGAAGGAAACGGCTCGGCTCTTGAGTTCGGCCTTGAACTCGCTGCCAAACCCGCGGGACACCCAACACCGCATGGCGGTCTTGACGCCCAGCTTGTCCAGGCGACTGGGGGGATGCAGGATCTTCTCCACCCATTTGCCCGCCGCTTCTCCCAAATCGAAGTCAACTCGGTCCCGACCACAGCGCACCGTCAATCGGCCCTCGTTCGCTTGAGCCTTCACATCCGGCCCCAGCGCGACCGACCATTTCGCATCCGGGCCGCGAAACGCCAGTTCCTTGGAATCCAGGTGCAGACGCCCCGCGGATTCTTGGCCGGCGCGGGTCATGATCGTCTTCGTTTCCAGTCCCATAATGGCTCGCCCTCATACGTCATACTGCGTCACTCGATCCACAATCAGTCGCCCGATATTCAACGCCGAAGTCGCCGCGGGGGATGGCGCGTTGCAAACATTGATGACTCGTTGATGAGGTACGATCAGGAAGTCATCGACCATCGAGCCATCGGGCGACACGGCTTGAGCGCGGACGCCGGACCGTGCCGGCTTGAGGTGTTTGGAGCGGATCTCGGGCATCAACCTGCTCAGCGCTTTGACGAAGGCTCGCTTGCTGAAGGAGCGCCACATTTCGTCCAGGCCAACCCGCCAATACTTGAGCGACAGGCGTAAGAACCCGGGGTACATCATCGCTTCGGCCAAGTCGCGAAGACTGACGTCGCGTTTACGATAACCTTCACGAGCGAACGCCAGCACGGCGTTGGGACCGCACTCCACGCCGCCTTGGATCATCCGCGTGAAATGGACGCCCAGAAACGGCAAGGTCGGGTTGGGAACCGGGTAGATCAGATTGCGGCAGAAGTGTTGGTATTCGGGTTTTAGATCGTAGTACTCGCCGCGAAACGGGACGATCTTGGCCTGCAACTTCGCTCCGCTTAGTTTCGCGAGACGATCGGATTGCAAGCCGCCGCAATTCACGGCGCACTTGGCCAGCCACTCGTGCTGATCGCTTTGCAAGACCACTTCGGCCGACGTTTGTTTGACGTGCTTGATGGCCTGCCCGGTCACTACTTGGCCGCCGGCCCCGCGAATCAACTCGGCCAGTTTCCGGCACACGGCGGCGTAGTCGACAATGCCGGCTTCCGGCACTTCCACGGCTTGGATGCCGGCGGCGTGAGGCTCCAGTTCTCGCAAGCGTTCGGGACCGATCATGCGGCACGCCACGCCGTTCTGTTGACCTCGCTCGTAGATCCGCTGCAGCGACGGCAACTCGCCGGGATCCACCGCGACGATGACTTTGCCGCAAATATCAAAGGGCACGCCGTGTTGGCGACAGAACTCCTCCATCGCCAGCTTGCCTTCGCGGCAATTTTGGGCTTTGAGCGAACCGGGCTTGTAATAGATCCCTGAATGCAGGACTCCGGAATTGTGACCGGATTGATGGGCGCCGACTTGCGGTTCCTTCTCGATCACCACAATGCGGCGCCCCGGCAATCGCTTGCTGGCCTGATAAGCGGCGGCCAGCCCAACGATGCCGCCGCCGACAATCGCGATCTCTACTTCTTCAGCCACAACAGTTCAATCCAGCAAGTGGGAATCGACCTCAGTCAGCACCAACCACTCCACAAGGCTCGCGGAGGGCTCGAATGGATCTGATTCCTGGGAAAACGGGCAATGACAACGCTCCGCCGCAACTGGCGCCGCGGTGGTGCAGATTATAAACCAGTTGCGGCAAACTATCGCAACAATCGCCTTCGAAGATTGCCGCTGGCCTCGACCGCACTTATACTTGACGCCTTGCCTCGCCCCCCGAACGACGCAATCGACAATGGCAACGATAATCGCCGACTCTTTTCCTTAGGTGCGATGATCCCCATGCTGCGAAACTCTTTGGCGTCCTGGCGGCCGTTTCTAGCTCCATGCGTCGCACTGCTCGCGTCGCTTCTTTTCCAGCTCCCCACGTGTAGGTCGCAGGAGAAGGAGCAAGCGAAAGCGTCCGAATCCGCGGCCGAGGCGTCGCCGGCGACGACCATTGCCTCCCCGCCGCCGCCGCCGACACGCGAGCAACTGCTGGATGAGTTCTCGCAAGTCTTGGACAAGATTGAATCGGAGTACGTTCAACCGGTCGATCGCCGCCGACTGGCCGAAGCCGCGTTGAGAGCCATGTTGCGCGAACTGGATCCGCATAGCGACTATGTCGCGCCCGGCGAGTTGGCCCGATTTGAACACGGCGTTCAAAACGAGTTTGAAGGCGTCGGTTTGCAGCTGACGGTGGGGCGGGACGGCTTGACAGTGCTGGCGCCCATTCCTCATTCGCCGGCTTTCGAGGCCGGCTTGGCGGCGGGAGATCGCTTGCTGGCCATCCAAGGGAAAAGCACCGACGGGATGTCCCTCGATCAAGCAATCCAACGCCTGGCGGGTCCCTCTGGCGAGGCCGTGGAAGTCACCGTTTTGCGAGCTGGAGACGAACAGGCGGAATCCCTGCTGCTGCAGCGCAAATGGGTGCGGCAGCCCACGGTCATCGGCGTCCACGGCGACTGGTCCGCGGAAGGAGGCTTGTGGTGCGACGCGACAAAACGGATCGGCTATGTCCGGCTTGCTTCCTTCGGCCGCCGCACCGCCGGTGAGTTCCGTGAAGCCGTGACGCGTCTGCTGACCGCCAACGCCCGCGGATTGATCCTCGATCTGCGCGGCAATCCTGGTGGATTCATGGACGCCGCCATCGATGTCGCTGATCTGTTCATCGCGGAAGGGACCCTCGTGTCCGCCAGCGGTCGCCACTCCCCGTATCAAGAATGGGAGGCCCACGAAATCGGCACCGTGCGGAACCTTCCTTTATGCGTGTTGGTCGATCGCGACAGCGCCAGCGCCAGCGAGATCGTGGCCGCTTGTTTACAGGATCACCAACGCGCCGTGATTGTCGGCGAATGCACCTACGGCAAAGGCACCGTGCAAAGCATCTTCGAATTGCAAGGTGGCCAGTCGGCGCTCAAGCTGACCACGGCACGCTATCTACGACCCAATGGCGAAGAGATTCAGCGACAGGACGATGAAGCTTCACCAGCCGCAGGGGGCGTTCAGCCTGACTATGTGGTGGAGTTCTCTCAGGAAGAGCGGGCGCAGCTGGCGGAACTGTTCCTGAAACAGACTTCAGGCGAGGCGAACGCTTCCGTCCAATTCGTCGATCGACAGGTTCTAAAAGCCATCGAATGGCTCGACGCCAACCCGCCCGCGGAACCCGATCCGATGACCATCGTCGAACCCGTCACGGCGAACCAGGCCCCGGCCGAGCAATCTCGCCTGGTGCGCTCGGACATGGGCGGCGCCTCCTCCTGAGCCAACGTCCAGCTGAGCCGACACAAACGCCCCCGACGCGAGTGTGTCGCCCCTCGGATCCGCGCGTTCGCCTGCAGGCCTCGCGCCGCCGAGACACGCCAGCGGTGACGAAGAGAAAGGCCGGACCTTGAAGAAGCTGTTGGCTCTAGAAAGCACCTGCGACGAAACCGCCGCGGCCGTGATTACCGAAGACCTGCAGGTGCTGGGCGCGGTGGTCGCGTCGCAAGATCAATTGCATCAGCGTTACCAAGGCGTTGTTCCGGAGATCGCCGCGCGAGCTCATCTGCAACGCATGTTGCCGGTCATTGATCAGACCCTTCGCCGCGCGGCCTGCAGTCTGCAAGATCTGGACGCGATCGCCGTGGCGGTGACGCCCGGATTGGCTGGCTCTCTGCTGATTGGCCTGGCCACCGCTAAGACGCTCTGCGTGACGTTGAACAAGCCGTTGATTGCGATCAATCACTTGCACGCCCATATCTACGCCTGCCGCGTCGCCGCCGCCAGGGACGTCTTTCCATGTCTAGGCTTGATTGTCAGCGGCGGCCACACGAGTTTGTACGCTTGCCGGGCGGCGACCGACTTCCAACTGCTGGGCGGCACGATCGACGATGCGGCGGGAGAAGCCTTCGATAAAGTCGCCAGTTTGCTGGGCTTGGGGTTTCCCGGAGGCCCCGCCGTCGCTCGGCAGGCCGAACATGGCGATCCGCGGCGGTACGCGTTTCCCCGGCCGTTTCTGAAGGATCGCGATCGCCTTCAATTCAGTTTCAGTGGGTTGAAAACCGCCGTGCGGTATCAAGTCGCCGGCGTTGGCAAACAGGATCTCGACGCGGCGCACCAGCAGCTTCAGCCGACGGAGATCGCGGACGTCTGTGCGAGCTTCCAAGCCGCGGTGGTGGACTGCTTGATCGGCAAGACGCGACGCGCCCTGCAGCTGACGCCCTTTCCTCGACTGTGCGTTGGCGGAGGCGTCGCCGCCAACACCGTACTGCGCGCGCGAGTGCACCACCTGGCCAAAGAACTGCACATCGAGCTCCATATCGCTCCGCCCGAACTATGCACCGATAACGCCGTCATGGGAGCCATCGCCTTTGAACACTTCCACGCCGGAAATTTCGCACCCCTGGACCTAGACATCAAGCCGGGATTGGTGAGGTAGGTTCTTGGTTCTTCTTCAGATATCCCAAGGCCCGAAGGGCAACGCCGTAGCGGTTTTGGTTGGCCGTCCCGTTCGGGGCTTGGTGGCCGCGATTGGCGTCGGTTACCCAGGGTTGCGCTGCGCTTCACCCTGGGCTGGTTTGGGGCCGCCCCGTTGGGGCTTGTGGTTGCGATGGCGTCGGATTACCCAGGGTTGCGCTGCGCTTCACCCTGGGCTGGTTTGGGGCCGCCCCGTTGGGGCTTCGTGGTTGCGATGGCGTCGGGTTACCCAGGGTTGCGCTGCGCTGCACCCTGGGCTGGTTTGGGGTCGCCCCGTTGGGGCTTGCACTTGAGCGCCGCGTGCGTTCCCAGGGTTGCGCTGCGCTTCACCCTGGGCTGATTTGGGGTCGCCCCGTTGGGGCTTGCGTGGTTGCGACGGCGTCGCGTTACCCAGGGTTGCGCTGCACTGCACCCTGGGCTGGTTTGGGGTCGCCCCGTTGGGGCTTGGTGGCCGCGATGGCGTCCGTTCCCAGGGTTGCGCTGCGCTTCACCCTGGGCTGATTTGGGGCCGCCCCGTTGGGGCTTGTGGTTGCGATGGCGTCGGGTTACCCAGGGTTGCGCTGCGCTTCACCCTGGGCTGGTTTGGGGCCGCCCCGTTGGGGCTTGTGGTTGCGATGGCGTCGGGTTACCCAGGGTTGCGCTGCACTGCACCCTGGGCTGATTTGGGGCCGCCCCGTTGGGGCTTGGTGGCCGAACCAAGAACCAAGAACCAAGAACCAGGAACCAAGAACCAAGAACCAAGAACCAAGAACCAAGAACCAAGAACTAAGAATTCCGAACCCTTAACGTCCATTCGGCGATGAGGGTGGCGGTGAAGAGGAGGAACCACAAGGGGGTTCGCCAGAGGGGATTTTCGTGGATGGTGGTTTGCTGTTGCTGGGGCCAGGAGAGCTTGGGCAGGTCGATGGTTTCGTGAAGTTCGAGTGCGCGTCCGGAACCCATGGCGGCGATCAGTCGTTGCATGTCCACATCGCGACGAACGTCGGAGCTTTCGGCCTGTAGGGCTTGGACTTCGATCACGGACCTTTGGGCGTTGCCTGTGATGGGATCGATGGCTTCGGCTTCGTGACGTCCTGCTTCTTCCGGGATGAATTCGAATTGAAAGACTCCCGGTCGAACCCACACTGCGTGGTGTTCGGCGATGGTCGTCGGGCCGCTCACTCGAACGGCGAGTCCGCCCTCTTCCAGGAAGCTCCGCGGTAAGGGTTCGAAGTTTTCATCGTAGCATTCGACGGTGGCCAGCACAGGTTGGCCGACGGCGATCTGTTGCGCGCTCCATTGCATCTGAAACCGCTTGTCGGCGCCTAGCGCATGGCTCATGCCCAAGCGATAGATCAATTGCGACCAGAAGCGTCGATAATCGGCCTCGCCGACGCCTCGCCGAAGTCTCCACATTTCATCGACTCCCACATAGACAACCTCGCCGTTGCCGAAGGAGCGTATTGCGATCAAGGGTTGCGGAGTCGTCTGATCGTCGCATGGGACCGATGGATGCTCGGCGAGCGACACGGCCTGTTCGTGCAGCGATCTCACTGGACGAAACCAAGGCAGGCCGTCGAGTCGACTCCAGGCGGCTTGATCCGCTGCCGGGTTGTCAGCGAGTTGCATGAAGCCAAATCGCTGGGCGTCCCGCGTCTTGCGGATCGCGAATGGTCGGTCATCGCGCACTGGCGCTTGCCGGAATGGTACGACGGGGAGCATTTGAGCCAGCGGCGTATCGAGCAAGGCGCCAGGCCCGAATCGTGGGCCGCCGATAACGACCAACCCGCCGCCATGGCGGCTCACGAACTCGTGGATCATCTCACCGGTCCTCGGCGAGACGCCCTGCGGCGGCATGTCGCCGAGGAAAATCACATCTTGTTCCAGCAGCGTCTTGCGCGGCAATTCGGCCGTGTCCAGGAACAGCGGGTTGGTCTGTCGGACTCTGGGATCCGAGGACGCGAGAAACGTGCGAAACCCGTTGACGCCGACCAGTGGATCCCGGTGAAACGCCTCCTTGATGAATCGCCATTCCCAGTTGGGATCGTGAGCGATGTAGAGCAATCGCAGATAGTCGTCCACGACTTTGACTTCGCGCCGAGCTTCGTTGTTAGCGAGATTGGCTTCTCCGGCGAGCGGCTGCACTTCGACTTCCAATTGCAACGGCCCGGCGACCCGCGGCGTGTAGTCAAAGAGGATCTCTTGAGAGGCGGCTTCGAGCGTCAGCCGACGCTCCTCAATCAATTCGCGGCGTGCGCTGGCGGCGTGGGAATCGCCGCTTGCGCGAGCCTGCAGCGGACGCGCCCATAGACGGACTAGCGTCTCGCCGCCTCCCAGTTGCTGCTGGTTGATTACGACCGTCACGCGGCTTGGTTGTTCCCGCTTCCACTTGGCCCCCGCTTCCAAACGGACTTGCAGATCCGCGATGGACGTTGGCCCGACGCCGATGGTGAGCAGTGGTGCGCGAAACGCTTTGAATCGCTCTCGCAGCGCCGTGGGCGCCGGCCCGCTATTCTGCGCGAAGTCGCTGACGATCAGGACGGCTGCGGCGTCCTCGGCGGCGGGCCAACCCGTGAGATCCTGGAGGACGCCGCCCAAGGACGTGACCTCTCCATCGGGGCGCCAGAGCGCGGCGACATCCTGCAATGCGACCTTCGACGCCGAGTTCTCTCGCTGCTCCCTTAACCAACGCAGGCGACTGCTGGGGGCGGAGTCGAACGTCGCCCATTCGAAGATGACGCCCTGTTGTTCTAGTTTGCGCAAGGGCGACTTGGGATGCGTTAACCACTTGCGAATCAGGTCGGTCCGTGATGCGACGGTCGGACTCTCCGTTGCGTCCTGGGCTGCTTCGAGCCAAGCCAAGGGATCGGCCGCATAACGATCCGCGAGCAGCATGCTCTGGGTGCCATCGAGCACGACGAGCACGCGGGGCGGGATCTTGCGGCGACTGGTCGCCTGCAGCGTCGGTTGCAGCCAAAGCCCGATCAGCAGCAACAGAGCCGCGCATCGCAAGCCTAGGAGGGTCAAGGCCAACAGCGGGCGCTGGCGCCGACTTCTCCAGGCGAGCCAGATCGCGGCGCCGAACAGAACCGTCGCCAAAGCGGCGACCAACAACCAGCGTTCGCCATCGGTGGACCAGAGCAATCGCCAGTGCCGCAGTCCTTCGCGAGCGTCTTCACTGGCAGCGCCCAACCACCATGCCATTTGCGAGTTCATCGGCGTTCCGCTCCCTTGCGCGCAGCAACCACATCTCCAAGAGCAGCGCGATCGCGGCTCCGCCCGCCAGCCAGGTGGACCACGGAGCTGACTCGCGCTGCAGCACGGGCCAGTCGGAATCCGGCCTTAACCACACGACGCCTTGCCGTTGTAGCGACTGGATCTCCTCATCGGTCAAAGCCGCAAGGTCGGACTCGTCCGCGGCGCCGAACGTTGCAAACTCAACGGTCGAAGCGGTGGAAAGCGGGTCGGTGGGCGTCAGTTGAAACAGGCCTCGGCGTGTCGCCTTCTCGATCACCAAACCAGGGGTGCGGGCGTCGATGAAGCCGCTTTCCACAAGCTGCGGGTCGGGCGGCTCCCGACCGTCAACGGTCGGCCCTTGCAGACGAAACCACTCGCCCTTGCCGCTCGCTGGCAGGGGCAAGGCAATGGGCTCACCCGTCGCGAAATTCCTGGGTGGAATCGAATCGTCCAAGAGGTCTCGGAGGACGCGATCGATGATCAGAAAAGCGTTCGTTTGCGACAGAGTGCTCCAAGAAGGCAGCAGGCCGGTGGTCAACATGACGACGCGCCCGCGTCCGATCGCTCGCTCGAGCAGCAGCGGCTCGCCGAGTTTCGTGTTCAGTCGGGCGGCGACCACCAGAGCGGATGATGTCGCCGGCGGATTCGCCGTGACGCGCCACCAGCGCGGCGTCTCGCGTGGTTCTTGAATGTCTTGATTGTCTTGATCGTCGCGATCGAGTGCTGGGCGGCCCGCCGCGCGTCGGTTGCTGGGGGCCATGGACTCTTCCGCGGCGATCGCTTGAAAGAAAAGCGGTTCGCGAAAGAGATCCTCCAGTTCCGCCTGTCCCGCGCCGCTCAAACGAAACCACGGATGGACGGGCAGGGGGACGACTTGCATCTCCAGCGGCGGCTCGGCGCCGTCGGTGGATGACGGCGGAACGCCCAGCAGATTGGGCTTCAACGGCGCCGGCAGGAATCCTTGGCCGTCGCGCCAACCCGCGCGGTTCCAGGCCACTGGGTCGAACCGGCTTGGATCAAGTCCTCCCGCCGTGATCAACAGCCGGCCGCCCTGATGCACGTACTCTTGCAGGATGTCGGCGACTGGCGTCGGATCGGCGACTCCGCAAACGACGACCACGCGCGCATCGGCCAACGCTTGGCGAGTGGTTTGATCGAGACGGAGATGACGCGTCAGGATCGCCTTGCCGTTGGTCGTGGAAAGGGGGTCAGCATCGTCGGGCGTCATCGTGTGCGGTTGCCAGGCGGCTTCGATCAATCGCCGCAAGGGGCGCGACTCGCCCAGTTGATAGCGTTCGGGCTGTTCTCGGTCGCCCAGATTGTCGATGAACACCAACGTGCTTCCCGCGACAAGCGGCGCCATCAAAACTCGCTGGTCGTCTTGAGGCAGGCCGTCCGGTGAAAGCGCAGCCCGCACCTCCCGATAAGCCACGCCGGTTGCGGAGGGCGGCGGAGCTTCGAATCGATGTTGAAAGGCAACCCGCACGAACTGCTGATCCGGGTTGGCGGGATTGGGCGTCAACGTCATGGGTTGCGAGGCGATGAGTTGTCCGGCGACGTGCAGCGTCAGCAGGCGGCGCATCGGCTTGTCGATACCGGACCAACGGACTTCGCAGAGGATCGTCGCGGGTGAACCGCCGTCCGCCATTCCATCCTGCAACGCCAAGTCGGCGATCCAGGCGTTGCCCGCAGGAAGGTTCGCGTCCTCGACGCACGCCACCACCAAGTCCTGCAAGTGCGCTGGGGTTGCCGCCTTCGTGGGCGGGGTGGACTGCGAGTCTTTCCCTGACTGGCGAAGGTCTTCCGAGCGCAACGCGATGCTCCAATTGCGTTGTTGGCGATCGGTCGCCAGGAGCGTCCACGGACGCGTGTCAGGAAACTGAGCGAGTGCCTGACGAATCCTCATCCGCAGGCGATCGCTTGTCGGGCGCTTGCTCGACGATTCCGATTCGACCAAGAGCTTCGATGGCTTCCGCCTGTGGGAGCGGGCGCGGTTCGGCGGCGTCGCTTGCTTGCGTCTCATGCTGTCCGCACCAGGGGGCGATCACAACGCGGGCGTCCGTGGGCAACCGGCGAATGAACTCGCCCGCCCGTCGCCGGGCGCGCTCCAGGTGAGATACGCCGTCCACCTGGCGCGCCATGCTGAGGCTGTTGTCCAGAATCACGATGGCGGCGCATGTGTCGCGCTGCGGCAATCCGTTGCGAACGGGGAAATAGGGGCCGGCCAAAGCGAGCCCGAACAGCAACAACGCGGCCACGCGGCAAGCGAGCAACAGCAGCTCGCGCCAACGTCGCCAGGTGCGATGTTGTTCCGCCGCCTGGAACAAGAATTCCATCGCCGGCCAGTGGATTTCACGACGCGGCGGGCGTTTCCAGAGATGCAGCAGGATCGGCGCCAACGTCGCGACAGCGCCCGCCAGGGCGTAAGGCCAAGCGACAAAGGAGGGCAGCCATGGCATCAGGCGTCGCCTCGAGAGTCGGTGTCCAGTCGGCCATCCTGCAAGATTGGCAGGAATCGATTGGGGATCGCCAAGACAAAGCAAGCGACCGCGGTAGCGAACAGGTCGCCCGACTTGCCGCCTACCCGACCGCCTCGATTGGCTCCCCGATCATGCCAACAACCTCTCAAAGGGTCTGGGCCACTCTGGTCATACTGCGAGGCAACGAGATAATCGCGCAACTTCGGATAGATCTCCCGCCACGCGTCGCCGCCCGCCTGGTAGGCGGCCTGCCCCACGTAATACAAGGTATAGGCGTCGAAAGGCATGGCGCCATCAGGGACATCCGGCGGCGGCGGCAGTTGTTCGGTTCGCGTGCGGAGGACCTCCAGGTTCTTCTCAATCCGCCAATCGTCATATTGTCCGAACTCTTGCAGGCACACGACGCCGGCCGCCGCCATGGCGACGGTGCCCCCGCCGCCCCCTTTCCCATAGGTAAATTGTCCGGGCGTTTTCTTCTGCTCCTCCTCCGGAGCAAAGCGTCGCCCGTTCACCGGAGAGTAGTGCTCCCGTACGCTTTGGATCGCCGCGTTGACCACGGACGCCGGCGCATCAAATCCCGTGTCCACGGCGCTGCGTAGAGCCTTCGCCTGCATGACCACCAAGCTCAGGTCATGGCCGCGAGGCAATCGCTTGGCTCGATAGGACCAACCGCCGTCGTCCGCTTGAGTCTGAACGATCAGCTGAATGGCTCGCTGCAAGACTTGACCTAGCCGCTCGTCGGTGGTCGCGCTCATTCCGTAGGCCTGTCCCAGGACGAACGTCGCCAAGCCGTGGTTGTACATATCGCGTTGAGGACCAGTGATGTTTAGCAGCCCGGACGGGCGAGCATGATCGACAACATACGCGAGCGCTCTTTGGACGACTTCGCCATAACGTCCGCGTCCGGGCAAATGACCATCCGCGAGAAAGGCGAGCACTGCGAGGCCGATCAATCCCAAGTCCTCGCACTCCCAGTTGCCGCCGGCGCCTTGATGAGAGGCCAACCACTGAAAGCCAAGATCCAAAGCGGCACGGCCGGCGGCGTTCGTTTCCCAATCGGCTGGAGCGGTTCCACCCACGCCGCCAGGCCGCTTCGCCTCGGAATGACTGGGCAACGAAAAGGCGGTCAGCAAGCCGCAAAGTCCACTGGCCCCCAGACGCATGGCGTCGCGGCGCTGCAAGCGGGAATGGGCTTGATGAGTTGAACTCATGGTTGCTCCCGGTCGCGAAAACGACAACGAATCAGGGCGCGTTGAGTGCTCAGTCCGCCTCGTTCGGTGAGCAGCCAGATCGCGTTCTCGTCAAACGCGAGGGGGCCGCACCGAGGAAGTTCTCGCGGTGCGTTGGCCAATTCGACGTCCCTCAAGAGTTCGCCGTCCGCGCAGCGGATGTGCCACATGAACACGCGTTGCCTGGCGTCGCGAAACGACGCCAGCACCGAGTTCGCATCCGCGGCCACGGCCTCCAACCACTGCGCCGCCGCGGCGCCTTCGTCCTTAAGGCGATGTTCATAAAGAACCTGGCCGTCCAGTGCGGAAAGACCCAGCACGGCTCGGTCGGTCTGCAGGACGACCACCGCCGAATTCGCCGCCAGCAGACGTCGCGCCGTGGGCTCAACGCGACGCCAGAGCAACTTGCCTGTCGCTAGTTGCACCGCTTCCACGGCGCGCATCCCCGGTTGCATCGAGAACACCATGTCGGCGACAACTTGGGGAGGCTCGGAAGCCTGCACACCCCAGCGGGGATCCGCATCGCTGGGCGGGACAAGCTGGCGCCTGAGCCATTGCACCCGCCCTTGCACGTCCCAACAGACCAAGGCGCCGTCCAGATGGGTTACCGCGCCATTGGGATAGGTTTGAATCGCCAGGGTGCGACGATTCCACCAAGCGGCGCTGAGGAAACCCAGAGCCCGTCGTTCCGTCGCCACGCCCAGTCTGGAATCCAATCGCCAAAGCTCCGCCTGAGCGTCGCCCGCATCATCACGTCGAGCCGCCACAATCCACCAGCGACCGTCGAGCGCGAATGGGTCGCTTAGCAGTTCCTCGCGCGGCTGCAACGGCAGCACCCAACGCAAACGACCATCCTCGCGGCGCCAACAACCCAACACAGGCGACCTTTCGCCTAGCTGTCTCGCCAAGACTCGCGGCCCATCCAGTGTGATGTTCATCGCATGCAAAGGCCAAGCCTGCGGCGACATGGGACGCGTGGTCAGCGGCGCGGATCGCCAACGCAATGTCGCCTGGTCGCCCTGCACCCCCCAGCAAGCCACTTGAAATCGATTGTTGATGAGCAACTGTCCTTGGTCCAGGGTCAGGCGAGTTTGCCGAGCGACCCAATCGACCTGGTTGCCAGCCAGGCGCGAATCGTATTCCTGCAGCGGCAGGCGTCCCATTTGCTCGCCGAACACCGCTTGAGCGTCCGCCGTGGAGTCAGCGTCGTTAGTCGGCCCAGTTGCTTGAGTCCGCGGCGCCGACAGCGATGCGGCGCCTTGATCGACGAGCGACGGCAAGTTCGGCTTTCGGCGGAGCTTCTCTTGTGCGGATTTCCAACGTTCACGCCACGCTGTGTCCGGTTCACTTGTCATTGGATCTTGGCGGCTGGCCGCGCGGTCGAACCAGTACACTGACTGATCGAACTCGCCGGCTCGGTAATAGAAATCAGCCAGCCACAAGCGGCCGTCTTGGGCCGCCGCGGAAGAGGGCGCCAGCGAGATCAACCATCGCATCGCCGGCAGGTCGTTCTCCGCCTCGGCCGCCGCGAATCGCAGCGACGCGAGTTCTTCGTGCGAGCCGAGAATCGGCCGCAACTCCTCGTCGCTGGCCCAATCGGCGAGCACGGCGCCCAACGAGGCCAAGCGTTGAGTGCCGCCGTCCAACGACGTGATCCCATTTGGCTTTGGCCACGACGCCAGCAACTCCTTGACGAACTCCTTGCGTTGCCCACCTTGGCGGAGCCCCAAGAGAGAGGCGTAACGCGTGTAGGCGTCGCGATCCATTTCCAGGTCCAGGATCGGACGCGAGGGCGGCGGCGATCGCGAGTCCACGCCGCGTTCGGCCAGGAAGGCCGCGGGCGCCTTGCGTTCGCCCTCGACGGTGAGCCAACCTTGAAGATCCGTGAATTCGACGCCCGTCAGCAACGCATAGTCATCGTGCAAGCGAAGCAATTCAGGCCATTGCTCTTGATACGCCAGACGCACCATGTCGTCGGTCAACAGGTCCAGCATGCAGGAACTCATTGCGATACCGCCGGCCGCCGGCCGCCGCAACGCGGCTTCGCGGGCCGCCACCGCGGGCCGTCGCTCCGTTTGTCGTTTTGACCAGAGACAGTAGCGCTGCGCAAGCGGCGACGCTTTGGTAGTCGCGGGCAGGACGCCGCGGACCAGATCGATTTCATCCAAGAGCTGCTTCTCGGCAGGCGCCTCCCACGGCAGGTCCTTGGTCGCCTCCAACAGGTAGTCCAGCAGAGCGTCTCCCAACTCCTTAGGGCATCCGCGTCCCAACGTTGCGACGGCGCAGCTGCGCACCCAATCGGCCGCGGCTGCGCCCTCGGGTCGGCTGGACGCGATCCTTTTCGACCATTCCGGAAACGTTCCCGCATCGCCAGCTTGCGGCGCTTGTTGGGCTAATCCCGGATCCGCCAGCGCCGCGATCAACGGCAAACGCTGAGAGGACAGGGAGCTGATGGTCAGCGTCGTCCTCTCGTCGCCGACCGCATGCACGCCAAGCACGCCGAATTGAGGATCGCGCAACTCTCGAGGCGGTTCGATGCGAAACCAGTGGCGCCCGTCGTCGCTTGCCTGCCAGTGCCAATGGCTCCCGCCAGCCAGGACTCGCAACCAGATCGAATCGGAAACGTATGGAGTTGGCCTTGTCGAGAAGTCCTGTTCCACGACGCGATCCGCCCAATGCGTAAACATCGCGAGCTGATTCTGCGAGGAGTCTCGCACCCAACGCAAGAGGATCGAGGGAGCGGGGCCGCGAATCCAATACACGCTGGCGCCCGCCGTCCATCCGCTGAGCTTCATTTGGATCCAACGCGGCGCCCAATCATCGAGTTCGGCTTCCAGCCAAGCGGGGCCGGCGCCTTGCTCGGCAACAAAGCTGGTCGCAACGTGTGGCTCGTTCGCCCCGGCCTCAGTGGGGTTGGCGGGGGCTCGCCGCAAGCCCCCCTCGCCGCGCCACTTCGGATCCAACGTCGTCGCTTGCTCGACGTCGTTTGGGCTCGTATTGCTTGGCGTCGTCTCATGCTGGCCGCTGAGATCAGGGCCGCCCCGGCAGGGAATCCACCGCCATCCGGCGATTGCCGCCTCGCCGTCCAGGATCAGCGTATCGGGCGCGTCCGGCAGTTCCGCTGAAACCAGCACCACATCGCCGCGCGCAGCCAGACACGGCCTTGATCATAGCCCACGGCGATTGGCGCCCCGAAACGCAGCTCCAACCGTTGCGTCAGGCTCTCGGCGGAGTCAACGATGCGCCAGTTCTCGGCTCGATCATCGTCGCCGCGATCGGTCCGATAGGCGCACCAGGCGCTCTCCCGACCCGGGGACAAGCTGAGCGCCACGCCGGCTGCGCCCGAGAAGAAGTGCAGTGTCAATCGCTGAGGCCGCTCGAGCGACAGCAGCAGATGGGCTTGTTGGAATTGCGGCGTTCTTACGCGCATTCGTCCTTGAAAACGCCATCCCTCGCCGAATCGCGTGTTAGCCGGCAGTAATTGACCCGGCAGGTTGTCCTCATCCGGCAATGGCTCGAGCCAAGCTTGCAACGTCTCCTTGCCCGCTGGCCCTTGCGCGAATTGCTGATAGCACAGGTCTCGCCAAGCACCCACGGTGGTGGAGTCGGAATCGGAACCGGCCCGTTGGGCGGTCGCCAAACCGCAGCAAAAACTTCCCAGAAGGCAGGTTGAAGTCAAGAAACGCAGCATGAGATTCTCGGCGGCCGATGCTCAGTGGTTGGCGGGTGAGGAGCGAGAGGCTTGCAGGAATTGTTGGATCAAGTCGAAGGCGCGTTGTTCTTGGGGACCTGCTGTTTTCTTGACCGCGATGGCCAGGCGAGCCATCTCGGCGGCGATCTCCTGCGCGTCCAGCAATCCCACGCGCGTAGCCAGGATGGCGGCTTCGACCACAGCGTGCTTCGCGCGGTTGAAGCCCAGGAACTCGCGCAACCGACCTTGAGAGACAACGCGGCACTGCATGATGGTCCGAGCTTGGCTGGCGTCGCAACCCTGGACTTCAAATCCATACCAGCGGCAGGCGTCGCTCAGAATGAAGCCACGTGGATTCGGACAGGGCGTGACGACCGGCGGCTCCTCCCAGTGGTGGATGGCGGCTCGCGCCAATAACTCCACGTTGTCGATCACGTGAAAGACGCCAAAGGGAAGCCTCTGCAAGTTGGCGTACGTCACGGAAGATTGGTAAGGCTTTAGGACAAGAGACCGCCAAGCGGGTTCGTTCAACTCGGGACCCATCGGCGCGACGTGACAATCGCCGTCCGGGCCGATTGTGGTCACGATGCCTTCAATAATCACGGCGAACCTGCTGCAGAGCGTGCGGACATTCGATTCGCCAGGCGAAGCCAGACGACTCGGAAGGAACGTCTTCCATTCGTTGAAGTGTTGGACAACTCGGCGGGATGGACAACAAGGCGGGCAATGGCGCTTGGGAAACTGGCGGTTCGCCGCCGCCTATCAGAATGTCACGGGCGTTGATCCCTCGCAAGGCGGAGACGGAGGCGGCGGAGTCCGTAATTCCGCGTCGAGCGGCATTCGGTAGTCGATGCCGGCCAGCTTCAGGAACGCACCCAGCAGGCGGTAGCCATGGTCGGTGAGGATGGACTCGGGGTGAAACTGCAGGCCAATCACCGGCGCCTCTCGGTGCCGCACCGCCATGATTTCGCCTTCGTCGCTCCAGGCCGTGGCTTGAAGCACCGGCGGCAGCGAATCCTCGGCGACGATCAAGGAGTGATACCGCCCGACGTTCAAAGGGTTGGGCGCCTCGGCGAAAACGCCCTGGCCGTCATGTCGGATCCAACTGGCCTGACCGTGCAAGGGGCGTTTGGCGCACGTGATTCGGCCGCCCAAGGCGGCGGCGATCGTCTGGTGTCCCAAGCAGATTCCAAGAATCGGCACGCGTTGATGGTAACGCCGCACGAGATCCAGGCCGCACCCCGCTTGCTCCGGAGCACACGGCCCTGGCGAAAGCACGATCGCCGCGGGCCGCAGGCGGTCGATGCAATCGGGCGCGACTGCGTCATTGCGAACAACAAGCGTCTCCTGTCCCAAGCGGCGCAGATAACGCTCCAGGTTATGCACGAAGCTGTCGTAATTGTCGATTACCAGCAGCACGATCTAAACACTCGGATAAGCAGGAATCAGGGCGAGCGATGTGCGGCGCGTCGTGGATTGGCGAGTCAAGGCGTCAGGGCGCGGATGAGTCCGCGGGCTTTGTCCCAAGTCTCTTCGTATTCGTTTTCGGGCACGGACTGAGCCACGATACCGCCGCCCACCGGAAATTGCCACCAGCCTTGCGATGCGGTGATGGTCCGGATCAGGATGCTGAGGTCGGCTGCGCCATCGAAACCGAGATATCCCAAACTGCCGCAATAGGGACCGCGAGCGGTTGGCTCCAGCTCCGCGATGATCTCCATCGCACGCACCTTGGGGGCGCCGGTAATCGAGCCGCCGGGAAAAACGGCTTGCACGAGATCCACGGGGGTCGCTGATGGGATCAGCCGGCCCTCCACAACCGACACCAAGTGCAAGACGTATTGGTAGGACTCCAATCCGCAAAGCTGCGTCACGTGCACCGAGTCCGGCTCACACACCTTCGACAAGTCGTTTCGCAGCAGATCGACGATCATGACGTTTTCGGCGCGATCCTTCTGGCTGGCCTGCAGTTCCACTCCAGCGAACGCATCGGCTTCCGGCTGCCGCCGCCGGCGTCGCGTGCCTTTGATGGGACGCGTCTCGACACGCCCTTGGCGTGCGGCGATCAGGCGTTCGGGGGAGGCGCTGCAGACTTGCGTATCGCCGAGATCCATGTATCCGGCAAAAGGCGCCGGATTGATTTCTCGCAAGCGAAGGTACAACGAAGCGGCCGAGTCGTGCGCCGGCGTCAAGAGTCTCTGGGCGAGATTGACTTGAAAAATGTCGCCGTCATGAATCAGTTCGACGCCGCGCCGCACCATCGCCAAATACTGTTGACGCGAGAGGCAGCTCGTGATGCCCGGCGCGATCGGAGTGGCGGCCTGCGGGGCCAAGGCGCCGAACTCGAGTGGCTTCGCCGACCAGGCGGCGGGCGCGGTCGGCTGGTCCAGCCACCCGCGCATGGCTCCCAGGCGCTCGGCCGCCCGACGACGTCGAGCCTGCGGCGAAGTCGCCGGCCAGCCCTGCGAAATGATCCAACCTTGATGCGTCGCGTGGTCAAAGGCGAGCACAACGTCGTACACGCCCACGGCCAGTAGGGGCAGATCGAATTCGTCATAGCGAGGGCAAGCGATGCGCTCGAGCGAACGATTCAAGTCGTAACTAAACAGGCCGGCGGCGCCGCCCTGAAACGGCGGCAGCTCCTCAATGGACTCCGTGGGCGCCGCGCTCAGCTGTTGTTGCAGCCAGGCCCAAGGGCCAGCGGACGCGGGGTCGTGATTCCCGCTCCAACGCAACCAGGCGTAGGGTTCGCAGGCCACGAAAGAGTATCTACCCAGCTGTTGGTCGCGGCGAGCACTGTCGAAGTAAATGCACGCCGGACGGTGGGCGAGGTGCGCAAACGCCCGTTCGGCGGTCCAGGTTGACGGCAGTTCTTCGACCAACGCCTGCATCGCGAGAGGTTCCGGAAGCGGATTGTGGTTCGTGGTTCAGGGGGAGCCAGGTTGCGTGCGATCGCCAGCACGTCGAAAACGGCTGCGGGACAGAGGCGTCCAGTCTTCCTCACGCGTCAGGAAACCCCAATTCAACGCTTCGTCCTGGCGATACTCCTTATCCAGCGTCAAGGCCGTCACCGCCTTGCTCAATTCATAACCCAAGTAAAACGCATGCGAGGCGTCCAGGCGAGCAGGGGGGGCGTCTTGCGGACCGCTGGTCAGCAAACGAGCAAAAAGCGAAAACGGATCCGCGTCGCTCAAATGCACATCGGCGTTCATCAGGTGCAGCAATCCATCTTCGGCGAACAGACGATAGTTGGGATCCGTCAACGAGCGAGCGAGTTGTTCGAGGGCTTCGAGTCCCAGGCATTGCGGGCGAACGCCCCGTAATAACAGGAGCTGGTCGTCCAGGTTCTTGGGGGGCGCGTGATGACGTACGGCGTAGTCCGCGAGTCGGCGAGCGATGTCGAGTTCGCGCACGGAGCTCTTAGCCCAGTGAATGACTTGCGTTGTCAAGACGCTGTGAATCTGAAGCTCGGCGCAGAAGCCGCTCAAGACAAGATTGACGCCCGCCGAGTCCACATCGGAGAGCTCGGTGATGTTGCCGACGCCCATCATCATGTTCGCGGTGGGATACCGTCGCCGCGTCTCAAGATACGCCCCAGACTGGACGCGAATCCACAACCGATTGGCTCGAGAATGGGATCAAGTCGGTACGGGACGCGATGCTTGTCCAGAAACTCGACGGTCGCGTCCAGGCTGGCAAGGTCCTGCGGTTGATCCGGGATGGCGACCACTTCGCACCCCCAATCAACAGCGTGGCGCCGGTTGGCGTGATGGACCGAAAGCACCAGTTCCGCGCCGGCCCCAACGGCGGCCTGGACCTCATGCGGATCGAAGCTGTCGATCGACACCCGCAGCCCCAGATCGCGGAGCGCCTTCACGCAATCCGACGCGCCGCTCCAACCGCCCTCGGGGTCGCACCCCACGTCGATCAAGTCGGCTCCGGCGGCGGCGTACTCGGTCGCCGTCCGCACGATGGCGTCCAGCGTCAGGCGAGGCGCGTGGTTGATCTCGGCCAGGATCTCGATTTGGTAACCGCCATAGTCGCTGGTTTGGGGGCGTCCAAAATACTCGGGCAACCGGCGGAGATCACGCGGTCCCACTTCGATCGTCGCCGCGCAGGACGACAGCAAAGGCGCCAGGTCGCCGCCGCAATAGCCCGGCAGCACGACGCGCGTCGCCTGCGTGGGTGGATTCCAGCGGCGCGCGATCCAGGCGGGCGTCATCAAGGCCGCCACTGTGATCGGCAGGACGTCAATTGAGTACTGAAAACCCTCGTGTTCCGCGAGTTTCGCGACAACCGACCGCAAGGCGCCTTCAGCCAACCGCCCGGTGACAAAATGAATGTGCTCGCGAGTCATCCAGCATCCTTCACCCTGAGCCGCGCCAACGCGGTTCGAAACTGACCTGGGCATTATACGGCCAACCGTTCGCCGCCGGCTGGCTGATGACTGCCGGACGCTCACAAATCGGGTAGGATGGCGGTCATCAGTTAATCCATCGGAGCCTCCCCCAAGGAGAAGCGTCATGACCACGGTTGCTTCCAAGGCGTCCGTCGCCGTTCCCGAAATTCGCCGCACTCAAATGCTGATCGGCGGGCAATGGCTGGAATCCGCGAGCGGTAAGACGTTCACCACCGTCAATCCCGCGACCGAGCAGGCGATCGCGGAAGTCGCCGAGGGCGACGCCGCCGACATCGACCGCGCGGTCATCGCCGCCCGCAAGGCGTTTGAGCACGGCCCCTGGGCGACCATGGACGCTCGCGATCGCGGCATGCTGATGATCCGCCTGGCCGATCTGGTCGAGGCCAACCTCGAGGAACTCGCGGCTTTGGAGTCGTTGGACAACGGCAAGCCGATTCGCGACAGTCGAGCGGCGGATTTGCCTTTGGTCGTCGACTGCTTGCGATACTACGCCGGCTGGGCCGACAAGATTCACGGCGACACGATTCCAGTGCGAGGCAACTACTTCTGCTACACGCAACGCGAACCGGTGGGCGTCGTCGGGCAGATCATTCCCTGGAATTTTCCTTTGCTGATGGCGGCGTGGAAATGGGGACCGGCTTTGGCCGCCGGTTGCACCATCGTCATGAAACCCGCCGAGCAAACTCCGCTAACATGCCTGCGATTGGGCGACTTGGCCATGGAAGCCGGATTCCCAGAAGGCGTCATTAACATCGTTCCCGGATACGGCCCCACGGCCGGAGCCTCGTTGGTCAAGCACCCCGGCGTCGACAAGATCGCCTTCACCGGCGAACACCGCACCGCCCAGATTATCATGCGCGACGCTGCCGAGAGCTTGAAGCGACTGACCTTCGAATTGGGAGGCAAGAGTCCCAACGTCGTCTTCGCGGACGCCGACTTGGACGCCGCCATCGCCGGCGCGGAATTCGGCCTTTTCTTCAATCAAGGCCAGTGCTGCTGCGCCGGCAGCCGCCTGTTCGTGGAGGACGCCGTTCACGATGAATTCGTCGAACGTGTCGTCGCTCGGGCTCAGGAACGTCGCTTGGGGGATCCGTTGGACCCGGAAACCACGCAAGGCCCGCAAGTCGACCAAGCACAGTTCGAAAAAATCCTCTCCTATATCGATCAAGGCAATGCGGCCGGCGCCAAGTGCTTAACCGGCGGGCGCCGATTCGGCGACCAAGGCTACTACATCGAACCGACCGTCTTCGCGGAAGTGACCGACGAGATGCCGATCGCCACCGACGAGATCTTCGGGCCGGTGATGAATATTCTCAGGTTCAAGGACGTTCGACGAAGTGGTTGCTCGCGCCAATCACACGCAGTTCGGATTAGCCGCCGCGGTCTGGACGCGCGATGTCGCCAAGGCGCACCGCATCGCCAACAGCGTGCGCGCTGGAACCGTGTGGGTGAATTGCTACGACGTGTTCGACGCGGCGGCGCCCTTTGGCGGCTTCAAAATGAGCGGCCAAGGACGCGAACTCGGCGAAGCGGGATTGGAAGCCTACACAGAGCTAAAGACGGTGACCCTGCACCTGGGCTGAGATCAAGAGCGTTTGCGAAACGGATACAACCAATCCTGCACCTTGTAAGGCCTGTGTGAGTGAATGCCAAATAGCGAGTTCGTGCTGCGCACCGTGAGACTCGATCTTGTGGCGGCGACGCTAGAACACCTCGAAGCGGAACTGCACAGTCCAGACGCCCTCGCCGCGTTGCTTCGTGCATCGCTTCCGGCGGGATGGCCCCCCGGCGAATACGACCGCGACGCGATCGAGCACTTCCGGACGCTGATCGGCGCCGATGCTGGAAGAAATCTCGGCTGGTACAATTGGTACGCCATGACGCGCGATGCCGAGGGGGAGCGCGACACGGTCGTCGCCGCGGCGGGGTACTTCGGCCCGCCGTCGGAGGCCGTCGTTGAGATTGGCTATTCCGTTGTTCCAGCGGCGTGTCGGCAAGGCTTCGCCACGGAGATTGTGAAGGCGCTGGTCGCAAACGCGTTTTCCCGCTCATCCATTGAACAAGTCATCGCCCGCACGTCGGACGCCAACGTCGCTTCGAATCAGGTGCTCTTGCGATGCGGTTTTAGGGCGGAAGCCCACGAAGGCGAGCCGCACACTCTGCGTTACTGCCTGCGTCGCCCGCCGACGACGTAGGTCCGCGCCCCGCCGACAGCCGCCACGGCGGGGCGTGTCAGGTTTCTCGGCCAAAGTGTTTGAGCGCCGTCTGTTGCAGTCCTTTCAAGTCCAATTTGCCCGTGCCCAGGATGGGCATGCGTTCGACTAGCAAGAAGCTGTCGAGCGAGGGGATGAACAGGTTGGGGAGCCCCGCCTCGGACAGTTTTCGGCAGAGCTCCTCGGGTGTCTGATTCAACTCGGTGTGCACGACGATAATGCGTTCGCCCTTGCGTTCGTCAGGCACGGCCGTGACCGCCGCCTTCAGCCCTTCCTCCTCGTCCGCCCCGATGGCGCGGGTCAGTTCTTCCTCGATGCGAATATGCGGCACCATTTCGCCGCCGATTTTGGAGAAACGGCTTTCGCGGCCCGTGATGCGTATGAAGCCGTCTTCATCGATCTCCGCGATATCGCCGGTGGTGTACCAGCCGTCGCGGACGGCTTCTTGGGTTAAGTCGTCGCGATCAAGGTAGCCCTTCATGACATTGGGGCCTTTGATCAGCAGCATGCCTTGCCGTCCCCCGCGATCCTCGCCGGTCTCGGGATCCACGGTCTTGGCCGAGACGCCTCGAATTGGGCGGCCAACGGTGCCTTCCTTGATTTGCACGCCCTCGCTGCTGGTGGTGCGACTGGGCGGCACGTTGACCGACACCAACGGCGACAGCTCCGTGGTCCCGTAGCCTTCCACCGGCCGCACGCCAAACTTCGCCTCGAAAGCATCGCAGAGCGGCGCCGGCAGCTTCTCGGCCCCGGTGACGATGACGTCGAGCGACTTGAATTGCTCCGCCGTGCAACGCTTCAGATAGGACCGCAGGAAGGTCGGCGTGGCCAAGAGCAGGGTGCCCTTGTACTTCTCCACCAACCGTCCCACCCCTTTCGCATCGATTGGACTGTAGTGGTAGACGCCGGCGATATCCAGCGACATGACGGCCCACAGCGTCACGGTGAAGCCAAAGGAATGAAAAAACGGCAGGACGCCCACCAAGACATCGCTCGACCGCAGCCGCACGCATTCGTCGATCGAGATGACGTTGTGGCGCACATTGTCCATCGTCAGCACGACGCCTTTGGGCACGCCGGTGGAGCCCGATGTGAAAATAATCGTCAGTACGTCGTCGCCGCGGGCTCGTCCCAATCCCAGGACGCCGGAAAGGACCGCTTCGGGCAGCGCGTAGGCGGCGGCCGCGCTCGCCGCCTTGTTGACCCAGGTCGCCTGATCCCGCAAGTCCTCCAGGAACGTCGGCTCCACGTTGAGTTTGAGATCGAGTTTGCTGAGCACGCGTCGGCTGGTCAGCACATGCTTCAAGCCGGCGATGCGAATGCACTCGTTCAACACGTCGCTGCTGACGGAGTAGTTCAAGTTGACGGCCACGCGACGATCCAGCGCCAACGCGGCGTTGACCAGCACGCCGCCCGCCGACGGCGGCATCAAGACGCCCACCTGACGCTCGTCGGCCGCCACCACCCGGCGAATCAAACGTCGCAGGACCAGGGCCCGCAACAAGAGGTCCGTTCCGGATAGTTCCTGCCCCATCGAATCCGCGACTTTCATCTGCTTGCCCCGCTTCTCTGCAAGCTCGGATGAAATCACGGACCAGTTGATTTCCGCGCACTTGATCGTTCATCGCTGTATTGCTCCTCTCCCGACTCATCCCAGGGCGCCGCACGTTTCACCGCGCCCCGACACATCGGGTCGCCACACTCGCTTTGCAGACCCGCGAACAGGATAAGCGATCCCGACGCGGCAAACGAGTGGTTCGTGGATTTGACGCTTTGTCAGGTTCGATGGATCACGCGGATCCTGAAGGCGAGCTCACGAGAAAGCGGGCTATCACCCGCGTTTGACCGATAAGACGAACAGGATCGCGAGCGAGAGCTTCGTCGGAATGGAGTCCGCCGGTTCGCCAGTCGGCGCCGCAAGAAGCAATAGCCCCCCAACCCAGGGACTCCCCAATGAATAAGAACCAAACGCGAGCACTGGCTGTCGGCCTGGCGCTGCTATTTCTCGGCTTTCAGTTCCGCACCGTGCAGTCCTTCACGCTGACCGCCAACGCGACCCGATTCGTGGAAGCCCGCCTGGCGGCCATGGGCGGCGGCGCAAAGACCAACGCCGCGGGGCCGACGAATCAGTACCCCTACGCGTCCTACAATCAGCCAACTCTCAGCGATGGGTACATTCCCGGATATCGGCGCGTCGTGACGCCGCCGAACTGGGTGTCGTTTGTGTTCTTCTCGCTGGGAACCGTGTTCGTCGCTAAGGGACTGTTCACGAAGTCCTAGGTCGCGTGCGAACCGCGCCGCTGACACGCTGGGGACATGCCTGCGCGGCGGGAAGGTTTTTCGTTAGACTGATCCCGGAACCCGCCCCCGTCAACGCCGGCCGATCCTTCCTTGCGGAGGGCCGGCGGGATGACAGCGTTGGAACGGCAATGGCGATTGGCCTGGCGGCGGTTGGGCGTCCTTTCTTCAGCGACCTTGGAGCAGGACCAAGCGTTTGCGGCGTTACGGCATCGCGTTTTGCCGCGCGCATCGCCGCGCATGATACGGCGTTGGTGCGAACACTTGACCGACGCGGCGGAGCGCGGCGCCGTCTGCACGTGGGGCCTGCCCTGGGCGCCCGTGGAAACCAATCGTCGCTGGATCGGCCGGCGACTGGTTTTCTGGCCGGCAGGGCTGCCTTCGCGACCGGTGCTGGGCGTGACGAGTTCTCGCTTGGGCCGCGATTTGGATCGGCGAGCGAGTTGGTTCGCCGCACTTCGAGCAGCCGCACGAGAGGCCGGATCGCAGCAGCGCACATTGACCGCTGCGGCGGGGTCGGCGACCTGGCCTTGGACGCCGCGAGCCGCCTGGTGGTTCGGCGCCGACTCACTCACGCTGCACGTCTCGCCGCGCGAAAGCTGGACGGCGTGGCGAGCGGCGTTGGCTCGCCAACCCGTTTCCTCCAGGGAGGCCTGGGTGTCGCCGTGCCTGGCGCCGGCGACAAGCTCCGGCTTGGTTGGCCGCCCCTTGCGCGATCGACTGCTACTGGGGCTGTGCCCCCAAGTCCTGGTGCTGGACGAGCGTGGCGGCGGCACGATTGCCTCGCTCGTCCAGCAGCGATTGCGGGACGCAATCTGGCCGCGATGCAGTCTCCAGCGAGCCGTCGCCGCCGCCCCGCCGTTTTCGTCCTGGCCGAACGTGGCGCCCGAATCGGAGTCTCCCGTCGGCGACCTGCAGCTCAGCGAACCGTTCCTCTGGCATTGGACGCGAGCTCGCACTGGCCCTTGGCCCGAGCAATCCGAAGAGGCGTTCATCGATCAGTTGCTGTGGAACGGGTGCGGAGCTCCCCGGGGCGCTTTGGCCGTTCTGCGTCGCATCCTTTGTCAACGCCGTCTGGCCGCCCAGTCCGGAGCTTATCGCGGCGGCGGGGCGGCGGTGTCCTTCACGGCGACGTCGCTGGACGAGTGGAAGTCGCAACGAGCCTATCGTCGCCACCGCGGTCGCTGGGACTTCGTGCCTTACGGAATCGGCCTGCGGCGCCGCATGGCTGGAACGGTTAGGGGCCCGGCCTGTTGTTTACGGCGACGAAGAGGCTTGGCGTCATCTGCCGGCCGAGCAGCGTCCTTTCTTTCAACTGGCTCGCTCGGGACGCGGCAAGTTGCGGTTGGACTGGACAATCGAACGCGAATGGCGCGTGCCCGGCGATGTGGATTTCTCGGCGGCCGCCCAGGAGGACTGCGTGGTGTTCGTAAGAACGCCGACGGAAGCCGATTTGCTGCGACAAGCGTGTTCTTGGCCGGTCGTCTCGATGGTAGGGGGTAGGAAGTAGGCGGTAGGGGGTAGGGGTAGGGGGTAGGAAGTAGGCGGTGGAGAGGCGGTAGGCGGTAGGCGGTAGGCGGTAGGACAGGCCCGGAGCCCAACGCCGTAGCGGATTCTCGCATCGAGCCGCCGCACCGCAACGCGGCGCCACCCCAAAGCCTGGGGTCACGGCACGCATGAGCACCTTCCCGAGTCGAGTTATGCAGCGAACGAAATTCCGCTACGATCTCTTTAGCCGGGCTTGGAGAGCAACAGCTCATGGCCTTGTGGGCCGAGCAGGTCGTCCAAGCGTCGCCGCAACTCCGAAGTGACTGCGACGCGGACTTGCGTGGTCGCCAGTTGAACTCGGTTGCCATCCTCCAAGTCCAGCAGCAATTGGACTTCGCCGCTGCCAGGGTAGCCGCGCAAGATTTCTTTGATTTTCTTCAGCACATCGTGCGGGTGCTTTTCCTGGTTGACTCGGACCAGCACGCCGCGCGTCAGGCTCTCCTGCAATCCGTCGAGCGTCATGATTTGATTGACGATCAGGTTGGCCTCGTCGCCGCGGCTTTTGTCGACCACGGCTTGCAGGACGCGAACCGCGTCTGCTTCCACGAGATCGCCGGAGGATGCGTAGTCGTCCGGCCACATGATGCACCGCACGGCGCCGTCCATGTCCTCGATATCGAAGTTGGCGTAGCGCGTTGGCGAGCCGGGCTTGCTGTTCTTGGTATGAGCCAACTTGATGGCCGAAATCATGCCGCCCACAATCACTTCCGAGCGATGCTTGAGTCCGCTGAGTTGAATGGTCGAATGCGTGCACACGCGACTCAGTTGGTCCTTGAATGACGCCAGCGGGTGGCTGCGGAGATAGAACCCAAGGACCTCTTTTTCCAAGGCGAGTTCTTCGCGCTCGTCGTATTGGGGAACATTCGGCAGCGTGTCTTGAGCCGATTGTTGATCGTCGTCGTCATCGCCAAACAAGCTCTTTTGTCCGCTGCGGCGATCCGCCAGGGCGGCCAGGCCGCTTTGCATCGCTCGGTCGACGCCTTCCATCAATTGACGGCGATGGCAGCCGAAGCAATCAAACGCGCCGGCTTTGATCAGCGTCTCGATCGCGCCGCGTCCGCAAGCGGATGGTTCAACTCGCTCACAAAAGTCAAACAGATCTTTGTAGGGCCCGCCCTTCTTGCGCTCGGCCACGATCGCCTCGGCCGCGGATCCGCCGCAGGACTTGATGGCCGAGAGACCAAAGTAGATTGTCTTGTCGTTGACGGTGAAGTCGACGTCGGATTGGTTGACGCAGGGCGGCGCCACTTCAATCCCCATGCGAGAGCAGTCTTCCAGATGTTCGACGAGCGAGTCCTTGCGTTTGAAGTTGCGCCCGGGGATGTCGCCCGAGAGCAACGCGGCCATGAACTCGACCGGGTAATGGGCCTTCAGGTACGCGGTCTGATACGCGATCAGCGCGTACGCCGTCGAGTGGCTCTTGTTGAAGCCATAGCCGGCGAATTTGATGATCAGCTCCCAAAGTTCCTTGGCTTCGCTTTCCTTCAGACCCGCGTTCGCCGGCGCCTTTGATGAATTGCTCGTAATTCTGGTTGATCAGGTCTCTCTTTCTTCTTGCTGATCGCCTTGATGCACGTGTAGGCTTTGGCGAGTTCGATGCCGCCCAGGCGGTTCAGGATCCGCATCACCTGTTCCTGGTAGACCATCACGCCGTTGGTTTCGGCCAGCACGTCCTCCAGCACCGGATGCTTGTATTCGGCCTGTCTTGCGGCCGTGCTTCACGTCGACGTAGTCATCGACCATCCCGCCTTCCAGCGGGCCCGGGCGATAGAGTGCATTGGTGGCGATGATGTCCGAGAACTGATCGGGCTTCATCTTCTGCAGCAGATCGCGAATGCCGCCGCTTTCCAGTTGAAAGATGCCCTTGGTTTCGCCGCGACATAGCAAAGCGAACGTCTCGTTGTCGTCCAGAGGGAACTTGAGCGGATCGATCGTCTTGCCGGTCGTCTGAGTGATCAGTTCGACGGCCTTGGAGAGGATCGTCAGGTTGCGGAGACCCAGAAAGTCCATCTTCAGCAGGCCGACCGCTTCCACATCGCCCATCGACCACTGCGTGATGATGTCGGTCTTGCCGGTGACCGTGCCCAAGGGAACATACTCGGTGAGCGGCCGGTCGGCGATCACGACGGCCGCGGCGTGCGTGCCGACATTGCGGGCCAGACCCTCGAGCTTCTTGGCCAGATCGAGCAGCTCGCGGATCTTCCGGTTCGCTCGCGTACGCCTTCTTCAGGTCGTCGCTTTTGACCAGCGCCTTTTCGAGCGTGATTTTCAGTTCGTCCGGGACCATCTCCACGACTTGATTGACGCGAGCCAAGGGCATCCCCATCGCTCGCCCGACGTCTCGAATCGCCTGCTTGGCCGCCAGAGTGCCGAAGGTGCCGATCTGCGCGACGTTGGCTTCGCCATACTTTTCCTTGACGTATCGAATGACTTCGCTGCGCCGCTCCTTGCAGAAGTCGATGTCGATATCGGGCGCCTCCAGCCGGCTTTCGTCCAGAAATCGCTCGAACAGCAGGTCGTACTTGATCGGACAGACGTGGCTTAGATACAGCGCGAAACAAACCAGGGCGCCGACGCCGCTGCCGCGGGCGGTGGCCGGGATGCCCATCTCGCGGGCCTTATGAACAAAGTCCCAGCAGATCAGAAAGTAGTTCGGAAAACCCAGTTTGTTGATCACGGCCAGCTCGCGATCCAAGCGCGCCATGACGATCTCCGATAGCTCGCCATCGGGCAGCATCTCTGGGTCGCCCGCATAGCGCTCCCTTAACCCGCTCAAGCAGAGCTCGCGGAGCTTGTCCTCCGCGGTCTCGCCGCCCGGCAGCCGGTACGTCGGGAAGTGCCGCTTCCCCAACTCCAAGTCGATGTCGACCGAATCGGCGATTTCCTGGCTGCGGGAGACGGCGTCCTCCAGGTTGGGAAAACACTCGTACATCTGCTCGGGGCTGCGCAGAAAGTACTGCCGTCCATCCATCCGCATGCGGTTGGAGTCCGTTCGGAACTTGCCCGTGTTGATGCACAGCATGACGTCCTGCGCTTCCGCATCCTCGGGATTCACGTAGTGCGTGTCGCTGGTGGCCACCAGGGGAAGTCCCATCCGATTGGCCACCTCGACCGATCCCTCAAGCGCCAGCCGCTGCACTTCCACGCCGTTGTTCATCACTTCAATGAAATACCGCTCGCCAAACGTCTTGTGAAACCAGGCGGCGACCTCCATCGCGTTATCCAGGTGGCCCTTGGCGTCCTGTCCCTTGAGCAACGCTCGTGAGAACTCGCCCGAAACGCAACCGCTCAGGCAGATGACGCCTTCTTGATGAGCTTCCAGCAGTTCCTTATCGATCCGAGGTTTGAAATAAAACCCCTCCAGCGACGCGGCCGACGCCATCTTCACCAGGTTGCGAAAGCCAGTGCGGTTTTGAGCCAGCAGGGTGAGGTGATAGCTGGCGTCCCGCATGTTGCCGGCGTCTTTCTGGAATCGACTGCCCGGAGCGATATAGGCTTCATAGCCGATGATGGGATTCAGACCCGCGCCTTTCGCCTTGCGATAGAATTCCAAGGCGCCGTGCAGATTGCCGTGGTCGGTGAGAGCCAGGGCCGACATGCCCAGCTCCGACGCCCTGTGAACCAGCCGATCAATGGACGCGGCGCCATCGAGCAGACTGTAGTGGCTATGGCAATGCAGATGAGCAAACGGGCGATCCGTCATCAAAACGCTCCCAAGCGACCAGTATCCAACCACCGGGTGGCCATCTTATGCTTGTCAGCCTGGCGTTGAAAGAGTGGGCCCAGCGAGCGGCCGCCAATGGGAACCGCAACGCATGTTCGGCTCTGGATGCGCCTCGGCGGAGACGCGCTGAGGGACCTCCGAGTTCGGCTGGGCTTAGGGGGCTGACGCCAGGCAAAGCCGCGCGGACGCAGCGTGCTTCACCACGGTGTTTCTTGGGAGGGATCGCCAAATCCGCTACGACAACGCCGGCCAAGCGTCAAGCATCACGGCGACTCTCCCGCGGGCGGTTCGCCGATGTGTCGCAGGTACTGAGAAATCTGCGACTGAAGTTGCGCGACAAGGAACCACTGTTGTCCCGAAATCATGATCCGCGAGTCTTCGCCGTCCTTTTCCTCGAGTTTCGCACTGTTGATCAAGTTCCTGATCTGCAAGTGCAAAAACTCAAGGACCTCGGAAAGCTGCGCCGCTTGCCCGGGCGAAAGCCGATCCGGCAAAGGCGGCGGATTCTTCAAGTAGGCGGGATTCGCGTCCACCGCCGCCGAAGAGTTGCTCAACTCGAAATCGATCATTTCCGATTCAGCTTCGAGGCTGGCTTCGCCGGTTTGAGAATGGGCTCCGTTGCTTCGCAAACGACTCGCGATTTGCGCCGGCGAGCCGAACAACAGCACCGACCGACCGACCTTGATCATGTCGCCGTATCGCAGAATCCGCAACTGAATGTGCTCGCCGTTGACCTTGGTGCCGTTGGTGCTCTCCAAATCCGTGAGCACCAGCTTGTCATTGTCCTCTTGGATCTTGACATGGAATCGGCTGACGCGGTCGTCATTCAACTGCACCGCATTGCCCTCTTCGCGGCCAATCGTGATGGGCGGGGCGAGATCTGAATAGACTCGTCCACGGTCCGCACCGTCGAGAACGCGCAACATCAACTGGGTCATACGCTTGGCCAACTCAAGGATCGTCGATGGTGGCTGCCGCCTGTGGCGACCATCCTGCTTTTACATCGGTCAGAAATTCGGGTCAAGCGATTCCGAGCTTTTCCCAGAAGTCCGGGGATTTGCTGGCTGGTGGTTGAATCCCCGCCAGGAAGTCTCTAGTATTCTACCCGGTGAACGCGCCCGTGGCGCAATTGGATAGCGCATCGGTCTTCGGAACCGAGGGTTGTAGGTTCGAATCCTACCGGGCGTGCTGATCTAACGCGTTCCAAGGTCATGAGAGTTGACCCGATTATTCGGGCCAGGCAGCCGAGCGCGGCGCCTGCCGGGGTGCTGGCCAGAAGCAACATTCGGCGGGGACGAGTCTCGTCGTGGCGCCGAATGAAGCAATGCCTCGGCCGATGTCCCTTCTGGAACCGGGGCCGTACGCGAGCCCTTTCAAGCTGGCAACCTGCAGTTTCTTTCCACAGAGGAGTCTCTGCAGAGGCTCCATTTTCCGCCCGCCGCAGGTGCTGAAACGGCAAGCACGCCACGAAGGGGGCAGGTCCCTGTCGAGCGTTGCTCCCCGCCAGCAACGATCCCGGCGTGGACGCCGAACAGCGCTATCTGGCGAGGAGCAGCGCCCCGCTGGGACAAGCCCAGCGGTGGCGGGAATGGGTGCGGCACGGGCTGGCGAGGAGCAGCGCCCCGCTGGGACAAGCCCAGCGGTGGCGGGGATGGGTGCGGCGCACGGGCTGGCGAGGAGCAGCGCCCCGCTGGGACAAGCCCAGCGGGAGCGGGAATGGGTGCGGCCCACGGGCTGGCGAGGAGCAGTGCCCCGCTGGGACGAACCCCAGCGGTGGCGGGAATGGGTGCGGCGCACGGGCTGGCGAGGAGCAGCGCCCCGCTGGGACGAACCCAGCGGTGGCGGGAATGGGTGCGGCGCACGGGCTGGCGGGGAGCAGCGCCGCGCTGGGACGAACCCCAGCGGTGGCGGGAATGGGTGCGGCGCACGGGCTGGCGAGGAGCAGCGCCCCGCTGGGACGAGCCCAGCGGGAGCGGTGCGTCCGGTGGTCAGCCGACTACTTGGCGGCCAGTGCTTCTTTGATCGCGGCGACCAACTTGGGGTCGTCAGGGCTGGTGGCGGGCTGAAGCGAGCGATCACTTCTCCCTTGCGATTGATCAGGAACTTTTCGAAGTTCCAGGAGATCTTGCCCGACCCAACCGGGGACAAGTCCAAACTGGTCAGATGCTTGTACAGGGGACATGCGCCGTCGCCATTGACGTCGATCTTGCTGAACAGCGGAAAGCTGACGTTGTAGTTGGTCGAGCAGAATTCGCGGATTTCCTTGGGCGTGCCAGGCTCCTGGGCGCCAAATTGGTTGCAGGGGAATCCCATCACAACCAGACCGTCTTTCTCGTGAGCTTCATGCAGAGCCTGCAGCCCTTCGTACTGCGGCGTCAGTCCACATTGGCTCGCCACGTTGACGACCAGAAGAACCTTGCCTTGGTAATCCGCGAGTTTCGCGGGCTTGCCCTCCAGCGTCTTCATCTCGAACGCCAGGGCCTTGGGATCGTCGCCGTCATCGGCCTGAGCGGACATCGGAAGGACCATGGCCATGGCCAGGAAAAGCAACAGAATCTTCATTCGGGATCGCTCCAAGTAGGCAGGAAAAAAACCGCCGCGCATCGGTGCGGCGTCGGAGGAAAGCAGCAGCCTGGGACACTAGCGCGGCGATTGAGCCTGCAGCGCGTTCGCTCGATCTCGGGCGTCCTCGGCCATCTTCATGAACCGCATTTCGCCCGAAGCCGCCAGGGCTCGCTGGTAGGTCACGCTCATGGCTGTGAAAGTCAGCGGATCATTGGGCTCCAGCTCGCAGGCTCGTTCGCCGTGAGCCACTGCTTCGTCAAATCGGTTGAGCTTGACGAGCGTCATGGCCAGGGCCAGGTGCGACAGGGCATGGGACTCATCGACCGCTAGACCTTCCTTGAACTTCTCGACCGCGGCCTCGAAGTCGCCGCTGCCCTTCAGCTGATCGCCTTGGTTGTAAATTTCATCAACGGTAGGCACGGTCGGAAGCTCCTATGGCGGGCGCGGGTCGTCGTACGGAAAGCGAGCGACAGATTGCCGCACTCGACCCTATTGTAAGCCTTCGGCAAGTCCCTGAGTAGCTGAAGGGGAGTGAAGCCCCCTGCCTCCTGATCCCTGCCCCCTGATCCCTGCCTCCTGATCCCTGCCTCCTGATCCCTGCCTCCTGATCCCTGCCTCCTGATCCCTGCCTCCTGATCCCTGCCCCCTGATCCCTGCCCCCTGCCCCCTACCCGTTGTTCAACGCCGCCTGAGCGGCGGCCAAGCGAGCAATCGGAACTCGGAACGGCGAGCAGCTGACGTAGTCCAGGCCGACGCGATGGCAGAAGTCGATCGAAGACGGGTCGCCGCCGTGTTCGCCGCAGATGCCGACTTTCAGCTTCGGCCTCGTCGTGCGTCCTTTTTCGACTCCCATGTCGGACCAGCTGCCCGACGCCCGACTGGTCGAGTGCTTGGAAGGGATCCCGATGCAGGATTTCGGCTCGAATGTAGTCGGGCAGAAACGTGCCGACGTCGTCCCGGCTGTAGCCGAACGTCATCTGGGTCAGGTCGTTGGTGCCGAAGCTGAAGAAGTCCGCGAATTCGGCGACTTCGTCCGCCGTCAGGGCCGCCCGTGGAATCTCGATCATCGTCCCGATCAGGATGCCGAGTTTCCCTTCGTACTTTTTCTCGGCGACGACGGCGTCGATCGTTTCCTGCGTCTTGGCTCGCAGCAGCTTCAGTTCTTCGGCGGTGCCGACGAGGGGGATCATGATCTCCGCCTGGGCGTCGATCTTTTTCTTCTTGCATTGAATGGCGGCTTCGACGATTGCTCGAACCTGCATCTCGAGGATTTCAGGATAGGTGACGCTGAGTCGGCAGCCGCGATGGCCCAACATGGGGTTGGATTCGTGCAGTTGTGAGACGCGTTGCTTGATCACCGCGGGTTTGACGCCCATGACGGCGGCCAGTTCGGCTTGAGCTTTCGGCTCATGCGGCAGGAACTCATGCAACGGCGGATCCAGCAGGCGGATCGTTACGGGCAGATCCTTCATGGCGGTGAAGATGCCGACGAAGTCCTTGCGTTGGAACGGCAGCAGCTTGGCGAGTGCGGTCCGCCGCGCCGCTTCGTCTTCGGCCAGGATCATCTCTCGCATGGCGATAATGCGATCTTCCTGGAAGAACATGTGCTCGGTGCGGCAGAGTCCGATCCCCTCGGCGCCGAAGTCGCGAGCGCGTTTGGCGTCGGCCGGCGCGTCGGCGTTGGTTCGCACTTTCAGCGTGCGGTACTTGTCGGCCCACGCCATAACGGTCGCGAAATCGCCGGAGAGCTTCGGTTGCGAAGTGGGCACTTCGCCCGCCATGACTTCGCCGGTGGCGCCGTCGATGGACAGGACGTCGTTGTGCGTGAAGGTCTTGCCATGGACGCTGATCTTGCGTTTCTTTTCGTCGATTTGGACGTCTTGGGCGCCGGCGACGCAGCAACGTCCCCATCCGCGAGCGACCACCGCGGCGTGACTGGTCATGCCTCCAGTGCTGGTCAGGATGCCGGCGGCGCTATGCATGCCGTCCACATCTTCGGGGCTGGTCTCCTTGCGCACGAGCAACACCTTTTCGCCGGCCGCGGTGCGCTCCACCGCCTCGGCGGCGGTGAAAGCCAGCTTCCCGACGGCGGCGCCTGGCGAGGCGGGCAGGCCCTTGGCCAGCACGACCGCGTCGCGTTTGGCCGCGGCGGCGAAGCTGGGCAGCAGCAGTTGCGTCAACGAGTCCGCGGGGATTCTCTTGACGGCGTCCTTCTCGCTGATCAACCCTTCGGTGACCATGTCGCAAGCGATCTTGACCGCCGCGGCGCCGGTCCGCTTGCCGGTGCGAGTCTGCAGCATGAACAACGTTCCACGTTCGATCGTGAACTCGATGTCCTGCATGTCCTTGTAGTGCTTCTCGAGAATCTCCTTGATCTCCAGCAGCTGGTTGTAGACGGCCTTGTTCCACTTTGGCATTTCCGCCACGGGCAGCGGCGTGCGGATCCCCGCCACGACGTCCTCGCCTTGTGCATTGACCAGGAACTCGCCGAAGAACTTATTCTCGCCGGTTGACGGATCGCGCGTGAATCCGACGCCGGTTCCCGAGTCGTCGCCCATATTGCCGTAGGCCATCGACTGCACATTGACGGCGGTGCCCAGCAAGCCGCGAATGTTCTCGACTTCGCGATACCGTTTGGCTCGCGACGTATTCCAACTGGCGAACACGGCCTCGATGGCCAATTCCAATTGCTTCAAGGGATCCTGCGGGAAATCCTCTTTGACATGCTTCTCGAAGACCTGCTTGTATTCTTCGCAGAGTTCGCGCAGACCTTCGCTGGGCACGTCCGTGTCCTCGGCGGCCTTGTACTTCAACTTGATCTTCGAAAAGGCTTCCTCGAAATGCTCGTGCGCGATGCCCATCACGACGTCGCCATACATATTGATCAGGCGACGATAGGCGTCATAGGCGAAACGTTCGTTGCCGGTGGCGGCGGCCAGGCCCTTCACGGCCACGTCATTCAGGCCGAGATTCAGGATCGTGTTCATCATCCCCGGCATGGAAACCGCGGCCCCGGAGCGCACCGAAACCAGCAGCGGATTCTCGTCATCGCCGAACTTCTTGCCGAGTTCCTTCTCCAGCGTCTCGACCTGCTTCTGAACGTCTTTCATCAAGCCGGCGGGCAACTTGGCGCCAGCCTTGTAATATTGATCGCAGACTTCGGTGGTAATCGTGAAGCCGGGAGGCACTGGCAAACCGATGCTGGTCATTTCGGCCAGGTTCAGTCCTTTGCCGCCTAACAGGGCTTTGCCCAGCCCTTTGCCTTCACAGCTTGTCTTGCCGAAGTAGTACGTCGCTTTGCTCTTGGCCATCCGTTGTCTCTTTCATCGGATCAAAAAGATTCTGAATTCTTGTAAGTTCCCGTTGACATGCAGTCGCTAGGGGCGAGAATAGCCGTAGTGTGCAGATCAGGCCGCCGGCCGGCGCCAGCCTCCGCTGACCAAGCCGCTCCGCCTCAGGCTCAGTCCTGGTCGTTCCTGGGTCAATCCTTGATTTCCCGACCAACCTCCGGGATCGAGGACGAATTGGCTCACGGAATCGAGGCCTGGCCTTGTTGGCTCGGCCAAGCGAACCGGCGAGTCTAACAACGGCCCGAAAAACCGTCAAACCCCGTCCATCCAGGAGAACGAGTGCCCACTGCTCCTCGCATGATGCCCTCCGACGACGAATCCATCTCAAACTCGCCCGGCAGGTTGGTCGCCATGGGCGTGGCGCTCGAGTCGGTCTTGGTGGCGGTGGGCGCGGGCCTCGCCTGGTGGACTGGGGCGCCCTGCGGCACGCCAGTCGGTTTGGAGGAACAAGGATGCGCGTCCTTGCTTTACGCCGTGGTTTGCGGCGTCGCCGCGACCCTCCCGATGGCCCTGGGGCTGCTGTTGCTGTTGCGACTTCGCTGCGTTGGCGTCGTGCGCTGGCGGCGCCGTGTGGTGCGGCGTCAGCTGGCGCCGCTGTTCGCCAAGTGTTCGCCGATGCAGGTGATCGTGTTAAGCCTCAGCGCCGGGATCGGCGAGGAGTTCCTGTTTCGCGGCGTGATCCAGAACTCCATGCAGCAAGCCCTGGGAGGCCCCGTGGGCCTGGCCGTCGCGTTGCTCGCCACCAGCGCCCTGTTTGGACTGGCCCATTGGATCAGCCCGTTGTACGCGTTGCTGGCGGCCGTGACGGGCTTGTATCTGGGCTGCGTCTTCCTCTGGTCGGGCTGCCTGCTCGCTCCCATCATCGCGCACGCCGCCTATGATGTCCTGGCCTTGTGGGTCCTGGTGCGCATGGCCAGGTGATGCGGACGCGATCACTTGGGGGTCCACCTGCGCCGGGCGGCTGCCGGGATGGCGGCCCGTCGCGGGATCGCCGCGGGATCGTCGCGGCGACTCGGGTTCTGCGGTATGGTCTAGGGAACGTTCGATGTCGCTGCTCGCCGCGCCGTGCGGCTCTTCACCGAGACCAGAACCGATCGATGGCGGACCAAACGGAATACCAATCGCCCGACGACCAGAAGCGAGCTCGTGATCTGAGCTTGCAACGGTCCCGCCCGCCCGCCGAGATCCCCGGCTATCAGCTGGACCGATTCTCGGCGCCGGCGCCTATGGCGAAGTCTGGGTCGGCGTGGACCAGAACACCGGCGCGCACGGTCGCGATCAAGTTCTACACCAACCGCGGCAGCGTTGACTGGTCGCTGCTCTCGCGCGAGGTGGAGAAGCTGGTGTTTCTCTCCACCGATCGCTACGTCGTCCAATTGCTGGATGTGGGTTGGGATGCGGAGCCGCCCTACTACGTGATGGAGTACTTGGAGCATGGTTCGCTGGACGAGCATCTGGCGGAACATGGGCCGCTGGCGGCCAGCGAGGCCTCGGAGTTGTTCCGCGAGATCGTCACCGGCCTGGTCCACGCCCACGACAAAGGCGTGCTGCACTGCGATCTGAAGCCCGCCAACGTGCTGCTCGATCAAGACGGCCGCCCGAGGCTGGCGGATTTCGGCCAGTCCCGCTTGTCGCACGAGCAATCGCCTTCGCTTGGGACGCTGTTCTACATGGCGCCGGAGCAGGCGGACTTGGAGTCCGTGCCCGATGCGCGGTGGGACGTCTATGCGGTCGGCGCCTTGTTCTATTGCACCTTGACCGGGATCCCGCCCTATCGTACCGACGCGGCGGTGCGGACGATCGATCAAGCCGGCTCGCTGGAACAGCGGTTGGCCGCCTACCGCCGCGTGATTCGGAAGGCGCCGCCTCCGCGAGACCATCGCAAGGTCCCCGGACTGGATCGCTCCCTCGCCAGTATCCTGGAGCGTTGCCTCGAGGCCCAACCCAGTCAGCGTTTTGGAAGCTGCGCACGCGCTGCTTGCGGCGCTCGACGAACGAGATCGCACGCGGGCCCAACGCCCCCTGCTGGTGCTGGGCTTCGCCGGCCCCCTGTTGTGGCTGTTGATCACGGCTCTCTTCGGCGGCTTGTTCTACAACGAGGCTCGCCGCAGCAAGGAGCGGGAGCTGTTGAACGCCGCCCAGGAAACGAACTACTACGCCGCACAAACCGTGGCGAGCAAGGCCAGCGAGGAAGTCAACCGTTACTTCCGCGCCGTGGAAACGACTGCGGAGCAAGAGGACTTCTTGAAACTCGTGCGTCCCTTCGCTGGCGAGCAGCTCGCACCGCTCATGACGCGGCTGGCGGACGCTCGACTCCCGCTTGATGGCGAGGCCGTTCTCGAACTGGAGGCACTGCCCGCGCAGCAAGCCTTGAAAGACCGCGTCAACCAGCTCTTGGCCAACGCCCGCCTGCCGCAGGCGGCCAGCTGGTTTGTTTGTGACTCGCTGGGAACGCAAATCGCCGCGGCGTTTCGCGATCCGTATGCGAAGAGCACCGTGGGGCACAACTACGCCTGGCGGACCTATTTTCATTCCGGCGCCGACGATCTCAAGACGGAGACCGTTGACGAAAACGGCGCGATTCGTATCGACTACGGACTACCCGACCCAGCGGACAGGCTATCGCAGTCTCGTCTATCGGCCCCCTTTCAGAGCCAAGCCACCAAACGCTGGAAGGTCGCTGTGACCACGCCCCTTTTGGACGGCGACGTCTTTCTGGGCGTGTTGGCGGTGACGGTCGACGTCGAGTCCTTTGTGCAATTCAGCGAAGGCAACAGCCTGTACTTCTTCGCCGTGCTGGCCGATGGCCGACCCGGTCGGATGGAAGGCATGATCTTGAAGCACCCCGCGTTCGACAAGTACGCGGGATTGCGCTTGCCGGAACGATTCAGCACCTATCGCGCGGATCTCAATTCCCTGCCCAGGCGGCCGCTGGGCGCCGCCGCCGCCACCAGCAGCGATTTGACCGTTTACCACGATCCGTTTGGCAAAGACCCGGACACCAGGGAATACGACAAACCCTGGATCGCGATCGCCTCGTCGGTGTCCGATACCGGGCTGGTTGTCTTCGTGCAACAAGACCGAGAACGGTTGATTGAACCGGTGCGGGCGCTGGGAACGCTGTTCTTGCGGATGGGGATGTTCGCGCTGCTGAGCCTGATTGTGGTGGTTGGCTTGCTGTGGTTCGCCGTCACCAGCGTGCTCCGGCCAGGTCGCTCGCCGGTCCGTACGCCGGCCAGCCGACCTACCTTGACCGCCGGCGACATCAGCACCCTGCCCCGTCCGTCGTCTCGCTCGGCCAGGCGGGGTTAGGCCAGCCGACGACCGAAGCGACTCGGCCGGGGCGACTCGGCCGGGGCGACTCGGCCGGGGCGACTCGGCCGGGCGACTCGGCCGAAGACACTCGGCCGAAGACACACACCGGGGCGGCGCTTCCTTGCGGACGCCAAGGATCGGGTATCATGGCGTTTTGCATGGACTCTCGCTTCACTCGCTCCCTCGAATCTCACATGCCGCGAATTTCAATGGGATGGCGGTTGGTCTTGTTCGCGTCGAGCCTTCTTCTGACCTCGTCGTCGGCGGCTCAACGTTCCGCTGAGCGTCCGCCCGGCGACGGAGTCGTTCGCTTCAACGACGTGAAGGAACTCATCGCCAACTGGCGCCCGACGTCCCACGTCTATGTCCTTGGCGACGTCGGCCTGAGCGCTTCTGAACTGACCGAACTGGAATCCTGGCTGGACCAGAATGGGCCCCACTGGACGGTGCTGCTGTTGGAGACCGCCGCCAACCAGACCTACGTCGCGCCGGACGGACGGGCCGAACGAGGCATGGACGCGGTCGAACTGGCCCTGGGCAAAGGCCTGATGGACGTGTCGCAATTTCAGCAGCTGGTTCATCCTCAGACGCTGGAACCCGATGGCGCGGTGTTTGTGCTTTTCTTGCGGGAGAGAAAATTCAGCTATCGCGCGTCGCTGGCGCAGGAGCGCCGCGGCTTGGGCGCCTCCCGTTGGCTGGGCGAGTTGGATCGGCCGGCCTTTCAAGCGATGCGGGGCGGCGGTCGTGTGGCCGACGCTGTGCGCGACACCGTGTCGTCCATTTCGCGGCGATTGGATCAACGCATCTCGCATGAAATCCAGTCAGCGATTCAGCAAGAGGAAGCGAGAAGCCGCGCCCTGTCCGCGTTGCAAGCGCGCCTGGCCTCGGAATCCGACAAGCTCAAGCAGCTGATCGACCAGGCCGGGCAGCTTCGCGCCATGCTGGGGCCGGTTCCAGGCGACCTGGTGACGCGTCGTTTTTCAGATCTGCAGCAACAACTGAGTCTGCTTGAAAACGATGTCCAGGCCGACTCCGCGTCGCCGAATGAACTCGAGCGGCGAACGTACGAGCTCGCTCAAACGCTGGACGATTTGGGCAACGCCTACGCGGAATTCCAAAACTACGACGCGTCCAAGCAAACCTTGGAGGATCGTCTGCGGCGGCTCTCGGCAAGCGGCTCCGAAGCGGCCTCCGCCGGCTTGCGCCGCGCCCGCCAATCGCTGGAAAACGCACAGCGGCTTCGAGACCAGGGCGACAGCGCCTTCCAGCGGGAATTGAACGCCGCTGAACAAGCCCTCGAGGAAGCGGACGCCGCCATTCGGACCGCGCAGGCGGCGCAGGAACAAGCCGCCGCGCGAGCCCGGCTGATGCGGCGGACCGCCGTGATCACCGGCGGGACCCTGGCGGTCGTCCTGCTGGGCGTGCTCGTCTGGCTCAATCGCAAACGCCAACCCGTGAGAGTGCGAGCCCTGCAACAACTGGAAACACGCCAAGCCGAAGTTCGCCGAGAGCTGGAGGGCGTGATGGAGTTGATCGAGCGCGGGCAAACGGTGATCGGCGACCGTGACGAAGTCGAGCGAAAAGGCTACGCCGGCGTGACACGCGACGTCAGCCTGGCGGCGCTGCGCGATGTCGATAACCTGCTGGTCATGTCCAACAGCGTCGACCGCGTCCTGGAGCAAGCCGCCCAGTTGATCCGTCCCGGCGGACTCTGGGGGATTCTGGTGAATGCGGTGAGCGGGAGCCGTCTGCAGCAAGGCTTCGATCTGCTCGACCGGGAGCCCATTCGTTTCGGCGCCAACGAAGGTGTGACGTTGGTGCTGGACGACCAGAAAGCATTGCAGGATCCCCAGCAGCAGACGCCAGCTGCGCGCGACGCCGAAGAGACCACCGCTGAAGGAAGCCTCGCCCCCCAGACGAAGCGGCGAAAGACCAGCGTCGCCGCCAGCGAAGGCGACCCTGGCGAAATCACGCTCAGCTACTCGGAGTTGTTTCGCCTGTTTCGCGCTAAATCGACGCGGACCGCGGAAGCCATTCAGCGAGTCGAAGACGCATGGTCGCGAATTGTGCAAACCGCCGCCGAGGTTCAAACCAAGATTGATCAAGCCCAAGCAGCCGAACGCCAGGCCAGTGACGCGTCGGCCGCCGATGGATTGTTCGCCGTCCCGTCGCTCTTTCAATCGCTGCTCCCTTCGGCCCAGGCTGAACAGGATCAAGGCGAAGACCTTGGCCGTACCGATCCCGTTCAAGCCCTGGAGGGTCCGTTGGCCGAATCGGCGCGGAAGGCCGCCGATGCGCTGCAGTTGGCCAACACGATCGTGGAGTGTCGCCAGGCGGTCCTGCCCGGAGTCGAACGTGGCGAGCAGGCCTTGAAGCAACGGCAGCGCGATACGGAATGGATTGGTCAAGCACTCGAGCAATTGGGCGCGGCCGCCAATGAGCTGGCCGGACAAGGCGTCGAGAAACCAATCGCCCAGGAGATTGAGGCTTGGCAGGGCCGCGTGGAGCACCTGGAAGCGGAAGTTCGACGCAGCTTGCAGCTGGATGACGACGCCGCGAAAACCGTGGCCCCGGCGATCGCCTCCTCCCGCTCAACAGTGGCCCAAGGCCGCGACGAAATCGCCAAGACGCTGCGAGTGGACGTCAAGCAGACGCTCGCCGAACGCCAGCAGGCGCCCGACCCGTTGCTGGATCGAGCGGATCAGGACTTGGCGGCGGCCTACAGCAGCCTGGATCGCGGCGACACCGAGGGCGCGTTGTTGGCGCTGGACAGTGCGCGGCGGCATGTCGGGGTGGCGTTGGATCATGTCCACCGATCCCTTTCGGCCCTGCGGGAATTGCCCGGAAAGCTGGACGCCGCCGAGGAACGCTTGCGTTTCGAGCGGCGGAAGATCCCCGAGCATCAGGACCTGCTAAGTCAACTGCAGCGAGAATTCGCGGCCGCCGCATTGCATTTGCAGGATCTTGACGCTCCCAGCGTCGGGGCGCCTGGCGTAACCCCGGAACCGGCCGCCGGAAGCGGGCCGACCCAAGGGGAAACGCCGCCCAGCGCGAACGAGTTGGTGCGTCGCGCTGCCGAATTCCAGGAACTGGCCGAACGCTCCCTGGCCAACGCGAGGAAATCCTTCGAGGCGGCTGAGTTGCTCAAGGCGGCTGGATTGCACGTCCAAGCCGACTCGGCCCTGGAATCGAGCCAGGGGAGCCTGCAACGGCTGCAACAACACGCGGACGCGTTGCGGCAAACCGCTCGCCACAACGAAGGGGCGGTGGAGGAATTGCAGCGAAAGCTCGGGAACCTGCGGCATCACGCCGAGGATCGCCGGGCGACGCGTCCCTTGCAGGAAATGATCGACGAGACGAATCAGCAACTCGCGTCCTTGCGCTCGGTGTTGGCGCCGCACAAGGTCGCCGCGATCCTTGGGACGAGCTTCGTCTTGCTGAAGCCGTGGATCAGGCGATCCATCACGCCCAACAACGCTGGACCCAGGACCAGGCGGCGTACGAGGAAGCCGAACGATCGGTCGCCGCGATCGCGGCGAACCTCTCACGAGCCGACACCTTGGTTGACCAGTCCCAGCGAGATCGGCTGCCGGACAGCCCGACCGTGGTGCAAGAGACGCAATCGGTCCGTCGCATGGCGGACGCTTACCAGCGATTGCGATCGCGGTTGGCCCAGCCTCACCAGGACTGGGATCAAGTCGATCGAGAGGCCGATCAACTCACGGCCGAAGCGGGCGCCGCCGCGGCCCGCTTGGACCACGAGTTGCGGCAAGCTCAGGAAGTGGCGTCCACCTTGGCCCGAGCAGGCGACGCGGTGCGATCCGCCGAACGCTGGAGCGGTCCGTTCAGCGTGATGATCACCGGCGCGGCGGGGCGAGGTCTGCTTCAGCAGGCGCGGGCCGCCATGGCTCGGGGCGACTACCAGTCGGCGCTGCGGGCCAGCCAATCGGCGGAGCGTGAAGCGTTGGCGGCGGTGCAAAACGCCCAACAGGAAGTGGCTCGGCGACAGCGGGCCGAGCAACAACGCTTGGAGGAAGCGCGGCGCCGACGCGAAGCCGCGGCGCACTCCACTTCGTTCGGCTCCACTTCGTTCGGCGCGAGTAGCTCCCGTCATACCGGTTCGAGTTTCGGCTCCTCAGGCTCTCGATCCTCTGGAGGCTCCGGCGGCTTCAGTCGGTCGGGTTGGTAAGGCGCGGCGGCCGCTGCCGATCGGAGTCGTTTCGCCACACAGGACTTCGCTGACTCGTTCCGTTTGATCGCCATGCGAAGGGAAACCACGATGCCCGATTTGATCGCCCAAGGACCTCAGGAACACGATCGCTGGCGCCGCTCGCTCGTCGCCGGCCGAGGATACGTTGTGGGACGACAAGCCGGCGCCTGGTTCGACGCCTTGGGACAAGTCGATTTCCAAACGGCACGCCGAGATCTGCTGGTTTGAAGACCGATTGGATGTCAAGCGACTGAACGACGCTCGCAACCCCATCTTTGTTCGGGGCCGTGAAAGCGAGCGCTTCTTCATCAAGCCGGGAGATCATTTTGTCATCGGCGAAACGCGGTTCACCCTGGCCGACGAGCAGGTTAAGCTGACCGAAGATCAGCGCATTCCATTGACGGAACGAGCGTTCAGCCCGCAACAGCTGAAGCAGATTCGTTTTCGCAACGCCGACCAACGCATCGAAGTGCTCAGCCGCCTGCCGGAAATCATCAAGGGCGCCACCTCGGAGCAGGAGATGTTGATTCGCGTGGTCAACGTGTTGTTGACCGGACTGCCGATGGCGGACACCGTCGCGATTGTCGGCGCGGACCCGGCAGGCGGCGGACCTCAGGTCTTGCAGTGGGATCGACGCCGTACGTCGGGCGGCGAATTTCACCCCAGCCAACGATTGATCCAACAGGCGCTGGATAGCGATCGCAGCGTCGTTCATGTCTGGCGCGGCGATCGGCAAGACGCGCAATTCACGGCGGGGCAAGGCATGGACTGGGCCTTTTGCACGCCCTTGCCCGGAGCGGCTGGCGGCGGCTGGGCCTTGTATATCAGCGGCGCGTTTCATGACGCCGCGTCGGGTGAGACCGCAAGCCGGGAGCAGGGCTTGCACGAGGAGATGAAGTTCGCCGAACTGGTGGCCGCTTATCTGGCGACGCTCCGCGAGGTCCGGCTCCTGGCTCGACGTCACGCGAGTTTAAGCCAGTTCTTCTCGCCAGTGGTCTTGGAGTCGCTGGCGCTGGAGGATCCCGACGTCGCCTTGCGCCCCGCGAGGCGGATGTCGCCGTGCTGTTCTGCGATTTGCGCGGATTCTCACTCAGCACGGAAAAAGCCGCCGATGACTTGCAAGGGCTGTTGGAGCGAGTCAGCCAAGCCTTGGGCGTGATGACCAAGCACATTCACGATACCGGCGGGGTCGTGGGAGATTTTCATGGCGATGCGGCCATGGGATTCTGGGGCTGGCCCCTAAGCAGTCCGGATTCGATCCAACGCGCCTGTCGCGCGGCGCTGGGCATCCGCCGCGATTTCGCCAAAGCCGCCCAACAAAGCGATCATGTTCTCACCAATTTCCGCATGGGCATCGGCATCGCCGCGGGTCGCGCCGTCTGCGGCCGTCTGGGCGCCGTGGATCAAGTCAAGGTCTCCGTCTTTGGCCCCGTCGTCGTCCGAGCGTCACGGCTGGAAGGCATGACCAAGTTCCTCCTGCGCTCTCGATCCTGCTCGATGAAGCCGCGGCGGATGCGATGCGGCGCACCGCGGAGTCCATCGCCGCCCCAGGCCATTCGACAACCACGCCCGAAGAACCCTGGTTTCGGCTGCGCCGCGTGGCTCGAGTCATCCCCTACGGCATGCAGTCCCCCGTCGCAATCACCGAACTGCTGCCCACCGAAAAGGAATACCCGCAACTGACGCAGCAACATGTGCAAGCCTACGAGGAAGCACTCGACGATCTGTTGAGCGGCGACTGGGCCAGCGCGTTTCAAAAGCTGCATCACGTTCCCGCCGACGACCGGGTCAAGGATTTCCTGACCATGTTGATCGTGCAACACAACCGCACGCCGCCGCCGGACTGGAAGGGAGTCATCCCACTGACCGCGAAGTAGCGCACCAATAGGCAAGCACCATCGAGTCAAAGGGGAAGGGCGCCCACCAACTCTCCCCGTCCCCGTACCCCTGGTTAACGAATTCTTCGAGGAGTAGCGAGCATGTGTAGGCCAACGAGATGCTTGGCGGTGATGGCGTTCCTTGTAGGCTCGCCACAAGCGCACGGTTCGGCGGAGAGCTTGGAGTGGTTGCGGCTTTCGGACGACGGCAAAGGGTTTGTCGAATCGGAGTCCGGGCGAGCCTTCGTGCCTTGGGGATTCAACTACGACCATGAAGGCGATGGACGCCTGTTGGAGGAATACTGGGACGAGAAGTGGCCGACGGTGGAGTCGGCCTTTCGCGAAATGAAAGAACTGGGGGCCAATGTCGTTCGCATTCACCTTCAGTTCGGCGCGTTCATGGAAAGTCCGAACAAGCCGCGGCGTGCCGCGCTGAAATCAACTTGCTCGGCTCGTTCAACTGGCGGAAGAGACGGGATTGTATCTGGATGTCACGGGGTTGGGCTGCTACCACAAGCCGGGCGTGCCGCCCTGGTATGATCGGCTTGGCGAACAGGAGCGTTGGGCGGCGCAGGCCGTTTTTTGGGAAGCGGTCGCCAAGACGTGCTCGCACAGTCCGGCGATCTTCTGTTACGACTTGATGAATGAACCCGTCGTTCCCGGCGGCGACAAGAAGCGTGATGATTGGCTGGGGCCCGGATTCGGCGACAAGTTCTTCGTGCAGTTCATCACCTTGGATCGCCAGAACCGAAATCGCCCCGACGTGGCTTGTCAATGGATTCGCACGCTGACTGCGGCCATCCGCAAGCATGATCCACGGCGGCTGATTACGGTCGGCCTGGTGCCCTGGAGCCTGGACCGGCCCGGGCTCTCATCCGGTTTCGTCCCCGAGAAGATCGCCGCTGAACTGGACTTCATCGCCGTTCACATCTACCCCGAAGCGGGAAAGATCGAAGAGGCCCTCGCCACCTTGAAGGGCTTCGCGGCGGCCGGCAAACCGGTCGTGGTCGAGGAGATATTCACGCTGAAGTGCGGCGCGGATGAATTAGAAAAGTTCATCGACCAATCACGAGGCCAGGCGGCCGGCTGGATCGGCTTCTATTGGGGAAAAACTCCCGCCGAGATCCGCCCTGCCAAGACGATTCCCGAAGCGCTGACGCTCAGTTGGTTGGAATTGTTTCAAAAGAAGACGCCGCAGATGCTCGCGGCGACTCGGTAACGTGTTCCGGAGTGAGAGCCTAACCAAAGCCCTGGGACGCCGAAGAGAGCCCGCGTCTCGTTTCAGCTAACGCTTTGATCCTCATCGCATCAGCGAATCAGTCGCATCCGTGCAGCCGTTCCAGCGGCTTGAGCCGCGTCTCGAATCGAGATAGAATTTCGCCCCCACGACAGGGTGTCGCCGCGCGGACGTTTCACTGGGCGTGACATCCGAGAAGTTCCCGCGTGAAGTTCGCCGCGGCTCGCAACCGGAACCGTTTTCCCAGAAGGAACGATGAGATGACCACATTAACCGTTTGGAAGTTCGATTCGGCGTCCGGCGCTCGTGAGGCCCTCGCCAAGCTCGCCGACATTCAGAAACAGCACCTCATCGAAATCGCCGACGCGGCCGTCGTCGAATGGCCCAAGGGCAAGAAGAAACCCAGGACCCGACAAGCCGCCGACCTGACCGTGGCCGGAGCGCTCAGCGGAGCTTTCTGGGGCATGCTTTTCGGACTGATCTTCTTTGTGCCCTTTTTCGGCATGGCGATGGGAGCGGCGATGGGCGCCTTGACCGGCGCCTTCAGCGATTACGGCATCGACGATGACTTCATCCGTTCCGTGCGCGAGCAGGTGACCGAGGGGACATCCGCCCTGTTCTTACTCACCGGTCACGTCACGTTGGATAAGGTCGAAGAGCAACTCAAGGGACAGATCGGAACGCTGATCAAGTCCAACCTGACCCACGAACAGGAAGCCAAACTGCGCGAGGGCTTCGCTGAAGAGTAAACAGGTCAGGGCTTGTCGCTGGGGACGTCGCGACTCATGGCTTCATAGGCGGTCTTTAGCTGCGTCAGAATCTCGGGATGCTCGGCCGCGACATCGTGTTGCTCGCCGGGATCGGCTCGGAGATCGAACAGTTGCATGGGTTGCGATGCGTCGCCGGTACGAAGTCCCGGATGGGCGGTGGGCGGATACTGTTCGTAAGGCGCGAGAATCGTCACGCCGTCCGGTGCTCGCGGATCAATCCAAGGGGCGTTAGGTCGATTGAGCGACAGGAAGTTGTCTCGCGGTGGGAGAACAAATAGCTTCCAGCGTTCGTCTCGCACGCACGCGAGTCTCGCCCCTTGCTGACCAAACACCGCGGCGTGCGGACTCTTGGCGTCGCTGGTGAACAGCGGCATGATGTCTCGTCCATCGATCACACGGTCGGCCGGCGACGCGATTCCAGCGAGTTGCAGCACCGTGGCAAAGAGATCCATCATGACCGCATGCGAGTCGTTCACGTGACCGGCGGGGATTTTCTTCGGCCAACGGGCAATGCACGGCACGCGATAGCCTCCCTCGTAGGTGCTGCCTTTCATGCCGCGCAGGCCCCCTGTGCTGCCGCCGAACCATGGTCCATTGTCGCTGACGAATACGACGAAGGTCTGCTCATCCAACCCCAACTCGTTCAGCTTGCTCAGGACTTCACCGATGCCGGCGTCCAGATCCATGAGCACATCGCCATACAACCCCGCCTCGCTTTTCTTGTAGTACTCTTCGGTGGTCGCCAGCGGCTTATGCGGCATGGCGTGGGCCAGATACAGGAAGAAGGGGCGCGATCGGTTACGCTCGATGAAGTCAACCGCCCGCGCTGTATAACGTCGCGTCAGCGTCGCCTGAACGACCGGGTACTCGATGGCCTTGGTTCCCTCGACGAGCTCCACGGGACGCATGTCGTTGCTGTAAAGAATCCCAAGGTACTCGTCGAAGCCTCGCCCGGTCGGCATTTGTTCGGGCCGCTTGTGGCCCAGATGCCATTTGCCGACCATCCCGGTCGCATAGCCCGCCTGCTGGAATAATTGGGCCAGCGTCACTTCGCTGTCCGGCAGCGCCAGCGCGTCGGCCGCGGGGCCGGCGTCGGGAGTGGGATTGCCGTTCATGCCGCAGCGAAACGGATAACGCCCCGTTAACAACGAGGCTCGCGTCGGCGCGCAGAACGACATCGGCGTGTTGAACTGAGTCAGCCGCGCTCCTTCGGAGGCCATCCGATCCAGGTGCGGCGTCCGGAAGGTTGCATGTCCATAACAGCCCAGGTCTCCATATCCCAGGTCGTCGGCCAGGATGAGTACGACGTTGGGCGGAGCAGCGGCTCGAGCGTCGCTCGCCGGCCAGATCAACGCGGCCATGAGGACCGTCAACGAGAGGCAAGTCGGTTTCATGGTTGCCCTTTCCAGAGCGGGGGATGAAGCGTCCGCACGAGTTGTCCAGTGTACTCGTCCCGGAATGGGAAGGGGGCGGAGCGACCCCGCGAATACGGTCCCCTTGGGGGGCCGCAAATGCCCCACAGGCACGCTCCGACGGTTTTGGATCACCACGGAGAGCACGGAGCGGCACAGAGGTCCGGCGACTGGATTTCATGCCATGACGGCAAGGTTTTCCCCAACGCAGCCTGTGTTTCTCCGGGGTGATCTAGACAGGCTGAGCATAAGAGTCAAAAGAACGATTTTCGTCGTCTCGGGCGCCGCTTGCGGCATGGGCGACTGTGGTTGATGCCGCCGATCGCTTAATTCTTGACTTTCCAGCATTCGTCTTGGATTGCCGCGGGCTTCTCGCTATCATTCCTCGCGCTTGCGGCCGGGTCTCGACCGATTCGGCCCCTTCAACCTCACTCCGATGGAACAGCGATCACACGTCATGCGCACCGAACGCGACTCGATGGGAGAAGTCCAGGTGCCCTCGCAGGCCTATTACGGGGCGCAAACGCAACGGGCGGTGGAAAACTTCCCGATTTCGGGGTGGACGCTGCCATCGCCGCTGGTTCACGCCCTGGGGCTGGTCAAGTTGGCCTGTGCCGAAGCCAATCACGATCTTGGCAAGCTGACCGGTAGCGGGACTTCGCCGTTGACGAAGGAGCAGGTGGCGGCCTTGTTGGCGGCCTGCCGCGAAGTCGCCGACGGCAAGCTGGACGACGAGTTTCCGGTGGACGTGTTTCAGACCGGTTCGGGCACGTCGAGCAACATGAATCTCAACGAAGTGATCTCCAACCGGGCGATTGAGTTGGCCGGCGGCGACCGATTCTCGCCGGTCAAGACGATCCACCCCAACGATCACGTCAACATGGGGCAAAGCACCAACGACACTTTTCCCACAGCCATTCATGTGGCGCGCCGCGCAGGAGATCCGCGGCGATCTGCTGCCCGCCTTGCAGCAATTGAGCGATGTACTGCGCTCCAAAGCCAGCCAATGGGATCAGATCATCAAGATCGGGCGAACCCACCTGATGGACGCCACGCCGTTGCGACTAGGCCAAGAGATCGGCGGGATGGCCAGGCAGGTCGAGCTGTCCTCGGAGCGGGCGCAGCAGGCGATGCAAGCGGTTTTGGAGCTTCCCGTGGGCGGCACGGCGGTCGGGTCCGGCATCAACACTCATCCCGAGTTTGGTCGCAGAGTGGCGGAGGTGCTTGCTCGCGAAACACAGATTGAATTCATCGAAGCCGTGGATCACTTCGAGGCCAATGCCCAACGAGACGCGTTGGTGCAATGCCACGGGCTGCTGAAGACGATCGCCACGACCCTGTTCAACATCGCCAACTGCATTCGCTTGCTGGGCTCAGGGCCTCGATGCGGCGTGTTCGAAGTGCAGTTGCCCAGCCGTCAGCCCGGCAGCTCGATCATGCCGGGCAAAGTCAACCCGGTGATGTGCGAGAGCCTGATGCAGGTCGCCGCCCGAGTGATGGGCAACGACCAGACGATCGCTTTGTGCGGCGCCGCGGGTGGGCAGTTTCAATTGAATATCATGATGCCGATCATGGGCCACGCCGTCTTGGAGAGCATCGGATTGCTGGCCGCCGGAGTGCGCAGCGTTCGTCGACTTCTGCGCCGAGGGCATGCAGGCGAATGCCGAAGCCTGCGAAGCGGCAGTCGAAAAGAGTCTGTCCATGGCGACGAGCCTGAATCCCCTGATCGGCTACGAGCAAGCCTCGCGGCTGGCCAAGGAAGCATTCCAATCCGGCAAGACCATTCGGCAGTTGTGTCGCGAACAGGGCCTGCTTCCCGAAGCTACGTTGCACGAAGCACTCGACCCCATGCGAATGACCCAACCCCACGCTTAAGAATCCAACAGTTCAAGGAGGAACAACGATGCGGAATAGGCAGCTATGGTTCGGGAGCAGACCATGCCGAGTCGCGCAGATCGCCGCCTGCTTGGCGACGCTCGCGCTGGCCGTGAACTCGGGGTTGGCTCAACAACCGGTCAATCCCCTGCGTCAGAGTCCGCCGCCGGCAAGCGGCCAGGCCAAGAAGGAGGCTCCCCCCAGCGACGCCGCGGAAAAGGCGACTCCTCAGGCCACGCCCGAGTCGGCTGGGGACGCCGCCGGTACGCCAAGTCCGCTCACTCCCGAACCGGCCGCGGCGAACAAGACGGGGGTCGACGCGATCTATGAACTCACGAAGACGGCCAAAACGTTGGACGAGTACTCCAACATCATTCATCTCTGCCAAACCGCCAGGCAAGCCGATCCGACCAGGGACCAGGAAGCCTACCTGCGACAATTGGCGGCCTGGGCTTTCAATCGGCGAGGCGAGGCTTGGATCGAGCGCGGCTCGTCGCTCACCGATTCGCCTGAGGCTCGCCAAGAGGCCGACCAGCGCGCCCTGGCCGATTTTGAATCCGCGATTCAGGCCGATCCCAATCGCTGGAAAGCGCTGCACAATCGCGGCGTCAGCCGGGCGATCGCCGAGCAGTTGCCAGGGGCCTTGGAGGATTTCAACCGCGTCGTCGAATTGCAGCCGCAGTACGCCAACGTGTGGTTCAACCGCGCCGAGGTGCTTTACGAATTGGGCCGCGTCGGGGAAGCGGAACAAGATTACCTGAAGTCGCTGGAGCAGCGTCCCGAGGACGCCGCCGCCCGCACGGGACTGGCCCATTGCCGTTTTCAACAAGGACGCCTGCAGGAGGCCATTACCGATTACTCAGAGGTCGTCGCCTTGCTCCCGCAAGACGTCAACGCGCTGACCAACCGAGCCGAAGCCTATCAGGCCGCCGGCCAATGGGAGCAAGCGGCTGTGGACTACCGCGCAATTCTGACCACGAGTCCGGAGTCGTCGCGACCTCTAGCCAGCGCCGCCTGGTTCATGGCGACCTGCCCTGAAGCTCGCTATCGCGCTCAGGCCAAGGCGTTGGAACTCGCGGAAAAGGCGTTGGCCGTCGCCCCGGCGCCCACCATCCGCTTGTTGGATGTGCTGGCCGCGGCACAAGCGAATCTGGGGCAATTCCCCCAAGCGGTTCAGAATCTGGAGGATGCAAGACAGCTTCCGGGCGCCAATTCGACCGGCCTGAGCACTCGGCTTGAACTGTATCGCCAAGGCCAGCCTTACCGGCAGGCGGCGGCCGCCATTGGGCTGGCGAGCAATCCGAACAACTATTGACGTTGACGTTGGATGTCGCTTGCCGGCGTCGAGCTGAGACGTTCTCGGAAAGCACCCATCGGCGCGGAATCCCCCGTTAGCGGCTCGTACTGACGCGATCTTGGGCGCCGAGGTCACGTGTGACGAAATGGAGCGGACCGCCGGCCGGTCGCCGCCGCGAAACGGAGGCCCGGGCGTCGGGCGGCCACCAGCCGTCCCGGCCGTTTGCGGAATTCGCTCGGAACGATGAGGACGACCGAACCTCTGGCCCGTTGGGCCGCATTCACGCGAAAAGCTGGATTCGGCGCCGGGGCCAATTGTCCAGAATCGGCGAAGATTCCTGGACAGAAGGCGTTTTGCACTAGCCCGAATCCGGATTTGGAATAAGATTTGGAGTTCATGAACCTTGTTGGCGTGGAAGGGCTGCTGCCCCACCACCGAGAACAAGGCGACATGCCAACGGCTCCCCGCCTTGTGCGATCGGGTCAATGGAGTGGTCGATCGTTCCTGTTCGGCGCCCGCCCGTAGCCGTTACGGCTCTCAGCGTTGCAATGCGTTCTTGTTCTATTGAAGTGACCTTATGGACCTTAAGAAACTCCGAAACATTGGCATCTCCGCTCACATCGACTCGGGGAAGACGACCCTCAGCGAGCGGATCCTCTACTACTGTGGACGCATTCACAAGATGGAGGAGGTGCGCGGCGACGGCGACGGCGCCACGATGGACCACATGGAGTTGGAGAAAGAGCGCGGGATCACGATCACCAGCGCCGCCACGAAAGTCGAGTGGAATGGGCACCCGATCAACTTGATCGACACGCCTGGCCACGTCGATTTCACGGTGGAAGTCGAACGAAGCTTGCGAGTGCTGGACGGCGCCGTGCTCGTGCTCTGCTCGGTCGGCGGCGTGCAGTCCCAGTCAATCACCGTGGACCGCCAGATGCGGCGTTACCACGTGCCGCGAATCGCTTTCGTCAACAAGATGGACCGCACCGGCGCCGAACCGCACCGAGTGGTTCGCGAGTTGCGAGAGAAGCTGAATTCCGACGCCGTTCCGTTGCAGTACCCCGATGGGCGCCGGCGAGAACTTCAAGGGCGTCATCGACCTGATCAAGATGAAGGCGCTGTACTTCGATGGCGATGACGGCTCGAAAGTTCGCCAAGAAGAAATCCCGGCCGAATACGTCGAGGTCGCCGAAGAGTTTCGCCATAAGATGCTCGAAGCCCTGGCGATGTACAGCGACGAATTGATGGAGTTGCTGCTCTCCGAAGAAGATGCCCGCCGCCCGAGTTGATCCATGCGCGTGACTCGCGAAGCCGTCCGAGGCCAAGGGCTGACGCCTGTCTTCTTCGGCACCGCCGTCAAGAACATCGGCGTGCAACCGCTGATCGACGCCGTGGTCAGCTACCTGCCGTCGCCTCTGGACAGGGAAATCAAGGCCATCGCCGGCGAAGGCGAAAGCGAATCCAAAGTGCTTGTTCCCGATCCCGACAAGCCCTTTGTCGGAATGGCCTTCAAGATTGTCGATGATCCATTCGGCCAGCTGACATTCACTCGCATTTATCAAGGCCGCATCAAGAAGGGCGACTCCTACTACAACCAGCGCACCCACCGTAAGGAACGCTTCAGTCGGATCATGCTGATGCACGCCGATAAGCGCGAAGAAGTCGACGAGGCCACCGCCGGCGACATCGTCGCTGTCATGGGCATCGATTGCGCCAGCCGGCGACACGTATGCGGCGCAACCCAAGTACTGCACGCTCGAGAGCATTTTCGTTCCGGACCCCGTGATCAAGGTCGCTGTCCAACCCAAGAGCCGCAGCGATTCGGACAAGCTTGGCAAGGCCCTGGCTCGCTTCCGCAAGGAAGACCCCACCTTCCAAGTGAACACCGATGAAGAAACCAACGAGATCCTGATCGCCGGCATGGGCGAACTGCATCTGGATGTGTACATCGAGCGAATTCGTCGCGAGTACAAGGTCGAAGTGGAAGTCGGCGCCCCGAAGGTCAGCTACCGCGAAGCGCCGACCAAGGTTGCCGAATTCAACTACAAGCACAAGAAGCAAACCGGTGGCTCCGGCCAATTCGCTCATATGGTGGGCAAACTCGAGCCGTTGCCGGACGACGCGACCGAGTCATTCGTTTTCGAAGACACCGTCGTTGGCGGTCGAATTCCCAAGCAGTACATCCCCTCGATCGAAAAGGGATTCCGGGAATCCATCGTCAAAGGCCCGCTGGCCGAATTCCCGGTGGTCGGCCTCAAGGTGCTCGTCGAAGACGGCTCGTATCACGAAGTCGATAGCTCCGATCGAGCTTTCCAGATCGGCGCCCAGGGGTGCTTCCGGGAGACGTTCCCGCAAACCAAGCCCTGCTTGCTCGAACCCATCATGCGCTTGGACGTGGAGATCCCCGAAGAGTATCAAGGTCCGGTTTCCGGCGACTTGATCTCTCGCCGAGGCTTGCTGCTGTCCACCGATTCGCGGGAAGGATCCGCAGTGCTCATCGCGGAAGTTCCGTTGGCGGAAATGTTCGGCTACGCCACGGCGCTGCGAAGCTTGACCAAGGGACAAGGTCAGTTCTCGATGGAACTGGCCGCCTACCGACGCACGCCTTCCAATGTCCAGGAACAGGTGATCGCCGACAAGAAGAAGGCCCAGTTGGTCGGCGCCCGCTAAATAGGCGGCGAACCGTCCGTGCCCGGAATCCTTGTCCTTGTCGTTCGACCGCTGGGGGGCCGCCTGGTGCGGCCCCTACGGCAACACCTTCGTCAACACCCCCGCGCTCAACCGACTCGCCAGCCAGTCCCTGCTGGTCGAGTGGATGATCGCGCAGTCACCCGACCTGAACGCCGCTTACGCCAGCTACTGGCGCGGCGGCGATGGCTCGCCGCAGTCGCTTGCCGCACGCGCCCGCGAAGCAGGTTGGGACACGACCTTGGTCACCGACGAGGCGGAACTGGCGGGGATCGGGGCCGCGAGCGATTTCAGCGAATGTTCTTTGACCAGCGAGGCGGTGCTCGATCAGCAGACCCTCGATCAGCTGGCTCGCTCGGTGGCCCAGACAAGGACGGCGGACCTGCTGGCCGTCGCCGCGGAGAAGCTGACTGGCAGGGCGTCGCCGCAGCTTCTCTGGGTGCACTCCCAAGGCATGCAGGGACCCTGGGACGCTCCCTGGAAAGAACGCTTGCAGTTCGTCGAGCATGAGGACGATCCCCAGCCCTCGCGCTCATCAACGCCTCCACAACGCAATTTGAGCCTCGACGCCGATCCCGACATCGCCTTTGGCGCCATGCAATGCTATGCGGCGCAAGTACAAGCGATCGACCAATGCCTGGAAGTGATGTTCCAGGGGATCTTGGAATCCGGCTCGCCGGCTCAGCAGCCTTGGGTGATTGTCACTTCTCCCCGAGGTTACCCGTTGGGCGAGCATCTGCGAATTGGTCCGTGCGATGAAGCCCTCTACGGAGAACTGCTGCATGTCCCGCTGCTCGTTCGGCCGCCAGGCGGCTTGACCATTGCTCGACGCTATCCAGCGATCCTCCAACCCGATGACTTGGGACGTTGGCTATCCTGGCTGGTGCAGTACGAATCGGCGACGGCAAGGGACGTCGATCAAGTGGCGGACGCCGCCCAAGACCAGGACCAAGCCGCCGCCGCGGCGTTGCAAGAACTGACCCAACTGGCCCGCCCGAGCGCTGTCGCGCGACATGGGCGGCAGGTCGCCATGAGAACGGCCGCCTGGCATGCGCTGCAAGACGCGGACGACGTCTTCGAGTTGTATGTCAAGCCCGACGATCGTTGGGAAGCCAACGAGATCGGTCAACGTTGTCCCGAGGAAGCAGAAAAGCTGCGGCAAGCCTTGCGGCAAGTGCAGGCGGAACGATAGCGGTTCGTCCCTCGGCGACGCGATCAGCGGCAAGCGGTCCAGGAGAGGTCGGCCGCGACCCAGGGTGGCGTGCGAGAGCGCCGCGAAGCAGCGCCTTCCGGGGCGGTGAACTCGGAGCGTCCGAATATCGCCGCCGCATCGCTGCGGGTCCTTTCTTACTGGCTTCTCCCAGGTCTTCGCGATGCGAAAGCGACGGCGGACCGACATCCATTCAGGCCGAGCAGTGGCGGAACACGGTCACCTGCCGTGCTCAGCGGGCTTTTCCTTTTCGGCTTGCAATCTACGGCGGTTTGCCGTAGATTTACGACAGATGACCGTACGCTGTCTTCAAATCGGAGCAATCGCTTGGGAGCGGAACGACTTACCAACGCGGAGATGTCGGTGATGGAGTTGCTTTGGAACTCCACGCAACGAACGGCTCGCCAAATTCGAGAGCAGCTTTATGGCGACTCGGACAAGGCGCAGCACGGAACCGTCCAGCGACTGCTCCAAAGCCTGGAGGAGAAGGGATTCGTCCACCGCGATCGAAGCTTGGGCGTCCATCTCTTCTCCGCCCTTGTCGGCCGTGAAGCTTACGGTGGTTTGCAGCTTGAGTCGTTAGCCGAAAAGTTGACGGGAGGATCGATCGCCCCGCTGATCACCCATTTGCTGGACGAGAAGAAGCTGGACAAAGCCGAGATCAAACGCCTCCGGAAAATCCTCGAGGAGGCGCAGAAGCGTGGCTGATTTCCTGCTTCAGGCGACGTTCAGCAATCTCTTGTTCTCAACGGTTCTTGCGGCCATCGCTTGGATTGTCCAGCGTCGCGTCCGCTCAGCCCCGCTGGCCAATCTCCTTTGGGCCGTCGTCCTCATCAAGATGGTCACGCCGCCGTTGGTTTCCGCGCCGATCGTGAAAGTGCCGAGTGTTTCCAATTCAGGCGAGCACGTCGTTGGATCGTCGAGCGAAGCGCTGTCGCGTCACACGACAAGTCCGATCTCGGACGCCGGCGCTTCGCCCTTAGAAGCGGAGCCGGCGACAAGATCGGTCAGTTCCTGGTCTGGTTGCGTGAAACTAGCAATCTACGCATGGCTCGCGGTCAGCGCTCTGTTAGGGTGCATCTCCGCCTTTCGAATTGCACGATTTCACTGGCTGCTCGGCGCCAACTCGCGCGTGCATCACGAGTTGAGCTGCGGGCTTTCGGTTGACGTGGCAAAGCAGCTTGGCGTTCGCAAGCATCCGAACGTCGTGGTGACAAGTGCGAATGTCGCCCCGTTTGTTTGGTGGATGGCGGGGCGAGCGATCATTGTTGTGTCTGAGCAAGCGATAGGACAACTGACCGAAGATGACCTTCGTTTTGTCATCACCCATGAGATGGCGCATATCAAGCGACGCGACCACTGGTTTCGTTGGCTGGAGTGGTTAACGTTGACCCTTTTTTGGTGGAATCCTGTCATGTGGTGGGCGCACCCATTTGAGGATCTCCGAGGAAATGGCCTGTGACGATTTGGTGCTGCAGACGACCCGTCGCGACGTACATCAATATGCGAACTCTCTGCTCAATATGGCGGAGTTGTTAACCTCGCCGGCGATCCGCCCGCCGGTCGTGGCTAGCGCAATTAACAGTGGCGGAAACCTGGAGAAGAGGCTCAAAATGATGATCGCCGAGAAGACCTGGCAGTTCCCGACCGCATTGCGTTTGGGAATTGTCGCCACTGCTTTTTGCATTTTCCCGTTAGGACTCGTTTACGCACAAGACTTCAAAGCTGTCGAGCGAAGGTTGGCGGCAGCGGTGGACGCCGGTGAACTCACTCTGGAACAAGCCAGGATGCTGATGGAGACGCTGAAGCGGGCGGCCGGGTCCGAGCACGTTGCTAATCGCGACATGGAAGCCCGCAAACAGCGCTACATGGAAGTCGCCCAGGACATCGAGGCCGCCGTCAAGGCCGGCAAGATCTCCAAGGAAGACGCGGAGAAGAAGTTGATCGCCATGCGAAAGGAGATGTTCGCCAAGCCCGCTGGCGATCGCGACATGGAAGCCCGCAAACAGCGCTACATGGAAGTCGCCCAGGACATCGAGGCCGCCGTCAAAGCCGGCAAGATCTCCAAGGAAGACGCGGAGAAGAAGTTGATCGCCATGCGAAAGGAGATGTTCGCCAAGCCCGCTGGCGATCGCGACATGGAAGCCCGCAAACAGCGCTACATGGAAGTCGCCCAGGACATCGAGGCCGCCGTCAAGGCCGGCAAGATCTCCAAGGAAGACGCGGAGAAGAAGTTGATCGCCATGCGAAAGGAGATGTTCGCCAAGCCCGCTGGCGATCGCGACATGGAAGCCCGCAAACAGCGCTACATGGAAGTCGCCCAGGACATCGAGGCCGCCGTCAAGGCCGGCAAGATCTCCAAGGAAGACGCGGAGAAGAAGTTGATCGCCATGCGAAAGGAGATGTTCGCCAAGCCCGCTGGCGATCGCGACATGGAAGCCCGCAAACAGCGCTACATGGAAGTCGCCCAGGACATCGAGGCCGCCGTCAAAGCCGGCAAGATCTCCAAGGAAGACGCGGAGAAGAAGTTGATCGCCATGCGAAAGGAAATGTCCAGCAACGCAGGCGATAAGAAAGAAGCTCGGAGGGAAAAGGCCGAAGAGCGGGAAAGTGACGCTCGCAAACAACGCTTCGAACGAACTGCCAAGCGAATCCGAGCGGCTGTCGATCGAGGCGACTTGTCAGCTGAAGAAGGCGAAATGAAGATCAACGAAGTTCGCGAAAAGATCTTTGGGCGGTGAAAGACCCTTACCTAAGCCAACCGCTGAGGCAAAGAGGCGCGGTGCGTGAATTCGCGGATCCAGCGACACACCCGTCGAATGGCGGGGCCACGCGCCGCCCCCTTGCCGAAGAAACGGACCTTAGCGAGGTTGTTGCAGGAAGCTGTCGCTGAACACGACGCCTTTGATTAGCGACTTCAACTGGAAGTCGTCCGGCTGGGTCTCAGCAAGGACCGCGTCCACCGAAAGGGCGTCGGCCGGCGTCAATTCTCGTGAGAGCGCAAAGCGTAAGAGGTGTTCCACGAAGGCCTTCGCGAAACGCCTTTGTTCCTTGAGCAACGCCTCCTTGAACTGCACCACGCCGTCGAACTCATGCTTTCGCATCAAGATGCCGCTGGGATCGACGGCACGGCCATTCTCGTACTTGTCGCGCCAACGTCCGGTGATGTCGTAGTTTTCCAGAGCGAAGCCCAGCGGGTCGAGACGCGCGTGGCAGGCGGCGCAGTCGGGGTTCTCGCGGTGCGCGGCGAACCTCTCGCGAATCGTCAGATTGTCGTCCACGCCGTCTTCCTGCAAGGGCGGGACGTCATTGGGCGGCGGGGCCGGCGGGTTGTTCAGGATCACTTCGATGATCCAGGCGCCGCGGGCGATGGGGTGGGTCCGCGTCGGACCCGAAGTCATGCTGAGCATGGCCGCATTGGTGATAACGCCGCCGTATCGCGGATCGGCCGCCGCGACGCGATGGAACACGGGAGAACGCAATTGCCTGCGAAGCTCGTCGCCGTACTCGCGTTCCAAGTCCTGCTGCATTTGAACTGGGTTGTCCGCCGGCGGAATCTCGTTGAGGGCCTTCGTCAAGCGAACGGATCGTTCGTCCAAGGCGGCTTTCTTGGTCTTTTGCTGCTCGGTCAACGCCCGCCAGAGGTCCGCGTCGGCGACATACGAACCGTTGCTGCTATGGGACGCCGCGACTTCGTCAGCCGTCAACGCACGGTCATACAGGCGAGCTTGGTGCAGGCTCACGGTCAAGTATTTGTTCCCGCCGGGCGGCAGATGGCGGAGCCCAAAGATGACGGATGTTTGGTCCTTGGGAAACGTCGCCCGATCTTTGCGAAACGGCTTGCCGTACGGTCTGCCGTTGCGATACATGCTCGTCGTGCCGTCTTCCTGATAGACCATGACCAGGTGCAACAATTGGTTCACCGCGTCTTCGGGCGTGGACTCGGGGAAGTCGTGGGTGCGGCTGAACCCGTTGCTGCCCGAGATCCAGTGGCGCGCTTGTCGTTCGCCCAGCACGATCGTGTCAAAGAAATCTCCGGGCCCCTGGATTCCCATCACGCCGCCGCCGCTTTGGTCGAGGTCGTGGATCATGCACCACACCTCGAGCGACTTCGCCTGCAGGGCGATGGGAAGGCTGCTGCTCAACAAGTAGGCTTGCTGCAGAAAAACCGCTTCTTCCTCGAAGCGGATGTCGCCGTGGGCTGTCAGGTCGAGCGAGCGAATCGACTCGGTTAAATCTCCATTGAATTCCCACGCGGCATAGGGCTTCAGATCCACGGGGGCCTGGCCGGCGTCGCTCTGCTTTCGCGCGGACAGCAGTTCCGCGCGGACGGGCTGGAGCAGCAATTCGAGATCCTGTCGCGTCGCCTCGATCGCGGTGCGTAATTCCTGGCGGCTTTTCTCGTTCGCCAGATTCCGCCGCCGGACCGCGGCGACGTCAATCTGGGGCGGTTGCAAGTCCGACTCGTACCAGGTCTTGAGGAATTCGCTTTGGTAGTTAAATGGGGGCGCCAGGAGTTCGCCGATGGGGCGATTCTCGACAAACACGGCGTCAAACAGGAGCAATGGTTCGAGGATCATCTGCAGGCTCGCCGGAGCCTCCTGGTCAATACTGAAGAATCGATAACGTTGGGGATCGGGGGTCGCTGCGAGCACGTTCTCCAACTGCAACCATTGCGAGGGAAACGCGTCCAGAAATCGTTCAATCTTCGGGTCCGCGAGCATTCGATCGACGACGCGTTGCAACACGGCAGGCTCGCTCAAAGCGCCGTTCTCGGCAAGTTCCAGAAGCGCTGGGTCCGGTCCGCTATTCCATAAGAAGAACGATAGATTGGAAGCAAGCACCAACTGTTGGTCCGCGTCGTCGGCGTCGGCGGAGCAACCCGCTCGATAAAGAAACAGCGGCGAAGACAGCGCCGCCGAGGCTGCTTTCTTCATGCTGTCGGTGAATGTCTCGCCGCCTTCGATCCTGGCGGCGACGTAATTTGTGTAGCGGCCCAAAGTCTGCTGGGCCACAGGTCCACGAAAGGCCGCACTGAGAAAGCGTCGCAAGCGGCGTTCGATCTCCGACCGAACTTCGTCGCCAGCGCCAGGCGCCTGAAACATCTCCTGCCAGACACCGACATTGTCTTTGTTGAAATCGGGGCTTTCGACGATGGAGACGCTGAGCCTTAAGAACGCATCCAATAGCAGCGGTGAAAGCGTCAGCTGATTCGCCTGGTTGTCGAATCCATGGGCCGCTCGCAGGTCTTTCGGAAAGGCGACGACGCCGCGCAACCCTGCTTGCGGGCTCAGCGAATGAGAGACGACGTGCACGCGATCCGGCATTCTGACTTGCGAAGCGTCTAGATAAGCGTCCCGCCGGGTCATCAACTTCTCGGGCAACTGGAACACGTCCAGCTTCAGCTGGAACAGGTCTCTGACTGAGTTGTTGTACTGAAGGCGGTTGAGACGTCGCAGCGGAAGCCGCGAAGGGGGCTGTCCGGCGGTTGCTTGGCGAAGCATGTCCTTCAACATCGCCAGCATCTTCCGCCGCTCCTGGTCGCTTAGCGACGGTTCGCCTTCCGGCGGCATGTCATTGGCGTCGATGACGTCCATCATCTGCTTGATAAGCGGCGGGCGACTGAGCCATTGTTCGACCGTGTTGATTTGCTGCAGATCAACGCCGCCACTAGCCTCCGCTTCAGCGTGGCAGTGAGCGCATCGTTCGGCCACGAGCGGCCTGAAGAATCGCTCGAATTCATGCTCGTTGGCAAGCGCGTTCGGCGACGCGCCCAGCATCCCCAGCGTCAGGACGATTACCCAGCGTCTGCACCAAAGCCCTATCGCAAGCATCGAAGCTTCGCCTCCTATTGCCACAGGTCCGAGATCACACCCGTGCTGTCCGCATACTGATCGATTTCCAGACCCATCAACTGCGCCAGAGTAAGCCACATGTTGGAGTTCAACGTACCGCTCTTGCATTGAATGAATCGTCCTTGCTTGATTTGCCCCTGGGCCTTGCCGGCTACGATCAGCGGTAGATCGAAGTATTGATGCGTTGCTCCGTCGCCCAAGCCCGCGCCGTAGGTGACCAGGGAGTTGTCCAGCAGCGAGCTGCCGTCCGCCTCCTTGATCGTTTTCATGCGGGAAAGCAGATAGGCGTACTGTTGCATGTGGAAGACGTCGATCTTCTGCAAGTCTTTGTAGCCATCGCCGTGCTGGTTGTGCGTCATGTTGTGATGCTGGACCGGCTTGTCGAAACACTCCTTCGTACATCAAGGAGGCGTCCCAACGTTCGGGTCCCACCATGAACGTGCAAACGTTGGTGATTCCCATCTGCAACGCCAGCAGCATCAGGTCCGCCTGCAGCCTGATGTATTCGCCGCGGGGCAGGACTTCGTTTTTGGGAATCCGAATGTCGGCATCGGCGATCAAGCTCTTCAGCTTCTCGATGCGGACCTCAATATTGCGAATCATCTCCATGAATTCGCCGAGCGTTTTGCGATCCTCTTGTCCCAGCTTCCTGGACAACGACTTGGCGTCCGCCAACACGAGATCGGTCACGTCGCTGACATGAGTGCGGTAGCTGTCCGCCATGAACAGGCGATCGTACAGTTTCTGCGGATCCTTGATCGATGGAGCGATCTTGTCGGGCCCGTACCAGGAGATATTGTCGAAGTAGATGGACTCCTTGCCGGCCTTGAACCCGTTGCAGCTGATCTCGAGCGTGTTGAAGACGGTCGCACGCCCCACGTGGTCGCCGATGACCTGATCCAGGCTGCGGCCATTGGGATGCGGAATCCCTTGTTCCTCGGCTTGCTCTGGCGAGAGGCTCGTCAGGTAGCACGAAGCGCCCTGAGCATGCACGTCTTGACCATGCTTGAAAGTGCGATCCAGGCCGGTGACGAGGGTCACGTCCTCGGCGTGCTCAGTCAGGGGCTGCATGGTGGAGGTGAGTTCCAGCGGATAAACGCCGGGCCGATTCGGAATCCTCCGCTCCTTCTTGATCTTGTCCGCGTCGAACCCGCCGACAAATCCGGGCAGCTCTGTCTGCTCCTCGCCGGGGAAGAAGCAACGGCGAACGAGCCCATTGGGCACGTACATCATGATCAACTTCGGGCTCGGCTTGACGCGCCCGGCCGATTCATCGCGCACGCCGGCCAGCGAAGGTAAGAAGGGCAACGACAAGATCGCGCCCTTGGCTCGTAGAAATGCTCTTCTGGATAGACTCATGGCGTACTCGTCTTGCCCGAGATGGAATTGACTGCAGGTTGCATTAGCTGGGATCTCTGAGGCCCTCCGGGCCTGTTACCCATCTGGCGATACAACCGTGGGCCCGGTTGCAACAGCGTTGATGAATCGCAGGAATCCTCCATCACGTCCCGCGTAGCAGGGGAAGCCGCTCGACGTGATCGCCCCATTGCGTCAGGTGCTATCCTAGCGGCGGACCAAGGCGACCGCAAAGCGCGAAACGACATTGTCCGCAACTCACCTGGCAGCGCGACCTCCAAGAGAGCGTCTCGCTCATCGCGCCCGCGGCAAGAGCTGTCGGTAGATATCGCGGGCCTGCTCAAATTCCTTGAGGGCGGCCGGAGCCAAGACGTCTCGATTGCGGACAATCTCGCTCTCCAGCAATTCAATGAAGTATTGCACTTGCACTTTCCGCGGCCTGATAGGCTCGCCAGCCAGGGTGAACCGCCAAGGCGCTGTGTGAGCAAACCGAATGCGTCCATCCGCTTGAGGCTCCACGCTGCGAACCGCGATCCAGCAGCTCTCCATGAGCGTCAGGCGTTCGCTATGACGAACTCGCCAAGTCGCCTTCGGCGGTTGACTCTGAATCAGGCATGATCTTCTTGGCGACGGATCCGTTGACCAGAATCTCGATCCGCTCAATCGGCCGATCACTGATCGATTCGATGGCGACGTCCACGGTTTGAGGCGGACGTTCGCCGACCTCGAAAGTCTCTCCAGGCAGTTTTCCATTCACTGTCGCGAAAAGCATGGGACCCGTGGTGACGAAGCTGCGTCCCGCCTTCAGTCCTTGCAGCCACTGCCGCGGTTCAAATGGCTCGCCCGTGTGTACATAAACACGGCTGTAGCCCAAGGGCACGGGGTGCACGCCCGATGCGGTCCCAGCCGTCGGGGCCAGGCGAAAGCCGCAGTTCAGCAGCGCGTAGTACATCTCGAACCCATAGTTCAGCCACCCCCATTCGGTCAGCGTGGTCGGTGAATCCTGTTCCAGTTTCGCCCACGGCGGCGGCGCCGCGGGTGCGGATTTGAAACCAAAATTCGTCCGCCAGACGCTGTTGTTCGACAACTCGAACAGGTCCACGCCCGCCACGGGAACCAGCATCATCGACCAGGGCCAGGAATGCTTGTCGAGGTCCAGTAGCGCGCCCTCGGCTCGAGCTTGCTTGACGATCGGCGACACAGGCGGTGCGTGTTGCTGGAATGGCGAACGATGATTGAGCACGAAGATCGCGCCCAGCACGTGTCGCTCGCCGTCGACCGAGAAGATCTCGTATTCGGTGTTTCGGGGAAAGATGACGTGTTCGCGATCCACATGAATCGGTTCGTATCCACGATCCTCGCGGGGGCCAAAGGGGGAAGGGCCCTGGCGCCGCAACGTCGAACGGCGCCAGGTCGGGCGCGGCGTCGTTGCGGACGGTCCAGAAGGTGACGGGAAAGGCGACGTTCAGGTCCTCGGCCAGCATCGCGTTGGGCAGTTCCGCGATGCGGCGATGCACGTGCGTCTCTCCCGAAAACCAACCGCGAGCCGCCATATCGATCCAGCGTTGCAAACGAATCGTGATCTCCTGTCGTTGATCGAACATGACGAACTGTTGACGAATCGGGCGATACTCCTTGCCTCGTTCCACCTCCAATGTGTATTTGCCAGGAGGCAAATCGATCCGAAAGGCGTGCGGCGAAATCGTGGTGTGCCGCTCGACGGATTCCGGCATGGGAACCCACTGTTCACGGTAAGGCAAAGCGGATCCCGTACTGGCGGCGCTGCTCACGAACAGCCACGCTCCCGACTCGTTCCGCAGGTAGATGCGGGCGGGGATGGCGTCCCCTGTCGCGGCGTCCACCACTCGCCCATGGAACTCCGCCGCGTGCAGGGAAGCAGCGACGGAGAATCCGCAAGCCGCGCCCAGCAGGCCCGCCATGGTCCAGAAGCCGCTGATTTGTCCCGCCCGGTTCCATGTCAACATCGCGGTTGCTCTCTTTTCTCGCCAGGGGAGTTCATGCCGGAAGCATCACGTCGGGCGGCTAACGGCGACTGCGAATTCGCTGCGTGATGGGCGTTAAGGAACCCAGTGCAACACATCCCGAACGACCGACCAACGCGGCGTGCGCTCAGCGGTTCCGCCGCCTTCAATCCAGAAGACGCGGAGCGCATCGAGCGAACCGGCCATCCGCTCGAATTCCAGCCAGCTGTCAAGGAAGCGAAGCCATTCTTCATCGGCCAGGCGACTCGCCATGCCGACCGGGCGTTGCACGATGGGTTGAGGAACAACGACCGCGAACTCGGGATACAACACGTTCCATGCGGCTCCTTCCTCGGCCGCAATCAGCAGACCGTCGAGATCATGATGGCCGCCTTCGAAAAAGGAACGCAACGAATCGATCAACACGATTTCCACATCGGGCAATTCGCGCAGCGCGGCGGCGACGAGGTTTTCGTAAACGACGGCAAGCCGCATGTTGGGGCGCCGATGGGGATCGTCCCACTTCTCAAACTCGCCGCGCCGGTGATCCACCAAGACGACCGACAACGTAGCGGTTTGGTAGGGCCGAGTGAACCCGGCAAGCAGCAAGAATTCCGGGTTGATCATCAACCCGCCTGTCGCCATGTCGATCTCTCTCGATTGCAACTGCTCGACCACGGTGTCGTAAGCGTAAGGCACGAACTCCAACCGAACTTGCAGCCGCCTCGCCAGACTGTGCATCAGCTGCACATCCAATCCGACAAGTTCGTTCTTCTGGTTAAAGAACGAGTAAGGAAGGTGGTCGGGATGATACCCGACTCGCAGCGTCTTTGCCGTTTTCACTCGCTGGAGAGTCGAGCCGACGCGTTGCGAACGCATGGGCAAATCGCTTCGAGACGTGTAGACGACGAAATCGTCGCAGGTGGATTCAAGCGAAAGGGAAAGCAGACGTTGATCGAGGTTGTATTGGAGATCGGACGACATCAGATACCATCGACTGAGGCCGCCGCCGACTCCCAGGCAAAGCAGCACAACCGGGACGGTCAAAGCCAAACGCCCCCAGCGGATTCGCAAACGCCGCTCCAAAATGAAAGTGACAATCACCGTTAGCGCCATCAGGTGCATGACGCCCACCACATCCGCTAGTCGCGTCGTGATGAAACCCGGCAAGACGAAAAGCGGCATCAGGTCTTGGGGAAGTTGATAGACATCCAGCAGATAGGGGACCGTGACCAGCGGACTGGCGAAACTGGAGAGGGCGCCGGTCAACGCCATGGCCGCAATCTGACTTGGGCTCAACGCTTTCCCCACATACCAGGCGGCAAATGAGACAAAGACGAACCCCAGAATTTTGCCCAGGTGAGGAAAAGGGTAAGCCAAGGGAACTAACACGCTGGGAGTGGATTGGCCCGAAGTCGCGGGTGGGTTGTCTTTCCGGCGCACCAAGAGCTCGCACTTGTCCACGATTTGAGGCAATACGACGAACAACTTTCCCGTAGCAATTGCAGTCAGCAAGGGCTCCTGAGCGGCTTTCAGCACATCGCGATATCGAAGGTCCGTCAGGCCGCTGACCAAGAGCGGCAAGATCGCCAGCGACGCAACGGCGGAGGCCAACACAAAAATGATCAGATAAGCTTGCAACCTCGCCAGTTCATCAAGCCGCAAGGTTCCCGCCGCGGCTGCGGTCAGCAGGAACAGCCCGACCGGCGCCAAGCGAACAAGGAACTTATTGATCAGGCCGATGCCGGCGGAGCAGAGGTCCAGAAAATCCAGCAGCGACTCCTTGCCAGGCACCGCAATCAACGCGGCGCCGAAGAACAAGCAGAACACCACCACGGCTGGCACGTACTCGTCGGTCAGCGAACGAAAAATATTGGTGGGAATGAATCGGGATAACATGTCCTCCTCGCCAGCTCCCACAGGCGGCGACGTCGGGTTGAAGAACGAAGCTCCCGGAATGGGCGGCAAGAACGTCGACACGGCGACAATCAAGGCAATCCCCAGCAGCCACAGGACAAACAGAACCCCCAGCGCCGCAAAGCCCATGTTGCGAGCTTGTTGCCAATCAAGTCGTCCCATCTTCGCAACCAGCGAAATGGTCAGGTAGGGAAGCACGGTCATCTGCAACAAACCGACGTAGGCTTTGCCAAGAATCTCCAACGCTTCGCAATACTCGCCAAAGAATACGCCGCACAAGACGCCCAAGACCAAGCCCGCGCCAATCCAGGCGCCCGTGTGAGTTGGCTTGGTCTTGCTGGCGGAATGATCGGAGTTGGCGTCAGGTGACGGCATGGAAGGCCTGGTATGCGTTATTGAGGGATCAAAAATGTCGGTCTAGGACTTCCTCTTAGGAAAGAGCCAGTCGCTCCAAGTTCTCGGCATCGTAGCACGCAGAATCACGCAACGGGACGTTCAGCTGGACGAAGCGCGATCACGCGCGGCCCCGAGTGCAGCGAACGCGATTCACACCACCGCTCGCGAAACTCCTCCGCCGCGTCATTACTCCGCGGCGGCCAGATCGACAAACACAATGCTGGAAGGGTTGCCCACAGGGATGTAGTCGCCCGTGAATTCAAGGCCGCCGGTCTTGCGATTCACCCGAAAGACAGTGACATTGTCGCAACGTTGATTGCAACAATAGAGAAACCGCCCTGTCGGATCGAAGTTGAAGCTGCGCGGATAATTGCCGCGCGTCCATTCCTCTTCGACGAACGTCAGCTCGCCATTGGAGCCAACCGCGAAGATTCCAATGCTGTCGTGCAGCCGGTTCCCCGCGTAAACAAACCCGCCGTCGCTGGATACCAGGATCTCCGAACAAAAATTGCTGCCGGCGAACCCTGGCGGCAAGGTGGAAACTGTTTGCCGCAACGCAAGTCGCCCTGCATCCGAGTCATAATCGAACAAGACGATCGTGGAGCCTTCCTCTTGAATCGAATAGAACCAGCGACCATTCGGATGGAAGTGAAAGTGCCGCGGTCCATCCCCAGGCGGCAACGCGACCCAAGGCGGTTGGTTTGGCGTGAGCGTTCCGGTTTGCGCATTGAACTTCCAGATGAAGATCTTGTCCAAACCCAAGTCCGCATGCAACACGAATCGCCCGGTAGGATCGGACTCGATCATATGCGCGTGCGTCCGGTCGTGGCCGCTGAAGGCAAAGCTGCCGGGCGGAGCATTCGTCGCCTTGGCGGAGCCTATCGCACCCTCATCGTGTTTCACGTCCGTGGCTTCGCCTAACCGGCCATCGGACAAGATCGGGAGCACGGCGATCGAGCCGCCGAAGTAGTTGGCCGCGAAGAGAAACCGCCCGGAGCGATGGAGGCTCACATAGGTCGGACCGGCGCCGCCTGAGCGGACGGTGTTCAGCAACATCAAGCTCCCATCGGTCGGACTGATGGAGAAGGCGCTGATCGTGCCTTGCTTGTCAGCCCCCACGCGATCGGTTTCGTTCGCGGAATAGAGTCGCGTCCCCGCCGTATTCGGCGTCAGGCAACTCGGACTCGTCCCCAACGCGTGAACGCCCGCCGCCGTCAAGGAGCCGCTCGAGCGATCCACCCGATACATGTGAATCCCTCGCCCATTGCCAGGCGGCAAATCAACTTGGGTTGGCAACACATCGCCAAGCGGAGAACTGAACGTTCCAACGTACGCCATCAACGGCCCTGCGGTTTCCGACACGCTGGCCTCGAGCAGATCGCTCATGAGGTGCGTCGTTCCCGCCAAAGCAACAGACGATCGCAGGAAGGCTCGCCGAGTACGATTGAGTGGCGGCATGCAACAAACCAGTGCAGTTGGAAGTGGGGGATGGATGATCGACGACTGCTGAGTGTTGATGAAGGAAGTAGGGGGTGGGCGCGAAGGTGATTTGGATATGGCTCGGATTTGCTGTTAGACTGACTATTCTGCAAGCAGACCGCCCGGCAACCAACCCGCCTTTTGCTGATTTCTCCCACAAGCCCTAAGGGGCGAACCTCGAAGGAGACATGGATGAGCGTCAACCTCCTACCGCGATACTGCTGGGTCGGGCTGCTGTGCCTGCTGCCTGTTGACCTGGGTCGCTCGGCGGACTGGCCCACCTATCGAGGCGATGTCGGCGCGCACCGGCGGCTCCGAGGAAGCGCTCCCCTTGCCGTTGAATGAAGCGTGGAGGTTCACTTCGCCGGCGCCGCCCGAAATGGCGTGGTCCAGCGGAGAGGGGCGGGTGATCGAAGGAAAGCAGTTGGGGCATCGAGTCAAGTTCGATGACGTGTTCCATCCGGTTGCGGCCGACGGCAGGCTCTTTCTCGGTTCCACCGCGGACGACCAATTGCATTGCTTGGATCTGGCTACTGGCAAGCCGCTGTGGACATTCTTCACGGGCGCCCCCATCCGACTGGCGCCGTCGGTCGTCAACCGGCGAGTCTATTTCGGCTCCGATGATGGACGCGTCTATTGCCTGGATGCGGAGACCGGGCAACTGCAGTGGGATTTCCTGGCGGGGCCCAAAGAGGATTGGCTGCTCGGTCGCGGCGAAATGATCTCTCGCTGGCCCGTGCGAACTGGAGTGTTGGTCGAAAGTGGAGTCGCTTACTTCGGCGCCGGCGTCTTCCCTCATGAATCCGTGTTCCTGTACGCCGTGAACGCGGACGACGGTTCGCTGATCTGGAGTCAAGACAACCTCAGTGTTCAGGACGCTGGACGCAACGATCTCTCGCCGCAAGGTTACTTGTTGGCCAGCGACAACTTGCTGTTTGTCCCGTCAGGCAGGTCTCTGCCAGCCGCATTCGATCGCGCGACCGGCGAGTTCGTCCACAAGCGAACCCACAGTTGGCGATCTACAGCGGGCGGCGTCGTCGGTGGTTCCGACGCGCTGCTTGCCGACGGGCAGATCTATTCCGCCGGCCCGCACCACTTGCTGGCCATGTCGGAAGCCAAGGGCGACGTCGGTTACGGCTGGTTCGAAGGCCGCCAAATGGCCGTGCTGGGAGACGACGCTTACGTCGCAACTGGACAGTGGGCGGCTCGCCTCAATCGGACCGAATACGCGGTCAACAGTCGAACACGCCATACGCTCGAACTCAAGAGCGAAGCGTTGTCGCGAAGCCTGCGCAGCCAAAAAGACAAAGCCAAGGCCGCCGAAATCCGACAGCAGTTGGACGACATCAAGCAGCAACTCGCCAATATCGCTGATATCGGCGTCGTTTGGCGGAAAGAGACCGCGGATGAGTCCGCCTTGCTCGCCACGCCCACCTTCGTGGTGCTTGGCGGCAAAGGACGCGTGCAGGCGCTTTCCGCGGACAAAGGGGCATTGCTTTGGGAAGCGAAAGTGCTGGGCAACGCTCGAGGCTTAGCCGTCGCCAACGGCCACTTGATCGTCAGCACCGACTACGGCGTGATCCATGTCTTCTCGCCGACGCCCAAAGCGCCCGTGGCGGCGAACGCCCCGCCAGCCGCCACCGCCGCCTTGGCGACCAAGCCCATCTATCAACAGGCGGCGGAGCAAATCTTGGCGACCAGCGGCGTGCGCCGCGGCTTCTGCCTGGTGATTGATGGCAACGAGGGCGAACTGGCCTTTGAGTTGGCCAAGCGAAGTCAATTGGAAGTGTATGTGGTGGAAGCGGATCCCGCCAAGGTCGCCAAGGCGCGGGCCAATCTGACGCAAGCCGGAGTCTACGGCAACCGCGTCACGGTGCACCAATTTGACTCGGCTCACTTGCCCTATGCGAATTACTTCGCCAACTTGATCGTCAGTGATGAAATGGTCGCCACGGGCTCATCCCCGACCGATCCCGCCTTGGTCGCACGCTGCCTGAAACCCGCGGGCGGAGTCATGTGCTGGGGATCGCCAACTGGCGATCACACCGACCAAGCTCGGCAGATCCTCGCCACCGTCGCCCGCTCGGCGGATCTTGGCAACGATCAAGCAACCGTGCAAGCCGGCGGCGGTTGGGCCACCATCAAGCGAACCATGTTGCCCGGCGCGGGCAGTTGGTCTCATCAATACGGCAACCCAGCCAACACGGCCGTGAGCGATGAGATGCGAGTCAAAGGCGGTCTCGGAGTGTTGTGGTATGGCGATCCGAGTATCGGCGAGATGGTCAATCGCCATGATGGCGCCGTGGGACCGCTTGCCGTGGGAGGCCGGCTCTTCGTGCAGGGCGAGTCTACGATTCGCGCCTACGACGCGTATAACGGTTTGTTCCTTTGGAATTATGACAATCCCAAGGGCGTCCGAACCGGCGTGTACATGAACGTCGCGCCCGGCAACCTCGCCGCGAGCCAGGATCGCTTATTCCACTTCATCGAGGAAGAGTGCTTTGAACTCGACGCCGCCACGGGCGAGACGATTCGAGTTCATCGCTTGCCTGAATCGCGGGATGATGGCAAACACCAGTGGTCCTATGTCGCGATTCAAGACGGATTGCTGTTCGGCGCCGCGACCATCCGCGATTCGATCGCCGCCCGCGCTCGCCGCCGCGGACAACGCACGGATGAGCCGACCGACGGCGTGTTCGCTATCGACATCGCGACCGGTCAGCATCTCTGGGATTACGCCGGCCACAGCATCTCGCATCGCACCATTGCTTTGGGACCGGATCGCGTCTTCTTTATCGACAGCACGATCACCAGCGAACAACGCGCGGCCATCCTGCGGCAAGACAAGAGCGACTTGCAGAAACTCACGGGCAAAGAACGCGAGATCGCTGAAGACCGTTTGAAGAAAGCCGACTTGCGCCGAGCCGTCGCCTTCGATGCGCGGAGTGGAAAGCAGTTGTGGGCCAAGCCGGTTGACGTCACCGATTGCAGCGATATCGGCATCGGCGGCGGTATGCTGACGTTGATGTATCAGAACAATACGCTCATCCTTTGCGGCGCCAACGCGAATGGTCATTATTGGAAGCAGTTCGTCGCCGGCGAGTTTTCACGGCGGCGATTGGTGGCCCTCTCCGCGACAGGCGGCTACAAACTCTGGGCCAAGGATGCGAACTACCGGCATCGCCCCATCATCGTCGGCCAACAGGTGCTCGCCGAACCGTGGATGTACGATCTGCAAACCGGCAAACAACTTACGCGCGAGCACCCGATCACGGGCGAGGAAGTCGCCTGGTCCATGATGCGGACCGGTCATCATTGCGGCATGCTGACCGCCTGTGATTCGGGCATGGTCATGTTCCGCTCGGGCTACACCGGGTTCATGGATCTGAATCAAGACGCTGGAGTGCGGCACTTCGCCGGGCATCGCACGGGCTGTTGGATCAATGCGATTCCCGCGAATGGACTGGTCATGATTCCCGAAGCCAGCGCGGGCTGCGTGTGCCTGTTCTCGATCGCGTCGACGATTGTTTTGGAGCCCCGTGAAGCTCAACGGCCTTGGGCGATCTATAGCGCGGTCGGGGCCAAGACTCCGGTGCGACACCTGGCCTTGAATCTTGGCGCGCCCGGCGACCGCAAGGACGAGTCCGGCGCGGTTTGGCTCTCATATCCTCGCTACAAGGCCTACCAGGAAACCTCGCTCGATGTGAAACTCGACTTGCAAGCTCAGTTCGCCGGCGGCAAGGCGAAGTATCAAAGCGTCCAGGAAAATACGCCCGGCTCCGAACAGGCGGAAACCCCCTGGCTGTACACTTCCTGGGCGGAAGGACTGACGGAAATCGTCTTACCCCTGCTTGGCGAGCATGACCAACCAGCCGCATTCGACATTGAATTGCACTTCGCGGATCTGAGAACCGGCGATCATCCGCAGCCTGTTTTCGATGTACAGCTCAATGGCGTGACCGTGCTTGAGGACGTCGCTTTGCGTCCCGGAGAACCGCTGCTTGAGACCATTCGCGGAGTTCTCATCAAGTCAGGTCTGACCATCAAGCTCGTGGGAAAGCAAGGCGCCGGCATACTTAACGCCGTGCGCGTCGTTCGAGTGGATGAGAAGTAACGGAGCGCCGTCCTCGTGAGACGATTGCGGTACAACGTTGCGGTTAGCCTCGTACCCAGGGTTGCGCTGCGCTGCACCCTGGGCTGATTTAGGGCCGTCCCGTTTGGGACTGATTTCCAGTAGGTCCATTAGGTCCAGTAGCTCCGCCAAGTAGCCCGGCTATCGCCCCTCAGCTTCACGTCTCTCTGCATCCGGCCGCGTAGCGGCTCACTTTCATCTCCAAGAATTTGACGACCCTCAGCTTATCGACTAGCCTGCGCGACGGCAGGACGATCCCTTCAGAATCTTCCCCAGAAACGCAGACTCTCTCCTGAAGAAAAGACCATGGGCGAACGTCAACACGGTGATGCGGAAATTCTCGAGGTGGCCAACGGCATCCATAGCGACGCGATTCGCGCCAAGTACCTCCGTCAGGTCTGTGCTGACGAAGGACATCAGAGCCGGCTGCAACGGCGCGTTGCAACGCGAAGTCGATGGCAGTTCGGCTTGCGGAGCTTGCTCGTCGCGATGTCTTGTGTCGCGGTGCTTGCGACCTTGGTCAGCTATGCGGCGATCCAGGCGACGCGGATGCGGCAGATGGCCGAAATGGAGCGAATGCGGGCGGTGCAAGCGAGGGAAGCGCAGCAGCGCGCGCAAGCCGCGATGCAACAACTTCAATCTTCATTCTCGCCGTCAACCATTGAGTTTGGTGAAGCCGACGAACCGCCTCAATCGCCCGACTCCAGCACTGACGCCGCCAAGTGAAGCTGGGTTGGTTGCCCGCCGCCGTGTTGCTGGGAACTTCCCCTTGATGCGTCCCCCGCGGTTCAACGCGGGTATTCGATGACGGTCTTGACGCCCTGTTCCTGGCGATGCTGGAAGTGCCACAGCGAATCTTCCGGTTTCACCCGCGCCGTGATCAGCGCCTGCAATTCCGCCGCGTACTTCGGCTTGAGCTGCGTGAGGTGAAGAATAGCGTCCTGAAAGTCCCTGGGCGCGGCGTTCACCGTCCCGACGTGCAAATGGTTGCCCAACAGCGTTTGCCGCATCATTCGAGCTACGTCCAAGGCGGCTGGTTGCGGCGTTCGCGTGCTTCCCAACCAGACCATGACTCCGCATGAGCGAAGTCCCGCCGCCGCGCTGACCAGGACTTCATCGCTGCCGGTGCATTCCATCACCAGGTCAAAACCGTCCTGCTCCAAGTCGGGAACATCGAAACCACCGCGGGTTGCGGGGCGGTAGCGAACGCCAAAGCGTCCAGCGAGCGTCGCACGAAAGGAGTCCTCGCGGTCGCGGCCCAACATGGTTACGTTCCAGCCTCGCGCCACGCAGGCAATCGCCGCGGCGAATCCAATTGGCCCCATGCCGGTGACCAACACGCGCGGACCCTCACCCCGCCAGGCCTCGTCGCCGAGTCGCGCCTGCTGCAACGCAAGAGCCTCGTTGACTCCTTTTTCGGCGACCGCTAACGGTTCGGTGAACACAGCGATGTCGGAAATCTCCGCGGGGATACGAAACAGATGTTGCCGCTTGTCTAGCCAAAGCGGCGCGCTAAAGCCATGTTCCGACCAGATGCCTCGCTCGGTGAAGCGGCCAACGGGCAGATAATCCAGCCGCCGCGTCTCGCCGGGCAGGGCTCGGCGAACGGCGGGGGCGACCAGATCGCCGGCTTGCAGATCGGAGACGGCCTCCCCCACCGCCTCCACCCGCGCAACACACTCATGCCCGAGAATCAGGAATGAGCTGCCAGAGGGGGTTCGCGGATTTCCCGAATGCAGGATCTCGCGATCGGTGCCGCACACGCCCAATTCCAGCGTCCGGCAAAGGACGGCGAAGCGATCGGCGGGCGAGATCCGCGGAATGGGAACGTTAACAAACTCGGGTAAGGTGGCGCCGCGGCAAGCGGCGATCGCGGTTTGCATTCAGCCCCCGACTTGGAGAGGAACCTGTCTGAACCTTCGCCAGTGTCAATTTACCGCCGGTATCGCCCCAAACGCGGCATGAAACAGGTAACCACACAGTCACAGAGAGCGACTCTGCGTCGTTCTCCGTGTCTCGGCGCCTCCGTGGTTGTTGCCATTCGCCTGCCCGTGTTGCACGGGACCCAGTGATGAGTTGAAATAGGAGCCTAACCTGGACGCCGCGCCTTCCTCCTCCAATTCCCACCGAGCCCGCCATGACCCTACGACGCATCTTATTCCTCCTGCTCGCCGCCTGCCACATCGCGCCGTTGGCGGCGCAGGAGCCCGCAGCGACGTACTGGAAGGGCAACCTGCACACGCATTCTTTTTGGAGCGACGGGACGGACTTCCCGGAGATGATCGTCGACTGGTATCGCTCGCGCGATTATCACTTTCTCGCGTTGACCGACCACAACATTTTGAGTCAAGGCGAGAAGTGGATGAAGGTCGCGGATATCAACCGAAGGGCGCCCGACACGACGCTGACTCGCTACACGGCGCGCTTCGGCGAGGAATGGGTGGAGACGCGGGGCGAACCGGAATCGCCGGAGTTCTCCGTGCGTTTGAAAGGACTCGAGGAGTTTCGCGGTGAGTTCGAGAAGCCGGGCGAGTTCCTCTTGATCCAGGCGGAGGAGATCAGCGATCAAGCGCAAGGCCGCCCAGTGCATATGAACGCGGCCAACCTGAAAGAACTGGTGCGTCCCTTGGGCGGCTCCACGGTGCGGGAGGCGATCAGCAATAATCTGCGAGCGGTCGAGGACCAGGCTCTTCGGCTACAACGCGAGATCCTGCTCCATGTGAATCATCCCAACTTCGGATACGCTGTCACCGCCGAAGACCTGGCCGCCGTCACCGCCGAACACTTCTTCGAAGTCTATAACGGGCACCCGTCGGTCGGTCATTTAGGCGACAAGTTGCACCCGGGGCTCGAGAAACTCTGGGACATCGCCAACACAATTCGTATTGGACAACTGAAGGCCCATCCGCTGTATGGATTGGGCGTCGATGACTGTCATGAATATCATGGCCGCCCAGGAAGCCGCCCAGGGCGCGGGTGGGTGATGGTGAAAGCGAAATCCTTGGACGCCGAAACGCTGATCAAAGCGATGAAAGCTGGCGACTTCTACGCCTCCAGCGGCGTCTTGCTGCGCGACGTCGTCTTCGACGCAACCACCAAGACGCTGCGGCTGAGAATCGAACCAGAAGAAGGCGTGAACTATACGACGCATTTCATCGGCACGCTGAAGGACTACGACGCGACCAGCGAAGAGCAGCTGGATACGAAGGGATTCCCAATCACGCGAAAATACTCGGACGACATCGGCCGTATCCTGGATACGCAACAAGGCTTGAGTCCAAGTTATCAACTCACGGGCAAGGAGATTTTCGTCAGAGCGGTCGTGACCTCCAGCAAGCCTCATCCGGATCCATCACATGCCGGACAACGTGAGCAGGCCTGGACGCAGCCAGTGACGAATTAAATGGGGAAGAGCGCCGGCGAGCGTGTGTCGGGCGGCGTGGGCTGGCGAGGAGCATCGCCCCGCTGGGACAAGCCCAGCGGTGGCGGAAATATGCAATTGCGGTGTGGGCTGGCGAGGAGCATCGCTCCGCTGGGACACGCCCGAATGGCGCGGCCATAAGGCCCCACGCGGGTCCAAGCCAAGGCCTGTCGCCACAAGTGCTTACGCGGCGCGCACGCCACGACGGGGCATGTCCCCGTCGAGCGTTGCTCCCCGCCAACAACGATCCCAGCCTGGACGCCGCCACAACGGGGCTTGCCCCCGTTGGGCGATGCTCCTCGCCCACCGAACGGCGCCATCTGGCGGGGAGCATCGCCCCGCTGGGACAAGCCCTCAAGTGCCGTGGATGACGGCCCGCGCTAGCCGACCAGTTTTCCCTGGTGGTGCTTGGCGACCGCGTTGCAGATCTGTTCGCGGACCGACTCGGCTTGCTCGCCGGTGAGCGTGTCTTGGTTGGAGCGGAGCAGGATCGACAACAGCACTCGTTTATGATCTTCGCCGTCGCGCTGCCGGTCGCGATAGGTCTCTCGATAGTGAATCTGCTCCAGAAGTTCGCCGCCGGCTTGTTTGACGGTCGTCTCGAGGTCCGACCAGCGAACCGCTTCGGGCAGGATGAAGTTCAAGTCCTGGTCGATCGACGGGAAGTCGCTGATGGGCGAGCTGATTCGTTGCAAGTTCGCCAGCTGTGTCAAGGCATCCAGGCTTAACTCCGTCACCGTCGTCAGGCCTCGCAGTTTCCAATGCTCGCGACCCGGTTCGGAAAGCTCTCCCAGGAAGCCCAGATCGCGTCCCTCGCACGACAGGCGGCAGCACTTCACCGGATCCAAGTCGGGCAGGGTCGTCGGCGACGCTTCCAAGTTGAGCCCCGGCGCCAGGCGCCGCAGCACGTGCTCCAGCAGCCCCTTCACGGCGTAGAAGTCGCGTTGGCTCACCAGCCCCAACGTCCATTGCTCGATCGGCAAGTCGTTCTTGCCCGGCAGGTACACGCGAGCAGTTTCGAACAACTCGATCTCGGCGTTGGACTTGGCTTCGTTGTGGCGTCGGGCGTGCAGCAAGCTGGGAGTCAAGCTGGTGCGGAGAATATCGGCGCCTTTGATCATCGCGGCCTGGCAGCGAATCGGCGGAGCGGACGTCCAGGGGCTGAAGGAGGCCCATTGATCCGCCACGAGGCTGATGGTCATGGCTTCATCCATGCCGGCGCCCAACAACGCCGCGCGGACGATTCCCAGGACACGGTCTTCCTTGCGTTGTGTGGTCGGCGCCATGGCGACGCCGACATCTTCAGGAATCTTGTCATAGCCGTGAATTCGGGCGACCTCTTCGATCAGGTCGGCTTCGCGCGTCAAGTCGCGACGCCAGGTGGGTGGTGCGACGCGAGTTTGTTCCGAATCCGACTGCAATTCGCGGCAGCCCAAAGCCGTCAAGATGCCGCGGGCTTCGTCGCCACCGATGGCGACCCCCAGGATTCTCAGCAGCTGCGCGAATCGCAGGACGACCGGCTCCGGCGGCAGCCCGACTTGCCCCGCCACGACCACGCCGCGCACGAACGAGCCGCCCGCTGATTTCAAGATCAATTCGCAGCAGCGACGACTCGCCCAATCGACGCCGGCCGGGTCAACTCCCCGTTCGAAGCGGTAGGAACTGGGGCTGTGCAGCTTCAAGCGTCGCGAGGTGTGACGGATCGCCAGCGGCGCGAATTCAGCGGCTTCAATCAGAACATTGACGGTCTGGTCGCTGACTTCGCTATCGGCGCCCCCCATCACTCCGCCCAACGCCACGGCGCGGCGAGCGTCCGCGATCACGCAATCATTCGCCAGCAAAGGGTACTCTCGATGATCGATGGCTTGCAACGATTCTTGCAGCGCGGCGCGGCGAACCACGATGCGTCCGTCGGTCAAGTGATCGAAGTCGAAGGCATGCAGAGGCTGGCCGCATTCCAACATGACATAGTTGGTGGCGTCCACCACGTTGTTGATCGCATTGACGCCGACGGCGGTCAAGCGTTCGGCCATCCAGGCCGGACTGGGGCCGATGGTCACGCCCTCGATCAGCCGAGCGGTATATTGCGGACAAAGATCCGGACACTGGATCTCCACGCCGACGCGGCCCGCGACGTCCGGTCCCGTTTCGGCGGGTTGGGCGACCGGGACCGTGAGCGGCGAATCCCACAACACGCTGATCTCGCGGGCGATCCCCAGATGCCCCAGACAATCCGGTCGATTGCTCGTGACCTCGAGATCGATGGCGAAGTCGTCGCCAAAGCGATGCGTCTCTTCGTGATTGAGACCGGCGAACGTGAGACGCTCGGCGGCCTCGGCGGGCGTCATCGGCAGTGGCAGGTAATCCTGCAGCCATTTCCAGGAGACGATCATGAGATGCTCAGAATTGGCGGAGGAACCGCACGTCATTGGTGTAGAGATCGCGGATGTCGGTGATCTGATGGCGCCGCATGCACAGACGCTCAACGCCTAAACCGAACGCAAACCCCGCGACTTGCTCCGGATCGTAGCCCACGGAGCGCAGCACATTCGGATCGACCATGCCGGCCCCGCCAAACTCCATCCACTTGTCGTTCCACAGGAAGTCCACTTCGACGCTGGGTTCGGTGAAGGGGAAGAACGACGGGCGGAAGCGGATCTTCACATCCCCGCCCAGGTAGCTCGCGGCGAACAGGCGGAGCACGCTTTTCAAGTCGGCCATCGTCACGCGAAGGTCGACCAGCAAGCCTTCCATCTGGTGGAACATGGGGTAGTGCGTCGCGTCAGGCGTATCCGGTCGATACACACGCCCCAACGAGATGATCCGCACCGGCGGCGGCGTCTGCTCCATGACGCGAATCTGCACGGTGCTGGTCTGGCTGCGAAGCAACAGCGACGCGTCCTCGACATGTCCGGCGACTTGTGCTGTGGAGAGGTAGAAATTCTCCAGCGGATCTCGCGCCGGGTGGCGCTGGGGATGTTGAGCGCTTCGAAATTGTGCCGCTCGTCTTCGATCTCCGGACCCTCCGCCACCGCGAACCCCAGGCGGCCCATGATGTCCTTCAACTCCTCCATGGTCTGGCTGAGTGGATGAAGGCGACCCAAGCGAAAGGGGACTCCGGGCAACGTACACGTCGAACTGTCGTCGAGCCCGCTCCAAGGCCACCGACGAGCCGCCTTCGGCCAGACGTTGCTTGGCCGACTGATACAGCTGGTCGAGTTCGGTCTTGACTTCGTTGAGCCGCTTGCCGGCGGCGGGCCGATCCGCGGCGGCGACTCCGCCCATCAGCTTCTGGACGGATTTCAAACGCCCGTTCTTGGCGCCCAGAAACTCCACGCGGGCTTCTTCCAGCGCGTCCTTTGCATCCGCGGCGGAGAACGTCTGCTCGGCGGCGGCCGCCAACTCGTCAAGTTGTTGCAGGAGGTCTTGCAGAGCCATGATGCGAGGCGTTGGCGACTCAAGCCGCGAGGGCGGTCTTGACCTCGGAGCAGATGGCGTCGAAACCGGTCGGATCGTGGATCGCGATCTCCGACAGCATCTTGCGATTTAATTCGATGCCGGCCTTTTGCAGACCAGCGATGAACTCGCTGTATCGCAATCCGCGCTGCCGCGCCGCGGCGTTGATCCGGGTGATCCACAAGCGACGGAAATCGCGCTTGCGAACGCGACGATCACGGAAGGCGTACGCGCCGGCTCGCAGCAGCGTCTCCTTGACCGTTCGCAACAGGTTGTTGCGCCCGCCGCGATAACCCTTGGCTCGTTTGAAGAGACGTCGCTTCGCTCGATTACGAGCGGGACCTTTTGTCGTACGCATCGGAAGGGACCTTAGCTCTGTGGGCGCGTCGCAGGCAGCTTGCTGACGTCCTGGGTAAAGGACCGAAGCGTTTGTTGGCGTGTCGCGAGCGACGGCCGCCAGGGGGCCCACGCGCCGGGCGACCCAGGGGGATCGCGCCGAGGTGAATGGAACGTGTCTGAGTGTCTTAAGTAGTGGTTGTCAGAGGACTTGACTTCAATTGCTATAGCCGTTCAGGGCGCGCTGAATCGTCGGCTCCATGCAGGCCGCGACCGAAGTCGTTCCCCGCAGGTTCCGCTTTCGCTTGTTGGACATCCGAGCTTGCAAGTGGCTCGTGCCCGACTGGCGGTGTTTCGCCTTGCCGGTCGCCGTCAAGCGAAATCGTTTCTTGGTGCCCTTGTGAGTTTTCTGCTTTGGCACGACTGGCTCCAGTGAAGGGCGTTTGTCAGGACAGATCCGAAATTCTAAGGTGAAACCGTGGCCAGCGAAAGGGGGAAATCGGCCCCGGCGGACAGCGAACATGAGCCGTTAGAGGAACTCCCGCAGGACCCGCCAGGTATCCTCGGCCATCGTCCGCTCGTTGTGACGCTCCAACACATTGCGTCGGCCCTGGGCGCCCAGGCGAAGCCGTAGCTCATCGTCGGTCAGCAATTCCGTCAACTTGGCCGTCAGATCATCCACATCGCCGGGAACCGAGAGCAGGCCGCACTGGATCCGCTCCAAGACCTCGGGAAACGCGCCGTGGGAGGGCTGCACCACGGGAACGCCGGCCGCCGCGGCCTCCAGCACATACAGCCCCTTGGGGTCGCGATAGCGGGAGGGCACCGACAGGACGTCGATTCCACGCAGGAATTCTCGTTTTCCTGATCGATCGACTTCGCCATGATATCGAAAGTCGTCGCCCCACCCGGCGTCGCGCAGGCGCTGGAACTGCTGTTCCGCGAACGGGCGATGCTCTTCGCCCAACCAGCCGGCCAAGTGCAGGTGAACATCGGCCGTCGCCGGCTGTTGCTTGAGCTTGATAAATGCATCGACCAGGTCAGCGAGGCCCTTCTCGGGCGCCAAGCGTGCGAGATAGCCCAGGACCCTTGGCTGAACGCCGGCGGCTGCTGGCGGGCGAGCCTCATGTTGCAGATCGTCCCCGTGTAGTCCCAATGGGGTCAGGCGGAATTTCGCCGCGGGCAAACCAAGCATCCGTTGCATGTGCTCGGCGTAGTAGCGGCTGTTGGTCAGGAACGCATCGACATGCGGCTCCAATTCGTGCATCAACGCGATGGCCCTGCTCCGCAGATCCGCGGGCAGGCTGTCCAGGAAGATGTCATCGCCTTGCAGCGTGACAACGATCGGGCAATTCAGTTCCCTCTTCAGAATCGGCGGCACCCGGCGATCAGCATGTTGGTGAACAGGATCATGTCCGGTCGCAATTGGCCGAGCCATTGGCAAAGCGCTTCCGCTTCCTGACGCTGATTGCCCAGTTGGCCTTGCAGCATCGAGCAGGTCAACTCGCCCAGAAAGCGAGGGTCCATCGTCATGCCGTTGCCGGCGATCCAGCGCAAGAATGCAGGGCGATCCAGTTGCCGGGCGAGCCAACGCGGCAGTCGCCTGGTCCAAGGCCAGCGTTGATGCAGGTAAACGTTCACGCCGCCGAAAAAGACTCGGTCGATGCTGACGTTCACTTCATCGGTGCGAATCGGCGTGTACGTCGGAATCAGGATCGCATCCACGCCCAGCCCTTGCAGTCCGCGGGCGAGCGTGTTGTCGTGCAGGCAGCTGCCGCAATACATGCCGGCGGCGCCGGCGGTGAGATACGCCAGACGAGGCTTGGCCGCGGCGTCCTCCTCGGCAGCCTGGGGAGTCATGGTCGGGCCTCGCCGCTCGCTCGCGAAGGGTCCGCAGAGACGTTCCGCGGGTTTATTGGACCCATTTCTTCGGGAAGCCGTCCAACGGGCCGCCTTGCTCGGGCAGCCATGTCGCCAGTTCCTCGATCCGGCGAGCCAGGGCCAGATCCATCCGCGTGACGCCTCCGGCCTTATGCGTTTGCAGCATCACTTTAACCTTGGCGTAACCGACCTGCAGATCGGGATGATGCCAGGCGGCTTCGGCGACATAGCCAATCATCTGCACCAGGCTCATCGTGTGTGCCCAGCCGGGCGTCGCGAATGTGCGGCGAATCCATTGATCGCGGTAATCCCAGGCTTGCAGCGGATCTTCGGCCAGGGCGGCCTCGATTTCCGCTTCGGTGAGCAAGGCGACGTCAGCCATAGCGAGCTCCTGTGGCGGGTCCTTTTGATCGACCGGGCTGTCGGACCGATCCGAGCGGGTCCGTAGCGCCGACCTCGACGGATGCGGGCGCGAAAACGCCGACGCGTCCAGCACGGCTAGACGCTCGACCTCCGTCCGATAGGCGGCGAACTCACTTGGGCACGACCGTGCAGATCATGCGTCGTCCGTGTTGTTCGGGGGCCTTTTCCAGTTTGCCGATTTCCAGCAACTCCTGCACGACGCCCTCCATGACCTTGCGACCTTCTTCGACGTGGGCCATTTCACGGCCGCGGAAGATGACCGAGATCTGCACCTTGTCCTTGTGCTTGAGAAAGCTCTTGGCCTGGTTGACCTTAAAGTCGATATCGTGCTGCCCCGTTTTCGGTCGCAGGCGTATCTCCTTGGTCTTGGTGTTGTGCGTTCGTTGGCTGGTGCGTTTCTTTTGGTTGTACTTGAATTTCCCGTAGTCCATGATCCGGCATACGGGGGGACGCTCATTGGGAGCGACTTCCACCAAGTCGAGATTTTGTTCGCGAGCCCGCGCCAATGCATCCTGCGTGGGAATAATGCCGAGCTGGTCACCGTTGGCGTCCACGACGCGGATGGGACTGATTCGAATCTGTTCGTTGATCCGAGTTTGGTTGCGTTCGATAGCTGTATCCCTTTCAAATCAAGGCAGGTGGCGGCGGGGCGAGCCAACGAACACGCTCGCAACCGCGTAAATCTTCCACGTTCTTCAAAAGTATCGGCTTGCCTTGTCGCCTCAGTCAACCGTCAAGGCCGGATTTTTGCCCTGACGTCCCAAAAAGCGACGGACCAGCCACCCTAGTACTCGTTCTCCTGAAGTGGCTCGCCCAGGACGGCGCCCCCGGAAAACGTCTTCCGTACCGTACGGTCGGCGATTTCCTTTCGCAACCGTTCCAGCGCGTCCGCCAGCGGCAAGGCGCCCAGATCGCCGTCCAGCCGGTCGCGAACCGAGACCGTCCGTTGTTCGACGTCTCGCGGCCCGACCACGAACATATAGGGGATCAATTCGAGCTGTGCGTCGCGAATCTTGGCGCCGAGTTTTTCCGAGCGGTAATCGCCGCTGACTCGCAAATCCGCTCGCCGCAGCTCAAGCTCGACCTGTCGCGCGTATTCCTCCGATTTTTCGCTGACCGTCAGCACGCGAACCTGTTCCGGGGCCAGCCAGAGGGGGAAGGCGCCCGCGAAATGCTCGATCAGAACCCCGATGAAACGCTCCATGGATCCCAGCGGCGCTCGGTGGATCATGGCCGGCCGATGGGGCGCGTTGTCGCCCCCGATGTACTCCAACTCGAACTTCTCCGGCAAATTGTAATCCAACTGGACCGTGCCCAATTGCCATTCGCGGCCAATGCAATCGGTTACGACAAAGTCCATTTTGGGGCCATAGAAAGCGGCCTCCCCGGGTTCGACTTGGGCGGCGATCCCCAGGCTCTCGCAGACTTCCAGCAGGGCGGCTTCGGCTTGATCCCAACGCGCTGGATCGCCCACATACTTGTCGCTCGTCGGATCGCGGAATCCCAATCGCACCCGGTATTCGGTCAGACCCAAGCAATCCAGCACCAGGCGGGTCATCTCGATGCAGCCTCGGAACTCATCGGCCACCTGATCCTCGGAGCAGAAAATATGAGCGTCGTCCTGGGTGAACCCTCGCACGCGAGTCATGCCGGACAGCTCGCCGGACTGCTCGTTGCGATACACCGTCCCAAACTCCGCCAGCCGCAAAGGAAGCTCGCGGTAGCTCCTGGGCCGAGCTTTGTAGATCATGATGTGAAACGGGCAGTTCATCGGCTTCAGCAGGTACTCCTCGTCCTCCTTGGTCGTGAACGGCGAGAACATGCTGTCCATGTAATAGGGGTAATGCCCCGACGTCTTGAACAACTCAACGCGCCCGATGTTGGGCGTGTAAACCGGCTGGTAGCCGCGTTGCTGCAATTCATGCTTGACGAAGGTCTCCAGGGTTCCGCGGATGATGGCGCCCTTGGGTTGCCAGAGGATCAGTCCGGAGCCGACCAGATTGGGGTTGATCGTGAACAGCTCCAGACGCTTCCCCAGCGTGCGATGATCCCGCTTCTTGGCTTCCTCAATGCGCTCGAGATGCGCTTCCAGATCCTTCTTGTCGAAGAAAGCGGTCGCATACAAGCGTTGCAGTTGCTGGCGGTTATGATCGCCCTTCCAATAGGCCCCGGCGACCGACAACAGCTTGAACGCGCCCACCGCGCCCGCACTGGGCACATGAGGTCCGCGGCAAAGATCCACGAATTCGCCCAACGTGTAGAACGACACCGAATCATGCTCGGCCAAGCCGGTTTGAATGTGCTCCACCTTGTACGACTGATCCAACTCGCGGCAGACTTGGACGGCTTCGTCCAGGGAGCGGTCGACCCGTTCGAACGGATCGTTCTCCTTGATAATCTTCTTCATTTCGGCCTCGATGGCCGCGAAGTCGTCTTCCGAGAGGGCGTGCTCGAGGTCGAAATCGTAGTAAAACCCGCCTTCGATGGTCGGGCCGAAAGCGAGCTTGACGCCGGGATAAAGCCGCTGCACCGCGCGGGCCATGACATGAGCGCAACTATGCCGCATGATCCCCAAAGCTTCCGGATCCCTGCGGGTCAGCAACCGCAGCCGCACCTTGCCGTCCTCTGGAAGCCGGTAATCCAACCCCACAATGGCGTCGTTCACCACGGCTGCCAAAGCGGCCTTGGCCAGCCCCGGCCCAATCTCGGCGGCGATCTCGCCGGGCGAGATCGAGTGGGAGTATTCTCGTTGGCTGCCGTCGGGCAGAGCGACCTGGAGCATGAGCGTAACGCCTTGGTAGCAGGGAATTTCATGACGGACGGTTGCGTCGATACAAAGGACGCCTCGCACCCTGATCCGGCCGCCGCAGCAGGGCGTAAGTTACCAAAATCCAAGCGATCGGGACAACACCGCTGCGCCAACAAGACCTGGCGAAACGCGAGCAGGTTCGCGCCAAGGGGCGACAGATGGTCGCGGCGTCGCACCGCAGAGCGGCGCCACCCCAAAGCCCGGGGTCGCGCAGCGCACCCCAGGTAGGTCGCGGCGTCGGACCGCACCGCAGAGCGGTGCAACTCCAAAGCCTGGGGGTCGCGAAGCGCACCCCAGGTAGGTCGCCGCGTCGGTTCCCCAAACCCAACGCAACCCTCGGACCAGGTCAAAGGTCCAAGCGGTACGGAATCAGAGTTTCTTCCTCATCGTAGAAAAAGCTCGCACCGCCGGTGGCGAAGTTCGGCACGTCGGCGAGCGCGGCTTGCCCCGCGGGTGAATCAAGGATGGCCTCCATCGCCTCGCGCGATTCGGCGTACAGACCGACGATCATGTAATAGGGCGGCTTTTCGCCAGGCGTGGCGGCTAGGCACTTGCCGATCGTCCAGCCCCGTAGTCCGTGCATCTTCCGAGCCAGCGGAAGGTGCACCTCTCGGTAATAGCGATCGAAATGGTCCGGGTCGTCCGGATGGCCATACAGGACGGTCAGGCGCAACATGGACGCCTCCTGTCGGTAAACACGGGCGGAATCAACGGCGAAAACGTATGCTAAGCAGGTCCGGCGCACGGTACACCGGGCCTACCTGGGGTGCGCTTCGCGACCCCAGGCTTTGGAGTTGCACCGCTCCGCGGTGCGGTCGATGCTGAAGAAATCACCGTTCGGTATTCAGAATCAGCTTCGGGCGCGGTTCGGCTTGCCACTTGGCCACGTCTTCCTGCAACATCTCGACGGCTTTCTCGAGTTGCCGGTCCTTGCCGGCGGGCAGCTCGCCTGGTTGATGCCACAGGATCACGTCGGGCACGGCGCCGTTCAGCTCCATGTCCTGCCCGGTCTGCAGCACGAACCAGCCGCGGAACGGGAATCTCAACACGCCCACGTCCATGATGCGTCGGGCGCCCGTACTGACCACGCCGCCGGCCGTGGGCACGCCCGCCAGGCGCCCGCGTTTCAGCCCCTTGATGGCATGGCTGAAGATCTCGGCGTTGCTGTAGCTATTTTGATTGCACAGCACGACAATCGGTTTATGCCAGGTGGCGAACACCATGCGGCTTTGGGGATAGCCTTGTCCGCCGCCCCGTGGGACGGTGATAGCGTGCCTGGGTTGAGTCAGGCAGGTCAGCAGCAGATCGGTGGTCGAGCCACCGCCATTCTCACGGACATCGATCACCAGACCGTCCTTGCCATAGCCCACCGCGTACAACTGCCGTTCGAATTCGAGGAAGCTCGACTGGTTCATGCCCTGAATATGCAAGTAGCCGAGTTTTCCGTCGGAGAGACGCTCGACCATCTGGCGATTGTGCTCCAGCCAAGCACTGTAAAGTAGACCGCGAGCCGCTCCATAGGTGATTGGACGAATGGTCAGCTCCAGATGCGGCGGTCGCGGCGCTGGAGGACGATCCGGTTGCTGCTCCTGCGCCGAGGCCGACGCCTCGTCCGTCTCCTTCGCCGGGTCCTGGCGTTGGATCTTGAGCACGACATCGGCGTCAAGCCGCATCGTCAACAGCTTGGCCAGGTCCATTGCGGGATCGACCGGTTGGCCGTTGATCTCCAAGACAATGTCGCCGGCCTGGACTTCGGAGCTTGCCTTGTCGACGGGACCATCCGGCAAAACGTCGCGAATCTTCAAACCTGGACCGCGATAGTCGTCATCGAATCGCAGCCCCAGATGCACGGTCACAGGCGACCAACCCGGGGAGTCGCCGCCGCCGCGTCTGCCTCCTCCGCTGGAAAAGCCGAGATGCGAACCGTTGAGTTCGCCGAGCATATACTGAACGACCTCGGCAAATGACGCATCATCCAAGCAGGCCGCCGCCATGTCCTCGTACTTGCGGCGCACCGCCGACCAATTGCGTGTTCCGAGATTCTTATCGTACCAACCGTCGCGCATCGTTCGCCATGCCGCAACAAAAGCGGCGCGGTAACGTTCGGCCCGACTGAGTTGTTGATAGGCGCGGAAACCGTAAGCCTTCGCGGCGCCGCTGGACGTGATTGAGGTGGGCGTCCCGTTGGCCACGCCAACCAGTGATTTTGTTTGAGGTTGCCATTGGGCGCCGCCAAGCACGGTTGTCGTGAGCAACTTGGGACTCAGACTCTCCGGAATCGAGACGGTGTACAAGCCGGACTTTCCATCCACGGTCGCCTGGAAAGCGAGCTTCTCCGAGTCGGGCGACCAGAGCAGACCTCGCTCGAAGCTGTTGCTAATCGAGATCCGGTTCAGACGCTCGTGAATTCCAGCGAAGTCGATCACGACCTTCGGGAGCTTGTCGCTCTCCGAGGCGTCGGGCTTGGCCTTCTTCTCGTCGGCCGTTTCGTTGCCGGACGACTCGGTCGCTTCGGCGCCGCCTGACTTCGTCGCATCGGTCTTGGAGGCCTTGGCAGGCTCGTCCTTGCCGCCCTTGGTCTTGGGTGTGGAGCTTTTGGCGGCTTGCTTGCGGGCCTTTTGCATCTTCTCGATCGCATCGGCCAACTTGCGGGCCCGCGATGATTTGTCGTGTTCAGAATCCTCGAGCCAGAGGTAATAGACGTTGACTTCTTCACCGCTGCGGCGACCGGAAAACGCCAACAGCTTTCCATTGGGCGAGAAGGCCGGACCGAACTCATCGTCGGGATGCCGTGAAACGTTGACGGGCTCTTGGCCGCCGTCGGCCGCGGCGATCCAGACGTCTCGGTTGAAGTCGTCATCGCTGATCGAATAGGCGACCCATTGGCCATCGGGCGACACGTCGTAATCGGGGCTGTCGAACCCCTCCACAATCGTCGTGGTCTCTCCACTCTCCAGATGACGACGCACCAACTCGCCGCGCCCGCGGATGTAGAACACGTGATCGCCGTCGGGGCTGTACCGCAAGTCTTGCTCGACCTCCGCGTCGTCGGTCAACTTCTCCCAGCGAAAGTTCTCATTGCGCCACCAGAACTCGTCGTCATTTTCGCGGCGGACGCGATAGATATCGCACTCGCCGTCGCGCTCGCTGATCAGCAGAATGGACTCGCCGTCGGGCGAAAAGATGATGTTGGATTCTTCCTGCGCCGCTGGCTCCGAGGTTGACCGGTTCGCGCAATTCCGTGTCCATCACGAACGCATCGCCGCCGGCGATGAAGGCGATTTCCAAGCCGTCTCGGGAAAACGCGGCGGAATCCGCTCGATCCAACGAACGCCGGTCGGCGTCAGGCGGAATCGCCTCGCCCGTGGCGAACACCGCAAGCTTGGCGGGCGCGGCGTCCAACAAAGGACGGTAGCGGAACAGGTCGAACAAGCGGCGAAACACGATGGTGCTTCCGTCGCGTGAAATCGCGGGATGCGTGACTGAGTCTTCTTCAAAGTTGACGACGCGCTCGCCGACATAGCCTTCCTCGCTTTGCCGCTCGAGGCGGTATCGCCACAAGTCGAATCCGTGAATGTCTCCGTTGGTGTAGTAGAAGCCTTCGCCGGAAGCCTCCCAAATCGGCCAGCGACAATCACCTTCACGATTCAGCAGTTGCGTGAACTCTTCTGAGTCGGCGTCGTACAACCAGACCTGCGCCGAACGCGACCCGGTGTATCCTTTCCGCCACCAGCGTTCACCCTCGCGAACAAAAAGAATGCGTTTGCCGTCGGGGGCCACCGAAGCATCATTGCCGTACGCGTCAAACAGCAGCGTCTCGGTCGATTCGCCATCCACTGGCAGCCGATAAAAACGCTGAGCCGATCGCCAATGATGGTCGCGTGAAGATGACACCAGCAGCGACTCGCCGTTGGGATACCAGCCTTCAATCCGATACCCTTCCGTGTGGTGCGTCAAGCGTTGTGGAACGCCGCCGTCCACCGGCATCACATACACTTGATTGTGCGCCTCGCGATCGCTGACAAAGGCGATCTGCTTGCCATCGGGCGAGAATTGGGGATTCGAGTCGCTGGCCGGATGGTTGGTCAGTCGTCGCGCCTGACCTCCGTCGCTGGGCACGATCCATACATCGCCCTGGTAGCCAAACGCGATGAAGGCGCCGTCGGGCGACACTGCCGGATCGGCCGCCAATCGGATCGACGGCGAGTCCGCCAACACCGGCGGGCTGGCCAGGTTAAGCAGGCAAAGCCCTGCAGTTGACGCGAAAGAACAGGTCCAAATGGCTGCGAGGCGTAGCCGCATAACGGAAGCTCCAAGGGTTGCAAGTCGTCGTTGGATGAGCATGGATCAAGGAAGTGGATTGATCGAACCACACCCCATCGATAGTGCGCCACCGAAGGTCGCCATGCAACCCGCGGGCGACGCACAAGTGAGGATTCAGCGGCAAGAGGGAAGCCGATCGGCGGGCCGACGGCGGCCTACGGTCGCGAAACCTGTCGCCCGATCGAGTAATAGGTGAATCCCTCAGCCGCCATCTTGGCCGGCTCGTAGAGATTGCGTCCGTCGAAGATCAAGGGTTCGGCCAGCCGTTGCTTCATTTCGTCAAAATCGGGATTACGGAAGACGCTCCACTCCGTATTGATGGCTAGCGCATGCGCCCGTCCAGGGCCGACATGGGGGCTTCATGGTAGGTGAGCCGGTCGCCGAACTCACGCTTCACGTTGGCCATCGCTTCAGGATCATGCACTTGAATTCGGCAGCCGTGCTCCAACAACCGCTGAATCAGCACGATCGCCGGCGCCTCGCGGATATCGTCGGTGCGAGGTTTGAAGGCCAAGCCCCAGACGGCGATGGTCTTGCCGGCGATTTCTTGCCCGAAGTGGGATTCGATCTTGTGGATTAGCACGGACTTCTGGTGATCGTTGACTTCGTCCACGGCGTCCAGGATCCGCGGCGCGACGCCCAGTTGCCGAGCCATGCTGGACAGCGCTCGCACGTCTTTCGGAAAGCAGCTGCCGCCGTAGCCAACTCCAGGAAACAGAAACGCAAATCCAATGCGCTGGTCATGCCCAATGCCTCGGCGGACATCGTTGATATCGCCGCCCATGCCTTCGCAGAGATTGGCCATCTCGTTGATGAAGCTGATCTTGGTGGAAAGCAATGCGTTGGCGACGTACTTGGTCAGTTCAGCGCTTTCGGGCGACATCACCAGAAAAGGCTTGTCGGTGCGGAGAAATGGATCATAGAGCGTATGCAGCACATCGGCCTCCGCGGCGCTGCGCACTCCCACAACCACTCGATCGGGAAGAGTGAAGTCGTTGATCGCCGCGCCTTCCTTCAGGAACTCGGGGTTGCTGACCACCGAACACTCGCGGCCGGTCAGTTCCTTCAGGCGATTGTAGGTCTTGGCGTTGGTGCTCACCGGCACGGTGCTCTTGATGACCACGACGGCGTCCTCGCGGAGAACCGGCGCGATGCTGTCGACCACTTTCCATAGGGCGGAGAGGTTCGCCGAACCGTCCTGGCTGGGCGGCGTGCCCACAGCGATATAGACCACCGCGGCCGAGGCGACCGCCGCCGTGAGATCCGTCGTGAAAGACAAACGGCCCTCGGCGGAATTGCGTTGGACGATTTCGGTCAGCCCGGGTTCGTAAATCGGCACCTCGCCGGCCTGCAGCATCTTCACCTTGTTCTCATCGATGTCCACGCAGACCACTTTGTTGCCGCTATTGGCGAAGCACGCGCCGGTCACCAAGCCGACATAGCCGGTGCCAATCATCGCGATTCTCATCCTCTTCACTCCTGAACAAACAAAACTGGGCCATAGGATGCGGCAACGTCGCCCCAAAGGTTCGTTGCACGGAAGGTTGTCTTGCGAAGGACGATGATCGTCCGCCGCCCCGCGGATCGGGACGGCCGCCATTGAACAGAGAAGGTTAGCCTGCCGGCCGGTGGGCGGCGTCATGATCCGGGTCGGAGTCGCGGGAATCAAGGAGCGATTCGGGCGATCACGCGTATCGTCAGGGTGGCGCCGATCCTCGCGGGGGGCCGAACGCCGCGGCGGGCGTCGCAGCCAACGTTGTCAAACACTCCAGAGACGGCTAATCGTCGGTTTCGCGGTCGTCGCTCTCTTGATCGTCCTCATCGGCGAGATCGTCATCGTTGGCGGACTCGCTATCGGCGGCGGAATCGGCCTGCTTGATGGATCCGGCGGCGTCCGTGGAATCGTCAGCGTCGTCGGGGGAATCGGCGTCCAGTTCGACATCCACTTGCTCCGCTTCATCCAACGGGACTCGCACGACGGCGGCCACCGAGTCGGTATCGTCCAACGACATAATGCGGACGCCTTGCGTATTACGGCCGATCACGCTGATTTCCGCGGCGCGCATGCGCTGGATCTTGCCCCGCGAGGTCATCATCAACAGTTCGTCGCCGTCCACGACCTGAGCGATCGCCACCACCTTGCCATTACGCTTGGTGGCGCGAATATCCCGCAGGCCCTTGCCGCCGCGGCGCTGGGTTCGGTATCGTGCGCTGGAAGTATCCGCATCGTCTTCGCCCACCTCGCCCATGCCGAAGGGAGTTCGCTTTCCATAGCCGTTCTCGCAGACAGTCAGCAACGTCGCTTCGGGAACCACCACGACCATCCCCACCAACTCGTCGCTCTTGGCCAGGGCGATGCCCTTGACCCCCGACGTATTTCGCCCCATGGATCTCGCGTCGGATTCCTTGAAGCGAATCGCCATGCCCGTGGCGGTGGCCAAGACGATCTCGTCGTCAGGTTTGGTGACCACGACGTCGACCAATTCATCATCCTCGCGCAACTTGATGGCGATGATGCCGCCGCGCTTGGGACGACTGTAGGCGTCCAAAGGCGTTTTCTTCACCAGGCCCTTGCGAGTCGCCATAATCAAGTAGTGCCCAGGCAGATCGAAATCTCGCACGGCTCGGCAATCTTGAATTTTCTCGCCCGGCTCGAGTCGCAGCAAGTTGACGATCGCGCGGCCTCGACTATCCCGCGCAGCGCGGGCAAGTCGTACACCTTCAACCAGTAAACCTTGCCGCGGTTGGTAAAGAACAGCAGATAAGCGTGCGTGCTGGCGACGAACAAGTGTTCGATCGGATCTTCGTCGTCGGTCTTCGCGCCCTTCATGCCCTTGCCGCCGCGGCGCTGAGCCCGATAGGTGCTCGCGGGCGTGCGCTTGATGTAGCCGTTGTGGCTGATGGAGACCACCATCGTCTCCTCGGTGATCAGGTCCTCGAGGTCGATGTTGCCTAGTTCCTCGCCGCTGATCTCCGTTCGGCGATCTTCGCCAAACCGCCGCTTGATCTCCTCGAGGTCTTCGCGAATCATCACCATGATGTTGCGATCATCGCTCAAGATTCGCAGGTATTCGGTGATCTCCTCGAGCAGCTTGCGGTGCTCATCTCCCAGTCGCTCTTGTTCCAAATTGACCAATTGGCCGAGCGTCATCTTTAAGATCGCATCGGCCTGCACGGCGGTGAGGGCGTAGCCGTCGGCCAGGCCCCGTTCTCGTTGGAATTGAGCGAAGCCCTCGTCGCCCAAGGCCCTCTGCATCATCGCCGCCGGACACTCCACCCCCATCAAACCCTGCTTGGCTTCCGCCAGCGTCTTGGACGATCGGATGATGCGGATGATCTCGTCGATGTTGGCCAGCGCCAACAACAGGCCTTCCACCGTGTGTTTACGCCGCCGGGCTCGGGCCAAGAGGAATTGAGTGCGGCGGCGAATCACGGCGATGCGATGCCGTAATGAACTCCTGCAGCAACTCCTTCAGATTCAACTCGCGCGGCTTGCCATCGACGAGAGCCAGCAAGATCAGCGAGAAGGAATCCTGCAGCGGCGAGAACTGATACAGCTGATTCAGAACGACCTCGGGATCGGCGTCGCGCTTGACGTCGATGACCAGTCGCACGGGCTCCTTCAAATCGCTCTCATCGCGAATTCCCGAGATGCCCTTGATCCGCTCGTCATTGACCAGCGCAGCGATCTTCTCGACGACCCGGTCGCGGTATTGTTGGTACGGGATTTCGCTAATCACGATGCGGGTGCGATTGCCCGGCATCTGCTCGATTGTGGTTCGAGCTCGCACGACAATCGTGCTGCGTCCAGTCAGGTAGCCGCGAAGAATTCCCGCTCGACCGCAGATGATGCCTCCCGTGGGAAAGTCGGGACCGGGAACAATGTCGGCCAATTCGCGAATCGTGACATCGGGTTGTTCGATCAGCCGGATGAGGGCGTCGCAAACCTCATGCAGGTTGTGCGGCGGAATTGAGGTCGCCATGCCGACGGCGATGCCCTGCGAACCATTGACCAGCAGATTCGGGAATCGGGAAGGCAGCACCGTCGGCTCGGTGCCCCGCTCGTCATAGGTCGGGATGTAGTCGACGGTATCGAGTTTCAAGTCGTCCAGCATCGCGGCGGCGACAGGCGACAGCCTCGCTTCGGTGTATCGCATCGCGGCCGGAGGCAAGCCGGCGATGGAACCAAAATTGCCTTGCTTGTCGATCAAGATGTGCCGCATGTTCCATTCCTGGGCCATGCGGACCAGCGTCGGGTAGATGACGCTTTCACCATGCGGATGATAGTTGCCGCTGGTATCGCCGGAGATCTTTGCGCATTTGACTCGCGACGCGCCCGGGCCCAGGTTCAAGTCGTTCATGGCCACGAGAATCCGTCGCTGCGACGGTTTGAGTCCGTCGCGCACATCCGGAAGAGCTCGGCTGACGATCACGCTCATCGCGTACGTCAGGTAGCTTTGCTTTAGTTCGTCCTCGATCGGTAGTTCGCGAACTCGCTCGCCGCCGCCCGAGTCACCGGGGAGGCCGCCACCTGTTGCAGGATCCTGGGGATCCTGTGGATCATTGCCGTCGGTAGACAAGGAACCGCCTTCCTGCTTTGCCCGCTCTGAATACAAACCAAACGCCAGATTTTACCGCCTGGAGGCGTTTGTCACAACGGGCCAACGCATTGAAAGACAAGTCTTAAGTCGTTGCAAAGTCCAGAGTTTCGCTCAAACGGCGGGATCAGCCGGGATCGCCAAACCCGCGTCGCCAACGCCGAACTAGCGACCTTTCGTTTGCCACCAAGCGGCCGCCGCGATTCCCACCCAGCCGGCGATCCCCAACACCCCTGCCCCCACAACCACCGCCACCGGATGCTCGCGCACGGTCTCGACCACCAAGCCGCCGCTCAGCTGCAAGAGCCTGCCGCCCGCCGCGGGGAAAGCCAGAAAGAAGGCCGCCAAGGCCAGGGCGGCGAGGGTTGCGGCAAGCGGCGCCGACCACCGACGGTTGGCCGAAGGTTGCGACATGGTCCTGAGCCTCTAGCGACATCGTGTGGGGAAGTTGGCGGCCCAAAAGAGATGGGGCGAGGGGTGCCGGGCCAGGCCGGAGTAAAACGACAATTGGGCGGAAGGATCGCGGCGGCGCCCGTGGTGGGTGTTGGGCGCCCTCTCTACAATCGGACAGACGATCATCGATTCCTTGCCGCCTTTTCTTTCCCGGAGCCTCTTTGATGAGCGATCAGGACTTTCGCCGAATCAAGCGAGCCGCCACCGCGCATCCCGTGTTGGACTCGATCGCCCGCCGATACAGCCCCTACGTTTACGAGACGCGCGGCGTGGAGCCCGACAAGCTTCGGTCTTGCCTGGAGGCGGCGCGCTGGGCGGCCTCCAGTTATAACGAACAACCCTGGTTCTTTCTGGTCGCGCAACGCGAGGACCAACAGGCATTCGCCAAAATGCTCGGTTGCTTGGTCGAAGCCAACCAGATTTGGGCGAAGCGGGCGGGGGTCCTGATGCTGACGGGCGTGCGGCGACAATTCGCCAAGAACGGCAAGCCCAATCGCGTCGCGGAACACGATCTGGGGCTGGCCGTCGGCAACCTGACCCTGCAAGCGGTGGAGCTGGGTTTGGCGGTGCACGAAATGGGCGGCGTTGATCTGGATGCGATCCGCTCGGCGTACCAACTTCCGGCGGACCACGATCCACTCACCGGCATCGCTTTGGGCTACCCCGCCGCCTCAGCCGGCGACGCCGACCCGGAGATCGCCAGCCGCGATCAGGCCGCGCGGTCTCGAAAACCCTTCTCGGAGTTCGTGTTTGGCGACGCCTTTGGAAAGCCCCTATGGGACTAAGGCCGGCCTGAATGATCGCGGCCCGCGAGCGCGCCGGACCTAACTTTCGCTCGGGCAAACAAGTTGGCAGCGGGCCTTGAGGCTAAGACCGTTTGGGACTTCGTGGCCCCAGTTACCCAGGGTTGCTGCGCTGCACCCTGGGCTGATTTGGGGCCGTCCCGTTCGGGACTGCTTTAGGGTCCTTCTTCGCTTGCTGAAAACCCGCTACGGCGTCGCCCGCCGGGGCTATCTGGCGAATTCGTTGGCGTATTCTTTTTCGGTTCTGGGGCGCAACTCACGCAGATTGCGGCGCCCAATGTACCGATGTTGTCGATCCTGGTGTTCACCGGCAAGCTGCAACACCGCCTGACGTCGGTCAAGATGATACGGATGGCTGCGCAAGAAGCTGGGCAAGAAGGCTTGAGCCTGTTGCTTTTGCCGATCTCGCTCATGCATTCGGAAGAAGAGCTCGGCCATTTGCTCGGGATCGTACTCCGCGGCCAGCAACCAGCGAGCCGCGTCTTGATCCGCCTCGACTTCCTGTTCGGGACGAAATGGACGCGCGAATTGGGAGACCATCAAGCGTGTGGCCTGCATCATGTCGGCGGGCGACTGCCGACCGGCGAAACCTTGTTGCGCCAGCTTCTGACTCTTGATGCCTTCCAACAAGTGCCCCCGGTCAATGTGGGAAAGCTCATGAGCCACGACGCCAGCGATGGCGGCCTCGCTGGGCGCGAAGTCGAACATTCCGCGGGAGATTAAAATCGCTCCCCCAGGAATGGCTCGAGCGTCCGTGATGTCGGACTCCACAACATAGACATCGATTTTCCGATAACGGCGGCGATTTTGCATGTTCGCATGCAGATGATCGGCCAGTGCTTGGGCGTAACGAGCGTGCTTGCTGTGCTGCGAGACACCGACCTTCTGACGCTTGAACTCGCCAAGCGCTTGCCGCAAGAGTTGCTGGCCCAGTCGTTGTTCCTCCGCCAGACTGACTGGCGTCGCCTGCAACCTCGCACGGTCGGCCTGTGCGCCGCCGAACATCTCGGAGAACATCCGCTCGCTCTGCTTGCGAAAAGCATCGAAAGCAGGGTCGGGCGCCTGCCCTCGAACCGATCCACAAGCTCCCGTTACCGTCAACAACACGATCCACCGCACCCTCATCGTCCCCACCTTTCCCGCTCACCGCGTCCGCCCCGTGTCCTCCCGGACTACCCCTACTCTCTACCACCTACTCTCTACCACCTACTCTCTACCACCTACCTCCTACTCCCCACCAACGATTTTCCGCCGCCGCAGCCAATCGGCGGCGCGAGCCGGCCAGGTCGCGACATCTGATCCAGGCGTGGGACGCATGCCGTAACCATGGCCGCCGCTTTGATAGATATGCAGCTCGGCCGCTCCGCCGACGGTCTTCAACGCCGTATAGAACTGGACACTGCTGAGCGATGAGGCGTGATCGTCGTGAGCGTGCACGAGGAATGTTGGAGGCGTTTGCTGATCCACGGTGAAGATCGAGTTCAAGCGCGTTGCATCCGCGTCCACCAATCGCCAGGGATAGATCAACATGCTGAAGTCCGGACGACAAGAGACCTGGTCGGTTGCGTCCAGCGGGTCATACGCTCGGCGAGCGTGCCGCGTGGCGACCAACGCCGCGGTTTGGCCGCCGGCGGAGAACCCCAGCACGCCAATCGCGTCGCTGCGGATGTTCCAGCGCTTCGCATCGCGGCGCAGCAGGCTGACGGCTCGCTGGCCGTCTTGTAGGGGCGCCTTGGCGTCGTTGGGCAAAGGCTGAGGTTGGCTGTCGTCCGTTTTTTTAGGTTGCTTGGTGCGGTAGTGGACCACCAGCGCGGTCACGCCAAGTCCATTCAGCCACGCCGCTGCTTCCGAACCTTCTTTGTCGGCAACGACATAGTTATAGCCGCCCCCGGGAAAGATCAGCACCGCTGGTGTCGGCGTCGCCGACTGCTTTGCCTGATACAGATGCAGTTGCGGCGAGGTGATTCCGGTGATGCGGGTCGCGGGAGGATTCTCGTTGGGGCGCCTGGGCAGGGGCTCGCCCGCGTTTCGCGTGGTTTCTCCCGGCGCCAGGTCCGGCCAGATGGGAATGATCTGATCGGGTGCCGCGGGGACCCTGCGCGGAGCAAGCCGCCACCGACCCGATCGTCCAGGCGACAGCCGCCGCGGCCATGAACGTTTTCATCACGCCAAGATCTCCTTTACGACTCGCGAGGCTTCGACGCCGGTCAATCGGAAATCGAGGCCTTGGTAGCGATAGGTCAACCGCTGGTGATCGATTCCCAGCAGATGCAAGATGGTGGCGTGCAGGTCCCGCACATGGACGGGGTTTTCGGCGACGTTGTAGCTGAATTCGTCCGTCGCGCCGTAGGTGACGCCGGGCTTGACGCCTCCGCCGGCCAGCCACATCGTGAAGCAACGGGGATGATGATCGCGTCCCCCCTCGGGGCTGTCCCATTGCCCTTGTCCGGCGACGCCGCGGCCGAACTCGCCGCCCCAGATCACCAGCGTCTCGTCCAGCAATCCGCGTTGTTTCAAATCCTTGACCAAGGCGGCGCTGGCTTGATCGGTATCGCGACATCGCGCGACGCACCAGGAACTGAGACGGCTGTGGTGATCCCAATCGGGATGAAACAGTTGCACGAAGCGAACGCCGCGCTCGATGAGCCGACGAGCCATCACGCAATTGGCGGCGTAGCTGCCGGGCCGACGTGAATCGGGTCCGTAGAGCGTGAAGGTCGATTCCGGTTCATCGCTCAAGTCATTGAGTTCGGGAATGCTGGATTGCATTCGCCAGGCCATTTCATATTGGCGGATCCGCGTTTCGATCTCCGGATCCCCGGTCTCCGCCGCGCGCCGCTGGTTCAATTCCGCGATGCCGTCCAACATGCCGCGGCGAATCGATCGCGGCAAGCCGGCGGGATCCTTCAAGTACAAGACGGGTTCGGCGGCGTTCCGTAGCTTGACGCCCTGGTATTGCGAAGGCAGAAAGCCGCTGCCCCAGTAATGATCGTACAACGGCTGATCGCTGGGGCGTTTCATTTTTGAGATCAACACCAGGTAGTCGGGCAAATCGCGATTTTCGCTGCCCAGTCCATAGCTGGTCCATGCTCCCATGCTTGGCCGGCCGGGCAATTGATGACCGGTTAGGAATTTAGTCATCGCCGGCGCGTGGTTGATCTGGTCGGTGACCATGGACTTGATAAAGCATAAATGATCGGCCGCTTCGCCAAGGTAGGGCAGCCAATTGCCGATCGTCGCGCCGCTTTGACCGTATCGTCGAAACGTGGTTCTGGCCGGCATGATCAGCTGCTTCTGATTGGCGGTCATCGTTGTCAATCGCTGGCCTTGGCGGACGCTGTCGGGAAGCTCCTTACCCGCCCACCGCGCCAACTGCGGCTTCTCGTCAAACAGCTCGATCTGCGAGGGTCCGCCGGACTGAGTCAAGAAGACGACGTTCTTCGCCCGCGGCGAAAAATGGTCCGGCCCGCTGAACGGGTTGGCAGCGGCGGCTTGGAGCAGGCCTTCCAGTGCGATCGCTCCCAAGCCCACCCCGGCACACTGTCCGACGAAGCAACGACGAGCGATGTGCAGAGCATCCGCCTGGCCGCCGTGGATCGCCCCCGAGTGCTCGCGTTCCATCTTGATTCCGCCTTTCGCTCTACTCGTGCGTGATTGCTTCATCGAGGTTCATCACCATGCTGGCGACAATTTGAAGCGCGGCGATATGAGCGACGCGATCCGCCGCGAGCAGGTCTTCGTTCTCTGGCCAACGCGTCGGCGCTTGCCCCACGGAAATCAACGCGTTGGCCTCCGCGGGGTGCTGACGGTAATACGCCAGTGCTTCGGTCCAAGGACTCAACAGCGAGTTCAATTCCTCGGGCGTCGCCTCCCGGAAGAGCACGTGGCGCATGATGGCCTGCATTTGCGCCGCTGGCGTCTGGGCCTCGGCCAGCACCGTTTCGGCCAGTGCGCGAGCCGCCTCGAGCATGCCGGCGTCGTTCAACAGAGTCAGCGCCTGCAACGGCGTGTTCGTACGGCGAACTTGGACCTCGCACACGCGGCGTTGGGCGGCGTCGAACAGGAAGGTCGCGCGCTTGACCGGCGCCAGAACGCGTAGAGCGTTCGACGGTATTGAGCTTCGCCTTGACTGGGCTCGTAACGGAATCGCCCCATGAACATTTCAGCCCAGACTCCCTCGGGTTGATAGGGGCGCATGGGCGGACCGCCCATCGCGTCGTTCAAGAGACCGCTGACGGCAAGCGCGCGCCGTCGCGAATCATCCAACTGGGCAGGCGGAAGCGAGCGCCACGGGCCAGCCAGCGGTTTTCTGGATCAAGCCGCAGCGCCTCCGGCGACGCCGTGCTGCTCTGACAGTACGTCTCGCTGGTGACGATCAACCGCAGGATGTGACGCAGGTCCCAATCGTGATCCATCAATTCCACCGCCAGCCAGTCCAACAATTCGGGATGGTCCGGTCGTTGACCTTGGAGTCCGAAGTCCTCGGGAGTGCGAACGAGTCCGGCTCCGAAGCACATCTGCCACAGATGGTTGACAACGACGCGGGCCGTGAGCGGGTTCTCTCGAGCGACCAGCCAGCGCGCCAGATCCAAGCGATCAAGACGCCGTTGGGTCGCGTCCTCACGAGCCGCAGATAAGATAGCCGAAGGCGTGCCCGGTTCGACTGGATCGCCCTTCTGATCCCAGACGCCGCGACGGAGAACATGGGTTGGTCGCGGGCTTTCCCGCTCGGCCAAAACCATCACGTTCAGAACGCGGGCCGCCTGTTTGACTTCGGCCAGTTGGCGTTCGGCGTGACGCAGCCGCCGCTCCGCCTCTCGATACGGCGCGTGATCTTGCAGGAATTGCTCCTCGAGCGCCGAGCGAAGTTCGGGCGCCAACTGATCCGGGTTGACGTCCGGCGACGAGGCGAACCGCTCCAACGGCATGGGCTGCAATGCACGCACCGCGGCGCCGGGCTGGTCGGTGACGGAGATGCGAAACCGGCCAACATTGGCGTCCCCTTCGGTCGATCGATGCAACATCACAAAAACCAACTCGTGATCATCCGGCAACTCGAGTGGTTCGGCCAAGGCAAAGATCGCCAGGTGAGGCTCTTGAGGATCATGTCCCGCCGTCGTCCAGCCATTGCGCGGATCGTCGTCGAGCGTATCCTTGACGTTGCCATAATTGCGACCCTTGGCCGTTTTCTCCACATCGGCGATGGCCGACGCCAATTCGATGTCGCGCACCTGCGACTTGCCTTTCCGTCGCCACATCAGCTTCACATCGGTCAGAATGAACTCGCCATCGGCGCCGCGAGAGAGTTTGCCCCCGGTATGCGAAGCGTGCGGGAGCACTTCCAATTTCCAACCCGTTATCCGCGGAAGATCCGTACGGCCGACAATGCGATAATCATCTTGTCGCGGATTCGGACCCGCGGCTTGCACGATCGAGTCGGGTTCGACATGGAGTTCCGTGCCGGCGACGGATTCGGCTGTGCGGATTTGAAGAGGGCGCCAGCCTTGGAATCCGTCCGCGATGCGTGCGGCTTGACGTGCGAGCCAATCGGGAAACTCGCGCAGCGCGGCTTGCCGAGCATCGGCGCTCCAACGGGCGACGCTCCTGGACCACGGCCTCCGCCTCCCGAACGGCGCGATCCGCGAAGGGAGACTGGTACTTGAGATACGGTTTGGCGCCGCCGCCGGCCTTGCCGTCTTCATCGATGCTGTTGAAGAAGGCCGCTAGTTGATAATACTCGCGCTGCGAGATGGGATCGAACTTGTGGGAATGGCATTGGCAACAGCCAAGCGTCAACCCCAGCCAAACGGTTCCGGTCGTATTGACTCGATCCAGAACGTAGTCGATGCGCGACTCTTCAGGATCACGGCCCCCTTCGCCGTTGGTCATATGGTTTCGATGGAAACACGTCGCCAAGATCTGCTGCTCGCTCGCTTGGGGCAGCAAGTCCCCGGCGAATTGCTCGATCGTGAACTGATCGAAGGGCATGTTCTGCTGAAAAGCCTGAACCACCCAATCCCGCCAGGGCCAGTTGGTGCGAGTCGCATCTTGTTGAAAACCGTCGGTGTCCGAGTATCGAGCGGCGTCCAACCACCACATCGCCATCCGTTCGCCATGATGGGGCGAGGCGAGCGCGCGCTCCACGTGTTCGGCATAGGCTGCGGCCGTTGGATTCGCGACAAAGGCGTTCACTTGTGCAGCAGTTGGCGGGAGTCCCGTGAGATCGTAGGAGACCCGTCTCATCAAAGTATGCGGCGCGGCGCGGCGCGACCACTGGAGTCCTCGCCCGGCCTGTCGTTGTCGCACTAGAGCGTCGATCGGATGGACGGCCGCTTGTTCCGCGCCGGATGGGAGGGGGGCCCGCCGGGGAGGCTCAAAGGCCCAGTGGCGCCCCCAAGCCGCTCCCTCCGCGATCCACCGCCTAAGGGTTTCTACTTCGTCCGGCGTCAGCGGCTGGCGATGCGCGTCCGCTGGCGGCATCCTGAGGTCGGCGTCTTTGGACGCGACGCGGCTCATCAACTCGCTGGAGTCCGGGTCGCCGGGAACAATGGCCATCCCCCCGTCACGCGCGGACGTGGCGTCTTCACGACGGTCCAAACGCAGATCCGCTTCGCGGTCGGTTGGATCGGGACCATGGCAATGGAAGCAGCGGTCCGACAGGATCGGCAACACGTCGCGACCAAAATGCACCGCGGGAAGATCCTGCCCCGAGGCCGACGCCAAGCCGAGCCACGACAGGAGCAGCGATCGAAACGCCAGTCGGATTGGTCCAATCGTCCTCATGACCTTCATGATAGCAGGTGCGATGGATCGGTGTTCACCCGGGGTGCGCTGCGCGACCCCCAGAGGCATCAAGTGAAGGAGCGGGAAATCCGGAGGGAATTGACCACGGAGGACATGGAGCACCACAGACGTGGAAGGGCGCCGGCGCGTTTCCTTTAGAATCCCTCGTAGAATCGCCAGGACGCCTGGTGGTCGCGCTCCAACGCTTGCTTCGTCAACGCGGCGCGGACCAGTTCCACGGGAATGGAATTGTGTTGCAGTATCGCGTCATGGAAGTCCTTCTCCGGCATCTTGCCAGTGCGCACGAGTTCATGATGCAGCGCCCGGAACTGCAAGCCGCCCACCATGTACGCTGCTTGGTACAGCGGTCCATAGTTGGTGGCGAATGAGCGGCGTACTTCCGCGGCGGCGCTGTTCGGCTCAAAGCCGACGTTGGCCACCAGGTAATCCACGCACTCCTGCGGCGTCATGCGGCCAAGATGGAAACTCAAGGAGAACACAATGCGGGCGCATCGATGGGATCGCCAGACCAGGAAGCCCATCCGGTCCTCGGGCGTCTTGGGGAAGCCTCGCTCGTAGAGCAACATCTCCCAATAGAGCGCCCAGCCTTCTCCCCAGAAAGGAGTGCTGAAGACGCGTCGGTAAGGACGATTTCTCGCATAGATAAAGTCCTGCAAATTGTGTCCGGGGATCAGTTCATGATGCACGGTAGCTCGAGAAAACGGGATATTGTTCCCCCGCAAGCTCTGCAGTTTCTCGTTGTGCGTCATGTCGTTGGTCGGGAAAGAGACGGTGATTTCCGCCCCTCCGGTGAAGAAGGGATTGATCCGCTGCCTTTCGGGGCTCATCATCCGCATGCCCCAAGTCTCCGCGGCCAAGGGCGGCACGGAAACAAGATCGTGTGCACGAAGGTAATCGATGGCCTCCTGGGCGAGGTCGCGGATGAGATAGGGTTGCTCGCCTGGCTCCAGATGCATGTTTCTGACATGTTCGACCGCTTTCCGCCAATCATCGCCGTATCCCATTTCATTCGCGGCGAGTTTCATCTCCCGCAAGCACCATTGGTACTCCTTGGCGGCGATCTCGATGAGTTCCTTGGCGTTGTACGGAATCATCTCGAGAGCCAACTCGCGCGCCAACGCTTCGTCGCCGATCGGCCTGCCGGGAATACCGCTGGAGTCCACCACGCGCCGCTGGGCGAGACGGCTGGGATCCTGCAATCGAAAGAGATCGCGCAAGCTGGTTCTGCAGCAACACGTAGTCGATGCGCTCATCGCAGTCGAAATCGTCGAACGGCAAATCCTGCAACTGCGAGTTGAATTCCTTCAGGCGTCGTCGTTGGGTCTCCTGGGAGTCACTTGTTTCACGTCGGCGCCCACGACGTTGTCGAAACGCCCGAGCATACTCCTCGACGACAACTTGCATTCGTCCTGGGTCGGCGTCCCAAAGCTGTTGCAGTGAAGGCACATCGCTGTTCGCCAGCAGCGGCGCCGGAAAGGGGTTGCCGCGATCAGCGATGTCTTGCGCGTCGCTATCATCCGCATCATCCGCGGTCGCCGCTTGCTGCTGAAGTTGCTTAACGTATTGCTCCAGCCGCTCATCAGCGGCGGCGTATGGCGCCTTCAACCACCAAGAGAAAACAGGATCGTATCCATCATAGAACGCGTGCCAGCGGGCCAGACTTTCGCGCAAGATACGAGTGAACTCGGCGGCCCGGGACAGCGCCGCTGGAGCGTAGGCAGCTTGCGGCGCGTCGCTCTCTGCGCAGCAAGTCGTCGAGCATTCTGACCACGGATTCGATATCCGCGGCGGCTCGCTTTGCGTCAACGCGTTTTCCTTCCAGCTTGTCGGCGACAAGATCGGCGATCAGGTCCTGGAATGGCAACAGGGGCTTGATGTCGGCTTGTTGGTGCGCCGCTGCCTGCACGGCCAGATAGGCCCGTTCAATCCGTTCGCGCAAACCCAGCAAACGCCCGCGATCCGACTCGGTTCCCACGTCCGCGCCGGCGAGCGAATTGACTTCAACGAGCCAATCCAGATGGAAGCGGCTGATGCGCTTGGTCGTGATCGGAAAGAGGTTCGGGGGGTAGAACCGCGTCAGGTTGGACAGATCGGCGCGATACCGGGCCTCCAGGCGAGCGGCCGGGCTTTGCTCTGCGTCCAGGCCAAGTAAATCGAACGTCTTCGCGGTCTCTTTCGCGATCGCGTCGGGCGACGGCGCCTCGCCCGCCGCAGCATCGTCAATGGAGTCTGCATTGCGATTGGGAGGGTCTCGATCTTGCAGGCAACGCACGAAGAAATCGTGCAGACGTCGCTGGCCGTACGCTCCGCCCGCCCCATGACCGCCGCCGGGAACCACGAGTAAATCGAAGTCCTTGTTGGCTCGAATCAACGCGTCGGCGAAACGCAGCGTGGATTCGGGAGGGACATTCGTGTCCATCTCGCCGACAACCAAGAACAGCTTGCCTTGCAGTCGATGAGCGTTGTCGATGTTCGAGGATTGGGAATACGATTCATCCACGGGAAAACCCATCCACTGTTCGTTCCAGGACGCCTTGTCCATCCGATTGTCATGGCATCCGCAGTTGGCGACGGCGGCTTGATAGAAATCGGGATGGAATAACAACGCTCCCGCGGCGTTCTGGCCGCCCGCGGAACCGCCGAAAATCCCGACTCGATCCATGTCCATGGCGGGATCCTTCTGGGCCGCGGCCTTGATCCAGGCGATCCGATCGGGCAAGCCGGCGTCCTTTAGATTCTTCCAGCACACGTCGTGAAACGCCTTACCGCGATGCGCCGTGCCCATACCGTCGATCTGCACGACGATGAACCCCAGCTGGTTCAGTGCTCGATAACGAGATCGCGCACTGAATCGTTTGGGGACGTGCGCGTCATGCGGTCCGGCGTAGATGGACTCGATAACCGGGTACTTGCGGGCAGGATCGTAGTCCGAGGGGCGATGGATGACGCCCCAAATATCCGTCTCGCCGTCACGCCCTTTCGCGCAGAAAACCTCCGGCATGCGATAGCCTTGCTCGATTAACTGCGTTGCGTCCGCCCGTTCCAGTTCGCAAACCAACTTGCCGTCCGCCGCTCGTCGCAACTCGTGGACCGGAGGCATGTCAGCGCGGCTGTACGTGTCAATCAACAGGTTTGAGGAAGGCGAATACTCGACCGCGTGATCGCCATCGCCGGCCGTGAGCGCGACCAGGTTCTGGCCGGAGAAGTCAATTCGATAGTGGTGGACATGGTAAGGATCTTCGCCCTCATTCATGCCGCAGGCGCGGAACCAGATCCGCCCTTCCTCTTGATCAATGCGTTCGATGCCGCGAACAACATACTGGCCGCTGGTGATGGGCGCCATGTCTCCGGAGTCGACGTCGACCAGGTACAGGCGCCGCCATCCATCACGCTCGGAACTATAAATGAGTTCGTTCTCGTTGAGCCAGGTGATCAGCGGCATGCCGATCCCTTGGGCGTGAGCTGTCCAGATGAACGTCGTGGATCTCTCGTCGATCACATTGCGAATCGCGCCATCGCGCGCGTTGACCTCAACGAGACGAAATCGCTGATGTCCCCGATCCACTTGCTCGTAGGTGAATTTCTTGCCGTCTTTCCGCCAGCGCAGACGGGGCCTGCCGAAGTCGATGGGATCCGCTTGGCAGGCTATCGGCTGCCGCGTCTCGGCGTGGAACAGGCAGAGTCGATAGCTTGTAAAGCGATCGCCCGGAAGCGGATAACGACGCGTATGAAGGAGTGCGCGTCCGCCTGCGGAAGGCGAGGATTCAACGAAATGCACTTCCTTCTGATCGCCCGGCTGTATTTGGAAGGCCGCCAGCGTTTGGGAATCGGGAGACCACTGAGGCATACCATAGAACTGTTCCGCGACACCATCGTTGGTGAGCTGTGTTTCCTGATCGTTCTCGAGATTACGCAGGAAGAGATTATGTTCCTTCACAATCGCCGACCACTTTCCGTTCGGCGACCGGCCGCGCTGCGTCGATCGCGGCGAGTCGCCTGAATCGCGACGTCGTCGGCGTTGGGCCAGGGGCTCAGCCCCCTTGGCGATGGTGATGGTTGGCTCGGAGGCACTGGCGGCGAAGCTGCGCGAGGACGTCGCCTTTCGCGTTGCGCACTTCCCAACGATGGCCGTTGAAAGTGTGTTGATCGCGCCGCGCCTGCGCGCGACCGCGCCGTACGACCGTGCAACACCTGCGCTCTCCATCCAAAACAATTCAAGCGGTTGGTCGGTCTCATTGACGATCAACAGCTGCATCTCGAGATTGTCCGTCGCATCCGAACGGCGCCCGCGAGACGTTGAATTCGCCAATTCACTCAACTCACCCAACGTGATCTTCGTCAGCGAATAGTCGGACAATTGACAGCGCCACCCTTGTTGGTTGACGCGAAACTCGATCGTTTTTCCATCCATGTCAAGCCGCACATCTTCGATCGGCAGTCGCTCGGCCCCGAAATCCGAACCAACGGCCTCCGATAGCGCCGTCGCCAAGCGAGTATGATCGAACGCCATTTGCCTCTTTCCCTTGGCGACGTCGATCAGGATGAATTCGCGCCGCTCGTTCGGCAATTCGTTGCGGTACCACAGCCAGCGCTCGTCGTCCGACCAGGTCGGAACAATGCGAGTCTTGAAGACCCCCGCGGCGGCTTGGCCACGCCGCTGAATTGAGGGCGTGGTGGTCCGCTCCGGCGTATCGGCTTGTCCAACGGCAACCAACAGCAGCGAGGCGCAGGCCCCCAGGATCAAGCCGGACGGCGCGCCGATACGTGAAGTCATGAGTGTGATCTCCGCCAAACGGCGTAGGATAGACTGAGAAAAGAACGCAACACGTCGCCACATAGGATAGTCCAAGAGGCGAGCAAACGCGTTGAATCCTGCGCCGCGGCCCCCCCGACAAAGTGCGTGTCTTTCCTGATCGTGGCAATCGTCACGTCAAGTGACGGTTTTTGGTCGAATCCCTGGAAAACCCGCGATATCGGCGTTGCCCTTGCCGGGGGATCGCAAAGTATACATGCGCGGTGCAGGCGGCGACCTGCAATGATCTCTTTTCGCATGGGACCAAGGGGCACACTCGGTCCACCGCATTTGGGAGTCCTGAGGATGCATCTGCTGGAATTTATGGACGGGCTCCTCGGGCCGAACTCCACGCGTCAATTGGCCCATCTCTTCCAAGCAACGCCGCGACAGATCACGCAGGCGGCCTCCGCGGCCATGCCGGTGGTGCTCGGTGGTTTGATTCAAAGCGTCGAGCGACGCTCGGCCGAGGACGTGCCGTCGCTTTTGCGGCGAAACGATCCGGCCGTGCTGGATGACTTGCACTGGCTTATCGATCCCCGCGAAGTGCAAACCTGGATCGATCGAGGCCGAGCGGAGTTGCATGACATGTGGCGAGAGCGTTCGGCGCCCTTGCTCGACCAGGTGGCTCTCTCCAGCGGCATGCGTCGCGAACAAGGCGATCGCGTGATCGGTCTGTTGACTTCCGTGGTCCTGGCGTTCATGTCTCGGCAACTGTCGGATCATCTGGGTTTGTCCGGCCCCCAAGCCAAGCACTTCCTGACCAGCCAACGCGAAACCCTGACACGTTCGGCGCCCGCATCCTTGCTGCGGGCGATGGGGTGGACGGAAACGGCGCCGCCAGTACGCCCCCTGGGTGAAGCCGCCGGCGGCCCCGCGGACCGCGAACCCGCCGCAGACCGCGAACCCGCGGCAGTCGCTGCTGAGCACCGTCAGACGATCACCGTGGCCGAAGCCGGTTGGGACGCCCAAGACGATCCAGGCGACGGGGCCCGCGCCCTTGTGCCTCTGGCGGCAAGCAGCGACCACAGGACCGGTGGGGAAAAGACTGACGGAGAATCACCAAGCGTTGACAAGCCAAGCGTTGACAAGCCAAGCGTCGAATCGCCAAGCGTCGAAGCGCCGAGCGACCTTTCCTGCGCGGCACTCGCGTCACGCGGCCCGACTCCCAGTCGCCTTACTGGCCTTGGGCGGTCGCCGCCGCGGTGGTCGCCCTTGCCGGCGTCGCCTGGGGGTTTCGATCGACGTGGTTGCCGCAGGTCGCGCCGATCCATCAAACGGAAATGGCGAACCTGGACGCGATCACGTCGGGACGCGATCAGATTGGGGAGTTCATGGCGGCGAAGCCGATCCCCTCTCCCCTCGCTATGACCTCGCCCTCGGCGCCAGCGTCCGACTTACTGCCCCAGCCATCTTCAGCGGCGGAGAACGCCGAGCCGTCCGATTCACCGGATGGGGGCGCGTCCGAGGGCGACGCCAACGAGCCATGGCCGATCGTGGCGGAGCTTCATGGCGGCGAGCCCCAACCGATGTCATTGAGCTCGGATGCTCCGCTGGCCGAGTTTGATTCAGCTGTCTCGAGGTTGCTGGAGATCATGGCGATGGTTGTCGATCCGGCGTCGGCCGATCTTGCAGTCCACCAGCTTGACGAGGTGGCCGGCCGCTTGGAGAAGTTGGTTGGCGACTCGTCGCTTTTCTCCTCGGAAACCAACCAGGAGTTGGGAACACGAGTGTCGGCGGTCAAGCAGCGACTGCACGACGAAGTCGTCCCGCGGAAGAAGCAAATCCCCGGCGCCGCCAAGTCGCTGCTCGCTCCCTTGCAGAGAATTGCGGCGGCGCTGAACGCCTTGATGAAACATCCGGGCGGCTAAGCGAGGCGCGAGAGGAGCGATGTGAGCTTCTGCTGGCCAGGAGCAACGCTCGACGCGCGGCGTGGGCTACCGACAAACGCCGCCCGGCGCCCGTCTTCCGCAAGATCGGCATAATCGGAACGATTGTCAGATTCGCCGCTGCGGGGCGCCTGGATGGCGATCTCATGCTATAGAAGACTAGAGAGAGCGCGTGGCGCCGGGGCGGCGCCGGTCTGAATCATCACGCCACGCAGCTCCATTGCAGGCTTCCGGCTCTGCCGCCGTCGGCGTTTTCGCAAGACACGGTGTGAAGTGACGGCTTTCGACTGCAATCAACGGGATCTGGTGACCGCGCTGACCGTGCATACGCCCAGAGCGGTGCGAAGCGAGCGAATCCTGATCGTCGATGACGACGAAATCAGTCGCGACATCTTGTGCCATGCACTTGAAGGTCATGGTTTCCAGACGACGACGGCCAGTTCCGCGGACCGAGCCCTGGCGTTGATCCGCCACGATCGCCCCGACCTCGTCCTGTTGGACATTTCCATGCCGCTGCGGGACGGCATCCAAACGTTACGAGACATCCGCCAATCCGCGACAGCGGCTGAGTTGCCGGTTCTGATGGTCACCTCGGACCAGCAACGGCGGCAGATCATCAGAGCGTTCTCGGCGGGCGCCAACGACTACCTTGTTAAGCCCGTTGACATCGATGTCGCGCTGGCTCGCATGCAAACTCACTTGCAGCTGAAACGAGCTCTGGAACGCTTGAGCGAAAGCGAGGAGCGCGACGCGCTGGCCGTGCAGGGCGCCAATGACGGCATTTGGGATTGGAACCTCAAGACCAATGAGATCTACGTCTCGCCGCGCTGGAAAGCCATGGTGGGGTTGCCGGATCACGCTCCAATCGGGTCGCCCTCCGACTGGTTCGATCGCATTCATCACGAAGATCTTCAGCGAGCGACGAACGAGTTGCATCAGCATCTACGCGGGGAAACCAGGCAATTTGAAACAGAGATCCGGGTCCATCACGAAGATGGCGGCTTTCGTTGGATGCTGTGTCGCGGCATGGCGATCCGCGATTCCTTGGGAACGCCGCACCGGATCGCGGGATCGTTGACCGACGTGAACGAAGGCAAGATCGCCGACGCGCTGACGGACTTGCCCAATCGACTGCTCTTCATGGATCGATTGAAACGCTGTGTAGAGCAGTTCAAACGCTCCTCGAAGCACGGCTTCGCGGTCGTGTACTTGGATTTGGACAACTTCAAGATGATTAACGACAGCCTCGGACATGAGTGCGGCGATGAGTTGCTGGTTCTGGTGTCTCGTCGTTTGAGCAGCGTCGTTCGATCCGGCGAGGCGTTGGTGGCTCGCATGGGCGGCGATGAATTCGCCGTGCTGTTGGAAGAGATCCCCGATTCCAAGGCGCCGCTGATTGTCGCCGATCGCATTCTAAGCCGCTTGAAACGCCCTTTCACGCTTAAAGGACTCGCCGAAGTCTTCGCCTCGGCCAGTATCGGAATCAGCCTCTCGGTCAATCAGGAGTCCGTCGCCGAGGACATTCTGCGTGAAGCCGACACGTCGATGAATCAAGCCAAGTCCGAAGGCAAGTGTTGTTACCGCATCTACAATCCGAACATGCAGGAACGGATGCGCAATCGCCTGCAATTGGAAAACGAAGTGCGGCAAGCGGTGAATCGCGATGAGTTCCTGGTCTATTTTCAGCCGATCATCGAACTCGCGACGCGCCGCGTCGTGTCCTTCGAAGCGTTGGCTAGGTGGATGCACCCCCTGCGAGGCGTGGTCGGTCCAAACGAGTTCATTCCCATCGCCGAGGAAACCGGCTTGATGAACGCCTTGGGAAGACTTGTCCTCCGGAAGGCGTGCGCACAGACCGCGTGTTGGATTCAACAATGCCCGGCCTTCTCTCAGATTCAAGTGAGCGTGAATGTTTCCAGTCGCCAGTTTGTCCAAGGCGACCTGGCCCAGGATGTTGTTGACGCGCTGCAATCCACGGGACTCGCTGCTCGCCACCTTCGCCTGGAAGTCACCGAGAGCATCCTGATGGACAACCCCGAGACGGCCGCCAGGCAATTGGATTCGCTGCGGCGTTGCGGCGTCACCGTCGCGGTCGACGACTTCGGCACCGGCTATTCCTCGCTGGCCTATCTGCATCGACTTCCTCTGGACGCCCTGAAGATCGACCGCAGTTTCGTCAGCCAGATGCAAGATGCGGATGCGCGAGCCACCATCGCAAGTACGATTGTCGCGCTGGCCGAAGGGCTGAATCTGGAGCTCGTCGCCGAAGGGATCGAAACACAGAGGCAGTGGGATCGACTGCGCGAGATGGGCTGCCGGTACGGCCAAGGCTTCCTGTTCGCCAGGCCGCTCTGCGCGGACGACGCCTACCGCTGGCTGGTGAACCAAGACCAGGAAGCCGGCTACCCGATCCTGGCCCGACTCCGAGGCGTCGGCTGAAAGGCGTCGGTGGAAAGGCGTCGGTGGAAAGGCGTCGGTGGAAAGACGGTTCCCCCAGAGGGAGAGACCGCCCCCAACTCCCACCCAAGACGGTGAGCGGCGGAGGAATCCGGTGTGGAATGCCGACTTGGACGGCCCAATGGTCGCGATGCCGCGGGAATCGCCAGGCTTTCTTGCGGCGACGAGTCGCCGCGCGACGTCGCGCTCGAAGCCAGCTGAGGCGGTTGCGAGTCCGGGGCCCCGTCTGTTTTCTTCCGCTGATTGACGCCGTTGCTCCAGCTACGACTTGTTCCATAAACGGGAGAATAGTTTATCTTCAGGGGTTGCAAATCCACAATCCTTGGGGCGGAAAATCGGATGGTCACCAAACTAGGTGTGCGTATCTCCTCTGCGGTCGCGATGGTCTTGGCTTTCGGCGCTGTCCTTGGGGCAACCGTGCTGCCCGCAATGGGGCAGGTACCGGACGCTGGGGTGAAGCAAGGCGCCGCCCTGGTCGTTTATGGAAGCGTGCAGAGTGTTTTCTCCAACAAGGACCAACACTTGGTGCAAATCCTTGTACAACGTTCCGAGGCGCCGCGACTGGACCTTGCTGCTGGAGCGAGGTTTCCCGCTCCAGGCGAGTACGTGTACGCCCACGTCAACGCGCAGCGGTCCCTCCAGGGCGGCATTGCACGTTTCGGGGAGAGCGTGCTCCCGGAACCGCGAACTCAAATCCTCGCTTTTCTGAGGCTCGGGGAAGGGAATCAATGGGAGGCCGTCGGCGAAGACTGGTACCAAGACAACCCTGACGCTATGGCAGACCGCGCTGGACGTGGAACCATGGATCGCCAGGCGAGGTCGCTAGGCTTGTCCTCGCAGCGCGTTTCGTTGGGCGGCGCCGCGATCGGGCTGGAAGTCACTCGGGTGGATCAGGACAGCCCGGCCTCCAAGGCTGGGATTGAATTAGGCGACATTCTCGTCAAGGCCAACGGAGCGGAGTTGAAGAGCCAGAGCCAACTGGATTCAGCGTTTCGCGCGAGTCGCGGCGATTTTGCGATCACCGTCCGGGATGTCCGCTCTGGTCGCGACGTCCTGGTGACGATCGAGGCCGGCGGCGTCGCTGCGAAAACCGGCGGCGCGACGGCCGGACCGAATCGACGCGTGCAGCCGCTGGGAGTCAAAACCGAACTGGCCTTCTACAACGGCGAGGCCGCCTTGAAAGTGACCAGCGTCGCCCCCAACAGTCCGGCGGCGCGAGCTGGGATCGTCGCGGGGCTCTTGATTCTGAAGGCCAACGGCGAACCACTCGCCAAACCAGAGCAGTTGACCGAGGCCGAGCGGGCGTCCAGAGGTCGGCTGGAATTGCAAGTCGTCGATCCCAAGGATCGTCGCCAACGCGGTCTTCAAATCGCCCTTTGAGTTTTCCGCCCATGTAAGGGGGTGTTCCAACCGCTGACATCCAAAGCTCGCTCTTTCAGTCAGTCGGCTTCGCCCTGCTTTCACGGCGAGAGTAAAGCGCGGATCTTTCGTAAAGCGTGGTTCTTTTTTCCCGAGATCGAACGGCATGCGGGCAACCGTCGCCAAGTGGAGTACTGATAAATGCGTTGGAAAGGTCGTGAGAGAAGCGAGAATGTCGAGGACCGCCGCGGCGCCCGTCCAGTGGGCTTGGCGCTGGGCGGCGGCGGCGTGCTGGCCTTGGTGGTCGCGGTCATCGCGATGCTGATGGGCGCCGATCCGCAAGCGATCCTGGGCATCGTGGGCCAGCAACAGGGGCAACAGGGCCAAGCGCTTCAGGATGCGCCCCCGCCGGATGATCAAGCGCGAGAATTCATCGAAGTCGTTCTCAAAGACACGGAAAACGTCTGGTCGAATCTTTTTCGAGATCAGGTGCAAGGCGGTGCGTACCGACCGCCCAAACTGATCATCTTTTCGGGTTCCGATCGATCCGGTTGCGGCATGGCCAGCGCGGCCATGGGGCCGTTCTATTGCCCAGCGGACGAGCAGATTTACATCGACCCCCAGTTCTTCGATGAAATGAAGCAGCGACTCAACGCGCCCGGAGACTTCGCCCAAGCGTATGTGATCGCCCACGAGGTCGCCCATCATGTGCAGAGGCTGGTTGGCTTCAGCAAGATCGTGGATCAAGCACGGGCCAGCGGTGATGAACTTGCCTCCAATCGGGCTTCGGTCAGACTCGAACTGCAGGCCGACTACTTGGCGGGAGTCTGGGCGCATCACGCTCAACGGAATTATCAGATCCTGGAGGAGGGCGATATCGCGGAGGCTTTGAACGCCGCCAACCAGATCGGCGACGACACCTTGCAGGAACTGTCCCAAGGCTATGTGGTCCCCGAACGATTCACCCATGGCACATCAGCTCAACGCGTTCGCTGGTTCAGAGCTGGATTGGCCTCCGGTGATCTGAACGCTTCCAAGGAACTCTTTGAATTGGACTACAACGAGCTTTAGACAGCGGCTGCGAAGTTCGTCATCCCCTTCAGTCTTGTGGAGAACGCATTGTGGACGCTATTGAGATTCTTGGCAGCCTGCTGGGGCACAAGACGAGTCGGCCTGGCAAGGGAACCGATGTTCTGACGGAGATTTTTCGGGGTGGATCCAGGAAATCACCATCCCCCAAGGCATCGCCGCAACCATCCCCTAGATCATCGCCGCGGTCATCGCCCAAGCCGCGATCATCCGACATCAGTCAGCAAGCTCGCGAGTTGGAGGAGCTGTTGAACGTCGCGAACCAACGGCAGTCGCCTCCATCACGCTCCGCTCCGGCGTCCCCCCGCTCGCAGCCTGCGTCACGACCCGGCGCCGATTACCGCGAATCGCCGTCATCCAGTGCGGACAATGAAAAGGCGCGGATCTTGGTGCGCACGATGGTCAATGCGGCGAAGGCGGATGGAAACATCGATCAGGACGAACAGCAGCGGATACTTGAACGCCTTCATAATCCCTCACCCGACGCGATTCAATTCCTTCGCGACGAGTTCCAGAGACCTCTGAACGTGCGTGAGTTCGCCACATCGGTGCCTATCGGAATGGAACAACAGGTTTATTCGATCTCGCTGATCGCCGTCGATCTGGATACAGGCAGCGAAGCAAAATACCTCATGGAATTGGCCGAAGCCCTCCGCATTCCCCAGCCAGTTCGCGAACAGATCCATCAGCAAATGGGGGCGCCCAGCATCTACTGACCAACAGCAAACGGCAACGCCGTAGCGGAATCTCATTCAATGGGGCCATGGGCAAATCGTTGGAATTTAGGAATCACACACCATCAACCCACCCCAGCGGTTAACGCCTTCCGCCGCACATGACAACCACGAAGGACACGAAAGGCACGAAGAGATCAGAGCGAGGAAGAACGGCGGCGCACGCCCCGCGCACACGCATCCAGCCTCCGCACCGCAACGCGGTGCAACCTCAAAACCTGGGGTCGGGCAGCGCACCCCAGGAACTGCGGCGCACGCGCCTTCGCGCCACCACAGGGGCAACTTCCCGGATCGCCGTTGTCGATGAACCATCGCCGCTCGGAACCACGATCCCCCATCGACGGATTAAAATGTGAAGCATGTTTACTACTGAAGTCTGGCTGACGCCGTTGATCTTGTTGCCGGGCGTGGCGCTGCTGATCATGTCCACGTCGGCGCGATTTGGTCAGGTGCAGCTTGAATTCCACCGGTTGCTTGATCACCATGATGCGCACGGGAGAATCCTCGCCGGTCACCTGCTGAAGCGAAGTGCGCTGTTTCGCAATGCACTGGTAGCACTCTATGCGAGCGTTGGTCTGTTTGCGTTGGGCAGCTTGTTGGGGGGCGTGGTCAATTTGTGGCGGCCGGAATCCTTGTGGGTCGTCGGCGGGCTGACGATTTCGGGCATTTGCGGCATCGTTTACGCCGCTGTCGAACTCATCCGAGAATCGCTCCTCTGCTTGCAGGTCATTCGAGATCATAGCGAGCAGCTGCGCGACGGTGGGAAGTAGAGGTTGCTTGCCAAGAAGGCCAGCCTGCCGGCAGAGGGCGGAGCGACCGGAACGCAGCGATCGAACCAGCCCCGGATGAGGCCCCTGGAGGACGTCCCTACATGTCAAGACGATTATCGGCCTGGATGGCGTCGCTCACCCTGTCCGCTGCGGCTTGGTTCGCCGCGGGCTGCGGACCGTCGGGCCCGCCAACGGAATTTCAACCGGCTTCCGCGGGACTTCGATTCGTTGTGCCCGCACGCGTCCACGGCATTCTGAAACAGAAGTGTTTCGTGTGCCATGGGAATGCCGAGATCAAAGGCGGATTCAACTTGAAAGAAATGGAATATCAGCCGGAGCCCGAGGCGAGTTGGCGACCGATGGATCTGGCGGGCGTGACGCGAATCAAACTTGCGATCCTGCCGCTGGAGGGCAAGCCCGCTCGAATGCCCAAGAGGGCCGGCTCCATCTGGAATCCGCTAACCACCGAAGAGGCCAATGCCGTCGCCAAGTGGACGGATTATCCCTACGAGCATCTGACCGGGCCGCGACCGGCCCCCTAAGGTTGGATGGGACGGTTCAGCGGGCAGCCGGCGAACAACAGGTTCAAGACGTATCGCGATGGTGATCACTGCATGTCCCAGAATCCTTGCCCGAGTTGCGCGACGGACCGCGCAGGCTTGGAAGTTTCCTGCCCACGTTGCGGCTGGCGCCCCGTGGAACCGAAGAGCCTGCCGACAGGCGACCCCGTCGAGTCCTCGTCTGAAGCCAGCCGCGTGGGGTCTCTTTGGTGGGCGTGCGCCATCGCGCCGCTCGCCGCTCCCGTGCTCTTCGCGATGCTCTTTTTCATTTTCGGCATCGTTGCGTTGGCGGCCAGTCCCGATCATACCGGCACGCCGATCGCGGTCCTGTTCGTACCCGCCTTGTCGCTAACCGCCGGAGTCGTCGCTTCCTATCTCGCGGCGGGCGTTTTCGGCATGCCGATGGTGCTCTGGCTCGAAAAGCGAAAGATGCTGAACGGCTACACGATTCACGGCGCTGCGTTGGCCTGCTCAATGATCTTGATCACCTTGAGTTGCGGACTGCTTTACGCGTTATCGCCGCGTCCCGGCGCCATTGGACAGCTCGTCTTTTTTGGAGCGGCCGTCTTTGTTTTCACCGCGCCCTGCGTCTTGGCTTCAGCGACGACGTTTTGGTGGGTCTCAAGCCGAGGCTTTCGCGGCATGTCGTTGCGGGCTCTTATGTGGACCATCACCGCCATCGCCTTCTTGCTGGGGGCCGCAACTCCACTGCTGCGGCAGATATTCTAAACGTCATCGACTGCGCCTTCGGCTCAACGGTGTCAACGTCTAGGGCGTTCTCGTGCGATCCGCGACCAATTGGGTTGACACGCGCGATCACGGTGGTGTGATCACCACGCGATCCGGAGAAAGTGGATCTCCAGCGGGACCTGGCCGACACTCTGTACTGGTTCGGCGCGGCGCACGGCTTACAATGAGAGTCCGATGAAGCGATCAGCCTGTGCGAGCGATCGAGGCTGCTGCGAGCCGAGCTCTACGAAGCATCCCCAGACGCGAAGAACCGGCTCAACCTGATGCTGTCCGAGTCGCTATGCGGGCATTCTGCAAGAACTTGATACCCGCCGCACCGAGCCTCCCAACCGCTGCCGAAACAAGTTGGCGTGCGTGCTTGGATCGTCCGTTTCGCCGGTGATGAACCAGCAGGGCGGATCGTTTTTGTCGAGGTGCTGTAGAGGCGACGCCAGAAGATAGGTCAATGGTTGGTCCTCCTGCGAACCGCCAAGGAACTGCCTCCAGATTCGGCCTCGTGCCTCAAGTGAGTCAGTCCCAACGGGACGGCCCAAGAGCAGCCCAGGGTGCAGCGCAACCCTGGGTGACCTACCGCGTTAGCCGCGACCAAATCCGAAGTAGAAGCTGAAGTTCTGGATGTCGTCTCCGGCTTCCTTGGCGACGGGCACGGCCAGATCCAGCGCCAGGGGCGCCGGGCCCAATGCCGGGATGTTGATCCGCAGGCCGAATCCCGGAGCGACTCGGTAGTCGTTCCAATCGATTTTGATGTCTTCTTCCACCGTTCCGTAATCAACGAAGACGACGCCTTTGATCATGTCATCCTGCGTGATCGGGAACATGTACTCGACCGAACTCAGGGATTGGAAACGACCGCCCACGATCGCGCCCATATTCCTGGGCGAGGCCCCGCGGAAATCAAATCCTCGCATGGTCGAGAAACCGCCCGCGAAGAAGTTCTCAAAGATCGGAGTGTCTTCGCCGGAGACGCCAAGCCGCGTCGTGAACGCCAAGGTGTGACGCCCTGATTGGTCGGGGCGTTCACGGATCAGGAAGTAACGGCGCCAGTCAAGTTCCGCTCGCGGGTAGTTGAATGTTCCGAAGACCTGTTCGTAGGCGAATTCCAGGAAGTGTCCTTGCGTGGCGGCGAACGGAGTGTCGCGTGTATCATGCGCCAACGCGACACGACCGCTGTAGAGTTGATTGTCGCCGACCACTTCCTCGAGTTCCGGGACGCCGGGCACTCGCGGGTTGCGGATGTTGACGTTTTCCATCCGCAAGGCGCCGCTCAAGGACAAGTCGGGCGTCAGGCGATAGCCCAAGGCCACACGTCCTCCCAGTCGTTGTTCGCTCCAGTCGGTGTAGCCTCGATCGAACAAGAAGCCGCTGACTCGGAAGCTGACGTCGGTGCCGCCAAGATACGGCTCGGTGAAGCTGATGGCGTAGCGTTGCACTTGATTGCCGGGCATCGCCTCGAGCCGGAAGCCTTGGCCGGCGCCTCGAAAGGCGCGGCCATAGCGAATGTCGTCCCAACTTGTGGGGAATTTGGCGATGTCGAAGTTGCGTTCGTCAACGGTGACTTGTCCGGTCAAGCCGGCTTCCGAATTGATGCCCATGCCAAACATGAACCGCCCCGTGCGGCCTTCTTCGACGAACACGTCAAAGGGCACGGTCGGCAGGTCCGCGGCCAGGGGCGCCTGCGTGATCGGCGGGAAGGCGGGCGGCAAGGCGGGCGGCAGGATTTGCCCGCTCGGGTCGCCGCCAGGTTGGATGTATTGCGCCGCCACCACGTCGCCTTGACCAGGGCTGCCGGAGGCCGACATCCGGCCTCGCAAGTGCCCTGATTGTCCAGGCATTGGCTCGTCCGGATCCGCGCCATAACCACTGGGATCTTGCCCGCGGATGGTCAGCGGCTGATCGCTGGGAGTGGTCGGCAAATAGACGGCCAGGCTCTCCCGAGCGGCTGTCGATGCGGCTGACGCGGGGGCTGGATTCCGCGTGCGCGAATCGGACGCGGCAGCCGAGGCGTTCTCGCTGGCGGAACCCGGTGCGCTGAGCGGTTCGGTGGGGCCGGCGAAATGCTCGGCCGGTCTGGCCATCTCGTTCGCCGATCCATGGCTTGGATCCGAGCTGTGCTGAGACGCGGCGCCCAAGGCGGTGGGCAGCGGCGTGTTGGCGGGCGGCGGGATCAACGGCATCGGCGCCAGGTTGGCGCAGCCGACGCAGCCGGCGGCCATGACCAACAACGCGCTCCACAGGCATCGCTGGTGGATTTCCAGTCGTTTCGGCGGTGTGGTGATGGAGGTCATGAGCGATGCGGAGGACCCGCGCCTCGAAGGTGACTTCGTTGGTTCAATACGGCTCTGGTTTGTTGTTTCCGGTCAACTCGCCAAGCGAACTCAACGTACAACGGGACCCTGACCGCGGATCGTCGTTCGATAAGGCGTCGATTCCGATTCCGATTCCGAGTTGGCGGGTGTGCCTGATTGGGCTTCGGCGTCCGCATCCGGTCCCTGAAACTCAGGAATGTCATCCGGAATCTCGATATGGATATCGTCGTTGACGCTCATGGAGACGGGCCCTGACGACACTCCGGGCGGAATGGAGTCCGCGGTGAGCGGGCGATGACTTGGCAAGCTCCAACGATTGCTCAAGCTGGCGCACCCGGCAGCCAGAGTCAGGAGACCCACCCCTATCACGCGACACATGTCGAAAGTCGCCTTCCCATTCATAACTTCACTTCCCTGGTTGACTGAGCGCGTCGTAAGTAATGGCGTCGCCTTTGATCGTGCGCTGGTTTGATGGTGTGCGCGAGTGAACCGCTTTTTGTGGGAGGTTCGCGCCTGGCCAATGTCATCTCCGCCCATCGCCAAAGTAAGTCGAGGATCGTTGCGGCGATTGGCCTCGAATTGCGCCGCCACTGGCGCCGCCGGCGAGAATATCCGAGCCTTCGATATTGCTGGGAGTTCCAGCGATGATCTTGGGCGGTTCCCCTTGCGAAGGGTCGGTTTCGAACAATTGGGATGCTTGGAGTCGCCGCTCGCTCTTGCGGACTTCGCGCAGGTCGACAATATCGCCGGGCTTGATGGACAATCGGGTAAGCACGACGCTGCGGCGCGTGTGTGGATGCTCGCCGTCAATGTGAACTCGGATATCCCCCACACGAAATCGCTGGCCTTCTTCAATGTCGTACACCAGATCCAGCCAACCTGGCTCTTCGAGAAACCGTGGGTCGGCTTGTACGTCGGCGAAGATAAATCCTTGGCTGCCGTAGGTGTCGCGAATGTCGGCGACGTCTCGGTTCATTTTCGCCAGATTGAAATACTCGCTGGAATGCAGGTTCATCCGCGCCACGAGGTCCTCGGAATTGAATCGCTCGTTGCCGATGACTGAGATATTGCGGATTTTGTACCTGGGGCCTTCGTCGATGACGAATCGCAGCGTCAACCACTTGCCGTCGTCGTCATACAGCAATTCGCGCCCAATCCGAGCTCGGAAAAACCCGAGGCTCCGGTAGTACATGGTGAGTTTCTGGACGTCTTGTTCGATCTTCTCTTCATCGACTTTGCCGCCGAAGAAGTACTTGAAGTATCCGGGCTTCGATTCGATGAGTGCACGCAAGCGACCGTCCGCGGCGATCGTATTCCCTTCGAACTGCACGGCCCAGATTCGCTCCAACGGACCTTCACTGATCAACAGAGCAACGCCACGATCACTGGACTCATTGCCTTGCTGAACTTCCACCTGGACCTTGGCGTAACCCTGGCCCTGGTAGTATTCCAGAATGCGCCGCCGAGCTTCCTCGACGGAGAAGCGATTCAGAGGATCGCCAACCTTGATGCCGACCTGCTTGGACAGCACACGATCGGTGGCGGCGCGATTGCCGAGGAATCGGACGTATTCGATGGAGGGTCGCTCCCAGACTTCGAAGGTGACGACGACGCCCGCGGGAATCCGCTCGGTGAAAGTGCGAACATTGCGAAAACTTCCCTTGACGGCCAGATTTCGGACATCGGCCTGAACGACCTCCGGATCGAAGACGCGGTCCTTGCGCGTCTGCAAGAGACTCAGCACACGCTCCGTGGGAGTGGTGCGGTTGCCGCGAATCCGCACGTCGGCCACCAGTTCCTTGGGACCCGCCGGGCCGAAACGAGGGCCGCCGGTCGCCAGCACGCGATCCCGAAACGATGGTTCCGCGGGCATGCCGCCGGCTGGCGGTTGCATGGCGGCTTGGCCACCGCCCAGCTGCGCCCAGCAATCAGCACCACAGCAAACGACGATGCCGATGATGACGGCGGTTGGCCAACCTGGTCGCTGGTGCATGGGCAACAACTCCTTTTGTTGCGAGGGAACGCTTGCAGCCCGTCCGTGGCTGCGACCCGCGGCAGGCGCGGGCGAGTAGGAATACAGGATCCTGTCCGCGGTGGCAAGACGGATCGGTACGTCCTACGGCGGTGAGGACCAAAGAGTTCGCCCAGGCGGGCCGTTCTAGGTGGGCGGCGCCGCCACGCCGGGATGGGCGAGGCGTGCTGCCTCGTTTGCGGCGCCGAAGCGAAACGGCGATGCGGGTAACGCCAGCGGAGCACCCCGGTCGCGTCGTGTTTCGCGGGGTCCTCACGGCGACCATGCCCTGTCGTCCGCTGGTCGTTTGCGGCGCCTTCTATTTTGGCGTGGCCTTTTGCTGGCGGCCCGCCTACTTGGCGACAGCGACCGATCGCATGGCGTGGTAGCCCGAGTTGGTCAGTGAGTAGGCGCCTTCGAAGCGTTCCTTGACCAGCATTTCCTTGCGGGTCAATTCACGCAGCGCGGGTTGGTGCTTCTTCAGATTGGGGCCATAGAAGCAAAGAATCTGGCCGGGTGTGATGAGATATTGGCGAAACGTCAGCAATACGCGTTGTTCGGGTTTTGTGAGCAAAACGAAAATCTCCGCGTTCGAGTGGCGTGGCCAAGTGAAAACGAAGAGCATCGTTGACAGCCAACGATGCTCCCCGAGTTATTGCTTGGGCTCAATAACGGTCGCGATCGCGGCGTCCGCCGCCACCACCACCGCCGCCGCCGCCGTAGCCGCCGCCGCCGCCACCACCGTAGCCGCCGCCGCCACCACCGCCGTAGCCTCCGCCGCCACGTCCACGGCCGCCTCCACCGCCTCCGCCGCCGCGATCTTCGCGAGGCCGAGCTTCATTGACCGTCAGCGAACGGCCATTGTGGTCGGTTTCATGCAACCCTTCGATGGCCGCTTGAGCTTCCGAATCGGACGACATTTCCACGAATCCAAATCCCTTACTGCGTCCCGTGTCGCGGTCGCTGATCACTTGCGCGCTCTCGACCGTGCCATACTGGGAAAACAGTTGCTCCAAGTCCGAACTGGACACATTGAAGCTCAAATTACCGCAATACAATCGACGTCCCACCTTGAATGCTCCGAACCAAAACAAAAAACCTGGCCAACTTTTCACTTTCCGGGCCGATGGAAAGAGGCCGAAATGGCAGCCTAACCAGGCGGGCAGACGAACGTCGAGGCAACCGCTAAGAAGGCGTGACCTTTTTCGATCGGCAAACCGGCCGAGTATTATCGTAGGCGATTGCCCGAGTAAAGTACAGCCCGACGCAAGATCGGTGCGGAATATCAAGGAGGTCGGATAGAGCCGGCCGTAGCGAATCGCTGGTCGGTCCTCGTGGCGTAGGACGCTCGCCCGCCCGTCCGTCAGGCGGCGCATCGCGAATCAAAGCCCTCCCGTGATGCTCGGCATCGCGTTCAGCGAGGCGTCCGGCGTCACGTTTCTAGTCTCCGGGCCTTGCTCGCGAAACAGCATCTCCACTCGAGCCGGCGGAACCGCGTCCTTGCTTCGAAAGCGCCAGAGCAAGGCCGCGGCTTGGTCGGCCAGAGACGGCTCGTCGCCAACCAAGAGGACCACCGGACCGCGGAAGTCCAAGGGGCGGATGCAAGCGAGGCTGCGACCCTGCGGGCGTTGATGCAATTCATGCAGCGCTTGATTTTCGCTCCGGTTGCGCCCCGCCACGACCTTGCTGCGTTGGCTGAAGCGAAAGTGGCGGCCGTACCGCAGCAGTTCATAGTCCCACCAACTCGGCTCCTTCTGGTGCTCCAACAAATCGAACGCCTTGCCGGCAAAGGGAAGCTCGGTCAACAGGCAACCGTTAAACGGCGGCGGGATGTCCACGACGCCCAACTCGCGCGCAGGGCGCAGCAACCCCTTGCGGCCGCTCCCGGAGAAGGCGTGCAAGGCGTCGCGATCCACCCAGCCCTCACGCTCCGGCAAAGTCGGCCTAAGCAACTTGGCCGACAGCGGGCGAAGCAACAGATCCTCCACATCGGCCAGCCGGGGGATCGATTCCAAGTCGGCCCGCTTCTGGCTCATCGGACGTTGGCCCAGGACCTCGCCGCTGACAAGGAAATCGGCCTGCACATGTCGCATCTGGATTCGAGCCAACTGCAACATGTAGATCCGGCAGTCAACACAGGGATTGGCTCCTCTTCCGAACCCGAAGCGTGGTTGCCGGAGCAACGGCAGATAGTCGTCGCCGGCGGACACCGAGCGTAACGGCGTTTTCAGCTGCTCGGCCGCCAGCGCGGCCGATTCTGGGCGGCAGGAAAGAGGCGTCACCAAGCTGAAGGCTTCGACGCGAATCCCTTGCTCTTGCATCAGGCGGACAGCGAGCATGCTGTCGAGCCCGCCGGAGAGCAACGCGAGACAAGTGCGGGTCATCCGCGTCCGTCGTCGCCGACCTCCAGCCCGTCGCTGGCAGTCGCCGTGTCCTCGCAGGCCTGCGACTGGCCCGGCGCTTGCCGAGCGCCATCGCCGTGCCGTTGCCGTCGCTTGCGACATCGTCGCCGTCGTCCAGGGCGTCGTCGTCCACGACGTCGGTCGCCGCCTCCAACTCGCTCAATGCGTACAAGGCGTTCATGGCGGCGCGTTGCTCGGCTTCCTTCTTGCTTTGGCCCCACGCCGCATCAAAGCTCTGACCGCCAATCACGGCGCGGACCTGAAAGCTCTTTTGATGGTCCGGACCGCGTTCATTGGTGACGCGATACACGGGTGTGCCGCCGTGGTCGCGTTGAGCGACGTGCTGCAACAGGGACTTGTAGTTTTCACCGGCTGCGGCCGCCGCGCCGCGAAGCTCGGGTTCGACAAAGCGGGCGATGAACGACCGAGCGGCGATGGCGCCGCCGTCCAGGAAGATCGCGGCGATCAAAGCCTCCAAAGCGTCGGCCATCACCGAGTCCGGAATCCGGTTGGGGCGAATCCCTTTTCCCAGAATGAGGAATTCGTCCAGCCCCAGCTCCTCGCTGATCTTGCAACAGGTTTGCCGGCTGACCACCACGGACTTGACGCGCGTCAGATCGCCTTCCAAGTAATCGGGAAAGCGCCGAAAGAGCGTTTCACAAACCGCCGCACCCAGAATCGCGTCGCCGAGAAACTCCAAACGCTCGTTGGAGAGCAGGCGATGGTCGGCGCCGGAAGCGTGCGTCAGGGCCTGGCGCAGCAGCGCCTGATCGGCGAATTCATAGCCGATGCGAGTTTCTAGATTAGCCCATGGAGAATCAAGAGTCATAACGGTTTGCGTCCGTCGCCACGCTAACCGGCGATGTAGAATTTGTCAATCTACGCCGCTCGGCGATTCGAGGCGCCGTCGCCGCCGCCACCGCCGCTCGCGAAGCGCTGCGAGCGCAGTCGATTCCCGCTCGTGGAGTCGGCCGGCCCTTGCTGATCCCTCAGGAAATCTTAGACTCGAGGACTCACGTCGCTTGCCCCCGGCTCCCGTGGAGGCAGGACGCCGCCCGCCCATGGCTGCGCGGCAAGCTCGGTCTTGCGTCGTTTCGCGCCGCCCTCGCGCTCTGAATTCACGCCTCATGATCAACACGCTCTACCTTCCCGAGCTGCGCGAGATGCTGGCCTTGGACGATGGGCCGGGGCTGGTGGAGTTCTGTACGGCGCTGCACCCGGCTCGGGCCGCCGAATTCATGGAGGGACTTGACGCGGACGAATCCTGGGGCGTGTTGCGGCACGCCGAACCGGCCGTCCGCGAGGAGATCTTCACCTTCCTCGACGTCGAGAAGCAAATCGCCATCATCGAGACCCAGAATCGGCAGGAAATCGCCGGACTGGTCGCCGATCTGGCCGCTGACGATCGAGTTCGACTTGTTGGAGTATGTCGACGAAAACGTCGTGCAGGAACTGCTGCCGTTGATGCCGGCCTTGGAGCGTCGCGATACGCTGCGTTTGCGAGCTTATCCCGAAGGCACGGCCGGCGCCGTCATGACCACCGAAGTGGCCAAGCTCTCAGAGGATCTGAACGTCAGCCAAGCACTCGAAGAACTCGGGCATCAGGCCGAGACGCTGGAGACGATCTACTACATCTACGTCGTCGATAGCCAGGAACACTTGCGCGAGTGGTCTCCGCCCGCCAACTCGTCTCGGCCATGGGCAGCCCGAGACGCGCTTGGCGACCTGATGGAATCGCACATCGAAGTGTGTCTCGCCGATGACGATCAGGAGGCCGTGGCCAGTAAAGTCGCCCGCTACGACCTGCTGGCGATCCCGGTCGTCGATCGCGACCGGCACATGCTGGGCATCATCACGCATGACGACGTGTTGGACGTGTTCCGCGAGGAGGCCACCGAAGACGCCCATCGTATCGCCGCCGTCGAACCGCTTTCCAAGGGGTACATGCGACACCTCGCTGCTCACGATCACCTGGAAACGCGGCATCTGGTTGACAATCCTGTTCGTGGCCTCGCTGCTGACCGCCCTGGCGCTGCATAGCTACCAAGAAGAACTCGAAAAAACCTGGTGGCTCATGCTCTTCATTCCCTTGGTGGTGTCCAGCGGCGGCAACACCGGCAACCAGTCCGCCACCCTGGTGATCACCGCCCTGGCTCTGGGCGAAGTCACCGTGCTGGATTGGTGGCGCGTCGTGCGGCGTGAAATGTGGACCGGCCTGATTCTGGGAGCCTTCCTCGGACTCCTGGGATTTCTCGCCGCCCTCTACTTCGTCGGCCCGCTCCAGGCGCTCGTCCTCCCCACCACGCTGCTGCTGGTCGTCGTCTGCGGCACCCTCACCGGTGGAACGCTGCCCATCGTCTTTCAACGACTCGGCTGGGATCCCGCCCTCATGAGCAACCCCTTCGTCGCCGTCATCATCGACATCCTAGGCATCTTGATCTACATGAACGTCGCGGCGTTTTTGTTGTAGGAGGCAGGGGGTAGGAGGCAGGGGGCAGGGGGCAGGGGTCAGGGGTCAGGGGTCAGGGGGCAGGGGGCAGGGGGCAGGGGTCAGGGGGCAGGGGGCAGGGGGCAGGGGGCAGGGGGCAGGGGGCAGGGGGCAGGGGGGCAGGGGGCAGGGGGCAGGGGGCAGGGGTCAGGGGGCAGGGGTCAGGGGAGGGGTCAGGGATCAGGGATGCAGGGATCAGGGAGCAGGGAGCAGGGAGTAGGGAGTAGGAGCAGGAGCAGGGAGTAGGAGAGGGAGTAGGGAGCAGGGAGCAGGGGGCCGTCGGCCCTTCGGGCCTGTGTCCGATACGCGGCGAGCAAGCCACGACGGGGCATGTCCCCGTCGAGCGTTGCTCCTCGCCAGTCACGATGCCGGCGGGGACGCCGCCTCAACGGGGCTTGCCCCCGTTGGGCGATGCTCCTCGCCCAGCAACGATCCCGGCGGGAGCGGCGCCCGGCTGGGACAAGCCCAGCGGTGGCGGGAATATGCCGGCGAGTCGCGATTCGCTTCATGTTAGCTTTATTGGGTTCGCCTCACGGCCACGGCTAGAATTGTGTTAGCCGACCGGGCCTCGGACAGAGTCGGGTGGACCAGCTTAGATCAGGTCCTCTACTCCCTACCGATCCCTGCCCCCTGCCTCCCGATCCTGATCCCTGCTCCCTACCCTGCTCCCTACTCCCTGCTCCCTGATCCTCATCCCTACTCCAACTCCCCTACCCCAGACTTTTCCAGGGTGGCTTGCAATTGTTCTTGCGACGGCGTGAGCGGCCACATGGGGAGTTGTAATTCGCCGGTGTCTCTTCCCAGCATTTTCATGGCGGCTTTGAGCGGGATGGGGTTGGAGGCGGAGAGAGAGCATGTCGCGGGCACAGCGGAAGCAGCTTGTGGTGCCAGGCGGTGGCGGCTGGCAATCGCCATCGCGATAGGCCTTGACCAACGCGATCATGTCGCGTGGCACGATGTTGCCCACCACCGAGACTGACTCCCTCGCCCCCAACGGCCAGCAGCGGCAAAGTCAGGCTGTCGTCCCCGAGTAGAATCGTCAGGTCCGTCATGGAGAGAATCGCCGACGCTTGATCCAGAGAACCCGTGGCTTCCTTGACCATTGACGATGTTGGCGAGTTCCGCCAAACGAGCAATCGTCTCGGGCTCGATGTTCTTTCCGGTGCGGCCCGGAATGTTATAGACGCAGATCGGCAAGTTGACCTCTTCGGCCACCGCCTTGTAACGCTGGTAGAAGCCCTCCGAGTCGGCTTGTTGTAATAGGGCGTGACGATCAGCGCCGCGCTCCTCGCCCTCTTGCCGCCCAAGCGGTTAACCGCAGTGTTTCCTTGGTGCTGTTGGAGCCGGTGCCGGGCATCACTCGAACGTGCCCCGCATTGACCTCCACGACGGCCGAAATGAATGCGCCATGCTCGGCGTGCGACAGCGTCGGCGACTCGCCCGTCGTGCCCACCGGACACAAACAATCGGTCCCCGCGTCGATTTGGAATTCGACCTGTTCCGCTTCAACGCCTCGTAATCGACTTGCCCATCACGGAACGGAGTCACGAGCGCGACGGAGAGACCGGCGAATTGAGAGCCTTTGCGAGGCATGAGAGAAAATCCAGAACAAGAGAGTGCACGACGGGTCACTGGCCCAAAGGGCCGACAGAATGGATTGGCGACGCTATGTGAACGCAAGTATTCTCGACATCCGCAGGGCCGGCGACGGTTT
>CAVORG010000021.1:0-33273 GCA_963698545.1 uncultured Planctomycetaceae bacterium
CAAGAACGGCTGCTGAAGATGAACTCCGAAATCATAAACGGCGTCCAGATAGGATGGTCAGCGCCGTGAGTTTCTGGTCTCCGTCCTGAACTCCTCGATGTCGTCGGCGACGCCACTGACGGCGAGGCAACTGACGGCCACTTCACGGCGCAACTGCTCGTCGCGCGCGCGATAGACCACACCGAACGTCCCTGTCGCGATCTCCTGGAGCAGGGTATATCGATCCCCTGCGTCCGGCGCCACGTCATAGGGTCCCGGTGCGACCTGATCAACGAACGGCTCGGCGCCGTCGCCAGCGACTTCGATCGTCGAGCCGGAGGAGTGCAAGTCCAGGGGCGCCGGCTCCGCCAGCTTCTTCGAGAGCCTCGGCCGTTGCATCATCGCCCACCCGGCGCGTGTCGTCCAAGTCCTTCGTCCGCGACGCCGCTGGCTGGATCAGCGAATGGACCCGTTCGCTAATGGGCAGTCGTTGTCGTTGATTGGCGTAATCGGCTGAGCTCCACAGCCGGTTCACGCCGCGTCGGTCCCTGGATTTTCTCGGTGATCCGTTTGTCCAGCAGCGCAAACTCCAAGCATTCCTCGTAGCGACCTAGATACTTGTGAATCAGGCTCACGTAGGTGATCGCGGTGGCGGTGTCTCGTTGCTCCAACCCGAGCAGACGCTTGCGAATTTCCATGGCCGCCAGCGCGTCACGGAGCGCCGAGGGAAATTTGCCTTGATCCATGTTCCTGGAAGCCGCGTCGAGTAGCCTTTTCGCCTGCTGCAGCTCCTGACGGGCGTCCTCGGTCAGTTGGGCGAGGCGTTCTGTGGATTCCAAGCGATGGTGCGCTTCCTGACGCTTCCAATGATCCTCGCCGTACGACTGTCCACAAACCTCGACCAACTTGGTCCGGAGCAATCTCGCCGCTGGCCAATCCTGCTCGGATTCGAACTCCACGGCGACATCGTGAAGGAATTCGTCGAACGAATACAACCCGCCTCGTTGGCGCGCTGCGTGGGCTTGGCGGAGCAGGGGGTCGGCGCGATCCCACTGGTTTTCCTGTAATTCGATCTTGGCGAGTCTTTCCAAAATGATCGCGGTCTCTGGGTGGTCCGGTCCCAATTCGGTTTGAGCGGCGATCATCGCCGATGTCAACAACTCCCGCGCCTCATCAGCGGCGTTGATATGGCGAAGCGTTCTCGGCCAATCCTGCCTTCGTGCGCATCGAATAGAAGTGTCGCGGCCCGAGGATCTCCTCGCAAGTGAGCATGAGTGGACGCTGGATCGTGGCGGCTCCGGCATACTTGTCTTGTCGGAGCAAGCGCCCCGCTTCGGCGTCTTGAATCGCCGCCCGGCCTAGTCGCAGTCGCTCGAGGAACGGCGGAATGTCGCCCTTCGGACTCCGGCTGCCCCTGATATCGCTAACTGCGCAGCGGCAAGCCGGAATTCCGAATCGTGATTTCGCGAATCTCGGTGCAAAAATTGTCCAAGTGAGCGACTAAAGAATCCTCGGCGCCGAGTTCCAAGGCGATGACGCCATAATTGTAGGTGAAGCGAATCAGGTCCGGGAAACTCGACTGTTCCACCAAACGTCGGACCAGCGTGCGATTGCTGCGCAGCGACCGATCGTAAGATCGCAAAATCACTTCCCAATGGAACTGGCCGTCAAGATGCAGGCTCCGCAACGAAACGCCGCAAGGTTGTCCAGCGCCGAGGGAGGAGTAGCCGAATTCCAAGGGACTTTGGGGCAGCAGGATGAACTCCACATGCGTCGGAGACTCGTGCAAATCAGTCCCGAATGGGACAGCCCCAAATCAGCCCAGGGTGCAGCGCAGCCCTGGGTAACCCGCCAGTCGCGGTCACGAAGTCCCAGACGGCCTCACCCCTTAGATGCACGAAACGCGAAAAACAACGAATGAGAACCCGCTACGGGCTTGGCCGGAGGGCCGATACAATTGGGACTCGGTCGTTGTGTCGCCCCTTCGTCGGGCCTGTGCGGTCGTCTTGATCGCGAACCGTGGCCTCACGGCGCCCTACGGCCACGGCTAAAATTGTGTCGGCCCTCCAGGCCGCAACCCTGCTTATACTGGGGCCCGGCGTTTTTCCCCTCTCGTGACAAGCATTGAGATGTTATTCACTCGCCTTCTCATGACCGTGTTCGCGGCCCAGGCCGTGATCCTTGATCCAGCTCTGGGGCAGGACGCTCGTCCGAGTTCTCCTCCCTTGGGATGGTCGTTCTCTTCCCCTCGACCGGAAATCGAACCGCGTCATGAATTCCTGGCCGAAGCCGACGGACCAGGCTGCTTCGTGATCCGCTCCAACGGCTTGCCGGGATCGATCGGCTTCTGGCGTAGGCAGCTGCCTGTCACCGGCGGAAGACACTATCGCTTCACTGTTTTGCGAAATTGCCAAAGCGTTGAACAGCCCGAGCGGACGGGGGTCGTGCGACTTATCTGGCTGGGGGCCGACGATCAATCAGTCCTCCGAGACGAGCCATCCACGGCGTCCTACCTGGAAGGCGAACGCCCGCAAGCACTGCCGGAGTTTCCGCGACGCATCGCCGAGAGATCCGACGGATGGGTGGAGTTTGCCGAAACGCTCCGAGCGCCGACCGCCGCGACTTCCGTGCAAATCGAACTCTGGTATCGCTGGGATGAGGACGGCGAGGTGCGCTGGTCGTTGCCCGAGCTCGCCGAAACCGAGCCGCCGCCGACTCGTCCGGTGCGGCTGGCGGCCGTCCACTTCCAGCCACGAGCGGGCAAGACGGCCGCCGAAAAATGCGCCGAGTTGCGCCGTTGATCTCCCAGGCGGCCGATCGCCAGGCGGACCTGGTCGTCCTTCCGGAAACACTCACATACTACGGGAGCAGTAGGTCCTACGCCGAGTGCGCTGAACCTGTTCCCGGACCGTCGACCAACTTCTTCGGGAAACTCGCCCGCCAGCACCGGCTGCACCTGGTCGTCGGTCTACTGGAAAGGGATCACCACCTGATCTACAACGTCGCCGTGCTTCTCGGTCCGGATGGGGAAATCGTGGGAAAGTATCGCAAGGTCGCCTTGCCGCGCGGCGAAATCGAAGGTGGAATCACGCCTGGCGACGCTTACCCTGTCTTCGAGACTCGGATCGGCAAGATCGGCATGATGGTCTGCTACGACGGGTTCTTTCCTGAAGTCGCGCGGCGGTTGAGCCAGAACGGCGCCGAGATCATTGCCTGGCCAGTGTGGGGCTGCAATCCTCTCTTGGCCCAGGCGAGGGCTTGCGAGAATCATGTCTTTCTCGTCAGCAGCACCTACACCGACGCCGAGCGGGAATGGATGCGGACGGCTGTTTACGGCCGAGACGGTCGTCCGCTCACGCAGGCCGAGCAGTGGGGCCAGGTCGTGGTGGCCGACGTCGACCTGAACGCCAAACTGTATTGGTCCAGCCTGGGCGATTTTCGCGGCCAACTTCCCAGCCACGCGCCGCCAACCGTAGACAACGGCCGAAAAGAAAGTGATTTCGATAACAGGAGGATGAAAAGATGAAACTACGAACATTGATGTTCTTGATTCTGGCCGTCGGCGCCATGGTCGCGTTTGGCTGGATTTCGTTCCAAGGCGGCGACGGGGAAGCCAACATCAAGATCAATACCGATAAGATCAAGCAGGATACGAAACAAGTCATCGAGAAGGGCAAGGAGTTCATCGAGAACGCGGAGAACTCGCCTTGAGGGACGCCCGCCGCCTTGAAAGTCGTATCCCTGCCCGCGCCCGAACTGGAGCGGCCCGCCTAACAGGGTTTGCCCTTGTTGTCCTTCTTTTGTCCCGCCGACCTGGGAATTCGCCCCGCGTCCTGGAGTGCTTTCCGCAGCAAGTAGTCGAGTTGCCCGTTGACGCTCCGCAGTTCGTCCTCGGCCCATCGACGTAGAGCGTCAAGGACCTTTGGATCCGTTCGCAACAAGAAGGATTCACGAGCCATATCTGCGGCCCCCACAAGAACGGACCAGGCCCAGTCTCGGCGCCGCCGCTCAAGCTTTCGTTGGCAAGAGCTGGGCTGGCAAGACTGGGCGGGTCGCGTATTAGTTGTGCAATGTGCCCGTATTGACCACAGGCTGCGTGGCTCGGTCGCTGCACAAGACAACAAGTAAATTGGAGACCATGGCGGCGCGACGGTCATTATCCAATTCGACGATATCCTCTCGCGAAAGGTGTTCCAAAGCCATTTGGACCATCCCCACCGCGCCTTCCACGATCAAGGTCCGCGCGGCGACAACCGCTGCAGCCTGTTGGCGCTGCAGCATGGCGGCGGCGATCTCCGGAGAGTAAGCCAGGTAGCTGATGCGAGCTTCAATGACCTCCACCCCCGCCTTGTCCAACCTCTCCTGGATGTCCGCCTGCAGCTGATGGCAGATCTCCGCCGTGTTGCCGCGCAGCGAGACATCGTCATCGGCGCTGTCGTAGGGGTGCCGACTGGCGAGATTCCGCAAGGCGGCCTCGCTTTGCACCGCGACGAAATGCTCGTAGTCTTCGACGTTGAACAACGCCTCGGCGGTGTCCACCACCTTCCAGACCACCACCGCGGAGATGTCGATCGGGTTACCGTCGCGATCATTGACTTTCGAAGGCCGGCCCGACGAAGTGCTCTTGGGCGTCAACACCTTGCCCGCCGCGTCCTTCGTCTCATGAATCGTCGTGGCGCCCGTTTCGAAGTTCCGAATCCTGAGCGTGATCTTCTTCTTCGAATAGAACGGATTCACCCAATAGAAACCCGACTGGACAATCGAGCCTTTGTAGTCGCCAAACAACAGCAGGGCCCGCGCGTCGTTGGGCGCGACCGCCTGGAAGCCAAAGGCCATGACGAATCCGGCAATGGCGGTCGGAATCGCCGCGATAATCAACACTGGGGACTCGTTCGCCACCGCCAGAATGAACACCATAACCGCAGTGACCAACAATACCAGACAGACCAATAAGGGCGCCCAGCCGCTCATCGGCCGCGCCTGTTTCTCAAGTGTATGCTTGCCTGACATGACCCAAACTCCAGAAGACACGGGAAACCAAGCTGCTATCGAAGTGATATCACCTTGATATGATTTCGCCGCCACCGGCCGGATCTTGGGAGGAAACGGGCGAAAGAACCCTCGGCGACCTGCAGGGTCCGCCGGGTGTGCAGTCGGCGATCGCCCGAAGCGAACGCGCCATAACTCGCCGCGGCGGCCCCAGACGTTGTCGAGGCGCGACGTCGCCGTGCTCAGCTGACTTTGCCGCAAGCAGGGCCAGATTACTTGGAGGTCAACTCGATTCGCCCCACATCGACGTCCTTGCCTTCGGCGACCGTCACTCGATGCTCGGATTTGGATCGTTCTGTGTAGCGTCCATTGAGCTTATCTGGACCGCCGTATTGCATGCTCAGCTTATTCAATTCGCCCCACATGAAGGTCATCACATATTCGCCTGGCGGGGCGCCGTCGGCAAAGCGATAGGTGGAGACCTGAAACTTGCCTTCGGGATTGGTCGTCGCGGACGAAACCGTGAAGTCCGGGATTTCGGTGGTGTTGTTTTCCGGGATACTGACGTCGTGCAGTTGGATCAACAGACCCTCGGCGGGCGCGCCGTCCACATAGACTTCGCCCTTCACGGGGACGCAGACTTTCTCATTGGGATCGCGGGGGGCGCCGCAGGAGCACGCGGTCAGCAGCATGATGGCGGCGATCCCGCACAAACTGATTCTCTTCATTCGGCGTCCGCATCGTGGGTGCGAGAAATCACGGGTAAACCATCGCACGTCGCCTCGACCTTTGCATCGAGGTCAAGGCGCCGCGCGTCATTTCGTAGGCGGCGGGCTTAGTTCGGATCGAAGATCTCGCCGCGAATCGCTGTAATCTGAGCCGCGATCACGAGATTATTGACCGTTTCCTGGACGAAGGTGACCGACCCGTCGGCTTTTAGGAACTGGCAGCCGCCGGGATGGAAACTGTGAAAACCGTAGCCGCGAAGATTGGTGCAGTTGATGCCGCAAGGGCCTTCAGCGGGTGGAAAGGGCAGGCCGCTTCGCAAGGTGCCGGACAACCAGTGCTCGCCATTGAGGGCGTCTCCCCAACCGCCTCCATTGACGGCGACCAACTGCGCCTTGACGGCGGGGTCCGATGGCCAGAGAACGCGTTTGGACCAGATCTCGTTGCCGCCGGTGCGTTCACCGCAAAGGAAGGTGTTGGAGGCGCCGTCCAGGATGTTCGCGAAGTTGGCGCGGCGGTTCTCGCCGGACCCAAAGCCGACCACGGTGATGTGGTCGGTCATGACGCCGTGTCGCGAGCCGCCGGGCGAGCCACCATAGGCGACCGAAGCGAAAACTCCTCGCACGCCCGTGGTGATGCAATAATCCGACGGGGCCGCTGTCCAGGTCAACGTCGGCAAGGGAAGACCGCCGGCCCCGGCTGGTAGAACGCCTTGATACTTGCGTTCGCCGCCACCGGCCGAGGGGCATTGGTAAACCGGCAAGTTCGTGCTGATGACCGCGACGTTCGCTTGCGCGACCGGCCCCAATTCATTAGCCGCCGGGAAGCGATGGTCATATTGGTTGTACAACGGTTGCTGTTCCATGAACGGCAGAATCATCAGGCTCCACACGCTGATGTTGATGTTGTTCGTCGCGGGATTGATGTAGACCAGGTAGGCCGGCGGCAGCGTGCCGTTGGTGTCGTGGTAGTTATGCAGGGCCAGCCCCAGCTGCTTGATGTTATTGCTGCACTGCGTTCGTCGTGCGGCCTCGCGCGCCGCTTGCACAGCGGGCAGCAACAAGGAAACCAAGATGCCGATAATGGCGATCACCACGAGCAGTTCCACCAAGGTGAAGCCGCGACGAATCGAACGTTGGACGATCATAAGGAGATGCTCCGGGAATACACACTGCAACGCACTCAGCGCAAGCCGCGTTCGCCGCCCGCTTCGCTTGGGATGCGCGGCCAAGGCATGCTCCAATCTAACGCCAACGTCGTAGCCGTGGCAAGCAGAATCTCGACTGGTTTGGGGCGTCGCGCAGCTGGAATTTGACCGCGGAGGACACGGAGAACCACAGAGGCGGATGCAATTCTGTCCTCTGTGTTCCTCCGTGCTCTCTGCGGTGACCCGTTGACGGCCCCGCTGGCGCCTCGCCACAGCCCAGACAATGACAGCCTCGCGTTGTTTGGGACGCGTCGCGGCGAGATGGACAGCCCGCCACGCGCCTGGCCGAGCGACTAGCGCCGCAGGAACTCCGTGAATTCGGGCGGGGCGGGCAGGTCCAGCGCCGGATACTCAGCGGCCGACCGTCGGGGAACGTCGCGGTTGAAGGACGCTGTCAGCGGGGACTCAAGGTCGGCGGTCGGCGCCGCCGAAGGTTCGGCGGCCGGCGAAGCGAGCGGGGTCGGTTTGGCCAGAGCGCAATGGCCGTAGCCGCATTCGGCGGCCAACAGGCCTTGGGCCGCCCGCCATTGCACCTTGATCATTTCCACGGCGATCACCTCATGCAGCACTTCGGATTCGGCCGCGAACTGCATCAACTTCGCTTGCGTTTTCAAGGCGCCATCGGCCGACCCCGCCTCTTGTTGGGCCGCCAGCTGCAATTGCCGCGTTTTCCACGCCTCCACCTTCTGCTGGGCCAGAACGAGTCGGCGCACCGCGTTCCGATGCCGGAAGTGGTGCTTGCGCACTTGTTCTCGCACCAGACCTTCCAGATACTCCTCCAATTCCGCCAACTGCGCGCAGCGGGCCGCCAATTCGCGCTGGTCATCGCAATCGTCGCGGTGCGCCCATTGGGTCAAGCAGGACGGCGTGCACGAAAGGGCCGACTTCACGTCCGCCCCCAGCCCGGCTTGCAGGGCGGATAGCACTCCGCGGGCGGCGGCCAGCGTCTCGGTGTTCAATTGGCGGCGAACCAGGCGGACGGAATCCAAGTCGGCGCGGCAATGGACGGTGCGCGACTCGGCGATTTGCAGATCGCTCAGCACTTCATCCGGCAGCAGGCGGCAAGTTGGCCAGATATCGCCGGGCTGGTCCTTGCGGACTCCCAGCAGGGAGCGCAATTGATGGTTCATCTGGTTTTCGACCGCCGCCAGATCGCTGCGTTGGCTTAGCGCTTCGGACATGCGCCGGAGCCCCTCGGTGACATCCAACTCCAAGGTGACTTCGGCGGCTTGCACCAGCTCGATGGCTTCGTTCAGGGATTGAATCTCGCGCTCAGTTTGATCCAGAATGCGCCGTTGAAGTTTGACTTCCACCAGGCCGTAGTAGGCCAGCAAGGCGCGTTCGGCCGCGTTGTTGCGCTCCTGTTCGGATTGCCGCAACAGCAGCTGTTGCTGGAGTTTCTGCATGGCCGTGAACGAACACGACTCGTCGCCCTCGGCGGTGCACAGGAACCGCCGTTCCTGATCCATCATGTTGGCCAAGGAGGACTGCTCCGCGGCAAGGCATTGGCATTCGTCGGGAGTGAGCGGCCACCATGGCCCTGGGGCCGGCGGGGCGGGTCGCCCAGCGACGCTTTGGTCGGTTGGCAAGGGGCCCAATTCAATATCGCCGTTGGGCGCCGCCAACGTCGCCATTTCCACTTTGGCTGGCGGCGCCAGGACCGCCGCTTGCGGGCAGCAATCACGACGCGAGGCTCGCCAACCACAGCAGCCGGAGGCGGTGGTCAACGCGACCATCAAGATGCCGAGTTGTCGAATCATTGCTAAGATGCCGGTAGGGAGGATTGTACGCGTCCTACGCATTCATCGAGTCTTTCCGCCCCCTGTTTGACGGATTCTTCGGCGGCGCCCGTTGTCCGGACTGGGTCGAGCTTGGCGGCGGCGGCGAGTGTTCGTTCGCCGTGGAATGATCGGGTTAGTGGTTTTGAGGGATCTACGCCGCCTTTGCCGGGAGGTAAAATGTGGTGGAGAGAATGGACGCGGGAGGATGATGATAGAAGAGGCGGGCCGCACTTTCCCTTGCCCATCCCACGCAACTTGATCAGCGAGCCGAAATCCCCAATGCCTATCGAAACCCGCTGCCGCGGTTGCGGCGTGATTCTCGAATTACCCCACCAGCATGCGGGGGCTCGCGTCCGCTGCCCCGCCTGCCGACTGGAAATGTCGGCGCCAGCAGAGACCGATGTGCAGGCGCTGGAGGCGGTCTGTCACTATTGCGGAGATCTGGCGCTGGAGGAGCGGTGGGTCAACGAGGAGTTTCGCGCCTGCCGCCTCTGCCACCAGAGCATCGAGCAGAACGATGTGGAGCTGCAAAGAGATCGAGAGGCTCGTCGCGGCTTGCGGCACGGACTGTACCGCCGGCTCTGGTGGATCGCGGCCATCGGCGTGATTATCTGGTTGGCCGTGTCCAACATGGCCCAAGCCGCCCGGGCCCGCACACGAATCCCTCCGTCGAGGACATCGCTCAGCGCGTTGGCGGGTTAGTCGGTTCGTGCGGGTCGGCCGAAGCTTTGGATGAAGCGGGCTTGCGCACCGTCAACGACCACAGGGCGTTGCCCTCCAACGCGTCAACGCGAAAATCGGTCAAGTCCGCCGACTCCGCAAGACGCCGCATGTCCGCCTGATCGCGATAGGTCAGGTACCAGTTCCCCAGCCACTCCATGTAGCCTCGACTGCGATGCCCCGCGTCAAAGTTGTGCACCAAGAGCACGCCGGATGGCGCCGCCAACGACCCTAGCGTCCGCACTAATTCAATGGCTTGAGGCTCGTTCAGGTAATCCAGCAGTCCGCTGCAAACGATGTAGTCAAACCGCTCGGAGACCGCCGCCCCCGCAAGGCGGAAGAGGTTCTTGCGTTCAGTCGCCAGACGCCCGGCGTCCAACCACGGCCCCAATCGTTCTCGCGCGAATTCCAAGGCCTTGAAGTCCAAGTCCCACAGCGTCACGTGGCAACGGCGTCTCTGCCGCGGATCGAGACGCTGCAAGGCCATGCGGAGGTCCGACGCCGGTCCCGCTCCGACACTCAACCAGCGGACCGCCCCCGAACCGGACAACGACTGAATCATCAAGTTCGCCGATTGAGCGATCCGAGCTCGCACGGCCATCGGCGCGGCTTGATTCTGAAAATAGCGGTCCATCGCTCGCCCCAACGGCGTGGTCGCCGGGATCGTTTCTTCAGCAATCCAATGCAGCAAGCGAAAGTCGCCGGCGTATCCCAATGGCTTCTCTCTCGCCCGCAGTTGCAAGACGCCTTGAGCCAAGAGCTGCTGATTCGGTTTCCAAAGCAAGGCGGAGGTCAAGCGATTCGCTTCCGGCGAGAGCTGAACTTCGCGCAAGTCAGCCACACATTCATCCAAGGCGGCGGCAACGGTGCGCTGCCATGCGGCGCATCGGCGCATGTCGCCCAGTTCCAACACGGCGCCGTCGATGGCGCCGCACGCCGCCTGCAGGGCCGCCCCCAATCGCTCGGCGACGCGGCCCACATGCTGCTGCTGTTCTGGCGTGGCCGAGCGGCTTTCGGTCGTCTCCATCGTTCATCCGTCCCAACTCATTGCGCAAGCGACACGCGAACCACCTTGGCGTCGTTACGCGCGAAAACGCTGCGGAGGGCGAACGCCGGCGGCGCCCAAGCGACCTTGCGGCCGAAGACCTCGGTCGTGGGTTCAATCACGTTGACTCGGCTGAGCTCCTTGTAGCCGTCGCGGGAGAGGTCGGCGAAGATGAGATCTCCCTGTTCGCCGAACAGCACGAAGCGATCCTGATGTTTTACCAGATGGACGGTTCCATGCCCCAACCGCTTTCTCTCCTGCGTCAAAGGCTCTTGAGATTCCCATAATCGCTTGCCGTCGGCCATGTCCGCCGCCACGAGTTGACCCGCGCGACAATCATTGCCGTAGATGACGCCCTGGTCGATGATCGGCGTGCTATTGGAACAGTACATGGCCGAAGACGCCTTGCCTCGCCAAACCTCCTTGGCCTGATCGCCGTCGCCTTCCAGTCGCAGCAACAGCGCGGCGTCGCCCATGCCGCAAGCAAAGATGGTGTCGCCAAACTGGCGGGGAGTCGCGATCGACATGCCGTAGGAAGGCTTCAAAGGCAAGGACCACAAGACGCGTCCCGACTCCGCTTCCATGCCGTGAATGCTCTCGGCGTCCCAAATCACGAGTATCTCTCGTCCGCGAAACCGAATCAGCGTCGGCGGGCTGTAACCAGGTTCGGAACTGGTCAACGCCCGCCAGGCCTCTTTACCGGTGTGACGATTCCAGGCGACGGCGACACTGCCCTCGCCGCCGACCAACGTCATCACCAGATCGCCGACGACCAACGGATGCGAACTGAATCCCCAGAGCGGCGCATTGACTCCGTATTCCTTCATCAAGTCCTTCTTCCAAACGACCTCGCCGGTTTCCGCGTTCAGACAGGCGAAGTCCCCCATGGCCCCAAGAAAATACACTTTGCCGTCAACCACCGTCGGCGTGCATCGCGGTCCTTCGGGGTAGGAGAGTTCGTAGCGACGAGCATACTCATAGATCCAAAGCCGCTGGCCGGTCTCCGCATCCAGGCACAGCAAACGCTCCTTGCCTTCCAGCGTGTCACGGGCGCCAGGGTTATTGCTGATCCGTCCGGAGCTCACTTCATAGTCGCCAATGTAAACGCGGCCCGCGGCGACCGCCGGTCCGGCGTAACCCAGTCCCACGGAAACGCTCCACATGGGGTTTGCGGACGAGGGCAACTGAGTCGCCACCCCGGTCTCGCGCCACACGTTGTCGCGCTGCGGGCCCATCCACTGGGGCCAATCCTCGGCTTGCGCCGTGGCGCCCCCGATCCATAACAGCCCCGTGACCCACATCGCTCGCAGTGCGCTTCGAATCATGACAGGTTCCTTATTTTCGAGCGGATTCAGAATCGCTGGAGAGGTCGCGGCCAAACAGTTTGAGGCTCCACCTGAGCACCAGCGGAGCGAGCCCCACCAAGACCAACGCGGCAAAGAGCTGGGCAATCTGAGAGGGCGTCAACACGGCCTTCAGTCCTTGCTCGGACAAGGCCTGCAAGCTGGGAACGCGCGACCCAGCGTACACGTAAATGATGGTGCCCGGCAACATCCCCAGTTGACTAATCCACCAGAACGCTCGGATGGTAATCGGCGTCAGGCCCATCGCCGCGTTGATCACGAAAAACGGCGCGGCGGGAATCAAACGCAAGGTGAACAGGAAGAACGGCCCCTCCCGAGCCAAGGCGGCGTTGAATCGCTCCGCATTGGCGCCGAAGCGGGCTTGCACCCAATCGCGAAACAGAAAGCGACTCAACAAGAAGTTCACGGTGGCCCCGCTGGTGGACGCCAGGCTGACCAACAACAAACCTCGAAAAAACCCGAAATACCAGGCGTACGCCAAAGTCATCACCGTGGCCCCGGGCAGAAAGAGCCCCGTTACCGCGACGTAGAACAGATACGCCAACCCATAAAGTAACCAGGGATGAACTTCTTGATAGGCCCGCAAGCGGCTTTCCTGGGTCGCTAGTTCCTCGAGCGTCAGTCGATCGCGGAACACTGCATAGGCGGCGCCAATGCAGATGATCAGCACGCCCAGCAGAAGCCAACGACCGACGCGACCGCCAGTTGCGGCGGTCGCGTCGGCGGATTCCCGCGGAGACTTCGACTGCGAAGGGTTCGTCACCTGACTACTTGGCTGCCGAGGCGTCCACGCAAATGCACTGATTGTCATTGCGCAGATAGATGCGGCGGTTGGCGAACGCCGGCGCGCTCCAAACCACTGGGCGGCCAAAGGCGTTATTGCTGGGCTCGATGACTTTCGCACGGTCAACGACTTGCAGTCCCTGCAGCGAACACTTGGCGATCAGCAGCTCGCCGGTTTCGGCGAACATCCAAAACCGATCACCCTGTCGGATGATGAACGCCGTACCGCTTCCCACTGGACGATCTCCCAACGGCTGGGTCGTCTCCCAGAGCCGTTTTCCGGTCGGCAATTCGACCGCGAAGAACTTCCCGGACTGATCGATGCCGTAGATGGTGTCGTCCAGCAAGAAGGGCTGCACGTTCACGGGAGAGACGCCCTTCCGCGATTCATTCCGCCACACCACCTCAACGGCGGGTCGATCAGCCGCCAGCTTCAACAACAGGTTCTTATTGGAGTAGCCGCCGATGTAAAGATAGTCCTTCCAGCGAATCGGCGTCATGATGATCGAGCCGCTCGTGGCGTCATAGGGAGTCGTCCAATACTCCTTCCCCGTATCGGGATCGATGCTGGACACGCCATCGGGCCGCGCCAGGATCATCTGCCGGACGCCGCCGGCTTCAATGATCTTGGGCGGCGAGTAGCCTTGTTCGGTCGCCGTCAGCGAACGCCAGAGTTCCTTGCCAGTCATCTTGTCGAAAGCGACGACATGGCTTCCTTCGCCTCCGACCAGGCAAATGAACTTGTCGCCGTCAATGAGCGGATGGCTGGCGTATCCCCAAAGGGCCGCCTTGGTTTTGTAGTCGTCGGTCAGGTGCTTGGACCAGATCACCTTGCCGTTGTCGGCGGCAAAACAAAACAGGTGTCCTTCGGCGCCCAACGTATAGACTCGGTCGCCGTCGATGTTGGGCGTGCAGCGCGGCCCAGCCGGGTAGGAGATCGAATACGTGACCGGGTATTCATGCTTCCACAGTTGGACTCCGTCGCTTTCACGCAGGCACAGTACGCGTTCCACGCCAGTGAAAGTCTTGCGTTGGAAGTTATCCACCTTGACGTCTTCCTTGGTCACATAGTCGGTCACGAACACCCGCCCGTCGCCGACCGCCGGGCCCGAGTATCCGCCCGCCACGTCAGCCTTCCAGAGGATCGGGGGGCCTCCCTCTGGAAAGCGATCCATCAATCCGTTTTCGCGCAGACATTGTCGCGTTGCGGTCCCATCCATTGCGGCCACTCATCGGCCCCCGCGGCGTCAGCCGCCAGGATCATCGTCAGGGCTGTCAGGAGAATGCGATGCATAGAGTCACGTCCTAGGAGTTCAGAGATTTCGTAAGATCCAAACGCGTTGGGCTGCGTGCGCTGGATCGTGTGAGGCGATTTCAAGAATGATGAAGTCAACGACGCCGCGCGCGTTGGGCTACCAGATGCGAATCCGCTCTGCTTGCGGCTTGAAGAGCTTGTCCTCCGGTTGGACGTCGAAGGCTTCGTAAAACGCGTCCAGATTGGATACGGGGCCATTGGCGCGGAACGCGGACGGCGAATGCGGATCGACGACCAGTCGTCTCAGCAGTTCCGGGTCGCGATACTTGCGTCGCCACACCTGGCTCCAGCCCAGGAAGAACCGTTGATCGCCTGTCCAACCGTCGATAACCGGCGCAGGCTTTCCAGCCAACGACAGGTGATACGCCTTCAAGGCGATCGCCATGCCGGACAAGTCGGCGATGTTCTCGCCCAACGTCAAACGTCCATTGACTCGTTTTCCGGGCAGGGGTTCGAAAGCGTCATATTGAGCGATCAGCCGTGCGGTCAAAGCTTGGAAGGCGTCGCGATCCTCATCGGTCCACCAATTCTGCAGGTTGCCCTCGCCGTCGTACTTGCTGCCCTGATCATCGAAACCATGGCTGATTTCATGTCCGATCACGGAGCCGATGCCGCCGTAATTGGCGGCGTCGTCGGCCTTGGCGTTGAAGAAGGGAGGCTGCAGAATCGCCGCGGGAAAGACAATCTCATTCATCGTCGGGTTGTAGTAAGCATTGACCGTTTGCGGCGTCATTCCCCACAACTCGCGGTCGACCGGCGTTCCCAGTCGCTTGACCATCCGCTGATACTCGTATTCGTTGGAGCGGATAGCGTTGCCAAGCAGATCGTCGGCCTTCACCACCAGCCCCTGGTAGCTGCGCCACTTCGATGGATAACCGATCTTGGTCGTGATCTTGCCAAGTTTCTCCAAGGCCTTTTCTTTGGTGACCGACGTCATCCACGTCAACTCGCCAATGCTGTTCTCGTACGCCTGCAGCAGATTGCCGACCAGTTCGTCCATCCGCGCTTTGGACTCGGGCGGAAAGTGGCGTTGCACGTAGAGCTCGCCCACCGCTTCGCCAAGGGCTCCAAAGTCTCCCGCCCCGGCGCCGGCGACGGCGTCCACGGCGCGCTTCCACCGCGGCTGTTGTTCCGGCACGCCAGCCAACTCCTTGGCGTGCAAATCGAAGTGAGCGTCGACGAAAGGCTGGTCAAGCAACGGAGCGTAGCTGTCCAGCAGTTGGAACGTCAGGTAGCTCTTCCAGACGTCCAGCGGCGTGTCGGCAAGCAGTTTCTCGAGTCCCTGGAAGAAGCTCGGCGTCGCCACGTTTAGCGATTTGATCCCGCCCACCGCAGCGGAGTCGAGGTAGGCCGGCCAATTCAATTCAGGAGTCACCTCGCCAAGATCCGCGACGGCGTACTTGTTGTAGCGCTTCTCGGCGTCGCGCAGCTGCGTCCGCTCCCATTGGATTTCCGCAATGTTCGTTTCCAGCTTCAGGATCGCTTCCGCTGCTTCCTTGCCGCCATCGACCTTCGCCAATTCGTGGATCTTCCGGATATAGGCGACCAGCGCCTCGCGCCTTTTTGTATTTCTCATCATCCTGCAGATAATAATCTCGGTCGGGCAACGTCAAGCCGCTTTGAATGACCGTGGTGAGATACACCGACGAGTTCTTGTTATCTGGTCCGATGAACAATCCGATCGGGGACTGCACGCCCAGCGGTTGTAGCTTGCCAAAGTGCGCCAGCAAGTCGTCCGCGTCCTTCAGTTCCGCGATCGCTCGCAAGTGCGGCTGCAGCGGCGAGAGCCCGGCGGCCTTGACCGCGGCGAGGTCCATATAAGCTCGGTAGTAGTCGCCGACCATTTGCTCATTCGAGCCCGCCGCGCCCTCTTTGGCGGCCGCTTCATCAATGATGATCTTCAGGTTGGCCTGAGCCTCGTCGGCCAATTCAATGAACGAACCGAAATTGGACTTGTCGGCGGGGATCTGAGTGTGGCGAATCCACTCGCCGTTGACGAACAGAAACAAGTCGTCCTGAGGCCGCACGGATCGGTCAAACCCCTTGGTGTCGATGCCCGAATCCAGCGAGGTCGGCTCGGCGTTTTGACCATGGGTTCGCGGAGCGTTGACCATTGCGACCGCCAGCGTGGAAAACAGGGCCAACCAGAACATTCGCGTCATGACAGAGATCTTCCTGGGGCGATGAATACGGGGGAACCGAGAGCCGGAGCCGCCGAACGGAACGGATGTAGACTAAAACGCCTTGCGCTTCCTGAAAAGTAGGGCTCGTCGCCCTAGGCGCCCCCGCGCGGATCCTCGGGCCAAGCGTGTTTGGGGTAACGGCGTTTCAGTTCACGCCGGACCACGTGGTAGGCGTTGTCCCAGAAACTGGCGAGATCGTCGGTGATTTGCTGGCAACGCATGTTCGGCGCCAGCAGGTGCAACAGAATTTTCCGACGTCCCCGGGCCAGCCGGGGAGTGTCGGCCCAGCCGAACGCCTCTTGAATGCGAACCGCCGCCACCGGCGGCTTGCCCAATTCGTACTGAACCTTGGCGAACGTCCCCCGAGGCGTTTGCAACCGCGTTGGCGCATCTTGCCGCAACGCCTCATGTTGACGAGCGTCCAGCCGAGCTAACATCGCGTCTCGCCAGGAGGCTTTGCGGAGCTGTTCAAAGGATCGCCGGCCAACGCACATCTCGCGAAGCAGTTCGAGCAGCAGTTCGCGGTCCACCTTGGGCCAGTCCAATTCAGGCATGACCTCTCCCAGCCAGGCGACGCGAGCAAGCAATTGCCGCAAGTCCGCATCTTGCTCCGGATTCACCTGATCCCAGTGGGCCACCGCTTTTGCATACAACAACCGCTCCACTTCCTCGCCCGATGGCGCCGGCAGCGGCGACTCCTCGAGCACCAAGTCCTGCCAACACACCTGGCGCCGCGCGACGACTTGCTTCCTCGACGGATGAAAGAAGCAGGCGTCATGGAAGTGCAGGCCTTCGGCGGGCAGCCAGCCACGCGGGATCTCCGACGCCATCCGCACGCGAGCCTCTTGACGGTCCGCCCCCACGCAATCCAGGCACAGGAAGAGATCGCCATGAGTCACCGCGGATTCTTCGCTGAGTCGCACCCCGCGTCCGCCCACCATCAGGCCTCGCGGTTGATGGGGATCGCGACGTCTTGCCAAGCGATCGGGAAAAGCAGCCAACAAGGCGCGCCGCAGCAACTCGCGATGCTCGGTCGCGAACGTGTCAGGCAAGGCCTCGTCGGCTTGCGTCGCCGCCGGTCGCGGGCGGCGGAGTTCCGCGCGGACCAAATCACGAAACTGCCTGGCGATCCTGGCGAGATGACGGGCCGCAGCGTGGTTCACGCGGCCGGCGCCGGCGGCGTCTTCGCCGCTGAACAGGAATCGCCAGACCGCGGCGATGCGATCACAGAGATCACAGTCCGAGACAGCGGCCGCCAGCGTCGGCGGCTTTCTCGCGTCTCCGCCTTCAGCGGCGCCGCGGCGTTGATCCTCGCGACGTTGAATCGGGTCTCGCTCGGCGAGAATCGCCGCCGCCCAGGACGCCGCATAAAGAACGTCCATCTCCTGACCGACCAAGAGAAGTTTGGCGATCCGCGGGTGAGCTGGCAGCCGACTCATGGCTCGCCCGGCGATCGTGATCTGAAGCTGATCGTCCAGCGAGCCCAGCATGCGCAGGATGCGATGGGCGTCCGCCACGGACTCGGAGCGGGGAGCTTGCAGCCAAGGGAAATCGTCAATGTCCCGTTCGCCCCAGGCGTGCAATTGCAACACGGCGCCGCTGAGATCAACACGCTGAATCTCGGGCTCGGTCTGGGCCGGTCGGCCGCGCTCGGCCGCTTCGCTCCAGAGCCGACAACAAACACCCGGCGCGGTCCGCCCAGCGCGGCCGCTGCGCTGCTCGGCGGACGCTTGCGAAATACGCTCCAATTGCAAGCGGTCCAAGCCAACTTGAGGATCGTAACGCAACACGCGCGCCCAGCCGCTATCGACGACGGTCGTGACTCCGTCAATGGTCACCGATGTCTCGGCGACATTGGTGGCCAAAACGATCTTCCGCAACGCATTGGGTCTCAGCACGCGATCCTGCTCTTGCGGCGAGAGCCGCCCGTACAACGGCAACACGATCCAATCGGGCGTGCGAGTTTCCCGCTCCAACAGGCGATGCACTTGCCGGATCTCTCCCTCGCCCGGCAGGAAGACGAGCAGATCGCCCTGGCATGTTGGCAAGCAATCCCGCACGGCGTGGGCGGCCTGCTCGGCGATGCGGCGGGACGTGACGGAGGTCGCGGCGACGGGCGGGCGATAGCGTATCCGCACAGGAAAGGATCGTCCCTCCGCGGTGATCACCGGACACGAAAGGAATTGAGCGACCGTCGCGGCGTCCAAGGTGGCGGACATCACAACGAGCCGCAGTTCCGGACGAAGCTCGGTGCGCAGTCGATGCAACATGCCCAGCAGCACATCGGTGTCGAGGCGTCGTTCGTGAAACTCGTCCAGAACGACCGCCGAAACATCGGCCAGCACCGGGTCCTGCTGCAACCGCCGCAGCAAGACGCCGTCGGTGACGGCGAGGATCCTTGTTTCCGAGGAAGCTCGGCGATCGAAGCGAACGTGATAGCCGCATTCGCGGCCCAGCGTCCAGTGGTTTTCCTCGGCCATCCGAGCCGCCGCGGCCCGCGCCGCAAGTCGTCGAGGCTGAACGAGCACCAACTGTTGCTGATCGCCCAGCAAGCCGGCCTCGAGCAAGGCGATGGGAACTCGGGTCGTCTTGCCAGCGCCCGGCGGGGCCTGCAGAACCAAGACCGGCGATTTCCGCAAGGAAGCCGCCACATCCGGCAAGCGGCCGTCAATGGGCAGAATAATTCTCGACACGGGTTCATCCATGGCCGCCGTGGCGGCTGCCTTGCTCACCAGGGTCCGCCTGGGCGGGCGCCGGGGTTGAACAACGGCCGGCCTGTAACTGCGTCTCGTCAAAACAGCTCGAGGTTGCGGCGCGAACCGCAACCTCGAGCATGATCCGTCTCAGGATAACATCGCACCGCCTGTGGCGTTACTGCAGCGCCTGGATCACCTTCTGCTGTTCCAGGTACCAGTCGCGCAGGCGACGCGAGAGCTTGGAATCCTTGAAGTCCTTGAAGTTGTTGATGTTCAAGGAAGCCTCCACGCTGGTTTTCAGCTCTTCCCCGATGGCCTTTCGCTCGTCATTGGCCCAAGCGCTGTAGGATCCGTTGCCGCTGGCCAGGGCCTTGGCGGCGGCTAGGCGAGCTTCGATGTCGTACTCGAAATCCACGACCGAGACAAAGGCCTTGTTGACTTTGCCTTGGATCAAGGCGTCTTCCTCTTCGGCCTTCTTTCGAGCGGTCACGACATGCTTGACGGCGGCGACCACCTGCTTCTCGAACTTGGCGATGATGTCGTCGTCCGCGACACGACCTTCGACCTTGGCGCCGAGGTCGCGCGGCGTCGCGGCCCAGCGCTGCATGATTCGAGTGATCAGCTCCTTGCCGTACTCCTCGAAGTACAGCTTGGCTCGCTTCTTGATCAGCTCTCGTTCTTCTTCGGTGAATTCATGCGACTTCCCATCGGCGCCGACGAAGGTCTTGTAGGCGTCGGAATCCAACAGCTTGCCGACCTTCTCGGTCATCTTTTCGGCGTCGAACTTCATCGGCGGCACGGCGCCGTCGGGCTCCTTCTTCAAGTCCAGGGTGAGCGGCAGGGGCAGGAAGCTGAATCCGAGGCGATCAATGCCGCCGGCCATCTCCACCTGTTTCTTCAAGTACTCCCAGTGCGCTTTGAGTCGCTCTTCCTCGTTGAGCGGCCCGATGTAGTCGAAGTCGCGCTCCACCTTCACTGAACGCGTGCTGGCGCTAAACCAGCGAAATGCGGCGCGATAGTCGGACATTAACATGGCGACCTGGAAGCCGGCGTTCAAATTCACCTTTTCCAAGGGAATCGCATCGCGCGGATCGCGGGGCGCTTTGGCGGAGATAAAGGTCTCGATGAGCGATGTGGGCAGGCTGTTGACGGACTTGCCCATTTCGGCCAAGGCGCCAATCACCGGATCCGCGCCGTAATCGAAGGTCGTCACGTCGCCGTACGTTCCCACGTCGCCGTCGGTGGCGAAAAGCAGCTTCTCTTCGCGGGCGGTCTCCTCGCCGAAGTATCCCCACCGAATCGCGGCGCGATCGTGAGGCATGATGAAGTCCTTGTCGGTTCGCGTTTTCCAAGCGATGAACACTTCGGCTGGGAACACCGAGTACTCCATGATGCTGGAAGTCACCATCTGATCCTTCATCTCGGGCGGTTCTTTCTCCGTCAGATACTTATCGAACCACTCGTCCAGCGCCTTGGGAGTGACGGTCGCTTCGAGACTGCCGGCGAAGTTATGCCGCAAGCCCAAAACATGGCCCACTTCATGGCAGACCACGGCGAGCACATAGTCCTGCGAAGCGCGCATCATCGCGGCGTCGTCCGCCTTGCCGTCCTCGAGCATCGCCAGCAGTCCGTTGGCGTAGTTGTGAGCGAACTTGCTGACATCGCACTTGCAAGAAGCAGTCGGCTGAAAGAAGGGCAACCCGATGATCGACGTGTTGAAGCGGCCACCGCCAACGCTCTTGTCGTCGTCATCGTCATCGTCGTCGTCATCATCATCATCATCATCATCGTCCTTGCCCTTTTCCTCCTTTGCGTCCTCCATGGACCGCAGCTTGCGGAGCAACAGCCGCGCTCGTTCGACGCCGCTGATGGCGAAGACGCTGGTCATGAACGCCTGCCCGTGCATGCTTTGACCGGTGCGCGGATCCAGCAGAATGTCGGCGTAGGCGAATCCAGCGGCGTCCCAAGGCACCCATTGGATGACGTTGTGATCCACACTGGGCGCGGTCACGCCGTCAGGGGCCTTCTCGCACCGCACCACTTCCTTCTCGAAAGCGCGGTTCCAATACAGAACGCCCTGCCGCACGGCCTCAACGTAATCCTCGGGAGTATTCGCGCTGTAGTAGAAGACGATGGGCTTGCTGATGTCGAAGCGGGCGATCTTGTTCACTTGCCGCCCCGTGGTGAGCTCGAGATTCGCGGGCGATTCGAAGAACTGAACGTAGCGGCGGTTGACGGGCGTATTCTCTTTGCCCTCGAACGCTCCGGGTTGATAGGGCGTGAAGAAATAGCGGATCTCCATGCGTTCTTCGACATCCTGCATCATCTGGCGACTGCGGGCTTGCACCGCCTGTCGGATGGCCAGCTTGCCGTCCTTGTTCTCGACCGAGAAAACGCGGGCGTGCGGCACCTCCAAGACGCGAGCCAACCGAGTCGGGTTGAAGCCGTCCGCATCGGTCCAGTCGGCGGTGAAGACGCGTCGCATTCCCGCATTGAAGTCCACGGTCACCTGGTTGTCGTCGCGCGAGACAATCGGAAAGGTCGCCAACAGGCGTCGAGCCGGCAGGTCGTTGGTCACCACCAAGCCCTTGGTCGATTCGTACATATCAACGGAATCGTTGAAGACCTCAAAGACCACGATATGACCGCTCAGGCCCGTGCTCGTCGGCGCCAGCTCCTGGGGAATCATTGAAGCCGACATCAGGTATTCGCGTCCCATGGCCGGTAGCGGAATGCTGACGCGACCCTCGGCGGCCGGCTGTAGCGCTGGGGCCGCGGGAGGCTGCTCCTGGGCTGCGACCGGCGCAAAAGCCTGCAGCAAAAGGGTTAAGGCGAGGAACGAAAGCGCTGTTCTCATCGAGGTGGATCCACGTGGGTGAGGGGGAAGAAACCTTCCCGGAGGGATGATTACCACAGTATAGATCGTCGCGAACCCAGTGGGCGCCCTAGGTTACCCAATCGGAAAAGTCGCCTATTCCCACGAGGTTGTGGCGTCGAGCCGTTAAAAATGGTTAATTGGGTCGGCGGGATTGCCAGGGCGAGCCTTGTGACCAGGCGCACCGGCGGACGCGGCAAGCCCCTTGCAAATCCAGGAGTCGCAGCCATGACGCAGTTTTCACGTCGCACCTTTGCGGGCGGAGCCCTGGGATCCCTGTTGACCTTCTCGCTACTGGAAACACTCTTTGAAACCGACGCCTTCGCCGAGGACGTGCAACCGATCACCGCGAAGTGGCTGAAAGAACTGCACGATCTCGGCCTTGACGTCCGCGGAGGCAAACTCACTCAGCTTCAATGGCAATCCCAGACCGAAGCTCTCTTTCGACAAGTCAACCTGCCCGAGCTCTTGCGATTCATTGACTTCAAGAAGCTCACTCAGAATCTGGTCTTCCGCAAACAAGGCGAAAAGAGCCTGCGACCCAAATTCCCCGAGGTCATCGGACTTCCCACCGAGTTGGTCTTCGGACGCCAGGTGTTTGCGCTAAAGAAGGACCGCTCCGTCGCGCCTCACGGGCATGACAATATGGCGACCGCATTCCTTGTGCTTCAAGGCGATTTTCACGGGCGGCATTACGATCGACTGGAAGACAACGAAGACCACTACATCATCAAGCCGACGATCGATGAGAAGTTCACCGTGGGCGGCTGTTCATCCATCTCCGATCACAAAGACAACGTCCATTGGTTCAAGACCACCAGTGAAACCGGCTTCATTTTCAACATTCACGTGTTGAACGTCGTGGAGGGCAAATCCACTGGGCGCGTGTACGTGGACCCCAATGGCGAAAAACTCGCCGGCGGCAAGATCCGCCCCGGAAGATCGGCCACGCCGAAGCCTACAAGCTCTACGGATAAGCCTCAGGTCCCAACCGGGCGGCCTCAAATCAGCCCAGGGTGCAGCGGCGCAACCCTGGGTGCACGCCAGTCGCGCGTCAACGCACATGATGCAGCAGGAAGGCGTACATGTCAACATACTCCTCGATGCGTTCGGAGAGCGACGATCCCAGCCCGTGCCCGGTATTCGCGCTGGTTCGCAGCAAGATGGGACCGTCGCCCTGGGTCGCTGCTTGCAAGCGAGCGGTCATCTTGCGCGATTGCATGGGATCCACTCGAGGGTCATTCTCACCGGTCAGGAAGATCGTCGGCGGGTAGGCGATTCCATCCTTGACGTTGTGGTAGGGCGAGTACGCCAGCAGCGCCTGGAATTGCGCTGATCTTCGACGCTACCGTATTCGGCCGTGTTGAACTTGCCGTTGGGCGTCAGTTCGTTACGTAGCATGTCGTAGATGCCGACCCGCGAAATCACCACGGCGATATCCTGTGGGTGCTGCGTCAATGTGGCGCCCATCAACAGTCCGCCGTTGCTGCCGCCCATGATCGCTGTTTGCTCGGGGGTGGAGTATCCCTTGAGGCTCATCATGCGCACCGCGGCGTGAAAATCGTCGAAGACGTTTTGCTTCTTCGTCAGTCGCCCTTGTTCATGCCATTGTTTTCCAAACTCCGAACCGCCGCGAAGATTGGCGACGGCGTAGATGACTCCGTGATTCAGCAATACGCTGAGCGCCGGATTGTAGGCGGGGGTCATGTTGACTGCGTACCCGCCATAGCCATAGACCAGGCATGGTTGCGGTCTCCCTTTCTCGAAGTCAGACGGCAGGATGACGTTCACAGGCACTTGAGTTCCGTCGTTCGATTCCGCGAATTCACGAATGACGCCCACGCGACTGAGATCCACGACGCTGGTCAACGCCACGGCCGTTCTGCGAGTCGCCTTGGTTTGAGCGTCGTAGGCGTACATCGCATCGGGAACAACATAAGAGACATTGCCGAAGGCGATCCCGCCAGGTATTTCCAGCATTCCATGCACAGAGGAAACGGGCAATTGCTCCGGGCGGGGCAGGGGAGTCCCGTGTTCGTCAAAGACGTGAATCTCGGAAGGTCCGCCAAGTTGGTAGAGAACGAAGAGTCCCTGGCGTGTCGGCAGTACGGTGGTCTCGCCCCAGAACGCCTCACCGCCGGTTACGATCGCCTTGTCGCTCTCCGCCACCACCGTCACTCCGCTTGCGACGTCCAGATCCCCTCCGGACACGCGGACGATCTCGCCCTTGGGCGCCCGCTGTTGCGAGACGACATAGAGGTCCTTGTCGGGGCCGAAGACCGCTTGCACGACGCCGTCGCCAAAATGACTGAATTGACGCCAGTCTTCCGCGGCGTCGCGAAGATAGTGAGCGAAGCGACCGCCGTCACCCTCCTGCACTGTGGCCAGGACGCGCTGTGTCGGCCCATCGACGTCCAATTGGATCTCGGCAATCTTCGGAAAGCCCTTTCCCAATTCGTATCGATCGGCCTGAGGATCGTCGCCCAAAAGGTGGCGATAAACGTGTTGATAGACCTCTTGATCGTTGAGGTCCCCCGGCCGGACGCGAAAATGCCGAGTGTAATAGAAGCCCTTCGAATCGCCTTGCCAAGCCAGATCTCCGCCCGCTGTGCCGCTATTCACATAGGGGATCGCATCTTCCGTCTCGCCCTCGTGGTTCTGTTTGGGGCGCCCAGCGGCGATATCGAAGATCGTCAGATCGCCTCGTTCGGTTCCCGCGCGGGACAGGGAGACCGCCATCCATTTCCCATCCGGCGACGGCCGGAACCAATCGATGGAAGTGGCGCCCGTGGCGTCGATTTGGTTCGGGTCAACGATCACCCCATGCCGCTCGGGAGCATCCAGGGAATCAAAGACGATGAGTTGAGGCTGCTGCAAGGGTGGTTGGAAACGCAGGGCGACGTAGCGGCCTCCAGCGTAGGTCAAGCCCGCGTAGGACTGGGACTCCTGGGACAACAACTCGGTCAATTCCCCTCGCAACCGTTGGGCGATAGCAAGCTGGTCCAGATAGTCGCGCGCCCACTTGTTTTGCTGCTGGCTCCATTGACGCACCTCCAGCGACGTCCCATCTTCCAGCCAGCGAAAATCTTCCTTGACCGACACGCCATGATAGGTGGTCGTGACAGGCGACTTGCGGGTCGCCGGCGGGTCTTGGGCGCCGGTCGGCCAGGCCAGCAGGAGATTCAAGGCGATTGGGGCTATCAAACAACGAGTGGAAATCATCAAGTTCCATTCCTTCAGCGGTAACGACGGCGACGGACGTTGCGGCGCACAGTCGGAAGAAAACCGTATTGTAAACGGCTGAGCTGGGGCCTCCTCTACGATGACGGCCTGCTAAACTGAGTGAATTGACCGCAGGGGTTGGGAGCCGTCCATGGCGCCGATGTTTCAAATTGTGACCCGCGCATCGACGCCCTACCGCTTGCCCCTGCTGGGAGGCGGGCTGTTGCTGGTCTTGCTGCTGCTGCCCATTCCCGGTAGCGGCCGCATCCGGAATTGCACGCTCGATCTAGCGCATGGTCCCGCCTTCGCGATACTGACCTGGATCATCCTTCGCGCGGCGAAGCGATCCGCCGCCACGGCGCCAAGCGCCGTCTTGGCCTTCGCCGCTTTTGCTTGCAGCGTCGGCGTGGAATGGCTGCAATCGCTGGTGGGTCGGCAAGCCAGTCTACATGATGTGATCGCCAATGGTTTTGGCGTCGCCGCCGGTTGGCTGCTCGGGCGAGGACGGAGCCCGTTGCAATTCAAGATGGTGGGCGTCGCCGCCGCGCTGTTGGTCCTGGGCGCGTGGGATCCGCTTTTGGAATTGACCGATGTGGCTTGGCAGTGGTGGCAACGGCCGCAACTGGCTTCGCTGGAGACGGCTCTGGAGATGCGTCGCTTTCAGTCGCTCGACGCTTCCATCGAGCGCGTGAAGGGAACGGCGACCGATGGCGAATACTCGCTGGAAGTGCGTTTGCGACCCGCGATCTATCCGAACGTCATGTTCCGTTGGCCATGGCGCGATTGGCGCGGGTATCATCAGCTCGAATTTGACGTGCATGTCAACGACCAGCAACCGCTGGAGTTGGTGCTCAAGGTCCAGGATCGCTTGCACAACGAGGAGCACGAGGATCGTTTTCACCAACGGCTCTGGTTGCAGCCGGGCTGGAACCACGTGAAGACCTCCTTGGAAGAGATCCAGCAAGCGCCGGCGGGACGGAAAATGGACATGAGCGACATCGCGTTGCTCCAATTGTTCGCTGTGAAGCTCAAGGTTCCGCGGGTGTTTCATGTTAACGCGTTCCGCTTGAGCAGATAGCCGATCCTCGGCGAATGAGGGAGAAGCCTATGTTTGGATTCCTGAAGGGACGTTGCGATTCCGTTGCGTATCGTCAAGCCTACGCCCGCGTCTGCGCATCAACACGCCGAATTTGGGCTGTCGACGCTGCCCATGCTGAGCTACGAGGGCGTGTTCCTTTATCTCTTGGCGTTGGACGCCGGCTGGGTCGCGCGACCAGAGGACAGCGCGCCAACGTGCTGCCGACTCTCGAAGTCAGGGGCGCGAGCCAACGCCCAAGACGCGCCGATTGTCCGGTTTTGCGCAGCGTTGGGTCTCTTGTTGCTGGAAGTAAAACTACAAGACGACGTCCGCGACAACGGCAGCCTGCTGGCGCGAGGCGGTTTGTGGTGGTGGCGGCGGCCGCTACGGCGGGCCCGCCAGGTGTTGCTGGCCGCCGACGCCGGCTTGCTGAGGGAACTTGACGAAGTCCTGGAGCGCCATGATCGCTTGGAGTCGGATCCAAAGAGCTGGAACCGCGGCGGCGATGTGCTCGAGCAGTTTTGTCAGCCCACCGCCGACGCGTTCGCTCTAGTCTTTGCGCGCTGGCGAATGTCGCGGGGAGCCTCGAGAAGAAGCCTTGGCTGCAGGCGATTGGACGTCGCCTTGGAGCAGCAATCATAGCGGTCGATGTCGCCACGGACTTCCACCGCGATCGCCGTCGAGGTGACTTCAATCCCTTGCCGTCCGCCAGTGAAATCGAAACCGCGTTGAGTTACGGGCGACAGCAGTTGGCGGAATTGGCCTGGACTTGCCGTGAGACGGAAGACGAGCACGCCTCGTCGGCCGGCGTTGGCTCGCTGGCGGCGGAATCGACGCGCGCGACGTTGCAGCGTTGCGCCACGCCGTCGCCAAGGATCAATGCAGTCGCAGCAGGTAACGGGTTGGAATCGGCGCGCGTGCGCCGTTTGCTGGCTCAGCGACGCGGAGAATGCGACGCCTGTGGAGAATTGTGCTGCCAACCCGATTGTTTCGCGGAAGCCTGCTGCAGCGCTGACTGCCATCACCTTCCCTGTCACGGCGTCGATTGCCATCACGTCGATGGCGGCTGCCTACACTGCCCGCACATCGTCTCTCCCTGCGATTGTCTTTGCGGTCCGTGTGACTGCCTGACGCCGAGCCGACGCCGGACAAAAGGCGGGGCGGAAACGGTCGGGATGAAACCCGCCGCAACGGCGCCCGGCGAAGCCGAAATGCTTGAACTGGAAGCCATCGAACCCGCGTTGCCAGGACGCTTGGCCGTGACCGATTCTCCCCTGAAACCGGCGGGCGCGATTCGTTTTGAGGGCGCAGCATTCCGGCCAAGACCGCGGACGGCGCATTCTGGATCGCGGCGAAATCGTGATCATCGTCCAAGGCGATCATCGCGGCGTGATCGTCCGCAGGAAATGAGCTTAACCCTAAAAACAGACCGGGCTGTAACGCGGCTTGCCCGTGCTTGCGCCCACCGGGGCCGCGCCAATGCGGAGCGCCGTGCGTTCTGCTGGGATTTGTCACGCCCCCGAGGCGTCAACCGCTCACTGAACCGCCACCCGCCCAGGCCAGATCGCCATGAACGGTCGCCAGCAAGCCCACATTTTGCTCACATCAGCGACCCGCCGGGGCGCTCCAGCGCCGGTCTGCGCCTACCGCCGAAAAAACCGTCCACGCCAAGTCGGCAACCATCCAGAAAACGTGGTTGGTCGCGCCAGACAACTCCGCACCGAGGCATCGAATCCCGATCCGCCGCCACCGAGCCACTCAGGCCGAGCAAAAAACCCGCCGCTGGCAAGCCAACCGCCCGTCCAGGCCAAAACGCATCAAAGCGTTTCCCCTGAGACCGCCGACGCGTTGCCGCTCCGGGTTCCTTGAACAAAGGACTTAACCTCGGCTCATCCTCTCCGCCGCCATGTCGGCATGCCCAGCCAGATCTCAACCCGCCCCACGCTCAACTCCGCCATCCGCGAGGTCAAATCCTAATTGTTCCGCCGTTTTCCCATTTGGCGGATCTTAGTCTCAGGCATTTCCAGCTCGCGATTCGCGCACTGCTCGACGAATGAACGATCTTGCCGTCGTATACTGTCGGACCGTGTTCAAAGAGATCCAACGCCTAACGGGATAACTTCCAGCGTGAGGGAATACACCTGTATCATGAAGCTCATGATCGCTCAGGCTGTCAACCAGCTTGAGGACCTTCGAATAGCCTTTGTCTAGCCGCTCGCGGACTGAGGCGTAAGACTCTCGCCTGGCACTTTTTGCGATATCATTGTTCAGTCTCGGGGTTTCGTTCCATCGGTAGCCTGCAGCCGGCGTAACTGGCGAGGCGCCTTTGCGCCACTCGACAACCCACGCGACCACGTTATCGGTCCACCACGTCCTGACGGCGAGAAGTTCCTTGACAGTCCAGTCGTCAATGCAATGCATCGAGCCAAGCCGAGGACCACCTTGTTCGATCTCCGACCGCAACTTCCCGTAGGAGGTATCGAGTTGCGCGACTAACTCCGCCCTCGTCTTCGGAATCGGCATCTCGCTATTTCCCCCTCGTCCACAAGCGGCAAAACGAAAACGATCACGCGGTGGCCGCCATGTGATCATCCATTCGATTTCCGCGAGATCGGCCACTCGCGTGCATCGTCTGGTTCGTCAGCGTTTCGGATCGACGACCTTCAATTCGGACATTAGCTTCTTGAGGCTCGGGAGAGCGCCATCAAGCAATTCAGGGTCAACCGCCGAGACAGTGGTACTGGCCGTCAAAAGTGCCCAGTTCTTGTGAAACAGCTCCACACGAGCACAAAAGATCTCCTTGCCTGCGGTCGACGACAGTACGCCAATCACGTTGCCAGAACTATCGAAAACGCCTCCACCAGAAGCTCCTCTCAAATTCCGGGCGATTTGTTCATCATCACATGCCGCGTAAAATTGGTGACTCCAGGGGTCACGACGCTTTAGCGTGTGCGTGGGTGCAATCAAGCGCGACATCAAAACCATCGGTTTCTGACCGTTCGTGATTGGGTATCCGATCACTACGACGGGGTCTTCAGCTTCGAGAACACTGGAAAATCCCAGGTTTACGAAGGGCCACTCGCCTTCATCGGAAAGTTTTAGCACACAAACATCGGTCAAGCGATTTGTCCCTACCACAACAGCCTCTGCCGATCGCCCTTCGGAAAGCGTCACGTTCAATTTGGCGCCAGGCAGGCGATCATGGTGCGCACAGGTGATCACATAACCATCAGGGATGATGACACCACTGAAGTGCGGCTTCTCCCCAACATCTCCAATCTGAACTGAAGCAGCCTTTACCTTGGCGAGCGTTTCCTCGTTCATCTTCTCAGGCGGTTGCCCAAACTTCTGAGGCGGTTTGGTTTCGTCGAGGAGTCTCTTCCGATCAAGATTTCGGCCCGCGGCGAGTTCCTTCCAATGGTCGCTGATCGCACTTGCGCAATTGTGAACCGCGTCGCCGCCAGCGGTTGCCCTAACACATAGCCCAAGAAGTTCTCCACTCATGTTGAAAACCGGATGTGCACTGAAATCCGATCGGTGAGAAGTGGTAAACCACGCATCTTTCGATACGCGAGTGACAACAGCCAGTCTATTTACCGGGCGGTTTTGATCGCCATCGTGATCGCGTGGGTATCCCAAAGCCAAGCATATGTCTCCAGCCCGAATCTGTTTGCTCAATTTGACGAACGGCCACTCCCCTGGCTCGGTGATCTTGAGCATCCCGAAACCGAATTCACTAGACCAACCTAACGCCTTGCCACGCACGTGACGTCCATCAGTTAAACGCAAATCCAGCAGTTCGTCGTCGAGCACGGAATGAACTGGACCACTGATGGCCACATGACCTCTGGGAGTGATAATCACGCCGCAGCCAAAACGAAGTTTTCGTTCCTTCCCATACGCGAAGCTCACAATCGCAGGACTGTTCGCGTCGACGACTGCTTTCGCCCGTCTCTTGATTGCCGCCCCGTCACCAATGGTCGCAACATCCTGGCCGTGCGTGACTGCGTGAATGGAAACTCCAAGGAAGACGAGACACATTGCCTTCATCCTATGAGCGCAAGTTGAGTGCATGCTTAGATTCCTCGCGTACAAGTTTTTCACCGACGAACGGATCGCAGTGTCGAGTTTCGGGGCATCAGCAGTAACGAGAATAGCATTTGTTCGAGGATCAATATTGAGATCAGAAATTGTGTCACTCGCATCAGCGAGTTCATTGATGTGCGCTGCGAAAACACTGACGTCCCATCAGGGACCACTATATTGTGCCAGGACCATCGCAACCACGATGATTGCAGCGCAGCCGGCGCAGGCAATCGCCCACCGGCTTGGTGATTTCTTACTACCATCGCCTTTCGCCAACGGAGTGAAGAAAAGAGCAAACAAGCCGAACAAGACAAAAAGCGACATCATCTCGGAACGCCCGAATAGTCCAAGGAGCCCAAAGAATCCGAGAAAGCCGAGATACCCGAGTTTGCGGTAGCCGGAATCAGTAGCCATTGATTTCACCGCTCGATTTGAGATTAATCTGCCGCGCGTCTTTGTACGCCGAACGTCGTTTGTAACCGGGCAACCGCCCAAGACTTTCCATTTGCAAAAGCGCTGCCGGTCGCTCCGGTTCACGGTACGCCCCGCACGGGCGTGAGTTAATGGGGTGCAAGTCCCCTGTGTCGAGTTTCGGCATTCCCTCGAGAAGTTCAGCGATGAACACGTCTTAAGGACAGACACCAGGCGAGGGCAACTCGACTTCCATCTTCGTGCTCTTCGCGTCCTTCGTGGTGACTATCTCCGGCCGCCAACTTTGTCGAGCCGCGAAACACGAGTCCAAAGAGACACCGGTGCACTCGATTTGCCACCAGGAAAATACACGTTGCCCTTGACGATTGAGTGACACAGAAAGCGTCGATCAGACGCCTGTGCTCCGTTGCCAGCGACCGTCGCCTTTAGTCATACAGTAACATGGTGCGGAGGACGGCAAACAAGTCGTCTTGATCACGTATTTCAATGAGGTTTCCCTGACGGTCAATCAAGACCTTGGTCGGCCACCGTGTGACGTTGTATCGACCCACTGTGTCGCCCTTTGAGTTGTCCAATGCGATCGGGAAAGAAATCTTGCGTTGCTGAATAAACTTGTGGACGTCGGCTTCCGAAACGGAATTGTCATGAACGCCAATCAGAACCAACCCTTTGTCGGCATAGAGGCGATGCGCAAGTTCGAGCTTGGGTAACTCGGCTAGGCATGGACCGCACCACGTAGCCCAAAAGTCAATCAGAACAACTCGGCCTTTCAACCTGTCCAGAGTCAGTGGGGCGGAGTTAAGCCATGCAGCGCAACCGAGCGGCGGTGGTCGCCGGTCCGGTGGTGATTCTTCCCTGGCGATCTGCGGTGAATCAACCTTAAACGGCACTGGCAACTCGACAACATCCTTCTGCAATTCTATCAGTTCATCGGGTACGCCTCGCGACAGCTTGTCTGTCACGTTGATAAAGTACTTCGTGTGCCGACTCAATCCTGAAAACCGGAATGAGCCGGAGCTGTCTGTTACCTGGGAAGCCACTGGCAGCATGTACTTGCGTTTCCCCATGTCGACAAGGATTTCTACTGAGACTCGGACGCCTGCGACAGCATTCTTATCAGCTTCGGGAACTTCAATATGTCCGATCAAAGTTGATTCAGGCTGTACCGTCACCCGAAATTCCTTCGCCTTACGGACCTCGGCGTATGGAATGAAGATGCCCCCAGACAGTTGCCTGGACGGATGCCGTACGACGACGTGTGTAGCTAGCCTTGGCAGGTTCAATAGCGGAAGTTCAAACCGGCCTGACTCGTCGGCCAGGACGTATTGACCGCCGTAGGGCAACGATTGATCGCTGATCAGTGCATAGGGAATGGGTGTCTCATCCGGATTAACAGCAACGCCACAGATTGGCGGGATCTTACTAACAACCACACCTTCGACGTTCGCTGTGCGTCCGGCTTCCAGATGAAGCTGGATCGGCATCCCTTCGTAGACGAATCCACGACCGTTCCCCACCTTGACAGTGCCGTCTCCTTCTCGCGCCTGCAATCGGAAGTGACCATCGCCGTTGGTCACTGCGCTGCTGGAAAACGAAGACGTGTTTGATGGAACAGAAAACGAAAGTCGGACATTCTCCACCGGAAGGCCATCGGGATCCACAACGCGGCCACTCACCGCCGCAGTTCGGTACAGTGGAATTTCAATTGTTGCCGGTTCGTTCTTCCAGAAAAAGTAAGCCCTTGCCTCTGCCAACGTCGGATGCGTCACGTGAACAGCTACCCGCTGTTCGGCCATTGCGATGCGCATCTTGAATTCGCCATGCTCATCGACTTGTTGGTCGGTTTGTTCAAATGGAGATAGAGTTGCATCGAGAACCGAAACAACAGCGTCCGTGGCCGGTCTGCCCGTACTGGAATCGATGACGCGAATTGTGACAGGCGTGCCGCGATGAAGTACCAAACTGATTGGCTCTTTGTCCACGATTGACTTCGGCGTTTCCCCAATGGCAAAGTCTGGGTGGCTGACTCGAACGGAACATGCTGCGCCAGCGGGAACCCACGGTATGAGAAGTTCGCCGCGTTCGTTGCTGACCGGGAGATTGAATTTCAATCGCCGCAGGAAAGGCTCAGGCAGCCAGACGGGAACAGCACCGTTTGCGTCCCACATAAGTTGTGACAGTTTCGCGCCAGCAACGGGCTTGCCTGCAGAATCGACAACGGCAACTGTCAGCGTTTCTGATTTTGAAAGTGCCAGATCAACATTCGTAGCGTTTTTTCCTGGCTGGAGCATTACTCGCGTTTGGCCGCCAACCGAAAAACCATCGGCGAAGGCCGCCACGATGATGACACCGGGATTCAATTCGTCGAATTGAAAACGGCCATCCCCGTTTAGTCGCTTCCACCGATAGGCGTAATCAGGCTCCGGCCCGTGACGGAGATACACGATTCCGTCAACCACGGCTCGACCGTCGGAATCAACCAAAGAGCCGGACACGGAGACCGTTCCGGCGTCAGCATCAACCGCGACTGCCGCCTGTAATCCAAATGCCACCAGGATCAGAGCCTTGACGATCAATGTTCGACAGCCCAGAGTTCCGACGTTTGGGCCGCGACCATGAGATTGCTTGACCTGCATTGGCTAACTCCGTTGAAAGAAACTGCGATAAGCTTCCGGGGCATCATCTTGGGACGACGGGCACCGGTGATGTCACAACCGACTTGCGGCTGAACATCACTGCCCTCGGTCCGATTCGCTTTCCGCCTTCCGAATGCCGTCGAGGATCGCCTTTCG
>CAVORG010000022.1:0-102429 GCA_963698545.1 uncultured Planctomycetaceae bacterium
GTACGTAGTCCGATGCGCGGCGAGCGCCCATGCGGATCCCTGCATGGCGGTCGCGGCGGGCGTGGCGACGCTCTCCGGCCCGCTGCATGGAGGGGCGAACGAACGCGTCCTGGCCCAGCTTCAGCGAATCGGCTCGAAAGATCGCATTCCCGCTTTGCTCCAGCGTGTCAAGAACCGAGAGGAACGCTTGATGGGCTTCGGCCATCGCGTGTACCGCACCTACGATCCGCGAGCGCGGATCTTGGGACAGTTGGCGGAGGAAGTCTTCGCGGAGCTGGGGCCGCGCCCGTTGTTGGAGGTCGCTCGGGAACTCGAGCGGATCGCCAGAGAGGACGAGTTCTTCGTTCAACGCCGCCTGTACCCGAACGTTGACTTCTATTCAGGCGTGTTGCTCGATGCAATGGGCTTTCCGGCCAACGAGTTCACGGTCGTGTTCGCCGTGGCCCGCACCGTCGGCTGGCTCGCCCAGTATCGCGAGCTTTTGAATGACCCCGAACAAAGCATCGCCCGACCGCGGCAGGTCTATGTGGGCGAAAGCGAACGTCCCTACGTTCCACTCAAGGCCCGCTGACGGGACTCCCCCCGGCCGTCTTGTCCAACTTCTCGACGCCTTTTCTGTTCGGAGATCTCACCCGGATGGTAAGCTAACGCTGGTTGGAGCAAGAGCAACAGCGTCATTCTTGCACTCCTTGCAATTCATTGACTCGCAGGTCGAGAGGGAGACCACACATGCCCAGCACTCAACCGCGGTCTTGGTCTGGTCTTTTGCTCGCCGCCGTCTCGGCGTCGTTGCTTGTCGGCTGTGACTCGCCGTACGATCAGACGAACGGCGTCACCGCCCGGCCAACTCCGGCGCAGCCAGTGTCTCCAGTCGCGTCGCCTCCGATCGCATCGCCTCCGGCGGCCTCAACTCTTCCGGACCGGCCGAACACGCCGGGCACATCACTCCCGCCAAACACCGATGGGTCCCGAAACAACGCCACCCCGCCGGCGTTGGGCGACCGGACATCGGCCGCGCCGCCAGCGGATCGGCCGGCGCCGACTATGCCTTAAAGGCCGCAATCGCAGGTGCGGGCTCGACTCTCGGCGGGCGTCGCTTGCAGCGCGACGGTGTCCACGCCTCGCTCGTAGTTCACGCTGCGCGTGGCATGTTTGGTGCGCCGGTCTTCTAACCAGTTCGAACCTGTTTCCAGCAGGTCGGCCAAATGCGAGTCCCCTTAACCTGCATTGGTTTGCCAATCAGGTGTAGTTTGAGCACAGTAAGCGCGAGTTGGAATCGATCGCAATCTGCTGAAGATGATGCATCCGGTGTCACGAAGGAATCTGGCCATCTGCTGGCGGTGAAACAGACCGCTGCGCGAAACGCTGCTCAAGACGACCGTGCAGAGAGCTCACGAACAAGCACGTCAGGCTTTGTTTTTTGGTTTTAGGTGCTATCGCTGCTAGCGCTAGCAGACAAAACCAAAAAACAAAGCCTGACCAACTTCCTTCCGGCCAGATCATAGACGTCATTGCAGGCATCGATAAAGCTGTGCAGTGTTGCACGAAAACTCGATGTGTCGGCAGGTGTGAGACGCTGCCGCGCCATCTCATCCTGTACCACCGCAGCCTCACCCTGCACCACCACCACCGCCTCACCTTTCGCCGGTGCGGTCTCATCCTGAGCCAGCGTGGCATGAGACGCCATGACCAATAAGGCCAGGGCGATGCTCGGGGCGAAGTGTGTTGTTCTCATTTGGCTGTTCAACCTTGCAAGATTCTTGGCGAGTTCACATACATGGAAGCCAACGCAGGCTTGACTTTGGCGACGGCGGCGGCGAACAGCATCCCACTATCGAAAAATACCACGGCGGCGCTGGAACGCTTGATTGGACTTTCTCGATCACAAGGATCACTGCGATGAATGTCGATCAACTCTATACCGGGGGAAACAACTCGGGGTCCAAACGATGAAGCCGTCCGCGAATCTCTGAAAGTGCTTCCAAGGTCGTCTGCTCTCCCACCGCGGCCATTTCATCGGTGCGAGTGAATGCGGTGAGGTCAAATTGGGTGACGTCGGGTTCGATTACAAAGTCGGCGTCCTGGACCCCCAACGAATTGACACTGTAATTCTGTACCAGATAGCTGCGCAGCAGCGTTTCCATGGCGGATGGCGGGCGAGTTTCGTGGATGGGTGTATCGGGCCTGTTCTTGGCAAACTCAAGTTCCATCTTGGCGGTGACGCTCACAGCGATGACAAAATTGCAGCCCTTCCTCGTCAGCACGTCGGCAGGCACATTGTCGATCAGTCCGCCGTCCACTAACGCTTGGCCATCTCGAAAGATCGGTTTGGATAGGATCGGAAGGTTGATGCTTTCGGTGATCGCATGCACGGCGTCTCCCGATTCCCTGACCACCGCGCGTCCACCGATCAGATCGACGGTGATGGTATGCATCGGAAGCGGCAATTGCTCCAGACGCAAATCGCCTAGATACTTTCGCAACATCGGGTCAAAGTGTTTACGCCGATATTTGTAGAGCAAGTACCATTGGTCCCCGCCAGGCAGGCAGCGAAAGAACCAAGACGGTGTTAAGTCCTGTACGAACCGGCCCACCAAATAATCGGGATCCAAGCCGGATGCGTAGAGCGTCCCAGTCATCGCGCCGGCACTGGTGCCGGCCAACTGATCGATTGTGATTCCGCTATCTTCAAGCGTCTTCAGTACTCCCAGGTGAGCCATGCCGCGGGCCGCGCCGCCACCGAGTGCCAGGCCGATCTGGATGCCGCGCATGAAATGCACCAATCGCTCAAGCCCGCTAAACTCGAGGTCTCCTCGACTCGGCTCGCTGTCATCGAAGCCTACTTTAAAATCTCGCTGCGCGAGTTCGCGGAGTTGCGTCGCCACGGGTACCTTCTCTGCCGGTTGCAGCAACCAAACGATGCTAACTTTTTTGCACCAGCTTGGCGCACGCGCTTCGATCGCTAGCAATCGGCTCAGTGAAGCTTCCCAGTTTCCAGGCGTGACGCACCAGAAGACTTGTTCGGCCGCCTCAAATCCCTGAGAGACTCGTTGCAGGTCGAGCGTGGCATCAACGTCGAAGATGACACGACCCGACTGCAAGCTCTCCGCTGCCAGACGCTTGATCTGTTCGGGATTGGCTTCTCCTTCCTCGCCGAAAATGCGGATGACCTTGATTCCCGCGACGTCCATTGCTCGATCACAGAAGATTCCTGGGGTCTCACCCAGACCGACAAGACGTTCGGTCAGCTTTCTGCTCACCACGCGAGTTTCGTCTGATTGGTGAATGAATGCTGTAACAGCTGGCGGCACCGCAGCCTTGTCATTGAAAAGCGATTGCTTGACCGAGTCGGAAATCATTCGCATGTAGTTGGCACGAAAGGCATCGTATTTCTTTGAAAGCTCAAGTGCCTTGTCGTAGCCGATCCGCAGCAATACCGAAGGGTCCTCGGCGGTGCCGTTGACCGGAGTGGGCTCGGCGAGGGACGCGGCCATGGCACCGAACTGTCCGCCTGCCGTTTGAAATCGTTGCATCACGAGTTTTCCATGGACGTCCAGCAACTCCAGACGCACTCGTCCATGAACGATTAGAAAGACGAAGTTCACCGGTTCATCAGCGCGACAAATCACATCACCGCGTTCAAAGCGAACCAGTTCCAATGCGTCAGCAATCTCCTGTGCCTCTTGGTCGGTTAAACCGCGTGAACAGGGATGTAGCTTGAATAGAAGAAGTGTTTCATCGGACAATCGATTGCTCCAAGGGTACAGTTCAGTCACCCCGTGTTATCGCGAGTGCTCTAATATGATGACACATACCGAAGCGAAGAATCCCAGTACCGTGAATACGCCGGCTAGTTTGCCGCCATGTTCATAGGCTTCAGGGATCATCGAATTAGCCAGCATCATTAGGATGGCGCCTCCCGCAAACGCCTGCACGAATGCAATCCAGCGGGCGGATACGTCACCGAACAGAACGAAGCCAGCAGCGGACGCGCTGCGCACACCAAGGCGATGATGCACCACAGCAAAAGAATCTTGCCGCGGCTGGCGCCGCCTGCTTTCATGCCGACCGACCCCGCGATCGCCTCTGGAAGATTGGAAACAAAAATCGCAGCCAACATGGCAAGGCTAACCGTTCCTCCTTCGAGCATTCCCAAGCCGATCACGATCGATTCGGGAATCCCATCCAGGATGATGGCCAACACCATCGGGACCGCCAGTTTGGCTTGTGCCGAGACACCCGGGCGAGCGTTATTTCCGCGACCAAACTTTGCGATCAAGGCATCGCTACAAAAGAATGTGGACGCTCCGGCAACGAGTCCCAGTGCTGGAAAGCCGGTCAATCGAGCGAGTTGCACGGCGTCAAAGACTAGTTCGTAGGAGACGGCCGAGAGCAGTGTCCCTGCGCCGAAGGCCATGATGATCCCGATCAATTTCTTGCTGATCGAGTATTGGGTTGCAATGATCCCGCCCACGACAAGCGATGACGTCGCGATCAGGCCCCAAAAGAAGGCACTCAGCATCGTGGTCGTCCTGGTTCGAGAGTCATCGGTCAGTCTGTCTCCATCGGCAGCGCGGGATCAGCGGTCCATTCTGCCATGGACCCGTGATAGACAGCGACATGGGGCACACCCAGTATTGTCAGTGCCAGCGCATCGAGGCTCGCGGCAACGCCTCCACCACAATAGGTGATCGCACGATCCGTTTTCAAAGCACCGGCGGACTCGAAAACCGTCCGCAGTTGGTCGTCTGGCAGCATGGTATGGGTGTCGGGGGCGACCAACCGTTCACAATCGACGTTGACGCTGCCCTTGATCCTGCCCGCTCTCGGAAACCGGATCACCCTGCCACTGTGTTCATCCGCAGATAATCCGTTGATGATCGACGTCTTGTCGTCCGATACCGCCGCCAGAACCCTCTCTTTGGTCGCCATCAAATCCGGGCGTGGTTTGACAGTCAAACTGCCACGCGGAAAGACGGTTGGCAGCGTGGACTCGGGTCGACCCTCAGCCTTCCATTTCTGCCATCCGCCGCGCAAGACCATGGCGTCGAAACCGCAGACCCGTAGCATCCACCAGATACACGCAGCCCACGCGTGGTTGGAACGGTCGTAAAGTACGACTTGGTTGCCATCACCGATACCGCAGGATTCCATCGCCGCTGCGAAATCGGAAAATGGGGCCATTAAAGGTACCGTCGGAGAGTACCTGGAACCAAGATCGGTCAGGATGTCGATAAATGCACTGCCGGGAATGTCGGCCTTTTCCCATTCAGCTCTCACGCTAAAGTATTTATGATCGCCATCATCGGTGACGTGCATGATCACTGAGCAATCCAAAACCCGCAAATCGGGGTTGTCCAGACGCTCTGCCAACCAATTCGTCTCAACCAACGGTGACGGTGCTTCGTGTCCCCCGGTTTCGGCCATCAGTCAATTTTCCTTTTGACGGCCAAACGCCTCGTCGATGATGGCTTGTAAACGCGCCACCAATTCCGTTGAAGGCGACTGAAAGTCCGCCAGTTCGTAAACCTTGCCGAGGAAGTCGTACTTGCCCAAACCAAATCGGTGATAGGGCAACAACTCGTACTCGATCACGTTCTTGTGGGGACGAATGAACGCCAACACCGCTCGAATGTGACCTTCATCATCGTTCACGCCTGGGATCAGCGGCGTCCGCGCGATGAAGTCGATATCGGGGAAGGTTTCGTAGGCTCGCTTGAAGTTGGCCAGGATCCGCTCGTTGCTCACGCCACACCACTTCTTGTGCCGCTCGGGGATCGTCAGCTTGTGGTCATGCAACATCGTGTCGACGTGGGGCAGCACCTTCTCGACGAACTCCCAGGGAACATTGCATGCTGTTTCGATCGCCGTGTTGATGCCACGACTATGGGCTTCTTTGAGTAACGCGGCACTGAAATCCGGTTGCAACATGCATTCCCCGCCGCTGAGCGTCATGCCCCCGCCGGTGTTGTGGTAGAAGGAGGCGTCTTTCTCCACTTCGTTTAATACTTGGTCGACTGTCATCTCTTCGCCGAACATGTACAAGGCGTTCGTTGGACACAGCGCGGTGTGTTCCGCCGTGCAGCCATTGGCCAGATCCCAGTTCACATGCACTTTGTCATCCGGCCCATCGAGCGTGTAGAAAGCACCCCGAGGGAAAGGATCCTTCAGACACGCACCGCATTCCTTTTTGCCAACGCATAGTTTGGGGTCATAGCCAAGTTCAGGCTTGGGGCGAATGCTTTCAGGGTTGCTGCACCACTTGCATCGTAGCGAGCAGCCTTTGAGGAAAACGTTCGTGCGAGTGCCAGGGCCGTCATGACTGCAATATCGTTGAATGTTGAGAACTCGGCCGGTCACAACGGGAGATGTGCTCGTTGGGTTCATGATTGTTTCCCTCCAAAAAAGATGCCAAGGGAACGGGCAATCTGGATGAATTCGTTGTTCTCGGTCACCGTTCTGACTTTGTTGATCGCGTTCTCCAGCGGTACGTACTTGATGTCAGGCGGAACAAAGGCGACCATCGCACCATCCTCACCGGCCTCGAGGGCGTTGACTGCTGCCGCGCCATAAGCCAAGCCCAACTGACGGTCCACGGCGGATGAAGCACCTCCGCGGACCCAAGGGCCGAGGACCATTGACTTGGCAGCCAAAGCCGTGCGCTGTTGAAGTCCATTGGCAACGGTCTCTGCGGCAAATCCTGAGCGGTTGATGGCGTGCGCTCCGCTCGGTTCGGTGGCCATGGGTGACAGAGATGCCCTCAGCGAATTGACGGCCGGTTCGGAGTCGGTAGTTTTCGCTTCCTCCGCGAACCGAGCACCCTGGGCGACTACAACCAGACCGAAGGGACGCTGGACGTTGACGCGTGATTGCAGTTCGGCTGCCAGTTCATCGAGCTTGCACGGAATTTCGGGAATCACCACTGCATCGGCACCGGCGGCGATACCGGACTGCAACGCGAGCCAGCCGGCGTGCTCGCCGAGCACTTCCACAACAAAGACCTGTTGCGATGCTTGTGCCGCCTGTCGTGCACGATCGAGCATTTCGATGGTGAAGCTCAGCGTGCTGTTGAATCCAAAGGAAACCAATGTCGATGCAATGTCGTTCTCGATCGATCGCGGCACGCAGATCGTATTGAGGCCTTTCTGATTCAGCTTGTAAAGGATGCTCAGACCCTGCATTCCCACGACTGAAATCACTGCATCGATGCCTTCCTGCTTGAGCGTGGTCAGCAGTTGATCCGACATGTCGCGTTCCTCCAGCATGCCGTATTCATCTTCGCACCTCACGTGAAATGGATCGACGCGGCGGGACATGCCCAGCAGGCGGCTTCCGGAGGGATCGAGGTTGTCGATCAGTGCCGGACTCAGTGGCAGTATCCCACCCTCGTCGTATTGATCCGGGTTCAAGACTCCGCTAAACCCGTCGCGGATCCCGACGAGTTGCCAACCCAGCCTCGTGGCCGCGAGCGCCGCTCCCTTGATCACCGCGTTCAGTCCCGGCACGAAGCCAGCCCCCACGTTGATCGCAATTCGTCTCTTTTCCCTATTCATTGTCGTGACCTGTGTTTTAATGATAATGGACGATCCGGTACGGCGTGGCGTAGCGACACGCCGTACCAGTCCCGTTAAACGTCGCTAGCAACGCTGCAAAGTGCGTTCGATCACTTCGTTCTGCACGCCCACATGGAGTTGGGTAAAAAACGCGCTGAATCCTGCAACACGAACCACGAGGTCACGATAGTTTTCCGGATGTTTCTGTGCATCTCTCAGCATCTCCGTATCCAGCACATTGAACTGAGCGTGATAGCCACCGTTTTGGAACAAGGTTCTGACCAGGTTCAGCACGCTGTCCCGGCCTTTGCGCGTCTTCAATTGATCCGGCGGGAGCTTCAAGTTCATATGCGTTGCACACCACTTGACGGGATCGTTACCCTTGGTTGCAGACATTATCAGCGCGGTAGCGCCGTGGGTGTCGGTCCCCGGCATGGCAGACAAACTTCCATCGGTGAGCGCCACGCCGGCTCTCTTGCCGGTGGGCAATGCGCCGGTCACCAACCCCATCAGGTTGTGCACGCTCTTGGTGTACTGGTCCATCGAGGTCTTGATGTCCTTGCTGATGTAGTTGCCACCGCCGTCTACACTTTCAAATGCACGCAATACGCTGTCATTCACCCTGCGAACCATGAAGTCCACTTCATCGATATCGTTGCCGTATTTGGGTACATCCTCGTAGCACATCTTATGGACTTTTTCGTATTCCCCTTCGAAATTGGCCGCCAGTGCTTTCTTGAGTTCAGCCATGGTCAGCTTCTTCTTGTCGAATACGAGATCCTTGATGGCCATCAGTCCATTCCCCGCATCCACTGCTCCGACAGAGATCTGGGCGACCGTGTAATAGTTGGCGCCGCCTTTCCAGGTTTCGAGGCCGGTTTCAATGCAGCCCTTGGTCAGGATGGATCGCCAGGTACAGGGCAGGAAGTCGGCATTCAGCATGCTCGCAATCCAGGCTCCCCGGCGGAGAACATCTTCAGCGAATTGAAGCTGCCCTTCAAATGCCGCATACAGCTCCTCAAAGTCCTTGAAGGTCTCTGGATCGCCTGTCTTGGGCCCGACCTGCGTTTTGGTGCGAGGATCGAAGCCGTTGTTCAGGGTTAGCTCGAGCACCTTGCCGAGATTAGGCTGTCCCTCCACCGGATGACCTGTTTCATAGGGGATGTAACTCCCCACGCACGCCCCGACACAGGTCCGCCTGGCCTTACCTAGGGGAAGAGCGCCATTTCTCTCCGTGTTCCCCCACAGGTACAGTGCCCGCTCTACCATCACATCGGCATTAACGAACTGGGGCATGCCGACCCCGGTACCGATACAATCGAGCACTTTTTCGAGGAATTTGCCCGGCGTTTTAGGGGTGAGTGCACAGGACAATGGTGGCTGGGGGAAAGACAGATAGGTGCAGGCATCGAGGATCACGTAGTCCATCTCCGCCGTGGCATCTCCCCCCTCTTCGGTATAGCCCGCAAGGGTAATACTTTGACCCAGGTCGGCAGAGTTCTGCAGGGCGACTTTCTCGCCGTAGTAATAGTTAATCTCATTCAACCTGACAACGAGGTTCTGGAACATAAAGACAGCGTCGTCATAGTCAATCAGCCCGGCATCCTTGTCGGCTTGGTAGTAGGGCTGAAGGTTCTGGCCCAGGTAGGCCTCTGAATATCCGCAGCCGACCTGCTCAAGTTCTGCGGCCAGGTGACAGAAGAAATGGCACTGCATGACCTCCCGCAGGTTGCGGGCCGGGTGCTCGGGCACACGCTCGCAGGTCTCCGCGAGGGAGACCAACTCCGCTTTGCGGACTTCGTCTTTCTCCTTAGCAGCCATTTCGCGAGCCAACTCGGCATAACGGTTCGCCCAGCGGATCATCGCTTTCATCACAATGAGACTGGCCTGGTAGAAGTAAAGTTTGTCTGTGTTCTCCAGACGCATTTCCAGGGACATCATCCGCTCTTCGACATCCTTGATGACACTGGCAAGACCCTGCTGGTAAACCAGCGGGTAGTTGAGATTGCCGCCGCCACCCGGCCAGTCATGGAACGGAACAACGAGACCAGATTCGTAGCACGAGGCCGGATCGAAACCATATCGCTGCTGGAATATGGATTCCGTCCGGCTCTTCAGCCCACGCTCGTCCCAGTACTCGAGCGCCCATGCATTCGCTTCCTTGTCTTCCTTGGTTTTCGATCTTTCAACGGTTTTCTCTTCCTTCATCCACAGGACGTTCCACTCGGGATTGGGGTAGATAGCCTTGTAGCTCCCTGCCATGGCACCCACGAAGAGGTTGTCATCAATGAAAAGCTTTTTGCGTTCCAACAGAGCCGCCAGGAACTTGGCACGCCGCAGGATCTGTACGTCACCGGGCGTCGCTTCATACACTTCTTTCATGATCCTGACCCGCTCGAAATCAAGCTCCTGAGGTGTACTTCTGTTGCGCTCTTTAAGCCGATCGATCCGAGCCTTATCTGCCGTGACTCCCGCTGTAGAAGCGTTCAAGTCCGCGTTCGCAGTTCTCGTGTTGCGATTCTGCGCTGATGTCGTACTACTCATCTTCTGTTTTCCTTTGGGGGCCAATTGCTCGATCTCAGTAACGGAGGGCGTCCAAACAAACGCCTCCAACCACGCTCTCGATCCTGATTGCAAACCAATGCTCACAACGGGAATGGCGAGGTTCCAACCGCGACGCATTTGGTCCAGAGAACGAATGAAAGTCACAGCTTGGAATTCTGATTATCCCAGTGCATTTCGGAGCTCGCTATTCGCAGAAGTACGACCGAGACAATGCGCTTTGCGCAGTCTCTCGATGGGTCGAGCCAAATGACGTTCTTGCCAAAAACGGGAATTGATTCGCTGGTTGGCCCCAACATCTTCGAACAGAAGTCGACGCAAAGTTCCGGACTGTTTCAGTCGGACGTCGGTCGCCCTCCTTCATTCTCCTCGGCGTCGAGAGTGGGCATCGAGATTTGGCAATGTAGTGTCGCGGCTATGGGAGCGGATGTGACAGTTGGATCCGGGGATTGTTTCGTGTGCACTTTCCACCACGCGTTTGCTTGCTCTGGTCCCCAATCATTTGCTACCGAACACTGGGCGAGTGCGTGTCTCAGGCTAACCACATCCTGATACCGAGCAGTGGGCGTCTTCGCCAAGAACTGTAGAATGATTTGCTCAACGTCCGCCGACAACATCACAATCGCTCCGCGCTTCCAATCGTTCGGCATCATGATTCCGTAGATAAAAATGATCACTCACCAAGCCATCAGGAACTGCTGCCGAACGGAAATCATTGAGGTGGCATCGTTTGTCTCGGCAAACGATGCGATCCGGCTGAGCATCATCAGCGACAACTGGAAAACGAGGGAACCGAACAGGAGAAGTTCAAGTAAACGCAACTCGTAGAGTGAAAGTTGACGGCGACTGCGAACAAGCAACGCCACAACGAAGGTAAGCAGCAGAATTGCCACCCGTAGCCGCCGAAGATCGGTTGTGCCCGCGATCAAGTTGCCGACGAACGCGGCTGCAATTGTGATGGCGATTGCCACGGCAGCCGCCGACAAACGGTTAGGCAACAGTGCCGCCGTTTCCGCGGAGAAATGGGGGCGATCACCGGCGACAAACCCTACCTCAGCTTGCGATACGTCGAGCGAACGATCCGTTACCGACGATGCAGTGTCAGGGAGCATGTTGGCTTACGTTCGTTGGGCGAAGGGGCATGTGTTTGTCGTTCTGCGTTCCTTAAGCAGTTGGTTTCCCGAGGAGTCGCATCCCGAATCGATTCGCCAAGCCTCTAATCGTCGCTTCGATCGCCCTCAGGCCTCTTCGGCCCCCATTGCTGGCTTGGCTTGGGTCCCATGGAGAAGCAACGCGCGATTCGATTCGCTGGCCCACGGATCAGTACGTAGGGCAAGATCGCGCAACCGATGGCAACAATGAAGACTTGGATGGGGTAAAAAGCTCGCAGGAACGCTACTTGGTAGATGGTGTCCAGGACACAGGCCACGAGCAAGATCCTGGAAATGTGGCTACGCGCCGACAACAGGCGCTCTTTCCGTTGGGCTGGCCGTGTGATCAGTCCCCAGAGAAAAGCCGGCTGCCCGTCGCGGGCGTCTCTTATGCCGGCGCGGATAGCAATGATTGTCACGACCGTCGGCATCAGCACCAGGCGCAAGTGCAGCGGATCGCTGGCTCGTCCTCGAAGCTGTTCGATTCCACGAGATAACATTTCAAGAATTGCATCCATAGTTCGTTGTGTTTCCGCAATGTGTTTCGCTTTCGCTTCAGACCTTGTTGTTGGGATTCACCCACGCGATCCATTCGCACCGTTGACGGCATGCGCGCGATAACATCCCGCCGGAGATCGTACGAGCATTTAACCCGTGGTTCCTCAGGATGCATGTCGCATAATATGCCCGTTGAGCTGAACGGCAGATGACTTGAATCTCGCGTTCTCGCGGCAGCTCATCCAAACGTGAACGAATCTGACCGAGCGGGATGTTGATCGCGCCGGGCACCTGCTCCACCGCCAGTTCAACGGGCTCACGCACGTCCAGTAAGAATGTATTTCCTGCCGACTCCCAGTGGCTTAACGGCAAGTCGCCGCGCAGCACATTTGCGGCGACCATGCCCGCAAAGTTAAGCGGATCTTTGGCGCTACCGAACTGGGGCGCATAACACAGTTCCGCCTCTTCTAGATCGTAGATCGTCGCCCTCAGTTGGATGGCTACCGCCAACGCGCTGATCCGTTTGTTGACTGCTGGCCCATCTTCACCTATCGCCTGCGCGCCAAGCACCAAGCCGTTCGATTTGCGGAACAGAAACTTGATGCCGAGCATTTTGGCGCCGGGATAGTATCCGGCATGCGAGTTCGGATAAAGGTAGATCTTCTCATAGTCTTCATCGCCTAATCGCTTGAGTGTCTTTTCGCTAACGCCGGTCCAAGCGGCAGCGCCGCCGAACAAACCAATGATCGACGTCCCCTGCGTACCGCGATATTGGGAATCCCGCCCGGCAATCACATCCGCCGCGATGCGTCCTTGTCGGTTGGCAGGACCGGCGAGAGCCACCAGGCTCCACTGTCCTGTGCCAAAGTCTTTGACTTCGATCGCATCCCCGACTGCAAAGATGTTTGGGTCGCTGGTTCGCATCTGCTCGTCGACGCGAATCCCACCGCGTTCACCGATCTTGAGCCCGGCGGACTTTGCCAGAGTCGTGTCTGGCCGCACTCCGATCGCGAAGATCACAAGATCGGCCGCGTACGTCTTGCCCGCGACGGTTCGGACTTCGAGCGAGCCGTTGTCCGATTTCTCGAAGCCAGCTGCGGCATCTTTAAGCGCCAGATGAACGCCGTGCCTTTCAAGATGGTCGCCAACGACTAACGCCATCTCAGGATCGAGCGGCCCCAGAACCTGATTTGGCTTTTGAATGACTGTCACTTGAAACCCTTGGTGGGTCAAGTTTTCTGCCATTTCAAGTCCGATGAACCCGCCACCCACCACAACGGCACGACGGATCGGCTTGACCATCTGAATCCCGGTGTAATGGTACATCCCGGTGAGATAAGACGTTCCACCAGAAATCCATTCTCGGATGGTCCGGGCGTCCGGAACGGTGCGAACGTGGAAGATGCCAGGGAGATCAATGCCGGGCAACTGCGGGCGTATCGACGGAGCACCGGGCGACAGCACAAGTTTATCGTAGGGCTCGGTGCTGACCTCGCCCGACTTGACATCTCTCAACTGCACGGTCTGGTCCAGCGGCGAAATCGAGATCGCCTCACAATTCGTGCGCACATCGATCGCGAATTGTTCGCGGAACAACCTTTCGTTCGCGACCAAAAGGCTCGATTCTTTCTCAATCACATCGCCGACGTGATAGGGTAGTCCGCAGTTTGCGTAGGAGACGTAGGGCCCACGCTCGACCATTAGAATCTCAGCCTTCTCGTCCAATCGACGTAACCGCGCCGCACACGATGCACCACCAGCCACCCCACCAACAATGATGACTTTCATAAGTCGATCTCCGTGTTTTGCTTAACAATCATTCATTCATGAACAAGCATCTCACGATCAGACGTGGAGGTCGATTCGCAAAAGTACGATTCCCGAGCTGCGCAATGCGCAGTCAGTCTTCGGCGCGACGCGGGGAGAAGGAATGCAGAATCCAAAGGTTTCGGAGCCCATCGAACGAAACCTTGCCGCCTTAATCGATAGAGATAAATCCGTGGCGGATGGCGTATTGAACCAATTCTGCCGTGCTTTGCATGCCAAGCCTTTCCAGAATGTTGGCCCTGTGGGCTTCGGCGGTTCGAATCGAAATTTTCAGTATTTTTGCGACATCTTTCGCAGAACCACCATCGGCGATAAGTCGCAGGACTTCCATCTGCCGCGTCGTCAATTCTTGGGCTGAGTTGTCATCCGCACGATAGGACTGAACGAGGTCTCCGGCGATCAGGGGTGAAATGTACGTCTTTCCATTGATGGCATCGGTAATGGCAGTCACCAATTCCGACGAGACCGAGTGCTTTAACACATAACCTGATGCCCCGGACTCGATGGCTCGTCTCGCGTACGCGACGTCTCGATGCATTGTCAGGAAGATGATTTTTGATTTGACGCCAGCCTCACGTATCCGAATGGCTGCTTCGATGCCGTTGAGCAACGGCATGGTGACATCCGCCACGATGAGGTCCGGAAAATGAGTCTTTGCGCTTTCAACAAGTTCCTGGCCGTTCGAAACGACGCCGACCACTTCAAATTCGGGCTCGAGAAGACTGCGCACACCCTCGGCAAGAATTTGATGATCGTCGGCGATCAGAACACGCTTTCGACTCATGTCGCAGCTCGATCCAGTGGTATGTGGACTTCAATCGTTGTGCCATAGCCAGGAGCAGATTCGATTGTCAACTTGCCGTGAATAAGATGAACGCGTTCAGCGATACTCGATAGTCCAATGCCTCGCTCCGCGTGCGAGGATTTTAAATCGAAGCCAACACCTCGATCGCGGATGCGCAACACCAGTTCGCTTCCAATGCCACCCAACTCCATCGATGCTTCGCTGACCGCCGCGTGCTTGGCAACGTTTCGCAAACTTTCCTGGGCCACACGGTACAGGCACAAGGCGATATCCTTCGGTATGATCGCCGGCACATTGTCAGCCTTGTAATTCACCGTGATTGTTTCGCGGTGCGTGAAACTAGCACACTCCGATCGCAACGCTTCTTCTAGGCCCAAGTCGTCAATGATCGAAGGGTGAAGTTGCCGCGAGAGTGCGTGCACATCGTCCGCCAAACTGACAAGTTGCTGACGCATGGCTTGCACGAGCGGCAAAGCCGTTTTGGGATCGTCAATTTTGTCTTCCAAGCTCGCGGCATCAATTCCCAAGACCGCCAGCCTCTGCGTCCAATCGTCGTGCATCTCCCGAGCGATTCGAGCACGCTCTTCCTCAAGCGAAATCAGTAGATTGCTCGAGAGTTGCTGCAACCTTTCTTTCGATTTGCGTAACAATTGCTCTTTAGCGCGAATCGACTCGTCGGCACGTTTGCGTGCCAGTGCGTTGGTAAAGATATCACCAACAAGACGCAGGCGCGGAATCAATTCGTCGGGGAGAATCCGTTGGGATCGAAAACAGGAAAAACCGATCCCTCCCACGACCGTACCCATCACGATGAGCGGTATCGTCAGGTTGGACTTCAGGCCGGTCGAACGCAAGTACTCTCGCTCTTGCGTCGCCTCGTTCGGGAGGTCGTCCGGTAGTCGAATCACCATTCCATGGTGCACCATCCTGGCGTACGTCGGAAACTGTGAATCCAGCATTAACTTTGCTGATGGCGGAATTCCGGGTAGTTGATACGAGTGGGTCACCACCAATTGTTTCTCGTCCACCGACACTTCACCGAGCCCAGCGCGGTCGATACCAAAGAGTTCGACGATTCGCGTCAGGCCCCATTCGATTTGGGAGTCGACTTGACTCGCCGGAACATTCACAAACTTGGTCAACAATTCCGCCAGTAACGTCTCAAATTCCAAGCGCTCTTGTATGGACACGGCCAATGGACAGCCGGCATCACCCAGTGTTTCGCACTGATTCGAACCAAGCAAGTCCGTTCCCAAGTACATTGACGGTACGGGACACGCAATGGATGGTGTCAACTCTGAGCTCAGCGGCCCATCCTGGATGATGCCCCCACGCGGAGGTTTCTCTTTCGCCATCTTCATGCCACCAATATTCGTATTCGGCTCCGTGCTCGAAGCAAGTGCGACTGTTGGAAGGCTCCTCGTAACCCTTCGGTCATCCTTCGCTGGATCAGGAAAGCCAGAAGTCAAAGGTGCACTTGCTGTAGCTCGCCGTGTGTTCGCACATGCTGCAACCGCAACCTATCCAGTCCTTAGGAGTATAACAGACGACCCACGGTTTTGGTTTGTCAAGATATAGAAAGCACAGACCGTTGGAACAAACGGTTGCCGACCCTGACAGCAAAGACTCAGCTTGGTGTCCTGCCGTCAAGGCGGCTGCCAAATGATCGGCAACGGCATTGCCGTCAATCGACTGTTGAAGCAACCGCGACGGTTTCGCTGATACCAACTAGCCCACAACTGCGAAGCAACGCGAATAATGGAAGGTTTTTTGCGTTGGCCAACGGTGGAATGTGGCCATTCAAGACGCACTAAGATAGCCGGGTGGATGCCCGCGAGTCGTGGTTCGCACACGACTTGCTGTGAGACTTCGCAGCTCCCTCCGCGACCCGCCGCTTCTCCCGTTGGCAGTGACCGTCCAGCGAATAATATGACACGCTCAAAGCCCGCGCAATGCGACTCACCGCCAGCTTCGCAGCCGCCGACCACAGCGCCGGCGAGATCCGAGATCCGAGAACCAGGACTACGCGATGCCCGCCACCGCGCAAACCGCTCCGCCAAACGCTCCAATCGAACATCCCCACTGAACCGCCGACGACCCATCGCCCACCTCCCGGAAAGAAAACCAGGAGGCCACGCTAGCAACCAAACCGCCCAGATTCATGCAGACCTACCGCAAGGACACGTTGCGCCACATCATGGCTTGTCGAACCGGCGAACTGGGGTCGGCGCACTACCTCTGCACGCGGTGCGGAAACTCGCATTGGATTCCACGGCGGGGGAAAGTTGGTCAGGCGTTGGTTGGGGTAACTTCCTGACAGCAGCATCCTTCGCTTGCGAGCGGACCTTCCCTCAGATGTGGTTGGTTGGCCAATTGTGAGCTGGGGAAGGCGAGTGAGCTTCTCAAAGCCCTTTCGCGCGTCGCCCTCCTTTTCATGTTTTCTTCATTTTTGTTTCTGGCGACAAACCACGCCTGAGCTGGTCCTGGGCCCCCGTCTGAACTGGTCCTGCTCCCCGAACTGGCGCCTGCACCTCCCGCCACCTCCCGCCCGGCCTTGAGTGCCGGCGCGTTGGCAAGTAGCCTGCGTTACTCGCCCGCGGTGGCGAATTCGTTGCGGTGGCCATTCAGGAGAGCGGATGATGAGCGGGCGGAATTGGACGATCGTGTCGGCAACCTTCACGATGTGGGGAGTTGCGGCCGTCATCGTCGCCGTTGCGGAGGAGGGGCCGCGGTACAAGCAGCAGGAAAACGTTGTGTACGATGAAGTGCATGGCGTGGGGCTGCTGATGGACGTCTTCCAGCCGACGTCCGAACCCAATGGACGGGCGATTGTGGATGTCGCCAGCGGCGCCTGGTACTCTGATCGCGGCAAGATTCGAGACCACCAACGGCGCAGTTGTACGATACGTTTTGTGGTCGAGGTTACGTGGTCCTGGCCGCTCGGCCGGGCTCCAAAACGAGATTCTCCGCCGGCGATATGGTGCAGCATGTCAAGACGGCGATCCGCTATGCGAAAGAGCATGCGGAGGAACTGGGTATCGACCCGCAGCGGCTGGGACTCACCGGAGCCTCGGCCGGCGGACATCTCGCCACGCTGGCTGCGTTGACTCCCGAACCGGCTCGTCCCCAGGCTCGCCGCGAGTTGGACCGGCACGCCACGGCGGTGGCGGCGGTGGCGGTGTTTTTTCCGCCAACGGACTTTTTGGAGTGGCGAGATGGCGAGCGCGCCGATCTCAATTTGATCGGACCGTTGCTGTTCCCTGGCGGCAGCCAAGGCCGCGACTCCGAAGAGATCCGCCAGGCTGCGAAACTCGCTTCGCCCCTGCATCAAGTTCGACAAGCCCCAGCCGCCTTTCCTGCTCATCCACGGCGACGCGGATCCGGTCGTCCCCCTTTCACAATCAAAAAAGCTTGTCCAGGCGATTCAGGACGCGGGAGGCGCCGCGGAACTGATCGTCAAGCCCGGCGGAGGCCACCCCTGGCTCACGATCGCCAATGAAGTGCGGGTCATGGCTGACTGGTTCGACCAACAGCTCCGCCCATAATCGGGACGACGCTTCCTGCTCATTGCTCATTGCAAATTGCAAGTTGCAAGATCCACATTGCACATTGCACATTGCGAAGCGCCGCCGACTGGCGAGCAAAGGTCGCGCTACATTTTGACCCTCGGTGCTCTCCGCTCTCCGCGGTGACCCCCAGCGGAGTTCGGCGGCCGCCAGGGCTTGCTTCACTTCATCCGGGGCTGAGAGGGAGCCGTCCCTTGGGGACTGCGTCGTCGCGAGGCGGGGGCCAGCCGGCTGCCGGCGGGTCCCATCCGTTTGAGCCAGGGACATTGGCTGTACGATGTTCGGTTTGGCGATCTTTTTTGGCGGCTTGGTCGGGTTCGCCCTGGGGTTAACCGGCGGCGGGGGCGGCATCTTCGGGGAACAAGCACGTCAGGCTTTGTTTTTTGGTTTTAGGTGCTATCGCTGCTAGCAGACAAAACCAAAAAACAAAGCCTGACCAACTTCCTTCAGCATTGGGAATCAACAACAACGGCGATGCGTGCGGAAAAGCGGTGGGCGCAGTGGCCTTTAGGTCGTTGTCTAGTGGAACGTTCGAGGAACTGGTGACGCCACGCAATGGTTTTTCGGACGCCCGGGAACAAGCACCTCAGGCTTTGTTTCTTCGGTTTTAGGTGCTATCGCTGCTAGCAGACAAAACCAAAAAACAAAGCCAACTTCCTTCCTCGTCGGCCGGCTGGCCCGCAACCTGGCTGGCCGAGGACTGGCTGAAATCCGGCGTGCGGCCCTGGGAATGCAGCTGCGGCTGACGTCCGCGGGCATCGATCTGGCCGGCCAGCGTGAGCGGGAAGCGGCGACGGCTGAAATCGACTGGTCGGGCGTTGCGTGGTAGAATCTCGCGTGGATCGGGTATTGCTGCCCAGCGACCGAGGAGCCATCGCCATGACGAAGCTGGACTATCGCAACATCGAGCAAGATCCGAGCCGATGCGGAGGACAACCCGTGGTCGGCGGAACGCGCGTGCGCGTGGCGATTATCCTGGGCTGCTATCGACAGGGAATGAGCGTCGAAGAGATTGTCCAGCAATACCCGTCGCTCAAGCCCGCTGACGTTCACGACGCGTTGGCCTACGCCTACGATCACCTGGACGAAATCGAAGCCGACATGGCGGCCGACGATGAGGCGACGACGAAGAGTCGCAATTCGGGTGGGGCACCCTGATGAGCAAGCCGGCGTTCTTCACGGATGAAGACGTCTACGCGGCTGTGGCGGTCGCCCTGCGGAAGGCCGGGCTGGATGCGGTCAGCACGCCCGAAGCGGGCCGGCTTGGTGAATCCGACGACTCGCAACTCGCTTGGGCCGCTGACCAAGGCCAGGGTGCTGGTGACGTTCAACGTCGCCCATTTTTCGGCACTGCATTCCACTTGGATTGGAACGGGCCGACATCACGCGGGCATCGTTGTCTCGAGCCAACGCCCGATTGGTGACGTGGTCCGCCGCCTGATCCATCTGGCCGACACTCTCGACGCCACCGCGATGCAAGACCGGCTGGAGTTCTTGGGCGACTGGTAAACAAACGGCGAGGTGTTGCTCTCAGCTTGTGCCGCGCCTTCTCGATCACTCTCGCCTGTGCGTACCTGGCGGACGACGACCGCGGGCCGTTGGCGTTGCAGGGAATCCTGCTTGCCGGCTGTCCGACTGTGGTCGTGTCCGGGACTGGTTCTTTTGGAAGAAGGTGACGGTCTTCGGGAGGCAGACAGCGAAGGCCTCTATCACGGCGGCTGGGCATTCCGAAAGGAGACCTTTTACCGCGTTCGAGGTTACGGGCCGCACAACAACGGCGAGAATCAAGAGCTCGCGGGGCGATTGCATGAAGCCGGCGTGACGGTCCATGACCCGTGTGAACATCACGAGCCGTTCTACATCTATCGTTACGACAACAGCAGCTATCGCATCGCTCAGGAGACCGGCATCAGCGAATCGACGCTGAGCAAGTTTTATTTGGGGCAGCGAGGGCTTTCGATGGAAGCTCTGAACGCTCTGGGCGAGTGCCTGCAACTCACAATTCAACTGGGCCGCAAGCCCGACATGGAGGAAGAGTAGAAGATGGCGAGCATCGAATATCGCGCCCGGTCCACCCGGGTGATCGCTTACGTCAACAAAGAAAAGCTGATCTTCTCGCTAGGGCGGGTGACGAAAAAGACGGCTGATCGATTTGCCAACAACATCGACACGCTGCTGCATGAACGGCGGTGCAATCTTCCGGTCAGCCGAGAGGTATCAAACTGGCTGGCAGACTTGGATGACGACCTCTACAGCCTGTTGGCTGACCGAGGACTGGTGGAACCAAGAGTGAAGGCCGGAACGCTGGGCACGTTCATCGACGGCTACATTGCCGGGCGCTCTGACGTGACTGAGCGGCGCCTGGGCAAACTTCGAAATGCCAAAGACCGAATGATCGAGTTCTTCGGCGACGTGAAGCTTGACGCCGTTACCGCCAACGCTGCGGACGACTACGGGCGGTGGCTCTTGAAAAAGCTCGCCCCGGCAACGGCCCAAAAAGAGTGTCAGATTGCCGCCCAGTTCTTCCGCCATGCTTACCGCAAGGGACTCATCGACAGGAACCCGTTCGAGGGTGTGGCGGTGGGCAAAGCGACCAACGATGACCGGCGGGTGTTCGTGTCACGCGAAGTGACTCAGCGCGTCCTCGACAAATGCCCCAATTGGCAATGGCGATTGGTGTTTGCTTTGGCACGCTACGGGGGACTGCGGTGCCCATCGGAAATCGCCTTGCTGAAGTGGTCCGACATTCACTGGGACGCCGAGCGATTCACGGTGACGAGCCCCAAGACCAAGCGGTACGGCAAGGCGACGCGTGTCGTGCCCCTCTTTCCCGAACTGCGCCCGTTTCTCGACGAGGCGTACTTCCGCGATGACGGCGACAAGACCTGGGTGGTGCCGATGCTGGCGGGCAATGCGGATAAGAACCTCGGCACTCGATTCCGGAAGATCATCCAGCGAGCCGGCGTAGAAGTGTGGGCGAAGCCGTTTCAGAACTGCCGATCCAGCCGCCAGACGGAATTGGAACAACAGTTCCCGACCTACGTCGTCTGTGCCTGGCTGGGCAATACGCCGACGGTCGCCCACAAGCACTACCTGACGGTGACCGACGACCACTTCGCGGCAGCGGCCAAAACTGGGGATCAGCTGGGGATGCAAACGCCCGTTGGGACTCGCAGCGACTCGCAAAAGAAAACCCGCACCGATTCACAAAGTGCGGGAAAACGCGAGTTTCTCGGAAGTTGTGGCCATTCTGGAAAATGCCCGAGTAGCGGAGGAGGGACTCGAACCCCCGACACGCGGATTATGATTCCGCTGCTCTAACCAACTGAGCTACTCCGCCTTGCGGCTAACGTGTTTGAGTGTAACGACTTGCGGGATGTTGTTCAAGAGCCCGCGGCTGCTGTCTTTACCACCGGAACGTCAGATTCTACTGCAATGCCGCCTCGTGTAAAGCCGAGTGGTCTTGCATGGCGGAGGACCGCGGTGGAGCTCTCGAGAAACTCCGAGGGGTGGCGAGGAAACTCGTCTGATTACGTCCGATCACGGGGGCTTGCCTCTTGGCGGCCGGGCGTCCTCTCCCTCGGGATCGGTCAAAGCCCTAGGGATCGGTCAAGTCGTGACGCGAGACGATTGACGCCCCCCGATGAGGCATCCACGGCGCCTCGGCTACCGCCGAATGATGCGGCCGCTCTCGTACGGATGAATCATCGTAAAAACGAATGATCGCGAGAATCACGGCCGTCGGCGTGAAAAGCCCGCCAACGTAGCAGAGAATACCCCCGACGTATCTCCAGTCCAGGAAACTGAACTGCCCAAGCACTAACGGAAAGCCAATCGCCAACATCGTGGGCGCCGCCAAAAATGCAAAGGCGAACCAGGGGAGGAGTCTCCCCACGCGATTGAAGTGAACCGTCAACAACGCGGCCACCGCCATGGCGCCTCCAAAGGCCCCGAAGACCAACGCCAGTAAGGACCAGCTGCCAAGACGACGGACCTCCCACGGGCCAGGAAAGGCCCAGGTTTGCTGAAAAAACAAAACGTAGGACTGCCGACGCCGCCGCGACGAACACCATCCAAGACATGATTGTCCGAATGGAGTACTGCGTTTCGACGGGATCACGACGCTTCGGCGCCAAGTGCGGGAACATCCGCGCTCCCAGCCAGCACGTGAGGAACGCGATCGTTGCAGACAACAGCAGGATCGCTCCCACCAAGATCAAGAGGGGACCGGGAACGCCGCCTTGCATCCCCACCGCCGTCGCCCAAGATGTCCAGACCAGGAACAATACCAAGCCGGCTTGCGGCAGGCGGTACGCCGCGGCCTGCCGCCCCAGAATCGCCCAGAGCCCGACCAACCCGGCCTCGGATTGAAAGGCGCCGAGCAAGGTGAACATCACGGCGGCTTCAAACTCCATGTTGTTCCCGGTGTTGAGCCAGCGACTCACGAAAGCGGTGAGCATGAAGTTGATCGGCAGGACCAGGGCGACCAGGATCCAAATGGCGACCACGACCAGGTGGCTCTCGAATTCGCTCGACGCGCGCCCTTGGACGACGGTCGGGGCAGCGTTCCTGGCAGGCATTGACGCCAAGGGCCGTCCCAGGCGTGTTCCTCGATAGCCAAAGGCGGCGATGACCAAGCCGCTTAGCGTCGTTAATTTGGCGAGCCCCGTCACCATCCAGCGTTGCGCGGCCTCGCCGCCTGCGATCGTGCACGCCAGTGTGACTAACAACCCGCCGCCGGTGACGAGCCATCCGGTTCGCGTAACTCGACGTCTCTGGGGTGTGGATTCAACGAGATCGGCGCGATCGACGCCGTCTTCACGATCCAGCGGATGGTCGCTCATTGGTCCTTCTTCCCCCATCGTCGCCAGGCTCGCGGCGCGTTTCGACTGCATGTATTAGAGGACTACCTAAAGTCCATAACCGCGATCTCGTCCCGTTGCGGGAATCTGTCTCGCTCGCCGTGTTTTTCCTGAATAGGATCGTACCACGCGTCAGCCACCGCAAGTTGCTTAAGGACTTAACGCGGCGACACTTGAGCAGCCGGAATTCGCAACACCGTGAAGGGATGGAGCACGAGAATGTTGACATCCCCATTCCGTGTCTCGCAGACGCCCATCGCCACGTAGCGCGTCACGGTCTTGCCGTTCGCCAGTTTGGTGAAGCCTGCATGATACGGCAGCGACTTGCCGTCCTGGTCTACAAACTTCGTAAAGTCGGGATTGCCGACTTCCACCGGGCCGAGATCCGCCGGCGCCGCGTCTTCGGCGCGAAAGCGCGCCAGGTGCAGCCGCTCGAGTCCCTCGACGTTGGTGGTTACCGCGATCCACACCGTACCGGAGGGACCGACGCAAAGGGCCCGGCAATCCGTCTTGGAGGCGCCAGGGATGAGATTGCCAAGTCTTCGCCCCGGCAACGCGTTCCCGTCGGTGGTCAGATCATAGGCGTACAGCGCATTGCCGCTCATCGGCGCGGCGTACAACGTCTTGCCGTCGGGAGAGATGTCCCAGTTGATCGGGTCCGGTTGCGGCGTCAACGCGAGTCGGGATTCATCCGTCGGCGGCTTGCCATCGATCGTCTGAGCAAGTCGTTCGAGTCGGTCGGAGCGCGGGTCGTAACGAGCGATGTCCCCGCCGAGCAATGGGTGGTAATCGCGGCCCAGCCAGTCCACGACGATGAACCCATAGTAGTGCTCGGTGTCCATCAGCTCTCGGTATTGGCCTGTCTTCAGATCCAAGATCAGAAAGACGGCGTTTTCGCCGGGACCGGGACGGCGATCGGAGCACGTGGAGATATAAGCGACTCCCCTCGCTTCATCGGGCGTGATGCTATTGATCCCATGGTGCGGGACGGCAATCGGAAAGACCTTCGTTTCGCCCGTCGCCGGGTCATAATACATCGGGTATCCGCCAGGATAGTCTTCGCGTTTTTCTCCTTCCGCGGGATAGCCTTGCTTGGTTCCAAAGTAGATGCGCCCGGTTTGCTTGCCGACATTGTTGCGCGTGTGGATCTTGGCCTGGGCCCCGAATCCTTGGATGTCCGTTCCAATCGCCTGATGCGCGTTGACGACAATCGACATCTTCGCCGAGGATGGATCGAATTCGACGAGCCACGAATTGACGCCGTTGGCGTGAGTGCCGATGTAGAGTCGCCGGTTGCGGCCTTCGATGATGGAGAAATAGCCCTCGCCCTCGGGGGCCGTTTCTTTGGGAACGACGTAGGCCGTTGCGGAGAGCCACTTTGGCGGGGCGTCCTGGCGCGGCCGCTAGGGCGAGCATCGCCAGCAGCAGGCAGTGTAGGGTGTTCATTGAATCGCTCCTGGCGTTACCCAAGGGTTGGGGGCGTGCCGTGGGGGGCTCCTGGGGTGCGCTGCGCGACCCCAGGCTGTGGTGTGGCGCCACGGTGCGGTGCGGATCATTGCTCGTTAATGGGGCGACCGGGTGGCGGCGGCGGCGGTTGTCGCCAATTCCACTGGGTCTGGTAGCTTATGTCGAGCCATGGCGTGTCCAACCGATGTCCGCCGTCGCGCCTCGAGATCAGTAAGGCGTCGAGCATGCCGCTGGTCAGCAGCGTTCGTTCGGCTGGCCAGGTGGGCCGCCCGGTGTGCATCATCTGCTCGACGCCTTGCAGCAGATAAGTGAAGTGCATGAATGGTCGCTGCTCCTGCGTCCAAAACAAAGTAGACGCCGCCGCATCGTCTGCATACCGCCACGCCGCCGCCCACTCAGCCACGGCGCCGTTAAGCGTCAGGACGTTGATGCGCAGTCCATCTCGATAATCAACGACGAACAATACGGGTTCCGCGACCAGTTCTCGCAGCGACTTGTCAGCCGGCGGAGGTCGTTGCAGACGTGAGAGCGCGGCGTCGAGCAACTGACGGTCGTACACTTGTTGCTTTTCCGCTTGCCATACGGCGTCGCCGCTGAGGCATTGCACCGAGGCCACTCCGCTTTCCCCGCCCGCTCGCCGCTCGGCAAGCGCCTGAGCGGCCTCCAGCGCGTGGAAGCCATAAGCATCCAACCGGTGGTAGGACACCATCACGATTTGCTTCAGGTCGGCGCCGCGACGAACATCCACTGGCGGATAGCGCCACAGCACCGGCAGCGAAGAGCCGGCCATCAAAGGAATGTTCAAAGTCTGGGCTCGATCATAGATCCACTTGGCGTCTCGCCAGTTATCCGCAAGATGCTTATCGATGAAGACGGGCGTCACACGGTTGCTGCGTTCGAAAACGTTTAATATCTCCGCGAATAGCCGTCGCTTAGGATATTGAAACTGGCCAGTGTCGGACTCTGGATACTGGCCGTGCTCGGCAATCAGCAACACGCCATCGACCGTCAAGTCATCGGTCCCCCGCGTCAACGCGTCTTGCACCGAGGATGCGATCCGAAAGCCATGTTCGGCGGCGAATTTCCGACTCAGGTCGTTGGTCGGAACCTGATCCGTGAAGACCGACTCGAGTTCGAGCGTCGAAGGCCGTCCCTTGCCGTCCAGCGTGTCGGTCTTCAGCACCCGCGTCAGGATGACGTCGGCATGCGAATTATGTCGATATTCGGTCGTGACGCCAGCGACAGGAATTGCCTGCCGCTGATTCCGCGGTGGCCCGGTTGTCTGGCACAATGCGGTGCGGCTCAACGTCGCCATCCATCCGATGAGGATGACCTTCAGGATTACTCGTCTTCTGAATCGCATGGCGAGCTTGTTTATCCCAGGCTTTGGGGTTGCACCGCGTTGCGGTGCGGAGGCTGGATACGTGTGTCGGGCGTGCGCCGCGTTGCGGTGCGGATGCTGGATACGTGTGCCGGGCGTGCGCCGCGGTTCCTGGGGTGCGCTGCGCGCCCACGGGTGGCCGGCGGGAATTCAAATGGTCAAACAGAGTCAAACAGAGTGCTTAGCTGTTGGATCCTGTATAGTTGATTAGGCGCCAAAAGGAAATCATGAGGCGCGACTTCGCGTCCAACCCGAGGGCTTCATCATGAAAAATAGCATTGACCGGCGAGATTTCGCCTGGCGGGCTTCCGCGGCGGTCGGCGGCCTGATGGCCGGGGCCTCCTTGGCGAATGGCCAGGGGTCGGCCCCGCCAGACAATCGTCTTGTCTTGTTGGGACTGAACGCCCTGGCGCGAGCGCCCGAGATGAATTACTTTGCCGATGGGCATCGCGGCGCGAGCATGGTCTCGGCTCATTTCCTGTGCGTCGACAACCACTTGGATCAACGGACCAAGTCCCGGATCGTCGAGTTGTTCGACTTGAACTGGTCGAAAGCGAAGCTCTGCCAGCCGTTTCCGATGGCTGATCCTGATCCCGCGGCGATCGCCAAGATCGGCGCCGCCTTGGCTGGCGGCGGCGACGTGCTCCGCGAAGTCGGGCACAATGTGATTTTCGCCATGCTGGCCATCAAGGCGTTCCGGATGCTGCCCGAGGCCGCGACGCCCGCGCGTGTCGAAGGAGTCTGCGCCTCTGATCCGCTCGTTCAAACCTTGGCGGGATATCGCGCCCGCCCCGGATGTCGATCCGCCGCCGTTCAGCGACGCGGCGGCCGCGTCCCAATTCGTCCTGAAAGAGGCCAGCGCCGCGATTGATCGGTTCCTTGGTTTCGGTCAGGGATTCGCCGGCCACATGTTGACGTTCGGTCAGTCGCTGGTGGAATTGGCCGCCATGGGCGACGTCGAATGGGCCGAGAGTTGCCGAACGGCGTTCCGCAAGTATGTCACGGTGACGCGACTCGGGCCGGACAAGGATTCGCGGCGCATTCCCGATCACAAGCCGAGCGACTTGCGGCCGAACGACTCGGAGTACTGGAAGAGGCGGGGGGACAAGACGCTGGGCATTGGCCACGTGTTCAAGTATCCCTACGGCTATTACGACTTGCTTCGGCGTGCGAACGATCCTGAATTGGCTCAGGCGTTGGACGCCAAGGCGTATCACGTCTTTTAAAAGCGGAGGCCACGAACAACATGGCGACCAAAAGCACGCCTCCCCTAGATATCGACGAATACATCGCCACGCTGCCTACCGATGTTCAGTCGATCATGCAGAAGATTCGATCCACCATTCAAGCCGCCGCAGCAGAAGCCAAGGAAGCCATTAAATATCAGATTCCAACGTTCACGCTGAACGGCAACCTGGTGCATTTCGCAGCTTTCAAGAAGCACATCGGTTTCTATCCGACGCCGTCCGGCATCGAGAAATTTCAGGAAGAGCTCTCCCAATACGAAAGCGCCAAAGGTTCCGTCAAATTCCCTCTGAACCAGGCAATCCCCTACGGCTTAATCCGCAAGATCGTAGAATTTCGAGTCAAAGAAAGCACCACTAAGGCGAAGGCGAAAGGAAAAGGCAAGTCATGAAGATCCGATTCATGCTCGGGGCGAGTGGTTGCTTGCTGCTTTTGTTGTCGAGCGCCGCTGTTGCTCAGGAGCCAACGGCGCTGCGCGACGCGTTGCTGTTCCATGTGCGTCATTTGATGGAACCGCCGACGCCGATTTCGCGAAGGGCGACGTGCGGATCTACGTGGCGGAGTCTCTGAGTCGCGAGAAGGTAACAGCAGGTCTGCGGAGCGACGCCGTGCGACTCGACGACGCCGGTCGCTACGGCGGATCGTTGTCCTTTGCCGCCAAGTCCTCGGCGGTGGTGTTTTTTCAAGGCCGGGGAAACTTGCCCGCGGCCAGGACGGGTTTTCAAGGTGCATTCTCCTTTTGGCTGCGATTGGATCCCGATTTGGACTTACCGCCTGGCTACGTGGATCCATTGCAGGTCACGGACAAGAAATGGAACGATGCTTCTTTCTTTGTCGACTTCACGGAGAATGCTCCACGTCAGTTTAGGATGGGCGTCTTCTCCGATTACCCGTTCTGGAATCCTCAAGACCTGAAATGGGAGGCGATCGCCGAGGTGGAACGCCCGATGGCGACCGTCGTCAAGCCGCCATTCTTGCGCGATCAGTGGACCCACGTGGCCCTGACGTTTCACCACTTCAACGTGGAAGCGGAACCAGGGATCGCCACGTTGTATTTGAACGGGGAATCGCAGGGCGAAGTGCGCCGCAAACAGCAATTCACCTGGGACGAGCAGAAGCTGGCGCTGATGCTTGGCATCGGCTATGTGGGACGCATCGACGATCTGGCCGTGTTCGATCGCGCGTTGACAAGCGAGGAAGTGAAAGGAATGTTGGAATGGCCGCAGGGCGTCAAGTCGCTTCGAGAGAATTGACAAGGCCGCCGCCGTCCCCCGGTTTGAGCCGATCCGGCGGCGCACCTTGCGCTGCCTTCGTCCGGGGACGGGACTTTCGCTCGATCTTGATAGCGCATCGTTTTTTTCCTGGGCCGCGACGGTGATTCTTTGCGGAGTCGGTCGCGGAGTTGCTAGAATTCGGAGAACAGGACGCGAACGAGTGCTGGCGGCGCTCTCGATCATGAGGAGTCCTACGGGCGGCTTTCCTCCACCGAAAGAGCAAATCGATGTTGCGACGTTCCTTCGTTCAGCTCAGCCTCGGGGCTTGCTGCGGCTCACTTGGCCTTCGCACGGCCTGGGGCGCCCAAGCCGGCGCCACGGCGAGTGAATTCTCACCGAATCCGGTGCGGTCCATCATTCCCGTCGTCGGTGACGGCACGTGGATTTGCGCGAGCCGCCTCGGGACCAGACGGGTTATCTCGAGCCGCGCCCATTTCAGTTGAGCGTGGGAGTGGAAATGACGACCGACGGCGCGTCGCGGCGCCTCATGGCCACCACGGCCGCTCCAGTCGAATTGCCGGAGCAACAGATCGACGACGTGCGCATCGAGACCCAGGGATGTGTGGCCGAGCTGCGCCGCCTGGCGCCAGAGGCCGGTCAACTTGCCCTGGCCGCACCGACCGCCGCCGCGGGGCAGGTCGTGCGCGCGATCGCTCATTATCGACTTACCCTGCGCAAGGCCTACCATGCTCACAACAAAGACAAGTTCCCCGAGTCGCAAACCTACCCGCGGGAATTCCGCCGGCTTTATCTGGGCGACAGCCCCGGAATTCAAACGCGCGACAAGCTGGTCCACGATCTGGCGTCCCGTCTGACCAGCGCGTCGCAACATCCATGGGATCGGGCTTTCGCCTTCTACACCTGGGTGTGGGAGAACATTCAAGGCCGCATCCAGAGTTACACCAGCGTTCTGCAAGCGTTACGGGATCGAGTCGGCGATTGCGAGGAACGCGCGGCCGTTTTCGTCGCCCTTTGCCGAGCCAGCGATATCCCGGCGCGTCTGGTTTGGGTGCCCAATCATAATTGGGCGGAGTTCTATCTCACCGATGATGAGGGGCAAGGGCATTGGATCCCTGCGCACACGGCGGCGTATAGCTGGTTCGGATGGACGGGCGTGCATGAGCTTGTCTTGCAGAAAGGCGATGCGATCCGCGTGCCTGAGAGCCATCGGCCTCAACGGCTAATCTCTGATTGGATGCAGTGGCAAGGAGCCAAGCCGAAGGTGCGTTACCTCGCCGAACTCACTCCGTTGGCCGATGAGAAGAGCACGGCGTCCGACCCCGGGCCCGGCGCCGTCGCAAGGAAGACAGCGGAGAGTGGACGCCCGTGGGCAATCACCCGTTGGATAAACTCACTCGCAAATGAGGGATCATCGCGCGGCGTGCGCGGCGACATGGGCTTGTTACCACGTCGTTACAGCGCGGGGGCTGGCGTTTCTTCGATCAGTGGTTTTAATGACGCGAGGATCCGCGTCTTATCCGCCAAGTCCCCTGAGAGATCGCCTTGTGAAAATCCGCTGCTGCCTTCTCGCCGCGTTCGCATTCTGGCTGGCGTCGCCATGCTGGGCTCAACGGGAGGAAGATCGCCAGTGGCCTCGCTGGCGGGGGCCGTTGGACACCGGGGAAGCTCCGCACGCGACGCCGCCGCTGCGTTGGGATCATCAAACGAATATTGCCTGGAAGGCGTCGCCGCCGGGGCGCGGGCATTCGTCGCCCATCATCTGGGGCGATCGCATCTTCTTGACCACGGCTGTCCCAGTGGGAGAGGCTTTCGAACCGCGCTTCAGCAAAGCGCCTGGCGCGCACGACAATCTGCCGGTCACGCATCGGCAGCAGTTTGTCGTCCTCTGCTATTCGCTGCATGACGGTAGGGAGCTATGGCGCACCGCAGTCGCTGAGGAAACGCCGCACGAGGGCGCCCACTACACGGCCAGCCTGGCGTCGGCGAGCCCGGTTACCGACGGGCGCTTGGTCTATGTCTCGTTCGGGTCGGTTGGCGTATTCTGCCTGGACTTCGATGGCGTCGTCGTCTGGCAACGCAAATTCGAGCCCCTGCAAATCAAACATGGCCATGGCGAAGGGAGCTCGCCGTGTTTGGCGGACGATGTGTTGATCACCAATTGGGACCATGAAGCTCAGTCCTTTATCATCGCTCACAACAAACTCACGGGAGAAGAAGTATGGAGACGGGATCGCGACGAGCCGACCTCATGGTCGTCGCCCATCGCGGTTGAGCATGATGGCCGCAAGCAGGTCATCGTCAATGGGACCGGTCGCATCCGGGCGTACGATGCGAAGACCGGCGATGTCATCTGGGAATGCGGCGGATTGTCAGCCAACGTGGTGGCCTCTCCCGTTCAGGGCGACGGCATCGTCTTCGCAGGCAGCAGTTACGACACGCGAGCCTTGTTGGCGATTCCGCTCAACGGAGCCCGGGGCGATCTCACGGGCGGCGAGCGGATTCGCTGGAGTCGTCGCCGCGGGACTCCCTACGTTCCCTCGCCCTTGTATTACCAGGGCGCCCTGTACTTCCTGAGTCACTACCAAGGAGTCCTGTCGCGCGTTAATGGTCGCTCGGGACAGGATCTGGGCGGTCCGTTTCGTTTGGAAGGCGTGCGGAATATCTACGCCTCGCCAGTAGCCGCCAATGGACGTGTGTACATCACCGATCGCGAAGGGGTCACGCTCGTGATGAGCGCCGAACCGGAGCCTCGAGTCCTAGCGCCTGAATCGACTGAACGACGCGATCAACGCCTCGCTTGCCTTGTCCGGGAAATCACTGCTCATTCGCGGCGAGAAATTCTTGTATTGCCTGCGCGAGTAAGCTCGAGCGCGCTCGAGCGCGCTCGAGCGCCACAATTGCGACCAAGCGAGGGAAGAGTGGCGATCGGCGTTTGTGGAGCCTCGTTTCCTGGCCCAGGTTTTGGTGTTGCACCCGGGGTGCGCTGCGCGACCCCAGGCTTTGGGGTTGCACCGCTCTGCGGTGCGAATCGCGACCGCCAAGATTTGCCCCCAGACTGCCCCCAGACTGCCGCCGACACTGCCAAGCCATTCACTGGAAACATCACGTCAAACGGTTGCGGCCGTTTCGGCTTCGGCGATCCACCGTTGGAAGCTGGACTCGTCGCAATTGCGGCCGCTCACCACAGCGACGATGTCGCCGGCGCCGTTGAGTTCCGCGGACAGCTCGCCGGAAAGCAACGCGGCGACGCTGATCGCTCCGGACGGCTCGCTGCGCAAGCCATGATGCTCGTAAAGCCAGCGCATCGCGGCCTTGGTTTGTTGATCCGCAATGGCGCAACTGCAGGCCACATGTCTCTGTAAGATCGGCCAGTTATGTTCGCCAACATCGTAGGAGCATAGTCCATCGCAGATGCTTTGGGGGTGATCGATGCGCACGCGACGTCCCGCCGCCAGCGACTGGCGAAAGTCGTCGGCGCCGGTCGGCTCCACGCCGACGATGGCGGCCCGCGGAAACCCATGGGCGATCGCCAGGGCGTGCCCGGCCATGAGGCCCCCGCCGCTAACCGCGCAGACGAAAGTGGACAGTTCACGGTTCTGGCGCTGCAGTTCTTGCACGATCTCCAGACCTCCTACGCCGTTGCCGGCGATGACATGCGGATCGTCGTACGGCGAAGCTTGGACCGCGTGTTCCTGCTCGGCGATCTCGCGCGTCATACGATCCCGCTCGCCGGTCTCTGGATCGCGGGCGATGTTATAGGTTCGGATCTCGGCGCCCAAGGAAGCCGTGCGGCGAAATTTCACTTCGGGCGCCGAGTCGGGCATGACGATGATGACTCGCTTGCCGTACCGCATGCCGGCAAAGGCGATTCCCGCCGCAAAGTTGCCCGACGAATGCGCCGTCACCGGTCGCTCGCCAATGCGCTCGAGATGATGATGCATCCAATTCAAGGCGCCCATCAACTTGTAGGCGCCCACCGGCGTCCACCCGTAATCCTTCAACCAGACGCGGCGGGACGGGGCGAGTCCGAGGTGCTTTTCCAGTTCGTAAGAACGAATCAACGGCGCGGGCGACATGTGATTTCGCAGAACGTCCGCCGCCAGGAGGATCGCTTCCATATTCATGCGGCGTTTCCTTTCAGCGACGTGGCGAGACTCCGCCCCAGGGGCGAGCGACGATCGGCGTTTGCCTTGCTCAGTATAACGGATGGGTGGGATTCACGGGAATTCGGGCGCCTCCCCTTTGCATGATCAGTGCAATGGGGAAAACTGTGTTTGGCGCCGCACGGTGACGCGGCCGGACGACCGATTCAGGCTCGAGGAACTTCATGAACAACGGCGGCGACTGGCGAGCACTGTACCCATTCGCCTCCAACTGGCTGCCCATGGAGGGCGGACGCCTGCACTATGTTGACCAGGGCCAGGGCAAACCTCTGTTGATGGTTCACGGCAATCCGACTTGGTCCTTCTACTTTCGCGAGTTGATTTCCGGATTGAGTCCAACGCGTCGCGTCGTGGCCGTCGACCACATGGGTTGCGGTCTTAGCGACAAACCCCAGGACTACCCCTATTGTCTGGAACGTCACATCGAGAATCTTGCCGCGTTGATTGAGCACTTGGACTTGCGGGAGGCCGCTCTGTTGGTGCACGACTGGGGCGGCGCCATCGGGCTGGGCGCGGCGTTACGATCGCAACCTCGTTTCGAACGTCTGCTGCTGCTGAACACCGGCGCATTTCCTCCGCCCTATGTCCCTTGGCGAATCCGCGCCTGTCGCGTCCCCTGGCTGGGCACGTTGGCCATGCGCGGCGGCAATTTGTTCGCTCGGGCGGCCGTCACAATGGCGATGCACGAGCATGCGCTCTCGCCGGCGGTTCGAGCTGGATTGCTGGCGCCCTACGATAACTGGGACCATCGCATCGCCATTGATCGTTTCGTGCAGGATATTCCCCTGACTCGCCGCCATCCCACGTGGCCGGTCCTGGAGCAGATCGAGCGCGACCTGCCGCAACTGGCGGATCGGCCCACCACGCTGATCTGGGGGATGAAGGATTGGTGTTTCACGCCGGTTTGCTTGGACCGCTTACGGCGACTTCTGCCGAATGGCGAAACCTTCCGTTTGAGCAACGCGGGTCATTACGTCGTGGAGGACGCGTCCCAAGAGGTGCTGGAGATCGTCCGTGACCAACTTGCCTGACGCCGCCTCACCGGCTTGTCTTTCGCCTGGACAGTGCGCCTCCCTGGCGTGCCTTTTGGAGGTCTCCGCACCGAAAGTCGGCAACGTTCATCGCGGCGCCGACTTCGCTGATATGTCGTTGCAGGATTTCCTGGTCAGCGCCGCGGTGGTCGCACCCGTGTTCGACCGCGCGCTGGAGCAATCCGTGGGAGCAACCGTGTTGCAGGCCATCCAAGCCCGGCGGACGTGGACGCCCGCCAATACCAACCTGGGTATCGTGCTGTTGCTGGCCCCCTTGGCTTCGGTCGGACGCGAGCTGACGCCGGCCGCCGTGCAGCAGGGTTTGCAGTCCATGACCCCGCAAGACGCGCGGGACGTCTATCAGGCGATTCGCCTGGCCAGCCCCGGCGGAATGGGAGAGCAACCGAAATGGGACGTCCACGGCGACCCTCCGGACTGTTTGATGGACGCCATGCAGGAGGCGAGGGACCGCGACCTGATCGCCCGCCAGTACTGCAACGGATTCCACGAGGTCTTTCACCAGGCCGCGGCCTGGTTGGAAGCCGAACACCGACGGGCGGCCTTGCCCGACGCCATCGTCCGCGCATGTACGTCTGTTGGCCGAGCATCCCGATAGCCTGATTAAGCGAAAGTGCGGCCAGCGCGTCGCCGAACAGGCATCGCAACTCGCTCGGGCCGCGTTGCGAGAGACCGCTGAGAATGACGAAGCCTGGTTCGCCGCGCTGTCCGATCTGGACTTCTGGCTGCGCAGCGACGGCAACCGCCGCAACCCGGCGCGACGGCGGACCTGATCGCCGCGGGGCTCTACGTCTTGTTAATCCAGGGCCGCTTGAAGGCGCCGCTACGCTAGAATCCTGGACGCGCCTCATTTCGGCTTTCACCTAGAGCACCAACGCATGTCCCAGATGTTCCACGTCTTGCTGGAGAAAGAAACATTGGTCTTCAGCGCCGCGCACTTCATCACATTCAATGGCGACGTCTGCGAACGACTGCACGGACACAACTACGGCGTGCGTTGCGAAGTCTGGGGGCCGCTGGACGAGAATCAATATGTCGTGGACTTCATCGCTTTACGCGATTGTCTGAGTCGGCTGGCGGCCAAGTTGGACCATCATATGCTGCTGCCCGACCGTCATCCTCTGATTCAAGTGCAGCGCGACGGCGGAGAAGTGGTGGTTCGCTTCCGCGAAAAACGGTGGGTGTTTCCCGCAGAGGATTGCGTTATTCTGCCCATCGCCAATACAACCGCCGAATTGCTGGCGGCTCACTTGGGGCGCCAACTGCGGCAAGAGCTTCCGGGAGTCGAGACGCTGGACCGAATCGCACTCGGTGTTGACGAGAACAATGGCCAATGGGGCTGCTGGACGTGGCGCCGCGACGCGGAAGATGACGATCGGCACAGATAGGCGGTCCGAGTCGGGCGAACCTGTCATGCACCTGACGCCAATCAACGAGTCGTGGGCCCAACCCACGACGTGCAGCTATCCCAAGGATTTCGTGGATGTCCGCCTCACCGATGATGCAACAGTACGCCGACGCCAAGAAAGCTTGCGGCGACGCGATCTTGCTGTTCCGCATGGGCGACTTTTACGAGCTGTTTTACGAGGACGCGAAAACGGCGGCGCAGGTGCTGGGATTGACGTTGACCAGTCGCGACAAGGGGCAGAATCCCATTCCCATGGCGGGCTTTCCCTATCATCAACTGGAGGGGTATCTCGGCAAGCTGATCCAGAAGGGCTTCCGGGCCGCGGTTTGCGAACAGGTGGAGGATCCCAGGCAGGCTAAAGGACTCGTCAAGCGCGAAGTGACCCGCGTCGTCAGTCCCGGCACGCTGACCGACGACGCGCTGCTGGATCCACGGCAAAGCAACTACCTCGCATCCCTGCGTGCGATCCCAAGACGGGCCGAGTCGGGCTGTCCTGGGCCGATCTGTCCACCGGTCGCTTCCTCGCGGCGACGCTGCGAGCGGCTGACCTGACCGACCAGTTGGCGCGGATCGCACCGACCGAGTGTTTGATTCGAGAAGATGAGAAGACGTCGCACGCATCGCTGACCAACGACATGATGCTGACCAAGCGGCCGGCATGGGCCTATTCAGTCGATACGCGCGCGAAACGCTCTGCCGTCATTTCGAGGTCAAAGGGCTTGAGGGCTTTGGCTTTGACGATGGCGACCACCTTGCCGTGGCGGCGGCCGGAGCGCTCCTGGACTATCTGCAAGAGACTCAGCGCTGCCAATTGCAGCACTTCGATCGCTTGACCTCCTACCGGGTAGGATCCTCGCTGGAGATCGACGTGGCGACGCGACGCAGCTTGGAGCTCACGCGGACCTTGCGGGAAGGCCGGCGAGAGGGATCGCTGCTGTGGGTGCTGGACAAGTCGGTGTCGCCGATGGGTTCACGACTCATGGCCGACTGGTTAGCCAATCCGCTGACGGACAAGGCGTTGATCGAGACTCGTTTGGATTCAGTGCAGGAGCTGGTTCGGCACGCCGCGGTTAGACGAGACATCCGGGAGGTGCTGCGCAGCGTCTATGATCTCGAACGCCTGTTGGCTCGCGTCGCTACCGGACGAGCCAGCCCGCGTGATCTCGCGTTTGTCGGCAAGACCATGTCGGCCTTGCCCGAATTGAAACGTCGGTTGTCGCAAAGCCACCTGGAGCAAATCGGGCAACTGGCGGAGGATCTGGATGATTGCCCCGACTTGCGAGAGCGTTTGACGGAGGCCCTGGCGGATGAATGCCCCTTGGCGTCTCGCGAGGGCGGCTTCATCCGCGAGGGATTCAGCGCGGAGCTGGACGACTTGCGGCAACTCGCCGCGGGCGGCAAGCAATGGATCGCCCGCTATCAGGCCGCCGAGGCGCAACGCATCGGCGCTCCCAACCTCAAGGTCGGATTCAACAAGGTCTTTGGCTACTATTTGGAGTTGTCCAACGCGCAGCGCGACAAGGCGCCGGACAACTATATTCGCAAGCAAACACTCAAGAACGCGGAACGCTACATCACTCCAGAGCTGAAGGAGTATGAGGAAAAGGTCTTGGCCGCGGACGATCGGGCGAAGGACCTGGAATACGACCTGTTCCTGCAATTGCGCGAGATGGTGCAACAGAACGCTCGGCGGTTACGGGAAGCGGCCGCCGTCCTGGGGCGACTCGACGTGCTCTCCTCGCTGGCCGAATTGGCCGCTCTGCGGAATTACTGCCGCCCGGAGATTGTCGAACAACCACTGCTGGACATTCGAGACGGCCGCCATCCAGTGCTCGACGTGACGCAGCCCGAGGGCAAGTTCGTGCCCAACGACGCCTGCGTGGGGTTGGACGCCGCCCGCATCTTGTTGATCACAGGTCCCAACATGGCGGGCAAGAGCACCTACATTCGGCAGATCGCCCTGCTGACGCTCATGGCGCAGATGGGCGGATTCGTGCCGGCCAAGTCCGCCCGGATCGGCATCTGCGATCGCGTCTTCGCCCGCGTCGGCGCCAGCGATGAGTTCGCGCGCGGGCAAAGCACCTTCATGGTGGAGATGACAGAAACCGCGCGGATCCTGAATACGGCGACGCCTCGCAGCCTGGTGATCCTGGATGAGATCGGACGCGGCACCAGCACCTACGACGGCGTCTCGTTGGCCTGGGCGATTGTCGAGCACCTTCACGATCGCGTGAGCTGCCGTACGTTCTTCGCCACGCACTATCATGAATTGACGGACTTAGCGCGATCGCTACAGGGCGTCAAGAACCTGAACGTCGCCGTCAAGGAATGGGAGGACTCGGTGGTCTTCCTGCACAAGATCACCGAAGGCGCGGCCGACAAGAGCTACGGCATTCATGTAGCGCGACTGGCCGGCGTGCCCGCCGAAGTGAACGAACGCGCCAAGCAAGTCCTAGCACAACTCGAGGCGGAGCACTTGGATGCGTCGGGACGTCCGAAGATCCAATCACAATACGCTGCGAAACGCGGCAGAAAAGGCGATATTCAACTGACCCTCTTCGGTCCAGCCGAACACCCGATCCTCGACGAAATCCGCGACATCGACGTCAACCAACTCACGCCCCTGCAATGCATGCAACTCATCCAACAATGGAAGGGGGGGCTGGGGGGTAGTGGGGGGTAGGGAGGAGGGAGCAGGGGGTAGGGATCAGGGATCAGGGATCAGGGAGCAGGGAGCAGGGAGCAGGGAGCAGGGGGTAGGGGGTAGGGGGTAGGGATCAGGGATCAGGGGGTAGGGAGCAGAGATGGGGAGCTGCATCCGAGGCCCGGAGGGCCAACACAATTCTAGCCGTGGCCGTGAGGCCACGGTTACCTTTCCAGATCGGACACAGGCCCGAAGGGCCGACACAAGTCCTGATTGTGTCGGCCCTTCGGGCCTATGGAACCGCTTCGGTTCGCCTTCTGGGGGTCAGAGAGCAGAGAGCAGCTTCGATTCCTACCCTCTACCCTCTACCCTCTACTCTCTACTCTCTACCCTCTACCCCTCTCTACCCCCTACCTCCAACTGTGCAGCGTCTTCATGTAGTTGCCTCGTTCCAGGGCGGAGGGATCGGGGCAGTTGGCTCGGCTCATGCTGCCTTTCATTTGCTCGATGGACTCGTATTCATGCTCCTCCATCCAGACCGATAGATCGTGCAGCAGCACGCGAAGGTGCTTCGGGCCTCGCGTTAGCAGGACCGAGGTCATCATGACGACGTCGGCGCCGGCCAGGAGCAGCTTTACGACGTCATGCATGTTGTGGACGCCGCTAGTGGCCGCCAGGGAGGCCTTGACGTACTCACGCACGATGGCGATCCACCGCAAGGGGGCTCGGATTTCGTTGCTGTTGCTGAGCACCAAGTTGGGGACGACTTGCATGGTCTCCAGGTCGATGTCCGGCTCCAGGAAGCGATTGAACATGACCAGTCCGTCGGCGCCCGCCTCATCGAGCCGCAGGCAGAAATTCGGCAGACTGCTGAATCCTGGGCCGAACTTGACGGCCAGCGGCAAGCTGGTTGAGCCGCGGACGTCGTACAACAAATCCAGATGCAGCTGCTCGACATCCTCTCCCGTTTCGCCGGGGCGCGTGGGAATGTAATAGATGTTCAACTCCAGCGCGTCGGCGCCCGCGTCCTCCATCGACTTGGCGTAGCGCGTCCATCCGCCCCGGGAGCAGCCGTTCAGGCTGGCGATGACGGGGATGTTCAGGTGTTTCTTCGCCTCTTCGAGCTTTTTCAAGTACTCATTCAAGCCGTGTTTGTATTGGTCGGGCTCGGGAAAGTACGATTCGGCCTCGGGCGACGAAAACGCCTGCATCTCGTACATGTCATGCAGTGCCAACGCCTCGCCTTCGATTTGTTCCTCGAACAGCGACGGCAGCACCACGGCCGACGCTCCGAATTCCGCCAGCTGTTTCAACGTGTCGAGTTCGGCGGTCAGGGGGCCCGCCGATGCAACCAACGGATTCTTTAGCTGGAGTCCAAGATAGCGAGTCTGCATCATTGCGGTCATGATCGGCTCTCCGTGGTGTATTCCGCCAAGTCGCGTTCGACGTTGGCCAGCTGTTCATAGTATCGCCATTGTTCATCGATGTCGCTCTGAGCCAACTCCATGAGCCGCTCAGCATGTTCCGGGTGCGTGCGATGCAGGATCGCAAACCGCGCTTCCTTGGCCGCGACGTCCTTGAACGGGATCTTGGGTTTCCTGGAATCGAGTTGAAAAGGATGACCGTGATCATGCGCGAGACTTGGGTCGTAGCGATACAAGGGCCAGAACCCGGACTGGACGATGTCCTTTTGGTGAGACATGCCCGTGGTCATATTGATTCCATGAGCGATGCATTGGCTGTAAGCCAGAAGCAGCGACGGGCCGGCGTGGCGCTGAGCTTCCCGGAACGCCCGCAACGTCTGGTTGGGATTGGCCCCCAAGGCGATTTGCGCGACATACACATTGCCGTAGGCCACCGCCAGCATGCCCAGGTCCTTGCGGCGACTGGACTTGCCCGAGGCCGCGAACTTGGCCGTCGCCGCGCGAGGCGTGGACTTGGATGCTTGACCGCCGGTGTTGGAATAAACGCCCGTGTCCAGCACCAGGATGTTCACATTGCGACCGCACGACAGCAGGTGATCCAAGCCGCCGAAACCGATGTCGTAGGCCCAACCGTCGCCGCCCACGATCCACACATCGCGATTCACCAGCACGTCCGCCATTTGTGACAGGATCCTGGCTTGTGGTTCATTGACCAGAGACAACCGAGTCCGCAGATCGGCGACGCGTTGTCGTTGCTGAGCAATTTCCTCTTCCGTCGCCTGTTTGGCGTGAATCAACTCCGCCACCAAAGCGTCGCCCACGTGCGTGGAGAGGTCGATGAGCAACCGCTCCGCGTACACTCGCTGTTGATCGAGCGCCAGTCGCATGCCAAGGCCGAATTCGGCGTTGTCCTCAAAGAGCGAGTTGCTCCAAGCAGGTCCGCGTCCCTGGCTGTCCACGGTGTAGGGCGTGGTGGGCAAATTGCCGCCATAAATCGACGAGCATCCGGTGGCGTTGGCGATCAACGTGCGATCGCCGAACAACTGGGTCAAGAGCTTGAGGTAGGGTGTCTCGCCGCAGCCCGCACAGGCGCCGGAGTATTCAAACAAGGGCAACAAGAGCTGTGAGCTCTTGACGCTGTCCAGGGGCACATGCTGCTTGGGCAAGTCGGGGATGCTCAGGAAGAAGTCGAAGTTCTTCTGCTCGCGCTCCAGGTGCTCGAGCTTCGGCGACATATTGATCGCCTTGTGCTTCACCACTTCCTTGCTCTTGGCGGGGCAGACGTTCGACACACACGCCGCATCCCGTGCAATCGTCGGGAGCGACCTGGATCGTCATCAGATGGTCGGGCCGATCCTTGGCTCGCCAAGGCGTGGAGACGTAGCCCTCGGGCGCCTGTTTCAGCGCGGCGGGTTCGAACGCCTTCATGCGTATGGCCGCGTGCGGACAGACCAAGGAGCACAGCCCGCACTGGATGCAAATGTCTTCATCCCAGATGGGAATCTCGTAGGCGATGCTGCGTTTCTCGACGCGAGCGGTGCCCGTGGGGAAGGTGCCGTCCACCGGCAACGCGCTGACCGGCAACAAGTCGCCCTGCCCAGCCAGGATCCGCGCGGTCACGCGCTTCACGAAGTCGCTTTCCGTTTCAGTCGCGATGCCGACTTGAGACCACTGGCTGCTGACCGCCGCGGGGACGGTCACCTGGTGGAGCGCGGCCACCGAGGCGTTCGACGGCGTCGCAGTTCATTCGCACGATCTCTTCGCCACGCTTGCCATAGGTCTTGACGATCGTGGACTTGATCTGCTCGATGGCCTCCTCGGCCGGCAAGACGTTGGCCAAGGCGAAGAAACAGGCCTGCATCACGGTGTTGATTCGGCCGCGAAGCCCCGCTTGGCTGGCGACCTGCTGCGCGTCGATCACATAAAACCGCAGTCGCTTGTCAATAATGTTCTGCTGGATCTCGCGCGGCAATCGGTCCCACACTTCGTCTGGACCAAAGGGACTGTTGAGCAGGAACACGGCGTTGTCTTCCGCCGTCTCCAAGACGTTCAGGCGCTCCAGGAATTGGAACTGATGGCAGGCGACGAAATTGGCGTTGCGAATCAAGTAAGTCGATTCGATGGGCCGCGGACTGAAACGCAGGTGCGACACCGTCACCGATCCGGCCTTCTTGGAGTCGTACACGAAATAACCCTGCGCATGCAGGGGAGTGTTTTCGCCGATGATCTTGACGGAGTTCTTGGTCGCGCCGACAGTCCCATCGCTGCCCAACCCGTAGAACACCGCGCGCTTGACATCGACCGGTTCAACATGCGCCTCGGGATCCCACTTCAGGCTGAGATGCGTCACATCGTCGACAATGCCAACCGTGAACCGGCGTTGCGGAGTGGAAGACTCGAGCTCTTCGAGCACGCGCGCGGCCATTGCCGGCGTGAATTCCTTGGAGGACAACCCGTAGCGTCCACCGATGACCCGCGGCGTCGATGTCGCATGGTACTCGCCCCAGTGTTCGGCCAGCGTTGACAACACGTCGAGGAACAGCGGCTCCCCAAAAGCGCCCGGCTCTTTTGTTCGATCCAGCACCGCCAGCGAACGCACCGTACCGGGCAGGGCCTGAATCAGAGCCTCGCAATCCCACGGCCGGTACAAACGCACCTTCAGCAAGCCAACCTTCTCGCCGCGGGCCTGCATCTCGGCGACCGCTTCGGCGGCGGCGCCGCAACCAGAGCCCATCATGACCAAGACGCGTTCGGCGTCCGGTGCGCCCGTGTACTCAAAGAGCTGGTAAGCACGCCCGGTCAGCGCCTTGAATTGCTGGAAGACCTCTTGGACCACGCCGGGCGTCTGATCGTAAAACGGATTCGCCGCTTCCCGGGCCTGGAAAAAGACATCCGGATTCTGCGCGGTGCCGCGCAACTGCGGATGATCGGGGTTCAGCGCCCGCTCCCGGTGTTGGCGCACCATCTCCATATCAATCATGCCGCGGAGGTCGTCATCCTCGAGCAGTTCAATCTTGTTGACTTCGTGCGAAGTTCGAAAGCCGTCGAAGAAATGCAAGAACGGCACCCGTGTCCGCAATGACGCCGCTTGGGCGATCAGCGCGAAGTCATGCGCTTCCTGAACGGAATTGGCGGCGAGCATCGCCCAGCCCGTCCCGCGAGCGGACATGACATCGCTTTGGTCGCCGAAGATCGACAGCGCGTGCGTGGCCAAGCTGCGAGCCGCCACATGCACCACGCAGGGAGTCAACTCGCCAGCGATCTTGTACATGTTGGGCAGCATCAACAGCAGCCCTTGCGACGCGGTGAAGGTCGTCGTCAACGCGCCGGCCTGCAGGGCGCCGTGCACCGCGCCGGCCTGCGCCGCCCTCGCTTTGCATCTCCACGACGTCGGGCGTCGCGCCAAACAAGTTAGGTTGTCCCGCCGCGGACCAGGCGTCGGCCCACTCGCCCATCGGCGAGGCGGGCGTGATCGGATAAATCGCGATGACTTCATTCAAGCGAAAAGCGACTCGCGCCGCCGCCTCGTTGCCGTCCATTGTGCTGTACTGGGCGCGCCACGTCTGATCTCCTGCGGAATCGGGACTCCCCGGCTACCTCCGTTCGATGACGGGCCGGCTGGCCAGTGTGTATGCAAGTCGGGCGCCAAGGTTTACTGAGGCCAGCTTGCCGCGACGCGGCTAGTCGGGACCCACTGAAGCCGCTGACCGGCCGCCCTATCGGATGTGCTGATACGCACGCTCGCGCCACCGATGGAGCGATCCGCTCCGCACACCTGTGATGCGAATCAGACCTCCGCCACGCAATCGCACCACCGCCACGGCGGCGCGGAAGTTGCACCCCGATTCGCCTGGGCCCCCCAGCGTTCCCCCAGGACCAACCGATGCCCTTACCCATTCAGCTTTCCGAATCCACGCTGCAACGGTGGCGTTGGTGCGTGAAGGGGCAAGTCCAAGGCGTCGGCTTTCGGCCCTATGTCTATCGGCTGGCCGTTCAGCATGGCCTCACGGGAGTTGTCTATAACGACGTGCGGGGAGTGCTCATCGAAGGGCAAGCTGACGAGGTCTGCCTGACCCGCTTCGAGGAGGCGCTCAGTCTGCAGTGTCCGCCCCAGGCCCGCGTCACCAGCCTGGAGCGCATGGTCGCACAGCCTTTGGCCGATGAGGAGCAATTCCGTATCGCGCTCAGCGACGCCGGATCGGCGAGCTCCGAGGCGAGGTCGCCCGGCGCCATGCAAACCGATGTCGCCATTGATCTCGCGGTTTGTGACGCCTGCATCGCCGAGGTTCTGGCGCCTGCGGAAAGACGCTTCGATTACGCGCTGACCAACTGCACCAATTGCGGCCCGCGGTATTCGATCGTCAAGTCGGCGCCCTATGATCGTGCTCGCACGACCATGGCGGGCTTCGAGTTATGCGACGATTGTCGCCGCCAATACAACGATCCCGCGGACCGCCGCTTTCATGCGCAACCCATCGCTTGCCCGAATTGCGGCCCGCGGCTGAGCCTGGTTGACGGCCAGGGCGGGGAGCTTCCTGGCGATCCACTCGACGGAGCGGCCAGGGTCCTGGACAGCGGCGGGATTCTGGCGATCAAGGGGATTGGCGGCTTTCACTTGGCGACCCGCGCCGACATGGCGGAATCGGTGGAGCGGCTGCGAATCGCCAAGCAGCGCGACGCCAAACCGTTGGCCGTCATGTGTCGCGACTTAAGGACCGCCCAGGAATTCGTCGTGTTGACGAGCCAAGGAGCACGATGGTTGACCAGCGCCGCTGCGCCCATCGTCCTGGCGCCTTTGCGAGGCGAGGCGCGCGTCCCTGATATGGTCTGCGCCCGGGTCGCATCGTTGGGGCGTGATGTTGCCGTACACTCCGCTCCATTACCTGCTTTTCGCCAGATGCGAGGCCGACGTCTTGGTGATGACCAGCGGCAATCGAAGCGACGAGCCTCTGCGCGGGGGAACGAGGAAGCCATCGAGCGGCTGGGTCGCATGTGCGACGCCATGCTCTGGCATGATCGGCCGATCCAGCGATCGGTCGATGATTCGGTGATCCTGGACCGGCGGGCGGATTCGCCAGTGGTGCTCCGGCGGGCGCCGGCATGGCCCCGGCGACGTTGTGCCTGCCCTCCCCGCAAGGATCCCTGGCCGCATCGGGAATGGGCCTGTGCGTGGGCGCCGAGTTGAAGGCGACCTTGGCTGTCGTCCGCGGCCGGCAAGTGATCGTCAGCCAGCATCTGGGGGATTTGAAACACGCGCTGACTTGGGAGCGTTTCCAGGAAACAGCGGACGATCTCATGCAGCTTTATGACATCCGTCCGGACTGGATCGCCGCGGATCGCCATCCACTTTACTTGAGCACGGACTTCGCCCGCCGGCTGGCGGAGCGTTGCGACGCGCGACTGTATCAAGTTCAGCATCATCATGCACACGCGGCGGCCGTCGCGGCCGAGCATCAGTGCGTCGAGCCCGTGTTGGCGCTGGTGGCCGACGGCGCCGGTTATGGCGACCGCGGCGAAGCCTGGGGCGGCGAGTTGTTGTTGGCCGATCTTTGCGGCTATCGTCGCGTGGGCAGGCTGCAACCAATGCCATTGATCGGCGGCGATCAGGCGGCCAAGGACATTCGTCGGTGCGGTTTGGCGTTGCTGAAGGCCGCGTTTCCCTGCTGTTGGCGCCGCCACGAAGCAGCGCTTCGCCTGCTGCCCGATGCGGAGCAGCGCCAGTGGCTGACGTTGGCTTTGGAACGCGGCGTCCGGTCGCCTGGGAGCAGTTCCCTGGGCCGCTTGTTCGACGGCGTCGCCAGCTTGCTTGGCGTCTCGCAATGGAATCAGTACGAAGCTCAAGCGGCTCAACGCCTGGAAAGCCTGGCGTGGCGGTATCTGGCCGAACATGATTGGCCCACCTGGCCAGCATCGCTCGGCGGAAGCTTGTCGCTCACGGCGCCGAGCGGTCCTTCATCCCCCAGCGAGACGGAGCAGGCGCTGTTTGTTTGGGATCCGGCGGCGTTGGTGCGGGTGCTGTTGGATCTGCGGCAAGCGGGCGCCGCGACGCATTATCTCGCGTGCCTGTTCCACGTCTCGTTGGCCGAGGCGTTGCACCGCCTGGTGTTGCAGGCCGCCGACGCGTACGGCATCGGGCGGGTTTCCTTGTCGGGCGGCGTTTTCTGCAATGAGATGTTGACCGAACTGCTGACGCAACGATGCCGCCGAGCGGGACTGCAGGTTCTCGCGCCCAGGGAGATTCCGCCCAACGACGGCGGCATTGCGTTTGGGCAAGCAGCGGTCGCCGTGGTGCGCTGGGAAGAGGAGCAGGCCTGATGTGTTTGGCGGTGCCGGCGAAAATCATCGCTCTCCAGGCTCAGCAGGGCCTCGCGGATCTGCATGGCAATCGCGTTCCGATCAGCACGTTGTTGACGCCTCAGGCCGCGGTCGGCGATTGGGTCCTGCTGCATGCGGGCTTTGCAATCCAGGTCCTCGATGAGGAGGCGGCCGGACGCACTTGGGCCGTCTTGGAGCAAGCAGCCGACGTTGTCGCCTCCCGCCGCGAAACCGACCCGGCGCAGCCGGACGGCGATGGACCGCAACCCAGCCCTTCCAGAAACGGACGCATCCTATGAAGGCGACGCTGAACGTGCGGAAGGAACTTCGGCGGTTGCATCATGCCGCGACCTCCGTGAAGCGCGACGTGGTTTTGATGGAGGTCTGCGGTACGCACACGATGAGCGCTTTTCGTTGCGGTTTGCCCAGTCTCATGCCGCCCAACGTCAGGCTCTTGAGCGGGCCTGGCTGTCCGGTGTGCGTTACCGCCCAAGGCGATATCGATCAGCTGATCGAATTGGCGACTCGCGCGGGGGTTGTGCTTTGCACCTACGGCGACATGTTGCGAGTGCCGGGTGAACTCGGCAGCCTGGAAGCGGCGCGCAGCAATGGAGCGGATGTACGGATTATCTACAGTTCCTTGGAGGCCCTGGCCATCGCGCGAAAGCATCCCGATCGGCAAGTGGTTTTCGCCGCTGTGGGATTCGAGACCACCGCGCCGGCGACGGCGGTGGCCGTCAAGCAAGCCAGCGAGCAGCGGATTGCGAACTTCAGCGTGCTGGCCACCCACAAACGAGTGCTGCCGGCGATGCAGGCGTTGCTGGCTGGCGGGCAAGTGCGATTGGACGGTTTCCTTTGTCCCGGCCATGTCTCGGTCATTCTCGGGTGGGAGTGTTACCGCCCGATCGTGGAGCAGTATCGCATGCCGTGTGTGATTGGCGGATTTGAGGAAAAACTGCTGATCGCGGCTCTGGCCGAGTTGGTCGAGCAAGTGGCCGATGAGCGCGCGGACCTGATCAATCAGTACCCCGAGGCGGTCACCCAACACGGTAATGGCGCGCACGCGATCTGCTGGAGGAAGTGTTCGAGCCAAGCGAAGCCCGCTGGCGCGGCTTGGGCTTGCTGCCGCGGAGCGGTTTAAGTCTGCGAGCTCGCTTCGCCGCTTGGGACGCCGCCAAGCGCTTTGGGCTGCCGCCGGCGGGCGACTACGATCCACCAGGCTGTCGCTGCGGCGAAGTGATTTCGGGCTTGATCGCCCCGGCGGATTGCGCGTTGTTCGGCAAGAGTTGTACGCCCGTGCATCCTGTCGGTCCGTGCATGGTCAGTTCCGAAGGAACCTGCCAGGCCTGGTTCAAGTATCGACGGCACAGTTCCGTCGGGCCCCTGGCGCACTTGGCCAAGGAGTGGTCGCCATGATCCACGCGGCTGCACACGATCGGCGGCGTCAGGCCTCGCGTTTCACTGCTGGCGACGGCAACATCCTGCTGGCGCATGGCGGCGGGGGACAGTTGACCGACGAGTTGTTGCAGACGGCCGTGCTGCCTCGGCTGGGCAATGACCTGTTGAATCCGCTGTTGGATTCCGCGATCTTTCCAGCCCCATCTCCAGGCGGTCGGCCGGCGCTGACGATCGACTCTTACGTGGTGCAACCTTGGAAGTTCCCCGGCGGCGACATCGGACGCCTGGCGGTGTGCGGGACGGTCAATGACTTGGCGGTTTGCGGCGCTCGACCATGCGGCGTCGCTTTGAGCCTGATTCTCGCGGAGGGGTTGCCGCGAACGACGTTGGAAGAAGTGTTGGATTCCATCGCCGCCGCGGCCAGGGAAGCCGACGTTCACGTGGTGACCGGCGACACCAAAGTCGTGGGCCGTGGGCAGGCCGACGGCCTTTACATCACCACCGCCGGGTTGGGATGGATCGAGCAAGGCACGCCAAGCTTACACCCCCGCGGAGTCGAGCCGGACGATGTGATCTTGATCAATGGTTGTATTGGCGACCATGGACTCGCCGTGATGCTGACGCGCGAAATGCCGGAAGTGCAATCGGTGCTGCGAAGCGATGCGGCGCCGCTAAACGGATTGATTGGGCTGTTGTTCAAGGAGCTAGGCGACGACGTTGTGTTTCTCCGGGATGTGACGCGCGGCGGGTTGGCGGGCGTCGCCGCGGATTTGGCGCGGGATTGTCAGCAGGATGTGGTGCTGGACGAAGCCTCCATCCCCGTGGCTCCCGCCACACAACACGCCGCCGAAATGCTGGGCATTGATCCCTTGGACGTAGCCAACGAAGGCAAGTTCATTGCGGTTGTCCGCCCGGCGGCGAAGACGCGAGCCTTGCGGCTAATGCAAGGTCACCCCTTGGGGATCAACGCCAGCGTGATTGGGAGCGTGCAGCCGTCCGCCCACGCCGTGTGCCAACTGCACACCGAGATCGGCGGCCGCCGCATTGTGCAGAAGCCCTATGGAGAGCAATTGCCTCGAATTTGTTGACTTGAGTTGGTTGCATTGCATTGCATTGCATTGACTTGACTTGACTTATGAATTGAATTGAATTGAATTGAAACGAGTCGCAGGACTCCTGGATTCACCGTCAGCCCCTTGCGACTGACGGGTAGCCTGACTTCAGACTTCAGGGTGGGAGCAAACGCATGGAAACGACCGTCGCCGATATGGCTCGCATCTTTCTTCCTCGTAGCGGCTTGGCGGATCTGGTCCGCTTGTTGATCGAACACGGCTATGACGTCATCGCTCCGACGCTGAAGGATGGCGTGCTCAGCATGCGCTCCATTAGTTCCGCGGACGAATTGCCCAGGGCGCACGGGACCAGCAAAGCGCGGGCCGCTATCGCGTGGAAGACGGCGGCGACGAGCTGGCTTTCAACTATGTTGTTGGGCCGGACGGCGTCAAGCGGTTTCTGTTTCCGCCGGATCATCGTTTGATGCAATTCTCACGTCGCGATGACAAATTCGAGCTCGAGGCGGGGCCTCCGCAGGCGCCCGAATGGCGTTTCTGGGCGTCCGTCCCTGCGAGTTGGCGGCGATGCAAGTGCAGGATCGCGTTTTCGCATACGACGATCCTGCAGCGTTTCGGTGCGAATCCGATCCCTGGTACACGCAGGTCCGCGCGAGTCGATTTACATCGCCGTCAACTGCACGCGGCCCGGCGGCACTTGTTTCTGCGATTCCTGGGACACGGGTCCGGAAGCTCACGATGGTTTCGATCTGGCCTGACCGAGTTGCGCGACGGCTTCGTCGTGCGAGATTGGTTCATCGCGCGGCCAGGAGCTGGCGGCGAAACTGCCGATGCGCGAGGCCACCGGCGCGGAGCTGGAGTTGGCCGACTTCAAGTTGACCTCGGGCAGCGAGCACATGGGCCGACACCTGAATGTCGAAGGGTTGAAGAAGCTGTTGGACGAGAACATCGAGCATCCGTGTGGGATCAGTGGGGGAACGCTGCCTGTCTTGCGGCAATTGCACCATGGTGTGTCCCACCTGCTTTTGCTCGACGGTGACCGACGCGACCGATTTGGCTGATGGACGGATCACCCGGACGCGTCAATGGGAGTCCTGTTTCACTCAGCAGTTCAGCTACACGTCCGGTGGACCTGATCGCAACGCGCATCGGCGGTCGCTATCGTCACTGGCTGCGGCACAAGTTGTGCACTTGGTGGGATCAATTCGACTCCAGCGGTTGCGTCGGTTGCGGACGTTGCATCACGTGGTGCCCCGTCGCCATTGATTTCACCGAGGAAGTCGGCAAGTTGCGGCAAAGCGAAACCGTGGTGGCCAGGAAGGTGCGGCGAAGTTGGGACGGCATGGGAGAGACATCATGAAAGGGATCACCGCCCCGCGCGCACCGTCCGGAGCCGATTTGCGGGATGGACAGTTGGATGCCGTTTCCCGCTCGCATCGTGGAAGTCGCGACGGAGAATTTCAACACGCGAACGTTCCGCATCGAGATCCTGGACGATGTGGTCCGGCGGGCGTATCGCTTCGCGCCGGGCCAGTTCAACATGCTGTACGTGCCGGGAGTGGGCGAAGCGGCGATCTCGATCAGTTCGGCCGCTAATGGCGGCGAGCCTTTGGAGCACACGATTCGCGTCGTCGGCTCGGTCACGCGGGCTGTCGAGCGGGCGGGCGTTGGCGGACTGATCGGGCTCCGCGGACCCTTTGGGCGGCCCTGGCCCTTGGAGGCGATGAAGGGTCACGACGTGGTGATCGTCGCCGGCGGCATCGGCCTGGCGCCGTTGCGGCCCGTGATCTATCACGTGCTGGCTCATCGCGAGCACTACCGCCGCGTCGTCTTGCTGTACGGCTGCCGCACTCCGGAGGATCGCGTCTTCGCCAGCGAGCTGGAGCAATGGGAAGAAGACGAGAGCATTCAGGTACTGGTCACCGTCGACAACGCCACCGGCGATTGGCACGGTCCGGTCGGCGTCGTGACCAACCTGTTGAAACGGGTGCGAGTGAACGCGGAGCGCACGATGGTGCTGGTCTGCGGCCCCAAGATTCTGAATCGCGTCGCGGCTTGGAATTTTCTGCAGTTGCACGTTCCCCGCGAGCAGGTGTATCGTCAGCCTGGAGCGAAACATGAACTGCGGTTTTGGCCGCTGCGGACATTGCCAGTATGGACCGTTCTTCGTCTGCAAGGACGGCCCGGTTTTCTGTTTCTCCGAAGTCGCAGAGCATCTTTGGCAAGGAGGAGAATGTGATGACCGCTTCACGCAACCAAGCGATCGCCGGCAACGGAGAGCGCCGAAGCTGGCCGTCTACAAGTTCTCCAGTTGCGACGGCTGTCAGCTGCAGCTGCTGAATCTGGAGGAGCGATCTGCTGAACCTGGTGGGCGAGGTCGAGATCGCCTACTTTCTGGAAGCCCGCCGCCGGCGTCTGCCGCCTCCGTACGATATCGGGCTGGTCGAGGGAAGCATCTCGACGCCCGACGAGGAAGAACGAATTCATCAGGTGCGGCGGGACTGCGAGTATCTGATCACGATTGGCGCCTGCGCCACGTCGGGAGGCATCCAGGCGCTGCGGAATTGGGGCGACGTCGACGAGTTCGCCTCGACGGTGTATGCGCGCCCCGACTACATTGAGACGCTCGAGACGGCGACGGCCGTCGCGGCGCACGTCTTCGTCGATTTCGAGCTGCGTGGCTGTCCGGTCAATCCCGAGCAATTGCTGGAGCTGATGTCGGCCTTCCTGGTCGGTCGCAAGCCGAATATTCCGACGCACAGCGTGTGCCTGGAATGCAAGCGACAGGGATACCCGTGCGTCCTGGTGTCGCGGGGCAACCCTGTCTGGGACCGGTCACCCAGGCCGGCTGCGGCGCCTCTGTCCCCGTGTGCAGCCGAGCTTGCTACGGCTGCTTTGGCCCCATGGAACAACCGAACATGAACTCGCTGGGCGTCTGGTTCGATAAACAACTCCAACAGATCTCCGGGCGACATGAAACGCATGTTGCGATCATTCAACGGATTCCTGGAACCATTCAAGCAAGCGAGTGACCACTATGAACGACTCGAGCAACAAGAATGACGGCGCTCACGAACCTCCCGTGAACGCGGAAAAGGGCGCACGATACGAGTCGCGGCGCTGGCGCGCGTCGAGGGCGAAGGCGCCTTGCACCTCGAAGATGCGACGGCCGCGTCGTGGAGGAGGTGCGGTTGGAGATCTACGAACCGCCTCGATTCTACGAGGCGTTCTTGCGCGGCCGCGGCTATCAGGAAGTGCCGGACATCACCGCCCGGATCTGCGGCATCTGTCCGGTCGCCTACCAGATGGGAAGCTGCCACGCGTTGGAAAAGGCCTTGGGCGTCTTTGGACAGCTGACTCCGGCCATCCACGATGCTGAGGAATCTGCTGTATTGCGGCGAATGGATCGAAAGCCACGTGCTGCACATGTTCATGCTGCATCTGCCGGATTTTCTGGGATATGAAAGCGCGATCAGCATGGCCGAGGACGCACGGCGAGCTGGTCAAGCAGGCGTTGCGCATCAAGAAGGTCGGCAACGAGATCGTGGCTCTGCTCGGCGGCCGCTCGGTGCATCCCGTGGGAGTCTGCGTCGGTGGATTCTATCGCCCGCCGGACACCGAAGACGCGCGCCGGCTGGCCAACGCCATCAAGCCGGCGATCGGGGAAATGTGTGAAATCACTTTGAAGCTCGCCCGGGAAATCGAATTCCCCGAATTGGCGCGAGACTACGAGATGCTCTCGCTCTCGCACGAGAGCCAATACCCGATGAACTTGGGACGCATTCGCAGCAATCGCGGCCTGAATGTCGCGCAGGAGGAGTTCCTCGATGTGGTGGACGAGTTTCAAGTGCCCCATTCCACGGCGTATCATGCGAAGATACGGCAGCGGGGCGCGTACCTGGTCGGCCCCCTGGCGCGGTTGAATCTGAATCATGAGAAGCTGCATCCCGCCGCCGCGGGCTTGTTGCGCGAGATCGCCAAGACCGGTTTCCCGCTGCCCTGGAACAACAACTTTCTCAGTCTGCTGGCGCGCGGCGTGGAAACCGTCCATTCCTTGGCGTTGGCTCACGACCTGCTAAGTTCCTATCAGCGCCCCCTCGGCCCGCGTGGCGTTGGAGGCCAAGTCCGGCGTCGGCGCCCACGGCACCGAAGCTCCGCGAGGACTGTGCTGGCATCACTACGAAACCAACGCCGACGGCTCGATACGGTCGGCTCGAATTGTCCCTCCCACCAGCCAAAACCAATCCATCATCGAAGCGGACCTGCGCGTCATGGCCGAGCGTGTTGTGGACGATCCGGATGAACAAGCCGCCTTGCAGTGCGAGCATCTGATTCGCAACTACGACCCGTGCATCAGTTGCTCCGTGCACTTCCTGAAATTCGATCGACAATTCGTGGGAGACGTCGAATGAAGCGGACGCCCACCCCGCCCGTCTTGGCGGCCGCTTGCGGCAATCGCATGGCGGGCGATGACGCCTTCGGTCCCTTGGTCGCCGAGCAACTGCGCCGTCAAGCGCCCGCTTACTTGGAAGTCGCCGATCTGGGGATGAAACCCGCCGGCTTGCTGGACCTGGAACTCGCCGATCGCCGCCTGCTGATCCTGTTGGACGCGGCTTGCTTCCTCGCGGAAGGAAACCCGCCGGCGCCGCGAGATGACTTGCTGGTGATGGACTTCCATGATCCGGCGCGGCCACGCTTGGTTCATGACGCGCGGCTGAGCAGCCACGGCTTCTCCCTGGCCGACGACCTGCAACTGGCGCAACGCATCGGCTGCGCCCCGGAGCGTTGCGTGTTGATTGCGGCCGTGGCCGAGTCCACCGAGATCGGTCGAGCGCCCACTCCGCGGATCCGAAAGCTGATACAGTTAGCCGTGAACGCAGCTCTTCATTTGGCCGAAGAAGCGCTGCCCACTGGGGAGTTGAATCATGCATGAACTGTCGCTGGCGCGCTCGTTGCACCGACTGGTGTTGGAGCACTGCCCGCGGGGTCAACGCGTCAAACAAGTGCTGGTCGAAGCCGGCCCGCTCCAAGCCATTGATCGAACCGCCATGGGATGGGCCTGGGAGGCCGTGCGCAGCGGCGTTGCCGAAGACGCGGAGCTGGAGATCGACTTCGCGCCTTGGAATCTGCATTGCCCCGATTGCGATCACACCTGGCAGGCGGACTCCTTGGACGTTGTCTGCCAGTGCGGGTCCTACGGCGCCTATCCAGAGGGCGGCGAACAGTTCTTGCTGACCGGGCTGGAAGTTGAATGCGAAGGAGAACACCGTGCGCGTACCCGTTGTTGAGAACGTCCTCAAGCTGAACGACGAAGTCGCCGCCATCAACCGGCAGTCCCTGGACGGCGCCAATGTCTTCGCCGTGGACTTGATTGGCGCTCCCGGTTGCGGGAAGACTTCGCTCCTGGAAGCCACCCTCCGCGAGCTGGCCGATCAGCTTCGGATGGCCGTGATCGTGGGCGATCTGGCGACGTCCCGCGACGGCGATCGATTGCAACGCTGGACGCCGCACGTGGTGCAGATCAACACCGGACGGGGTTGCCATCTGGACGCCAATCAAGTGCGGCAAGCGATGGCGCATCTGGACTTGAACACACTGGATGTGTTGATCATTGAGAATGTGGGCAACCTGATCTGCCCCGTGGGATTCGATTTGGGACAACACGCCAAGGTGGGCATGTTCAGCGTCAGCGAAGGGGACGACAAGGCGGCGAAGCATCCGCACTTAGTGACCGCGGCGGACGTGTTGTTGCTAAACAAGACCGATCTGGCGCCGTATGTCAGCTTTGAGAAAGCGCAGTTTCTGTCGGATGTCGCAAAATTGAATCCCTCGGTCGCCACCCTGGAGATCTCGGTGCGGCAAGCGCAAATCGGGTCTTGGCTGGACTGGATCGTGCAACAAGCGCGGCAGCCGCTCCGAAATCAGTCCCAACGGGACAGCCGCACATCAGCCCAGGGTGCAGCGCAGGCGCAACCCTGGGTAATGGTGGGCAGCGCTTCCAGGCAAAGTGCAAATCAGTCCCAACGGGACAGCCGCACATCAGCCCAGGGTGCAGCGCAGCGCAACCCTGGGTAATGGTGGGCAGCGCTTCCAGGCAAAGTGCAAATCAGTCCCAACGGGACAGCCGCACATCAGCCCAGGGTGGCGCAGCGCAACCCTGGGTGACCCCAGTGGCGTCAAGTCAAGAATCGAAGGTGACGTTACCCCGGCGTATCCAACGGCCTTTCAGAGAAGAACACGGAGAAACACAGAGGCCCGAATGGCAAGCGTTCTGTGTTTCTTCGTGCCCTCCGTGGTCGATTCCATCCGGAATTTTCTTAACTTGATGCCGAGGGCGCGGCGACGTGGCCGCTCGACGCGGCGCGGCTCACCACTCCCGGCCAAGTTCCAGCAGGGCGAGCCAAGCGAAGGAGGAGACCACCAATACGGAGGCGAATTGCGTGCTTAGCTGAATCAGCTCGAACATCCAAGCGGAGACAGGCAAGGGCATGATGATTCTCTCTCGCAGAAAGACAGGTAGGAGGAACGCTGCATGCGGCCCACCTTAGTCGAAGTGCTCCTCGAGCGCGCATAAAAAACGCCCGTCTTTCAAAAAGACGGGCGAACACGAGCGCGGTTGTAACGTTCGCGAAAAGCTGACGGCCGTTCAGGCCGCGTCGCGCTGATCGCTGATTTTCAACGCTTTGGCGGAGCGGACATGAATGTCCATCTGGGGGAATGGAATCTCCAGTCCCGCACGGTCCAAAGCCATCTTCACTTCACGGATCGCGGCTTGCCTTACCGGCCAGAAGTCCTCGGTTCTGACCCATACGCGAACGGTCCAGTCGACCGATGAGGAACCAAGGCCCGCCAAGACGACTTCGGGCGCTGGAGTCATCAACCTCCCTTGGACGCGATCGGCGGCTCGCGACAGGGCTTCCCTGGTTTCGTCGATATTCGCGGCGTAGCAGACGCCGACGGGAACATCGATGCGACGCGTCGCGTGATGCGTCATGTTCTCGATCGTCGATCCAAAGACGGCGCTGTTCGGCAGGATGATCCGCCGCTTGTCCGGAGTGTCCAGAGTTGTTGTGAACAGATCGACTGCGTCAACCATGCCCACATGATCGCTAACCTTGACCACATCGCCCACCGTGAACGGGCGGAACATCAGCAGCATCACGCCGGAAGCGAAATTCGAGAGCGTCCCCTGGAACGCCAGGCCGATCGCCAAGCCGGCGGCGCCCAAGACGGCGGCGAAGGACGTGGTCTGGACGCCGAAGACGCCCAGGCAAGCCAGCGCACCCAGCAGCAGGATGTTCCAACGCACTAAACGGCTGACGAACTTCGTAACCGTCTCGTCGAGCTTCGCGTGCCGCATGCCGCGTTCCGACCAGCGGGCCACGAAACCCGCGGCGATCCACGCCACGAACATCACGAGCAGCGCGCCCACGGCGCTCAGCGCCATACTTGACAGCCAGCGGCGCCAGAGCGCCAACGTCCAGTTTCAGATCTTCAAACATCCTCGGGGTCCCTCCCCACAAAATTGAGCGATTAACGATTGCACAGTGGGCGCGGAGGATAGCAGGCGCTGGCGATCTGGGAAAGAGCGAATTCGCCGAGTTGGACGTTGCGACGTTGCGACTTTGCGACGCCTTGCGCGGGTCGCTTGATGGGGCGCCGTGGGAGTTGGCCGCTCGTTTATTCCGCGTTCGCTTGATCGGCCTTGCGTTTCCAGAAGCGGAGGGCCGCTTCGTGATAGAGCATGACCTGGTCTCTGGACTCCGCCGGCGTCTTGATGGCGGCCGCTCGCTGCTGGACCCATTTGACGAAGAATTCCGCGGACGCCTTGCTGATTCTTGGTTGTCCGCCGACCTCCACATAGAACGGGCCGGTGGAGGCGAAACGATAGGTTTTCGCATGACTGGCGACCGCGCGGATCAACATCCAGCCGCTTTGGTCGAAGCGAACCTCCGGCAGCTTGCCCCCCGCCTTGGCGTAGTCGTCCAGGCGCACTTCATGGACCACTTTGCCGTTTTGCACCACTTCCAGGTACTCGATTGGATCCCGCGTCGCCAGGTTGACTTGCGCCCGCAACGCGACCGATTCACCCGCGGCGGCCTGGAATACATGGCCCGGGTAATGCCCCTGCACTTTGACGCGGAGCAGCGGGCCGTTGGTCACGAACACGCGGCCCTGCTTCAACCCTTGCCACCAGGCGTCCCAAGTCAGTTCGCCATCCAAGTGGACGTACACGCGGTTGTACCCCACCGGATTGGGAAGGACGCCCGCGGCGCTGCCCGCCGAAGGCGCCAGGCGAAGGCCGCAGTTCAGTGCATGATAGTAGATGTCTTGAGACCAACGCCCATTGCCATGCGGGGCCGGGTAGAACTTGGCGTCCCGCGGTTTGCCCCAGGCTTCGTTATCCAGCACGCCATCGCGGTGCATATGGTTGTGCACAAACCGATTGAATCGACCAGGCCGCTGGCGAGCCAAATCGGGACGTCCCACCAAAACGGCTTCTCGATATCCACATGGGCGCCGTCGCGCTTGGCTTGCTTCAGGAAATCGACAGGCGACGGCGCCTCTCGTTGGCTGCCTGCCAGCGGCAAGGGACGCGGCAGTTGGAAGAAGAGCAGGGCGCCGCCGCCCCGCTCATCCTCGCCCGCCATCACGCGATACAGTCGGTCATCGTCAAATCGATGCAGCAGCTTCTCGGGAATGGGCTGGTCCTTCCAGGCATTGTTCTCATTCCACCACGTAATCACCGGAGCCACGTGCAGATCTTCCGACAACATCCATTGCTGGATCTCGTCCACGGGGCGATGGATGTGCAAGTCTCCCGACCACCAGCCTTCCTGTTTGAGATCGGCGAAACGCTCCATGCTGACCTCTTTGGCGTCGGCGTCGTTTCGCTTTAGTTCGAAGTATCCAGTTCGGACGCGATATTCCGGCCCGCGTTCCATCTCAAACTGGTACATCCCCGGCTTCAGCCTCAGGACGGTTTTACCTGGGACCAGAAAGTGATCGTGGTTGCAGATGGCGGTCTTAGGCAAGACTGGCTTGCCGCGCACGTCCCGCACGTGAACCCGCACCGATACGGGACGGCCGTTGGCGGCATCGACGACTCGCAGTTCGAGTTCGCCGGTTTGGCAGGCGCAGACCGGATCAGCCGATGCGAGAAGCAGCAGCCAGGGGCCGACGAAAAAACATGCGCACGGCAAAAACCTCCGAGTTCGTTGTGACCAAGAGCGCCGACGAGCAGGACCGTCGCGGGGTGCTTGCGCCGCCCCGGCCGATGCGGCATGCAGCGGGTGCTCCGCCGAATCCGCTCAAGGGTTGTTGCCCAGCGGGGGAGTGTAATCATAGAATCGAAGCCCCGAGCGAATGCGTCGGCTGACGAACAATTCGATGGGTTCCATCCACAAACACCGTAGCACGCGATATGGGCGAGGACTACTACAAGATACTGGGCGTTTCGCGCCAGGCGACTCAAGAGGAGATTGAGAAAGCTCATCGCTCCCAGGCTCGCAAGTATCACCCCGATTTGAATCCCGATGATGCGAAGGCCAAGGAGAAGTTCCAGAAAGTCCAGAAGGCCTTTGACGTCCTAAAGGACCCCAAGACTCGCCAGATGTACGATCGTTTTGGCGAAAAATACGACGCGTTTCAGGGAGGCGGCGGCGGTGGCGGCGCGGGCCCGCAGGGCTTCGACGAGGTCGATCTGTCGCAGTTGTTCGGACAAGGCGGGGGCGGCGGAGGCTTTGAGGACATCCTTCGCCAGTTCGCCGGCGGCGGTTTCGGGGGTGGAGCCGCTGGCGCCGGCGGCGGGGGACGAGGCCCACGCACGACTCGCGGTCGTCGTCCAGCTCGAGGTCACGACCTGGAGCATGAAATCACCATCCCGTTCCAATTGGGCGTCACCGGAGGCGACTTCCGTATCGCCGCTCCCCGCCCCGAAGGCGACAGCGAAGCGATTACGGTCAAGATTCCTCCCGGCATCGTCGACGGAAAGAAGCTGCGATTGACCGGAAAAGGCGCCAGTGGCGCCGGAGGCGCCGGCGACTTGTACCTGAAGATCCGCATCGCCCCGCACCCGTTTTTCAAGAGGACCGGCGATAACTTGGAAGTCCAGCTGCCGATCTCGGTGACCCAGGCGTTCCTGGGCGATAAGATCGACGTGCCCACTCCCTACGGCGACCTGAAAGTCACCATCGCCCCAGGAACGAGTTCCGGCAAACGCCTGCGCATCCGAGGCTATGGAGTCAGCCGCGCCGACGGCGTAAAAGGCGACCTGTTTGTGGAAGTTCAGATTCGCGCTCCGAAAACGCTTAACGAGCAGGCGAAGAAACTACTCGTCGAGTTGCAGGAAGCGTGCCCCATCGATCCGGTGAAGATCTCCTGGTGAGTCGATGAACGACGCGAAGTTTCGCAAACACGACCGAGTGCGATTGCGAGACGAGTTTCGTCGCGTGTACGCCAGCCAAGCCTACGCCGCCGACGGAGTGTTGGTGCTGCGGGGATGCCCCAATGAAGCCGGCCGCCCAAGATTGGGGTTGAGCCTCTCGCGTAAAGTCGGCCCGGCGGTCGTCAGAAATCGCTGGAAGCGATTGATTCGAGAAGCATTCCGCAAACATCGCGACCGCTTTCCTTACGCGCTCGATATCGTCGTCCGCCCCAAGAAAGGCGCCGCGGCCGACTACGCCGCGATCGCTCGCAGCTTGCCCGAATTGGCGGCCCGCCTGCATCGCAACATCCAACGCGCCGCCCGCCCGAATTCATGATGGCCTGGGTCAATAACCTGTTCAGCCACGCGATGATTGCCGCGGTCAAATTCTATCAAGCGGCCATCAGTCCGTTACTCGCGCCGGCGTGCCGCTTCGAGCCCTCGTGCAGTCAGTACTTCATCGACGCCGTCAAGAAGTACGGCGCCTGGCACGGCGCTGGCAAGGGGCTCTGGCGCATCTGCCGGTGTCATCCCTGGTCCGAGGGCGGTGATGATCCGGCGTAGCCGCTCCGCTCGCTGACACCCGCCGTCGTCCTTACACGCTCGCGTGCCCCCCGGGAGGACAAGCTCAGCCGGAATAATCCGCAGGGGCCATCCCACTGCTCCCGTGCGAAATTAGGAGGACCATGGGCCTCGGCGCATCCGACTCATAGCTGTGAGCAGATGCCTCTACAGAGGGCCAGGAATTGAACGTCTAGGTTGATATTCCGAAACGTGTCGCTCATAACAGACACGGTTCGTTCGCCAACCTAAGGGATGGATCGGCCCTTTCCCATGCTCTTAGGGGTGACGATAGTCGCGATCGATTCGAAAGTGCCCATGATGCCAACAGCACCGACCAACCAAGAAAACACCGCGACCGACGCCAGTCGAGCGACGCGGACTCACGTCGGTTTCAGCGGCCAGGCGCCGTGGCAATCGGCGCGTGGCGCCGCGGCGCCAAGCAACGAGCGCTGCGATCAACCGCAAATGGCCGGCGCCGCACTCGACGCCGTCGGTGGATGGTCCGATCCCGGCGAAGCGCATTCAATCCAAGTGCGATCATTGCATGCATCATCAACTCACGGTGCTGCCCGATTGGCTGTGGGGGCTGGGCTTGGTTGTGCGAAAGTGTCGTTGCGATCATTGTCGCGGCGTCAACTGGCGATGGGTTGGCTTCGCGAATTGGGTGACGACGGCGACTTGGTGGTCGTTGAGCGCCTTGGTGTTTTCGATTGCCTTCGTCGCCCAAATACTCTACGTGTTTGGAGACCAGGTTGACGCCTGGTTGCGAGCGAGGTTTGGTTCTGACGATTGACTCCGGCCGGCGCGATCATGGCGGTTGTGCTGTCCGAGTTAAGAGCTTCGGCGAACACGGTTTGGCGAGGCGTCGCCGAGCGTGGTACAACAGGAAGTCAGGCCTCCAGCTTTCTCGGCGCCGCGTCTTCCTTGCAATGGTCGCCATGACCGAAGAACCACATCAACCACCTCGTACGGTCGCGAACGACGCGACGAGCAGCGGCGTCCCAGCCGAATCTGTCGGCGATGATGACGCGACCTTGCCGACCGCTTCTTCTTCGAGCGACGCTCGGGATTCAGGGCCCGGCGGGGCGGCCAACGCGGCGAAAGCCGTCAGCGAGACGGCGCTGGACGGCGGCGGTACGACGCCTGCCTCGATGGACGAAGAGACGCTTCAATTCGGCGAATCTCGCGGCGACCCGGACGCCACTTATGCGGGTCGAGACGAAGCCACGCTGCATCGAGCGGACGATCCGAGTTGGTCGGGACATCAGAAACCCAGGACCGGGGTCCCCGGTGATTTGGATCCAGGGGCGACGGTTTCCCATGGTGATCACGGCGCGGAGGTGGAACTCAGCTATGACGCGAAGACCCGCGTTCCCGGCAGCGGCTCATCCGCTGGGGCGACCGCCGCGGCGGCGATTCCGCATCAACGATTGGGGCCGTTTGAAATCGTCAGGATGCTCGGCCAAGGGGCCTTTGGCGCGGTGTATCTGACGCGCGATCCGCGTTTGCAACGCGACGTGGCGGTTAAGGTCGCCAAGTCGGGCGTGTTGTCAACCGATGCGGACCGGGCAAGGTTTGAACGCGAAGCGCGGGCGGCGGCCCGCTTGCGACATCCCAACATCGTGCCCGTGTACGAGTATGGGCAGTTGGGCGAAACCAACTACATCGCCTACCAATACATCGAAGGGTTGACGCTCAAAGCCGAATTGAGACGACGCGGCCGATTGCCTCGAGAGGAAGCGGCCCGCATGGTCTCCAAGTTGGCTCGCGCGCTGCACTATGCGCATGTGGAAGGCATCGTGCATCGCGATGTGAAGCCCGACAATATCTTGATTGACCAACATGGCGAGCCGCATGTGGCCGACTTCGGCTGTGCTCGGCAGGACGACACCGGGGCCGGCGCCCTGACCGTTGAAGGTTCGCTGATGGGCACGCCAGCCTACATGAGCCCCGAGCAAGCCACCGGCTACAGTCATACCGCCGATGCGCGTTCGGACATCTGGAGTCTGGGGATTATTTTTGAGGAGTTGATGACGGGGCAACGACCGTTCATCGGCACGGTCACCGAGATCCTCCATCAAATCGCCGAGGGGCAGCTGACTTCGATTCGCAACCGTGATCCGGACATTCCAGCGGATCTGGAGACGATCTGGCACAAATGTCTGGAACAAGATCCCAAGAACCGTTTTCCGACCGCCGAGGAACTCGCCGACGAACTGGATCGCTGGTTGCGCGGCGAGCCTATTCTCTCGCGAAAGATCAGTCGTCGCGAACGGCTGGTCCGGTGGGCCCGGCGTTATCCCACGATCGCCTCGCTGATTGCCAGTGTTGTAGGCGTGTTTTTCCTGGGCGCCTTGGCCTCGACCATCTTTGGCGTGGCCGCCATGCGAGCTCGCATGGCGCAAATCGAAACCGAGCGGCAACGAACGCAGGAGAAGGTGGCGGCGGTGCGGATGGTCGGCGCGTCGCAAGTGCCAGTGCTGATCGAAAACCTGAAGCTCGACAATCGGGAGGATTTTCGTGCTAAGGTCGCCGAGCAATTCATCGCGCAATTGCGGGATCCTGAGCTTCAAGGCCCCGAGCGTCTGCGCATGGAAGTGGCTTTGCTGATTCTCGATCCCACCAATCCCCAGCGCCATCGTTTGAATCCGGAAGTTTACGCGCAGTTGTTCACCGCGCCGGCTGAAGAGTATCCGTTGCTGCTGATCGCCCTGGAGCCCTTGGCCAACTCATTTCTGGAGGAGCTCTTTGAGAAAGCCGCGGACGCGTCGCAACGGCGTTCGGCCCGCCTGCGCGCCCTCGTCGCCGCGGCTCAATATGCTCCGCAAAGCCCGCGCTGGGCGGAATTCAGCGACGAACTGGTCGACTTCATGCTGGCCGAACCGCAGCGTTGGCTGGCGATCTGGGCCGATGAAGCACGGCCGGCCCGCACCCAATTGGAGCCCGTGTTGCGGCGCATCTTCCTGGAGAGCGCCGACGCCACCGTCGCCGAGGATCCCACCACGCCCGACGCCACGGTTCGCGACGGGCGCCGCGGCGTCGCCGCCGCCGCTGTGCTGGCGCAATGGTTGGAACAGCAGCCAGACGAAATCATGAAGCTGGCCCTGCAAGCTTCGCCTTCACAAACCGCGGAACTCGCATCGCTGATGCAGCAGCGCCGCGACGTCTTCTTGGCGCTCCTCGATCAACACGACCACGACAACGCTCTCAGTCCGGAGGAGCCCGGCGATCCGAGTCATCGCCGGCACGAAATCCAACGCGCCATCTTGGGGCTCGCTTTGGGCAAGCCGGACGCCGCCGCCGCTTTGGCCGACATTTCGCCGGCCGACCGCGCCGATTGGGTGCAACGCGCCGCTCAAAGCGGCGTGGAGCCGATTCGAGTGATCGAACGCCTGCGGATCCTGGCGACCTTGCGCGGCGCGGAGGCCGACGACGCGCGTTACGAAACGTATTCGCTTATTTTGCTCAGCGAGAAACTGTCCGCCGACGCGGCCTCCATGCTGCTTCGCGAGGAATGGCGCCAACCACTGGCCGACCTGTATCAACACCACCCCGATCCCGGCGTTCACTTCGCAGCCGAGTGGCTCATGCGTGGCTGGGGCATGGGGCAGTTGGTCAACGAGTTGCGAAAGCCGATGGTCGGCGCGCCACCGGCAGCCGAACAACGCTGGCTGGTGAGCAAGGAAGGGATCGATTTCGCGATCGTCGAGCCGGCCGTTTTCGAAATGGGCGCCGGCCCGAACGAAGCCCCACGAACCAGCCAGGACGAACATCGGCATCCCAGAAGCGTACCGCGAAGGTTCGCCATTTCCGTCGTGGAAGTCACCTTTGGTCAGTACCTGAGGTTCTTGACTTCGATCGGCCCTCAGGTCGTCGCCAACCGCACCCGCTGGGAGCAAACCGCCCTGGCCGCGCCCACCGCTTTGGGCCGCGGGTTGGCGCTGGCGGCGGCCGCCCGCGAGCAACAGCGGTATGATGATATGTTGCGAAGAGAAAAGAACCGCGGCGTCAATCGACAAGCGGCACAGCCGGTGCGGAGAATCTCCTGGTATGAATCACTGATGTTTTGTCGCTGGTTAAGCGACGCCGAAGGCCTGGAGTCGCCTTGGCCCACGGTCTTCGAATTTCAGGACCGCCAGAACGGTTTCGCTCAGGGCGCCCGACTGGATCTAAGTAACGCGGTGCTGAATTCGCCGGGTTATCGTTTGCCGACCGCGGCGGAATGGGAGCTGGCCTGCCGGGCCGGCAGCCAGACCCCGCGCCCCTTTGGTCACGATCGCCTGCTCTCCCAATACGCCTGGACGGTGCAAAACGCACAGGCGCCCCAAGCGGTGGGTCAACTGAAACCCAATGAATTCGGCTTGTTCGACATGTTGGGCAACGTCAGCGAATGGTGCCTGAGCACGAACGCGCCATACCCCAATGGTGGCGCGGTCGTCGTGGAAGACACGCTGGATGACAAGGATTGGGTTTTGCGGGAGGTGCGGGGCGGTTCGTATTACGATAATACGGAAGACCTTCGGTCCGCCTGTCGATTGAGTTCCCGCCCGGAATTCGTGGGTCCCCACCTGGGTTTTCGGATTGTCCGGACCTTGCCATGAAAACCCTCCCTTTGGCGCCGTCGATGTTCGGGGAAATTGCTCGCTCTGCCTTAATCGGGCAGTATACTGAGCGGTGAAGGTGGGATTTTAGACAAGTTGCGTTGACTGCCTAAATTTGCCAACTAGACTAAACTACCGCGGTCCGAATAGTTTTTTTGCCTCGATCGGATGGCGTAGCGCAAGCGAAACAGCGCACACAGGAGAGAAGTCTTGAAGTGGGTACATGGTTTTCTACTGGCTTTGCTGATTCCCGCCGCCGCGATGGCATTGGGCTTCGGCGCCGTGGGTGCAATTGCTCCGGCAAGTCAAGAGGCTTCGGACGTTGAGTTCGCGAGTCAGCTTGGCGTGCCCGAAGCAGCGGTCGATCTTCTTTCGCAGGTTCCGGAACCGCTTCCGGCCCCTGTGGATCCGGGTGCTGATCCGTTCATGTCGCTGATGTCAAGCGACGGCGCAGCCGGACCGACGGAAGTGGCCGCGGGCGATTGGCGCCTGGTCAACAACCAAGGGCAATTGTCCGATCAGTTGGGTCATCATTGGGTGACTCTGTCGGCCGATGGCTTTTTGGAAGGTCGCATTTCGATGCCGACGAGTTCGGGCGTTGCGCAACCGGCCGAGGGTTTGCGAGTGCTCTTTATCCAAGACGGGTTGCGAGTGACCACTCCGGTCATGACCGGGAGCGACGGGCGTTTTGCGGTCCGGATGGCGCCCGGTGTTTATTCGATGATCGCCGCAGGCAGTCAGGGCTTCATCGCTCAGTCGCTCATCGCCATTCCGCCGGAAACGACGGAAGTGCGAGCGGACGACGCGATCGTGACTCCGGCTGGTTTCCAGCAGCCGACCTCGAGCCTCGAGATTGAAGCACTGGCGGTGCCGCCGACCTTCCTGACGCTGAAGCGACTGATTCAAGAGAGCTATTCGCAAATGCGGCCAACGGCGACCCGCGACGACGCATTTGCCGCAGACGACATTTTCCCGATGGATCAAGATCTTAATCGCCGCGCTCGCGCGGGCTTCGAGGACTTCGGGACGGATGGCTCCGGCTTCCGAGCTTCGACGCTGGAGTCGCATCAGGTAGCGCTCACCGCGGACGGAAAGATGTACGGTCGCTTGCACGGCATCGATCGTTCCACGGGACGTCCCAAGATGGTGCAGGACACCAACGTCTTTGTCATTAAGGATGACCGAGAGGTCGCCCGTACGACGGTGGATCGATTTGGCATTTTCGAATTCCGCGATCTGGCGCCCGGCGATTACTCGTTGGTTGCCGCCGGTCGTGACGGCTTCGGCGCCGTGGGGTTCCAGTTAGTGCAGACCGACTTGAACGCCATCGTCGAAACCGACCAGATCATTTACGTCACGACGAACAACGTTCGTCTCGCCAAGCGAGCCGGCCCAACGCCGCTTTCGATGGGCGTCATTGACAACCCCGCCGATCTCCAAGCCGGCATGTCCGGCGAAGGCGGCGGTGGTGGTGGCGGCGCGGCGCCTCCTGGAGGCGGCGGCGGTGGTGGCGCTAGCGGCGGCGGCGGTGGCGGTGGCGGAGGAGGCGGTGGTGGCGGAGGAGGCGGCGGCGTTGGCCTCGCGGCCTTGGCCGGCTTGGGCGCCTTGGCTGGAGCCTTGTCCAACGGCAACAACGGCGGTCCGGTTCTGGCCAGCGACTTCCTGCCTCCCGTGTTGCCCGCGTCCCTTCCGACCGTGCCAACGGTTCCGACCATTCCAACCATTCCGCCCATTCCGCCGATCGGTCCTTGATCCCGCGGATGCGATGGTGCATGAACCCGACGCCCGGCCTGGCCGGGCGTTTTTTATTGCGTCCCGTCGCCCAAAGCGTCGGCGACTTGCCGTGATAGCCAATCCAGCAGAAGAGACGCGGCTTCGCGCTGTCGTTCCAGACGTCCTCTCCCGGTCAGCGGTCTGGTTGCCTGCGGCAGCAGATCCACCTTGTCGGCGACGCGATGGGCGACCGAGCCCCAAACGTGGGAACGCTCATCCAGATGACCGACAATCGCAGCTGACCAATCGGCTTCGGCGGTCATCAGGAGAACTTGTCGGGCCATGCAATTGACAACCGGCTGACTCTCGCACGAGTGTTGCTCGATCAGGCCCGGCGGGATGTTTAACCAGGCAAGCTTGACTTCGGGCCGATAGACGACAGCGGAGCCACACAGATACGACGAGATCCCGGGGACTTCCGTCATCGTGGACGCGGCCAACCCTCCCGTGCAGCTTTCGGCAAAGACGACCCGGCATTTCGCTCGACCGAGGGTTGTGGCCAGGCGGTCTCGCGCTTCTCGTAGCTCGTCCAACATCTCGGTTGTCGCCTGTATTCAAGGTCCATGCAGGGCCGCTTCCCAGGGTTGCGCTGCACCCTGGGCTGATCTGGGGCCGTCCCGGTTGGGACTTCGTGGCCGCTGGCGTCGGTGTCCCAGGGTTGCGCTGCGCTGCACCCTGGGCTGTTTTGGGACCGTCCCGGTTGGGACTGATTTCACTCGCCGCTTTCCACGCGAATGACGACGCCCTTGAAGGCGGGTGTTTTGGATTGTGGGTCCGTGGTGCGGGGCACCAGAACATTGGCTTCCGGGTAGTACATCAACGCGTTTCCCGAGCGAATCTCCTTGAACGGGCTGACGAGGATATGGTCCAGTCGGCCGGTCTCGCTGATTACGGCGACGCGTTGCTTTGGTTCAAGGCCCAGGCGGCGAATATCGTCCGGGTGCAACAAGATGACATCGCGCCGAGTTTGCCCGCGATAGATGTCTTCCTCTTCATACACGACGGTGTTGAACTGGCCTTCGCTCCGCACGGTCATCAGGCGCAGCGACCCATTGCCGCCCTGGATTTCCGGCAGCGAGTGAACGTGCAGCTGAGCTCGGCCGTCGCTGGTCGGGAAACTCGGCTGATGAAAAGTACGTCCAGCTATCTGGAACTCTTGCTTGCTTTGCTGAATGCCCTTGAGGGCGCCGAAACCAGGAACAACCTCGCTGATCAACTCCTGGATCGCCGACGTGTCCTGCAAGCTCAGCCAATCCACGGGGCTTGTTCCCAGAGCGCCGTGCGCTAACCGGGCGATCACTTCGACTTCGCTTAGTGGGCCCGGGAGGCGCCGTGGTCCGCCGTCGCTCAGCCGCACGTAGTTGAACATCGATTCCTGCGTCGTGGGCTGCGGCTCCTCGTCTCGCGCTAACACGGGCAGCACGAAGGTCTCTTCGGCGAGTCCCCAAGCGTGTCCCGTGTTGAGCGTTGTGCTCAAGTACACGAGCGTTTCCAGTCGCGACAGGGCTTCGGCGGCGTACTTCGCGTCCGGGTTGGAGCCGTAGAGATTGCCTCCCAGGCAAAGGCCAAACTTCAGACGGCGATCATGAGCGGCCTCCATGCAGCCCATCGTATCGAGCCCCACATCGCGTGGCAGCTTGATGTGCAGGTGCTCTTCCGTTCGCTGCAGAATCTCATCCTTTAGCTTGGGCGTCGCGCCGACCGAACCGACGCCTTGGATGTTGGAGTGGCCGCGAATGGGCAACAACCCGGCGTGGGGCTTGCCGACCATCCCTCGTTGGAGCGCCAAGTTGGCGATCGCCTGGACGTTCTGCACTCCATGGGCGTGATGGGTGACGCCCATCGTCCAGGTGAAGATCACGTTCTTGGCCTCGCAGTAGTCATCCGCGGCGGCCTCGATGTCGGCGCGGCTGACGCCCGACTTACTCTCCAACTCGCTCCAAGCGAACGCGCGCACCTGGGCGAGCCACTCGGGGGCCCCGGCGCAGTGTTGTTGCAGAAACAAGTCGTCCGAAGCCCCCGCGCATCGACATGCTTGGCCAATCCCCAGAGCAGCGCGAGATCACCGCCGATATGCGGCTGCAGATAACGCGACGCGATCTTGGAGCCCAGGACGAGGCTCAGCGGCCGACTGGGAATGTTGAAACTGACCAGTCCCGTTTCGATCACTGGGTTGACGACAATGACTTTGCCGCCGCGGCGGCGCACATCGGCCAGCAGCGTCATCAGACGTGGATGATTGCTGGGTGGATTTCCGCCAATCACGAAGACGAGATCGGCGTGCTCCACATCGTCCAACACGACCGTGGCCGTGCCGCTGCCGATCGATGAGGTCAGTCCAACACCGCTCGCTTGGTGGCAATAATAGCTGCAGTTATTGACATGATTGGAGCCGTAGATTCGAGCGGCGAGTTGCAGCAAGAAGCCCGCTTCGTTGGAGCTTCGCCCGCTGAAGTACCAAAACGACTCGGCGGGCGAAAGAGCGTGGAGTTTGGCGACAATCGACGTGAACGCCTCATCCCATGTCACGGGAGTCCAGTGCGATTCGCCGCGACGTAGTCGCATGGGCGCCGCCAATCGGCCGCTGGTCTCAAGCTGCCGAGGCGACATAGCCCGCAAGTGATCGACGCCGCGGCGCCGCCAGAATTCGTCTGGGATCGCGGCCTGCATGTCGGCGGTCATGGCCTGCAAGGACTTCTTACAGACTTCGGGGAACCGTCCTTGCTCGTTGACCATGCCGCCGCGTTGACCGCCCATACCCAGGGCGCACGTCTTGCATGCGTTCCTCGTCCGCATGGCTTTCCAGAGCTTCAGAAGTCCGCCAGCTTCGCGGGCCTTGGTCAAGGTGTATCGAATTGCTCTCCATCCGCCCGCCGCCATTGCTTGCCTCCATTGGTTCGAACTCTTGCAGCATCCAAAGCCCGGCCGGCCGTCGCCAGGGTGCGGCTCGCGCGAGCTTTGATGCGTTTCGCCGTTGCCTGATTTGTTTCGCGCTCCACCGTGGACTGGGTTGTGACGCGCCCCTGGGGCACTGCTTCTGGTCACGACGGAAACGACGCGCCGCTATTCCATCTGGCGAATCTCTTGCAGCAGTTGGCGATGAGCCGGATTGCGACGAGCAAGCTCCTCGGCCAGCGGCGTCGCCTTTTCTTTATCCTGCAGCCGTTGGTACAGCAGCACCAGCATCAACAGGAAACGTTCATTGTCGGGGTCAAGCTCGTAAGCGCGTTGCAGATACGCGGCGGCTTGCGGCATGTCGCCGTTCAGGTAGAGGCTCAAGCCGTAACGATGCTGCACCGCTGCGTTCTCGGGCGCCAGGGCGGCGTCGCGGGCGAGCAGGGGGAGTTCTTCGCTACGCAGCGTTTGTGCTTGCGTGGAGCGTTCGGCGACGATCTTGGCGAAGAACTCCAGACTGGCCTGGTTGCGTTGCTGGGCGGCCTGCCTCGCTCTGCGGTCGGCTTGCTCGGCGAGTCGATCACATAACGCCGCCAGGTTGGTTCGCGGGCCGGCCAATAAGGGCTCGCGGGCAATCGCCATCTCGTAAAGTTGCTCGGCCTTCTGGTCGTCGCCCATCATCTCTTTCAAGTTGGCCATCATGGCCAAGCCGCCCGCGCGATCGGCGTGCACCAAGACGGACTCGAATAACTCGTCCAACGCCTTGGACAGCGCATCACGATCCGGCGCGGAGGTGATCAGGGGCAGCACGGCGGGCGGAGTGCGGGCAAGAGCGCGGGCCGCTTCCATGCGAACCTGCGCCGATTCGTCGCGCAACAAGGGCAACAGCGCTTCGACCAGCGGCGCGACCTGGCCCGCAACAGCGCCGGCCGTCTGTTCGTTGTCGTCGACCGAGGGCTCGTCCAGGCGAGAGGGGATCAGATTCTCCAGACAGGCAATCGCCGCGGAGCGGACCATGACGTCCGAATCCGTCAGGGCCAGACGAGCTCTCTCCAGTACGGGACCGGTCGCCGCCTGAGCCTCGTTCAACAGGGCGGACGCCTTGACGATCGCCGGCGTGGTGCGGGACTTGAGCCACGGCGCCCACAGCTCAAACGAATCGTCCTTGCCGCTCCAGGTCGCCTGCATCGCTTGTCCCCAATGCGGGTCGCGATCCTTGGCCCCATACCAATCAAAGAACGCTTGGGCCATGCGTTGATCGTAGCGTTGCAAGACCGCCGCCACCGAGGCATTGGGTTCTCCCGCGGGAGGATTGGCGAGCCGCATCCAGTCGTTGTATTGCTCCAACTCGGAGCGAACCGACTCGTCCACCTTGGCGAGCTCCTGTGCGGACTCCATCTGCAGATGGCAACGCGTGCAAGCGTTGGGCGCGTGATACTGCACCGACAGGTCGGGGCGCGGCGTTCGGAGGCTGTGGTCGCGACGAGGATCAACCGCCATGTAGGTCGTTTCCGGCATGTGGCATTCCACGCAGGAGGCGCCCGGCGAGCCGGCCTGATGACGATGGTGCGATGGCGAGTCGTACTTCGCGGCCGTATGTTGGTGGCACGACGTGCAGACTTGATTGCCGTCGTGCTTCAGCCGCGCCGTATGCGGATCGTGACAATCCGTGCAACGGATTCCCTTGTGGTACATCTTGCTCTGCAGGAACGAGCCGTGGACGTAGACTTCGTCCAGGATCTGCCCATCGTTATGGTAAAGCTGCTCCCGAATCAGCTCGGTGGCGAAGAAGTCGTGATAGGGCTGGCCTGGCTGATAGCCTTCCTTGAGCACGCGGCGCCGCGAGTGGCATTGAGCACAGCTCTCGACCTCCGGCGTGTTCTGCTCGCCCTTGAGAGCGGCCAACCCGTAGCCTCGTGCGCCTGTCCCAGAACAAACTGTTCGCGTTCGCCAGCTCCACATGCACGCTGCCCGGACCGTGGCAAGCTTCGCAGCTGACGTCGATTTCGCTGAACGTCGTCCGGTAACGGCCCTGCTTGGAGTCAAAATGCTTCCGCAGGTTGGTGGAGTGACAGTCGGCGCACATGTTGTTCCAACGCTGCGCGACGCCCGTCCAGTGCAGCTCGTCGGTCGGTTCGAGCTTCTCCTTGACGTCGGGCGGGTCCAGATGAAACCACTGGTTCTTTCGCGTGTCCCACGACACCCGCAGCACTTGCAGACGCCCGATCTCGTGAGCCTGCAGATCGTCGCCGCGATCAAACTCGACCATGTATTGCTGCAACGGATCGACGCCGAAGACGTACTTCACTTCGAAATCCTGCAGCCGGCCATCGGGCCCTTCGGTGTTGACAAAGTACTTGCCGTCGCGTCGGAACATCCGCGAAGTGACGCCGTAGTGCTCCAATTCCGCGTTCTCGAAATCGCCCAGCACGGTGTCGGGCGACGCCTTGTCCATGGCCAGGTCGTGGTGAGAACCCTTCCATAGCTGATGCTCGCTCTGATGACAGGTCGCGCAGGTTTGCCTCCCGACATAGACCGGCTGCACTGATTCGGGCAGAGTCTTCCACCAGTCAGCGAACACCCCGGCCCCGGCCAGGAAGGTGATCACCACAATAAAAAGAAGCAATCGGCGCAGTGGCACCAGGGCGGGATTGGTCGGCGTGTCGGATTTCTTCAGCATCATGTCGTCAATTATGGCGACTGACCGTGGGAGCGTACAGGCTCCCTGCGGGCGCCCGGCCGGGCGAAACGGCGGGCGCCGGACGTGAGGCGTTCGGTCGCAGGCAGCCGTCGCGGGGTCGTCTGGACGCGAACCGGGCGAGAACCGCAACCTCATGCCGGTGTTTCCCCGGACGGCGAAACCCGCGGTCCAGCGGACGACGTCGGTTCGGCCAGGGTGCGGGTGTCAATCACGGGAGTTTGAATTACATTAGACAATCCGGCCGCCAATCATAGCGGGCCGATTCCGCGGATTCCAAGCTCTCTTGATGTGACGGCTGCAACGATGATTCCTCGTATTGATTTCCTGCGGTTCGCCTATTTCCTGCCGGTGATTCTGGCGAGCCTTATGGTCTCCGGCAGCGACAGCGCGAAGGCTCAACCCGCGCCCAACGCCAAGTACGGTCAGGTGGATAAGTTCCGGCAGTTGGGGACGTGGCTCCGCAGCCCGAACGTCTATCGAAACGCCGCGGGCGCTCCAGGACACGCGTATTGGCAGCAAAAGGTCGATTACGCGATCGATGTCGAATTGAACGACAAAGATCAGACGCTTCATGGCAAGGAGCGGATCAGTTATCAGAACAACTCGCCGGACTCATTGCGGTACCTCTGGCTGCAACTGGACGCGAATCTCTTCGCCAAGGATTCCGACGCCGCGGCGACTCGCACCGCTCCGCAAGCCATGGAGCGGATGAGTTTCGACATGTTGAAAGCAATGCAGCTGCAAGAGTCCTTTGACGGCGGCGTTCACATCGAGAAGGTGACGGATCATCAGGACAACCCGCTGCCCTATGTCGTCGTGAAGACCATGATGCGCGTCGACTTGCCCGAGCCATTGGGGCCGGGCCAGTCGGTGACATTCCAAGTGGACTGGCACTATGCGATTAACGACACGTCGATCCTGCCAGGGCGTACGGGCTTTGAGTACTTCGAGGAGGACAAGAACTACATCTATGAGATGGCTCAGTGGTTCCCTCGCCTGTGCGCCTACACCGACGTGCACGGCTGGCAGCACAAGCAATATCTGGGGCGAGGTGAATTCACGCTGGAGCTCGGCGACTACCTGGTGCGGATCACGGCCCCGGCCGACCACCTGGTCGCCGCGACCGGCGAGCTGGTCAACGCCAGCGAAGTGCTCAGCGAAACCCAACGTCAGCGATGGGAGGAAGCCAAGTCCGCCAAGAAGCCCGTTTTCATCGTCACGCCCGAAGAAGCCAAAACCAACGAATCCAGTCGCGCCGAAACGACCAAGACCTGGATCTTCCGCGCAGCCCACGTGCGCGACTTCGCTTTCGCATCATCGCGAAAATTCATCTGGGACGCGCAGCTGCATGATGTCGAGGGCAACCGCGTGATGGCCATGTCGTACTATCCCAACGAAGGCGAGCCCCTGTGGAGCAAGTACTCGACTCACTCGATCATCCACACGCTGAACGTCTATTCGCGGTACACGTTTCCCTATCCCTATCCCGTCGCGATCTCCGTCAATGGTCCAGTGGGAGGGATGGAATACCCGATGATCTGTTTCAATGGACCGCGACCGGAAAAGGACGGAACTTACTCCGAACGCACCAAGTACGGCCTGATCTCCGTCATCATTCACGAAGTCGGACACAACTACTTTCCGATGATCGTCAACAGCGACGAACGTCGCTGGACGTGGATGGACGAGGGGCTCAACACGTTCCTGCAGTACCTCTCGGAACAGGAGTGGGAGGAAGACTATCCGTCGCGACGCGGGGAGCCGAAGTACATTGTGCCCTACATGCTCAGCAAGAATCAGGTGCCGATCATGACGCAGTCGGACTCGATTCTGCAGTTTGGACACAACGCCTACTCGAAACCCGCCACGGCCTTGAACATCCTCCGGGAAACCATCCTGGGCCGCGAACTGTTCGACTTTGCGTTCAAGGAATATGCGCGACGGTGGAGATTCAAACGCCCCACCCCTGACGACTTCTTTCGCACCATGGAGGACGCTTCGGGCGTCGATCTGGATTGGTTCTGGCGGGGCTGGTTCTTCAGCACTGACCACTGCGACATCGCCATCCAGAGCATCAAACTGTTCGAGATTGACACCAAGAATCCGGATGTCGAGAAAGGCCTGAAGAAACAACAACGCGAGGCCGAACCGGAGACCTTGTCCGATCAACGGAACAAGTCTTTGCCCAAGCGGGTGGATCAATTCGGCGAGTTGAAGGACTTTTACAACTCGTTCGACGAGTTGGACGTGACCGCCGCTGATCGCGAAGCCTTCGATCGCTACCTCAAGTCGCTCGACGACGAAGAGAAGAAGATCCTGGCCCGCACGGATAAGTTCTACGTGTTGACCTTGTCCAATGAAGGCGGCTTGGTGATGCCCGTCATCATCGAACTGGAATTCGAGGACGGCTCCAAGCGAGAGCTGCGGATTCCCGCCGAGATCTGGCGGTTCGACAACCAGAAGGTGTCGAAGTTGATCATGACCGACAAGCTGGTCAAGCAATGGACGATCGATCCGCATCTCGAGACCGCCGACGCCGACCTGGAGAACAACTTTTTCCCGCCCAAAATCGTGCCGTCTCGCTTCGAGCTGTACAAGGGCTCCCGACGTTCTTCATCCGGAAGCAATCCGATGCGAGCCGCCAGCGAAGCCGCCAAGAAGGCTGCGGAGAAGAAGTAGCTGTCGTCGCCGCTCGGCCATCACACCGCTGAGGGCGATGGCGCGGCAAGCTCCGCGGAGGACCGTAACGATGAGAAACTGGATGATCTTCCCGCTGGCCGCCGGGCTGTTGTTGACCGGCGGCCAACGCGCCGCAGCGGCCCACCCCTTCCATGAAACCGTCACGGAAGTTCGGTACAACGCGGAGAAAGCCTGCTACGAAATCGCGGTGAAGGCTTACCCCGAGGAGCTGGAGGCCGCCGTCACCCTGTCCCAAAGACGGCGATTTCGTCTCGCCGCGCCCGACGCGGAAGAACGGCTGGCCGAGTACGTGAAGAGAACCCTGGAAGTGCGCTGGGGACAAAGCCCCGGCGAACTGCAATGGGTTGGACTGGAGGAGTCGCCCAAGGACGTCTGGATCTACGTGCAATGGAACCGCCCCGCGGAAGCGAAGGCGGACGCCGCCCCGGAACTCAGAAATCGCTTGCTCTTCGAATTGTACGATGATCAGTCCAACATCGTCGTGCGGCGAATTAAGGGAAAGCGAGAAGCGGTGACCCTGTCGCCCACGAATTGGAAGCTGAATCTGAAGCCCTGATCTCGGACTGCAGGCAACGCCGCGGCGGATTTTCAATCGTGTTGCCTGACCGAGAATAACTCCCAACCGAGACGCCCCCCGCCAAGTCCCAACCGGGACGTCCCCAATCCAGCCCAGGGTGGAGCGCAGCGCAACCGCGGGGCCGATCACCCCGCGGTCCCTGGCGGGATGCGCAGCCTGGGACGGCGGGCCGACCGCCACAACCTGGGAAGGTCGGGGCAAATCGGTCTAGGACCATCCCCAGGAATCGGCTACATTCGGCCCCAGAACGCAGAAACTCCGTCGGCGCCCTGAAGGCCCCAAGTCAGCGCCGAGGAATGCGGGCCGCTCGTCCCGTTGGGCGGCGAAAGGAATCGCAAACACGCTTGAGGAAGCTGAACATGAGGTTCACTCGTCTTAAGCTGGACGCCCAGAACGTCCAGTTGGATCGCCTCCACGCCGGACTCAATTTCGTTTATTGGCCCGCCATCGGCCAGCTGGCCTCGCCACTGGCGGAGATTCTCGCGTCACGCGACGTCTTGACCGGCGGCGCCGGCGTCGCCATGCACGTCGAAACGGACGAAGGCCGACAGGGCGAAATCGTCTGGCGCCCAGGATTGAGCGAACCGCAGATCCACGGAGCCTCCGAAGCCGACCAGCGGGCTGTTTCCGCCGCCTGGCAGTCGTTGCGCAGCGAGTCCGCCGTGGTGGTGGACTTCCATGATCCCACGGCTTTGTCCCTGTCCGTGCGACGCGCATTTCAACAAGCTGCCGCCCCGGCAGGGGAACAGTTCCCCTGGACCGACCCCACCCACGACCTCGAAATCGATTGGGACCGTTGGCCCAAGAAGAAGGTCCTCCAGGCTCGCTTGCAAGATCTGCAGTCGCAACTGGAAGTCGCCCAGCGACGCTTGCTTGACGCGAAAGCAGGGGCGCGTCCTCGCGGGGCGCCCCTTGAATCGCTGGATTCGCTCACGGGCGACGCCAGTCGCTTGCGTGCGATCGAGAATGCGCGCTGGGAGCTGCAGGCCATCGACCACGAATTGGCGGAAGCACGCTCGGCGCCAGAAGCGTCCGGTCTGCTGCGGTCGATCGAGGCGCAAATAGAACGCGTGCAACGCGTTTGCCTTGACGTGCAACAGCGGCAGGAATCCGTGCGGCAGCAGCTGAGTCGGGTCGAAGCGGCTGGCGAATTCGACCGAAGCGACGTGGCCGATCTGCGGCAGGTCTGTGATGCGCTGAACCAGCAGATCGATCGGCTATCCAACGGCGAAGTCGAACACCGCGTGGATTTCGACGACGATTATGGCGGCTACGATTATGAGATGCGCGATCGGGGGAACGCTCGTTCGCGGTTGCGCGACCAGGCCCGCACGCTGAGCGATACCGCCCGTAGTCTGCAAGGCTTGCTGGAGCAACAGGCGGTCCTCGTGCGACGACAGGCGTTGGAAGCGGAAGCCAAGCACCTTCGGAAGTGCTATTCCAACCTGCGCAGCCGCCTCAAGCGGCTGAAGAACCGACGCGACGCGATGCGACGGTCGCCCGCACACGACTTGCATCGCGAACGCCTGCTGCAGCGGCGCGCCGATGTCGTCGCGAGATTGCGCGACCTGGAACGCCGCTTGGACCCGGCCCATCTCGCAGGAGCGGGAGCCGTGAATGACCCGTTTAGCTGGGGGCGTCTGGTCGCGGAGCGAAGCGATGACGTGCGGCGATTGGAGCGACAGATCGTTGAACTGCGTGACGAATTGTACAGCCTTTCGCGTGAGGAAAACCGTTCGCCCACGACGCCGATGGCCGGTGGATTCAACGTCAACTGGATCGAACGCCAAGCTTCGGCCTTGCTGCGGCGTGTATCCGCGGGCCACTACGACGATCTGCGGTGGGACGCGGAACGCATCACCCTCTCAGTGGCCTGTCCTGATGGAGCGCGTCGGGCGACGTCGGACGTCAGCATTGGAACGCAGCGTTTGGCCGCGCTATGCGTCATCCTGGCGGCGGCGACTCGCCAACCCGCAACGCCCGTGATTCTCGATAACTTGTTGACTTTGATCGAATCGGAACGCCATCCGGCCGTGTTGCAACTGCTCAGCGAATTCTCCCGTGAGGGCCGCCAGGTGGTGGTGGTGCTGAGCCGAGTGGAGGATTCGCGACTGTGCGAGAGTTTGGGGCTGTCGGTGACGCACGGCTCGAGCGTCGTGTCTCGGTCCGCCTGGACGGCGCCATTCGACGCGCCGTCCCGCGCCGACGTTAGCGTGGCGCCGCCGGCCGATTCAACGGGAAGGTTGTTTACGGCGCCGGTGGAGCAGGTTTCCAAACCGATCTACGATTGGCCGACGCGCAGCCGATCAGCGGAGCCCCTTGGCGTTCACACGACGAGCACGACGGCCGCGACGCTGCATAGTCCATTCGGAGGGCGACCGGCCGCGGACATGGGCCGCGCCTCGGCGTCGCGCAACGAGCGGTTCCCCCTGGACTTCCTGGACCTCGTTTCGCAGGCGCCCTTCCTGGACGAAGAGGACTCGCGGGCCCTGGAATCGGCTGGCGTGTGGAATGTGGCCGACTTCATCCGAGCCGACGCCGAAGAGTTGCACCGTCGGCTACGAGGCCGCGCGTCCACGAGCGTCTTGCGGGCCTGGCAGGCCCAAGCCTTGCTGTTGTGCAGCGTCGCACGACTGCGTCCCTATGATGCGCGGATCCTGGTCGCCTGCGGCATCACGGATCCCGTGCAGTTGCAGCATATGGAGCCTGTCGAGTTGGCTCGCGTGGTGGAACGTTTCTCGCGAAGCCCCCAAGGCCGAGAGATGCTTCGCTCGGGAAGTCCCTTCGAATTGGCTCGCGTCCAGAGGTGGATTGAATCCGCGCAACGCACACAACACATTGACGACGGGAGGATACTATCGCAAGCCGCTGGCGACGACGCGTCCGCTCGGGTCCCGCGATGAGGATTCGCCAAGCGGCCAACGGCGGCGAGCAAGATCCGCCGGTCGCTCCGAAGAGGGTCGCCGCCGCCGCCGTCGCGTCCGACGCGTCGAGGCTCGCGATGGCTCGGCCAATTCCCCGGAACGCCCGCGACAGCCAAGGGCCGCCGAGCCCCAAGAAGCGGAGCCTCGCGTCACCGAGCCTCGGGTGCGTGAACTGCGCTATTATCTGGATATGTCCAGCGATATCGAAGCAGGGCCCTCGATCGGGCCGAAGACGGCGGAGCACTTCTACGGCATCGGCATCCGCACCGTTCGCGAGTTGTTGGCGGCCGATCCCGACGAGACAGCCTCCAAGATCGAGAATCGTCGGATCTCGGCCAACACCGTCCGCCAATGGCAACAACAAGCCGCGCTGGTTTGCCAGGTGCCGGAATTGCGCGGCCATGACGCGCAACTGCTCGTGGCCTGCGATGTGAGCGAAGCCGCGGAACTCGCCAACCAGGACGCCGACCGACTGTTCGCGAAAATCGACAAGTTCGTCGAAACCAAGGCCGGTATGCGAGTGCTGCGAAACGGCTCTCGGCCCACGGCTGACGAGGTTCGCCAGTGGGTGCGATACGCCAAGCAATATCGACAATTGCGAGCAGCCTAAGACCGTCAACCACGGCTGGGAAGCCGGCGCTCAGGCGTGGCTTCCCGGCCCGTTGTATCCGTACCGTTGCAGGTAATCCGCACAACGCTCTTGAATCAGCTGCTGGGTGCGATCGTCCAGCGCAGAATGCCGATTGGGTTGGTACTCGCGGTCCTGCTGCAGGTAGCTCTCCAGCGCAGGTCGCAGCTGCTCAAAGTCGTCCAGTTCCAACCCCTCATAGACTCGTTGCAATTCGGCCATGGGCTGGCGCGTCAAGTCCTCGTAGCGAACCTCCACCAACTGGGACTCCGGCACTTCCATCCGCTGCGTTTGAAAGCCGGCGTACATGCGTTCGAAACACTCCAGCACGTACTCCGTACGGTCGCGGACGGCCGCCTTCTGCAAGCTCTGCGTCGCCTCCAACGCGTCCCACAGACGCACCGTGGAGGCGAATAGCTCGTACGGGTTGCGCGTCAGATGGATGAATTTGGCGCCAGGGAATGTTCGCGCGAGATGAGCGATCCGCCCAGTATGCGTCGGGGACTTGAACGTCACCCGCTGCTGGGGATGGCGATACGTCAAACATCGCGCGAACCAAATCAACGCCTCCGTCCAATGTTGCAGGGCCTGTTCATCGACCTCTTTGAAGTCGAGAAAGTCCATGTACACCGGGCCCGATTCGGGGAAGGCCAGCCAACGATACGGGGATGGCTGCCCCATGTTGCAAAGCGCGAATTCATCCTCCTGAGGCCGGCGCCAACCGGCCGCGACATTATCCATCGGGCGTTTGGCCGGCACCAGAAACCAAAGCGTGCGAGTCACCATCCATTCGGTCAGCAAGAAGTGATGTGGAGCGAAGCACTGATAGGTGTTGGGGCAGACAAGCCTCGGGTCCAGATCCAACAGATCATGAAGATGCGTGGTGCCGCTTCTCCAGTGACCAAGAATGAACAGGGGCGGAGTCGCCAATTCCGTCTCGCGAAGACTCCGCTCGAAGAGCAAACGCTGTGCAAAGGCGGCCGTTGAGTTGAACGTCGCAAAGCCAAAAATGCCCGCCGCCATGGGCCAACGCGTCCAGTGGATACGCCATCCATTCTCCGATGCAAGACGACACCAATCGCGCATCCGCAGGCCGTGCCAGAATCGGGGCAACCAAAACGGGTATTTGTTGAACTTGGACATGGCGTCATCGTGTCAGACCAGGGTGTACGTTGGCAAGCCCATGTTATGATGTCGCCATGATGTCCCTTCCCTCCCAAGGCGATCCCGGTTCGAACTCGCCCAGCATGCCGCCGTCGAATCCCTCGGTGCACGACTGGCCCGCGGTGGAGCGGGTGCGTCGGCTCTTGCGGTTGGATCCCTATCGACTACGACGTTTCCGTCAAGCCCTGTATGTGAAGTCCGCGGGCCTGGATCAGTGTTTTGGAGAGATCCCACCGGCGCTTCAAGACGCGTTTCGCGACTCGTTGCAGTTCACGACATTGACGCTGATCAGCCAACATCGAAGCAACGATGGCTCCTCGAAACTCGTGTTCGAGACCTGGGACCGCCGTCGCATTGAAACGGTCGTCATGCGATCCCGTTTTGGACGCCACAGCATCTGTTTATCGAGCCAGGCGGGTTGCGCCGCGGGATGCGTCTTCTGCGCCACGGGATACATGGGCGCCGGCAGAAATCTCACGGTGGGTGAAATCATCGAGCAAGCAACGACGGCCAATCGCCTGCTGCGGGCGGAGAATCAGCGGGCGCGCAATCTGGTGTTCATGGGTATGGGCGAGCCTTTTCACAACGAACGCCATGTCGCCGCCGCGCTCAGGATTCTGCATCATCACGAAGGCTTCGGCGTTTCGCAGCGACGCACGCTGGTCTCCACAGTCGGGGCGCCCGAGGCCATGGTGCGGCACGCAAGGACCTTTCGCCGAGCCCCTTTGGCGGTCAGCCTGCACAGCGCGATCCAGGAGAAACGCGAGAGCTTGATCCCGGTCGCCAAGCGTTGCCCGCTGCCGCAACTGGCCGACGCCATGTGGCAGGCGGCTGAGTTGCAGCGCCAACCGATCATGATCGAATACATCATGCTCGCGGGTCGCAACGACGGCCCGGACGACCTCCAGGCGCTGGCCGAACTGGTTCACGGCCGCCCGGTGTTGTTGAATCTGATCCCCTACAACACGATACCCGACGCGCCCCAACTGGTCGGCGTGTCGCGAGCGGCCTTGCGCACCTTTGCCGACGAAATGCGAGGGCGAGGCGTCACGGTCACGATACGCAACTCGCAAGGCGGCGATGTCGCCGCCGCCTGTGGACAACTCGCCAACCGGTTTGCATGATCCGCAAGCCGCGCGGCAGCGGCGCCCTGGGGAAGCAGGATGCGCAACTCCCCCTTGGCAGGCCTTCCGATTTTCTGTCATTCTTCCAATAAGACGCTTCCCAGGGTTGGTGAATCGCTTCACTGCATGGGCAACAAGTTAAGAAGGATCCCGCTGGAATTGACCACGAAGGGGATGCAATCCCGTCCTCTGTGCTCCAGTGACCCGTTCGTTTCACGAGCCTGTCGTGGCGTTGCATGTTGCATGCTGAGCCAATCTGGCGATGTCCAGCTAGACTTCGTCCTTCTTGCGTCGTTTCTTTTTCGCGCTTGCTGGAGTTGCTTACGCAGCTTCTCGTTGTCCTGCTTCAGCTGGTCGACCAACTTCTTCAGACCGGCCGGCTTAGCTTGCTCGGCCTTGCGGAGTTGCTCCACTTGCTTTTTGCGCTGGGCTAGCGCCTCTTGCGCTTGGGCGTGTTGACTCTTCAAGCGTTCGATCAGCTCGCTTTGCGACGTCAGTTGCGACTCCAACGCCTCCAAATGATCCTGGCGATCTTTCGCCGCCTCCTGTTGGCCCTTCTTGACGGCTTGCTGAGTACGCTTGAGCGAGTCCTCCATCTTCGCTGCGGTCGCCTTGATCGTATTCTCGAGAGCTTCCATGCGTTGAACGAGCGTTTGGCCATGAGCCTTGATGCTTTCGTCCAGTTGCTTACCTAGCTCGGCGACATGCTCTGTTTGTTCGCCCATGTGTTTTTTTAGTTGTTCTTCGAGTTCTTCCTCAAGCTGCTCACCCAGTTCGTCGATCGCTTCGGCTTGGCTGACGACACGATCATCCAAGCGCTTCAGCGCGGCTGCTTGCTGTCGCAACTGCGCTTGCAGCTTCTCCAACAGCTTGATTTGTTCCTCGCTAGCGGCGGCCTGATGCTTGGCGAATTCCTCCAAGGCGCCGACCTGTTTGCCTTGCTGCTGCATTTGGCCGTTCAGACGTTGCAGTTGCCGGCCCCGAGCTTGCGACTGCTGGCCGAGTTTCGCGACGCTCTCGTCCAACTGCTGTTTGGCCGCCTGCAGGCCGCCGTCGATTTGCGATTTCAAGGCGGCCGTACGCTCATCGATCTGTTTGGCGAGCATCACCAGTTGGTTGTTCATGCCTTCCTGGGATTCCACCATCGATTGATGGTTCGCGGCCGCTTCCTGTCGTTGCTCCTCCATCGCCGCCAATAAGTCCTCAAGTGTGGGCGAAGGCGGCGATGGGGCCGGCCAGTTTTGCCCATTTGGGACCACAACGACGCGCGACCCATAACGAATCATCGCCCCGTCGGGACAACTGGCAGCGGGTTGTGGTCCGTCCAGCACGGCGAACGGCGCGCACCACGAACGCCCGGGTTGACCCACCGTGGTGCAACACCGATTCCACGGACAGTTGGGATCGGTGCAGAGAGTCGGCGTCGTTTGAGCCGCCAAGGGACTAGTGCAACTCAACACGGCCGCAAGCACGGTGACGATCCGCAACAACATCAATTCAGCTCCCAGGAATCCAGGCGACAAAGTCGAAGCTCGATACTTCACGCGCCATGCGGCGCGTTCCTCCACTCTGCTTCAAACCTGGATCGCTTGCAACTGATCTTTAGCGGACGTTTCTCCTAGGAAGCCCTATTCGTCGTAGCTGTCGCTCAGCACTTGTTGAATGCCGTGCAAATCGATACCACCCGCCTCAGCCTGCCGCCAGTATTCCAACGCTTGTTTTTCGTCCAATTGATCGCGATCCGGGTGGGAGGCCAGAAAGGCGCCCAGCAACACTTTGGAACCCGCCGAATCGTCCAGGATGCCGTGAGCCAGGGCGACGCCAATGCCGCGGGGAAGCGGTTGGATGGGATACCGCTTGTTCATGCCCTGCACGCGCACGACCAGCCGGTCCTCGGCGACTTCCACTAGGATGAACTGCGTTGTCGCGCTCAGCGTGTACGTGGTCCCCGGGGGCTGTTGGCGAAGCTGTTCCAATAACAGCGTTTGGAAACGCCGCGTCTGTTGCGCGAGCACCAATTGCCGTTCCACAAGATCTTGCTGCGGCGAGTTGGCGGCCAGTTGCCGAGCTTCATTCAGGTGCTTCTTGTTCGTCTCAAAGTCATATTGCTCGAGGGCCCGCCGCCCTTGCTTGAGCAAATCGAAAACGCGGCCGCGGTCGCTGGCGGATAATTCGCGAACCTTGCCGGCAGGCGCTTCACTGGCGGGCGACGGAGTTTGTGGCGCCGGCGCGGGGGCATCCATCGAGCCGGGTTGCGGCGCCGCCGGCTCCGGGACAGCGGAGGGCCAAGCGTCGCCCTGGGCCTCGGCGCCCCCGCCGAAACCGCTCGCCCAATCCCCAGCCACGGGGGCGGCCGGCAGATCTGCAACGGGCGGGTCTTGAGGCTGGGCGCCGGAATTGGCCTCTTGCCCCAAGGGCGGCGGCGGCAAGTCCGCCAAGGGCGATTGATCCCGCGTCTCCGCCACTTGAGAGTCCCGTGGTTGGTTCAGCACCGAATGCAACGTCGCGAAAACCGCCCCAATGGCCGCTAATCCCAATAGGTAAAACCCCCACGGGGTCGTCGGTCGCTTGGCCCGAGCCAAAGCTCGTCGCCCGGCGCTCGCCTTGCGGGCCGCTTTCGCGGGCCGAACCACCGCACGCTCGGATTGAAGCGGCGGCGGTTGCACGACGCCGACAGGCGACGCCGAAGGCCGAGCCGACGCGACCTGCCCCCCAGCGGAGGCAGCCGATGGCGAGGCCAGCGCCGGCAAAACGACACTCGCCTTCTGGGGAGTTTCCAACGGCGCCGGGCGAGCGGGCTGCAGCGGCGTCAGGTCGATCGTATGGTCGGCGACCTCATCGCCCAAAGGAAACGGCTGCTCGGCCGAAATCGGATGAAAGCCCGAGTTGCCGCTGGGAATGTAAGCGACGGTTGACGCCGGGGTTGGCGCCGAGTAATCCGTCGCTGGCGGTTCGGCGGACTTCGCCCGCAACACCCTGGTTTCGCCGGAGTCCGGAACCTTGGCGTCCGGCACGGGGGTCGGGGTCGGCGCGGAGGGCGGCGGACGGTACCCCGGAGGCAGAAAGGGCGCCATCGGATCGATGTCCGCTGCTGAAGCCCTGGCAAAAAAGCGGCCCGGAGCATCCCCCGACGCGGCGGGTTCAGAACCCGCCGATCGGCCCGCAGTCGGCGTATCGGAAGCATGCAGCGGATTGGTCATGTCCATGGTCGTTTCGGTCGTCAATTGTTGATGCCCGGCGGCGACCGCCGCCGCCAAACGCTCGTCATAGGCGCGTCGGCGGGCTTGGCTGCGCAGGGTTTTTTCGGCCCTTCGAATGCGGGCCTTCAACTCGGAAAGTTTCTCCGGCGCCGGCGCTCCCGATTCGCTCGCCAGCCGCACCAGCAACTTCTTGGTCGCCTCGCGAATCGCCGACTCGTCCGCCGTGGGCTTAATTCCCAGCAATTGATAATACGTTGGCTTAGTCAGTGTGCGGGGCAGCCCAAGCCAATGGTGGTATGGATTTGTGATCGTCAATGCGTCGTGCATAAATATCGCCAGCGGCGGGTGGGGGGGAGGGCCCGCAAGGAGCGGGCGGCGGGAACTTCGTTTATATCATAGAGCGCCACGTCCCCCGTGGCCAAACCAGAGGAGGGGTTGGTTCTTGGTTCTGGTGGGAGCCGCGACAATCAGGAACTATGGAAGGGTGTTCATCGTCGTTAACGGGGGTAGGCGCGTTCGTGCTTTGAAACTCACTGCGAATCTCGCAATCACAAGGAAGCCATGGCCATGTCGTACGGCAATCGTTCCCCTCGCTCCATGCCGGCTGGGCGCCGGTCTTGGCTCGTTTCGTTGGTCGCGACGGCGTTGATCTTGAGCGCGTTGCCTGTCCTTTGGGCGGCTTGGCCGGCGGCGCCCGATCGCGCCCAAGCGCGGAAGGAGATGGCGGATGGCAACTACGCCGAAGCTTATGAGTCGTTTCGGCAACTCGCGCTGGACACTTTGACTCCAGCTCCACTGGCCTCGCAAGACGTCGTTGACGCGGTGAACTGCCTGCAGCAGCTAGGCAGAGTCGGCGAGGTCGATGCGTTGCTGGACGGCGTGATGGAGGCCCATGCTGGGAAGTGGCGAGTGGCTCAAGCCGCGGCGGCACAACTCGGGCAACTGCCCCATTTTGGCGCGATCGTCGCCGGCGAATTCCAACGAGGCCCCCAACGCGGCGGCGGCCGGATGTTCGATAGCGCCGAGCGTGATCGAGTGCGAGCTCTGGGATGGTTGACTTCGACTCTGGAGCAAGCGTCTCAAGACGACCAAAAGGCCGAGGCCGCCCGTTTCTTCCTGCAAACGGCCGAGACCTTGGCCTCAGGCCGCATGGGCGGGCAATCGTGGCGCCTGCAATACGCCACCGACTTGACGGCCTTGCCCGACTACGATGAATTCCGCGGCTATTGGCGCGGCGGCGGAGTCGGTGCGGACTACTCGGCCGCGCCCGTCGATGAGAATGGCGATCCCGTCTTCTATTCGGCGCCGCGCGACTGGAATGACGCGGAAAGCGATGGGCGGCGATGGCGATGGGCGCTCACGATGGCCGCAGAACTGGACGCCGCCGCAGCCAGCGTCGCTCAACTGCAGTTCGCCGATTTTCTTCAGCAGCAATTCGGCGTCCAAACGCTGGGGGACCTGTCGTTCTTGGAACAGGAGGGCAGGGCGCCCCAAGCAAGTCCCTTCGCCGTCGAGCAGCTTTCCGACGAGGAGACGATCGCGCGCTTAGCGAACGGCGTTCGGAAGTTCGGCTTGCCCGCCGAATTCAACTTCATCCGCTTGTTCCGCCAACTGGCGGACCAGGATGATGGCGAAACAGCGTTGCAGCGCCTGGTCGTCGTGTACTTGAATCGCCGCCAGCTTCCCAAGGCCGCGGAAGTCCTGCGGGAGAGCATCCAGCGTTTCGGACCCGGGCCTCAGAACTACAAACAGGATCAACTGGATCAGATCGTTGGCGCTTGGGGGCGTTTCGAACCCACGCGCACTCAACCCGCCAACCAAGGCGTCTCAGTTTACTTCCGTTCTCGGAACGCCAAGGAGGCTCGCTTCACGGCCCGCGTTGTCAAAATCGAGTCCTTGCTGGCGGATATCAAGCGGTATCTGAAGAGCGATCCCGGAAACCAGTTGGACGGCCAACAACTGCAGCTGGGCGACTTGGGCTATCGCTTGGTCATGAATAACGAACGCAAGTACCTCGGCGAGCAAGTCGCTGCTTGGGATCTCGCGCTGAACCCGCTGGCGACCCATCGAACAAGTCGGGTCGAAGTGCAGACGCCGTTGCAACGGGCCGGGGCCTATCTGGTCACAGCGACCATCGACGGCGGCAACGAATCGAACATCGTCGTCTGGGTCGCCGACACGGCGATCGTTCGTCATCCCATGCAAGGTCGCAACCTGTACTTCGTCGCCGACGCTCGCAACGGGAATCCCATCGCCGCCGCCAATCTCGAGTTTCTGGGCTACCGAAGCGAACGACTCAGCAACGGCCGCCGGCGAATCGCGGTCTCCAACTTCGCGGAAACCACGGACGCCAACGGTCTGGCGGAACCGCCGGCCAAGGATCTTGATCGACAGAAGCAGTGGTTGGCGATCGCCCGCGGCCCTGGCGACCGCTTGGCCTACCTTGGATTTGCGGGCGTTTGGACGGGCGAAAACAACGATCAGCAGTACAACGCCGTGCGGGCGTACACGATCACCGACCGCCCCGTGTACCGGCCGCAACAGGATGTGAAATTCAAAATCTGGGTTCGCCGTTCGCAATACGACCAAGACAACTCGTCGCAATTCGCAGGCCAGGCGATCGAAGTCAAGATCATCGATCCGCGCAATGAAGAAGTCAACAAGGCCACGTTGATCGCGGACTCATTCGGCGGCGTGGAGGGATCGTTCTTCCTGCCGATTGACGCGGCGCTTGGCGTCTATCGAATTCAAACGGATCACGGCGGCGGCGCGTTTCGAGTTGAGGAGTACAAGAAGCCGGAGTTCGAAGTCACCGTGCAGGCGCCCGCCGAGCCGATCCGTCTCGGCGAGACCATCCAGGCCAAGGTCGAGGCTCGTTACTACTTCGGGCTGCCCGTTGCGGAGGGCACGGTGGCCTACAAGGTCACTCGCTCGGCCTATCAACAAGATTGGTATCCGCCGGCCCAGTACGATTGGTGCTATGGCCCGGGTTACTGGTGGTTCGCCTACGACTACTCGTGGTATCCAGGTTGGAGTCGTTGGGCCGGTTGCCTGCGGCCTTCGCCCTGGTGGTACGGACGGCCTTCCAGCCCGCCGGAGTTGGTGCTCGAGGGAGAAGCGCCGTTGCAGGCCGACGGCACGTTCGCCATCGAGATCGACACCAAGTTGGCCCAAACGCTGCACGGCGACCAGGATCATCGCTACGAGATCACCGCGGAAGTTCGCGATGCGTCACGCCGCGTGATTGTCGGCCAGGGATCCGTGTTGGCGACCCGCAAGCCGTTTCAGATTTTCACCTGGCTCGATCACGGCTATTACCGACAGGGCGATACGATTGCATCGCATTTTCGAGCCCAGACCGCCGACCACAAACCCGTTGCCGGTCCGGCCGAGATCGAGTTGTTGCGCGTCGAGTACGACCAACAACGGCAGCCTCGGGAAACCTCGGTCGCTCGTTGGGACGTCGCCTTCAGCGATCAAGGCGAAGTGGACCTGAAGTTCGTGGCCAAGGCCGGCGGGCAATACCGCCTGGTGTGCCGCAAGAAGCACCAGGGCGATCAGGACCAAGAGCCGCTGATGATCGAGGGCGGCTACGTCTTCACGGTGATGGGGCAAGGATACGCCGCCGGCGACTACCGCTTCAACGCGTTGGAACTCATCCCGCAGCAGCGCGAGTACGCTCCCGGCGACAAGGTTGCCTTGCAGATCAACACCGATCAAGTCAACTCAACCGTGTTGCTCTTCATTCGCCCCGCCAACGGCGTGTATCCCCGTCCGGAAGTCATCCGTATCAAGGGCAAGAGCACGCTCCACGAGATCGCGATCACGACCAAGGACATGCCCAACTTCTACGTCGAGGCCATGACCATTTCCAACGGCAAGGTGCACTCCGAGGTCCGAGAGATCGTGGTTCCGCCCGCCAAACGCGTGTTGAACATGACGGTCTCTCCCGACAAGTCGGAATATCGGCCGGGCGATCAAGCGACGGTCAAGCTGCACTTGGAGGAAAGTAATGGCGAGAACCTGGTCGGCTCCTCGGTGGTTGCAGTTTATGACAAGAGCGTGGAGTACATCTCCGGCGGCTCCAATGTGCCGGATATTCGGGAGTTCTTCTGGAAGTGGCGGCGGCATCACCATCCTAACCGGCAGGACAGCCTTGAGGCGTACTCGAACAATTATCCGCCTCGTGGGAAGAAAACGATGCAGGATTTGGGATTGTCGATCGCGGTGGGGGCCTTCGACCCATCCGTTCGGGCCGACGCAGGCATCCGGAGACTGAATACCCGCGGCGGCGGCGACCTCTTCGCTGAAGGGATGGCGTTCGCGGCGGCTGATGGCGTCGGCGCGCCCGCGGGCGCCGCGATGGCGAAGGCTGGCGGCGACGCGCCGGCGGAAGTCCAACCAACCGTACGCTCCAACTTCGCCGACACGGCGCTGTGGGTCGGCGCGCTGACGACGGATTCCCAAGGCAACGCCGAAGTCAGCTTCAAGGTCCCGGAAAACCTGACGACTTGGACCATCAAGGCTTGGGGAATGGGACAGGGAACCAAGGTCGGCTCGGCGACGGCCGATGTGATTTCGACCAAGAATCTACTGGTCCGCCCGCAGACACCGAGGTTCTTGATCGAACGCGACGAGGCCGTGTTGTCGGCGATCGTGCACAATGAGCTCAGTTCGGCGAAAGAGGTGCGCGTCGCCCTGGAACTGGCCAGCGACGCGCTCGTCGCGCTGGACGATGTCGAGCGTTACGTGACGATCGAGTCGGGCGGAGAGGCCCGCATCGATTGGCGAGTGCGAGTGGCGCATGAAGGTCAGGCCGTCGTGCGGATGAAGGCCCTCACCGATGAAGAGTCCGACGCCGTCGAGCAGTCCTTCCCATGCTATGTCCACGGCATGCTGAAGACCGAATCTTGGGCGGCGACCATCGCCCCCGCGGGCGAAAAGGCCGTGATCCAGATCAAGGTTCCCAGTCAACGGCGCGTCGATCAGACGTTGCTGCAGATTCGCTACTCGCCGTCGTTGGCCGGCGCCATGCTCGACGCGACGCCCTACCTGTTGGATTATCCCTACGGCTGCACCGAGCAGACGTTGAACCGCTTCCTTCCGGCCGTGCTGACGCAAAAGGCGCTGTTGCGGATGGGAATCGACTTGGCGGCGGTGGAGCAAGCTCGTAACAACCTGAACGCCCAGGAGCTTGGCGATCGCCGCGGGCACGCCGAGCAATGGAAACGATATGATCGCGATCCTGTGTTCGATCAAGCCGTGATGGACGACATCGTCAAGCAAGGCGTCAAGCGCTTGACCAATATGCAATTGGCGGATGGGGGATGGGGATGGTTCAGCGGCGCAAGAAATCAGCTCGCCGCACACCACCGCGACAGTGGTCCGAGGTCTGTGGGTCGCAACGCAAAATGATGTCGCACTGCCGCCGGACGTCTTGCCGCGCGGGCTGGACTGGCTGGAATCCCACCAGAAAGAACAACTTCGCCGGATGAGTCTGCAACGCGGCCAACGCAATTTCAAATCGCGCGCCGACAATGTCAACGCCTTAGTCCATCGCGTGCTTTGCGAAGCCGGCCGCCAAAACGCCGAGATGTTGAATCGGTTGTTCCAGGACCGTAACGATTTGTCGCTGTACGGCAAAGTACTGCTCGGTTTGTCGTTGGAAAAGAGCCAGGCCGCCGAGCAATTAACGATGGTCCTTCGCAACCTGCGTCAATACCTGGTCGAGGACTCCGAGAACCAGACGGCTTACCTGCGGATGCCCGCGGACGGCTATTGGTGGTTCTGGTTCGGCGATGAGATCGAGACTGACGCGGCCTACTTGACCCTGCTGAGCCGCACCGAACCTGCAGGTCCGGTGGCGCCGGCCCTGGTCAAGTACTTGTTGAACAATCGCAAACACGCCACCTATTGGAAGTCAACTCGTGACACGGCGTTGTGCGTTGAAGCCTTCGCCGAATACTTGCAAGCGACCAAGGAGCTGCAACCGGAGATGACGGTTTCCATCTTCATCGACGGTAAGAAACACCACGAACAGACGATCACTCGCGACAACTTGTTCAGCTTCAACGACACGCTCGAGTTGCGCGGCGCCGAGTTGCCCGAAGGCGAACACGAAATTGAAGTGCGTCGCGACGGTCGGGGGCCGGTCTATCTGAACGCGTATCTGACCAACTTCACGCTCGAGGACCCGATTACCTCGGCGGGCCTCGAGATCCAAGTGCAGCGGAAGATCTATCGCTTGGACCGAGTGGCAGCCGAAAAGAAGTCGGTCGGACAAACCGGCCAGGCCTTGAGCGAACGCGTCGAGAAGTATCGACGCGTCTTACTGAAGAGCGGCGACCAGATCGACTCGGGCGATTTGGTCGAGGTGGAATTGGAAATCGAGGCCAAGAACGATTACGAGTACATCATGTTCTCCGACAAGAAGGCCGCCGGTTTTGAACCCGTCGAAGTGCGGAGCGGATATGGCGATGACGGGTTGGGCGCCTACATGGAATTGCGCGACGAAGAAGTCACGTTCTTTCTCAAGACGCTGGCCCGAGGCAAGCACAGCGTCGCCTATCGCCTGCGAGCTGAGATTCCTGGCGACTTCGCCGCCCTGCCCGCCGTTTGCGAAGCCATGTACGCACCCGAACTGAAAGGCAACTCCGATGAAATCCGCCTGAGAATCGCGGACTAAATCATAGGCATCAAGTTAAGGGGGCGGCGTCAACGATGTCCTTGTCTGGGCCATGGCGAGGCGCCGGCGGGCCCTTATACGGGTCGCCACGAAGTGCACCAAGGAACACGGAGGACAGAAGGGCATGCGCCTTTGTGGTTCTCCGCGTCCTCCGTGGTCAATTCGATCGCCTTCCGTGACCACGCCGCCACGGGCCAAACTGCTTCGGCCCTCCTCGCCATCGCGACGTCGGCTCCGCTTCCGGGCGCTTGCTTCCGCTGGGCGCCCAAATATGCGATAACCGAGACTCTGTATTCTTGGCCTCGTTCGAGGGAAAGTCGATGGTCTCGCGTGTTGCTCTTGGGATGGTGATCAGCGTTATGTGTGCATTCTCGGCGGCGGCTTCCGGTCAGCAAAAGGACTTGCCTCCTCTGCCGAAGGGTCTGACTAGTTTTGGAGCCGCCATTAGCGATGGCTGGTTGTACGTGTACGGCGGACACGCCGGACGCGCCCACGCCTATTCCGTGGAGGATCAAAGCCGAGCTTTCCAGCGCCTGAACCTGCGGGAGGGAACCGCCTGGGAATCGCTGGGCGAGGCGCCGCCCGTGCAGGGGATGGCCTTTGTCGCTCATGGCGACAAACTGTACCGTTTCGGCGGCCTCTTGGTCGAGAACGCCCAAGGCGAGGAAGACAAGCTGCGCTCCTTGGACGAGGCGGCTTGCTACGATCCCATCGCGAAGTCTTGGGCCAAACTGCCGCCGCTGCCCGAACCGCGTTCCTCGCTGGACGCCGTCGTGCTGGGCGACGAGGTGTTTGTCATCGGCGGTTGGACGCTGAAGCCAGGCGACGAACCCGTCTGGCTCGACACCGCCTGGAGGATGGACTTGACCGCCAGCGAGCCGCAATGGCGCCCGTTGGCGGCGCCGAAGTTCCAACGTCGAGCACTCGCTGTCGGGCAGTGCGACGGCAAAATCTACTGCCTCGGCGGCATGCAGTCCAATGGCGAGATCACGCGCCAGGTCGCCGTCTACGATCCCAAACTGGATCGCTGGAGCGAGGGTCCGGAGATGCCCGGCGAGGGGATGGATGGCTTCGCCGCGGCTTGCTTCAACGTCGGCGGCCGTTTGGTGGCGACCTCCTACAGCGGCCAGGTCATTACCCTGAGCGAAGATCACGCCCGCTGGGAGGCGACCGGGAAGCTGCAGAACGGCCGATTCTTTCATCGCTTGTTGTCAGTCGGCGACGATGCGGCGTTGGTCGTCGGCGGCGCGAATATGGAAACCGGCAAGCACTTACAGATTGAGTGGATTAAGTAAATGGCCCGCGTGTCCCTGTTCGTTTCGTTGTTGATCGCATGGCTTGGCTTCTGGGCGGTCCCATGCTCGCGCGCCCAGGCGCCGCCCAATATCGTCTTGATCATTTCGGATGATCAGGCGTGGACTGACTACGGCTTCATGAGCCATCCGGTCATCCAAACCCCCAACCTCGATCGCCTGGCTCGCCAAAGCGCAACGTTCACTCGCGCCTACGTCCCCACCGCGCTGTGTCGTCCCTCGTTGATGACTTTGGCGACAGGTCTCTATGCCCATCAGCACCGGACCACCGGGAATGATCCTGCGCACGCGTTGGCGAATCCGAACGATCAAAAGGACAAGTACGATCAATTGCGGGAACAGTTGATCTCGCATGTCGATTCTTGCGAGACCCTTCCCAGACTCCTGGCGGCTCGAGGCTACGTGAGCCATCAAAGCGGCAAGTGGTGGGAGGGTTCGTACCAACGCGGCGGCTTCACCCACGGCATGACGCGAGGGTTCCCCCAGCGCGGCGGCCGCCACGGCGACGATGGGCTGGACATCGGCCGCAAGGGCATGGAGCCTGTTCTGACGTTCATCGATATGGCGGTAGCGGAGAAGAAACCGTTCTTCGTCTGGTACGCCCCCTTCCTGCCGCACGCGCCGCACAATCCACCGGAACGCTTGTTAAAGAAGTACCGCGATCGAGTGGCTTCTCCCTTCGTCGCGAAGTACTACGCGATGTGTGACTGGTTTGATGAGACTTGCGGCGAGTTGATGCAGCATCTTGATCAGCGACGCCTTACGGAAGACACCTTGGTTGTCTATGTCGGCGACAACGGGTGGATTCAGAGCGAGGACAAGGCTGGTTACGCCCCTAGGTCGAAGCAGTCAGCCAATGAGGGTGGAGTTCGACAACCGATTCTTTTTCGCTGGCCGGGCGTGATTCAAGCGGGAGATCGCGGGCGGCAGCTTTGCAGCAGCGTGGATATCACGCCGACGATCCTCTCGGCCGCGGGCGTCCAACCGCCGCCCGGTTCTACCGGGCTTGGACCTGATGCCCATCTTGAAGTCTGGAGAACCCACGCCTCGCCGAGAGGTCTTTGGCGAGGGGTTCGCCCATGACGTCGCGAACCTCGAAAAGCCCGAAGATTCGCTGCTCTATCGCTGGATCGTCCGCGATCGCTGGAAGCTGTTGCTGACCTACGATGGAGCCGTCGGGCGTTATCAAAGCTCCCATCCAAGACGCGAGCGTCGCCCGCAGCTATTCGATATCCTGGCTGATCCGCATGAAGAGAAGAACATCGCGGCGGAGCACCCACGGGTCGTCGCGGATCTAGCTCGGCGAATTCAGGATTGGTATCCGGTCAACGAGCGGAATGTCTTGACGGAATTCCACGGTCCCAACTACGCGCTCTCGGACTTGCAACAACAAGTCGCGATAGCGCTCGTAGAATGACCAAGCGACCCAGGCCAGGTAAGCATTCGCGCCTAGCGAAGCGAACAATCCCAACGTGGCCATGACCAACGGCATCCAGGGCTTCGGAGCGTTGGGGTCGTTCCAAGCGACGCCGCCGGCGCCCGCCAGATTGAACCGAGTCGGGCTTGCTTCCTCGGTTGGTCGCACGACCGGTTCCGTTGCGGCGGGCTTGCTGGATTGCTGCAGCGCCGCCTGCTGCTGCTGCAGCATGTTGGCGGCAAGCAGCTTCAGGATGATGCCGTCTTCGCTGGCCAACGGATTGGCGCTGGCGGGCGGCGTCGCGGCGGCCACCGCCGGAGCTTGCGCGCGGGCGCGGCGTACCCCGGCGCCGAGGGTTGCGGCGCCGCCGCCTGGCTTCGGTAGTCTCGCGGGGGCGGATAGTCCAGCGTGGAATCCGGATAAGCCGCTTGTCCGGTTCTTCGATCATCGGCGTAGTTGTTACGGCCGCCAGAGGGGTAATCCCGATAATCCCTGGGCCGATCGTCCAACACGGGGTCGCGCGGATCGCGGCGCGGGTCCGCCGCTCGCGGATCCCGCGGATCGCTCCGGCGCGGGTCTCGGAGCCGCGGATCGACCGCCAAGGGGTCATTGGCCCGCGTGTCGGGCGGCATCGTTTCCGCGTAATTGCGGTCGTCTCGGTAGCGCGGATCGTCGGGAAATCCTGGCCCGTAGATGTCGCTCTGCCCGCGCATGTCGGCGGCCCGCGGATCGTTCCTGCGCGGATCGTTCAGCAGCGAGGCGTCAAGGTTCTCGTTGATCTGGCGATTGCGATCGCGCAGGTCGCGCGGATCCAGGCTCGCCGGCTCTCGATAGTCCTGCGGATTCTCGGGACCGATTTGCGTTCGCAGACGTCCGCCGTCAGCCGGGTTGGACGCCGGCGGCGTCACGGGATCGTAGGGGCCGCGGGCGCCGGGAGCGCCATAAGGATCGGAATAGAGATCGGGCAGCGGCGCCGCTTGAGGCGGCCGGCCGTCGCGATAGGCCGGATCGGCGATCGGAGAGGCCTGCCGGCGATTGGGGTCCCGGTAGTCGTCGGCATTCTGCGTCGCCGAGGCCCCCATGACCCTGGACGTTCCGCTGGAACCGCTACCGTAGGACGGTGGCAGCGCCGGAGGGGACGCCGACTGCGACGCTGGAGGGCTGAAGCTGACTCGCCGTGGGGGCTGGGCGCCAACGACAATGCGAAAGCTGTGAACACCTTCCGCCTGGACCTCTGGCGGGAAATCCACGACCACTTCCATCGCGCCCGTGGCGAGTTCCTGCATCTGCGAGCGGCTAAGCTGCACGATCAGTTCATAGCTGTTGTTGGATGAGGGACGCCACCCGACGCCCACCGACGCAGCGTCGATTTCCCTCACGCCTCTGGGCGTGACGCGTTGGTTCGCCGCCGTTCGCTGAAAGGCCTGCGGCAATCGGGCCTCGCCCACAATGACTCGCAGGCGATTAAGGCGGGCCCCGCGCAGCTCGCTGGGGGTGACGCTATAGACGCCCTCGGGCGACTCGCCGCTAAGCAGCGACTGAGCGACCGCCGGCTCCATTTGTAGGATGAACTCAAGTCCGGTCAACGTCGGCTGCCATCCGAAATCGACTCCGGAGGCGGCCAGGGCCACAAGTATTGCCAAGCCGGTCATCATGAGACCTCGTTTCCTTTAGGACGCCGTCCTGGCGCCGGTTCCTCGCCTCGTGCGAGGCAAACTAAGCCGTCTGGGCCGCGCGGCCTTCATTCCTTGTACGGCGCCGCGACATCGGCCGCATCCTCTTCCCACCAATGCTCAAACTCCAATTCGCCGTCCGCTGCTCGAGACGGCGTCTCAACGCGAGCGGGCGTCGTCGGCGACGGTTCCGCGCGATTCGTTGATCGATCGTGGAACCAGGTTTCGCGCAACGAATTCGCCGCGCGGCGATCATCGTACAGGTAGTCGTCCTCGCGAGCCATGCTGGTTCGCTCGAACTCATACGGGTCCACACTTCGAAGCGACCGACGACGTCGTCGTTTGCTCCGCCGGGCCGGCGGCGGATCGTGCTCAACCACTTCCGTCACGTACTCGTATCGCACCGGTTGTTCCACGAGTTCCTCGTCCCACGGCGCCTCGGTAAGTTCATCGTCGGCGATCTCGGGGGTCGAGTGAACCACGATGTGCTCGACAACTCGCACCACGGTCGGTTCAGGCGTGGTCGGGGTCCGCGGGATATAGGGCAAGGCCTCGTCCTCCTCCAACTCCTCGGGCGTTTCCAGGGCCTCGTCCTGCTCGTCCTCCGCTGCGTCCTCGATCTCGGCAAGCATGGGTTCGTCGATGGGTTGCTCGATGGGTTCTGGGGCCGGCGGCTCCTCGACAAGCTCCTCGATCACTACAGGTTCCTGTATCGCCACGGGTTCCTCGATCGCCACGGGTTCTTCGCTGGGCTCTTCCCAAGTCGCTTCGTCAATGGCCGGCTCTTCAACTTCTTCGACCGCGGGCGCGGCAACCGGCGCGGCGGCGGGCAGCGCGGGCACTTGGCCGTCGCGAGTCGGCAGCGCGCGGACTTCGACGTTCGCGGCGCGGAACATCTCGCGAACATGATCATGACAAGTGAAGAGCAGGATCTGATGTCCGGCCTCGGCGAAATCGCGCAGGACATCGACGGCCAATTGAACCCGATGCGTGTCCAGGTTGACCAACACGTCGTCGAGGATCATGGGCAGTTCCGCGCCTCGACGAGAATACTCTTCGGCCAACGCCAGTCGCAGACTCACGAAGACCGCCTCGCGCGTTCCGCAGCTGAGCACATCGACATTCACGCTATCGCCCTGCGCATCATCGATGCGCAGCGTCGGTTCGCCAAAGGGCGTCCAGACGCGAACGTATCGTCCGCCGGTCAAGCGATCGAGGTACCTCGACGCGTCGGCGAGTGTTTGCGGTTGTCTGGCGGATTCATATTCATCGCGGATCTTCGCCAGCAGGCGTTCGGTGATCGTCAGGACCCTCCACCGCCGCACCGATTGCATCAGCTTGGCGTCGATCATGGCCAATTCGAACTGAACTTCGCCCAAGCGGTGATCGTCGGCCATGTTGCGGATCTCGTCGCGGACTTCGCCTTCCTGCTCGCGGAGCAGGGTGAGCTTGCCCAAGGACTCCTGTTCACGTTGCATGAAGCGTTCGAGTCGGCCCTCCAATTGCGCCATGGTGGCGTCGCGCAATTGCTTGAAGACGGGTTCGATCAGGTTGGCGTCGCCGAGGGAGTCCTGCATGGCCTTGGTCAGCTTCTCGCGCTTCTCCCGCATCAGCCGCAGTCGTTCTTCATGCTCCGCGGCGTGGCGCAGCTGTTCTTCGTCCTCCACCTGATGTTCTCGGAAGATCTGTTGCAACAGGGCTCTCAATTTGCGGACTTGCTTCAGCTCTTTCAGGCCCCCGCGTTTCTGATTGTCGTAATCGCGTTTGAGTTGCCGGCGCCGATCCAGCAGTTTTCGTTGTTCGATCAGCGCGGCTGATAGTTGCTTGAATTGCGACTTGGGGTCGCGCGAAGCCGGCGTCAATTGCACATCGTACATCGCTTGCTCAACGCGCTGTCGCGATGTCTTGGAGCTCACGCTGCCGAGCGTCCAGGTCGGCCTTCCGTTGCTCGATTTGTTGTTGTGCGGCCAAGGTTTCCTCGCTGCCTTCGGCCAATTCACGGATCTGTGAGGGCGACATGGATTCGGGCAGCTTCTGCTTTCGCAAGGCGGATCGCCAACGATGTTTGGCGGCCTTCATCTGTCGTTCGGCTTCCTCCAGACGCTCCGCTGCGGCTTCTCCCCGACGCATCGCCAATTGCCTCTCGGAGTCCGCCGGCGCCAGTTGCTGCAATTGATCCAAGCGGTTTTCGGCTTCGTGCAGACGAACATCCAGTGGGCCGCCGCTCTTGGGAAGGTAGCGATCCAGTTGTTCGCGCTCCTGCTCCAGTTCCTCCACATCGCGATTGAGGGTCGCCAGCTGACGGTTGCAGTCTTCCAGTTCGCTGGCCGCCTGACGTTCGAGCATGACTTTGGTCATCATGCCAAACAGCAGGCCGCCCATCCCCAGGACGCTGATGAAGCCTCCCAGCGGAGTGATCTCCGGCCAGAAGAGGCCGCTGAGCAGCATCGTAAAGCCAATCACAAACGGCACGCCTGTCCACATCAAGCGGGAGAACGGCATCACGTCGTCCTCCATCAGGTCGACGATGTCCTCCTCCATCTCATCGCGTCGGCGGAGCACTGCGTGAAGACGATCCTCCAATTCGATGCGACGCTTCAGCCGATGGATCAACTCGCCGACTTCTTCGAGCGTTTCTCCCAGGCCTCCTTGTTCAGTGGGTCCGAGAACCCGTTCCAAGCGATCACCGTACTTGGCGGCTTCGCGTTGGCTGCGCTCCAGTTCCTCCTTGGCGTCCTTGACGGCTTGGGCCGCGTCCTTGACGGCCGGGCGGGAATCCGCAGCGCCGCCAGCGTCTTGGCGGTCACCGGCGGCATGCCTTGCGTGGCGGTGGTCAAGGCGGTGACGGCGCCCGGCATGGACGACTCGACTTGCTGGGCGATGCGTTGTTGCAACTCGGCCTGCAACTGGTCGATCTCGGGCTGGAGATTCTGGATCTGCTGCTCCAACGCGTGCAGCTTCTGTCCTTCTTCGACGAGGGCGTCGATCCGTTCGGCGTGCTCGAGAATGCTGGACTTCATCAGCAGACCGCGGGCTTCCTTCCGCAACCGAGCGCGTCGTTTGCGAATGCCCCCCAGCTTGCGTCGCAGGGCGGTAATCTCTTGATGAATGCGATCGACCTTTTCCAGCGTGCGAGGACTGACGGGCGAGCGCTGCGTGTCGTCCTCCAGCGTGCGGTCGATCGCCGCGCGTCCTGCCAGCGCGGATGCAGAGCCATCGCGGCTTCCAGGATTCGCACCTGCTCGGCGGCCTCCTGCGCGTTTTGCTCGAGCACTTCCGGGCTTTCGAGCATGCCGCCACGCTTGATCGACGACTCCAGCCATTGGCGCCCTTGAGCCAATAGCTCGTCGCGGCGTTGACGCAAGCGATCTCGATGGGTCAGCAAGGAAGTCACTTCGGTGGATTGTTCGGCGTCACCGAGGATCCTGTCGCGGGATTCCTTCAGCTCCTGCATCACCTCCACGCGCAAGGTCGCACGGGCCCTGTTCTTCAAGAATTGGGCCTTCACAACGGGCTCCGAGATCCATTCCTTTCCGACCCTACTGGCGCGGACCCTGGTCTGGCCGCAGCCGGAACCGGTCGCTGCGCCCACCGCGCTGGTCGCGGTGCCCGAACGTTCGCCGAACGGGCCCCCCATCGAGCCGCCAACGCCGGCCGTCGGACCGGTCGAGACCCCCGCACCGGCGGCGGCCTCACGCGGGCCTGCGGCCCGGCCGGATCCTTTGTCGAGTGGATCTACATTGCCGACCAACCTATTCACCCGCGCGGGCATCGATGACGAGCGACTGCAGCAACTGGTGGATGGCAGGCCGCTAACCGAAGACGATCCGCAACTGGTGCTCAAGCTGCTGTACGACGTTCGCCGCCTCGGCCCGGCGCTGGCCGATCAGTCCCTGCAGCGCGGGATTCCATGGCACTCCTTGCAGCACGATCCTGCCAGCCACCGGGGCCAGGTGCTGGAGCTGGTGGGGCAGGTCGGTCGTGTTGCCGCGCAGCAGTTGCCGGCCGAGTTGGCCGAGCGGTTTGAAATGCAGCGCTACTACCGTTGCCAGATCCAAGTGGGCGCCGATCGGCAACCGGCGCTCGTGCTCGCGGCGTCCGTTCCCCGGGCATGGCCGCTGGACCAGCCGCTGGATCAGCGTGTGGCCGGCGCGGCGTGTTTCTGAAACTCATCCCGGGCGATACCCAAGGCCCACAGCCGGTCTTCGCGGCGCGGCGGCTGGCATGGTATCCAGACGAAGTGGATCCAAACTTGGGGGTCAACTTCGGCATGACCGTTCTTGGCGACCTCGGCATGGATGTTGGCCTCTGGGACCAGGTCGAAAACCGCAAACCACTGACGGTGCAGGATCGCGAACCGTTTTTCCAGCTGCTCCGCGCCGTCGACCAGACCGGTGCGCGGCAGTTGGTCCGGCTGGCCCGGCAGCACCTTGCGACGCTGACCAGCGCGTGCCGCGCACAGCAGCAACAACTCGCGCAGCAACTGGCGGAACTGAGTGTTTCACCGGACCAGGTCCGCGGCCGTCCAACCGCGCAACCCAGCCGCGCGCAGCAAATCAGCACAGTCGAACGGCAGTTGGCCCAGCTGCGCCGTGACCAGGCTCAGGCCCAGCGCGGGACATCGTCCGTCGTGCCCCTGTTCAACGAGCCCAACAGGCAGTTCGGACAGCTTGTCGTCGTCGACGGGACCGCCCGGCGCACGGTGAAGATCTACCTGACCGAGCAGCCGGCGCCATCGGCGGCCGGCGACCGATGGCCGCAGTCGGGGATGGACCATTATTACGAGCTCGAGCTGTTTACCGACGATTCGCAAAACAACCCGATCGTGTTCTGCGTCCGCCGCGTGCCGGTGGGTTTTCCGCTCGGCGCGGACATCTTCCAACCGGTGCGGATTGCGGGCTTCTTCTTCAAGTCGTGGGCCTACCCTGCGTGGACTCGGGCTGAGGTCGGCGCCGCGGCCGATCCAGCGGTTTCCAGACGCTGGCAACTGGCACCACTGCTGGTCGGCCGCGAACCGATTCGACTGACGGCCGGGCCGCCGGTACGGTACTCCTATCTGGGGCTGCTGGCCGGCGGTTTGTTCATGCTGTTGCTGGCGGCCACGTGGTACGGCCTGTGGCGGTACGATCGCGGCGATCGCCGGTTCGATACCCGCACCCGGGCCGCCCGCAGCGTGGGTGATCTCCAAACGCTGCGCCCCCGCTGGACCAGGAAACACGCCGGTGGGTGATCCAAAGGGCCTCGACTGACACAAGCCATCCGCGCCGGCCGCGGCGCCGGTTCCAAACCGCCCCTACGCCGCGCTGCTCGGCGGAAGCGGCGCGTGCCGCCCCTTGAGCTGGTAGACGTAGGCCAGAACCTCCGCCACCGCCGCGTACGAGCTGTTTGGTATGGGCTGGTTTATATCCACCTCCCGGTAGAGTAACTGGGCCAGCGGTTTCTTCTCGACGATCGGAATGTGGTGTTCCAAGGCCAGCCGGCGGATGCGCTGCGCCAGGTGGCCGGCCCCTTTGGCAACCACCACGGGAACCGCCATCTCCGCGGGTACGTAGCGAATGGCAACGGCCAGCTCGGTCGGGTTCGTGATGACCACGTCCGCCTTCGGCACCGTGTCCGACAGGCGGTTGAGCACCAGTTGGCGCTGGACGGCGCAGGCTGCGCAAGGGTTTGCGGGTCCCCTTGGTAGTCCTTCATTTCTTCGCGCACTTCCTGTTGCGTCATCCGCAGATCGCGTTCGTGCTTCCAACGCTGATAGGCATAGTCGAGCACGGCCAGCAGAAACAGCGCGATGCCGACCTTCAGGCAGGTCCACAGCGTGATGTCGGCAACCCACAGCGCGATCCGGGCGGGTTCGGACTGGCTGCTGGCCAGGACTTCCCCCAGCGGTTGTACAGACTCACAAAGGCGACCAGTGCGATGACCACCACCTTAAAGAGTCCGAATCCCAGCCGCATCAGCGCGGTGAGCGACAGCAGTCGCTGCAATCCCTTGAGTGGGTCAACGCGGCTGATGTCGGGGGTCACCCGCTCGGGCACGAAGAGAAACCCAACCTGAAGCAAACCGGCCGCCAGACCGGCAAGCATGAGCAGGCCAAAGATGGGCAGCAGCGGGCCGGCCATCTGCGTCAGCATGACGCGCCATTGGTGGCGAACGAACTCGGCGTCGGCTGTCAGCCAGGCGGCGCCCCCGAGATGCCGAGCCATCAGGCGAGCAGTCGCCTCCATCACGGCCCCGCCGAGCAGCATGAGCACGACCACGCCGGCGATCAGCAGCGCCGCCGACGCCAGGTCTTGGCTGGTCGCGACCTGGCCCTTCTTGCGCGCTTCCTGGCGGCGATGGGGGGTTGCTTCATAGGATTTCTCGCCGTTGGATTCCGCCATGATGGATCAAACGCCGCTGTCCAGGAGCGCGGTCTGGAGTAGATCCAGGGTCGGCTCGATCTGTTCCTGAAACGCCCACGCCATCGCGCCCAGGGAAAGCATCACCGTGCCCAGCGCAACGAGCGTGTTGACGCCAAAACCGACGGCAATGATGTTGATCTGCGGCAGTGTGCGACTGATCAGGCCCAACACGAGGGTTGCCAGCAAGAGCGCCGTCATGGCCGGTGCCGCGGCCCGGATACCCAGGGCGAAGCTCTGTGTCAGGATGGCCGTCATGACCTCGACAAGCGAAGCTGGGCCGGGCACAGCACCAGTGGGAGCACCGCAAACGTATCGAGCAACGCGGCCATGACCATGCGGTGGCCGCCAAGCACCACGAACACGGCCAGCGTGACGTACAAGAGAAGCTGGGAGAAGACGGGAACCGTGGTCCCGAGATTGGGTTGGAACACGTCGGCCAGGGCCAGGCCGCTGAGTTGGCTAATGATCTGGCCGGCCAGCTGAATGCCCGCCAGTAGGATCTTGATGCCCAGCCCGAGAACCAGTCCGATCAACAGCTCCCCGGCCAGGTCCAGCAGATAGTCGGGCAGCGATGCCGCCAGGCGGTGGCCGTTGCGAACTGCAACGGCATGATCAACAAGGTCAACATGACCGCCAGCAGGACGCGTACCTGCATCGGTATCTCTCGGCCGCCGAAAATCGGCGCCGTCATGACCAGCCCGCTGACCCGTGCCAGGACCAGCGTGAAGGAGACCGACTGCGTGATCAGAAGGTGTTCAATTGATCCTTGCATCACCGGAGGAGTTCGGGAATGTTGGTGATCAGTTGCCGCGAGTATTCCACCATCTCGTTGACCAGCCACGGCAAGGTGATACTGAGCGCCAAGACCATGGCAACGATCTTGGGCACGAAGGCCACCGTCTGCTCTTGGATCTGCGTGAGGGCCTGCATCAGACCAATGACCAGCCCGACGACCATGCCGGCCAACAGCACCGGGGAACTGATCAGGAGAGTGACCATCGCCGCTTCGCGGCCCAGATCGATGGCGTCTTGCGGATCCATCGTGTTATCCGTTTCAAATGAATTGTTGGAAACTCTCCAGCAGCATTTCCACTACCAGGTGCCAGCCATCGACCAGCACAAACAGCAGCAGCTTGAACGGCAGCGAGATCAGGACGGGCGGCAACATCAGCATGCCCATGGAGATGGTCACGCTGGCGACGACAATGTCCAGAATCACGAACGGCAGGTAGATCTGGAAGCCGATCAGGAAGGCCGTCTTCAATTCGCTGAGCATGAAGGCCGGCAGCAGGACGGCCAGCGGTACCAGTCGTTGGTTTTCGGCTGGGCTGTAGTATGCATAGTCGATCCGCGCGTCGCCGGTCGGTCTGGCCTGCAGGTAGCGCAGGAACAAGCCGGACGTCGTCGTGATTGTCGGTGCGGCCGATCTGGTCGGCCATGAACTTGCGCACCGGTCGGACACCCGCGTCCCAAGCCTGTTCGAGGCCGATCTCGCCGGTTGGTGTACGGCTGGATCGGCGTCGTCGTAGACCTGTTTCCAGACCGGCGTCATCACCAGCAGGGTCATGAACAGCGCCATCGACGTGATCACCTGGTTGGGCGGCAATTGCTGCGTACCGAGGGCCTGCCGCAGCAGGCCCAGCACGACCACGATCCGGACGAACGAGGTCGTCATCAGCAGGACCGCCGGGGCCAGGCTGATCACGGTCATCAGCAGCATGACCTGGAGCGCCGAACTGAGGCCTTCCGGACTGCGCCACTGTTCGGGGCCACCGATCAAACCGGTTGGTAACGAGAGGGCGCCGATCGGTTGGCCAATTCCTCCGCGGCCAACGGCCTGGCCGAGCAGAGGAGTGTTGCGACCAGCAAACCGCTGGCCAGCTGCAGGCCCATGCGGCAGGTTGCCCTGCTGCTGGACGCCCGGTCATAGCGCGCCGGTCCGGACCGCCGTTCACCCATGGGATGGTTCCCCAGCTGCCTGGCGTTCAAAGACCCGACGCGGCGTCGAGCAATACGTAGTCTAACCAGTAGGCTGCACAT
>CAVORG010000023.1:0-379365 GCA_963698545.1 uncultured Planctomycetaceae bacterium
GTGCGCCTGGCGAGATGAAGGCTCCAGGGCGAACGTGTAGGCAGAGGCCCGAATGGGTGCGCCTCTGTGGTAAACCCGCTTTCGCAGACCTTGAGTCAATTCCCTGCGTTACGCCTCGACTGCGATCATGGCGATCGTCACCTACACCGCGGGGCTTCGACGACCGCGGAGCAGGCTGACCACGAACAGGACCATAAAAACAAGGAAACAGACTTTGGCGATCCAAGCGGCAGTTCCGGCGATAAACCCGAAACCGAGAATTCCCGCGAGCAGTGCGACGATCAAGAATGTGATGGCCCAAGACAACATGGGTAGAACTCCTGAGAAGGGGGGCACGGCTGATTGACATGTGCGACTCGCGTCGAGGCAGCCTCCAGGTGCACGTTGCGTGCCAGAGGTCGGGTGAATCCCCGTGGGCGCGTCCGGGAGGTGAGTCGATCGCGTTTTCCAACGCTGACGCGCTACCGGGCTTGGTGCTCTTGCAGCGCCGCGGCAAGCCATTCGGGGCAATTTCGCCACCCGAGATGAGCTTTACGCTTCACTTCTCGTGTGAGATCGATCGTTCGAGTGCCACCGCGAACAGGCGTTTCCCCGTCAACGATCAGCAGTTTGACGCGGCGTTGCAGATCGTGTTTGAAACGAGAGAAGCGCACGACGTCGATCAAACGCACGCTCGCCACCTGCAGTTCATCGAACAGCATCGAGATTCCTGGAAAACCGCTGGTCGCTCGCCGGTTGCTGCAAGTCGGCCGCATGGGTCTTTCAGCGCGACCAAGTGCGCCAACTATCTTCCCTCGCTACTCATCGTCCTCTCCTCTTGCTTAGGGGCGGCCGACAAATCACTTCCCGTCGGCCTTGATCGTCAGGTGGTCAACCCGACTCTGTCCGAGGCCCGGAGGGCCCCGGCCCGTCGGGCCTGCTACCCTCCCAGGGGGACCGCGCCTGACGATTAAGCCCCCTCTGTGGATTGAATAATCATCTGGCTTGCGGTGTTTGGGTGGTTTGCGTTGTTTGCGACCTCGCCGTGCCGGATCTTCGGCTGTGTCGTTTCACGCAATGGGTGTGCCTTCTTGGATCGGTTGATGGTGCGTTCATGGGGGCTGCGAGCCAACGCAAAGTAATTCACAGACGTCAAATGCCGAGCGACATGCGTTCGCTGGTGCGTTCCGAGGCCCGCCGCCGGTCGATGGCATGATGTTTGCATCTTTACAGGGCTGGCTCGGATGCGGGCCATCGCTGATCCTCGTGAAGGCGCAAAGGCCAGCATTCGGTCTTTTCCTCACGCCTCATACGGAGGACCCAGTGATGTTTGCGAACCACAACGACTCGACACAAGCGTGCGTAGGTGCGAGCCACCACGACACCGAACGGCACGCCCAGTTTGAACACTTGGAAAGTCGAATCGTGCTCTCCACCGTGTCATGGGATGGCGAAGCGGGCACGCTGGATTGGCACGATCCCGAGAATTGGTCGGACGACACCTTGCCTGGTTCTGGCGATGATGTGTACGTCGAGGTCGCTGCGGCCGACCCGATCGTCTTTCAGGGCGCAGCCGAGATTCAGTCTCTGCATGCCGCCAATGCTACGCTCGAAGTCGCCGCTGGCGAGCTGCTGGTGAGCGGCGACGCCTGGTTTGGCGAATCCTTGATCGTCACCGGCGGCGCGCTGTTCATTGGCGGTGATTCCGCAGTGATGAATGCGCTACGGCTCTCCGATGGCGTCCTGACCGTGGAAGGTCAACAGGTCGTGCATGGATTGACCACTTGGATCGGGGGAGTGCTCGCGGGATCGGGCGAGACGACGGTCGCTGGAGGACTCTGGTCCTTTGGCGACAAACTATTGGTGTTGGACCAACACACCTTGAACAATACCAGTTTCGCTTTCTTCGACGGCGGCGACTCGTGGCATGGGCTGAAACTCTGCAACGAAGCCGTGGTGAACAACGTCGTGGGAGCGACCTGGGAGGTTCACGGTGATTTCACGATTTACTACGACGGCGTCTTCCAGAACGCTGGGACGCTCACCAAGTATGGCGACGGAGTGTCGTGGGTGTGCGTCGAATTGGAAAACACAGGCGAACTGGTGGCCGCAGCCGGAACGATCATTACGTGCTTGCATCCATACACGAACGAAGTGTCGCCATGCCCGTGCGACGTCACGGGAGAAGGAATCGTCGGCATGCTCGACGTGGTGCGACTTGTGTCCAACATACACCGCGAGGGGATCAGGGAACTCGCTCCGCCCGGCCCAGACGGCGTGGGCGAGTTTCTGGACGTTAATGGCGACAACCTGCTCACCGCACGCGATGTATGGGCGATCATCAGACACCACTTCCAGTGGACCGACGATACGGGAGTGTTGGACGCGGAAGGCGAAGCGCCCATCTTGGCGCCCGAACTTGCGTGGGCGATCTCGCCGACGGTTCCAGTCGCGGCGAGGGCCAGTTGGCAGCCGCTGACGGTGCAAGCAACGCCCGACGCGGTGACTGAATTGCCGTCAACCGTCTCTGACTATGTGCATCCGGTCCCGCCAAGCCTTGTGGGCGCGGCCCGCCATGTGAGCGAGCCGGCTAGCGCGGCGACGGATCACTGGCAGCCGGTGACTTTCGATGCTCGGCCCAGTTCCCTGGCGACCAGCGAGTTGGACGAGTACTTCAAACAACTTGGTCTTGCGGTCTAATCACCGCAGGCAACCAAGCCGGATCCGTCATGGGCCTCCCGTGGCCAATGGCGGATTTTTTTGTTGAAGCTGAGCCGCGAACTGACACTGGGCTCCCGACGAATCGTGTCTCGCATGCTGCATGCCGCATGGCGGCTGGCGGCGAATAGCCGGCGCGAGCCGCCTCTTTCGGATTGCTTGCCGCCATCGAATCAGGGACCGCAATCGGCGTCGAAAACGCGGACGGTTTTCCAGGAATCGCGATGCTGGGCGATGAACTGCAGGTGACGAGCGTGTGTTTGATAAACGTCGTGAGCCTCTCGACTCTCAAACACGATCTGCAGCGCCACGTCAAACTGTTGATCGTTGACTTCGCGCGTGAGGTCGCTCGTTCGAGTACCCACGGCGAACAGGCGTTGTCCTGGATGGCCGGCCAGATGTTCTCGACAACCGGCGAGCAGTTTTTCGACCGCCTCGGGCGAGTTGTCCTTCAGTGTGAAGTAAACCATGTGCGCTAGCCATTTTCCCTCGCTACTCATCGTCCTCTCCTCTTGTTAAATCAACTGCCAGCAATTCTGAACTATCGTTGGCGCCAAATCGATCCCGTCACGACGGGGCTTGTCGGTTTGTCACCGTCGAGCGTTGTTTCTCGCCACGGGCCGCCACCCCTTCGCGGTTGGAAGACGATGGTGATTCGCGACTCAGGGTTTCGCGAGTTCGCTGCGCTCACGCTCCACCCTGGGCTGATGTCGAGCCGTCCCGTTCCGCGGCCGAGCGGCGTTTAGCGAGCTAAGCTTGGAATGATCGTGAGCTCGTCCTTGGCTCGACATACACCGACCTTAACAGCTTCCACCGATTCGATGAGCAAGAAGCATCAAAGCCTTTTGGCGCTGGTCATCCTGGCGCTTTCCATGCTGGGTTATTCGTCTTACTCCGTGTATATGGCCGGCGTCAGCCGTAGCTGGCCGGTGACTTCTGGGCAGGTGACGCGCTCCGAGCTTGTTTCGCGTTGGAGTCGCAGCCGACGCGTGCATCACCCCTACATTCGCTTTGAGTATTACGTTCATGGCGAGCGGTATGGCAGCAACAACATTCGCTATGGAGAGCCCGCCAATGGCGGCAGCGGCCTGAATCTGAACTTCCTTCGTTTTCTGGGGGACGATCAGGCGACGCTGCGGAAGTACCCAACGGGTAAGACCGTTGCGGTTCGCTACAACCCCACGGATCCTAGTCAGGCAGTCGTGGAGACCGAATTGCCGCAATCGATCTGGTTCGCCTTTCTTCTTTCGACCGCGTTGACGGTGGGCGGCTTTGGCGTCGCCGCGCTGGTGCGCTAGTTCGTGCTTGGCGGGTTTGGGCCGCGTCGGACTGTCTGAACGCGACATTCGCCCGTGGGCTGGCGCTGTCAGGCTTCGTCGAGCAATTGCACGGAGGTGAACTGCTTGCCTTCCAGCATTTCCAGGCTGGCGCCTCCACCGGTGCTGATGTGCGTTACCTTGTCGGCGAAACCCAGCTGTTGCATGGCGGCGCCGCTGTCGCCGCCGCCGATAATGCTCACGGCCGATGAGTCGGCGATGGCCTGAGCGACTCGCCGCGTGCCTTCGTCGAAGGGAGGCATCTCGAAGACTCCCATCGGTCCATTCCAAACCACAGTCTTGGCAGTGCTGATGGCTTCCGCGTAAAGAGCGGCGGTCCGCGGGCCGATGTCCAGCCCTTGATATCCGTCGGGGATCTCTCCGTCGTCGACCACTTGCTTGTTGCAATCGCTGCGAAAAGCGTCCCCGCAATGCGAGTCCACGGGCAGCACCAGTTTGTCGCCCGCCGCGGCGAGCAATTCCTTGGCGCGGTCGATCTTGTCCGGTTCGACCAGGCTGCCGCCTACACTGCCGCCTTGGGCCAGCGAGAATGTGTAGGCCATCGCCCCGCCGATCAGCACCTTGTCGCAGACTTGCAACAAGTTCCGAATCACCTCGATCTTGTCGGAGACCTTGGCGCCTCCCAGGATCGCCAGGAACGGGCGTTGCGGGTTGCCGATGGCGTCCGAGAGATACTGGATCTCCTTGGCGACCAACGACCCGACGACGCGGGGCTTGCCTGTCATCGATTGCGGCGCGGCCACCATGGACGCGTCTTCACGATGACAGGTGCCAAAGGCGTTGTTGCAATAGATGTCGCCCAAGGCGCCGAGGGCGGCGCCGAATTTCGCGTCGCCCTTTTTCTCTTCCTTGTGAAAACGCAAATTCTCCAACACCAGGATCTGGCCGGGTTGCAGTGCTTGAGCCTTGGCGGTCGCGTCGGGGCCGATCACATCTTGAGCCATGATCACCTCCCGATTCAACAGCTTTCGCAGGCAGTCGGCGGCGGGCTTCAACGACATGCCAGGCTCGGGCCCGGTCCCCGCCGGGCGTCCCAGATGGCTCATCAGAATTAACGAACCACCTCGATCGAGAACCGATTGAATCGACGGCAGCGCCATCCGCACCCGCAAGTCATCGGTCACAACATCGCCGTCCAGTGGAACGTTGAAGTCGACTCGCATGAGCACCTTCTTGCCGGCAACATCCACTTGATCGATTGTCTTCTCGGCCATTGCCCGTTGCTCCGTTAACGCACTTGCCGGGATCCGCGCCGGCTCGCCCGCCGCGATCGCGCCAGGACCAAAAGTACGCCAAGGTCGGCGTCGAGCAAAGGGGGGAGGCCCTAAATCAGCCGCCCCGGAAGTCTGGACCCGCATGGGCGCCAAGCCGCCGCAGCGGCCGGCCGTGAATCTACTCGGCGCCGGCTTCTTCGACGACCCAGCGGGCCAGGTCGTCCTTGGATTGCCGTAATCGACCGACACAATGTTCGGGGGCGAACACGCGGACTCGCTTGACATAATCGTCAAACGCTTCGGAGGCGAACATCGCGACCACGGGCGAGACTTCCTCCAAGGCCTGTTGGCCGTCGGTGGAACGCACCATGACTTGAAATCGTCCTTCTCGCTTGGCCGGCGGCGCGTCCACAAGCAACTGTTGTCCCTGGAATTCCAAGCCGGTTTCGCGCGCGACGCGACGCGTCAAACGCGCCCCAAACTCCACCAACCAGGGATAGGGCCGACGCGCTAACAAGCGATAGGCGGCGCCTCCCCCTTCGGCCGTGAACTCGACCGTGCGTTTGTACAGTCGGCGATGCGCGCAAAGAGACCCTCCACCACCGCCGCAGCCGGCCCATCGGCGGCTTGGCGGCGGAACCAGGCGATCATCTCCTGTTCGCCATAGCGGAACACGCGCGTCAGATCGGCCGAGCCGTGCAGCCAATAAAAGGCGTGTTGCAACATGGCGGTCGCCGCTCGTACGGCGTGATGCCAATACACTTCGCTGAACATGATATAGCGAGCGAACACCATGAGTTCAGCCGCCGTGCGGCCCTTGGGCGTGATCGCCAGGCCGTCGCCGGTCTGGTTGACGCACAGGCTGGACATCAACCGCTGGCGATCGAAATGGCGGCCGTACGGCACGCCGGCGTGCAGACTGTCGCGATCCAGGTAGTCCATCTTATCGATGTCGATCGGCCCCGAGAGGATCTCGGACAACAAGCGATCCGAGCCGTCAAGGCGTTCGCCGATCAACAAGTGCAGGACATCCTCGGGAAGCAAGTCCCAGTCTTCCTCGAGACAAGTACGCACTTCGGATTCGTTGAGGTAAAGCTCCGCGAGCGCTTCATGTTTCGGAACGCCCGGCAGCTTCATATCCTCGATGGCGTGGCAATAGGGCCAGTGTCCCACGTCATGCAACAAGGCCGCGACAATCAACAGTTCGGCCTTCCTTCGCGGGATGCATTTTCGGAAGTCGCGATCGTTGCCCAAGCGACGCAGGTAAAGCAACGCGGTGCGGTAGACGCCCAGGGAGTGTTCGAAACGCGTGTGGTGCGCGGCGGGATACACCAAGCCAACCAAGCCCAATTGGCTAATCCCGCGTAGGCGGGCGAAGGCGGCCGTGTCGATCAAGCGGCGCACGCGCGGCGTCAAAGGCACATCGGTTTCCGGCGGGATGCGGATCAATGCGGAGCCCCCATCCAGCGCGGATTTCCGGCGCCTCCCAGGCTTCGCGCGGCGCCTCAATCGTCATGGCTCACTCGATCCGTCGCCCAACACGACTGCTAAACCTCGTTTGGCAATTCCCGCACCAGGACGGCTCGATCAAAACAGGTCGATGTTCATCAGAGCCCGCAGACCGACGGTCGCCGCCAAGTACATGCCGTAATGCACCATCGCGGAACCGAACTCCAGGTCCAAGCTCGCATAGGCCGCCAGCGCGCCGGCCAGGACGATGGGCGGCAGCAAGTACAGCAGCGCGAAGATCTCGGGACGGTCGCCTTGAAAAAGCAAGGCCACCACCAGCTCATACACGCCCCACAACGCCGCGTAGACCAAACCGCAGATGACGGCGCGGACCAGCAATTCACGGCCCCGGTAGGGTTCCAGTTCGTCGTTCCGCAGAAAGCTGTAGCCGGCCAACGCCAGAGCCGGCCCGAGGATCGCCGCGCCCAGGCCCAGCAGGACAGGTGATTTCTCCTCCTGTCCGCGCAAATACCAGGCCGCCCCCACCACGGCTAGCGCCGCGACGCCGATGACAACCGCCCAAACCGGCGAAAATTTCGCCTCCTCGCGGGCGATCGGCTTCAGGACCGATCTTCCTTCCTTATCCTTTGGCCCGGTGTCCTGCTCGTGAACAACGACTTCTTCGTCCTTCTCCGGAATCGTGATCTTCGTCTTGCATTTGGGGCAGGGGCCCTTCTTGCCGGCGAATTTGTCGGCGACCTCGAATCGTTTATGACATCCAGGACAGGTCACGCGGATGGGCATCAGAGAATCCTGTGCAGCGAATTGCAAGGCCGACGTGACGCTTGTCGGCGATGAGAAATCAAACGTTGGAAACTTGTTTTTCGGCAATCACGTCAGCGGATCCCAGATGGCCCGGCGCCTTAAGGCCGATTCATCATCTCAACTTCATCGAAGCCGTTGACGTTGAAGCCTTGGCTCTGTTGGGAGGAGGCGGTGAAGGCCACGCCCAAGATGGACATGCCGAAGCCCATGACCAATCCCAGGATGGTGAGAATTCCCGCGGCCAGCCACAGGTGGCGCTGCTTGGCCATCGCTTGCACCGCGGACGGTTCGTCGCGCCGGCGAAGGAACTGCCCCAGCGCCTGCTGATAACGGTACATCAAGAAACCCTGGAATCGCGCTGGTGAGGATGGCCAGCAGTCCCGTCGCGAACGTGGCCAGCGAAGCGTTTCCAAACCCGATGACGAAGACCAGGCTCGCAAGCAGCCAGACCGCGGGCGTAATCAAGGAAATCACCATCAGAAAAACAACCCATGGCCGGGTTCTTCGCAGCTCCATCGCAAACGCGTCCGAAAGCACCGCGCCACCCATCGCCTCGCTGGTTTCGCTGGGGGTGGAGTAGGGGTTCGATTTGAGGACGCCGACGCCCGCCGCCGGTCGCTGGGTGGTGGATTGTCTCGGGGCGGCGCTGGACCGCCGCGGACTTGCTTGTCGCGGACTTGCTTGTCGCGGACTTGGCCGCCAAGTTCAGTTGGATGTTCGCCGCGCCCGCCGGCTTTTTTTCGGACACGATCGCCGCGAGGCCCTCCAAGCCCTTCATGGGCGATTTGGTCTGCGAGTCTCCGTTGCCGGAGGAAACGGGCGTCGCGGGGGTGGGCGAGTCCGCGGGGCGCTGGGCCGCCTGGCGCGGATCCGACTGCGCCGGCTTGCCGGACAACGGCGCGGCGCCCTTGGCCGAGGGCGCCGCCTGCGCGGAGCCCGGCTTGACCGCCGGCGCGGCGGGCGACGCCGCCGTTGTGGGCGCTGGCGTGGACGACTTCAATTCCGGATACACATCATCGGCCCACTGCCATTGATTCCAATCCTGGCGCAAGACCTGGCACTCGCAGTCCAAACGAGCCTCGGCGACCCACTGATCGAGCTCTGTCTTGGTGACCGGGCCATACTGCTCGCCCTCGGCCGTTTGAACTCGCCAAGTCAGGTCATGTTGAGCGGCGCTGGCCGCCGCGACAAAGGCTCTCTTGCAGAACTTGCAGCGAACTTGTTTTCCCTGCAGTTCGTCGGGTACGCGAAGTTCGCGAGAGCAATGCGGGCAACGGATCTGCATGACGTCGGACTTCGAGAAGATGAATTCGAGAAGAGTGGGTCGTTGCGTTTCAAGGCGGGCGTATTATAGCCCGTCGTTCGCGGCGTGTTGACGCGGCGCGAATTGCGCCATGCCCGCGGTTTCGTCTTGTTGGGGTGCGGCGGCTGGCGGTCGCGGATCGCCGGACGCATCCGGGGCGGAGTCGGGCAGCCAGAGCACCAACCCGTCAACGCGGTTCCGCCGCCAAGCCGAGAGAGCGTCGGCGGGCGTCATCACGCTGCCCGCCGAGGCCCAGGCGTCCGCCAACGTGGCGTTTCGCGCGACGACCGTCACGCTGCTGCGGCGGGTGACGCCCATTCCGGTTCGTGGATCGATCAGGTGAGAATAGCGTTTTCCGTCGAGCTCGACGAACTGCCACAGATCTCCGGAAGTCGCCAGGCCGGCGTTGGCCAATTCCAGAATCCTCGACGGCGGCTTGTCCGGCTCCAAGGCCGCCACCGCAACCCGCCAACCCTTCTTGCCGGGCGGGGGAGCGCCCAAGGCCATGTCGCCGCCGCCTTCGACGAAGGCGGATGGAAAGCCTCGGTCGCGGAGCACCGCCAAGGCCTCGTCCGCCGCGAAACCCTTGGCGATGCCGCCAAGATCCAAACGCATTTCGGGTTGCAACAAACTGACGCGGGGCGCGTCGGCAGCGACTTGCAACCACTGCGCGCCGACCGCCTTGGAAGCGGAGCGGAGTTGTTGTTCCGTCGGCGCCTCTTTGGTTCGACGAGCGGTCCTCCACAACCGGCTATAGGGCCCAATCGTGGGGTCGAACTTCCCTTCGCTCACGGACGCGATGCGCTTGGCCTCCAGCAAAACTCGCCACAGATCATTTCCGACCATCGCATCCTCCAGCGGCGCCCGGCGGCATAGCTGAGAAAGCTCGCTGGTCTCCAGATAATCGCTCATGGACGCGTTGAGTTGCTCGATGCGATCCATCGCCGCTTCGAGGGCGGCCTCCCCGGCTTTGACTTGCGCCGGCTTGGCGAACAGCACGAGGTGAAAGCGAGTTCCCATGCAGCCGAAGTCGCCTTGCAACTTCCGCCAATCTGCGGCTTCGCTGGAACGCGATTTCGCCGATGCGTCAGGGATTGGTGGTTGATCCCCCGTTTGGCCGCCGGCGGTCCGCCCCGCCAAGACGATGGCCGCAAACGCCGTCACCGCGACGGCGGCCTTGGCCAGGATGTGCAACCGGCCAGTGAATCCGCGACCTGTACGGCGTGGAACGAGTCGAACAGCCGCCCAGGGTCGGGGGCGGGGAGTCTTCACGCATTTCATGACCAGATCTCGGTTTCGCGGGAAGTGCAAGACGCTTGGAATCGCGGCAACTCTGGGGCAAGAGCGGCGACCGGATGACAGGCATCGACCTTGCCGCCCCAGGGACCCACGCGGGAGCGTAACGGCTGACGGTTGATTGAACTGCGCGTCCGCTGGCGTTATCCTAAACAACTGGCGCATTTGAAGTTGAAGTGGCCAACGATGCTTCCAGACCTTGTCGGTAGGCCACCGCACTCCGACGTAACGACTACCATACCCTGGGACGGACCCATTTGACCAAGGAGAACCACGTGGATCGCAAGAAGAAAGAGAAATCAGCCGGCCAGAAGGCGGCCGAGAGCCAACGGGCCCAAGCTGGCAATACGCGTCGGGACTTCATTCGCACGTCCTCCCTGGCGGTCGCCGCTGGCGGAGTGCTCGCGGGAGGTCTGAGCGTGGCCAGGGGCGCCCACCCTTACGGCAGCGACACCATCAAGGTTGGCTTGATTGGCTGTGGCGGCCGTGGCACCGGCGCCACCGACCAGGCGATGAATACTTCCGGCGGCGACGTCAAGTTGGTCGCCATGGCGGATGCTTTCGAGAATCGTTTGCAGCAGTCTTATCGCACGATCAACGGCAAGCATCCCGACAAGACGGATGTCCCCAAGGACCGTCGTTTCACGGGATTCGACGCCTATAAGAACGTCTTGGAATGCGACATTGATATGGTGCTGCTGGCGACGCCGCCAGGCTTCCGGCCGTTGCACTTCGAAGCGGCCGTGAATGCGGGCAAGCACGTGTTTATGGAAAAACCGGTTGGCGTGGACGCTCCGGGCATCCGACGCGTTCTGGAAGCCAACGAAACCGCCAAGGCGCACAATCTGGCGGTGGCGGTTGGCTTGCAGCGCCGCCATGAACGGGCTTACATGGAGACGATCGCTCAACTGCAAGACGGCGCCATCGGCGACATCAACCTGACGCGCGTTTATTGGAACGGCGCCGGAGTGTGGGTGCGTCCTCGAGAGGATGGACAAACGGAGCTGGAGTACCAGATGCGCAATTGGTACTACTTCACCTGGTTGTGCGGCGATCATATCGACGAACAACACATCCATAACTTGGATGTCGGCAACTGGTTGAAGAACGGCTATCCGGTGGAAGCCAACGGCATGGGCGGGCGGCAGGTCCGCACGGGATTGGACAACGGTCAGATCTACGACCATCACTTTGTCGAATTCACTTACGCCGACGGATCGAAGATGTTCAGCCAATGCCGCCATATCCCCGGATGCTGGAACGCCGTTTCCGAGCACGCCCATGGCAGCAAGGGCACGGCGGACATCAGCGGCGGCAAGATTTACGACCAGGAGGGCAAGCTGACCTGGAACACCAATGGCAGCCGAGGCGGACACCAGCAGGAACATCACGATCTGTTCGCCGCCCTCCGCCGCGGTGATCGGCCGAATGAAGCCGAGTATGGCGCCAAGAGCACGATGACGGCCATCCTCGGCCGTATGGCCACCTACTCGGGACAGAAAGTGACCTGGGAGTCGGCGATCAACTCGGACTTGATGTTGGCCAACGTGGATGAGCTGACGAGTTACGACGACACGGCTCCGGTGTTGCCTGACGACGCCGGCGCCTACGAAGTGGCCACGCCAGGCAAGACGAAGGCTTTCTAAGTCGCGCCATCGATCCAGACGTTGCGGTAAAGCAAACGAGGCGTCGAGCGGGTGATCGCTCGACGCCTCGTTCTTTTTCATGTCACCGCGTCGAAGGCATGACCGACAGCGGATCGCTGCTTCGTTTTAGAAGCTGGGCAAAGCGTTTCGCGGCGGTTCCGGATCGGCGATCGGCGCCAAAGTCGGCGTCTGCTGACTGCGCTGATTGGTCGCCGTGGGATTTCCGTTCCAAACCTGATCGCTGACGACAACCTCGCCGCTGTACGAATTGCAGGAACCGCAGCTGGAGGCGCATCCGCAGTCGCTGACGCAACCGCACGAGCTGGCGCAACCGCAGTCCATCGCACAAGGGTCACAACAGGGCTCGCAGCACGATGTCGTGCAGCACGATCGAGGGCAGCAGCGACATCCCATCGTAAGAGTCGAGATTGCGATGACGATCAAGGCGATCCGACCTAGATTGTTGAATTGCATGGCTATTCCATCCGTGTACGGGCTCAAGGGGGCTCGTTGTGTTGAATCTTCCGCTGATCCCAACGAGGTATGGTTAGGATCGGTCGCGTTGTGCCAGAACCTCCAAGGATCACGTCGGCTGCGTTGCAAGCGGCACGCGTGGGACAACGCAAGCAATAGCGACGATTGGTTCCACGAGCAGAGCCGTTGAATGCCGCGCACCGAGTGCAATGCGTGTGACTGCTACATCCGTTGCAACATCTCGCTGGGCGGCGCCGCTGATGCGACGCCGTCAAGGCGCATTTCCCCCGCCACGTGTATTCCTGGCGAAGCGAGACCAGGCGGCGTATCCGTTTCGCGATCGACCGGCCGCGGGCGTTTGGCGGGCGGTGCGCACCGTACGGGTCCCGCCGGCTGTGAGTCGCACGACGGCGGCGGAGTTGGACCCGCTCGCCGCGGCGGGCAACGCGGGGAAGTAATCCAGGCGATGTGGGCAAGCGCTGCGGGTTGCCGCAAATGCGCACAACTTTCTAGTCCTGGCGGACCGATGGTCTTACACGAGCGATTGGCGTGCCGCCTTTCGCGAACGCTCGACCCTCCTTCAGCTCGTTGCGCCTATGAACTCTGAAACTCTCACCGATCGTGTTCGCTCCCAAGTACGGTTGTCGTTGGTTCGCCAAGGGGCGGCCGCCGACGCACCGATCATGGAGTCGTTCCTGATCCGCGATGGTCATTTCTGCGGGCGCCGGTTTGAGATCGATGGTCTGACTGCGGTCTGGTTCGTTGAAGAGCGGCAACTCAAGTTCTACAATCGCCAAGGCAACCTGCAACGGTCCGTACCCTGCGAAGCTCAGTCGCCGCGCGACGCCGCCTAGAACCGCCGCGTGGACCATCATCCGACCCATCCGGTGCAAGAAACTCGGAATGAAGCTTGAAGCGATCCTGGAGACCGCCCTTTACGCTGAAGATCTAGACCAAGCCGAACGGTTCTACACCGAAGTTCTTGGGCTGGAAGTCTTTTCGCGTCGTAAGGGGCGTCACGTGTTCTTCCGCCTGCGGCAACAAATGTTGTTGATCTTTAATCCGCATGCGACGCGGCAAGTGGCGGACGATGGCGACGCGATTGATATTCCCACGCATGGCGCGCTGGGGCCAGGCCACGTCGCCTTCGCCGTGACGGCCGATGAGCTTTCGGCGTGGCGCCTACGCTTGACGGAGCATCAAGTCGCGATTGAAGTGGCCATCCGCCGGCCCAGCGGGGCCGAATCGATCTACTTTCGCGATCCCGCGGGAAACAGCCTGGAATTGGCGACGCCGTCGCTCTGGTTCGACGCCGTGCGGCTGATGTCGCCTCAAGAGTGACAAGGTTACCCAGGGTTGCGCTGCGCTGCACTGCACCCTGGGCTGATTTGGGGCCGTCCCTCTCGGGACTGACTATGGACTCGGAGGTCCAGGGTCATCTCAAGGCTCTGAGGGGCCTACCGACGGTGTGCGGAAAATCCCCCAACCCTCTGGAGCCACTCGGAAGCGGTACGCTCCTTCGTCCAGCACGTTGTGGGCCGAACCAAAGTCTCCTCCGCGATCGAAGGTCAACGTCCAATTCGGTCCGCCGACGAACAGCCGCCGCTCGCCGGGCTCCAATTCATGTTGCCGTCCGTTCAGCAGGAACAGGAACTGCAGCGCGTTCGATTCGGGATTCTCCAGCAACAGCAGTCCTGGCGGCGCCAGGAAGTTCGGCGCCGGGAAGCGATCCACCGCCAACGGACTGGGGCCGACAACGGTCGCCTTCTGGGCCTCGGCGGTGAGTGCGTGGTCGTCGTCGGCAGGCTCCGGCGATGGCCGGCTTGCATCGGAACTGGCTAGTGGACTGACGATTTCCGGGCGATTAACGGTCAGCGGTTGCGGCGCCGCGAGAACGGATTGTTCGGGCCGCCGTACTCGGTCAACTTGCGAGTCGCGCGGGCCAACGTCGGCCAGGGCCTCGGGCGCCGCCGGGACTTCGACCGCGGGGGGAGCCGCCGCGTCGTCTGGCCCCAGGTCCTCCGGCAATACCGCCAGACCGTTGGCCTCTTGGGCTTGGGCCGGCGGCGGGGGGACGTCAGCGCTCGCGGGATCAGCCGACGACTCCTCGGCGGCCAGGTCGCCCAATGGCGCGGTTTCCGGCTGACGGACCGCCGGGGGGCGCCACAATGGCGCTTCGTCGCCCGTCGGTCTGGGAATCGCCGCAATTTCCGGCGGAACAGCGGGCGTCAGGGCTTCGCTCGCTGGTGTTTTGCTCGGGGAGGTGTCGCTCGGGGGCAGGTCGACCAGGGGCAGGTCGATCAGGGGTGTTGCGGCAACCAGATCAGAGGCCTGGATTGTCTCCGGCGAAACGGGCGGCGTGCTGTCCGCGGGGGCGGGCGAATCGCCGCCGGGAGGGTCCCCGACGACGGCCAGTCCCGCCGCGAGCCGCTCTTGTGCGATGGCCAAAGGCGACCGCTGGGCCGGAGAGACCTCCTTAAACGGAGAGACTCGCGGCGTCTGAGCGATCTCGGCGGGGGGCGTTACAGCGGGGGGCGTTTTTGCGGCGGGGGGCGTTACAGCGGGGGGCGTTGTTGCAGCGGGGGGCGCTGTAGCGAGGGGCGATTTCGGCGGCGGCGAGGGGCGCCACAGTTCCTTCGATGCAGAGCCGCCCAATGTTGGCGGGAGCTCGCTGGCCACCCGAGCCGCCGGCGCCGCAGGGCGAGAACCCAAAGCCGGCGGCATCTCGCTGGCGATCGAGCGCTGTGCATCCTCCCTGGACACCGTCTCCTTGCGATCGGCGGCGTCTCCGCGTTGACGGGGGAGTTCCGCGCTGGCGGCCTTGGACGACGGAGCCTGAGCGGAAGCGACTTGCTTCTGAGCTTCGTCTGATTTCTCGCCACCGGACAGAAGAAATAGGCGCCTAACAACGGGGCGAGAATTAAAGGGACGGCGAAATGTTGCAGCGTCACTTGCGACGATCGGCTCATGCTCGGGCGCCTTGTTCCTAGTTGGGAGCATTTTGAAATGGCAAGAAAACGTAGCTTGCCGCGAGCGTGAAGCAAGAACGTCTTAGGGTCCCGCTGGCGCACCGGATCGATTCGCCGCACTCAACGGAATGACTGCTACAACCGTTCCTTGCTGTCCGTTGGCTCACCCTCTTGTGGGAGCGCAGCCCGAATGCCGGACGACCTTGGCGGCGTGACGTAAGCTTCTTGCAGCGCTTCGGGCGCGGTCCTACGCCCTTGTGACTCGCCCGCCTCCAGTCCCTGGCGGACCCACCCAGAGTGACTGACCGCCTCCCACCGCTACACGCCGCACACCTGCTCTGAATCGCACAGATGCTCGCTGTGGATGCGGCAAGCGATTTTTCTTCGAGTCATTCCAACACGGTAAAGCTTGACGTTTGACTTGCCTGTACCAAGGGCTACGTTTCCTCGATCTTCATGTTTTTCTCAAGTCTTCGACGGGGGAGGCCCCTGCACCATGGCATCAGGTCACGATCCAGCTCGCGACGCGATCTTGGAAGGTATGTCCGCCGTCAAAACCGGCAACGGGCTGATGGCGCGTTGGCATTTCGAGCGCACCGCGTCGCTAAACGCGAACAACGCTTACTGCTGGATGTGGTTGGCATGGACGGCGGATTCTCCCGCCGCGGCGGTGGATGTTTTGCAGCGCACCCTGCAACTGCAACCCGATTTGGAACTCGCTCGCCTTGGCCTCGCGTGGGCCCAAGGCCTCAAGGAATTCGAACTCGAATCCTTGACCGAGGAGAATTTTATCGATGTGGGTTCTGTCGATGAAGGTGTCGTAGATGCGGATGCTGTCGCCGTGCACGACAGCAAGACGGCCTGCGAATCTGACGAGCTTGACTCTTCGGCCATCACCAGAGGCGAGGTCGATGCAGAAGATGCTTCGAGCGACGCTGACGAGCCGACTTCCGATGAGAAGGCGGCCAGGCAATGGGTGGCCGAGGAGTCGCTATTCGAGGAAACGCTCCTAGAGGACGGGGACATCGTGCTCGCCAGCCCGGTCCAAGACAAGGTGGATTCCCCGGCGGAGCACATCGCTGACGAAGTCCTGCGGGAAAACCAAGATCCCACCGTTGCAGAAGAACGCGACGCAGCAGAAGAAGGCGCCGCCAGCGACCAAAGCGGCGGTCCAGGTGAACATGAAGGCGATGCGAATCGCGATTTCGAACTCGTTGCCGACTCCGACGGAAATCGTGACGTCGCCGCGTACCAAGCCCTGCTTCAGAACGAAGAAGCGGCCGCTAACCAAGAGCTCGTCGGCGAATGCGACGAAGCCGCCGAGACCCTTGCCGCCGCAGAGGAGTCTGCGGAGGACTTCACTGCTGGGCCAGCCATCAGTGCGGAACAAGGCGATGAGACGGATGAGTCCGCCGCCAACCAAGACAGGGTTGTTGATCTCGACGCCAACGCAATCAACGACGCCACGGACGCCGTGGCAGGAGACGCCGACGACGCCCCCGCCGAGCAAGCGTCGGAGGCCGAAGACGTAGTCGCTCACGATGAGCCGGCCGATGTTCAGCAAGACGAAGCGTCAGGCGTCTCCGACCTCTGGAAGGACGTTTGGGGACCTGAATCCAGCGTCGAATCCGCTGAACCTGCGGACTTGCCCGACCCACGAGATTCCGACCACGTCAACGACGCCGTCGAGGATCTCCCGCACGTCGTGGCTGCGGCGTCCGATTCGGACGCCGAACTCGCTTCGGCCCCAGATAGAGACGTCTCCCCGCCGGAGGTGACTGCAACGCTCGACGAGGCAGGCGAGGAGCAACTCGAGGACGATGTAACGCTCGACGAATTTCTCGAATCCGACGACGCGAGCGCCGCGAAGTTCCTGGATCTGGATAGCGATCTCGCTCGTCAAGTGAAGGCCTTCCTGCACCCGGGCGCGGCGGACGACATCGTTATCGAGGAATCGGCCACCGAAGACGATGAGCACGCTTCGGCCGAACCGGCTGACGCAGAGATTGAATCCGCAGAGCTTGAATCCGCAGAGCTTGAGGCTGCAGAGCTTGAGGCTGCAGAGCTTGAGTCTGCCGAGCTTGAGTCTGCCGAGCTTGAGTTTGCCGAGCTTGAGTCTGCCGAGCTTGAGGCTGCAGAGCTTGAGGCTGCCGAGCTTGAGTCCGCCGAGCTTGAGTCCGCCGAGCTTGAGTCCGCCGAGCTTGAGTCTGCCGAGCTTGAGTCTGCTGAGCTTGAGTCTGCTGAGCTTGAGTCTGCAGAGCTTGAGTCTGCCGAGCTTGAGTCCGCTGAGCTTGAATCCGCTGAGCTTGAGTCTGCTGAGCTTGAATCTGCAGACTATGAGTCGGCCGCCTTTGAATCATCCGAGGAAGAATTCGCGGTTGAGCGCGAGTTGCAGGATCAGCCGTCGGCGTTGCTTGAGGACTTCGGCGCGGAATTCGAGACTTTGGACGAGGCGCTTGAGGGCAACGCCGAGTTCGAGCGTGTGGGATCGTCTTGGGAGGAAGAGGGCTCCGGTACGTTCACGCAAGAGGAAGCGGAGTTCAATCATCCGTCATCGGACGTGGACAACGCGGCCGCGAAGGAGCAGATGTCCGGCGAAGCACATGGGGCGGCGACCGATCCGCAGGACGACGACGGTCAATGCTCTGTCGGGAATGACGACTGCGAGAACGAAGCGGGCGAAGTGGATCTGGATCACGCAGATCTCAGCTCGGCGTTGACGTGGACGCATCCCGGCGAGGACGAGGAGATGGACGCGCCCGATGGCGACGCCGATCTCTCCTCGACGAACTTGTTCGAAGCGGATTCAGCTGGCGATTGTCATGCGGATCTTAGCGAAGACCGCCAACATGCAGACAAGAATGACAGTGACCCCGCACTCCGCGAGACGATCGACTGGACGGACCTCCAGCGGAGTCGGCGGGAATTGGAAGAGGAACTGGAGAGCAACGAATTCGACGACGAGGTGGTCGGCGAGGATCAAGCAGAGCAGGGCGCCCACGAAGACCTAGAGCAAGACGAACCCGTGGCGTCGCTCGAGGCGGACGACAACCTGTTTGTCGTCCAACCGGATGGCGAGCAGGCGAGCGAATCCACGGAAGAGTTGGCAAAAGAATTGGAAACGGATCCCGCTGACGAATCGACGCCCGACTCCATCGAAGCCGCTGACGATGGTCCATCACGGCCTATGCTGGAGGAATCCGCCCACGATGCGGAAGAAATGACCGAGGAGGAAGTCGCGAGCAATCAACTCGCCGAGGAGTTGCAGGCCCAACTGCAAGTCCATCTCGCCGAGACGCTTGTGGCCGGACTTAACGCCGACGATGACGAAGACGCGTACGACGACGAAAGCGACGACGAACTCCCACACGCCGATCTGTATCGCCAACTGGTGGAGGCTCGCAACGACGATGCGCTGGAGGAACCGGTTTCGATCGAGCCGGAGGACTTCGATGCGGATCTCGATCAACATCTTGGCGCCGAGACCATTCCAGCTTGGGGCGCCAAGCCAGACCACGCCCACGGAGATCTCGACGATGACGAGTGCGACGCGGATCGCCAGGAGGACATCCACCTCGACGCGGCCGACGACGATAGCGGCCTGGAATGCGATGACGCGATCCTCCGCATGATGCGCTCCGCCACGCAACCTCATTCCGAAATTGCAGAAGATCGCTCCGACGAGTCGTCCACCGGACCCTTCGGCGCGAGAAGAGTACCAGCTGCTGATCCAAGACGACCGAGAGGACGCCCAGGAATGGTCGCCTGACGATGAGGCGGACGATAGGCTCAACATGCTGCTGGGCAGCGAAACGATCGCCGGCGACCAGCGAGATCAACTGTGGGACGACGACTCGAGCGACGAGGAGAAGCAGCGACCTGACCACGCCGCCAAGCCGTTTGAAACCTATCAGCTGCTGATCGAGGAGGACAGCGTTCAGGCTGACCAAGATGATCATGACGTTGATCACAAGCTTGACGAGATTATGCGCAGTGAAACGTTGGTCGGCGATCAACGAGACCAACTATGGGACCATGACGAGGGCGAGGAGGACAGCCTCGACAACGCGTCCCCGAGCGAGATGAAGTATCAGTTCCTGGTGGACGACACCCCTGGACTGGAACGAGACGCCGCCGAAGACGACGAAGATGACGGAATTGTCCTGGACCACATGCTGAATTGCGAAACGCTGGTCGGCGAACAACGCGATCAACTCTGGGATCGGGACGACGAGGAAAGCGAGTTGGAGGAAAGCGAACAGAGCAGCGTCGAAGTCGAAGCCGACGAACTTGTTGAATGCGAGCTGATCGAGGGCGACCAGGACTCAGCCGAAGTCGAAGCCGACGAGCTTGTTGAATGCGAGCTGATCGAGGGCGACCAGGACTCAGCCGAAGTCGAAGCCGACGAGCTTGTTGAATGCGAGCTGATCGAGGGCGGTCAGGATTCAGCCGAACTTGAAGCCAACGAACTTGTTGAATGCGAGCTGATCGAGGGCGACCAGGACGCAGCCGAAGTCGAAGCCGACGAGCTTGTTGAATGCGAGCTGATCGAGGGCGGTCAGGATTCAGCCGAAGTCGAAGCCGACGAGCTTGTTGAATGCGAGCTGATCGAGGGCGGTCAGGATTCAGCCGAACCCACGGGCGACGAGCCGGCTGAATACGCGGCGGGTGTTGAAAGTGACCAGGAGCAGGTCGAACTGGAGCCTTCACAACCAGCATCGAGCTCAGACTGGGAGTCGAGCGAGCAGAAAGTGCCTGATTCCGACTTGGCTGAAGCCGCTGAATCCGCTGAAGCGGCGGCTGCGGAGTCGGTTGGTCCTTCGAGCGAAGGCGAAGGCCAGCGTTGGACGCCCAACGAGCACACGCTGGAGGTCAACGATTTACCGCACCCTGGCTTGCCCATCGAGGTCCACGAGCCATCCGAGAACGCTGAGCGCGCGGCGGACGAAGGCGAGGAGGAGTCGCAGGACGCCGAGGAGCGTCAACTGCACCGCCTGGCCCGTGATGTCGACGGACTGCGCGACGCGACCGCCGCCGCGGCTCGCGCCGACGTGGCCGCCGCCGAGGCGACTGCAGACGCCGCTCCTTCGCAGCCGTCCCAGCCTGACGACGACACGCCGGACCCCTCGGTCGATTCCCGATTGACCGTGGTGGCGGTCGATGATTCTCCCACGATGAGAAACCTTGTCACCATGACCTTGGAACGGCAGGGTTACCGAGTCGTCACCGCGGCTGACGGGCTAAGCACCCTGAACGTCATCGCCAAGGAGAATCCCGGCCTGATCCTGATGGACATCAATATGCCGCGACTGAACGGATACAAACTCTGCAAGCTGATTCGCAAGCATGAGAAGACTCACTTCATTCCCGTGATCATGCTCTCGGGAAAGGATGGCGTCTTTGACAAGCTGCGCGGCGCCATGGCTGGCTGCAGCGACTACATCACCAAACCATTTGATGCGGACGTTCTGGTCACCAAGGTGGCGCGGTACCTCCCGCTTCCCGCTGACGCATAGGCTTTTGACAGCTCTAGAAAGACAACACGCGATGACCGCTAAGCCCTCGGATGAAATCGGATCCCCGATCGGTGATTCCTTCGATAGCGAATGCATTAACTTGCTGTGCAAGCTCGAGGCGATTTCGGAGTTGCTCGCTGAGAACAGTCGCAAGGAAAGAACCGCCGACTGCCTCGAGTCCGGTAAGGAGATGCTTGTCGCCTTTCTCGACTTCAACGAGAAGCAACTGGACTCTGGCGAGGATCCGATCTTGGAGGAGATTCGCTCGGTGTACGAGGCCACGAAGGAACTGGAACAGCTTGTTCAGTCCGAGCAGAAGACCACGTGGAAGTCGCTCCTGGGGATGAAACAGGACGCCTCCTTCGAAGTTCGGCGGCGGTACGTGGAGCTGGGTGGGAAGTACGGCGAGTTATTCGAGGCGTTCTTTCAACGATGCCTCGATCGCATGGCGGCCCAGGAGTCCAAGCAGTCGTTCGCGGAGAGCTTTGACCAGATCGTCGTCGAGATCGCGGAACGATGGTAGGACGTTGGCCTCGGCGTACCGTGGGAACTAGCGTAAGCGGGCGATAGTTGGGAGATCATGCATGTCGGACGAATCCGCACCGCTCGAGGCCCGGCCCGAACAACTCCGCCCGGCGCCAACGCGGCAGGATCAGGGGCTTTCAGCGACGTCTGTTTCGTATGTGCTGTTCGCCGCCGGCGGCGTGGATTTGGCGGCCCCGCTGGACAATATTCGCGCGGTGCGACCGCTTCCCAAAATCACCTGGTTGCCGAGAGCTCCGGCCTGGCTGCGCGGCGTCGCCGCCCTTGAAGACGAGCTGATTTCGGTTGTGGACTTCGCCGCTTTGATCGGCGCCCCCAAGGCCCTGTCGCCCGCCAGCGCGCGGCATGTTAGTGGCCCAATCTCGCACGGAGCCCTTGGCGACCGGTTTCCTTGTGGATTCGGTCCGGTGCGTCAGCCGCCTGCCGCGGCCAGCGGCTGACGCACCGGACCGACCCCTGGCCGGCGAGTTTGCTGAGTTCCTTGACCAAGCCGCCGTGCTTGACGAGACCCTGATCACGCTGTTGCGCTGCGACGAACTCATGTCCTCCGCTCCGTTTCGACAATTCGAACACCCGGCTAGGACCACCGCCGCTCTTTCATCCAAGTGAATTCCGCCGTGGTCGCCAGGGCAAGCTCATAGTTCCCATAAACGTACAGACGTCAGTTCACGACAGAGAAGGAAACCGCCACGATGTCCGCTTTGCTCCAACTGCTCCAGCGAATGCGACAGTCTTCGTTCGCCTTGGCTGTCACTTCCCGCGTGCGAACTAAGCTGATGCTCAGTTTCGTGGCGGTTTCGCTCGTGCCGTGCCTGCTGTTGGGTTGGTTCTTCCAGGGAGCAGCGAGCAATGCGTGGAAGCAACAGACCGCGACCAGACTGGAGGGTGTTCAGCAGATCCGTGTGAGGCAAGTGAAGCATGAGTTTCATCGTCTCCAAGAGCAGCTACTCGCCTTGTCTCAAGACGCGTTGCTTGTCGATCTCATGCAGCGCCTACCCGCCTTGGCGCCGACGGCGCGCGAGGAGAACCAGGTCGATGCGTCGCAACTGACCGTCCTTCAGGAGCAGTTGCTGCAACACTACAACGAGGACTATGCGCGGCAATACAGTGTTCGCAACAACGGCGAGGCTCCGCCGGTGGACAAGCTTTTTCGCCCCTTGGATCCGGATTCCGTCTTTCTGCAACATCAGTACATCCGAGCCAATCCGCATCCCTTGGGGCGGAAAGCGTTATTGGATCGCGCTCAGGACTTCTCGCGATACTCCGAGTTGCATGGACGTTTCCATCCGTACTTCCGGCAGGTCCTGCAAGTCTTGGGATGCGAAGATATTCTTCTGTGCGATATTCGCAGTGGCGATGTCGTGTATTCCGTGGCCAAGCAGCTGGACTTCACGACGTCGTTGGTCGACGGGCCCTATGCGCAAACGGGACTTGGCAAGGCGTTCCGCCAGGCTTCGGTAAGCGAAACCGCCGGCGCCTCGTGTTTCATCGACTACGCGCCGTATTCGCCGTCGTTCGAAAAGGCGACCAGCTTCTTATCGGCGCCGATCTTCGCGGAAGAGCGAGCGATTGGCGTCTTGATCTTCAAAGTGGGCCTCGACCAGATCACTTCGGCCCTGACCGAGGCCACCGAGTCGCAGATGGCGGGCGACGTTTATCTCGCCGCTGCGGAAGACAAGGCGCACTACGACTCGCGAATCTCCGGCTTGAGAAGCGAGGACTCTTCCGAGATCCACTTCAATATCGACGCCCTGCAAGCTGCGTTGCGCGGCGAGTCCGGCGCGACCAGAACTGCGCAATCATCGCGGCGAGAATGTGCTGGCGGCCTGGTCGCCCGTGGATATCTCGTTCCCAGCCGCTGAACATGGCGGGGCCACACGCTGGGCCCTTGTCTCGGAATGGAGCTTGGCGGATCTCAAAGCGTTGACGCCGCCGGTCGGCGCGTGGGGCGCGACGGCGCTGATCGCCGGATTCGCTTTGTGTTTGGGGGTGGGCGCGGCGTGGTGGATCGGACTGGGGGTGACTCGGCAAGCGTCCTCGATCTCGCGGACGTTGGCCTTGCTGGGGCAGGGCCAAAGCGATGTGCGGGCGGAGCGGATCACCAATGACGAGTTGGGAGAGGTCGCCACGACGCTGAACACGGTGTGCGAGAGCAAGTTCGCGCATTCCGTCGCGCCGCATCAGGCCCATGAGATCCAGCAGTCCCTTGGTCACTTGATGACTGAGCTGGAGCGTATCGCCGCCGGCGACCTGACCATCAAGACCCATGCGAACGACGACGTGATCGGTCCGCTCGCCACGTCGATCAACTACATGATTGGCCAGCTTCGCGAAGTTGTTCACAATTCGCAATATGCAACATCTCAAGTCGGCGTGTCCGCGACGCGGATCCAAGCCGCCGCGGAGCATCTCTATCGGGGTTCCGCATCCCAGACGCGGCAGATTGCGGCGGCTTCGATCGCGGTGGAGGACTTGGCCCAGTTAATTCAACAAACGGCGTTGGACACGATCGACATGGCATCGGCCGCTGGCGAGATCCACCAGGACGCAGTCCGCGGCTCGTCCGCCATGAAGCAAGCGATGCTGAACATCGCGGGCATGCGGCACCATACGCAAGAGACGTCCAAGCGGATCAAGCAAATGTGCGAGCGACTGCAAGAGGCTGGCGAAACCGAACGCTGGATTCGCGACATCGCGACCCGAGTCGGAATTCTCTCGCTGAACGCCTCCATTCACGCCGCCGCCTCCGGCGACGACAACCAAGGATTCGTGGCGGTCGCTGAGGGCCTTCAGCAATTGTCGGAGCGTTCCGAGACGGCGGCCAAGCGGGCGGCCTCGATGCATAAGGCGATTCTCTCCGAGGCCGAAAAGGCTAGAAACGGGATGGAGCAGAATACGCGGGAAGTGGTCGAATGCACGCGTGTCTCGGCCGAAGCTGCTCGTCTGGTTGGCGACATCGAATCGTCCTCGGCGCTGGGCCGACAAGGGCGATTCCATGTGCATCGATGCGAAGCAGCAGTCGCGCACGGCGGACGCCATCGCCACCGCGATGAAAGAGGCCGCGCAGGCGTCCGAGCAGCACACGGCCGTGGTCAAGCAAGCGGCCGCCTCCATCAATCAGTTGGTCGGCTTGACGGACAACCTGCAGCGTTCGCTGAAGCAGTTTCGCGTCGTCCGCCCCTCGCCATTAAAGGTGACCGGCGATGTGCCCGTGGGATCGGCCATGGGAGCGCCCTTGCACGCCGTGGAGGGGCAACCTGCTCTTCCGCACGAAACGGTGTGATCAGTCACCGCCAACGACTGTGATCCCGCGACTGTCGGTGGTCATCGCTCGCCAAAAGCACCCACGGCAGCAACCCCTGCGAAGGAAATTAAGTCATGTTCGCGCACATCAATCCTGAAGCACTCAAGGGGTTCCTGGGCAAGATGCGGGGCGCCACGGGGAAAATGCGCGCCGCGGTCCGAACCCATCGCGATCCATCCGAGCAACCAGCCGATGAGCTGATCGAGTCCGCCGCATACGCCCTTGAACTGAGAACCGAGGCGGCCCAGATAGACTGCTGGCCGGTCGAGTGCCTGGCCAACGCTATCGAGCAAGCCTTGCAAGACGCCGCCGATGGGAAGTGGACGTGGAACGCCGCCGCCCCAGAAGTCATTGGCCAACTAGTCGATGTCTGGGAGCAATGCAGCGGCGCGATCGGCGAGCATCTCGAGCCAACTGGGCTGGCGCCGACGCGGAGTCAGCAGCTGAGTCGGGAGATAGCGCTGGTCATTGACCGCTATCGCCAGACACGCCGCCTACCGGACGACCCGGCCTGGATCGATTCGCGTCGCCGCCTGCTGCATCCCGAGACGCCGGGCGCCACGGACGCGTCAACCGCATCGGCTAACCCGGGACAGGCGCCCGATATAAACTCTATAAGCTCTCCTGAAGAGGCGACGGATTCCGACGACATCCGAATTGAGGACCCGCTGTTCGCCGCGCTCCTGGCGGAGGAGGACGTCATTGATCAAGAGACGCTGGAGGCCGTGCAACGACTGATCCGCGAGGAACTCGATTCGATCAACCAAGGGCTCTCCGATTTCCTGGACTCACCGAATCAGTTGCACGCACTTCATCGCCTTCACCTGGCGGCGAGTTCCGTGGCCGAAGCGGCGCGGACGGTCGAGCGCGAGCATCTCGCCTGCCTGGCGGAAGCCTTCGCCGAAGTGTTGCGTTGCCTGGCGGAAGAGCGCATCGAGTTCTCCTCTCAAGACGGGGAGATTCTCTTGTTGACGCTGGAGGCCATGTATGACGGGCAGGAAGGCGATACGGATTCCTATTCCGAGGAAGTCCTGGCCCAGATTCGAGCCATGCTTGACGACGCCAAGCCAACCAAGGCCTGGACCGCCGCCCAGCAGCAGGCCGATGATCTCGAGGCGATTCAAGAGGCCATCGAACAGGACCTGCGCATTCGCGAATCCGTGTCTCCCGATTTGCTCGCCATTTTCCTGCAAGAGGCCGACGAGCACATTGAAGCGATCTACGCTCATCTCGAACGACTTGGCCGCGATCCGCACGCCCGCGACTCTCTGGTGCGAGTGCGACGGTCCGCGCACACCTTGAAAGGGGCCGCCGGAGCCGCCGAGCTGACGGTCGTGGCGCGGCTGTCCCATCGCATGGAGGACTTGCTGGATGAGCTGTCGGATGGTCGCCTGGCGGTCAATTACGACGTCGTGCAACTGTTGCTGAGCACCACGGATGTCTTGCACGATCTGTCCAGCGGGCGCATCGAGCGGGCGCAGATCGGTCGGCAAGTCGCGGAGCTGTATCGCAGATACGCCACCACGCTCGGACCGCCCGAGCAAGAACGAACGACGACTTCGTTGACGCAGCCATTACCGGACAACGCGGAAGAACACGATACGCCCCAGGTCCACGGGCCTTCGCTGAGAGTCGCCGTCTCTGAATTAGACGCCTTGCTGGGCTTGTCCAGTGATCTGATGATCAGCCGACTCGGAATCGAGCAGCGCCTGGAGTCGCTGCGGCGGCATGCCGCGGAATTGCAGCCCACGGTCGATCGCTTGCGAGTGACGTCGCAAGATCTGAATCCCTGCTGCGAATCCGTGCGCGAAACGACGGCGGCGTGTGGCGATACGGTCGTGTTTACGACCAATGACACCCAGTGCATCTCGGCGGACGGTGAATTCGACGAATTGGAGCTCGATCGATACTCCGAGGCGGACTTGTTGGCGAGCGCTCTCAACGAAGCCGTCGGCGACGTGGCGAGCATCAGCGACCAAGTGCAGACGATCCTGGACGAACTTCGCGCCTTGGTCGCTCGACAAGCCAAGCTGACGAGCGAATCACAACAGCGATTGACGTCCATTCGAAAAGTCCCAGTCGCCTCACTGGCCCCAAGGCTGGGACGGGCCGTGCGGAATACCGCCGAGCAGCGCGGCAAACGAGTCGCTTTCGACCTGGAGGGCGGCGACGTCCTGATGGACAAACATGTCTTGGACGAGTGCGCCGATGCCCTGCTGCATCTGGTCCGCAACGCGGTGGATCACGGGATCGAGTCGCCCGAGGAACGCGCGGCCGCCGGCAAGAAGGAAACCGCCATGGTGCGAGTCTGCGCGAGTTTGGAAGGAACCCAGGTGGTCGTCAAGGTGCGCGACGACGGCGGCGGACTCGACATGCAACGGATTCGCCAGACTGCGCTGGCCAAGGGGCTGTTCGACGCGGCTGACATGGCCGCGATGACCGACCAAGAGGTGCAATGCCTGATCTTCGATCCAGGTTTCACCACCGCCGCTCAAGTCGACACGGTTTCTGGACGAGGAGTCGGCCTGGACATCGTGCGCGACACGGCGAAAAGACTGCAAGCGGACTTGTCCGTCGAGTCCGTGGCGGGGCCGGCGCCGCCTTTACCATTCGCTTGCCGATGGCCCTGGCCATGAATCGCACGCTGTTGCTGGTCGCCAACGATCAGACCTTCGCCATTCCCTTGCACGCCGTGACGCGGGTCCTGCATCCGGGCGAGGCGTCCGTCGTGTCCGCCGCGGAATCAACCACTGTCCGCGTTGGCCAAGCAGACTATCCCGGAATCGTCTTGGCCGACCACTTCGCCATTCCCAGAGGGGCGAGCGGGACAAAGCCCAAGTCAGCGATTTGGCAAGATGCGCCGGTGCTGTTGCTGCGCTGGGACGACGAAGTGGCCGCCTTGGCGGTCGACCGCGTCTTGGCCCGTCGCGATGTGGTCGTGAAGCCGCTGGGAACCCATCTGGCCGGCGTGCGAGGCTTTCTCGGCGGCGCCCTGCTGGGCGCCGATGCGATCGTTCCGCTGCTGGATCCGGCCGATTTCTTTCGCCGCGGCGCAACTCAAGTCATCGCAACTGCCTCCACCCCGCGACATCCTGTCCCAGCGGGACCGTGGCAAACGTTGACCGTGATGGCGGTTAACGACTCGGTCCGCATGCGTCGCGTGCTTGCCGACCTGATCGAAAGCCAGGGTTGGCGCGCCTGACGGCGCAAGACGGCGTGGATGCATGGGAGCAACTCGATGGACAGCGCCGCGCCCTGATGTCTTGCTGCTGGACGTCGAAATGCCCCGCATGGACGGCTACGGCTTGTTGGGCTTGCTTCGCGGGGAAAAGGCGTTTGAAGATCTGCCGATCATCATGGTCACCTCCCGCGCCAGCGACAAGCATCGAGCCAAAGCCATGCAACTGGGCGCCACTCATTATGTACTGAAGCCCTTTCAGCGTGACACGTTGGTGCAGTTGATTCGCCAATGTGCTCAAAGGACTCGAGAGTGCGTCGAGGTGTAGGCGGTCCGAGCGATTGCATCCGGCGTTCTACTTGTTTCGGTTATCGAGAATCCGCCGCTTCGGCCGCTTCGCCCACGCTTGGTTTTCCGCTTGGGCGACGCCGGATCGAGGCCGCCCGCGCCAACGATGAGCTACGTTTTGCTGAATGCTCACGCTCTGGTTCGCCCCACGCCCCTGTTTGCAAAACGGACAATTCCCCATGAGCTCCTTTTTTACGACTTGGCAATCGGCCGAAGCCGTGGTCCCCTTCGTTGACAAGATGGCGGCCTTCTTTGATGGTCAAGATGGACTGCAACGCCGCAGCGAAGTGCGAAAACCGGTTGCCGTGCCGCTCCGCCTTCGGGTGCTGGACGATCTCTGGGAGCCGGTTTCCGAGCCGATCGACGGAGTTAGCCGGAACATCTCGCATAGCGGCGTCGGCTTCTACCATCTTCAGCCGATTGACGGGCAGTTTGTCGAAATGACGTTAAACAGCCCCGACGGGAATCAGATGCGCGTCGTCGCCGAGATTCGTCACACCACCCCGATCGGGCAATTCAAGTACTCCGGCGCCCGTTTCCTGTTCGGCGGCGGCGACCTGTAGTCGCCAAGAACGCGAGCGGGCGTCCAGGGCGGCGGTGCTTGGAATTCTCCCTTCACCGACGGTCTTGTCGCTCGCCGGACGTGCGTCGCGAAATCGGCGGCGGTTGCACCGAAACCGGCGCCCGGCTATTCTGCAGTTCCTTCGACCCAAGAGTTGGCGTCGTCTTTCGGATACGGAGCATGTTCATGTTCGCACGCATCGCGTTTTCAATGTTGTTCGCCGTGATCACCTGTTTGCAATCAGAGGTTGTTTTGAGTCAAGAACCCGCCAAGGAAGTCGCTTATCCCGAACTGCCCAAGGGGGCCGGCGCCATCGATAAGGATGCGCCCAAGAGCTTCACCAAGACGGAGTCCGGTTTGCAATACCGCGTGCTGCGTAAGGGCGACGCGACCAAGCCGCTCAGCAAGAACACCGTCCAAGTCCATTACCATGGCTGGCTCGACAATAAGAATGTGTTCGACAGCTCCTACCAGCGCGGCGAGCCCATTTCTTTCCCGCTCAATCAAGTCATCGCCGGCTGGACTGAGGGGATGCAATTGGTCGGCAAGGGCGGCATGATCGAACTGGAAATCCCAGCGAAACTGGGATATGGCGATCGCGGCGCCGGCAACGTGATTCCTCCAGGGGCCACGCTGCACTTCCTGGTTGAATTGCTTGACGTCAAGTAGCCCCGCCAGCCAAGATGAACCCAACCTGGGCTCGGTGTCGGAGTGATCCGGACCGGGCCTTTGCTTTTGGGCGCCGCTGGCGTCATGATTCCCGTCCACGATCGGCTGTCTCATTTCTGCGAGGATCCAGTTCGCCATGAATCTCCCTGACTCTCCAAAGACATCCGGCCCAACGATCGATCGACGAGCGATGCTGCAGCGCGCGGTGCTCGCCGCTCCGACTCTCCTGGCGCCGACGCTGATCCCGGCATCGGCTATCGCGACGGTTCAGGAAACGCCCTCGGTCGATTCCGATCACAGCTTGGCGGGCCGACTGTACAAGACGTTGAAGATCGGCATGATTCGCATCGAGGGAGGGTTGGCTGAGAAGTTCAAGGCCGCCAAATCGGCGGGGTTCCAGGGAGTGGAGTTGAGCGCTCCCGGCGTCAACGTCGCCGAGACGCGGGACGCGATTGCGCAATCGGGATTGCCCGTAGACGGCGTGGTGTGCGCGGGGCACTGGCAAATTCGCCACACCAGCGCCGACGCGGCCGAACGGCGCGGGCGTTGGACAGCTTGAAGCAAGCCTTGCGGCAAACGCATGAGATCGGCGGCCATACCGTTCTCCTGGTCGTCGGTCGTGGCGGCGACGGACCCGAAGGGGAGATCTGGCGCCGCTCCATCGACAACATCGCCCAAGCGGTGCCCCTGGCCGCCGAACTGGGAGTTTGGATCGCCATTGAGAATGTCTGGAACCAGTTCCTTTACGAGCATGATGGCCCCGCCGATCAGTCGCCTGACAAGTTCGTGAAGTATGTCGATGAATTGAATAGTCCCTGGGTGGGAATGCAATTCGACATTGGCAACCATTGGAAATACGGCGACATGGCGGAGTGGATTCGCGCGTGGGCAAGCGCATCGTCAAGCTCGATGTGAAGGGCTTCTCGCGCGCCGCCGACCAGTTCACCAAGATCGGCGAAGGCGACATACCCTGGCCGCGGATTCGCCGGGCTTTGCTGGACATTAATTTCCACGGCTGGTGCGCCGCGGAAGTCAGCGGCGGCGATCAACAGCGGCTGCAAGAGATCTCGGACAACATGGATCGGGCCTTTGCTCTGAAGGCGAACTAGGCCGGCGCGCGGAGTATCCATGCAAGCGTTCGCGGTGGAAGTCGTTGCGGTTCACAAGCGATTCGGTGCGGTGATCGCACTCGATGGGATCGAGTTGTCAATCGCTCCGGCCGAAGTGCTGGTGCTGTTTGGGCCCACCGGTTGCGGCAAGTCCACCCTGCTGAGAGTACTGGCCGGCTTGGAGCAGCCGGACGATGGCCGCGTGCTGCTGGGTGGTCGCGATGCGGCTCGCCTACCGCCGTCCCAACGCGGACTGTCGCTGGTGTTTCAGCACGACGCGTTGTATCCCCATATGAACGTGCTCGAGAATCTGCGATTCGCCTCGAGGGGGCGCGAGCAGCAGGGGCGTCCATTCGACGAATCGGTCGCCGAACTCGAGGAGCTTGCGGAACTATCGGGTCTGTTGAATCGCCGTCCGGCGGAACTCTCCGGCGGACAACGACAGCGGGCGGCAGTGGCCCGGGCGCTGATTCGCGAGCCCTCTCTCCTGCTGCTCGACGAACCCGGCGGCCACTGGGACGCTCCGCTTCGCCGCCGCATGCGCCGGCGGTTGAAGCAATGGAGCCGGCGGCGGCAAGCCGCTGTGGTGTGGGTCACGCATGACCGCGATGAAGCCTTCGCCGCTGCCGATCGACTGGCCGTGATGCAGCACGGCAAGATCCTGCAAAACGATCCGCCTCGGGTCGCCTATCATCGTCCCCTCTCGCTGGCGGTCGCCAATATGCTCACATCTCCCACGATCAACGCTTGGGAGCGGTCACTCCCAACCCGCTCCGAATCCGAAACGTCCAGCGCGGGGCGGTCGCGTTTTGGCCCCTTTGCAATGGCCGATGGGCTCGTCCCCCACGAGGCCAGCACCCTTGCGCTGCGTCCCGAGTGCATTGGTTGGCGTCCCGCGGGCGAGGGGCGTGCACCGGGTATGCCGAAGGACGGGCATAGCATCGACGCCATTCTCGCGGAGGTCGAAGAGCTTGGCGACCGCCGGATACTGATCTGGGAGAGCGGCGAGTTCGAAGTGGTTTCGGTGGACAACACGAGTCGGTCATTGACCATGGGCCAAGCCGCCTCGTTGCATGTCGCCCACGGCGACCTCATGTGGTTCTGATGTCCGCTTTCTCGGGGAGGTCAGCGGGGTTTGGGCTGGGCGGTTCGGCGGGCCTGCGGCACGGTGACAATGGCGAATCCACCGCCCCCCTTCGCCTTGGCTTGATACATGGCGCCGTCAGCCGCGTGCAGCAACGCCCGGGGATCCACCGCGCCCGTGCTTAAAGCGATGCCGATGCTGGCCTGAGCGCGAAAGGGAATTCGGCAGCCGGGAATTGCAAGCGGACAGTCCAGGCTCTCAGCAATGCGGCGGGCCCACTGCACCGCCGGCGCTCGACCTCCCCGCCATGGCGCCAACAGGACGAACTCGTCGCCCGCCCACCGCACTAGCAGGTCTTCCTCGCGCCGCGAAGCCCGTAAGCGGCCGGCGATCTGGTTCAGCGCATGATCTCCGGCCAAATGCCCATGGTTGTCGTTGACGGCCTTGAAGTTGTCGAGATCCAGAAAGGCCAAGGCCCACGAACCAGCGTCTCCACGCGCGGCCAACGTCGCCAATTGTTGATCCAAGACCTGTCGGGTCGGCAGTCCCGTGACAAGATCGGTGATCGCCGGCGCGCTTTGCAGCACCAACAGCCAGACGTTTCGCCCTTGCCAGGCCATGGTCTGGCCATGGACGACGACCTCAACCTCCGTAGTGGCGGAGCGTCCTCCCTTGTTCTCTTGCGCGGCAATGCGGCAACGCCCATTGGGACGTGACTTCTGGCTCTGTTGGGTGGGTTGCAGCTGCCTCCAAGGTATGGCTTGTCGCTCACAACCCCACATTCGTTCGGCGGCGGTATTGGCCCACAGCGGGCCTTCCAGTGCGGGATCAACCACCAGGACGGGATGCTCAATCCACTGCAAAGCCGCGGTCGCGGCGCCGCCTTGGTTGAGTAAGCCGTGGATATCGTCCATGGCGGGTGGCGTGGCGGGAGTACGGTCAGCGTGGATTGGGTCAGTATGCATGGGGCGGCGACGAGGTTAAGGGGGCTGTCATGCGTTGACCAAAAGCAACTCGCGTTGCGAATTGACAACTCGGGTTCGGCCCCTAGGTGCGAGGAGACAACTTTTGCTCCTGGTAACCAAAAGTAAAATGGCTAAAATGTTCGGTTTGGGTGCTTCTAGGCGAGTTTAACCTTCCTGAAGCCTGGGTTGAATAGGGCGCCTGGAACGAGAGTTGCTTTCTACTACTGCCACCGCACGGCAATTCACGCATCGCAAGAGGACGGCCCGTCACATGGATCGCATTTCCGAACGCCTGCTGCCGCAGATTTCACTTCGCGACGCGATGAAGGTGTTGTTTCGGTACAAGTGGCGAGCATTCCTCGGTTTCGCCTTCGTGTTGGCCATCGCCGTGATGGGGATCCTCTTCGCGCCGCGGACGTACATGTCCGAAGCGAGGTTGGTTGTCCGCCTGGGGCGCGAAAGCGTCACGCTGGATCCGACCGCCGTCACGGGAACGACCTTGCCCGTCTCGGACTCTCGTGAATCCGAGTTGCAAACCGCGTTGGACATGCTCTCCAATCGTCGTTTGTACGAGCGAGTGGTGGAGTCGCTGGGGGCCCAGACGATTTTAAAGCAACGTCTGCCGGACGCAACTGTGGCGGCTGAGGTCGCCAGCGAGCCGGCTGCGGCGCCAGTCCCTGGCTTGCTGGAGTCGTCCTTGCAACACGTCAAGTCCTTGGTCAGCGACGAGGTCCCTGACGAGGAGGAGGCGATTAAGCGACTGCAATCCTGGATCAGTTACGGCGCCGAGAAACGTTCGACGGTGATTTGGATACGGTGCTTCAGCGCCGAGCCTGAGTTATCACAGCGCGTGTTGCAGTTGTTCATGTCGGCCTACCTCGACGAGCATATGCGCACTCACCGGACTCCTCAGTCGCAAGAGTTCTTCATGGAGCAGGAGAACGAATTGCGGCAACGTCTGTTGACGGCGAATGGCGAGTTGCGCGACGCCAAGAATAAGTTGGGCGTGGTCTCGATCGAGAACGAACGCTCGTTGATCCAAAAGCAGTTCGACTCCTTGAACACGGAAGCGAACACGACCAAAGCCGAGTTGGAGTCAACCCGCAATCGCATTGTGTCCATTCGGCGGGACAACCCGGACTTGCAAGGCGCCGAATTGGATCGATCCGGCAGTTCGTTGACCAATGACGCCATCGATCAGATGCGAGCTCGACTCTACGAACTGCAACTGCGAGAGCGCGACATGGCGACGCGTTACACCGAAGCCCATCCCATGCGCAAGTCGATGAAACGGCAACTCGCCGAGGCCGAGCGGATCCTGGCGCTTCAGGAGTTGGCGATCGAGACGTCGCGGGCGGAGGCGCTGCAGTCCAAGTCGGATAGCCTCGCGCGGCAGCTGCTGGTCAGTCGAGACCGTCTGCAAGAACTGAATCGCGGCGAGATCAACATCCAGCAACTCGAGAACCAGGTCGAGTTGCTAAAGAAGAGTCTGGCCACCTACACCGAGAATCGGGAAGTGGCTCGCATCGGCGAACGTTTGGCGGGCGACCACATCACGAACATCCGCCAAGTCCAGGAGCCTTCCTTGCAGCACAAGGCCGTGAGCCCCCGGAAGAGCGTCGTCGCCATCCTCGGCTTGATGGCCGCTTGCCTGGCTGGAATCGGCTTGCCCGTGGCGTCTTCGTTACTAGATTCGACGCTGGGAACGCCCGAGCATCTGCGTTCCGAACTCGACTTGCCGGTGCTGCTGGCGGTTCCGCGAACTCCTCGCAGCCGTTTGCTGATGAAATGACCCCCCGCTCGTTCGCCCTCTTCCGCCGCCGCGCCTTCTAACCCCGCCATCCGCCCATGATCAGCAACACCTCGCCACGACGCGTAACGCAACACGCCTCCAGATCGAAACAACATTTTATGTCCGAAGACTACCTAGCGCTTCTGGACCGTATCCGCGCCAAGACGGCCGTGATGCCGCGCGAAGGACTGGCTCTGGGACTGACCTGCTGCATTTCGGGCGAAGGAGTGACCACCATCGCCACGAACATCGCACTGGCCGCGGCGATGCAGGATCAAGGAAGAGTGGTCGTCGTGGATGCGCACTTCGCCAGACCTCGAGCGGCCCGCTTGTTGGAGGCGCCGGAGGGCGCCGGCTTGGCGGACGTGCTGGAGGAGAACGCTGACTTGGAAGATTGCCTGCAGCCCGCTGACACGTCGCCTTTGATCGATGTGTTGTCGGCTGGTACGGCCGCTTCGCGAAGGACAGCCAAACTCACGACAGTCACCGCACGCTCGATCTTGGATGACTTGCAACGCAAGTACTCGCTCGTGATCTGGGACCTTCCCCCGGCTGGTTGCCTGAGCCATACCTTGGCGGTCGCCCCTTCGCTTCACGGCGTGATTCTGGTCGTCGAGGCCGAACGCGTGAAGCGGCAGGTCGTCCAGAGCGTGAAAGAACAACTGCAAGAATGCGACGTCAATCTTTATGGCGTCGTCCTCAATAAACGGCGCCACCACCTGCCCGGTTGGTTGTATCGACGGCTGTAGTTTCGACAGCCCTTGATATGTCGCCGTCCCACCCCATCGCCTCGCCCGAGACGTACTTAGGATCCCACCCCATGCTCTCGCTCCCCTTCTTCCGCCGTAAACCACATGACCCATTGGCGGCCGTCGCCGATTCGGATTCTTTCCAAAGGCATCTGCATCGCGAACGCTTGCGAGCCGACCGAGCTGGTTTGCGTTTCGCCATCTTGAAGCTCGCTCCGCCGATCGACGTAACGATCGGCCAATGCCCGGCTTTGATCGAGGTCGCCCAGGTGATTCCTCAGCGGATTCGAGAAACGGACTGCTTCGGTCGTTTCCAAGACGGCTTGGGCGTCCTGCTGTTGGACTCGGACCATCGAGGCGCCGAGATTGTCGCCAATGATCTGTGCCGCGGCGCCCAAGGCGACGAGCTGCGGCGGACCATCTATGTCTATCCAAGCGGCGAATTGGAGAGGTCATCCAACCACGTCGCCGATCAGACGCGCTGGGCGGGCGCTGACAGCGCCGCGCCGGAAGCCGAAGTTGCTTCGGCTCGCGCCGCTTTGGCCCAAGGGCTGCCGGTTTGGAAGCGGGCCATCGACGTGGCCGGAGCCGCCTTTGGCTTGCTGGCGCTCGCGCCGCTGCTGCTGGTCACGGCGATCCTGGTGAAGCTGACATCGCCGGGTCCCATCCTGTTTAGGCAACAGCGTGCTGGTTTAGGAGGCGAGCCGTTCTGGATGTACAAGTTCCGCACCATGCGGCAGGACGCGGAAAAGCTGCAGGCCGAATTGCGAGCCGTGAACGAGCAGGACGGACCGGCCTTCAAAATCGAGAAGGACCCTCGCATCACGGCTTTGGGCGGCGTGCTGCGGAAGACGTGCGTCGATGAGCTGCCGCAGCTCTGGAACGTGCTTCGCGGCGACATGTCGCTGGTGGGGCCGCGGCCCTTGCCGGTCGGGGAGGCCCGCGAAGTGGACGCCTGGTCCCAAAGACGATTGGACGTAACGCCTGGCTTGACCTGCATCTGGCAGGTTTCCGGCGGGGTCAACGTCACGTTCCACGAATGGATGCGGATGGATCTCGCCTACATCCGTCAACGCTGCCTGACGAAGGACTGCGGTTTGATTCTCAGAACCATTAAGGCCGTCTTGCTGGCCCGCGCCTCACATTGATCGCAACTCAGTTCTTTTCACGTGCCTCGCAGCGCGGCCGGCGTTGGGGGAAAAACGAGTCAGAAACATCATGCACCGATCCAAGCTTCCGCCGGCAAACCAGGACTGCCAACGGCCCGCCGTCGCATTCGGAAGCGGCTGGAGCTATACGCGATACAAGCTCATTACCCGCGCCGTCGTGCCGCTGGATCTGACCCTCGCGCCGCGGCATGATCGCGCGTTTGGTGTTCTCACCTATCACCGCGTCGCGTCTCGCGACGAGGCGGCGCCCCCGCTGACCGTTTCGCCGGCGAGATTTCGCGCCCAGCTGAGCGGCTTGTTGCGGCGTGGATTTCGTCCGTTCGCTTTGGAGGACTTGGTGCGTCGCAGCGAGGCGGGTGAGCCGATCCCGCGGCGGGCCTTCGCCGTCGTGTTCGACGACGGCTATCAGGGCGTCGCGACCCAGGCTTTTCCGATCCTTGCTGCGTTGGGCGTGCCGGCGACCGTTTTTTTGCCGACCGCGTTCCTCGATCAGGATGGGCCCTATCCCTTTGATCCTTGGCTGGAAGCGGGCAAGGACGCGGCGCAGGCCGATCTCTGGCGTCCTCTGACTCGCGACGCCTGTCGCCGCATGGTGCAAAGCGGCTGGATTCAATTGGGCTCGCACACGCATTGGCATCGCGACTACTCGCACCGCCCTCAGGAGCTGGAGCAGGATCTGCGGCAATCGCTGGGCGTGCTCCGAGAGCTTGGCGTGGAGCGTCCCGCATTTTCGTTCCCCTTCGGAAAGGTGGACGCCTCGTTAATGGCGGTCGTCCGGCAAATGAACCTGCTTTGCTGCTTAACGACGGATTGCCAGTTGGTACGCCCGCAGGATGATGCGACTTCTTGGGGCAGATTCGGCGCCGAACAATATGACACGCCAGCGACGTTGGCGGCGAAGTTGAATGGTTGGTACAGCTGGACTCAAAACGGTTGGCGCCGGCTCAAGTCATGCTTGCCGGGTTGACGTCAGGCAACGCTATGTTGGTTTTCCGCCACCATCCATCCCGTCCGCGGCGCCAGGCTGACGCCCCAAGCACTTCCCACGTAACGCCAAGAGCCCTCCCGGTGCAATTTCCCGCTTATGGCAAGTGATTTGCATTTGGTCGAAGCACATTGATCCAATCCCGTTCGTGAAAGCACCCCAAAATCCGAGGAGTTCGATGGCCGTCGCCGTCACCACTCGCAGCGCGCCGATTCAGTCGCCAGCACTTCTCAGCAAGGCGGGTATGCCGGGGAGGCGTCGTGGTTCAATCGGCTAACGGTTGGCAAGTGAGTACCAGGCCCTGGGACCAGTTGTCTGCTGGCGACCGCGAAGTGTGGCGGGACCTGGCGCGACGCGACTCGCGACTGGGGAGTCCTTTCTTGCAGCCGAGTTTCCTGGACGCCGCCTTTGCCGCGGGTTATCCCGTGGAGGTCGCTTGCCTGCTGCACCGGTCAGGCCACCGCGGGTTTCTCGCCTTTTGCCGACGCAATGCTCGCGACGCGGAACCGGTGGCGGTCGGATTGTCCGAAGGACAAGCATGCATCGTGGCTCAAGACGCGCCCGCTTGGACGCTGCACGGCATCTTACAATCGTGCGGACTCCGTAGCTGGCGGTTCGATCATGTTCCCGTTTCGCAAGAGGAAGTGAGCCGGTACGCCCATCGCGTGGGCCCGTCGCCCTACGCCGATCTTTCGCGGGGCTATCAGGAGTATCTGGATCGGCAGCGCGCGCGGGCGTGCGGTCGTTGCAGCAGGCCCAGCGGAAGCTGCGCAAATTGGAACGCGACGCGGGCCAGGTGCAATGGATTGCCGATGGCGGCGACGAGGCGTTTCAATGCCTCTTGCAGTGGAAGTCCGCTCAACACCGGCGGACGGGGGTGATCGACGTATTCCAGCAAAGACGGGTCATTGATCTCTTGGATCAGGTGCGCCGCCGCCGCGACGAGGGATTTTATGGCGACATGGCCATGCTCGTCGCCGGACGTCAGCCGATCGCCGTTCATTTGGGCGTCCGCACCCAACGCGTTGCGCACCTCTGGTACCCCGCCTATGATCCGGCCTGGAAGAAGTACTCGCCGGGCATGGTCTTGCTGTTGTTGCAAGCGCAATGGCTTTGTGATCAAGGCGTGGCGCGGTGGGAGTTTGGACCGGGGCCCCAGAGATATAAGCAGAGCTTAAAAAGCGGCGACGATCACGTCGCCTTGGGGTTGGCGTCTCGGGCGCCCTGGCAGCGCACCGCCTGTCGAACCTGGGCGAGTCTGCACGGCGCCCGCGGTTGGCGAAGTTGGTGGCGCGGTTCTCTGGAATGCTTTCCCCGCGACCTCGACGGCTTCGGCGTCCCTGGCGACTGAGGAGAACGCTCTGTGAGCCGCATGGAATTCCGTTGCTTGACGGTCGCCGAGACGCGCGCGCATCGAACGCGGTGGGAGCACTTGCGCGATCGAGATCCGATTCTGGCCAGTCCGTTGCTGTCGCTGGACTTGCTGCAAGCCGTGGATGCGGCGCGCGGGAATGTTCAAGTCGCCGTGGCCCTTCGCGGCGGCGAGCCCGTCGCTTTCCTGCCATTTCACCGCGGACTCAAACGACGTGCTCGCGGACCCCTGGGGCATCTGGGCGACTACGCCACGGCGTTGGCCGAACCCGATTGCCAGTGGGATTTTCGCGAAATGCTCGAAGCCTGCCGGCTGGACAGCCTGGACCTGGACAACCTTGCCTGCCCGGACGCCTGGCCCGCGATGCCGACGGCGTTCTGCGAGGAAGCGCCGATCGTCAACGTCTCCGCCGGATTCCCAGCGTACTGCGAGACTCGCCGCGAGATCGGATCGCGTGAGCTGCGAGAGACGCTCCGCAAGGAACGCAAACTACGGCGCGAGTTGCCCGATGTGCGGTTCGAATTTGATTGTCGCGACGCCAGCCAGTTGTCGGAACTTCTCCGCATCAAGAGTCGGCAACTGCGAGCTTTCGGCGCCTGGGACGGCTTGTCGCAGTCCTGGGTGAGCGCGCTTTTTCATCAGCTCGCGAATCAATCCAGCAGCGATTGCCGTGGAGTGTTGTCCGTGCTCCGCAGCGGCGATCGCGTCGTGGCGGCCTGTTACGGAATCTATTCGCGGCGCGTCTATCACGGTTGGGTCACTTCGTTTGATCGCGCCTTTCGACGCTACTCGCCAGGATCCATCTTGCTCGCGTGCCTGCTCCGCGGCGCCGCGGAGCAGGGAATCCAACGCGTCGATATGGGAGGCGGCCCGGAAGCCTATAAACGGTGCTTCGCCACCCATCATGCCAAGCTCGGCGCCGCTCATCTGCATCGAACGGTCCTGTCGCGCGCGATGAGTGATTGCTGGAGGTTCGCTCGTCAGGCATTACGAACGTCGCGCTGCGGCCAGTCAGCGTTGGTGTGGTGGAATTCGTTCCGCAACGGCATCCTGAGTTCCAATGCGAGATGACACCGCCATGAAAGAGTCGGCGCCCACCGCTTCCGATCGAACAACGCTGGCGGCCATGGTCCGCAATCGGGGGCGTTGGCGGCAGTGGATCACGCTGCCCGCCAAGGCGCTCCGTCGTTTGTGCACGGAAGGCTGGGCGGCACTGACGGCCCGTGGTTGGCGCCGCCTGGTCGATGGCGCGCGGGAAGCCTCGTTGCGGGTTGAAACGGGGGGAAGTATCGAAAGCAAGTGGTTTTCCGATAATCCGGATCATTTTGGATATCAACCGATAAGCTATGGTTGTTGCATCAAAGCCTTGGACCGAGCCGCGGTCGCCGACCAGGATGTCTTCCTGGATTTCGGGTGCGGCAAAGGCCGGGCCGTTGTGCTCGCGGCCCAACGTCCCTTTCGCACGGTTTGGGGCGTTGAGCTTTGCGGCGAACTCGCTCGTGCGGCCGGCGAGAACGTCCGCCGAGCCGGAAAGCGTTTGCGTTGTCAGGACGTCCGCATCGTGAACCAGGACGCAACGCAGTTTCGCATCCCGCGCGATGTGAACGTGGTGTTCCTTTACAACCCGTTTGCGGGAGACGTCCTGCGGCGAGTCCTCGGCAATCTAAGCCAATCGCTGCACGAACATCCGAGGAAACTGACGGTGATCTATGCTCTCCCGCGAATGGACCGCGACCTCCTCGCGGAAACGCCCTGGTTGACCGAAGTCGAGGAGATCCCGACTGCGAATTCCGCCTGGCAGCGAATCACCATCTATCGATACGCGCCCGAGCGGCGACACGCCGACCCTGGGCGCCCCCATGTCGAAGACTCCGTCTTGAACGCCGCTTCCCAGCACCCTCGGATGCTCTCGTGATCGCTTCGGTGATACATCCTCGCGAACTCCTGCCTGATCAACGTAGGCGTTGGCTGGAGTTGCTGCGCGCTGCTCCCCACCTGCGGAGCCCCTATTTTCACCCGGACTTCGCGGCGGACGTGGGGCGCGTGCGCGACGATGCACGAATCGCCATGTTCTTTGACTCGCGAGCCGGCGACTCGCTCAGCTCGCCTTCGGCCTTCCTCACATTTCAGCAACAAGGAACCAAGGCCAGGCCCCTGGCCGGCCGGCTCTCGGACTATCAGGGCTTGATCCGATCCGATGCTTGGAGCTGCGACGCCGAGACAATGCTTCGCAGCCTTGGCTTGACAACTCTCGAATTCGATCACTGGGTACAGCAAGACGCGGAGTTGGCCGGATACGCATGGTTGACCGACGGCTCGCCGCTCATGCGGTTGGGCGGCGGATGGTCGGAGTACGCAAGACGGCGCCTGCGGCCGCAGTCCTCCGAGACGGCCACGGCGCAGCGTAAGGCGCGGAAGCTGCAAAAAGAACTCGGGGCGCTGCGTTTCGAGTTTCACGCCGTCCACCGCGAGTCGGTCTTCCAACAATTGCTGCAGTGGAAATCAGATCAGTATCGGCGCACTCATGTGACGGATGTTTTCGCCTACGATTGGACCGTCAATCTCATGCGGCGATTGCTGCAGCACGACGACCCGAGCTTCCAGGGCGTCTTGTCCGCGCTGTACGCCGGTGATCGCCTGGTGGCGGCGCACTTGGGGATGCGATCCGCGGGCGTACTGCACTACTGGTTTCCCGCTTACGATGTCGCCTTGGCCGCGTATTCTCCTGGGTTGGCTCTGCTGTTGCAGCTGATCGAACAAGCCGACGAGCATCAGTTGGACACGCTGGATTTGGGACGCGGCATGGCGCGCTACAAGATGGCGTTCATGACGGATGTGCGTTACGTAAACGTGGGCGCGGTGGACTTGCGGCCGTTGACCAAACAATGGCGTGGTTCATGGCGGGCGGTGAAGGCCTGGGTCAAACAGTCTCCGCTGCGGGGCCCGGCGAAATTGCCCGGCAAGATGATGTATCGACTTCGTGAATGGATGGCTTTTCGCGCATGAGCAACAGGCAGGCACTCGCGGAAATTGACGCCGTGGCGAAGGGTGACGAATCGCCGACCCAGACTCGGCAGCGCGACTTCGCACCGCCGCGGTGGGCGGCCGAACGTGTTTCCTGGAGACAGGCGATTAACGACAGAGGAGTGCAGGCCGCGTCCTGGCTGGCGGTGATGCTGCATCGACTTCTGGGACAAGGCAAGGATCACTTTGGAATCCTGATGTACCATCGCATTGCGCCGGTCACCCCCAACCTGCCCCCGCCATCGATCAATGTGACTCCCGAACGCTTCGCGGCGCAGATGCGAGGATTGCTGCGAAGCGGAGCTTCGTTTCAACCACTTAGCCGCGTCCTGGATGCGGTGCGGAGCGGCGAGCCACTGAGGGAACGGACGGTCGTGGTGACTTTCGATGATGGATTTCAAAGCGTCTATGATCACGCGGTTCCCGTGTTGCGCGAATTGAACATCCCAGCGACCATCTTCCTGAATACGCGTTTCATCGGTTCCGCCGAAGCCATGCCGTTCGACCACTGGGGAAAGAAGGTGGTTGGCCAGGCGCCCGCCGAGCATTATCGGGCCATGACTTGGGATATGTGTCGTGACGTGCTGGCGAGCGGCTTGATTGAGTTGGGCGCGCACACGCACAGCCACCAGGATTTCCGGGGCCGGGTCACCGAATTTCGTGACGACCTCCAACGGAACCTGAACGAGTTGCAGCAACAACTGGGGATCGAAAGCCCGACCTTCGCCTTCCCCTATGGCACGCCCAGGCAAGGGTTCGCAAGTCAAGCGTTGACCACGGAAGCCCGGCAACTGGGCGTTCGCTGCGCATTGAACACGCGCCATGAAGTGGTGCATCCCCTGCGCGATCCCTTCACCTGGGGCCGCATCAACGTGTTCGATTGGGATACGCCAGCCACTTTGAAAGCCAAGCTCGCGGGCTGGTACGGATGGATTCCGGCCCAAAGGTCGCGGCTGGAGCGTTGGCTTGGCAAGAACGATCCCGCGAACGATATCGTCCAGATACCAAGCCAGGCTCCCCTGTTGCCGCGCCGCGATGGCAAGCCCTCATTGATCGAGATCGGACCCAACGACATGCCGAACCGTACTCTGGATACAAGCCCGACGGCGCCCGCCGATGCAACGACCAACCCGGCCATCAGCGTCATCATGCCGACTTTCAACCGCGCCCATTGGGTTGGCGGGGCCTTGGAGTCCTTGGCGGCCCAAGAGACAGACGGACGCTTCGAATATGAAATCGTCGTGATCGACAATCGCTCGAGCGACAACACGCGGGAGGTCGTCGAGCGTTTCGCGGAGTCATCGCCCGTGCCGGTGCGATATGTTCATGAAACGAGTCCCGGCGACGCTCCCACGAGAAACGCGGGACTTCGCCAAGCTCGCGGCGATTGGTTCGCTTTCTTTGATGACGATCAATTCGCGGATCCGCGTTGGCTGGTGGAATTGTGGGACGCCGCTCAGACTTGCCAGGCAAGAGTGCTGGGGGGACCAGTCCTGCTGGACTTGAGCGATGAGGAGCTGCGCCGTCTCGGTCCTGTTTGCCGTGCAGTCTTGCGGGAGATCTCGTTCTACGATCGCTTGCAACCCTATCAGGGCAAGGACCTGCCAGGAGCGGGAAACGCCTTTGTGGCCAGGCAGGTCATGGAGACCGTTGGTTGCTTCGACGAGTCCATGAGCATGGGCGGATCAGACTCGGATTTCTTCCTGCGGGCCCGGCAGGCCGGTTATCCAATGTGGTATGCGCCCCAAGCAAAGATCCGTCATCGCATCGCCAAGTCCCGCGTCACCCCCAGCTTCTTCCGCTGGGAGTCGCTCTCCGGGGCGCCGGGCACGCCGCCCATTTCGACCAGCAGAAATTCGGCGTGCTGGGACAACTCGCCCTGAGCGGCGCACGGCTCGCACACGCCGGGTTGATCACGGTTCCCAAGTTGGCCTGGTTCTGGTGCAAAGGCGACGCTGGCGGAATCCTGGGACAACGCTGCAAGTTGTGGCGTACCGAAGGCTATCTGCGACGTACACTGCAGCGGATCGCACCGCGTTGGTTCGGGCAGGAGGCCTTCTTTGAGTCCCTGGATTTTCGCAAGGGACGAGCTCTATGTTCCGACCTGGAGTCTCCCTTCCTTGACCGTCCTTCGTCCTCGAAGGGAGCAACCGAATGAAAGTCCTGACCCTCTTCAACGAATACCGTAGTTTGTTCAATGGAGAACAGGCCGTCGTTCATCGCACCGTCGAGTTGATACGTGATCACGGCGGCGAATCGGAGCTATGGCAGCGAAGTAGTCGCGACTTGAGCGGTTCGTGGGACAAGGCGCGGGCCTTCTTTTCCGGCGTCTACAACCCGTTCGCGCGCGGAGATGGTCCAACGTTTGAGGCGTTCCCGGCCCGACGTCGTTCACGTCCACAATTTGTACCCCTTGTTTTCACCATCGGTCCTCGCCGCGTGTCGAGCGATGCGGACGCCGGTGGTGATGAGCCTGCACAATCAGAATCTGACCTGCCCCAAAGCGGACCACCTCTACCAAGGGAAGCCGTGTGAGAAGTGTTTTGGAGGACGCGAATACCACTGCGTTCTGCAGAACTGTCGCGAGAATCTGTTCGAGAGTATCGCTTACGCGTTGCGGAGCGGCGTGGCGAGACGACTGCGGTTGTTTCGGCGGAACGTCACGCGTTTCATCGCGCTCTCCCGCTATGCGAGAGGGCGCTTGATCCAAGCGGGCTTCGACGCCAAGCGGATCGTCGCTTTGCCGAATATGGTCGATATCGATGGGCCTCCGCCCGCTGATTCGGCGGCGGGGCAGTACATCGGTTTCGCCGGTCGCCTCAGTCCCGAAAAGGGCGTGGACACTCTGCTCGAAGCGGCGCGTCGCGTGAACGCTCCGCTGAAGATCGCGGGTGAGGGACCGCAGGGAGACGAACTTAGGCGGATGAAACCGGCCAACGCCGAATTCGTGGGCCGCCTGCCGGCTGAGCAAATGCGTTCGTTCTATCGCGGCGCGCGGTTCCTGGTGCTCTCCAGTACGGCTTTCGAAATGTGTCCTCTGGTGATCTCCGAGGCGATGAGTTATGGGGCTCCCGTCATCGCATCACGGATTGGCGGCGTCGATGAATTGGTCGACGATGGAGTCACCGGCCTGTTATTTGAACCCGGAAACGCCGCGGATCTGGCCGAAAAGATGAAGCTGTTATGGAACAGTCCCCAGCTTTGCCGCCGCCTCGGACGCGCGGGATACGAGAAGGCCGAACGAGAATACGGCGAACAAAGTTATGTCCGTCGGCTGATCGAGATCTATCAAGGCGCCATTGCGGAAGTTCGCGGCGCTCCGCTCTCGCAACCTCGGCGGATGGCCGCGGCAAGAGAAGCGGATGTTCAACAACAACTGGAAACGGCTGGCGCCTTCGCCGTCGGGAGTACGTCGAATCATGATTGATGAAGGTCGGCACAATATTCTGGGCGTGCGCGTCAACGCGGTCGATTACGAAGCTGCCGTGGCCAAGATCATCGACGCCGCTCATCAAGGGATGCCGTGCGCGACCACGGCCCTCGCCGTCCACGGGGTGATGACCGGTGCGTTGGACCGCGAGCATCAGTTTCGCCTGAATCAATTCGACTTGATCGTACCCGATGGGCAACCGGTGCGGTGGGCATTGAAATGGCTGCACGGAATTCGCCTGGTCGATCGCGTCTATGGCCCCAACCTGATGCTGCAGGTATGCCGTCGGGCGGAGGCGGAATCATTGCCCGTGTATTTCTTCGGCGGCAGTGAAGAATTGCTGCAGGATCTTCGACGGAAGCTGCTGGCGAAGTTTCCTGATTTGTGCATTGCCGGCATGCAGGCTTCGTTGTTTCGTCGCATGAACAGCCAAGAACGCGACGAGACCGTCGCCAGAATTCGGGATAGCGGAGCGCGACTCGGCTTTGTTGGATTGGGATGCCCCCGACAGGAGGTCTGGGCGTATGAGTATCGCGATCGTTTAAGCATGCCGCTGCTGGCGGTTGGCGCCGCCTTCAACTTCCACGCAGGACGTTTGGCTCAAGCACCGCCGGCCTTGCAACGAATGGGCCTCGAATGGGCGTACCGCCTGGCGATGGAGCCCAGGCGTTTGTGGCGCAGGTATCTGTTGTTGAACCCGCTCTACCTGAGCATGATCGCCGCGCAATGGTGTGGGCTACGACGGTACCTTCCGGAACAAGGCAAGCCTCCCAGCGAGGAACTGCTCTTCGGCTGACGCATCTAAGCTGGATGCCATCGAACTGGATGGTCTTTGGATGGCATCGAGTTGGATCGCCGCCGTCCAGACGCCCTTGGCCAGCACGCGAGGATGGCGCCGTCTCCGCGATTCGTCCCCGTTTCCGCGATACATGGGGACTTGGGTTGAATCACGCCCTAGGCGGTTCTGGCGGTGGGACGAGGATCTTCGACGTTTGGCGGCTGTCCGGTCGCGGCGCTTTCGAAGCGGTTGCGGTGGCGCCAACGCTCCCACCAGTTCGCCCGGCGGAGATTCGAATGATCCTGCCGCACAAAATGCTCTTTGCCGCGCGGCGTTCGAATTCGCACTCGACCGTCCTCTTCCAATCCGACGACCACCCAGTATTTGTCGACGATGTAGGCGTACTCGTCTCCATGGGCCGCGGGCGTAATCTGATGAGCCCGCGGTCCTGGATGCGTGCTGAATTTCGTTTTGCGAAAGACAACCCAGTCACCGGGTTGGTAAGCACGGCGCATATTATTCTCCTTTTGACTCGCTTCCCTGAGCAATCTGGAGGGTGCGGAGGCGGATCTGGAGCAGGTCCTGCTGCTCCTAACTCGATTATAGCCAACGCCTTGAGAAAATCCAGTGATCTTGCGAGGTTTAGGCGAGCTAAGCAGGTCGGCGGTGATGTTTCCGGTTGAATGGCTTGACAGTGTCGGCGGCAAGTCTGGGACAAATCGATGCGCTTGCGCAGCGCTTTCCCACGCCCCGACGGTTTGGGATCACCAAGGAGAGCATGGAGAGGCACAGAGGTCCGGACAAAGGCAGCGTTGACGCCGATGCCTGAACTTCGATCATGGCAAGCTTGCTGCGACCCGCCGCTCAGGCGGGAGGCTCGCCCTGCGAGTAACTCTTCTCTTCGACCAGGCGGGAGGCGAGCAGCAAATTGATCTGTCGCTTCAAAGCGGCCCGCCGATCGTTGGTTTGATACACGCGGCGCGCCAAGTCAATGAACGATTCGCCAAATTCCCCCGCCGCCTCGCAAACTCGAATCTGGTCCTCGATATCCCATAGCGCCTGATTGACTTCCAGCAATTGGTCCGACAGCTCCCGCAGAGGCGGCGAGCTCGTCAGGTGTGCGTCGCGGACTTTCAGCAGTTCCTGCAATTCCAGACGCACATTGGCGAGTTGCCCGAGGTCCTTCATCCGTTCGCTCTTGATCCGCAGGATGGAGATCTTATCAAGCAGCTCGCCTGCGGAGACTTCCACCAGCAATGGTCGATGACGTTGCGTCTCGCTCATGATGCGCCGTCCGCTTGCAAAATCGTTTTCTGCTGGTGAGATGAGATGGACAGTTCGACGGCGTTTCCGTCCACGCATCCAATCCAGGCCGCCTGTCCATGTCCGTTTTGGCGAAGCCGGTCCAACAACTTTTCGCGCTGCGCAGGATCCACGCCCATCAACAGGCCTCCGCAAGTCTGAGGATCAAACAACACGCGATAGCCCGCCGACTCGCGTAGCTGCTCGGAGCGCCGCATGGCCTCTTCCGCGGCGCGATTGGCCGGCGCCAACGTGCTTTCCACGCCTTGCTCGATCAGCTCCCGCACGCCCACAAAAAGAGGCAACGCATCCAGCCAGATACTGGCGCCAAGTTGGGAAGCCTGACACATCTCCAGCAGATGCCCGGCAAGCCCAAACCCGGTCACATCGGTCAGCGCGACGACGCCGAACTCCTGGGCGAGCTCCGCAGCGCTTTGATTGCCTTGCAACATGGAGTCCATCAGCTGTGACCAGCTTCGCCAGGTGCAGGCCGCTTGCATCTGGGCCGCCAGCAGAACGCCCGCGCCCAAGGGCTTGGTGAGGATCAAGTCATCGCCTTGCCGGAGCCCGTGTTTGCTGAACGGTTGGGGACCCGAATCGCCCAGCACGGTGAAGCCGATCATCAGCCGGTCGCCTTCGATCGTATGTCCTCCGGCCAACGCCGCGCCCGCCTGATTCAATTCTCGCACGCCGCCAGCCATGACCTCATACAGCGTTTGCTCTTGCTGCTTTGCTGGCCCATGAGGAACGCTGGTCATGGCCAGCGCCGCGACGCACTTGCCGCCCATGGCGTGAATGTCGCTGATCGCATTGAGCGCCGCCAGTCGGCCGGCCAAATAGGAATCGGCTACTGGAGCGTGAAAGAAATCGACGGTCGCCAACAACTCGCCGCCCGCGGAGGCTTGAATCACCGCGGCGTCATCCGGCTGGTCTAATCCCAACGGAACGCGCGGACTTGGCGGGATCTCGAGTCGTCGCAAGACGCTGGACAAAACCGACCCGCCGATCTTTCCTCCACAACCCACGCATCGCATCTTGCTGGCTTCGTCGCCAGCCTTTTCCGTTGCGGCGGGCTGCTGGGACATCATGCGTGGTTGGTACTCGGTGTGCTTGGCCATGAACGATGCGTCGATGCCGTCCTTCAATCGCCACGCCCAACTCGAGTAGACGGCGAACCCGCGGTATTCGCCGATCGCTTTGCCGTCTCCCGTATTCAAGAGCTTTAGGAAGTCGCGCTGGGGGCGATACTCGGTCAACGGCTGCTGGTTGAGTAACCGGCCGATGTTCTTCCACAGAACTGGGCCTTGCCGCACCGCGAACACGCCGGCTTTCGGAGTGGGATGTTCTTGCAAGGTTCCCGCGTCGCCCACCGCGAAAATACGATCCTCGGAAGCCAGCTGCAGGGTGGAGCGCGTCAGCAGGAAGCCTCGCTCGTCCTTCTCGAAGTCCATCGGCGCTAACACCTGCGGCGCCGTCGCGGCGCCCGCCCAGACGATGACGTCCGCCGGCAGTCGCCGACCGTCTTGGAGGAGGACGGCGTCCGCCGAGGCGGCGACAGCGCGTTGCGATAACTCCAAATGCACGCCGCGTCGCTGAAGCTCGCGATGCACGAGTGTCTGCGTTCTGGAATGAAAGCCGGCCGGCACGGCGTCGCCGCCATGCACCAGCGTGATCGATGCGTTGGCTGCTGGCCCAGCGGTTTTCCCCAACTGTCCCGGGAGACAAAACGCGATCTCGACGCCGCCGGCCCCGCCTCCTACGACGACGACTCGGGGAGCTTCCTGGGGATTGGCCCGCGACGCCAGGCGGCGGGCCAACCGCGAGAGGAATGTCTGCATGGGCTTGATGGGAACCACCGCGTCGCTGCCCTTGACCGCCTCGGGAATCAACGGCGCCGAGCCAACGCCGATCGACAAGACGTCGTAGGGCAAGGGCGGTCGATCGCGGAACAGCAAGCGGCGTTGCGGCGCGTTCAACTCCCTGCACGTCGGCATGCAGCAGCAGGCAGCCGCACGACGCGGCAAAGCGCACCAAGTCAATCTGCATTCGCTCCGGCTTGTATTGGCCGGACAGGACGCCTGGCATCATGCCGGAGTAGGTGGCTGTCAGATGGTTGCTAACGCAGATCAATCGTGCGTCGGGAAGAGGATGCATTCGCCACATCCGCACCAAATGGGCGTGCGTGTGGCCAACGCCAAGCAAGACGATCGTGTTTTGAGGCAAGCTCGACTGCATGGCCGACGCTACTCCTGGGAATCCGCATCGAAGCTCCACGCCCTCCTTCCGCCGATCGGGGACTCCCCGCGGCCCGAGTCAGGCCGTATTTCATGGCTTGTCCGAGGGCGGAGGTTGGTTCACACTAGCGTAGGAATGACTTTACGGTAGGATATACTTAATCCGCTCGCTCGGGTTGCGGCGAGGATGACGGTTGCGGCAAGCGGGGCTTGAGGGTTAAAACGGGGGCGAGCTTCATGGGGCGATACGACGCCCGGGAATCACCCGAACTTTCGCCGAGCAGCCCTCTAACACGGTAGACTCAGAGAACTTCGCAACCGGACAGCCCCAGCATCGCCGAGAATCAGCGGCGGCCAGGGTCGACAGGGCCCAGAGAAAGCGCGACGGTGACAACCCAGCCCTCAAACCAGCGACGCCCATCGAAGCTGATTCGCCGAGTCAGGTATTATTGGCGGCGAGTTCGCAACTACGTCGTCTTCAATGTGCTGCACGCCGACGACCCGCCGCATACCCTGGCTCTGGGCGTCGCGATCGGGATCTTCGTGACGTTCACCCCGACCATCGTGCGCAAATGCTGCTGGTGCTACTGTTGGCCTGGGCGTTGAAGGCCAATAAGGCGGTGGGCTTGCCGATCGTCTGGATCTCCAATCCCGTCAGCATGGTCCCGATCTTCTGGGCCTGTTACGCCGTCGGAGTGAAAGTCCTCGGGCAGGACTCTGTGGATGCGGCGTGGTGGCAGGAATTGGCCAGTCCGCCCGGCAGCTGGCTGCTGCTGGTCCAGTTCTTTTGGCAACGCTTCCTTCAGATTGCGTCGCCGCTGTGGCTGGGTAGTCTGGTTGTGGCTTCGGCGCTCGCCATCCCCAGCTACTTTTTGTCTCGGTGGGGAATCATCCAATACCGTATGGCTCGCTGGGGCCAATTGACGCCCCCCAGGTATGACGTTCCACAGCACGCGACCGCGACCGCGACCGCGCCCGCTCCACGCCGGTCCGCGAAAGAAGCGATGCGGATCGACAAGCCAGCCGAGGCCGAGAAGAAAGTCCTGGTCAACAGCACGGTCGAAAACGGCTGATCCGAAACGTCGCGAAGGACATGCCAATGGGCTTCTTCGATTGGCTGCTCGGTCAAAGCAAGCCAAGCAACCTGGACGCCGAACCCGATCGGATCTGGTTGTCGAGCGAGGCCAAGTTCGTCGGTCTCGCGGAGGATCTGGCGCAACGCACTCAATCCAGTTGGGGGCGGATCCTGCTTGTCGCTCACTTTCCGGACGTGTTGGCTCGGCTGGAGACGCTTGCCGCCCAGACTCCGGGCGCCGTGAAAGCCGTCCTGGCTCGTGACCTGACATCGGAGCTGACGTCGGACATGACGCCCGGCGTCGAGCGGGACGAGACGGCTTCCGTGGACGTACTGGTTGCCGAACGGCATCCCTTGCTGTCAGTCGATGAGGAGTTGGCCAAGCACGCCGTCGAGTCGCCCTGCCGTTGTCGGCTGACGTATCACATTTCGATTGAAGACCCGGTCGTCCAGCTATTTGCCGGAGCGTGGATTCAAGGCGTGCTCAGCGACTTGGGGATGACCGCCGACGACGCGATAGCGAGCGATTTGGTCGTGCGACGCATCAAGCAAGCTCAGCGCAAAGTGCAGAAGATGGCGACCGGCAACACGCCAGCGGATTCGGCCAGTCAATGGCTGGAGAAGAACTGTCCGCAGTTGAGCGGGAGACGCTTTTAAAGCGGCCACACTCATTTGTCTCGGCCCTTGTGGGCAACGCCGGAGCGGAATTCTGAGCGTGCGGCGTGACCGAGAACGGATCCCAATTCCTGGACTGGTTCCCGCGCGGCCCTCCGCGCGTCAAAGACCGGCGGCCAGGGCGTCCAGGTATTGGCGGCTGCGATTGATTTCTCGCGTCACTTCTTGGGTGGTCGGCAAGATGGGGACGCCTCGCGGCACGGGATGCATGAAGATCTGCGTCCGGCCTGGGTAGTTAATGTCGCGGAGGGCTTGCAGAATCGGTTGGAAGTCCAGGTCGCCTCGCCCCGGCAACTGCAATAATTCCTGCTCCTTGGGCAGCTTTTCCATGCAGCCCATGCCGTGTTGCCAGGCTTGAAAATGCACCAGGCGATCCTGCAACGCGCGCACATGCTCAGCGATCAACGCCGCGTCCTGCGGCATGTGGTAGCACGCCAACGCAATGCCCAAGTGCTTGGACGGGATTTTCTCGAGCAATTGGAGTTGGGATTCCGGCGTATTGATCAGCGAGTTGCCGTGGTTCTCCACGCCGATCGTCACGCCCAGCGACTCGGCCAACTCCACCTCCGGTTTCAACTTCTCGGCGAAGGCGCTCACCGCGTCGCGCAGCGCTTCGCCCTGCAGCATGCCCGGCCCGCCCGAATTGCATATCGCCAAGTCGCCTCCCAAACGACGGATCATTCGCATCTCTTCGCGCATCTTGAAGATGCCGTACTTGAAGCAGGTAAAGCCGCCGAGTTTCACTTGGTGCCTGGCTAACAAGTCCAGGAAGGCTTGTTCGCCCATCTCATCGATCTGCTCGCGCTGATTCCCGTGACGCTTGGCCCAGATCTCGATATGCGAAGCGCCCGTCTTCGGCGCCTCGGGCAGGATCTCCGCCAGCGGCGCCGTACCGTACATGCACGAGGCCAACACATACCGCAACCTGAAGCCGGCTGCGCCCGCTCCGGCGGCCAACGCCCCTTCACACGCCGCCAAACCGGCGGCGGCCAACACGGATCCCTGGACAAAATCACGGCGAGTGGGCATGGTGGTTCTTGGTTCTTGGTTCTTGGTTCTTGGTTGGGTGGGGGCTGGTCATCGGCCTCAAGGCTTACTTCTTTTCCTTGCCGCGGTTCACTGCGTCTTGGCGGATTTGGCGTTTGACTTCTTCCAGACGTTTTGGCCACACGAAGCGCGGGGCTTGTTGGGGATCGTATCCTTCAAGATGGTCGCTCAGTCGTTCGGTCGGCTTCCGGTAAACGAGTTGGGTTTCCCCAAACACTTCCGAGCACAACGCCGCCAAGCCCGGATCGTACTCCTTCAGTTCCGCTCGAGTGTCCACATGATTGTGGTCGTGATCCGGCGGTCGATTGTCGTCGAACCAGGACTGCACGCCCTCGGCGAAGTACTCGTGATGATTCACGGACGCGTACTTGCCCTTCCATAGCCCCTGCTTCATGGCGTTGTCATAGCATTCTCTCAACCGGGGATCGAAGCTCTTGTCGACTCGCAATAAGCCGCGCAGGTGAATGTTGTGAGCGAATTCATGAATCAGGATGCACTCTGCTTGATACGGATCGCCTGGATAGGCCAACAAGTTCTCCTCGCCGCAGGAGCAGATCGGATCCCGCTCGGAGCCGCCCAACCCTCGAGCCCGAGCGTCCCAGAAGTCCTTTGGCGTCATCTGGGAGTACTCGGGAATGTCCGTGGTGAATTCGTTGTGGGCCATGATCACCATCCGCGACCCGCTTTCAATCATCGCCCGCCGCACGTCGGGCCGCTTGGCGAGCATCAGGTCGATCAGGTACGCCGCCTCTTTCAGAGCGTAGTCATTGACCTTCGCGGACGCCACGATTGGGTAGCCGCTGGCGTCCACATACTTCGCGTAGAACTCAGGCAGCTGCAACTCCGCGGGAGGCGCTGTCACCGTGTACAGCGTTTCGGAGCCAACGGGCTCGGGGAACCCCTTGCCGCCTGTCGTCAGAACAGCCCGCGACAGAACGAGGGTGCATGTGATCGCAAGACGCAGCATCTGCAAGTCCATCCAATAAGTCCACCTGAAAGTCAACGGCCAGGAAGCCAGGACCGCCACGGCCGGTCGGGTCGATCCAATTCTAGCCCCGGTCATAACGCCAAGGAACACCTAAGCAGGACGTCATGCATAATTCCTGCGAAGGTTACCCAGGGTTGCGCTGCGCTGCACCCTGGGCTGACTTGGGCTGTCCCGTTGGGACGGATTCCCGTGCCACCCTGCTTAGCCCGCCAGCATTGGGGCGACTCCGCGATACAACGCTGTACATCGCGGCGCAACACATTCGTTCCCCACGAAATCCGCCGAGTCGTTTGACAGGCCATCCATGATCGAACACCCTATCCTGCGCCTCTCGCGCATGCGCGGGCTCTCCCAACCTCTTTCCGCAGGCGACTATGAATCTCATTTCGAACCTTCGTTCGACTAGCCAGCCGTGGGCTGAGATTTGGCCCATCACTTGGGTCATGTTGTTGGCTCTTGTTGGTCCGACGGCGTTTCTTCAGCCGGGGGCTGCGATGGCCGCCGAGCCTCCAAACGTGATTGTGGTGATGGCCGATGATCTGGGACTGGGCGACATTTCGCCGACCAATCCCAACTGCAAGATCCGCACGCCCCGCTTGCAGCGGATGGCCAACGAGGGCGTCACGTTCCATGACGCGCACACGCCGAGTTCCGTGTGTACGCCGACTCGCTACGGACTTCTTACCGGTCGTTACAACTGGCGTTCCAGGCTTGCCCGAGGCGTGCTCAACGGTCGTAGCGACCACCTGATTCCCGCGGATCGGCCGACGTTGGGACACCTGATGCGAAAGGCGGGATACCACACCGCGATGATCGGGAAGTGGCATCTCGGCTGGGACTGGAGCCGCGCCAACGGCAAGATCGACTTCACGGGACCCGTCAAGAACGGACCGGACATCAATGGCTTTGACCAATACTACGCCCACTGCGGCTCGTTGGACATGCCGCCGTACGTTTGGGTCGACACGGGGCGCATCACGGCGCAGCCGGACCGCGAAGAGGGCGTTACGAAGAAAGAAGATCGCTACGGTTGGTATCGCCAGGGACCGATCGGCGCCGATTTTCATATCGACCAGGTTTTGCCTCACCTGTTCGACAAGTCGATCACGTATGTCCAATCACGCGCGGAAGCCGCCAAGTCGGGGAAGCCGTTTTTCCTGTATCTCGCGTTGCCCGCGCCCCATACGCCGATCGTCCCGGTGGCGCCGTTCAAGGGCGCCAGCGGGCTGAATCCGTATGCGGATTTCGTGATGCAAGTGGATCACTTGATGGGGCGGCTGCTGGATTGCTTGAGCGAAACCGGTTTGGAGGGGAACACGCTGGTTCTCTTTACGAGCGACAATGGCTGCTCGCCCGAAGCGAATTTCCCGCTCCTCAAGGAGCATGGCCACGATCCCAGCGCCGGCTACCGGGGCCACAAGGCGGACATCTATGAAGGCGGACACCGTGTACCGCTGATTATCCGTTGGCCCGGTCGATTTGAAGCCGGACGCAGCAACCGGGCGCTGGCCTGTCTGACGGATGTGTACGCCACCTTGGAGGAACTGACCGGGCAGGCGCGCCAGACATTGGGCGGCGAGGACAGCTTCAGCCTGCTGCCCGTGCTGCAGGGAGCGGAGTCTTCCGGACGAGAAACGTTGGTTAGCCATTCCATTGGCGGATCATTCGCGATTCGGCAAGGGCCGTGGAAACTCTGCCTTTCCTTTGGCAGCGGCGGTTGGAGTAGTCCGAAAGAGAACGACGCGAAGCGACAAGGCTTGCCGCCGCTGCAGTTGTTCCACCTGGGAGACGACCCCAGTGAACAAAACAACCTTGTCGCTGCGCATCCGGAAAAGGCGGATTCGATGCTATCGCTTTTACGGACTCAGGTTCAGAACGGCCGCTGTACGCCTGGGGAAATGGTCGCCAATGATCGGGAAGTCAAGTTCCTCCCGCCCGGCATTGTCCTTTCCGCCGCCGAAGAATAGGCGCAGCGGCGGTGAAAGCAGCCCGCTTCGTTAATAATGCAAACCGTTCGGCTTCCCTGGTGGGTCGGCGACTGCTTGACGCGCTACGAGGCAGTTAACGTTGCGGGCCTCGCGGCGCCGCGGAGGTCGCATTGCCGGCGGGCGGAGGAGGCAACTGAATTGTGGATGAGCCGCCCGAGAGCGACTCTTGATAGTGCCTCAGCAACGCGTAAACCGACTGAAACTCGGGACGTTGCGCCAACTGCTGAAAACGCACGTCGGTCACCACCGCAGCGAAACGCGACAAGGTGAGTCGCAAGACATCCGGCGGCGGAGGATTGCCGCCGAGATATAGCTCCGAGGGCAGCGCCAGATGGGCTTTCCATTGCTCATCCAGAATTTCGTAGAGTCGTGGCGCAATGTCGATCAATTGACGCCGTAACGCTTCCGTTTCCGTGACGCCGTATTGCTGCGCCATCCGGGGATCTTGTGCGACGCGCGTGGTGGCTCCGCCCGCGAAGCTGGCGATCGACCGAGTGAGTTGTTGAGCGGACGCGGGAACGACCACCGGCTGGCCGGGGCCGGCGGGGCGATAGTAGGATCCCGTTCCAAGCTGGTTAACGCGCAGCACGGATCCGTCGATCGACAATCCCACAAACAGACCGCGGCTGCGCGAATAGGAGTAGATCTCCGCTTGCAACCTCCCATCGGTGGCTACGGCGCCTTGCCGACCCACGGGGCCGGCGGCGGCGGCGGCGTCGGCGCCGATGGTGAGCTTGCCGGCAAGGATGTTCTGGACGCTCTTGAAGGTCTTGAAAACCAGGATGATGTCGGATGATTGAACGCCGACTTGCCAACCGATATTGCCGCCGGTCAAGGTAATGAACACCGGGGCGTGCCACATGCCGTCCGCCTCGCGAATGAATAACAGGCCGCGACCATGCCGCGCGCCGACGACAAAGCCGCCCTTGATCACGTTGGGAATGATCGCGACGCCGTACGCGTCGGCGAGCATGGTTTGAGGGATCTGGCTCAGCGGCGTACCCATCGCTTCGCTCAGCACGACGGTCGAAGCCTGAACAACCTGTTCCTCAGCGTACTGGGCCCTGGCGCGAAGGACGCTGTTCTGGAGCACTAGTGCAACAACGGCGGGAACTAGGATTCGCATCATGACCAAACGCCCTCAACTAATGGTGTATCTGTTCGCACGGTGCGGACTGTAGCCAAAACCCGCTCCGGGGACCAGACGAGTCTCAGCCGAAACGCAGTCCAAATTGTCGCCGTCCACGGGACGTGCATGGCGCGCGAGCCGCCGCAGGCGGCGTGGTGAAGAGAGCCTTCGGGCGTTTGCGGGTTATTCCGCTTTAGCCCCAGGCCTGGAAGAGGGCGTCGCGAAATCGATCACGACGCAGAAGTACTGGACTCCTCGCCTAACGCCGAATCGTCCTCGCCGAAGTAGTCGTCGTGGGATCGGTCCCGCAACTCCACGCCGGTCTCGGTCGTCACCTCTTCTCGCAGCGCAGTGGCCGCGTAAATCACGGTGTAGGGCCGTCGAATGGCGAGCGTCTTGAGGACCCCTTGGTACCCGGCGAGCGTGCTGGTGTCCGGCACGTAGGACTGCGGGTCATCTTCGAAGCCAGGTTGGCGGGCGGCGTACTCCCAGATCTTGTTGAAGAAATTGGCGGTGGCGTGCTCTTGGTTTTCCCATAAGACGGTGGCGGCGCCCAGCGTGATCGGCGAGTCGCTGAGATCATAGCGAGGTTGATTGCCGGAGGTCGAAGCGTACAGGGTTTGCTGCGCGTCCAGTTGCTCGCCCAGATGTTCGGCGGAAGCGTGCGAGTAGCTTACGGTCAAGGCGCCGCCATCGATTACCTCGAAGCCGTAGTCCTGTTCCCGTGCTCGCGCAAAAAGCCCCTCGAACAGATAGGATTCGCTCCAGGTATTGCGGCTCAGGTTCATGACCCAAAGCTTCGCGCCGGGATAGGTGGCTTCCGTAATGTCGGCTAATCGCGCACCACCTCGCGCATCCGAGTCATGACGCGAGCACGAATCGCCCCTCGTTGCGCCGAGGAAAGGCTGTTCAAGTCGATGTTGTGGAGCTCCGGCGCGAGCGGATCCTTGGCGCCTAGATAGACTAGGCCCTTGAGGGCGTAGTTGTTGTATTTTTCGAGGTCCAGAACGACGCCAGGGACCTTGCTCTCTTTGGCGATCTGCAAGGCCGTTTGGAAGTATTCGTGATAGAACTGGTCCAACGCGCCGCCCGGCAGCTCGTCTTCCTCCCAGACGCCCATGCCTTTTTCGGACAAGGCGGTGAAGTACTCGCGATCGGCTGCGGTGCGGAATCGCGACTCAAACTGCGGGCCCGAGCATGGCGTGCCGCTGACCCCGTCTTCGGCGGGAGCGCAGCCCACGATTCGGTTCAGGTAGATTCTGGGCCAGAAGAAAATGGAGTCTTCGGTTGCGGCGGCCTTGGCGACCGCAACGGCGTCGGCCAACGACTCCGTCTGAACGGGTTCGCTGCTAAAGGGATACGCCAGTTCCGGCGCGAAACTGTCAAGCGGTGAGCCTCTCAGCGCATCCACGACCTCTGGAGAGACATGATACTCCCGCGACCCGCTCTCGCCGTATTCCAGTCGCCAACTGAAATACAGCCGATTAGCGCGCGTGCACGTTTCGAATTGATAGTGGTCATGGACGTCTTCCGCCGACAGGCCCTCATGCCGAACGGTGACGCTGTGCAAAAGACCTCGGTAAGGATCGACAAAGGTCCCTGTCGAGGTCACATCCCCGCCAACGTAGAATGGCTCCTGGTTCCCCAGGATGGTAGGCTTTGCGGAGAACGCCTCGGCGTCCAGCACGCCGTTGACATAGATTTCCATGATGAAGCGGTCGCCGATCGCTCGCCGCGTTGCTGCGACGTGATACCATTGCTCGGGGTCCAAGGGCGTGCTGGAACGGACGGCGTCCCAATGCCGCCAACCTTGCCCGTTGCCGCCCGAGTTTCCGTCGGAAACTCGAAACTCGATTTTTCCATCGGGACGAAAGGCCAGCTCGTAGCCGCCCGTCGGGTAGCCCCTGCGTTCCGTGTCCTCCTTGGCCACCAATGTCTGTCGCGATTGTCGATCCTCGGGTCGCATCCATAATTCGATTGACAGCTCTTCGGTGCTCGCATTCAGCCGTGAATCCGTGACACGCATGCGCCCTTGCTCGCCGGCTTCGAAACGGAGCATTGTGCGAGCGCCGTCCAGAGCGGCGTTGGAGCAATAGTTCTGCACACGTTGGCCGCCCGTCAGCATTCCAACCAGTTCCGGAACGTTGGAAAACGCTTCCGATCCAGTCTCCTCATTCAGCGGGAAATGGACCAGAAGAGGCGGCTCGGCCTGCGATCTGCGTCAGCGTCGTGAGGACCTGCAAAGCGTCGCGCGGGTTGATGATGTTGTCAGGCTCGACGTCCAGGTACAGTCCTCGCGGAGGAGCTTGCAACGGGTCCACCCGACGCGATCCGTTTTGAGTCAGGTCGGAGATGATCGACAACAGGTCGGAGGTGTTGACAACGCCGTCTCCGTTCACATCCTCCGGGGCGTCGACGCGATGCCAGGGCGTGTACAACTCGCCTTCGCCCAAATCGCCGGCCAAAAGTAGGCGAGGGGACAGCACCTCAAGACGAAGGCGTCGACGACGCTTAGCGAGCGCGTCGCCGCGACGGGGCTGGAACATGATGTGGGTCCGACAATGAGAGCAGCGCGGTCAATCGTGGTGCAATTCTCGGTGCGGATCCGCCGCCGTGCCTTCTTGCCGAACGCTTCGCATGGTTCGCTCGCTTCGGCATTTCACTTCCAGATGTCGGCCTGGAATGTTTTGGCCGACGAGCGGGTTTTCCTGACAGCCTTAGCGGAGCGGGATCGCACTTTGGATTCTGGCGCGGAAAGGTGTATCATTCCGGGACCCTCGCCGGCCGATTGTCGCCGGACGGCGACAATCGCGTCCATCTTGCGGGGCGGGCGTCATGGATAAGGCAGCGAAAGAACACAATGGGCGCCGTCTTCGAGGAGTTTGAACGAGAACTCGCTCGCCTTCGCGGGCAGTGCGCGGGCAATCCGCGGCGCGAGATGATTCGGCTGTTCTTGCTCGCCTTGGAGCGTGAAGAGCTTGTCTCGATCGGCTACCGCGAATCGCTCATGCAACGTCGCATCGACGCGATGCCGATTCCCGCCGACGTCCGGGAGTTGATTCGGCACGCCCTCGTCTGGATTTGGAAAGACGAGGAAATGCACACCATCTATATCCGAGGCGCGATTCTCAAAATCGGCGGTTTTCGTCTGCGGACGGAGGCCTTTCTGACACAAGCGGCCGGAGGATTAGGCGGTTGGGCCAGTTCCGTGATGCAGCATACCCGCTGGACCAGGGCGCCCCTGTCACGACTGCTGGCAGCCGCAATCACGTTTGCCGGCGGTATGGTCGGCAAAGTGCCCAAGGATGTCCGCCAGTTCTTGCAGTACGGTTCGTTTCGCCGCTTCTGTGAATTCAATATCGATGCGGAGAAGACCGCCGCCGCCTGCTGGTATCGCATCGCGGAACTCGCCGAGTCGCAACCCGATCTTGACGCGAATCTCCAGCGCGACTTTCGCCGCGTGGCCCATGACGAAGACCGTCACGAACAGGTGTTTGCGGCGCTGGCGCAGGCGTTAACCGACGACGACCAACTGGCCAGTGGCCAAACCGTGGACGGATTGCTGGACGCGATCCGCGAGGTGGGGGACGAGTTCCTGCCACGATCGCTGCGCAATGTTTCCGACATCGAGAACCCCATCGGCAGCGGCCAGCCCGTGCACGTGCTGAGCTCCCCATCACGATCAGAAAAAAGAAAGCTCTTTCGGCGACTGCTTGAGGACTCCCAACTGGGCGACGCCATCGAGCAGCGAGCCCGGTTTCTTGATCGCCCCCTTCACGAGATGAGGGTCGCGGTCAAGCCGACCTTCATGCTGGGATATCATCGTAAGGATCCTTCGCCAGTCACCGACCCCGAGTTGGTGGAGGACTTAGCGCTATACTTGCGGGAGCTTGGATGTCGCGAAGTGGCGCTCATCGAAGGCCGCAGCATTTACGATCGATTCTTCCAGAATCGTGCGGTGCATGACGTCGCTCGCTACTGGGGCCTGACATCCACGGCGTACCGCGTCGTGGATTCAGCGGACGAACAAACGCCGCATGCCTATCGCCGCGGGATGGCGCAGTACACGATCGCTCGCACATGGCGCGACGCCGACTTTCGCATCTCGTTTCCAAAGGTGCGCAGCCATCCGATCGAGATGGCGTTGTTGAGCATCGGCAATGTGGAATGGGTCGGCGGCCGGTGCGATGAATACTTGTTCCTGGAGCGGCAAGCGGACCGGGCCACCGCGAACATGATGCTGCTGGACGAGTTCCCGCCGCACTTCGCGATCCTGGATGGCTTCGAGAACGTGCCCGACGGGCTGGTGGGCGTCATGGGCTGTCGCAAACCCAAGCATCTACGTCGATTCTACGCCGGGGCCGACGCGCTCGCCGTTGACACCGTCGCCCTAAGGCACCTGGGTTTCGAGCAGGCACAGGATTCGAGCATCCTGCGAATGGCGGGGCATTGGTTTGGCGGCGGCGGCGGAGATGTTGTCGTGCTGGGCGAAGACACGCCCATCAAGGATTGGCAAGGCCCACAGTCCAATGAGATCCGCGCCTTGCTCAGCTTGATGGCCTACCCCGTGTACGTGATGGGAAGTAGTCGTGGAGCGCTGTTTGTTCCAGAAATGGACGAGGAGGCGTTTCCAATGATCGAGCCCGAGGGGTTCTTCCTGAAGCTCAAGCGTCGGGCGGTGCGGCGGTTGCTTGGCCTGCGGATCCCCCGAGCGGCGCCGCCGGCTAAGAACTGAGGCGACATGCAGCGCGACGTAGTCATCATCGGCGCCGGAATGGGCGGGCTAACCGCCGCCATTCGCTTGGCTCAGTTGGGCCGCCGAGTCACTGTCGTGGAAGGCCGCGACCAGGCCGGTGGACTTGCTTCGGAATTCAACGTGGGGGGCTTCTCGTTCGACTCGGGCCCCTACGTGCTCCTGGACCTTCCCGGACTCGCCTGGGCGTTTCGCCGCTTGAACATGGAGCTCGCCGATCAGATCACGCTGCAGCGAATTGACGAAGTTCTACCAAGTCCAATCGCAGCAGGGGCCCGCCGTGTCGCTTTACGACTCGCTGGATCGAACGGCCAACGAGATGGACAAACGACATCCCGCGTCCGGTGCTCGTTACCGCGAGTTCATTCAGCGAATGCAATCCGTGTACTCGCGATTGCAACCACTGCAATGGGTTTCCCGACCGAACGTGGGTCACTTGATGAAGACCGGCGCATGGCGGCACGTCCCGTTTCTGTTGCGTTCGTTGCGGTCGGTGTTCGCATCGACTCGGCTGCCCGACCCGATTGTCAGAGCCCTCGGCATCTGGACCCACGTGGCGGGTCAGACGATGGACCAGGCGCCGTCGCCCCTGGCGATGACCCCGGCCTTGATCCACGGCGCCGGCGCCTACTATCCGACCGGTGGAATCGGCGCGATTCCCGCGGCGCTGTTTCAGGCGGCCAAGGCGCTGGACATCGCCTTCCTGTTCAACCGCCGAGTTGAGCGAATTCGTTGCGAACGCGGCGCCGCGATCGGTGTGGAGCTCGAAGGCGGCGACTTTTATCCGGCGTCCGCGGTGCTTTCCAACATCGGCCTGGGCGCCTACCTACGGTTGTTGCCGCAGGGGGCGGATTCCCCCTTGCCCAGCAGGAGCCGGCGAGCGTTGCATCGACTTCCGCTTCAGTCGCCGGGAGTCTGCGCTTACCTTGCCGTGAAGGGACATTGCGAGCCACCGTATCTGAGATTCCAACTGCGCGACGAGCCCGACGGTTGCCGCTTGCTGGTCACGCCCGGCGTCCTGCAACCCGAACTCGCCCAAGACGGCTGGTTTCCCGCTCGCCTGATTGCTCCCATGTCTCATCAGCGCGCCGCGACCGGGGGTGAAGACGCTCAGCGAGAATTCCTGGACAAGGTGCTGGCCGAAGACTGGTGGCGGGCGCCGTTTCACGACGTGCGCATTTTGGCCACCCGCATCCCAGTGGAATGGGGCGCCGCGTTTCAGCTCTACGGCGACAGCATGAATCCCGTCATGACCGCGAAGTTCATGCTGGCTGGCCGACTCGCTCATCGCAGCCCATGGGTCCGCAAGCTGTACCTCACCGGCAGCGCGACGCATCCAGGCCAGTGGGTCAGCTTCTGCGCCGTCTCCGGAATTCTGACCGCCGACATCTTGGATCATGATCTGAGAAACTGATCGTCATGTCCGACACGCCCCTGTTGCCCACCTTCTTCGAACAGCTCCACAACGGCAGGCGTCTGCGGACGGCCCGACTGGGAAGCGGACCGCCGCTGGTGTTGTTGCATGGCTATCCGGAGACGCTTCAAATCTGGCACCGGTTGGCGCCGCTGCTGGCGACTCGACACGAAGTCATCGCCTTTGACTGGCCCGGCATGGGGTACAGCGATGCTTGGCCTGGAGGAGCGACTCCCCAGTTGTTGGCCAAGCGGCTGACGACCCTTCTGGACCATTGGCGAATCGAGCGGCCGACCATTGTGGGAATGGACATGGGAGGGCAGCCCGCGCTGGCGTTCGCGGCCGAGAATCCCCATCGCATTCAGCGCCTGGTGGTAATGAACTCGCTCGTGTTCGGCGATGAAAGAACCTCCTGGGAGATCCGTTGGCTGAGAAAGTTCGGCTTCAATCGCTTCGTGCTACGGAATCTGGCCAGCGTTGTTTTCCGACGAGCCGAGTTCGACCTTCTTGCCGCCGGGCGTCACGCTGAACGCGGCGCTGCGAAGTGATTTCTGGACCGCGTTCTCGAAACCTGAGGTGCGCCGATTTATCAGCAAGATGTGCGCGGGATTCCAAGGTTCGTTGGGGCAGCTGCCGGCGATGTACGCCAGGATCGCCTGCCCGACGCGAGTGGTCTGGGCCGAACGCGACAAGCACTTCCCGCTCGTCCAGGCCGAACGCCTGCACCAATGCATCGCGGGCTCGCAATTGCACGTGATTTCCACGGCGACGCATTGGATGATGCTGCATCACGCCCAGGAAATCGCCGACGGTATTCCGTGAGCATCCCGGTGCGTTGGGTTGATGAGCACCAAGTTAAGAAAGCCCCGGATGGAATTGACCACCGAGGACACGGAGAACCACAGAGGTGGATGCCACCCGGGGGTGCGCTGCGTTGGGTCGAGAACGCCGCCCCGCATCGGTTCATCAACCCGAGAGCCCGGCGAAGTAGTTCTTGGCCGCGATATCTAGAGCATCGGTGGTGGCCTTCACCGGTTGCTCGTAGAACTCGCAATACACTCGCACTTGTTGCAACAAGTCGCGAGCATGGCAGAAACGGAAGGCGCGACCCGGCTGACGGTAGTGGGTGTCGATCAGATACTCGATCGCATCGTTGTCGATTTGGACGCCGACCAGCCTCCCAGCTCTCTGCAGCAAATCGTGGAACTGCTCGACCGTAGGATCAATCAATTCGATTTTATAATGCAGACGACGCAAGACGGCCTCATCAGCAAGCTCGCGCGGATCCAGGTTGGTGGCCATGACCAGGACTTGATCGAAGGGCACGGAGATCTGCCGGCCGGAATTCAACGTGAGGAAGTCGTAGCCCTTTTCCAAAGGAATGATCCAGCGGTTCATCATCTCCGCTGGACTGAATCGTTGCCGTCCCAGGTCGTCGACCACCAAGGCGCCGCCGTTGCTCTTGAGTTGGATGGGGGCCTCCTGCACGCCTGTCAGAGGATTGCTGGAGATCTCCAACTGCGACATGGTCAACTCGCCGCCAACCACGACAGTGGGCCGACGAATTAGGACCCAGCGGCGGTCGAGCGACAACTCATCGATCAGGTGTTCGTGACCCGGCAGCTTGACTTCCTGGTGAAATGACGGATCAAAGATCCGGATCAGGTCGCCGGTGACCGCGACGGTGCGGGGAATCCAGATGTATTGATTCAACGATCTCATGATGCGTTCGGCGACGCTGGACTTGCCGTTGCCGGGAGGGCCGTACATCAACAGACCGCGGCCCGCGTTGATCGCCTGACCGATTTGCCCCAGCACCTCGGTCGGCAGGATCAGATCGCGAAACGCGGTGCGCAGGTCGCCCAATCGCACTTGGCTGTGCCGAATGGACTGCCGCCGAACACTCTCGACATATTCCAACAGCGTGACCGGCGCGGCGCCGAAATACGTGCACTTTTGTGAGGCGACGCGAGCTCGCTTCACGCCATCCTCCGTCAAACGATACTCGTAATCGTTCATCGGCCCCGAGTTGCGATACTCCACGAAGAACTCAAGCTTCAGTCCGGCCAGCACGGGTTGAATGATGCGGAAGGGCAACCGCAATTGCTCGGCGACTTGCCGACCCGTCGCGGAGCCGACCGCCTGCAAGTACTTCACGATCAGGGATTCGATATCCAGAGTCGAGAGTCCCGTCGCTTGCAGGGTTTCGGGTTCGGTGGGGAAGAACGACGTTTGGATCTTCGTTCCTCGCCGGACCGACGCCTCCTGCCTGCCGACGGCGGCTCGCGGCGGCGCGGTTGCTGGATTGGGTGGATGCGCGAAGGGTTGTGCGGTGGCCTGAGTCGTTGGTAGGCGACGCTCATCGCCGGCGTGATCCCCGGCTGTCGGTAATTCGGCTGCCGCCTGTAATTCGGCGCGAACCACCGGCCCGCTTTGAGAAGCGTCGAGCGAATGCGGCTGGGCGGGGTGGGCTGTATCGGTCATGGGTCCGGCACTCAACACTCAGGAGGCGCGAAATGGGTACAAGCGTAAGGAACTATAGGTCGCCCTCCGTCGGACGCCGAAGGCCTTGGCAAAAAACCGTCGGCAAGGGTTGCGCAACCGTTGCAACCGAAATCGTAAAAACCGGAAAGACCACTCCAGGCCCGTTCAGCCGTGGGGCGCCCCTCAGGTCCCGCTAGACTGGTGTGGGGTCGATCCGCAAATCACGCTTGGCGAAGGTCGTTGAGGGCGTACGGATCGTGTGAAAGCCTCAAGTTGACGGAGCAGCGGAAGAATGGCGCCGGCTTTGCATCCCCATGCGAACGGCAGTAAGCATTCAACCCCCGCAGCTGACTCATCCAGGAGAGACCATGATTTCGGTCGTCGATCTTCAGAAACACTATGACGATGTCGCGAATGGCCGAACATTCGCCGTCGCGGATCTCTCGTTCACCGCCAAAGCCGGCGAGATCTTCGGCTTGCTTGGCCCCAACGGCGCTGGAAAAACCACCACGCTGCGGATTCTCAGCACCATGCTCGAGCCCTCCGGGGGCGAGGCCAGCGTCGCGGGATTCAATGTCGTGCGGCAGCCCGAGGAAGTTCGCCGCCGCATCGGTTTCGTCTCGGCCAATACCGCCGTTTATGACCGTATGACAGCGTCGGAGATGGTGGAGTTCTTCGGGCGTTTGAACGGATTGCATGATGCGGAATTGCAACCCAGGATGCGAAAAATCTTCGCCCAGTTGAACATGATGGATCTGGGCGACACGCTCGGCGCAAAATGTTGACGGGAATGAAACAAAAAGTTTCGATCGCTCGCGCCCTCATCCATGATCCGCCCGTGTTGATCTTCGACGAAGCCACCTCGGGCTTGGACGTGCTTTCCGCGCGGGCCCTGTTGGAGACGATCAAACATCTACGAGATCTAGGCAAGTGCGTGATCTTCTCCACGCATATCATGCGAGAAGTCGAACGGATTTGCGATCGAGTCGCCATCATGCATCACGGTTCGTTGCTTTGGTCTGGCGAGCTTGACCAACTGCGTGAGGAGCGGCAACAGGAGGACTTGGAAGACTTGTTCTTCGACATGATCACCGAATGCGTTGATTTGGCGCCGTAATCGCAAGGTCGGTCATCGGCGGATCTTCTCGCACAAAAGCACCTTGACTTGGAAACGTCCATGGCCTCCTGGCGAAACATCAAACTGATCTACTTCCGCGAAATGCGGGATCAACTTCGCGATCGGCGAACCATGTTCATGGTGGCGGTGCTGCCGCTGTTGCTGTATCCGGTGTTGGGTTTCAATTGGGCGCAAATGGCGCAACTGATGCAGCCTAGCGACCTGAGAATCCTGGTCACGGGCGCCGAGCACTTGCCGCAACACCCAACGGCCTGGTTCCTGCGTGACGAGACCGCCCAGGCCGATGCTTCGGGCGCCAAGATTCAATGGGCCGCTGAAGACGCTTCCGTCAACAAGGCTCGCAGTCAACAACTGCTCGGCGGCGTCAACGCCGTGCTCAACATCGAACCGCCAGGCGACGCATCGTTCGCCCCGCAGCTGAGCGTCTGGTACAACGGTTCGCGCGACCGGTCCATCCGGGCGGCTCGCCATGCGATGGAGGAAGTCGGCCAGTGGCGGCAGGAATTGACGCGAGATCTTCTAGCCGATCAGCCGCAAGCTCTCGCCGCATTGGAGCCGTTCGCCCTGATTGCGGAGAACGTCGCGGGTCAAGCAGCGCAGGCGTCGCTCTGGCCCAAGATCTTGCCCTTCGTCCTGTTGATCTGGGCGCTGACGGGCGCCTTCTACCCTGCTGTGGATTTATGCGCGGGCGAGAAGGAGCGAGGGACCTTGGAAACTCTGCTATGCAGCCCCGCGCGACGCGGCGAAATCGTCTGGGGGAAACTGCTGACCATCATGACCTTTAGCGCGGCGACCTCTTTGCTGAATCTCGGCTGCATGGCCGCGACCGGGATGTTCCTGGTCCGACAACTTCACGCCAATGGGGCCGGCTTTGAACTGCCGCCTCCGCCCCTGGCGTCCATGGGCTGGTTGGTCCTGGGCGTGCTGCCCATCGCCGCCTTGTTCAGCGCGTTGGCGTTGGCCATCGCGGCGTTTGCGCAGCAGTCGCGAAGGCCAGTACTACTTGATGCCCTTGCTGCTGATCAATATGCCCATGATGATGTTGCCGCTGACCATGGATTTGAATTGGGGCATCAGCCTGGCGCCGGTCGCGGGGTTGTTGTTGTTGCTCAAGGCGCTCCTGGAGGGCGATTACGCGTCCGCGGCAGTGCACTTTCCCATCGTCGCGGCGGTGACCCTCGCTTGTTGCTGGCTGTCGATTCGCTGGGCCGAATCGCAATTCAATAAGGAATCGGTGCTCTTCCGAGAATGCGAACGCTGGTCTTGGAGCCAGTGGTTGCGTCAACGGTTGACCGAAAGCCACGCAACGCCGTCGGTCGCCGAGGCGCTTTTCTGCGGAGCCTTGTTGTTGGCCATTCGGTTCTTCGGGTCCATGGGCGCCGTCGCCCCGGAAACATGGGGCGGCTTCGTCATGCTCTCATCGATAACCCAGTTGGCCCTGATCGCCGCGCCCGCGTTGTTGATGACCGTGGCCCTCGGACACCGGCCCAAGGAAACGCTGGCCTTGGGGGCGCCGAAAACCTGGCTCAGCATTCCCATTTGCATGCTGCTGGCGGTCGTGCTTCACCCAGTCGCGGTTTCACTGAGCGCTCTGTTGCAGATTCTCTATCCGCTGAGCGAAGCGACGCGATTGCAATTACAACCGATATCGCAGTTGCTTCAGGAAGCCCCCTGGTGGCAAGCCCTGTTGGTGGTCGCATTGACGCCCGCGATCTGCGAGGAATTGGCCTTCCGAGGATTCATCCTTGGCGGACTACGTCGCCTGGGCCGCGCCTGGCCAGCCATCGCGATCTCAAGCGTCTTCTTCGGACTGGCCCATGGCGTGCTGCAGCAGTCGATCTCAGCGGCGCTGCTGGGATTGGTGCTGGGCTATATTGTCATCCACTGCAAAAGCATCTGGCCCGCCATGGGATTCCATTTCGTGCATAACGGCATGACCCTCGCGCTATCGCGGGCCGACGCCTGGATGCCGTCCGCGCTGCGACACATGACCCCCATCGAAAGCCCCCTGCACATCTACCATTGGACGCTGATCGCGGCAGGGACCTTAGCCGCGATCCTGCTCCTAAAAAGAATGCCCAGGGTGGTTTTTGGTTCTTAGTTTTTTGGTTCTTGGGTCTTGTTCGAAATGCCCTGAAAGGGCACGACAACGCAGCCTGGGGTAACGTTCAGACCGACGCCTGTTCCGGGCAACCTGTTTGGGGCGAGGAACCAAGAAAAGCCAGAACCAAGAACCAAGAACCAAGAACTACCCACAAACAACCTCTTCTTCGATGTCGGCTGTCGAGTTGATGGGTAGAGCGATGAAGTTGGCTCTTTTTCCCGTTGTGAGCGAGCCATAGTCGTCGTCCAGGCCGAGGGCGACAGCGCCGTTGAGCGTCGCCATGGCGAGAAGATCTCGGGGCCGCGATTTGGGGATGCCGTTCCGCGGCTCGCCGCAGTTCGCGGCGCAGATTCAGGTCCGGACTGGAGGCCCGCGAGTCGGTTCCCAAGGCCACGTTGGCGCCGCTGTCCAGCAGTTCCGCCAAGGGGTAGCGAGCGTTCACGAGATGTTCTTGAGTTCGCGGGCAATACACCACCGACAGACGCTGGCGATGTTCCCCACAGAAGTCGATTTCCTCCTGGGTCAGGAAGTTGCCATGAATGATCAACGCGCGATGGGCTTGGCTGGCGACCTGCAGGTAGTCCAACGGTCGTAATCCGCGCGGGACAGCATCAGGCTTCCAGGCGTTCAGCTCCCGCAGCAGTTCGACCAATCGTCCGCTGCCCGCTTGCAGCAGTTCGAGTTCGTCCATGGATTCGGCGAGGTGCAAGGCGAACGCGACCCGTCGTTTGGCGGACAGCTGAGCAAGCAGCTGCATGGCCGACCATGAGACGGTGTACGGCGCGTGAGGATTGACCCCGCCAACGGCCGCCGCGTCGCAGCGATCCAAGTGCTCTTGGGTCAAGTCCAGCAGGCGTTGGTCGTCGCCCAAGCCCAAGGCCTCGCGGAACAACACGAAGCGGTCGATGCGCGGATCGTAGTCGGCCGCCGAGTCGTCGGAGGCGTTGATGTCGCCGCAGACATTGCAGCCGGAGGCGAGCAGCTCTTGGCAGCCGGCCAGGATCGCCGAGCGGCGATGCGCGGCCGCCCCCTCCTCCCCGAGTTGCTCAGCCAATTGGCGGCGGTGGGCCACGACGTGGCGAATCCACTGCGGAAAGGAGTCCCCCTGCCGGCCGAGCGGTTCTTGCAGCAGGCTGAATTCCAGGTGCGTATGCGCGTTGACCCAGGCCGGCAGCAACGCCACATCGCCAAGGTCATGCGGGGCCCGGCCGGAGAGATTCGCGCCGATGGCGACGATGCGGTCGTCGCGAACGGTCAACAGCCCGCCATCGATCGGCGGCGTATCGATGGGAAGCAGCCACCGCGCTCGCACGGCGTACGTGGTTTCTCCTGGCGGTGCGGCTACCAGCCAGGGATCGACGTGGTCGTGGGGGGGCGTCACAGACGACAATTGGCGATTTGAGTTTCCAGGATAGCCGAGGCGCCGAGCGCGTCGAGTTGCTCCATGGCGGCGATCACTTCGCTGCGTCGCACCATCACTCGCACCGCGCACCATTGGGGATCTTCCAAGGCGTTGATGGTGGGAGAATTGAATCCGGGAGTGATTGCTTCGGCCTGGGCCAGTAATTCTCGCGGAATGTTGTATTCCAGCAGCGAATAGCTGCGCGCGATGATCACGCCTTCCAGGCGTTTCACGACGCGTTCGGCGATATCCGCGTGGCGACGTCGCCGATTTTGGATCAGCACGGTCTGGTAGTTGCCGATTTCATCCAAAATGCGCAGGCGATTGGCGGCCAATGTGGAACCGGTTTCGACCAAGTCCACGATGGCGTCGGCGACGCCCAGGGTGATCATGATTTCGACCGATCCTGACAATCGAACCAGATGCACGTTCGCCCCGTGGCTGGCGAAGTACTGCGAGGTGATCCGCGGAAAGCTGGTGGCCACTCGCCGCCCATCCAGCTCGGCGGCGGATGTGGTCGAGCTGTCGGCGGGCACGCAAACCGCCAAGCGGCAGCGGCCCACGCCCAGCTCCAGCCGGGTCTCGATGTCAACTTCGGATTCGGCGACCAGATCGCTGCCGGATAGTCCCAGATCGATCGCGCCTTCGGCGCACAACACGGGGATATCGTCGGTGCGCAGGAAGGTGATTTCGATAGGCATGTCCGCGACGTGCGCGAACAAGCTGCGTTCCTGCCGTCGAAAATAAAGGCCGGCTTGACGCAGCAGTTCGCCGGCCAGTTCGGAGAGCCGCCCCTTGCTGGGCACGCCGATTCGCAGACTGCTCATGATTTACGAGACTCCTTCTCATCGATCCCAGAGACGCCGAATCTGCGGCGCAATTCGTCCTCCACCTCGCCCAACTCGACATCGCAGTGAGCCAGCAACACCCAGCAGTGATACAGGAGGTCGGCGGCTTCGCGGACGACATGCTCGCGGTCCAGCGGTTGGCCGCCCGCCGCCTCGACCAGTTCGCCGGCTTCCTCCAGGACCTTGGCGCTGATCGCCGCATGCCCGCCGGCAAGGAGCTTGGAGGTGTAGCTGCGAGTCTGCGGCGCCTGTTTGCGTTGCACGACGACGCGCATCAACTCGTGGAGCACTTGCGCGATGAGGGTTGTTGAGTCACGATGTTTTCGGTTCAATCCCTGGTCACTGCGGTTGACAAACGCGAGGGGGTCGCGAAGGTGATGGTGGGCCGGCGCGACAGCTCCTCGGCCGTTAGGGGCATCGTAAAACAACACCCGCGTTCGCGGAAGCGTGGCAAGAGTGGTGAAGCGTCATGAATGCGTCGGAATTCGAGCACGACCCGCCCGCACTCGAACCAGCCGAGGACTGCTGGTTCTTGACCGGGGCCACCGCGGCCGGGAAATCCTCGGTCGGCGTACTGCTCGCCAACCGATGGAACGCTGAGATCATCTCGCTGGACTCGATGGCCATTTACCGCGGGATGGATATTGGCACGGCCAAGCCGACGCTCGAACAACGGGCGGCGGCGCCGCATCATTTGGTGGACATCTGTGAGCCAACGGAAGATTTCTCTCTCTCGCAGTACGTGCAGGCCGCTCATCAGGCCGCGGCGGACATCCGCGGCCGTGGCAAACAGGTCCTGTTCGTCGGAGGCACGCCGCTGTATCTCAAGGCTCTCTTACGCGGCGTTTATCAAGGGCCCCCGGCGGATTGGGAGTTTCGCCGGGAGGTCGAGGAGGAAGTCCGCTCGGTCGGCTTGCAGGCGCTGCATCAGCGACTCTGGCAGGTCGATCCGGTGCTCGCCGCCAAATTGCATCCGAGCGACAAACGGCGGATCATTCGGGCGTTGGAGGTGCACAAGGCGACCGGCCAGCCGCTGAGTCACCGGCAAGTTCAGTTCGAAGAGGAACACACGGCCAAGAATTGCCGCGTTTTCGTGATCAGCTGGCCCAGGCCGGAGCTGCATCAACGCATTTCCGAGCGGGTGGAAGGCATGCTGCGGCGCGGCCTGCTGGACGAGCTGCGGGGGCTGCTGCAGGCGCTATCAGCGCCTCGGCCGCACCGCCTCCCAAGCGCTGGGCTACCGCGAGTGCTTGCAGCACCTCGAGGGCTTGATGAATTGGGAGGAGACCGAGCAGCGAATCAAGGCCCGCACCCGGCAATTCGCTCGTCGCCAGGAGACTTGGTTTCGCGCGTTGAGCGAATGCGAATTCATCCCCGCGTCCAGCGGCGACGACGGGAGCCATCCCGCCGATCTGGCGGCGCAGAGCGAGGCGTTGTGCGACGCCATTTGGCGGGCGGCGGAAGGACGCTCCTGAATCAGCGGCCCAGCCCGCCACCGCCAGCCGCCCCCGCTGGGCTTGTCCGGCTCGTCCCAGCGGGGCGCTGCTGCTCGCCAACACGCGTCGCAAATGCTCTCTTCCGCCACCGCTGGGCTTGTCCCAGCGGGCGCTGCTGCTCGCCGACACGCGTCGCGAATGCTCTCTTCCGCCACCGCTGGGCGTCGTCCCAGCGGGGCGCTGCTCCTCGCCAACACGCATCGCCAACGGCGCCCCTTTTTTTCGCGTGGACCGCGAATCGCTCGGCGCGACCTTTCAGAATCGGCATAGCCCCACTAGAATTGCCGCTCAGTAGGACCCAACGCCAACGACCTGGGTCACGAGCCGTCAGGGACGTCGCGCCAGGGATGTTGCGTTGGGAAAGGTGGAGGAACGATTCGGTGATGCGGTCTCACACATGCGGCCAGTTGCGCCGCGAAGATATTGGACAAGAGGTGGTCCTCTGCGGCTGGATCGATCGGCCCCGAGATCATGGGCAGACCGTCTTCCTGGACTTGCGTGATCGGTACGGCAAGACCCAGGTCGTCGCGGCGCCGGAAGGCGGGGAGCCGCTGATTGAGCTGGCCGAGAAGCTGCGGAGCGAAGACGTGGTTCGCGTTCGTGGCGTCGTCGCCGCGCGTCCGGAGGAAACGGCGAATCCCAAACTGGCCACGGGCGAAATCGAGGTGCGCAGCACTCAGATTGAGCTGTTAAACAAGTGCCAGACGCCGCCCTTCCAGCCCTCGGCGCCGGAATTGCCCTCGGAGGATCTCCGTTTGCGGTATCGCTTTCTTGATCTGCGCCGTGAGGAGATGCAGCGGACGCTGTTGCTGCGGCATCGCTTGATTCAGGGGATGCGCGAGTATTTCGATGAACACGGGTTTGTCGATGTCGAGACGCCCATCCTGGGCCGTAGCACCCCGGAAGGGGCCCGCGACTACCTGGTGCCCAGCCGAGTGCATCAAGGCTCCTTCTATGCTCTGCCGCAGTCTCCGCAGCTGTACAAGCAGATTTTGATGGTCGCTGGCTATCGACCGCTATGTCCAAGTCGCGCGATGTTTTCGGGATGAGGACCTGCGGGCCGACCGGCAGCCCGAGTTCACGCAACTTGATCTGGAGATGTCCTTCGTCGATTCGGAAGACGTGCTGACGATCATCGATGGTTTGGTCTCCAAACTCGCCAAGGAAGTGCTGGGCTTGGACGTGCAGTTGCCCCTGCCGCGGATGACCTACGATGAAGCCATGGAGCGGTTTGGGCATGACGCTCCGGATCTTCGGTTCGGCATGGAGCTGATCGACTGCACGGACTTGGCCCGGCAATGCGACTTCCGGGTGTTTCGCGAGCCCGCCGAAAGCGGCGGCCGGGTGCGAGGCATCAATGTTCGCAAGGGCGCCGAATCGATTTCTCGCCGCGGCATCGATGAGCTTGACCGATTTCGTCAAGCAGGACTTCGGCGTGAAGGGCCTGGCCTGGTTCCGCGTGGACGAAGATGGCTCGCTCTCGGGACCCATCGCCAAGAACTTCGCCGCTGAGATGCTGACCCACATCGCACAACGGATGGACGCCCAACCCAAGGACTTGCTCCTGTTTGTCGCGGATCGGTGGGAGAGTCACCTGCAGCGCCCTGCACGGTCTACGGAAGCGACTGGGGGCCGAATTGAAGCTCTATGACCCCAGCGCGATGCACTTCTCCTGGGTCGTGGAGTTCCCCATGTTCGATTGGGATGAGGAAGAGAAGCGCTGGGTCGCCATGCACCACCCCTTCACCGCGCCCCGCCCACAAGACCAGGAATTGCTCGACAAAGACCCCGAGCAGGCGCGGGCGCAAGCGTATGACCTGGTGATCAATGGCTCGGAAGCCGGCGGCGGGACCATCCGAATTCACGACCAGCAGTTGCAACAAAAGGTGTTTGGCCTGTTGGGCATCGACGCCGAGTCGGCCCGGGAGCGCTTCGGCTTCTTGCTGGATGCACTGCAATTTGGAGCGCCGCCGCACGGCGGAATCGCCTTGGGAGTCGATCGCTGGGTGATGCTCTTCGGGGGACTGGACAACATTCGCGATTGCATCGCCTTTCCCAAAACGCAGCGAGCCACCGACATGATGACCGGCGCTCCCGGCGATGTGGACGCCAGGCAACTGACCGAGCTGGGCATTCGCAAAGCGCCTCCAAAGTAACCGGATGTCATCTTGCGACGTCTCCATCCGCTTCGATCGTGAAGATCGAATTTATCATCCGGGCGACAGCGTCACCGGAACGGTCTGCGTCCGCGCCGACCAGACGGTGCGTTGCAATGGGCTGGTCGTTGAGCATTTTTGGCAGACGCATGGCGCCGGTACGGTCGAACACGGCGTCGTGCAGACACAAAACGTATTTCAAGGCGACCTGGACGCTGATCAGGAATACACCGCGCCCTTTTCATTCAACGCTCCCAGCGGGCCCCCGACCTATCACGGCAAATGCGTGAACGTCGATCACTACATCCGCGCCCGAGTCGATATCCCTTGGGCCGCGGATCCTGTCGCTGAAGCGACGTATCACTTGGCGCCGGGAGCGGACAATTATCCTCAACTTCCCGTGCTGAAGGATGTGGAATCGCAAGCCCGCGGACTGCTCAGGATGTTGGGGCTGGGCCTGGGACTGGCTTTTCTGCTGGTCGGCTGGCTGGCCCCCTTCCCAGTGCTGCTCTTTCTTTGGCCGTTGGGCGCTTTGGCGATCTATCTTTGCCTCCGTCCCTGGTTGGTGGATTGGCGAGTGGGGAAAGTGCGTCTGGAGGCCCCGGTGAGAACGGCGGCGCCTGGCGAAGAATTACACATCGAACTGCGTTTCACCCCGCGGAAAGACTGCGTCATTCGAGCCGCCCACCTCTGGCTCACCTGCGACGAAATCGCGGTGGCTGGCGGAAAAGAGGACGTGACAACGCACACGCATCAAGTGGCCAGTTCCCTGGAGCACTTTGACGTCCATGATGTCGATGTCGCGGCCGGCACGCCCGTGCTGCTATCGAAAACCGTGACGATTCCCGACACCCAGGCGTACAGCTTTCAGGCCAGCGAAAACCAGGTGCTCTGGAAGTTGGAAGTCAGCATCGACATCGCTGGTTGGGCCGATTGGAATCAAACCGTACCGCTCATTGTGAGAGCGCGTCCGGTCGAGACGACCAGCGCGCCTGGAGCCGTCAACGACGGCGTCGAGCCGAGTGGAGCAGCCGGCGAATAGCCCGGCGGTCGCCGCGGCGCAATCTCGGTCTACTCGCCAGAGGCGGACAATTGTCGTAGCTTGGAGCAGACTCCCGCGTTCTCCTGGACGCTTCAATCGCCTCGTTTCCGTCCCTTTTCACCGAGCATCGAAAACCTGCGGCATGGATTCCAACGTCAGCACAAACAAGCCTTGGCATGAGATGAGCGTCGCCGAGGTCGAGAAGCATTGGGAAGTGGTCGCCAAACAGGGTTTGAGCTCGGCGCAACACCAACAACTCGTTGAGCGATTTGGGCCCAACGAGTTGATTTCGCGCGGCGGACGCGGGCCCTGGCGGATACTCTGGGAACAATTCAGCGGCGCCATGGTCCTGCTGTTGATTGGCGCCGCGGTAGTTTCCCTGGTGTTGCATGAAATCACCGACGCCATCGTGATTCTGGCGATCGTCATCTTGAACGCTCTCCTGGGCTTCTTCCAGGATTATCGAGCCGAGCAAGCCCTGGCGGCGCTCGAGAAGATGGCGGTGCCAAAAGTGAAAGTCCGCCGGGATGGCGTCGTCCGCGAGCTCACCGCGCGCGACCTGACCCCTGGCGACGTTGTCCTTCTGGAAGCTGGCGGGCAGGCGCCCGCCGATTGTCGCCTGATCGACTGCAGCAATCTAAAGATCCAGGAATCGGCGCTCACCGGTGAATCGGAACCGGTGCTCAAGCAAGACGAACCTTTGAGCGGCCGCCTGCCCGTCGCCGATCGCGCCAATATGGCTTACATGGGCACGGTCGTGACCTACGGCCGTGGGACAGCGATCGTGATCGCCACGGGAATGCAAACCGAATTGGGCCAGATCGCGACGTCTCTGGATTCGGTCGAAGGCGAACAGACTCCGTTGCAACGCCGTTTGGCTCAGCTTGGCCGCACGTTGGCCTTGGTCGCCTTGGCGATTGTCGCCGTCTTGTTTGTATTGGGTTTGATGCGAGGAGAGGATCCGCGTTTGATGCTCATGACGTCGCTCAGCTTGGCTGTCGCCGTCGTGCCGGAGGGCTTACCCGCCGTGGCCACGGTCTCGTTGGCGTTGGGTGCTCGGCGAATGTTCAACCGCAACGCGTTGATTCGACGCTTGCCGGCTGTGGAGACTTTGGGATCCGTCAACATTATTTGCTCGGATAAGACCGGCACGTTGACGCAGAACAAGATGACCGTCACGGTGCTCGACGTTGCTGGAAACCGTTTGGATTTGATGGGCGGCGCGGCCAACAAGGATTCGTCCGAGCACTCCTCCGGCGCCCCCACCGTGGACGACCAGCAGCCTTCGGCCAAGGCGGCGACGCGCGAAGTGATCGACAATTCCTCGCTGGAATTGCTCTTGGCTGGCGCCGGGTTGTGCAACGACGCCGAATTGCACTTCAACGCCGAACGCGACGTGATTGACACGATCGGAGATCCCACCGAGGCCGCCTTGGCGGTCGCCGCGGCCCGACTTGGCATGCCTGCTCATGAGTTGGTCGAGACGCTGCCCCGAGTCGCCGAGATCCCCTTCGATTCGGACCGCAAGCGAATGACGACGGTGCATCGCATTGTGGTTCGCGGCACGGGCGACCTGCGGCCCCCATTGCGCGGCGTTCTGGCGACCATTCAAGAACTGGACGGACAACATATCGCTTTTACCAAAGGGGCGATCGATAGCGTCATGGAGATCGCCGCCTACGTGTGGGATGACGATCATCCGAAGGAGCTGAATGCAAGCTGGCGAGAGCGGATCGCGTCGGCCAACGCCGAGTTGGCCTCCCAAGGAATGCGGGTGTTGGCCGTGGCCTTCCGCCCCCTGGACGGCTTGCCGGAAGCCGATCAACTGCAGTCGGTGGAGCAGGACCTGATTCTGGTCGGGATGCTCGCCTTGATTGATCCTCCCCGACCGGAAGTGCGGCAAGCCGTGGAGGAATGCCGAACCGCGGGTATTCGTCCGATCATGATTACCGGCGACCATCCTTTAACGGCCGCCAATATCGCCCAACAACTTCGCATCAGCCAGGATGATCGCGTCGCGTCCGGCGCGGACTTCGAACAGTGGAGCGACGCGGACTTGGAGTCCGCCTCTCAAAGCACGTCGGTATACGCCCGCGTTGCGCCCAAACACAAACTGCGGCTCGTCAAGTCCCTGCAGAAGCAGGGGCATATCGTCGCGATGACCGGCGATGGAGTGAACGATGCTCCCGCGCTGAAGCAGGCGCATATCGGCGTCGCCATGGGAATCACCGGCACGGACGTGGCCAAGGAAGCCTCGCAAATGGTGTTGTTGGACGACGACTTCGCCACGATCGTCAAAGCGGTCAAGGAAGGCCGCGTCGTCTACGAGAACATACGCAAGTTCGTCAAATACACCATGACCAGCAACGCCGGAGAAATCTGGGTCATGATCTTCGGCCCCTTGCTGGGCATGCCGCTGCCGTTGCTGCCCTTGCAGATCTTGTGGGTGAATCTCGTCACCGACGGCTTGCCCGGACTCGCCTTGGCGATGGAGCCCGCCGAACGCGATACGATGCAACGGCCTCCGCATCCGCCGCAAGAGCATGTGTTTGGTCGCGGCATGGGATGGGACATCGCTTGGATCGGTTTGTTGATGGGCGTCGTGTCGCTGGTCATGGGATACGTCAGCTGGACGGTTGCTCCCGAGCAGGAAGCCCATTGGCGAACGCTTATCTTCACCGTCCTGACGCTTTCCCAACTGGGCAACGCGATGGCCATCCGCTCGAACCGCGATTCGCTGTTCCGCATCGGAGTGTTCAGCAATCGGCTCATGGTGGGCTCCCTGCTGCTCACGTTGGTGTTGCAGATGGCGGTGATCTATTTGCCTCCCTTCCAAACGATCTTCAAGACCGAGGCGCTGAGCGTCTGGGAGTTGTGCGGTTGTTTCGCCATCAGCACTATCGTGTTTTGGTCCGTGGAATTGCAGAAGCTCCTCAAGCGGACGCTCTGGCCGCCAGCATCATCGCCTGCGGCCGATAGCGCGAGCGAAAGTAGTTAAGCGGCGAGGGCCCCTGTAACGTGGGTTAGCAACACCATCGCGGCGGCTTGGAAGACGCGGATCGGTTCGCCGGCTGGCAGCGGGAGGTGTATAATAGGGCGAAACAACGCTTCGCGTCCGTATCTGATCGCCCGCGGTTGAGTCGCGCTGAAGCACGAACGGGGAAGGGTGGAAGGGCTCGGAAGGCTCCTCCAGGCCAACGTTCCGCCGCGACGCTGGTGATCGTCCGCCTGACTTCATCGAAGTGGAACCCATGAATTGGCGTGTCGTATTCTGCATCGCGGCCATGAACTACGCGGGCGGCGCAGTCTCTGCTCAGAAACTGGACTTCAATCGCGATGTGCGTCCGATCCTGTCGGACAAGTGCTTTGCGTGTCACGGACCCGATGCATCCCAGCGGCAGGCGGATCTGCGACTTGATCGCCGGCAGGCGGCGATCGACGCGGGCGCCATCGTGCCTGGCGCCGCGGATCGCGGCGGCTTGATCGAACGCGTGTTCAGTGACGACGACGAGCTGCGCATGCCGCCGCCGGAGGCCCCGAAACAACTCACCGACGACGAACGGCAGGTGTTGCGGTCTTGGATCGAGCAGGGCGCTGCGTACGCGACCCACTGGGCCTTTGAACCTCCCGTGCAATCGCCGCCGCCTGAGCACTCGCCCTCGGCGAGCAACGCGATCGACGCGTTCATACTCGCGCGTCTCCAAAAGGCCGGCCTGACGCCCTCGCCAAGCGCGGACGCGATAACGCTCGTGCGACGCGCGTACTTGGATGTATTGGGGTTGCCGCCTGATCCCCAGGACGCCGACGCCTGGGTCCAACGACTGCAAACCGATGATGGGGCCGGCGTCGATCCTGTCCAGTGGGGCGTTTTCGTGGACCAGTTGCTGGCCTCGCAGCATTATGGCGAACGCTGGGGGCAGCTTTGGCTCGACGCCGCGCGCTACGCCGATTCGGATGGCTTCGAGAAGGACAAACCGCGATTCGTCTGGGCCTATCGCGATTGGGTGATTCAATCCTTGAATCGCGACTTGCCCTACGATCAGTTCCTGATCCACCAAATCGCCGGCGACATGTTGGCGAACAAAGGTCCATCCGCCGAGGGTGGGAGCGCCGAAGATCAGGTCATCGCCACCGGCTATCTGCGCAACTCGATGATCAACGAAGAAGGAGGAATCGATCCGGAGCAATTCCGCATGGAGGCGATGTTCGATCGGATGGACGCGATCGGCAAGGGCGTTTTGGGATTGACCATTCAATGCGCCCAATGTCACACGCACAAGTTCGATCCGCTAACGCAGCGGGAGTACTACCAGATGTTCGCCTTTTTGAATAATTGCCACGAAGCGAACGTGGCGGCCTACACCAACAACGAGCGCCAGCAACGCGACCGCTTGCTCGACGAGATTCGCAGCATCGAACTGAGCCTGCAGAAGGCGAATCCCGATTGGCGGGAGCAGATGCACGCCTGGGAAACGGAAGCGACCGATTCTCAAGTCGCGTGGCGAATCCTGCGACCCGAGGAGGATGCAAGCGGCGGTCAAAAACACTACGTGTTGGACGACCACTCCGTCCTTGCTGCTGGCTATGCGCCGACTCGACACGAAACGGCGTTCGACGTCAACGCTTCGGCAACGCGGATCACGGCGATCCGCTTGGAATTGCTGAACGACCCGAACCTGCCTCGCGGAGGCCCCGGGCGGTCGATTCACGGTTTGTGCGCGCTCACTGAATTCAAGCTCTCCGCCGCTCCCATCGATGATCCCGCGCAGGCAAAGAACGTTGAGTTCGCGTCGGCCACCGCCAGCGTCAATCCCGCCGTGACGCCCCTGGATACAATCTTTGACGATCGTAGCAAAAAGAAACGCGTTACCGGCCCCATCGAGATGGCGCTCGACGGCAAGGATGAAACCGCTTGGGGCATTGATCGAGGCCCGGGGCGCTCCAATGTGCCGGAAGAAGCCGTCTTCGTGCTCAAGCAGCCGCTTGAGCAGGAGAACGGAGTAAGGCTGACCTTGCGGTTGCGGCAAATGCATGGCGGTTGGAACAGCGACGACAATCAGAACAACAACCTGGGTCGCTTCCGCTTTTCTTATACGGACGCCGAACAGCCTCAGGCGGATCCTGTGCCCGTCGCCGTCCGCGACATCCTGCGCATACCGTCCGCACAGCGAAGCAATGCGCAGCAAGGGACCGTTTTCTCGTACTGGCGGACACTGGTCCCGCAGTGGAGCGAGGCGAACCAGCAGATTGAAAACCTCTGGCGACAGCATCCCCGAGGCGCCACTCAGTTAGTGCTGCAGCGACGCGAGCCGCCGCGGGAAACTTCGGTTTTAGCGAGGGGGGATTTTCTCAAGCCAATCGAGCCCGTCACGCCAGGCGTACCCGCTTTTCTGCACGACTTGGAGACTTCGCGCGGAGACCCAAGCGAGCAGGCTCCGACGCGATTGGACTTCGCTCGCTGGCTGGCCTCGGACCGTTCCCCCACCACCGCGCGTGCGATCGTCAATCGAATCTGGCAAGCCTACTTTGGCGCCGGACTCGTCCAGACGCCCGAAGATCTGGGTGCGCAGAGCCCTCCGCCGTCCCATCCCGAGTTGTTGGACTGGCTGGCGGTCGAATTCATGAGAAGCGGCTGGAAACTCAAGGAGCTTAGCCGCTGGATTCTGACCTCCAACGTGTATCGCCAGTCATCACGCTTTTCGGCCCCGCCCGCCTCGGTCAGCCACGAGGAGCCGAAACTTGCTTCCGGCGCCTCGACATCCAATCCGCCCGCAGTGGATCCCCGCCAAGTGGACCCGACCAATCGACTCCTCTGGCGATATCCTCGTCGGCGCGTCGACGCCGAATCGGTTCGCGATATCGCCTTGGCGGCCAGCGGCTTGTTGGATCGTCGCCTTGGGGGGCCGAGCGTGCATCCGCCGGCGCCGGATTTCTTGTTTCAGCCGCCGGCCAGCTACGGACCCAAAACATGGAATGAGTCGAACAGGCGGGGATCGTTATCGGCGGTCCATGTACACCTTTCGCTTTCGCTCGGCGCCGTATCCCATGTTGCAAAACTTTGATGCTCCGCCTGGAGAAGCCGCCTGTGTGCGCCGCGGAGCATCGAACACGCCGTTGCAGGCGTTGACCACGTTGAACCAGATCACCTTCGTCGAGGCTGCGCGAGCCCTGGCCGAACGCACCATGCGCCAGGCTGGCCTGAATGAAGGACAGCGGATGGAGTACGCTTTTCGCCGCTGCCTCACCCGGCGCCCGTCCGCCGCGGAGCTCGATGAGATGCGTCGCTTTTGGACCGAGCAGCGTGAGTACTTTGCTGATCAGGAAGAACCGGCGCTTCAATTGGCCGCCGGCGAACACGCCGACGCCTATCAGGCGCCAACGGGAATGACCGCCGCGGACGCCGCCGCCTGGACGGCGCTCTGTCGCGTCTTGCTGAATCTGGATGAAACGATCGCCAAACCATGAGTCAAGGACATTCGATGTGTGCCGACCTCGCTCGCCGTTGGTTCCTGAAACAATGCGGCGTTGGACTGGGAGCTGTCGCCCTGCGAGGTTTGTTGGAGGCGGACGCTCGCGGCTCTTGGGCTTCGACGTTCGAGTTGGATCGAGATCCTCTGGCGCCTCGCAGACCGCCGCTGCCGCCCAAGGCGAAGAACGTCATTTTCCTGTTCATGGCTGGCGCCCCAGTCAACTTGAGCTCTTCGACAATAAGCCTCGGCTTAAGGAGGTGGACGGTCAATTGCCGCCGCCCGCTTTGCTGGAAGGCTACCGCGCGGCCTTTATCAATCCCAACTCCAAATTCCTGGGCCCGAAGTTCGCCTTTGCCCGCCACGGCCAATGCGGCGCGGAACTTTCGGAGCTGTTGCCGCACTTGGCGAGCGTTGTGGACGAGGTAGCCATCGTGAAGTCGATGGCCACCGACGCCTTCAACCACGCGCCCGGCCAGATCTTGATGAGCACCGGAGCGCAACAGTTCGGCCGACCGAGTATGGGCGCCTGGGTGACCTACGGTTTAGGGTGCGAAACGCGCGATCTGCCGGCGTATGTCGTGTTCAGCTCCGGAAAAAAGGGGCCCAGCGGCGGCAGCGCCAATTGGGGCAGCGGCTTCCTGCCGACGGTCTATCAAGGCGTTCAGTTTCGCTCCAGCGGCGACCCCGTGCTGTACCTATCGAATCCTCCCGGCGTGGACCGCGTGGTTCAGCGTCGTTCCTTGGACAGCATCGAACGGTTGAACCAGATGCAGTTGGAGGAAGTGGGGGATCCGGAGATCGCCACGCGGATCAGCTCCTTTGAAATGGCGTTTCGCATGCAGGCCAGCGCACGGATCTGATGGACTTGAGCAGCGAACCGCAACATGTCCTGAACATGTACGGCGCCGAGCCCGGAAAACCGTCGTTCGCCAACAACTGCCTGTTGGCTCGTCGGCTCGTCGAAAAAGGCGTTCGTTTCGTGCAGCTCTTCCATGAGGCTTGGGATCAACACGGCAATCTCGTGAACGACCTCAAGAAGAACTGCCACGATACCGACCAAGGCTGCGCAGCCCTCCTCAAGGACTTGAAACAGCGCGGATTGTTGGAGGATACGTTGGTCATCTGGGGCGGCGAATTCGGCAGAACGCCGATGGTGCAAGGCGGCAGCGACGGCCGCGATCATCATCCCAACGCCTTTACGATGTGGCTGGCGGGCGGTGGAGTCAAACCTGGAGTGACTCTCGGGGGAACCGATGAGTTTGGATTCAACGTGGTCGAGGATCGTGTGCATGTCCATGACCTGCACGCGACGCTGTTGCACTTGCTGGGCTTCGACCACACGAAACTGACCCACCGATTTCAAGGCCGCGACTTTCGTCTGACCGACGTTCATGGCGAAGTCGTGCCGAAGCTGTTGGCGTAGCGCACGCCATCGCTGGTCAATTCACCCGGGACGCATGAAGCGGGCGCCCCAAGGCCTCGCCGCCTGAAGGCGCCATCCGGCGATCGATTCGCCTTGCCCGGGAGTGGGGCTACGGCGCACGGCGGATGAAACGCACGTCGTAGGTGATGCGATCCTCGCTGGACAGGCCGCGTTTCGAGTAATACCACAACCAGGTTTGCGGACCGCCTTGAATCAAGGTCATTGGGACCGGAAGCGTGAGTTGGTCCTTGTCGGTGTGGGCGAGTCGCTGCACGATCTCCTCAACGCCCTCGCGCGGAATGCGAAAGATGGTCGGGGTATCGCCTGGATTGGCGATGGTTGTTTCCACCTCGGCCCACGCTGGCTCAGCGGACGCCTCGAGCCGCACTTGGGCAATATGTTCGGCGGCGGCTATCGACGTGAAGGGAATCACCGTATCGGACGTCCAACGTTGCGTTTCGATATCCGCCCACAGGCGGAAATCCTCGGACGTCCGCACCAGTCGCACCTGTTGTTCTCCGATCGACAGGTTCAGGAGCAAGTCCTCCGAGGGGACGGGCGCCTGGGATAGAGTTGCCGGCGACGCATTGGCGTCGGTGACCGACGTCCACTTCAAGCTTCGCCAGACGACCATGGCGATGACCAAGGCCATCAGCCAAGCCAGGCGAATCACGAGGGTGTTATTGGGTTTCCGCATTTGATTGACGTTAGCAAGTCGGTTCGTGACGATGGCGGCGGCTAGTGTTATAATCGCAGCACCAAGGCATGGTGTCCACGTTGGACCGCCATCGGGACCCGGACCGGCGAGTTAGCGATGTTGTTGAAGATCCTCATGCCGTTGGGGGACGCCACCGAGGCGCTGGACACGTTCTATCCCTATTTTCGGCTGGCCGAAGCTGGTTATGAAGTCGTGGTCGCTGGGCCGCAAGTTCGGCTTTATCACACCGTCTTGCACGAGATTCCGCCAGACTCTTCCATTCCCTGGGATATCACTCAAGAGCGGCCAGGCTATTTCATTCGAGCCACGGCGGCCTTTTCCGAAATTGACAGTCGCGACTATTGCGGCATGTTCATTTCCGGCGGTCGGGCGCCCGAGTATTTGCGCTACGACGCTGACTTGTTGCGGATCACTCGGGAAATGGCTGGCGATCAGAAACCGATTGCGAGCGTTTGTCATGGCGTGGAAATCCTTACGGCCGCCAAAGTGATTCAAGGCCGCCGGGTCGCCACGGTCGCCAAATGCCCTTGGATGCTGAGCAGGGCGGCGCCACTTATGTCGATGAACCGGTGGTGATTGACGGCGGCATCGTCTCGGCTCGCACGTGGCACGATAACGCGCCGCTGATGCGAGCCTTCCTGAAAATGCTGGAAGATCGTGCGAAATAGCCAGCTCCAGCGACGAATCCCCTGGCCGCCCTGAACCGCCCCGGTGACGCATCGCAAAATGTCCCTACCATCTTCTTGTTGTTTTCGCACCGCTCGCACCGATCTTGGAGACGCGCCGATGTTCGCTGGATGTTCTTCTCGCCGTCTGCCGTTGCTGACTGGCGCTGTCCCCCTCTTGCTCTTCGCATGCTGGGCGGCGCCTTCGGAAGCTCAGGACGAGCAGTGGATGTTGAATCTGGAGACGAAGAGTTTCGCCGGCGCGTCGTTGGACGAAGTGAAGGCGGCCCTGGAGTCCAAGGAGGCGGGCGTCCGCTTCTCCGCCGTGCGGGAGATTGGCCGACGCGGATTCGCCGCCAGCGCCGCCGTGGATCGACTGTTGACGATGCTTGGCGACGATCCAGAAGCCGGCATTCGCTCCGCGGTCGCGGAGACTGTACCCCAGATCGGCGGGGATCCCCAGAAGGTCCAGGCCGCCCTGATCAAGGCGTTGGACGACCAAGGCGCGATGCCCAATTTCTCGCCGGTCTGGTTGGCAACGGCTCAGTCGCTGGGCAAGTACTACGCGGCTGATTCGCTCGACTTGATGCTGAAGAAGCTCGGCGAGGACGACCTGATGTCGATCCGCGCGGCGTGCGTGGCCCTGGCCGAGATGACGCCCAGCCAAACCGCCCAGGCGACGCCGAGATTATTGGAGTTAATCGCCGATGACAGCGATCGGATTCGCTTATTCGCCGTTGCGGCCTTGGGCGCCGCCACCGACTCGGCCGCCGAAGCCGTGCCGGCCTTGGCGGGGTTGGTGAACCATCAGGACTTCCACACTCGCTATTGGGCTTGCCAGGCGTTGGCGAAGTTCGGCCCCGCCGCCAGGAGCTCGGTTCCGGTGTTGGTCGAGGCGTTGAAGGAGGGCCCGGTTTCCGTGCGTCGGCATGCGGCGTTGGCCCTCGGCAAGATTGGTTCGGACGGCGATGAAGCAGTGAAAGCGCTCGACGCGGCCCTCACCGATCGCATGCAGCCGGTGCGTCGTGACGCGCTGGTCGGCTTGGCGGATCTTGGGGCCGATGCACGCTCGTCCCTGCCTCGGATTCGAAAGGCGCTCGAAACCAAGACCTACAACCCGCGATCCTACGCCGCGCTGGCTCTGTTCAAGATCACGGGCAAGAGCGAGCAAACGCTGCAGGTGCTGATCGAGGAATTGCAGGACTCGACCGCAACCGAAGCGATCGAGGTCTTTCAGCTCATTGGGGTGGAAATCAAGGCGACGCCGGAGCTTCGTAAACTGCTGACGAACGCGAATTCCGAAGTCCGCTATTTTGCGATGGAAGCCCTCGGTACGCTGGGCGGCGAAGCTCGGGACGCGGTGAGCGACCTGCGGCGGATCGCCGACAATGAGCAGGAAGAGGGCGAATTGCGGCAAGTCGCCAAGGAGACCATCGATGTGATCCAAGCAGCCCGCAAGTAAGCCGGCTCGCAGGTGTTTTTCAGGTAGTCGCGCTGCAAGTGCTTACGCGGCGAGCACGCCACGACGGGCATGTCCCCGTCGAGCGATGCTCCCCGCCAGCAACGATCCCGGCGTGGACGCCGCCACAACGGGCAACGCCGTAGCGGAATTTCGTTCGCTCCTCGGGAAGGTGCTCATGCGTACCGCGTTTCCTGGGGTGCGCTGCGCGACCCCAGGCTTTGGGGTTGCACCGCGTTGCGGTGCGAGGCTGGATGCGAGAACCCGCTACGGCGCTGGCTTGCCCCCGTTGAGTGGCGGGGAGCACCGCTACGCTGGGACAAGCCCAGCGGTGGCGGGAATTTGCTGGGACACTCTGGCCGTTGGTCTAGTCCTTCATGATCCGGCCGATCCGCCAACTACGCCATCCGGCGTCGTTAAGTCGCCGTTGGGTGGCGTCAACAAAGTGATCGTGCAACACGAGCACCAGGCCGACGCCCATATTGAAGACTCGCGCCATCTCATCGTCGGCGACGCCGCCAAGTTCTTGCAGCCATGAAAAGACGGGCGGGCGTTCCCAACTGTCAGGTTCGATCCGGGCCGAGAGTCCCTTGGGGAGAATCCGATCGATGTTCTCCTGCAGGCCTCCGCCGGTGATGTGCGCCACACCGTGCAGCACGCCGGAGCGTTTGTACGCGTTCATGATTTTTCGGACGACGCCGGTGTAGATGCGCGTCGGCTGCAGCAAGGCTTGGCCGATCGTCAGCTGCCCATCCCAGGGCGTCTTGTCCTCGGTCTTCAAACCGGCGATGTCGAAGATGATTTTTCGCACCAAGCTGAAACCATTGGAGTGGATGCCGGACGAAGCGACGCCCAGCAGCACATCGTCCGGCGCGATCGCCTTGCCATCGATCAGTCTTTTACGCTCGGCCACGCCGACGCAGAAGCCGGCCAGGTCGTAGTCTCCCGGCTGATAGATGTCCGGCATAATAGCCGTCTCGCCACCCAACAAGGCGCAATCGGCAAGTCGGCATCCATCGCTAATGCCCCGCACGATCTGCTCCAGCATGATGGGATCGTCGTGCGACATCGCCACATAGTCGAGAAAAAACAGCGGCTCGGCCCCGCAACAAATCGCATCGTTGACGCACATCGCCACCAGATCGATGCCCACGGTGTCATGTTTTCCGCAGCGTTGGGCGACGCGAAGCTTGGTTCCGACTCCATCGGTGCAAGCGACCAAAACCGGCTCGTCGTAGTTGCGGGAGAAGAGCCGATTGGCGAAGTCGAGCTGAAAAAGCCCGGCGAAGCCTCCTTCCAGGGGCAGGACCCGCGGCGAGAAGGTTCGCCGCATCAGGGCCGGCAACCGCTGCATTGCGTCGCGGTATTTGTCGAGATCAACGCCGGCGTCCCGGTAGGATGTACCGCTCATGGAATCCAAATTGCGGAGAAGAGGAGGCAAAGTGAAGCGCCCGTCGATCTCCCCGGGCCGCCCGCGGCCTTGCCGCGGCGACGCTCGGGCGGTGGCGGCCGCAATAGCGGAGGAATCGGATTCTAGGCCCTGTCAGGAAACGCTGTCAACGAGCCTGCGGCGGCTAGTCGTAGCCGAAGCATCGCGGATCAGCTATCCTCGCATAGGAAGTCGGATGGGCCGATTGACCGTGAATTCCCAAGGACCCGCAGGGACCGCGCAACACTCCATCTCAAGGAGTTGCATTTGCACCAATCGATTTAGCCGGCGCCAGAGGGCAGTGTCCCCAAAGCATCTAGTTTTTCCCAGCGATTCGTGCGATACCCGCCGCGGATGAATTTCGGTCCTTTTGCCCATCTAGCCGCGAGTAGCGGGGGCGGCCGGTGTTATCCTCCTCATATCCCAGGACGGATCAACACTGGCGCTCCGCGGAACTCGAGGCTGCCCAATGCTCATGCGACAATCACACCCTCAACTGCAGTTCAACCACTTGCTCCCCTATGGAGCAATTATCCAAGAGACCGGGGTGCAGTTCGTCGTCTTCAGTCGTTCGGCCACCGCCATGCGACTGCTGCTGTACGATCACGTCGAGGATCTCGAACCCGCGAACATCATTCATTTCGACCCGGACACCGACCGCTGGGGCGACATCTGGAGCATCTTTGTTCCCGACGTCGGCCCGGGCCAGCTGTATCACTTTCAGGCCGACGGTCCGTACGATCCGGAACGCGGCCAGTGGTTCGACGGCCAAGCGCGGCTGATCGACCCGTACGCCAAGGCGTTGGCCGGCACCTTTCAGCCATCGAACGACGGCATCATTCGACCACCCAAGTGCGTCGTCATCGACGACTACTTCGACTGGGAAGGCGACCGTCACCTGCGCCGTGATCTGTCGGAAACGGTCATCTACGAGATGCACGTCCGGGGTTTCACGCAGTGACGATCCAGCAGCGTCGAGCACCCGGCACTTATCTTGGGCGTGATCGAGAAGATCCCGTATCTGCAAGTCTTGGGAGTCACCGCCGTCGAATTGATGCCGGTCCACGAATTTCCGATTCTGGGCATCGTATGGGCAAGACCGCTCGAGCGGCCCAACTACTGGGGTTACGATCCCGATGGCCTTCTTCGCACCGCACCGCGGCTACGCCGCGGGCGACCGAGCCCGGGCGCCAAGTCGACGAATTCAAGCAGATGGTCAAGGCGCTGCATCAGGCGGGCATCGAAGTCATCCTGGACGTGGTCTTCAACCACACCTGCGAAGGCAATGAACTGGGCCCGATGCTCAGCTTCAAGGGGCTGGAAAACCGCGTCTATTACATGCTGGCAAGGCGGCAGCCGCTACAAGAACTACTCCGGCTGCGGCAACACGATCAACGGCAATCATCCGATCGTCCGCGAGATGATCTTCCATTGCCTGCGGCATTGGGTGCACAACTACCACATCGACGGCTTCCGCTTTGATCTGGCGTCGATTCTCAGCCGCGATCGTAACGGGAACTCTGATGCCCAATCCCCCCGTTGGTCGAGGCGATTGCCGAGGATCCGTTGCTGGCCGACACGAAGATCATCGCCGAGGCCTGGGACGCGGCCGGCGCCTACCAGGTCGGTTCGTTCGGCACTGCGTGGAGCCATGCGGCGACGTGGGCGGAATGGAACGGACGTTACCGCGACGACATGCGACGCGTTCTGGCGAGGCGACCCCGGCATGCTTGGGCGCCTTCGCCACGCGCTTGTCCGGCTCCAGCGATCTGTACGAACACGGCGGACGACCGCCCGTATCAGCAGCATCAACTTCATCACGTCCCACGACGGCTTCACCGCTGAACGACCTGGTCAGCTACAGCGACAAGCACAACGAAGCCAATGGCGAAGGCAATCGCGACGGCGACAACAACAACCACAGCTACAACTACGGCGTCGAAGGACCGACCACGTCACAAGGAATCGGAGGACTGCGCGCTGCGGCAGATCAAGAACATGCTGTCGACGCTGCTGCTGAGCCAGGGCGTTCCCATGATTGGTCTCCGGCGACGAGTGCCGCCGCACGCAGCACGGCAATAACAACGCCTACTGCCAGGACAACGAGATCTCCTGGTTCGATTGGGAGCTGGTCGGAAGAAGAACGCTGAGTTGATGCGTTTCGTGAAGGCCTTGATCAACTTCCGCCGGCCACAGCCGACCGTCCGCCGCAAGAGCTTCCTAACGGCAAACGGGACACGCGCCGCGGTCTGCCCGATGTCAGCTGGTACAGCCACTTGGGAACGGCGATGAACTGGAATAGCGGCGACAGCGCCCTCATCAGCTTGTTCGCGCGCCTCCCGACCTGCACGAGGACCCACAAGGCGTGGGCCGCGACGTCCTGCTATTTGTCAACGCCACCAGTGCGCCGCGGGAGTTCATCATGCCTCCCGCCGCGAAAGGGACGCACTGGCGCCTGTTTATCGACACCGCCGCCAAGCCGCCAGCGGATGTGTTTCCTGGGTACGATGGGCCGCCTCCGCCGCGAAGTCGTAAGCTGCGATTGCTCGAACGCTCGCTTTGCTGTTACATCGCGCAAAATAGGCGACGCCATACAGTTGAACAATTCCGCAACGGCGAGGTTATCCTCGCCGTTTTCTTTTGCGCCAGCGAGCGTAATTCAACTCGTGCGGCGATTCGCTACCGCCCCTATGTCCAACGTCGCGGATTGCAAAGCCGCCGGGAATTATGTGCTTCGCACGGGGCGGCGGCGCGGGATTGGACGATGAAGTACGGCGTCCACTTTCCACCGTTGCTGGGAGCTCAGGGGGAGCTTAGTTATGCGAATCGTCTCGTTGTTTGCCTTCACGTTGTTGACCCTTTCCGCCGCCGTCCCGGCGGCCGCCGAAAACAACGCCGCGAACACCATTGCCTGGTCGGAGATTACCGAGGCGTGGAACGTCGTCCAACAAGAGCAGCGTCCGATGCTGCTGTACGTCACCATGGACGGTTGCACTTATTGCGATCTGATGAAGAAGAAAACCTATACTGATCCCAACGTGATCAGCGAGATCAATACCTATTTCGTCGCGGCTTCCGCCAATCGCACGCAACGCCCCGATCTGGTGAAAAAGCTGGGCGTGAGGACATTTCCCACCACCATCGTCATTTCCCCCAAACGCGAAGTCCTGGGCGTGATGACCGGGTTTGTCTCTTCGGCGGAGTTTCAGTCCAAACTGACCGCGATCCGAGCTCATCGAGTGGCCGCCGCCAAGTGAACGTCCGGGCATAGTCCAATCCGCACGCCAAAGGCCAGCCCCCAAGGCTTGGAGGAACGGCACTGGCTTAGCCGTGGCCGACCGGCTTGCCGTTCGCCCACATTGACTTGGGCCCAGAGGGCCGAAACGGCATTCTCCGTGGCCGTGAGGCGAGCCCTTGAAAGCAAGCATGAATCAAAGCGCGACTGGCCGGCACATTCCCGCCACCGCTGGGCTTGTCCCAGCATAGCGCTGCTCCTCGCCAGAGAGCGCTGCTTGCTGGGCGAGGAGCATCGTGGCGGCGTCCCCGCCGGAATCGTTGCTGGCGGGGAGCGAACGCTCGACGGGGCGCAACGCTCGACGGGGACATGGCGGGGCGATCCGACATGGGCGGCCCGTCGTGGCTTGCCGGCGGCCTGCGGTAAGCCACTCTGTGGCGGCGTCCCCGGCGGAAAATAGAGCCTCTACGGGGACACTCTGAAGAAACTGCAGGTTGCTCAGCTTTAAAGGGTTCGCCTTACGGCCACGGCTAAAATTGTGTCGGCCCTCCGGGCCTCGGAGATCGCACCGAGTTTCCCTGAAGAACACCTTCGCCTCTGCTTAGCTCAACCACCCTTTGACGCGGTCACTCGCGTCGGCTCGACGGACCGTCGAGCGTCTGCTTCGTATGGACGGCGTTGCGGCCACCCCCTAGGCTTACGTCATGGCGCAGTTTCTCCCCTGCTGCTTGAGGCGGATCACCATGATGGCTCGACACTTCTTCGTTGGATGGACCGTTGCGGTCGCGGCTTGGACAACCGGATATGCGGCGGCCGACGATCCCGCGGCGCTGCGACCCTGGGCCGCCAACCCGTGGTACTGGTCCTTTCATGATCAGCCGGTCCTGCTGCTGGGAGGCAGCGACGATGACAACCTGTTTCAATGGCCGGAACAGGAACTAATCCCGCAACTCAACCGCATCGTCGCCGCAGGAGGCAACGTCATCCGCAACACGATGAGTGACCGCAAGGATCGAGGCTTTGAAGTCTATGCCTTCCTGCGGTTGGAGAACGGTAAATACGACTTGTCGCGGTGGAATCCTGAATACTGGGAGCGTTTTGAACGCCTGTTGCGCGAGACGGCGAAGCGAAAGATCTTTGTGCAAATCGAAATCTGGGATCGCTTCGACTATACCGACAATCGCCAGGATGACCCGCGTCGTTGGCAGGATCATCCCTACTGTCCCGCGAACAACATCAACTACTCGTTTGAGGAATCTGGTTTTGCGAAGCGATATCCGGATCATCCCGGCGCGAACAAGCAACCGTTTTTCTTCACGACTCCCAAGCAGCGCAACAATCAAGTCGTGCTGCGCTTTCAACAGCAGTTCGTGAACAAGCTGCTGGACCACAGCCTGAAGTACGATCACGTTCTGTATTGCATGGACAATGAAACCAGGGCCGAACCGGAGTGGGCGAGCTACTGGGCGCACTTCGTCAAGTCGCGAGCGGCCCAGGCAGGCAAGGGAGTCATGACCACGGAGATGTGGGATGATTGGAACCTGCAAGCTTCAGCCATCGCCAGACTTTCGATCATCCCGAGCTCTATGACTTCGTCGAACGTTTCGCAAAACAATCACAACCAGGGCGAAAAGCACTGGGATAACTTCCTTTTTGTGCGCGAGCTGTTGTCCAGCGCACCGCGTCCGATGAACACCACCAAGACCTACGGCGCGAATGGCAACAAATTCGGCCACTCCGACCAAGACGCCATCGAGCGATTCTGGCGGCACCTGCTGGCCGGCGCGGCGTCGATTCGGTTTCATCGGCCCGATTCAGGATTGGGAATCAACGACAAAGCAGTCGCTTGCATTCGCGCCGCGAGACTGCTTGAGCGCGAGACGCCGCTCTGGAATCTAGAGGCCGACAACTCCCTGCTTCTGGACCGCCAAGCGAACGAAGCCTACTGCGCGGCGTCCAAGGCCCGAGAGATCCGCGTGGTGTTCTTCCCGCTTGCCGAGTCGAATCGCGAGGTGAGCCTTAAGCCTTCGGCGGATTCCGGCGAGCTCGCCATTCGCTGGCTCAACATCGACCTGGGGCAATGGGCGAGCCCTGGCGAGACGAAGTCAGGCGCAGTCCTTCGGCTTAAGCCGCCGCGGAAAGCCAACATGGCGGTCCTGATCGTGGGAGGCTCGCAGAGGAGTAACGCAAGATGAAAGACGATGAATTCTTGGGTGAGGTGGCGTTCTCGTTGTCCGCCAGCGTCGCCCCATGGGTCGATCCAGGCGACTATGTGCAAACGGTCATCGGCAAAGCCTACGAAGCGGATTCCGCCGACTGCTGCGGAGAAATCACCCTGAAACTGGTCGGCACGACCGAGGCGATCAACCAAGGGCAACACCTGGTGCTTGTCTTTGATACCGATGCATCCCTGGAAGGAGTGATGCTGGCGCTGTTTGAAGCCGACGGCGAGACCCGAGAGGAATTGGATATCACGCCAGGATGGAACAATCTGCTCGTCGTTGAGTCGGTAGAGATAGCAGCCAGCGTTGCGCATACACGCCTGAGAGTCCAGCTGTTAGAGACCAGCATGGCCCTGTTCTGCCCTCACGGACTGACTGTCGCCCAGGAAGATAGTTTGGAATTGTCGGTGGAGGATTGGCGCCGCCTGGGCTTTCAGAGGATACATGGCGAGAAGCTGATTTTTCGAGATCAACTGAAATTGAACCCATATCAGCGACGCGCCGTCGATGCGCGGGATCAAGCAGCGTATCTCTGCAACGACTGCGGAGAGGAAATCGTGATTCCCATCGATTACTCGCAAGGTTCGCATCAGCAATACGTGGAAGACTGCCCCGTGTGCTGTCGCCCCAATGTCATCCACGTAACGATCGACGAAGACGGTAACGCCTCCGCCTGGGCGGAGCCGGAACAGGACTAAGCCGTCCAACCGCGTCCTCCCGCTGCGTGTGTCGCCGGCGCGAGTCTGCTATGCTGTCTCGCAGCGGGATCCCCCGTTGAACGGCTTATCACTCGAAGGCAGGATACGCCATGGCCCGGATAGTGCACCTGAAGGGCGATCACCAGCGAGCGGATGTTGAGCTGACGAACGCGACGTTTTCGATTCGGCGCGAAAAAGGCAACGACTTGCCTTGCGCCATGAATCGGTTAGCCGTCATCATGCTCAGATCCAACATGGCCCCGGCGGCTATCAGATCAGCGATTTGAGCAGTCGCAACTTCACGTATGTGAATGGCCGAAAATTGCCGGCCCAGACGCCCTGCACGTTGCGACATGGCGACACGATTAAGATCTGCGGGTATATCCTGGAGTTTCGCGCCAACGAGTCCAGTTCGGGATCCCGGATGCTTGCCTCCGATCACGTGGTCATGGTGGATACGCCGTCAGGACAGAAGACCTGGTCCGCCGAAGTGGATTCTTCCTGGAAGAAATTGCGGACAAGGACTAACGCCAACGCACAGGTTCATCTCCGTGCGTTAATGGAGCTCACCAGTCGCCTGCAAGGCGTGTCCGATCGCGACGCCGCGTTCGATACGGTCCTGGACACTTTGCTGTCCGTCTTCCCGGACTACGACAGGGCCATGGCCGCCATGTTCGAGGTTCATGCGGATGCGGCGTCCGTGACGGCCATTCGTTTCCGCGACGACCGGTCGGCGCACACCTGGGTCAGTCGCACGATCATGAAGCAGGTGATGGCGTCGCAAAAGGCGGTGCTCTCGGAGCGACTGAATGAGGACTTCGCACCGAGCGATAGCGTCGTCAACGCGAACATTGGCAGCCTGATGTGCGCCCCGTTAATCGGACGCCAGGGTGAGTCGTTTGGCGTCCTTCAATTGGAGTCTCGCCAAACGAGAGCGGCCAACGCTCGCGCGGACCTCGAACTCCTCGCCACCATCTCGCTGCAGGTCGCGCAGGTCCTCGAGAGTCTGGCGCTTTGCCAACTGGAGTGCGAGCAGCGCGAGATGCGCAAGCAACTTGCCATGGCGCGTTCGATTCAATTTGGGCTGCTGCCTCAGCAAACGGCCGAACTAAGCGGTTATGAGATTCACGACTTCTACTCGCCGATGCAGCAGGTGGGCGGAGACTATTACACCTACATCACTTTGGATGACGGTCGCCTGGCGATTGTTGTCGCCGATGTGGAAGGCCACGGAGTTCCCGCCGCCCTCTTGGTTTCGAACTTGGCCAGCGAAGTGAAGCTGCATTTTGCTCGCCAGATTTCGCCCTTGGACGTGCTTCAATCGCTCAATTCCAGCATCCTGCATTCGGCGGTCGAGAAGTTTGTCACGATGGTGATCCTCGTGATCGAACCTGAGAGCCACCTGGTCACGATCGTCAACGCCGGACATGAACGTCCAATCCTGCGATCGGCTTCGGGCGCCATCCGGGAGTTGGGCGACGAGGAAGCGGGAACGCTCTTGGGGTTGAAGGACGACCTCGGCGCGCGCCCCTGCGTGCATGCGTTGGAGCCCGGCGATCTGCTGGTGGTCTACACCGACGGCGTGACTGACGCCTTCAGCGAGGATCAAGAGAGTTTCGGCAAGGATCGCATGCTCGCCGAATTGGCCGCCAGCGCCTCGGCCGCGGAAGCGGAGCGGCAAGTGATCCAAGCGGTGACCACCTTCATGGGCGAACACCCCCCCGCGGACGATATGTGCATGATCTGCATCCGCCGTGACTCAGGCCCGCGCTCCCCCGACCTCTAAATCAACGGCCAGCCGTGCCGAATTGGCGGCCAGCCAAACTTGTTGATATTGGTTCACGTTTCCCCGATCCACGCTCCAGAAGAATCGCCATGTCCAAGTTCACCGGCTACCCGGCCGACGCGCTACGCTTCCTGAAGCAGTTGAAGAAGAACAACAACCGCGAGTGGTTTCAAGAGAACAAGGCGCGCTACGAATCGTCGATTGTGCAGCCGTCCTTGGACTTGATCTCGGCAATGAGCAAGCACTTCGAGCGTTTCGCCCCGCTCTTTTTGGCGATTCCCAAGAAGACGGGCGGCAGCTTGATGCGGATCTATCGGGATACTCGCTTCTCCAAAGAGAAGATCCCCTACAAGACGAATGTGGGTCTTCACTTTCGACATCGAGTCGGCAAAGACGTGCATGCGCCCGGATTCTACCTCCATGTCGAGCCCGGCGGCGTGTTTCTCGGCGCTGGCATCTGGCGACCTGATCCCAAGTCGGCTCAACAGATTCGGTCGGCCATCGCGGAAAACCCGGCAGCCTGGACTCGCGCCGCTCGCGGCAAGGCCTTCACAGGCGTCTTCCATTTATCCGGTGATTGCCTGAAGCGACCGCCCCGAGGCTTCGACGCGGATCACCCGTTGATTGACGATCTGAAACGCAAGGACTTCATCGGCGTCAGCGAAGTGCCCGACCAGAGCATTCAACAAGCCGCATTCGTCAAGGAAACCGCCGCTTCGATGCGTGAGGCCTTGCCGTTAATGAAGTTCCTTTGCGACGCGCTCAGCCTGCCGTTTTGATCATTGCCCCGCTCAAGGGCTACAACGCCGAGTCATGGGGGACCGTGGCTTTCTGGGAGCGCGCGCCTTTCTTGCGGCGATCGCGCGAGGTCAGGAAGACGTAGTCGGTCCAGGGAAACACCGTCCCATAGTTCATCCGAGCATTGCTGTGATGCGTCAAGTGATGATCTCGAAAAAACCGGAATACCGGCCCGAGATGACTGAACCAATTGACTTCCAATCCATGAATCGCCCGATGCACGCGCGTCCACAGGTACGTATAGAAGAAGCTCCAAGACAGCAGCGTCGCGAGGGGAACGACGATCGATGACATCGATCCAAACGCCAGGCCCCACGCGACCAGGGCTACGAACGCTGGGCTGGTCAGCAAAAGGCAGTTCTTCAGCGGCATATCGACCAACTCATGATCGTTCGAACCCATGTGGTGGGCGCCATGAGCCTTCAACTGGCCGAGCTTGGGATCCAACAAGCGATTGGCTTTATGCATGATCCAGCGATGGGCGAAGTATTCGAGCAGCGCGACGAGCGGGGCCCAGATCAAGAACCACAGAACGAACGCAAGCAGGCAGCCAAGAGCGGTGGTGGGCATCGTGGTCAGGAGTTCTACTAGCACACTGGTGTCCTTGACGTTCTGTGAAGGCGGAGAATTCGGTGACAACGGTCTCGGTCGATGGCGCCAAATCGCAGGCAATGAAACACTGGGGCCGGCGCTGTCCGCATGATGGTTAATTCTGCTTTTGCAGTACATACCGAAGGTAGATGAACTTACGGTCTCGGAAGTTGTCGAACACCTCCGACCCCTCAATGGCCGCGAATTGACGGAAGGTGTTGACCCACCGTTTGTCCACCATGGCCTCGATCAGAGCCAGCTTTCTCTCACTATCTCGCCGCAGCGCCTCAACCACGTTGGGGGTCACGTCGTCTTGCTCGACGACGGCCATCCCCGACTCCAGAAGCTGTTTGTGAAGCAGGTCTTGCTCATCGGCGGCTCGCAAATCCGCGAACAGAAAGTGACCGCCGGGCCGCAGTACGCGATGCACTTGGCGTAGAAAGGCCGGCATGGACCCGTAACAATGTGATGATTCTACATTGATCACGGCGTCAAAGGACCCCTCCTCGAATGGCAGTGCTTCGGCGTCGCCATGAACGAACGACAGTCCTTCAATGACATGGTTCCGCTGGCAGAAACGAACCGCTTTGGCGGAGAAATCGACGCCGGTCAACCGCCGGGGGCGATGGCGCCGTTGAACGAAGGAGGATCCTCCGCCCCGGCCGCACCCAACCTCCAGAACATCCCTGCCGTGCAGGGGAACGGCGCCGGCAACTCGGTGATAAAGCTGGATGGCGTAGCGATTGTGGTCGTCATCCGGCTCCAAGTCAAGCCGGGCTTCCGCGTCATCCAACGACGCGTAGCCGTAATTCATGAACCGCCAATCCGCGACCTTATATCCCGCGAGATATTGGTACCACCGCCGCCACAGCAGGCGCCGAAACCGCGGCGAAATCTGACTCAGCTTCATCGCCAGCCTTACGAGCATTGCAACCTCGGATCGAGTCTCAACACATTCTTCTCCACCGGCGGATTCCGCTTGCGCCGACTCGCCTTCCGGCCCCGCCGACGCCGTCGATTCCGCCGCTTGTCCGCGGTGGGGGGCCCTGGCCAGGCAACGACGGCGACGTCAGCCCCCCTATGGTAGCAAAATGCCGCCGCGGCAAGTCGCCCGTGACGTCAGACGAGCAGGAAAGCCGCGGAAATTCGCTTAATCACGCGGCGGCTACCCAAGCGAATCCCCCTCGTTCCCGGGCCAAAGCGGCACCGCCCGCCGCGGCGTGGTCCTGGGGCGCGTCGACGGGTGCGGGAGGATCCACGTCAAAAGAGCTCGCCCGCCCTCCATTTCAGTCGATCGGACGCGAGTCCCTCCACCACTCACACGTGTTGATCCACGAGGATCGGATTGCCGTCAGGGTCAACCATCACGAAACTTGCCGGCCCGCTCGATGATTCATCCGCTTCCGTTTGCAAAGCCACGCCTTGCGCTTTGAGTTGCCGCTGCAGATCACGCACATCCGTGAACGAATCGACTGGCTGAGCGTTGCTGTCCCAACCCGGATTGAATGTCAAGATGTTCCTCTCAAACATGCCCTGGAACAAACCAATGGCGTGATCGCCGTTCTTCATGATCAACCAGCCCTGCGACGCGTCCCCCGCGAAGGCCTTGAACCCGATCTTTTCATAGAAGCTCCGTGAAACCTCAAGGTCCTTGACGGCCAAACTCACCGAGAATGCGCCCAAATCCATCTTGTTTTCCTTTCATGAGTGATTCAGTCTTGCTTGCCGCCTCGCCGTGAGGCGTCATTTTCGCCACGACGGGGCCTGCCCCCGTCAATCGCTGCTCCTCGCCAGTCGCGTTTCCACCACTTGCCGCCATCCGCCGTTAGCCCCGCGAAGGCATCGCCGCCTTCAGTCCAGGATCCCCGTGGTCTGGCGAGCGTTTGGGAAGGCACGCCAGGAAAACCAAAATCAACATCAAGGCCGGCGAGAAAGCGATCCAGGACCCATGGCGCCCCAAAACCCATTGCGATCCCTCGATTGCGAACGAAATGATCCGTCAAGCATTCAATCCCATTCGATCTTGTCCCGGTTCGCTTCGATGAACTGCATGAGCGCCGCCTCGTCCGCGACCATTGCTCGAACGTGCTTTTCGAAGCGTTTCATCTTCTCCAGATTTTCCGGGCTGTAACTCATGTAGGCGGAGAACATCCCAGCCTCAGGGTCCGTGCCAACTTCCTGCATCAGCTCGGGATCGGCGTTTCCAACGTAGCAGCGAATGACGGCGTCCCAATTGTAGCCGTTCATGTAGGCCTCTTCGAACTTGGCGTTAATCCTCTCCCCCAATTCAAAGAGGCCTTCGTTCTCGTTGAAGACACAAACGGAAATCGAATTATGGTCCGGCATTTCAAGCAGCTTGATGCTCGCTTCGTACACGGGTCGTTTCCTCGAGATGGTCTGGGAATCAGTTCTACTTCGGCAGCCGACTTGATTGTTGATTCCGGAGCGAGTGGATGCAAGCAGGAGAGCATCCAGGGAAATGCCTGGACGTTCATCGGATTCCGGTGTTTCCCACCCGGAAGGCAATCGCGGGCGTCCCGTCAACGATGAAAATGCCGAGCGTGGGCGCGTTGCGCAAGCTGCCGCTACTTGGCGTCGTGCGGCTTCGGCTGCTGTGGCGCGACGATATCATGAACGAACCGATGGTCGCCAACAGCCCATGGAGCGTCAAGGCGATGCCAGCCCCCATCACTCCAGCCCACGCCACCGATGTGAAGCCGCCCATCGCGAGGCCGGCTACGGCGAGCACAATGCCTGTGGCAAAAGTTGTGATGGCAACGTTGCGGTAAGTGAAAGGTGAATTCGCTGCCGAGGTCATGTGCTACTCCAGGGCGCCCGTTTGATCAGTTCGCCGAGCCAAGCGATTGGCGATTGGCGATTCGGCGTCTGAAGAGATCTTTCCGTCTCTTGCCTTGATGACGCGTTCGTCAACCACTGGTCCAGTCGCGTAAAAGTGCAGGTCAGCCCGGGAGTTGCGACTGGCCGGCAAATTCCGGCCGCCGCTGGGCTCATTCCAGCGTAGCGCTGGACGTCTCATTCCAAATTTCCCACCGGCTGAATCTGCATCGCCCATTTGGATAGCTCTTGCAGTCCTTCTTTGGAAGTCGCGATGACTCTCGCGTCATAGCCATGCTTGGCGAAGAAGATCACGTGTCGTGTCAGGATGGCGCTTTGGTCCGGCTGGACAAACGCAACATCGGCGACGATCTTCTTGTTGACGGTGTTTGTTGTGATTTCAGGTATTTCGGTGGCGGCTACTTTGAGGCCAGATTGTATCAATGACTGCGAGAAACCGTTCACGTATCCCTTGGCGGCGGCGACACGCGCTCTGGGATCCTGGAAATCTCTGAATTCCACGACGATTTGCACTTTGTCAACGACTCCTTCTTTCTCCGCAGTGATGAGATAGCCTTGCGGTTTTTCGGCGTCGCCAATTGCGGCCTTCGAAACGGTGTATCCGTCCAGAGGTTCCGGCATCAACAAGACCGATTGTCCCCGTGCTTGCAAATGGATGGCAACAAGACAGAAAACGAAGGAAAGCCCCTTGATGGAAGATTTCACGGCTTCATCCTTATCAAGTGTGGTGCGTCAGAGTCCTACTGTGGTAGAGCCTCGCCAATCACCCGGCACGCGCGGGTGGACCATTCTGTTCGAAAATGGAAGCCCCGACAACGCCTGCGTTTCTGAGCCCTTCATAGTTTAACAAACTCAGGAAGCCGCCACGGAGATTTTCCAGTCAACGCAGCGCTCAATATGGCGAAACAAAAGGGGGCGTTGCTTCTGGCGGCGGCGCCTCGGGTCAGCCTGGAGACCTCCGCGGTCGCGGTTCCAGCCGGATGAGTACGACCAGGTCGTCCTCGAAGACTTCTCGCCGATCCACCGTAGCTCCTCGAAAACCTGCCGCGACCGGAGGTAATGGCCCCGCTGTTGGTCGCCCGTCGTCGGTGCGACGCTCGTTCATCCAAGCAGCCCAGCGATGAACGGCGAAAAGGCCACGGCAAGTAAGAGCAGGGGCACGTAGCCCCATCGCACGTAGAGTAAGTCAACAGCGCTGGGCGTCATCGGACGGCGAACCATGATCGCGGCGACTCCGATCCAGAATCCGATCATTGCGGCCCCGCCAACCTTGGCCAGTACTCCACCGTCCAGGATCATGAGAAGTAGCAGGGCGGCGACGACTTGAAGAACGAGTGCTACTCTGACTGCTTCCCGATACGCGGGTGAGATGGGAAGTGCGTTCACAATTTGGCTCCCGATCACGGGTCAAGTCTGGGTTGTCATTTGGCTCCACGCTGCCTCTTCGACTCAGCACGATCGCACCAGCGGTTGCGGTTGGGAATGCTCCGCGTGTGATTCGGCTGCGCATAAATGAGCTCTTCAAGAAGGGCAGGGGGCCGTTCCTTGGCGTGGGACGAAGCGGAGCTCGTTTCTTTTTGGATTCTATGCTGTGCGCCGATGGCGCCGCAACAAACATCTTAAGAATAAGGCCCCACACTGCTTGTGTCGAAAGACCGTAGCGGGCGACCAGTCGGGAATTGACTCAACCTGCGGATACGACACAATAGGCCGTATTGCCTTGTCTTAACCACCAACGCTCGATGTTCACGACCATCACGCTTGCCACCGTCTTCATCGGCCTGCTTCTCGCCCTGGCCGTCCTGTGGGCCTTATGCCTGAGGCTCGGGCTTCGCTGGGCGAAGGCTTCGAACGTAACGACACGCCGCGTCGTTGGCGCCACCGCTGCTGTTCTGGTTCTTCAAATTGCCTTGAACGTCGCGTTTCTTTTCGCCGCGTTAACCTCCGATACCCAATCCCTGTCGTTTGGAGTCGTGGAGCTTGTCGCCGGAGTGATCATGCAATGCGTGGTCATTGGCGCCGTCTTCAGGGTTGGCGTTCTGCGAGCCCTGCGAGCTTGGTTTCCAACTCCGCTCGCCTCGGTTGCGATCATTGCGTTCGCTCTGCTCGTGCTGCGACCGCTTCTCTATGAAACATTCGTCGTCTCAACCAACGCCATGGCTCCGACCTTGCTTGGAAGACACTGGCGGGACGCATGCCCGAGATGTGGTCAGCCGGCTTATTGCTCACCCGTGGACGGCCGCTATGTTGCGATGGCGCCGCCACGCATGATATGCGACGGGTTCCACGTCACGCAATCAACGAATGCAGCTCGGCGAGTTCACTCGGGGGATCACTGCATTGTCGCCAAATTCCTCGCTCCACGGCGATGGGATTCCGTGGTCTTTCAGTGCCCGGAAGACCCCGCGACACTGTACGTCATGCGACTTGTTGGTCTCCCAGGAGAGACGGTGCACCTTGAAGGCGGTTCGGTGTGGGTTGACGGCGAGAAGCAAACACCGCCGGATTCGATTCGCGGCGTTCAGTATTTGTCGCGGCTTCCTGACTGGCCCGGACCAGATCCATGGGGCTCGAGGGATCGACCCGCGACACTGAGCGAGGGTGAGTACTTCGTGCTGGGCGACTTCTCCGCACGTTCTTAACGTCATTCTAAGCTGGGGTGCAGATGTTGTTCAGGGGCAGGGGCAGGTTCAGCGTTCAGCCAGATAGCAATCAGTGAACAGGAGGTCCTGGCGCAGTCGGTCCCGACTCTTCCGTCGGTTACCTTGGACGTTGTGCCGCTTGAGCATCATGTTTGACATTTCCGGAGCCACAACTGTACGTCAGCGGATGGACGAATTGCAGAAGTTCATTGATTTCTGGTATGGGCCGCACGATTCGTCCTACGAATGTCACGAGCTGAGCGAGGAGTTGCCACTACCACTCACGCTTTTTTACCGCCTCAATGCGCGTCGCCCGGCCGTTAAGGCGCGTGTCCCCGACGCGGAGTTCTTTTACGAAGGGGATGGCGGTCATCATCTCTTCTCACCGCCAAATCTGGGACTGCAATCCACGACGCATGTGAAATTCTTCATGGAGTATCAAGGAGATTTTGAGGGCCTTACCCTGAAACGGGAAGAAGACCCGCCCGTCTGGCTGGAGGGATTTCTGCCCGATGACGCCCTTTATGCGGGACCAGGAAAAGAAGGCAAAGGGCGGTTGGTTCAGACACTTTCGGAATTCCTGGTGACCCATGTTTTGTTGGTGTCGCTCTATGAATACGACAATGTTCGCTTGACATTGCACGACAGCGTTCGCGATCCTTCCCGAGCGCTTCAAGAATTCACGAGCGCACGAGCAGATTCGCGCCCTCATCTGGGACGCCGGACCCTGGCGCAATCCACACTGTCCTTATTACCTCGGAAAGATATACCTGTTCCGTGAAACGATTCTGGTGCACGAATCACATTTAGGCACGATGCTCGGTACAAATGACCTGATGCACGAGCCACTGTTCAAAAAGGAATAACATGGGCGGGGGAGCGGAGCCGCCTCAGACGTAGTTGGAAGGGCCGATACAATTCTAGCCGTGGCCGTGAGGCGAACCCTTTAATGCTAGCATGAAGCGAATCGCGACTAGCCGGCAAATTCCCGCCACCGCTGGGCTTGTCCGGCTCGTCCCAGCGGGGCGCTGCTCCCCGCCAGAGAGCGCTGTTTGCTGGCGAGGAGCAACGCTCGACGGGGACATGCCCCGTCGTGGCGGCGTCCCCGCGTATGCACTTGTGGCGACAGGCCGTGGCGGAAAATGGAGCCTCTTCGGGGACACTCTGAAGAAACTGCAGCTTACTAGCTTCAAAGGGCTCGCCGTGAGGCCACGGTTGTATCGCCAGATGGGTAAGAGGCCCGGGGAGGGCCGACACAATCGGGACTCGGTCATTGTGTCGGCCCTCCGGGCCTGTGCGGTCGTATTCTTCGCGAACCGTGGCCTCACGGCCACGGCTAAAATTGTGTCGGCCCTCCGGGCCTCGGAGATCGCACCGAGTTTACCTGAAAAACACCTGCGCTCCTGCTTAGCCGGCCTGCAGTGCAAGGTAGACGCCGACTGGGTCGCGAACAACGGCGTATTTTGTCCTGGCGTATTCCTTAATGATCTCGCCACCGCCCTCGGTAACCCGTCGAAGACTCTCAACAAGGTCGCCGACGGGTAAGTGAATCAGCCAAACCGACGGGATATCACCATGTTGACTGCGAGACTGACAGATCTCTGCTGCGGCAGTTTCATCGTCTCGCTGCATCTCGAAGCTTGCGACTTGCCCTTCGCCATCCTCCATCTCAATGGACTTGGCGTTCCATCCCACAACGTGTTGATAAAAGTCCCGACTCGTCCCAGCGTCTGGAACCGTCAGGGAGAGCCAAGAGATGCAGCCGAGGCGTTCATTTCTGCCTGCGGAGCCTGATTCGCCAGCCACGACTGGGATAACGCCGAAGGCCGCCCCAAGTTGGTCGGCGAGAACCGCCCATTGACTTTGGCCAGCTTCGGTTTTGGAATGCATAATCTCTTTGCCTCCCATGTTAATCGCACATGCAGCGCTGGCGGCTACATCAGCGACCTGAAAGTGGGGCATCCACTGTAACGGCAGAGTGTCATATTCCGCAGTGCGAACCCCGAGGCCAATTACCGGTGTGCCCAGGTTGTTCGTCAGATCATCGCGCCAGAGTGGGGCGTCGCCTGTCGTGAGGATTGACGAGTAGAAAGTGAGTTCACGCTCATGATCAGGCGCCGCAATGTCGGCGCTGAGGACACCACCAACACCGTGAACAAATGGTTTTTGCATTGCTTCCCATTCGGTAGGTCAATTGGCCAGAGTGTTCGGGAATCGGCAACGACAAACTCGCAAACTCGCCTGCATAACGCCGCCGTTCCTGGGCCGTGGCGAACGACGTGGATCTCAGAAACGACGCGGCCCGCGACTCCGTGTGCAATGGATTGTTCGGCCACCTTGCGTTTAGGGTTCAGAGTTGCCAAAGCCCTGCTTCAATTCCGCCCTGAATATAGATGGCACATGTACCATGGCCGGGAATCTTCATGGGCGGAACGGCAATCTCGGCCCCCGACTTCGCTGCAGCACCGACTGCCGCCTCGATATCTTCAACGAGTATGTACGCTCTCGTGACTGATTTCTCGCCATCATGCATGGGGGCACGAATCCCCATCATTCCACCTTCTGTCATTTGGGCGGTTCGAGCACCACCCAAACTCTGGTCGGCATCACCGAACGTCACACCGTGTATTCCTGAGTAGAGCTCGCATGCGGCATCTACATCCTTCGTTACAACTTCGAGGTAATGAACTCGCATGGTTACTCCCTGTCTTGTGTCGCTTCTGATCTTGGTCGTAGTAGCGTCAGGTAAATGGTCGCCCTTGTCTGTCGCACTGTTTTCGTCGCGTGTGCATCCAAGAGTTGGCAAAGCGGTCATGCAGACCGCCGCCAATGCCAGGGCATCTCTCCGTGTGATTGAACGATCCGTTTTGGTCATGTCAGCTAGTCTAGTCAGAGTAGGGTCGCGATCACCGAGTCACGGGATTTGACTAAGGGGCGGCCGATCAATAACCTCCCGGTTTTCAGCCTGAGAAATCAGGGGTTCTGGCCGATCACCCAATAGGTCGGGAAGGGCCTTGATCGTAAACCGGTCCACCTGGGAGGGTAGCAGGCCCGACGGGCCGGCACAATTCTAGGCGTGGCCGTGAGGCCACGCAACGTCAACGGAAACGGGTCCACCACAGGCCCGACACAATCAGGACTTGTGTCGGCCCTTCGGGCCTGTGTCCGATCTGGAAAGGTAACCGTGGCCTCACGGCGAGCAAGCCACGACGGGGCATGTCCCCCTCGAGCGTTGCTCCTCGCCAGCAACGATCCCGGGGGGAACACCGCCGCGATGCTCCTCGCCCAGCAAACAGCGCTCTCTGGCGGGGAGCAGGGCCCCGCTGGGACGAGCCCAGCGGTGGCGGAAATGGGCACGGCGCGCTCCCTGGCGAGGAGCAGCGCTACGCTGGGACGAGCCCAGCGGTGGCGGGAAGGAGACGCCGCCTTTCTCCAAGGCTCCAGAACACAGGTTCTGACTCTTGGGCCCGGGCGGCTCCGTGTTGTGATTTTGGGCGAGACTCGACCTGGCGTCCACCTTTGGAAGCTCTCCGCATGAAATTGGCGATGCCAAACGGCGGGCCCCCTCAATTCTCCAGAAATCTCTGGCGGGTCTCAGCACGCTCGCGTGGACTCTACAGATAGCGGGCTGACGATTCACGCACGGAGGAACCATGGCTGAGCAACAGGGAGCGGGCTTCGCCCTACGCTCCTCCCCCTGCCTTCTCTTCAGGCTCCGCCTACTCTGATTCTTGTGGTGGGCTCGGCTTGACGGAACTGCGGAGCACGCGAAGGCCGAGGTTCGTGAAGCGAGCGGACGGCGTATGCCTGCTGCGGTACGCCGAGCGGCAAAGCCGCGGGAAGTTGCCCCAACTGCCGCCGCGCAAGACGCGGTTCGCGCCCTCTGCAGGTCCCGTGGCGAGCGACTCTCTGCCGTACCCGCCGTCCCAATCATGGCACCATTCAAAAGCGTTTCCATGCATGTCAAACAAGCCACGAAGCGTCGGACGAAGCTCTCCGGCAACGTGAGTCACCCTGTCACTGTTGTCTTCAAACCAACCGTAATGCTCCAGCAGACCCGCGTCCCCGCCAAAGCTAAACGCAGTCCGCAGGCCGCCCCGACATGCCGCTTCCCACTCATGCTCAGTCGGCAAACGACAGCCGGCTGCTCCAACATCCAACGGCCAATTCAAGATTCCGTCCTTGCCATCCGCACGTGCTCGCTCATAGTCATTCGCCGGCAGCGTCGCCGGATCCGCATAGGCTTGCGAATTCCCGTATCCGAGCTGTTCGCTCAGCCACCGGCATATCCGAACCGAGTCGTACCAGTTCAGAGCAACCATCGCATGCGCCGGCGTCAGAGCTTTCGCTTCATAGCCGCTAATCGACATCAGTCCCGTACCCTCCGCCTCGCCTCGCGTAATCTCCCGATCCAACATCCAGAAACCACCCAACTCCTGAAGATGCGCCACTTCATCGTCTGAACGCTCGGGATCATCCGCTGGCGAACCAAATTTCCGCTCGCCAGCTTCAAACGACACATACGTCTGGTAAGTCGCCTGCTTCCGCGGAAGACCATCCGCGCCTGCCACGTCAATCTCCAGTTTCAACCGATGCCACTCCCAGCCCGCCCGGACGTCCACCGGCCTTTCGTCCAGTTGCTTGGCCAAGTCCGAGCACACCGGATCTTCCGCACCCCACCGCCGCAACAACCAGCCAGCCGCCGCATGCACTCCCGAACTCTTGTCGTCACGGAACAAGTCAGCAACCTGACTCCGAAGTTGATCCTGGCGAGCCGCGGGGAGCTGCGCCCACGAGTATTCACCCAGCGAAAGCAGTAAGCCAAACAACTGCGAATCCAAAGCCTTGCGATCCTTCACCGGAAGGGCATGACGTTGAATCAGCTTGGGCGCCCCCGGCAAATCCCACAGTTCCAGCAACTCGACGACGGTCACTCCGCGAGCTTTGCACCGATGGACAAACTGAGTCATCGCCTCGGGGTCGTCGGTCACCTTCAACACATCCAGCAACTCGGCACGATTCCAGCCTTTCCTGAGCAGCGTGATCGCCGCCGTCGCCCGCTCCTTGCCATACGGGACTCGCTCCACTGAACCAAGTGTCTCGGCAGGCGGCGTGCGGACCAAAGTCAGCATGTCCTGATCAAGCGAGGCGTACTTGCTAACCAGCGGGTAGAGGATCTGGAACTGCTCGCCGGCTCCCAGCAGCAACAAGGGCTGCAGCCGGTCAAAGTCGTCTTTCGTGGCGTTCTCAGGGAAGAAATCCACCATCGCTTTCGCGGCAGCTTCCCGCTGGATCTTCGTCAGTCGCTCGTCCAGGAATACGTCCGCCAAAGGCTGCGTAAGTACGTTTGCGTTGAGCTTCAAGCTCACCCGGATGACCGGGTGAAACTCGGGGTTAGTGTCCAGGTATCGCCCAATCAGGAATTGACCATCCTCGCTCGTCCACGGCGACTTCTCCTCCGTTCGCGCTGGTGCGAAACGACACAGCGCCAAACCGGCGCGAAACCGCACCTCCGCCAGCAACTTCGGATCTCGCATCCGTTTCCAAAGTTCGGCGGTGAAGTCGGCATTGGCGGCGGTCAAGGCATCGCCGATAACCCGCAAGTATTCCAAGTCGAACGACTCGTCCAGTAAGGCTTGCCTGAGAGACTCGTGCTGTCCGGCGTCGCTTTGGGCCAATCCGATTTGAGCATGGACTTGTCGCCGCCGTTCAACGTCGCTCGTCGCTTCGCTGGCGGACAATGCACTCAGCTGAGGCTGCGCCCAGCGCAGGTATGGTTGCAGTCGGGCGGCCACGTCCGGCACGTCGTCCACGTTTGCGTGAATCAAGTTGTCGACCAACGCGGTTGCTTGCAGACGTCCACGCCATTCACGCGCAGCAAACCCGACGCTCACCAGCAGGACGACCGCCGCGCAGAGTCCCAGTGCGGCACGCGGGTTCCTGCGGCGCCAAAGCCATGCTTTCTCCAGCGGCCCAACGCGGCGTGCGACAATCGGTTCGTTGTTCAAATAGCGACCAAGGTCGTCCGACAGGGCGCTGGCGCTGCCATACCGGCGGTCAGGTTCCTTGGCGAGCGCCTTAAGACAGATCGTTTCCAAGTCTCTGGGGATAGTGCGGTCCAACTTCCGGGGCGCTATTGGCTCTTGCTCAATCACGGCCTTGATGGTGTCCAGGGTATTGGCTGCCTGATGGGGCGGTCGTCCCGCCAACGTCGCGTACAGAATCGCACCCAGGGCGTACACATCGGACCGCTGATCCGCTTGATCGGTCAACCCCATCGCCTGCTCAGGCGGCATGTAGCTGGGCGTGCCGAGAATTTGTCCGGTCGCTGTCAAGTTGCTGTCGTCACCGATGCGCTTGGCGAGACCAAAGTCGGTGACGTGCGGCTCTCCCGCCTCGTCCAGCAGCACATTGCCCGGCTTGAGGTCGCGGTGGATCACGCGATGCTCGTTGGCGTACGACACAGCCTGGGCGATCTTCTGGACAAGATGAGCCGCTTCGGTTGGCGGCAATGGACCGTCGTGGAGGCGGGCGGCGAGGCTCGGCCCTTCGATGTAGTCCATGGAAAAATACTGCTGTCCGTCGTGCTCGGCGATTTCGTGAATCGGCACAATTCCTGGATGATTCAGGTTGGCAACCGCCTCCGCCTCGGCAAGAAAACGTCGGATCTCCTGGTCGCCGGCGAGTTGTCCCGACAGGATCATCTTGAGCGCCACGAGACGGTTCAGGCTGACTTGCCGAGCCTTGTAAACCACGCCCATTCCGCCGCGCGCGATCTCGTGCAGGATCTCGTAGCTGTCCCAGCCGCTGAGCTTGACGCTGGCGGTCGGGTTGTCGGCTAATGAAACGGGCTCGTCAGAGACCGCGCCGCGGAGCGAATAAGTTGGCGAATCGCCAGCGCCCTCACCTGCTGCTCGCCAACTTGTGGCCTCGCCGTCAGGATGACCAACGGGCCTGATTGCCTTCAGGTGCTCCAAGAGGGCAAGTCGTTCGCTTTCCTCGACAGGCGTCTCCGCGCCGCTCCGGTGCTTCTGTTCAAGCTGCTCCAAGAAGACTCTGGCGTGGCGCACCTCATCCCAGAAATCCTGCTCACCCGCCGGGAGGTGCTCGCCGGGTTGGTCGTGCGGGTTGTTCATCAGGGAGTGCGGTTGTCGGGGCTTTCGATATGCGCGGTGGCGGCTTGGCGGCGGTTCTGATGCAACGCTATTCCTCGTTGCGACAGCGCCATCGTAAGCGGCTGGTAGGGCTTCCGCAAGATAAAGGAAGAAACCCGGTGTGGTGGAGGCAGAGGCCGGGGCGGTCGGAACTCGCCCACACGGGAATTGCAGGCGGTTTCGCCACTCCAGTTTTTGTAACACAAACCGAGCAGGTCAACCCGGTAACGTAACGGGGCCGCCGCCACAACCTCTGATTTCAAAACCCGCGTCACCGGCGGCTGCCGTTCACCGCATTATTCTGTCGCGTTAGTCCCATTCGTCACCGGCTTGCAGCTCAAAGTACTGCCAGTCGAAATACGCCATCAATTCATCCTCAGTGTTGACATTCGACGGATCATACGAGTGCGAATGAGGTGACGGAAACCAGAATTCCTGTTGTTTGAAGCCATTATTATTCAATACGGCTTCAAAGGCGTCCAGGTTGCCGTACGCGAAGATCACATCGTGTTGGTCGTAGACGAGCAGAGCATCCGAATCCGGCGAGGCAATCCATACGTGATGCCGTCCGTCACCCTCGAAAAAGTTTTGGAACGTCCAGATGAAGAGTTGCAAGTCTTCGTGGTTTGCGATCAATGGCGATTGATAACGGCCCGGAAGTCGGCCAGCGTGGGAAAGGAGCAGGATGTAGAGAACGAAAAAGCGTTGTGACGGATACGTCGCAGCCAATTCGTCGAGCAGCTTTATCTGAGAATCCGTTGGGCCGATCACCAAACGTTCGGACTCGCCGCATGGTTGGCGGAAATAGATGTTGCCGTAGTCATGGTCAATCGCATTGCCAACAGTATCAAGTGAAGCAAGTTTAGCCATGCGTTGAGGCTCTACGATTTAGCGACAGCAAAAACGAATATCCATCCATCCATCCGTCTGTACTCGGACGGATAGATTGTGCGAACGGCGAGATTTCGCACCAGCATGTCTTCGGCCATGCGTTGGGTGATCGGAGTTTGCCGCTTGAGATAGGAACTGCGCATCGTGGTGAACCTCCAGGAGAGGTGTGGTGTCAGAGGGCGCGCGGTGGAGGACATCTCCAACCTGCGCTGTCTCCAGGATGCTTGACGTTTCCAAAAGCGCAAGTCCTACAACCGTTTTAATCGTTAGCGGATAGCAGTCGCTATTCTGTCTTTCGTCAGAGGGAGCTTAGCCAGAGCCCAATGCTCAACGTGATGACGACTGCAGCGACGCCGACCGCAGCCTGTGTAAATGCGGTACGCCAGTCCATTGAAATCGGGAAGGCTCGCGAGTGTGGGTCACTGAAGGGCCGGTCGATTGAGTTGTAGTCAGCAACCGCATAGGCTCCGAGCGGAACAATGGGTATGAAGCACAAGCACCACCGACTTGATGCGCTCATGTGGAGTTTAGCGATGACTTCAGCTACTAAGGGGCGGCCGATAAATAGCTTCCCGACGGCCTTGATCGTCAGGTGGTCAACCCGACTCTGTCCGAGGCCCGAAGAAGGGCCGACACAATTCTAGCCGTGGCCGTGAGGCCACGGTTACCTGTCCAGATCGGACACAGGCCCGAAGGGCCGACACAATCAGAACTTGTGTCGGCCCTTCGGGCCTGTGGACCCGTTTCCGTTGACGTTCCGTGGCCTTACGGCGAGCCCTTTAAAGCTGAGCAACCTGCAGTTTCTTCAGAGTGTCCCCGAAGAGGCTCCATTTTCCGCCAAGGCCTGTCGCCACAAGTGCTTACGCAGCGAGCAAGCCACGACGGGGCATGTCCCCGTCGAGCGTTGCTCCTCGCCAGCAACGATTCCGGCGGGGACGCCGCCACAACGGGGCTTGCCCCCGTTGGGCGATGCTCCCCGCCAGCAAACAGCGCTCTCTGGCGGGGAGCAGCGCTACGCTGGGACAAGCCCAGCGGTGGCGGGAAATGGGTACGGCGCACGGGCTGGCGAGGAGCAGCGCTACGCTGGGACAAGCCCAGCGGTGGCGGGAATTTGCCGGCTAGTCGTGATTCGCTTCATGCTAGCTTTAAAGGGTTCGCCTTACGGCCACGGCCAAAATTGTGCCGGCCCGTCGTCGGGCCAACTACCCTCCCAGGTGGACCGGCTTACGATCAAGGCCCTTCCCAACCTCTTGGGTGATCGGCCAGAACCCCTGATTTCTCAGGCTGAAAACCGGGAGGTTATTTATCGGCCGCCCCAAACTTGAACTAAGTGGATGCGGAACTGTTGCCAGAACGTAATGGCGACGGGGTGGTTTGAATGAGCGAAGCGAACGCTCGACTTGTTATCGCTCGGGTTCACCGATTTGTGCACGCCCGGCATGGGCGTGATTTTATCGGGTGCAAGTCCCGTGTACGAGACTGGGAGTCTTTGGGTACTTTACGAGCCACCCAAAAAAGTGCCCGACATCAAAACCGGCGGCGCGACCACGAACTGCAAGAGAAGAGGCGCCATTGGAATTTGACACCACGGAGCACCGCTGTAGCCGTGAGGCCACGGTTACCGCCAAGCCGCCACCGCGCACATCGAAAGCCGAAGACTCCCGCCTCTCTCGCGATCTTCTCGGGGACAGGCGGAGACACTGCCGCAAACGAAGTCCGGAGAAACGGAGTCCTTGAAGAAGTCTCTTCCATGTCCCTGTCCCGGATCTCTATCGCATGATGCGACGCGCCGACGTGAATACGACTCTCGATTTCTGCATCGAAAAGGACGTGATCGACTCCGCCGATCGTGTCTCGGCGATCTTAGGACAGAATCAGGACGCTACCAAAAAAGAAGCCGACTCGAGCGAGTCGGCGAAGTCGTCCTAAGTCCTTTGTTTTCTGGCGAATGCGAGAGACAGGAATCGAACCTGCACGCCCGAAGGCACTGGATCCTAAATCCAGCGCGTCTGCCAGTTCCGCCACTCTCGCGTGGATCAGCGCTGGACAACAAACGCCCGCTGGGGCCGGCTTGCTGAGGGCGCTAATTCCGCTGCGCATTCTACCAAACAGGAGCTCGTCGACAAGCCTTGCAATGCGCCATGGCTGAGCTTGTTCCAGTGGAGCCATGCTCCTTGCCATGCGCATCCGTTCGGGCTCGGATCAGCACTTTGGTTCGCTCCCCAGGGTTGCGCTGCGCTGCACCCTGGGCTGATTTGCTGCCGTCCCGTTCGGGACTTCGTGAATCGCTGGCGACGCGTCCGCCTCGCAGCTATGCAGGATCGTTTGCCGGTGAGCTAGTCGTCCGCTTCGGCGAGTGCTTCTCGAATGGCGGCGGCGATTTCGTTCGACTTGCACGGCTTGTTCAGCACGCGAAAGACACCCACTTCCTCCACCATCCGGTGAGCGGCGGCTTTGGGCATGTAGCCGCTTAAGATCATCAACTGCATGGTCGGGAACTGGCTTCTGACGTCGGTGACAAATTCCGTGCCCAGTTCGCCAGGCATCAAGTTGTCCGAAACCACCAAGTCGATGTGATGAACGGCCAGAATGGCCCGGGCTTCCGCTGGCGAACTGGCCGTCAACAACTCGCAGTCCTCATCGACGAGCATTCGCCTCAGTCCGCGCAATAGATTGGAATCATCGTCCACCAACAAGACCGAGCGTCGCCTCTTTTTGGCTGGGGCGGCGGGGGTTTTGGCGACACTGTTGTCCTGATCGATGGTTTCGGGTTTCTCGGTCATGGCTGCTCCATTGATGGTTAAGGCAATTTGGCGAGGGGCGCTTTTGGGCGGTCCTACGCTTTAACGATCTACTGCGGTTGGCGGACGATTCGCTTGCCTGAGCGGCCTGGGGCCTGCCTCCTGGAGCGATTCGCCCATCGTCACTCAGACTTCATTGGCCTGCGACAGGATGGCATCGCGCCAGACGTCAATCCGCTCGGCCACTCCCAATCGGAACACCAGCGCGTCGCAGGGTCCGGGGAGTTGGTTGGGGGCTTCGGTTTCCGTTTCATGAGCGAAGCAATTTGCGAAGTAGACGATGGCAGCCACGCTCAATTCGCTGCCCACGCACAGTTCGGGACGGTGGTGAAAGACGACGGCTTCGACCAAGCTCTGGGGTAGTCCCCACAGCGCCAGCAAGTAGCCTCCGATCACGTCGTGCCCCACTCCAAATTCGGCGAGTTCGGCTTCCACCAGTGGAAGGCCGTCGGACTGGGACGCGGCGTAGGCCGCGGCGAACGCCGACGGGGCGTTGGCCGCCAGAACCAGTTTCCCGACGTCATGCAGCAAGCCGGCCGTGAATGCTTCACTGCCAAAGTCCTTGCTTAGTCCCTCGCACTTTACAATCGAACGCGCGATGCTGGCCACGCGAAAGCTGTGTTCAGCCAACGCGTCAATCGAGAACCCATCGACCGAGGCGCCGCCAAAGGACTTGAATACCTGCAACGTCAGGATCAGCGACTTCAGCGTGTCTAGTCCCATGAGCGCGGCGGCGTGCGCCGGCGACTTGATCGTCCAACGCAAACCGAACATCGCGGAGTTGGCGAGCTGCAGGATCTTGGCGGTCATCGCAGGGTCTTGCTCGACCAGCTCTCCCACGCGCGCGACCGTGCCGTCTTCTGATTCGATTTCCTCAACGACTTTTTGGTACAAGCTGGGGATGCTTGGCAACGACGAGATCCGCCCCAGGAAGTCGTTGTTCTTGGTTGAGTCGAGCATGTGCCGGACGCTGCAGGCCCGGGAGATTGTGTCGCGAAGGTACTCCGCTTTGCACGGCTTGGCGATGTATTGATGCATGGGGCCGACAGCCCGGAGTACATCGTCCTTTTGAACGCGACCGGTCAGGATCATGCGGACGGTGTTGGGGTAGCGGCGGCTGACTTCATCCAGGAGTTGTGCGCCGTCCATACCGGGCATCTGCATGTCGGAGACCAGGACATCGACCGGTTCCTCTTCCATCGCCTCCAGCGCCTCGGGGCCGCTGGTGGCGGTTTCGACGTCCCACTCCACGTCAGCGGCTTCGAGCATGCGCACGAGACCGTTGAGCACTTGGGGTTCATCATCAACAAACATCACACGCATCGAACGCACCTGCACAAAATCCGAGGTTGATTGAGACGCGACTGAGCGAGAGCCATGGCCAGTCCAAGCTGCGGAGGCTCTCCGCCCTGAGTGCTCTAGACGATCGTCGCTTCGTGGCGGGTCGCCTCAACGGCAGGGGCCTCCATGTCGTCCAAGGCCTCGCGGGCCTTAATCGGCAATTCGACGAAGAACGTGGCGCCCTTGCCGGGCGTCGAGGTGAAGCGCAGCTTGCCGCCGTGTTCCTTCACCACGACCGAGTGCGCGATCGCCAACCCCTGGCCCGTTCCTTTGCCGACTTCCTTGGTCGTAAAGAAGGGATCGAAGATGCGTTGTTGGATGTGTTCGGGGATGCCCGATCCCGAATCGGCGATCGAGACCTCGACAAAGTCGCCCGCCAGGCGAGTGGCGATCGTAATCGCGCCCTTGCCTTTTGCACCGCCGTTGTTGGTGTCGCCCACTGCGTGAGCGGCGTTGACCAGCAGATTCAGAAACACTTGATTGAGTTCGCCCGCCAACGCATGCACCAAGGGGATGGATGGGTCATAGTCCTTGTGGATGTCGGCGACGTACTTCCACTCGTTGGTGGACACGGCGATGGTCGAGTCCAACGCTCGATTGATGTCGACCGGCGCCTTTTCGTCTTGTCCGGGATGGGCGAACTCCTTCATCGCCTGGACGATGCGCGACACATGCTGCACGCCCTCCTGGGAATCATGAATCGCCTCGCCTACTTGTTCGGCGAAAGAGTGCGCCTTCAGCTTCTTAAAGGTCGACTTGGCGGCCGCGATCAGTTCGGGGTCCTGGTCCGAATCTGCGGCGATCTGGAGAATGCGAGGGAAGCTCTCCAGCACGGGCGTCAGTTTTTCCATCTTGCTCCGCAGGAAGTCGAGGTTGTCGCCCAGATATTGCATGGGCGTATTGATCTCGTGAGCGACGCCCGCGGCCAGTTGCCCCACGGCTTCCAGCTTGCGGGCTTGCGCAAGTTGCTCCTCGAGTTCCAACTTCTCGGTGATGTCGGCCCCCAGGATGAGCGCGCCCCGCTCGTTGTCGTTGTAGGAGAACGGATACATCGAGACTCCGATGATTCGCGTTGCGCCGTCGCGGATCAAGCGCAACGAGAGTCGCGTCTTCTTGTCGTTGTTTCGCAGGCGGAGCGTTTCCCTGACCGTGTCCGGCTCCAGCCACTCGACCTCAAGCTCCGTCAACGGCTTGCCCAAAGCCGCCGCGGCGGGAACGCCGAACATCTCTTCAGCGGCGTGATTCCATTGCTTGACCACGCCCCGCTCGTCCACTCCAAAGAGCAACGACGCGATAGCGCCCAGGGCCGCGTCCGAATACTGCATGGTTGTTTCCTTTCACGTCACTCGACAAGGACGTTTGCTTGCGGCTTCGCGCGGCGACCACCACGTCGCGTCGACAGCCAACTGCTTATACTTCGTCATTGACGCGATGGCGCGCAGTTTCGAGGAATATGAGGCGCGTCTTTCGCTTGCCCGTCGATGCGATGCGACACAAACCGAATTGCGCGAGAAGAGACGGAAGAAACCAGCGGTATGATTTACCGTGCGCGCGGCGGACAACCGAAATCGAGGCCAGCGAGCCAACGATTCGCCGCCGCCCGGGACATACCCTCGCTTGAGCCGCCGTCTGACGGATCTTCACGCTTGCCTCGCGAGACCTGCGAACTTCATCGCCGCACCCCATGCCGCCATGGACGCCGCATTACCGTTCGGGTTTTGCCGTGAGAACTATGACGCGGTGGGCAGGTGAGGGATCCGGAGGGCCCGCGCGCTCAATCGACGCTGCGACACAGACCGCAACGGAATCGCGAATAAAGCGGCGTCGCAGGCGGCGCCGCGCTGGACTGATCCCTCGGCTGGTCTCGCGTCGCCCCGTGCGATGCTCTCGTCCCAGGCTAAAGGTCCGCTAGTCGCTTGACTGCATCGCCGAAGCCGTCCAGCTCCACACCCATGCGATCCATCAGGGACAAGTACAGGCTGCAGAGTTTTCGGTTCTCGTCGCCGCGCTCGGAATAGTCGAGCACGCGTCCTGTTTCGAGCGAACCGCCCAGACCGCCGGTCAGCAGCACCGGCACTTTGCTGGAGTCGTGCGCCTTGCCGGACCACATGTTGTTGATGAACAGCAAGCAGGAATTATCGAGCACGGTTCCCTCGCCCTCCCGCATTGCAGCGAGCTTGGACGCCAGGTAGGCGTATTGAGCGCAGTAGTAGGTCGTGATTCTCTCGAATTCATCACCATCATCGTGGTGCGAGGCGTAGTGATGCGACGTTCTCACATCCAGGAATGGATAGACCAAGCCGGAAATGTCGTTGCACATTAACAGCGTCGCGATGCGCGTCTTATCCGTCTGAAAGGCGATGGCGATCAGGTCGCACATCAAACGCATATGCTCGCGGAGATCCTCGGGCATGCCGTTGTCCGGACGTTTCATCATGATCGCCGGCGCGCTTTTTCGCGAGCGTGCTCGTCGGCGCGGTTCTTCAGAGTTCGCATGCGCTCCACTCGCTGTTCGACTTCCCGCACGCTGCTCAGATATTCGTCCAGCTTGGCTTTGTCGCTGGAACTGACTTGTCCGCGGAGCTGTGTCGCATGCTCCAGGACACGGTCCAAGATGCTCTGCATCCGGCGACTGCCTTGATTGTCGAACAGCGCGTCGAACGCCAGCGAAGGATAAACCTCCATCGGCACCGGTGCGGTCGTGTCGCGCCATGAAATATGCGAGCTGTAGGCCATGGAGAAATTCGTTTCGTGATAGCCCGTAACCGGCTGTTCGCAACCGAGTACGATGCTGGACTGCACTGTGGAGTCCTCGAAACGCTTGGCCAGAACCTGGTCCATGCTGACGCCGCCCTTCAGCACCGCCCCGCGTTGCAGCATGGCGCCTGAAAGCACGTTTCCCGTTTGTCCGGGATGGATCCCGACGCCGGTGGCGTTCTTGTTGAAGAGTCCGTGGATGTAGTTCATCTTGGACTTCAACGGCTCCATCGGCTCAAGGCATTTGCCGAGCTGCATCTCGGCGCCTTGTCCACTGGCCCACCAATGCTTCTGGTGGACGCCATTGGCCATGAACAGCGCGGCGAACCGCTGCGGCGGAGCTTCAGCCGGATCCGCCCCCCAGGCCGGAATCGATTCCAGCCAAGGAAGGCACATGCTCACGCCAACACCGTGGAGAAACCTCCGACGGTCGAGCCGCCATGATCGAATGGACATCAGTTGCTTCCCTGAAGGCGTTGTCGTTGTCGCCCAGTGCGACGGCGGCGCCCGAAAAAACAGGGACGCCGCGATCCGGATGTTTATCGTACAAACCATGTCACGCTAATTCCAGCTGGCGGCGGGTTGACGTGTTGGGCTGTTTTCGTGGAGTGTTCATGGACGGCAGCGTCCGGCCACCCCTGCGGGGTTAGGGTGAGGGGTGGGTTGGCTCGTAACCCAGGGTTGCGCTGGTTCGCTGTGCTTACGCTCCACCCTGGGCTGATTTGCGGCCGTCCCGGTTGGGACTCGCTTACTCCCTGCGCTACCGTTCCGCGCCGCGACGCGTGAGAAACTGCGGGCTCGTGACAATCGATTCGACCATGGCGCTAAACCGGAAGTCGTTGCGCTGCAGATCGGCGCGCATCTGCTCAATGAGCAACTCGTCGGACAATTGCAGCGATCTCCCCAGGCCGTAGGCGAGCAGCTTGCGGCAGAGGTGGTCCAGGAAATCCTCCGCTCGTTCCTCCACCACGTATCGTCGCAATCCGTCCACTCCCTGGCGCCGGCTGCCGTCGGGGAATTCGGCTTGATCATCGATGGGGCGGCCTCCGAGGTCCATGTCGCGTCGTTCGCCGACGGGGCCATAGCCCTCAAACGCCAGCCCGATGGCGTCAAACCGTTGGTGACATACCGCGCACGACTTCGAATCGCGGTGCCGAGCGAGAACCTGCCGCAGGGACAACTCGCCCAAGTCGGCTTCATCCTTGGGCAACTCGGGGACGTTTGCCGGAGGCGCCGGGATGTACTGGCCAAGCAATCTTCTCACGACCCAATAGCCTCGTTTGACCGGGCTGGTGCGGAGACCTGGCGAGTTCTTCGTCAGAAAAACCGACATCGGCAGCAAACCGCCGCGTCCGTACCGCCCGGCATCTTCAACCCGGATCCACTGGTCCGCCGGCAAGTCCGGCGTCGTGATTCCATAGTGCTTGGCGAGGACGGGGTTCACGAAAGTGTGATTCGCTTCCATGAACTCCATCACCGAGGCGTCGCGCTGCACAAGGTCTTCGAAGAACCGCAACGGCTCCTGAAACATCGCTTCGCGCAGTTCATCGGTGAATGCGTCAAAGCGGCGACGATCAACGGCGTTATGCTGCTGAAACTGATGGAAATCGAGCCAGTTGCCGCCGAACTCCAACGCGAGCCTGCCGGCGCGGGCGTCGCCGAGCATGCGTCGGGTCTGAGCCAGGAGCACGTCGCGATGGTGCAGATCGTTGGCTGCGGCGTGGTCCAAGAGCTCCTGATCGGGCATGCTGGACCAGAGGAAATAGCTCAAGCGACTGGCCAGGGCGAAGCTATCCAAAGGGCGAGTGTCGCTGCCCGGCGGCGGCGGGTCAATTCGATAGCTGAATCGTGGGGAGATGAGGATGCTGGCGACGACGTCGCGCATCGCGTCTTCCGGCCGCAGTTGATCGCGGTCGCGGAGGGAAGCGTAGAACTGCAACAACTCGTCGCGCTGGCTGTCTTCAAGCGGGCGACGCCAGGCCCTCTGGGCGAATTCCACGAGCGACGCCAACCAATGCGGCTCGGCGGACGCTAGATCGTTTTCGACGCGTCGTACTTGAGCATCGATGCCCTGGAAGTACTGATCCAGGATATCGAGTGCTGGTTGCCTGACCCCCTTGCGCTTGGCCATGGCGATAAAGAGTCGAGCCACTTTAGCCATCTTTTCCGGCGACGTGATATCGTCGTCTTCACCGCGGGCGAAGTCGAATTCCGCCTCGGTCAAGTAGCGCGTCGAACTCGGCCCGCTCGAAGTAAATGAAGTCGCGGAATTGCCGCATGGGGGCTCGCGTCACGAAATCGAGTTCGCGCCACAAGGCGTCGAGTTCCCGCTGGTCGCTTTCATCCAGGATCAGGTCGTAAAGCGGCTGATCGTCGCGAAAATAACCCACCATCAAGTGAAAGCCGGCGCTCAGGAAGCGCCCCTTGTTTTGTTCTTTCGGATCGAGAAAGACTCGCCCGCGTTCGGAAACGAAGAACGCGTCGGGGAATACCGAGCAGAATCGAGCCATGGCGGCAAGGTCGGACGCCGGTTCTTCTTGGTTGGCGTCGCCCAAAGGTCGTCCTTGGCGGCGGTTGGCGGCCATCTGGCGGTTGATCCAGATGATGGTCGGCTGTAACGACTTGTTCAGCCCAGCAGTCGCGGTCTGATCGATGGGCGGGACTCGCTTCTTTCGCTCTTGAATCACGAAGTCGCGCAGTTGTTCGCATCTCTCTTGCACCTGCTCCCTGGTTGCATCGGAGGGCGAGGGGAGGTCGCCCCATGCTTGACGCAGCTGAGCGAGCGGGCCGGCGTTGTCTTGACCGTCGGTCAACAGCTCCCAGACAACGGCGAGGTACTTCGGGCTGACCGCCGCGGCGCTCGCACAATGCCGCAACGTGATGTCGGACTGATTCAATTGCGCTCGATGCTGGTAGGACCAAGCCGCCTGGAAATAATCCGCGTAGTCGATGGGTTGCCGCCGGTAGAAGTCAATGATGCGTTGGACGCAGTACTTATCACGGTCCGATTCGACGACCACGGGGTGGGGAGCAAATTCCAAACCGGTCGGGGTAAACACCAGGTGATCGGCGACGTAACGCGCGGCGCCCAGATACTTCTTGAGTAACGCTGGCGACATGGCGAGCGATTCGCCGGAATTCGCGAAACCGGCCTCGTTGGCCGGATCGATAGGAAACTCACGCGTGGGCTGAATGTTCGCGCCTGTCAGATCGTGAATCGTGTAGTCGTATTCGGCGTTGCTTAACCGGCGAGCTAACACGATCCCGGGATCACCGGCGTTGCGTCGCGCCTCGCGACGGCGCATTTGGGTGATCCAATCGACGACGCTCTGACGTTCGGCCAGGGATGGCTGCACGTCCGCATCCAGCGGAGGCATTTCGCGGTCAGCCAACCTTTGCAGGATGATGTCCCAGTGAGCTACGTCGCGGATGACGGACTTAGCCGATGTGTAGCCGTTCAGGTTCAGGCCGGATTCTTGCGTCTCCACGCCGTGACAATCAAGGCAGAACTTCTCAAGGAACGGCCGGACTTTTGACTGGAAATGCTCGGCAATTGCGTCGCTTTCCTGGGCCTGGCCAACGGCGACGCCGCAGGCGAACAGTCGTAACACGACCCAAGCAGCCATGGCTGAAGCCGCATTCAGATTCGGTGAGGATCGCAACATGGTCGCTGATGTAGTGGTTGTGCTGATGAATCGGATCACGCCCTCGACCGCGGCGGGCCCGTCTGGCCTGTATTATAGCCGCCCCGTGCTAGGGCGTTGACCGCCGAAAGCCGTTCCAGCGAAACCACCTGGTGCAGGGGCGGGGCGGATTTCCCACCGTGCGACGGCTTTCCAACCAGTGCTCGTGTTTTCTCGTGTATGCTTTAGCTTGCGCGATCCGCATGGGCTCCGCCACTTTCTTACGGAGACTGATCTTGGACCGAAACCAGATTCTGCTGCACGCAGCCAATGTGCTCTACCTGATCTCATATTCCCTGCGAGATATCCTCTGGCTGCGGATCGTCACGGTGTTGGCCATCCTGATGATGTTGCCTTACTACTGGGCCTATTGTTGGCTCACCCAGCAAGATCTCAGTCCCTTCGTGTGGAACATTATCTTCGCCGTGATCAACATGGTCCGCATCCAGCTGTTGATTGCCGAGCGCCGTCCGCCTCGATTGAGCGATCGCGAAAAGCGCTTACATCAACTCGCCTTTGCGCGTCTGGAACCGCGCGAGATGCTCAAGCTATTGTCCTTGGCGGAGTGGAAGAACGTTGCCGCCGGCGAGGAACTCGCGCCGGAAAACGTCGAACTGGAGCACTTGATTCTCGTGTATTCCGGAACGCGCACGTATTGGCCAAGGGGCGGGAAGTGGCCGAGATCCAGCCCGGTGACTTTATTGGCGAGATGAGCTTCCTGACCGAGGGTCGCACTTCGGCGCGTCGTCGCCAAACAGGATGTCGAAGTGGTTGTGTGGAGTCGTAGCGTGTTCCGCCAGTTCCTGGATCGGAACCATGATCTGCGCTCGGCGATGCTCTCGGTGATCGGCTTGGACCTGGTCCACAAGCTGGTTGAGTTGCGACAGAAGCTTAAGGGAGAGACGGATCCCAGCACGGCGTCCGCGGGCTTGGTCTAATCTGGCCGTTTCCGAGGAGTTGCACCGGGCCGCCCGCCGGGCCGCCCTGAGCTGGTTTGGAGCCGTCCCGGCTGGGACTGATTCGACGGATGAAGACTGGATCCACCGGCTCGCTCGGCGAAGAACCGCAGGACTCCTGGGGGTTGATCTACGCCTTGCTGGCTTTTGGCTGGTGGGGCTTCGTGTTTCCTTCGCTGTTGATATCGCTCAACACGTTGGCCGCGCCGCTGATTGCATCTCGTATTGGCTGGAGTCTAGAGATCCTGGCCAACCGCGTGGTGTGGTGCCTGCTGGTCTGCTGCTTGATGCTTCACGCGAGTGGGCGCTGGCGACCATTTCTGGCCGTGCTGCGTGATCGTCGGATCTTCCTGGGATTGCTGCTCTCTTCTGCTTTGATCGCAGCCAATTGGTTCGGCTTCATCGTTGGCGCTTCCATTGGCAAGCTAAGTCAAGCCAGTCTGGGCTACTACATTAATCCGCTGCTGAACGTGTTGCTGGGATACGTGTTCCTGGGGGAGCGGTTGCGACGAGGGCAGATGGTCGCGGTCGGCTTGGCCGCCGTGGGCGTCGCCTGGCTGACTTGGGTGCATGGCGAGACGCCGTGGATTGCGTTCCTGGTCGCCGGCAGTTTCGCTGTGTACGGATTGGTCCGCAAGCAACTAGCGGTTGATTCGTTGGTGGGGATGACTTGGGAAGCGTTGTTCTGCCTGCCGGCGGCGGCGGCGTACCTGGCGTATCGACAGATCGAGGGACCCGCGTTGGTGATGGCCGCGGGGGCGCCATTGGTCAACGGCCTGCTGTTGGCCGCCGGTCCAGCGACGGCGGCGCCCTTGATCTGGTTCTCCGCGGCGGCCAAACGTTTGCGCCTGGCGACCGTGGGTTTCTTGCAGTTTGTCGCGCCAACCGGTCAGCTGTTGATGGCCGTCGCCGCCAATGGCGAAGCGTTTTCGTGGGAGAAACTGTGCGGCTTTGTGCTGATCTGGGCGGGAGTGGTCGCCTACCTCTGGGACCTGCGCCGCAAGTAGCCCGCATACGAGACTTCGTCACGGATCGTTGTTGGCGAGGAGCAATGCTGGACGGGGAGCATGCTCCGTCGTGGCGTCAGCGGCGCGATTAACCTCGGCGGATTTCCGAGCCGCGGAAGAAGATCTGGATGCGGTACACCGCCTTGGTGCGGCAATGGATCTCGCCGGTCTGCAGATCGACCGACTCCGGGATCTCCTGGATGTTCTTGTCAATCACCGCGCGAAACCCGCGTTCCGAAAAAATATCGATCAGCATGGAAAGCACTAAAGGGATGTTCAACTGCGGATGCTCGGAATTGACGATCGCGCAGTCCTGAAAGGGCGTGCAGCTTGATGATGGGCATGAACTTGGACTGAACCAGATCGACGACTTCCCGGAACAATTCGGTGTGTTCCATTTCGTAACCATCCAGTCGCTTCACGAGCTCTTGTCGAGCATGCAGGATGGTCTCTTCCGCCAGCGGCAGGGGGCGAAGTCGATCGAAGGTTCGCGGCTCGAGTTCAAGCGAGCTTTGATATTGCAGTTCCTTGAGGATGTTCTGTTCGACTTCCTCGATGGGCCCTTCCGCGTTGACGTAGTGATAGTGGTAGATTTCCTTCAGGGACTTGAGCGCGTCCCAGGTCTGTTCTTTGAAGACTCGGTACCGCCGCCGCGCCGCCTCGCGCGTCAAGTCGGTCGCGCGGAGTTCGATGGCTTGTCCGAGTCCCGTTTCCTCCACCTCGCGATTGTGGCGAGCGATTTCATCGCCGCGGTGCAATTGGCGTTCAATGCTGGTCTGTTCGCTGATGAACAACACCATCGCGTGAATGGTGGGGCGGCGGAATTGGCTGGCCAGCGGAGTGTTCTGGTATTCGTGATGCAGCTTCTTGATTTCGCCGACCAGCCGCTTCAGGCATTCAACTTGGACGCGAGTTCGAGGGAAGCCGTCAAGCACCGCACCGTCGCGGAAGTCCTGCTCCAGCAGCTTCCTCAGCAGAATGCCGATCACCTCGCGGTCGCCAACCATCCCGCCGCTGTCCTTGATCTTTTGGGCCTCGGGCGTGGTCAGCAAATCGCTGACGACGATCGGGCGGCAGGTCAAGCCGCGTGCTTTCATGATGAACTTGGTATGCGTGCCCTTGCCGGCGCCGGGGGCTCCGCCCAACAAGATCAGCTCCTTGGGAAAGCGAAGGTTTTCATGCCCCACCTCCTCTTCGAGATCTTCCCAGACTGAATCGAAGATGACCTGGGCGTCCTTGATTTCCAAATCCAGCACGCGCGCGTCGTTGCCAACCATAGGGGATTCCAAAAGAATTTGCGCGCTCGGCATTCACCGGGCGAAGGCGTCGTTTGAGCGATGAGCTTACCAGCTAGGCCGGCCCCTTTCTAGCGCCAAGGCGCCAAGGATCGAGCGACCGGCGACCGCCTCGGAATCGTGGGAGTGTCGCGGTGGGCGGCCGTGGGGCTTGACGCGCCGCACACGCGCCCATAAGACACGCGTATCGGTAATCTACCTCTTCCTCGGCTTGGTGCAAAGCTTGTTCGACTGCGACGGATCAAGTCTTCCCTAGCCTAGAGTGCGTGCTTGGAGCATATTGTGGAACTAGACCCCGCGACGATGACGGCTCGAGACGTCTACTATCACATGGTGCGTTTGATCACGCCGCGGCCGATCGCGTGGGTTTCGTCGCAATCGAGTTGTGGCGTCGCCAACCTGGCGCCCTACAGCTTTTTCAATGGCGTGGGGGCCAATCCACCCACCGTTGTCTTCTGCCCGGCGAATCGACGAGACGGTTCCGCAAAAGACACGCTGATCAATATTCGCGAAACCGGCGAGTTCGTGGTCAACTTTGTTCCCGACCGCCTGGGCGACGTCATGAATCAGACCTCGGCGGAGCTTCCGTTGGACGAGAGCGAATTCACGGCGGCCGGCCTGACCGAAGCCGCCAGCCAACGCGTGGGACCGCCCCGCGTGCTCGAATCGCCGGCGCACTTGGAATGCGTCTTGCACCATTCGATGCAGCTGGGCGTTGGACCATTGGGAGCCAATCTGATCGTGGGCCGCATCGTCTGGATTCATGTCGAAGAATCCGTGCTGAACACCGACCAACTCGCCGACGCGGAAAAACTGGATTTGATCGGGCGTTTGGGAGGCGCCGAATATTGCCGAACTCGAGACCGCTTCGAAATGGGGCGGCCGTCCTGAACCGGTTCTTGGTTCTTGGTTCTTGGTTCTTGGTTCTGCGATGCGCCGGCCGTTTGCGTCTTCGTTTCTGACTGACGGCGTGGTATAACGAGCGGGTGCCGATTTCTTCGCCCCGGGTCTGGGAGTTCTTTCGATGCAGGATACCTTTCGCTTCGCTCGCCGTTCGTTCTTGCGTACTTCGGCGTTGGCTGCCGCCGCGATGACGACTCCCGGTTTGTGGGCCGAAGAACTCACGGTGACGCCTTCGCTGGGCGAGGGGCCTTTTTATCCCGACAAGCTTCCCCTGGACACCGACAACGATCTGTTGATCATCAACGATACACTGACGCCGGCCGTGGGGGAGATCACGCATTTGACCGGCCGTGTGTTCAGCCCTTCCGGTTCGCCCGTTCGCAACGCATTCGTCGAGATCTGGCAGGTGGACAACCACGGCGCGTACTTGCACACCGGGACCAGCAATCGCGACAAGCGCGATCAGAATTTTCAGGGTTACGGACGTTTCCTGACCGACAGCAAAGGCGGATACTACTTCCGCACCATCAAGCCTGTCCCGTATCCGGGCCGAACGCCGCATATTCACATTGCGGTCAGCGTCGGTGGGCGGCGGGTCTTGACCACCCAGGTGTTGATCAAAGGCGAGCCTCGCAACGAAAACGACGGCTTGTTCCGGGCGGTGCGGGATCCCAAGCTGCGCAAAGCGCTGTTGGCGCCCTTTCAGCCGCTGGCGGATTCCAAGTTGGGCGAGCTAACCGCCAACTTCGATGTCGTTCTGGGCGTCACGCCGGATGACAGCGCCAAGCCGGCCCCTATCGCTCCTCCGCTCCGAGCCCGTCGAGGCTAGAGGAGTCATCCTCGTCTTCATGGTCCTGGTCGCCGGTGGTGTTGATAAACAGCGCTTTCTTCTGATTGGGCAGGGAGTAGTCGAACCCGCAATCGCGGAACAGATTATCGCTGGCCGTGATCGCCATGAGTTCCACGACGTGCAAATCGCGTGCTCTTTGCACGCAGAGTTCGACTAGTTGCTTACCCAGTCCCAGGCCGCGGTAAGCTTGCGACACGGCCAGACATTGCAGCTCGGCCAGCTTCCTGGAATAGACTTCCACCGCGGCGAAGCCAATCAAGTCATCGCCCGCTTCGGCGACGAATCCGTGGCGAGTCAGCCATTGGATGTCGTGCTCGTCGCGCCGCAAGATGATTCGTTGCCGCATGAAGGGCCTCAGGAACGCATGTACGCGGGCGGCGTCTTCCCGATGGGCCTGGCGCAGATGCACCGGGTGGGCGCCTACCTGATCGGGATCTTGATCGCTCCGCGAGTCGCTCATGTCAGACACCAGCGATCGATCATCTTGCCAAACAAGTTGAACGCCGCGCTGCAGTTGGCGCAATTCGATCCACTCGTCCGCCGTATGTGCTTGGGCGATGTCGCCGGGGCCCCAGACGATCTTCTGCTTCAGTGCGGTGAGTTCACAGCCATCGGTGCCATAGCAGACGGTTTCCGCCTGGGCCGTCTCGGTCACCGCGAGCGCCTCTTGCACGAAAGCGCTGTCAGGATCCGTCCACAGCGGCGCGCCGCGACGCTCTACCAGGAACTCCAAGCCAAAGTCCTCAGCGACCTCTCGCATCCGGTTTTGGAAGGGCGTGATGTCCATGTCGGGGGCCGGACGGACGTACACAGTGCAAACGCTGATCGGGGCGGTGATGTTAATGGCCCGCGTGTGGTCGCTCAAACCGATGTTCATCGTCAGGGTGGATGGATGAAACCGCTCATCTCGCCACTGTGGATCTTGCTCCGCGTCATCATAAAGCGTTTTTAGCTCGGTCAAGAAAGGAATCATTTGGAGGTTTGCGTTCCTTCCCATCCCGGTGCTGGAGTGCGCCGCCCGGCCGCGCGCGATGATCCTCCACAAGAGGGTGCCCTTGTGAGCGTGCACCACCCGCAGGTTCGTAGGCTCGCCGATGATCGCCTTGGGCTGCCCCTGCGTCATTTCGCGGTAAATGGCCGAGTTTTCCGCCAGATGCCGGGCGCCCGCGTAGCCGATCTCCTCGTCGGCCGTGAAAGCGAGATACAGCGGGTGCTGGAATTGCGAGGCGGAGCGAGCCTTCGCCGCCGCCATCGCCATCGCGAGCGACCCCTTCATATCGCAAGCACCGCGACCATAAACCCTGCCGTCCCGCGTGGTGGCCAGGAACGGATCGCCTCCAGGGCCCTGCCAATCATCCGCCGGCACCACATCGGTGTGGCCGAAGTACGCCAGTCCGCCCGGCCCGTCTCCCCATCGCGCCGCGCAACAAGCCTTCAGTTCCCCTTCCGAGTCGCGATATTGCAGTTGCTCGACTTCGTTCGGATTCATGCCGCGCAGTGTCCGCGCGACATGGTCCGTGATTTCCATATTGGAGTGCTGACTCACCGAGGGGAATGAGATCAACGCATGCAGGATCTGTTCAACATCCATGGAAGCGACTGGGGTGGGAGTGGGGAAGGCCTAGGAAAGAAACTGCGCGTAGTGCAAGGCGCCCTGGATGGCGCCCATGACAGGCTCAGGCGCCAACAGGGTGCGGCGAGGTCGAAAGTGATGAAGGCCAGCGGCGTCTCGCTGCACACGCTCGGTCAATCCTGGACAACCTAACAGCCAACCCCCGGCCAAGACTAGTGTGCACTCCGCTTTGGCCTGCGGCGGAGCAACGGTCGCCGTCAGTTTCGCGAGATGTCCTGCGGCCTCGACGACAATCCGCTGGGCCAGCACGTCGCCTCGTGCGGCCGCCGCCCCGATCGGGTGCGCGCAACTCGCAATTCGGCTTCTCGAGGCGGCATGCACGGCGGCCGGCAACTCCCATTCCGTCGTCACGCCGAAGACGGCGAACAGGGCGTCGGCGAGTGGTGGACGAGGGGCGCCCGCGTCTCGTGCGTGAAGCACTTCCTGCAGGGCGCGGATTGCGGCCCAATAGCCCCCGCCCTCGTCCCCCAACAGCGGCCCCCAACCTCCCGCGCGGCGCAGCTTCGACGAACCGTCGCGAGCGATCGCCATCGACCCGGTTCCCGCGACCAGCCCGACGGCCGGTCCCGGCCCGGCAGTCCACAAGACATTCTCGGCGTCCGTGGCGACATGCACCTGCCGAGACCAACCGCGGTGGGCCACCCATTGACGAATGCGTTCCTGGATCGACGAATGACCGGCGCCGGCCGCGCCCAGCCAGACCTGCGAGACGCTCGGAAGATCCATCGCCCCGGCGTCCACAAGCGCGGCGTCGCGCCGCTTGCCAAGCCGCCGCCGCCTGCTCCCAATCCGCAAGTGGATTGCCCGATCCGGCGGTCCCCCGTCCTAGGACGCGACCAGACCGGTCGGCCACCACCGCCCGCGTCGCCGAACCACCGGCGTCCAGCCCCAGTACGAGATCCAGATCGCGCCTCATCGCAACGTCAACGCCTCGCGTAGTCGGCCTTGGGCTTGTGCCAGTCGAGCTCTTGCTTGCTCCGGCTCCACACCCAACAAGTGGCAAGCCAACGCGGTCTTGACCTCGCCTTGGCAACGCCGTAGCAAGCGATCGCTTTCCGCCAACGACAGCCCCGTCGTCTGGCTGACAATGCCCTGCGCCCGTTGCACAAGTTTCTCATTGACCGCGGTGAGATCCACCATCAAGTTACCGTAGGTCTTGCCGAGCAGGACCATGGAAGCAGTCGTCAACATGTTCAGCACCAGCTTGGTCGCGGTGCCCGCCTTCAGCCGCGTGGAGCCGCTGATGATCTCGGGCCCGACAATGGGCGCGATCGTGATTTCGCAGAGCGTGTGTAAGGGAGTCGCGGCGTTGCAGCAGAGGCCGATGGTCGCGGCGCCGAGGTCGCGCGCATGTTCGATCGCGCCCAGCACGTACGGAGTGCGGCCACTCGTGGCGACGCCCGTGACGACATCCAAGGAGGTCGCCGGCAATTGCTGCAAGTCGCGACGTCCCTCTTGAGGCAGGTCCTCGGCGCCCTCGATCGATCGCGTTAACGCGGCGGCGCCGCCGGCAATGATTCCCACGACTTGTTCTGGCGGCGAGCGAAACGTGGGAGGGCATTCGCTGGCGTCCAGTACGCCCAAACGCCCCGAGGTGCCCGCCCCCACGTAAATCAGCCGACCGCCGCGGCGAAGTCGATCGACGATGACCTCGATCGCGCGGGCGATCGGCCCAGCTTGTTCGGCAACGGCGGCAGGCACGCGAGCGTCCTCGCGAGCCATCAAGTGCACGATCTCGAGCGGGCTCAATTCATCGATGTTTGCTGAATCCCGATTGTGACCTTCGGTCGTCAGCGAGGAAAGCCCCTGGTTCTTGTCGTCGCTCGCAGCTGGCATCACAATGCAGGCTCATCCGAGAGTTTCTGTGAGATCACGCGGCGTGTCGTCACCACGCCCGCGATGCGGAGTTCGAGAATTCGGGACTTTCCCAGGGGAGTGCGTCTCCGCGTGTTGATTCATCCCGTCAACGGCGTCGTTCTGTTGGCCTATCTTGCCGCAACGCTGGCCCTGGGCGCCTGGTGGGCGCGGGGGCAACACACCGCCGAGCAATACCTGGTTGGCGGCCGCAGCTTGCCTTGGTGGGCGGTGTTGGGCTCCATTGTGGCGAGCGAGACCAGCACCATCACGTTCCTCAGCATACCCGGATTGGCTTACGCCCGGGGAGGCGACTTAAGGTTCCTGCAATTGGCCCTCGGATTCGTGGTCGCCCGCATTCTGATCGCGATCTTTCTCGTGCCCCTCTACTTTCGCGGCAAGCTGCTCAGCGCGTATGAGGTGCTGCGGTTTCGCTTCGGCGCGGGGGCGGAGCGGTACGCGACCTGGTTATTCCTGTTTGCTCGCAACGTCGGCGACGGCTTGAGACTGTTCCTCACCGCGTCGGTGCTGCAAATGAGCTTCGGCTCCGAGGCGCCGCTGTCCTGGTTCATTCTGATCTTGGCCGCGGTGACAATCGCCTACACCTGGATGGGCGGCATCCGGTCGGTCGTCTGGAATGATTGTCTGCAGCTCAGCGATCTACTTGATCGGCGGACTCGCCATCGGTTGGATTATCTTGCAGCAAGCCCCTGGAGGCTGGAGCGGCGTGTGGCGGTATGCTGAACTGCACGGCAAATTGCACATCATCGACTGGCGGTTCGACCTATCCGATCCGTTCTGTTTCTGGGCCGGTCTGTTGGGGGGCGGTTTCCTGTCCTTGGGAACCCACGGCGTCAACCAAATGACGGTGCAACGTTATCTGGCCGCCCGCAGCCAAACCGATGCGTCTTGGGCCGCCGGACTAAGCGGTCTGGTCGTCTTCTTTCAGTTCACGCTGTTCCTGGCCCTGGGGATCGGCATGGCGGCGTGCTTTCATCATCAGCCTCCGATAACGCCAGACGGAGAACCACTAGCGAACGATCAAGCGCTGGCGTTCTTCGCCTTGACTCGCTTGCCCGCCGGAGTTGGCTTGATTGGCTTGATTCTCGCCGGTCTGCTGGCGGCCGCAATGTCAACGTTGTCCAGTTCGCTGAACGCTTCGGCTTCCGTGATGGTCTCGCAGTCAAGCGACGCCGGCATGGCCCCAGCGGGGCTGTTCCGCCGTGGGCGCCTCTGGACCTTGGTCTTTGGCGCCGTGCAAACAACAATCGCCGTGCTGGCCGCCGGGGTTTCCAACAGCGTCGTCGCGGAGGCTCTCGCGATCGCGGGATTGGTCAACGGCGCTGTTCGGCGCGTTCCTGCTGGGCTGGTGCGGACGCTACGTGGGCCAATCATCGCTGCTGTACGGTATGACGGCAGGGCTGTTGATCTTGCTTTCCTGTCGCATCGCCAACATCGTCGCCTGGCCCTGGTATACGCTGATTGGCTGCGGCGTCACGATCGCCTACGCCTTGCTTGATGAAGCCTGGCGCCGCTGGGCGCCGCCGACTGTCCCGCAAAAGGGATGGCGCTCCGGCGAACAGGAATCGCGCCGCGATGAACCGACTTGAACCTCGTCGCACCGCATCGCGATGCAACCGCGAATCCTGGGACGCGCGGCCATCCCCGGACGCCACTAGATTAGAGGGAGAATTCGCCATGAATCATCGCATGATGCAGCGAGTCAGAACGCCAGCGGCGCGTCGCGCCGCGGGTTGGATTGCGAGGCCCGTCGGTTGCCTGCTGCTGATCTGCTCCTTCGCGACGCATATCGCTTTCGCCGCGGAGGATCCTTCGCCGCGACCGTCCGCGTCTGAACGTCTCCACGATGTTGAAACAACGCTCGGCTTTCGCAGCGAACGACTCGACCTCATCGATCCTCTCATCGCGGACGCCATCACGGCCGGGCGGATGCCCGGATGCGTTGTGGCCATCGGACGCCGCGGCGGCGTGGCGCGTCTGCGAGCCTACGGCCATCGCAGCTTGCCGCCCGAGGGCGAGGCCGTGGAAATGACCACCGAGACTGTGTTCGACCTCGCCTCGTTGACCAAGCCGCTGGCGACGGCCATGAGCGTGATGCAGTTGATCGACCAAGGCAAGATTCGCTTGCATGATCCCGTGGCCCGCTACCTGCCGGAATTCGCGGCCAACGGCAAGGAACGCGTGACCATCGAACAGCTGCTGACGCATGTCGGCGGTTTGATCCCCGATAACGCCTTGGCCGACTACCAGGATGGCGCGGCGGAGGCCAAACGTCGCGTGTTCGATCTCGGCTTGAATTACGAACCGGGCGCCAAGTTCCGCTACACCGATGTCGGCTTCATCGTGCTAGGCGAACTTGTGGAACGAGTCGCCGCGACGACGCTGAATGACTACTGTCGAGAGAATATCTACGGGCCGTTGAAGATGAGCGACACGGGCTACCTTCCCGACGCCCAGTTGCGAGCCCGAGCAGCGCCCACCGAGCGGCGTGAGAATGCGTGGATCATCGGCGAGGTTCATGATCCGCGAGCCTATCTGCTTGGCGGCGTCGCCGGACACGCCGGGCTCTTTTCCACCGCCGATGACTTGAGTCGCTTCGCACGCATGATGCTCGGACAAGGAGAACTTGACTCGGTGCGAGTGCTTAGCCCAGCAGCTTGGCGTGTGATGACCCAGGCGTATCGCACGCCGGGCGGACTTCGCGGCTTGGGCTGGGATAAGCAAAGCGTGTATTCCTCCAACCGCGGCGATACTTTCACCGAGCAGGCGTTCGGTCATGGGGGCTTCACCGGGACCGTGATTTGGATGGATCCGGGCTTGGATTTGTTCGTGGTCTTCCTCAGCAATCGGCTTCATCCCGACGGCCAGGGCTCGGTCAATCGGCTCGCTGGGCGGATTGGCGCCATCGCCGCCTCGGCCGTCCAACCGCCAGCTACGCGGACCAACCCGTCGACCATCGCGAAGACGGAACTGCTGTTGGGAGTGGACGTGCTCCAACGCAGTGAATTCGAGCCGCTGCAAGGGAAGCGAGTCGGCTTGATCACCAACCAGACCGGGGTCAATCGCGAAGGGATCAGCACGGCGCGGTTGCTACATCAAGCGCCGCAAGTCAATCTCGTGGCCCTGTTCAGTCCCGAGCACGGCATCGAAGGAAAACTCGATCAAGCATCCATCTCCAACCAGCAGGATCCGTTAACAGGCTTGAAAGTCTTCAGTCTCTACGGCGAAACGCGGCGACCGACCCCAGAGATGTTGAGCGAAATCGACGTGCTCGTCTTTGACATCCAGGACATTGGCGCCCGGTTCTACACGTACATCTCCACCATGTCGCTGGCCATGCAGGCGTGCGCGGAGCAGGGCGTCGAGTTCGTCGTCCTGGATCGCCCCAACCCGATCGATGGAATCCACGTGCAAGGCCCGATGCTGGACGAAGGCCGCGAGTCCTTCATCGCGGCTCATCGCTTACCAATCCGCCATGGCATGACTGTCGGCGAACTCGCCCGACTGATGGACCGCGAGTTGCAACTGTCGTGCGAGCTGACGGTCGTTCCGCTGGAAGGCTGGGAGCCGAACACCACGCACGATCAGAACGGACTGCTGTGGATCAACCCTTCCCCCAACATGCGCAACGTGAATCAAGCCCTGCTGTATCCCGGCGTGGGGTTGTTGGAAACGACCAACGTCTCGGTGGGACGCGGCGTGGATACGCCGTTTGAGGTGGTGGGCGCTCCCTGGATCGAACCTCGCGCTTTCCGCCAAGCTGTCCTGCGGCGATCACCCCCAGGCGTCACCGTCACTCCGCTCTGGTTCACGCCAGACTCCAGTGTGCACGCGGGCCAACGCTGTGGCGGCGTGCGATTGGCAATCGTTGACCGTCAGACGTTTCAACCGCTCGAACTGGGATTGGCGCTCGCGCTCGCCTTGCGCGAGCTGTATCCCCAAAAGTGGGATTTCGAGCGGTACAACCGCTTGCTGTTACACCAGGCGACCTGCGATGCGATCAGGGCCGGAGCGGAGATCCCCGAGATCCTTCAGCTCTGGAAGAGCCCCTTGAAGGAGTTCCTCGAGCGACGGCGGGAGTTCCTGTTATATCCGCGAAATCCGGCCCAATAGGACTCCCCTGCAGGACTATCCGTCATCTACCCGCATGGGTGTGAGGGTTCCGTGTCCACCACTTGAGTGGTTTGTGAGCTAAGTTTTTCATTGCCAGTGCTTTGCAGGGCGTTTCGGAAAGGGTGGATTTGGGCGGTTCGGTGAAAGAGGGGCGCCAACGCTGGCCGATACCACCCTGTAGAAGGTGTGGCTAATACATCTGCAGAGGGTCAGGAGAGTGGCTGCTGTCGCTGCCGGTCGACCTGGACTGCTGCGGACGACAGCGATCGGATCTCATTGAGCAACCAGGGGCACTCATGTCGCAGGCAACCATCGAGCCGCCGCTGGCGACCGCAAAGGACTTGCCGAAGGCGAATCCCTTCACTTCCCCACGGGCCCCTGGCGTTGTCTGCACGTTCACGGCGCCGCTGCCCAGAATCTGGATGCCCTTCACCCAGGGCGCCCTGCTGGTCGTGGGCCTGGTGGCGGCGACCAGTTCGGCTTTTCTGGTGACGTCGGTGACCACAGCCTATGGGGTGACGGTCTTGGCCACTCACTTGGGCACTTCACCGGCAGGCGTGGTGGGGCTTGCCGGCGGTTTGGCGGCGGGCATGGCGGCGACTTTCGGCGCCACGCTGCTGGTCATGCGAACGCTCTCCGAGGACAGTTGATCGGCCTTGATCGTAGGGTGGTCCCCCTGACTCTGATTGTGTGGTCTGTGCAGACCCCAATGGGGGGCCGTTTGGTTAACGCGGAAGCTCGGACGGAATGGCCCGGCGGAGGGCCAACACAATTCTAGCCGTGGCCGTGAGGCCACGGTTACCGTTGCAGATCGGACACAGGCCCGTCGGGCCTGATTCTTACGATCACGGCCCGGTTGACCCGACGGCGGCGGGCAACTAGCTGATGGCGGTGGCGAAGGCTTGCCGCAGCTGCTCGCAGAAACGCATGGCTTGCCGGGCGGTGGCGGCGCGTTCATCGTAGGCGAGCGTTGCCGCGAGGTAGGCCGCCTGGGAGCCGAGCGGTCCGAGAGCGACGGTGGCGGCTCGGTGGGCGCCCAGCACGGGTAAGCGGCACGCGACCGCCGATTCGGTCATGTCCTCCAGGGCGACAAGGGGCGGCGGCGGCAGCGGCGAAGTGCGACCGTTACGGGCATCGGCTCGGGTCTTGGCCGCCCAATGACGCAGGCGCCGGCGCGAGCCGACCTCTCGGGGCCCGACGACAGCCAGGATCGCGCCCGCGGGGGTTTCCAGGCGCCAGGCGAACATGGGCTCGGGCGGTTGGCGCCAAGCATCCCGCCACCAGATGCGGCCAAGCTCCGGGACAGCGGTGAGGGCCAGGCTAACCGCCTGCAGGCAGGGAACGCTGGCCAGCAAGTCCGGTTCATCGGGGAAGTTGCGCAGTCGGCGGCGTTGGCAATAGGGTTGCCAATGGGAGAGCGGCAACGAGAACTCGAGAACCCGCGTCGCCGGGGAATCGGCCGAAAAACGCTCAGCCCAGGCGGTCTGCGTCGGTGAGGGGGGAGCCAACGGCCATTCATCTGGATCGATCGTCGGTTGCGGCAGGCCGATGGTTTGTGCCGCGGCGAAGCAGGCGGCAAACACATCCGCTTCGCGAATCCGCCCGTTCTGCCCGTGGCCGACGACCTGTTCGAGGGAGACTTCCAGGACTCGTGCGGCTCGTCGAGCCCGAGGGCTGGCGCGGACGACGCGGGCCGACCGAGGCGGGATGCTCCCCTGGGGCGGCGCGGCGTTCTCCGGCGTTGAGGACGCATGAGGATTGGGGGACGTGTGCGGAGGCTGCCCGCCCCCGTCCTGTGACCGCTTGCCGCGTTGCTTCTTCGCCATGTCGTCGCCCACGAGACTAGTGCCGCATCAGGTCCAACGCAGCCGTGACGATGGCCGTCGGTTGCGATTGCTCTTCGTCCAGGCGGACAATCGGCGCGTCCAACTCGTCGATCGCATGCTCCGCAAGGAAAGCGGCGATTTCCGCACCGGCGCCCAGGGTGCGGTAGTCGCCTTCAATGAGCAACAAACGTCCGGTCTTTCTCACGGAGTTGACGATCGTCTCGTAGTCAATGGGCGACAGCGAGCGTAGATCGATGACCTCGGCGGACACCTGTTGCTCTTTGAGCGTCACAGCGGCTTGCATCGCCGCGGCCGTTCCGGCGCCCAGCGTGGCCAGGACGATATCGGCGCCGGGCGCCAGAACCCGCGCCTTGGTCAGCGAATCGAGCATGTCGCTCGTGGGATAGTCGCCATAGGCGTCCAGCAGCCAGGCGTGTTCCAGCAGCAGCACCGGCGAGGCGGAGGCCAACGCCGCGCGAAACATGGTCACCGAATCGCGAACCGAGCTGGGCGCCAGGACCTTCAACCACGGACAACGAATCAACAGAGGATGAGCGCCGACTCGTCCCAGCCCGCTGTCGCCGCTGGGCCGCAGCCAGGCGCGAAACACGACGGGTAATCCCCTTTGTGAAAGCCGCGAAAGCTCGCCCAGTTCGAAGACCAGCTCTTCGGCGGATTCCAAAAGCGACTCGGCGTGAGCCAACTCGACGACCAGGCGCATGCCGCCCAGCGCCGCCCCGGTGCACAGGCCCGGCAACCCCGACACATCATCGGGCGCGACCCAAAGGCGTTTTCGCACGAGTTCGCTATCGGCGGCCCCCGCGTCGACGCCCCATGCTTGCCGTCGTTCGCTTCGCCAGATCCGCAGGTCGGGATCCGACGTCAGAGCGTCATGCAAGCTCTGATTCATCGCGGTGCGATAGTCCATAAGGCGATTCGACTGGGGTGTGGCGACAGTATGCTGGCGGTGGCTTGGCGAGTGGAGGGCGGCGGTTAGTGTCTCAGGTTGATCATGGGCAGGGTTGTCGGTGTTTGTCAGGAAAATCCGCCGTGTTCTCTAAGGCCCGTCGGCCGGGCTATGGCGAGGCTTGTTTCAGCGCTTCCACGATCTCTTGATGCGCGTTGGACATGCGTCGGTTCAATTGGGTCAGTGGAACGGCGTGTTGATCCAACAGCGCGTTGTGCAGCAACGACAGGGGATCTTTGGACGCCCATTCCTGTAGCGCGGTTTGCTCCATATCGGCGGAGCCGAATTGCATCGGATCGAAACACTGCGTGGCGCACTCCAGGAACACAGGGCCCTCGGTGCGAGCGCGGTGGACGGCGTCGGTGGCCGCGGTGTACACCTCGCCGACGTCCAAGGCGTTAATGAAAACGCACGGCAGGCCGTAGGCGCGCACTCGCAAAGAGAGCCGTTGACCGGGGGGCGAATCGGGAGGTAAGCGATGATCGCAGACAAACACGACCGGCAACATCTCACTTTGCTGCTAGCCGAACCGATTCATGGAACGCACCACTGCCGATCAGATGCGCGGGAAACAAGACGACCGCAATCGCGTCGCGTTGTTGCTGCTTGAAGCCCAGGGCGGCGCCGGCCGCATGCCGCAAGGAGGGCTTGGCGAGTACGCCGGCGCCGATGAACCCGCTGGCGTCAAACCGAGCCCTCTGGGAGTTGACGACTTGCAACGAGGAGGCGCCGCTGGCTGACTGGCTCAACCAGTGCCGAAACAGCTGGACAGGCTCCACTCCCTTGGCGAGCGCCAAGCTGCGGCAATAGTCGGGACCAAACAGCAGATCGTCATCACGAAGTCGGCAGGCCAGCCCCGCGGCGATCGCTTCCAAGCCGTAGGTCGGCAACGTGGCGGGGGGAAGCTTGCCTTGCCGCACTAACTCCACGGCTTGCTCTTCGCAACAACGCACGCGCGCCATGAGATCGAACAAAGACAGCAGGGTGTCGCCAATCAGCACAAGTTTGCGAACGCTGGGCATGGTCGCGAAGATCTCGCTAGTTCGATGGGCGCCGGCCGCCCTCCAGAATAACCATTCCGCCGAGCGCCGCAACAGCCGGATCTCGCCATGCTGGGCCGAGGCGATCGCCGAAGCGTTCGACTTGTTCCGTTCTTATCGGTTAAGATAACGCCAGCGCGCTCGGCCTCACGTCGCGGCCTTCGCAGCGCCTCCCGCTCCCTCAGGAGATCCCAAAGACATGAGCCAGCATTCTCCCAAGCCGTCGTCGGGTCGCGAAAATCCAGCACAACTTGTTGGGGAGGCCGCGGTTTCTCGCCGTTCCTTCATCGCGGCCGCCGGCGCCGCCGCAGCCGCCGCGTCGCTGGCGCCCAAGTTGGCCTTGGCCGCGCCCACGCGGAAGTCCAAGGCCGAGACCATTGTCGCGGAACTGTATTCCGTACTCAGCGACGAGCAGAAGAAGACCATCTGCTTGCCGTTTAACGACCCATTGCGAAGCCGCATCAACGCCAATTGGGCGATCACCAAACCCGCCATCGGCGGCGACTTCTACACGGCGGCGCAGCGAGATCTGATCGGCCGCGTCTTGCAAGCCGTGACGAGCGAAGACGGGTATTCGCGGCTGCTGAAACAAATGTCCTCCGATTCCGGCGAGGAAGGCGTGGCCGGCTATCACATGGCCTTGTTCGGTTCGCCCGACAACGATGGTTTCGAATGGACGATGACCGGACGCCACCTGACCATCCGCGCCGACGGCGACACGGTCAAGAACATGGCGTTTGGCGGACCGGTCGTGTATGGACACGGCGAGGAGGACCCCAAGGAGAACCTGTTCCACTATCAAACCAAGAAGGCCAACGAGGTCTTCGAGGCGCTCAACGCGGATCAGCGAGACAAGGCTTTGCTAACCAAGGCGCCGCCAGAGACCGCCGTCGCCATGCAAGGCGCCGACGCCAAGTTTCCTGGAATCTCGGTCGGACAGTTGGCCGACGATCAGAAGCAACTGTTCGAAGAGGTGTTGAAGGTCATTCTCGCCCCCTACCGCAGCGAGGATGTTCGACGAAGTCGCGGCGGTGCTCAAAAGCAATGGCGGCATGGAAAAACTGCATCTGGCTTTCTACCAGCAGGGTGATCTGAACGACGACAAGCAATGGGACATCTGGCGAGTCGAAGGCCCCGGCTTCGTGTGGCACTTCCGCGGCGCGCCGCATGTTCATGCGTATGTCAACATCGGAGTCGTCTGATCGGAGTCGCCTGATCGGAGCTGTGGAGCCGGCGCTGTGGGACCGGCTCGGCGGTGCGCGAAGAAAAACTCCCCGAACAGCGTCACGGATGTTCGGGGAGTTTTGTCTGGCGCCCCAGACTAGTCGGTGGGGATGTCCTCCAGGTCGGCCAATCGCACCATTGGCGGCCGCCAGGATTGGTTGGCGATGACGGCGTCGAAATTTTTTCCGTAGCCGGCTCGCACGCGGTGCGTCAATTCGCTCCACATGGAGCGTATTTCTGCACAACGACGTTGGATTTCCGCCGGCGCAGGGTCCGGCAGAGAGCGTCTTCTAGCGCCCATGGTCGTGCCTCTTCTGTTGTAATGCCTGTTCCGAAAACGGACGAATGTCCGTGTGAGAGAAGTACCACAATTATTGCAACAATCGTGCCGTTCGCCTAGCCTTTTGGCGTTTGCCCCCTGGTCTTCCCAATAAAGCCACGTTGATGACACCCGAGCAATTCCGTCAAGCCGGCCGTGAAGTGATCGATTGGATCGCCGATTACCTCGAGAACGCCGTGCGCTATCCCGTCTTGTCGCAAGTGCAGCCGGGGCGGATCCGCCAAGGCCTGCCGCCTCATCCGCCGGAGTCGCCGGAGCCGTTTGATCAGATCATGCGGGACTTCCAGCAATGCATCCTGCCCGGAATCACGCATTGGCAATCGCCCAACTTCTTTGCTTTCTTTCCCGCCAACAACTCGCCGCCGTCGATTCTCGGCGAGTTGCTTTCGGCCGGCTTGGGCGTCCAGGGCATGCTTTGGACGACCAGCCCGGCCTGCACGGAATTGGAGACGTTGGTCCTGGACTGGATGGCCGAGTTGTTGGACCTGCCCGCCGGCTTTCGCTCCAATTCGCCTGGCGGCGGCGTGCTGCAGGACTCGGCCTCCAGTGCGACGCTTTGTGCGTTGTTGGCGGCTCGTCAGCGAACGACCGGCGGTCGGGTCAACCAAGCCGGTCTTGACCAAAGTGATGCTCGCCGAATGGTCGCCTACGCCTCCGACCAGGCCCACTCGTCCATCGACAAAGCCGTGATGATTGCCGGGCTGGGCCGGGAGCAACTCCGACGCATCGCCAGCGACTCCCGCTTCGCCATGCGCCCGGCGGTTTTACGGGAAGCCATCGCCCAGGACGTCCAAGCCGGACTGACCCCCTGCCTGGTCGCCGCGACGGTGGGCTCCACCGGCGCCGGCGGCGTCGATCCCTTAGGCGAGATCGGCCCGATTTGCCGCGAATACAACGCCTGGCTCCATGTGGACGCCGCCATGGCGGGCTCGGCTGCGATTTGCCCGGAGCATCGCGGCATTCACGACGGGCTGGAATTCGCCGACAGCTATTGCTTCAATCCACACAAATGGTTGCTGACCAATTTCGACTGCGATTGCTTCTATGTGGCCGACCGCCAATCGCTCATCGACGCCCTCAGCGTGACGCCCAGCTACCTCAGAAACGCCGCCAGCGACTCGGGCCAGGTGATCGACTATCGCGATTGGCAGATTCCTTTGGGCCGCCGTTTTCGCGCGTTGAAACTGTGGTTCGTCCTGCGAACCTATGGCGCCGAAGGACTGCGAGATCTGGTCCGCCGCCATGTCCGGTGAGCGGAGTGGTTCGCGGCTCAGGTCGCCAAGGATCCCCGCTTCGAACTGCTTCAGCCGCCACAACTCAATCTCGTCTGCTTTCGCCTGAAAGCCGGCGATCAAGCTAACCAGGAACTGCTTGACCGCGTCAACGCCAGCGGAAAACTCTATCTGACCTCGGCCATCCTGAACGACAAGCTGACGCTAAGGATGTCCATCGGCCAAGCCAACACGCAACAGCGGCACGTGGAGGAGGCCTGGAGAGTGCTCAGTTCGTAGTTCTTGGTGCGTAGCTTCTGGCTGCGGCATGGTTGCTTTGGACGCTCTTGGTTGGGTACTCTAGGGAGGGTTTTGCGCGGCTGTTTTCGCCTGCTGCGTTTCGGCGGCCGCTGACATCCTTGATCGCCTGGGGAGTATCGTGATGACTGGACAGATTCGAATGTCGCGAGCTGCGTGGATCCCCACGGCCGCGCTAGGCTTCGCCGCGGTGGCGGCCGGTTGGCTGGCTTCGTCCAACAGAGCGCTGGGCGGCGAACCCACCGGTGCTTTGAAGGCCTTTGCCACGTCGCGTGAATGGTCGGATGAATCAGGGAAATTCAAGATCACCGCGTCGCTGCAATTCGCCGACGACCAGACCGTGAAACTCAAGAAATCCGACGGTCTGGTGGTGACCGTGCCTCTGGATAAGCTAAGCGGCGCTGATCAGGGGTTCATTCGCGGTTTCTTGCTCGCCGAAAAGTCCATGGGCAACGCGGCCCCGGATCCCGCCAATCCATTTGCCGGCGGCGTGCCGGATTCGGACGGCGCGCCGGATTCGGGCGGCGGCGCCAAACCGGCGGCGGGTCCGACCACGCCCGCGGGCGGCGGCTTGCCCAGGCAGGAGCCGATCCTCCGCGGCTTTCGACCTTTGGTCATTACACCCAAGGAAGGCTTCTGGTCCGCCAAGCCGCCGATTCCCTTCCCCAACGTGCAGTTTGAAGATCAGATTGCCGCCACGACGCTCGCCAAACCCTTCTTCGCCGCGATGCGAGTCATGGCGGCTGGCGAGTTCGGTTTGACCGTGTTGAACGCCTATCGCCAGAGTCGGAAGGCGGAAGAGAACTACTCCCGGTTCGTGCTCATCGGCGGCAAGACAGGAGAAGTGTCCACCGTCTTTGAGTACGAGCAGCCGTGGAAGCTGATGGCCATCAGCCCCGACGGTTCGCGTTTTGCCGCCGTTCGCGTGGAGGGGTTCGACAAAGGGAACGACTTGGCGCTATTCCGCATTGAGAATGGGCAAGTCCTGCCGGAATATCAATTCAAGGCCGGCGGTGGAGCTTGGGATGAACTGCATTGGGTCGCCTTCTTGCCGGGCAATCGCTTGGCGACCATCAGCCAGAAGCACGATCTGACGTTCTGGGAGCTAGGGAACCGGCCCAAAGCCGTCGCTCGCGGTTCGACTGGCGGCTCGATGACGGCCGAGATTTCAGCCGCGGGCGAGTTGATGGCGTTTCCGTTTGGATCGTCCATCGCCGTCCTGGAAACGATGGGGGGAAAACTCGTCGGCTGCATCAATAGGGACGAACCCGCCAAGCAACTCGCCTTTTCACCCAAGGGCGATGTTCTGGCTGCGTTTCATCCATTCACGGTCACGCTGTACAGCACCGAGAATGGCGAGCCGGTGCGCACCATCGCCGTCAGCGAAAGCGATGGGGCGTTGCGTTGGGTCGGTGATTATCTGTTGGTGGGCACGACGCTCTACGATGTGGAACAGGCGGTTCCGATGTGGACCTATGCGGGACGGCCCGCCGCGCAAACCACCCTGGGCGACCGCGTCATCAGCGGCTTTGGCGACGACAAGGGCAGCACCGTGACGATCCACAAGTTGCCGCATGAAGAAGCGATTCGCACCGCCAAGAACATCGATCCCGATCAGATCTACTCGATCGTGCCGGGCGACAGCATCTCCGTGAACTACGAGTTGGGAGGCGCTCCGGCCAACGTGCAACAACAGGTTCGTCAGGCGGTCGAAGGCAAGCTGCAAAAACTCGGCTGGAAAATAGCGACCGGCGCGGCCAACACGATGACGGTGGCGTTGAAACAAGGGGCGATGGAGACCGCCGAATACTACACCCGTCGAGGCTTCGGTCCCATCTTCGCCCCGCCCGGCTTTGGCCCGCCGCCCAGCGGGCCCGCCGAGAAAGTCCAGTATCGGTCGTGGACGCACGAGATGTTGATCGTCAATCAGGGCAAGCAGGTGTTTCAGTGGAAGGCCACGCGGTCGGCGCCGCAGAATCTCCAAAGTAAAGAAGGAGAATCGACGCAAGCGGCGGTCAATCGATACTGCCAACCCACGCCAGCCTACTTCGCCAACGTGGCTTTGGCCCCGCACTTGTTGAAGCCCGAATATCGCGAAGGCCTCGGCAAGTCAACGTTCGAGCCAAGCGGACTCCGCTAGAGGCAGCAACGGGTTACCCAGGGTTGCGCTGGGCTGCACCCTGGGCTGACTTGGCGCCGTCCCGGTTGGGACTAATTTTCCGTCCTGCTTCCAACGGGCTTCCGATCGCGTGGTGCGCTGCGGCCGGACCGCTTCAGGTGTTCCAGCAGCAGCTGAAGCTCCTTGCGTTTGGCTTCTTCGGTGAAGAACAGGTTGGTTGTCTCGCCGGGATCGGTCTTCAAGTTGTAGAGTTGCCCGGTTGCCTCGGGCGCCTGTTCCGGCAGGGCGTAGGCTTTCATGATGCCCGTGTCGTAGTTGTTGCCCGCCCGATCCCATGTGGTCCAGGTATTTCCAGTCGCCCTGCCGAATCTGGAACTCGCCACGAAAGCTCTGGGTCAACATGTGCGGGCGGATGGACTTCGCTTCATCCTGAATTCCCAGCATGGCGGGCAGCATGTCGAAGCTATCGACGGCCGCGTCATCGGGAAGTTCGTAGCCGACGACCGACGCGAGCGTCGCGAAGATGTCGGTCGTGTTCGTCATTTGATTCGAGACGCGTCCGGCCGGAATACGCCCGGGCCATCTGGCGATGAAGGGAACGCGATGGCCGCCCTCCCAGCCGTCGCGTTTCATGCCCCGCCAGCCGCCGCGACGCGTCATGCTGATGATCGCGGCGCATCCAGTCGACGTGCAACTGTTTCCGCACCATTGTCCGAGTTGAACAGCACCAGCGTGTTGTCATCGATGTCGAGTTCCTTCAGCAGGTCCAGCACTCGACCGACAAGCACGTCCAGTTCCCACACGAAATCGCCTGCGCGGCCCCGCTTGTGTCGCTCCGTTGAATTCCTCGGCTGGCAGCACGGGAGCATGAGCGATTTGCGTGGACAGCACGGCAAAGAACGGCTGCTCGGGAGTCTCGCGGCGATGGTCGGTGATGAATGCCTTCGTCTTCTCGTAGAACAGCAGATCGGCGTTCACGAAGTCGTAGCCGGGCGACATCCAGCCTTCGTCGTTGTCCCATCGCCACTTGCCGCCGGGGTTCGGCAGGTTCGCTCGCTTGTGTCGTTGGCTGGCGGGGGCCGGAACCATGCCGTTTTCGATGTAGACGTACAGCGGATCGGTGTTGGGGCAGTTGGGCGTCACAAACGACTCATCAAAGCCGCGCTGATTCGGGCCGTCGATTAGCGGCGTGCTTTTTTCGTAGTCGATCAGCAGCGAGTTCTCGAACCCGCCGCCGAGTCGCTTGCCGTCTTTGTCGAACCAACTCAGCCCGACGTGCCACTTGCCGAACACCGCCGTGCGGTAACCCGTCGTCCTTCAGCATTTGAGCGATCGTGAGCGTTCCTGGCTTGAGATAACTCGGCCCGCCCGGCCCCTCGAACGCTCCACCGCCTCGTCCGGTCGATCGATAAATCTGCTGGCCGGAGTACAAGACCGTATCGCGACGGCGAGCAGATCGTCGACGGACTGTGAGCATCCGTAAACCGCACGCCCTCCTTCGCCATTCGATCCAGCGCGCGGCGTCTGGTAGGCGCACTGCGGGTTGTAGCAGGACAGGTCGCCGTACCCGAGATCGTCGGCGTAGATGATGATGATGTTGGGTTGGGCGGCCCGGATTTCGGCGGGAGCGAAGAGCCAGGCAAGGACGACGAGAATGAACAGACTCATGGGTTCCAGCGATGCGGTTCATCGCGCCTCAAGTGTTTAAGCGGACCTGTTCTCAACTGGGTTCACCAGCCGCGCCGAGCAAGGGTGCAACGTTCGGACAACATACGTTCGCCGCTGGTGCAGGTTGGCGCCCACCGATTGTTACCATGAAGAACGCGAAGAGCACCAAGGCGCAATTCAACGATCTGTCCCATCGAGTGATCGGCTGTGTCGGCGAAGTCCAGCAGCGCGATCGGCCACTCGCGGCATCGTCTGGTTACTTGTCTTGGCCCGGTCCGCGTTTGGGATATTCGAGCTCAATGATCGCTTGTCCGTTTTCGTCGATCCCCGTGAACCGTCCCCTGGGAATCAGCTTGGGGTCGTAGAGTTGCGGACGATGTTCAAAGGCTGGATTCTCGAGTTTCTTGACGATGATCTCGCCTAATTCGTGATGCAGTCGTGCTGCTGTCGCCAGGTCCATCTGCGCGGTCAACGCGGTGAAGTTCTGGTCAGGATCGTACAGGCGGAGCATGACGCGAGCGTCAGGCGTGTTGTTGCCTTGAACGTCCACCCCAGTAGAGCTGGTTTCAACGCTCCATTTGAAACGGGATGGAACGGCGACGACGCCCGAGTCGTCGATGTGCAGCGCTTTTGTGAAGAAGTAGTACGAGTTGCCGGAATGGCTGCTGTCCATGAGCGGCGGTGCGGCGACGACGACAACCGTGAGGACTCCGCATATCGCGACGAGTGCGACGACCAGGGTTTTGCGAAAAGACGTCATGTAGTACTCCATTCGAGTTGCGTCGATGATCTTGCCGACTACGGTAACACTTGGTTCCTCGCCACGATCGCGAAAGCCGCCGTTTCTACTTGTAGAAACTCGGCTTGTGGGGTTTGACGCCCAGCGTCTCATAGTTGAATCCCGCCTTCAGGGGGTGGTATTCGCCGACCACATCAACCTGGCTATCGGCACGGATGGCCCTTTCCAAGCCGATTCCCCAATACACGGCGTTGACTGTCAGTCGCCTGACGCCTTCGTTTTGAAAGTCCTCGGCCGAGCCCATGGTGAAGTGAAAGATCCTGGAAGAGAGGCCTTTGTCGCCCACCCAGGTCTTCGTCCAGGCGATGGGCAGGGCTTCCTTGTCCGTATTGGGCGGGGAGTCGGGCTGAAGGTTGGTGAGCGGCTGGCCCAGCAGCAGTAAATCGCAGTCGTCCGGAAAGGGAAATGCCTCGTTGTGACAGCGGTACACGTCGGACGTCCCCCAGACATCAGTCACTCCGGTCAGAATCGGGTGCGCCTTGTTTTCGGGGGCGATGATCCCTTGGGTGGATTCACGATGCCAGCCGCCGTGATGCCCCATGAACACGCCGCCCAGCATGTCTCGCAGCGACGCGGACTGGCCGCCGACTAAGTACTTCTTTCCGCCCAGGAACCCGTGGTTGGCCGTACGCAAGGCGATCAGAGGCTTGCCGGAATCGAAGTAGTTGTGGAAGTGCTGCATCTGCTCGTCGGGCAACTGCATGAATCGCGACAGCCAGATAACGCAGTCAGCCTGCGCCAAGTACTGCAGGCCGGGGATGTTGTGTCGCTTCGTCTTGTCCTTAAACGGAGCTGGCAGCGTCGGATCGACTTCACCGCGTTCATTAACCGAGAACAAGACCGTGCAGTCGAACCCGTGATGCTGGGAAAGCACCTTCGCCAGCATCGGCATCGACTGCTCGCTGCGATATTCCTGGTCGGCGGCGATCAGGACAATGTGCCGGCCTTTGCCCGGGCCGGCTTGACCGGAGTAGGTGAGCCAGAGGTCGCTCGCTGGAACCGGATGCACCACATCACTTGGGAGGGATCGCGCGGCGATGACGTTGGCACTGAACGTCCGCGGTCGAACGAAGCATGGCGTAGCGGCCTGATTCTCCGCGGAGACGTGCTCCGCGCACGCTTTGCCCGGGTGGGTGGTCATCAGGGCGACAAGACAGAGCCTGGCGGCGAAACGTCGGATCATAGATGTTCCTTTTAGTGGCATGTTGGCGCTGCATTGGTTCGCCGACCCTCAGGCGCAACGCGGTGTAATCCCACAGCCTGGGGCAGGCAACGCACGCCCAGACGCATCAAGTTAAGGTCAAGTTCGTCGCGAAGCAGGTTGGCGAGCAGGGATCGTCACCACGAAGGTCACCAAGGTGGAATCCGGCGACCTGTCCCTCTGATCTCTTCGTGCTCTTCGCGTCCTGTGTGGTAGTACCTCTGCAACCCTGCTTACTTGGGATCGGGAGGGAGATGCTCAAGCAAATACCGAGTCATCAATTGGCGGAGATGTCGAGTCGTGTTCGTGCGCTCCCGAATGGCGTGCGTGCGATTGGGATACGCCATCATCGTAAAATGTTTGTTGTGCGCGATGAGTTCGTCAATCAACAGCTCCATGGTCTGATAGTGACAGTTGTCATCACCCGTTCCGTGGATCAAGAGCAGATTCCCCTCGAGTTGATGAGCAAAATTGACGGCGGATCCTTGGCGAAAGCCTTCGACATTCAGATGCGGAAGACTCATGTACCGTTCTTGGTAGATCGTGTCGTAGTAGCGTTGATTCGGCACCGGCGCGACGGCAATCGCGGTTTTGTACAGATCGGGGTATTTGAAGATCGCTTGCAGGCTCGAAGAACCGCCTCCGCTCCAGCCCCAAATCCCAATTCGTTCGGGGTCGATATAGGGTCGATCTCGGACGACAGCCCGAACCGCGGCCGCTTGATCCTGGGGCGGCAGGACGCCTATCTGCTTGTAGATGCTCTTTCGCCAAGCTCGACCGCGAGGCGCCTTCGTTCCTCGGTTGTCAAAACTCATCACCACGTAACCACGCTGCGCCAACATCAAGTGCCACAAGTAGGAAGCGCCGCCCCAACGATTGACGACCGTCGATCCCGCGGGTTCCCCGTAAACGTAGACGAACAACGGACACTTCTGTGCGGGCTTTAAATCGGGAGGCCGAATGCACCAACCGTCCAGCGTTACGCCTTCGCCGATGTCGACTTGAAAGAACTCCGTCGGCTCGCGTGCGAGCTTGGAGAGCTTGGCGACCAATTCCGAGTTGTCCTCTAATGTCCGCACCACGGCATGATCCGGCAGGGAGATCAGATCCACCACGGGCGGTTGGTCGGCTGAGGAACGCGTGTGAACGGCCCACTTTCCGTTCGGCGAAATGCTGTACTCATGCACCCCCGCGAACTCCTCGGGAGTCACTCGGTCCCAACCGCCGCCGTCCAGGTTCGCTCGGTACAAGTAGCGTTCGGTCGCCGTGTCGGGCGACGCGATGAAGTACAAGCAACCGTCGCTCTCGTTCACATGCAGCAACTCAACCACGTCAAACGGTCCCGGCGTGAGCAGTCTCGCATCACCACCGACGAGCGATGCGAGATACACGTGGCGCCAACCATCACGGTCGCTGATCCACGTAAACCGCTGCCCGTCCCGCAGCCAATGCATCTCGTCGTGCACGTCCACCCAAGCATCATCGGTCTCAGTCAACGCCAGCGAGACGTCGCCGTTGTGGTCGACAAACAAACGATTGGTGTTTTGCAGTCGGTTAAGTTGTTGAACCCACAGTCGCTCGCTGTGATCGGCCTCCGTGTTCGGCGCAAAGCCCATGCGGGGCAGGTAATGATCTCGCGCGTCTCCGGGAATGGCGACCCATCGCGTTTGTCCCGACTCGCAGTCCACAACGCCGATTCGGCAACTTGGATTTCGCTGCCCCACCTTGGGGTAAGCAAACCAGGTCACCTCGGGATATAGGGAATCGGTGTTGTTGATCAGGGGGAACTTCTGAACACCCTCGGTATTCACTTGCCAGTAAGCGATCGCTTTTCCATCGGGTCTCCACTGAAACGCATCCCGCAGCCCGAGTTCTTCTTCGTACACCCAATCGGTTGTGCCGTTGATCACGTCGTTCGAGTTCGAATGGGTCAGGCGTCGAATGCTGTGATCCAACAAGTCTTCGATGAAGATGTTCCGCTCACGAACAAAGGCCACGTGCTCGCCAGTCGGGGAGATCTTGGCGAACATCATCGTGGAGGACGGCGCATCGCCTCCCAATTTGCGCAGTTGTCGGCTGCCGCGGTCCAGCAACCAATAGTCGCCTCGCGTATTGTCCCTCCAGACACGCTTGGAATGGGTATAGATCAACAGCAGGTTGAGATCGCGGGACCAGGCATAGTCTTCCACTTCGAGCGGTGTTGTTTGACCCGCTGGCGTCAATTCGCTGGCGGCCACCATGATCGATGAGGCGCCGTCCGTCGCGTGGCGCACGATGTCTTTGCCCGGCCCGCCCGTGGAGGAATCTTCCAACGTGGTAAAAGCGGCCTCCGAACCCGCGGAACTCGGCAGCCACGCGCGGAAACCGAGCGACTTCGGAACTCGTTGTCATGGTAGATCCGGTCAAGGGTCAGCTGCACCGCGTCCTCTTGGGCCAAACAGGCGTCAACGCCGCCGCAGAACAGCAACAGAGAGCAAGCAACCAACGAGGCCGCGGTTCCAGACAACCGTGGGTGGGTGCTACGTAGGAGGTGCAATGGTGAATTCATAGGGAGTGTCTCTCAGGTGCAACATCAAAGCTCGGCGGTAAACGCCATCATACGCGAAGCGGTGGGGCGAGTCGAAGGAACGACGCTTGACGGAGGCGGAGCGACGGCGCCGCGGCGCCAGAATGGCCATCGCACCCAGCGTTGCCTGGCGCTGCAGCGTTGGGTCAAGCCAATCTTATCCAGTGAGCTGGACTTCATCTGAAGACCCGTCTTCCCCGTACTCTTCAGTCTCAGCTCTTGCGGGCGATCCTATGGGAGAGGCGCTTCAACCAAAGGCGTCATCGACGTCGAGTCTCCAGTCGCCGCAGACGGGTCCGGAACGGAATTCGTCGCCCGATCGAAGCAAGTGAATCCCGCCGCCGGACTCGTAGGCATGTAGGGTGCGGTTGGTCGGATCGGCAACCAACACGATTCGGCAACCGGCTTGGAGCCAAGCGGACGCCTTGCCTTCAACCGCGGAAAACGTGTCGCTTGGCGAGACGACTTCGACGACCAAGTCGGGCGCCAAGGCCAGGTAGCCTCGAGTCGGCACTGCCTCGTTCAGCCGTTGATGGCTGACGAAGGCCGCATCGGCCGCCCGGACCGTATCCGGGGATTCGCTAAGGCGGAATCCCGTCACCGCCGCATACGTTTCGCCCAGCTGATGTTGCTCCACATGCGAGGCCAAACGAAGGAAGATGCGTCCCGCGATGCGACCGTGCTCGCTGCCTGCCGGTGACATCATGGATAAGACCCCTCCAACGAGTTCATATCGGTTGCCGTCGTCGGGCAGCGAAAGGAGTTGCTCGGCGGTGGTGATCGTCCGTGGGTCGACTGAAGCCATCTCAGACCTCTCACTCTGGCAAAGACGGAAGAACTGACTGATTCTCCCGCAAACGTCTCGTCCCGTCAAAGGAGCGGGGGGGGGTGACTGCAGCTGAAGATATTCCGGGGAAAGGTACTCACGCGCGTTTACCGGATGCGTGCATGCCAGTGATTGGCCATTCCAGTATCCGCATGGAGCGCAGCCACAAATCCCCCACCCCGTGGCGCACTGCGGTTGCTCTGGCGTGGGATACGTAGGTCAGGGGACGCTCCAAGTTAGGTTCACTTCAGCACGCCTTCCGGACCGACTCCGTCGCTTGCGTCCAGCGAGTGTCCGTTGAGAGCAACTCGGCCTCTCGGCAGTTGCAACCCCTTGACACACGAGTGTGCGATTTCGCATGGTCCACGGCGCCTTCTTTGCGTTTTGGGCGGATTCGACCATCTCAGCTGAGCATTTTGCTTTAAATGCTGCGACTGGAACGGAGTTTGCCTAAAATGCTGGGAGATCCGCAGGTCTGCGCCATTTGGGGTCTGGTTGTTGGAGCCACCAAGCCATAGCGGAAAAGCAGGCAACCCACGCGATGGCTGAGCGCGAGAGACGATTCGCAGAAACGATGGCGGCCGCACCCCATGAGCACTTGGACCCCTTCTTCCTGGCGACTGAAGCCAGCGGAACAAGCCATCGCATACCCCGACGGCAAGAAGCTGGAAGATGCTGTGAAGCAGATCGCGGCGCTTCCCCCACTGGTGACGAGTTGGGAAGTTGAGGACCTCAAGCAGTCGCTCGCCGACGTCGCGGCGGGCAAGCAGTTTCTCCTCCACGCCGGCGATTGTGCGGAAGACTTCTGGGAGTGCCAGTCCGACGTGATCGTGAGGAAACTGAAGATCCTCTTGCAAATGAGCTTGATCCTGTTCCATGGCTGTCGCAAGCGCATCATCATCGTGGGGAGAATGGCGGGACAGTACGCCAAGCCCCGCTCGTCGGCGACGGAGACGCGTCAAGGTGTGACCCTGCCCGCCTATCGGGGCGCGAATGTCAATCGTCCGGGCTTCACGAAAGCGGACCGCACTCCCGACCCGGACCTCCTGTTGAAAGGGCATCAGTACGCCGCCAGCACGCTCAACTTTGCGCGCACCCTGGTGGCGGGCGGCTTCGCCGATTTCCATCATCCGGAATACTGGCGCCTTGATTTCTTCGAGCACTCGTCCCAGACGCGCGAGTATCTCAAGACCACCGAGATGATCCGTGACGCCATCGGGTTCATGGAGTCGCTTACCGGCAGGACGCTCGAGGAATTGAACCGCGTCGACTTTTACACGAGCCACGAGGCGCTCCATCTCCCCTACGAGCAGGCGACGACGCGCGAGGTGCCCTGGAAAGCAGGGTCGTACAACTTGAGCACTCACTTTCCCTGGATTGGCGACCGGACGCGATCGCCCAGCGGAGCGCATGTGGAGTACTGTCGCGGCATTGCCAATCCCATCGGACTGAAAGTCGGACCCTCCATCGCCGCCGACGAATTGGTGGAGTTGATCGACATCTTGAATCCGGACAACACCCCAGGGCGACTTACGCTGATCCACCGCTTCGGCGCCGGCGAGATCAAATCACATCTGCCCCAGCTCATCGAAGCCGTTCAGAATACCGCGAAAACCGTGGTGTGGTGTTGTGATCCCATGCACGGCAATACACGCTTGTCTCACTCCGGCGTGAAGACCCGGCGGTTTGTCAACATCGTTTCCGAATTGGAGCAAGCCTTCGCCATCCATCAAGACATGGGCTCGATTCTGGGAGGCGTGCACTTGGAATTGACGGGCGAGGAGGTCACCGAATGTCTCGGCGGCGCCCAGGAATTGGCTGAAGTCAACCTCGGCGGGCCTACACGTCGCATGTTGATCCGAGGCTGAACTATCAACAGGCGCTCGAGATCGCCCTGTTGATTTCACGAGATATGCGCCATGCCTCAAAGGCCGACTACTCGCAGCGAAGCGGGCAACGAGGCGCCGCCCCAACGGCGCCTACGAGGCCGGCGACGCGTCGTCAGCGGACCCGCCGCTTTCCGGCGAGTGGGCCGCCAGCGGCGACGCCGAAAAGGGGACGGGAGACGGCTCGCAGCAGGGCGCGCAGCAGGGCTTGCAGAATGACGGCTTGCAGAATGACGGCTTGCAGAATGACGGCTTGCAGAATGACGGCAAGGCGATTTGTTATTTCATGGAGCCTTCCAAGACCATGCGTCCGGTCGGTGCGGTCAGCCTGGCGGATGACATGCGTCACTGTGGCCACGCGGACGGTTGTCCACCTTGCCTCTTGTGCGACCAATCGCACACCGTCATCGATCTGGAGAAGACGCGTCGGCTCGCGCTGATGGTCACTCCTGAAGCTGGCGGATCCATGATCGATCAGGCATGGGAGGCAGTCTCCGCCATGCGCGCGATCCTGAAGCAGCAGCCGGTCCCAGTGCAGATCTCGTCGCAGACCGTTTTTCTGCGCAGCGCCGGTGACGCGGAGCCTTGTCGCAAGTTATTCGCGTCGTACTTTGGCGACCGGATTCCGGCGACGAACTTCGTCGTGCAGCCCCCGTGCGGCGGTCAGGCGCTGGCCATCGAGGCCTGGGCTCTGGGTGGAGAAGACACCCACATCGAGTTTCCCCGTCCCAACGTGGTGCGCGTATCTTACGACGGGCTGCACTGGATTCACGTTGCGGGCGTCACGCCTTCCGCCACGTCTCTGGACGCCTATGCGCAGTCCCGCGACGTGTTTGCTGCGATGGCTGAGTCGCCTGGACTCGGTCGGGGCGACGTTCAACGACGTCGTGCGCATCTGGTTGTATCAGGGCGGGATTACCAAACTCGAGGAACAGACGGAGCGTTATCAGGAGCTAAACCGTGCACGCACCGACTTCTTCGCAGCGGAGGAGAGGGCGCGTCGCATGCACGCCCGCCGCAGCGGCTCCGTCTTCTACCCCGCCAGCACGGGAATTGGTATGGCCGGTCGCGGATTGGCGGCGAGTTGCCTGGCGCTGCGAACCCAACGCGACGACGTGCGACTGCAGCCCCTGGAAAACCCCAGGCAAACCTCGTCGTTCGACTATGCGGCGAGTTATTCGCTGAAGAGCCCCAAGTTCTCGCGCGCGATGGCGATGACGATCGGCGACTATGCGACCACCTGGATCTCCGGGACGGCCAGCATCGTCGATTCGGAAACCGTGCACCTGGGAGACGTCGAGAAGCAGACGGAGCAGACGATCGACAACATCGAAGCACTCATCTGTTCCGATAACTTCCGACGTCACGGCTTGCCCCATGCGGGCGCCCGGCTAACGGACTTGGCTAAGGTCAGGGTGTACATCAAACATCGCGAGGACTACGACAGATGCCGCGCAATCTGCCAGCGCCGCTTCGGCGACGTACCCGCCATCTACGCCCATGCCGATGTCTGCCGATCCAACCTCCTGGTCGAGATTGAAGGAGTCGCTTTTTCGCAGCGGCACTGAGCCATGACTCGATCTCCTCGGCAACAAGGTTTTCCCTCGTCGCCTGAGCCCGTCGCCAGCGGGCCCGGCGCGATGCAACCGAACGTCACGGCCGCTGACGCCGAGGCGGAACGCCGCCTTCCGCCGGTTCAGCCGCCGCCGCCGTTTCCTGGGATTCGAGCCCGCCCCCGACGCGCAGCGAAACCACACGACCACCGTTTGCGTGAGCAACGTCTCGCAACCGTGATCGTCATGGGTTGTCTGTTGGTTCTGCTCACATTGACGGTCGGTCTGTTCGTCAGCGGGCTGCAGCAATCGCACGACGCCCGCAGCCTCCCACCCAACCGCCCATCTCGACTGGCTCGTGACGACGCTTCCTCTTCCCGGCTCGGCGCCTCACCCGCGCGAACACGCCGCGGTAGAGTTCAGCCAGCGCAGGCCGAACGCGAAAGGAGTTTGCCGGAGCCCAGCTTCGATTCTTCGTTGCTAAGCGACCCACCGTGGGCGCACAATCCGCGGGGGACTCCTTACGCCAGCAACGTTTCTTTCGATCCGCAAGCCACCATCGACGTCCTAGTCATGGAGAGGCTGGCGGAGCTGGGAATCGAGCCCGCGAAACTCTGTTCCGACGAAGTCTTCCTGCGCCGCCTGTACATCGACGCGCTGGGCACGTTGCCGACGACCGAGGAAGCCAGAGCGTTTCTCGACGACATAACCCCCGACAAACGCAGCGAGCTGGTGGAGCACGTGCTTCAGCGGCCGGAATTCGCCGATTACTGGGCGATGAAATGGTGCGATATTCTGCGAGTCAAAGCCGAGTTCCCCATCAAGTTGTGGCCCAACGCAGCCCAGGCTTATCACCGTTGGATTCGAGCCGCGATCAAGGACAACATGCCTTACGACGAGTTCGCTCGCCAACTACTGACCTCATCAGGAAGCAATTTTCGCACGCCGCAAGTCAACTTTTATCGAGCGATGCAGAGCAAGACCCCCGAGGGCGTCGCTCGCGCGGTGGCGTTGACGTTCCTTGGCGAGCGAACCGACGGCTGGACGCCCGAACGGTTGCAGGGCGTGAGCGTCTTCTTTTCGCAGGTCGCCTATAAGGCGACGGACGAATGGAAAGAGGAGATCGTCTTCTTCGATCGCCGCCAAGGTCGCGATCAGAAAAATGGCGGTCCGCTGACAGCCATCTTCCCAAACGGCGCGAGCATCTCCATTCCGCCCGGACAGGATCCTCGCCAAGTGTTCGCCGATTGGCTGGTGAATGAGCAGAATCCGTGGTTTTCGCGCGTCATCGCCAACCGCGTCTGGTTCTGGCTGCTGGGGCGAGGCATTGTTGACCCTCCAGATGATGTGCGGCCGAACAACGCCGCCAGCAATCTGCCTCTGCTGCTTCACTTGGGCGAGGAACTGGTCCACGCCGACTACGACCTGCGCCACCTTCTCCGTTTGATTCTGAACTCGGAGACCTATCAGCTTGCCTGCACCCATGAGGCCAGGGATTCGCTCGCCGCCGAGAACTTCGCCTACTACCCTGTGCGGCGTTTGGACGCGGAGGTGATCATCGACGCGATCTGTCAGATCACCGGTACTTCGGAGAGTTATTCCAGCATCATCCCCGAGCCGTTCACGTTCCTGCCCGAAGGTCAGCGGGCCATTGCCTTGCCAGACGGCAGCATCACGAGCCCTTTTTTGGAGATGTTTGGTCGTCCGTCCCGGGATACGGGACTGGAATCGGATCGCAACAACCGCCTGACGGCGGGCCAGGCGCTGCATCTGCTCAATTCCAATCACCTGCGCAACAAACTCAAACAGGGCCCGGCCCTCAAAGAGCTTCTCAGCGCAGCGACCAGCCAGTCGGAAACCGCCGAGCTGCTTTACTTGACGATTTTATCCCGGCGTCCCACGGACGCGGAGCGAGCGATGGTGGAGGGGATGTGCGGACACCAGGCGGGCGCACGCGACGTTGCCTGGGCTTTGATCAACAGTGACGAGTTTTTGTTTCGCCATTGATCCAACCAACAGCTGCTCGCCAGCGAGTATGCTGAGGGGTAGCGGCTCTCGAGAGGACCTCCCATGAAAACTGGACGGCAAACGCACCGACCCAAGTTCCTGTTGACTCGGCGGCAAGCACTTCAGGCGGGCGTTATGAACGCGTCCGCCATGATGCTCGCTTCGGGACTGGCTGCGCAAGACGTCGCCTCTGAGGACTCGCCCAAGAAGACCATCGCCAAGGCGAAGGCCGTCATCCAGATCTGGCTCGCTGGAGGACCGCCGCACACCGATACGTTCGATCCCAAACCTGAATCGGGCGCCGACTATACGGGACCCTTGGCCGGGGTATGTACAACCAACGTCGAGGGCGTCCGGCTCGGCGAGTTGCTGCCGGAACTGAGCAAGCTGGCGGACAAGTACGCCCTGATCCGCAGTATCACGCACGGCGTCAACGGCCATGAAACGGCGTCCTACCTCACGCAAACAGGACGCCTGCCCGGCAGGATCGTCTATCCGGCGGTCGGAGCTGTCGTCACGGCGTTCAAGGGTATCCCCGAGAAGGACGATGAGGAGAGCCTCATCCCACCCTACGTCGTGCTGACCAGCCCGCAGGGACGCTTTTCCGAAGCTGGCTTCATGGGCATTCGCTACAAGCCGTTCGCCACCGGCGGCGATCCCAATGCTTCACGGTTCGCGGTCGAGGGAATCGTGCGCCCCGACCTCTCCGACGCGCAGCAGATGCAGCGCCGCGAGTTACTGAACCGAATCAACTTGCTGGGCAATACGCTCCGCGACGACACCTCGCTGGCCGTCGCGGCCAAGTCGCGCGATCATGCCTACGACCTCATGCTGGGCGACGCCGGAAAAGTCTTTGATCTGTCGCTCGAGAAGGAGGAGACTGCGGCAACGCTACGGACGCACCAAGTTCGGACAGTCCTGTCTGGCCGCGCGACGACTGATCGAGGAGGGAACGAAGTTCGTCACGATCAACCATGGCGGCTGGGACACGCATAAAAACCATTTCCCCGCAATGCGCCGGAAACTGCCGGAACTGGATCGCGGCCTGGCGACTCTGATCTCGGACTTGGCCGATCGCGGATTGCTTGACAGCACGATCGTTTGGTGCATTGGCGAGTTCGGAAGGACACCCAAGGTGGCGGTCGAATCACCCTGGAATGGCGGTCGCCATCATTTCGGCGCGGTCTTCTCAACGCTCGTCGCCGGCGGCGGTTTTCGAGGCGGCCAGGTGGTCGGAGAGTCGACCGCTACGGGAGAAAACGTGAAGGATCGCCCCGTCTACCCCGGCGATCTGATCGGCACGATGTACGAGCTGGTGGGGATCGACCCGGAAGCCAGCTTGCCGCATCCTCGGGGCGACTTCATCCGCGCCACTCCAGGCGCAGATGAAGGAATGGAGTCCGGGGGCCGACTCACCGAGATTACCTAGCCAAGTGGAGCAGACCAATGCTTCGACACAACCCATGCGGTCGAGTAATCGGTTTCGTTGCGGCTGCCGCCGTCATGTCGCTTCCGCTGCAGGCAGCCGCTCAGCGTGGTTCACGGAATCCGCATCTGGCCTACGCCTATCCGGCCGGCTGCCAACAGGGCGCCTCCTGCACCATGGTGCTCGGTGGTCAGCACCTGAAAGAGGTCAGCGAGGCGTACGTATGGGGCAAGGGCTTACAAGTGGAGATCCTTGACTGGTATCGTCCGCTGACGCGCGGAATGTACAACCAACTGCGCAATTCCTTGCGGGATGCGCCGAGAAGCTGATCCAACAAGGAAGGAAATCACCTTCGCCGGAAGAGGTCGCTGCGGAGGCTGGCGTGACCGAGCAGCAACTCCGCGAGATGGAGATCTTCCGGCAGCGCGATCAGGATCCCAAGCGACAACCCAACGAGCAACTGGAGGAAGAACTCAGGGTCAGGCTCACGGTGGCGGCGGAGGCGGAGCCGGGAAAGCACGAACTGCGCTTGCTCACTGAAAACGCGATGTCGAATCCGATCTGGCTGCACGTCGGCGCCTGGACTGAGATGCGCGAAGTCGAGCCGAACGACACGGCGCCGCAGGAATTCACCGGTCAGCTGCCGATCGTTGTCAACGGGCAGATCATGCCGGGCGATCGCGATGCGTTTTCGTTCACGGCTCACAAGGGCGAGCGGCTGGTCATCGTGGCGGCGGCTCGCGACGTGATCCCGTTCCTGGCGGATGCGGTGCCCGGCTGGTTTCAGGCCACGATCAGGCTGATGGATTCACAGGGAAACGAGGTTGCCTTCGCCGATTCGTTTCAGTATCGCCAGGACCCAGTCATTTATTTCGAGGTCCCACAGGATGGACGCTACACGGTCGAGATCCGCGATACGCTTTACCGCGGGCGGGAGGATTTTGTTTACCGCATCACCATCGGTGAGATTCCCTTTGTCACGAGCATCTTCCCGCTAGGCGCGGCGAGGAATTCGCGGGCGACCATCGAGTTGGATGGTTGGAACCTGTCTGAAACGAAACTTGACATCACCACCACCAACTCGCGTCAGTTCCGCCCCATTCGCTGGTTCAGCGTTTCTCAGAGTGCTGGGGTGGCGGTCCGTTTTCCGCTCCGCATCGACCGCTTGCAAGAGGTCTTCGATCAGGAGGCGAACGATGATGTGGAGCACGCCCAGCTTGTGCCTCAGCGGACCATCATCAACGGAAGGATTGACCGGCCCGGGGATCAAGACGTGTTTCTCATTTCGGGCGGCGGGCGGCTTGCCGCGGAAGTGCGAGCTCGTCGTCACGGTTCACCGCTCGACTCGATGTTGATGCTGACCGACCGAAGGGGCAAGGAGATCGCGTTCAACGACGACCATGAGGACAAGACGGAGGGCCTCGCAACGCACCACGCCGACTCGCACTTGGTCGCCCGGTTGCCCTCCTCGGGAGGTTATCTCCACGTGAGCGACACGCAGGGCAATGGCGGCAAGGACTTCGTCTATCGCTTGTACCTGCGGTCTCCGGAGCAGGACTTCGCACTTCGCGTCACGCCTTCCAGCATCATTGCGCGGGCGGGAGCCGTTGTGCCCATCACCGTGCATGCTCTGCGGCAGGATGACTTCAACGAGGATATTGAACTGGCGCTGGTCAGTCCGCCGCCGGGCTTCTGGATCTCCGGAGGAGTCCTGCCCGGCGAATCGGAGCGCGTCCAGATGACGCTGACAATGCCCCCTGAGCCGCCCGAGGGCCCGGTCGTGTTGGAAATGGTGGGCCGGGCTCGGCGGGCAAAAAACAGCAAGACCTTCATCACTAGACCGGTGGTCCCCGCGGAGAGGATGATGCAGGCCTTCATCTGGTACCACCTGGTCCCCGTCGAGGACTGGACGGTCGTGGTGAGCGGCACTCCCCGCAGCAAGCCTCCCTTTGACGTCCTCGTCGCCGGGCCGCGGATCCCGCTGCGGCGTGACGGCGATGTGTTCCTTCCCGTGCGTCCGCACAACAGGGACTTCTCAGCGGACGAAATCCAATTGGAGCTGGTCGAGCCGGAAGGCGTCTCCGCGGAAGTCGTATCCGACGGCAGGGGGCGATTCGCCGTGAAGCTGTCCACCGACGCGGAGAAGGTCGAACGCGGGCTGCGCGGCAACCTGCTGCTTCACGCGTTCCGCGAGACAACGCCCGCGGCCACCGAGGCCAACCCCAACCCCAAGCCGCGCCGCACCGACTACGGCTACTTTCCGGCAGCACCCTTTGAAGCCCAGTAAGGCGTTAGGGGCGGCCGATAAATAACTTCCGATCTGATCGAAATGGTTTGCGACTGGACGGCCATGTCGCAGGAGTTCGGGCAAGGCAGCGCTCGCGCGTGGGCTGACAAGACGATCGGTCGGCGCGTACATTTTGACGAGGACAAACGCCGATTTGTTTACGAGATGATCGAACTTCTTGATTCCAAATTCGGCGTCCATCAGGTCGGGGATTCGATTGACCCGTAAAGGTGTTCCGTCGGAATCCGGCGCTACAGATCAGCACCGATGCGTGTCCGGGGCAAACCCCCGGCGATCAAGGACAGGCGCGAACTCGATGCGAGCAACGCCGTAGCGGGTTTTCATTCGCTGTTTTTCGCGTTTCGGGAAGAATCTGAATTCGTCTCCCACACGACCATCGGCGTCAGTTACCCAGGGTTGCGCTGCGCTGCACCCTGGGCTGATTTGCAGCCGTCCCGTTGGGACTGATTAAGCCTTCTCGCGCAGGCTGTCGCACCCATCCAGGGCAAAAAAAAGACTGGGCGCGCGCCCCAGTCACGCGATGATCCGCCATCTGTCTTCGCCGTCACTTCAGCGAGATGGTCACTTTGCCAATTGTGCCAGTGAACTTGCTGCTCGAACGGTCGTACTCGTCGGACACGGTCGTTTCCATATCGCTGCCGACACCGGCGGTTTCGTCCGCCGAGAAGACAGCGAATTCCGTCTTTGGAATCTTTGTGGACCCAACGGACTTACCATTGACGTAGAGAGTTGCCGTACCACCTGCACCGGGCTTTTCGCCTCCTTCGTAGGCGAAGTCCATCCTTACAGTGGACTTGCCGCTGGGCAGTTTGGATTCGCCGGTTGCCACGGAACGTGTGAGGCCAAGGTAGTTGTAGGTGTACATGGGAACGCCATCCTTCACGTGCAGCGCCCATCCACCAAAACGCCCGCCTTGAGCGACGATGACACCGTTGGCTAACTCGTTGCCACTGTCGATCTCCGCGACGATTTCAAACGATGTGTTTTTCACGTTGATGAAATCGTTCTCGAGCAGTCCATCCATACCTTCGTACAGCGTCAGGCTCTTTCGTCCAAACATCAGGTCGGGGCGACCAGCGATTTTGGGGTTGAAAAGCTCCTGTCGCCGGTCGTCCAATGGCAAGACTTTGTACTTGACCGCTTCACCGAGGAACGCCTGCTGCAACTTTGCCAGCATTTCCGGGTGCCGTTTGGCAAGATCCGTTGACATGCTGAAGTCTTCGGCGACGTGATACAGCTCCCATTGGTCCTCGGGGAATCGGTTCTCCGGGTTTGCCCACGGCTTCACATGCACCGTGCCGGCGAACCAGCCGTCGAAATAGAGGCCACGGTTGCCAAACATCTCGAAGTACTGAATTTGGTGGCGGCCAGGCGCATTGGGATAGTCCCAGGTGTAGACCATGCTCGTACCCTCGATCGGCCGCTGCGGCACGCCGTTGACAACCCGCGGCTGCGGCAACCCGGCGGCCTCGAGAATCGTCGGTACAACGTCGATCACGTGGTGCCACTGCGTGCGGAGCCCATTCTTGGCCTTGATGCGAGCGGGCCAGTGGACGACCAAACCGTTGCGCGTGCCGCCGTAGTTCGACGCGATCTGCTTGGTCCAGGTGAAGGGCGAATCGAAGGCCACCGCCCAGCCGGCAGACATGTGCGGGTAGGTGCTCGGGTCGCCCCAGTTGTCGTAGTACTTCAACATGAAATCGACGTCAGAACCTTCGGGCTCGCCGTTGAAGTAAGTCATTTCGTTGTAGAGCCCCGTCATCCCGCCTTCGGCGCTGGTTCCATTGTCGCCAGCGATGTAGAAGATGAGCGTGTTGTCCAACTCCCCCATGTCCTCGATCGCCTGGATAACGCGACCCGTTTCATGGTCAGTCATGTCGAGGTAAGCCGCAAAGACTTCAGCCTGACGTGCGAAGAGCCTTTTCTCTTTTTCCGTCAGGTCCTTCCAATCCTTAATGTCGTCCGGCTTCTTGGCTAGTTTGGTGTCCTTGGGGATGACGCCCAGGTCCTTCTGTTGCTGGAAAATCCGCTCGCGGATGACGTCCCAACCTTCATCGAACCGACCCTCGTACTTCTTGATGTAAGAGTCTGGCACATGGTGCGGCGCATGGACCGCCCCGGGAGCGAAATACACCATGAACGGTTTTTCCGGAGTGAGGGCCTGCTGGAAGCGAATCCACTTGATCGCCTGGGTGGCCATGTCGTTCATGAAGTGGTAGTCGGGATCATCGGGAGTCTCAACGCGGTCTTGATTGTGGTAGACCGCCGGAGCCCACTGATTCGTCTCGCCTCCCATGAACCCGTAGAACTCGTCGAAGCCCTGTTTATTGGGCCAGCGATCGAATGGCCCGGACGGGCTGATTTCCCAGACGGCGGTCTCATGCCACTTGCCAAACGCTGCTGTGCTGTAGCCGTTCAGTCGCAGCATCTCGCCGATACCGGCGATGTCGCCCGGCAGCATGCCCGTGGCGCCAGGAAAAGACGTCGCCACCTCGGTAATCTTGGCTTGGTTGCAGGAGTGATGGTTGCGGCCCGTCTTCAGCGCCTGTCGCGTCGGCGAGCAGAGCGCGGTCGTGTGAAACTGGTTGTACCGCAGCCCGTTACGCGCCAGTTTGTCGAAGTTCGGCGTGGGGATCACGCCGCCAAAGGCGCTGGTGCCGCCAAAGCCGAGATCATCGATCAAGATGACGACCACATTCGGCGCACCCTCTGGCGCCTTGACCTCGAACACCGGAGGCGCCTTCGCGTCCCGCGCGTCGAGTGTTGTGATCGGTGGATACCAAGGCCCTTTGATCGGTAGCGTTGTCCGGTCGACTTGGGCCTTCTCTTGGGCGGCCATTTCTGTCGGGGCCATACTGGTTAAGACCAGCATGGAGATTGACATGGCCCATGAAACTTGTGTTCTCACGCTCTTCTCCTTGGACGGAATGCGACTGAAATACTGAATTCTGCGGGAACGTTCCTGATTCCGGGCGTCGTGCAACAACTGAATATCCATTTCACCAACTCGGGGTCTCCCGGTCGCCATATTTTGTGACCTTCTGTGCGGTTTCCTTGTCGGGGACACCGTCGCGAAGAGTCAGTGTGCCAAGACGCGTTTCCAGCCGGTCGGGAGTTGCGATACCTGGTGGGGTCTCAGTCGTCATTTTCACTTTGGGTGCCTGTGCCTGACATACTTCGGCGGCTATCAGCAGTCCGACGACAAACGATGTTGCGATTGGCAGATTCACGGCTTGAACTTTCATTTAGGTGCGGTCGCTACTTTTTCTTGCGCTTGATTGGTGAATGTTTTTTGGATCGTGTAGTGGCGGCGCCGCTCCGGGGCAGTCCTGTGTATAGCGTGGATGCCCATATCCGCAGGATCGCCTCGCGGACCGGTTGCTGTTGGGATCGCGGCCGGCGCCCAAAGTGGTGAATCAACAACGACGCGTCCATGCGATTCAAAGCAATGGCTACAGGGCGGGCGTCAAACGGCTCGATCAGACCCAGTGCCTGATGCTCCTCGATTCGATCGGTGACGGCGTCGTCGAAGTCTTTCAGGAAATCCATCCATGCCTTTTCCAGCCGCTCATCCATGGGAGCGGCGTCCGCCACGGCCCGCAGGATGGCGCCCTGCTGGTAGCAGAGCTGCACCAGGCCAGCCATCGTCTCTTCCAGCAGTGGGATTGGAGCGCCCTCGCCCTTCAACCAGGGCGCGGCAACCTGGAAAATCTCCGCCTCCAACCTCGCTAACAGCGTCTCCATCAAGTCGTGCAGATCCTCGAAATACTGATAGAACGCGGACCGGCTCGTACCGGCCAGGGACATCAGTTGCGCCACGGTGAGGTCGCGGAACGGACGCGTCGACACGAACTCCACGGACGCACGGAGAATCGACTGCCGAGTCCGTTCCGACTTTCGCAGCCCAGAATGATCCAGCGGGTCGTTGCGACGACGAGTTCTTGCTGACGGGTTTTCTGACATAGCGTCAGATTGTACAGGCTTCTCGTCAGAACGCCACATCGGGCCGGGGTCGGAGCCGAAAAGAGCTCAGATTCCCTCCCTCCCGCCACAAGAGACGAGCCCATTGCCCGGTTACGTTGGGGCCGTCCCCGGTGGGGACTGATGTTTGGTCCTTCTTCGCTGGCTGAATGACAACCCGTTACGGCGTTGCCCTCCGGGCCGGGGCGGCGCCGTTGGCGACAGGCGGTTGTCAGGAATTGACGGGCTGGCGGGGCGCTGCACAATAGCCGGCGAACCCAAGTGCGTTGGCGCGGCTTCGTATGAGGCCGTTATGCTGGCTAAGCTGAAGACGTTTACGCTTTCGGGCATCGACGCAGCGGCGGTCGATGTCGAGGTGGATTGTGCGGCCACGACCCAACCCACCGTGATCCTGGTCGGCTTGCCCGATACGGCGGTCAAGGAAAGCAAGCATCGCGTGGAGCGAGCGATTGTGAACTCCGGTTTTCAACGCTCGTTTGATCGCATCATTATTAACCTCGCTCCGGCGGAGCTACCCAAGCAAGCGGCGTCGTTCGACTTGCCGATCTCGTTGGGCTTGCTGTTGGCTTCGGGGCAGTTTTCCTCCGATCTGCTCAATGATTACGCTGTGGTGGGCGAGTTGTCGTTGGAGGGTAATGCTCGGCCGGTGCGGGGCGCCTTGTCGATGGCCATGGCGGCCAAAGAGACCGGCATCCGCGGCTTGGTGATCCCTCGCGCAGCGCCGCCGAGGCCGCCATCGTCGAAGAGATCGACGTCATCGGCGTCAGCTGTCTGAATCAAGCCGTGGCCTTTCTCTCCGGCCAGATCGACATCGCGCCGACGCCTTCACGGATGGTGCAGTTGTACGAATCATTCTCGCGCTACGACGATGACTTCGCCGATGTGCGCGGACAAGAGATGGTCAAACGCGCCTTAACCATCGCCGCCAGCGGCTCGCATAATGTCTTGATGATCGGTCCGCCAGGGAGCGGCAAGACGATGCTGGCAAGGCGCATTGCCTACGATCATGCCCGAGTTGACGGCGGGCGAGTCGATTGAAACCACTCGCATTTACTCCGCCATGGGGCGTTTGGAGCCGGGGCAACCATTGATGGCTCGGCGACCATTTCGCTCGCCTCATCATACGATTAGCGACGCCGGGCTGGTTGGCGGCGGCAGTGCTCCAGCGCCGGGTGAAATCAGCCTCTCGCATCACGGCGTCTTGTTCCTGGATGAATTGCCGGAGTTTCAACGGCGCACGTTGGAGGTCCTGCGGCAACCCTTGGAAGAGGGCCGCGTCACGATCAGCCGCGCGTTACGGTCCGTGACGTTTCCGGCTGAGTTCATGTTGGTGGCGGCGTTGAATCCCTGCCCCTGCGGGTATCGCAATGATCCTCGCCGTGCCTGTCAGTGCTCCTCGCCGCAGGTTGAGCGATACATGGGGAAAATGTCCGGTCCGTTATTGGATCGCATCGATATTCACATCGAAGCGCCGGCGGTCCCCTACAAGGAACTGGCCAGCGGCCAGGCGGGCACGACCAGCGCGGACATGCGGCAACAGGTCTTACAGGCGCGCCAAGTGCAGCGGCGGCGCTTCGCCGAGCGAACCACGCGACACAACGCGCAGATGTCCTCCCGGGAAGTGCGCGAGTTTTGCCGCTTGGAGAAAGGCGCCGCGCAGTTGCTCAGAACAGCGTCCAGGAAATGGGGCTTTCCGCGCGGGCTCACGACAAAGTCTTGCGAGTCTCGCGAACCATCGCCGACTTGGATGGAGCCGAGAACATCCAAGAAGCCCATCTGAACGAAGCGGTCAACTTCCGCCTGCTCGATCGCAGAACGCCGTGACGCAGCCTTCCACCGACGCCAGCGCGATTTCGAGCGCCGCCCCCTGCCAGTCGCACCTCGCCCGCTGTGTTAGAATTGGCGGAGGGCCTGCGCGACCCAGCGGAAGGGTGGCTCGCCGTCCACTTTGAAATCAAGGAGCAGCACACATGAGCGCCAAGAAGATCATTCAACACGCAATCGAGCATCTCTATGGCCCTTGCCCGGTTGGCGACTTCCTGCAGGCCAACGAATGGGCCAGCCATTTGGATTGGGAACGCGTCAAACAGCAAGTCGAAGAAGAACACCCCGAGTTTGAGTGGTCGCCCGATGAGTCCAAGGTGATGGAGGCCGCCGAGGCGCAAATTTTTGACGTTCGCCGCGAGATGCTGCATCACGCTGGGGAAGGCGAGTAAGGCTTACCATCGCGCGGAACGCTGGGCGGTACGGAAAGAGCCTCCTTCGGGAGCCTACTTCCCGATGCAGAAGCGAGTGAAGATCTGGTCCAGCAGATCATCGGTATGCACCACGCCCACCAATTGCCCAACGGCCTGCAGGGCGGTTCGCAATTCGGCCGCGATCAATTCCTCGCCGAGGGCTTGTTCCGTCAATACGAGGGCTTGCGCCAATGCTTGGCGGGCTTGTTCGAGTCGAGAGCGGCAACGTTGCACCGAGGCCGCCAAGGCTTCGCTGCACAGATCCTCGGACAACCTCGCGCAAATCAACTCTCGCAACTCATTCAGTCCGTGGCCGGTGGCGGAGCTGACAGCGATTTCTGCTGGCGTGGGGTTCCAGTGCTCCTGATCGCCGCCGCGGATCAAGTTGACCTTGGTCCAGACCAGCAGCGTCTGGGGCGCCGCTTGCTCGAGCGAGGGCGAGGGCCGGTGCGTTGCTTCGCGACACCAAAGGCGCACGTAGGACGCCGCGATCGCGTCCAGGGCTCGCTGTTGCGCGGCGCGGTCGATGACGTCGACGCTCGCCGTATCCAGTCCCGCCGTGTCGATCAGGCGGATCCGTTGGCCGCGCCAGCGGACTTCAGTCTCCACATAGTCGCGTGTCGTGCCGGGCGTGGCCGAAACGATCGCGGAAGAGTCGCCGCTCAACGCGTTGAGCAAGGAGCTCTTGCCGGCGTTTGGCGGGCCGTGGAGGACCACCGTCGGGATGTCCGTCGCGGCTCGACGATCCAACTGCTCGAGAAGCTCTTCGACCTGGCGCGCGCGCCTCGCAGAACGCCGCTCAGCCGCTCACTGGAGATGAACTCAATGTCCTCTTCGACAAAGTCCAGACCGGCTTCGACTTCCGCCAAGGCGGCGAGCAACGTACCTCGGAGTTCATACAACGGTTGCGAAACGCCGCCGGCTGAGCTGGACGAGCGCCGCGGTCATTTGCGGGTGGGTTCGGGCCTCCACCAGGGCCAAGACGCCTTCGGCCTGCAGCAGATCCAGACGCCCCGCCAAGAAGGCTCGCAAAGTGAATTCACCGGGTTGAGCCAGTCGCGCCCGGCGCGGCAAGCCAGGCCAACGACCTCATCCATCACCGGAGAACTCCCTGGAACATGCAGTTCGCAGGCAAGTTGCCGAGTGTAGCTGGAGGGCGTCGGCCAGACATGGACTCGGCAGGGCAGGGGACCCAGGAGCTGCGAAGGCAAGTCCAACGAGATTGCAAACGCCGGGCCCTTCCCCTGAAGCGGCTTCATCGACTCGCCGAAAAGCCCCTCTAGCACCGCCCACATCGCCTTTCCGCTGAGCCGCACTACGCCGCGCAGACCGCCGCTGGTCGAAGCAGCCGCGACGATTGTGTCTTCTACCGAATACTGCGACGGGTGCATGCGGAGAGTGATCCCCTACGAAGAAGCGTTGCAAAGCTTTGCGGGGGTAACCCAGGGTGGCGCTGCGCTGCACCCTGGGCTGATTTGGGGCTGTCCCGTTCGGGACTGATTTCCAGTTTGCATCTGCGGGGTTATCCAGAGGTGCAGCTGTGCTGCACCCCACAGGCATCAAGTTAAGAATCGATGGTTAACCCAGCGCATCCAATGGGCTTTCGGCCCAAAGTTCCGCGAAAACGGGATTACCACAGAGAGACGGAGGAACACAGAGAACAGAAATGCACGACCTCTGTGGTCCTCTGTGTCCTCCGTGGTTAATTCCATCCGGATTTTTCTTACCGTGATGCTGATGGGGTTGCTGCGCTGCACCCTGGGCCGATTTGGGGCCGTCCGGTTCGGGACTGGTTTATGGCGTGCGGCCCTTAGTCCACGCCATTTGGGACAAGCCCGGCCTACTCGCGTTCGTCTGATTTAGCGGCGACGTTGAGCCTTCTTCCGCGCCTTCTTGGCTTCGATGGTTTGCTTGGTTTCGATTTCCTGCTTGCTAGGTTTGCCGCCTCCACCTCCGCCTCCGGGCGGCGTGTTGGGCAGCAGCTTTCGTTCGGCGATGCCCCAGATGCTCGAGGCGATGAAGTAAATGCACAGCCCCGCTGGAACTCGGAAGAACATCACGCAGAAGAAGACCATCATGTACTTCATCATCTGCTGTTGCATTCGCGACTGTTCGTCGGTCGGCGGCGGCGTGAAGAGTTTCTGCTGCACCAGGAACAAGCCGATGGTGATGATCGGCAGCACGTTCAGGTAGGGACCTAGGTAGCCCGCGCCTTCACCGGCGAGGAACTCGGGCAGATAGTCCGCCCAGTTCCAAAGCTGATCGGGACCCGCCAGGTTGGAGCACCATTCCACGCCCGGGATGAGTGCGGCTTGTCGCAGGTTGATGTCCACGGCCAGGCAACGGTACAGGCCCAGGAACACGGGAAGTTGCAGAAACATGACGCCGCAGCCGCTCATCGGATTGAAGTTGTGCGACTTGTACAACTTGCCGATTTCCTCGCTCCGCTTCTGCATGTCGTTCTTGTATTTTTCGTTGATGACCTTCACTTCCGGCGCCAGTTCCTGCATCTTCTTGGCGTTCATCGCAGCCTTGCGTCCTAGTGGATACATCGCGCCGCGGACCAAGACCGTCAGCAGGATAATCGCCAAGCCATAGTTGCGGATCACCGCGTAGAAGCCGTGCAGCAACATCCCGGCAAGTTGCGAGAACATGGCGAACCACCCCTGGTAGATCAAATGCTCCAGGTTGTATTGAACGAGCAAGGCGGGCTTCTTGGGACCGCAGAACACCGCGAACTGTTCGTCGAGTTGTTGGCCGGCGGGGATGGTCTTCGAGAGCGTGACGGCGCGGAAAGTGTTGTTCTGCAGTTTGATGCGGTAGCGATCGGTGAGCGGTGTTCCCAAGGCCACGCTTCGGCCCGAGCGAACTCCATGGTCTGCCGGCCCTCAGCGGCGAAGTCGTGAGGGATCATGGCGACGGAAAAATACTGAATGTCGCCGGCCAACGCCCCCACCGTGCGACTCGCCGCGTCTTCATCCTCGGCAAAGAGTACTTTAGCGGGCGACTCCGGATTTTTCTTCGCTTGCGTATGCATCTCGCGCGTGCCGATGATGCGGTAGGTGTTGTATTGATCCAGCGCGACAATGTCGCGGGCGCCCGCGGCCGAGAACATGGCCGTATGGAGCTTGTTCTGGTACCACCAGCCCTCGGTCGAAAGACCGCTTGACCCATAGATTGCATACGCCAGATCGACGGGTTGGCCGCCTTCATTCTGGAATGAAACGTCCATCACGAGATGGTGCTTGGGCTGCCCGCTATCGTCCCCGCCGGCGAGCTGAAATCGCTTGATCACCGTGATTGGCCCCTCGACTCCGAAGGGCTTCAAATCCGCCGACGTCAATTGGTAGCTGAAGGTGGCCGTTGTGGCGTCGTTTTTGCCCTCACCGGAATCGGCCGAAGCGTCTTGATCGGTCACGCCGGGCATTTCCCAGCGACCATCCACCAAATCCAATAGGGTTGCGGTGGCCGGGTCCTTGGGTTTGAGCTCGCGTCGCCCAATGCTCGCCAACCCGACTCGAAAGGCCGCGGCCGTGGGCGTCAAGCGTCCGTCGGCGTCACGATCTTCGCGCAGCAGCGCAAAGGGGCGTTCTTCGGCGGCGACGGTGAGACTCTTGACCGGGGCGGCGCGATCGCCGCCGGGAGCGACTCCCAGAAGTACGGTGGCGGCCCGCTTATACTTCTTCCCCAGCAGTCGCTGAAGCTCGGCCTCGCTGACGACTTCATCCTCACCGCGACCGGAAACGCCGACCGAGATAATGACGTCATCGGCGCGCAGGCCAGCGGCGAAAGCCGGAGAATTCGGCGGGACATAGCGAACGAGAACGCCTTCCAGCGCGGCGTCCTCGAGCACGAGTGCTCCGAGGTACGGGCGATCGTCATCCAGGGCGCGATACAGAAGTCGGTCTCGGGCGTCCTTCTCGACCAGCTCCACATGATCGATTCCCGCGCTCTGATTGGTCACCCGCACGCGAAGGGGGCTCCCAGGGGCTTCCAAAGTCGCCCAAACCTGTTTCGGCGCCGGGCGCATGGCGGGCGCCTCGCCGTCGGCCGTCTCCGGCGCCTCGGCCGAATCAGCGGGGAGTGGCCGGGGCGGCTTATCCTGCGGGCCAGGAGCATCAGCCCCCGCCAGCCCCAGGTCCTCGGCCTGCTCGATCGGCGGGTTTTCGCCAGCGCCCGGCGGCGCCGGTGGAGGGGCCAGCGTGGCTTGGAGCATCAGGTAGCCGGCCATCACCGCCATGGACAGCGTCAGGAACAAAAGAAATCGCTTTTCCACGTTCAGCCTCTCGGGCCGACAGGACGAAGGACGCGCCGCGCAAAATCAGAAATCTAAGAACAGGGACAAACAAGGAGCAGCCCTTGCATTATTCTGTCCCAACCCGCCAATCTTGCAACGGGACTTCGATGAGCTCACCGGAGTCGGCCGCGCGACGAGGAGACTGCGGGCAGTCGATCCGGCCGGCTTCCGCGGGGCTTAACGGCGCCTAACGGCCCTCCAAAAGACGATCGCCCAGGAAATTGTCGAGCGCCGGGATGTCGTAGATTTTCTGAATCGTCTTTTCGCGCGGTAGTCGACTCGGCGAAATTCCACCAGATCGCCTTCCAGGATCACGTAACTGGCCCGGGGATCCGAATCGCGAGGCTGACCCACCGAGCCCACATTGATCATGACCTTCTCTTCACCCAGCACATAACGTCCGGACAGCTCCGACGGCGAATGGAAACGACAATCCTCGGTGAAAACGCCGGGCACATGCGTATGTCCCTGAAAGCAGTGTCGATCGACCAGGGCGAAGATCTTCTCGATTTTCCGAGTATTGTACACGTCCTCGGGAAACACATATTCGTTCAGCGGATTGCGGGCCGAGCCATGGACGAACAATACGGTGGCTTCCTGGCGACGTCGAGGAAGCTGGCACAGGAACTGCCAACGTTGCCGCTGGCGAGTCGGGTCATTACCCGGTTGTTCCAGCTGCTGCCGGGTCCAGAAGATCGCTTTCTCCGCCCCGCTGCTAAAGCCTTCTGGATCAAAGAGCGCGCCCAGATCGTGATTGCCCAGAATGGTGGCCTCGAATTCGATCGCCAAGTCGAGGCATTCGCATGGATTGGGCCCATAGCCGACGATGTCGCCCAGGCAGAAAATCTGTTCACAGCCTTGTCGCTGAACATCGTCCAGCACCGCCAGCAATGCTTCGAGATTCCCGTGGATGTCGCTGACTATCGCTCGTTTCACGCGACTGGCCTCGTCGGCATCGGATGCCGCCTTCGAGAGGGCTGCAAACCGACGAGTCTAAAAAGCTGGGCGCGTTGGGTCAAGTGCTTCCGGCGCCGGCTACCGGCCCGTTCGCAGACGATCTCCCAGCATATTGTCAAGCTGGGAGATGGCGTAGATCTTCTGGGCCGTGGACTCCACATCGTATTCGACGCGACGGAATTGCAGGACGCCCGTCTCGGTGTCCAGGATCACGTAGCACGCTCGCCGGTCGCCGTCGCGGGGCTGCCCGACGCTGCCGACGTTGACCATCGTCTTGTCGCCCAACAATTGAAACTGATAGTCGCATTCCTCTGGGCTGAGGAACTCCCGGGAGACCGTGAACACGCCGGGGATGTGCGTATGGCCCTGGAAACAGTACAGCTCGATCTTGTCAAACAGCGAATCGATTTTTCGCTCGTTGTACACGTCTTCAGGAAACACGTATTCGTTGGTGGGCTCTCGAGGCGAACCATGCACGAACAGGAACTCGCCCTCTTCCAGCTTATGTGGCAATTCGCCCAGAAAGTCCCACCGCTTGTTGGTCATCGGCGGCGGGCCGACGCGGTCCAGCTGATCGCGGGTCCAGTAAACGGCGTTCAGCGCGACCGGATTGAAGCCTTCCGGATCAAACAAGGCCGCTTGATCGTGGTTGCCAAGGATCACCACTCGAGCCAACTCGATGACCAGATCCAAGCACTCGCAGGGATTCGGGCCATAGCCAATGATGTCGCCCAGGCAATAGACCATATCGTGCGGTTGTGCGCAAGTCCTCGAGCACAGCTTGAAGTGCTTCGAGGTTAGCGTGGATATCGCTTATCAGTGCGAGCTTCACAGCACGACCTTCAATTGCCCTGCCGGAACCACGGCGCCGCCACTAGGTCGCGCCGCGTTCAGATACAGGTGGAATGAGGAAGTCTAGGACGCCTTGCTGAGGGGGTCAAGACATACACCGGCGCATCTCCCCGCGACGCAGGCCGTGTCAGGGAACGATCGGGACCGTCGCTACAGCAGGCGATACCGGCAGCATCCGCCCCGACCTCTCCAAAGCTAACGTGAAGCCAGGCCCTCCGAACCCTGCGCGCCTCAGACACGAAGGGAGCCCTGAAAACACCTGCAACCCTGCTTAGTCCGCCAGACGTTTCTCCTCCGCCGCGCTGGGCCGCGAGTACCAGGGGGCCAGCCGCAGCGGGTCGTCCAGGCGCCCCGCCTGGCAGGCTCGCCAAGCCGCCAACGCCACGCGCCGCGCGGTGGGTTGCCAGAATGAGGGATGCGTCGCCGCCTCCTGCAGCCGTTTCGCGACGCTTTTTCCGCTCAGCGGAGGGCCAACCAAGCGGTCCGATTCCTCCAACCGGCCGGCCAATTCGCCAGCGACAACCAACGCCGCCTCGCCCTCGGCGGTCCAGCGGTCGTCCACCCAACGCATCCACTGCAAGATCCATTGGCCGCGTTGGGCGTCGACGACGCATCCCAAGCCGCCCGGACCCCGCCGGCGCCTCCTGGCTGAGCACTTCGAAGCAATCGGCGCCGACCAGTGACGCCCCGGTGGCGTAGGCCCAGGTCTTGGCCGTCGCCACAGCGACTCGCAAGCCGGTAAAAGACCCCGGGCCTCGATTCACGGCCACCAGATCCACATCCGCCGCGGTCCAGCCGTGTCGGAGCAGCAACCGCGCCACGGTAGGCGCCAAGCCGCTCGCCGTCCCTGGATCGCTGGGGATCTCGTCTTCAGCCACCAAACGATCGTCCACGGACAGGGCCACGGTTCCAATCCGCGTGCTGGTTTCCAAAGCCAAGATCCGCATGCTGACGTCCAAGCAAGGAGTGTGCGGGAGTCAGGCCGCGCCAGTTGGGGCTCCCGTTCCCGAGGGCCTTCACTGCAAGGCGTTGTGCGCCGCCTGGATCGTCGCCTCGATGTCCTGCTCGGTATGGGACGCCGAGAAGAACCAGGCTTCATATTGACTGCACGGCAAATAGAAGCCCTGATGCATCATGTTCCAGAAGAACTTGGCAAAGGACGCTGTGTCGCAGTGCTTGGCGTCGTCCCAGTGGCGAACCGGCTCCGCGTGAAAGAACAACGTCAACATGGAGCCCACTCGTTGCAGCTGACAAGGAAGATGCGCCGCCGCCGCGAGTAGTCCTTGTTCCAGCTTCGCCGCCAGCCTTTCGAGTTGCTCGTAGGGAGGATGGTCCCGCAATTGCGTGAGCGTCGCGAGCCCCGCGGCGGTGGCCACGGGATTGCCGCTGAGCGTGCCTGCTTGAAACACTTTGCCGGCCGGCAGCACTTGGTTCATGATCTCGGCGCGTCCCCCGTAAGCTCCCAACGGCATGCCGCCGCCCACGATCTTCCCCAATGTCGTCATGTCCGGCTGGACGCCGTACAGACTCTGGGCGCCTCCGTAGGCCACGCGAAATCCCGTCATGACTTCATCGAAGATGAGCACCGATCCATGGCGTTCGGTCAGGCGGCGCAAGGTCTCGATGAAATCAGCGTTCGCTGGAACGCAGCCCATGTTGCCCACGATCGGCTCCAAGATCACCGCGGCGATCTGGTCGCCATGCGCGTCGAACGCTCGCTGCAGGTCCTGGGGATCGTTGTAGCGCAGCACCCATGTGTCTTTTGACGCGCCAGCGGTCACCCCCGGCGAGTCGGGCACGGCCAAGGTCGCGGCCGCCGACCCCGCAGCGACCAGCAGTGAATCAACATGGCCATGATAATTGCCCGCGAACTTGATAATCAGGTCCCGCCCCGTGTAGCCCCGAGCGACACGAATCGCACTCATCGTTGCTTCGGTGCCCGAATTGACCAGCCGCACTTTTTCGATCGAGGGAACTGCGGCAACGATCATTTCGGCGAGCAGATTCTCGCGCTCGGTCGGAGCGCCATAACTCAAGCCTTGATCAATCGCGGCGTGCACCGCCGCCAGGACTTGCGGATGCCCATGCCCCAGGATCATCGGGCCCCAGGAGCCGATGTAGTCGCAGTACTTGTTGCCATCCACATCGTACAGGTAAGCGCCGCGAGCGTGGTCGATCACAATCGGCTCGCCGCCCACTGCGCCAAAGGCCCGAGCCGGACTGTTGACGCCGCCGGGAATCAACTGCTGGGCGCGGCTGAAGACACGATGGCTCTGTTGCAAGTTGCGAGGCGCGATCACGGTCATGGAATCATCCTGGATGGGAGCGTGGCGTCAGCGAGCAGCATCGCTCGTCCGGGGCGAGCCCGATCGGCTCGTTTGGGGGCAGCGGAAGTTGGCCCTGCCCCCGACCGTCCACTGCGTCGACTGCGTGAATCGCTTTTGAACCTAACCGCTGCACAGTATAAAGGAGGCCGCAAATGCTGCGTATGCCCCGAACCTCAGGCGTCGCCCGCGGTCTTACCCGCATCCTCTCGCCGTCCGCAACTTCGCCCTCGTCACGCCGATGATTGGAATTCTGAACCTCAACAAAGGCCCTGGCGTCACGTCGCGTCACGTGGTCAACCACGTCCAACGGCTGGCGCCGCGGGAAAAGGTCGGGCACGCCGGGACATTGGATCCGTTGGCGACCGGCGTCCTCGTGGTGTGCCTTGGCAAGGCCACGCGATTGATCGAATTGATTCAACGCCAAGCGAAACGGTATCGAGGCGAGTTTCTTCTGGGCCGCTCTAGCGATACGGATGATACCGACGGCGAGGTGCAGGACTTCGCCGATTGCAGCCGGCCGACCGAGGGTCGATTGCGGGAGTTGGCGGCGAGTTTCGTGGGCCGCATCGAGCAGATCCCGCCCGCGTATTCGGCGGTCAAGATCGATGGCCGCCGCGCCTACTCGCTCGCGCGGCAGGGCGCCAAAGTCGATCTCGCACCGCGTCCGGTCCACGTTCATGACATTCAAATCGTGGCTTACAAGTACCCTCGACTGACGTTGGACATCCACTGCGGTTCGGGAGTTTACGTCCGGGCTCTGGGGCGCGATCTCGCGAAAGCCGCTGGCAGCCGCGCCGTCATGAGTTCGCTGGTGCGCAACGCCGTGGGGCGGTTCACCCTGCAGGATGCGGTGACCAGCGAGCAATTGAATTCCGACAACCTCGCCCAGTGGTTGCAACCCGCGGCCGCGGCGACTTGGCAGCTGCCGCAAGTGACGTTGGACCATGCCGAAGTCGACGCCCTGCGTTTCGCCACCATGCTCCCTGACCGCTGGAATCGCACCGAAGACGAACTCGCCGCGCTGGACGAACAAGGCCGACTCATCGCCATCCTCAAAAGGAAGGGCGACCACTATCGACCTTGGAGGAATTTCGTCGGGCAAGGGTGAGGGGTAGAGGGTAGAGGGTAGAGGGTAGAGGGTAGAGGGTAGAGGGTAGAGGGTAGAGGGTAGAGGGTAGAGGGTAGAGGGTAGAGGGTAGAGGGTAGAGGGTAGAGGGTAGTGTGCGCGGTCGGCCGCACCATGGCATCTGGAATAATCCCCTTCTTCAGCCCCCCGCGCTATCGGCGCCAACGGCAAGTTCACCTACCACCTGACCTGCCACTGCCACCTGCCACCTGCCACCTGCCTACCTGCCACCTGCCACCTGCCACCTACCACCTACCACCTACCACCTACCACCTACCACCTACCACCTACCACCTACTCCCTCCCTCCCTCCCTTCCACCTACTCCAATCAGGCAAAGGGGATGGGCGGGACGATCGCGGTTCAACTTGGTGGATGTGGATGGTCGAAGGAAGGGAGGACGGGCGCGAGTTTTCGCGAAAGCGCGTTCGTTCGACAATCAGGAATGTTCAGGGCATGGACGCGCCCACGGCCACGCCGACGCCCGGCTGCTCAGTCGTCGGCTCCGGAACCACCGGTTGCGCGTCAAATTATGTCCCAAGAGCATCGTCTCGAACACGACTTGGTCGCCCTGGTGCTGATGGCGCTGGTGGTGTTTCTCGCCATTGCGCTGTGCTCGTACAGCCCCGCTGATCCCGTGGCGGATATGGTGAGTCCTTTGCGACTCGTCTACCAACCGGATCGATTGTGCTGGTCGCCCGAGCTATCCGGCGGCATCCACCGAATTGCGAATTTCGGCGGCCGTTGGGGCGCGCTGCTGGCCGACGTGTTGCTCAGCACGATTGGCGTGGGGGCCTATTACGCGGTGGCTTGCGCGTTGATCGCCGCTGTGCGGTTATTGCAGCGCCGTCCTTTGTCAGCGCCGCTCTTGCGATCCTTAGGGTGGTTGGCTTCGTTGGCCGGGCTGGTCGCGGCGGTTAATCTGTGGGCGCCCCAGTGGACGCCGGGACCTATCGTCGGCGGCGGCGGGTACCTGGGTGAATTGCTCGGTCGCTCGATGGATCGGCACTTCACCGCCGCCGGTTCGATGATTCTGTGCGGCAGTATGTTCCTTGGCGGCCTCTTGGTCTATGTCGACGCCGGATGGTGGCGCGGCGCGGGCGCCCTGACGGTCATGGCCATGTTCGGGTTGGCGCGGGGCGGCAAGGCGTTGGGGCACCGGTCAGCGCATCTGCTATCCACGCGTCGGCGTCGCGCCGCCGGAGACGGGCTAACCGATGACGGCCAAGGGGAAGAGGGCGCCCTGGATGCGGCGGACGGCGAATACGAGCAAGACGAGGAAGACGAGTCGGATGAGCCAAGCGTCGTGATCAGCGGCCGCCCCGTCCAGCGCCTGACGACGGCTGTGGCCGCCGAGGACGACGAGGAAGACGAGTACGACGAAGAAGAGGAGTTCGACGAAGAGTCTCAGGAGGAGGAGGCGGAGTCCGACGATCCATCCGCTCTGAGCCAGGACGCCGGGGATCAGGACGAGAACGACGAAGCGGCGGCGAGCGAGGGGCCTCGGGTGGTGCGGCGAACCAAGAAAGCCGCCGCCGGTGCGTCCCAGAGCGACGAGCGGCAGAAGGTCATGGACAGCTTGAATGGCGCCGACTTGACCGACGAGATCGACGACTACGAGTTGCCCACGGTGGAGTTGCTCGAAGGCAGCGATGAAATCGACTTTGAGGCGCAAGCTCATGAGGTGCGGCGCAAGGCCAAGATCCTGGAAAAGACGTTCGCCGATTTCGGCTACAAAGTCAAAGTCGTGGAGATCGAGACAGGACCCGTCATCGCTCAATATGAAGTGGCCCTCGAGGCTGGGCTGCGTCTCTCCAAAATCACCGGATTGGCGGACGACTTGGCGATCGCGCTCCGCGCGCCCAGCGTCCGCATTGTCGCTCCCATTCCCGGCAAGAACACGGTCGGGATCGAAGTTCCCAATCAGCATCGCCAGACGGTGCGTCTGCGAGAGGTCATCGAGGAGTCCGGCGACCGCTTGGCGAAGATGCGGATCCCGTTGTTCCTGGGCAAGGACGTCTCCGGAAGTCCCCTGACGGTCGACCTCTCGAAGATGCCCCACCTGCTCATCGCCGGACGCACCGGCACGGGCAAAAGCGTTTGTTTGAATGCGATCATCTCATCCATCTTGATGACGCGGCGACCCGACGAAGTACGGATGTTGATGATCGACCCCAAGATGGTGGAGCTCAGCGGCTACGCCCGCCTGCCGCATTTGATGCACCCGGTCGTCACCGACATGAAGAAAGCCGAGGCCATTCTGGCGTGGGCCGTGGACAAGATGGAGGAGCGGTACGCCTTGTTGGCCCGCGCGGGCGTGCGCCATCTGACCAGCTTCAACCAGTTGGACGAAACGGAACTGAGGCGACGGTTGAAGCCCGAGGACGATGATGAATGGGAGCAGATTCCCAAACACTTGCCATTCATTGTCATTGTCGCCGACGAGATGGCGGACCTGATGATGACCGCCGGCAAGGAAGTCGAACAGCATATCATTCGCCTGGCGCAGAAGAGCCGAGCGGTTGGTATTCACCTGATCCTGGCGACGCAGAAGCCGACAGTCGATGTGATCACCGGCTTGATCAAGTCGAATCTGCCCGCGCGAATCTCGTTCCAGGTCGCCAGCCGCACGGACAGCCGCGTGGTCCTGGACGAAATGGGCGCCGAAAAACTGCTCGGCAACGGCGACATGCTGTTCCTTTGGCCTGGCACCAGCACCGTGCTCCGCGGACAAGGCACGTACCTCTCCGATGAAGAGATCGACTCGGTTGTCAACGCGGTCAGCACCGGCGAACAGAACTTCGTGAACGAACTGGTCAACATGAAGGTCGAGGAGGAGCCCGTCGCCGGCCAAGGCGGCGCCATCGGCAAACGAGACGACCTGTACGACGCGGCGGTCGAAATCGTCATCAACGAGGGGCGGGGAAGCGTCTCGTTGCTGCAGCGTTGCCTGAGCATCGGTTACGGGCGCACGGCGAGGTTGATCGACTTCATGGCCGAGGACGGAGTGGTTGGTCCCTATAACGGGTCGCAAGCTCGCGAAGTGATCATCACCCATTCGGACTTCGCCCGCATGAAAGACGGCGGGGATCCGCCCCCGGCCGCCGACCTGGAAGTCATCCCGGACGCCCCGCCCAGAGAAGCCCGCGGTGAACCCGCAAAGCGAGAAAACGCCGCCCCCCAAACCTCGCCCCAGGCCCGCACCATGATGCGGGCCGAAGCCGGTGTGGCCGGACCACCGCCCAGCAGAAGAAGCAACAACGAGTCATCAAGCTTGGCGACAACGCGCCCTGGGAGCCAGAGGAAGACGAAGAGCAGGAGTCGGCGCCCGTTGGAAAACGCCGGCGTTCCCCTGCCGTTGGCGCCGCTCCGCTCGACGTCTTCCACGAAACCGAGGATGAGCTCTGGGACGACGAGCAAAACGAGCCCGTCATGGACGGCCCGCCGCCAGCTCCGCAGGACCAGGAAGCCGAAGACGAGGCCTGGGAAGAAGACGAGGCCTGGGAAAAGGAAGACGACGCCGCGCCAGTCGCTTTGCTCGCGAGCGAAGAAGAGGAGGACGAAGAGGATCTCGCCGAGGAATACGAAGAGGACGAGGAAGAGTACGAAGACGACGAGTACGAAGACGAAACGTGCGACGACGTTTCATTGGAAGACGAGTCCGAAGAAGAGGAGGAATACGAGGACGCTGAGTATGACGACGAATCAGCGGAGGACGCGTCCAACGAAGATGTTGATGAAGATGAGGATGAGGAATACGAGGACGCTGAGTACGAGGACGAATCAGCGGAGGACGCGTCCGACGAAGGTGTTGATGAAGATGAGGAAGAGGAATACGAGGACGCTGAGTACGAGGACGCTGAGTACGAGTACGAGGACGAGGACGAGGACGTCGAAGAAGACCAGTCGGACGAAGAAAACGAGACGGAGAACGACGACGCTGAGGAAAGCGAGTTGACAGCACGGGCCTACGCCGAAGATGAGGAATACGAAGACGTCGAGTAAACCCCCGTGGTCGCCTGACGGTCGGAAGCGTGATCAAGGCGTTACTGGGGTTGGACTTCGCCTCCATAAGAAGTGCAGCAAGCCCCCGATGGAATCGACCACGGAGGACACGGAGAACCACAGAGGCGGGTGCAATTCTGGCCTCTGTGTTCCTCCGTGCTCTCTGGTGACCCGTTTCGCGGCCCCCGCTGAGCGACGTCAACCTCTTGGGGACTTGTTCTTGGCTATCTCGCGTCCGTTGCCGGAATATCCGCAGAATCGCTTCAGTTGACACATTTCGTATAACCGCTTAGACTTCCGTCGCCCTTCCGCCGCGACGACGCGCTCCCCGGGGCCCGAATTCTCGCCCGTATCGACGTGGTACGTTTGGTTGGACGTCGCAGTCTTCAGGGCGCAATTTTCTGATGTGAAACAATGAAGCCCTGAAGCACATCGCTCCAGGGTTTCTTTTTTCCCGGCGTCCGGCCGCGACCATTCGATTCGCTCGTCAACCTCTCCCGAGCCTGCCAGCCATGCGCACCATCGAGATCTATGACACGACCCTTCGCGACGGAACTCAAGGTGAAGGGTTTAGTCTCTCGCTGTTGGACAAACTGCAGATTACGCAGCGTTTGGATGAGTTGGGCGTCGACTACATTGAGGGCGGCTATCCGCTGTCCAACGAGAAGGACGCCGAGTACTTCGCTCGAGTGCGCGATTTCTCGTTGAAGCAAGCACGGGTTTGTGCGTTTGGCATGACCCGCCGCAAGGGCGTCGAGCCGCAAGACGATGTTGGCATGGTCGCTCTGCATGATTCGCTGGCGCCCGTCTGCACAGTGGTTGGAAAAACCTGGGACCTGCATGTGCTTGAAGTGCTGCGAGTGTCGTTGGAGGAGAACCTCGCGATGATCGCCGACAGCCTGCAATTCCTGGCGGCCGACCGGGAGGTTATTTACGACGCCGAGCACTTCTTTGACGGCTGGAAAGCCAACCCCGAATATGCGCCGCACCTTGTTGGCGGCCGCGGAAGCAGGGGCCCGCATCGTCGTGCTCTGCGACACCAACGGCGGCAGCATGCCCGAGGAAGTCGCCCAGATGACGCGGCAAGCCGTTCGACTGCTGGAGCCGCTGGAAGTGCGCGTCGGGATTCACTGTCACAATGATTGCGAGTTGGCTGTCGCCAATTCACTGGCGGCCGTGGACGTCGGCGCGATTCAAGTCCAGGGCACCATCAACGGCGTCGGCGAGCGATGCGGCAATGCGGACTTGATCTCCGTCGTCGCCAATCTGGCCCTGAAGAAGAACTACCGCGTGCTGCAGGGGAACGATTGCCGTCATTTGACCGAGATCTCGCGTTTCGTTTACGAGACCGCGAACATGAACTTCCGCAATCACCAACCGTTCGTGGGCGGCAGCGCATTCGCTCATAAGGGCGGCATGCATGTCCACGCCGTGAACCGATTGGCCCGTAGCTACGAGCACTTGGATCCAGCCTTGGTCGGCAACGAGCGCCGCGTTCTGGTCAGCGAGTTGTCCGGGCGTTCCAATATCGTCGCTCTGACCAATCGCATGAATGTCCAGCAAGACTCCGCCTTGATGAACGACGTCTTGGAGCAAGTCGTTTCGAAGGAGAACCTGGGCTATCAATTCGAAGCCGCGCTCGCCACGTTTGACCTGCTGGTGCAACGCTGCGCGAAGACCTTTCGCCCGCATTTCGAGCTGATCAAGTACCACGTCGAGATGGCTTCCCGGGACGGAGGCTTGTTGACCGAGGCCACGATCAAGCTGCTGGTCGATGGTCAGGTGCGGCATGAAGTCGCTGAGGGCGATGGTCCGGTCAACGCTCTGGACGCCGCACTCCGCAAGGCCTTGGCCCACGCCTACCCGAACCTCGCGTCGATGAGGCTTGTCGACTATCGGGTGCGCGTCGTCAATTCCGAGGCCGGCACCGCCGCCCGGATCCGCGTCTTGATCGAAAGCTCCGACAAGGAGCAGCACTGGGGCACCGTCGGCGTTAGCGAGAACATTATCGAGGCAAGTTGGCTGGCCCTGGTGGACGCGATTGAATTCAAATTGTACAAGGATGAGCTTTCGCCCGCCGAACGCCGGGCCGCCGCGGTTTCCAACGGAGAAGCCAAGGCGATGCGTTCGGCGAGTTCGACGGTCGCCAAGTGATGGGTCTGGGAGGCGCCTCGGCCCTGATGCGTTCAACTTTTAATGGAAGCACCGGTCATGGCCAGCGCGGGTGAAGAGGCTATCTCCAAGAACTTCGACTTTTCGACGGCGGAACCCCGCATCTTCGAGGAGTGGGTCCGCCGCGGCTGCTTCGACGCGGACCCGGAATCGGAGCGGCCGCCGTATGTGATCGTGATCCCGCCGCCGAATGTCACCGGCGCTCTGCACCTGGGCCACGCCTTGAACAACACGTTGCAGGACGTCCAAATCCGTATGAAACGGATGCAAGGCTACAACGCGTTGTGGATGCCCGGCACCGACCACGCTGGCATTGCGACCCAAGCAGTCGTCGAGCGGCGGTTGAAGGAGGAGGAGGGAAAGACGCGGCACGACCTTGGTCGCGAGCAACTCGTTGAGCGAATCTGGGCCTGGAAGGATGAGTATGAAGCTCGCATCCTCGGGCAATTGAAACAGATGGGCTGCAGTTGCGATTGGCGTCGCGTGCGATTCACGCTCGACGATGTGTGCGCCGCGCCGTCCGCCGCACCTTCTTCGACCTTTTCGGCAAACACTGGATCTATCGCGGCAAACGCCTGGTGAATTGGGACACCTTCCTGCAGACCGCGGTCAGCGACGACGAAGTCTTTCAGGAGACGGTGCAAGGCAACTTCTGGAGCATTCGCTACCCGGTGATCGATCCCTTGCCTGGCGAACCCGCCTCTGTCACGGTCGCCACGACACGTCCCGAAACGCTGTTGGGCGATACGGCCGTGGCCGTGCATCCAGACCCGTCTGGCGCGTTTGATAGGTCCGAGGCGGATCTGACGACGCGTCTGGAGAAGGCGCTCGCCAAGGAAAAGCCGCTGCTGGAAAAGCAGCTCCACGAACTCCGCGAGCGGCGCGGCAAGATGCTCGCGTCGCTGGAGCAATTGCGCGACATGGCTCAACAAGGGCGTCACGTTCGCTTGCCGCTACTGAACCGATCCATTCCCCTGATCGTTGATCCCTGGGCCAAACCCGAACTGGGCAGCGGAGCGGTCAAGATCACGCCCGCCCATGATCCCAACGACTATGAAGTCGGACAACGCTGTTCGCTGCCCATGATCAACATCCTGCAGCCCGACGGCCTGTTCAACGCCAACGCCGGTCCCTACCAAGGCCTGACGATCAAGAAGGCTCGTCAACGCGTCGTCGAAGACCTGGAAGCCGCGGGTCTCCTGGAGTCCGTGGAGGAGCGCGAAATCGAGTTGCCGCACTCAGACCGCAGCAAAACGCCGATCGAGCCATACCTGGCGGACCAGTGGTTCGTCAAAATGGACACCCTGGCTCAGTCCGCCATGGATGCGGTCACCGATGGTCGCGTGCGAATCCATCCTGATCGCTACGAACACGGCTATCTGGATTGGCTGTCCGAAAAACGCGATTGGCCCGTCAGTCGCCAACTGTGGTGGGGCCATCGCATTCCCGTCTGGAGTCAGGCGTGTCGCTCCGCACGCGAACTCGATGAGTTGACGTCGGCCTTGGAAAAGACGCCCGAAGTCATGAACGGGAAAGCCGCCTACCAGGTCGAAGTCCCCGAGTCGCGAATTGCGGCCGAAGCGTCTGGCCAGGCGACCGGCGTGCATGCATGGGTGCATGTCTGCATCGGCGACGAAGATCCGGCGATCGAAGCGCGCTTTGCTGAATTGGGATTCGAGCAGGTTGACGACGTGCTTGACACATGGTTCAGTTCGGCGCTCTGGCCGCACTCCACCTTGGGCTGGCCCGAAAAGACGCCGGAGTTGGCTCGCTTCTATCCCACTTCCACCTTGATCACCAGTCGCGACATCATCACGTTGTGGGTCGCCAGGATGGTCTTGATGGGGCTGAACAACCTGGGACAACCGCCTTTCCGCGACGTCTTCATTCATCCCAAGATCCTGGATGGCGACGGCGAAACCATGTCGAAGTCCAAGGGCAACGGGATCGATCCACTGGACGTGATCCAACGCTTTGGCGCCGACGCAATGCGATATGCGATGGCCTACCTGACAACGGACAAACAGGACGTGCGGATGCCCGTTGAGTTTGAATGTCCGCATTGTCAGGCGCTGGTCAAACAGACTCGCAAGAACCGGACGCTGCCTAAGATTGAGTGCCCCAAGTGCAAGCAGTCGTTTTCCACGCAATGGGCGACGCGGGCCGAGGACAAGCAGTTGCCCCGCGGCGCCGTGGTCAGCGAGCGATTTGAACAAGCTCGCAATTTCTGCAACAAGCTCTGGAACGCCTCGCGATTCGCGTTGATGAACCTTGACGGCTACCAGCCTGGAGAGGTGAACGACGATGACTTGCAATTGGAGGATCGCTGGCTGCTAAGCCGCCTGGCGAGCGTGACCGAGCAGGTGACCGACGCGTTGGAGTCGTTTCGTTACTCGGACGCGGCGCGGACGCTTTACGGCTTCGCTTGGGACGAGTTCTGTAGCGCCTACGTGGAAATGCTGAAGGATCGTTTTCAGGATCCGCAGCTTCGCGGCGCGGCTCAACGCGTGCTTGCCTGGGCCCTTGATCAATTGTTGCGATTGCTGCACCCGATGATGCCGTTCATTTCGGAGGAGATTTGGGGACTGCTTCGCCAAGCCGCGCCTCAACGCGGTCTAAGCAAGCCGGCGGAGACGGCGGAATTGTTGGTCTCCGCGCCTTGGCCTCGGGCCGATCGGGCGCTTATCGATACCGATGTCGAGCGTCGCTTCGCGTTTTTCCAGACCGTGCTGGGCGCCGTCCGCGAGATCCGCAGCCGTCAGAATATTCCGCCCAAGGCGGCCGTCGAATTCCGCGTCCGTTGCTCCGCGAAGCGCCGCGCCGACCTCGAGCCCTTGGCGCCGTACTTTCAGCGACTGGCGGGGTCGCAGTGCGTTGAGTGCGGCGAATCGGTCGAGGCGCCCAAGATGAATGCGGCCATCGCCGTGGCCGACGCGGACGTTTACGTCGATTTGAAGGACTTCATCGATGTGGACGCCGAGATCGAGCGATTATCCAAGCAAATCGCCAAGACCGAACAAATGGTCGCAGCCAAGGAAAAGAAACTGTCCAACGCCAGCTTTGTCGAACGCGCGCCGGCCGATGTCGTCGCCAAGGAGCGTGAGAGCCTTGAGCAGCTTGGCGAACAGCTGCAAGCCATGCGGGACGCGCTGGCCGGGTTACGGTCGTCTGGCTAGGCAACGCCCCAAGGCAACTCATATAATGACCGTGGCGAGCCGCGCGGCGCTCGCTTCGTCCTGAGTTCAAAGAGGCTAGGAACAGCATGCGGGTGCAGATGCAGTTGTCCCGGATCGTGATGATCGAGCGCCGGCAACAGCAAGTCATTTACCTGAAAGAGGTGGAGGGCTCGCGGGAGTTTCCCATTCTGATCGGGGAATTCGAGGCCCGCAGCATCGACCTGCGCGTCCACAAGGAGAAACCCACCCGCCCGCAAACGCATGATCTCGTGCTGAACGTCGTGGCGAAGATGGGCGGCGAATTGGACAGCGTGCTGATCACGGACCTCAAGGAGCACACCTACTTCGCGCTGCTGCGAGTTCGCCGCGATGACGATGTGATCGAGATCGATTCGCGGCCGTCGGACGCCATCGCCATCGCCTACACCTGCGATCCTCCGCTGCCAATCTACGTCAACGAGGCCGTTCTGGACGCCGCCTCGGAGAGCTAGTGGGAAACGTGCCGGCCGCAAAGCCCCAACGGGAGCAAGTAGTCCCAACGGGAGCAATTAGTCCCAACGGGACGGCCCGAACTCAGCCCAGGGTGGAGCGTGAGCGAAGCGAACAAGCGCAACCCTGGGTCGCGCGGCCAGTATCCTACAAACCCCGAAGGGGTGGCCGCACGTAGCGAGCAGCATCGTTCGACGGGGACCGGCCTGGACCGCAAAAACGACGTTGACTGGCGTGCGATCATGTGTGGAACCCAATCCCCGCCACGCGTCCCCTCGCACGGTGCAGAGTCGGCGCGATCTTGCGGCCACCCCTTTCGGGGTCGCCTGAAGCGCGGTTGCACTACCCAGGGTTTCGCCTGTTCGCTTCGCTCACGCTCCACCCTGGGCTGATTCGCGGCCACCCCTTTCGGGGTTGTTCGCCACTTCAACCGCCGCCCACCGCGGAGACGAAATGGACTTCCGAGTCCGGCGACGTTTTGGCTTGCAAGCCTTCGGGCGCGACCGCTTGGTTGACAACGACCGCCCACCCGCTCTTGAGCTGGCGGCCGTCCCGCAGAGGTTCGCTAAAGCCGGGATATCGCCGCTCCAACTCGTCGAGAACGGCTGCCACATCGTCGCCGTCCGCCTGCACGACATGGCTGCCTTGGGTGAGCTCACGCAGCGCTACGGGCACAAAGACCGTCGGCACAGCCTAGCCTTGCTCTGTTTGGAGGATTGCGTCCAGTAGATGCGGAGGCGACATGGGAAGTCGTCGCATCCGCACGCCCACCGCTTGGTGAATCGCATTGGCGATGGCCGCCGGCGGCGGACAAATTGGCACTTCGCCCACCCCACGGACTCCGTAGGGATGTTGCGGATCCGGCACTTCGACGATGATCGTGTCGATCATCGGCACGTCGTAGCAGGTGGGCATGCGGTAGTCGAGGTAGGTCGGATTGTTCATCCGTCCGGTCGCATCGTAATAGTATTCTTCGTTCAGAGCCCAACCGATGCCCTGGACGACGCCGCCTTGCATTTGTCCTTCCACATAGCTGGGATGAATGGCCGTGCCGGCGTCCTGGGCGGCGGTGTAGCGAAGGATCCTGACCTTGCCGGTTTCCGGATCGACTTCCACATCGACCAGATGAGCGCCGAAGGCGCCGCCTTGAGTTTGCTTGCCGCTGGTTCCTCGGCCGACGACCGGTTCGCCGGAGGTCTGTGCGCGGGCGGCAAGCTCCTCGAAGCTCATCTTCTCACCGCCGGGACCAACGACGCCTCCATCCTCGTAGCGGACGGCGTCGGCCGACACGCTCCACCATGGGCCGCGCGCTCGACCAGCTGGCGCTGAATGTCTTTGGCGGCCTCAACCGCGGCGATGCCGGTGGAGAACGTCACACGGCTGCCGCCGGTCACGTCGGTGTAGCCGACGCTATCGGTATCGACCACGGTGGGTATCACCTGCTCGGCGGTGATGCCCAGCGTCTCGGCCAGCTGCATTGCGATGCTGGTCCGCGTGCCGCCGATGTCGGTTGAGCCTTCGATCAGGGACACGGTTCCATCGCTGTTGACCGTTGCTGTGACCGATGACTTGAGTCCGACGTTGAACCAGAATCCCGCGGCGATGCCGCGCCCGCAATGGGGGCCGGCCAAAGGGGCTCGGAAGTGGTCGCTATCGCGGAGGGCTTGCAGCGTTTCGACCAGGCCGATGCGCGGAAATGTCGGACCATCAACTCGCCGCACGCCTTCCTGAGCCGCGTTTCGCAAGCGGAATTCGAGGGGATCGATCCGCAGGCGTTCGGCCAACTCGTCGACCACCGTTTCGCTGGCGAAGGCGACTTGGGTGGAGCCTGGCGCCCGATAGGCATTGGTGCGGGGCTTGTTCACGCAAACGTCGAATCCCTCGATGCGACCGTTGGGCAGGTCGTAGCAAGCGAAAACGCACATGCAGGCGGCGCCGACTGGCGAACCGGGGTAGGCGCCGGCTTCGAAGGCCATCCAGGCCTCGCCGGCGGTGAGCTTGCCCTCCTTGGTCGCGCCCAGTTTCACGCGGATGTGCGAACCGGGCGTGGGGCCGGTTGCTTCGAACACCTCGGTCCGCGACATGACGATTTTCACCGGGCGGCCGCTCTTGCGGGAAAGCAATGCGGCCACCGGCGGCAAGTAGACGGAGATCTTGCCGCCAAAGCCGCCGCCGATTTCCAGCGGCGTCACCTTAACGCTCGAGATCGGCACGCGCAACAACTCCGCCGTTTGTTGCCGAGCGGTGAACGACCCCTGCGTGCTCATCCAGACGGAGATTTTTCCGTCCGCGTTCCAATGCGCGGTCGCCGTATGCGGTTCGATGTAGCCTTGATGCACCATCGTCGTGTCGAACTCGCGCTCGATCACGACATCGGCCGCTTCGAATCCGGACTGGGGATCGCCCTTTTCGAACAAGAATTGCACGGCGATGTTCGTCGGGCGGTCCGCCGCGGGCGGCGCTCCGATGCACTTGGTGCGAATCTCGTCGTTCAAGATGGGCGCGGATTCCTGCATCGCCTGCCGAACGTCGCTCACATGTGGCAGAGCTTCATATTCCACGCGGATCAGCTTGGCTGCCTGTTCGGCGTGATGGATCGTGTCGGCCGCGACCGCGGCGACCGCGTGTCCCCGATAGAGCACTTTGTCGCGAGCCAGGACGTTGGCCGACAGGTGGCGCATGTTGACCGAGCCTTCGCCGAGGTTGACGACGCGGTCGCCCTGGTTGGGCATATCGGCGGATGTCACGATCGCGCGGACGCCAGGCGCTTTCTCGGCCTCGCTGACGTCGATGCTGATGATCTTGGCGTGCGGCAAGGGACTGCGCACCATGGCTGCGTGGAGCATGCCGGTCAAGCGAAAATCGGCGCCGTATTGCGCTCGCCCGGTGACCTTATCGACCCCATCGTGTCGCACGGGACGCGTGCCAATGACCTTGTAGGGCTTTTTCTCGGCGGCGGACATAAGTGGATTTCCTGTTCAGCTCGGTGATGATCGCGGCGGACTGGCGCGGTGCGGGAGCGGCTAGCTAGACCTTCTCGGCAGGCGTAGAACGGCGTTTGAGGGCGGCCGCCTGCACGGCTCGCACGATTTTGTCGTAGCCCGTGCAGCGGCAGAGATTGCCCGCGAGGTAGAAACGAATCTCTTCCTCGGTGGGATCGGGATTCTCCGCCAACAGCGCTTCGGCTTGCATGATGAAGCCGGGCGTGCAAATGCCGCATTGCAACGCGGCGCCTTCCAGGAAAGCGGTTTGCAATTCATCCAAAGCGCCATCGCGACTGACGCCTTCGATCGTGCGCAACTCGGCGCCCTGTGCTTCAACGCCCAGCACCAGGCAGCTGACGACCGGCCTGGAGTTCATCAAGACGGTGCAGGCCCCGCAATTGCCATTGGAGCAGCCCTCCTTGGAGCCGGTCATCCCCAAGGTGTCTCGCAGGACTTCCAGCAGCGTCTGGCGCGGTTCGCAAAGAAACTCGACTTCCTCGCCATTGATGTTCGCCGTGACAACGCATTTGGACATGGTGATTCCTGATACCTGAAGCGATCTTTGCGGAAAGTAACCCCGCCGCGTCTTGGAGATCCGTGGCGGCGGGGGATAAGCGGGTCAGCGGCGCCTGCGTTAGCGTCCGGGGCGATAGTCGATCGTGCGTCCTTGAGCCCGCTCGACGGCGGCTTGCACGACGCGCCGGACCAGCACGCCGGTCAGGCGAATGCGGAATTCGGCGCTGCCCCGCATGTCCGTGATGGGCGACGCGATGGCCTGGGCCGCTTCGGCGGCGAGCTGCAGCGCCCGTGAATCGTCGACCGCCTTTCCGGCCAAAGCAGCGGCCGCGTCCGCAGCCAGCAGGGGCGTGGGCGCAACGGCGCACAAACCGATGCGGGCCGATTCGAAATGCTTGCCTTCGCCGTCCAGCACCACCGAGGCGGCGACGCCCACCACGGCGATATCCATTTCGTTGCGCGGGATGAAGCGTCGATAATGCGAGCCGCTGTTGCTGGCTCGAGGCGGGAAGCGTACTTCAACCAGCAGCTCGCCCGGTTGGAGAACGTTCTTGCCCGGACCAGTACAGAATTCCTCGACCGGCGTCTCGCGTTTCCCGCTTGGGCCCCAGATGACGCACACTCCGCCCAAGGCGATCATGCTGGGCGTGGAGTCGGCGGCTGGTCCCGAGTTGCAGAGATTCCCCCCAAAACTCGCGCGGCTCTGAATCTGCACGCCGCCTAAGATGTGCGCGCTATCGGCCAATGCCGAATACTGCTCCACGATTCGCTGGTCGCCGTGCACGCGATAGCTGGGCACGGCGGCGCCCAGATGCAATCCCTGGCCATCCAGCTGCAGCACGTTGAGTTCCGCGATCTTCTTGATGTCCACCAACAACTCGGGCAGGTGGCGCCCTGTCCGCATCTGGTCAATCAAGTCCGTGCCGCCAGCCATCGGGCGAGCCGCCGCGCCATTGCCGAGGAGCTGCAACGCTTGCTGCAAAGAGGTCGGCGACTCATATTCAAAAGCATGCATAGTGGAATCAGATCGAGCTGAAAAAAAGGGAGCCACACCACGCGGCGTATTTTAGCGGATCGCGCGGCGCCGCACACGGGCCCAGGCCAGAAGGGTGCAGATGCGTCCCGCGGCGGCGTTTCCTCACGGGGCGACTGGGCTTGCGTCGTCCGCGCCGACCTTCCCGATACTGCGGGTTGTAGCGACGACCTTGCCTCCTGGCTCGGCGAGTTGCCCCCGCGTTTCGCCGCAATGGTCCTCCCAGAAGCTAGGCTTGCTCTGCCGGGCCACATCCGCCAACGAATTCTGGAGTCGCGCGATGTCCAATTCCCAAGCCGCCTATGTGGCGCTTGCCGCCTTCCTGGCGCCGGTCGTCTTCTTGCTGGCCACCCAGGGCGACAAACTGTTCGTCGAAGACCTCCAACGCGGCGAGCTGTACTACTTCATGTCGCCCTCCTGAGGCGCGTGCCGTCCTGCAGGCGCCGCGGTCGCGGAGCTACGACGAGAAGGCTATCCGATCCGAGTGATCAACGTCGCCAACTCGAACGCGTGGGAGAAGTTCAGCGTGCGTTCGGTGCCGACCTTCATCCTGGTGAAAGACGGCGAGGTGGTGTCGCGCCGCTCAGGCGTGCTGGGTCCCGAACGACTGCGAGCGTTCTGTGCGCAAGTTCGCGTTTCTTGACTGAGCTTGACGCCGTCGTCACGCCGCGGCGCGATGTTTCTTAGCGACCAGGGCCAGATAGGCTGAAGGCACGAAGAACAGGGCCAAGAGGGTCGCTCCGCCGACGCCTCCCGCGATGGCCACGGCCAAAGGCGGCCAGAAACCTCCGCCAGCAAGCACCAGCGGGGCGAATCCCGCCATCGTTGTGAGCGACGTGGCGACCACATGCCGCGTGCTGTGCATGACGATTTCGCGAATCGCGTCGGGGTCGCCGGCTTCCGCCCGCGGGTCTTCGCCAAGGGCCGCCAAGACCACGATGGAGTCGTTGATCGCCACGCCGATCAGTCCCATCAATCCCACGATCGCCATGAAGCCAAACGGATAGCCGAACGACCAGATCGACGCCAGACCGAGGCCGACCGAAAGAACCGCCACCAGTCCGATGATGGCCGCTCGCCGAAACGAATTGAAGGACAACACCAGCGTGGCGACCATGAGCACCATGAGGACGCCGACGTTCGCCATCAAGTTACCGACGGCGTCATCGCGTTTGGCGGCTTCGCCTCCGTATTGCATGGAGTATCCATCGGGAAGGCGAAAGTCGGCGTCGCGCATTTGCTGTTCGAAATTCCCCAGGACCACCGCCGGCAACACTCCGGCGGGGACGTAGGCCTGCACTTCATTCATCCGCCGCGAATTGAAGTGCGCCGCCGATACGGTCTCGGCCGCCAAGCGGACCTCTCCCAGCGCCGACAGGGGAACGCCGACGTATTGAGTGTCGCTGGCCAATCGCGGTTCCGCGGGTTTCAAGTCCAACGAACCAATCTCCTGCATGCTGCCCCGCATCGCGCCGCCCACGCGGACGCGCACCGGCAACAACTCGGTGGCCTCGAGGATCGAACCGCCCACCTCTCCATCCAGGGCGGCGTTCATCTGTTCGGCGATCGCTTGATGGGTCAGGCCGGCCAACCGCGTCTGCTCTTCGTTCACATCCACGACGAACTTCGGCAAGGCCTCGGATGACTCGGCGCGGGTGTGGATGACCCCGGGCGTTCGCTGCAGAATGGCGCGGACTTGTTGCCCCAGATCCCTGAGTCGCTCCAGATCCGGCCCAAACAAGCGAACTTCGATCGGCGCCGAGAACGGCGGCCCTTGCTCCAGTTGCAGAACCAGCGTCCGAGCTTCCGGGAGATCCCGGTCCAGCCGCTGCTGCAACTCATGGATGACGGCGCGAGAACCTTCGGGCGATCGCAATTGCACCAACGCTTGCGAGTATCGCGGCGAGTTGCGACGATTCTGAATCAAGTTGTAGTAGAACGACGGGGCGCTGGAGCCAACGAAGAAGTGAGCCTCCCGCACCTGCGGATGCTGCAACAGAATTGCCCGGGCTCGCTGCACTGCTTGCAGAGAAGCGGCTGTGGAGGCGTGCGGCGGCAGTTCGATTTCCAATTGGATCTGGTCGCGATCGGCCGGCGGAAAGAACTGGTCCGCCAGGAATGGGGCGACCAGGAATCCCATCAATGGAAGCAACGCCGCCAGGACCAGCCCTCGCCAGGGGCGATGGAACAGCCAGCCCAACATTGTTCGATAGACGGTCGCCAGGCGTTGATTTGAAAAACCGTCGCGCCAGAAGGCCTTTCGCCGCGCCGGAGTCGCGGGCGGACGCCCGCCGCCAGGCGCGGCGTCCTGCGGCGCCAACAGTGCGGTGAGCGCGGGGATCACGGTCATGGCCAACAGCAGCGAGCTGCCGATCGCCAGCATCACGCTTACGGCGATGGAGCCCACAAATTCGCCGGCCGGACCCGGCATCAGGGCGATGGGCGCGAAGGCCAAAGCCGTCGTCAACGTCGAGCCGAATAAGGGGCCGGACAAATGACGAACGCTGTCGCTCAAGGCTTGGGCCGCACTTGCTTCGCGAAGCCTCTCGCGGACGTCGTCAACCATGACAATCGCGTTGTCAATCAGCAATCCCAACGCCAGGATCAGCCCGGTGACCGACATCTGATGAATGGGGATCTCCATGAATCGCAAGCCGCTCATCACCATCAAGGCCGACAAGGGCAGGGCGGCCCCGACGATCAAGGCGCTGCGCCAACCCATCAACCAGAAGATGACCAAGACGACGGCCACGCCGCCGAGAATCAGATTGCCCAGCAGGTTGGCCAAACGCTCGGACACGTAGCGATTCTGCTGGAACACCTCGACCAGCCCGATTCCCGAGGGCAATTCAGCTTGGAATTGCTGGAGCACGGTGTCCGCTCGCTCCGTCCAGTGATCGATCCGCGAGTCGGTCCGCGTAAGCACGCCCAGGGCGATCCCACGGCGCCCCTGGATCCAGGCGATGCTCTCCGGCGGATCAGCGATCCCCTTGCTGATCTCGGCGATGTCGCCCAGTCGGAGCGACTGCTGCTGCGAACCGAAGACGATGGGCGTGTCGCTCAAGCGGGCCAACGTGTCCAATTCGCCAGAGACCTCGAACTGGATTTCGCCGCGCTCCCCGCGCAACTGGCCAGCAGCGACCTTGGCGTCGCTCTGCCGAATCTGCTGCATCAGCTGGTCAATGGAAATCCCCAGCGAGGTCAACTGCTCGGGCTCCACGGTCACCAGGAATTCCTCGGCGGGTTCACCGAAGACATCGACCTTCTCGGTGCCAGGAGCGGTTTTCAGTCGTTCCTCGAGTTCCTCCGCCAAACGCCGCAAGACGGCGTAGCTGACCGGCTGGTCGCTGTCCCAGTTCAGAGCCACGATCAGGGCGTAGGCGCGCACCTTCAGCGAATCGAACAGGGGCGGCAGCGCCTCGCGAGGCAGCTTGGCGGCGGCGTCATTCACCTTGTCACGAACGCGCGACCAAATGGGCTGCGGGTCGGTGACGCTGTCCATCAATTCGACCGTGATCGTTGAGACGTTCGCCCGGCTGGTGGACCGCAGCTCTTTGATTTGCTCAATCTCGCGCAATTCCTCCTCGATGACCTCCGTCACCAACGACTCCACACGCTCGGGGTCGGCCCCTGGGTACAGCGTGTTGACGATGGCCACCCGCGGCGTCAGCAAGGGATCCTCCATCCGCGGCAGCAGATAGAACGAGGAGAGCCCCGAAACCAGAATCAGGCCAATGCTGAGGGCCAACAAGCGAGGGTTCGAGTAGAACAGCAGCGTCAGCTTCGACATGACCAACTCGATGGGAGGATTACAGCTGGATGGGAGTGCGACGAGAAACGGGGCGGCCGCGGTTTCAGCGATCGTGAGGCGGTCTCGCCAGCCGCGACGACCTTGCGGGTGTGGCGGGGGGTTCGTCTAACGCGACCCGGCTGGCGGCGAGTTCGCAGTCAGGGCGGGCGACAGCGCCCGCACCCGTTGCCCCAGGCCGACTCGATGAGCGCCATTGGCGACGAGCAGATCGCCAGCGTGCAAGGGTCCGCGAATCAATGCTTGGTCCGCCTGCGTATGGAGCACTTCGACGTCGCACTTGACGATGCGTTGCCCGGCGTCGTCATTGCGGACCTGGTAGGCGGCCCACAGCCCCCGATTGCCGCGCGTCAAAGCCGTCAGGGGCGCCCAGAATCCCTCCAGGTCGCGTCGTTGCTCGACTTCCACCTGGACAAGCTGCGAGGCCAAGCCGGCAGCCTGCGACGATTCGGGGACCTCGAAAATGACGGTCTGCGTCTGCGTGCGCGGGTCCAACTCCGGCAGGATGGATGCGATGCGGGCGACGAAGCTCCGGCCGTCGGCGACCAGCGTATGCGAGCTTTCCGACGCCCAGGCGGCGGCGAATTGAGGCGGGACGCCGATCCGTGCCTGGAGTCGAGGGTCAAGCAGCCGCAGCAGCGGTTGCCCCGGCGAGATCACCGTTCCCTCATCGATGAAGCGTTCCACGATGCAGCCGTCAAACGGAGCTCGCAACGTGCTCTTCTCGATGTCGATGCTGACGCTTTCCAACCCTGCTTCCAGCTGATTGACCAGGGCCTGTTGGGCTTCGATTTGTTCGGGCCGGGCGCCGGCCTCCAGTTCATCGAGGCGATGTTCGGCCGCCAGCAGCCGAGCCGCCGCGGCTTGCTCGCCGAACACGACGGCGTCATGGCTGGCCCGAGACACGCCATTGTCGTTGACCAGCTGTCCGCTGCGGACAAGATTGGCCTTCTGCAGCGCGTGATCCGCTTTCAATTGCGCGACTTCAGCCCGAGCCGCATCGATGGTTTGGCGCGCGCCCCTGGCGAAGTTCACGAAGCAGTGCATCGGCGGCGAGCCGTTGAGCCTCCAGCTCTTTCCGCTTGGCCTCGAGCCGTTGGCTGTCCAGACGAGCGAGCGTGTCGCCCTGCCGCACCCGGTCTCCCTCGTCAACCAGGACGGCGACGACTTGGCCGGCCCCTTCGAAGCTTAACGAGCTTTCGCGTTTAGGCTCCAGCACGCCGGTGTAGGTGCGGCGGAGCGTGAAGGACGAGACGGGTTGAACTGCGAAGACCTCCACCGGCAGCGGCGCATTCTCTGGCGGCTGGCCGCTGGCCGCCGGCTCAAACGCTCGCCGGGCCAGAAGGCCCGCTCCGCCAAGTCCAACCAGCACGACCAACCCTATCACGATACGCTTGGTCATTTTCTGACCCGAAGTCAAAATGCCGCCCGGCAAGGGCTCAGGGGGTTTGGATGCGGCGTGACTCATGCGGAAAGACCTCGTCGAGGATGTGTTGTCGGATCGTTTCGGTGTCGGTCTCATCCGACAGGGGCCGCCAGGCGTAGCCATCCAGCAGCTTCGCCAGGTGCCGGCGGACGGTGGGGTAGGGGTCATGCACGCCTAGTTCAGGCAGCGTCTGCGTCGTCGCGATGATGGAGAAGGCGCCATGCGTCAGCGACCACAGCCCGAACACCAGGTCTTCGGGGGTCGAGTCGGCTGGCAGGTGCAGGTCGTCCGAAGCAATCGCGTCGCGGACCACGCCGCCCACCAGGTCAACACACCGTTGTTCGCATGAGCGGACAACCGCCCTCCGCTCCGCGGACGTCTTTTCCCAGATGGAATTGCTGCGAACGATCTGCTCGACTTGAAAATGCTCGGGATAAAGCCGCACGAAGAGTTCTGCGGCGACGCCGACGGCCCAAATTCGATCTCGGGAGCCGCCACGGAAAACGGCGGCCCGCCCAAAAAGGCTCAACCGTTGCTCGGCGGTTTGCTCCATCAAGGCCAGCAGGATTTCCTCCTTGCAGGCGAAGTGGTTGTAGATTGTGCCCTTGCTGTATTCCAGGCGGTCGGCGATCCGATCCATGCTGAGACCGTGGTAGCCGTCGCTCAGCAGCATCTTGCGGGCCGCCTCGAGCACGCGTTGCCCACGTTCCACGATCTCGCGCTGTTTTCGGGTCAGGGTCGTCATGCTTGCATTGTTGACGCGTGGGTATAAATTGACAAGGCGTCAAGTTTTGGTTAGAGAGTCGGGGGTAGGGGGGAAGAGCATGGGACGTAGAGGGTCGGGCGCGGCGGCGGTCAGTGGGGCATTCGGCATCCACCTTGGTTTTCGGGATCGCCCACTGGTCGATGCGTCTATCCTCTATCCTCTATCCTATACCTCTACTCTACTCTCTATCCCCTACCCTCTACCCACCCCCTACCCAAACATGGCGTTCTTCCGATTTGAAACGATGGTGCTGGCCGTTGTCTGGGCGAGCCTCCTTGGGGGCGTCGGCCAGGCTCAGCAGGACCCTCCGGCGCCGCGGCGCGCTCCCAACTTGCTGGTCGTGCTGGTCGATGATCTGGGCTACGGGGATCTCGCCTGCCAAGGCGCCGCCGACTTGTCCACGCCCCAGATTGACGCGTTGTTCGCCGACGGCCTGACGATGACGAACTTCTACGCGAACTGCCCGGTTTGTTCGCCTACGCGAGCCTCCTTGCTGACCGGTCGCTACCCCGAGTTGGTCGGCGTGCCGGGCGTTATCCGCACTCATGCTGAAAACAGTTGGGGCTATTTGGATCCGCACGCCGTGCTGCTTCCGCAATTGCTGCAGGGGGCCGGCTATGACACGGCGATCGTGGGCAAGTGGCACCTGGGTTTGGCGGCTCCCAACACTCCCAACGAGCGGGGCTTTGACTTCTTCCACGGTTTCCTGGGCGACATGATGGACGACTATTTCAGCCATCGGCGTCATGGCGAGAATTACATGCGCCTCGACGACGCTCGGATCGACCCCCAAGGGCATGCGACCGACCTGTTCACCGAGTGGGCTTGCGATTACCTGCGGCGCCACTCGCAGGCACGGGACGTTGCCGAAGCGTCCACGCGACCGTTCTTTCTGTATCTGGCCTACAACGCTCCGCACACGCCGATTCAGCCGCCCGCGGACTGGCTGGCGAACGTCCAGAAGCGTCGCCCACAGTTGGACCCTCGGCGGGCCAAGCTGGCGGCCTTGATCGAGCATTTGGACGATGGCGTGGGGCGGGTTCTGCGGTGCTTGCGGGAATGTGATCTGGAGCGCGATACGGTGGTCGTGTTTACCTCGGACAACGGCGGGCAAGTGGATGTGGGCGCCAACAACGGCCGCCATCGCGACGGCAAGCAAAGCATGTACGAAGGCGGGTTGCGCGTTCCCTTCTGCGTCCGTTGGCCCGGCCGCGTTCGCGCCGGTGCGACCGATCCCACCGTGGCTCTCACGATGGATCTGTTTCCCACGTTGTGTGAGCTGGCCGGGGCGGAGGTCTTGCGGCCGATTGACGGAGTGAGCCTGGCCGCTGCTTGGCGGGGCGACCCCGCGGCCGCGCCGCAGCGCGACGTCTTCTTCCACCGCCGCGAGGGCGGCGACCGCTATGGCGGGTTGACCATTCAGGCCGTCCGTCGCGGGCCGTGGAAGCTGCTGCAAAACAGCCCCTTCGCGCCGTTGGAGCTCTATCATCTGGAGCGAGATCCGTTGGAGCAGGAGGATCTCGCGTCCAAGGAGCGGGCGGTTTTTCGGGACCTCTCGGCCGCCCTGCGACGGCAAATCCAGCGCGGCGGGGCCGTGCCCTGGCAAGCCGACGCGACGCTCTGGAAATAGAGCCCGGAGCTCACCGCCGGGCCGCGCTGCGCACGCTCCCGTTACGTTGACCGCCAGCGTCCCGCGACGTACACTCGAAGCGTCGGGAAACGCGCGCGGCGAGGGCTCCGAGGCCTGCGTTTCCCGCTCCCCTCCTCACGCTCTTCAACGACTTTTCTGCAGCTGTCGCGATTGCGACGAACGTGCTGGATGCGCGGCGGACGACGATCCTCCGGCGGATTCGCCCGGCGGAAGACGAAACTGCCCATCCCTTGCTGAAATGCGGCGGCTATGGACGACGACATCACCCGCAGATCACCTACTCGACCGCCGGTGACGCAGGCCGTTGACGAGTGCACCGTCGTGGGCAAAGCGAGGGCTACTGGCCAGCCGACGCCGCTCAAGCCCTTCGCCTCCAATGAGCTGGGGGAAATGCTCGAAGGCAGTGAGCTGGGAAGCTACCGCTTGGAGGAGTTCGTGGGCGGCGGAGGAATGGGGGCGGTGTTTCGGGCGACGGACCTGCTGCTGCATCGTCCGGCGGCGGTCAAGGTCATCTCCGGTCGCAGCACGGATCAGGACGCGATCAAGCGCTTCCAGGTCGAAGCCCGCAGCGCCGCTCGCCTGGACCATCAGAATCTGGCCCGCGTCTATAACGTCGGCGAGGATCGCGGCTGGCATTTTATTGTCTTCGAGTACATCGACGGCGTGAACCTGCGCGACCTGGTGGCCCACAAGGGGCCTCTGCCGCAATCGGAAGTGGTTGGGTACATCTTGCAGGTCGCCGCCGCGTTGGATCATGCGGCGTCGCGCGACGTCGTGCATCGCGACATCAAACCCTCGAATGTGCTGGTTCTGCCGGATGGAACGATCAAGGTCGTGGACATGGGGCTGGCTCGCTTCAACCAGTTGGAGGCCAACGAGGACCTGACCGAAAGCGGAATGACGCTGGGGTCGTTCGACTACATTTCGCCGGAGCAGGCCAGGGATCCGCGAAACGCGGATGTCCGCAGCGACTTGTATTCGCTCGGCTGCACAATGTACTTCATCGTCACCGGGCAACCGCCGTTCCCCGCCGGCACGGCTTTGCAGAAGTTGCTGCGTCACAGCAGTGAAAAGCCGCCGGATCCCAGGACGTTCCGACCGGAGCTGGATCCGGCATTGGTGGCGATCATCATCAAGTTGTTGGCCAAACAGCCGAATCAACGTTTTCAAAATCCCCGTCAGCTGATCGCCGCCCTGTTGAAGGTGGCGCCGCGCGTCGGGATGCGGGCCGAAAGCGGGCCGTATGTCACGGCTCGGCCCGGCTGGGCGGAGCGATATTTGCCGTGGGCGCTGCCGTTGGCGATCTGTGCGGCGATCTTTGCGGCCATGGTCGCCAAGGATCAAGCCGAGCCGGACGTGGGTTTTTCGTCGCCTGAATTGCCGCCAGGGCTTCGCGCCCCCGTGGGGCCGGACGCCGTGGCGCCGGACGCCGCCGCTCCCGGACCGCCGGGTGCGGCGCCCGATCTCGGCGCGCCCACGCGCCGCGCCCTGACGGGACCCGTGGCGGCTTGGCCGAGAACTCCAACAGCGACGATCGCCCGAAGACCCTCGGCGACTCGAACCCCGCGGTCGCATTTCCAACAGACGCCCAGGGCGACGTGGGCGCCGAAGCGGTCACCAGCGGCCCTTCGACGCCGCCGTCGGCCACGCCGGCGGCCGCCGATATCGTCTTGAACCGTCCGATCGTGGAGGTGGATGCGGCGGCCGACGCTCGGGCCGCTGGCGAGCCGGCGGCGCCGCCCATCGAATTGGTGCTGGTGGGCGAGCGTCCGACCGCCCAGCGGGACGATGCGTTTTATGTGGCGACGATCGAGGAGGCTGCGGCGCAGCTCCGCGAGCATCCCGAAGTTTCGACGATCGAGGTCGCCCTCAATGGCCCATTGGCTTGCCAGCCGCTGCGATTTGTGTTGACGCATCCGGTCACCGTGCGAGCGGCGGCGGGGTATTCGCCGATGCTGGTCTTCACGCCTGAAATGCCCGCCTGGTCCGGCCGGCGCCGAATGGCCGCCATCGAAGGCGCCATGCTGACCATGGAAGGAATGCACCTGGCGCTGCTGTCGCCGGAGGACTGGACGAATGATTGGGCGCTCTTCTGTCTTCGCCGCGGAGGCGGCCTCACTCTGAACGGATGCACCGCGACCATCGTGGCCGACCCGCACGCGCGGGATCAGAACGTGACGTTCTTTGAGTTGGCCGATGATCGGCTGGCCGCCATGGGCATGTTGAATGGCGGCGTCGAGCCCACCGCGCCGATCGAGGTTTCTTGCGTACGCTCCATCTTGCGCGGGCCGGCGGTCGTTTTGCGTTGCCCCCTGCGCCGAGTCGTTTGAATTGCATCTTCAGCAATGCCTGGTGGCGACCACGCAGCGGATGCTGGATGTGGATGTGACGACGACCAAAGAGGAATGGGACACCGTGATGCGGTTGAATCTCGAGCAGACCACCGCTCTGGTGCGCCAAGGTCTGGTGCGCTGGACCGTCGGGGCGTCGGCCGCTCACTCGGCGGATGTGTTGGTCCAGACCTCGCGAAGTATTGTCGCCACCGAAGCCGGGGCGCCGTTGTTGGAGCATGTCGGGCCGATGTCGCAGTCGCGGCTCTTGGGGCATGGTCTGCGTTATCGCGATGAGAACTCCGTTTACCCGCGATCGGATGTGCGTTTGAGGATCAGCGGCGACCCGAAGCTGCCCTCGCGGGACATCCGTTTCAGTGAGCGGGAGGAGCCGTGGTATGTTGGGGTCGGTCTGTCCAGCTTTCTTCGCTGGCAGAGTCCTCCTCCGCCGGACCTGCCGGTTTATCTGCATCGTTCCTGGGATTACGCCATCGACGCGCACGGGGCGGGGCAACAGACGCCGGGGCCGAACCTGCAGTATCTGCCCCAGACTCCCGATCCACCCCAACGCGCAGCCTCGGCGCAGTAGCGCGAGGTCGCGTCAACAGGGCGAGTCTGGCACACACTTTCGCGTCCCTTTACGCTCCCGCGCGGGTTTTCCTCGCTTCAGGGGTTGCCAACCAGTGCTTCGGCAGTTTAGCGTTTGCATGTCCGGCGCGCCCAGGCGCGCCCGGTTGCGGAATGCGCCGACGGGCGTCGCCGTCGGTGGAAGCCGCGTTGTCTTGACTGGTGTTCGCACGACCCCCTTTACGCCCTAACCATGTAGCGCGCCATGAGCAACACTTCCGCCAAAGACTATCCCCAGCTCCTCGGCCATCCCACCGGCCTGTACACGCTGTTCTTCGCCGAAATGTGGGAGCGGTTCTCGTACTACGGCATGCGAGCGTTGCTGATTCTTTATGTGACCAAGGGCTTTCTGGGGTACGGCGACAAGGACGCCAACGCGGTGTACGGCGCGTACACGGCCTTGGTGTACATGACGCCGTTTTTTGGCGGCATGATCGCCGATCGACTGTTGGGCGCCCGCACCACGGTCGTGATCGGCGGGCTGTTGATGTCGGCCGGCCACTTGTTGATGACCTTCGAGAACCGCTTCGCGTTCTTCACCGCGCTGGCGTTGTTGATCTTGGGCAATGGGTTCTTCAAGCCCAATATCTCGACGATGGTCGGCAAACTCTATCCGGCCAATAGCCCCAAGCGTGACGGTGGTTTCACGATCTTCTACATCGGCATCAATCTGGGCGCCGCCATGGCGCCTTTGTTGTGCGGGTACATCGGCGAGACGAGCGGCTGGCATTGGGGATTCGGGCTGGCGACCATCGGCATGCTCGTGGGTCTGGCGGTGTTTGTGGCGCCAACGCTGTTGACTCAGGTTCTGATCTTGGCCACGGCGGTGGCGGCCGCGTTCGGGCTCATTTTCTTTAACGCGGGCGATCCGTTCACGTTCTGGACCAACGTCGCCGTCGCCGTGGCGCTGTTGACTTCGGGAACTGCGGCCGTGGCGGCGTTATGGAAGGGCGGATTGCCCGCCGAGGTCGGGACGTCGCCGGATCCCTCGCGGTATCAGAAGCACTTGACCCAGGTCCTGATCGGAACCGTCATCGCGCTGCCAATCCTGGTGTTGTTGGTTTCGGGCTTCTCGATCCTGCCAGGCATCGACCGCGGCGTGACGCTCATTCCCGAGACCTGGATTGAACCGATGGCCCAGAGCGAATCCAAGCTGGTCAAGGGCTTGGCGACGTTTGTCGAAGAGGCGAGTCGTCCTGCCGGGTTGGTGTTGATCGTCGCCGGGCTGGGATCCTTCCTGTTCCTCTTCTGGAAGCCTTGCGAATGGAGAAGGTCCCGCGCGAGCGCATGTACGTGGTGTTCATTCTGATCTTCTTTTCGCTGTTGTTTTGGTCATTCTTCGAGCAGTCCGGCAGTTCGGTCAACAACTTCACCGACCGCAATATCGATCGAGTCATCGAGGCGACGTCGGTGACCGACCAGGATGTCGGCAAGACCATCGCCGTGCGGCTGAATCCAGACGCGCAAGAGGACAACCTGAAATCGCTGCAGTTATTGAGTCAGGAGTTTCTTGGCCAAGTCAATGGCTCCTCCGCCATGCGGGAGCACATCAGCCGAGCCGTCGAAGCGGTCGAGGGCGTGAAGGAAGAACGCACCCTTTCGGACGAGGATCTGAAGAACCTCCTGGAACAACCCAAATTGACGATGACCGCGCTAACCTACCTGGCGCCTACGCCAAGCTCGAGGGCGCCGACCCGGCCGACCACCAATTGGATTGGACCTTTACCGAGGGGAGCGTCGATTCGCTGGGATTGGGCGGAACCGAGATTCCCGCGTCGGTGTACCAGTCGGTGAACCCGATTTACATCATGGTCTTCGGGTTGGTGTTCAGCGCGCTCTGGGGCTTCCTCGGCGCCCGGGGATTGGAGCCCAGCACGCCGGTGAAGTTCGCCTTTGGCTTGCTGCAACTGGGGCTGGGTTTCATGTGCCTGTACTGGGGAGCTCAAAATTCGGACCAGAACGGGATGGTGGCGGGGATGTGGATCCTGTTGATGTATTTGCTGCTGACCACCGGCGAACTTTGTCTGTCGCCGGTCGGCCTGTCGATGATCACCAAATTAAGTCCCTCGCGATTGGTGAGCACCGCGATGGGCGCCTGGTTCCTGGCGACCGCTTTTTCGCAGTTCCTCGCTGCGATCATCGCTCAATTCGCCAATGTCAACGAGGGCGGTGGAAGCTTGATCCCGCCGCCGTCGGAGACGGTGCACATCTACGGCAACGTGTATTTGTTCGTCGCCCAACTTGCCATGGCGTCGGGCGTCGCCTGCCTGATCTTGTCGCCCTTGATGAAGCGTTGGATGCACGAGGATCAGCCGCCCAGCGAGTAGTGGTTTTCCGTCAGCGCGAAGCAGCCTCAATCCATGTCGGAGCCGGTCGGCCGGGGAGTCAATAGCAAAATGGACGGCGAAGCCCGACAATTCCTGGAAGACCTGCTGGTCACGCCCAGCCCGTCCGGGTATGAGCAACCCGTGCAGGATCTGGTGCGGCGTTTCGCCGACGCTTTGCCGCCGAAGTCGTCACCGATGTGCACGGCAACGTGATCGCCACGCTTGCTCCGGAGGCCGAACGGCGGGTGATGTTCGCCGGCCATTGCGACCAGATCGGACTGGTCGTGAGCTCCATCGACGACCTGGGATTCCTGTACTGCCAGACCATCGGCGGCTGGGATCCACAGCAGCTGATCGGCCAGGCGATGGTGATTTGGACCGCTCAAGGGCCTCTGCCCGCCGTGATCGCTCGCAAGCCCATTCACCTGCTGAATGACGTTGAGCGGAAACAAGTGGTCAAGCTCGAGGAACTCTGGCTGGATATCGGCGCCCGCGATCAGCAAGAAGCGTCGCGGCTGGTGCGAATCGGCGACCCGGTGACTTTGCGGCTGGGATTCCGCGAGCTGCGGAACCGGCTGATCTGTGGGCCAAAGATGGACAACACCAGCGGACTGTGGGTCGTGATGGAGGCCCTGCGGCGCGTTGCGCAACGCGGCCATAAGTGGTCGGTGATCGCGGTCTCCACCGTGCAGGAAGAAATCGGACTTCGCGGAGCGCGGACCAGCGCCTATGGCGTGGACCCGCATGCGGCCATCGCCGTGGATGTCACGCACGCCACGGACTGCCCCACCATCGACGAGCGCCAACTGGGCACGCTGAAGCTGGGGGAGGTCCGGTGATCTTTCGCGGCCCCAACATGAATCCCCACGTGACCCAGCAGTTGGAGGATCTGGCCAACCACCAAGCCATCCCCTTCCAGCTGGCGGCCAGCGGCCGAGCGACGCCCAACGACGCCAACGCATTGCAGATCAACCGCCGGGGCGTCGCCACCGGATTGGTCAGCATTCCCAACCGTTACATGCACAGCGCGGTGGAAACCGTCTCGCTCGACGACCTGGATTACGCCGCGGAACTCCTGGCCCAGTGGGCCTGCAATCTCGACGAAGTGATGCAGTTCACGCCCAGCTAGCGCGAAACGCTCCGCGCCACTTCGTGCTCCTTCGCGTCCTTCGTGGTGACGATCTCCAGCCCGCTTCGTCGAGCCGCCCCCGCTGCTCAATGTGCAGCAGGGGGGACCGCGGCTCGGAGGACCCTCTTTCTTTGCGTGCCAATTTGGCGCCAGGCCTCTTACCGCGGAGCGGGCCGGAGTCGCCTTGCGGTTCTTTTCTGAATCGTAAAGTGTTTCCTTGTCGAGGTTTCTGATTCAGGTTCGCTCTTTGGCACGGTGCTTGCTTCTTTGGGGATCGGCTGACGGTCTAGGCTGTCAGAAAGTTCGACAGTGATCCGCTGGCGTCGTCCGCCAGAGGTTGATAATTGGGTGCGACTCGTTCAGGCGTGTCAGGCGGCGTGAGCCGCTCATGAAGCATAAGTAAGGAGATTCGGACGTGGCAAAGCAAATGGTGTTTGACGACGAAGCGCGGCAGGCCCTTTTGCGAGGCGTGTCGAAGCTGGCCCGAGCCGTTCGCAGCACGCTGGGGCCGCGCGGCCGCAATGCCGTGCTGGACAAGGGCTGGGGATCGCCCAAGGTGACCAAGGACGGCGTGACCGTGGCCGAGGACATCGAGCTGGACGACCCGTACGAGAATCTCGGCGCCCAGCTGGTGAAGGAAGCCGCCAGCAAGACCAACGACGTCGCCGGCGACGGCACGACGACCGCGACCGTGTTGGCCGAAGCGATCTTTCGCGAAGGCCTGAAGATGATCGCCGCCGGCGCCGACCCGATGGCGCTCTCGCGCGGCATCAGCCAAGGCGGTCGACGCGGTCGGCGAAGCCGATCCAGAAGCATGGCGACGCCGATCAACGAGAAGAACAAGAAGGAGATTCAGCAAGTCGCCACGATCGCCGGCAACAACGATCCCACGATCGGCAGCGTGCTGGCCGATGCGTTTCTGAAGGTCGGCAAGGACGGCGTGATCACGGTCGAAGAAGGCCGCGGCAGCGAGACGACCGTCGAAGTCGTCGAGGGCATGCAGTTCGATCGCGGCTTCCTCTCGCCGCACTTCGTCACCAACCGACGATCAGGTGTCGGTCGAGTTGGAGAACTGCTACGTCTTGCTGTTACGAGGAGAAGATCTCGACCAACAAGAAGCTGATCCCGCTGCTGGAAGCGATCAGCAAGGCGAACAAGCCGCTGCTGATCATCGCCGAAGACGTCGAGGGCGAAGCCCTGGCGACGTTGGTCGTCAACAAGATGCGCGGCATCCTGAGCTGCTGTGCCGTCAAGGCGCCCGGCTACGGCGATCGCCGCAAGGCCATCCTGGGCGACCTCGCCGTGCTGACCGGCGGGCAACGCCGATCTTCAAGGACCTGGGCATCGATCTGGAAAGCGTCAAGCTGTCCGACCTGGGCCGCGCCAAGAAGGTCAAGATCACCTCCGAAGAGACCGATGATCGTCGGCGGCGGCGGCAAGAAGGATGATATCGACGGTCGAGCCGATCAGATTCGTCGAGAGATCGAAATCACCGACAGCGACTACGATCGCGAGAAGCTGCAGGAACGCTTGGCCAAGCTGGCCGGCGGCGTCGCTCAGATCAATTGCGGAGCCGCGACCGAGACCGAAATGAAGGAACGCAAAGCACTGCTGGAAGACGCCAAGGCGGCCACGCAAGCCGCGCTCGAAGAAGGCATCGTTCCCGGCGGCGGCGTGGCCCTGATTCGCTCGCGAGAAAGCTCTCGATCAAGCTCAAGCTCGAAGGCGACGAGGCGTTGGGCGGCGAGATCATTCGCAATGTGCTGGACAAGCCGCTGCGAGCAATCGCCAACAACGCCGGTCTCGACGGCGCGGTCGTCGTCAACCGCGTCCGTCACATGAAGGGCAAGACGGAAGGCTACAACGCGGACACCGACTACCTATGGCGACTGGTCAAGGACGGCGTGATCGACCCGGCCAAGGTGGTGCGCACCGCATTGCAAAACGCGGCCAGCGTCGCTTGCCTGTTGCTGACCACCGAGTCGCTGATCACCGAAATCCCCCAGGAGGACGACGGCGACGACCACGGCGATCACCATGATCACGGCGGCATGGGTGGCATGGGCGGCATGGGCGGCATGGGTGGCATGGGCGGCATGGGCGGCATGGGCGGCATGCCTGGCATGATGTAAGCCGCCGACAACGCTCGCCAGCAAGCGGCCGGCGAGCGTTCCTGTGGAATTGAATTCAACGTGACACCTACAAACCAATCGCCGCGGCGACTTTTCACCGCGGCGGATTCTCAACACAACGAGAGCTTGCGAAAGGATTTCAAACATGGCGAAGATCAAGATTCGTCCCTTGGATGATCGTGTGGTGGTGGAACCGATTGAGGCGGAAGAGACAACGGCCGGCGGCATCGTCCTGCCGGATTCGGCGAAGGAAAAGCCCCAGCGAGGCACCGTCGTGGCCGTGGGCCCGGGCAAGTCTGTTGGACAATGGCAACCGAGGTTCGTTGTCGGTGGCCATCGGTGACGAGGTCATCTATGGCAAGTACGGCGGCAACGATATCGAAGTCAATGGCGACGACGTGAAGATTCTGCGCGAGAGCGACATCTTGGCGAAGGTGATCAACTGATCGCCGGCGGTCTTTAACATTCCCAACCTCCGGCGACAGCCGGCTTGGCCGAATACAAGTGAGCGAGGAACAAACAGTGGCTAAACAGTTGCTGTTTGACGATCGCGCCCGAGCCAAAATGCTCAAGGGCATCGACAAGTTGGCCGATGCGGTGGCCATCACGATGGGGCCGACCGGTCGCAACGTGATTATTGACAAGTCGTTTGGCGGCCCGACGGTCACCAAGGACGGCGTCACGGTGGCCAAGGAGATCGAGTTGGAGGACCGTTTCGAGAACATGGGCGCCAAGCTCGTGGTCGAAGTGGCCCAGAAGACTTCGGATCTGGCCGGCGACGGCACGACGACCGCAACGGTGTTGGCTCGCGCGATCTTCCGCGAAGGGCTGCGCAACATCGTGGCCGGCAGCAATCCGATGGCGATTCGACGCGGGATCGAGAAGGCGGTCGCCGCCTGCGAGGCGCATCTGCACGAGATGGCCAAGCCCATTGGCGGTGAGGACGAAGTGGCCAGCGTCGGCGCGATCAGCGCCAATAACGACATGGCGATTGGCAAGCTGCTTGCCGAGGCCTTGGAGCACGTCGGTCAGCGACGGCGTGATCACGGTCGAAGAGGGCAAGACCGCCGAGACGACGGTGGAATATGTGGACGGAATGCAGTTCGACAAGGGCTACATCTCGCCTTACTTCATCAATCGCCCCTCCGACATGGATTGCTTGTTGGAGAACGCGTTGATTCTCGATTCACGAGAAGAAGATCAACAGCATTCGCGACCTTGTGCCGATCTTGGAGAAGGTCAGCCAGACTGGGCGTCCGCTGTTGATCATCGCCGAGGACATCGAGGCGGAGGCGTTGTCGCTGTTGGTGGTCAACAAGCTTCGCGGCATGTTGAACGTCTGCGCGGTGAAGGCGCCAGGCTTCGGCGACCGCCGCAAGGCGATGTTGGGCGACATCGCGGTGTTGACCAACGGCACGTTGATCAGCGAAGACTTGGGCATTCAGCTCGAGAATCTGACTCTGGAGCATCTGGGAAGCGCCAAGAAGATCACGATCGACAAGAGCGCCACGACGATTGTCGAAGGCGCCGGCGATCATGCGGACTTGGAGAAGCGGATCAGCCAGATCAAGAATCAGCGTCGAGCAGACGGACACCGAGTACGACAAGGAGAAGTTCAACGAGCGGCTTGCCAAGCTGGCTGGCGGCGTGGCGGTGATTTCCGTCGGCGCCGACACCGAAGCCGAAATGAAGCAGAAGAAGGCCCGCGTCGAAGACGCGCTGCACGCGACTCGAGCGGCGGTGGAAGAGGGCATTCTTGCCTGGCGGCGGAGTCGCTTTGGTTCGCTGTGGCGACGCCGTGGCGAAGGTTCGGGCCGCCGCCAAAGGCGACGAGAAGATCGGCGTGGACATCATCCTGCGAGTTCTCAGCTCGCCATTGAAGCAGATCGCCGACAACGGCGGCCTCGATGGCTCCGTGGTGGTGGACGAAGTACGCGAGCGTCCGGTCAACACGGGGTATGATGCGAACAAGGGTCAATATGTCGACATGCTGAAAGCCGGCATCATTGATCCAGTGAAGGTGGTTCGCACCGCGTTGAGCAACGCGGCGAGCATTGCCGCATTGCTGTTGACCACCGAAGCACTGGTCACGAACTTCGACAAGGATGACAAGCACTCGCCAGGCGCCGAAGGGGTCGTGCGCTAAGGGCTTGGAGTGCTCGAGACCGATCGCGGAAGTGATGGATCGAGATAGATTCCGCAGCGAAACGCCCAAGGCGGGCCACCTGCGAAGGTGGCCCGCTTTTTCGGCGTGCACTTAATTTGCAAGGCGATCATGTCCAAACGTTGCTATTACGAAGTGCTCGGCGTCGTCCGCGAGTCTTCAGAAAGGGAGATAGCGACGGCCTATCGCAAGCTGGCCATCCGCTTTCATCCGGACAGCAATCCCGGCGACGAAGACGCGACGCGAAAATTCAAGGAAGCCTCCGAGGCCTACGAAGTGTTGCGGGACGCCGAAACCCGCGCGCGATACGACCGCTTCGGACATGCGGGCGTGGGCGAACAAGCTGGCTTCCGCGACGTGGAGGACATCTTCGACGCGTTTGGCGATCTGTTCGGCGGCGGGGGCGGCATGTTCGGCGAGATCTTCGGGCGCCGCCGCGGGCCTCGTCGAGGTCGCGACCTGCGCTGCGAAGTCGAATTGACCCTCGAAGAGGCCGCCCAAGGCGTGCGCAAGGAGATCTCCTTTCGCCGTTCGGAGGCCTGCGACGAGTGTCATGGAAGCGGCGCCGCCAAGGGCTCCAAACCAACTCCCTGTCCACAGTGCCACGGGCGCGGACGCGTCGTGCAGTCGGCGGGCATCCTCCGCGTCCAAACCGCCTGTCCCCATTGCGAGGGACAAGGGCAAATCATCAAGGATCCCTGCATCAGTTGCCGCGGCGCGGGATATGTCGCCCGCCCCGTCACGCGCGTCGTGCAGATTCCCAAAGGCGTTGACAACGGCGTTCAGGTCCGCGTCCCCGGTGAGGGCGAGCCCAGTCCCGACGGAGGCCCGCCCGGCGATTGCTATTGTTTCATCACGGTTCGACAGCATTCGCTGTTCCAACGCGAAGGCAGCCATCTGATCTTGAAGTTGCCGATCAGCTTTAGCCAGGCCGCCTTGGGGGCCACCATCGAAGTCCCCACGCTTGATGGAAGAGAGGACTTGACCGTGCCCGCGGGAACGCAGTCGGGCGAGGTCTTTCGCGTGTACGGCAAAGGCGTCGCGGATCCTCGTAGCGGCCGGATGGGCGACTTGCTCGTGCAGACCATTATTGAAACACCGAAAAAGCTCACCGAGCGACAACGCGACTTGCTGCGAGAGCTGGCCGAATTGGAGCACAAGCACGTGACTCCAGAACGCAAAGGCTTTCTCGAGAGGTTGCGCGAGTACTTCGCTCCCGAAGCGCACGAATCCAGCAACGGAGAATCATCATGAGTTCATCCCCTTCGCCTGATGATGCACGCTCCCCTGGCGAGGAGCAGCGGGCCTCCAAGGCCGGCGGCGAGGCCGAGGTTTCCGCGGCGTCGGTGGATTCCGCGTTTCAGGACGCGGGATCGGGACCCCAGGGCGACGCCGACCAACCGCCCGAGGAGCTCGCGGAGCTCCAGAAGCAAGTGCTTCGCGCCCAGGCCGAGTTGGAGAATTACCGTAAACGCAGCCAGCGCGAAATGGAGCAACAGCGGAAATACGCCATCCTGGGCGTGGTCAGAGACCTCTCGCCCGCTTTGGACAACCTGCAGCGCGCCATCGCGGCGTCCGCCAATGAAACGTCCAACGACGCTCTCCGGCAAGGCGTGCAAATGGTGGTGCAGCTGATGTTGCAAACACTTGAGCAACATGGCTGCCGGCAAGTGGGCGAGGTCGGCGAAGCTTTTGACCCGAATTTCCACGAAGCCGTCGGACAAGAGGCCAGCGACACGCTGGATAAGGGCAAGGTGGCCCGCGTCATGCAAGTCGGCTACATGTTGCACGATCGCGTCGTGCGCCCGGCGCAAGTCTTCGTCTCCAGCGGTCCCGCCTCGTAAACGCGTCCCGTCGTCCCTTCCACTTTCACTCTCCCATCAGGTGTCTTGATCCATGCCGACCTACGATTACGAGTGCGACGCTTGTGGACACACGTTTGAGTTGTTTCAAGGCATTAACGATCCGGTCAAACGGAAGTGCCCCGAGTGTAAGAAGCAGAAGCTGCGGCGCTTGATCGGCGCCGGCGCGGCGATCATGTTCAAGGGCTCGGGCTTCTATCAAACCGACTATCGGAGCGATTCCTACAAGAAGCGAGCCGAAGCCGACAAGAAGTCGTCCGAATCGAAGAGCGAGGGGTCAAGCTCGAAGTCCGAGGGCGGCTCGAACGCCGCGGATTCGTCCAAGGCGCCGCCCAAGAAGAATCCGGGGAAGAGCGGCGGCGACAGCAAGAGCTGAACACGACGACGCGCTTCAAGAGGCGTTGACCGCGGCAAATGAGTCGCCCACAATGCCCATCGCGGCCGTCCGGCGAGAGAATGTCGGATCGGCGGCCGCCGCTTCAGGCTCTTGCCCTTGACCGTCCCAAGAGCCTTGCTCCTGTTCCTCTGGCCCCAAGAGAGCGAGGATGTACGACGAATCGAACGCCTCCGCACACCCTTTGTCGAATCGCCCCGCCGACGTGAATCGCGAGCCGCGCCCAGCATCGCAGCGTCGGATGCGTTGTCCCGCTTGCGACAAGTCGTTTGACCCCGCCGACACCAACGCCATGCCGTTTTGTTGCGAGCGGTGTCGCATGGCGGACTTGAACGGCTGGTTCGAGGAACAACACGGTCTGCCCTATGTGGATTTGGAAGCGGACGAACAGGGCGATGCGTTTGAGTGACTTCCCGGCAAAGGAGTGTGAATGAGCGACGATCGCGTCACCGTGGATGACATTCGCTGGCGTTACGTACTCCCCTGGTTGATGTTGCTGGATTGCCCCGCCGCCGCCGCCGGCATGGGATCCTTGTTGCTAAGCTCCGTCGGCGTGGCCTTGACCGCCGGGGGGTGGCGGGCGGCCTCCTGGGCCTTCCTCGGCGCCAGCCACGATGCGGACGCCGCGACGGGAATGACCGCGACGGGACTGGCCGCGATTCCGGCCGCCGCGCCCGTGTTCGAGAACTCGTGGCGGCAGCCCTGGCAGGTCATCGCCAGTCTGGCTGAACCGTGGCGGGCATTGCTCTCGCCTGAAGCGCATGTGGGGAACTACGCGTTCGCCGTGGCCAGCTTGCTGTGGGTTCTTCTGGTCTGGTCCCTGATCGGGGGCGCCTTGTTGAGAATCGCGGTGGAACGGCTGGGAAGAAAGCAACGGCTGTCGATTTTCGCGGCCGTGCGTCACGCTTGGCAACGTTGGATGTTGCGGTTGGCGGCGCCGGCGATGCCTCTTTCGGCTGGCTTGATGCTGGCGGCGGGCGTCGCGTTGTTCACGATTCCAGCTCGCTGGTCCGCCGCGTCGTGGCTGGTCGGCTTATGGTCGATTTTCTATCTGCCGGCCTCCCTGGGCGCGACGGTCTTTTTGGTCGGCGCGGCGCTGGGATTGCCGTTGATGTGGGCCGCGTTGGCGGTGGAGAAGGAATGCGACGCCTTCGACGCGTTCAGTTTCTCTTTCGCCTACACGCTGCAGCGGCCGTTGCAGTACCTGCTCTTGGCGGCCTTGGCGGCGTTGCTCGGCTGGCTCGGTTGGTGCGTCGTGGCCGGGGTCGGGATCTGCACCGAAACCGCCCTCGGCGAATCCCTGCGGTGGGGCCTGGGAAGCACGCGAGCGGTCGAGCTGTCCTTCAGCGGGGGAGTCCCCGAAAGCGTCTCCGACCGGTTCGCCGGGTCGGCGCTGAGCTTCTGGCGGGGGTTGATCTGGTTGGCCGTTTACGCCTACGGATTCGCCTATTTCTGGTACGCCGCCGGTGCGATCTATTTGCTCTTGCGAGCGGATCTCGACGGCCAGGAATGGACGGATATTTCCCTGGGCGACGATAACGCTCGCCGCCTGCCGTTGCCCGTCGTGGCGCCGCTGGGGGAGCGCCCGGCTGAGGAGCCGCCCGCGCCGGACGCGGAACCCTCCAGCGAACCCCCGGTTCCGTGAGTCTCGCTGGGCTGGTTTGCGCGAAGCTGGATTGAAGCCCCCGGGACCGTGACGTATGATCTAGCAACACGACTTCAACGCGCTTCTTCGGGATTCAAAATGGGTTTTTTCTTCTGGCCGATTGTCTGGATTCTGATGGCTTCCGCATTCACCACGGCGTGGGTGTTCATTGTCCGCGGGTGTGAAGCCTTGGACAAAGGGCACGACGATTCCGGGTCGGATGTCCACGTCCACTAGCTCGCCGCCGGCCCGATCCGGCGATTAGCAAGCGACCCACATCGATCAACCCAGGTCGCTGATTGCATGGGCGCCGGCTAGATGCTACCCTGGTCACAACTTGGCGGTCCGAGCGAATTGGTCGCCGCAGCACTCTCTCACGTGAATATCGCAAATGTCGCTGGAAACCTCTCAAGTGGAAGGCGTTTTGGTGGCCAAGTTCACCGACGCCAAGATTCTGGATGAAACGAAGATTCAGCAAATCGCCAAAGCGATGATGGATCTTGTTCCGCAAGCGACAGAGAAGAAGTTGCTTCTTGACTTCAGCGGCGTGCTGTTCATGTCCTCGGCGATGATTGGCAAATTAGTGCTGTTCAACAAGAAGTGCCAAGGCGCCGAAGTCCAGTTGAAGATGTGCTGCATCGACAAGAACTTGATGGATGTCTTCAAGATTACACGGCTGGACAAAGTGTTCGGGATCTACGCTGACCAAGATAAGGCCGTTAAGGCGTTCAACAAGAAGGGCTGGTTCGGCTAAGCGAACGGCCGGGCATCCGTCCCGATGGTCGTCGTCCACACGTCAATTCGGTTCGGTATCGTGACCGATCTCGTGGCGGCGGCGATTCCATTTTGAAGTCGCCCAACTTCGCCGCTCTCATGCATCGGCTGGTTCTGGCTTCGCCGGCGCGTAGAGTCGCGGCGCCGCAGCCGGCAAGTCACGACGGGGTATGTCCCCGCCGAGCGTTGCTCCTCGCCAGTAACGATCCCCGCCGCAGACGCCGCCACGACGGGGCATGTCCCCGTCGAGCATTGCTCCTCGCCAGCAACGATCCCGGCGGCGACGCCGCCACGACGGGGCATGTCCCCGTCGAGCATTGCTCCTCGCCAGCAACGATCCCGGCGGCGACGCCGCCACGACGGGGCATGTCCCCGTCGAGCACTGCTCCTCGCCAGCAACGATCCCGCCGGGGCCGCCGCCGCGACGGGGCAAGTCGGCAAGTCCCCGTCGAGCGTTGCTCCTCGCCAGCAACGATCCCGGCGGCGACGCCGCCACGACGGGGCATGTCCCCGTCGAGCATTGCTCCTCGCCAGCAACGATCCCGCCGGGGCCGCCGCCACGACGGGGCAAGTCCCCGTCGAGCATTGCTCCTCGCCAGCAACGATCCCGGCGGCGACGCCGCCACGACGGGGCATGTCCCCGTCGAGCGTTGCTCCTCGCCAGCAACGATCCCGGCGGCGACGCCGCCACGACGGGGCAAGTCCCCGTCGAGCATTGCTCCTCGCCAGCAACGATCCCGGCGGCGACGCCGCCACGACGGGGCATGTCCCCGTCGAGCGTTGCTCAGCGTCGCGCGGCAGCGGCACAGCGCACGTCTCGGGCGAGGAGCATCGCCCCGCTGGGACAAGCCCAGCGGTGGCGGGAATGGGCACGGCGCACGGGCTGGCGAGGAGCATCGCCCCGCTGGGACAAGCCCAGCGGTGGCGGGAATGGGCACGGCGCACGGGCTGGCGAGGAGCATCGCCCCGCTGGGACAAGCCGGAAAGCCCAGCGGTGGCGGGAATGGGCACGGCGCACGGGCTGGCGAGGAGCAGCGCCCCGCTGGGACGAAGCTGGACAAGCCCAGCGGTGGCGGGAATGGGCACGGCGCACGGGCTGGCGAGGAGCAGCGCCCCGCTGGGACAAGCCCAGCGGTGGCGGGAATGGGCGCGGCGCACGGGCTGGCGAGGAGCATCGCCCCGCTGGGACAAGCCCAGCGGTGGCGGGAATTTGCCGGCTAGTCGCGATTCGCTTCAGGCCACGGACCACCTGGATCCCGTTTAGCGACGTAACCGCGGCCTTGCGGCCACGGCTAGAATGGTCTCGGCCCTCCGGGCTTGGCGGAACAAGGCACTGCTTTAGTCCGCGCCATTCGGGACTTCGTGGCCGCATTGCTCCTTGGCGGCGTCCCCGGACCTTTCACGATTGAATGGAGCGGCGTTGATGTTTCCGTCGCAGCGCCAGGACGCATACCTCCTGCCGATTCAGAGAAAGCTGTCTGGCCTTGACGTAACGGAAGCCCCAGCTCTGAATCCGCTCTAAGTACTGGGGGATCTCCTCGGCGAGCTTCCATTCCAGCAGCTTCAGCGTCAGCAACATGCCCTGAACACGGCAGGATTTGTGCGTCACGATATGCTCGATTGTGTCCAAGGCGTACTTGGGGGCGACGTTGGTATCGCTGAACAGCCAGTCCATGTTCGCGAAACTACGGCGGGCGACGTGGGCGCCGCGTTTTCGGATATGCGTGAAGCTTGGATGGGCCAGCAGCTTCTCATGGACTTCCGCCGGATCGACGCCGGTGACCAGAAGGCCCTGCTCCAGCAGCGCTTGCGCCGCGCCGCCGGGAGCGCAGCCGATCTCGGCTGCGCGTTGACCGGGGCGCAGGGGCAGCTTGGACCATAGCGGCGCTTCCTGCATTTTCAGGTAGGCGCGCGAGATCATCCCTGGAGGCGCGTTCAATTGCGCCGCTCCGCCAACCCAACGCTGATGCACGGCCGACGATGTCCGAAGACCGGTCCAACACTCCTGGGGCTCGACTTGAATCACGTCCAGGATGCGTTGATTGGGGCGGGCCACGCGATTGATCGGCGGAGCGTCCGAGGGGGCCGCCCGCAGCGCCTCGGTGACCCAATCGGAAAAGGCGTCCAGAATGGCTTGCACCGCGGGCGGCGGTTCGCTGGACCAATTGGATTCGCGCGACCAAAGATGCACATGATCGACTTGCGCGGCGCGGGCGATGGGCCAAATCGCGGCGGCGCCGTCGGCGTTCAGCGGCAGCTTATCGGGCAGGGTTTGGCCATGACAGCGGGCCAAGGCGCACGCTAAGTCGTCCGCTGGGGCGGGGGGCCCTTCGTTTGGCAGGCGGAACGTCAAGAATCCAGGTCGCGAGAACGCGAAGCGAACGGCGGGCCACCGCGTCAGCATTTCCTTCTTGCAGCTGGCTTCCGCGCCGTGTTGGCAGGCGACGTACAGGAATCGCGGCGGGGCGGCGGGAGGGGGATTCGCGGATGTGGGCATGAAGGCTCGTCTGATTCAACGTTGACGGTCGTAGCACCATTGTGGATGCCGCGAAACGTATTGAAAAGGGCGCCGTATGAGGCCCGAAGTTCCGTCTCTGCCGAGTACTCCTGGCCGGGAAAATCGCTGATCCAGGCTGGCAGCTGGCCAAGCCGGCGGTAAACTTGAGTTCACTGAATTGCTCGCCGCTCACGATGTCTCCGTCAGGCGTTCATCTTCCACAGGTTGAGTTTATGGTTTCCGAGTCGCACGACCACACTCGCGAAATCTCAGCCGAGGCGGCGCCATGGGAGGAATCTCACTTCCCCGACGGTTCGGACCTGGAGATTGACAACGAAGCGGCCGAAGCCTCCAGCGACGCGACGCTGCCGCACGAGTTGATGCTGGGCGAGTACATTTTGTTGCGACCGATCGGTGCGGGCGGGGTCGGCCGGGTCTTCAAGGCTCGGCATCGCCAGATGGATCGTCTGGTGGCGCTGAAGTTGCTGAGCGAAAAAGCACTCGACCGGCCTGACGCGGTTCGTCGGTTTCGCCGCGAGATCAAGGCGGCGGCGCGCCTCTTTCACCCCAACATCGTCACCGCCTTCGACGCCGGACATCACGGCGGCGCGCAGTATCTGGTGATGGAGTACGTTGACGGCGTTTCGCTGCGGGAAATGGTCAAGCGGCATGGACCTTTGTCGGTCGAGAAAGCCTGCGATTACATTGCCCAAGCGGCCGTGGGTTTGGCTTTTGCCCATTCTCGCGGCGTTGTGCATCGAGACATTAAGCCAAGCAATCTGGTGCTCGACAACGCGTCGGATGTGATCAAGCTGCTGGATTTGGGGACAGCGTTTTTTATCGGGGCCGGCGAGGACGAGGAGGCTTCCCCCGAGGCGTTGTCGGCGGACGACGAGGGGACTCAGGCGGGTGTCGTCATTGGTACGGTGAACTACATGGCGCCCGAGCAGATCCGCGGTCAGGTGGACCATCGCGCGGACATTTATAGCCTTGGCTGCACTCTTTTTTACCTGATGACCGGCCGAGCGGTCTTCGAGTACGAAAACGTTGCTCAGACCTTGGCGGCGCATACGGCGTTTGACGCCCCGAGTCTACGGGACTTGCGGCCCGATGCGCCGCCCTGGTTGGACGAAGTCTTTCAACGCCTGGTGGCGAAGTCGCCGGACGATCGGCCGCAGTCGATGGACGATGTCGTGCGGCTGCTTCGCGAGGGGGCGAGCGATGCGCCGGAAGGGCGAACCGCGTTCGTCCAGCGCAAGGCGCCGCCCCGCCAAATCGTCGGCATGGACCTTGGCTGTTCGCGAGGCGTCGTCGCACACTGCGAGTTTGACGAGCACGCGCCGCCCACCTGGGAGACCCTTGTTTGCGGCGACGGTTTGCCCGCGGCGGTCGCGATGGACGGGATGAGTTTGAAGTTGGGCGAGTCCGCCTGGCGCGAAGCGAGCGGGCAGTTGGTCGCTTGCAATATCCGTCGCCACCTGGGGCAACGGCTTTATCCTGAGCCGCTCGGCGATTCCTCTTTTCCGCCCGAAGTGCTCCTGGGGTTGCTGCTGCAGCGCATGGACGCCTTGCGAGGAAACGTCGGCCCGCCGGCAAGCCTCGCGCTTACCACGCCTTCTTGTTTCGGCCAAGGGCTCCGCCAAGCCATGCTGGACGCCGCCCGAATCGCTGGGTTGCCCGACCCGACGCTCGTCAATGAGCCGCTGGCTGCGTTGTACGCCGAAGGCTGGCGAATGGGTTGCTACGCCGATTCCCAGGGGACGGAAAAGTGGCTTGTGTACGATTTAGGGGGAGGCAAATTGGATGTGATTGCCGCGGAGGTTGGACCGCAGGCGATTGACGTCATCGCGGCCAGCGGCAACGCGCATCTGGGCGGCAGCGATTGGGACGCGGCGCTGTTGAACCACGTCTGCGAGCAGTGCGTGAATCGCTTCGATGTTGATCCTCGCGAGCATCCGCCCACCGCCGCCCGGTTACAAAGAACCTGCGAGCGAGCCAAGATTCGGCTGATGACTGAATCGTACGCGCCGGTCGACTTCAAAGTGGACGGGCGCCTGTTCCGACTGAATGTAACCCGCGAGAACTTTGATCGACTTGGCGATCTGCTGCTGCAACGGGCCGAGTTCGTTTTGGACGATTGCCTGGCGGCCAGCGGCTGGTCGTTGCGGGACATCGACCGCTTGCTCTTGGTCGGTCGGGCGACCCGAATGCCCGGCATTCGCAATCTGATGATGCGGAAAGTCGGCCGTTCGACGATTATCCAGGAGGCGTCCTCGGCCGCCGTGGCTCGAGGCGCCGCGCTGCTGGCCTGGCGGCGCCAAGCGGCCCAGCGGGGGATGGAGTCGGGTCCAGAATTAAGGCTTCGCTCCGCCTTCGGAGTCGGCGTCTCTGCAAGCGTGGCCCGCACCGGGTTGCGGCGAGACGCGATTCTGATTCCCCGCGGCAGTCGGTTACCGCACCGTTATCAGCGTTCCTTTCGGACCCGTGAAGACAACCAGGCGACCGTCTCTTTGCGGATCATCGAAAGCCAGGATCGCAACGCGGAGCACTGCGAGTTGGTGGGCTACTGCGAGGCCGACCTTCCACGGGGACTGCCGGCCGGCAGCCCCATCGAGGTGGAATTCCTCTTGCAAGAGGACGAACGCTTGATGATCACCATCGAGGCGTCCAAGACAGGCTACCGCACCACCAAAGATATCGCGCACCGAGGCCGCCTCTCACCCATCGAAATCACTCGCTGGCGTGAGTGGGTCGAACACTGTCGTACTCTGCAGCTCGTAGGTCGGCGCCTTTGTGGCGCCCCATAGGTCGGCCCCTTCGCGGCGACCTGTTGGTGGGCGCCTTGCCCTCCGCCCTTGAATTCCGCGGCGAAAACTCGACGCGTTCTTCGCCCGGGCTCGTGCCCTTCGTCGCGGGGTCGGTTATGCTCAAGGCATGCGCGTCTTCGACATTTCGTCAGCCACAAGCGGTCCGCCATGAAGCTGATACTCGCCGTCATCCAACCCACCAAGCTCGAATCGCTGTTGTCGGCCTTGCGGTCGGTCGAAGTCGATCGCTTCACCGTCTGCGACGCCCAAGGTTTCGCTCGCCAGAAAGGGCAGACCGAGACTTACCGCGGCGTCGAGTACAAGACGCAGCTCTTGCGCAAGATCAGTGTGGAGATTGTCGTCAATGACGACTTCGTCGATCGCACGATCCAGACGATCCTTGACGTCGCGCGGACGGGCGCCGAGGGCAATATCGGCGATGGCAAAGTGTTCGTGCTTTCGGTGGACGAGGCCATTCAGATCGACAACGGCGTGCGCGGCAAGGAAGCGGTGTAGCGACTTGGAATCGCCTCGGCCGTCGCATTCAAATTCGGAGCGTTGCAAGCATGCAAGGACTGCTGATCACCAGCGACCTTTTCCTGTCATCGCAAATCGTGGGGCAAGCTCGACAAGCCGGCGTTGATTTGGAAGTGGCGTCGCAGTTGCGGGAGCCCGCTACCGGTTCCTGGTGCATCGTGATTCTGGACCTCGAGTCGCCAGGCGCCGATCCGGCGGCGATCGCCAACGACCCTCGGCTGCAGGGCGCCAAGCTCTTGGCTTACGGTCCGCATGTCCAGGCGGCCCTGTTCGAGGCCGCCTCGGCCGCGGGATTTGAAACCGCGCCGCGCAGTCAGATGAGTGCGGCCACGGCGTCGCTGATCCGTGGATTGCTCGGCGGCGCCTGAATCGACGACGACACCAGCAGCAACGGTATTGCGATGGATGATGAGCTGCGCTGCGTCCTCTCTCGCTATGCTGCGCCGTTTCAGCCCAGCAGCGTTGAATGCTTGGGCAACGCGGGAGGATTAAGCGGCGCTCGAATCTGGCGCCTGGCGACTCCTCGCGGACCCGCTTGTCTGCGACAATGGCCGGCCGAACATCCTTCGCGTCAACAACTTCACTGGATTCATCAGGTTCTGCTGCATTGGTCGCAGGACTCCATTGACGTCACGCCTGCGCCCTGGCCGGCGCGTCAGGGAGATTCGTTCGTCGAACATGGCGGTCGGTTTTGGGAGCTTGGACCCTGGTTGGCGGGTCGAGCTGATTTTCGCGACAACCCTTCGCCGGCTCGCTTGCAGGCGACGATGCAGGGGCTGGCCCGCCTGCACCGCTCCGCGGCCAAGCTGCACCAAACCGCCGGCGCCAGCCCGAGCGTGCTCCATCGACTTGAAGGCTTGCGGGGCGTCGAGACGCTGCAGGTGGAACTGGCGGCGCGGTCCGGATCAGGGCTCGCCGCTGGCCAGTTTGGCGGCCCCTTGGCCCAACTTGACGCGGCGTGGCGGAGCATGGCGCCGCCAGCGGCGCGGCGCCTGGAGCCGCTGCTGGCGCGGGCGGCCGAACGGCGGATCCTGCGGCAACCGGCGCTTCGCGATGTGCGTCACGATCATTTGTTGTTTCAGGAGGATCGCCTGGTCGGCCTGGTCGATTTCGGCGCGATGAGAATCGATGATGTCGCCACCGACTTGGCCCGCTGCCTTCGCAGTCTGCTGGGCGCCCCGGTCCTCGGTGGGAGACGGCGCTGGACTGCTACGCGACGGTGGCCAGACTGGAGGAAGCCGATCGCCAACGCGTCCGGCTGCTGGATGCGGCCGCCGTGATCCTGGGGCCGGCGCTCTGGCTGAGGTGGCTCCTTTTGGAGGATCGACGTTTCTCCGACGAGCGAGCTGTTCGCCAACGGCTGTTGGCTCAACTGCTGGACCTGCAGGCATTCGCGCCGCCATAAATAAGATGGCGACCGACTTTCCATCTTTTGTCGCGGCCTTGGCGGCGTCGCCACCGATTTCAGCGTTGCCCATCGAACCGGAAAAAGCGGCTGACGCGGCAAGCCGCCACTAGCCGAAAAGACTGTGGTGGCCGCTCGTTACGATCATTCACCGCGTGCTCGAATGCCCGCTGGCGGTTTAAAAACCCGCGTTCTGACGTAATGCCCGGCCGCTTGGCGGCGTCTCAGGGGTATTCAGACGCGTTGACGCGCAAAACGCGCCGCAGATAGAATTTACGGGTTGAGCTGCTTTGGTGAGATGGGAATATCTCGCCGCTGAAACCAGACGTCAGCACAGGGTAGGTATCTGATGAAACGGCTTTCTCCGTGGGTGCTCTTGGCCTGCGTCGCATTTGGGTTCGCTCCGGTCGCCAGGGGCCAAGGCCAGGACATGCTGGACTTTGGCCTTGGGGGAGCGTTCGGATCCGCCGAGCCGGTGGAGATCGACGCTCGCTTTCAGCTGATGCAGGGCTCTCCTCAGGGGTACCTGTGGATCAAAGCCCGAATCATGGACGACTGGCACATCTATTCCGACAAACAGCCCAGCGGCGGTCCCATCGCCACGGAATTCAGCCTGGTCGCCAACGACGTGCTGGAAGTGACCGGCCCATTCGAAGCGGATCGCGACGCCGAGATTCACAATTACCCGGAAGCCTTTCCCGGCGTGCCCTGTCATGAGTATCGCGGCGAGGTCATCTGGCGCACCCCGGTGCAGCTTAAGGACGGCGCGGATCCCGCGTCGGGCGAGCTGAAAGTTCGCGTCGAGGGTCAGGCTTGCAAGGACGACCTGGGGGGGTTGGGCGCCTGCCAGATTCTCGAACTCGAGGCCCCGCTGACCTATGTCGCCGAACCGTTTCTGCCAGTGCAAGGCGAAACCAAGTACCGTTCCAAGATCGCGCCAGAAATTGAATGGTCGGCGCAGACCGATGTCGCGTCCGTCGCGCCGGGCGGAAAAGTCAAGCTGACGTTCACCGCCAAGTTGGAGCCGGGCTGGCACGTCTACGAATGGCAGCCCAAGCGGGCCGAATCGACTGGCAACATGCCCACGCTGATTGTGTTCAGCAAGCTGTCCGGGATGACGGTCGAGCAAACCACGCCGGATCGAAAGCCGCTGCCGGCGAAGTCCGCCGAGGAACTGCCGAACTACGAAAAGTCCATCAGCTGGACCGTGGAAATGAACGTGCCGGCTGACGCGGCGACCGAAGGCAATCTGCAGCTCGCGGGTTTGCTCGGCTACCAGATCTGCACCGAGAGTAAGTGCCAGCCTCCCAGCGGCGCGCGATTCGAATTGACGCTCCCGCTGGCCTCTGTCGCGGCCAAGGGTAAAGTCGACGCGACCTTCGCGGATTCCAGCTACACCAAAGCCAACGACCTTGCCAAACAACAGGCCGAAGCGAAAGCAGGCGGGGGTCCAGGAGACGGCTCGGAGGAAGTCGAACCACTCACGCTCATCAATCTGGCGGGCGTCCTGGGACTCGGGCTCTTGGGCGGTTTCATTCTCAACGCCATGCCCTGCGTGCTGCCCGTGATCGGACTGAAGATCTTGTCTTTCGTGGAACAGGCCGGACAAAGCCGCACGCGCGTCTTCCTGCTCAATTTGTACTTCAGCCTGGGCTTAATGGCGGTCTTCATGATCCTGGCCACCCTGGCCGCCTTCGCCAATATGGCCTGGGGAGAACTGTTCACCAAACCGTGGTTCAAGATCACGATGTCAGCGACGGTTTTTGTGATGGCCCTGAGCTTCCTCGGGGTTTGGGAGATTCAGATTCCTGGGATGGTCGGCGGCAAGGCGTCCCACGAATTGCAGCAGAAAGAAGGCTTCGCGGGCGCGTTCTTCAAGGGCGTTTTCACGACCCTTCTGGCCACGCCCTGTAGCGGGCCTTTTCTGGGCGCACTGTTCGCGTTAGCGGTCAAGTATCCTCCCGCGATTACGTATCTGGTCTTCGGTAGTATCGGGCTGGGGATGGCGCTTCCCTACCTGGCAATCGGCGCCAATCCGAACTTGGTGGCGCGCCCTTCCCAAGCCCGGCGCCTGGATGGAGACCTTCAAGCAGCTCATGGGCTTCGTCTTGTTGGCGACCGTCGTGTATCTCTTCTCCACGCTCCGCAGCTCGGACTTTGTGCCGACGTTCGCCCTGTTGGTCGGGCTCTGGTTCGGGTGTTGGCTGATCGGCCGCGTTCCAGTGACCGCCGAGTTGCCGACGGTGCTGCGCACCTGGGTCTTCGCTGGCGTCGCCGCGGCGTTGTTTGGCTATCTGGGGATGGAGCTGTTTGGCCCGCAGGATAAAGTGCTCCCCTGGGAGAATTACTCCAAAGTGGCTTTGTCCGAAGCGCAAAGCGAGGGACGCACCGTCCTGGTCAACTTCACCGCCAATTGGTGCCTGACGTGCAAGTACAACCTCAAGACAGCGATCAACACCCAAGAGGTGAAGAAAGTGGTCAACCGCAACGGAGTGGTAACGCTCCTGGCCGATTGGACGGATGAGTCGGACGAAATCAAGCAGTCGCTGGCCGAGCTAAATTCCAAGTCCATACCCTTGTTGGCCATCTACCCGGCGGGAAAACCCGAAGAGGTGATCGTACTGCGGGATGTGATCACGCAGAGTCAGCTTGTGGAGGCGTTGGAGAAGGCAGGGCCTTCGTTGGAGGCCGCCAACCCGCGGGCGACCGTCATGCAATAGCGCCGAAGCGAACCCGATCCACGGGCCGTTAGCTCAGTTGGCTAGAGCGTCGCCCTTACAAGGCGAATGTCGGGGGTTCGAGTCCCTCACGGCCCACTTCCTATTCCCCTGCTTGGCTCAGCTCTTGATGACGCAACTGTTGGAAGCTCTGCTGTTGGCGGCCCATCTGCTGTGTGTCAACGTCGCCAGCGCCGCTCCGTTGGTCGTGATCTGGTGGGATTGGAGAGAAGGCCGCGGCGATGCGGCCGGCGGCGAAGCGGGACGGTATCTGGCGGGCGCCTCGGTGGTCGCACTCATTGTCGGCGCGGTCTTGGGCGTCGGCATTGGCGCCTCGCTTTGGACTGACGACTTTCAATCCGTGCTCACGCGATTGCACGATCGGGTCTTTTACGGCGTCTTGGAGTGGATCACCTCTCTGGTCTTGGTGGTCGGGCACTACTACTGGTGGAAGGCTCGACCGACCGCCAAGACGGGTGAACGCGTCTTGCGTTGCCTGGTGGCGTTTGGCGCCGGGACCAACCTGATCTATCATTTCCCGGTTCTGTTTTATGTGATTCAGCAAGTCGAGCCGGAAGGCCTGCCGCTGACCAGCGCCGAATTCCGCAGCGCCCTGATCAGTCCGTACGTGGTTTGGCGCAGCTTGCACTTCGCCGCCGCCGCCTTCGCGACTTGCGGCGTCCTTCTGCTTGGCTACGCGATCAAGTTGAACCGCTTGGGACGCCAGGACGACGGCGAACGCATCGGGCGAGCCGGGGGGCGATTGGCCCTGGCGATGACGGTCATGCAATTGCCGATTGGATTCTTTGTCGTCTTGACGACTCCCCGAACCGCCCAGATGGCGATCATGGGAAAAGATGCTGGCAGCAGCGGTCTCTTCTTGCTCTCCATGCTGGCCGCCTTCTACCTTATGCATCAACTGGGCAAGACGGCTTTTACGTTCTCACGCAACGCCGCCATCCAAGCCATGGCGGTCCTGGTTTTGGTGATTGTCATGATGTCCTGGGTTTCGGTGCGGATCTAATGCGGGTCCGTTTCGCGAGACAACCGTGACTGGCCGTCCTGGCCTCCCTTTCCACACCAGCCGCGTGATGCGTTTGGTCGCCGTCGCTGGACGCGTTACTCAAAGGCTCTGCATCCTCGTACGCAGGAATCCCTGATGTCGCCAAACAACATCGTGCTTACCGATCACTCCGCCGGAACGGCGCGGAGATCTTGGCTGGTTTCGGCTTTAACTGCCACCGCTTGGTTGTGCGAACCGACGGCGCGGCTTGGGACGTGCTGTGGTCGGAAGAGGGCTTTGAAACCGGCGCAAAACGAGCCTCCGGCAGCGGCGTTCCCGTCCTGTTTCCCTTTCCCGGCCGACTGCCAGGGACCACGTTTTCGTGGCGCGGGACGAACTACGCTCTGCAGGAAGGCGATGGGCGAGGCAATGCCATTCACGGTTTCGTGCACGACCGACCCTGGGAAGTCACCCTGCGGGAAACACAACGCGTGCAAGGCCGTTTTCATGCGGCCGAACATCTGCCGAACTATCGCCAGGCATGGCCAGCGGACTTCGAGATCCAGCTCACGTACCACTTGCAAGGTAATTCACTGCACGCCCAGATGCGGATGACCAACACCGATTCCGAACACGAACTGCCGTGCGGGCTGGGACTGCATCCGTATTTCCATGTGCCGCTCAGCGAGGCTGGAGTTGTCAACGCCAACGCCGCCGGCGAATGCCAGGTGCAAGTGCCCGCCACTCGCCGCTGGCCCCTGCGCGACATGTTGCCGGTGGGCCACAGCGAACCGTGGAGTCAAGCAGACGCGATGCGCCGCGGGCAGCGGTTCGCCGACTTGCAGTTGGACGATGTTCTGGGCGGTCTGGTGTTCGACGATACGGGCGCCTGCCAGTGCGCGATCACCGATCCAGGCGCTCGTCGCCAAGTCGCGGTTCGCTTTGACCGAGCGTTCGCCAACTGCGTGGTCTATAACCCGCCGCATCGTGAGGCGATCTGCATCGAGCCCTACAGTTGCGTGCCCGGCGCCTGGCTGCTCGAGAATGCGAACGAGGCAGGCGCCCGACTGCTGCCCCCCGGCGACTCGTGGGAGGCGAACGTGTGGATCGAGGCTTCCGCGGTTGGCCAGTGACGCGGCACGGCGGGGGAGGGGTGGTCGGCCACCGAAACACGGGTCCTCCCAAGAAACAAAAAAAGCTTCGTTCCCTGGCGAGGAACGAAGCTTGTTGGTTTTCACGGCGTCGCCAAGGCGGGCTATTCGACCTCGGTACCGGGCAATTTGCCGGCTTCGATCATCTTGCCGAACGTTTCGCCGCCCTTGCCCTTCATCGCTTCGGCCTTGGTAAAGGCTTCCATGATCTTCTCGTCGTCTTTTTCCTTCTTCAGCATTTCGGAAAGAGCGGCGCCGTAGTCATTGCGCATCTTCTTGCTCTTGCCTTGATGGCAGACGTTGCACTTGGCTTCCTTGGCCGCTGTGACAAAGCCTTCGTTGTCGTTGCCTTCAACGTACTTCTTGTCCCAGGCCTTCTTGTAATTCGGTCGAGCGTTCACTTCGATCGAGAGAAAGCCCAACACCATCACGACCACCAGCGCCGTAACACCTACCTTTTTCATTCTTACCTCCGTTGGGATTGTTGTGGTTCACACGTTGTTGCGACAGATATCCCCGCCCTGTGCGACGCGTGAACCTTCCACGCGACTGCTCCAAAGCATACCCCGCCCAGTTAAACGTGTCGGCCGCTTGCTGTCAAGCAAATCAGGCATTCCCTCCCCCCGTATGGGAGATAGGGGTTGCGGCGGTCCCGCAGGTCGCCGGGGGTCTTACCGAGGAGCGTTTCCGACTTGTCTTACGCTCGCCCACGATCGATGGTTTACTTGAGTGGAAGTTTTATATCGCGGCGAGGGCGTCCACCGAGGGCGTCCGAGCCCGGCCGCGTTCTTGCCGATTTCACCATCGTTGCCCAGTTTTCTTTCCGACTGGGGATTTCTTCGTTGGTTGCTGGACCTTGACGATTGTCGCGGGCAACTTACGATGGCCGATTACGCGCCGTGGCTGGCGCCGAGCACTTTGAATTGGCTGGGACGCGGGATGATGGAAAAGACGAAAGTGGCCGTCGTCGGCATGGGCACCGTCGGGTGCGGCGTGGCGCGTCTGCTGCTTGATCACGGCGATCGCACCGCGCGGCACGCCGGCCGCACGCTGTGGCTGGAACGGGTCGTCGTCCGCGATGTTGGCAAACGCCGCGACGTCGAGTTGCCCTCGGGCGTGCTGACCAACAAGCTCAGCCAAATCACGGACGACCCGGACATTCAGGTGGTCGCGCAATTGATCGGCGGCATTGAACCCGCGCGGACCATCATGTTGCAGTTGTTGGAGAGCGGCAAGGACATTGTCACCGCGAACAAGGCGCTGCTGGCGGAACATGGCCCTGAGCTTTTCGATCGAGCTCGCGAACTGGGGCGGTCGATCGCATTTGAAGCATCCGTGGCCGGCGGCATCCCGATCATCACCAACATCGGGCAGTGCCTGTCGGCCAACCAGGTCCAGTCGTTGCGAGGCATTCTGAACGGCACCAGCAACTACATCATGACGCAGATGTCGGAGACCGGAGCCGACTACGCCCACTGCATCCGCGAAGCACAAGCACGCGGCTACGCGGAAGCCGACCCGACGATGGACGTCAACGGCACCGACGCGGCCCAAAAACTCGCGATCCTCGCCCACTTGGCTTACGGAGTCCGCGTGCGATGGCGCGACATTCCTCGTCTGGGCGTCGATCGCCTCGATGAAGTGGAGTTTCAAAACGCGAATCGCTTGGGCTACCGCATTAAGCTGGTCGCCAGCGCTCATTTGAACGACGATGGCGTCGAACTGCATGTCGGGCCGACATTTGTGCGAGCCGGTTTGCCGTTGGCGGAAGTGCGCGGCGCCTATAACGCCGTGCAAGTGCGCGGCGACGCGGTCGGCCGAGTCTTTTTTCATGGATTGGGGGCTGGTCAAATGCCCACGGCCTCGGCCGTCGTGGCCGACATGATCGATTCGGCCGTCGGCAGAACGCGAATCACTTTCCGCAATTTGGAGCTTTGGTCCAATCGCGACTTTGGCGTCGATGTCAGCGATCCGCGGCGCGTCCTGTCGCGGTTCTACCTACGCTTCACGATCGAGGACCGGCCCGGAGTGTTGGCTTCGATCGCCGGCGAACTTGGCAAGCAAGGGATTTCCATCGCTTCGGTGGTGCAGCACGAGCCAGCGTGCGAAGGCAGAGCCCATCTGGTCGTGATGACGCATCAGGCCCGGCAAGGCGCGATCAGCGATGCTCTGGGAGTGATTGACCAGTTGAAGGAAGTGCTCGAAGAAAGCGTGCAATTGCGCGTCTTGGATGAGTGAAAAGAACGCATCATGAAATACCTGATCGTCATACCTGACGGCTGCGCCGACGAGCCTCAAGAGTCGCTCGGCGGCAAAACGCCCTTGCAAGCCGCCCGGACGCCCGCGATGGACCGCGTCGCCGCGTTGGGGCAAGTCGGGCTTAGCAACAACACCCCCGCGCATCTGCCCGCCGGCTCGGATGTCGCGAACATGTGCCTGTTTGGCTATGACCCGAATCAGTTCTACACGGGTCGAGCCCCCTTGGAAGCCGCCGCGCTGCATGTCGAGCTCGGCGAGCATGATTGGGCCGTGCGCTGTAATCTTGTGACGATCCAAGACCAGATCATGAAGAGCTTCACCGCCGGGCATATCTCCTCGGCGGAAGCCGCCGAGTTGTTGGCGGCCGGCAACCAGCACCTGGACGCATCCGCCTGGCGCTTCGTTGCTGGGGTCAGCTACCGTAACTTGCTGATCTACCATGGCGGCGATCGCAACCTGTTCACGCGGGAAACCCAAGCCACTCCGCCGCATGATCTGAGCGATCAATGCATCCTGGATGATTTCCCCCGCGGTCCCGGCAGCCAGACGCTGAGCGACATCATGCAGCAAAGCATGAACTGGTTCGCCGATCATCCGGTGAATCAACGACGTGTGGCCCAGGGCAAGCCGCCAGCGACTAACGTCTGGCTGTGGGGCCTGGGCCAGCGACCGCAACTCGCATCCTTCCAGCAACGATTTGGCTTGCGAGGCGAAATGATCACCGCCGTCGACTTGCTCCGCGGACTTGCTTTGCTGATGGGCTGGACGATCCGTGAAGCCGCGGGCGCCACAGGGTATCTGGACACCAATTATGCGTCCAAGGGCCAAGCCGGCATCGCCGCCTTCCAGGCCGGGGCTGATGTGGTTTGCGTGCATGTGGAGGCGCCGGACGAAGCTTCGCATGAAGGGCGAGTGGAGGAGAAAGTGAAAGCCCTGGAGCAGATCGACCAGCATATCGTCGCGCCGATCATGGAGCACTTGCAGTCTCAAGGCCCTCACCGCATCCTGGTCACCCCCGATCACCCGACGTTCCTCAGAACCAAGACGCACACTCACGGCGACGTCCCGTTCGCCCTCTGCGGAAGCGGCGTCGCGCCCGACGAGTACACGCAATACAGCGAACATTCCGCCGCCCAATCCGGTCTCCGCTTCGCAGAAGGCTGGAAGCTGATGGAATGGGTGGTGGGTGGTGGAGAGTAGGTGGTGGAGAGTAGGTGGTGGAGAGTAGGTGGTGGAGAGTAGGTGGTGGAGAGTAGGTGGTGGAGAGTAGGTGGTGGAGAGTAGGTGGTGGAAGCGATTGTTCGCCGCAAAAGGTTCGCGACCGAAGATGGACCACGAAGGACACGAAAAGCACGAAAATGGGATTCGACGAATTGTCCACCGCCCTTAACCTCCCACCTCGACCACCTCCCACCTACTCCACCTCCCACCTCACCACCCTCTACCACCTCCACACCTCTACCACCTCCACACCCCTACCACCTCCACCTACACTCTACCACCTCCACCCTCTACCACCTCCCACCTACCACCTACCCCACTACCTACCCATGATTGTTCAGAAGTTTGGCGGCACAAGCGTTGCGGATTGCGAGAAGATCTTGGCGGCTGCGCGGAAAGCGATTCGTGCTCAGCAGGCTGGCAGCCAGGTGGTGATGGTGGTCAGCGCCATGGGCAAGAACACGGATATGCTGGTGGACCTTGCCGGGCAGATTACTGATCGACCCTCGGCTCGCGAGATGGATATGTTGTTGTCCACCGGTGAGCAGGTGAGCGTCGCCTTGATGGCGATGGCCGTCCATTCGCTGGGCGCCAAGGCGGTGTCTCTCACCGGCGCTCAGATCGGCATTCGCACCGACAGCACGTACACCAAGGCGCGCATCCTGTCGATCTCGACTGATCGGATGCGGGAGCTCCTGAATGAAGGGAACATTGTCATTGCCGCTGGGTTTCAGGGGATTGATGAGAACCTGAACATCACGACGCTGGGGCGCGGCGGGAGCGACACCACTGCCGTGGCGTTGGCCGCCGTGTTAAACGCGGACGCTTGCGAGATCTACACGGATGTGGACGGCGTCTACACGACCGATCCGCGGATCCTGCCGGAAGCGCGGCTGACGACTCGGATCAGCTACGACGAGATGTTGGAGCTGGCGAGTCTGGGCGCTGGCGTCATGCATAGTCGCTCGATTGAGTTCGCGAAGAAGTACAATGTGCCCATTCATGTGCGGAGCAGTTTCAGCGACACGCCGGGAACGTTCATCATGGCGGAGCCGGAGTCGCGGTCGATGCCCGTTTCCGGCGCCGCACTTACCAAGAGCGAGGCTCGGATTTCTTTGCTTGGCGTTCCTGATGTCCCGGGCACGAGCCTGGCCATCTTCTCAGGCTTGGCTCAACGGCACATCGGCGTCAACATGATCGTCCAAAACGTGGGCGATGAAGGCACGGCCGACATTTCGTTTACCGTGCCCCGAGCCGAGTTGGCCGTGGCGTTGGAAGCCGTCAATGAGGCCGCGGCGGAACTCGGCGCCCGGCAAGTCGCCTATTCAACCGACGTGTCCAAGGTCTCGGTGGTCGGACTCGGCATGGCGGAGCAGACGGGCGTGGCTCGCACCATGTTCCGCGCCCTCGGCGAAGCCGGGATCAACATGCAAATGATCACCACGAGCGAAATCAAGATCTCCGCCTTGGTGGATCAGCAACAAGCATCCGAAGCGCTGCGCACCGTTCACCGCGCCTTCGAGCTCGACAAAGCCGTCACGCCCGATGTCATCCAGCCGCTCAAGGCTGAACCGCACGACGCCGCCGAAGTCGCCGATCGCCTGCACATCGTCGGCATGGAGGATCTGTCCATCGACGAGGTGGTGCTCGACGAGCGACAAGCTCGCGTGACGATCACTGGCGTCGCGGATGTTCCCGGCGTCGCCGGCCATGTCTTCGAGCGAGTCGCCGCCGAAGGCGTGTTCGTGGACATGATCATTCAGAGCTTTCCCGCCGAGCAGGGACGAGCCTTGCTCAGCTTCACGGTGCCCCGCGACCAATTGCCGCAAGCCATCCAAGTGTCCCAGCGCCTCTGCGACGAGATGCAGCTGGGCGGCGTCAGTCATGCGCCCGAAGTGGCGAAGCTCTCAGTGTCTGGCATCGGGCTGAGAAGCCACACGGAAGTCGCGATTCGCATGTTTCAGACGTTGCACGACATCGGAGTCAACGTCAACATGATCAACACCAGTGAAGTGCGAGTGAACGTTGTGGTCGCCGGCAAGGACGGCAAGCGAGCGCTGGCCAAGCTGCAAGAGACCTTCGCTCACTACCGCAAGTAGCGAAGAAGGACCATAAACCAGTCCCAACTGGCCGGCCCGAAATCAGCCCAGCGCAACCCTGGGTAGCCTTACGAGTCGAAGACCATCTTCATCAAGTCCTGGCCGCCCAGCATTCGAGTGCAGACGAACGTCTCGCCCGCGGCGTAGCCGGCGGCGGCGCCGGCCAACATCGCGGCCCCCTGAATCCGATCAAAAACGTACGCCTTGGCCGGCGGGAACTGGGTTTGGTAGCAACGAATCGCGTCCATCTTCGCCGCTAAGGTGTCCGCGATGTCGATCGTGAAGTGGCTGTGAAACCCTTGCAAGGTCGCCGGTTCGAAGGCCAGTCGGAAATACAGTTGCGCCGCAACGGCGTGCACGGGCAAGCCGTCGAAGTGATCATCCCACTTGGTCAACCGCGAGTAGAAGACCGCGGCGTCGGTGATCTGCATCGCTTGCCAATGATCGGGAGACGCCATCGGAGTCTTGTCGCCAAAACCAATCACAATCCGCGGGCGAAAGCGGCGAAACACTTTGGCCAATTCGACGCGTGCTTCGAAGCAGTCGAACAAACGCCGATTGGGAAGATGCAACAGGATTCGCTCGTGAACGCCAAGGATCTCGGCGGCCTTCACCGCTTCGGCCCAACGAACGTCCGGACTCGGCGACAAGGGCGTCGGTTCGCCATCCGTCAGGTTGAACAATGCCCACGCGATATCCTTGTTGAACCAGCTTGGCCAAGGTTCCCCCGCAAGCGATTTCGATATCATCCGGATGAGCGCCCACAGCGATCACATCGAGCGGTTCGCCAAGTTCATGGTGTTGTGATGAAGTCATGCGTGATTCGTGTTAGCTGGGTTTTTCGGCCGCGACCAGGAAGGTCGGCTTGCTGGCTTCCAACATCAGCCGATCCGCGAACGGCGCGCCTCGCGACACGCTGATCATCAGCATTCTGGCGGCGCCCGCAAGCTGGGTCAGCAATTGATGGACTTCCGAAACATTATCCAGGCTGGCCACGTTGGCGACGAGGGCTCCACCCTTGCGAACACGCGCAAAGGCCAGCTCCACAATGCCGCGGACCTTTCGCCCGGTTCCCCCGATGAATACGGCGTCGGGATCCGGCAAGTCGCGCCAGGCGTCCGGGGCGGCGCCCAGGATCGCGTGCAGATTCGAGACCTCGAATCGTTGCGCGTTGGCGAGGATCAACTGATGATCCTCGGGATCCATTTCGATTGCGTACACCGTTCCTTGTTCGGCGATCCGCGCCGCTTCCACCGCCACCGAACCGCTGCCGGCGCCGACATCCCAGACCACGCTCGTGCGGCACAGGCGCAATTCGGCCAGCCCGACGCATCTCACTTCGGCCGGCGTCAACAGACCTCGCTTCGGAGTGGACTGCAGAAACGCATCATCCGGATTACCAAACAACCTTGGCTTGCCAAACTGAGCCGCGCGATCCGGGGACTCGGGACGCCGCACGAGGATCATGACGTTCAGCGGAGCGAATTCCATTTCGGCGATTTCGGACAGCTCGCCGCGAGTCACCCGCTCATCGCGACCGCCCAGATTCTCACACACATAGGCGTCGAAGTAGTCGATGTGTGCTTGCAGGAGCGCCTGCGCCACATCGGCCGGCGTTTGCTGTTCGGTCGTGAATACTCCGACGCGATCGACCGTCCTCATTCGCTCCACGGCGGTCGCCAACGATTGCGCCGCGAGATTCGTCAAGTACGCTTCATCCCAGCTCTCCTTCACGCGGGCGAAGGCCAGCTGCATGCTGCTGACATGCGGCAGCACTTCAAACTCGTCCTTCCCCAGCCGATCGCAAAGGTAGCGGGCCGTGCCGTAAAAGAGCGGATCGCCCGGAGCGAGAATCGCGACTTGCCGCTGCCCCCGTTGTTGCAGCAATTCCACAAGTCCGGCCAGATCTCCGGTGAAAGCGTGAACCTGTTTGCCGGCCGCCATCGGTTCGACCGCAGAGAGAAATGGCGGGGCGCCGATCAGAAGGTCGGCCTGTTGAATCAGGTCGCGGGCAGCACGAGTCAGGCCATCGAGACCGTCATCGCCGATGCCGATGATCTGGATACGGGGCGATCCGGTCACCGCTTCACTCCACGGTCATGCCAAATAGGGGGGGCGGTTGGGGAGGGTTGTCAAAAACAAACGCCTTGAGCCGTTGATGAGCGGCTCAAGGCGTTAGGGATAGCTTTGCCTGGGCGAGGCCTTGCGGGCCTACGCCTGAAAGGAACTGCCGCAGCCACAGGACTTGACGGCGTTGGGGTTGTTGAATGCGAAGCCGCGGCGATCGATCGCGTCAACAAAGTCCAAGGACGCTCCGTCCAACAGCAACTCGCTTTTTTTATCCACGACGTACGAAACGCCGTTCACTTCGTAACGGTTGTCCTTGGCCGAATCGAATTCCTTGTCGAAGCCCAGCTTGTAGCTGAACCCGCTGCATCCGCCGGCGGCGATGCCGACTCGCAGGAAGGTCTCGGCGCCAAAAGTATCCTTGTTTTCCTCTTGAACGCGCTTAATTTCTTCGGCGGCGCGTTCCGTAATTGCGAAAGACATTACCTACCTCGTCAGTTGACGCACAAAATGAGTGTCCAAAAGGTCCTCAACCGCGACGTCGCCCCCAGCCAAAGCCAGCTGCTCGGTCGCATGTGCAATTATACGGGACACATTGAAATTCGGAAATAGTTGTGTTTCTGGTTCTTGGTTCTTGGTTTGGTTCCTGGGGGCTGGTTCCTGGGGGCTGGTTCCTGGGGGCTGGGGGCCTGGCATTGTCTGGGCTGTGGCGAGGCGCCAGCGGGGCGGTCAACGGGTCACCGCAGAGAGCACGGAGGAACACAGAGGACAGAATTGCATCCGCCTCTGCGGTTCTCCGTGTCCTTCGCGGTCAATTCAAGGACAAGCCCAGCAGTGGCGGGAATCAACCGAGAACCAGGAACCACTACCCCAACATTCTTCTCAAACGGTGGACGGATTCGGCGACCAATTGGGTGGCGCGTGTCACGTCTTCGGTGGTGTTGAATCGGCCCAAGCCGAAGCGCAGGCTGGCTCGGGTCCTTTCCTCGCTTTGGCCGATGGCTCTCAGGACGTGGCTGGGTTCGGGGTTGGCGGACGTGCAGGCGCTTCCGCTGGAGACGGCCAACTCGCCCATGCTCATCATCAGCGCTTCGCCATCGACGCGGTCAAACCAGCAGTTCAGATTCGCTGGAAGCCGCAAGTCGCGGCGATCCAAGGGAGGCCCGTTGAGGCCCATCCCGTCGATCTCGGCCAGGAGTCCTTGGTGCAGACGGTCGCGCAGTTCGGCTAGCCGAGCGGCTTCGGCTGGAAGCTCGGCCAGACATAACTGCAGCGCGGTTTGCAGCCCAACGATGCCGGTTACATTCAGGGTGCCGCTGCGCATGCCAAACTCCTGGCCGCCGCCGTCCAGTTGCGGCGCCAGGCGGACGCGCGGATCCTTGCGGCGGACGTAGAGCACGCCGACCCCCTTGGGCCCGTAGATTTTGTGACCGGAGAAACTCAGCAAGTCCACCTGCAAACGGTTCACGTCCACTGGCAGGCGCCCGACCGCCTGAGTCGCGTCGCAATGCAGCAGCACGCCTCGTTCCTTGCACAGGCGACCGATTTCGGCCAGCGGTTGCAGGACGCCGATCTCGTTGTTGGCCAGCATCACGGACACCAGCGTCGTATCGTCGCGCAACGCCTCGGCCACTTGTTGCGGATCCAGCCAACCGGGCGCTGCATCGTGGATCTGCTGGGGCGCCAGCACCGTCAAGGCCATCCCCTGTCGCTCCAGGCGGCGGAGCGGATCCAGCACCGCCTTGTGTTCGGTGGCGACGGTGACCATATGATTGCCGCGACGACGCGGCAGTTGATACACGCCCCGCAGCGCTAGATTGTTGCTCTCGGTGGCGCCGCTGGTGAACAGAATCTCCCGCGACGAGGCTCGAAGGGCCTCGGCCACCGCCTCGCGAGACGCCTCGACCGCATCCCGGGCGCGCTGGCCATACGCATGGCTGACGCTGCCCGGATTGCCATAATCCTCCAAGAAGTAAGGCAACATGGCCTCAACCACGCGAGGATCCGTCCGCGTTGTCGCATGGTTGTCGAGATAGAGCATGGGTAGGGGGGAGGGGGTAGAGGGTAGAGGGTAGAGGGTAGAGGGTAGAGGGTAGAGGGTAGAGGGTAGAGGGTAGAGGGTAGAGGGTAGAGGGTAGGAGATGAACGTCCCCAACAACCTACTCTCTACGGCCTGTTCTCCACCACCCATCACCCTACTCTCCACCGCCTACTCCCCACCGCCTACCTTCCCCCCAGCGCTTCGAGGCAGATTTGGGACCAGGTTTCGAAGTGTTCCGCTTCTTGCAGCAATTCATCGACGGGCGTGAAACTGGCGTCGAGCATTTGTTTTTCGCGAGGCTGGACGGCGGGTTGTTCGACGTCGAAGATGTGGACTACTCCCAGATGGACTCGGCCCACCTCGGTTTGATCGTCGTTGATCAGGCCGACGCAGGTCTCGCGGTACGGCGTCGAGATCACAACTTCCTCCGCGAGTTCCCGCAATAGCCCCTCGCGATAGACGTCCCGGGCCGAGCGTCCCTGGGCGGCGTCGCAGGTGCTGACATGCCCGCCGACGCCGACGCTGCGTTTGGCTCGCAAACGGGTTTCGCCTTGTCCGGTCCCGCGCGTGTATTGAAACCAACGCATGGGACCGCCGGGTTCGCGATAACGAAAAACGCAGTAGGGAATGAGTTGCTTGAACGATGGATCGTCTTCCATTTCGGCTCGCGGGCGATAGCTTAGCCGCGACGGTTCCAGCAGAACTTTCAGATAACGCTCCACGTCCGTATGAAATCCCTGGAAGTGCCCAACTTCGTGCAACAATTCGGTGGGCGTTACCAGCACGTGTTCGGTCAAGTAATCGGTGGTCATGGCTTGGGAGGGGTTAGAGAATCAACATGGCGTCGCCGTAGCTGAAGAAGCGATAGCGCTCGTCGATCGCCTCCTGATAGGCTCGCTCGATCAACGCGTCGCCGCCAAACGCCCGGACCAAGATCAGCAGCGTGCTCTTGGGAACGTGGAAGTTGGTCAGCAGGCCGTCGAGCGACTGAAATGAATAGGGTGGTTTGATGAACAGGTCGGTCCAATCGCTAAAGGCTTGGAGATCGCCGGAGCGACTCGCCGATTCGAGTGTGCGAACGACGGTGGTGCCCACGGCGATGACGCGTCCGCCGCTTTGGCGATGTTGTCGCACGGCGTCCGCGGTTTCGGCGGACAATTCGGCCCATTCGGCGTGCATCTGATGCTCGTCGAGGCGGTCGGTGGAGATCGGCTGGAAGGTGCCAGCGCCCACATGTAGCGTGACGCGTTGGAAGTCAACGCCGCGGCTTGCCAGCTGCTTGAGCAATGACGGCGTGAAATGCAAGCCGGCCGTCGGCGCCGCGACAGCGCCGAAGCGTTCCGCGAAGACGGTTTGGTAGGTCTGTTCATCCGCGTCGACCATGTGTCCGCCGCGGATATACGGCGGCAGAGGGACGCGGCCGACGCGTTGCAGCAGCTCCGCGGCGGGCCCAGCGATCGCGGGGCGAACGGTCCACAGCCCTCGCCCCAAGGCGGCCACCAACTGCAGCCGCAAACCCTCGCGTGAATCCCTGTCCTCCAGCACAATCCACTCGCCGGGCTGAGGGTTGCCGCGCGTCTTGCACATCACCTCCCAGAGTCCGTCCTGTTCGCTGAGGAACAAGCCCGACCAGCGTCCGCCGGTCTGTTCGCGGCGCCCCGTGAGGCGAGCCGGCAGGACGCGGGTGTCGTTCAGGACCAGCATGTCGCCACGACCCAAGAGGTCGGGCAGGTCGCGGATGTGGTGGTGTTGGAGTGTTTGTTCAGCTCGATTCACCAACAGCAACCGCGCGTCGGCGCGGTGCACCAGGGGAAACTGGGCGATCAGTTCCCGGGGCAATTCGTAATCGTAGGCGTCCAAGTCGCTCATAGGGGGCGGCGCCGCGTCGAATTGAGTCGGCCCTCGATGGAGTATGATAGGTGGAGTAACCCGCGAGGATAGCCGCTGCCGAGCATTTGGTACACCGGCGCCTGGTCCGATCGTCTTCAGACCGCATGACCGAACGCCCGAAATTGTCGCTTCCCTATCCCATGCCCGTCCCGGTCGCCCTGGTGACCACCGAATTGGGAGTCGGCGGCGCCGAACGTTGCGTGACGCGGTTGGCGATCGGCTTGGATCGAACACGTTTCGATCCGATGGTCATATCCCTCAAGCCGCCGCCGCCTCCAGGACGGGATGCTCTCGTGCGGCAACTGCGGGCGGCCAACGTCCCCCTGGAGTTTCTGCGTCTCGACGCTTGGCGGTCGTTGGGCGCCGCCTGGTACGGCTTGCGCCGAGCCTTGGCTAGACGCCCAGTCCGACTGGTGCAGTCCTTTCTATTTCACGCCAACGTGCTCTGTGCCGCGGCGCGATCCAGATCCGCCATTCATGTCGGGGGCGTGCGGGTCGCCGATCCGCGACGTGGACGCGACGTCTGGGATCGATGGGCCGCGCGGGGGATGCAACGCGTGGTTTGCGTCAGCGAAAGCGTCGCTCAGTTTTGCCGCGACGTGCAACGCCTCCCCGAGCGGAAATTAAAGGTGATTGTCAACGGCCTGGATGTCGCCGCCTATGTCGATGCGCCGCCCGCCGACCTTCACTCCCAGGCGTCTCTGCCCGCCGACGCAGAGATGGTCGTGTTCCTCGGCAGGTTGGACCGCCAGAAAGGCCTGGACCTGCTGTTGGCGCATTGGGCGGAGGTGATCGTTCAACGGCCGACGCTGCACCTGATGCTCGTGGGCGAGGGACACGAGCATGCTTCGCTGGACGCGCAAAGCCGCCAACTGGGCCTGCAAAGCAACGTCCACTTCCTGGGCTGGCGAGAGGATGCGGCGAGCATCCTGAAAGCCGCTCGGTTGTTGGTGCTGCCGTCGCGATGGGAGGGCCTGCCGAATGCGGTCTTGGAGGCGATGGCGTGCGGATTGCCGGTGGTCGCCTCGGATGTCCATGGCGTCAGGGAATTACTTGGCAAGCGGCACTCGCAACGCCAAATCGTTCCCGTCGGAGAGGGCGCTGCGCTGGCCGCCGCGATCCTGGCGTTCTTCACCACCGAGGGGCTGGCCGAAGCTTGTGGAAAAGCGAACCAGGAACGGGCTATGCAGCGATTCTCGGTGCAAGCCATGGTCGGCGCCTACGAGTCGCTGTACGGCGAGTTACTGTTCGGCCCAGATGCTTGAAAAGAGGGTTGGCCGCTTCCGCCTGGCGTCGCCAGATGGGACACGGGCTCAAGACCAATGACCGACACGCGTTGACGAGTGGCGGCTGCGTACCGAACGCGTCCGTGCGCCCGGCGCCGCCACCGACAGCGCGGCTGTGACGCTGTCGAAGCCGTCCGCAAAGCCGTCGGCGTCCTGCCAACAGTCGGTCGCCTCGCGGATTGGCCTGTGGCCGGAACCAATCCGAAAAGCTGCCCAATTGCGAACGACTGAGCTTCCATCCTCCGCGCGGCGCCGTGAGGCTCAGCGCGGTACTTGCGGTGTTGTTTCTTCGCAGGGGGGCGCGGCACGCACTGGCGAGCCTAGCGGCTTGCCAGCGGACTCGTCGAACGCTCGCTCGGCGATCTCATCATAGCGACTCTGTTGAGCCTCTCGATAAGCGTTCCAAGCGTCGCGGTTCCAGAGTTCCAGGTGATCGCGAACTCCCAGCAGAACGACCTCTTTGTCCAATCCGCCCAGCTCAAGTAACTCTTGGGGCAAGCGGACTCGACCCTGCTTGTCGATCTCCACCGCGTGGGCTTGAGCAAAAAACAGTCGGCTAAACGTTCTGACATCGCCGCCCACTGGCGAGCTTCCACTGAGGCGATCGGCCAGGGCCGCGAACACCGCCTCGGGATACACGCCGATGGATCCCTCCGTGCCGGGGGCGAAATACAGCGTGCACTCACCGATCGCGTCGCGAAGCCTCTTCGGGAATGTCAGACGCATCTTGTCATCCAACGTTCGAGGGTAGACTCCGGTTAGCAACATCTGGCGGCCCACTGTTTACCACTCAGTCCCACTGCGGCCCAAGCATACCCACCTGCCCCCTCGAGTCAACACGATTGTTCCCGCCGACCCACCGCCGGCCCCGTTCGCGGCGACGTAAGCTGCTTGAAGATCAGGTACTTAAGGAGTTTGAAAAAACTGCGAACACCGCTCGAGTTCGTTTCCTCGATTCGGCCTGAGATGGGCCGGCTCAGATGCATGGCCCGAGCTGATCGCCCTGTGGCGCCGCCACCGAGAGGCTCGCCGGCTGGCGGAGCTCGTCTGGCGGCCCCCTGGGCTGACTTGCGGCCGTCGGGAAGGTGGGCCGCTTGGGGCCCATTCCGCATCGCAGCGGCGGCCCAGCGTCCCCTGGGGAAGCCAGGAAGAGGCCTACCGGGGCCTTGGGCGAAGCGGCGTGGAATCCTACCGCTTCAAGAGTTCCGGCCTCAGCGCCTGCGGCTGGTAGTATTGCAGCGGTTGCCCGCCTCCGAAACGACCGGCGGCGTTGCCGTCCAATGCCGGCGGGGCTGGATTGTCATTGTCCAGCACGATACCGGCCGCCGCGGCGCCGCCCGGTGGGCGGTGGACCACGAAGGGCGCCGGCTCCGCTGTGAGCGGTTCGGCGATGGATTGCTGGATTTTCAGTATTGGATCGTCGGGTTTGGGGCGTGTGATGCGGAACACAAACACGCCAACGACCAACATGACCAAGGCGGTGAACACACCGGCGATGATCTTCGTAGCTTGTCCCATCGCTTCCATCCTTGTCGTTTCCTCGCGCGGAGCTTTGGACATGGAAGTGTGCGAAAAGAGGCAAGCCCCGCCAAGCTGCACCGTCTTCCGTGCCGCTTTGAATTGTGGGGCCAGACCCGCTTCCTGCGAGCTTCCATGGAGTCGCGCGAAATCGTCCATGATGTTCGGCGGGCGTTCGGGCCGTTAGGCCAAGCGAGCCGCTCGCAGCTTGGCGCTTCGCGACCGCGGATTGCGCCAGCGTTCCGTCTCATTAGGGCCAATCGCTTTTCGCGTCAAGACTTCATATCTATCATCGTCACGAAAGGCCGTTTTGACCCGTCGATCCTCCAAGGAGTGGAAACTTATCGCGACGACGCGACCTGCGGGATTTAAGCACTCTGGGAATCGCCGCAGGGCGATCTCCAGGGACTTCAGCTCGTCGTTCACGGCGATTCGAAACGCCTGGAACGTCCGCGTCGCGCCGTCAATCGACTGGTGAGCCTTTCCAGATGGAACCGCTCCACGGATGATATCGGCGATTTCAGCGGCGTTCTGTAGCGGACCCTCACGGCGCCGTTCGACGAGCCGGCGCTGCGATTCGGCGACTGAGACGCTCTTCGCCGTAAGCGTAAATCAGATCGGCCAAGTGGCTCTCGCTAAGCCGATTCAGCAGCCGCCACGCCGGTTCGCCCTCGTCGGTATTGAACCGCAGATCGAAGGGACCATCGGCTTGAAAGCTGAATCCTCGCTGTCGGTCGGCCAACTGGTCGCTGGACAACCCCAGGTCGAGTACGATCCCGTCCACTTTCGCGATCCCGGCCGAACTCAGGACTTCGGGCAAATCGCAGAAGTTGGTTTGACATAGCAGCAGAGGACGTCCTTGAAAACGCTGCTCAGCTCGTGCGATCGGCAGCGGATCGCGATCCAGAGCAATCACGCGCCCCTCCGGGCCCACGGCGTCGAGCATCCGCTCGGTGTGGCCTCCGCCGCCAAGCGTGCCGTTGACCAGCGTCATCCCCGGTTGCGGGGCCAACCACTGCAACGTCTCCTCGAGCAGAACCGAAGTGTGTTGCGAAGGCGACGGGTCTGCGGAGGACATGCGATTAACGCGCCAGTTGACTGGGGGAATCGAGCGTCAAGAAGTGGCCATGATCGGCGGTGACGATCACCAGGGCGTCCCTCCAATTGCTGTGATTTTCGACCCAATGGATGATGGAACTCACCGCTTCTTCGCCGCTATACACGGCCCCGATCGCGTTATCCAGGTTGTTGTCGTGGGCGGCCCAATCGACATCGCCCGGTTCGACCATCATCCAGAAGTTCTTGCCGCTTGCTTGCAGCACGCCCAACGCCGCCTCGGTCATTTCATGCAGCTTGGGATTCTCGTGAAGATCTTCCGCCGAGTATGTCTCGGCCCGCTTATTCTTCCCCATGACGGGACGATAGTCGCCGTTGGCGGTGGCGTAGGGCAGATGGCCGCCGTAGTGCCCACTCCATAGAAGCCGAGCAAGCGATGGTTGCCCGAAGCTGCTTGCGCAGCGGCTTCGAACAGACGCTCTCGTCCTGCGATCCCGGTGGTGCGAACGGCGGTAATGTAACGGCCTCCGCCGCGGACATCCGCTTTGAGGAGATCCGAATCGGCCAGGTACGAATGCCCCGGCTCGAAGTTCTTCCCCTGGTCGGCGTCGCGATCCGATGTCGCTCCGTAGCCGCCGCCGATCACGACATCCATGCCCGGCAGGGGATCCGGGTGGCTGATCGAGGGCAATCCCAGCATATCGCGGCTGATATCCTGGTAGTCATTTCGGTGGACATTATGCGCGTAGGCGGCAGCCGGGGTGGCGTGGGAAATGGGTACGCTGCTGACGGCCCCCACCGCCCAGCCTTGTTGCTGCAGCCGATGAGCGATCGGGATGAGCTGATTGCCATGCGGATCGATGTTAATGGCGTTGTTGTAGGTCTTGTGGCCCGTGGTCATGCTCGTCGCTGACGAAGGCGCTGTCGGTGTAGGCGTGACGCTGACCGGGGGCTCGTCCTTGGTTACCAGATACTCGAGCGAGGGGCTGGTGCTCCAGGGCGCGGCGCCGCTGCGCTCCGCGTCGTAACCGCCGCGGGGGACGTCTCCGCCGAGAACCGTTTGGGCGTTGACGTCGATTTTCAAACCGTCGCTGTAAGGGCTGCTCACGAAGTAGCCGAAGTCGGAGGGACATCCGGCATAGTCCTGGAACAGCAAACCGGCGCCCTTGCCGGCAGAGTAACGCACGGACTTTGTCTTGGCGATCGCGGCGGCTTGAGCGATCTGCCAGTCCATACCGTCAAAAATCACGAGGAACACGAACCGCTTGCCGCCGCGGATCGCGGCTTCTCTGCAAGTCGAAGACATTGGTTTGGTCGAAGTAATCCGCGGCGGGATTCAGCGTCTTGGCGGGCGTCTGACCATAGAGCCTTTGCAGCTGATCGGCGTCGCGATAGGGACTGGCCGCGCCGCGATAGGCGTCCAAGCCGCCGCCCAAGACATACACCGGTATCAGCCGATTTGTGTGACTGGACCAACTGACGTACTTGCCCTCTTCCCAGCCCCAATGAGCGGCCGTACTCGCTCCCGCCGCGATCGCGGTCTGCTGCAAATCGGCCAACGCATCGTTGGGGGACGCCGACTCCTGCGCGACCAGGCCCTGGACGGCGATCAGTTGGCACAAGCTGGCGAGAACGAGCGACGCACGCGAGCGATTCATGGACTTACCCATCACTTTGGGAACGAACGGCCAATCTGGGCGAGGCCAGCGCAACACCCCCCAGGGCGCATCCAGTGCGCGAATCCCGCCGATAGCGCCGGCGCCCGGGAAAACGCGAGGGCTTCGCGGCCCGGTCGTTACTGGTCGCCGCTTTCGTCCTTGCTCACGTCCTTTTCATTCATTGCTTCTTCTTTCGACATTTCCTCGCCCTGATCAATTTTCATCTCGGGCGTGTCGGTGTTGGCGCCCGGCGGCGGCGCCGCCGGCTCGCCGCATCCCGTCAGAAACAGGGTCAGGGCGAGCAGGCCGCTGAACCAAAGGCCCGTCTGCATGGAACGGGAGAGGGCTGGCATTCTCATTTCGGTTTCCCCAAAGCGCTAGAAACAACCGCTTCGACCGTTTGGGCGTGTTCCCGACAGCCGAAACAAACGACCCAGGATATCCCGTCCGCCGAAAGCGGGCAAGCTGTCGCGGTTGCCGCTTGCGGCGTCGGCGCACCGCGCGCGTCAGAAAAAAACCGCTCGCCGGAAGGACGAGCGGTTCGAAAGAATAGGGGCCAAACGACCTGGGACGCGGGAGAGTCGTCCTAGAATCGATAGTCCTTGTTCTTTGGATCGAAGTCGTAATCGGTGAGCCCAATGTTGATCTTCAGTTGCAAGTAGGTGTATTCCTCGAGCACCGGGGGACTCGCCCCAGGGGCGCTGGGCCAGCCGTAGGCCGCATAGCGAACCGGAACATTCAATTCGTCGTCAATGAAGATTTCGGCCCGCGAGAATTCGAACTCCGGTCGCTGAACCTCGTGAGACACTCGCAACAACGTGCAAGAGCGGCCGTTAATCTTCGCGTTCTTGTGGAACGTCACATCACAATCTGGGAAGCGACGTTCGGCGTTGCCCCGCTCGATGAGCTTCAGCATCAGGTTTTCCAGGCCGATGTCGGTCAGCGGGTAGAGTTGACCCTGCATCGCCAGGGCGCCGTCGGGCTTCAGCCACACGGTGGGCAGGAACTTGCCTTTGACGCCGCCTTCGTGGCGCACACCTTGCCGTTATTCTGGCCTTCGACGTACACGACCTCGCGTCCCTTGATGTCCGACGGCTTCAGGAAATAAAGGTACACGCTGAAGGGCGTTTTGATCCGGCTGTCCTCAACTTTTCGATTGCGGACCTTGATGAACATGTACTGATAGTCGGAAAGCTTGCCGTTAATCCGTTCCCGCTTGACGAGCGTCGCCGAGTAATCCGCGATGTTTTGATGACTGTGAATCAGTCCATTGCGAGCCAAATCCAGGGCGGCGTCCAGAGGATGCGAGCCAATATCCGACGAACGCGAATCGGCTTTGGCGATTTTCGTCGGGTCTTGAGGCGTTTCCGGAGGATCGGCCAACGCCGTGGTCATCAGGCACAAACTGGCCAGCATGCCGCCGGCGAAAATTCGGTTGCGTTCAATCATGGTCTTGCGTTCCTCCGCCATGCGGTGCGCCAAACGGTGGCTTGGCGTTAGATTGGTCCGTTCCGTCAGTCCCTTGCGGCAGCCCTTTCTCTCGAGGCCGTAGCCCGCAACTCGCGCGCCATCCGCATGATTCGCCCCAGGACGGGCTCGTTTCGCGAGGCCGCCGACCCGGGAATGCCAGGACGCCGAGTCTTGCGAAATATGTTCCAAGGTCCAGTATCGCCGCCATCGGGCGGTAAGCATTACAATCCGTCGCTCCAACCTTTCCTGTTGCCTAACCCGCGCCAGGCGAATCGAGTATCCTGCGTGAGTGAATCTGTCGGGATCGCGGCGGATGTCCGGGGTCCCTCTGCTCCCTCGCTACTAGTATGGCTGCGCTCCTCGCCGCGCGGCAAGGTCGAACTTATGAATTCCTCCGCCTTCGAGATGGACGTCGTTACTTCGCAGATGTTCATGCAGAATTGCTACATCTTGCGCGCTCCGAAGAGCCAGGACTGCCTGGTCGTGGATCCTGGGGTTGACATCGAGGCGATCTTGAACTTGTTGCGTCGCAAAGACTTACGCGTCGCGGCGATCCTCAATACGCACGGGCATCTGGATCATATTGCCGGCAACCAAGCCGTGAAGGAGGCCTTTCCCAAGGCCCCCTTGGTGATCGGTCAGGGCGATGCATTCAAGCTGACCGATCCCGCCGCCAATCTGTCGGCCGGCTATGGAGTCGAAATTGTCAGCCCGCCGGCGGATCAAACCGTGCAACACGGACAAGTGCTCGAAATGGCTGGACTCAAGCTGGAAGTCCGGGATACGCCCGGGCATTCATCGGGCCACGTTGTGTTCGTGCTGCCCGACGCGGAGCCCATTCAAGTGATTGGCGGCGACGTCCTCTTCGCGGGCAGTGTCGGCCGCACCGACTTCCCCGACGGCGACATGCAACAGCTCGTCGAATCCATCCACCAACAGCTCTTCACTCTGCCCGACGATACGGTCGTCTGGCCCGGGCATGGCCCGGCGACCACGGTGGGTGAGGAACGCCGCAGCAACCCCTTCTGCGCCCTTGGCTAGCGCGGGTTTCGCAGCGTTCTCAGCGAGCAGCAACGCTCGACGGGGACATGCCCGGTCGCGGCGTGTTGGATTGGGGGCGTTTGCCGCGGCCTTTTGCCCGCTTAAGCGATAGTCATCGAGGCGGAGTCGCCTCCCAGGACTGCTGGCCAATGCAGAATGAAACGGCTGCCGGCGCCGAGTTGGCTTTCCACCGAGACATCGCCGCCATGCTCGCTGAGGATCTTCCGCGACACCGGCAGCCCCAGGCCGGTGCCCTTACTGCCTTTTCGCGACTGGAACACGGAGAAGATCGCCTTGAGATCCTCTGGGGCGATGCCTTGACCGTTGTCCAAGACCTCAAAGCGAGCATCGCCGCTCTCAGGATCGAAAGCCGTGGTCACGATGACTTTGGCCCCGACGCCCCCCTCGCACGCGTCAATTGCGTTTCCCACGACGTTCAGCAACGCGCGATGCATGCTCTCGTAGTCAAACCGGATCAAGGGCACGTCATTGTCCGGTTTCAGCTCCAGCCGCACCCTGCATTCCTCGGCCCTGGCGCTCATGAGTTCGACGACGTCGCGCGCGAAATCGGCAAGGTCGCCCTCCTGCAATTCCGGTTCACGATCCTTGCTGAAGCTCAGCATGTCCATCACCAGGCTGGAGATCCTGTCCTGGTTCTTGTCGACGATCCGCCAACCTCGCCGAACGACGTCGTTCTGGTTGCTCTTCAGGCCTTCCTCAATCAGGTAACTGCCGCCGCGGATGCCTTGCAGGATGTTCTTGATGTGATGCGATAGGGTGGCGATGGTCTGCCCCATCGCGGCGAGGCGTTCGGCTTGCACCATGGCCGAATAGTAGGTCGTGTCCTCGACGGCGAGGGCCGCTTGATGGCCAATGGCGACCATCAATTTCAGGTGTTCTTCGGAGAAGCGATTGGGTGGGCCTTGCAACGAGCTGGCTCGACCCGGCGGCGTGTAGGTGTCGATGTAGATCACGCCCACGACGCCGTAGCGACCTTGCAGCGGCACGCAGATCGCTTCCCGGACGCCGAGCGTTAGGATGCTGCCTTCGGAGTTCCAGCGCTGATCGTCTCGGGCGTTGCTGGTCAGCACGCCCTCATGACGCTGCATCACGTAGTCGAGGATGGTCCGGCTGAGCGCCATCGAATCTCGCTGCCGAACTGCTTCTTCCGATCGCGCCGGCCGTCGGGCTCCAATTCGCCGGTTTCTTCGTCGATCAGCATCACGCAGCCACGATCCGCTTCGACCCACTCAAAGATCATCTCCAGGATGCTCTCGCAGCAGCTGGTCGATATCCAACGTGTGGCTCACCGCCAGCGCCGTGCGGTACATGATCTGCAGGTGGCTCTGCGATCGGGCAAGCCAGGGGCTGTCCTCGCTGGGGGAGGCGACCGATGGCGTCTTGCGACATCGAATGCACGATGCGCGAATTCCCGTCGCTTCTCTGCAGGGCGACGACTTCCAGGTCCTTCTCCGGAACGGGCTCGGTCGGATCGCCGGTGAAGATCAGCAAAGATCGGCCGACTTGGATCCGATCGCCATTGGACAGCGGCTCGCTCGTCCTCGACTCGCTTGGCGTTGATGAACGTGCCGTTGGAGCTGCCCAGGTCTTTCAGGACGTAGCCGCCTGGGCTCTGTCGCAATTCGGCATGGTGTCGGGACACTTCGTTATCTCGGCACCTGCAGATCATTGCCGCGTTCCCGGCCGAGTCGCAGCAGAGGCCTCGTCAATTCGAAGCGTTTTCCTTGATCGCGTCCGCGAATCACAAAGAGTGATGCCATGTACTCGTCAAGCGATGGTTGTGAGGCGCCGTTGGTCGTGTCCGGGCCCTCGACGACGACCTCGCATCTCGTGGCGGCCGTCTGAATTCCAAATTCCGAGCCGGGCCGCCAAGATCGGCGCGGCCGCGATGCCAGCGGCCCCGATCTAGGGCGGCCTGTTGATTGTATCGCCAAGTCAGGCAGGCGGGGTAGTGGATCGTCGTTTATCGTTGATCGAGCGCTTCAGGCGGTAGTGCGTTGCGATGGTGACGGCAGGCTCTTTCCTTTGTTGCGCTGTTGCGCTGCGGGTGCGAAATTCTGCTCTTTACGCAGACCGCGTTTCCGCGCAAAATACCGCCCGCATCAAGAATCGCCGAGTTTGCCGGACAGCGAACTTGGTCATGGACGACCCCGCAAGCAGCAAGGAGTGCTGGACGTGAAGACCCATTTGATTTCTCTCGCGGCGATCGGTTTGGCGAGCATCTTGACGGTGCTTCCCGCTGCGGCTCAGACCGCTCAACGCCCCGCCGGAACGAATGTCGCGCTGGTCGACATCGCCAAGATCTTCGAGAAACACCCTCGGTTCAACGCCGAGATGGAACGGATTAAGAGCGAGATCGAGGCGTTTGACGCCAACGCACGGCGCAACGCGACGCGTTGGCCAAGGAGGGTGAGGCGCTCAAGCAGCTCAAGCCGGATTCGCCGGACTACAAGGTCCGCGAAACGAAACTCGCCGAAGCCTCCGCCAACCTGCAAGTGCAGGCCGCGCTCGAGAAAAAAGAAATCATGGAGCGCGAGGCCAGTTGTATTACAGCGTCTATAACGAGGTGGTCGCCCACATCTCGGAATTCAGTAAACGCTACAACATCGGTTTGGTGCTGCGATACAGCAGCGATCCCATCAACGAGACGGACCGGAATTCGGTTCTGAACGGCGTCAATCTGCGCCATCGTCCACCATCAAGGGCTCGACATCACCAACGCCCTGATCAACGTGGTTCAGAGAAGCATGGCGACGGGTCCGGCCGGTTCTCAGCGTTAGGCTCTGCAGCCGCTTTTCTGCAGGCCTGAATCGAGTCGAGTTGTCAACTCTCGGTTGGTTGGATGTCGCTGTGTCTACTTGCTCACGCCATCAACGCACGCTCGCCGAATCCGTTGAAGTTAGCGGATTCGGTTACTGGAGCGGCGAGAATGCGACTTTGCGGTTTCAGCCGGCTCCGGCCGATACGGGCGTTGTCTTCGTACTGCAGCAGCCTGGGCGGTCGCCGGCCCGCATTCCCGCAGTGTTGTCCCAGAGAATCGACGCCCAACGCCGGACCGTCCTGGCCGGCGATGGGCGGCGCGTGGCGATGGTCGAGCATGTCTTGGCGGCTTTGGCCGGCATGCAAATCGACAACTGCGAGGTGTGGTGCGACGCGGAGGAAATGCCCGGTTGCGACGGCTCCAGCCTGGCTTTCAGCGAAGCATTGCTCCGTGGCGGAGTCGTGGTGCAGGTCGCCCGCAGGCGAAGGTTGATGGTCGACAAGACGATTCGAGTCGGCGATCAATGGCACTGGGTGGAGGCCCGTCCCAGCGACTCCGGCGCCCTGAGCGTGCGGTATGAACTGGACTATGGGCCCGGGCCGATTGGCGCCCAGCAATTCGCCGTCGAGTTGACAACGGAGTCCTTCCAGCGCGAGTTGGCGCCGGCCCGAACCTTCGTTCTGCAGCACGAAGCTCAAGCGATGCGGCAAGCCGGGTTGGGGCTTCGCGTTTCCCAGACCGACTTGCTGATATTCGATCAGCAGGGACCGATGGGCAATTCACTGCGTTTCGACAACGAATGTCGCGCGTCACAAAGCCCTGGATGTTGTAGGCGATCTCGCCTTGGCTGGCTGTGACGTCATTGCGGACATCGTCGCTTGCCGTAGCGGCCATGAATTGAATGCTTGCCTTGTCGGCGAATTGTTGCGGCGTTGCACGCCGTCACCGCCGATGAACACCGCGCCGCGCGAGCACGCTCACCAGACTCATTAGAACTTGACCCACCAGTCCAGGAAACGCGTCCATGGCTACGCATATTTCCGAGCATGCTTGCGTTGATCCCGCCGCCGAAATCGATCGCGATGTCGAGATTGGTCCCTTCTGTGTTGTCGGGCCCAAAGCAAAGATTGGCCAGGGGAACGCGCCTTGACGCTCATGTCACGCTTCTGGGCGACGTCGAAATCGGCCGAGGCAACAAGATCTCCGCCGGCGCCGTGATCGGCGGCGAACCTCAGGATGTCAGCTACAAAGGCAGCGAAACTCGCGTCGTGATTGGCGATTTCAATGTCATTCGCGAGTGCGTCACGATCAACCGCGCCTCGGAGAAAGAGGATGGCGTCACCTCGCTGGGCGATCATTGCTACCTGATGGCTTGCTCTCATGTCGCCCATGACTGCAAGATCAGCGACCGGGTGATTATCGCCAATGGAACGCTGCTAGGCGGCCACGTGCATATCGCCAACGACGCCACGCTGTCGGGCGCGTCCTGCCTGCACCATTTTGTCCGAGTCGGCGCCTATAGCTTTGTCTCCGGCATGAGCCGTGTGATCCATGACGTGCCCCCTTACATGTTGGTCAACGGCGTTCCCACCCGACCGCGGTGCATCAACGTCGTCGCGCTGAAGCGAAAGAACTTCCCCGCGGAAGTCATCAAGGCGCTGTCCGAAACGCATCGTCTGTTGTTTCGAGCTCAAGTGGGCCTGGCCAACGCGCGGGAGATTCTGCGAGCCAACTCCATGTTGTTTCCCGCCGTCACCGACGTGCTGACATTCATCGACGACCAACAGCAAGGTCGCAATGGTCGCGGTCGCGACCGAAGGAGAGCCGCGTGAAGCCGCTGCGCATCGCCGTTATCGGTGGCGGGAGATTGGGTTCGATCCATGCCCGCCTGCTCGCTCAAGTCGAGGGCGCTTGCTTGTCCGCCATCGTGGAGCCGCAGCCGTCTGCGCGAGCGACTGGCCGCGGAGCATCAAACGCCTGCGTTTGCGGAGCTCAAGGAGGCTTTGCCCCATCTGGACGCGGCGATTTGTGCTGCGCCGACCTGCCTGCATGAAGAAATCGGCGTCGATCTTCTGAAACGCGGCGTGCCGGTGCTGATGGAGAAGCCGTTGTCGCATTCACCTTCGTCCGCCGCCAGGTTGTGCGAGGCGGCTCAGCGGGGCGGTTGCGTGCTGCAGGTCGGTCATGTCGAACGATTCAACCCGGCGCTGCAGGCGGTCGCCAGCCATCTCCGCGAACCGAGAATGCTGCTCGCCGAGCGCACCAGCGGATTCACCTTTCGTTCCACCGACGTCGGCGTTGTTCTGGATCTGATGATTCACGACATTGACATCGCCTTGAAGCTGCATGGCGGCTTGGTCAAGGACGTCCGGGCCGTGGGCGGCGCGGTGCTCGGCCCCCACGAAGATTGGGCGCACGCGCAATTGCTCTTCGACAACGGCGCCGTCGCCAGCCTGACGGCCTCGCGGGTCCAGGGCGAGGCGCGACGTCGCATGCACGTCGCCTGCGAGCGGACGTTGGCGGATCTGGATTTCGGCGGTCCCGGGGCGCGTCTCTTGCTGCCCAGTGAAGCGATGTTGCGCGGCGACTTGAATGTCGATCGATTGTCCGCGGGAGAGATCGACGAACTTCGCGAAGGAGGGCTGGAAAAGCATCTGTCGGAGCTCACGCCGGCCATGCCCACGATCAACGCGATTCTGGAGGAACAGCGGGATTTCGTCCGGGCGATTCGGCAAGGCGTCTCGCCCTTGGTCACCGGCAGCGACGGCCTGCGCGCCGTCGAAGTCGCCGAGCGAATCCTGCAGGCGATTCAACAGACGCCCGCCATGATGCCCGACGTGATTCCCTGGCCCCACCCAACCTGGACGTCCGGAGCGTCGAGCCGGTTAGATGGCGGCCTGCACGGCGAGCGTCGCCCAACGGGTTGGGCGAACTCCCAGGTCACGCGCCTATTGGTTGGTTTCTCTCAGGTCCCTCGCGAACTCGCTCACGCTCTGGGCGACGCCCGCCCGCAGTTTGCCCGCGATGCGGTTTCGCATGTAAAATCCAATCGTGTTGCTCGACCACGTGGGGACTCTGACAATGTCGCCCGAGTTGATCGACCGCACGTCCTGCCATAACTCCACATTCAATCCGTAATTGAACCAGCCGCCGTCGGACTTGAGTGCCGATATCTGCACGCTCACATACGGCGCTGGTCGTGGTCTGATTCCCCGCGTCAACCACGCGAACTCCTTGGGCTCGAAGTCGTTGCTCGACCCACGCCTTCATCCTTTCATCAGCCATGCCGACCTCTCGGAGCTCATGGTCCAAATCCACCACGACGTAGACGTCCTTGACTCCCTTCAAGGACCAGATGTCGCCAGCCTGTGAATTCCCGGCGAACAGCAGGACGAACAGCAGCCCAGAAGCCAAACGGAGGTAGTGATTCATGGTGTTTCCCAAGGGAAGGTCTCTGCGAGTTGGAAGCCAAATGGCGGGCCCGTTCAGGAGCCACACCCAGGAACTTGCGCGAGCCCCAGCGCCCCTCAAGGATTTTGGAAGATTATGGTCGGGCCACGGAATCCTCCTCAAGTCGATCGAACGGCGACATCCAAGAGGATCTCTAGCTCGCACTCTCTGTTCTTTGGAAAGATCCGTATCGCCACCCACGGCCTTGATCGTAAGCCGGTCCACTGGGGGGCATCAGGCCCTTCGGGCCTCGGATAGCGTCGGGTGGACCACCTTACGATCAAGGCCGCCATCCTCCATTTGGAGCACGTCATTCCTCGTGGGGGGGCGAGGGGCGTCCGTCGTCGCGGAGTGGCGGCGCCGGAAACCGGGGCGGCGTCTCGATTTGAGCGGCGTTGACGTGCGAGGTAACTGGCGTGGAAGTTGGCGTCGTCGTCACCAGCGATGTCGCCGTTGGTTTTGCAGGGCTCGCAGGGCGGCGGTCGCGGCGATTTCCAAGACGGAGGTGACTTGCGAAGCGGTCTGGGCGCGTTGGCGGCGGTTCGCTTCCCGCTGACGCTGCACGGCTTCCTCGGACGCTGCTTCCTGCGCCGCACGGGCAGCCTGCTCGGCGCTGTTGGACGACGCGATGGCCTCTTCGTAACGCTGTTGTGCGTAGTCTCGCCGAGCTTGCTCCAGCAGTTCCTCGGCGCGAGACAGGTTCGGCCGCACTCCATGCTGGTAGTAGCTGGACGCCGCGCGGAGCGATCGTTGAGCCTCCTCCAACTCTTGTCGAGCCTGTTCGGACAATTGGAGGTCCTGGTCGATCATGGTTCGCACCACTTGCAGATCGTGAGCTGAGCTGATCGGCTCGGGCGCTCCACTGAGGCCAATCGACCATGGCCGCGTTAGCCTCGGCAATCAATTGCTCCAAGGCGCGCGTTGCGGTTTCGTACCGTTGATTGGATCGCGGGCGGTCCGCGGAACTCGAACGCAAGCGTTGGCCTGTTGCTTCGACGCGCCGCCGCAGTTCCGCCAACTTCCCACGGCACGCATCGCGCAATTGCCCGAGTTGCTTGGCTCGCTGGGGCAGGGCGTTGGCTAGGTTGGACGCGTCGGCGAGCGCGCGGCGAGCCTCTTCCAAGAGACGATTCGCGCGGAAGTAATACTGCCGATCAGGTCGCACGCTCTGGTCGATCTGGTCGAGCAACTCACGCGAGGCGTCGATCAAGACGTGAGCCTGCGATGGCGAGTCGGCCGCCAACGCCCAACTCGCCTCGGCGAACTGGCGGCGCAGTTGTTCGCGATGCAATTCGGCGGTTTGAATGTCCGCCAGCGTGGCCTGGACGGCTCCCCGCAACCGACGTAATTCGTCGTCGCAATAGCCTCGCAGTTTCTCCTGAAAGCGGACCATGTGTTCGCCGCGCTGCAAGGCCGTGTCGGCCGACTCCAGCAGCGGCCCCGTCAACTCGGCCTTTCCCGCAATCAGCTCCTGCACGACTTGTTCGATATGCCGTTGCACTTCGCCGATCAACGGCGCGGGATCGCCTTCGGGTTCGGCAAAGGAGAACCCCTCGCCGCGCTTTTCGGCGATCAGCTCCCGCAGCGCATCCAGCTTTTCTCGCGTGGTCTTCAATTGGCGATAAGAGGTTGTCGCCTGCTCCAGGCGGTTCCGCCATTCATTGGCCAGCCGCAGGGCGTCGGCCAAGGCTTGGGATGCTCCCAGCGGGTCCGCCTCCAAACGATTCGCGGCGGCCTTGGACAAATCCGCAACGGCGTCGAGATCCCCTTGATACGCGGACGACTGGACCTCGGTCTTCGCCAGATCGGCCAAGGCGGTCTCGCAGGCGCCCCGCACGGTTTCCAGCTTTTCGGCTTGGGCGCGCGCCGTCTCGTGAGCCTGTTCCAACTGATCAAGCACATCGCCACAGGCGGATTGCAACTCCTCGGCCGCGCGAGAAAACGGGAACTCGTCCAGCTGTTTGCGGAGCGCTGCGGCGTCGCTGCCATCCAGAGCCCCCTGTTCCAAGTGCCGTTGAACTTGATCCCAAACGTCCATCATCTTCAGCCAGCGGTCTCGCTGACTGACAATCGCATCTTGCACCCGCTGGTAAGCGAGATGCGTTTCACCGGACATCGGCGCCGTGTAGTCCGGATCCAGGAAGGGCAGCATCTTGTGCCGCTCCTGCATTTGATCCAGGCGATCGCTAAAGGCGACCACGTTCGCCTTGAATTCCTCCAGACGCTCCTTGGCCGCCCGCCGCCGTCGCCGCTTCCGCAGCGTCATCCAGGCCAACGCGGTCAGGCCGCTGAGAAACATTGCGAGGAAGATCAGCGAAGGAACATCAGGCATAAAGGACGCCGGTGCAAGCGAGTGGGTTGTCAACAAAGGGCGATGTTGGGGGGGACGTTTTCGATTTCATCCGCTTCGGCCTGCTGCGATTTGCCGCACACGACCGGAGCTGAACACGGTATAATTAGGGCCGAGTCACGACGCCGCGCGCACGCGTCGCCCGCCCCATTGGCCGGCTTCGTCTCGTCCCTCCGTTTTGCTCACATCGTAGCCAAAGCAAGCTTCGGTGAGTACATCCCCCAAAACTCTCAGGATCACGCGGTCTGTTTCTTGCGGCTTCCCAATGGCCAGCGAGCCATCCCCAAAGCAGCAAGGCTTTCCCGGAGCTGCTGAAATGATGTTCAAACGTCTTGTCGAGAATCGCCCCACGTCGGCGCCGCGCCCCTCCTCTTTCGGCCGCGCTCTCGCCGTCCGGGCGCTCGCGATGGGAATCGCGGTCATTACCGTCTGGCAAGTCGCACCGCGGTCGGCGGCGGCGGAAGAACCGTTGCAGTACAACCGCGATATCCGACCGATTCTCGCCGAGCATTGCTTTGCTTGTCACGGTCCTGATAGCGCGAGTCGCGAAGCCGACTTGCGTCTTGATCAGCGGTCAGCGGCCATCGAAATGAACGCGATCGTTCCGTCCAAGCCCGACGAGAGCGAGATGCTTCGCCGCATCCATGCCGACGATCCTGACGAGTTGATGCCGCCGCCAGCGAGCAAGAAGCCGCTTTCCGACGGCGACAAACAGATGTTGCGGCAGTGGATCGAGCAAGGGGCCGAGTATCAGCTGCACTGGTCCCTCATTCCACCTCGGCGGCCGGAACCTCCCGTCGTGAAGCAGGTTTCCTGGATCCGTAATCCGATCGACGCCTTCGTGCTGGCCCGCCTGGAGGTCGAAGGCCTGACGCCGTCGCCCGCGGCCGATCGACGCGCACTGGCCCGACGCGTCAGTCTTGACTTGACCGGCCTGCCGCCTTCGGTGGAATCCGTCGAGCGGTTCGTCGCGGATTCTTCGCCCGAAGCCTACGAGAAGCTGGTCGATCAACTGCTCGCCTCGCGAAGCTGGGGAGAACATCGTGCACGGTATTGGTTGGACGCCGCGCGCTACGCCGATACTCATGGGATTCATTTTGACAACTTCCGCGAAATGTGGTCGTACCGAGATTGGGTCATCGATGCGTTTAACCAGAACATGCCCTTTGATCAGTTCACGATCGAGAATCTGGCCGGCGACCTTCTCCCTAATCGCACGCTCGAACAACAAATCGGCTCCGGCTTCAATCGTTGCAACATGACCACCAACGAAGGCGGCATCATCGACGAGGAGTACTTGGTGCTGTACACCCGCGACCGTACGGAAACCACGTCGCTGGTGTGGATGGGATTGACCGCCGGCTGCGCGGTTTGCCACAACCACAAATTCGATCCGCTCAGCCAGCGCGAGTTCTATGAATTGGCGGCGTTCTTCAACAACACAACGCAGGGCGCCCGCGACGGCAACATCAAGGACACGCCGCCAATCCTTCCCGTGCCTCTGGAAGTTGACCGACCGCGATGGGACGCGCTGCCGGAACTGATCGCCGAGGCCAAACAACAAGTGCAGCGCCGCCGCGAACAAGCTCGGCCGCAATTCGACGCGTGGCTCGCCGAAGCCGGACCCGAATCGCTGGGCCCGTCCGTGGCCGAAGATGCGCTTCATGTGCAGGCGAAATTCGACGAAGGGCGGGGCGAGACGGTCACGCTGCTGGTGGACGACCAATCGCTGCAAGTTGACTTGAAGAAGACCGCTCAATGGGAAGCCCACGGCCCTTCCCAGTCGGCACTCAGCGTGCAAGGCGCGGCGCTCGAGTTGCCGGACGCGGGCGCTTTGAGCGCCAGCAGCCGTTCACCTGCGCCGCTTGGATCAAGCTGCCGGTCAACGATGGCTATGGCGCCATCTGTTCGCGAATGGACAATGAGAACAACTATCGCGGCTGGGATTTTTGGTGTCAGCGACGTCAAATCGGCATGCACGTCATCGACCAATGGCCCGCTCGCGGCTTGAAGGTCGTCGCCAAGGCGCAGGCGCCGGCCGACCGTTGGGTGCATGTCGCGGTCAGCTACGATGGTTCCGGCCAAGCCGCGGGAGTGAAGGTCTATTACGACGGCGTCGAGCAAGACACCGCCGTCGAGAACGACAAGCTGGGCGACGGTGAGATCACCACGCCCACGGCCTTTCGCATCGGCAGCCGAAGCCATAGCGAGGCGTTCACCGGCGGCGTCGCCGACTTGCGTCTTTACCGTCGCAAATTGTCCGCCGCGGAGGTCGCCTCCCTAGCTCAACTGAGCCGACTCCAAGCGACCTTGGCGCAGCCCGCCGAGCAGCGCGGTGAGAAGGAGATTGCGGAGCTTTACGATTACTACTTGAATCATCGCGACGACGCCTTTCCCACGCTGAAAACTGCCCTGGAGAAGCTGGAGCGCGAACGCAGCGACATTCAGGCGCGCGGCACGATCGCCCATGTCATGCAGGAGCGGCAAGAGCCGGCCACGGCCTATGTCCTCCATCGTGGCGAGTATGATCAGCGCAAAGAGCAGGTCTCGGCCAGTACGCCGGCGGTGCTGCCTCCGTTTCCCGCCGACCAACCTCGGAATCGACTGGGCTTCGCGCGTTGGTTGTTGTTGCCCGAACATCCGTTGACGGCTCGCGTGACCGTGAATCGATTCTGGCAAGAGGTCTTCGGGGAGGGCGTCGTTCGCACCAGCGGCGACTTCGGCGTCTCCGGCGAGCTGCCCTCGCATCCGGAATTGTTGGACTGGTTGGCCGTGGAGTTCCGCGAATCAGGCTGGGACGTCAAGGCCCTTTTTAAGCTGATCGTGATGTCCGCGACGTATCGACAAGGCCCGCCGCAGGACCCGGCGATCTATGAAAAAGATCCCGAGAACCGACTGCTGGCTCGAGGCCCGCGGTTTCGCATGGACGCCGAAATGGTCCGCGACTACGCCCTGGCTGTCAGCGGCCTGTTGTCGCCGCGGATCGGCGGGCCCAGCGTGAAGCCCTATCAACCCGCGGGCGTCTGGGAGGCGATCGCCATGAACGTGAGCAACACGCGCACCTATCAGGCCGACCAAGGGGCCAGCCTGTACCGTCGCAGCCTGTACACCTTCATCAAGCGTATGGCGCCGCCCGCGTCGATGGAGACTTTCAATGCGCCCAACCGCGAACTCTGTACGGTCCGCCGGGAACGCACCAATACTCCGCTGCAAGCCCTGGTGACTTTGAACGACGAACAGTTCGTTGAGGCGGCTCGGCGCTTGGCGGAGTTGGCGCTCGCCGCCGCGGTGGCCGATCAAGATCGGATGCAGTTCATTGCTCGCCGCCTGGTTTCGCGCCCCTGGCGGCTGAGGAATTGGTCATCGTCCAAGCATCACTGCATGACCTGCTGAACTACTACCGAGATCACCCGCGAGACGCCGAGGAATTGCTGCAGGTCGGCGCCGCGCAGGCGGATCCCCAACCCGATCCGGTCGCCTTGGCGGCCTGGACGATGTTGTGCAATGAATTAATGAACCTGGATGAAGTGCTGAACAAGTAGAAAAGTGCTTAACCCATAGAATCGAGTGCGAGATGAACCCCTTCGAAGAGTATCAGCGAAACGTCACGCGGCGTTATCTTCTGCAACAAGGATCGCACTTGCTGGGCGGCGCCGCGCTGGCGTCGTTGTTGGGCGTGGCGGGCGCGTCAGCGGAAGAACCGGAGCGCGACGGCTTCCGCCTGGGGCGGCCTTCGCCCGGCGCCGTGCCGACTCACTTTCCCGGCAAAGCCAAGCACATCATCTACCTGCACATGGTCGGCGGGCCGCCGCAGATGGACATGTTCGACTACAAGCCGGTCATGCAAGACTGGTTCGACAAGGACCTGCCCGAATCGGTGCGCATGGGACAGCGGCTGACGACCATGACCTCCGGGCAGGCGCGGTTTCCCATCGCGCCGTCGAAGTACAAATTCGAGCAGTGCGGCGAGTCGCGGGATGTGGGTGAGCGAGCTGTTGCCGTGGACCACGAAGATGGTCGACGACATGGTCTTCATTCGCAGCATGCACACCGAGGCGATCAATCACGAACCGGCGATCAGCTTCATGCAGACCGGCAACCAGGTCACGGGGCGTCCTTGCCTGGGCGCGTGGATGTCGTACGGTTTGGGCTCGTTGAACGAGAACTTGCCGACGTTCGTCGTGATGGTCGCCCGCCCGACCAACACGGAGCAGGTGCAAGCCATCTCGGCTCGACTCTGGTCGTCGGGCTACCTGCCGGGCGAGCATGCCGGCGACGTCGTTCCGCACCAGCGGCGATCCGATCCTGTTCATCAACAATCCGCCCGGCGTCGCCGCGGGCGTTCGCCGCACGACGCTCGACGGCTTGAACGCGCTGAATCGAAATGAACTACGAACGAATCGGCGATCCGGAAACTCACACTCGCATCCAGCAGTACGAACTGGCGTTCCGCATGCAGTCCAGCGTGCCGGAACTGACCGATCTGGCGACCGAAACCGGAGGCGACGTATCAACTGTACGGCGAGGAAGCTCGCAAGCCCGGCACGTTTGCCAATACGGCTCTGCTGGCCCGGCGGATGGTCGAACGAGGCGTTCGGTTCGTGCAGATCTATCACAACAACTGGGACACGCACGCCAACGTCGCCGGTCGTCTGCCCGATCAGTGCCGCGACGTCGATCAAGCATGTTACGGTCTGATCCAGGATCTGAAACAACGCGGCTTGTTGGACGAGACGCTGATCATCTGGGGCGGCGAGTTCGGCCGCACGATCTACTCGCAGGGCAGGCTGTCCAAGGAGAATTACGGCCGCGACCATCACCCGCGTTGCTTCACGATGTGGATGGCCGGCGGCGGCGGCGAAGGGAGGCACGATCTACGGCGAAACCGACGACTTCTCCTACAACATCGTCCGAGATCCCGTCCACATCCGCGACTTCCACGCCACCGTGCTGCATCTGCTGGGCTACGACCACGAGCGATTCATCTTCAAGCATCAGGGCCTCGACCAGCGGCTGACCGGCGTCATGCCCGCCCGCGTTGTGAACGAGTTGCTCGCGTAACAAGGGCAAGCTCTCAGCCTCGTTAGGCCAGAGTCATGGGAATTGTGCTGACCGCCATCCGTTTCGCGTCAAGAACCGCGGGCGGTCGATGATCGGGAGCGCGTGAAGCCGGGGGAACGGCATGGGGTTGTTTGACGGAACTCGCTGGGAGCGTCCGGTGATGTGCGAGCGTTGTGGCCAACCGCAAGCGACTTGTGAATGTCCCGACGACGACAAGGAAACAACTCACGCGGTCGCCGACGCGCCGCCCTCGATGCAGACGGTCGCCGTGCGTCTGGAAAAACGGAAACGCGGCAAGGTGGTCACCTGCATTTCAGGACTGAGCGGCTCGCGCCGGCAGTCGCAGCAACTGCTGACCGAGTTGAAGAATCAATGCGGCGCCGGCGGGACTTGCAGCGACACCACCGTTGAGATTCAAGGCGACCATCAACAACGCATCCAACGGCTGTTGCAAGAACGCGGGTACCGCGTCAGTCGAGGCGGTTGATCCGTGAACAAGCACAGCAAGGCCGCTTGATACCAAAGCCGGGCGCGATCGAAGGCCGCCCCATGAGCATCAAGTTAAGAAGAACCCGGATGGAATTGACCACCGAGGACAGGGGGAACCACAAAGGCGGATGCAATTCTGTGCGCTGTGTTCCTCCGCGTGCTCTGTGGTAACCCATTTCGCGGCGCCACGGCGCATCGCCACCTTGACGCCTATGGGGGCGAGCGAGGGCCGCCCCTGGTGCGGGCTGCGAATTCGTTTCAGCCTTCCCGAGCCCGTCGCTGTTCAGACTTCAGGGCCGTTGATTCAGGCCAGTGGTTGTCCCGGGCCCGCGGTTGATTGCACGTCGTGCAGATCCAACAGAGGACGCAGCACCGGATCGACCTGATGCGGGCCTTCACCCCGCAACGGCACGGGTTCGCACGTCGAGAACTCATCGCAGCATCGACGGTATTCCACCCGCCAGGCCTCGTGCTCGGCTTGCTGGGCCTCGTCGCGGGGGTGGCGGCTGGTTGGTTTGCGGAGGCCGCATCGCCACGGTTTGGGAGTTAACCTCGCGGAAGCACTTCTGTCGCTCGCAGAGCCGGCAGTACAACGGATCCGCTCCAAGCAACTGCAGCAGCTGCATTGACTCCTCATCGATGCCGTGCACGGGGCGGCTGACGAGGATGACTCGCCACCCGGCCGCCGTGCGATAGAGCCGAAAGCCGTCGGTGCTCACTTGGTCGAGCCGACTGTGGAGCTCGTCCTCTTGGCTCTTGGGCTGCGGCGGCGAGGACTTGGCGCCCCCAAAGAGCGACTGAAACCACTGCCCCACGGACTTGGGCGCGGTTTGCTGCGGCGCCGCATCGATGTCCGCGATGAACATCGCCTTGGTGTTGAGGACGACGGCCCCATAGGCGTTCTCGGAAACGACCCCCAGCCGCTCTCCGCCGGGACTCGTGATCGTTTGCAGAATCTCCTCGCGGGGCGGCGTCACGCCATAAGGGTATTGGCTTCCTGACGCGTCAATCAATTGCGGCATCTGCTCGGACCTTTGCAGCGCATGTTGCTTCGCTTCGTGGGGGCTCAGATCCGACCAACCCCAGCAGGGGATCTGAAACGGAGCCGAACCGTGGATACTGACCACAGCAGTGGCTTTGTGCCAATAGCGGGGGATTTGCATTGTGTTGCGACTCCTGCCGGAATGTGTCGATAGCCTCACGGCGAGCCCTCTCAAGTTAGCATGAAGTTACCCAGGGTTCGCTGCGCTGCGCCCTGGGCTGATGTGGGGCCGTCCCGTTGGGACTGATTTGCCATTTGCACCCCAGGGTTGCACTGCGCTGCACTCTGGGCTGATTTGGAGCCGTCCCGTTGGGACTGATTTGAAAGGGCTCGCCTCAAGGCTACGGCTCGGATTGTATCGGCGCGTCGGGCCTTTCGGATCACCTCCTACTTCATGCTCTCCCGATCGGGCGCGACGGCGTGGGCCGAATTGTTTGCGACGGGGTGCGACTTCGTGTAGAAGTAGGCAACCAAGGCGGTGGCGGGCGGCCAACCGTTTGGTTGCCAATGCTAGGTTTCTCCGTAGACTTTGATGTTGACGCACAGCCACAGGAGTCGTCATGGCGTGCAGAACTCCGTCCGTCCCGTCGGTGAGTCCACGCGGATTCACCATCGTCGAACTGTTGGTGGTCATCGCCGTGATTGGCGTCTTGGTCGCGTTACTGTTGCCGGCCGTTCAAGCGGCTCGCGAAGCCGCGCGACGCACCGATTGCTCCAACAACTTGAAGAATCTTGGGCTGGCGCTCCAGTCCTATCATGGCGTTCACGCCAAGTTGCCGCCCTTGGGCGTAGGACCGCGGCAACTTGGCTTTTTGCCGTACGCCGATCGTTCGCCATTCAGTTGGCTGGTGATGATCATGCCGTTCATGGAGCAGCAAGCGGTCTTTGATCGCTTCCTGCGCATGAAAGAAGTGCCCATTTCTGGGCGGCGTGATGAGAGTATTCTGCAGACGGACGCCTACTTTTCCACGGCTGGCCAGACCGACGCGTACGAGAACCCCTCGTTGCTGTGCGCTTCCAGCCCTCGCATTGGCAAGATGCCGTCGACTCCCACGGACATACCCTTTTACACGGGGCCTGAGCTTGGATTGGGTCGGACCAGCTATAAGGCTTGCGGCGGGATCACGGCGGTCAACTGCGCGACGCGGATTGGCGACGGCGACCCCTTCTTCATCACGTCCAACAACGGCTCCTTCGCGATGTTCAGCAGCATCCGTTATCGCGACATCTATGACGGAACCAGTCACGTATTCGCCGTTGCGGAGGTCGCGCTGCAGGGTCGGTCGAGCGAAGAATTTGTTGGTAATTATCGCTGGATCAGCAATGACCTCTCCAACGCTGGCGACGCCGCCGATCCTGCGTTTGATCCGTGCGACGCGACTGGACTGGACCGACGCTGGCCCGCTGGCGCGAGCACGTCCAACGATCAAGGGCAACTCTGGCATGCCGGCGAAGTCATCTACGCGGGGTTTTCGACGGTATATCAACCGAATGGTCCGTCGTGCGCTGATCGTTTTCGAAACGCGGTCATGACGGCCAGCAGCTATCATCCAGGCGGCGCCTTGCACGCCGTGAATGACGGCAGTGTGCGGTTCATTTTCGAGACGATCGACCGCGCGGCGTATCAACGTCTCGGAATGAAGGACGATGGCGAGGCCGTGCAAATGCCGTAGCGCGGCGGCTCGAATCAACAGCCCTGAACTCTGGACAGCCCGAAGGGCGTCGAATGCCGCGATTAGAATTGCTGGCCGTTGACCTAGTCCGCGGCTGGCTCGCTCAGGGCGGCGAGTGTTCGTTGGATGTCGCTGGGCAACGGGGCCTCGAAGCGGACGCGTTGTTGTGTTCGCGGGTGCTGAAACTCGATTTGAAACGCGTGAAGCGCTTGACGCGTGAGGACCAGCTTGCTCGCCTGATCCGCGTGACGGCCCAGCAGATCGCCTCGCGTCGCTTCGCTGCCGCCCCCGTAGAGCTTGTCGCACAGAATCGGATATCCGGCGTGCGTCAGGTGCACGCGAATCTGATGCGTTCGGCCCGTCTTTGGCTTGGCAAGCAGCAGAGCGAATCCCCGAAAGCGCTGAATGACCTCATAGTCGGTCTGCGCCTCGCGAGCGTCGGGATGTTGCCGCCGAATCGCCATCTTCTCGCGATGGTGCGGATGGGGGCCGATCGGTTCGTCGATGCGGTCGCGATCTCGGTCAGGCACGCCGCGAACGATGGCCTGGTATTGCTTCTGGACAGTGCGTTCCGCGAACTGTCGCGCCAATTGCCTATGCGCTTGATCGTTGCGCACGACCACGATAACGCCGCTGGTGTCGCGATCCAAGCGGTGAACGATTCCCGGTCGCGCCGGACCGCCAACGGTGCTGAGCTCGCCGAAGTGGTGCGCCAGCGCACTGGTCAGAGTCCCCGACCAATGGCCCTTTCCTGGGTGGACGACCATTGCTGGAGGTTTGTTGACCACGATCAAGTCCTGGTCTTCGAACAGAACTTCCAAAGCGATCGCTTCAGGCTGTGGACCCTTGGCCAACGGTTGCGGGAAGTGCAGGAGGATCTCTTGGTTCGCCAACAAACGATAGGAGGGTTTGGCCTGCTGTCCATCGACTTGGACGGCGCCCTCGGTGATCGCGCGGCGTAGTTGCACGCGGCTGAATTGCGTCAGGCGGGCTGCGAGAAACGCGTCCAGCCGCCCCCGCCTCAGCGTCTTCAACGACCAAGCGGGCATCTGGCGGCGCCGCCGAGGGGCTCTTGGACACCGCATCGTTCGCGCCGTCGTGGGGGTTCATCAGGGGGACACAAGCCGCTGGGAGCGGTTATTGGCCGTCCGCCCCGCTGGCTTCAGGGGTCGGCGCCGGTGAACGGCCGGCCGGATTGGCGTCGCCGCCAGTGTCGGATTTCGGCGGGTCGGTCTTGGGCGTCTCGGCCGCCGGTGGGTCGGTCTTAGGAGCTTCCGCCGGCGGCGGATCGGTCGTTGGCGGATCGGTCGTTGGCGGATCGGTCGTTGGCGGATCGGTCGTTGGCGGATCGGTCGTTGGCGTCTCGGCGGCCCCCTTCGAATAGATATCGGTCGAGCCTTCTGGCTTCGTGGCGGACTCGGAAGCGTCGTCCGGGGTTGCTTTGGGGGTGTCGGTAGCCGAGTCTTTTTCCGGCGATTTCAGATCCGGGAGCGGACCGAGATCCGGCAGATCCGACAGGTCGGGCAGGTCGCCCGAGAGCGGCGAGAGCGGTTGTGTGGGGGGCGTCAACCCGCTGGGCGGGGCGGGGGGCTCAGGCTCCTGGTCTTTGAACCAGCCGTAAAAATCACGGATCTTCTTGTCGTCCAACATGGCCAGTTGCCGCGTGACCATCTCGGTCAGCGGCCCGTCGGGATCCGCGTTCAAAACATCCTGGTAGTGCTTCCGCGCTTCATCCAGGTCGAAGCGGGCTTCGAACGCCTGGGCCAAGCCGAAATTCACGCGGGACAGCAAAAGTCGATCGTTGCCGGCTAACTCCAAGGCCTTTTTGAAGCCGGAAATAGCGTCGTTCAGGTTCTTTTCGGCAAGTTCGCGATCGGTGAACAGTTCGCTGCTGGCCGTCATCAACTCCCTGGTCGCTCGCGTGTGCAACGCCCAGGCGGCGGCTCGCGTGCCCGGGTAATCCTCGGCGACTTGCTCCAGCGCCGATTCGTTGCTCATCCCATCAAACAAGCTGCTCCAGGCTTGCCCGGAACGAGCATTCTGGCTTCCAGAGAACGTCGACCAGACGACGCCCACGGCGATAATCACCACCGCGGCGCCCAGCGCCACCGGGAAATACGGCTGGACTTTGACGAGAAATCCCTCTAGCCAATGGGCCAGATCGTTGGACTTTAGTTCGTTGTGACGCGTGTTCATCATGCTTACTCAGAGACATCGGGCGACCCGAGAACTCCCTCCTGGAGCCTGCGGCAGCGACCAAGTATAGGAGTCGCCGCTGGAAAGCGTCAAGATCGCGCTCCGCGTTCGATTTCGGACCCGGACTCGGGCGGGCCGTTTGGACCAGCCGAGTTCGGCCCTTCCAGTTGCCCTGAGATGATCGTAAAACGACTCCCCTTGGCTTGGCGAGGCTGGAGGCTACGATGGATCCGATGAGTCCTCCGTTGAACGCCGCGCAGCGCGAAGCCGTCATGACCCGCTCAGGACCTTTGTTGGTGCTGGCCGGCGCTGGGACCGGCAAGACTCGCGTGGTGACCTATCGCATCGCCGAGCTAATTCGCCACGGCGTCGATCCCCGGCGCATCCTGGCCGTGACCTTCACCAACAAGGCCGCCGCGGAGATGCAGCAGCGGATCGGCGAACTGCTGGGGCGGAATCAGAAGAAACGACCGGCCGACGTCCACCTTTCACTCGCACTGCGTTGAAGATCCTCCGCCGACACACCGCCCTTTGGGGTATCCCGAGCGAATTCGCGATCTACGACCGCGGCGACCAGGAGAGCTGGCCCGGAAGCGTGTGCGCGAGATCCGGGCGTGCCGGGGTGGCGATGCGGCCGGGCGATCTGCTGTTTCAGATCAGCTCCTGGAAGAACCAGAGCCTGCGCCCGGCGCAGGCGGCAAGCAAGCGGCCGATACCGACAAGCGAACATTTGGCGGCGATGGCCTATCGCCGGTACCAGCAAGCGCTGAGAAACGCCGGGGCGGTCGATTTCGACGATCTGTTGCTCTTGACCGAAGAGCTCCTGCACAGAACATTCCCAGCGTGCGACCAGCAGAGGCCGGGCGATTCGACCATCTGCTGATCGACGAGTACCAGGACACCAACGGCAGCCAGTATCGCATCGTGAAGGCATCTGGCTTCACGAGCATCGCAATCTGTGCGTTGTCGGCGACGACGATCAGTCGATTTACGGCTGGCGCGGCGCCGAAGTGCGACACATTCTCAATTTCCGCCAGCGATTGGCCCGACGCCAAAGTCGTGCGATCTCGAAGACAACTATCGCTCCACGCAGGCGATCCTGGAATTGGCCAATCGATTGATCGCCAACAACCTCGCAACGTCACGAGCAAGACACTCGTCGCCGCGCGGCCAGGGCGGCGTCAGCCCGCGATCCACCAATGGCGCGACGAGGCCGACGAAGCCAAGCGGGTCGTGGAGGATCTTGCTCGCAAAGCGACGACGCCGGGCTGTGTCGTACAACGACTTCGCCATCCTGTTTCGCACCAACGAGCACTGTCGGCCATTCGAAATGGAGCTTCGCAAGAAACGGATTCCCTACGTCGTCCTGGGCGGCGAGTCCTTCTTCGACCGCAAGGAAGTCAAGGATTTGACTTGTTACCTGCGAGCGGGACTCTCGCCCGATGAAGACACCGCCATCCTGCGCATCCTCAACCGCCCTCGACGCGGGATAGGCGACGCGACGATCGACCAACTGCGAACGCGGGCCGCCGAGAAGGGGCGGTCGATTTGGAGCGTGTTGACTGACGCGCAATTCCTGGATGCGCTGAACCCCAAGACAGCCAAGGCGGTCGCCGGTTTCGTCCATCTCATCGGAGACTTGGGGGTTCGCTTCGCCGGCGGCGCCGCCCCTTCGGCCTTGCTGCGGCAGTTGGTGCAGCAGTGCAATTACGAGGCGGAGATCGAACGCAGCAGCTTGACCCACGAGGAACGCGAAATGCGCTGGAATCTGGTCGAGGAAATGGTCAGCGGACTGGCTGCGATGGAAGGCGAGCGTGATGGAAGCTTCGATCTGGCCGGTTTCCTCGATGAAGTCGCCCTCGGTGAACGCGACTTCGGCAACGATAAAGACAAGCAACTGAAGCGGAACGCGGTCGTTCTGATGACCTGCCATAGCGCCAAGGGCCTCGAGTTTCCGCACGTCTATATGCCGGGCGTCGAAGAATACCGGATGCCGCATCATCGAAGCGCCTTGGACACGCGGGCGATCGAGGAAGAACGCCGCTTGTTTTATGTGGGTGTGACGCGCACCCAGGACACGTTGACCTTTTCCTTCGCATTGTCTCGCATGAAATGGGGCAAACCGCGAGCGACGCACCCGAGCCGGTTTTTGTTGGAGGCCATCGGCCAACCTGAGAAGGCGTCGGCGATCGCCTCGGCGGTCACTCATGAACTCACCGCGCCCAAGGGCGCGCGACGACGCGACGCCTCAAGCTCGGCGGGCAAGAATACCAAGATTCCAGGTGCGCGAACCAAGTGACGATGGGATGCGGCAAGTATCAAGCATTTCAGGGCGGGAGCGAATAGTCCAGCAAAGTGATTCTCGCGAACGAGGTTGCAGACATGTCGCAATACGAACACACGCAGCGGGCGCCCCTCTATTTGTTGCTTTTTCTCTTCTCCGCATTCCTGCTGACGATGGCGTGGGTGCTCAGGCAAGAGCCCGTGGCGATCGCGTTTCCGATCGTTGGATTGCTGATGTTCATGCTGGGCGCCTCGTTCAAACAGCTGACGGTGAGCGACGATGGCGATGCGATCCGGGTCGCGTTTGGACCGCTGCCCTTGTTCACGACGCGCCTGAAGTACTCCGAAATCCAGGACGTCAAGCCCGCCAAGATTAGTCTCCTGGACGGCTGGGGCATTCACTACAGTCTGCGCGGCGGTTGGGTTTGGAATCTCTGGGGATGGGACTGCGTCGAGGTGCGGCATCATCGCGGCGTGTTTCGCATCGGCACCGATGAGCCACAGCAGTTGTCCGAATTTCTCGAGCAGCGCATCCAAACGGAATGACCAGTCAACCCAATTCGGCGGAGCAAGAATCGCGACCGCTGGTGTTTCGCGCTCGCGGACTCACCAAGGTCTATCATGTCGGGGATCTCGACGTGCATGCGTTGCGGGGCGCCGATTTGGACCTCTGGGCCGGTGAATTCGTCGTCTTGCTGGGACCCTCGGGCAGCGGGAAATCGACGCTCTTGAATATTCTCGGCGGTTTGGATACGCCCACCGCCGGCACGGTCTGCTACCTCGGTCAGAATCTGGCCGAATTCAACGACGCTCAACTCACGCGGCATCGCCGCGAGCACGTCGGCTTCGTCTTTCAGTTCTTCAATCTGATACCCAGCCTGACCGCCTTGGAGAACGTCCAGTTGATCACGGAGATCGCCACCAACCCATTGGCAGCGGAAGAGGCGTTGGATCTCGTGGGATTGGGCCCCCGGCGCGACCACTTTCCAGCTCAGCTGTCCGGCGGCGAACAACAGCGGGTGGCGATCGCCCGCGCCATCGCCAAGCGCCCGGACGTGCTGCTGTGCGACGAGCCCACCGGCGCGTTGGACGCTCATACGGGCGTCGTCGTGCTCGATGCGATCCAGCGCGTGAATCGAGAATTGGGGGCCACGACCGCCGTGATCACGCACAACAGCGTCATCGCCCAAATGGCCCACCGCGTCGTTTCCATTTCGGATGGGCGAGTGACCGGCGCTCGCAAGATCGAGCGACGAACCCCAGCCCTGGAATTGTCTTGGTGAATGCTCTCCGCCGCGCATGACTACCACGAAGGACACGAAGAGCACGCAGAGATCAGAGAATCACGGCGTTGCCCAACTGAAGAACGCCTGCAACCCTGCCTAGTGGACCGCGGAATCATGCGGCAACTTGATCGAAAACTGCTGAGAGATCTCTGGCGCCTGCGAAGCCAGGTGATCGCGATCGCGCTGGTGGTCGGTTGCGGGATCGCGATGTTCGTGATGTCCCTCAGCGCTCGAATCCTCCCTGGCGCTCAGTCGCCAGCGATACTATGACGCCAATCGCTACGCCCAGGTGTTCGCCCAATTGAAGCGGGCGCCGTTGTCGCTGGCGTCCAGGGTCGCCGAGTTGCCGGGCGTCGCCACTGTGCAGACGCGGATTGTGGTTGATGTCACTTTGGACGTCGCCGGGATGGACGAACCGGCCGTGGGCCGGTTGATCTCGGCGCCCGATCAGGGTCGCCCTCTGTTGAACGACGTTCACTTGCGCTCAGGGCGCCTACCTGGAGCCAGGGGCTCGGGGCGAGGTGTTGGTCGGCGAGGCCTTCGCCAACGCCCATCATCTGAAGCCTGGCGATGCGCTCTGGGCCGTCCTGAACGGTCGCCGTGAACAGCTCAGAATTGTCGGCGTCGCGATCTCGCCGGAATATATTTTTCAGATCAAACCCGGCGACCTGTTTCCCGATGACCGACGGTTCGGCGTGTTTTGGATGAGCCGTGCTCAACTGGCCGCCGCCTGGAATCTGGAAGGCGCCTTCAACAACATCACGCTGACTTGGATGCGTGGTGCGAACGAAAAAGAGCTCATTCGCCGGCTCGATCTGCTGACGGCGCCCTACGGCGGCGCCGGCGCCGGCGGACGGGACGAGCAGCTTTCGCATCGCTATCTCAGCGACGAGATGGTTCAGCTGCGGGTGATGGGCACGGTGGCGCCGTCCATCTTTCTGGGCGTGGCCGCATTCTTGTTGAACATCGTCGCTTCGCGCGTGATCGCCATGCAGCGCGAGCAGGTGGCGGCGCTCAAGGCCTTTGGATTCACCCACCGCGAAGTCGCGACGCACTATCTGAAGCTGGTGATGGTGATTGCCGCGTTGGGGATTGTCTTGGGCGTCGCTGTCGGGGCGAAGTTGGGGCAAGGGCTGACGGCGATGTACGCCGAGTTCTACCATTTTCCCGTCTTCTATTTTCAGTTGCATTGGCCGGTCATCATCTGGGGCGCGTTGATCGGCGGGGGAGCCGCCGCGGTGGGCGCCTGGACAGCCGTGGCGCGTGTCGCGCGGCTTCCCGCCGCCGAGGCCATGCGCGCGGAGCCGCCGGGCAATTTCGGTCCCACGCTGATCGAACGCATTGGGTTAGCGCGTTGGCTGCCCTTAACCGCGCGGATGATCGCTCGTCAACTGGAACGGCGCCCCTGGAAGTCCGTGTTGTCCATGGTCGGCATCGGCTTGGCGGTCGCTGTTTTGATCCTCGGCAATTTCGCACATGACGCGCTGCAATACTTGATCGACGTTCAGTTCTTTCGCGCAGCGCGACGATGTGACCGTGGTTTTCTCCGAACCCACTTCCTATCGAGCGGTGCACGAGCTATCCCGGCTCCCTGGCGTACTGCGCTGCGAATCGCTGCGTTCGGCCGCCGCCAGGATTCGTTATGGCCGCGTCTCCCGATTGACGTCCGTGCAGGGACTGCCGCAGGATCGGCAGCTGCGCAGGCTCTTGAACGAACAACTCGTCGAACAGGATCTGCCCTCGGACGGATTGGTGCTCTCGACCAAGTTCGCCGAGGTTTCTTGGGGCCGGCTTGGGCGATTTCCTGACGTTGGAGATCCTGGAGGGCAACCGCGCGGTGGTGCGGGTCCCCGTCGTGCAGCTGATTAATGAATACGCGGGCTTGAACGCCTACATGGACAGTCGCGCATTGCATCGTGTCCTACGAGAAGGTCGCGTGACCACCGGCGCTATGCTGCTAGTGGACTCCAACCTGGCCGAACCGTTGTATCGCCAATTAAAAAATACCCCACGAGTCGCGGGCGTCAGCGTCAAGCGGGCCGCGCTCAAATCCTTCGAGGAAACGATTGCCGAGAACCTCCTCCGCATGAAGACCTATAACATCATTTTTGCGATGATCATCGCCTTCGGCGTGGTCTATAACACGGCGAGGATCTCGCTCTCGGAACGCCAACGCGAACTGGCCACGATGCGCGTCATGGGCTTCACGCGCTGGGAGGTGTCCAGCATCCTGTTAGGCGAATTGGCGTTGCTGACCTTGGCGGCGTTGCCTCTAGGCGCAGCCATGGGCTGCGGGCTTTCGTTGGCGATGTCGCGGGGCTTGGACACCGAACTCTATCGCATCCCGTTTGTTGTGGGCCGCGGAAGCATGGCGTTGGCCTTTGGAGTTACAATGGCGTCCGCCTTGGTGTCGGGTCTGATCGTTCGCCGGAAATTGGATCAGCTCGATTTGGTCGAAGCCCTGAAGAGTCGTGAATAGATCGCTCCGAGGAGTCGCGTGAAACGCATTGTCACCTTCATCTTGCTGCTGGGCGGCGCCACGGTCGTGCTGGCCGGTATGGCGTGGTTGGTCGTGCCCCAAGCGATCGATGTCGATGTTCGGACGGTGGAGGTGGGCGAGATGCAGGTCGCCGTGGATGAAGACGGGCAGACGCGAATTCGCGATACCTACGTCATTTCGGCGCCTTTCAGCGGAAGGCTGATGCGGATCCGCTTGGAGCCAGGCGACAACGTGGTTCAGGGCGAATCCATCTTGGCCGTGATGACCGCACCCACGTTGGATCTGCTGGACCCACGGGCCAGGGCGATCGCCCAGGCGCGGCTCGCGGCCGCTTCGACCGCCGTCGAGCAAACAGTCTCTTCCGTGCGGCAGGCCGAAGCGGCCCTGAAGCACGCGGTCGTCGAGTTGGACCGCGCCGAGAAGCTGTTCGAAAAGCGAAACCTCTCCGAAGCGTTGCGCGACAACGCGGCCTTGGAATTGCAGGTCAGGCAACAGGAACTACGCCGCGCCAAGCTCTCCCACCAAGTCGCGGAATTTGAGCTGGAGCAGGCTCAAGCCGCCTTGCTGCAAGCGGACGACTCGGCTGATGGGTCCGTCCGCCCCCAAGTTGAAATCCGCTCGCCGATCGACGGGCAAGTGCTGCGCGTCTGGCAGGAGAGCGAAGCGAATGTGACCGCCGGCGCTCCGCTGCTCGAATTGGGGCAGGAGCAAGACCTTGAAATCGTCGTCGATGTGCTTTCCTCCGACGCCGTGCAGATCAAGCCGGGCGCGGCCGCACTGCTGAAGGACTGGGGAGGCGAACCGCCCTTGCCGGCGCGGGTGCGTCGCGTCGAGCCGTTGGGATTCACCAAGGTCTCCGCGCTGGGCGTGGAGGAGCAACGCGTGAACGTCATCCTCGATTTCGACGCTCCCGTTCGAACGCGCGTCCCAACCTGGGCGCCGGCTATCGCGTGCAGGCCGCGATCGAAGTCTGGCGCTGCGCCGACGCGGTCAAGGCGCCTGTCAGCGCGCTCTTCCGGGAGAACGGCGAGTGGACCGTCTTCGTCGTTTCCGAGGGGCGGGCTCGATCCAGGAAAGTGGAGGTCGGCCGTAGAAACGATCTGGCGGCGGAAGTGACGGCGAACCTGGAGCCCGGTGAGAAAGTGATCGTGCACCCCACCGATAAGCTCGCCAATGGCGCCCGAGTCACGCCTCACGAACGGCCCTGAAATTCTGTCGCCGCGCTTCGGGGCTGAAGAAAAATTCGGACGGAATCGACCACGGATGCTCTTGGCCGTTGATTCAGGCCGAGCGGGCGACGGCGAAATCCGTCATGACTCGCAAGGCTTCCACTGCGGCTCTCTCCGGAAGACCGTCCAGTTGGCGACGCGCCTCGCTGGCGAACCACACAGCTCGCTCACGAGCGTACGCGATCGACTCGCTGCCGGCTAACAGGGGAGCCAATTCAGCTGGATCCATCGATGGGTCCGAGAGCCGCTCAACCCATCGCGACCTTTTTTTACTGGGCAAATGTTGCAAGGCGTGAATCAACGGCAGCGTGGGCAGCCTCTGCTCGAAGTCCGTCCCGAGGCTCTTGCCCACGGTCTTCTCCGCCCCTTCCATGTCCAGCAGATCATCGGCGATCTGGAAGGCGATGCCCAAGTCGCGGCCGAATCTCTCCAGACGGGAGGCAAGCTGCGGGTCGGCGCCCGCGGCGATCGCGCCCAGCTGGCAACTGCAGGCGCACAGCTCGGCTGTCTTGCCATCCAGGATGCTCAGATATTCCTGTTCGGTCAGGTCATAGTTGCCGCGACTGCCTTTCTGCCGCAGTTCCCCTTCCACGACGATGTTGGTCGCCCGACCGATCCGCTGGCAAGCCCAGGTCGATTCAAGAGTCGCCGCGAGGTAGAAGGCGTGGCTGAAGAGGAAGTCGCCGAGCAGAATGCTCGATTCGTTATCCCAACGAGCGTTCACGGTGGCCAGCCTGCGGCGAACGCTCGCCTGATCCAAGACGTCGTCGTGCACTAGGGTTGCCGTGTGGATCATCTCCACGACAGCGGCCAGAGTGATGTGATCCTTGTTGAGTTCGCCTACGGCCCGACCGCTCAGCAACAGCAAGGCGGGACGCATCCGCTTGCCGCCCAGCAGGCAGCCATAGCGAACGAGTTCGTTCAACAAAAGCGTGGGGGCTCCGCATTTCCTGGACGAGCCGCTGCTCCACTTCGACCAGCGAATCGGTGATGGGAGCATACAGCTCTTGGAGCGGCGTCGGCGCCGTTGAAGGTTCGTGGCCCGTCGGTTTTCCATTGCCAGTCAGGGTTCGATTCACAGCAATCTCCCAAACGGTTAGGCCGCTTAAGCCAGGCTTCCGCCCAATTTTGTTTCGCCGTCGAGACTCATGGCTGACGCCGAAACGTCCCGGAACGGCCGCCCGATTTCTCCAAGAGGCTGACATCGCGGATCGTCATCTCCCGATCCATCGATTTACACATGTCGTACACGGTCAAGGCCGCGATCGTCGCGGCGGTCAGCGCCTCCATTTCCACGCCGGTCTTGGCGGCTACTGAGACCCGCGCCTCGATTCTCAGACAAGTGCCCGAGGGAAATTCGAAGTCGATCTTCGCGGAGTCAATCTGCAACGGATGGCACAAGGGGATCAAGTCCGAAGTCCGTTTGGCCGCCATGATTCCCGCCAAGCGAGCAACTTCCAACACGTCTCCCTTGGTCAGTGACTTCTCCTCGATGCGTTTCAAAGTGGCGGCCTGCATCTCCACCGTGGCTTCGGCGACAGCCTCACGGCGAGTCGTCGCTTTTTCACCGACGTCCACCATGCGACTAGCGCCTTGCTCGTCGAAGTGTGTTAGCTCGTCCATCGAGTCGGGATCGCTCATTGCGTCGCCAAAGGAGTCAAAACGGTTGTGCGAGATTGCAGGATTGGCCGTAAGTGTAGAAACGAAGGCGTGTTCGGGGCAGGGGACTTGAGGCGGACGCTGCGGAGAGGGCTCGGACGGATGTGGAGTCCAGCCCGAGCCGCTCTCCCTTGGCGCTAACCGCAACGGTCGTTTGGGGTTAACGCCAACCGAGCGGTTTGGGCGGAGAATGGGCCAAATCCTGGGCCGGGCGACGCCCCGGGAAACACCGGCGCCGACACCCCCGTCGGCGGACAGGGGGCCTGCGCACGCGGATTTTCCATCTGGTTGGCGTGGGCGCAAAAAAAAACCGTCGCGGGGGTCGGCCGCGACGGTGTATTCAGTAGTCGGCGAATTGTCTGGGCATTAGGCCGCCCAGAGGCCCGCTTGCTAGACCAGTTCCTTTTTGGAGCCGATCAGCGTGCGGAGTCGTTCGGCCAGAAGGTTGGCGTCGAACGGCTTCTTGAACGTTTCATTGATCGCGGAACGATCGAAGCTCATCGGGCTGCCGTCGTCGGGCAGCAAGGCGATCAGGATCGTTTCGGTGAAATCAATGTTCTTGCGCAGGTTTTGGCAGATCTGCAGCGACTTCGACTTTTCCAATGGAGAAGTCGACGATGATGCAGTCAGGGTGGAAGCTCTCGGCTTGAATCCCGGCTTCGAAACCGCTGGCGGCCACGGCGACCTTAAACGATTTCTCAGTGGGCAGTTCACGCTTGAGATTCTCGATGAGAATCTGATCTTGGGCCACGATCAACACCTTGGCCATGGCTTCATCTTCCAGATCCCCGAGGGGCATGCCGTGTTCCTTGAGGAACTTGATCAGGTATTCACGCGGGATCCGCCGGTCTTGCGAACCGGGGATGCGATACCCTTTCAGGCGTCCGGAATCGAACCATTTGCTTACAGTGCGCGGGGCCACTTTACAGATCTTCGCGACCTGTCCAGTAGTGAAGACCTTCATCGCAGGCACTCCATTCGTCAATACTTTGGTTTCGTCCGCTTCGTCGCAAAAGCGATCGCCGCGGTAACGCCCCTTGCTCACGTCAGCAGGCCGACTATCGGTCCTTCCGCCGGCTGTGGGATGCCGGCCGCTTGCGAACAACTGGGTCGGGACGTATCGTTTCGGTTTTTTCAGCGTGGCTTAGGTTCAGTTCCTTCTGATCCGCGCCTCACGGAATCGATGGTGGGGGCGATGTGTTCGGCGAACATGAAACTTGACGACCGGTCAGGCGACCAGACGTCGGGCTTCCATCGCCCCCCTTGAACTTGACTATTCGGCGTGGCTGTGCACGGGGAGATTCACTACGGATAGCGCCGGGTCAACGCGGTTATTTCCGCAGAGGCGGCAGAAAGCCGCGAGCAAGCCCCCCTTGCTCGTTCGTTCCGCAGGACGCTGGCATTGGCGAGCAGCGTTTTCCGGAACAAACCATCCGATACTACTTTTCGAGCCAAACCATGGCTGTTCTTTAGACTCTTTCATGCGTCGTAACGGCTTGACGGATCGCACCACGCATTCTGAGGGCGCCGCATGGGGCTGTTAGGACGCCCCAAAAAGCGCCTAAACCCTTGATTCGGGGGCCTTTAGTGCTTGCAAGCAGTGCTCAGCGAAAGGCCGTTTGAGGCGATCGAAAGATTTATCGGCGACCTGACGATTATGCCGGCCGCAACGGTCGTAGCGACAGCAAACTACGCCACCTCGGTCTGCTGCTCGCCGGAAACCTCGAATTGACCGTCTTCGCGGACGTCCTCAAAGCGGACTGACACCTTTTTGGAGACGCCGGATTCCTGCATCGTGACGCCGTACAAGGTGTTGGCCGAGGTCATGGTCTTCTTGCTATGGGTGACCACCACAAACTTGGTCCACCCCAGGAATTCTCTCAATACGTCCAGAAACCGAGAAATGTTCGCCTCGTCAAACGGTGCGTCCACCTCGTCCAGGATGCAGAACGGGCTGGGCCGAAATTGAAAGATCGCCAACAGCAGGGCGACGGCGGTCAGAGCTTTTTCGCCGCCGCTGAGCAATGAGTTGCTGAAGGCCGGCTTACCGGGCGGCGTGGCGACGATGTCGACGCCCGCTTCCAGAACGTCCACGCCTTGGTCCATGACCAGGTCGGCTTGTCCGCCTCCAAAGGCTTGGCGAAACAAGGTGCGGAAGTTGCCGCGAATCGCATCCATCGTCTCGACAAACAGGCGGCGGCTGTCGCCGTTAATGCGATGGATGATGCGTTCGAGCGTTTCTTTGGCTTCTTTCAGGTCGTTGTATTGCGCGGCCAGCCCGTTGTAGCGTTCTTCGATTGCATCCAGTTCGTCCAAAGCGTCGATGTTGACCGGTCCGATGCGATGGATCTTACGGCGCAGGTCGGCGATCTCTTGATCGATTCCCTCGCGTTCTTGTTGTTGCTCTTGATCGGCCAGGGGAGCGTCCTGGGGATCGCCGCCGATCTCCACGCCATATTCATCTCGCAGTCGCTCCACCAGGCTTTCCCGTTGGTGCCGCACCTGGCTGGCGTCCAATTCCAGTTGATGTTCGGCCTGTTCCAGGCTGCGAATCTTCTTGGTCAGCGTCGCATGCTGTTGGTGGATTTGTTGGCGGGCGTCCAACACATCGGCTCGTTCGCTCAAGACCTGGCGGATTCCCTGCTCCAATTCTTGCCTGTCCCAGTAGGCCTGGGCCAGATCGGCGGAGTGCCGCAGGGTTTCCAGTTCCGCCTCGGCCCGCCGCCGCAGATGCAGGTCCAGCTGCAGGAAGGCCTCTTCAATGCTGCGTTGCCGGTCTCGCGAATCCTCCTCCAAGCGTTGCAATTGCCCCAGCAAGCTCTCCAGGCGCTGATCGCTTCTGGCCAATTGCACACGAGCGGAAGTGGCTTGCGAGCTCAGCCGCTGGCGCTCCTCATCCTGGGCTTCCAGGCGAGCCTGAGCTTGCTGGAGTTGGCCGTCGATTTCGGCCAACACCGCCTCCAATTCGGCCAGGGCGGTCTGGGAGTGCTCCAGTGATTCGGCCAGCTGTTGCTGTTGGGTCTGCGTTGCGGCGACGGTTGCTTGCAACTCGTGGAGTTGTTTTTCAACGCGTTGTTGGCGGTCCTCGAGCGTGGCTCGTTGCGATTGAAGCTGGGTTAGCTCTTGTCCGACTTCGTTCAAAAGCGATTGTTTTTCGCTCAAGTCGGCGCGTCGCCCGGCCAACTCGGCGGCGAGCGAGCCGCATTGCTGTTTCATGGCTCGCGTCTGCGCGGTGAACTGTTCGGCGGACGCCTGCACGGCTCGCAGCTCGCTGCGTCGCGAGACGAGCCCCGCAGCCGCCTGAGGAGATCCCATCTCGAGCGCGCCGCTGCGTTGCATGACGGCCCCGTCTGCGGTGATGAAGCGAGCGGCGCCGGGCGCCAGGCGCCAAAGTCGCGACGCGGTCTCGATGTCGTGGACCAGCCAGGCGTCGCCCAGCAGCCAGTCGGCCAGTGGACCGAACTCCGTCGTGAATCGCACCATGTCGCTCAGCCGAGCCCGCACGCCGTTGCGTCCGGTCAGGTCGAGTTGTTTGCCGGCCGCTGCGGGGATGTCCTGCAGCGACAGAACGCTGACGGGACCGGCCGGCTCCACCTCGCCGCGGGCGATCGCATCGGTGAGTTGGCGTGTTCGCACGACGACATATTGGGCGGCGGGGCCCAGCGCGACATCCACCAGCGACGCGATATCCAGCGGGGCGTCGAGGATTTCGGCAACCAGGCCTTCGACATCGGCGAACACGCCCGGGGATGGCCCGCGAGCGATCTCCAGCATCTGCTTGGCCCCGCCGTGGACTCCATGCAGCTGGCGCTCGATATTCCCCAGATGCTCGACGCGCTCCAGCAGACTCGCCAGACGGCCCTCGGCGTGGGCCAAGGCGTGTTGCCGTTGCTGCCCTTGCGCGTCGAGTTCCTCCACGGCGACGCGTAGCGACTCGCATTCTCCCTGAAGTTGACGACGCTGCTCCAGGGCAACCTGAAGTTGCTCGTCGATCCGTTCCGAGGCTTCCTGGTTCGCTTCGCTTTCGTGCCGCAGGTCTTGGCGTTGACGCGTCAGTGCTTCGAGCCGTTCTTGGCAGGCCGCCAGCGATTCCTCGAGGGTCTGCACTCGGTTGCCGGTTTCGGCGGCCAGCCGCATCTGTTCCATGTAGGCGGCGCGTCTCATTTCGCTGGACTGGCGTATGGCTTCGGCTTGCTGATCGCACCGGCCTACCGCCTCTTCGGCCTGCAGGGCGGCGTCTTGGGCGGCGGCGTGTTCGGCCTTGGCTTGGGCGACTTGTTGACGCAATTCATGCACCATCAACGAAGCGTTGCCGGCTTTACCGGAAAGGGCGAACAGGCGGGTTCGCCGCCGCGCCGCTTCACTGTTCAATTCCTCGCAACGATTCTGTTGATGGCGGATCTCGGATTTGGCGCGGACGATGGTTTGCGCGTGCGCGGCGGCGTCGGCCTCCAGTTTGCGGACCTCGGCGCCGAGCGATTCGGCATTCTGCTCGTGCTCGCGCACATTCTCTTGCAGCGTTTCCAGGCTTGCCTGCTGCTCGCCACGCAACTCGCGTTTAGCGTGTAATTCGGACTCTAACTCGTTCAGACGCGAGGTCAGCGTCCGCCAGTCGGACCAGCCTACATGCGTGCGGAGCTCCTGCAGGCGATCACTGTACTCCCGATAGCGGCGGGCCTTCGAGGCCTGCGCCCGCACGCTCCGCAAGCGGCTATCGACTTCGTCCACGATATCGGAAAGCCGCAGCAGGTTCTGATCGACTCGTCTCCAACCGGCGCTGAGCCTCGACCTTCTTCGCCTTGAAACGGCTGATGCCGGCGGCTTCCTCGAAGATGGCGCGACGATCCAGGGCGGAAGCCTGCAGCAGGCGGTCGACCTTGCCCTGTTCGATCAGGCTGTAAGCGTCGACGCCAACGCCCGTGCCTCGAAAGAGGTCGCGGATGTCCTTCAAGCGGCAAGGCTTGCGGTTGATTGAATACTCGCCTTCGCCGCAGCGAAAGACGCGGCGCGTGACGTGGACTTCCGCTTCGTCGATGGGCAGTCGTTGATCGGCGTTGTCGAAGATGATCGTCGCCTCGGCGACGTTCAGCGGTTTCCTTCCGGAGCCGGCGCCCTTGAAGATGACGTCGGCCATCTCCTTGCCGCGCAGGCTCTTGGCGCTCTGCTCGCCCAGGACCCACTTGATGGCGTCGACCACATTGGACTTGCCGGAGCCGTTGGGACCGACAATCACCGTGATTCCCGAGGGAAAGTCAAAGCGTGTCTTGTCGGCGAAGCTCTTGAAGCCGACCAGTTCGAGCGCTTTGAGCATGGCGGAGGCGGTCGTGGGGCGACCGTCGTCAAGAGTAAGGTGCTAATTCAGGCAGTATACCACAGCTACTCCCCTTTCCAGCGCCGCAGGAAGCCCTTCTGAGGAGTTGGCTCCTCATCCACCGGGTTGATTTCCTCCAAGTCACTGCTGCTTTGCCGCCGGCTGGACGTCAAACCGTCAGCGAACAGGTCCGGCACGGCGCCATCGGGTTCGTTGGACGGACTCGCTTCCTGTCGAATGCGACCGGCCTGCGGCGTCGCGTCCACCACGAACTTCGAACTCAAATAGCCGTTCTGTTTCGCGTCGCGGAGAGCTTGATAGACCTCGGCGTATCCGCCGCCCAGATCGGTGATGGCCCGCACCAGGCGCGACACCTCGGGCTCCACCATGATCACGCGATCGTCGGATTCCGTCGCGGCCATGCGAGTCACCCTCAACCGCCCATTGGGCATTCCCTTGATCAAGATGTGCTTGCCGGCGAACAGGAACGCCGGCGGCTCCAGCGTCTGCTCGCCGCCCAGCAACACCAATTCCGCTCGGCGTCGCGTCGAGAAGTGGATCATCGGTTCGCCGCCGGCTTCCAGGCGGTGAAATGCGAAGCTCTCGTTGAAGACCTCTCCGGCGACGAACGTGTCTCGCGGATTCCGCACTCGCATCGCGACAAAGGCGCCGTAGCGAGCCTCGGAGCTCGAGACCGACAGAAGATGCGTCAGAGCGTCCAATGCGGCGACGTGGTCCATGGCCGCCAGCGCCGTCAAGGCCCGCCAGCGCCAGGCCCGTTCATGCTCCGCCGCGTTGCCCAGGATGGGCGCCGCGTCCGCATCGTCCATGTACGCCAGAGCCTCGGCCGCCGCAAACCGCACCCGTGCTTCGGTGGACGAAAGGCCTTTCCTGAGAAAAGGAATCGCATCGTCGCCAATCGCCTCCAGCCTCAGCGCCGCCACCTCGGTGAACGCCGGGTCCATCAACATCTTCTCCAAGATTTGCAGCCGCTCTCCGAGTGCGATGGGCGACTCGCCGACCGCGATGTTCCTCACGACGCGGAGGTAACGACCGGCGTTGTTCTTATATCGCGGGGGCAGCAGCAGCTCGATGAACTGCTTGTTCTTGGGCGAAGCCACGCCCTCGCGGGCGCCCGACTTGTGCTGATTGAAGCGGGCGTTGATCGCCGTAGCAAGCAAAGCGCTCTTGGCGCCCGAGGCGTGATCCTCCTTCATCACCAGGCCGAAGCTGCGGCTGTTCATGACGCGGGCCCCGCCGAGTACGCGGCCCCGAGTCTCCAGCTCCTGGGAATCATCATCAATGAACACGCCATCGACCAACACGGGGCCCTGCGCCAACGCGGCCACATTGCCGGTTCGCATCGAGCCGGGAACATAGAGATGCTCCCGCATGCGACTGAGCATCAGCCAGCCGCCCCGCAGACTGGTCGTCTTCGATCCACGCGGCAGGGTGACTTCGACGTCCACTCGGTCGTCCTTGTGAACGCCCGGCGGCAATAACGCTCGTAACATGACCAGAGACGTATCATCGCGGGCCAAAATCTCAGCCGGATCATACGCCTCATGCGTCTCCATCTCGTCGACCAGCGCGTCGCGATGCGCCGAGCGAGGCGGGTCGCTGCCCGTGCCGTCCAAGTCCAGACACAGCGCGACGCTCTCCACATTGACCAAGTTCAGCCCGCTCGGCGAGGCGAACTCGCGAACCAGTCGAGCTAACGACTCGGGCTCCTGAAACACCTCCGGTTGATCCGGCTCTGGACTCTGACTGCGAAAATTCACCAAGGGCGAATGGCAACCCGCAGCGCCCAAGGCCGCAAAAGTCCCCATCATCCACTGACGTCGTCCCAATCGATATGGCTGCCGCGAGCGCATGGTTGTTCCCCGTAAGAAAAATCAGGCGAGGGACGGTAATGCAAACCAGCCAACAGAGTCAAGAGGAGTTGGTCGGAGGTGGAAGAGGGTAGGGGGGAGAGAGTAGGGGGGAGAGAGTAGGGGACAGAGGATAGGGCGAAGGGGATAGGGGGCTACGCGGCGAGCACGCCACGACGGGGCATGTCCCCGTTGGGCGATGCTCCTCGCCAACAACGCTGCCCGGCTGGGACGCCGCCACAACGGGGCTTGTCCCCGTTGGGCGATGCTCCTCGCCAACAACGCTGCCCGGCTGGGACGCCGCCACAACGGGGCTTGTCCCCGTTGGGCGATGCTCCTCGCCAACAACGCTGCCCGGCTGGGACGCCGCCACAACGGGGCTTGTCCCCGTTGGGCGATGCTCCTCGCCAACAACGCTGCCCGGCTGGGACGCCGCCACAACGGGGCTTGTCCCCGTTGGGCGATGCTCCTCGCCAACAACGCTGCCCGGCTGGGACGCCGCCACAACGGGGCTTGTCCCCGTTGGGCGATGCTCCTCGCCAACAACGCTGCCCGGCTGGGACGCCGCCACGACGGGGCTTGCCCCCGTTGGGCGATGCTCCTCGCCAGCAACGCTGCCCGGCTGGGACGCCGCCACAACGGGGCTTGCCCCCGTTGGGCGATGCTCCTCGCCAAGCTACCTGGCGGAGAGCAGCGCTACGCTGGGACAAGCCCGGCGGCGGCGGGAATCAACCAAGAACCAAGAACCAAGAACCAAGAACCAAGAACCAAGAACCAAGAACTACCCAGCACTCTGCGAGAACTGGGTGTAGACCAGGTGGCGATAGAGGGCGTGTTGTTGGACGAGTTGCACGTGTTGGCCGGCGGCGGCCAGTCGTCCCTGGCCCAAGACCAGCACGTTGGCGGCGTGCCGCAGCGTGGCTGAGCGGGCGGGAATCACGACCAGCACCCTTCCGGTCGCGACGTTCTGCAGCAGTTGGTCGATGACGACGCCCTCCTCGGGCTTGGCCAGATGCGGCTCCACGATGACCAGCAAGGAAGGGTTGCGAGCCAGGGCTCGAGCCAAGGTCACTCGGAACGCCCCCAAGGCGTCCAGGTGCATGGCCTGACCGCCGATGATCGTGTCGGCCCCCTGCGGCAGGGAGCTGATCAACGGCTCCAGGCCGGCGAGTTCCAAGGCGCGATCGAGATCCGCCGGATCCAGCGAGGGGTCATCGCAGGTGATGTTCTGCCTCAGGGAACCGGTGAACAGCAACCGCTCGCCGGCGACGGCGGTTTGACCGCGCGACGTATCGAGCGTCCCTTCCCGGATATCTCGACCGTCGTAGAGGACGGCGCCGGCCGCCGGATCAAAAAGCCGCGTCAACAGGCCCACCAGGGCTCGCGACGACCGACGATCGTCGGCGACAACGGCCGTCATCGCTCCGATGGGCAGCGACACGGAAACTCGATCCAGCATGCGTTCGCCGCGTCGATCGGCGAGCGTGACCTCGCGAAGTTCAACGGCTTGAGTCAGACGCGGCAAGGCCTGAGCCTGTTGGGCCATGCGGAAGGGCGGCTCGCGGTCCAGGTACGTCGCAATCCGCAGGGCGCTGGCGTTCACTCGCTGGACGTGCCGACCCATGCGCGGCGCCTCCCGCAGCAGCACGGCGGCGGCCGCCAAGGAACTCATGACCACCACGGCGGCCGCCGGCGACGACCTCTCCGAGGGCCTGTCCGAGGCCGCGATGACCAACAACAACAAGGCGGCGCCCAAGCCCAGGATCAACCAGAAGCACGCCGCGGGGCCGGTGCGAACGGCGTCCGCCCGCAGGGCGATTCCCTCATGGCGGTCGAGCGTGTCGGTGAAGGCCTCGCCTGGTTCATCGGCCAGCATCAGGGCCGCCGTGACCGCCGCCAAATCCAGCCGTTCCAAGAGAAGCTGTTCGGTCCGCCGGGCCTCTTCTTCGAACTGTTCGGCCTTCGCTTCCGCGTACTTCTGCAGAGCGCTCATTGTCCAGACGCCCGCAGCCAACAGCAGCACGCCCAGCAACGCCCACCAGGGATCCGCGGCGGCCGCCAACGCGATCAAGATAAAGACCGTGGCGTGCAAGAAGGGGTACGCCGAAGCCCATTGGGCGGCGCCTTGGCCAATGGTCTCGCAATCGTCGGTGAACAACGCTCGAGGCGATTCGTCGCGATCGCCCAGCAGATAAGCTCCGCCCTGGCGAAGGCCCTGGGCGTGAATGCTCCGTCGCAGTTTCGCGACGATCGCATGCGCTTCCTGATGAGCGGCCCGCAACGCGATGCCGCGCAGCGCGGCAACGACGATCACCACCACCGCCGCCAACGCGGCTAGTTTGGCGACGCCGGCAACGCCCTCATCCAACAACGGCCAGCGAATCCCGCACAGGACGGGCGTCCCGTCAATCGATGCGATCGCCAAGCCGCCGCAGAGCATCAGCAGGCCGACGCCGACAGCGGCCGCCAGCGAGGCGGCGATCCTGAGTCCGCGAGAAGCAGTGTTGGTCTGAGCCAGAATCCGTTTGGCTTGGGAATTCCAGCGGGGAACAAGGGAGTCTCTCACGTGATGCGTTCCGATCTGAAGCCAGGCGCGAGCGCTGGTCGGCCATCCGACCCCCTTGGCGCCGTCGCATCCTCGTTGCTACGCCACGTCGCGATCCTCAAAAAACAGCAGCGCCAGCAACGTGGCGATCAGGCTGAACAGTACGCAGTATATCAAGCTCCACCCCAGATAGGCCCAGGGAACTGGAGCACCGGTTGAAATCGCAGCCTCGATGCTGAACATGTCGAGATTGGGAAAGACCGCCGAGAGCAGCTGCGCGAAGAAGCGCACCACCGCGAATCCGCGATCCGACGAATGGGCCAACAGCGGGACGATGTGGCCCATCACGTAGATGGAGAACGAGATCACGAAGTTGGGCAACATCGGCAACCGCGTGGAAATGGCCACGCTCAACGCCGCCAGCACCAACGTCTCCATGAAACCCAATACCAGCCCCGGCGTGGTCCGGATCATCTCAATGAAGCACAGTTGCCATTGCGGCAATTCCTCCGATGACTCCCGGGCGTCATAGATCGGCTTGTAGGCGACCGTGATCAGCAGCACGACTCCCAGCATCAGGTACATCAAGGCGACCGTCCAGGAAATCCCGAAGATCTTTCCGGCGATGAAGGATCGGCGCCCAATCGGCTTGGACAGCACCGTCAGCGCCGTGCGGCCCTCGATCTCGTCGGCCACGCTCGAACTGGCGGCCCAGACCGCCATGATGATCGACAATACTCGGATCAACTCCAGGCCGCTTTCCTTCAGCATCTTGATGTCTTCCCCGAACGTGTTGTAGGGAATCCAGATGAAGAGGATCAGGGCGACCGAGCCCATGAGCACCAAAATGGCGAATAAGGGAGAAGCAATCTCCGACTTGAATGTCGCCAAGGCGACCGCCGAAGCTTTGGGCAGAAGCATCGCCTGAAACTGGTAGACCAAGAACAGGCCCAGCACCGAAAAGGCGGTGATCAACGTCAGAATGACCTGCGGATAGCGCGGTTGCAGATTCGCCGTGACCGTCACCTCGGCGGGATTGGAGCCGTAGTTGACAAAATAGAGGCTCTCGATGTCATTGTCGGGGAACATCGTGTTGCGGGCCTGGTCGCCCGGAGACCAGTAGCCTGGATCGCCCGGGGACGCCTCGACATCGGTGCGCACGGCGACCGACGAGTCGAAGGGCTGGGCGTACAGCGAGATGCGTTCGGTGGATTCCACTTTGAATCCCCGCAGTTCGTCGCGTCGCCAACTGATCGCCGCCACATGCTCCTGCGACTCATCCGGCTCCCCGGCGACACGGGGCGTCGCGTTGACGGAAAACGTCGTCTCCTGACTGGTGGGCCGCAACAGGTCCGGCAAGGACTTCAAGATGGCGCCGGGGTCGCGGGCGATGAAGAAGCCGCCAATCCCGAAGACCGCCAGGATCGCGATAATCACCCCCGCATAGCCCAAGAATCCCTCGCTGATTACCACCAGCGACTCCGAAGCCCAGCGGCGCAGCGGCTTCACAACCAGCCCCAAAAGCCCTTCCAGGCCAATGACCGCGGCGATCAGCAACAAGCCAAACAAGCATCCCAGTCCCAGCAGCCAAACCGGCGTCAGCCAGTTCACCACCCAATCATCCAGAACGCCTAGAATCACCCAGGAACCGGCCAGTTGCATGTCACGCTCCCGCGTTTACGCGGCATAAGAAACAGGAATGAAACCCATCGAAGCAGTATCGTAGCGTCCGCTGGACAGGCCGAGTAGGCGCCGCTTGCAGGCGGCGCCAGCAGGGCCAATGGGGCCTGTACGTCGCAACCGCCATTGTGGTTCGAATTACCCGGCCGTCGAGTCTCTCGTTCTGAGAGCCGCCCGAATCAACGCCGAATCGAGAAGTCCGCCAACGGCGGGCGTTGCAAGGCTCGCTCGGACGCTTCCTTGCCGCGAATATGGCTGCCGAGCGCCTCGTCGATGGCGTTCAGAAGTCGCCGATACCTGCCGCCGGTCGCCCTCGGCCACCAATTCCACCCGGCCGTCCGGCAGATTGCGAACGAAGCCGCCAACCACGTGGCGACTGGCGAGTTGGCGGCAGGTGAAGCGAAATCCCACGCCCTGAACTTGGCCGGAGTAGTAAACGTGGGCCCTGATCATGTGTTGTCCTGGTGCTTGAGCGACGCCTGCCCTGGGGCGCCTGCCGAACCGTGGTCTCCCGGCCGTGGCTCCCGTGAATCAGGGCCGAACGGGCCTCTCCAACCCAATGGATCCAAGACCATCATTGGCGCCGAGGCCCGGATGGCCAACACAATTCTAGCCGTAGCAACGCTCGACGGGGACATGCCCCGTCGTGGCGGCGTCCCCGCCGGAATCGTTGCTGGCGAGGAGCATCGCTCGACGGGGACATGCCCCGTCGTGGCGGCGTCCCCGGCGGGATCGTTGCTGGCGAGGAGCAACGCTCGACGGGGACATGCCCCGTCGTGGCGGCGTTCCCGCCGGAATCGTTGCTGGCGAGGAGCAACGCTCGACGGGGACATGCCCCGTCGTGGCGGCGTCCCCGCCGGAATCGTTGCTGGCGAGGAGCATCGCTCGACGGGGACATGCCCCGTCGTGGCGGCGTCCCCGCCGGAATCGTTGCTGGCGAGGAGCAACGCTCGACGGGGACATGCCCCGTCGTGGCGGCGTCCCCGCCGGGATCGTTGCTGGCGAGGAGCATCGCTCGACGGGGACATGCCCCGTCGTGGCGGCGTCCCCGCCGGAATCGTTGCTGGCGAGGAGCAACGCTCGACGGGGACATGCCCCGTCGTGGCGGCGTCCCCGGCGGGAATCGTTGCTGGCGAGGAGCATCGCTCGACGGGGACATGCCCCGTCGTGGCGGCGTCCCCACCGGAATCGTTGCTGGCGAGGAGCAACGCTCGACGGGGACATGCCCCGTCGTGGCGGCGTTCCCAGCGGGAATCGTTGCTGGCGAGGAGCATCGCTCGACGGGGACTTGCCCCGTCGTGGCGGCGTTTCCAGCGGAATCGTTGCTGGCGAGGAGCAACGCTCGACGGGGACATGCCCCGTCGTGGCGGCGTCCCCACCGGAATCGTTGCTGGCGAGGAGCAACGCTCGACGGGGACATGCCACATGCCCCGTCGTGGCGGCGTCCCCGCCGGGATCGCTGCTGGCGAGGAGCATCGCTCGACGGGGACATGCCCCGTCGTGGCGGCGTTCCCAGCGGAATCGTTGCTGGCGAGGAGCAACGCTCGACGGGGACATGCCCCGTCGTGGCGGCGTCCCCGCCGGAATCGTTGCTGGCGAGGAGCATCGCTCGACGGGGACATGCCCCGTCGTGGCGGCGTTCCCAGCGGAATCGTTGCTGGCGAGGAGCAACGCTCGACGGGGACATGCCCCGTCGTGGCGGCGTTCCCAGCGGAATCGTTGCTGGCGAGGAGCATCGCTCGACGGGGACATGCCCCGTCGTGGCGGCGTCCCCGCCGGGATCGCTGCTTGGCGAGGAGCAACGCTCGACGGGGACATGCCCCGTCGTGGCGGCGTTCCCAGCGGAATCGTTGCTGGCGAGGAGCAACGCTCGACGGGGACATGCCCCGTCGTGGCGGCGTCCCCGCCGGAATCGTTGCTGGCGCGGCACGATTCCACGTGAGGCCCCGCGGGCAGGAAATGATGACGTCGCCGGGGTCTCAGAGATCCAGCGAGTTCACCTGAAACACGCCTGCAACCCATGCATGACGTGGATCTATGACTTCCCTACTTCGACTGGGAGCTGTCGGTCGCCTTGGGCGGCGGTCGATTATGGAGCCGGTTGAAGATTTCCGGGTCGAACGGATCCTCTCCCAGGCTCGGTGGGATTGGGGATTCGGCCCCTGTGCGGCGGATCGTGGCGGGCGCCTGGGCGTCATCGCCTTCGCCATAGATCAAGTTCGCACGATTGGCCAGATCAAGGCCTGACGTGGAGCTGCCTGCGGAAATCCCGTGAATCCAGGCTTCCAGGACGGCGGCCCTGCGCGACCAAGGCCGACGAAGGCGCCCGTGGGCGCGCCGTGGTCTCCCCGCGCCGCCTCGAGCAAGGGGCTGTTGGATGGCGCGTCGGCGTTGATAAAGTCCAGCAACTCCAGCAAATTGCGATTCGCGTGCCGGGCTGGCGGTGTGAAATTGCCAATGCTGGCGATCAGTCGCGGACGCGGCCCGTCGTGAACCGACGAGTGGCAGCGGGCGGTCGCACAGCTGCTGAGCAGCATCGGCTGCACTCGGAGCGTGAACTCACGTACGGCGGGCCCGGGCAGGCTGCGGACGATCCGCAGGTTCTGGGCGTCGTCGGCGGGCGCCATTTCCGACTTGGTGATCGGGCTGGCGGCGCCAGCTAGTTGCACGGCCGTTCGCCCCAGGTCTTGCTCTTCCCCAATGGCCTTGTCGGCAAATGGGCTTGGGCCGACCAGCATCCGGGGACGCTCGCGAGTCTCCCCCGGCGGGGGAGCGGCGTCTTCGGCGGCGGAGCGCGTTGTGGCTTCGGCCAAGGCGGCTTGCGCTCGCGTTGCCTGAATGCGCCGCTGCAAGGCTTCCAGCCGCGGATCGTGGGCGCGAATCGCAGCCGCTTCCACCCATTGATCCTGGCGCGAGCCAACAGGCCGTTGGACAAACACCAGTCGGCAAGTGCGAGGTGCGAGTTGATTGATGGCCGCGTGATCCGTTGCCGCAGCAGCTTGTAGGCTTCCTCAATCGTGTCGCAGGAGAAGTCCACCAGCCGCTCGGCGACCTGCGCCTTGCCGGTGTCGCCCCAACGCACAATGTACGAATCGCCGTAACGCTGGACCTCGCCTTGCAGCACGCGGCCGCTCTTGAGCACCAGGAGCTGCTCGTCGCGCGGTCGGGCGTCCCCCTGGCAGGCCAACACCCCTTCCTGCAGGAAGAACGATAGACCGATGGCGATCCAAATGCGAGTAAGGAAACGATCCGTGTTGATGAACATCAACTCACCGCAGCGCAGAAGGAACCGGGGACTCGAAATCGCGGCGGACGCTACAGCAGTCCCGTCGCCTCAGTCAAGACCAATTCACCGCGATTCCGTGGGATACCGCGATTCCGTGGGATCGCGTTGGTCCCAGTAGTCAAGGAAGGCGTGGTTGCTGGAGAGCAGGTTCGGCAACAACCGGATGTCCCGAGGCGGAAGCCAGAGAACTTGGGCGACTTCAGCGGGATTTGGCCGCGGATCCTGACTGGCGGCGTCGGCCAGCCACCACGCCAGCTCCACGCCCCAGGTCGTGCGACTGCTCCAAAGACGCTCCAAGGGCGAAACTTCCAAGTCCAACTCCTCCTGCAGCTCGCGTACCAAGGCGTCCGCCTCGGACTCGCCGGGCTCCAGGCCCCCGCCGGGAAAGCAATAGGCGCCGGGCGCCCGGACCTTCGCGGAGCGCTGGATGACCAGCAGCGCGTCGGAACGCTGGATCACCGCGACAACGCCTCGCCGCGGTCGTGCTGCTGGGGTAGGGAGATCGTGGGGGGACTGGCTGCTCATGCCGGCATTGTAAACGCTCGACGATTTCTCGGGGACGTCAATGGAAGCAACCGTGCTGACCGAACGTCGTCAGTCAATTGAAGGCCAGGGGAAAACGTCTATAATCCAGCGCGCTTCAAGCCATCGCGACGGGTCCTCGCTGTTGGTCGGCCCGCGCCCTGCTTCCTGGCGATCCGCGACTTCCGCTTGGAAGGCTTACTCGGATGACTTTGCCCTTATGATGGATCGAGCGATGGATCCCGCTTTGTATTTGAAGCAATTCGGCTTGGAGCAGTTTCGGCCTGGACAGAAAGATGTGATCGAGGCGGTCTTGGCGGGCCAGGATTGCCTGTGCGTGATGCCGACCGGCGGGGGAAAGAGCCTCTGCTATCAGCTCCCGGCGCTGGCGCGGGAGGGCATCGTCCTGGTTGTCTCGCCTTTGATTGCGTTGATGAAGGACCAAGTCAACGGGCTGCGGCATCGCAACATTCGCGCCGCTTGCATCAACAGTTCGATGGCCTACGCCGAACAAGAGGCGACCCTGCACGATGCGGAGATCGGCGCCTTGGACTTGCTGTACATCGCGCCCGAGCGATTTCGCAGCGGTCGCTTTCAAGCATCGCTGGACCGGTTGTCCGTGCAGCTTCTGGCGATCGATGAAGCACACTGCATTAGCGAATGGGGGCATGACTTCCGCCCCGACTACGCGCGCTTGGGACGGATGCGGCGGAACTTGGGCAACCCTCCCACCATCGCCCTGACCGCGACCGCGACGCAACTGGTCCGTCAGGACGTGATCCAACAACTCGAGTTGCACGAGCCGCAGGTGTTCGTCACGGGGTTTGCTCGCGAGAACCTCACCTTTCACGCGAAAATCGCCAATGGTCAGTCCGAAAAGGACGAACTGCTGCACGCCGAGCTGCAGCAGTTGGGCGAGGGCGGAGCGATCGTCTATTGCAATACGCGCAAGAACTGCGAAACCGTTTCGCAGTGGTTGGGCGAAGAGCTGACGCGGCCCGTCGGCGTGTACCACGCAGGCTTGCCGCCCGAACAGCGGGGGCTGGTTCAGGACGCCTTCATGTCCGGCGATTTGGACGTCATTGTTGCGACCAACGCCTTCGGTATGGGGATCGATCGCAGTGATCTGCGGCTGGTCGCTCACTACAACGTTCCCGGCAGTCTCGAAGCCTACTATCAGGAGGCGGGCCGAGCAGGACGAGACGGCTTGCCCGCCCGCTGCACGCTTCTGTTCAGCTACCAGGATCGCTATATCCATGAGTTCTTCATCGAGAATGCGCATTCGTCGCGCGAGTTACTTCGCGACGTTTACGAATACTTGCGGTCGTTCCCACAGGATCCCATCGAGATCACCCAACAGGAGCTCAAGGAGCAGTTGTGCTTGAAGACCGGCCCCGAGTCGGTCGGCGCCGCCGAACAGGTGTTGGAGCGATACGCCGCGCTGCGGCGATTTTCATCGCAGCAGAATCGCGCCTCGATCTGGCTCGAAACCGATTCTCCCAACCTGGTTGACCTCGTGCCGCGCAAGCCAAAGTTCAGCGGAAATTGGTCCGCGCCATCGAGAAACTGGTCGGCGATTGCCGCTACGAGCGCGCCACCGTAACGCTCGAGCAATTGCAGGCGACTTCCCGCCTGGAGCGCGAACCTCTGAACCGAGCGCTGCGGGAACTGACCAAGCAGAAGTGGTTTGACTACGCTCCACCCTTTCGCGGTCGCGCAATCCACATCATCGACCGGGATCTCTCGTTTTCCCAATTGCAGATCGACTTCGCTGAATTGGAGCGACGAAAACGCGCGGAATACGAAAAGCTCGATCGCATGGTCCAGTACGCTCAAACCAGACGATGCCGACAGCAGGAGTTTCTGCGTTACTTCGGGCAGCGAGATCAAGCCGCTTGCGGGCAATGCGACAATTGCACCCGCTCGGGAAAGGTCAAACAGCCAACACCCAACGGTCAAGTGTCCGGTGGGAAAATCCTGGAACCTGTCCGGATGGCGTGAAGTGGAGTGGCTCGCGCAAGGGCGATTCGGCAAGAACATCGTCGCCCAAATGCTCTGCGGTTCGCAGTCTTCCAAGCTCAGCAAGTGGAGACTCGATCAACTCAGCACGTTCGGACTGCTGCATCGCTGCACGCAAGTCGAGGTCAATCAACTGCTGGACGAGTTGATTCGACTGGGCGCCGTCGAGCAGGTCGAAGTCGATCGGTTTCGTCCTGTCGTTCAACTGACCGAATTCGGCTCGGCCGTGATGCGTGGTCAATCCGAACTGCAAGCCGATCTGCAGCTGACCAGGGCGACGGTCGCCCGCCTCTTGGCGAGCTCGCCGGTCGCCTCCCGGGCCCCATCCGACGAACCAGCTTTGCCCCAGGAACTCGTCGCCGATGGCGTCGCCAACGCGACGGAGGACGAAGAATCCCCGGCTTCCGCCACGGACCCGGCCGGCCGGCAGGCGGTGGTTGCTGTGGCCGACGCCGTGGCCCAACCGAGCGTTCCCGCCGCCCGAGTTGATTCTCCCTACGGCCCCCATTCCGCGCCGCCGGACGCGTCGATCATGGACGGGCTGCGTTCCTGGCGACGACGCAAGGCGGAGAACGCAGGCGTGCCGGCCTTTCGCGTTCTGAGCAACGCCGTCATCGAGCGACTGGCCAGCCGGCAGCCTGCCACCCTGCAGGAGCTGGCCGAGATTTCCGGCATCGGCGAGGTCACGCTCGCGCAATACGGCGAGGATTTGTTGGCGGTGCTGGCGGGAAGAACCACGCTTCCCGCGAAGTCGGACGACGACCCGTCACCGCCTGCGGCGGAACCATCATCGCTCGCCCAAACCCCGCTTCCGGCCCACTATTGGAGCTGGCGGCTCTTGGCGGATGGATACTCGGTGCAAGAATGTCTGCAGATCCGCCGCCTTGACGCGGAACAACTACTCCACGAATTGGAACTCGCCGCAGTCGAGCATCCTCTTCAAACCACTTGGCTCGAGCGCCTCGCGGAGCAATTGGGGCCAGCTCAACAACATCGTGTGAATGCCCTGATTCGCCCCTGGCCCGCCACCGGGCAGGATTCCCCGTAACCAGGCCGCAAGATTCCGCTGGCCAACTCGCTTCGCTCGCCGGCGATCCCTTGCCGGGGCGGCGATCACGTCGGCGGCGGGCGCCCGCCATTTCACCGTACTTCGCAACGGCCCTCCCGCTGAGATACAATTAAGGGTCTTACGGCCCCTGCTAGAGAAAAAAGGTTGGTTGATGGAGAAGCAATCTCAAGAGGATGGAAAACAAACCCCAGACGCTCCCAAAATGGGACCGGCGACGAATTTCTGGCTCATGCTGGCCGTGTTCGCCGTCTTGCTGCTGGTCTTCTCCAGCATCCTGAGCGGAAAAGTAGCCACGATTCGGTACGATTTCTTCCGCGAACAAGTCGAAGCGGGGAATGTCCAGAAAGTCACCGTCTTCGAGACGGAAGCTCGCGGGCAATTCAAGGACCCGCCTCCGGCGCCGCCGGAATACAATTCGGCGGGCGACCTGAAGCAGGACAAAGATCCGACGACGGGTCAGCCCGTCAAGTTGCGCGGAATTTTCGCGTCAAGCTGCCCGATGAAAAAATCAAGATCAACGAATTGCTGCAACAGTACGGCGTTCAATATGAGTACGACCAGGCGGGCGACCCGCTGCTGTACTTCTACTTGATTTTGTTTCTGCTCCCCCTGGGCCTGCTGCTCTTCATGTGGCTGTCCTATCGCCGCACTCGCGATCAGATGATGGGCGGCGGTTTTCTGTCGGGCTTCAGCAAGAGCCCGGCGAAACGCTACGAGCCTCCAAGCAAGGCGATCACGTTCGAGGACGTGGCCGGGCTTGAACGGCGTCAAGGCCGATCTGCCAGGAAATCGTGGACTTCCTGAAGAATCCGGAGAAATTCCAACGTCTCGGCGGCCGCGTTCCCAAGGGCGTGCTGCTGAACGGCCCGCCAGGCACCGGCAAGACGCTGCTGGCTCGAGCGGTGGCTGGAGAGGCGGGCGTGCCGTTCTTCTCGGTCAGCGGCAGCGAGTTCATCCAGATGTTCGTCGGCGTCGGCGCCAGCCGCGTCCGCGATCTGTTCAAGAACGCCAAGGACAGCGCGCCGGCGATCATCTTCGTCGACGAGATCGACGCCGTCGGGCGGCAACGCGGCGCCGGACTGGGCGGCGGCCATGACGAGCGCGAGCAGACGCTGAACCAGATCCTGAGCGAGATGGACGGGTTCACGCAAACCGATTCGGTGATCGTGATGGCGGCCACCAATCGCCCGGACGTGCTCGATCCGGCCCTGCTGCGACCCGGACGCTTCGATCGGCACATCACCGTCGACCGGCCGACCCACAAGGGGCGACGTCGAGATCTTCAAGGTCCATGTCCGCGATGTTCCGCTGTCCGACGATGTGGATCTGGAGCGGCTGGCCTCGAAGACCGTCGGACTGACCGGCGCGGACATTCGCAACATCGTCAACGAGGCGGCGCTGTGGGCCGCTGCGCAATGATAAGAACGATGGTCGAAATGGCGGACTTCGACTATGCACGCGACAAGATCCTGATGGGCGCCAAACGCGAAGAGGTGCTGCTGCAATCGAGAAAAGGAGAAGACCGCCTATCACGAAGCGGGCCACACGATCGCGGCCTGGCTGCTGCCGGGCGCCGACCCGGTGCACAAGGTGACGATCATTCCGCGAGGGCGAGCGCTCGGGGCCGACGCAGACGCTGCCCTCCGAGGATCGGCTGAGTATGCCGAGAGCGAGATTGCGCGACCAGCTGGTCGATGCTGCTGGGCGGCCGAGCGGCGGAATTGCTGATTTACGACGAAACGACCGTCGGCGCGGAAAACGATCTGGAGCGGGCGACCAGCGTGGCGCGACGGATGGTGACGCACTGGGGCATGAGCAGCGTTTGGGACCCGTCAGCTACAAGATGTCCGACGACGATCCTTTCCTGGGACGCGAAATCCACCAGCAGCGGCAGTTCAGCGAACACACGATGGAAGTGATCGATCAGGAGGTGTCCGCAATCTTGCAGAAGGCGTCCGAAAAGGCCTTCAACCTGCTCAAGGAGCGTCGTGAGGAGCTGGAAAATCTGGCCAAGGCGCTGCTGGACCGAGAAGAACTGAACTCCAAGGAGATCGCCGAGTTGATTGGACCGTCGGTACACCAAGCGGCCATCCAGGCCAAACAAGGCGACAATGGCGAAAAGCAGCACGACCACGCGGAAACGCCCGCGGAGAATTCGGCCTCCGTCTCACACGGCAGTTCCAACGATGCCTGAACGCCGCCCCGCCGTGGTGTTCGGCGGCAGCTGGAGTAGCCACCGAGCGTGAGCAAGAAAAAGAGCTCGAAGAAGAACAAGTCCAAGAAGGGGCAAGTCCGAACGGACTTTCGCAAACGTCACGAAACTCGCTCCCGCGGCGGGGACCTGACGCGAGTCCTGCGGGGCGATGAGCAGCAGGCCGATGACCTGCCCTCCGCCGAGCGAGTCAGCGGCAAGGGCCAACTCACTCGCAAACGCACGATCGTCGGCGCCGAATCCGTGGAGAGCGACGCGGGACTTCAGGTCGTGCTGCAAGTGGATACCGAAGCTTGCGAACCTGGTCGGGTGCTCCGAGTTCACGGTTTGGCGAGTGTTGTTCAGGACCAACACGGTCGTGAGCTGCGGTGCGCCACGCGGGGCGTCCTGAAGTCCCTAAGCACCGACCAGCGCCACGTCGTGGTGGCAGGTGACCGAGTGCTCTTTCAACGCGACGATGACGGCGGGGTCATTGAACGGATTGAACCTCGCACCGGCGTGATTAGCCGGACCAGTCGCGGGCAACAGCACGTCATCGTCGCCAATGTGGACTGCCTGTTGATCATCGGCAGCGCCGCTGAACCCATGCTGAAGCCGCACTTCATCGACCGCTTGATCGTGACCGCCGAACGGTCGGGGATCGCGCCGGTGATCTGCATCAACAAGGTCGATCTTATCGACGCCGCCGACCTGCAGCCCTTGCTGGGCGTCTATGCGCAACTCGGCTACGAAGTCATGCTCGCCTCGGCCACACGGGGTTGGGGAGTCGCCGAATTGAAGGCGCGTCTGGCCGCCAGTCAAAGCGTGCTGGTCGGCCAAAGCGGCGTGGGAAAGAGCTCCTTGCTGAACGCGATCGATGCGGGACTTGCCCTCCGAGTCCAACAGGTTAGCCAGGATAGTCACAAAGGCAAACATACGACGACCAACGCCAGCTTGATCCCTCTCTCCGACGGCGGCTTCGTCGTGGACACCCCTGGAGTTCGCCAATTTGAGCTCTGGGACGTAATCCCACAAGAGATCGCCGGCTATTTCCGCGAGCTCCGCCCCTACGTCAGCAAATGCCGCTTTCCCGACTGCTCGCACACGCACGAAGGCGACTGCGCGGTCAAGAACGCCGTGGCCGACAACCGGATCGATCCCCGGCGGTATGAGAGCTATTACAAGATGTACTTGGAAGAGTAACCGCCACGAAGCCCCCGGATCGGCGTTGACCGTCACCCGCGATTGGCGGTTCACCGGAGCCGCAAGCCTGGACCATGGCGCCGATAAACCAGGGGCGGGCTCGCAGCCCCCATTTCTTCGCGTGGTCTCTCCTGCATGGTATATTGGGGGAACTGGACGCCGACAGCGCAAGCTTGCTGCCGGACCTGAATTATCCGCATTATTGTGAGAACCGACGATGACCGGCCGTTGGAAGTCGCTTTCGTTCGAATCGCTCGAAGCCCGTCGCGTACTGGCGGCGGCTGTTCTGCAAAACCCGACGGATTGCCTGGATGTCGACCAGGACGGCCAACGCACGCTGCAAGACGGTTTGACGCTGGTGCGGTTCCTGAGCGACAACGGATCGATGCCGGTGGGGCAAGCCGCCCAGTCGGGACAGATGGTGGATGTCAATGGCGACAACTTCGCCGGCACTCGCGACATCCTTGACTGGATCAACGACATGGCCGAAGGCGAGCATCTCGGGCCGGCCATCGACGCGGCCATCGGCGAGGCCGAAGACGCCGCGCTGGACGCCTCCTCGATCGACGTCATGACCATCACCGATTTGATCGACCAGCAAGTCGCCACGACGGAGGAATTCGTCGACTCCCTCGTCGCATCGCAACGCCAGTATGTGGCGGAAGTCCGTGCAGCGCACGGCAACGTGAGCGAGATTCAAAGCCTGGCTCGCGCCGAAGTCGCCGTGGTCCAAGCCTCCGTCGATGAATACCTGGCCGACACCGAAGACTGGCTAGACGAAGTGCTGGGGAGTGGTAGTTGGTAGTTGGTAGTTACCTTGGCGCATCCAACGTCGGCAAACGGGACGACCACAGAGAGCACGGAGAAACACAGAGGCCCGAACGGCATGCGTCTCTGTGTTTCGCCGTGCCCTCCGTGGTCGATTCCATCCGGATTTTTCTTAACTTGATGCCTATGGCGTTCTCTGGGGCGCCCCAGGCGTTATCTGGGTCGCTTGAGATTGTCATCGGGTTGCCGATCGACGAGCAGGAAGAAGGGATCGACGCCCGCCAGCGCGGGTCGCTCATCGACGATGAACTCGAAGTGAGACTCCCGTTGTTTCACGCGCATGCGCTCGCGGTGCAGCGTGGCGCCGTATCTTCGCCCGGCTTCTGGTTCGGCGAAGGCGCCGATCTCGATCCAATCGTCCATTTCGATCTCGGACTCTAGCCCCTTCGCGTCGGCCTGAAACTTTCGACACTCCACGTCCAGGGTTACGCGGAACTTGCCGTCGCCAAGTTCACTGACGCTGGCGTTTGTTGTCCGATTGGCGAACAAAGTGATCTGAGTAAACAGGTCGTCGATCAGGGACTGATATTCCTCCGGTGTTTGTTCGCGCAACGCGTCCACCAGATCCTGGGATGTAGGGTAGGGCGGACCCTGGTAGGCGAACTGGTCAACCAAGCTCCGCAGGGCCAGGTTCACTTTGTCTTCGCCAATCATCTCCTTCAGGTGGTACATGACCACGCTGCCCTTGCGGTAGTGAACATAGCCTTGATTGGCTCGCACATGGAGCAGTGGTTTCTCGTCGAGCATCTCCGATCCGCGGGAACTCAAGTAGTTGTCCATCTCGTACTTGAGGAACTTCCGCATCATGTCTCGACCGTACTCCTGCTCCATCACCATCAGCGCGGAGTATTGCGCCAGCGTCTCGCTTAATAACGTCGCCCCCTCCATGTTGGCGCCGATTACTTGATGCGCCCACCACTGATGCGCCATCTCGTGCGCCACGACATAGTACACCATGTCGATATCGTCCTCGTCATGGATATCGGCAATGAAGCCGATGCCCTCGGAATACGGCATGGTTCCAGGAAACGCTTGAGCGAACGACGCGATGCGGGGGAATTCGATGATCCTGGCTTGCTTGTGTCGATAGGGGCCGAAATGCGTGCTGTAATACTCGAGTGAATCTCGGATGGATCGCAGCATGTTCTCCACGTTCCATTCGTGTTCCGGGTGGTAGTAGACTTCGATATCGACATCCCGCCACTTTTGAATCGCGACCTTGTACCGAGCCGAGATGAACGAGTACATATTCAAGGAAGGATGATCGACTTTGTAGTGAAAGTAATTCCTGCCGTCTTTCTCCCAGCGTCGCACGAGGCTGCCCGGCGCGACCGCAATCTGATCGCTGGATGTGCTGATAGTGGTCTCCACATCGACCCAATCGCTGCTGTTGCTGATGTAGGTGTCGCCACGAGCGGCGAGATTCGAAGGATCCAAGGGCGGCATCAATTCGGACTCGCTCAGCCCCAGTCGCTTGCGGTCGCGGCGATTCTGCAATTGCTGCGTCGGTTGATACCCGATCTGCGGGACCACGCCATTGTTGAAGAAGGTGCCGTTCTGCACGATCTGGCGGACGCGGACTTGATTCTCAATGCCCTTGGGTTCATAGGTTACGACGTAAGTCATCTGCACCGTCTCTCCAGGCTGCAACGGCGGGTCAAACTCATACTCGTAATAGTGCAGGTCGTCGTGGCTGTGCGTCAGGCGAGCTCGCTCGACTTCCACTTCCGTCTCGTAGTCGGCGGCCGTGTTCAGGAAGAGTCGTTCAATGGGGGCGTCCCAGGGATTAGTGATCTGCTGCACGCCTCGCAAGTTGAGCTTGCGGCGCGAGGGATACACGTCAATGTTGTACTTCACGCTCCTCACTCGTGGTTGCGGATGCTCGGCGTGGGAGTGGAACTGCTTCTCATAGTTCGCTTGCAATTGCTTCTGTTGTTCCCCGCCGGGATACGCGTTGACGATTTGCGTGTTGTAGTACAGCCAACCGCCCACCGCGCCCCAGAGCACAACAGTCATCGCGGCCGTGACGCGCAAGCCGCCGCGGAACCGACCCGGAGCCTGCCGCCACATCGCCCTGTAACCATCCTCCGACCCCCTTCTCCAGAGCAGAATAGCGGCCACCGACAGGAGCACGGCGAACAGTCCCCAATAGACATTGAACGCGATCAACCCGTGGACAAAGGGGCCGATCCCGAACATGTCCGAGTAAAGATAAGACGGCGTCGCGCCGTATTGGACCAACAACGAATCCACGGAGACCAGGTTCCAGGCGAATGCGTTGAGCAACAAAATGACCACAAAGGAAAAGTAACCCACGTACTTGTTAGGCGAGACAACATGGCAGAACATCGCCAAGACGGCCAGGGCGCCGAACTGGAAGAGATCCAGCACCATGAACTCGACGAAGTACTGCAGCGTCTGAAACCGCGTGTAGCCGCGCAGCGATTGGTTCAAGACGCCAGCTAACCAGCTGAGCGCCAGCACCACGGCCACAATCAGCAACAGGGACACGAGTTTCGCGACGTACGCGATCCACGTCGGATGAGGCAGCGCGTCGAACACTTCATTCAGTTTCGCCTCTCTTTCCTTCCAAACGGCGACCCCGGCGTAAAAGACAACCACGGCGATCAAGAACAGATACATCGATCCTCTCAGGATCTCAATCATGCGATAGGTCACCGGCAAAGCGGCTAATCCGAATCCCTCGCTGCTGCTGAGCATCAAGCTGGCCGTCGTGTTGACCAGGCCCGCGAGCATTACCACAAGGAACACGTTGCTCCGGACGGTGCTCCAGAATTCCACGCCGATCTGGCTGACAAGCTTCGACCATGCGGCGCCGAACCCGTCATTGCGAAAATCCGCCAGGGGCGGCGTCCCGATCACAGCGGGCGCTTCTTCCACGGCGCGTCGCTTGCCGCCGCGAGCGGGGATGGCGAATGCGAAGCGCACGTAGGAAAGGGCCACGACCGCCGAGGCCGCTCCCAACCATAAGAGGCGATTCCATAACAACAACCCTCCGAGGCTGAGCGACAGCGTATTGCGATCGGCCACCGTCCAGTATTTCGTCACGAGCGAAAAAGTGCGGACGCCGAAAGGATCGAGCATCACCGCCAGTTGCTCGTTGTCCAGGTTCGAGAGCATTTGTTGCGCGATCGTATAGCCGATCAACAGCAAGATCGTACTGATGAAGGCCGCCATGGTCGAACGCAACCAGAGTGAAATCGAGTAGATCAGCGCGGCCACGATGAACGCGTTGGGCGCGGCGAAGAGAATCACGCCCATCAGGTGCGGACGCCAGGCGTTGGGCCCCCACTGCGATGGTTCGTTCCACGGCATTTGAGACGCCAAGAAGACACCCACGGAGACCCCCAACATGGGGATCACCGCGATCAATGTCGAGCCCAGGAACTTGCCCCAGAAGTAGCCAAACTTGCTCAACGGCTTGGTGAACAGCATTTCATGCGTGCCGTAGGCGAAGTCTCGCAATGCGGCGGCGTTCACGAACGCCGTGATCATCAACATGCACAAGATCGACGACGCTGCATAGAAGTTCTGTACAACGAAGGGCGAGTTGCGATACCCGTTGGCCAGGGCCGATCCCACTCGGACTTGATCGCTTGCCGTCGCTCCAAAAAACAGCAAGCTGATGATGCCCAGGAAGACATACAACATCATTCCGCGCAACCAGAACGACAACTCAAAACGAAAGAAAGTCAAGAACATGGGTGAATGCGTTTCGCGAGGAAAAGAGCAATCGGAAGAGACTTACGCCATGGGTGCGGCCACGGAACTCTCGGCGACCTTCTTGATTTTGCAGAAGAACACGTCTTCCAGATCCGGCTCGATTGCCTGGAAACCGTCGCCCGGATCCTCCTCGCTGAAGACATGGATCAGTGGGCGACCTGCGACAAGCTTGGTGGAGATCAACTCGTAGCGCTGGGAATGATCCGCCAGTTCGTCCTTGGCGATCGACTTCCGCCAAATCTTGCCCGCCAACGAAGACTCCGCCTGTCCGGGCGGGCCGCTGAACAGCAATCGGCCCTCATCGATGATCGCCATCGCCGAGCACAGCTCCTTGACGTCCTGCACGATGTGCGTGGACAAAATCACGATCACGCTTTCGCCAATTTCCGACAACAGATTGTAAAAGCGGTTCCGCTCGCCGGGGTCCAGTCCGGCCGTGGGCTCGTCGACGATGACCAATCGCGGGTCTCCCAGCAGCGCTTGGGCGATTCCAAATCGCTGCCTCATGCCGCCGGAAAAGCTGGCGATGGCCTTCTTACGATGTTGGTACAGATTCACCCGAGCCAACATGGCGTCCACCAATTCCCGTCGCTGTTTGCGCTGGGACACGCCCTTTAAGGTGGCGATATGGTCCAACATCTGGAACGCACTGGTTTTTGGATAGGCGCCGAACTCCTGCGGCAAGTACCCCAGGAGCTTGCGAACCTCATGCTTCTCGGAAAGCACGTCAAGTTCGCCCAGCATGACTGTCCCGGAATCCGGATCTTGCAAGGTCGCCACGGTCCTCATGAGCGTCGACTTGCCCGCGCCGTTTGGACCCAAAAGACCGAACATACCAGGCGGGATCAGCAGGCTGACGTCGCGCAGAGCCTCCACGCCGTTGGAATAAGTCTTGCTGAGGTTGCGGATATCCAGTTGCATAAGGAATGAACCATGGTGGGTGGATTCGAGAGATGGAGAACGGCGCCCGGGCAAGGCGCACGCCCGCGACCCGCGCACTGGGACGCTCATTGGAGAACGTACAGCGGATGCGGGGCCGCGCGACGCGGGGTTCAACAGCGATACCCCAAGTTCGCCGAAACGGACTCAATCTTGAGCAGAAGTTTTTTGTGCACCCCGCATACTCGCCGATCGGGTGGGCTGCGACACCCCATAGGCATCAAGTTAAGAAAATCCTGATGGAATTAACCACGGAGGACACCGAGGACCACAGAGGTGGATGCATTTCTGTCCTCTGTGTTCCTCGGTGCTCTCTGTGGTAGTCCCTTTTCGCGGAGCTTTGGTCCGAGATCCCATTGGATGCGCCGGGTTAACGTCGCCTGAGATACTTAACTTGATGCCTATGGGGTTGCACAGCGTTGCGGCGCGAGCCCGTTGATCTAGGCCCTTTGCAAGGCATGCACGACCTTGCCGTAAACGTCGGTGAGCCGGAAATCACGACCGGCGAAGCGATAGGTCAACCTCTGGTGGTCGAGTCCCAGCAGGTGCAACATCGTTGCGTGCAGGTCATGAATGTGCACGCGATCCTCCAGCGCATAATAGCCGTACTCGTCGGTCGCCCCGTAGGCCAGGCCTCCGCGTACTCCGCCGCCCGCGAGCCACATGCTGAAGCCTTGCGGATTATGGTCGCGTCCATTGGAGCCTTGAACAATCGGGGTGCGTCCAAACTCCCCTCCCCAGACCACTAACGTGTCCTCGAACAGACCTCGGCGTTTCAAGTCCGTCAACAACGCTGCAATCGGCTGGTCGGTGGCCAAGGCGTTCTTTTCATGACCGCTTTTGAGATTGCCGTGCTGATCCCAGACGTTGCCAGTCGACAGCTCCACGTAGCGGACGCCGGCTTCGATCAAGCGTCTGGCCAGCAGGCATTGCCGTCCGAAGCTATCAGTCGCCTTCGCGCCAATCCCGTAAGCCCGCTGCAGAGTCTCAGTCTCTTGCGATAAGTCGAGGACATCCGGCGCCGCCTCTTGCATGCGAAAGGCGAGCTCCAAGGATCCGATGGCGCCTTCGACCTGCGGGTCGCCGCCCGCTCGCTGCAGATGATCATGATCCAGCTCACGGAGCAGGTCGAGTTGCCGGCGTTGTTGAGTTGGCGACAGCCGCGGATTCTTCAAATGTCGAATCCCGCCCGCGCCCAATTTCCCGGAATGGCCAATGACGGTGGCCTGGTGAGTCGCGGGAAGAAACGCGGAACCATAATTTCGCGGTCCGCCATGGCCGCTGGCCGGCCCCAGCGAAACGAACGCCGGCAGGTCCGGGTTCTCGGAACCCAGGCCGTAGGACACCCAAGCGCCTACCGAAGGACGAACCAGATTGTCGCTGCCAGTATGCAGCATGCTGACGGCTTGCCCATGCGACTGACCTCGGCTGTGCAAGGAACGCACGACGCAAAGATCATCCGCATGCTTGGCCGTATGCGGCAGCAATTCGGACACCCATAGCCCGCTTTGGCCGTGCTGGCGGAACTTCCAAGGCGACTTCAACAACTTAGGCACGGCGTCGATGTTGGCCGCTTTTTCGAACGGCAGCTCCTTTCCATCATCCTGTTGCAATCGCGGCTTATAGTCGAACGTATCGACGTGGCTAGGACCGCCGTGCATGAAAAGAAAAATAACGCGGCGCGCTTTCGGTGGATGGTGCGTTGCGGAATTTTCGTCGCGTCGACCGCCGAAAGCGAAGCCAGCTTGACTTGGCAGAGAGCCCAACGTCAGCCCGCTGAGCCCGCAGAGCGCACGTTGCAGAAATCGCCGCCGCGCGGCCATGGATTTCGCTACTTGGTCAGGTCGCTTCATGGCGTGGAATTCTTGTATTGAGGCGCAACGGCTTTAGTTTAACATGCGAAATTCAGTGGACGCGAAAAGGACATGCGTCAGTTGTCCCAGGGCCTCGACCAACGACTCATCGCTCGGCCGCCGCTCTCGTCCTGCCGCGTTTCCTGCAGGAATGCGAGCGCCCGTTGAACCTCGATTGGCTGCGGCAATCGGCTTAACACAGTCAGGTAAACCTGCCGCACCAGCCATTCAGCTCGCGACTGGGCGCCGGCCAGCGCCGAATTCTGTGCGTGTTGGCTTGCGATTTTCTCCGCAGTTCTCTCGGCGCAGTCCATGACGAATGGGCTATTCATCAACAACAAGGCTTGCGCGGGCACGTTGGTGATCGGACGTCGGCCCACGACCAAGTCCGGATCGGCGAAGTCGAACACCGTCAACTCGGCGGGCAGTGCACTGCGAATGATGGGCAGATAGAGACTTCGTTTGATGGCGCCATCCGCCTGAAAGGGCTTCGCGTCCGCGTTATTGTTATTGACTAACACGCCCAGGCCCTTTACGGGGGATGCGTCCGCGGTTAAGTCCAAAGCGCCGGTGGCGGCCAGCAGCGAGTCGCGAATCTCCTCGGCCTGCAAACGGCGCCGATTCGCCCGCCAATGTAGGCGATTCTCGGGATCCAATCGCGCGTTAATCTCATCGTCGTCCGAGCTGAGGCGGTAGCTGCGGCTCAGCACAAGCAAACGCACCAGGGACTTGACCGACCAGCCCAAGCCCCCGCTGGTCGCGGGGCTGGCGAACCGACTGGCCAGCTCATCAAGCAGTTTGGGGTGACTGGGGCGGTCGCCTTGGACGCCGAAGTTATCGACGCTGCGGACGATTCCTTGCCCCATCAAGTGCATCCAAACACGATTGACGAAAACACGCGCCGTGAGTGGATGCCGCGGCGAAGCGATCCACTGGGCCAACTGCAACCGGCCGCTTTGGTCACTCGGGAATTCAACCGCTTCGGAAAACACGGCGGGAACGCCGCGGGGAACCTTCCCACCGCGATTGTGATGTTCGCCGCGGATGCACAGATGGCAATCGTCGATCGCTTCCACGTCAGTGACCGCCAACGCCTGGGGAGGCGGCTCCGGCGAGATTCTTAGCAAGCTGGTTCAGTTGTTCTTCCAGCTCGCTATGCGCGCCTCGAGCGTCGCCAAGGCCGGCGCCGGCGTCGCGTCCTGCTCGTTGGGCGGCTGCAGCGGGACCGGCTTACCGGCGTCGTCCAACCGCACCCACTGCACGGCGTCCACAATCACATGCCCTTGCGTGTCGGCGTTGGATATCGTGACCTCGACGGGCAGATTGGCGGTCAAGCGAAAGCGGCCAATCGGCTGGAACAGTTCGTTCACGGCGGGCTTCCTGGTTTGATCCAGCCGCAGGTCAGCCTGCAGCGACTGGCCGCGGATCGCAACGGGAACGTTGTTCGCTCGCCCGGATCCAGCGCAATAGGAGATCCGCAATTCGTACTCGGCCGTCGCCTTGGGCGTGGAGACGAACGTGGCGGAGCAATCCCCCTTGCTCTGGTTGTTATCGTGAATGTAGCCCCGGCCGATATATTTCGGCGTTAATGACGAAGATTTCCAGGCGCCGACGGTCATCGCCGCGTCATCATCGATAAGGAGGCCTTCTGAAGCAAGCGTCAACCTCGCCTGCTCCAGTTGTTTGGCGAGCTTCGTTTGCTGGTCTTTCAGTTGCTTGACAGCTTGCTGATGAGCCTGAAACCGAGTTGCATCCTCTTTCGCGACGGGCAAGTCAACTTTCTTCCACGTCGAAACGTACTTCTGGCTCTCGCCTTGCAGGGTTCGCGTGTTGCGGAAGACGCCGGCCAGCGCATAGTAATCACGGGTGGCGATAGGGTCGAACTTGTGATCGTGACAACGAGCACAGCCGAGAGTCAGGCCCAGCATTGCGGAGCCGACGGCGGTGATTTGTTCGTCGACGACATCCATCGTCAACTTCTCCTTGTCCCGCTCGCTTAACATCTTGGCGCCGAGCATCAGAAATCCCGTCGCGACGATCTGGTCCGTTCGTTGCGCGTCGGTGTCGGCCGGCAACAGGTCCCCAGCGATTTGCTCCTTCACAAATTGGTTGAACGGTTTGTCGCGATTCATCGCGTCAACGACATAATTGCGGTACCGCCAGGCGTTGTGAAACGTCGCGTTGAAGTCGCCTCCGTTGGAATCCGCGTAGCGGGCGACATCCAACCAATGTCTCGCCCAATGTACGCCGAACTCGGGCGATTGCAGCAAGTGATCGACGGTCCGCGGATAGGTCTCGCTGAAGTCGCCGTCAAGCGCATCGGCTAGTTGCGCGGGAGTGGGAGGCAGCCCGATTAAGTCATAATAAAGCCGTCGCACCAACGTGGTCGGATCCGCGTCGGAGTTCGGCGAAATACCAGCGGATTGCATCCGCGAAAGAAGGAATCGGTCCACCAAGTTCTCCGGCCAGGAAGACTCGGCGATCGGCACAGCGTCTTGTCGCTGCAGGGGTTGGAAGGCCCAGTGCCTGCGTCCGGCGTCCAGATCGATCGCGGATGCGACCGCCTGGACCGACGCGTCCTTGGGGGCCAGGCGCCGTCGCGGATCCAGGCGCTCGAAGTCTTGAATCACGGCTTCCGGCAGCCGGCCAGCGGGCGGCATCTCCAACCCGTCATACCGCAAGGCCTCAATCAGCAAGCTGTGTTGAGGATCGCCGACGGCCACCGCGGGTCCTGAATCACCGCCCTTGAGCAGGCCGGGGGCCGAATCGACCAACAAGCCCCCCTTCACCGCCTCGGCTTCGGCTGAATGGCAAGCGTAGCAATGCTTCACCAAGACAGGGCGAATCCGGTTCTCAAAGAATTGCCGTTGCTGGGCGTCCGTCTGGGCGTGCCCAACTTGCGGGAAGACCACGTTTCGCGCGACTGCGACAATCAGTGCGAGCCCGAACATCGTCCGCGCAGCAATGGACGGGATCGCCTTGCGGTGGGTCATCGATCTGGCCTCTTCAAATTGTCAGGCGGAGGGACCTAGGCGGGAGCTTACGCTATGATAAGCGATGGCCGCGGAATTGTCTTGATAAGCAGCGGAACAGGTGCGAAATGATGCTGAGCAGCGAGGTGATCAGGCGTCTTGGGCGGGTGTTGCTGTGGGCGGCCGCTTGCTCCATCGCAGCGACCAACGCGTGTTGCGAAGCGCGGGAGCCGCGAACCCTGCGCGTCAATGACTGGCTCTTGGAAGAGACGGATTCCACTCTGAAGATCATGCGAAGCGGCGCGCTCGTGATGGTCTATAACAAGATTTCGCCCGAAGTTCCCGAGGGAATCGATCCGATCTACCGCCGCAGCGGCTTTCTGCACCCAGTGGCGACGCCTGAAGGCAAGGTCGTCACGGCTGCATTCCCCTTCGATCATCCGCATCAGCATGGCGTGTTCTCGGCCTGGACGCGAACCACCTACGCGGATCGGAAAGTCGATTTCTGGAACCTGAAAGGCGGCACGGGACGCGTCGTGCATGAGCGTATCGCGAGTATTTTCGGCGACGCGTCCAAGGGCGAGTTGGGGTTCGAAGCCGACTTGATCCATCGAGCCGAACAATCGCCGCCGATCGATGTGCTTCGCGAACGGTGGAGAGTCGCGGTGCAGACAAGCGGCGAAGCACACTACTGCATCGATCTAGAGACGACGCAGTCAGCCTTGACGGACCAACCATTGATCGTTGAGAAATATCACTACGGCGGAGTTGCAGTGTCGCGGGCCCGTCAGTTGGCTGCAGGGTCGGGATGCGGACTCCGTTGGCGAGGAGCAACCTGACCGGGAGCCGAGTTTCTTTCTCAATAATCTTGGGTCGGACGCCATTGCGGGCAATCATCAGCACGTGAAATGGGTGGCCATGTCGGGGCAAGTGGGCGGGCGACCGGCGACCATCGCGATGCTCGGCCACGCGAAGAACTTCCGAGCTCCTCAAGCCGTGCGCTTGCATCCCACCAAGCCGTACTTCGTTTTCGCTCCCTGCGTTGACGGTCAGTTCACGATTGACAGAGCGCATCCTTATCGAGCCCGCTATCGATTTCTGATCTTCGACAAGCCACCCGATGCAGCATGGCTGGACCAGCAATGGGCCGCCTGGTGCGGCGAATAGAGAATCAGCGCTCGTCAGATCCGGATTACCACGGAGGACGCGGAGAACCACAGAGGCGGACGCAATCGGTTCGGTCCTTCGTGCTCTCTGTGGTGACCCGTTTCACGGCCTCGCTGGCTCGCGCCCAATTCAATACCAGCGCACCGCGGTAATTTCGCGCAGCACCCAAAAGGCGATCGTCGCGAAGACAGCCACGCCGGTCAGCATGGCGATCAGCATCACTACTTTGGTGGCGCCGCTGCATTCGCAGCTCTCACCAGTCGCGTCTTGCAGCACCGTTGTCCAGCACCAATTCCTTGCCGATGTGGTCGTGCACGGTGATTCCCTGCGCGATGAAGTGCTCGCGAAGCTTCTGCACGGCTTGCTTCTTTCCGGACGCGATTCCGATTGCGATTCCAGCGCCCATGCCGGCGCCCATTCCTGCTGCCATTCCGCCGCCGAAGCCCATCGTAACTCTCCTCCAGGGACGCTCATGAAGCTTGCCCAACGGTCCCGGCTGGACCTATGTCGGGCAAGCGGTCTCAACGAGGGTATTCGTGGAGGGAACGGCGATCTTGGGATGGAGCGGCTGGTTTCGGGTCGTGGCACACCAGCTCAGCAGGGGGGTGCTCCGGGGTCACCCAGGGTTGCGCTGCATGCACCCTAAGCTGATTTGGGGCTGTCCCGTTCGGGACTGAATTGCAATTTGTGACGTTACACTCTCCAGAAGTGAGATTCCGGCGAACACTGATAACGCACCGCCATCTCGGGCGTGCTCACCGGCACGGCGCCTTGATGAAGCGAATTCACGCCACCGATCACCATGCCGGACGTCAGCAGGGTGCGCTCGACCGGGTAGGGCGCCTTGGCGCGTAGGATTGTCTCCTCGATATGCCGCGTCAGCGGATTGAAGAAATCCGCGGTGGTCGAGCCGTGCGTCGGCATCGGCAGGTACATCTGGCAGGATACAATTCGATCCTCGCTGGCGATGTAGCCGGCGTAATTGAAATCTTGGATTCCCGTCAAGACAATCGTCGTGCGGAAACCGTCGCGATGTTCGATGAGATAGCCCACGGAATCCGGCAGCGTTTTCTGGAACCAGGAGAAGGTCACCGGGCCTGTGGGAAAGCCGCCTTCGACGGGCAGGTTGTGACTGCGATTGAGCGCCGCGACGATCAGCTTTCGCGTCAATTCTCGATCCGACTGATGCAACAGCTCGAACAGCTTCTCGCCCCGGGCGGCATGCACCGAGGCGATGCCGACTTCTCCGCCGGCGCGTCGTTCGGACATGCACTGCGCGGTTTCCAGCGCGTGGAAATCATAGCTATCGACGCCGCCATAGGCCACACAAACGCTTTCCTTCAAGTCGGCGTTGAATGGCGTCTCGGTCTGTGGCAATCGCCAGGTGACTGGTAGCGAGGAACCCGCCAGAAAGGCGAAGTTCAGCCGCTTGGAGTCCGCCACCATTTCCTGGCATTCGCTCCAGTCGGTGGAGAGGTGTTTGTCGTTGAACACGGGAACCGCGCGACCGCTTTGCTCAAAGACCTTCACGACTTCCTTGAACCAACGGTAACGAGGATACAGTCGCTGTCCCTTATCGTTGCTCGGGTAGTCGCCATGCTCGCCGATAATGACCACTCCATCGACGGCGAGGTCCGAACCGCCAAGGGTCAGCGCTTCGGCGATGGTTGGAAATTGCTTCAGCTGATGTTTCTCGATCCGCTGGCGGCCAAGATCGCCTTGCTCGGGAAACTGATCGATGAAGACCGACGCCACGTTCAACTCGGGGCGGCTGCCAGCGACCGGCCCAGGTGTATCCCGCGGTCAGCCGATCCAGGAAGTGCTGGGCGTGAGAATGCCGTTGGACCACCGTCCCCAGAAAAGCGACCTTCTTTTTCGCGGTTCTCGCGGTAGTCGCCGCGTGGGCGGCGGCCCATGGCGCTGCGACGCATCCCGCGGTGGCGGCCAGGAATGATCGGCGGTTCCAGGTCATGTTGCGTGCTTTCAGGTTGGAAGGCGTCTTTTCGTTCGCCGACCGCGCGGGGACTGCTGGATGCGGCGCGGCGGCGCGTCGTGTATACTAAGACATACAAACGCGCACTTGAAGCAACCAAGGAAAACTTAAGTGCAATCACCCACAAGGGCCTTAGGCCTTCTGATTTTCTCGACTTTCCTGTTGGCTTCGGTTTCGACGGCGACCGCCCAGGATGATTTTCGACAACAGATCGCCCCGGTGCTGCAACGGCGCTGCTTGAGCTGTCACAACGACATTCAACGCAAGGGCGATTTCTCCCTGCAGAGAGGCGCGGCCGCGCTGTCTTCGGGATTCATCGAGCCCGGCGATGCTGACGCCAGCCATATCGTCGAGCTGATTACCGCGACCGACGGCGAAGCGGCTATGCCGAAGGGCGCCCAACCGCTGGCCGACGAAGAGGTCGCCGCTATCCGGCGTTGGATCGAAGCGGGCGCCCAGTGGCCGGAGGAGGTGGTGCTCGAGGAACCACGCGTTTCCGACTTCTCCTGGTGGTCTTATCAGCCTGTCGTTCGGCCGTCGCCGCCAACGATCGAAGATCCCTGGATTAAGACGCCGGTTGATGCGTTTGTTCTGCGAAAGCTGCACGAAAAAGACCTGGCGCCCTCGTCTCCCGCCGATCGACGCACGCTCATTCGCCGTTTGACTTACGATTTGATCGGCTTGCCTCCGACGCCTGAGGAAGTGGCGGCGTTTGTCGCCGACGCCGACGCCGACGCATACGACAAGCTCGTCAATCGCTTGCTGGACTCCAAGCACTATGGTGAACGCTGGGCGCGGCATTGGCTGGACGTTGTCAAGTACGCCGACACGTGCGGCTACGATAAAGACAAGCTTCGACCGAACGCCTGGCCGTATCGCGATTACGTGATTCGTTCGCTGAACGACGACAAACCCTACGAGCGATTCGTGCAAGAGCAGATCGCGGGCGACGTGCTCTTTCCGGGCCAACCCGATAGCGTCCTAGGGCTGGGATTCATCGCCGCGGGCCCCTGGGACTTCATTGGCCACGTCGAAGTGCCCGAATCGAAGATCGATGGCAAGGTGGCCCGTAATTTGGATCGCGATGATATGGTGTCCAACGCGCTGAATGCGTTTTGCAGCGTTACCGTCCAATGTGCGCGTTGTCACAATCACAAGTTTGATCCGATCACTCAGGAGAATTACTACGGTTTGCAAGCTGTCTTCGCAGCCGTCGATCGTGCGGACCGACCCTATGACGACGATCCGCAGGTGGCCCAACAACGACAACACCTGAGTAGCAGGCTGCGGCAGCTTACGGCCGATCGCGCCACGCTGGACCGCGAACTCCGCGACGCCGCCGGACCGCGATTGGGCGAGCTGAACCAGTTGATTGCGAAGCTGGAGGAAGCCCAAACCATTCGCAAGGCGCCTGAATTCGGCTATCACAGCGCCATCGCCGACTCCGCGGATACAACCAAGTGGGTCGAGGTGAAACTCGCCGAAACCAAGGTGCTGGCCAGCGTTATTCTCCAACCATGCCACGACGAATTCGCCGGCATCGGCGCCGGCTTCGGCTTCCCGCTGAGATTCAAGATCGAGGCTGCCGACGACGACGCCAACTGGACGACGCTTGTCGACCAGACGGATCACGACTTCCCCAATCCGGGACTGGCGGCGCCTCGATGGGAGTTCGCCAACATTTCGGCCAGCCGCATTCGAGTCACCGCGACCAAGTTGGCGGAACGCCAGAACGACTATATCCTGGCCTTAGCCGAGCTGCTGCGCGGTGGACGAGCAGGGCTTGGAGGCGGCCAGGAACGCCGCCGTGGTTTCACTTGATTCCATCGAAGCCCCCGTGCGCCGGGCGCGCGCGAACCTGACCGACGGTAAATGGGCCGAGGGCGTCGACGAAACCGCCCGGCGTGAATTGCGGGATGCGAAAGCCGAGCGAACCAGGCTGTTGCAACAGGTCGAGACGCCCATGCGCGTCGCACGACGCGAGCAACTGGAGCAATCGCTCGCCGACGTCTCAGAGCGAATCGCGGCCCTCCCAGCGCCGAAAATGGTCTACGCCGCCGCAACGCACTTCGCGCCGCAAGGAAACTTCAAGCCCACCCTCGCGACGCCGCGCGAAGTCCACGTGTTGCACCGAGGCGACGTGCAGCAGCCCCGCGGAAAAGCGCCGCCAGGTTATCTGCCGCTGGCGGAGGATGAGAATTGGCGGTTCAGTGAATCGCTGAGCGAAGGCGAACGACGCGCGGCTCTGGCCCGTTGGCTAACCTCCAAAGATCACCCCTTGGTTTGGCGGTCGATCGTCAATCGAGTCTGGCAGCATCATTTCGGCCGCGGCATCGTCGCCACGCCGAACGATTTCGGCCGCATGGGGGCCGCGCCCACGCATCCAGAACTGCTCGATTTTCTCGCCGCCGAGTTTCGCGATAGTGGCCAGTCCCTCAAATCACTGCATCGTTTGATTGTCCACAGCAACACGTATCAACAAGCCTCCGACTTCAACGCGGCGATGGCTACGATCGACGGAAGCAATCAATATCTCTGGAGAATGAACCGTCGTCGCCTAGAGGCCGAAGAGATTCGCGACTCCATTCTCGCCGTCAGCGGAGCTTTGAATTTGGAGATGGGAGGTCCTGGATTCTATCTCTTCGAATTGGAACGCACCGAACACTCGCCCCACTATGAATACCACAAGTTCGATCCGTCCGATCCCAAGTCGCATCGACGCAGCATCTATCGTTTCGTGGTGCGCTCGCAACCAGATCCCTGGATGACGACGCTGGACTGCGCGGATTCATCCCAAAGCACGCCGCGACGCAATGAAACGCTCACGTCGCTGCAGGCGCTTTCCCTCTTAAACAATCGATTCAACCTGCATATGGCCCAACGGTTCGCGGAACGCCTGCGTAGCGAGTCGAACGACCTTCCAACGCAAGTCCGGCGAGCGATGCGATTGATCGCTCAGCGCGACGCCACCCGCGACGAGATGCAAGAGCTGACCGCTTATGCGGAGAGCCATGGGTTGGCGAATCTCTGCCGTTTCCTGTTCAATCTCAGCGAGTTCGTATTCGTGGATTAGATTCTGCGATGTTTTGCTGTAAGCAATCGAGGGCGCGTCATGACGCATCGAACACATCGTCGTCGGTTCCTGCAAGAATCAGGTGCGGGATTCGGAGCGTTGGCGCTGGCTTGCTTGCTGCGAGATGACGCGCGAGCTCAAACCGCGGGCGCGTTGTCGGTCTTGCACTACCCGCCCAAAGCGAAACGAGTGGTCCAACTGTTCATGGGCGGCGCCGCCAGCCACCTGGATTTGTGGGACCATAAGCCGTTGCTGGAAAAGCGTCACGGCGAAGCGTCGGACTTTGGAGAGCATGTCGAGGCGTTTCAAAATGGACTCGGTCCGTGGATGAAATCGCCCTTCAAGTTTTCGCCCCATGGGCAAACGGGAAAAATGCTGAGCGAAGTCGTCGCGCCGCTGGGGTCCTGCGTCGACGACATGGCTTTCATTCACAATATGGTCGGCAAGACTGGCGTGCACTCACAAGCGACGTACTTACAGGCGACGGGATTCCAGCGGCCGGGGTTTCCAGGCATGGGCGCGTGGATCAGCTATGCGCTGGGGTCGATCAACGAGAACTTGCCAACGTTCGTAGTCTTGCCCGATCATCGGGGCTTTGCCAGCAACGGTCCCAAGAATTGGGGATCCGCCTTCTTGCCGGCCAGCACCAAGGGACCGCGATCTTTCCTCAGCGTCAGAATCCCATCGAAGATCTCTACCCGCTCGCCGACTACGTTACAGCCGACGGCGATCAGCAGGGGCTGGACCTGCTGAATCGAATGAACCGACAGCACCAACGGGAACGAGAAGGCGACTCGCGGTTGGATGCTCGCATTCGCTCCTACGAATTGGCCGCCCGGATGCAGTTGAGCGCTCCGGAAGCTCTGGATCTGTCCGGCGAGCCTCATCATGTGATGAAGATGTACGGACTGGACCGCGACGGGGCGGTTTACCCGAGCGAGATTAACGCGCCGGAGGAAGCCGAGTACTTCGGTCGCAAGTGCCTTATCGCTCGACGCTTGTTGGAGCGTGGCGTGCGATTCGTGCAAATCTGGTCGGGCAACGACAACAGCTTCCCGCGTCGCAATTGGGACAGCCACGAAGACATCCAACGAGATCATGGCCCCCTCGCGCGCGGCATGGCGATCGGAACCGCGGCGCTGTTGAAGGATCTCAAGCAGAGTGGGTTGCTCGAGGATACGATCGTCCTTTGGACGACCGAGTTTGGAAGAATGCCCAGCAGTCAAGGCGGCAAGGGGCGGGACCACAATCCCTACGTGTTCACCAACTGGCTATGCGGCGGCGGCGTGAAGGGTGGTGTGACGTACGGTCCATCGGATCAATGGGGCTATAAGCCGCTGGATCGCGAAAACGCAACTCAGGTCTATGACGTTCACGCCACGATCCTGCGGCTCCTGGGAATCGATCACACTCGTCTTACGGTGCGGCACGACGGAATCGACCGTCGCTTGACCGACGTCCACGGGCATGTGATCCAAGAGCTGATCGCATAGAACACGTTCTTTTGACTCTTATGCTCAGCCTGTCTGGATCACCGCGGAGAGCACGGAGAAACACGGAGAAACAAACCGTTGGGGCGTGGAAGATCACCCCAGTCGCCCACGCCGCTGTGGATTCTCCGGTGTTGCTTCTTCTTCGTCGAGATTCTCCTTCAGATAGCCCAACGACGTTAGAAAGCGATCGGTCTTTTCGAGCGTATCGGAGAAAGCGTCGCCACGATTGAAGAAGCCGTGCGCCGCGCCTTCGTACAAGTGCAGATCGCACCTTCGACCGGCGTCCTGCATACGCTGCTGGTAGCTCTTGGCTGTCGCGACCGGGATCAGTTTGTCCTTGGTCCCCAGGAACACGATGGTGGGCGGCGTCTTCCGATCGATGTTGTGAAGAGGCGAAAACGCTCGCCAGTATTCCAGAACTCGGTCGTGCCCATAACCGTCTGGACCGTTGTCGAAAACGGGATTGAACAAGACCAGCGCGTTGGGACGACAACTCACGCTGTGGTCTTCTCCGTCTTCTTCGAATCCTTGCGTGGTGGCGGTGGCGGCCGCCACATGCCCGCCAGCCGAGCCGCCGCCGGCAGCGATGCGATTCGCGTCCACGCCCAGTTCGGCGGCGTGTTGACGGACCCAGCGGACCGCGGACTTGCCGTCTTTGACGCACTCCGCGGGAGTGGTTTGATGCTTGTTTCGCGTGCGGTATTCGGCGCAAAAAGCCACCATCCCGCGATCGGCCAGGCGCCGGCTTTGGGGATAGAATTGTTGCGGGCTGCCGCCAACCCAACCACCGCCAAAAAAGAAGACAATGGCGGGCCGCTTGTCCGATGCCTTGAAGGCGGGCGGATGAAAGACATGCAGGGCCAGTTCCACCTCGCCGACGCTCTTGTAAGTGACGACCTCATCCGGCTTTTCCTCCTGAGCCTGCGCCGGCAGCGCCAGGAAGGAGGCGGTCAGTAGGATAAGCGACGCGTAGTTGTTCATGCTGCTCCGTCCCTTCTTCTTGCGCGACAGGCTTCGGTCGGATCTACTGCGATTCCGCCGCTTGATCTTGAGGTTGATCCCAAAGTCGATAAGGGTCGTCCAGCCGCTTCATTTCCGCCAGCAGCAGGTCTTCCAGCTCGCGGCGCTTTTCGGCGAACTTGGGATTGTCGGCCAGATTCGTCTTCAGCGGGTTATCGCTGTGGTGTTGCGCCAGCAGCTCATCAGGGTTTTCACGAAGGTTGAACAACTGCGTTTGTCGGACGGCGCCGTCCATCACGTCGTACTTGATCAGTTTCCAATCGCCACGCTTGACGCATCGCATTCCCGGCTTGGTCCCGCCGCAGTAGGCGCCGTAAAGGACATCGCGAACCGTAGCCTCGTCTCCTTCAAGCACGGGCTTGAAGCTGACGCCTTCGACGGTCGGCGGCGCGTCGATCGACGCCAGGTCGCAGAGGGTGGGCAAGACGTCCATCAAGTAGATATTTCCCGCCGCCCGCGACGGCGCGATGCCTGGGCCTTTCACGATAAAGGGCACACGCCAGGTGTGTTGATACAGGTTTTGTTTTCCTTGCAAACCATGGCGGCCGATGGCCATCCCATGATCGGAGGTATAGACCACATAGGTATTGTCCAATTCGCCCATGGCCTTCAGCTTCTCGAGGACGCGGCCGATTTGCATGTCGATGTACTCGCTGCAGGCGAATTGGCGGCCGATCTCATTGCGGATCGTTCGCTCATCTCGTCGTTTCCAGACGCCGCTGACGTTGACTTCATCGCGCAGGTTAGGGTGGCCGTGGAAGAAGGGATGCTCGGGCAAGTAGTTCGTGGGCAGCGGCGGTTGTTTGGCGTTGGCCGGCGGCGGCTGAGTGCGGTCGGTGTGATTCACGGCGCCGTATTTCTCGAGAAGCTCCGGCGCGCCGTCGCGAGTGTCGTGAGGGTGCGAGAATCCGAAGTAGATCAGGAAGGGATCTTCGTCCGCGCGTGATTGGCGATCAGCCAGGTACTCCAAGACCCGCTCAGCGTGCCAGGGGCTGCCGCTCTCCGCATCGCCACCGCGTTTGGTCGCCTCGTGAACGACGGTGAATAAGCGATTGGCCGCGTCGTAACTATTCCCTTTCTTGCAGGTTCGCATCGTGTCATAGCCTGCGCGGTTGAATACGGCCGCCATCGTGTTTTCGGCCAGATCCGGTGGAACCAACTCGGGGTTACTTGCATTGGGATGAGCGACCCGCCGTCCACGCCCCGGAATGCGCCACAACGACCGACCACTCATGATCATGTGCCGGGAAGGCGTACACACCGCGCCCGACCAGGAACCCATGTGGTAGGCCGCGTCAAACACGATCCCTTCGGCTGCGAGGCGATCGATATTCGGCGTCTGCAGAGGCGACTTGGGGTCGTAGACCTTCAAGTCGAAAGGCGACTGATCATCGGCGATGATGAAAAGAAAGTTAGGTCGCTTACCCTCGGCCGCGGCCAGCACACCGCAAAACCCAAGTGTGGGCGCTACCAGGCAGACAATGCGGACGGCAACGAGTGCGTAATGAAGGCAATTCATGATGTCAACTTATCAGCAATGAAAAGGGGGGACATTCAAGTTCAGTCTCATCGAAGCGCGACAAGACGACCGCGCGACGGGGTTACTCAGCCGAACTGGCACGATTGGCTTCGGCTTGAGAGCCTATCCCAAAACCCAGTTGCGCCATTTGGGGGCACAGCGGCATTGTCCAACTTGCTCAATCGGTCTTGGGATGGGCCCTAGTTTGTCACAAGGAACACCTCGAGTGCAACAAGCCGCCCGGACAAATGAAGTCCCAACTTGCCGATGGCGGCGAATACCGCGTCGGCCCGGCTTCCCCTCGGCCGCTGGTGTATTCCGTAAGTCCGCAGGCGATTGACGTCCATTGCGGGTGGTTGTTGCGCGGCTGTTACCCACGCGGACTTCCGGCGACGGATAGGATCTGTATCATCGACTTGCAACATCCGCCGCTGTGGCGCGGTGGCTGCGGCGAGTTTTAACCCAAATCGAGGAGGCTCCTAGTGTTGCCGTACTCAATTCGATCCTTCGTCGTTTCATTTGTTTGCGTTGGTCTCTCCGTAGCGGCCCTTGGTGGACTAACCTCATCGCGGGGCCAGGAGCCAGCGAGCGCTGATGCGGAGGCCAAGTCCAAGGAGGACGCGGTGAAGCCGTCTGAATTGACATTCCCACCGAAGTTGCGACTGACAAGTGTGACGTTAAAGGACGGAGAAGCGCAACTCCCTGAGCGACGATTTCAATACGCCTTCGGCACGACACAAGCTTACTATCACGGCGTGGTCGAGTTCACGCTGACCAACGAGGACGCCAAAGCCGTAGTGATTGATCCGTTGAGCGACGCGAAAGCCTGGCTGCTGAATGACAATGGTGAAGCCGCGAGCGGCCTGACTCAGTCGGCGCAGGGCGCGGCGTTTCGTTTGGTTCGCGTTGGCGACAACCAGCCAGTGACGTTGCAGACCGGCCAAACATGGAAGACAACCGCGGTTTTCGAACTCGCTTTCCTTCCCACTAGCCCCCGGGCGTTTTGCTTCGCATTGGAGCTAGGGCGGCAGATGGCGATTCGGCGTTTCCAGCTTGGCCGCACTAGCCCCACCCCATTGCGGGTCTTGAAATCCCCGTAAGCTCGGTGCAACGCCGGCCGTTGACGCCGTCCAGGGCCAGCGGGGTGTTGCTAACGTCTTGGCCAACTTGCCCCGCACGGCAACGCTGTAGCGGAATTTTGCTCACTGCGTAACTCGACTCGGAAGGTGCTCATTCGTGCCGCGTCCCCAGGTTGTGGGGTTGCACCGCGTTGCGGTGCGGAGGCTGGAATGGTGTGTCGGGGCGTGCGCCGCGGTTCCTGGGGTGCGCTGCGCGACCCCAGGCTTTGGGGGTGCACCGCGTTGCGGTGCTGTCCATTGACGCGGGCCGACGACGTCCGCCTACTTGGCGGCTGTCGCCGGCGTCGTGAAGAACGGAAACAGTTTGCGGACTTCGCTCTCGGTCGGCTGGCGTCCGTATTCGCAGATCTCGAAGGCTTCCGCATACTTCACGGCGGCTCCGCGTTCGGGCCCGTACCAGCGCAGCAGAGCTTGTCGATAGCGTTGGGCCTCGCTGGAGGATCGGCTATCCCATCGTTCACGAAGCCAGGCGCGGCGCAACTCCGGCTGGGACGCCGGCGGCGCCTTGGCCATGGTCTCGGCGCTGCCCAGTGCGCCGCCCTCGAAGGTCTGCGACTCCAACGCCATTAGGGCGTCCACTTTCAATTCAAAGACGTCGTCAATGGACACGGCGATATCGGCCTGAAAGGGATAAGGCTTCTTGAATGAGTCGCTGGAGTAGAGGAAGACAGGGTTCTTCTTCAGCGGCGGAGTATCGGGGCAGAAGAACGGCACGGTGACCATGTAGGCCGCATCCTGAACCAGCACGCCCACATAACGATGGTCGGGGTGGTAGTCCCACGGACGATGCGAAATGACGATGTCCGCATTCCATTCCCGAATCAATCGCGTCACGATGCGACGATTCTCGAGCGACGGCGTTAGTTCGCCATCATGAATGTCCAACACCTGCGATTTCACGCCCAGGCGTTCCGCGACTTTCGCGGATTCAGCGGTGCGTCTCTTGGCCAACGCGCCGCCAGCCATCCGCCAGTGCCCAATGTCGCCGTTGGTGACCGAGACGAGTTGGACGTGATGCCCCTGCTTGGCCCACATCGCCGCGACGCCGCCGGCTTTGTACTCGGCGTCATCGGGATGCGCCCCGAAGCAAATGATGCGAAGCTTGTCGCCCTCGCCGCCGTTGTCTGGCTGAGCCGTGGCGGTCGAACATAACGAAACTAGAGACAGAAAGAGAACACTCGCTGAACGCCGCATCACATGTCTCCCATAAATTCCCAGTGGGTTCTCCCGTGCAGGGCTCGGCCAACGAACGGGGGTCGGCCCTGGGCGCGTCTCGTGGCCGGAGGAACCAAGCAGTCTAGCACATGCGTCAGCTTGGTTGGCTTGACTCCTCAGCGACATGTGGGCGTCTCGAATTGTGCAACGATCACCGGTCCGGGGCCAGCGTCGCCGGTCCCACAATTCGCGGCCCCTCAAAAAACGTTCGGCAGAACCTCTGGCGAAGCGAGCGGCGGCCGTTTTTCATATCGGTCGCGCCCAGGCTTCTGCACGCCGCGAAACGCTCCCCGCGCAGGGGTGGACGACAAACCTGCGCCGGTCTTAACACTGTTGCGCGGCGTGTCGCCGAGGGCGGGCGCGCTGTACAATCGAGGCGTGTCGATTCGGCCGAACTGGCGGCGGTGCGGGAAACAACGACTCCCGTCATCGCCAGCGTGAGGAGATCCCGGCGATTATTCGGAACCGAACCACTCCATTCTTCCGACCCCATGCACGAGCGAAGTTGGCGAGCCCGATTTGACAACGCAAGACCTTTCCGCGACCAAGCTCGCCCTTCTCAAGATCCGCGATCTGAAGCGACAACTTGCCAATGTCGCGGAGCGTCCGAACGAAGGAATCGCCATCGTCTCGATGGCCTGTCGATTTCCGCGCAGCTCGTCCAGCCCGGAAGCATTCTGGGAGCAGCTATCCCAAGGCGCAGACGAAGTGGGCGACGTGCCGCGCGATCGTTGGGACATCGAAGCGTATTTCGACAAGGATTCGGAGACGCCCGGCAGAATGTACGCTCGGCGAGGCGCGTTTCTGGACAGCATCGATCAGATGGACGCGGATTTCTTTGGGATTGCGCCGCGAGAGGCAACGTGGATTGATCCGCAACAACGACTGCTGCTGGAAGTCAGTTGGGAGGCGCTGGAAAGAGCGTGCTGGCCCTCGGATCTCGTCGGGCGGCGAACGGGCGTGTTTGTCGGTTGGATGCACAATGATTACCAGAACGAGTGCAGCGACTCGTTGTTAAATCTGAATCCTTACATCGCGACGGGGTCGGCGGGTAGTTTCTTGTGCGGTCGTCTCTCCTATCAACTTGGATTGCAGGGTCCGAGTCTGGCCGTTGATACCGCGTGCTCCTCGTCGTTGGTGGCGCTCCACCTGGCTTGCCAAAGTCTTTACCGCGGCGAATGTGATCGCGCCCTTGCGGGCGGCGTGAACGTGATGGCTTCGCCCAAGACCACGGTGCTCACGTGCAAGCTGAAGGCGCTTTCGCCCAGCGGTTTTTCGCGAGCCTTTGACGCCAGGGCTGACGGATACGTGCGCGGCGAAGGTTGCGGCGTTGTGGCGTTGCGGCGGCTGTCTGATGCTCGACGAGACGGCGACCCCATTCTGGCGGTGATTCGCGGGTCGGCCGTGACTCACAACGGACATGTTGGCGGATTGACGGTTCCCAGCGCGGAAGCTCAAGAGCGCGTCATTCGCGAGTGTCTGGAAACAGCAGGCGTCAACGCGAAGCAAGTCGCTTATCTGGAAGCTCACGGCACGGGCACCGAGTTGGGAGATCCGATCGAGATGCGCGCCGCGGCCGCCGTGCTCGGCAAAGGGCGCGACCCCCAAGACCCGCTGCTTGTCGGGTCCGTCAAGACCAACGTCGGCCATTTGGAAGCCGCGGCCGGGATGGCCGGTTTGCTGAAAGTCGTGCTTGCCCTGCAGCATGGCCGTATTCCGCCGCACCTGCACTTCGAACAACCGAATCCGCACATTGCATGGGATCAGTTGCCGGTCAAGATCGTCGACCGCATGACGCCGTGGCCACACGCCGGCGCACGTGTCGCGGGAGTCAGCGCGTTTGGAATGAGCGGCGTCAACGCCCACGTTGTATTGGAAGGCTATGTCGAGTCCTCCGCTGCGACGCCTTCCTCTGGCCGGCCCACCGACTCCCCCAAGAAAGGCAAACACCTGCTCGTCTTAAGTGGAAGAGCAACCGAAGCGGTGCAGCAACTGGGCCAGCGATTCCGCGACTGGCTGGGCCGTCGCCCCGACGTGAATTTGGCGGATGTTTGCCGCACCGCTGGAGTCGGAAGGAAGCACTTTGAGCGCCGCGCCGCGCTGGTGGTTGATTCGGTCCAGCACGCTCAGGTGTTGCTCAATGAACTGGAGCAAGGCGGCTCGGCCCCGGGGCTCTTCGTAGGCGCCGCACGCACCAAACCGATGGTCGCCTGGCAGTTCACCGGGCAGGGCTCTCAGAGGGTCGGCATGGGCCAAAGCCTGTACGAATCTCAGCCCGTGTTTCGCGAGACGCTCGACCGCTGCGAGCAGTACCTCCGCGATCATCGTCAGCACTCCCTGTTGGACGTGATGTTTCATGACGCCCAGGCGCTGAACCAAACAGTTTGGACTCAGCCCGCTATCTTCGCCTTGGAGATGGGCCTGGCCGCCGTCTTGAGAAGTTGGGGCCTTCAGCCCGATGTTGTGCTGGGGCACAGCGTGGGCCAATTCGCGGCCGCCTGCGTCGCTGGGATGATCGACCTGGAGGACGGATTGCGGCTCATCACGGAGCGCAGCCGGTTGACCGGCGAACTGCCCGACGGGGGAGCGATGGCCGCTGTCTTCGCGCCTGTGGATGACGTGCGACAAGCCATCGCGGCGGATCCTCAGCTTTCAATCGCCGCGATCAATGGTTCTCATGCAGTCATCAGCGGACCTCATGAGTCGGTGGAGGCCGCTCTGAGAGAGTTTTCCGCCCAACGAGTTCGGAATCAGCGCCTGGCGACTTCCCACGCGTTTCATTCGGGGTTGATGGAGCCGGCGATGGACGCCTGGCGGCGCATCGTCGAGACCGTTCAGTTCCGTCGCGCGCAGTTGCCGTGCGTTTGCAACGTTTCGGGAAAGCTGCTCGATGCCGAACAGATCTTGGACAGCGACTATTGGGGACGCCACCTGCGACAAGCGGTTCAGTTCGCGGGCAGCGTCGCGACGCTCGCCGACTTAGGCTGTGACGTCGTTCTCGAGTTGGGGCCGCAACCTGTCTTAACGGGCATGGCGGCCGCGTGTTGGCCAGGGCCTCGCCCCGCTTTCCTTCACTCGCTGAGCTCCGATCGGCAGGACGAGGAGTCTCTGCTCTCGGTGGTTGGGCAGTTGTATGTGAACGGCGCCCAGCCTGACTTCGCCGCGATCGGCTCCCAGCGTGAATGGAAGCACCTCAATTTGCCGACCTATCCGTTCCAGAGAAAGCGGTATTGGGGCGCGGAAACGCCGACGGCGAGCAGGGCGGAGCGTGGCCTCACGCATCCCTTGTTGGGTGAGAAACTGAAATTGGCGGCCGCTCAGGATGAAGTCCGCTTCGAGAACCATATGCGGCCTGATAAGCCAAATTGGCTAAGCGACCACCAAGTCTTTGGCGACATCGTCTTTCCAGGCGCCGCCTATGTCGAAATGGGGTTGGCCGCCACGGCCGGCAAGCGAGCCTTGCAGGACGTTGTTTTCGAAACCCCGCTGCGGCTTTCCCAGGCGGTCAACGTCCAGACCATCGTCCACGGGGCCGCGAATCAGCCGCGGACGATTGAGCTGTATTCGAGCCTGGACGAAGCCGCCAATTGGACTCGCAATTTCTCCGCGAATGTATCGACGGCGGAATCCACACTGCCGGAATCCGTGGATCGCGAAGAAATCCTGGCTCGCTGCCAGAAAAAGATCGACGTGGCGGAATTCTACGAATCGGTGCGCGGGCTGGGCCTGCAGTATGGCCCCCAGTTTCAGACCATTCGTGAAATCCATCGTGGCGAGTCCGAGGTGCTCGTCAGGCTCGAGACGGACGGTGATGTGCTGGGGTACCTGATTCCGCCCATGTTGATGGACGGCGCATTCCAATCGCTCGCGGTGGAATTGCTGCAGGACGTCAATGCATCCTTCTACCTTCCCGTGGGGATGGACCGCGTGGAGCGATTTGCGACGGTGGCGGGCGAGGTCTGGAATCACGCTCGGTGGCTCGAGAATGAAGGAAATGTGCGCACGGCGGACCTGACTTTGTTCGACCGCCAGGGGACGGTGCTCGCACGCATCGAAAAGCTGAGACTGCGGGGCGTTCGCCGAGCCGCACTTCGCCAGCTGTCGGGCGGCGGGCCCGAACGATTGATCTACACGCTCGGTTGGCAACCCGCGACTTTGCAAACAGGCGCCAGTGAATCTGGCGACTGGCTGGTTGTCCGCGGCCCCACGATACAGCACGACGCCGTGGTGGAAGCCATGACGCTGCGGGGGCAACGCTGTATCGACGTCCAGCTTGACGACGAGCAAGACGAGCCGGAATTCGCCGCCGATCAGTGCAGAATCAGCGGCAAGCACCCGGAGCATTGGACTTCGCTGCTGAGCCACTATTTTCCCGCCGAAAGCGATTCTCGGCTAGATGGAATCGTCTGGATCGCGGGCAGCACGGACCTCACTTCGCGCGCCGCGGATCTGCTGTCGCATACTCAAGTCGTTTGCGAGGGGCTGCTGGGCATGCTGCAAGCCCTGCGGCAAAACCGCCTGGATCAGTTTGCTCGCGGGCTGCGACTCGTCACGCAGCAAGGAGTCGCAGCCGAGCCCTCGGAATCGGTCCATCCAGAAAATGCTCAGTTCTGGGGACTGGGGCGCGTGATCTCTTCCGAGTATCCCGGGTTGCGATGCCGGTTGATCGACGTCAACGACCTCGAGGCGTCCGTTTCCACATTGATCGACGCCGTGCTCGACACGCAGTTTGAAAATCAGATCGCGCTTCGCGTCGGGCAGGCACGTGTGGCTCGCTTGATGCCTCGCAAAGCGCCGCGCCGTCACGCGAGTTTTCGGTCAGCGCCAATGGATGCTACCTGATTACCGGCGGTTTGGGGATGTTGGGGCGGCAAGCCGCGAAGTGGTTGGCGCGTCGCGGCGCTCGCGACTTGATCCTGGTCTCTCGCCGCGAACCGACCGAGTTGACCAAGGACATTATTGTTCACCTGGAGCAGCAGGGCTGCCGAGTCCACGTCATGCTCGCTGACGTCAGCAAACGCGAAGACGTCGCCGCGCTGTTTGGCCGAATTCAACGGGACTTGCCGCCATTGAAAGGCGTGATTCACGCATCCGGCGTTCTGGACGACGGTTTGATGGCCGAACAGACCTGGGGACGGTTTGAGGTGGTGCTGGCGCCAAAGCAGACCGGCGCGATGTTGCTGCACGAAATGACGAAGCAGACGGAGCTCGACTTCTTCATTCTCTATTCATCGGCCGCATCCATTTTGGGCTCGCCGGGACAAGGCAATTACGCCACAGCCAACGCGTTCCTGGATGGTCTGGCTCAACAACGCGCCGCGGCGGGCCTCCCGGCGCTCAGCATCAATTGGGGACCATGGACCGAAGGCATGGCGGCCAGTGAGACCGTGGTTCGCAGCCTGGCTCTGCAGGGGCTGACGCCGCTCACCTCGGAGGAGTCGCATGAAGTCATGGAGCGTCTGATCCTGGGAGGGGATGTCCAAGCGACGATTCTGGACGCGGATTGGCGGCGGATGCGTCAACGGCTCTCCGCCTACGCCTTGCCAGTCCTCGAGTTTATCGCACCCGAAGTCCAAACCAACCGCAACGACTCGCTTGTCGTTCAGACGTTGCGATCCGCCGATGAAGCGGAACGACCGCAATTGTTGATAGCTCACGTGAGCGCCGAACTACAGCAGATTCTCTCGTTGGAGCAACCGCCTAAACTGGACACGCCACTCGCTGAACTGGGGCTGGATTCCTTGATGGCCGTCGAACTGAGCACACGGCTGCAACTGCAGTTTGAACCGGAAATCACGATCTCGCCAACGATCGCTTTCGACTATCCTTCGGCAGGCGCCTTGGCGGAGCACTTGCTGCACCTGTTGAACGAGCTGCCCGAAGTCGTCGAACCCCCGACGGTGCACGTTACGACGCAGCACGACGATGTCGCGATCATCGGGCTGGGATGTCGCTTTCCGGGCGCCGCGAACGCCCAACAGTTCTGGCGCAACCTACGCGATGGCGTTGACTCGACTTGCGAGATCCCGCCTGATCGATGGGACGAGAGTCGATATTACAACTCAACGCCCGCGGCGGGCAAAATCTATACGCGCCGCGGCGGTTTCCTGGACTCGATCGGCGACTTCGACGCGGAGTTCTTCGGCGTCGCACCCCAGGAGGCTTGCTGGATTGATCCCCAACATCGCCTGCTGATGGAGGTCAGCTGGGAGGCGCTGGAAGACGCTGGCGTTGTTCCCGGGCAGTCCCACGACGCGAACGTCGGCGTGTTCATGGGAATCATGTCGCAAGACTATGCGCAGTTGGCCGCCGAGGCCGAAGTGGATGCGTTGGAGGCTTTTCGCGGCGGAGGGCTGTCTCACAGCGCCGGCGTGGGACGACTCAGCTTCATGTTTGGGTTTGAAGGTCCGAGCCTGGCGATTGATTCGGCCAGCAGCAGTTCGCTCGTCGCTGTGTGCCAAGCCGTCAGGAGCTTACGGGATCGGGAGTGCAATCTCGCCCTCGCCGGCGGCGCCAACGCGATTCTGACGCCAACCAATTCTCTGCTGCTGTGCCAGGTCGGCATGTTATCTCCCGATGGCTGTTGCAAGTCCTTCTCCGCGGACGCCGACGGTTTCGGGCGGGGCGAAGGCTGTGGAGTCGTCGTGCTGAAAAGGCTTCGCGACGCCGAACGAGACGGCGATCGGATCCTGGCCGTGATTCGAGGGACGGCGGTCTCGCATAACGGCGCCAGCGGCGGTTTGACGGCGCCCAACGGACTCTCGCAGGAACGACTCTTGCGACAGGCGCTCGCCAACGCGCGCCTGAACCCGACGGACGTTGATTACCTGGAGGCGCACGGCACCGGCACCCCGTTGGGAGACGCCGTGGAGTTGGGCGCCGCCGCGAACGTCTTGGGGCGGGGAAGGGGAGCCGAGAAACCTCTGCTGGTCGGCTCGGTGAAAGCGAACATTAGCCATCTGGAGTCGGCTGGAGGCGTTTCCGGTCTCATCAAGGTCGCTTTGGCGATGCAGCATGGCGTCATCCCGCGACAGCTGCACTTCGAACGCCCCAGTCGCCATATAGCTTGGGAGCGCTTGCCTGTTCAGGTCGTGTCCGAGCCGACGAATTGGCCCAGGGACGACGTTCGCACGGCGTCGGTCACCGCGCTGGGGATGAGCGGCACCAACGCCCATGTGATTCTTCAATCCGTGGGACAACCGAAGAGCAAAACGCCCGAGGGACTGCGGCCCAGATCCCACCATGTGCTGGTCCTCAGCGGCCAAACTCCCTCGCGACTTCAACGCTCGGCTAGACAATATGCCGAATGGTTCGCGGCGAACGGCGACGTTGATTTCGCGGACGTCTGCTACTCAGCTGCCGTGGGCCGGCGGCACTGGGATCATCGCTTGGCCATTGTCGCGGACTCAGCCGAGTCAGCCAGAGCCCAGCTGCTTGCGTTCTTGAAGGTTGGCGAGGGGACGCACGGGATTCAAGGCAAGGCCCGCAAGTCGCCGAAGCTCGCCTGGTTGTTCAGTGGTGAGGATTCGACCTATCTGGGCATGGGGCGGACTCTGTACGCGACCGAAGTCGTCTTTCGCGACACCTTGGATCAATTAAACGCGACCCTACCGCCAGATCAACAAGGCTGCGTCGCCCAGGCGATGCTCCAGGAAGGCCCGTCGCCGCCGACGGAGCAGGTAACGGAAATCGCTCTGTTTCTCCTGCAAGCCGGACTTGCGGCGGCAATGGCGCAGCTGGGCGGTTGAGCCCGACATCGTCCTTGGCGACGGCGTCGGACAGTTCGCGGCCGCGTGCGTCGCTGGCGTCATGACTTGGGAGACCGGGTTGCGGCTGGTGGTGGAGCGAGCTCGGGCGGTTCATAGCCGCCAGCAAGGCGAAGTGACGTCGCCCCAACGCGTCGCTGACGGCGAGTCGGCGCTCGATGAGTTTGAGCGACTGGCGGACGAATTCGATTACCTCCCGGCCGGTACGCCCTTGGTCAGCAGCCTCAGCGGAGACCTGATTCCAACTCACAAGGTGCTTGGAGGCAGTTATTGGCGTCGCCAGTTGTTCGAGCCAGTGTGTTTGACGAAGGGCTTTGAGACGTTGGCGGGGCAGGGGATTGATCTGCTGCTGGAAATCGGACCAGGGATGAAGTTCGCCGAGTTCGCCGCGGCGCAATGGCCGACCGACTCACCCCCGTTGATAAACTCCCTTTGCCAGGGCGAAGACGACACAACCTGCATGCTCAAGGCTCTCGGCCGTTTGTATGTCCTGGGCTGCGCGCGGACTTTGCGGAGTTTGACCGCAACTGGCACAGACGAAAAACACAGCTTCCCCTATCATCGTTTGAGAGGAAGCGCTATTGGATCACGGATGTCGCCAAGCACGTTATGCCGCAAAGCGAAGAAGGACCATAAATCAGTCCCAGCGGGGCCGCCCTCTCATCAGCCCAGGGTGCAGCACAGCGCAACCCTGGGTAACCGACATCAGTCGCGGCCACGAAGTCCCAAAAGGGACGGCCCAACCCATGGATACCCAACCGAATTTGACGTGTGGGAGTCGAATTTAGAGATCCTCCCGACATGCGAAAAACAACGAATGAAAGCCCGTTACGGCGTTGCCCAAAGGGCCGACGCAGTTGAGTCTCGGTCATTCCGCCAAGTCAACGGCCGGCACTTCCGAACATCCATCACCATACAAGTTGAGCCAGCAAAATCATGGATTCGAGAATCAATCAACAACACGATGTGGCTATTCTCGGCGGCGGCTTGGCGGGCCTCTCGCTCGCACTGCAATGTCGGCAACAATCGCCAACGGCGCGCGTCATCGTCCTGGAAAAGAACCACCACCCGGCGCCGGAAGCCGCCTTCAAGGTCGGCGAATCCACCGTGGAAGTGGGCACGCATTATTTCCTGAATGTGCTTGGTCTTCAACGGCACATGGAGCAGGAGCAGTTGCCCAAACTTGGACTGCGCTTCTTTTTCCGCGGCGGCGATAACAACGCCATCGAACGGCGCCTGGAACTAGGCGGCAGGGACTTCCCGCCAACGCCCAGCTATCAATTGGATCGCGGTCGGCTGGAGAACTTTCTGGCTCGGCAATGCCAATCCGAGGGAATTGACTTTTTCGACGGAGCGACCGTTAAGGATGTGGTGCTGGCTCGCGGTCGCGGAGATCATCGAGTGCGATACGTTCGCGGCGAGCAAGAGAGCGAGGTCTCCTGCCGCTGGATCGCCGACTGCAGCGGGCGGACCGCCATCCTGAAACGGAAACTCGGACTGGAGAAGGAGGCTACGCACCGAGCGAATGCCGCGTGGTTCCGCATCCAGACGGAAATCAAGATCGACGATTGGTCAACGGACTTGGCGTGGGCGGAAAAATACGATCAGGACGTTAACCCGCGTTGGCTGAGCACCAACCATCTGATGGGCGACGGGTACTGGGTCTGGCTGATACCGTTGGCCTCGGGCTGCACCAGCATCGGCATCGTCGCCGACCAAGCCATGCACCCGCTAAGCGAATTCAACTCCTTCGAGAAGGCGCTCCGCTGGCTCGCCAAACACGAGCCGCAGTGCGCCGCGCACGTCCGTGCTCATCAGAACAAAGTGCAGGACTTCCTGGCGATCAAAGAATACGCCCGCGAATGCAAGCAAGTCTTTTCTTCGCGTCGTTGGGGAATTACGGGAGAAGCCGGCTTCTTCTTGGATCCGTTCTACTCGCCAGGAAGCGATTTCATTGGCCTGGGCAACACGTTCCTGTGTGAGTTGATTCGTCGCGATCTGGCCGGCAAGAGCGTCCTCTTGCACGCCAAGATGTTTGATTATCTCTACAAGAAGATGCACTACGGAACCGCGCCTGTGTACCAGGACCAGTACCCGGTGTTTGGTAATCACCAAGTGATGCCCGTCAAGATCCTGTGGGACTATCTCGTGTATTGGACGCTCACCGCGTTCATCTTCTGCCACGGTAGAACGGTTAACCTGAGTGTTTATGCGCGCCACATCTTGAAGATCAAACGGCTGGATGAGCTGAACGGCTATATGCAGAAGTTCTTTCGGATCTGGCATGAGCAATCGCCCGGCGTGGAGGCGACCGGGGAAATCGACGCTTGGGAAATGCCGCTGGTCATTGAAGCCAACCGGGCTCTCCTGGACGACCTGGACAACCGTGAGTTCGGCGAGCGATTCGCGGCGAACGTTGCGCAGATGGAGACTCTGTTCTGGGAGATCATTGATCACTCCGGCGTGGTTTGCCAACCTCCGCTTCGGCGGCGGATTTCTCCCAAGTCGCAAAAGGGCTCGTTTGACTTGCTGTTCAACGCCGTCGCGCCGGGAACCGCCGCGTCGAGTGACGAAACAGAGCCCCATCCGGCGGAGGCCCGTTGATGCCGCATATCACTCGGGCACACGCCGCCAGTCCTGCGCTTGCGGATCAAAGCCGCTGGGGAATCGCGTCCGTTTGTCGTAGGTCGGCGGTTCCTTGAAGTAGCAACTCGCCAGGGATTCGCTGTCCAACGCGGAAAGATCCGCGCCTTCGAAATGGGCGCCGCTGATGTTGACCGATCCAAACGAGCCTGCCAGCTTTGCCTGCACCAGCCTTGCGTTTTCGAAGGAAGCGATTTGGAACGAGGAACCGCCGCCGGTGAGCGTGGCGCCGGTCAGATCGGCGCCAACAAACGTAGCGAGCTGGAACGAGGCGCCGCCGCCAGTGAGCCGCGAGTTGACGAGATTTGCGTTGTCAAAACACGCCAATTGAAAGGCCGAGGCGCCGCCAGTCAGAATTGCGTCCTCCAGGTCGCAATGGCGAAACGAAGCCCGTTGCAACGCATTGCCCGGACTGCTGATCGTCACGCCGCGCAAGGAAGCGCCATCTAGCTCGACCTGCCATACCTCTCTGGAGTCTTGCTGCTTTGCTCGGTCACGGTCCCTGAGTTGGTCGCGGGCTCGCTGCAATTCCCGTTCCGCGTATTGCAGATGATTGGCGTGTCGCCTCGCCCGCCGCACCGACGAGCCCCAACCCAGAAACAGACCCACCAGCAGCACCAGCATCATGAGCCCGCCAAGCGTAAATCGCGGTCGCCATCTTGGCGGATTCGTGGCGATGGTCATTCTTGCACTCTCACCTAGACCCGATGGAAATTGCCAGACCCATTGGTGCTCCCACTACAATCTACCGCGAGAGAGCATCAACGGACACATTGCTTGCCTTTCTCCTGCGTGGATGGAATTGACCGCGGAGGACGCGGAGAACCACAGAGGCGGATGCAATTCTGTCCTCTATGTTCTCTGCCGTGACCCGTTGACGGCCCCGCTGGCGCCTCGCCACAGCCCAGACAATGACGGCGTCAACGCCGACCCCGACTGATTTGCATTTTGCATTTTGGTTGTTCCAGCGGGGCGCTGCTCCCGCCAGATCTCGCTGTTTGCTGGGCGTGGCGCATCCTAACCCGCTTCGCCCCGAGTCCCTTCCCTGAGGTTTTCGGGGAAGCTCATGGTGGCGCCTGCCTGAGAGCAAACGTAGGTTGCGGTGTCGATCGCGCACCGATTCACTTCGTCAAGTGTTCGTCCAGCTAGAATTCCCAGCGTCATGGCGGCGGTGAAGGCGTCCCCCGCTCCGACGGTGTCAACCAAGTTCACTGGGTTTCCCGGCAAATCGCTAATTGCCTCGCCGGCGATCAGGATGGCTCCCCGCGCACTGCGTGTTCGCGCTAGGTAACGCAGCTTTAACTGTTTCGAAAGTTGTTGCATGATTTCGAGCGGGCTTCCTTCGACGCCGCACAGCCTTGCCAAGATCGGAAGCTCGTCATCATTCAATTTCAAAATGTTGGCCAGCGCCAATGATTCCCGGATCACATCATCGTCGAAATAGGGAGCTCGCAGATTCACATCGAGAATGCGCAGGGCGTGTTCGGGCGTTTCGCCGACGAGTCGTTGAATCGTGCTTCGAGAGCACTCGCCTCGCTGCCCCAGCGTGCCGAAGCAAACGGCGTCGCAATTCGCCGCGAGCTTCTGCAGATCGGCGCCCCACTTGAGATAATCCCAGGCCGCGTTCTCAGCGAAGCGGTAGCTGGCGGCCCCGACGGAATCCAAATCGATCCACACCTGCCCGGTCTCTCGTTGATCGATCTGTACGTGGGACGCGTCCACTCCATGTTGTCGCAACGATTCGACGGCGCGCTGTCCCAGCGCATCGTCGCCCACCGCACTCACCAGATACGCCTTCGCCGCGGATTTCGCCAACTCCGCGACACCGCAGGCGTAGTTCAAGGGAGCACCGCCGAGGCGCGGACCGTCGGGAAAAACATCCCACAGCGTTTCACCCAACGATAGGATCGTCGATCGTGTCATGCGTTCACTCCCCTCGGAGCTCAATTTGTGTCAAGGGCTTGTGATTGGACGGGGCTGTCGTTCACGGCGCCTTCACCATAGGCGGCTCATTTCCACTTGGCCAGCGGTACTTGGGCGCGACGCCGAATCGCGCCGCCCAGCGATCGGAAATCCCGATGAGCAGCGGAACGGAGACGGACCAGATCAAGCCCAGGATCAAAAAATGCGTTAGCCTGGGCGCCTGGAAATCGATCGCTCCCAACCTCTCGCCCGCGAAGAACGCCAACGGCGCGCCAAGCAGGCCAAACAACGCGCTCAGCGCGTAGCGATGGCTCAGCCAACTCATACTGTATCGCAGAGTCGTGGCGAACTGCACCCAGAGGACCGTCAGGAAAGGCGGCGGCAACCACGCCACCAAGGAGCCTCGCGGAAACGTGAAGACGCCCGCCCACAACTGCCCCGTGTCAACGATCAGGCCGAGCATGGCGGCGGTCAGCGCAAGTCTGATTTGCAACGATCGATCAGCGGCCAGCAGGAAATGAACGCCCGCAAGGCCAAGCGCGATGGTCACGCCGAGCCAGGGAAAATTCCAAGCACCGCCCAGCACGCACGCAAACCAACCAAGCTGATAAAGGAGCAAATTGAGAAACCGGTCCACCGACTCCCGCGAGGAGGCTGAACGTCGTGGGGGATAGCTCAAACTGAGTTCGCCTTCCCGGGGATCGAACCCCTTAACAAGGAAGCTCCTCGCCGTACTCACGCCACCGCTTCATTCGCCAGGGCTCTAAGTGCGAAGAACTCCCCAATGTCGCTAAGATCGCGTATGCGGGCGGCAGGTCGGGAGACTGATTTCCCGTGTTGGGCTCAAAGGGGTTGATCGTTTAGGAATCGTTATTGAACTCCATTCGCTGTTCCGTTGACGACGCATTTGCTCCCTGCACGAGATGAATCGATGAATCCGCCCGCCAACACATGGTACAGCAAGGCCAGCGGTGCTCAAGCGGTCGTAGGGAACAGGGAACAGAAACGCACGGAATCGCAATCACATCCGACGCCGATGCGCGTCGGTCTTGTTGATTCATGATGTGGCTGGGTGGCGGAGCGATGGTGGAGTGTCCGCCGGCGAGGTCCAGGCGAGTGCGGACATGCAGCGCTCGCTCGAGCGGCGCCGCGAGGCAACGCCAAGAAAAAAAGACGGGGCGGCCTTGGAGTCGAAACTTCGACGCCAAGGGCCGCCCTCGTTTTCGGTCTGCGCTGCTAGTCGGTGATCAACAAGGACCCATTGTTCGCGACCGGCATCAAAGGCAAGCCTTGATTGCCCGAGACCGTTCGGTTCACGGCCTTCCCGCCAAAGTAATAGACCAAGCCGACCGAGGCGTTCCATTGTTCTTCGGCGGCGCCGACAATGCCGGTCCCCGAACCCGGTACGACATAGTTGAAGTTGCCGTATGCCGACACATAGTCGTTCAAGGGCGCTGTGTTCAGCATCCCGAACTGCCAGCTCGCGACATCAGCCGAGTCAAACCAGCCGAAGTAAAGCGTGTTGTTCGCGCCGAGCTCCCAGTTGTGTCGCCAGAAGAGGCTCGATTGGTTCATCGCGCGGATCGTTGTCTGAACTCCGGGGGTCAGCACGGCTGAGTCATCGTTCGTGTGGAACGTTCCCCAGTAGCCAACCTCGTTGAAGTCGTTAACGGCGTATCCGAGGACGCCGCGAATCTGACTGAGATACACCTCATTCGCTTGCCAGCCCCATTGGTGACCGAAGAACTGGTCGTAAACGAGGCCCCAACTGATCCGCTCGTCGTTCGCGACGTCGCTCCGTTGGTACGCCCCCAGCGTCAGGAAGGACTGCTGTTCCAGCGAGTCGTCGCCAACCGGGGGCAACGTCGTACGTCCTTTGAAGTCATAAACTCCGTAACTGGCGCCGATCTGGGCGCGGACTGCGCGTATCTCCGATGCCAAGGCCTGTATTGAAGCCGGTCACCAAGCCCAAGCTGCTGCCCAAGTTGACGGGTGAGGGAGTGCCACGGGGGATTGGTCGCCCAACGACTTGTAGGTGTCAAAACCAAACCATGTTTCGGTATTGTCGAACCAGTTGCCGATGCCTGCTCCGCAGCAGCAAGGCGTGCAGCAATCGCATCCAGCCGTGCATCCACCGTCGCATCCGCCAGTGCATCCGCCAGTGCAACCACTGGTGCATCCGCCGTCGTCGAAGTAACCGGTCAACGCCACCTGTTCATCCGACTTGGCAAGCCAGGTGAGCGGCCTGAGGGCGGAGAACGTGCTGCTATCCTGGGTGGGCGGCGTCGCGCCGAACAGGTCTTGGGCGAGTGCTCCCCTTGAGAAATCGAGCGCTGAAAGCATTGCTACGATCAACAATAAACGCGGAAAACCGACCTTGAACATTGAACTCTCCTCCATGAGATTTCCGGCCACGATGCACGTCGTCCGGCGGACTTCCGCCGATCGGCCACTGTCCGACAGCCACGTTTCGGCCGATTCGGTAAGGGCCCGCCGCATTCAATTCAGGTGCGGGCGACGATGTTTGACAGGTTCGTCCGTCGTACTGGCGACCGTGGGTCGTACAAAGCAGACAACAAGACGATCTGCTACGTTTAGTCGAACGCTCGCAGGTCCATCCTCTCGGATTTCTCGCATTGGCGTCGCAATCGGAACAAGCCGCAGAAATTCACTGACCGAACAGGAGACGCGCACTACGGCGTCCGGCTGGGGCCCCTTTTCGAGTGACTCGCTCCCGTGTTGAAGGGCTTAAGCAGGGTTGCAGTTCGACCTGTATGCTCCAGCGTGTGCGCGTTAAACTAAGGGATCTGCGGCGGGATTACGGCGAGAACAGCGTCATTAACGACAGTGTTTTGGGATTCACTGACGCACGAACGTGACGTCGATTCCGCCTGGGGCCGCCCCGGAAGAGGCGTACCATGACCATTCTGGGAGAGACCGTGTGACGAGTGCGCAACCGAAACTAGCCGCCGAGGTGGTTGCCCAACGAGGTCCTTGGCCCTTCGTCACCCGTCGCGTCTTCCGCATGGCCGATGGCCGCGAGCGACTCTGGAGTTCGCGGGAGCATCGCAAAGGCTTGTTGATCCGTGCGGCCGCGCCCGGTGCGACTCTTGGTTTGGGCTTGCTGCGGCGCCTATGGGCGCCTGGGCAACTGAACTGGTGGATCGGCGTCCTCTTCGCCATGGGCTCGCTGTTGTTCGCCTTGGCGAGTCTGCTGAGTTTGGCGCCGAGCTTGGCGAACGCCTGGTCCTTGGACTCGACGCGGGTCAACGCCATTTTCTTCATTGGATCCATCCCCTTTACGTTCGCCGCATATCTGCAGTTGTTTCAGGCGGCGAATGCCGGCGAGTTTCACCCCACGGGCGCGTCATCGCGTTCGCGACTGACGCTCTTCGGCTTCAAACCCAAGGACATTGGCTGGCTTAGCTGTGCGTTGCAGTTCGTGGGGACGATCCTGTTCAACTTCAACACAGGCGACGCCATGACGCCGTCCTTGGGTTGGATTCAGCAAGACAAATATGTCTGGGCGCCCAACATGGTCGGCTCGATTCTCTTTCTCGTCTCCGGCTATCTGGCCTTTGTCGAGACTTGTCACGCTCATTGGGCTTGGCGCCCGAGAAGCTTGTCCTGGTGGGTTGTGTTCACGAGTCTGCTCGGCTGCATTAGCTTTATGATCGCCGCCCTATTTGCCGTCGCGTTGCCGATCACTCCGTCGGAATGGACCACCATCTCCATCGTGTTCACCTTGGTCGGCGCGATCTGCTTTCTGATTGGCTCGCTGCTGATGCTGCCAGAAACGGTCGCCGAGGAGGAAGCGCAGACCACGTCGTCCTCGGCGCACTAGACACGGTTGCAGGTGTTTTTCAGGTAAGCTCGCTGCGATCTCTGAGGCCCGAAGGGGTGACGGAGTCTTGCCCAGGGTTGCCTGCGCTGCACCCTGGGCTGATGTGGGGCCGCCCCGTTGGGGCTTCGTGGCCGCGACCGCGTCGTTACCCAGGGTTGCGCTGCGCTGCACCCTGGGCTGATGTGGGGCCGCCCCGTTGGGGCTTCGTGGCCGCGACCGCGTCGTTACCCAGGGTTGCGCTGCGCTGCACCCTGGGCTGATGTGGGGCCGCCCCGTTGGGGCTTCGTGGCCGCGACCGCGTCGTTACCCAGGGTTGCGCTGCGCTGCACCCTGGGCTGATTTGGGGCCGCCCCGTTGGGGCTTCGTGGCCGCGACCGCGTCGTTACCCAGGGTTGCGCTGCGCTGCACCCTGGGCTGATGTGGGGCCGCCCCGTTGGGGCTTCGTGGCTGCGACCGCGTCGTTACCCAGGGTTGCGCTGCGCTGCACCCTGGGCTGATTTGGGGCCGCCCCGTTGGGGCTTCGTGGCCGCGACCGCGTCGTTACCCAGGGTTCTCGCTGCGCTGCACCCTGGGCTGATTTGGGGCCGCCCCGTTGGGGCTTCGTGGCCGCGACCGCGTCGTTACCCAGGGTTGCGCTGCTGCACCCTGGGCTGATTTGGGGCCGCCCCGTTGGGGCTTCGTGGCCGCGACCGCGTCGTTACCCAGGGTTGCGCTGCGCTGCACCCTGGGCTGATTTGGGGCCGCCCCGTTGGGGCTTCGTGGCCGCGACCGCGTCGTTACCCAGGGTTGCACTGCGCTGCACCCTGGGCTGATGTGGGGCCGCCCCGTTGGGGCTTCGTGGCCGCGACCGCGGTCGTTACCCAGGGTTGCGCTGCGCTGCACCCTGGGCTGATGTGGGGCCGCCCCGTTGGGGCTTCGTGGCCGCGACTGGCAAGAGTCCGTGTCGCCGCTTCATTCCGTGGCGAGTGGCGTTGTTGTTCTCGTCGTCAACGCGGCGCCGAGACGCACTCCCAGGCAAGCGGCTGGAATGTACAGAACAACGTCCGCCACCGCGAACCAGGTTGGGGCGGGCAGCATCAGCAGCATCGCAATGCCCGCGGAAGTCCAAAGAATCCCCATTCCGACGGCGGCGGCGTACCAAGCTCGCATGGCGATCAGCCCGCACACCCATCCGCTCACGAGGCTGCCGCCTGCGTGAGCCACGAGCACGATGAGCATGGCCCCCGTTGGCAGACCATGAGACTCGACGTGAGCTTTGAACGCGTCGAAATCGTTGGGGTCGATCCCTGCGGGCAATGGATACAACGCATTGGAAACCATTACCATCGCCATGTTGAAAGTCGCCGCCAGCGACCATTCCGACGATCACGGCCAAGATTCTTCGGACCATGTTGATTCAGTCGCCTCGTGTCAAGGGAAGGAAACGCTTATATCGTAACCAATTCAAGGGGAAGCACCCGCTGCGCGTCGGGCGAATCTGACGCTGGATCCGGTCCACTTGTCCGCGACCTTCCTGGTGACCGACAGGACGCCCGCCGCCGTCAGCGACCGGCGAAAGCGTTTGCAGACATAAGGACTAAAAAACGAGGCGGCCACATAATAGTCTGATTCCCGCAGCCCCTGAGCGAGCGGCCCAGTCGCTCCGTCCTCGCTCCTTAGCCTCTGCAGACGCTCGCGGCGGCGGTTCGGTGAGGAGTCGTCCATTTGCGCGCCGCTGTAGCGGGTTCCTGATCGTGTTGCGTGACCGAGAATGAGTTCAGCGATTGGCGACAGGCCGTGAAAAATGGGTGACCAGAGTCATAGAGACAGAGGACAACGCTGCATGTTACTCCATCTTTCGGTATCTCAGCGATTAATCCCTTGTGCCTGCCTCACTTGATGCCTATGGGGGAAGTGCAGGGAGACCCTGGGAACCGACCGCAGCGGCAAGGAAACCCCACCCGAATCCGCGACGGCGTCGCCCGCCGAGCTTCGCCTGATGCGGCTCCGTCCCGTTCAGCTGCGCGTCGAGGCCTGAATGAACTCGACGACTCTCTCGCGGTACTCCGGCGCGTAATCGTCTGCATGTGATTCGCTTGGGGGACGAGCCACAGGTCGGCATGGGGCCAGACCGACTTCAGCCGGATGGACTCGCCAGGTGGGATGACTGAGTCTTGGAGACCATGAATCAACAATACGGGCGCAGCGTCAACTTGTTCGTAGCCGTCGGGCGCGTTCTCGTTCATATCGCACCCGGTCCAGCCTTGGGCCCAGAACACCAACTGGCTCCAAACGGCGCCGCCCAAAGGTCCATACAGCCAAAGGTAGCGGTGCTCCGCGATGCTGTGAACGCTCGAGAAAGTGGAGTCAAGCACCAACGCGTCAAACAACTGGTACTGCTGCTGAGCTCGCGCCACCGCGGCGCCGCCCATGGAGTAACCCATGGCGACGATGGGTGGTTGGGGACGCCGCGCTCGAAGATACATCCATGCCGCTCGCACATCCTCGGCTTCGGCGAACCCCAATGTCGTCAATTCGCCTTCGCTAGCGCCGTGCGCCGGCAGGTCGAACATCAATACGGAATGACCCGAGGCGCTCAGTTGCAGAGCCGGCAACAGGATGTTTTGCTTGTTGGCGGCCAATCCGTGGACCAATACAACCGAAGCAGCTTGGCTATCGAATCCAGGCAAGTACCAGGCGCTCAAACGACGCCCCTGGGATAGGAGCGTTATCTCCTCGTAGGGCAACCCCACCGAGCGCGGCGTTCGCCCGCCGACCAACTTCTGTGGTCGTAGCGCCAGAGTCGCCATGACGAAGGGCGCAAGCACGAATCCAATTGCGAGCCACCGCAGCACTTGCTCGCTCCCTGCGCCGGAATTCGCAGTCGCCGAACAATCAACCTCGACGCGTTCAAGAACATCGCGTCCAGGAAACGCAGAGCAAGCAGCAACAAGCAAACGGCCAAACAGTCCACCCACATGGCCCGTATCGGATATCGACTCGCGGCCATCGCGGCTAGCGCCCATCCTCGGAACACAACCACCGTGCAGACCAGCGAGAGTCCTTTCAGAACATGACGCAGGGGCCGCGGGCTTGAATGGATGTGTTTTTCCGTCATGCCCGATAGAACCCCGCCTGCCGCCGAAAGTTTCCCTCTCGGCCATCCGCGCGGGAGCCGATTAGTCGTCGCTCGAATCCAACGCGAAGCTGCCGGTCAGTTGATCACCGACAGTGATCTGCGTTCCCACGATGATTGGCGGGAATCCGTCAGGGAAGGGCCGCGAATCATCACCCTGTTCGAATTGAAGTCGGCCGCGCCCGCTGCTATCCGTCCGCAGGATTCCCACGCTGACGCCGTCGATGAGGACGGCGTAGGAAGTGTCGGCCGGCGCGTCGCGCAGCTCCACCTTGAACTCGATGTTCGTTTCCGTTCCCTCGAACTTCGCCCATGCGTTGATCGATGCGAGTCCGCTGAGCCGGGCGATCAATTCGATTTCATCGCGCGACGAGTCGTCGCCCGAATCGTCTCCGTTGCTCGAACTGTCATCGAGGCGGAAGGTTCCGACCAGCTCTTGGCCGATGCGAACTTCCGTTCCCACCGTGATGGAGGGAAAGTCCGCTGGGAATGGCTTCGAGTCATCGTTGAGCTCGAATTGCAGCCGGCCGCGACCAGCCTCGTCGGTGCGCAACGTTCCCACCGACACGCCGTCCACTCGGACTTCGTAGGACGAGCTGGCCTCGGCGTTGAGCACCTTGGCTGAGAACTCGGCGCCTTGGGACGTTCGCTCGTATTCTGCCTGGGCGTTGATGGAGGCGACGCCAGTCAGCTGCGCCTTCAGCTCGATCGCTTCGCCGGTGGAAGCGTCGTCGTTGTGACCGGAGGACGTCGATCCGAATTGGAATTCGCCGAGTCCTACGATGGTGACCGAAGTTCCCGGGCCGATGGCGGGAAGATTCGCGGGCATCGGCAAGGCGTCGTCATCGGAGCCAAACTCCAATTCGCCGCGTCCGCGCCCGTTGGTTTCCAACTGTCCGATGCTGACGCCGGAGATAAGCACTTCGTACGAACTGTGCGCGTCCGCGTTCTGAACCTTGATCTCCAGCTTCGACTTCGAGCCCTCGACTTCGAACTCAAGCTGGGCGCGCACCCCGTCGTCCCGATAGAGTCGCGCGATCGCCTCATCGGTCGCGCCGCTATGGGAAGAGCCGCGCGACATCGCATGGATCACGTGCAGCGCGTCGATGGTGGTGACGTTCCCGTCGTCGTTGACGTCCTCGAAGTATTTCGTATCGTCCGTGCTTCCGCGTCCGAGATGGTTGACGATCTTCAGCGCATCGATCGCCGAAACACGGCCGTCGTCGTTAACGTCATGGGGGGCAAGGAAATTGTGAAACCCGTCGGAGGCCAGCAACACGCGGCTTTCCAGCGATTCGAGCTGCAGGCCGCGACGACCAAGCGGATGGGGTTTGCGCAACTTTGGCATGGAAACACTCGTGGGATCCGGGAGCGGGACGCGGAACAAGGCCAGCCGAATTGGCGACTCGGACTTGCCTTCAACTGGGAAAGCAGGAAAGCCCACGGAGATCCGCCACGATTTCCGGAAAAAAATCCGACTCGGCGAACCTTCGCCCCGGCTATCTGATCAACTCGCGAATAATCGGCAGCGCGTCCTGCGGCGAGACGATATGGTCGGCGTTGGTGTCGATGTAGCCAACGAATTCGGCCGGGTAGGGCCCGGATCCATTCAATTCAAGATACGAGATAATCATCAGCACGTCGCGGATGGAGACCACTCCATCGCCGTTGGCGTCGTTGGCGTTATTCTGATTGGTGGCGAAACTCAGGTCGTTTTCCCAGAAAAAGGAATCCGGGGGAGGTGCGACCGGATCGGGCGGTGGCGGCGGCAACGCCTTGGAGGGAGGAGGCCCTACGTGCGATGGGATCGTGGTTTGCGTTCCGTCGGGAAAACAGAAGTCGCCGCCCGTCTCGCACGTGTAGATCGGCTGGAAATCAACGGGCGCCACCAATGGACCAATCGGATCCGTAGGGCGCGTGCCGGAAAGTCGCACGTCGACCGCCGGCGGCGTCGCCGCGTTGGTGGCCACGGACACTTGCAGGTAGTATTCGCCGGCGTCCAACAACACGCCAGGAAGGCTGCGCATGGCGCCCAGCGGGGCCACGATGTTATGAATCAAACGCCGCCGATCATTAAACATTTGGAAGGTGGCTTGCGTCGTGTCATTCACGCTGCCGGAGGCCAAGCTCGACTCCAACGAAAACGTCACGACCTGCGGGATGGCCACATACAGCGTCTTGCTGATCTTGGGAGTCGCGCTGGAAATCCGCCCGCTCGCGAACACGTCGTTGGACTCGAGCGTGGCGCTGACCTCCAGGTTCAAGCTGTAGTTGCCTGTTCGATGCGTCTCCGCGACATGCGTGGAGTCAAGACGGATGAAGTAATCCTGGTCGGCGGCGATGTCGTGAACCAGCAACTGCGTTGTGCCGCTGCCCACGGACAGCAACTCGGCGCTGAGCGTTTCATGGTCCTCGTTCAGAACGCTTACCGTCGGAACAAGCGTGTTCACATCAAGCGACTGCAGGTCGACCAGCAACTTAGCGCCGCTGGGGATCGTCTCCGGTGTCGCAAAGCGCAGGTAGTCCACATCCACCAGATCGCTGAGCGTGCCAATGGCCGAATACACAACCCGCGAGTCGGTCGCCATGGCGGGCGCGAGGTCGCGCGGATCCGACTGATCATCGTCCATGTGATCATCGTCGTCGAAGTACCCGTCGCTACCGGCGTCTCGCAGATGATAGGAGAAACCGCGGTTGGCGCCTCGGCTATCGAAGTACCAGCGATGCACCAGGTTGCCCCAGTTGGCGATCTCGGCCGCCTCGTCCCCCAAGGAGCCCGGCCCACCGATGGTGACAGCGTAATCACCCTGTGTCCAAAGGGACTCGGCCAGCGCGGAAACTCGGATGTAGTACTTTTGGTTCGCCGCGACATTTTCAAGTTGCAGCGCGACCTCGCCGCCGAAGGCGCCGTTGACGACCCCGGAGGCCAGCGTTTCCTCGTCGCGATCGAGCAACTCCACATCCAGTTTCGCCAAGCTTAGGCCTCGGGTGCGAACCGAGACAGCCAACGGCCCGTCATAGGATTCATCGACCTGGATCTCGAATACGTCCCGATCGCTGGCGTTCATCAGATCGCCAAACTGCAGCCAGACTTGGGAGCCATCGAAATCCTCGTTCGAGGGGATCCCGTCGAGCTCGTTGCCCTGAATGCGAAAGGCATCCGCGAGCGTGTCGTTTCCACCGTTGCCCTCGGTCGGATCCGGGTCGCGTGCGCCATGCAGCGATTGCAGGAGGCCGATGTCCGTCGCGGTCGGCGCGGTGGCGGTTGACGGGCCGTGCGAATACATCGGCGAATTGGGATCGCCGCTGTGTTCCAAACCCAGAATGTGTCCGACCTCGTGGAGTGCGACGGTCTCGAGATCCTGCAAGTTCCGCCAATTTGCATCGACGTTGAAGATCACGTCACCGGCCCACGTGCCCGCTCCACGAGCCCGTTCGCTGATGGCCTCGGCCCATACTTCCTCGCCCAACGAGACGCCGAAGATCCGGATGTCGCCAAAGCGCGGATCGCCGCGGGAGGGTCCGTAAATGCCTGCAATGGAGCCGTCGTCCCCGACGAATCCGATGTTGACCTCGGCTTCGCGAGCCCAAGTCTGAAACGCTCGTTCGATCACCGGTCTCCATTGACCCGGCCCAAATTGAGCGTCGAACGCCGTGTTCAATTCGCTGACGCGAAAACCGATGGGAGTGTTGTCGGGCGCGAAACTGGCGCTGATGCTGCCGAACCCGAAGAACGCGCCCGCATCTCCCGAAAGCAAGCGTCGGTCCTCCAGTTGTTCAGCCAGCAGCACGCGCCGCGCGCTGCAATCGGCATCGCCGATTTGTTTTATGGTTCATGGTGAGACACTCGCCTTCCAGCGGGTCGAGGCGCCGCGCATTGGCATGGAGAAGAAAGCACGCTCCCGTGGTTCATACGCTTGTCATGGTGGGGTTCGGCGATTGCTCGCGCCTTACGGGGCTTGATGGATGGGGGGAAACGCCGCTTGATTTCGCAGCCAACGGATATCGGGGTCCTCTTCGGCGATCTGTGCGATGCTCGGATGATTTCGCAGCGAGAACTGGTACCACTTCAGCGCCGCCGCCGCGATCTGCTGTTGAGAGGGGACGGCTTCGGCCCGCGGCCGCTCGCTGTCGGCGGGAGCATCCAGCGCTTCGGCAACCAGAGAATATCCGCAAGCCACCTGGTATCCGACCAACGGATTAGTGATTCTCAACGTCGAGGCGTGGCTGAGGTCGCCAATCGCCTCCGCCAATCGCCCCAGCCGCGCGAGCACAACGCCCCGGCCGGCCCAATGCTGCGAGTTGTCGGCGTCCAGCTTGACCAATTCATCGAGTTGCCGCAACGACTCCTCGGGCTGCGCCAGACGTTCGGCCAACACATGGGCCAGGTTCTGGCGGGCGGTCACGGACTTGGCGTTCAGCCGAATGGCTTGTTCGAAATCGTCGCGAGCGCACCGGCGGGTCGCTTTCCAACCGCAACGTTCCCCGCCTCACCCAGTCCAACTCCGTGATGGGGACGCTGGTCAAGGCGCTCTCAAGATCCTTCCCGGCCGCGCCTCGAATGGCCCAGCTTGGCGTGCAACTGCGAACGCAGAGCGAATCCCGAGACGCTGCGCCAACCTCCGGAGATGGCTTCGTTCAATGAATCCAGCGCGCTGCTCGTTTCGCCCAACGCCGCCAGCGCCAGGGCCAGGTTGTACCGTGCCGAGGAGAACCTTGGTTGAATCGTGATCGCTCGATTGAAATCGCGCGTGGCCGCCGCATAGCGTTTCGCTTCCAAACGCGCGACGCCGCGATAGAACCAGGCGACCTCGATATTCGGCCGCAACGTGACGCACACCGAGAAACACTCTTGCGCGGCGGAAAGATCGCCCGTCTTGAGATGACTATGACCGAGCCACATCCATGTTGCATAGTCGTTGGACGGGAGCTGGGAGATCGTTTCGCCCAATTCGATCACATCCGAAAAGCGGCCGTCCAAGTACGCATCGAACAGGTCGCGATACGCGCTTTCTTCGAACGCTTCGTCGTCCAACGCCGCGTCGAGTTCGGCCATGGCCGCCGAGAGCGCGGGGCTGGAAAAATCGCTAAGGGATTGGCTCGCGGCCACGCGGGCCGCCGGGTCGTACGCCTGGTGAAGCCGCACCAACGTCGTCAGCTCTCTGGTGTCGTCTACGAGTGAGAAATCCCAGCCGGCGCCGTCCTTTCGCAGCAGGTCCACGACGGCCTGGGACTTTGCGCGGGCTTCTGGGCCCAGGTCCGGGTAATTGCGCGAGGCCGACGCCAACGCAATGGCCTCGGGCAACAACTGCCGCGCCTGGGCGCCCCGATGGGCGTGCTCCAGCCGCTCGAGCTGGCGGCCTCGCCACATGAACGCGGCCAGGCTGATCAGCAGTAGGCCGGCCGCGAGCAGAGTGATGGAGGAAACCGACGTGAGCAACGGGTGCCGTCGGACCCACTTGTCGCCTCGCTCCACGAGACTGGGCTCGGGCTGATGCACCAACGGCAAACGATTGCATTGGGCGTGCAAGTCGTCATAGAGCTGTTCGGACGTTTCGTAGCGGTGCTCGGGTTGACTCGCCAGGCACTTGCCGATGATGGCGGCCAAGGCCGGCGTTACGGAGGGATTGGCTTGCCGCAACAATCGTCGCGGGGATGTCTCGGCGTCTGTCGCAAGTCGCTTGGGAGGCGCCCCGGCAAGCATTTCGAACAGCACAACGCCCAAGGAGTAAATGTCGCTCCTTTGGTCGATCCGTGGATCGCATTCGCCCTGAACGGCGGCCAGATGCTCCGGCGCCATATAGGCGAGGGTGCCGCCCACGAGGGCGTCGGGCGAAGAAACGGTTTGTTCCAGCGAGACATTGAAGTCAAGCAAGCGCGCCTGTCCGTCGGGGGCCAGGAGCACGTTCGCCGGTTTGATGTCGCAGTGCAGCACTCCATGACGATGTGCATGATCCAACGCGTCGGCCAGTTGGGCGCCGATCCAGGTGATCGCCTCCACGTAGTTCAGCTTTGACAATTCCTTGGCGGTCGAGATGCGATTCCGCCGGTCGGAGTCACTGGCCGTCCGACCCACGGATGGCTTGGACTCAGCCGAGACGCTCCGGTTCGCGAGCGGGGTTTCTGGCGTCTCGACCTCGTCGCGCCGCGGGCGACGGACCTGAGTGTCTTCGCCGGGCCCATCGTTCACCAGCGTGGTGATTCGGTCTTGCCGATGCACCAGGATGTCCAGCAGTTCCACACCGTCGGCGCCCTCGACCGAACCTGTCGCCGACTTCTCGGCCGGCAGAATCTCCCGCAGCAGATCCAACAGCGTTGTGTTTCCCAGATAGGGCATGCACAGACCATGGACATCGTCCTGCTTGTGCAGCGAGTAGACGGGCACGATGGCCGAATGATGCAACCGTGCGAGCAACTGTGACTCGCGCGTTGCGCGATGGGTCAGCTTCAGGGCCACCAAGCGACCGGCCATCGCGAGCTGGCGCGCCAAATAAACTCGGGCGAACGCGCCTTCTTCCAAGAACCTCGAGCAATTCGAATCCGTCCCATGTCGCTCCCACATCGGGCAACTCAGCCAACTCGGCGCGACATCCGGGGGTGGATTCGCCAACTTCGCTCGCGGACAACAGCCGCCGGTATTCAAATTCCAAACTCCCCATTTGCGCGGCGGAGAACGCAACGTCGGGAAACAAGGAGGCGGCCTCCTTTGGCGTCGCTGGCAGTTTGGCGGCGAAGCGGTATTCGAGCCAGACTCTCAGCAGTTCGGTGATCGTATCGGCGTGAACGCCAGTGGCGTGTGTCGCCGCCCAAAGCGAGACCCATTCCGCGGGCGCAACGCGCTCGACGCCCTGCTCGGCGACGGCGTGTTCGAAGTTTTCGATCAGCGAATCCAGCGTCTTCAAGAGCTGCCCCTTCCATCCGCGTCCATGTCGGTTCCAGCTTCGCCAATCCCGCCAATGCTCGCCAGCAAGTCCGCGCGAAATCCCTGCAACACGCGTTCCACCGTGCCGCTTGCTCCGCTGAACGCCGTCGGCGATATCCTTCATGGCGTGGCCCTCGATCCGCATACGAACAATCCGCTGACTTGACTGCGGCAGGTTGACGAGGATCTCGTCGATCGACATCTGCAGGATCCGTTCCGCCAAGAGCGGATCAAGGTGCTCGCCGGCCGTCTCCTCGGGTTGGAGGGGCTGTGTACGAGCGACATCGCGACGACTCGCCCGATGGTAATTGCCTTGGGCTCGCACCTTGTTCAAGGCGATGACCAGTAGTAGCTTCCAAAGCTCCTCGCCCTCGGGCACGTCATATTGTCCGGCGGACGCGCGTCGAAAAAACGTGCGAAACACCGACTGCACGATGTCCTCGGGGTCGACCCGCATGGCCAAGTCGGCGGCCGTCTTGCGGTGGGCCAGACTAAGCAATCGTCGAGCGTAGCGGAGATAGAGCGAATAGGCCGCGTCGTCGTCACCGCAGCGAATGCGCCCCAGCAGACTGCGATCGCTCGAGTCCGTCGCCGGTTGATCATCGTTGGGTGGCGGCTCGGTCATAGTCTCGTGGGTCGCGAACAATCGACTCATCCAGCGCTCCCGGGAAACATGTCGCAGCTCGGAAGAACCATCTGCCGCCAGCAACGTGCTCCCGGCCTCGCTAACCAGGGGAGTCGCTTTGGGGCCGCGGATCCGCCAAAAAAAATGCCCCCGAAAAGATGTCGCGCGGTGGTGGGCGAAATTCGCGAAGCTTTGCCCCATTCCGCGTCGCTGGAGTCGGTGCGGGAACGCCGTAGTTAGCTCTACTCGCGCCCCTCCCATTTTACTGAGTCGGCCCTGACGCAGCCAGCCCCGCGACAGCTCGCTGGGCCTCAGAATCTGATTCCCAGCGATTGTCTGGCGGACGTTGCTCCGCGGAGCGACTCTCCTGGCTAAATCAAGCCGTTTGTATCAGCGGCTCCCGTTCTACCGGCGCCAAGATCCGAACTTACTCCCCAGGAGCTCTCTCATGCGAAGCGCAACGCGCCGTCCGCGCCGTCACTCGAAGACTAGAAACGCTCTGGCTCGCCGCCTGAAATACGAGACACTCGAATCTCGACGTCTGCTGGCGGCTGAAATCACGGGCCGCATCTTTGATGACGCGAACGGCGATGGGGTGCGTAGCCAGGACGAGCCCGGTTTGGCGAATTGGACCGTGTTCCTGGACACGGATGGAAACGGGGACTTGGACCCTGGCGAGGCGTCCACCACACCGCAGCCGTGTAATTCTCGGAGTAACCCGGCGCGCCGCCCCCAAGGCATCGCGGATCCACTGCCATTCTTGTCGTCTTCTTCGCTCGCTGCGAACGCCGCCGTCGTGGACAACGCGCCCTCGAACCTGACCCTTGCTGCTGGCTACCTGATGGCGACGGCTGACGCCGCGGTGTTTCCGCATCTGCCGCCGACCCACGTCGAACGCCGCGAGGAACACGACTGCGGAACTCCCGCTGACTCGACCGAAAGAGACTTCCCGCAGGCTGCGGAATTCCCCAAGCCCACTCACGCGACCAGTCGCGTGGATCGTGTCGTTGACGCGGCGCTGGAGTCGCTATTGGACGACGTGGATAGCGCCTCGGATTGGATCTCACGCCTCTTGATCGACAGTGCGGATTGAGGTTGACTCCGCGTCCGATCGCTCACACGGCGGAATGGCGTCGCCACACGCGGCGCCCTTCCGCTTCTTTTTCTGGTGGGGCCTCTCCGCGATCGTGGTCGTGGTCGTGGTCCTTGACCGACGAGACAGACGCTGAGGAACCAGTGGGCTTTGGCCCCGAATCCGTGCTTTCGATGAAAGGTCGGCTTCGCCATTTCCGGCGACATCTTCGCGTTCCGATTGGACGCATCGGCCTGTCTGGGCTTCCGCCCCCTCCTGTTGATCCATGGCTCTGAATGGCGACTCACTCAAGAAACGACCGGGTCCTTGAGATTTTTGATTGTCGGACAGTTAAACTTGAGGGACGTCCGTTGGCTTCTCGGCAACGGACGAATGTTCGGTATCGTCCTGCCAGCTTGTGTTTCGCTTCTAAGGAATCCCATGGGTCGCTACGCTTTCACCTTGATGGTCTGCGCTTCGAGTTTCTTCGCATCAGCATGGGCGCACGCACAGTCCGACTCCAAATCCAACAAGCAGGGTGGGGACGACAGCAAGATCACTCTGGAGCGTTTGTTTCCGAAGGAGAGCTTCTTTGGACCGAGTGCACGTAGCCCGGAGTTTTCGCACGATGGTCGTTTCGCCGCCTATCTATACCGCACATTCGACGAACGGCGTCATGGCAACGACCTTTGGATCTATGACTTCAAGACGGGAGAAAACACTCGAGTCACGAATCTGGCCTTGATGACCGAGTTTCAGCGAACGGCGCACATTGTCAAGCAGGATCGACTGGCCAAGCACAAGGCGTCCAAGGACGCCGACGAGAAGAGCGAGTCCGGCGGAAAGAAGTCCAGCGATTCCGACAAGGACGATGACGAGGACGAAAAGGGAGCGGATGACGATGATGGAGCAGACGAAGAGCGCCAGAAGACGGCCGAAGAGATCGAGGCGGAGAACAAGATTGTCAATTCGGTAAGCAAAGAAGACGCGGAAGACAAGTTCGCGCCTCGGTATAGCGGTATCGCCGGCTTCCAGTGGCATCCCACAGACAACTCACTGCTGGTGTTCTCCGAGGGAGACGTTTACCACATCGCGGATGTTCAAAAGCCGGAGTTGAAGCGATTGACCCGCACCTCCGCCAGGGAGTCGCAGGTTGATTTTCTTCCAGATGGATCCGGGTACACGTACAACGTGGACAACTCCGTGTACCGCCTTCAATTTGACAGCCATCTTGTTGAACAATTGAACCCGCGACTGGGGGCTGACCAAGAGCTGTCGAGCTATTCGATTAGCCCAGACGGCAAGAAGCTCGTCATCGTGGCGCGAACCGGAGATCGTGGGTCCGCGCAGGGCGGCCGCAAAGTAGAACATCATTCGGTACCGGGATCGTTTTGCGAAAGCCGATTCGATATCACGAACAGTCTCCGACGACGAGGTGAAGCCGGAAGATGTGTACGTCTATCTGTTTGATCTGGAGAAAATCGGCGGCGAGGATGCGGAATTGCTACAGGTGTTCCACGAGCAGATTGACGAGCCGCGAGACATCATCAGCGATCCCAAGTGGTCGCTGAACAGCGAGAAAGTCACCTTCTGCTTCTTCAATCAGAAAGACAAAGAAGTTCAGATCCGAGTGGGCGGTTTTCCGGACGACAAGGAACACAAGAAACTGTTGGCCGCCGCCGAAAAGGAAGCAACCACCAAACGCAAGGAACAAGCGGCGAAGGCCGAGAAGGAAGAGGAGGAAAATGGCCAGGCGTCCGGAAGGTCGGGCGGTGCGAGCAACACGCCTTTAATCGTCGAGTTTGACGCCCAAACCGTTTACCGATTCAAACACGATGGCGGACCCACGACGCCTCGCATGGTGTCTCCCGATTGGGCCGCTGACAGCAGGCACGTGGTTTTTATCAGCGAACAGACGGGTTTCCGCCATGTGCACGTGCTGGACACGCTCTATCAGAGTGTTCGACAATTGACCGCCGGGCACTTTGAAGTCTACCCGTTGGACTTCTCTGAGGATCGCAAGACGATGTTCGTCACCGGGACAAAGGACTCGCCGGCGCGGCGGATGGTCTACTCGATCGACATTGAGTCCGGCGAAATGAAACGCCTCTCCAAAGAGGACGGCGCAGTATTCGTCGGTCGCCGTCAGCGACGACGGAAACCGGATGCTGTCGAACTTCGTGACCTACGGAAAACTCGTTGAGCTGATCTGCCAGGATGGCGACAAGGTGAACGTCCTGACTGACTCGCATTCGGAAGAGGCCGCCGAACTAACGCAATGGAAGCCGGAGTTCTTCCAATACGAAAATCGACTTGGCCACACCATTCATGGCTCCATGTTGAAGCCAGACGGTTGGAGCGAGAAATCGCAAAAGAAGTACCCGCTGCTGATCTACGTCTACGGCGGTCCTCTGGGCACGACTAAAAGCGTGCTCGATGGAAGCTATCGCTCGGACGGCTACTTCTTCGGCGGCTACATGGCCCAAACGCACGGGTACCTGACCGTGGTCATTGATCCTCGCGGACAGTCAGGCTACGGCGGACTGTTCGAAAAGGCGAACTACAAGCAGGTCGGCAAACCTCAGGTCGAGGATTTGGTCAACGGAGTGAAATTCTTGAGCGAGAACTTCCACGTTGACGACAAGCGTGTCGCGATTCACGGTTGGAGCTTTGGCGGCTTTCAAACGCAGATGTGCTTGTACACCGAACCGGATGTCTTTCAGGTCGGGATGGCCGGCGCGGGCCCGACCGAGTGGGAGAACTACAACTCCTGGTACGCCACTGGAACGATCGGCCCTTCCAAGACTGGCACGCCGGATCAAAAAGAGTACTCGTTGCGACCCCTGGCGAAAAACCTTAAGGGCAAATTGCTGCTGGTCCACGGCATGGAAGATACGAATGTGCTGTTTCAGGACACGGTGGCGATCTACCGCGAGTTGTTAAAAGCCGGCAAGGAAGCGCATGTGGAGTTGTTCCTTGACCCAACCGGCGGCCATGGCTTGGGCGGCGACGTCAAGACACTCAACAAGATGCGGAAGTACGAGGAATTCCTGCTTCGGACAATCGGCGACAACAAGGACTAAAGAGGAATTGGGGGGTGGCGTGGCCTGGGGACCGCCTTGCGCGGCGGGAGCCTTGGTTTGGCTTCATTTTTTTCCGGTTCGGCGCCAAGATCCACATCTCGTCGTCGAATCACGGGCAGGTCGTTCCGATCCAACCAGGAGAGATGGCAATGGGTGTGATTTTGGCGCAGGAATCGTTACAGTCTCAGCTGATTTCCAGCGGCGACTGGTTCCCCTTAGTGATGGTGAGTCTGGCCTTCGCCTTTGTCATCGCCGTCATCACGCTCGTGGGGACACTCAAAACCGTTCGCGACGTGCTCCTGGCGAGGACGCGGACGTCGTTGGCCAAGTCGATGTTGGAGCGAAACATGACGCCTTACGAAGTCGAGGTCGTGCTGCGCGCGGTTTCGCTCGACCCCCCACGCAGCGAAGTCGAACACGAGCCCCCGAGCAAACCACCCGCCAGATTCACCGCCGCCCGGTTTTAAGGCCGGCAAATTCCCGCCACCGCTGGGCTTGTCCCGAGGGGCGTGGACCTGATCGACACGCTCAGCGCCGTGGCGACGTTCACCGAGGCGTGAATGAGCCATGGCCCGACCATGGAACCCGACTTAATTCGAGCCCAACCGGCAAAAAGCGAGCCGACAAAAACCCAAGGCAGAATGGGCCACATCTCGGGCATGACAAGCAGCAGCAACAAGTCGGGCGCAGAGGAAGATCAAGGCTTGAGTCAGGTTCGCCCACTCGATCGTCCAGCGGCGTGCGAGGCTGCCCGCGATAAGCCCCCGGAACAGAAACTCCTCGGCGAATCCCGTCTTGAAGACGCCGTACAGCAGCGCCATCCCAATCGCCAGCGGGCGAAGTCCCAGACCGTCGAACGACTGGAATGCCGACCCCTCCGCGACCGAGGATTCCAGCGAAGGCGGCCAGACAATGAGGGCGACCACCACGACCAGGGCGAACAGAAAACAGTAGCCGATGTACCGCGGCTTCCCGAGTTGCAGTCCGGCGCGTCGGGCGATCTCCTTGAACCTGCGTTGGTGGCGTAGCCTGTGATAGCCGTAGTAGAAGAGCCACGGTAAGCCGGCAAGCAGCAAGAGATTCAGAAGCGTTGACAGGATGGCGTTGACCAACACGTTGTTCACTCGCTTCTTCGGGAGTGTGCGCGTTCTTTCGTTCAGGCGGCAATCGCTTAAGGCGCGCACGAGCGGTCCAGCCTAGCTGCGCCAGCAACCTGTGATTCTAAGGTGTCAGGAACGTTTTACGTTCACCGCCCACGTCGCCGGGCCGTGAAAGGGGACACCACAGAGGGCGCGGAGGAACACAGAGGACAGAAATGCATCCGCCTCTGTCGCGCCGCTGTCCTCCGTGGTCAATTCCCTCCGGGAAGCCCAGGCACGTCTTTGGTTGTCGCTGCGCGCCGTGTTGTCTACGACTCCCCCTGCATACAAAGTACCCGCCGATTGCGATGACCTGGAATGAGGACGGCAGTCGTCTCGCGTTGCTCTCGTCCGGCGGAGACGGCGGGGCTCATTCGCAGGTAGCCATTTGGGACACCGTACGGGGCGGCTGGTCCTCACTTGAAGTACGAAGGGTTGCACCAAATCAGTTCGCGCGTGGGCATATCCAATTTGTCGAGCATGGAAGCCGTTTGCTGCATCTTGCCGGCAATGCAACGAAACGAGATGGAGAGCTGCCGAGAGCGGCCACATCCCATGCAGGTTTGGGACGCCAGACCGTTGCCGGAAGGCGCCGCACTCGACTTGACCAAGCAACAGCACTGAGATTGGGGGAAGGACCGGCAGCGCAACCCTGGGTAAACCTCCTCAAGACGCCGCGAAGACGGATCGAAAGGGTTCAAGAAACCTGCGTTCCTCAGACCAGTCGGTGATCGCGAAGACAACGTCCGTGAAAACGCCTGCGTATTCGCGTTCGAGCGCCTCACGAAAATCTTCTGCGGTCCTGGCTGCGTCATTGCCAAACGCGCCGCAGCCCCAAGCACCCAGGACCAGCGATCGGTAGTCGTACGATTGAGCAATCGACATCACGCGGTGAATCCGTTCGCGAAGCAACTGCGATGATAGCGGCTGACCCAATTTCGGCGCGTAGGGTGCGGCGCAGGTGATGAAGCTCAATAGCCACGGCTGGTCGATTTCCATTCCCGCATCATCACGAAAGACCGGGACATCCGGGGACAAGATCGCCCAACTACTTGCTTCCAAATGCCGACCCTCCCGATGAAAGGCATACATCGGATCGTCCAACAATGTGGCGTACAACGCACTGGAGCGACACAGCGCCTCCTCCTGCGCGGTCGCCCCTCTCAGAAATCCACCGCCAGTTTCAAACCCATTCGCAAAATTCAACGCCAGCGGCCGCAGGCCCGCACCAACCAGTCTCTTGGCCGCCCCAAGCGTCGTTTCATTAGTCACCTGGACTCGCGTCACAATCGCATTCTCCGATTCGCCAGGGCTGGACGCCGTGGGCAATTCCGCATCCTGTGGAATTGAAATCTTGGAATCTCGCGCCTTCGCGACCATCCGCGACCATTCCACCTTTCCGTGATCGGTCAGATAGTAGCCAAGCTCAATTGCCTCGACTGCCGATCGTCCCAGTGACTCCGCAAGCTCAGGATGCAACTCCAAATCGCGACGTTGACGCTCCGCCAACTCTTGGGAATCAAGACACGGCAAAACTTGGAACTTGCTGCTTGAATCCGCCATCGAAGATTGACCGTGATTAGTTTGGCAGTGTATTTGTCAACAATTGTCAAGCAGCGACGTTTGCATGTCCACTACACGGGGACCATGGCGGCGCACTTGGGCACGTGTCTCGTGTCTTGCGGCGTTTTGACCGATAACTCAGTCGCGTGCAAGACCCACCTATCATCCCCAAAAGACAAGTTGCACTGTGCAATTCGCAATTCCCCGACCCTCAAGATCTGTCCGGCGGGAGGAGGGTCAGACGTTGTTTGTTGGTAAATTGTCCGGTTCCTCGGTACTCTCTGCTCCGAGAATCTGGCGACTGTGGTGATCTCCCGCGCCCCGACGGCTTTGGATCACCACGGAGAGCACGGAGTTACACAGAGGTCCGGCGACTGGATTTCATGCCCCGACGGCGAGGCTCTTCCCGGACGCAGCCCACTCAGCACCCTTCAGCTAACACCCGCTTTCCCGCCGTTCCTAGCTCTGCGTTTCTCCGTGCTCTCCGTGGTGATCTAGACAGGCTGAGCAAGGAGTAAAGCTTGGCCGACTGCGCCGAGGTCTCCCGTGCTTCTGTTGGTTCGCAGCGATCATTGGGTGCGGAATGAGCCAACACCCGGCCAGTCGACGACAGCATACTACAATGGAATGACGCCGACGACGATTGCCGCTGCGGAGGACTACCACAAAGAACACGAAGAAATCGGCGAACGAAACATTCGCGGATTCTCCATCTTGACTTCTTGCCAACAAACCACGTCTGAGCTGGTCCGTTCGCGGCTATGCTAGAATCCGGACAATTGACTCGTCCTTTCACCGGGCCCAGCGCCCGACTTTCACTGTGAGGCTCCGCCATGCACGCTTGCTTGTCCGCACTTCCCGCCGCCGCCCTGGTGATGTCGCTGAGCCTCGCCGCCAGCAGCGACGAAAGTCGATCCTTGTTCGATGGCCAAACGCTGAAGGGGTGGATGGTCGAACCTGCCGAGTTCAGCGAGCATTGGAAAGCCGACAACGAGACCCTCGTTGGCGAAAACGCCGACAAGAAAGGCTCCATCTTGTGGACGACCGAGGAGTTTCAGAACTTTGAGTTGGAGCTTGAGTACATGACGCCGTCGGAGGACTACGATTCCGGCGTGTTTACGCGCAACGCCAGCCATCAGGTCCAGATCGGCGTCTCGCGATCCTTGAAGAAGGATCTCACGGCGTGCATTTACGCGCCCAAGGACGGTCAAGGATCTTATCCGGCGGTATCGCCGAAGGTCCTGGAAGTCCATAAGCTGGGCGAATGGAATTCGCTGCGAATTGTCGTGCAAGGGAAGCGAATTCAGACATTCTTGAACGGACAGAAGTTCGTCGACTACCAAGCCAAGACGTTGACCGACAAGGGGCCGATCGGACTTCAGTTGCATGCAGGCGTGCACATGAAGATGGTCTTCCGCAACATTCGGCTCAAAGAGCTTCCCTAGAATGCGGGCAATCACGCGACTGAAGGCCGAAGACCCCGTAAAGGCCAAAGTGGTTCAGCCTGGCTTGCCACAAGATTGAAACCCGTCCCCGTTTCGCCCAGTCAAGATGCTCCGCAGGGACGGCCGAGTGTTGATCTAGACCGTCGGTCCCGATGGCGTCGATTACGGCGGGCGCTTCGGTCGCACAACTTGGCCGAATCCGACACCGGTACGAACTCGACCTGGACGTCGATGACGCCAGGACTGACTTCCACCCAACATGCCCTTCCTCTCTTCGTGGTTCGTCTTATCCTGCAGGCTGGGGGGAACCACGAAGAAAGGAAGGACCGGAAGAGGAAGAGGGATCGGGAGAGCGAAAAAGGGACTCGCACGCCCATTCACCAATCTCCGGCCCGAACAACCCCATTATTCGGCAACGTACGCCCGGGGGAAGGCCGCGCTGCGACTGGCCCATTCAATCTGGCGGCGATGCGCGAGTTGAGGGTTATCCTTGACCAGGCTTGGTCCGGCGCCGAGGTCGGCCGGCGGAGGCGATAACGCGGCGCCCAATTCCGCGTGAGCTCGAGCGGGCTTGCGTTCCTAATCGCGGTGGTCGACGATGCGAACGAACTGGCTTTGCTTCCTGTGCGTCCTCTTGTCGCTGGCCGCGGGCGACGCCGCCGAACCCGCCGCGCGCGATGGTGATACTCCCCAGAGCCCCGAGCAATCGCTGCGCTGCCTGCGCACGCGGCAGGGGCTGCGAATCGAGTTGGTGGCGGCCGAGCCGTTGGTGGCGGATCCGATCGCGATCGCCTGGGGCCCCGATGGGAAGCTGTGGGTCGTCGAAATGGGCGACTATCCGCTCGGCGACGACGGGGCCAACGGGGGGCGGATCCGGTTTCTTACCGACACCGATGACGACGGTCGCTATGACCAATCGACGGTTTTCCTGGATGGGCTGTCGTTTCCAACGGGAGTGACGCCGTGGCGTGACGGCGTGTTGGTGACCTGCGCTCCGGAGATATTCTACGCCGAAGACACGAACCGGGACGGCAAGGCCGACAAACGAGAAACGTTGTATCACGGATTCAACAGGGGCAACCCTCAGCATACGGTCAATGGTCCCCGCTGGGGGCTGGACAACTGGATTCACGTGGCCAACGGCGACTCCGACGGAGTGATTGAGTTGACCAGGACGGGCCAGCGCAAGGACATCTTCGGCCACGACTTTCGCATCCGTCCAGCGACGGGCGAATTGGAGTTGGAAACGGGGAGGAGCCAATTTGGCCGCTGCCGCGACGACTGGGGAAACTGGTTTGGCGGCAACAATACACTCCCGCTTTGGCACTGCGTGATCGAGGACCGCTATCTTTCCCGCAACCCCCGCTGGTCTCCTCCGGACCCTGCGGTCGACCTCACGCCGATCTACCCGCCGGTTTCACCGATCAGCCGTCCACAACCGCGGTTGAACGAGTTTGCCTGGCCCAACCGAATCACCTCCGCCTGCGGAAGTTGCGTTTATCGGGATGAGCTCGTGGCGCGGCCGGGCCACGTCTTCATCTGCGAGCCAGCTCATAATCTCGTGCATCAACGAGTGCTGCACCGCAACCAATCCACTTTCACCAGTCGGGCCCATGACAGCGAGCAGGAGTTCCTCGCGTCCACGGACAACTGGTTCCGTCCGACTCAAGTGCGGACCGGTCCCGACGGCGCGCTGTGGGTGGTGGATATGTATCGCCTGGTGATCGAGCATCCTCAGTACTTCGAGCAACCCGCGGATGGCGAGATCGAATTCCCATCGGAGCCGAGCCTGCGGATGGGAAGCAATCAAGGACGCATCTACCGTGTGCTGTCCACCGAGCGACCGCCTCGGCGGCCCCGCCCGTTGAGCTCCGCGACGGCGTTGGAGTTGGTCGACGCCTTGGACAGTCCCAACGGCCCGCAGCGAGACATGGCTCAACAATTGCTGGTCGAACGCCGCGCGGTCGAGGCGGCCCCCGCCATCGGGAGACTCTTCCACCGGTCGCCTCACGCTAACCGCCGCTTACAGGCGCTCGCCACGCTGGAGGGGCTGGGGGTGATCGATGATTCCCTGCTCGCGTCGGCGCTGAGCGACTCGCACGGCGCGGTCCGTCGTCATGCGGTCTGGATCGCCGAGTCGCGGCTTCAGCGGGACGAAGTTCGGCGGGCTCTGCTGAAGATGGCCGTCGCCGGCGACCCGGACGCCCAGGTGCGTCTTCAACTGGCCTGCAGTCTGGGAGAATGGCGCGATCCGCAGGCGGGCGCCGCCCTGGCCGGGATGATGATCCGCGACGCGGATGATCCCTACATCGTGGCGAGCGTGATGAGCGCGGTGCAAACGCATGTCCAATGGATCTTGCCCGAGCTGATACGTCAGGGGGCCGACCTGTCGGCGCATCGGCAATTGGCAAAGGAACTGATCCCCGCGGTGCTCGACGCCGAGGATGAAAACGTGTTAAGCGCCACGCTTCACGAATTGGTGAAGCGCGCCGACAAGGCCGGAAGAATCTGGCAATGGGAAGTACTGGCCCGACTTCTCCACGCGCTGGACCACCAAGGAAGCTCGTTGAGCGAACTCCAAGCGGCCTCCGGCGCGAAGTTGGCGGCCGCCATCGAGAGTCTCAGCCCGCTGTTCGACGCAGCTCGTCAAGCGGCGTTTGACGAGGACGGTGATACGCAAGAAAGAACGTTGGCCGTCGGCCTCATGGGCCATTCCCCGGACGGGCCGGAAGCGGACATTCAGCGCCTGCGCGAATTGTTGACACCGATCACACCGGTGGAGGTGCAGTTGGCGATTGTCCGGCGCCTGGCCAACACTTCCGGGCCGGATGTGCCTGGATGGCTGCTGAGCGACTTCGCGCGGCGCGGCCCTCGGGTGCGCACCGAGATTCTCGATAAGCTGCTGGACCGCAAGGAATGGGCCGCCGCGCTGCTGGATGCGCTCGAGTCCGGGCGGCTTGCACCAGCCGACGTGGGGCCCGTTCATCGAGATCGGCTCGTGTTGCACTACTACGCGTCGGTACGCCACCGCGCCGCCAAGCTGCTCGACCAACCGACCGCGTCGCGCCAAGCGATCGTCGCCAACTACCTGCCGGCGACCCAGATGGCCGGGGACGCGCGTCGGGGAGAGGCATTGTTCGGCAAGCACTGCGCCGCCTGTCATCGAGCGAACCAACAGGGCCTGCGGATCGGACCCGATCTGAAAGAGATCGTGGGACGCACCGGCAAGATGCTACTGATCGACATTCTAGATCCCAACCGACGAGTCGATCCCAAATTCCTCAGCTACTCGGCGGTGACCGATGCCGGCCGCATCCATACCGGCATCGTGGCCCGCGAGGCGGGCGCCTCGCTCCGCATCATCAGCTCCAATGGCGAAGCCCACGACCTGCTGCGCAACGAGTTGGCGGATCTAACAAGCGGCGGACTGTCCTTGATGCCCGAAGGCTTGGAACAACTGCTGCCCGAATTGCAGGACCTGGCCGACCTGCTCGCGTTCCTGAAATCAGGGTGAAGCCCAGCCGAGTGCGGTTTCGCCCCTCCCGGATCCCGCGTGCGGAAGCACGGCATCGGGCTGACTATTTGACTTTGGCCAAGATAACGTCCCGTTACTTTAGCCGCTCCTGTGGCTTGCTCGTCAGCGTGCCCTACACGACAGAGCAGTCCGCTGCTTGTTGGTGTTTGGCGATCAGTTGCAGTGATAACGGCAGATCATCGTCGGTCATGCCGCATGGCGTGGAGACTGCTCAGGAATTGCCGAAGGTCGATGGTTATTGGGTCGCGCTTCTCGAGGTGACGGGGACTCGCTCGAATTCAGGCTGGCTCCATTGCGATTACCGATTCGCTGCTCAACTCAAAGAAGCCGCATCAAAGAGGCCGCATCAAAGAGGCCGCCCGGAGCATTCGCTCTTGCTCAGCTGGACGTCAGGAGTGATTTCTGCGGACTCGTGAACGCTGTCGCTGGCGCCCGAAGTGCATGACCAAGACTCGATTGTGTTCGGGCACTCCGGCAGAGTCGTGGCGGATTTTCGCAGCCTGCTGCGTCACCGAGGATAGTCCCAACGGGACGTCCCCATATCAGCCCAGGGTGGAGCGAAGCGCAACCCTGGGTAGCGGCGCCCTTCATCGTCTTGTCTCCAAAGTCGGAGTATTCCACGATGCTATAGCTCCCGTCGGCCGCGTAATGCGTATCCACCATGACGTTGCGATCCGGGCGCCATCCAATAAGCTGGGTAGCCAGTGCCTTGCCAGTCCTCTTGCCGATCATGGCGTACTTGCCTGGCGCGTACGAAAAGACCACTTTGTCTTTCTTCCCCTCCGCAGTTTCCGCAGTCCAATCTCCTTCAAAGTAGTCCATCCACTATCGATAGGGCTCCGCGGCCCTGGTCGAATCCGGGGAGATTTTCTTCCGCTTGCAGATGATCACGATCGTCGGCAATTCCTCACCGGATGCGGTTTTGCGAATCTGCTGGATGATCGCGGTGTCGTCGTCCTTGTAGCTCCAGAGTTGACTCAGCGATCACCTTCGTGCCGTCGGCTTGCCAGGACTCGATCTTTGACTTGTCGGCCGATCACCAGAAGCTGACCGATGAGCCGCGTTCGCGTCGACCTTCACGACGCTTACATGGAGTCTTCAAGGCCATGACAGCATAGAACGACCACGGCCAGTCGTTTCACCAGGACGCATCTGCGCCACACCGGGCGCTTCAGGCTTCGCACCGCGCCGAGTTTGGAAAAACGCGCTGCAAGACCGCGCAGCTCGATTCTTACCGGCCCAGCAACGCAGCTTTGTCGCCCACCGCAGGGACTTGCAAGCCCGGCGACGGCCCATTCCTGCCGGATCCCTGCCTGCGGCTGCCCGGCCAGCGAGGCTGAGCGGAACCGCTTTTGTTGGAAAAAAGTCTGTCGGGCGTCGAAGTCCGTTCGCCATAAGCAGATTGTCCCCGCAAGTGTGTGGGCAAGGCCCTCATTCGACCTTTCCAGGAGAACCACCACATGATCACACGAGGCGCGGCGAAAGTCCCCGGGAAAAGGAACAGGTTGAGCAAAGTACGTCGCCCGCTGAATTCCGAGGAACTCGAATCCCGCCAGTTAATGGCGGCCAGCATCACAAACGACAATGGAATTGTTGAAATCCGCGGCGGAAACACAGCCGAGACCGTCGAGATTCGTTATCACGAGACCCGCCCATGGAACATTCAGGTTCGAGTTGATGGCCGGTTCCAAAAACAGTGGAACTACCGCGATTTCCGGAAGGTCGTCTATTTTGGCAACGGCGGAGACGATGTGTTTACAAACAACACCAAGGTGCCCACGTACGCCGATGGCGGCAGCGGCAACGATGTGATTCAAGGTGGATCCCGGAACGACGATCTGTTTGGTGGAGCTGGAGATGATCGCGTGTACGGCGGTGAGGGCGACGACAGGATTCGTGGGAATTCCGGGCACGACCAGCTCTATGGGCAGGGTGGCGACGACTGGCTTTGGGGGTGGACTGGAGATGACTGGCTTAACGGCGGATCTGGCAGCGATCACCTCTACGGCCACGACGGCAATGACGGGCTTTACGGATCGACCGGTGATGATTTCCTCTACGGTGAAAACGGGAACGACGTATTGAAGGGGCGGGCGGGTCACGACGTGCTTTTTGGCGGAGCAGGCGACGACCGGCTCATCGGAGGCGAACATGATGACCAGATGGACGGCCAAGCCGGCCACGATGTCGTGGACTTTGGAGATTCCAGCACACGAGTCACGGTCAATCTTCAAGCGGGATATGCAACTGGCGAGGGGGCGGATGAAATTGCCGGAGTTGAACAGGCTGCTGGGCAACCATTCATGACCAACGCTCCACTTGTCGGTCAAGACCTGGAAGTGCGGGTATGTTTCCCCGGCCCGCGCTGGCGACGGCCTGACTGTCAGAACACCCCCGGCAACCTGTCTGAAATCGGCGCGTGGGCGGATCTTAGCTCTGAAAGCTCAGTCCGTGTGGTGCTCCTGGACGGCGTTTACGAACAATCTCTCCTATTAAGCGGAGAAGGCAGCCCATCGCAGTTGATTATCATCGAGGGTGCAACGCCCAATGGTGTTGTCTTTTTGTCCACGCCATCCTCAAACGCCACGGTTGTGGTCGACAACTCACAAAACATCATTCTGCGCAACCTGAACTTCCGCCAAGAGTCCCTGACTCGGTCTGGAGACTATATGAAGATTCGTAACAGCACTGATGTCTTCGTTGAAAACTCGACCTGGGAAAACCTTTTTGTTCGCTATTCCGCCCTGAACATCGTGGGTTCAGATCGCGTTCTGGTTCAGAATTGCGAGTTCTCGACGTTATGGGGCGACAGCAAGTCGGGCAACCATGCTATCTATGTCGCGGGAGCCTCGGACGATTTCTACGCGGAGAATCCAGGCGTGTACTCCGAGATGGTGCATGTCCGCGACTGCAGATTCACTGATCATTTTGGAGCAGGAAGCGTCGTCAAGTTCAAGAACGGCGTGTACAACGCAGTCGTCACGAATTCGACATTCGTTGCCGCTAGTTCCCAAATAAGGCAAGGAACGAATCGCCAAGGTATGACGTTCAACCAAGCGGTGAGCACCAACTTCATTCAGATCAACGGTACATCGCAAGGCAGAATACTGGTGGCCTATAACACCTATGTCAACCAAACAACCAGGGAAGCGGACGCCGTTGACGTTTTTCGAGGAAATTGGATTTGGACTCTCGACATAGACACAATCGACCTACGCGGCAACACAGCCAGCGGAAACGTAATTCATGTAAATTGATGAAAGAAGACGCCGGCAATCGGCCTTCAACCTCCGTGCGCGATGCGATGGTCCAGGAAGGTTCGCCAGTGATCGCTTTGAAACGCTGCTCGCACGTTCAGCATGCTTCTGGCACCCTCCAGCGTCCAACGCATCCCGCTCCGCTCCATCCGATCTTTGACCAAGTGGCGACAAGCCCCTTCGATCACACCCGAAGCAATCGGGTAACCGCGGCGAAGGTACTCATCATATCGCATCCGCTCCGCATTCTTTTCCAAGTAGCCGCAGATCCGACTTAGATCCCTCGCCGCCGTGCCCGTGAGACCTTTGCTGGTTCCCATGCGACGAAGCCCTCGAATCACACCTCGCACTTCGCCTCGCAAGATCCGCAGCAGACGCGCCCGCGTGAACGCTTTTCGGCGGGCCTCATCTTTCTCAAACAGGCCGGCGGCTTCCCAGACGTAAGACAAAGCGTGAAGGATATCCAGGATCGGTACGGTCCGAGCGCCGAACGACAAGTGCAACTTCATCGTTTCCCAAAGACTTTCCTGACCGTCCATCAAGGCGATCAGAACTTGCCCCTGACGTCTGCGAGCGGTGACCTGCCCGATGATCCAGGCCATCGCCACGTGAATCCCGCTGATGGGAACTTCGCCGCCAACGCCATCGTCCTGCAGCTCGGGAAAGTGAGCGGTGGTGTTCTTGTTCTGCGGCCGCGGACGTTTGGCTTTCGGCACGTCTTCATCCGGCTGGTCGCGAAACAACGCGGCGGCGATATCCTCGGCAGTGCGAACATGAGGCTCGACCGTGTAGACACTCGCCACGGTGGCCATGCGTCGATTGCCCGGATTCTTCTTGGCCGTTTCAAAGGCAGCAACTTTGGACGAATCCTCCTTGACCAGTGGCACGCCCTTGCAGTCGGCCGAAGCGACCAGCAACTTCGCTTCGCTCTCGGGCGGCGGATCGGGCAGATCGCCGAGAAACTCGCCCGCCGCCTGGCCAAGCTCGGCGTTGATTCTTTCAGCGGTATCAACCGAAAACGTTCCGCCAAGGAGTCGTCCGAGATTATCCATCGCTTGTTCGTACGCCGAGTCGACAGCCAACATCTGCGAGAACTCTTGCAGCAGGTAGGACCACTGCCGCGCCGGCAGCGACATGCGAGCACTGATCGGTCGCAGCTTGATGGCCTGCTTGGGGCCTGGTGCATAAGTGAATTGCTCGAACCGATGGGTACCGAAAATCGACCGAATGGTTGTGGTGGTGGTTTTCTCGCTCCGACGAAGCGTCTTGCCTTCGCTGGTCGTCGTTTCCGGGCCAAGATCACCGTCGCCCTGAAGCCTGATAAACAGTTCCAGGGCTTGGTTGCCGATTTGGAACGCGGCATCGCGGGCCTTTCGTTCGACCGAATCGAACGTCTCGCCGTTCTCGGCGGCATCGCAAATGGTTTGTTTCAACTGCGACGTGATGGTGTCGATGGTTTCAAGCGTTTGCTTTTCGATTGCTTGCAGAGAACTGGGGTTGCCGGATGCGTTTGAATGAGCGACCTTCATCGAAAGCGGCCTCCTGCCTTGGTGATACGGATACGTTTGCACCCAAATCATGGCAGGTTGGCCGTTTTTTGTTTACCCAAATTTCCCCAACCCCCAAAAACCACTTGCGGGTCGCCGGTTACACCCCAGTTGGTATCAGCGGATCCGTCACGGCTGCTACAGTAGTCGATTGACGGCAATGCCGTTGCCGATCATTTGGCAGCCGCCTTGGCGGAAGGACACCAAGCCGAGGCTTTGCTGTCAGGGTCGGTAACCGTTTGTTCGAAAGGTCTGTGTTTTCAATATCTTGACAAATCAAAACGCGTGGGCCGTCTGCTATCTCCTATTCAGCACTGGATAGGTTGCGTTGGTGGCATGTGCGAGCACACGAAGCGAGCTGACCAAGGGCACCGTTTGACTGCTGGCTTTCTTGATCCGCCGACGGATGACCGAAGGGTTAAGCCGAGGAGTCTTCAAACAGTCGCACTTGCTTCGAGCACGGAGCCGAATTCGAATATTGGTGGCATGAAAATGGCGAAAGAGAAACCTCCGCGTGCGGGCATCATCCGGGATGGGCCGCTGAGCTCAGAGTCGAAGCGATCCATTGCGTGTCCCGTACCGTCGATGCAATTGGGAACGGAACCGCTTGGTTCGAATCAGTGCGAAGTGTTGGGTGCTGCCGGTTGTCCATTGGCCGCGTCCATGCAAGAGCGTTTGGCTTTTGAGGCGTTGCTGGCGGAATTGTCGACGAAGTTTGTGAATGTTTCGGCCAGTCAAGTCGACTCCCAAATCGAGTGGGGCCTGATGCGAATCGTCGAACTCTTCGGTATCGACCGGGCTGGGCTTGGTGAAGTGTCGGCGGACGAGAAACAATTGGTGGTGACCCACTCGTATCAACTACCCGGAATTCCGCCATCAGCCAAGCTGATGCTGGATTCACAGTTTCCCACGTACGCCAGGATGGTGCACCACGGAATGGTGATTCGACTACCGGACGACCTCCCGAACGAGGCGACACAAGAGCGAGAGTACTGCCGCTCGACCGGCCTGAAGTCCAATCTGACGATACCGCTCATCGTGATGGGTACGGTGGTGGGGGGGATTGGTTTTTCCTGTTATCGATCCCAACGGATTCTCCCCGACGAATTGATTCCGCGCCTGCGTCTTGTTGGTGATATCTTCACCAACGCACTGGCACGCAAACGTGCCGACGAGGCGATTCGCGCTAAAGAGCAATTGTTACGCAAATCGAAAGAAAGGTTGCAGCAACTCTCAAGCAATCTGCTGATTTCGCTTGAGGAAGAGCGTGCTCGAATCGCTCGGGAGATGCACGACGATTGGACGCAGAGGCTGGCGGTCTTGGGAATTGATGCCGCAAGCTTGGAAGACCAAATTGACGATCCCAAAACGGCTTTGCCGCTCGTGCAAGCCATGCGTCAGCAACTTGTCAGTTTGGCGGACGATGTGCACGCACTCTCGCGGCAACTTCACCCTTCGATCATTGACGACCTGGGTCTCGAACAAGCGTTGCGATCGGAGTGTGCTAGTTTCATGCACCGCGAAACAATCACGGTGCATTACAAGGCTGACAATGTGCCTGCAATCATACCGAACGATATCGCCTTGTGCCTGTACCGTGTGGCCCAAGAAAGTTTGCGGAACCTTGCCAAGCACGCGGCGGTCAGCGAAGCATCGATGGATTTGGTTGGCATTGGAAACGAATTGGTGTTGCGAATCCGCGATCAAGGTGTTGGCTTCGATTTAAAGTCCTCGCACGACGGAGCCGGGCATTGGACTATCGAGTATCGCTGAACGCGTTCATCTTGTTCACGGCAAGTGTGACAATCGACTCTGCTCCTGGCTGCGGCACAACGATTGAAGTCCACATACCACTGGATCGGGCTGCGACATGAGTCGAAAGCGTGTTCTGATCGCCGACGATCATCAAATTCTTGCCGAGGGTGTGCGCAGTCTTCTCGAACCCGAATTCGAAGTGGTCGACGTCGTTTCGAACGGCCAGGAACTGGTTGAAAGCGCAAAGACGCATCTTCCGGACCTGATCGTGGCGGATGTCACCATGCCGTTGCTCAACGGCATCGAAGCAGCCATTCGGATACGTGAGGCAGGCGTCAAATCAAAAATCATCTTCTTGACAATGCATCGAGATGTCGCGTACGCGCGACGGGCCATCGATTCCGGGGCATCAGGCTATGTGTTAAAGCACTCGGTTTCGTCGGAATTGGTGACTGCCATTGCCGATGCCATCGATGGAAAGACGTACATTTCACCGCTCATCGCCGGAGACCTCGTTCAGTCCTATCGTGCGGATGACAATTCAGCCCAAGAATTGACGACGCGGCAAATGGAAGTCCTGCGACTGATCGCCGATGGTGGTTCTGCGAAAGATGTTGCAAAAATCACTGAAAATTTCGATTCGAACCGCCGAAGCCCACCGGGCCAACATTCTGGAAAGGCTTGGCATGCAAAGCACGGCAGAATTGGTTCAATACGCCATCCGCCACGGCATTATCTCTATCGATTAAGGCGGCAAGGTTTCGTTCGATGGGCTCCGAAACCTTTGGATTCTGCATTCCTTCTCCCCGCGTCGCGCCGAAGACTGACTGCGCATTGCGCAGCTCGGGAATCGTACTTTTGCGAATCGACCTCCACGTCTGATCGTGAGATGCTTGTTCATGAATGAATGATTGTTAAGCAAAACACGGAGATCGATTTATGAAAGTCATCATTGTTGGTGGGGTGGCTGGTGGTGCATCGTGTGCGGCGCGGTTACGTCGATTGGACGAGAAGGCTGAGATTCTAATGGTCGAGCGTGGGCCCTACGTCTCCTACGCAAACTGCGGATTGCCCTATCACGTCGGCGATGTGATTGAGAAAGAAGCGAGCCTTTTGGTCGCGAACGAAAGGTTGTTCCGCGAACAATTCGCGATCGATGTGCGCACGAATTGTGAGGCGATCTCGATTTCGCCGCGGGACCAGACCGTGCAGTTGAGAGATGTCAAGTCGGGCGAGGTCAGTACCGAGCCCTACGATAAACTCGTGCTGTCACCCGGTGCTCCGTCGATACGTCCGCAGTTGCCCGGTATCGATCTCCCTGGCATCTTCCACGTTCGCACCGTTCCGGACGCCCGGACTATCCGAGAATGGATTTCTGGTGGAACGTCTTACCTGACCGGGATGTACCATTACACCGGGATTCAGATGGTCAAGCCGATCCGTCGTGCCGTTGTGGTGGGTGGCGGATTCATCGGACTTGAAATGGCAGAAAACTTGACCCACCAAGGGTTTCAAGTGACGGTCATTCAAAAACCCAATCAGGTTCTGGGGCCGCTCGATCCTGAGATGGCGTTAGTCGTTGGCGACCATCTTGAAAGGCACGGCGTTCACCTTGCGCTGAATGATGCCGCTGCTGGCTTCGAGAAATCGGACAACGGCTCGCTCGAAGTCCGAACCGCCGCGGGCAAGACTTACCCGGCCGATCTTGTGATCTTTTCGATCGGAGTGCGACCGGACACGACTCTGGCAAAGTCAGCCGGGCTCAAAATCGGTGAACGCGGTGGGATTCGCGTCGACGATCAGATGCGAACCAGTGACCCAAACATCTTTGCAGTCGGGGATGCGATCGAAGTCAAAGACTTTGGGACAGGACAGTGGAGTCTGGTGGCACTCGCCGGGCCTGCCAACCGACAAGGACGCATCGCGGCGGACGTGATTGCCGGTCGGGACTCCCGATATCGCGGTACGCAGGGGACGTCGATCATCGGTTTGTTCGGCGGCGCTGCCGCTTGGACCGGCGTTAGCGAAAAGACTCTCAAGCGGCTGGGCGATGAAGACTATGAGAAGATTTATCTCTATCCGAACTCGCATGCCGGATACTATCCCGGTGCCAAAATGCTCGGCATCAAGTTTCTGTTTCGCAAATCGAACGGCTTGGTGCTGGGCGCTCAGGCGATCGGTGAAGATGGGCCGGCAGTCGACAAACGGATCAGCGCGTTGGCGGTAGCCATCCAACTGGGGGCGACGATCTACGATCTAGAAGAGGCGGAACTATGTTATGCGCCCCAGTTCGGTAGCGCCAAAGATCCGCTCAACTTTGCGGGCATGGTCGCCGCAAATGTGCTGCGCGGCGACTTGCCGTTAAGCCATTGGGAGTCGGCGAAAAATGCATTCTTGTTGGACGTGCGAGAGCCCGTTGAACTGGCAGTGGAGCAGGTGCCCGGTGCAATCAACATCCCGCTCGGTCAGATTCGTTCCCGTTTGGACGAACTGCCGCGAGAACGCGAGATTCATGTCATCTGCCGTTCAGCTCAACGGGCATACTATGCCACATGCATCCTGAGGAATCACGGCCTAAACGCCCGTACGATCTCCGGCGGGATGTTGTCTCGCGCATGCCGTCAACGGTACGAATGGATCGAGAGGGTGATCATGGACCTCCACAACCTCGGTGATCTGTTCACGTACTAGATGATTCCGAACAACCAGTTCTGAAGCGAGAGCAAAACACATCGCGGAAACACAACGAACGATGGATGCAATCCTTGAAATGTTATCTCGCGGAATCGAACAGCTTCGAGGACGCGCCAGCGATCCGCTGCACTTGCGTCTGGTGATGATGCCGACGTGTCGTGACCATCATTGCTATCCGCGCCGGTATGAGAGACGCCCGCGACGGGCAGCCGGCTTTTCTCTGGGGACTGATCACACGGCCAGCCCAACGGAAAGAACGCCTGTTGTCGGCGCGTAGCCACATTTCCAGGATTTTCATCGTGGCATGTGTCCTGGATACCATCTACCAAGTAGCGTTCCTGCGAGCTTTCTACCCCATCCAAGTTTTCATTGTTGCCATCGGTTGCGCTATCTTGCCCTACGTACTGATCCGTGGGCCAACGAATCGAATCGCGCGTTGCTTTTCCATGGGAGATAGGCCAAGCCAGCCATCGGGACCGAAGAAGTCTGAGGGTGAACGAAGCGATGATTAAAGGCTGGGCGAATCGATTCGTGATGCAACCTTCCCCGTAACCCGACTGCCTACTTGACGACAAAATGACAACCGAACACGAACGACTACAGGCTGCCCGAGAGCAGAATACGCCTTGGAAGCAATGGGGTCCTTACCTCAGTGAGCGTCAATGGGGAACGGTGCGCGAGGACTATAGCCAGAATGGTGATGCGTGGAATTTTTTTACCCACGACCATGCCAGGTCGCGCGCTTATCGCTGGGGCGAAGACGGTCTGGCAGGCATCTCCGATGACCAGCAGCACCTCTGCTTTGCTCTGGCGCTATGGAATGGAAAAGACGCCATCCTCAAAGAGCGGCTTTTTGGATTAACGAACTCGGAAGGCAACCACGGCGAGGACGTCAAAGAGGTTTACTTTTACCTCGACAGCACGCCGACCCACTCGTACATGAAGTACCTGTACAAGTACCCGCAAGTGGCCTTTCCGTACGCCGACCTGGTCGAGACAAATCGCCAGCGCGACCGTAGCGAGATGGAGTATGAACTGCTCGACACGGGTGTCTTCCGGGATGATCGATATTTTGACGTCTACGTGGAATACGCCAAAGCCGCGCCTGACGACATTCTGGTACGTATTACCGCAGTCAACCGAGGCCCTCGTCCCGCCGAGTTACATTTGCTGCCAACGCTCTGGTTCCGCAACGACTGGTCCAAGTGGATCGCTGAATCGAACCGAGCCAGCGTAAAACCAACGCTCAAGCAGATCGACACATCGTTTGGCACAAGTGCTGTTGTCGCATCGCACCAGGCGATAGGTGAAATGACGCTTTACTGCGAACACGAAACGCCGTTGCTTTTTACCGAAAACGAAACCAACCACCAACGCCTGTTCCCTGGGCAGAAGAATGAGAGCCGGTATGCCAAGGACGGCATCAACGACTGGGTTGTCCAAGGCAATCCGGATGCGGTGAATCCGGCGCAGCATGGCACCAAGGTCGCGGCCCACCACCATGTCCATATTGGCGCGGGGCAATCGACTGAAATTCGTCTCAGACTCTGCAGAACTGCCCCAGGCCCGAACGGTAATCCGCTGGGCAAGCCATTTGACGAGATCTTTGCTGACAGGCTTCGCGAAGCCGATGAGTTTTACAAGTCGGTAACGCCGGAATCGGTAAGCCCCGATGCGGCCGACGTGATGCGTCAATCGCTAGCCGGCATGCTCTGGAGCAAGCAGTTCTTCTTCTTCGACGGAGACAACTGGCTCGATGAGCACAACTCGAATCCGCTTCATTCGGGATATCATCACTCGCGGAACTCGGAGTGGTTCCACATGTTGAACAAGGACATCATCTCGATGCCCGACAAGTGGGAGTACCCCTGGTACGCGGCTTGGGATTTGGCCTTTCACACACTTCCGCTAGCGATCGTCGACCCGGATTTCGCCAAAGATCAGATGAAACTGATGCTCAAGGCAGACTACTTGCATCCCAGCGGTCAGTTGCCGGCATACGAGTGGAATTACAGCGATGTGAATCCGCCAGTCCATGCTTGGGCGACGCTCTTTTTGCATCGCAGCGAGCAGGCACTGGGTGGCGAAGTGGACTTCGAATTCATCAAGGCGGCATTTAACAAATTGGTGATCAATTTCACTTGGTGGGTGAATCGGAAGGATCGCTTTGGAAAGAATGTTTTCGAGGGGGGCTTTCTCGGGTTGGACAACATCGGGGTATTCGATCGCAGCGCCCCATTGCCCACCGGCGGTCACCTGGAGCAGGCAGACGGTACGGCGTGGATGGCTCTGTTCGCACAGAACATGTTGGAGTTGGCAATCGATCTTGCCGGAGTGGATCCAACCTACGAAGACATGGCCGTCAAATTCGCGGAGCACTTCTACTACATTGCTCGGGCGATGAACCAACCCGGAGCGGACGGCATGTGGGATGAGGAAGATGGCTTCTACTACGACCTGCTGCGGTTTCCCGATGGCACGGCGACGCGACTCAAGGTACGCTCGATGGTCGGACTCCTTCCGCTCTGCGCCACCACCGTGACCGAACCCTGGCAACGAGAACTCGCTCCAGGTGTAACGGCCGAGCTCCACAAACGCTTAGCAGCGAATGCCCGAACTCCGGGATTCGATGCATCCCATGGGGCCCGGCCATTTCGGCGTGGCCGGACGAGGCCTGTTTGCCCTCGTCAACCCAGATCGGCTCCGTCGCATTCTTGCGAAGATGCTCGACGAAGATGAGTTCCTAAGTCCCTTCGGCATTCGCTCGCTCTCAAAGTTCCACGAGCAGCATCCCTATGTGTTCAACGTACAGGGTCACGAATACCGCGTGGATTACCTGCCGGCCGAGTCGAACACGGGGATGTTTGGAGGCAATTCCAACTGGCGGGGACCCATTTGGATGCCGGTGAATGCGATCATCATTCGGGCCCTCCTCAATTTCTACCTCTACTACGGTGACGACTTTCAGGTCGAATGCCCGACAGGGTCAGGCAAGATGATGAATCTATTCGAGGTGAGCCAAGAGATTTCCAATCGGCTCACTCGGATCTTCCTGCCAGATGAACAGGGACGGCGTCCGGTCTATGGAGGCACCGACAGATTTCAATGCGATCCGCATTGGCGGGATCACATCCTTTTCTTCGAATACTTCCACGGCGATAACGGTGCTGGGTTGGGAGCCAGTCATCAGACCGGCTGGACTGGACTTGTGGCCAAGTTCATCCAACTCTTTGGCGTTCTGGATGCGGACAAGTTTCTGGAAGGCGGCAAACAAACGCCTCATCGGGCAACGAGCGGAAGTCAACATGAGTTCCTGACACTGCATCGTTCGGTAACGCATCATCATTCGCTCGACGTATCACAAGCCGAGGTAGGGTTTGTCGCCGGTGATCGCCCGCATTTTTCCGAGGAAACGGCGGCGCTGTTGCGCAGCCGTTTGTCGGCGGCTGCCTTGGCGATCGCCATCACACTTGCAGCCGCGTTCGTCGGCAACTTGATCGCGGGCACAACCGATCTCTGGTGGCTGCGCGTGGCAATTCTGCTGATCACTTTCGTTGTGGCGTTGCTTGTTCGCAGTCGCCGTCAACTTTCTCTGCACCAGCTGCGTTTACTGGAACTTCTCGTATTCGGTTCCCTCGTTTTCCAGTTGTCGCTGATGATGCTCAGTCGGATCGCATCGTTTGCCGAGGCAAACGATGCCACCTCCATGGTTTCCGTTCGGCAGCAGTTTCTGATGGCTTGGTGTGTGATCATTTTCATCTACGGAATCATGATGCCGAACAATTGGAAACGCGGAGCGATTGTGATGTTGTCGGCTGCGTCGGTGCCGTATTTGCTGGGGGCGATACAAAGCTGGTGGATACCCGAAGTTGCGTCGCTGCTGAGCGCTGATAGAGCGAACTCTGCGTTGCCGCTCCCATTGGTCGCTGCGATCATTGCCGCGTTTGGGACGCACGTGATCAACTCTGCCAGACGCGAAGTTTTCAAGGCCAGGCAGTTCGGCCAGTATCGACTGTTGGAACATCTGGGAGCGGGCGGCATGGGAGACGTCTATAAGGCCGAGCATGTTCTGTTAAAGCGACCGTGTGCGATCAAGCTAATCAAACCCCAGAACGAGGCGGATGTGGCAGTCATCGCGCGTTTTGAAAAAGAAGTGAAAGCGACTGCCAAGCTGTCTCACTGGAACACCGTCGAGATCTTCGACTTCGGCTGCACCGACGATGGCACCTTCTACTATGTGATGGAATTGCTGCCGGGGCTGAGCCTCGAAGAGATTGTGGAAAGGCATGGTCCCATGTCACCGGGACGTGTTGTGCATCTGTTGCGACAGATCTGTGGGGCGTTACAGGAAGCGCACGAAGTCGGCTTGATCCATCGCGACATCAAGCCCGCGAACATCTTTGCGGCCAAGCGGGGCGGGGTCCAGGACGTGGCCAAATTGCTCGACTTTGGACTTGTTAAAGAGCGGGCAGACAGATCGACAGATAGCGGCGCACGGGCCGGAGCTTTTAGTGGAACGCCGTTGTATATGTCGCCGGAACAAGCGACTTCGTACGAAGACGTGGACGGACGAGCTGACATCTACTCCTTGGGAGCAGTCGCCTATTATCTGCTAACGGGTCAGCCTCCGTTTGCCAGCCGCGATGTCATCGAACTGCTCCGGGCACACGCCAGCACGGAGGTGCCTTCGCCTTCGCGATTGAATGCAGACATTCCCGCGGACGTTGAGCAAATCATTCTACAGTGCTTGGCGAAGACGCCCACTGCTCGGTATCAGGATGTGGTTGGCCTAAGACACGCACTCGCCCAGTGTTCGGTGGCAAATGATTGGGGACCGGAGCAAGCAAACGCGTGGTGGAAAGCGCACACGGAACAATCCCCCGATCCACTCACGTCTGCTCCTTTAGACGCAACAATCGATTGCCAAATCTCGATGCCCACTCTCGACGCCGAGGAGAACGAAGTGGGAAGACCGACGTCCGACTGAAACAGTCCGGAACTTTGCGTCGAATCCCGTTCGAAGATGTTGGGGCCAACCAGCGAATCGATACCCGATTGTTGGCAAGAAAGTCATTTGACTCGACCTATCGAGAGACTGCGCAAAGCGCATTGTCTCGGTCGTACTTTTGCGAATAGCTGGCTCCGAAATGTACTGGGACAATCAGAATTCCAAGCTGTGACTTTCATTCGTTCTCTGGACCGAATGCGTCGCGGTTGGAACCTCGCCATTCGCGTTGTGAGCATTCGTTTGCAATCAGGATCGAGAGCGTGGTTGGAGGCGTTTGTTTGGACGCCCTCCGTTACTGAGATCGAGCAATTGGCCCCCGAAGGAAAACAGAAGATGAATAGCACGACATCAACGCAGACTCGCAACACGAGAACTGCGAACGCGGACTTGAACGCTTCCACAGCACGGGTCACGGCAGATAAGGCTCGGATCGATCGGCTTAAAGAGCGCAACAGAAGTACACCTCAGGAGCTTGATTTCGAGCGGATCAGGATCATGAAAGAGGTGTATGAAGCGACGCCCGGTGACGTACAGATCCTGCGGCGTGCCAAGTTCCTGGCGGCTCTGTTGGAACGCAAAAAGCTTTTCATTGATGACAACCTCTTCGTGGGTGCCATGGCAGGAAGCTACAAGGCTATCTACCCCAATCCCGAGTGGAACGTCCTGTGGATGAAGGAAGAGAAAACCGTTGAAAAATCGAAAACCAAGGAAGACAAGGAAGCCAATGCATGGGCGCTCGATTACTGGGACGAGCGTGGGCTGAAGAGCCGGACGGAATCCATATTCCAACAGCGCTATGGTTTCGATCCGGCCCCGTGCTACGAATCTGGTCTCGTTGTTCCGTTCCATGACTGGCCGGGTGGCGGCGGCAATCTCAACTACCCGATGGTTTACCAGCAGGGTCTTGCCAGTGTCATCAAGGATGTCGAAGAGCGGATGATGTCCCTGGAAATGCGTCTGGAGAACACAGACAAACTTTACTTCTACCAGGCCAGTCTCATTGTGATGAAAGCGATGATCCGCTGGGCGAACCGTTATGCCGAGTTGGCTCGCGAAATGGCTGCTAAGGAGAAAGACGAAGTCCGCAAAGCGGAGTTGGTCTCCATCGCGGAGACCTGCGAGCGTGTGCCCGAGCACCCGGCCCGCAACCTGCGGGAGGTCATGCAGTGCCATTTCTTCTGTCACCTGGCCGCAGAACTTGAGCAGGTCGGCTGCGGATATTCAGAAGCCTACCTGGGCCAGAACCTGCAGCCCTACTACCAAGCCGACAAGGATGCCGGGCTGATTGACTATGACGACGCCGTCTTTATGTTCCAGAACCTCGTTGTCAGGTTGAATGAGATTAACTATTACTACGGCGAGAAAGTTGCCCTGCAGAACTCTGCCGACCTGGGTCAAAGTATTACCCTTGCGGGCTATACCGAAGAGGGGGGAGATGCCACGGCGGAGATGGACTACGTGATCCTCGATGCCTGCACCTATCTGTCTTTCCCCCAGCCACCATTGTCCTGTGCACTCACCCCTAAAACGCCGGGCAAATTCCTCGAAAAAGTGCTCGATTGTATCGGTACCGGGGTCGGCATGCCCCAGTTCGTTAATGCCGACGTGATGGTAGAGCGGGCACTGTACCTGTGGGGGAACACGGAGAGAAATGGCGCTCTTCCCCTAGGTAAGGCCAGGCGGACCTGTGTCGGGGCGTGCGTGGGGAGTTACATCCCCTATGAAACAGGTCATCCGGTGGAGGGACAGCCTAATCTCGGCAAGGTGCTCGAGCTAACCCTGAACAACGGCTTCGATCCTCGCACCAAAACGCAGGTCGGGCCCAAGACAGGCGATCCAGAGACCTTCAAGGACTTTGAGGAGCTGTATGCGGCATTTGAAGGGCAGCTTCAATTCGCTGAAGATGTTCTCCGCCGGGGAGCCTGGATTGCGAGCATGCTGAATGCCGACTTCCTGCCCTGTACCTGGCGATCCATCCTGACCAAGGGCTGCATTGAAACCGGCCTCGAAACCTGGAAAGGCGGCGCCAACTATTACACGGTCGCCCAGATCTCTGTCGGAGCAGTGGATGCGGGGAATGGACTGATGGCCATCAAGGATCTCGTATTCGACAAGAAGAAGCTGACCATGGCTGAACTCAAGAAAGCCCTGGCGGCCAATTTCGAAGGGGAATACGAAAAGGTCCATAAGATGTGCTACGAGGATGTACCCAAATACGGCAACGATATCGATGAAGTGGACTTCATGGTTCGCAGGGTGAATGACAGCGTATTGCGTGCATTTGAAAGTGTAGACGGCGGTGGCAACTACATCAGCAAGGACATCAAGACCTCGATGGACCAGTACACCAAGAGCGTGCACAACCTGATGGGCTTGGTGACCGGCGCATTGCCCACCGGCAAGAGAGCCGGTGTGGCGCTCACCGATGGAAGTTTGTCTGCCATGCCGGGGACCGACACCCACGGCGCTACCGCGCTGATAATGTCTGCAACCAAGGGTAACGATCCCGTCAAGTGGTGTGCAACGCATATGAACCTGAAGCTCCCGCCAGATCAATTGAAGACGCGCAAAGGCCGGGACAGCGTGCTGAACCTGGTCAGAACCTTGTTCCAAAACGGTGGCTATCACGCTCAGTTCAATGTGCTGGATACGGAGATGCTGAGAGATGCACAGAAACATCCGGAAAACTATCGTGACCTCGTGGTTCGTGTTGCAGGATTCAGCGCGTTTTTTACCCAACTCCATGTGGGCGTGCAGAACGAAGTGATCGAACGCACTTTGCAGCGTTGCTAGTGACGTTTAACGGGACTGGTACGGCGTGTCGCTACGCCACGCCGTACCGGATCGTCCATTATCATTAAAACACAGGTCACGACAATGAATAGGGAAAAGAGACGAATTGCGATCAACGTGGGGGCTGGCTTCGTGCCGGGACTGAACGCGGTGATCAAGGGCGCGGCGCTGGCGGCCACGAGACTGGGGTGGGAGCTTGTCGGAATCCGCGACGGGTTTAGCGGAGTCTTGAACCCGGATCAATACGACGAGGGTGGGCTACTGCCACTGAGTCCGGCACTGATCGACAACCTCGATCCCTCCGGAAGCCGCCTGCTGGGCATGTCCCGCCGCGTCGATCCATTTCAAGTGAGGTGCGAAGATGAATACGGCATGCTGGAGGAACGCGACCTGTCGGATCAACTGCTGGCCACGCTCAAGCAGGAAGGCATCGATGCGGTGATTTCTGTCGTGGGAATGCAGGGACTGAGTATTCTCTACAAGCTGAATCAGAAAGGCCTGAATACGATCTGCGTGCCGCGATCGATCGAGAACGACATTGCATCGACATTGGTTTCCTTTGGTTTCAACAGCACGCTGAGCTTCACCATCGAAATGCTCGATCGGGCACGACAGGCGGCACAAGCATCGCAGCAGGTCTTTGTTGTCGAAGTGCTCGGCGAGCAGGCCGGCTGGCTCGCTTTGCAGTCCGGTATCGCCGCCGGTGCCGATGCGGTGGTGATCCCCGAAGTCCCGTGCAAGCTGGATGAACTGGCAGCCGAACTGCAATCGCGCGTCAACGCCCAGCGTCCCTTCGGTCTGGTCGTGGTCGCCCAGGGGGCCCGGTTCGTGGAGGACGCGAAAACTGCCGACTCCGAACCGGCCGTCAATTCACTGAAGGCATCTCTGTCACCCATGGCCACCGAGCCGAGTGGAGCTTACGCCATCAACCGCTCTGGATCTGCGGCCGAAACCATTTCCAATGGACTTCAACAGCGCACGGCTTTGGTTGCCAAGCCAATGGTCCTTGGCCCTTGGGTCCGTGGTGGTACTTCGACCGCCGTGGATCGTCAGTTGGGCTTGGCGTATGGCGCCGCAGCAGTCAACGCCCTCGAGGCCGGCAAGGATGGTGCAATGGTCGCCTTTGTTCCGCCTGACATCAAGTACGTACCTCTGGAGGACGCGATCAACAAAGTCAGAACGGTGACTGAGAACAACGAATTCATTCAGATTGCCCGTTCCCTTGGCATCTATTTTGGGAGGGAAACAATCATGAGCCCAACGACCAAAAACGCCGCTCTAACTGGCCGAGTCCTGAACATCCAGCGTTACTGCAGCCATGACGGCCCAGGCACTCGCACGAACGTTTTCCTCAAAGGCTGCTCGCTACGATGCAAGTGGTGCAGCAACCCTGAAAGCATTCGCCCCAAGCCTGAACTTGGCTATGACCCCAAACTGTGCGTCGGCAAAAAGGAATGCGGTGCGTGTCTGAAGGATCCTTTCCCTAGGGGTGCTTTCTACACGCTCGATGGGCCGGATGACAAAGTGCATGTGAACTGGGATCTGGCCAGTGGCTGCACGGCGGAACACACCGCGCTGTGTCCAACGAACGCCTTGTACATGTTCGGCGAAGAGATGACCGTCGACCAGGTATTAAACGAAGTGGAGAAAGACGCCTCCTTCTACCGCAACTCCGGCGGCGGCATGACGCTCAGTGGCGGGGAATGCATGTTGCAACCCGATTTCAGTGCCGCGTTACTTGAAGAAGCCCACAATCGTGGCATCAACACGGCGATCGAAACGGCATGCAATGTTCCCTGGGAGTTCGTCGCAGAAGGTGCTGCCCCACGTCGACACGATGCTGCATGACCACAAGCTGACGATCCCGGAGCGACATAAGAAGTGGACCGGCGTGGACAACAAACGCATCCTGGAGAACTTCAAGCGCGCCTACGAGACGTTCCCCGATATCGACTTCATCGCCAGGACACCGCTGATTCCTGGTGTGAACGCTGATGAAGAGAACATTCGGGCGACACTGGCGTTCATTCGTCCCCACAAGAACGTGATCGATTACGAGTTGTTGCCGTATCACCGATTTGGTTTGGGCAAGTACGACTTCCTTGGCAAGGTTTACGAACTGGCGGACTTTCAGTCGCCTTCGACCGAATTGGTCGCAGCATCTACAAGCGATTATTGACGAGGCCTTCGGCCGTACCGGGAAGACCGCCCATGGCGAGAATTGACAGCGCTTTTCATGATACTAACCGTGAGGACGGCTCAACCAATGGTCAGCTCCAGGCCGTCAGCCCTGAGGAGGATTGCCATGCAAGCTGCTGAATTGGCCCAACGGATCACATCGAACAACGCGCCGTGGGTTATCGACGCGCGGAGCGAGTTTGAGTTTAAACAGCGGCCATATCCCGAATGCCGTCCATGCGCCGTTTCTGAAGATTTTGCTGAAGAGGGCGCGCTTGCCAGAGAACAAGAATTCCGAACTGGTGATTCACTGTGAGCATGGCCCGCGCCGATGATGGCAAAGGCACTATTGAACCTCTATGGCTATCGCAATACCACGCTTCTCAAGGGGCATATGCTCGGTTGGCGCAGAGCCAACCTGCCTCTTGAAAAATAGCTGTTGTGAAATGACTTTACTTACGACCAAGCGATCATCGGCGAGGCCTTTGGCCGCAAAATGGAGAATTGACAGATGACCGAAACCGGGGAGCACGAAGCACCGTCACCGTTGGTTGAGACAAACTGGCTGTCAGAGCGTCTGGATAACCCCGATGTCCGGACTTTGGATTGCTCTGTGATCATGAACGTCACCGATGATGGCGATCACAAATACTCCAGTGGGAAAGCTGAATGGGAAAAGGCCCACATCCCCGGCAGTGGATTCGTCGACATCCTAACGGATCTTGGTTCCAGGTACTCTCCGACGGTGCCGTTGATGGCCCCACTGGCCGATTTCGCATCAGCGATGGAATCCCGCGGCATCGTTGATGACAACCAAGTCGTCCTTTACGACCGTTCCAACCACGCGTGGGCAGCGTGTATCTGGTGGATGCTGTCTATCACGGATCCATGGCCGAATGGAACGCTGATCCCGCGCTGCCGATGGAGACAGACTGACCGATGACTCTCGATATGAACCACGACTCGCAAAACTTGATCTCAACACTCGGCAAAGGAAAGATACGATGCTCAATACCGTCAACTGTTTCTTCAATCGCGCGGCTGACCACCTTGAGCTAAACGAGCAATTGCGCGAAATATTGCTGACGCCCAATCGCGTCGTTCGTGTGGAAATCGTCACCGAGAAAGACGATGGTGGATTGCACCATCATCTTGGTTATCGCGTTCAGCACAGCGCCGCGCGGGGACCCATGAAAGGTGGATTACGCTACCACCCCAGTATGGACGAAGACCATGCAGCAAGCCTGGCCAGCCTGATGACCTGGAAGACAGCCGTGGTCGACGTTCCCTATGGCGGCGCGAAGGGTGGGATCAATTGCGATCCGTCCAAACTCAGCGAAGCAGAGCTGTACCGGATCACGACCGACTTTGTGAGGCTGATCAAGGAAATCATCGGCCCCACCATCGACATACCTGCGCCCGACGTAAACACGAACGCCCAGATCATGGGCTGGATCATGGACGAGTACTCGAAATACTACGGTTTTAGTCCCGGCGTCGTAACGGGCAAACCAGTCGATCTGTTTGGCTCGCTGGGACGTGATGAGGCAACGGGCCGCGGCATCATGTATGTCTTGGAAGAATGCCTTGCACCCGACAATCGCAAACTCTCCGACGTGACCGTGGCAATTCAAGGTTTCGGCAATGTGGGTAGCCATTCCGCTCGGCTGATTTCTGAACAAGGTGGCAAGATCGTAGCGGTCTCGGACATCAGCGGCGGTATCGCCAACGACCAGGGCATCGACATTCCCGCACTTCTTGCCTGGGTGAAAGACAATCGGGTAGTCAAGGGATTCCCCGGAGCAAACGCCGTCGAAGGCCACGAAGTTCTCGCTTACAAAGCGGACGTGCTGATCCCGGCCGCCATGGAAGAGGCCATTACCGAGGCCAACGCCAATGATGTGCAGGCGCAGATCGTGGTGGAGGCGGCCAACGGACCATGTACCGCAGACGGACACGACATCCTGGTCGGCAAAGGCGTGACCGTGATTCCCGACATCCTTGCCAATGCAGGCGGTGTCACCGTCAGCTATTTCGAGTGGAGCCAGAATATCCAGCAGTTCCGCTGGGAAGAGGACAAAGTCGTGGCGGAGTTAGACAAGATGATGCGTCGCGCCTACCGCAGTGTGGCCGAGCTTTCCCAAAAGGATGGCATTGATCTGCGCACCGCCGCGTTTGTACTGGCCATCAAACGGGTGGCGCACGCAGCCGCTTCGCGTCGTGCGATTCGCCAACATTTGCCACCCACTTTGCTGTCCTAGTCGAAAGAGGAAAGTCCATGCCAATGTATCCAAAGAACATGTTCTTCACGTCGGAGTCGGTGACCGAGGGACATCCTGACAAGTTGTGTGATCAGGTTTCCGATGCCGTGCTCGACGAGTGTCTCCGGCAAGACCCGCTGTCGCGAGTTGCGTGCGACGTCTACGTGACATTGGGGACGATGATCATTGGCGGCGAGATCACGACCAAGGCGATGTTTAACGTCGATGGCCTGGTTCGCAAACTTGGCAACGAGATCGGATACACCTCACCGATTTACGGTTACGACGTCAACGCCGGGGCAATCTTGCGCGCCTTCCACGCGCAGTCGCCCGATATCGCCCAGGGCGTTTCACGGGACGCGGGCAAAATCGGCGCCGGTGATCAGGGGATGATGTTCGGCTATGCCTGTCAGCAAACCCCTGAGTTGATGCCGCTGCCAATCATGCTCGCGCACCGCTTAACCAAGCGACTAGCCGAAGCCCGCAAGCAGAAGGTCTTACCCTACCTTGGCCCCGACGGAAAATCACAGGTGACGGTGGAATATCGTGACGGCAAGCCCGTTCGCGTTGATTACGTCGTGCTCGCATGTCAGCACACGCCGGACGTCGTAACGCCCGACGGAAAGTTCATGACTGAGGAGGCGAAGCAGCAAGTCATCGACACGGTGGCTCGTCCCGTGCTCGGCGATCTGATCGACGAGGCGACAAAATTCACCGTCAACGGTACCGGCAAGTTTTTGGTTGGGGGACCGCAAGCCGACACAGGCCTGACTGGCCGCAAGATCATTGTGGATACCTATGGCGGCTGGGCTGTCCATGGAGGAGGCGCTTTCAGTGGCAAGGATCCAACCAAAGTGGATCGATCGGCTGGGTACATGTCGCGGTATGTCGCCAAGAACCTCGTCGCTGCGGGGCTGGCCGACGAGTGCCTGCTGCAATTGGGCTACTGCATCGGTGTCGTCGATCCGGTCTCCGTGATGGTCAATACGTACGGTACCGGGAAGCTTCCGGACGAAACGCTTTCGGCGCTCGTTCGGGACGTGTTCCCGCTTTCACCCGCGGGCATCATCGATCACCTGCGATTAAGGGAACCGGTTTACCTGAAGACGGCCGCCTATGGGCATTTTGGCCGGGATGAATTCGCGTGGGAAAACACAGACGCCACGGACGAGTTGCTGGCTAAGGCAAAGCATGCCTAGTGTTCGTCGTTGAACATGCCGACTGAAGTGTCGGGGAGATGAGTTAATACCTGGAGATAAACGGATGGAGGATTTTTCCACATGTTGAGCGCCTTTTTTTGGGGTCTGATCGCGACGTCATCGCTTGTCGTGGGCGGGATCATTGCAACCCAATTCTCGATCAGCAAGAAACTGATCGGGATCATCATGGCCTTCGGCGCAGGGACATTGCTCTCGGCTGTCTCGTACGAGTTAATCTTCGACGCCGTGCAGATCGCTCGATTGACTGGCTTTCCTGCACTGGGACTTTTTGCTGGAGCGACCACGTTTTTTTGCAGCGATGCCTTGATCGCAAAGTTTGGTCGCGGAAATAACGCTGCGCCCGGGTGTCTCGGCACAAGCCAAGCTGGCGGTCCCGATGGTGTTGGCCATCATCCTGGATGGGATTCCCGAATCGATCGTGATCGGCTTGGGAATGCTCGAAGGAGGAACGGTTAGCCTTGCCATGTTGGCTGCGATTTTTGTTTCCAATCTTCCAGAGGCGATCGCGGGGTCGGTCGGCATGAAAGCAGGCGGCGCCAGCCGCGGCAAGATTCTTTTGCTGTGGTGCGTCATCGCCTTGGTGTGCGCAAGCGCGTCCGCTGCTGGCTTCGTTCTTTTCGGTGACGTCCCCGCACGCTGGATTGCATTCGTGCAGGCCTTTGCGGGAGGCGCCATCCTGATGATGCTTGCGAATTCGATGATCCCTGAAGCCTATGAGCACGGCGGAAAGTTTGCCGGCGTATTCACGGTACTGGGATTCTTCGCTTCGGTATGTGTCATCATATTAGAGCACTCACGATAACACGGGGTGACTGAACGGTACCCTTGGAGCAATCAATTGTCTGATGAAAAACTTCTTCTATTCAAGCTACATCCCTGTTCACGCGGTTTAACCGACCAAGAGGCACAGGAGATTGCGGACGCATCGGAACTGGTTCGCTGTGAGCGCGGTGACGTGATTTGTCGCGCCGACGAACCAGTGCAATTCATCTTTCTGATTGTGCATGGACGAGTTCGCCTTGAGTTGATGGACGTCCACGGAAAGCTCGTGATGCGACGATTTCAAACGGCAGGCGGACAGTTCGGTGCCATGGCCGCGTCCCTCGCCGAGCCCACTCCGGTCAACTGTACCGCCGAGGATCCTTCGGTTTTGCTGCGGATCGGCTACGGCAAGGCACTTGAGCTATCGAAGAAATACGATGCCTTTCGTGCCAACTACATGCGAATGATTTCCGACTCGGTCAAGCAATCGCTTTTCAATGACAAGACTGCGGTGCCGCCAGCTGTTACAGCATTCATTCACCAATCAGACGAAACTCGCGTGGTGAGCAGAAAGCTTACCGAACGTCTTGTCGGTCTGGGTGAGACTCCGGGAATCTTCTGTGATCGAGCAATGGACGTCGCGGGAATCAAGGTCATCCGCATTTTCGGCGAGGAAGGAGAAGCCAATCCCGAACAGATCAAGCGTCTGGCAGCGGAGAGCTTGCAGTCGGGTCGTGTCATCTTCGACGTCGATGCCACGCTCGACCTGCAACGAGTCTCTCAGGGATTTGAGGCGGCCGAACAAGTCTTCTGGTGCGTCACGCCTGGGAACTGGGAAGCTTCACTGAGCCGATTGCAGGCGATCGAAGCTCGTGCGCCAAGCTGGCGCGAAAAGATCAGCATCGTTTGGTTGCTGCAACCGACGGAAAAGGCACCCGTGGCGACGCAACTCCGCGAACTCGCGCAGCGAGATTTTAAAGTAGGCTTCGATGACAGCGAACCGAGTCGAGGAGACCTCGAGTTTAGCGGGCTTGAGCGATTGGTGCATTTCATGCG
>CAVORG010000024.1:0-34429 GCA_963698545.1 uncultured Planctomycetaceae bacterium
CTGACGAACGCCAGCATCCGGCCGTCGGGCGACCACGACGGCACGTTGATCGTGCCCTGCCCGCCGTAGACGTAGGCGATGACCTTGGGCCGCGCCGCCGGCGGCCGGCATCAGCCGCAGGTAGACGCGCTTGTAGTAGGGGTGGTCGGTCGGCTCGACCTCCTGGACGGGAAGCTGATGAAAGCGATCCATGGCCCGTCCGGCGAGATGTGCGGGAACCAGTTGTTGAACTCGTCGTTCGGTGACCTGCTTCCGGGTGCGTGCCGTCCGGCTGCATCCGCCAGATCTGCATCGGGCCGCTGCGCGCCGAGTTGAAGTAGATGTACTTGCCGTCCGGGCTGTACTCCGGGCCGTCGTCGAGCCCCTTCGGGCTTGGTCAGGTTGACTTCCTCGCCGCTGCCGTCGGACGCGATGCGGTAGATGTCGAACTCGCCGTTCCGCCCGCCCGTGTAGACCAGCGCCTGCCGTCGGGCGACCAGCCGTGCAGGTACGACGGCGCAGCTGCGTGATGCGCTTCGGCGTGCCGCCGCCGACCGGCACGGTGTAGATCGTCGGACCCGTGCGCCGGCGTGCTCTGGTCGCTGATGCCGAGCATCGTGCCGTCGAACGAGAGCACGTGGTCGTTGTTGTTGCGATTTCGTGCCGGTGTCGATGACGGTCGATCTGGCGCGTAGCGAGGTCGAAGCGATGGAGGCGGCCGCGCCCCTCCCGCGGCCGCTGGTGTTGTAGATGAGCGCGGCGCCGTCCGGCGTCCAGTTGGGCGCTTCGAACGGCTCGGCCGACTGATGGACCACCGGCGGTGGCCCGTCGGCACGTCGAGGATCTCGAGCACGCTGCCGATGTAGTCGCGGTACGGCACGAAGTCCGTCTTCGCCGGACGGATGAGCCGGACGTCCCTGAAGATGGCCCGCTCGTGACGTCGGGGTTGTGCGAGCAGAGCGAAGAGGCCGACGAACACGTCGTCGCCGAGGGTCGACGTCGCCGTCGCCGACGTCGCGAACAGCTCGCCGAACTTCGCGGCCGAGAAGGTGTAGGTCTGGCCCTTGCGCTCGAGCTGGATGACGTCGGCGCCCTTGACCACGGACTCGACCTGTTCGGTCGGTCGGCGCCCTTTGGTGCGGCGGAACTGCAGCGACGTCAGGCCGTCGCCGTGCACCACGCCGTCGACGTAGGGCGAGTCGGCGTCCTGGCTGGGGCGCACCATCGAAGCCGAGCCTTGCGGTGCGGATCGACGCCCTTGCCGACGAGCTCGACGCGCGCCTGCAGGATGAAGTCGCCGGTCATCCGCTTCCACACGAAATGGAACTCGTCGCGCTGCGCCCACATGTTCACGCCGCCGGCGGCCCAGCGTGTACTCCTGCGAGACCGCGTTGTAGGCGGCCGAGCCCGCGAGCTTCGGCGAGCCGACGTCGCCGTGGTCGTCGAACTCGCCCAGGGGACCGTCGCCGGCCCGCACGGCCTGTGCCCGGGAGGGCCAGGGCCAGGGCGACGACGAGGCCCGAGGCACCGGAAGGGAGCCGGGAGCGTGTGCGAGAGGATCGTTCGAGAGACACGTGCGCCTCCTGGGAAGGTGAGCCGGTCGGATCATAGCTCGCCGGACGCCGGACCGCCTCACGGGATGTCCCCGCTCACGAGGCGGGCGAAGAGCCAGGGACGACGCTTGATGTGGTCGGCGATGGGGGCGGCGACCCGCCCTTCCACTTCACCTTGTGGAGCGGCTCGGGCCAGTCGAAGGGCATGCGGACGATCTCGCCCGGGGTCGACGCCCCTTCGAGGAGACGCAGCGCCGCCTTCAGGACCTCCCGCTGCCCGTCGGCGTCGCCGGGGGCCCCGATGGGCTGGCCCATGGGGTAGACGATCCCCGCCACCCGGGGGGCGCCCGTCGATCGGGTGAAGTCCGGCAGCGTCGAGAGGGACGCCGTCGCCAGGCCCGCCGCCTCCATCTCCCGTTGTACCAGTCCCACGGACCGGCAGCAGAAGGGTCAGACGGGCACGAGGAGGACCGCGTCCACGTCCTCCGCTTCATCCGCTCGATCATCGCGGGAGCGGAGCGTCTCGAGGAGCTCCTTCTCCTTCAGGATGTAGCCCATGAAGGAGTAGTGGGACGGGGCGCTCGAGCCGACGAAGCCCTCGGACTCGAGCTCGGCGAGGCGCGCCAGGGGCATCACCGAGTCGAGGTCCCGCTCCGGAACCGAGGTGTCGACGTGCATGTGGTAGAGACCGCACGTCCCCGGTGCGGGCGTCCCGGGGGAGGACCCGGAAGCTCGGGTCGCCCCACCAGGGGTTGCGTCGCTCCCCCTCCTGGTCGAAGGGCTCGTCGTCGTGGAGGGCGAGGGCGGCGGTGCTCACGAGGGCGACCCGCGCCTCGCTCAGCGGCTTCCCGAGGGGGGTCCAGGGGATGTCCCGGGCGGGCTCTCGTTCGGTCCAGGCGGTGACGATCTGGCGGTTGGCGAAGCCGATGGCCTTCAATGTCTCGTCGCGGTCGGCCGCGGTCCAGGGACTGCCGCCTCCCACGGGGTCATTCTCGTCGATATCGACCCGGGAGACTCGCCCCGGGGTCCCGCGCCTGGCGCGCACTGGGGCGATGGCCTGCGACCGCCGTACCTTTGCGGCACGGCGCCTGCACGTACAATCAATGTCGTTCCCCTGACGTCGTGCCGCATCGTCCTCGCGGCCGACGGCAGGAGACCGGGACGCCGGCGACGGAGCGATCGATGACCACTGGTTTCGGACGAACCTGTCCGTGGATCCTGTTCGGCGCGTTGACGCTGCCCGTGGGTTCGAGTCTGGCCCAGGACGGGGCCTCGCCCGCGCCCGTCGAGCCGGCCGCGACCCCCCGGGCCGCGGTCGTCGCGATTCCCGAGGCGGAGATCCCCTCGAGGGCCGACCAGGTGTTCGACGACCTGCAGCGCCTGGAATCCCTCCTCGAGCCGAGCCCCCGGGTGAAGAGCATCGAGGCCGAGGAAGCCCGCCTGCGCGCCGACCTCCTCGATCGGCGGACCGAGCTCGACACGATGGACCCGGATCGGACCTCGGTGCGCCGCCTGGACGACCTGCGCCCCACCTGGTCGGAGGCCCGCTCCCGGCTCGAGGACTGGACGTCCCTGCTCGAGCAGCGCTGGAAGACCGTCGAGCACGAGCAGGCCGAGCTTCAGGCGACGAGGGCGCAGTGGCAGGCCACCCGCAGCGCGGCCGAGGCGGAGAGCGCGCCCCCCGAGCTCGTCCGCCGGATCGACGAGGTCCTCTCGAGGCTGGCCGAGGTGGAAGCCGAGGCTCGCCAGCGCGCCGACGCCCTCGCCGCGGTGATGGACCTCGTCGGGCGGGGGCGGGAGACGGCCACCCTCGCCCTCGCCCGGCTCGACGCGATGACGGAAAGGGCGAGGCGCCGCCTGCTGGTGCGCGGGACCCCGCCCCTGTGGGACGTCGCGAGCTGGGTGCGCGGACAGGGCGACGTGGGCGTAGAGCGTGCCCTCGTTCTCTGCGGCATAGCGCTTCGCTGCGTCCCACCAGTCGTCGCGCGCCGCCTCGACGTCGCGGCGGAGTTCGTCGTGCTCCTCCTCGCCCTCGCGCTGCGAGGGCGCAGCCGCGCCTGGCCCGCGGCCGACCACGAGAAGGACGCGGCCCGGCTCCTCGCCTCCCGGCCCGCCGCGACCGCGCTCCTCGTCACCCTGGCCGCGACCACGCTCACCCTCGAGCGGCCGGTGGGGCCGGTGCGCGACCTCGTGGGCCTTCTGGCGATCGGCGCCGTCGCCCGGCTGGGGACGGCCTTCGTGCCACGTGAGTGGCGCCTTCCCCTCTTCGCGGTGGCGGGGCTGACCGTGCTCGACGGGCTCTGGCCGCTCGCCCCCGACGGCTCGCTCCTCCAGCGACTCCTCCTCCTGCTCGTGAGCGTACCGGCCGCGGTCGGAGCCACGCTGTGGCTCCGACGGCGCCGCCTCGCCATCGTCCACGCGGGTCCGCCCGGCCGGTGGGCGAACGCGACGACTCTCGGCCTCGGCGTCTCTTCGGCCCTCCTCGGAGTCTCCCTCCTGGCCCTGGCCCTGGGGTGGACGAGCCTGGCCGGGCTCCTGACCACGGGCACGGTGGTCGCCGCCTTCACCGCCCTCGCGTGGTTCATCGTGAGGGACGCCGCGCTCGCGCTGCTCCCCCTCGTCACCCGGGGTGCCGCCGGCCGGGCCCTGCCCAGCATCCGCCGTCACGAGCCGGCCTTCCACCGCGCCGCCACGGCGGTGGTGACGACGGTCGTCGTGCTGGCGTGGGCGAGGGGCGTGCTCGAACGCTTCCAGCTCCTCGATCCCCTCGTCGCGCGGGCCTCCGCCGCGCTCTCGTCGTCGGTCAGCGTCGGTGGCCTGAGCCTCTCGGGCGGACGCGTCCTCGCCGCCGTCGTGATCCTGATCGGCACGTGGCTCGCGGCCCGCGCCCTGCGGCTCGTGCTGAGGGAGGAGGTGCTGCCCCGGCTGACCCTGCCGGCGGGGGCCGACTACTCGGTCCTCACCCTGGCCAACTACGGGATCTTCGGCCTCGGCGCCCTGACCGCGGCGGCGGCGGCCGGCCTGAGCGGGACCCAGCTCGCCGTCGTCTTCGGCGCGCTCGGCGTCGGCATCGGGTTCGGGCTCCAGACCATCGTCAACAACTTCGTGTCGGGCCTCATCCTGATCTTCGAGCGGCCGATCAAGGTGGGCGACCGTGTCCAGACCGTCGACCACTTCGGCCTCATCACCCACATCGGGATCCGCGCCAGCACCCTGCGCACCTTCGACGGCGCCGAGGTCATGATCCCGAACGGCGAGCTCATCTCGCGGGACGTCATCAACTGGACCCGCTCCGACCCGCTGCGCCGCGTGGAGATCCTGGTCGGGGTCGCCTACGGCACCGAACCGAAGCGCGTCCTCGAGATCCTCCGCCTCGTGGCCAAGGCCAGCCCGCGGGTCCTGGCCGAGCCGGCGCCCCAGGCCTTCATGGTCCGATTCGGCGACAGCTCGCTCGACTTCCGTCTCCTGGCCTGGGTCCGGGCCGAGGAGTTCGTCGACGCGGCGAGCGACCTCAACGTCGGCGTCGACGCGGCCCTCAAGGAGGCCGGGATCTCGATCCCGTTCCCGCAGCGCGACCTGCACCTGCGGTCGGTGGACGAGACGCGGCGCGCGCCATCACCGGCCGCGAGAGCTGACTCGCCGTCTCTACCCGGAACCCACGGGGCGTGTCGAACGCGACCCGCGAAACGTCTCCGGGTCGCACGCCATACACGGGTAGAAGGCGACCGACGACTTCGTGTAGTGAGGTTTAGGGAAGCACCATGCCCCCTGAAACCGGAATGCGATTCGGCCGCTACGAGCTTCTCGAGAGGCTGGGGGCGGGGGGCATGGGCGAGGTCTACCGGGCCCGGGACCTCGTCCTCCTCCGCGAGGTGGCGGTCAAGTTCCTCCCCGAGCCGTTCACCACCAGCCCGGCGCGGCTCACCCGCTTCACCCGGGAGGCCCGCGCCGCGTCGTCCCTCAATCACCCCAACATCCTGACCGTTCACGACATCGGTCAGGTCGAGGGCCAGCACTTCATGGTGACCGAGGTGGTCGAGGGGGTGACGCTCCGGCAGCTGCTCCGCACCGAGCACCGCCTCCCCGTGCGCCGGGCCCTGGACCTGGCCGTCCAGATCGCCGAGGGCCTGGCCCGGGCCCACGCCGCCGGCGTCATCCACCGCGACCTCAAGCCCGACAACCTGATGGTGACGCCCGACGGCCTGGTGAAGATCCTCGACTTCGGGCTGGCCAAGCTGCACCGCCCCACCGTCGGGGAGGCCCCGGACTCGGAGGTCTCGGACCTTCCCACCTGGCCGGGCGGCCAGTGGACGGACATCGCCGTCAGCGACGGCACCCTGGTGGGGACCGTCGGCTACGTGTCGCCGGAGCAGGTGCGGGGCGGCCGGTGGACCACCGCTCCGACCAGTTCGCCTTCGGGGCCACGCTCTACGAGATGCTCACCGGCCGGCGCGCCTTCCGCCGCGAGACCCGGGGCGAGACCCTGGCCGCCATCATCGACGGCGAGCCCGCGGACGATGGCCCGGCTGAACCCGGAGCTGCCGGCCCCCGTCCGCTGGGTCGTGGAGCGGTGCCTGGCCAAGGACCCGGAGGAGCGCTACGCCTCGACCTGCGATCTCGCCCACGCGCTGCGGGGCCTGCGCGAGCACCTGCCCGAGCTGGAGCGAGGCGGCGCCATGGTCAGGGTGGCGACGCGCGCCGCCCAGAAGCCCGCTCGACCAGAGACTGCTGAGCTCAGGCCCCAGCGTCGCTCCGGCCGCGGGTCCTCGGGCCGCGACGACGGTCTCGTTGGTGGCGAGACGGGTCGATGGGCACAGACCTTCTCGCCGGCTCCAAAGAGCGCGGCCATCGCGACCGACGTGTCCCCGCCCATGGGCCCGAACGCCCAGGATCCGCATCCTGACGACCTCGCCCTCGAGGTGATGAGGTTCCGGTGGACCCGCCCCGACTCGGGAGGATCATCGGCCGCATCGGGACCTGTCGTGGTGGAGGGTCGCGTCGAGCGACGGGGCGATTGGTCTGCATCACCGCCCGACGGTGGACGCGGCGCGCCCAAATCAGCCGGGCGGCTCAGGGCCCCGGAAGGGCGATCTCCTCGTGGTGGCCTCGGCGATGGCCCGGCTCCTGGGCGACCGAGGCGGCGCGGCCGAGGCCGCACGCGAGCCTCTCGAAGCCATCCTCTCCCTGGGACAGACCGGGCGTGACACGCCTGTCGCGGATCCGCCGGGCGGCCCGTAGAGACTCTTCGGGCGCCTCGAGGAGGGAGAAGGGCGCGCGGAATAGACGAGAGCTTGTGATAGGGTTCACCCCGTTTTGACCAACGAATCCGGGCCCCGGCTCCAGCGTCACCTCGGCACCCTGAACGCCACGACCGTCAACATGTCGAACATGGTCGGGATTGGCCCGTTCATCGCCATTCCCCTGATCCTGGTCACCCTGGACAGGCCCCAGTCCTACCTGGCGTGGCTGGTCGGCATCTGGTGATCGCCCTCGCCGACGGCCTCGTGGTGGCCGAGCTGGGCGCTGCGCTCCCGGCCTCCGGCGGACCGACGTCTTCCTTCGGGAGGGCTTCGGCCCGAAGCGCTGGGGCCGGCTGCTGGCCTTCCTGTTCGTCTGGCAGATCCTCTTCGCGGGGCCGCTGGAGATCGCCAGCGGGAACATCGGCCTGGTCCAGTACCTGAAGGTGTTCTGGCCGTCGATGACCGACATGCAGATGAAGATGACCGCGGCCGCGATCTGCGTCTTCCTGATCTTCACCCTCTACCGCAAGATCACCGACATCGCGATGGCCTGGCTGTTGGTCTCTTCCGCGAAGCAAGTCGCTATCTCCGTGGACAATGAGAAAGCTCAAGTCCATCTGAGTGGGAGCTGCCACGGCGGGAACCACTTCACAGTTGACGATTCGGCGGGAAAAGCCCTTCAACGGCCCATTGATGAAGGTCATCACGCGACCGTTGAAGTAACGATTGTGCAGGCCGTTCACTGGCGGGGTCGTGATGGTGACGCGAATACGAGCGAGGTCTCCCGCACGGCCAGCCGGCGCCGCACTGAGGCCAGAAAAGAGGATGCTGGCCCCGCCGGGACTCGGATTCAGTTGCGCACTTACTGCATCGCCGCCATACAAGTCGCGCAATAGGCCATGGCCTGTGAACGGCGTGGTATTGTCATTCTCGCGGAGAATCGAGTAAAGAACTCTGTCTGAATCTTCTCGCGGGTCGTTTTCGTACACAGCGCGACGGGCGTCTGATATCGCCGCGTAACGAAACTGCGTCGAGACCAAAACAAAAGTCAGTGACAGAATGGTAAACAGCACCAGCAAGCTGAGAACGACCAGCATGACAACTCCGCGACGATTTGTTCGAAATCGGCGCTTGTGGTTGTACTGTTTGGATTGCCTGGTCATGAGATGAGAAACTCCTGAACCACGTCGCGGGATCCCGGTCACGACTTGATTTGCTTAGATGAGAAACGTAGTGCCAAGAAACTTGGTGTGCGCGAACCGCGAAACGCAGAAAGCTCAATTCCAAATGGACAACGACTCCAACGAGACGTTCTTCTCGTAAACCCCGATAACGCCTCCAACAAACGTCGCTTGAACGCGAGTGCTTGCACCGCTTCGCACGTACGGAAAGTCCGGCCCGTCCAGCGTTACGTTCTTGAGATACTGCGTTACGCCACTGACCACGGTGGGAACAACATCGTTGTCTGCACGAATGACTCGATACCAGCGGAACACTGGCGAGCTTTCGAGAAAACCGCCAAGCATCAGCCAGTCGCCTTCACGGAGATCCGTCAAGCTTTCCTTATCGGCCTCGCCCAAAGTCGTGCGCAACCGAACGAGTCCGCCATTGGGTGCGTTGAATTTGCCAAAGAGAGCCGGCTGCCCGATAAACGCCTCGACTTGAAACACCGTTTCATTGCCAGCAGCCGGTCCAAGACCCAAGTCCGTACCCCTTGCCACGACTGGGCGTGGGCGGTTTTCAATCACCACAATCGAAAGCGTGTAGAGGCGCCCAATGGCGGTGTCCTCCAACGCCGGAGCCAGAGTGGCGATCCAGCTCAGCTCGCCTTCGGTTTGCCGCTGGACCGCGATATCGTCGCCAACGCCAACGCCGCCTTCCGCGCCATCCCCGCCGTCAGTGATCCCATTGCCGTTGTCGTCCACACCGGCCACGCCCCACTCGCCATCCGCACCTCGGCTCGAGGAATACTGCTGCAATGGCGGCAGAGTTCGATCTCTTGGCCGGGAGGTCACGATATCATCGTGCGAAACAAACACTTGGTCCGCCATCCATCGGGTCATAATGGTTCCCAGGTTGCTGGCGGTGACTCTCAGCATGCGGGCTTCATTAGGCACGGCGCCCGTCACGAATGGATACGTGCTAGGACCGGGATTCGCGAGATCTGACCGGAAATGGGGAAACAAAGCCACGTTGACCGGGTCGCTGCGCTGGATCCATCAGGGCTGGATTCACGGGCCCGGTCGGGGCTGGCGCTTCAGTGGCCACAAATCGAGGATCGATGCAGAAGGCGGTGTTCGGCGCTAATGGTGCGTAGGACGCCGGTGCGAGGGGCAAAGCTCGATTCCAAAGTAAATACAACCCTGGAAATGCGGGAAATGGCGTTGGGTTCCTAACCAAGACAGCACCATCGGCTGTGTGGTTGTTTACGCGCCAGAACTCCGGATTCGATAGCTGCCGCGAATAGAGCTCGTGTCGAGCGTTTTGGCCCAGAACCGACATATTGCCGGCGGTTGTTCCCTTTCCAACATAACGACTGGCCAACGGCAAGAGCGTGATCACTCCCAGCAAGCCGATCGTTACAATCCCGATGGAGAACAGAACTTCCATCAAGGTAACGCCGCGAACGGCGTGTCTTCTTCGACTGAAATGCATCTAATTGCCTCCCTCGCTCTTCATGCGGACCACCAGGGAACGAGCCTCAAGCATCGACGGCGCGAAGTAATGAGGAGGGTTAAAAGGGTTCGATATGTCCTCGCCAAAGAATCGCCACGAGTTGTCTTCGGACGCGACGGTCCCAGTAATCGGTGCAATCGAGACCCACTTGCTGGACAAACTCGTCAGGTTCTTATTCACTGGATTGATCGCCGGAACCAGTGACGAGAAGGGCAGCCCGGCCGGGACTGCCTCATCGGGTTCGAAACCGTCGCGCGTGCCGACCAGGAAGTGGATGGTGCTCGTCGGCACCTCGTAGAACCCGAAATGATTGACGGATACGACATTGCCATTCGGACCAAAGAGGATCACCACCGCCGGCGCTGTCGCTATTTTCGCAAACTGGCGTCCAACGGCCCCCACTCCCGAGTTGGACAAGTCGATCACGACGCCGGCGGGCAACTCGATCGGTGGGATACTCGTGACCTCGGGTGGCCTGGAGATCTGAAAACTCGTGTTGAAAACCGTAGTTCCCACATTGAGTGTGTTCCAGACGGAGTTTGATGTCGCAGGCACGAGAAACAACAGCCGCACGACGCCGGGGGCAACTTGAACAACTGGTTGCGTCGCCTGTTTCACGACCAGGAAATCCTCACCCATGTGATTCAGTTTAATCGAGTAAGCCGTCTCGCCTTCCGTCAGGCCGTTTGGCGTCGGCAGCAAGTACTGCAACGAAGCGGCTTGTAAAGCATCAAATTCCGCCAACAGCACCCTTCCCGGATTCAATGTCGAGACCGCGGACTAGTGGATCGCTGATACTGCACTTCGCGCTCGTAAAATCGCCCGCATAAGGAGTAGGCGTCTCAGAGAAGTACAGCCTCCGCACGGTGTTGAACTGGGCGGGATCACCCGGCAGGATGCCCGACACTCGCTCAAACACAAGCCCCACAGGACGTCCTGTCTCCCCCGCCCTCGCTTTCGCGAGCTACGGCGGCATTGATGATTCGCGTCGTCTCGCGAAGCTTGCGATCCTCGAACGACCCTCGCAGCGAACTGACAGAAATCGCCAGCAGCACCGACGACAAGGCGACGACAACAAGAAGCTCGACCAAGGTCATACCGAGATGTCGTTGTGGCTTCATTCTTATCGCACCTCGATGTAATGATTCGTGATATTGTCGGCTGCGTCTGGAGAGGGCCATCCAAGCAGGACCGGATCACTGGCCGTTAGCGTAAACCCGGGAACCGTATCGAGTCGCACGTAGGGGTCGTTTCGGTAGATCGCAGCGGGAAATGGGACATTGATGCCCGAACTGTCGGAAACCGAAGCCGCAACGCCCGGGACGCCATCGCGCCCCGCTGAGTAAACGAGCGGGTAGAGCAAGTAGGGGTCGTCCAGTGGGGTCGCGTTCTTGCCCGATTTACGCCGGCTACGGCCGTTCCCGTCACCGGGTCGTATGCGATGATGGTGGCGTCTAACCGCAACGGATCGAACGGGTCCGGCGCGGCCACGGGCGTATCTAGGACGCCATCATCGTCAAGTCCATCACCGTCAGCGTCGTCCGGGTCCGAGCGCAACGTCGTTTGAAAGGTCACGACAGGATGCCCCGGCGAACGCGGCGAAAAGACTGTGTCGCCATTCAAGTCGGTTGCCCATGTGGCTAGAAAGCCTCGCGCCCAGCGCAAGAACTCGATCGGATTTCCCCATCCATCCAGGACCTCGCGCATTCCATCGCCATCCGTATCGCCGATCTCGCTCTCTCCCAAGAATTCAAGGCCACTGACATCACCGTCTCGCATGTTCGACAAGATGAGATAGAGGCACTCGGATCCTTGATGTTCGGCCGTCCATCCACCACTTGCTTGCGACGCATACGCAAGCCGTAGCGGCGAATCGGTGATGCCTGTCACGCGCGGAAGGACGACGTCTTCAATTCGATCTGGCAATTCAATTCGCATGAGTTCTCGGAGTGCCGCAATTCGCCATGCCGCTAGTAAGTTCGGCGACATCGCGGAATTCGGGCGCCTGAGCGTTTTTGCGCGATAGGATTCCCAGCGCTGTTGCATTAGCGCGTCGATCTTCTTGATGACGGATCGTGTTCTGGCCTCCTTGGCGTCGTTCTGCGCACCCCAGAGGGCGAACAGGATGGTGGAGCTGAGGAGGGTGAGGATGCTAATCACCATCAACAGTTCCACGAGCGTGAACCCGCTGCGTCGTGGTTGTTGAGTGAATAGCCTCATGGGATGCGATCCTCCAGAACCTTGCCGCCGCTGAAGTTCGTGATGTTGTCGCGATGCCCCTTATCGAACGTGGCGATCGCCGGCGCCACCAACTGGGACGTGGGATCGGGCGCCAAGCACCGGATGGAACGGCAGCATCACCGGGAAAGACCACAAACACCGGGGTCGCTTCGCCGGTTCCATTGTCGGCCAAGGCGATCGGAACGCCGTACTCGCCGTCAAAACCGGGGGCGATGAGCTGATAGGATTCGCGATTCACATAGTGATACGCTCGGTCCGGCGCGGCCGGCGTGGCGGCGGGGTTGGTCTCCAAACTCTTGTAGGGCCGAGCCATGCTGGGGTCGGGCTCGTTGAAACCAAAGAGGCTGGGATCGTAGGCCAGCGAGGAAAACCCACGCGAGCCCACCGGGCCGACCTCGTAGGTGCGAGCGTCGAAGTACAGATACGGAGCCTGGGCATTGGCCGGGAAATAGACTTGTGGCAACGGATGAGCGGGCGCCGCCGCCGGCGGAGTGTACGCCGGGTTGGGCGCCAGGCGAGTGATCTTGAAATCAAAGCCCTTGTTGCGGTCGCTGGTCGTGCTCAGCGGGCCGCCCGGTCCTGAAAACGGGTACTTCTTGTCGTCGCTCAACCCGCCGACGAAAAAGTACAAGCTCGTGGCTTGATTGAAATAGCCCGCGGAAGCCAGCAGATTGATGGTCGATATTTCCGTCGCGGCGACGTTCGGATAAAACTTTGTGATGTGGCGATAAGCCACGGTGCCGGCGAAATTCGCGGGGGTCGTGTAATCCGAGAAGTCCGGCGGGTAGTCGCCGACCTTGTCCTTATAGGCGTCAATGGCTCGCATCAACTGGGCGACCTCCGTCGCTTGTTGCATGACCCTTTGGGCACGGCGGACATAGCCAATGGCCGGCATCAGCATGGCGACCAGCACGCCGATAATGGCGATCACGACCAACAGTTCCACGAGCGTGAAGCCGCGCCGTAATGACGAATGTTGTTGCATGATGAGCGTTCCTTCCTGGCGGCCAAGGCGTGCTTACTTGCAGCCGACCGCGATCTTTGGGGCCCAGGCGCTGTTGGCGAAGGCCGACCGAACCAATGAAGACGAGTGAGTGTTTGAGTGTGCGAGCGAATGCGTGTGTCTGTGAGTGCGTGTGCTGCTCTCGCGTCGGACAACCAAACCAAGCGCATCACGGCGACAAGGGGGACGAGCGACCTCGGAGACGCTCGCCCCGGACCGGCCGCCTCTTAGGTCAAGCTCTGGATCAGGTCCACCAACGGCAGGAACAGCGCGATGACGATAAAGCCGACGGCGCCGCCCAGGAACACGATCATCAACGGCTCCATCAACTTCATCAAGCCGTCGGTCAGCGTGCGAACCTCTTCGTCGAACGTGTCGGCGACCTTGTAGAGCATCGTGTCCAATTCGCCGGTCTCCTCGCCGACGTCCACCATGTTGACCACCAGATCGTCGACGACGCGGTTGTTCATTTTCATGAAGTACCACAAGCCGGCCAGCACCGCTCCGCCGCCGGAGACGCCGCCGCCGATCTGCAGCATGTCGGGAAAGCACATGATCACCACGCCGGGGCTGGCGCCCAGGATCAGCCAGAAGAACAACGCCATCGGGTGAAAGCCCGGTCGCGAATGCTCTTTCATCGGCTTGGAGATCGTTTCGCCTTCGCGAATCGACTCGGTGATGCTGGCCGTACATTTTCTCGAACATCGCGTTGCCGGAGGTTTCCCGCGTGATGTTCAAGCCTTCCAGAATCGGCACGCCGCTGGCCACCAGCGTTCCCAGGGTTCGCGTGGTGCGAGCCATGACGTTCTTTTCCACCAGCTTGCCGATCACCGGCCAACGCAGCACGAAGATATCCCAGCCCATGCGTCCGGCCTTGAACTTGCGGACCAGCTTGATCGCCAGCCAGATCACAAAGGGCAGGGCGGGAATGACGTACCAATACCGCACGGTGTAGGTCGAGATGTTGATCAGCAGCTGCGTCATCGCCGGCAGCTTCAGCCCGAATTCCTCGAACATCTTCTGGAACACCGGCACGATCTTCAACATGATGAAGGTCAAGATGCCGACGGCCACCAGGATGACGACGACCGGGTAGATCAAGGCGCCGCTGGACCTTCCGCTTCAGCGATTCGGCTGCGCTCCATGAAGTCGGCCAGACGCTGAAGAATGATTTCCAAGGCGCCGCCGGCCTCGCCGGCCTTGATCATGTTGATATACAGGCGATTGAACACCTTGGGGCTCTTGGCCATCGCTTCGCACAGCGTGGAGCCCGATTCGATCTCGTCGCAGACGTCCATCAAGGCGTTCTTCAGCCGACCTGGCTTGGAGTTGCCTTCCAGGATCTTCAGGCTGCGAAGAATCGGCAGACCGGCGTCTTGCAGCATCGAAAGCTGCCGAGTGAACGTCGTCAACAGCTTGCTGCTGGCGCCGCCAAGGGCGAACGGCTTCTTGCGGCTGGCTCGCCCGGCTTGCTTGCCGGCCGCTTGCTTCTTGACGGAGATCTTCGTGACGAAGTAGCCCATCTGTTGGATATAGCTTGCGCTTCTTCCTCGCTCGGCGCATCGATGACGTCCTTGATTTCCTGCCCAGCGGCGTCCATCGCTTCAAATTGATAAGTAGGCATTGTTCGTTGCTGGTGGTTGGTGGTTGGATTCCAGTTCGTCGCCGGCGCCCATGGCTGGACGACGGCCTGACCCACTACATACTCGCGTTACGCATCCAGGATCGTCTCTCGAACGACTTCCTCGGGGGTCGTGATTCCCTCGTGCATGAAATCGATTCCCATGTCGCGGAGCGTGACCATGCCGAATCCCTGAGCCGCTCGCCGCAGCTCATCGGTGGATTCGTTTCGCATGATCCGATCCCGCAGGTTGTCGTTCATGATCATCAACTCGAACAGGCCGATACGGCCCTTGTATCCCGTGTTGTTGCAGACGTCGCAGCCGCGCCCACGGTAGAACTTCTGTTCCGGCGTCAGCGTCTTCGGGATCGATCTGCAGCTCGTACAGCAGCTCGTCGGGCGGCCGGACCTCTTCGCGACATTGCGAACAGATGCGGCGAACCAGGCGTTGAGCCAGAATCGCTTCGACCGTGGCCGTGATCAAGAAGGTGGGCACGCCCATGTCCTTCATGCGGGTGACCGTGCTGGGCGCGTCGTTGGTGTGCAGCGTGCTGAACACCAAGTGGCCGGTCAGCGACGCCTGCACGGCGATCTCGGCGGTTTCGTAATCGCGGATCTCGCCGACCAGGATCTTGTCCGGATCCTGCCGCAGGATCGCTCGCAGACAAGCCGCGAAGGTGACCCCGATATCGGCGTCGATCGGGATCTGAATGATGCCGTCAATGTCGTACTCCACCGGATCCTCGGTGGTGATCAACTTGTCGCTGATATGGTTCAGTTCGCTCAGCGCCGAATAAAGCGTGGTGGTCTTGCCCGATCCGGTGGGGCCGGTGACCAGCACAATGCCGTTGGGCCGCGAAATGACCTCGCGGAATTGAGCCATCATCGAATCGTTCATGCCGACGCGATTCAGGTCCAGCGACACCACCGATCGATCCAGGACCCGCATGACGACGCCTTCGCCGAACATCGTGGGCAGCACGCTGACCCGCAGGTCGACCGGGTGGCCGCCGACGGTCAGTTCGATCCGGCCGTCCTGCGGCAAACGTCGCTCGGCGATGTCCAGATTGGCCATCACCTTGATGCGAGTGGTGATCGCGAAGGCCAGATGCCGCGGCGGCGGCACCATTTCGTACAGCACGCCGTCGGACTTGATGCGAATGCGGAACTCGTCCTCGAACGGCTCGAAGTGAATGTCGCTGGCGTGATCCTTGATGGCCAGCAGCAAGACCATGTTCAACAGCTTGCGGACCGGGGCGCTGTCGGCCAACGCCTCCGCGTTGGTCAGGTCGATCGGGCCGTCGATGTCCATCGCCTCGGCGGCGGCCTTCAAGTCCATGTCGGACTCGAGCTCCTCGACGATCTTCTCCACCGTCTCGGTGTCCGAATCGAAGTATCGGGCAATGAACTGCGTGATCTCGCGCTCGGTGGAGACGACCACGTCGATGTCGTAGCCCAGAAACGTTCGCAGCTCGTCCTGGATCGAGAGGTTCTGCGGATCGCAAGTGGCGACCGTCAGGCGATTATCCTCCAGCCGCACGGGAATCACGCGATAGAGCTGCGCCATCGACTCGGTCACCGTGGCCAGCACTTCGGGCGAGACCTCCATGTCCGAGAGGCTGATAACCTGCAGGCCTAACTGCTCGCCGAGTGCTTGCGACAGCTGATCGTCGGTGAACAGCCCCATGTCCTCGCCGATTTTGCCCAGCAACACTCCCGGCTGCTGTTGCTGTTCTTCCAGCAGCATTTCCAATTGGTCGTCGGTGATGAAACCCAAGTCGACCAGTACTTGTCCGATGCGTCGTATTGCCATGGTGCTTATGTGTGGGTGGCGAGTTGCTGATGAAGCGTTGCGTGCGAGCGTCGCGGAGGAAGCTGGCGGCTAAAAGTCGTCGTCGTCTTTGTCCTTGTCGGATTCGAAGTCGCCGGCGCCGTCCTCTCCCGCGGCCAGCATGCGCTTGGCGTGCACGATCCGCTTGGCCAGATCGTCGGGCCGCTGAGCCTTGGAGAGGATGTCCTCGACCGTCGCCTTTTCGTCGTACCACAGATGGAACAAGGCGTCGTCCATCAGCTGCATGCCATGCTTGAGTCCCGTCTGAATGGCCGAGTTGATACGGAAGGTCTTGTTCTCGCGAATCAGGTTGGCGATGCCCGAGGTCACGACCAGGATCTCGTAGGCCGCGATGCGGCCGCCGCCGATCCGCGGCACCAGGGTCTGGGCCACCACGCCAATAATCGACGTCGAAAGCTGCGTGCGAATCTGATCCTGCAGGTTGCCCGGAAACGCGTCGATGATGCGGTTGATCGTTCCCTGAGCGCTGTTGGTGTGCAACGTTCCAAACACGATGTGGCCGGTTTCAGCCGCGGTGATGGCGGCCTCGATGGTTTCCAAGTCGCGCATTTCGCCGACCAGAATCACATCCGGGTCTTGCCGCAACGCACGACGAATCGCCTCGGCGAATCTCGGGCACATCGACGCCGACCTCGCGCTGATTGATCGTCGACTTCTTGTGATAGTGGTAGAACTCGATCGGGTCTTCAATCGTGATAATGTGGTGGTCCACGTTCTCGTTGATGTAGTTCACCAGGCTCGCCAACGTCGTGCTCTTGCCCGAGCCGGTCGGTCCGGTCACCAGCAGCAGCCCGCGAGGCCTCAACACCAGCTTGGTGACCACGTCGGGCAACCCCAGCTGCTCGGGCGTCAGCATGTCGTTGGGAATCTGCCGCAACACCATCGCGATGTTGCCGCGTTGCTTGAAAATCGACACGCGAAAACGGGCCATATCGCCAAAGGCGAACCCAAAGTCGGAGCTGCCGTTCTCCTGCAGCTCCCGCTGACAACGCTCCGGAGCGATGCTCTTCATCAGGGCGACGGTGTCGTCGGCTTCCAGCTGCTTGGTCTCCAGCTTTCGCATGCGACCGTGCAAGCGGAAAACGGGGGGCTGCCCCACGGTAATGTGAATATCGCTTGCTCCCTGCTTGATGCAGGCGGCCAACAACTTATCAATCAGCACGGTTGCCATAACCGGTCAACGCCTCCAGGACCGTTCGTCTCCCAGCCGGTGGTTTCGCGGCGACCGCGCAGCGAACAACCCAGACGGCGGAGGGGCGGAACAGAAAACTTCAGAAAGCAGTATGATCACTAGAAGCGCGGGAAGTGCTCCCGAAAACTCGGAGGTCTCGGGATTGGCCAGGAAAGACAAGACAGGCGCACCGCGTCAGTCGCTCGACCGACGCGCCGGCTTGCGGACAAACCAAGTCATTCGAAAAGCGTCTCAAAAGGCTAGGTCTCAGACAATTCGCCGAGCCCCGTCTGATTGAATAGTCAGTTCCCGCTGCTAGTGCATTGTTCGCCCGCAACCCCCGGCGAGACAAACCGCACGTTGGAAAACGGCCGCTTTCCCATCAATAGGCGCCTTTAGGGAAACACACACCCCAAAAGGGGCCCCCGACCCTTGACCTGCTTGGGGACCTAGTAGGCTGCCTGCAGGAAGGCCGTGTCTTGCTCGCTCTTCTTGGCGACGCGATAGACCTCCTCGAAGGTCGTCACGCCGTTCATGGCCTTGTCGATGCCGTCCATATAAAGGGTCCGCATCCCCTCGTTGATGGCGGTTTCACGAATCAGTTCGGTGGAGGCTTTCTCGAAGATCAGCTCCCGAATCTTGGCCGAAACCAGCATTAATTCGATGATGGCGATGCGACCGCGGTAGCCGGAGCGTTGGCAATAGCCGCAACCCTTGCCGCGAGCGAACTTGGCGTTGGCCGCCATTTCGGGGGTAATCCCAGCGTCCTTGAGGACCTCCTCGGAGGGCTGGAATTTCGCCTTGCAGCGACTGCAGATGACCCGCACCAGACGCTGGCCGAGCACCGCGATCACGCTGCTGGCCACCAGGTATCCGGGGACTCCGATGTCCACCATTCGGGTGATGGCGCTGGGCGCATCGTTCGTATGCAGTGTACTGAAAACCAAGTGTCCAGTAAGGCTGGCCTGGATGCCCATCGATGCGGTCTCGTTATCCCGCATTTCGCCGACCAGGATGATATTGGGGGCCTGCCGCAGCATGGCTCGAATGATGCGAGCGAAATCCAACCCGATGCTATGCCGCACCTCGCACTGGTTGATCCCCGGCAAGTAGTACTCCACCGGATCTTCGGCCGTGATGATCTTGCGGTCGGGTCGGTTCAACGAGTTCAGGGCGGCGTACAGCGTCGTGGTCTTGCCCGACCCGGTCGGGCCGGTGACCAGAACGATTCCATTGGGGCGCCGGATCAGGTTTTGGAAAATCTGGAAGTTGTGCTGCGACAAGCCGAGTTGGCGAATGCCGATCTTGATGTTGTCCTTATCCAGAATCCGCATGACGGCCGACTGGCCGTGGCTGGTCGGGATAATACTGACTCGCAGATCCAGATCCTTGTCGCCGGCGGTGACCTTGATCCGGCCGTCCTGAGGCCGCCGCCGCTCGGCGATATCCAGCTTGGAGAGGATCTTGATGCGGGAGAGGATCGCGGCCAACAGCCGCCTGGGGGGGCAGTCCCGCTCCACCAGGACCCCGTCGATCCGATAGCGAATCCGCACGCGATCCTCAAACGGCTCGACATGAATATCCGAAGCCCGCAGTTGGACGGCCTCGGTGATCATCATCTTGACCAGGCGGACGATCGGCGCGCTCGATTCGTCCATATCCTCTTCGGCGCGGCTCAGATCGTCGGAGGTTTCGGTAAAGTCGATCGCCGTATCGGTGAATTCCTGCAGGATGGAGTCGGCCGATTCGCCTTCGATCTGTCCGTAATAGCGGTTGATGTTCTCGAGAATCGCTTCCCGCGGCGCCAGAGCGGTGTCGATGTTCTTGTTGATAATGAAGCGGAGTTTTTCGAGGGTTTCGATGTCCAGCGGGTCGCTGACGATGACCGTGATCGTCTCGCCCTCCTCGGCGAAGGGCAGGATGCGGTTTTCTCGAGCTACCGCTTCTGGGATCAGTTCGATCACCGATTCGGGGATCCGAACCTCGCTGAGATCCACGTATTTCATTTTGTGGAAAGCGGCCAGGGCCTGCATGACCTGTTCGCCAGTGGCGTAGTCGAGCCGAATCAGGCATTCGCCCAGAGCCAGTCCCTGTTCCCGGGACATCTGAACGGCTTCGTTGAGCTGTTCCGCGCTGACAACTTGTTTGCGCAACAGGACTTTCGCAAATTCCGCATTCCGATCCATTCGTAGAACTCCGCGCCAGAAAGAGGCTGCAGGGAGAGACCGCCGGGGCGAGAAGGGGCGAATTGCCGGGCGGGCCAACCCAAAACACGCGAACAAGCTCGCGTTCCTATATTGACTCATCGCCCAAGTCGTTGTCAATCAACTAGTTGCTGGGCGCGTATTCGCGTGGCCGGGGCTGCCGCGACAAGTCCGACTGGGTGGAATTTGAGCTTTAGCGAGCTTGTACGGATTACCGATGTACGAAAAGCCGGGAAATCGGCATTTCCAAGTTCCCCAAATCCACGTACAAGTCGAGTCGCCGGCAGCGTTCGTCGTAGAACGCTGCGCTGATCAATGCGGCTGGACGACAACTGGCGCCCAATGAACAATCTCCCTCCGCTTTTGGAGCTTTATCAACACATGTACGCGGCTCGCCGCGTGGATGTTGTCGAACAATCCTTGGTAGCTCGAGGCGATGCGTTTTTCCACGTCTCGGGCGCCGGCCATGAAGCCACCGCGGCGCTGGCTTCCAGCATGATTGCCGACGACTATCTGTTGCCCCACTACCGCGCGAAGGCCTTGATGCTCGCCCGGGGGATGACGCCCGAGGACTTCTTCCACGGTTCGCTCTGCAGCGACGAGTCCGCCTCGCGGGGCCGGCAAATGTGCGCACATGTCAGCGCGCCGCACGTCAATATCGTCAGCATGTGCGGGCCGGTCGGCAACAACAGCCTGCATGCCGTGGGCATGGCGGTCGCCGTCGCGGATCAGCCGACGCGCCCGATTGTGGTCTGCGGATGCGGCGAGGGGTCAACCCAGGAGGGTGAATTCCTGGAGGCGGTCGCCGAGGCCAGTCGTCAGCAATGCCCGGTCATGTTCCTGATCGAAGACAATGGCTGGGCCATCTCGACCACGACCGAGGGCAAGACATTCTACAGCCCCGCGATGGGGGCGCCCGACGCCTTCCACGGCGTCTCCATCAGGCACTTGGACGGCAGCGATCCGGCGGCCTGCCACGACGCTTTCCAGGATCTGGTGGCGGCCATGCGGGCCGACCGCAAGCCGCGGATCGTGGTCATGCATGTCGAGCGGCTGACCAATCACACCAACGCCGATGATCAGCGCCAGTATCGCGAGCAATCGGATATCGAGCGGGCCCGCCGCGTGGGCGATCCGTTGGTCTGCTTGGAAAAGACGTTGAGCGAGCACAGCGCGACGCTGGAGGGTCTGCGACAGGAAGTGGATCGTCAAATCGCCGCGGCGGAACAGCGGGCCTTGTGCTCGGCCGATCCGCCGCTACCCCAGTTGGGCGTGGATCTCACCAAGGCGCCGATCCCGCTGGAGTTGAGCGCACCCCTCGCACGAGCGGCGCGGCGACGCGGAATCCGCCACCTTGACCATGAAAGACGCGATGCGACTGGTGCTCCAAGAGCGTCTGGAAGTCGATCCGCGCGTCACGCTTTGGGGGCAAGACATCGAGGATCCCAAGGGGGATGTGTTCGGCGTGACGCGGGGGTTGAGCACGCAGTTCCCCGGCCGCGTCGCCAATGCGCCCTTGTCAGAATCCACGATCATCGGCGTCTCGATCGGCCGCGCGTTGGCGGGCGAGCGGCCGGTGGCGTTCATTCAGTTCGCGGACTTCCTCCCGCTGGCCCACAATCAAATCGTCAATGAACTGGCGACCATGTACTGGCGTTCGGCCGGGCAATGGACCGCGCCGGTGATCGTGATGGCCCCCTGCGGCGGCTATCGTCCGGGCTTGGGCCCCTACCATTCGCAATCGGGCGAGTCGGTGTACGTGCATGCCTACGGCGTGGATGTCATGATGCCCGCCACGGCCGGCGACGCGGCGGGCATGCTGAACGCCGCCTTCGCCTCGCAGCGTCCGACGATGTTCTTTTATCCCAAAGCCCTGCTGAACGACATGTCGGTCGCGACCTCGCCGAATGTCTCGGAGCAACTGACGCCGATCGGCGTGGCCCGCAAAGCGCGGTCGGGCGGCGACATTACCTTGGTCGGCTGGGGAAACACGGTCAAACTCTGCGAGAAAGCCGCCGACGCCCTGCAATCGGCCGACGTGGACGCCGAGGTGCTCGACTTGCGAAGCCTCGCGCCCTGGGACCGCAAGGGCGTCCTGGCGTCCGCCGAACGCACCGCTCGCCTGGTGGTGGTTCAAGAGGACAGCAGCGCCTGCGGAGTCGCCGCCGAAGTCCTGGCGCATGTCGCGGAACACGCTCGAGTGCCGGTCGCCATGCGCCGAGTTTCGCGTGAACAAGGGCTCTTGCCCTGTCATTTCGAGAGTCAACTGGCGACCTTGCCCACGTTCCGCCGCACGCTGGAAGCCGCCTGCGAGCTATTGAAGCTGGATTTGCAATGGGTCCAACCCCAATCTGACGAACCCGGCGTCGCCGCGATCGAAGCAATTGGCTCCGGCCCCTCCGATGAAACCGTGACGGTCGTCAGCCTGAACATCAAGGTCGGTGATCGCGTGAAGCCAGGCGATGTCGTCGCCGCCCTGGAAGCGACCAAGAGCGTCTTTGACCTGAGCTCCTCCATCGAAGGGGAAGTGATCGAGGTCCTGGCGGCCGATGGCGACACGCTGACGGTGGGTTCTCCCCTGGCCAAGCTGCGCGTCGAACTCGCAGCAACTGCGGAAGAAACCGGTCGTGCAAGAGCAAAGCGGGCGGCCGTTGATGGCTCGCATGAAATCGGCCAACACGATCGTTCTGCCCAGTCGCAAAGTCGTGCGTCGCGAACTGATCGTCGGTTTGGCCGACGTGGCCTCCGTCGTCGGCGACCGTGAAGTGTTCAATTCGGAACTGCAATTTGGGCGCCCAACGCTGACGTCCGACGAGATCATCCGCCGCACCGGCATCGAATCGCGGCGGTGGGTTGGCAAGGGACAGGACGCCGTGTCCATGGCGGCCCAAGCTTCCTGGAAAGTGCTGGATCGACACAACCTGACGCCGGACGACCTGGACCTGCTGATCTGCAGCACGACCAGCCCCTCCACCGTCACGCCGTCGATGGCCTGCCGCGTGTTCAGCGCCATGGCCAAAGGCAAACACGGCGCGATCGTCCAGGCCTACGATATCAACGCCGCCTGTTCGGGATACCTGTACGCCCTGCAGTCGGCTTTCGACTACCTGCAGAATGATCCGGACGGCCGAGTGCTGCTGGTGACCACCGAGGTTCTGTCGCCGCTGCTGGATCCCGAGGATTCGGACACCGCGATCCTGTTCGGCGACGCGGCGACGGCCACCCTGTTATGCGGCGAGACGCATTACGATGCCTCCGTGTTGCGTTTGCAGCGGCCGGAATTGTCGGCGAAGCCGGAGGATGGTTCGGTGCTCTCGGTGCCTCTGGTCAACGATGGCTTCATCAAGATGCAAGGCCGCCGAGTCTTCTCGGAGGCCGTCCGTTTGATGGTCGCCAGCCTGAATCGGGCTTGCGAGCATCGCGGGTTGGCCGTGGACGATCTGTCCTTGGTCGTTCCTCATCAAGCGAATCAACGGATCATCGACGCCGTGCAACATCGCGTCGCCGCACCGGTGTACAGCAACATTCGCCACTTCGGCAACACCTCCTCCAGCAGCATCCCGCTGTGCCTGCACGAAGTCATGCAGAACCAGGCGGACGCCACCGCCATCGGACTCTGCGCCTTCGGCGGCGGCTTCACCTTCGGGGCCGGCATCCTCGAACGAGGTTAAGCCGCCAGCGCGCGCACCGGGCGCGGGGGAAAGAACCACCGAGGGGCTTGTCCCAGCGGAGCGCTGCTCCTCGCCAGTCGCGCGTCCTACACACTCCCGCCACCGCTGGGCTTGTCCGGCTTGTCCCAGCGGAGCGCTGCTCCTCGCCAGATCGCGCTGTTCGCTGGGCGAGGAGCATCGCGGCGGCGTCCCCGCCGGGATCGTTATTGGCGGGGAGCAACGCTCGACGGGGACATGCCCCGTCGTGGCGTGCTCGCCGCGTAAGCACTTGTGGCGACAGGCCTTGGCATACCCGCGTGGGGCCTTAAGTCCACGCCATTCGGGCTTGTCCCAGCGGAGCACTGCTCCTCGCCAGCCCACGCCCTACACACTCCCGCCACCGCTGGGCTTGTCCGGCTTGTCCCAGCGGAGCGCTGCTCCCCGCCAGCCCGTGCGCCGTGCCCATTCCCGCCACCGCTGGGCTTGTCCCAGCGGGGCGATGCTCCTCGCCAGCCCGCGCCCCTACACATTCCCGCCACCGCTGGGCTTGTCCCAGCGGGGCGATGCTCCTCGCCAGATCGCGCTCTTCACTGGGCGAGGAGCATCGCGGCGGCGTCCCCGCCGAGATCGTTATTGGCGGGGAGCAACGCTCGACGGGGACATGCCCCGTCGTGGCGTGCTCGCCGGATGAGTATTTGTGGCGACAGGCCTTGGCGGAAAATGGAGCCTCTTTGGGGACACTCGGAAGAAACTGCAGGTTGCTGGCTTTAAAGGGCTCGCCTCACGGCCACGGCTCGAGTTGTGTTGGCCCTCCGGCCTCCGTGGTTAGCCATCGCGGCGCGCTGGGCGCACTGCCCGAGCTAGGCGGCGTGCGAATCGAAGTCGTCGTCCTCGGTCAGGCGAATGCCGCCCGCCGGAACGCTCCGTACGTGGATGTCGTGTTGGGCGCGTGCGAAGTGGATCCCGTGATGTTCGAAGTCGCGGGCGATGGCCACATGCAGATCGTGTCCCGTGCATTCCACTTGATCGGGGTGTTGCACGTAAACGCGCAGTTCCAAATGCATCCCATCGGCGCCGAACTCAGTCAACAAGACCGCCGGTTGGGGTTGCTCGAGGACCGCGGCGTGCTTGGCCGCGAGCTTCAGGAGCAGTTGTTGCGCCGAGGCCAGATCGGCGCGAAACGGAAGACGCACCGCGGCGATGACTCGAGTGATCGTGTCGCTGTACGTCCAATTGACGATCTCGTCGGTCAACAGTTTACGATTGGGGATCACGACTTCTCGGTTGTCGTCGTCGGTCAGGATCGTCGCTCGCATCAAGATTTTGCTCACGCGGCCCCGCATGCCGGAGACGCTGACATAGTCGCCCATGCGGACCGGGCGCTCCAGCAGCAGCACCAACCCGGCAACCACATTGGCGAAGATCTCGTTCAGGCCGAATCCCAGCCCAATGGTGAGCGCGACCACCAGCCATTGCACGCTGGACCAGCTGACGCCCAGCATGCCGCAAATCACGACCACGCCCAGCAACGCCATCAAGTAGCGGCTGATGTTCATGACCGCATGGCGGGCGCCCTCGTCCAGCGGCAGATGTTGCAACACCGCCAACTCGATCAACCCGGGCAGCGTTTTGACCGCGATCGCCGCCACCAGGGCGACGAACGACGCGAGCAACAAGTCCATCCAGCTGACGATCACCGCGGGCGCGGCGCCGCCAACCAAGGTCGAAGCGAGCTGATTGGGCCCGCTTTCATCCAACCAGCGAATGGCCGGAAAGACGCCCGACCAGATCGCCCACCCCCCGAGCAACAGCGTCAGCCACACGGCGCCGTGCAGCAATTGATGAATCTGGACGCTGGCGGTTTCCAAGGCGCGACGACGGCTGCGTTCATCCTGTTCGGCCCACCGCGAGCTGCGGCCGCTGCTGGCCGCCGGACGTTGTTGCAAATGCCGGAAGGCCAGCTTGGCGGCCCGCGCCAACAAGGCGTAGGCCAACAGCATGCCCAGCACCAGCCAAAACGAATACATGACTCGCCGCATGAGCTGTTGCGCTGTGTAGGTGTAGCCCAAGAGGGCCAGCGCGGCCAGGGCCAACGGGGCGCCGATCGCCAGGGCGTACCAGACGTAGCGGAGCTGTTGCAACCATAAAAACCGGCTTTCGGCCAGCGCTTTTTGCAGGGCGCCATGACGCGGATGCATCAGATGTTGCATCCCCAGCGCCAGCGCGGCGAGAACAATCACATAGGCGAGTCGCCCCAGGGAATCTCGCCATAAGCCGACTTGATAGGTCTGCAGCACCGTCACCAGCAGGACCAAGGGCAGCCCCAGCATCATCAGCCATGTCAACGAGTTGTACACGTCGCGAAGATTCGTGGGCTGCCAGTCGAAGTGCTTCCCCGCCAAACCGCCCCGGCGACAGGTGTGCCGCAGCGTTTCCGCCACGAAGAACACCACCGACGTCCAACGCAGCCCGTGTCCCAACGCCAGCGTGAGCTCCGACGCGTTGGCGTCCAGGGTCATCCACCAACCCACCGTCCAGAAGCCAAGCGGCCACAAGACCGACAGGGCCAGCGTCAACAGACACGCATGCAGGGTCGGCGCCAACGACGCGTGCTCGTCCGACTCGGCTCGTTCGCCCAAGCGATGCAGGCGATCCTTCATGCCGGGACGGAGTGCGAAGAGGAGGAAACAGGCCACCAACAGGACGGCGGTCAGCCCCGGAATGAGCATGGCGTTCCGCATCGTCGCGCCCACCACATCCGTCCACTGCTCGACGTCGCCAAAGGCGTGCGTCCCCTTCCACGCTCGTTCCAAATGAGCCCGGCCGAACGCCGGTTCGCTGCGCAGCCAAAGCACGTGGTTATCAATGAACTGAGCGTACTCGCCGGAGTGGGTTAACAACTCGCGGCTGCGAAGCTCCAGATCGCTGAGCGTATCGTGATACGCGGTGAATTCCGCGATCAGCGCGTCCAGCAAGTCACGGCGATTCAATAACAAAGCCCGCAGGGAGAGCGACTGATCTTCTCGCAACAGCGGCGCCGGCCCGGAAGTGGAGGCGGCTTGGATCAGCTGAGCTTCGGCTTGAATGACGGCCGAATCGATGTCGCTCAACGACATTCGCTCGTCCCGCAACCGCTGCAAGGCGGCTTGAGCAGCTTGCATCTCGGCGTCGCAATAACTGATGCGCTGTTGCAGCGGACGCGTATCCAGCATTCGGTCGCGACGGTTCCTCAACAGCAACGCCACGGCGGACGTTCGCCCGGCTCGGACTTTCTCGCGGACCTCGTCCAGATCCTGTTTTTGCGCCTGCAGTTGGTCGCGCACTTGCTGCAGGTCGCGCATCGATTGGCCGCTGTTACGAAGCAGGCCATCGCGCATTTCCTGCAATTCGATATTTCGTTCCGCGAAACCGCGCAATTCGGGGTCCACGTTGGTAATGGCCTGGCGAGCGACCAGCGTGGCGGCGTCGCCTTGGTCAGTGACGGCCGGAATCCGACCTTGAGGCGTCGCCAGCCGGCCTTGCGCTTGAGCAACGACGCGGCGCCAGCCTTCGACCAATTGCTCGCACCACTGGCAGGTGCGGCGCGCCAACGCGGCCTCTTGACGGTTCAGCTCGGCCAGGGAGTCGAGATTGTCGGTCTCCAGGTCCAGCAGCGCGATGCGGCGCAACAGCGCCTGCCATTTGGCGTTCCATTCGGCGGCTTCGTAAGGCGACGCGGCCGAAGGCGTCGCCGCGGCGTTCTGTAGCCCTTCCTGGCAACCCGCTAATTCTTCGGCCGCGCGTTGACGGATGTCGGCCAGTTCCCGGCGTCGGGCGACGACGTCGGCATCGGCGGCCAGTTGGCGCCATTGCCGCTGGGAGTCATCCCAGGCTCGTTCGGCCTGCGCCAGGGATTCATGCAGTTTCCCCAACGTCGTGCCGGGCGCCGCGGTGGGCTGCGGCGCCGGCAACGGATCCATCAAGTCCCGCTTCGCCTGCGCCAACAGGTCGGGGGCCCGCCGCACCCGTTCCCGCAGCCCGTCAATACGCTCGCTGAAGTCGTCCACCAGGTGCAGATAGTGCTGCGCCTGATCAAGTCGTTCGGTAAGCTGTTGCCGCTGGGCCGGCGTCAGGCCCGCGGTGCGCGGCAGATCCCGCCGCAGTTGTTCCAGCTGCTGAAAGGAGATCGGCTGGGAGGGGGCGGCGGGCGAAGCCGACGGAGCGACCGCCTGCTGGGCGATGGATTCCGCGGTCAGTCGCGGCGATCTGGGCTGATAAAGTTTGGATTGAGCCGCCGCGGGCAGCGTCAGGGTAAGGCCAAACCAGCCGACCACGGCCATCAGACGGGCAACGTTCATCCTTGAATCTCCCTGACGTGCTGGGGCCTGGAACGAGCCTGTCCAACAGCTCTGGGGCGTCTAAGGCCTGCACGGAATCTAGAGTAGCGGGCGAAACTTACCAAGATGCGGCGATCGCGTCTATATGAACGGCGTGCGTTTTGCACCGGTGGTTTCCGCTGAGCACCGCCGGGCGAGCGGCCGAGTCCGCCGAGCGGCGTCGGGCGCGACGGCGCAAGGGCGAGGCTCGCTGCCGCCAGCTGGCTGCTGAGCGGCGACGAGCTAGCAGCCTCGGCCAAGCCAGGCCAAGCCGGCTCGCTGGGCGAACTCGCCCGTCGCGCGCGCTGATCGGCGCGCTGCAGCGGGCTGCGGCGTCGCGGAAGATCCCGGTTAGCGAAAGCCAACCGCCTGCGGCGAGTTGACGCATTGGGCCGACGCATCCCAATAGAAGACCCTCGGTCGCGGCGAACGGCTAACTTGGAGGTATCGCTGCGGCGGGCTGCATGTCACAATGATCGACTGTCGATACCCCAAACATCGGCTGGCGTCGCTTGGTCCCGGCGCCGACTTGCCAGTTGACCCCCTCTTAGGCCGTCCAGGAACACTTTCCATGAATCCCGGAGCCCCCGCCGAGACCCGCCCCGAGCCCAAAACGGCCCACAAGCCTGGTTTGGCGACGGAGAATCGCGAAATCACCGCCGAGAATCCCGAAGCCCCCCGACCTCGCCGCAAGTACGGCTTGCCGCCGATGGTCAACGCTCGCGTCATTCGCTGGGAATACGCCACGGCGTTTGTCGTCATTCACGCCGCCGCGTTCCTCGTGCTCAGCCCGTGGCTGTTCAGCTGGGTTGGCTTCTGGACGTTTGTCGTCGGCGTCTGCGTCTTCGGGCAGTTAGGGATTCCGATTTGTTATCACCGGCAGTTAACACACAAGAGCTTTCGCACGCCGAAGTGGTTGGAGCGAACCTTTGCGACCTTGGCGCTCTGCAGCGCTCAGGAGACGCCCGCGACCTGGGTGGCCTGGCATCGCTGGCATCATCTGCGTTCCGATGAAGAAGACGACGCTCATAGCCCGCTGGTCAGTTTCTTCTGGTCGCATGTAGGCTGGCTGACGGTGGCGCAACAATCAACTGATGGGCCCCAGCTTCTACCAGAAATACGCTCGAGACATCCTGGCGGATCCCTACTATTACTTCCTCTTCCGTCACCCCAACATGATGGTCGCGGTCTATGCGGCGCATACGGCGCTGCTGGTGGGCGGGACTTATCTGATCGGCTTGCCGCTGTATGGCTCGGCCGAAGCTTTCCGCCTGGCGATGAGCGTCTTGGCCTGGGGCGTCTTCCTGAGGACCGTCTACGTTTGGCACATCACCTGGTCGGTGAATTCCTTGACTCACATGTTCGGATATCGCAACTACGCGACGACCGACGAGAGCCGCAACAACTGGTTCGTGGCGTTGATTACCGGCGGCGAAGGCTGGCATAACAATCATCACGCGGATCAGTCGGCCGCTTCGGTGCAACATCGTTGGTGGGAGTTCGATCCGAATTACTATGTGATTCAAGCCTTGCAGGCCTGCGGTTTGGCGAGCCACGTGATCAAAGCCGCGCCGCAACGCCGCCGCGAATCGCAGTGATCGAAGTTCAGCAGCAGGGGTTTCGCTGGAAGGCCGGACGATGTCTCGTCGATTGCTGATTCGCAACGCGCACGTGGTGCTGCCCGATTCCATCGTGGAGGCGGCGGTGGCGATCCAAGACGGGTCGATCGTCGCCGTCGATCCGCCACCCAACTGGATGGCCGACGAGGTTTTCGACGCGGGCGGCTTGCACCTCTTGCCGGGCGTCGATTGACGATCAGGTTCACTTTCGCGAACCGGGGCTGACGCATAAGGAAGATCTGTTCACGGCCTCCAAGGCCTGCGCGAAAGGCGGCGTCACGACTTTCCTGGAAATGCCCAACACCAAGCCGGCCACCGTCACGCGTGGATCGGCTGCATCAGAAGTTGCAGCTGGCGTCGACGAAGTCACTGGTCAATTACGGCTTCTACATCGGCGCCACGCCGGACAATCTCGGCGAGTTGCAAGCGGCTGAGCGCACGCCGGGCATCAAGATCTTCATCGGCTCCAGCACGGGCAATCTGCTGGTCGATGATCAGGAAGCGCTGGAACGCATCTTCGCGGAAACCACGCTTGCCCATTACGGCCCATTGCGAAGACGAATCGACGGTGACGCGCCAACAGCCGCAGCGCTTGCGGCGGCGGCCACGACGTCGCCGATCATTCGCGCATTCGCGACGTGCAGGCGGCGGTGATCGGCGACACGGCGAGCGCTCGATCTGGCCCGCCGCCATCAGCCATCGGTTTCACGTGCTGCACGTTTCCACGGCCGCAGAGCTGCCGTTGATCGCCGAACACCGCGGCCTGATCACCGCCGAAGCGTGCCCGCATCACTTGTTCTTCAACGTCGACGACTATCCACGGTTGGGCACGCTGGTGCAGATGAATCCGTCGCTCAAAACGCGTCACGATAACCAGCAGCTTTGGCAAGCTTTGCTTGGACGGGACGATTCAAGTCGTGGCGACCGACCATGCGCCGCATACGCTCGAGGAGAAGCAACAGCCCTACCCGCAATCGCCCTCCGGTTTGCCGGCCGTCGAAAACTCGCTGGCCCTGATGCTTCATCAAGCGTCGTTGGGGAAGTGCACGCTGAACCAGATCGTCGCACTGGATGTGCGACGCGCCGGCGCGAGTCTGGGATGTGGTCAACAAGGGGCGTATCGAAGCTGGCTACGACGCGGACCTGGTGTTGGTGGACATCCAGCGGACCGAGACGATTCGGAATGAACGCCAGGCGACCAAGTGTGGTTGGAGTCCCTGGCATGGGGTGTCGCTCACAGGCTGGCCGGTGCGCACCTGGATCGCCGGCAAGGTGGTCTACGACGATGGGCGTTGGGACGAACAGCATCGTGGCGCCGAAGTCCGCTTCGATCATCAGCGCGGCGGCTATTGGGCCGAATGAGCAGCGCCAGGCACACAGAACGAACACCGCTTCATTCTCGCGACTCCGTGGTTCGTCCCTTCCGCCGGCGGCCCGAATCTTGGGCCCTTTCACGTAATCCGTGATTCTGTCACAATGTTGGATCCGTTGCGAAACGGGACATAACAACGTATTTCATGGCCGCACGCCCCCCGAAGGTGCGGATTTTGGGAGGGAGCAGATGCTCAAAAACTTCAACCCCACCGCCTTGGGTGTCTCCGGTCGTCAAAGCGAGCTGATCGAGTTGGCGTTGACCTATAAGTTCGCCAGCATGTCGGTTGACCTGGGCGAATTGGCTCGCAAGGCCCGCACTCAGGGCGTTGATCACGCGACGCGGTTTCTCCGCAGCGCTGAGATTCCCGTCGGCGATTCTCCCTTGCAGATGGAGTTGCATGCGGACGACAAGACGTTCGAAACCGGCATCACCCATATGGACGTGGTCGCCGAAGTCGCTGAAGCAGCACAATGCAAGCGTTTCGCCGCGGTGATTCGACCCTTCTCCCCGAAGCTGCCCTACCACGAATACTTCGAGTTCGTTCGCCAGCGCTTAGGACGCTTGGCGGAGTTGTTGGAAAAGCATGATTTGCAGTTGGGGCTGATGCTGCTGGCGGCCCCGGCGCGCGCAAGCAACCCGGCTCCCAGCCTTTTATCCACAAGGCCGAGGAGATCCTGACGCTGATCAAAACGGTCGGTTCGCCGCACATTGGCCTAAGCTTGGACACCTGGAATTGGTGGGTCGGCGGCGGCGCGCTCGATCAGCTGCGCGAATTGCCGCTGCAACAGTTGATCTCGGTGCGAATCAGTGGCGTGCCGGCGGATGTGTCGCCGGAGGAGATCACCGAAAAGCAAAAATGTTGGCCGGATGACGAGAAGAACATCTTGGATGTGACCGCGATCGTTGAGTATCTGCGGGACGCGCAGTTTGGCGGCCCGGTTTCCATGGCCGCGGCTGGGTCATCGCTTTCTGGCCGCACGCGTGAGTTCCTCGTGCAACGCGCTTCGAAGACGCTGAATTACTTGATCAGCGGCACGGCGCCGGAGAAGAGACGCCGGAAGAAGCGGCGCCGGAAGCGGAAGAGACCGCCGAAGGCGGCCAGACTGCCGAAGACGGCCAGACGACCGATGCGGAGACGGCGCCCGACTCCGCTCCAGCCGCCGAAGAGGCCTCGAGCGAAGCCGTGAAATCGGAATCCAGCGCCAGCTGATCCGCGGCGGGCGTGCGGCGCCTTCGGTCGTGAATCCGCGGGTGGCAGTCACAGGGGTCCCTGGCCGAGTGCGGCGTGTGTTTCACTACGATCGCGGCGTCAAGCTGACAGCCATCGACCTGGCTTTGGACATCACGCGCCGACAGCCGCGAGGGTTCATTTCTCACGCGCACGCCGATCACTTTGGTCGGCATGCCTGGTGCTTCACCACGCCGCAAACGGCGAAGCTCTTGACCGTGAGGTTCGGCTACACGCCGCAGCGCTGCTGGGAGTACTATGAGCCCTGGCGCTGGGGACCGCTGACCCTGTCGTTGTATCCCGCCGGACATGTGCTCGGATCGGCGATGCTGCTGGCCCAGGACGAACGCAGCGGGCGCAGTTTACTCTATACCGGCGATCTGCAATTGGCGCCTTCGCGGACCGCTCAACACGCCGCGCCGCCGCCGGCCGATTGCCTGCTTACCGAGTGCACCTACGGCGACCCGCGGTTTGTGTTCCCGGAAAGAAGTGTGGTTGAGCGGCGGCTCGTGGAAATCGTGGGCAACTGCCTGGAGCTGGGCCGAACGCCCGTCATTCACGGCTACGCACTGGGCAAGGCGCAGGAAGCCGCGAAGATCCTTGCCGACCATGGATTCGCGGCCGCCCACCATCCGGAAATCTATCGCGTCAGCCGGGTCTATTCCGAATGCGGCGTCGACTTGGGCGATTACTGCGAATATGTCGGCGGTTCACTCGACCGCCGCGTGTTGTTAATGCCGCCGCCCGGACAGCGGGTCGCCTCGGCGGCCTTGCCGACCAAACGTCTGACGATCGGATTGACGGGGTGGGCGCTGTGCGAGAGGGCTTGCCGGCGGTGGCCAACCGACTGCGTGCTGCCGTTGTCGGATCATGCGGACTTCGCTCAGCTGATCGACTTGGTGGAGCGAGTTCAGCCTGAGGAAGTGGTTTGCGTGCATGGTCCCGCCGAATTCGCCGAGCATTTGCGGAAGCGGCGTTGGCGGGCCTGGGCCCTGAACGAGACGTCGCCGCGAGCCGATTCGGTACGTGATTTCGGCGGAGAATAGGTCGCCGCCGGGCGCCCGCGTACCGCCGCTCTGGTTAGACTAGACTGAGACGCGATCGGTAAGCGGCGTGCGGCGGACTCGTCGATCCGATTTCGTTTTCGCGCTGTTGGCATCTTGTTTCCAGACATGGACTACGTTCGACCCCATGGACGCGCAACAATTGGATAGTTTGCTGCGGCAGCCGCATCAGGCTCGCGATTGGTTCCGATCGCTTGGTATCGAAAACTTCGCCCGCGGCTCATCCAATCTCGAAGGGTTGGCCAAGTTGCCAATTCCCACCGACTTGCTGTCGGTGATCGTGCGGCAAATCAGCGAAACGTTGCCGACGCTCAGCGATGCGGACATGGCGTTGAACAACCTGGAGCGTTTCTTTGCGGCCGCCCGCAGCCCGCTGGCGCTGGGGACGTTGTTCGAACGCGACCAGGAGGCTTTGCCGCAGCTTCTGCAGATCTTCAGCACCAGCCAGTATCTTAGCGACGTTTTGATTCGCGACGGCGAAAGCTATGACTTGCTGCGTCTTACCGATGGCGAACCCGTGGAAAGAGGCGTCTTGATTGATGAGATTTGCGCGGAAGCTGAAGTGTGCCGCGACGAACGGCAGATGATGGATTTGCTGCGCCGCACCAAGCATCGCGAAACGCTGCGGATCGCCTACGGCGACATTATCCGGCATCAGCCCGTGGCGACCGTGACCGAACAGATCTCGCATCTGGCCGACGCTCTCTGCGAAGCCGCCTACCGCTACGCCTTCCGGACGATGGTTGAGAAACGCGGACGGCCGTTGACCGCCGAAGGTGATCCGGCGCGTTTTGTGATTCTGGCTCTCGGCAAACTGGGCGGGCAAGAGTTGAATTACTCGAGCGATATCGACCTGATCTGCTTGCGGGACGGCGATGGCCAGACCGACGGCAGTCGCTCGGTGGGCCACCAGGAATTCTACGAACGGCTGGTGCGGCTGTTGGTGCGTCTGCTGTCGGAAGTCACGGGACAGGGCGCCGCTTATCGCGTGGATCTGCGTTTGCGGCCCAACGGCAGCCAAGGCCGCGCGGTAATCAGCATGCAAGCGGCGCTGCGTTATTACGACGTTTCCGGCCGCACCTGGGAACGGCAGGCGTTCGTCAAGGCCCGCCCGATCGCCGGCGATATGGAGCTTGGCGAGACCTTTCTCCGACGCCTGACGCCATGGGTCTATCGCCGTTATCTGACGCGCGCGGACATCACCGGCATCAAGGCCCTGAAACGACGCATCGAAAAACGCTCGGTCGAAGAGGGAGACACGCGCAACGTCAAGACGGGCCATGGAGGAATCCGCGATATCGAATTCGTCATTCAGTTCCTGCAACTGCTCAACGGCGGCGACTTGTCGGACGTGCGAACGGGCAAGACGTTGGAGGCCATTGAACGTTTGCAACAGAGAGGCTGCCTGACGCTGGATGAACGCAATATCCTGTCGCAGAACTACCGCACGCTGCGCAAGGTGGAGCATCGCCTGCAAGTCATGTTCGACGTGAGAACGCATACGTCGCTGGACAACGCGAAGGAGATGGAGCGACTCGCCAAACGCATGCAAGACGCCGACGACCCGCGCGGACCGCCCTGGAGAAGTTCGAAAGCGA
>CAVORG010000025.1:0-313377 GCA_963698545.1 uncultured Planctomycetaceae bacterium
TTGTTCTCAGCGGAAGGAGAGGGAATCGAACACTCAAGGCCAAACAGCTCAGCCGGCTTCCAGCCGGGTCCCGTCGCCAGTCCGGTTGCCCTTCCTTTTTTTACCTGTCAGTAGCCCGACCAGGATTTGAACCTGGAACATCTCGTTAGAAGCGAGACATGATGTCCGTTTCACCATCGAGCCATAAGCGGAAGGCATGGGATTTGAACCCATATCCCCGTGAGGAGGCACGCATTAGCAGTGCGGCCCGGCAAACCGTATCCGGCTACCTTCCATTTGTCAGTGGACCGACCGGGAATCGAACCCGGATTTCCGCCACGCCAGGGCGGTGTCGTCCCGTTGGACCATCAGCCCGTCATTTCCAGTGGACCTGATCGGAGTCGAACCGATCACACCGATCTTGCAAGGATCAGTCGCCTCCATCGGCATGCAGGCCCATCGTCGAGAGGTCCGTCCGGGAATCGAACCCGGTCTCCGTCCTTACCACGGACGTGTGCCGCCACAACACTTACAGACCATTTGTCGCAAGTGATCCCGGCTGGAATCGAACCAGCACTTTCCTGGATGTCACCCAGGCGTCTTCGCCGTTGGACCACGGGATCATGTCAGTGACCGAGGCAGGAGTCGAACCTGCAAAATCGCCACGCTCTCAACGTGACCGCTTTGCCTGTTTGCGTACTCGGCCGTTTTCAAGTAGCGGGTCCGGGGGTCGCACCCGGCAGTCCTGGCTTATGAGGCCTGGATGAGGACTGGCCCACCCGCGTCAAGTTGCAGGTCTCGGTATCGAGCCGAAAGCATCGGCCGTATGAAAGCCGATAGGACACCTGTCGCACCTGCAATGTTCAAGTAGCCAAGGCGAGAGTTGAACTCGCATGTCCTTGCGGACACGACGTTCTGAGCGTCGCGCGTATACCAGTTCCGCCACTTGGCTGTGTTGGTTTCATCTGTCAGTGACCCGTACGGGAGTCGAACCCGTATCACGAGAATGAGGGTCTCGCATCCTGAACCGTTAGACGAACGGGCCATGTTTGAGTGCGCCGGGACGGAGTCGAACCGCCACAGCCCGAAGACGGGTGGGTTACAGCCACTGGGGCTCGCCAATGCCCAGCCGACGCATGTCAATAGTGACGCAGGCGGGAGTCGAACCCGCAGACACCAAGGTTTGAGCTTGGCCGCTATGCCTATTCGCGTACCACGTCGTTTCAGCACCCCCGATCGGATTTGAACCGACGATCTCCTGCGTGACAGGCAGGCGAGCACTCCGCTGCTCCACGAGGGCGTGTTGTGCGAGTGGCTCAGGTGGGATTCGAACCCACAGCATCCCTGGTTCTAAGCCAAGGTGGTCTGCCAGTTGCCTACCGAGCCGTTGTTGCTTTGCGTCAGTACCCAGAGCAGGAATCGAACCTGCAAACACTCGGGTCTGAGCCGAGTCGCTCTGCCGATTGGCGTATCTGGGCATATGTCAGTAGTCCCGGATGGAATCGAACCATCGTTTCCTGGATGTGAGCCAAGCGTCGTCGCCGTTGGACCACGGGACTATGTTCTGTTCTTCAGTGGACCCACCCGGAATCGCACCGGGATCTCCGGCGTGCGACACCGGCATCTTCCTGTTGGACGATGAGCCCATTTGGCGAGCGAAGGTTCGCTCGCAAGCACGCCCCCAAGGACTTGAACCCTGACCAACTGGGTTGGAACCAGTCATGCTGCCATTACACCAGAGGCGTGTGTTGTTTCAGCGGAAGCCGTGAGACTCGAACTCACAAGTCGCGATCGCGACCACCTGTTTTCAAGACAGGCTCCTCATCCGGCCGGATGACTTCCGTATTTCAAGCTGCGGGAGTTGGAATCGAACCAACGGCCTCCTGGTTCAGAGCCAGGCGTCACTACCAACAGCAACTACCCCGCAGTCGTTCATCGACACATCGTGTCAGGTTCGAAGCAGCTCCGGTCCGGGAATCGCACCCGACCTGCGAGCTTCAAAGGCCAGCGCCGCGACTAGCGATCCCCGCGAGAGAGTGCCCTGCGGGAGTCGAACCCGCCTCGCCAGGTTGGAAGCCTGGAGCCTTTGCCGCTCGGCCAAGGGCACATGTTGCAAGCGGAAGGAGAGGGAGTCGAACCCTCAAGGCTTGTCACGCTCGACCGCTTTCGAGGCGGCTGCCATCGCCAGTTGGCTTGCCCTTCCGTTATCCAAGCTGCGGCGGCAGGAATCGAACCTGCGTCTGGACGGGTAACAGCCGCCTGCCCGTACCAACACGAGCACCACCGCATCAATCAATCGTCAGTCAGGACGGCTGGATTTGAACCAGCGATCTCGTGCTCCCGAGGCACGCGGAATACCAGGCTTTCCCACATCCTGAAAATCGAGAGCGCCCAGCGGGAGTCGAACCCACACATCCGCCATGGCAAGGCAGTAGGCTGCCGCTACATCATGGGCGCTTGATTGGTTACCGAGTTGTCAAAGATCGGGAACGTCGTGACGTTCCAAGAGCACCGGGAGGGAATCGAACCCTCGTTGCCGCATTACGAGTGCGGTGTCTTGCCGCTGGACCACCAGTGAACAGCCGATCGCAAGTCGCCGATTGAACAGTCGTTCAAACCAACAGCCTGACGGACAATCCGCGGAAGTGGGACCGGAGGGACTTGAACCCTCACCCGCCTGGTTAAGAGCCAGGGATGCTGCCGCTAACACCTCAATCCCAGTTCGTTTGTCTTCAATCGGCGCGGTGGGAGTCGAACCCACGACCTGCACGTCTTATAAGGACGCCGCTCTTACCGCTGAGCTACGCGCCAGCGATTTAGTGAGGCCGGTAGGATTTGAACCCACACCCACCTGGGTAAAAGCCAGGGATGCTGCCGTTACACCACGACCCCAAAGTTGGTCGGGCGTATCCGTTTCCATCGCCGAATGAATGACATGTCGTTCTCCTTTTGATTCGTTGCCTGTCTTCCAGTGGTAGTCCTGGGAATCGAACTCAGCGCAACTCGGTTATCAGCCGAGTATGGGCAACCAGCCCTCGACTACCGTCATCAAGTCGGGCGCCTCGGAGTCGAACCGAGACCCTCCTGCTCCCAAAGCAGGCGTGCTTCCATCTGCACCTCTGCCCGATTGTCAGCACCCCGTGTGGGAGTCGAACCCAACCTGCTCGGATTGAAAGACCGATGACCTCACCCGAAGTCGAACGGGCCGTGTTGTGTTGTCGCGTGTACGCAGAGCGCAAGTGGGCCGGGAGGCGCTCGAATCCTCGTCTGCGGTTCTTCAGACCGCCGCTAGACCGTCTCAGCTACCAGCCCAAGTTGTTGTGGTGGAGGCACGAAAAAAGGCCCGATGTCGCTCGTGACACCGGGCCTTGTTGAAAGGCGGCAGGCAATAGCCTGGGTCACAAGCGCAGAGGCAGTATGGGCAGCGTATTCGCCGACTGTTTGGCAAATCGCCCATCACATTTTGTACCGAGATAACTGCGTATGATCGTCAACATCGGAGAACTTTGCCTTGTCCTTTTCAGGTGTTGTTCGTTGTCTGAGTGGATAGACGCGAAACGCTCAGAATGGTTCGCGGTTTTTTGGGCGTACGAGGTGTTAGATGCGCGAACGGTCTATTCTATTCCCGCGTGTCGCGGACTTTATGGAAAAAGTTTCCAGCGCATCCAGCCGCACGATGTCTTGCACTTCTTCTCCATCGAGGATCTCGTGGGCGAGGAGATTGTCCACGATCGCCGCGAACGCCGCCCAGTGATCTTCTCGATCCAGCGGTTGATCAAACCTCGCGGTCGTCTGCTCCAAATAGGCCAAGCGTTTGCGTTCGAGTGGAAAGAGTGGAGCGGCCGCTTCCCAATCGAGTTTCCAATCCGCTGCCCACTCAGCGGAACAGGTAGGTGTTGAGGCGTCCTATGAAGTCGGGTTCATCCACGAACCCGAGAATATAGCGCAGGCGGCGCACCTGCTTGAGCATCTGGTTTGTCAGGGTTCGTCCGCGAGTTTCAAGCAGAGAGCACAGAGGAACACAGAGGACAGAAATGCATCCACCTCTGTGGTCCTCTGTGTCCTCCGTGGTTCATTCTAGGGGCGCTTTTCACCGAGACGCTGACGCAGCTTGTCCAGTCGCTGCAACGCTTCGTCGAGCCGCGGTCGGGCCTCGGGTGGAATCTGTTGCTCGCGCTGTTTCATGCCCTGGTAGCCTTGCTCCAGCAAGGGCTCGGCTTCGACGTCGCGCCCTTGGCCGGCGAGCGCCTCGCCAAGCAACGACATGCCGTTGAAGTAACGCCAATGATCGGGCTCGTTTTTTTCGCGGAGAACATGTGCTTCTCGCAGAAAGGTTTCCGCGTCGAACGAATTTCTCTTGAGCCAACAGGTTCATCCCCAGTCGCACCAGGCGGTAGGCGTGAGCCGGCGACCCGTCGTTGGATGCACGCGTCGCGGCCAGCAGCGCGCGCTGCATCGGTTCGGCTTCGGCGAACTGCTGGTCTTGCTCCAGGACTTCCACCAAGTTGGCGAGCGTGGTCAACGTGTTGGGATCATCGGCGCCCAGACTGCTTGCCTGAACATCGCGGACCTGCCGCAACAGGGCGATCGCGTCCGGCGTTCGCCCGCTGCGGCGATACGCTTGGGCAAGGTTGGACAAATTCGTCAGAGTGTTGCTGTCTTCAGGGCCGAACGCCTTCTGCATGGCGGGCCGAATCGCTTCGCAGATTTCCACGGCCTTGGCGGGATCTCCGCCAGCGTGAAGATGTCCCCAGGCCAAAGCGGCTTGGGAGATCAGCGTGGAAGGATGCTCGGCCCCCTGCTTGCGTGCTTGCAGGTCGCGGTTGTGCTCGAGCATGGCCAGCGACTCCGCGTTGCGACCCGCGGCTTGCAAAGCAATCGCCAATCGACCTGAAGTCAGCATCGTCGAGGGATGGTCGTCGCCCAGCGCCTTGGTCTGTCGCTCGCGGACATCCTCCAGCAGAGCAATGCCCTCCGAAGTTCGCCCTCCGGCGAGATACGCTTGGCCCAGCAGGCTGCGCGTGAAAAGATGGTCGGGCAGATCGGCGGATCGGGGCGTCTTCGCTTCCGTGTCTCGAATCGCCTCGAGCAGGCGAATTGCTTCCTGGACGCGTCCAGCTTTCAGGTATCCGTCCGCGAGATGCGTCTGCGCGACAAGCGTGTCCGGGTGAGTCGCCCCGAGCTGCGAGGTCATGCCCGCGACAACAAGTTCATTCTGAGCGATGGCGTCGTTTAATCTCCCAGCGGTGTCGTAGGCCGAAGCCAAATCCCCCAGCGTGACCAAGGTATCGGGGTGGTTTGCCGGCAACACCTTGAATTGCGCGTCGCGCACGCGTTCCAACAACTCAATCGCCTCGGGAATTCTGTGCTCGGCTCCGTAGAACGCCCCCAGGTTGCCGAGCACCGTCAGAGTGGCTGGATGATTGAACGGCAATTTGGCCAACATCGCGTCGCGGAGTCGTTCCAACACCGCGATTCCCTCTCGCGTACGACCAGTTCGATCGTAGGCCACGGCAAGGTTGTTCAGAGTGTCCCAGGCCCGGGGACCGCCGGCGTCGGTGAGTTGCGATTGCAAGTCACGGACTCGCTCCAACAACGGAATCGCCTCCGCAAACCGCTGCATGTTCATGTAGGCGGCGGCCTGATTGCTAAGCACCACCAGCGACTGGGCGTCCTCGACACCCGAGGGCGGTTCCAACTCACGAACCTGTTGAAATATCTCGGCGGCCTCGTTGGGTTTCCCGTCGCGCAAATAGGCGACGCCCAGGCTGTTGAGAGTCGTCACAGTGGTTGGATCGTCGGGGCCAAGCGTGCTCTTATATAGCTCATGCGCCCGCCGCAGGTGACGAATCGCTTTGGTGAATTGACCGAGGCCCTTGTAAGCGTCGCCAATGGTGCGTTGAATGGCCGCCTCCACTCGGGGCCGATCGCGAAAGGCGTCGCCGATCCTCGCGGCGGCGCGATCCAAAGCGGTGCTGACTTTCAAATTCGGATCGGCGATGAACTGGCGATCCGCCTGGCGCATGCTGTTGAACTTGTTGCAGGATATCGTATTGCAGGAAGTCATTGACGGCGGTGGCGATCGCGGCTTCCTCGTCCGCGCGATTCTTTTGCCGCGTGACCTCACGCAAACGGTTTTGAGCGAGCACGGCCAGGCTGCTGCTGACGGTCGTGGCGATGATCAACAGGAACACAAAAGCCAGCGACGTCGCCAGCGCGACGCAATGCCTTCGCGCGAATTTTTTCAGACGGTAGGACAAGGATGGGGGACAGGCCTCGACGGGCTCGCCGTGCAGATAACGCTGCACGTCCATGGCCAGTCCATTGGCGGTTTGATAGCGGCGGTTGCGGTCTTTCTCCAGGCACTTCATGATCACCCAGTCCAGGTCTCCGCGAAGGATGGCCTTCAGTTTTCGGGGGTCGGTGTGCCGCAGCGCCGCAAATGACGGCGCCTGTTCGCTGGTGGAGAGGCGCGTAGAGGGTTTGGAGGGAGTTTCCTCGCGGATCAGCCGAATCACTTCGACGTAGGCGGCTTCGGCCAGTCGTCGCGCGTCCATGGGACGCAGCCCGGTCAGCAGTTCGTAAAGAATCACGCCCAGCGAGTAGATGTCGGCGCGGGTGTCGAACGTCCTGGGAGGAAAAGCCCGCCTGTTCGGGCGACATGTATTCCAAGGTGCCCACGACCGCGCCGAATCCCGTCAGCAGCGACTCGTCGATCAGCTTGCCCGAGATCGCCTTGGCGACGCCGAAGTCAATGACCTTGGGCACGGGCTTGCCGTCGTACAGCGTCACCAGGATGTTGGACGGCTTCAGATCGCGATGGACCAGACCCTTATGGTGCGCATGCTGGACGGCCTGGCAGATGGGCACGAACAGTTCCAACCGCTGGTGCGGCGTCAAGCGAGCTTCGTCGCAAAACGTGGTTAAGGGAGATCCATTGACCAACTCCATGACAAAGAAGGGCTGACCCTCCCGCGTGAGCCCGCCGTCCAGGACCTTGGCGATGTTGGGATGATCCATGATGGCCAACGCCTGCCGCTCGGCTTCGAAGCGGGCGAGCACGGCGCGGGAGTCCATGCCCAGCTTGATCAGCTTCAGGGCGACTCGCCGCTTCACGGGCTCGACCTGCTGGGCGACCCAAACTTCGCCCATCCCGCCCTCGCCGATTTTCTCCTGCAGCAAGTAGCGTCCGGCGATCGAGACGCCGGGGGCGGCGAGACTGGAAAACCGTTCGGACGCGCGGGGGTGGACTTGCGTGTGGTCGCCTTGCGCGGCCGCGTCCCGCTCGTCCAAGGGGAGCGCAGCGCAGACGCGCTGGACGTCGTCCAGATACTCAGCCAGCTCCTGGGCCAGGTCCGGGTATTGAGCGAGCCATTGATCGCGCAGACGGCGTTTGGCCGGCGGCTTGCAGTTGCAGATAACGCGCGACCGCCTCGTCCAGTCGATGCTCCCGGCTCTTTTCCGATGGTTCGCCCGTCGCCATACGCAAGGCCCCTGTTCTTGTTCCCTACCGAGCGCGGCGTCTGGCGCCGATCGCCCAGTCGCTATCGATGGTCGTCGGGCTTCATCAGTTCGCGAAGCCGCTTGAGCCCGCGTCGCAGCAGCCCAGCCACGGAGATCTCCGTCCGATCCATTTGCTCGGCGACTTCCGCGGCGGTGAATCCGGAGAGGTGATGCAACGTAACAGCCTGTCGCTGATCGGGCGGCAACATCTCCACCGCCGCGGCCAACGCGACAAGTTGTTCGTCTCGGATCGCCTGCTCCTCCGGCCGCGTGTCCGCGGCGGTCAGGAAGCGCTCCATGCCGAGTGAGGATTCCTGCAGGGCCCGATTCAGGGATTGCTCCAAGCCGGCGTCGCGTTTCATCCGCCGCAACTTGCGAATCTCGTCCGCCAAATTGCGGGCCAGCATTCGCCGCAGCCATCCCCGCAACTCCTCGGGACTGTGCCCGCGGAAACGCTCACGTCCCAAGTGTGCGTCGAGCATTGTTTGTTGAACGATGTCGGACGCGTCGATTCTGGCCTGCAGATGGGCCTCCAACTGCATCCGCGCGAGCGTCCGCAGGTAAGGCCTTAACATCTCCACTGCGTTGTAGTGGTCGCTGGCAGCCGACATCATGAGCTCCCGCAAGTTGAGCCGCCAGATCGGCGGCTCGACATGCGCATCTGAAAACAAAAGACGAACGTCGCGAGCCGGCAGGGCGCATCAGTGGCAGCGGATCTTGGACCGGTACGCACCCAGCCGCGGTTTCTTGAAATTCGTACGCCGAAGCGAACGAGGACCTGCGGCCCCCGGTCTAACCGGCTCAGACGCCAAACCACCGTAGAGGGTTAGTCGTTATGAAACCAAGAGCTCATCAAGAGAATGAAAGCGTGCCGTTCGAGAAACGACACGCGGTGTCCTGAGACTAAAGCCGCCTTGAGAGGCTGTCAAGCGATCGCGGAAGACGCTAACACGCCCACTCTCGCGGCCCATGGCCGGGCGCTTGAGGCGGGACTCAAGCGCCCGACGCCTGCCGCCCTAGAAGCACCGGCCGCCCGCCAGGTCGAAGAGATCATCGCAATCGCCCGAGGCGTGGTTCTGAAAAATCGTGTCCACGTTGTCCACGGAAAAGGTCCCCAAGCTGTACACGCCGCCGCCCTGGCTTTGCCTTCCGGCGAGGGCCGAGTTGCGGGTGATGCGATTGGCTACGAGCGCGACCGTCGAGTCAGCGTCGTTGTAAACGCCGCCGCCAAATCCGCGAGCCCCGTGCTTGCCCCTGGCGATATTCCAGGCGACCACGCTGTCCTGCACATTCAGACGACCGCCGAAGATCGAGGCCATGCCGCCGCCCAGCCCATCGCCGTCGCCCTGGGCGCTGTTCAGCTGAAGAGAACTCTGTCCGACCGTGATGCCGCCGCCTGACGACACCAGCACCGCCCCGCCTACCCCGGCGTTGACCAACGAGTCGGTCGATGCGCCCGGAGTGTTGTCCTGGCCGCCCAGGGCGCGATTGGCGAGGAAGGTCGAATCGGTAATGGTCCATTCCGAGCCGCCGCTGTTGTAAACGGCGCCGCCCAAGCCCGAGCCCACCACGGGTTCCGCCGCCTCCCCGCCTCCCTGGTTTTGCCGACCGCCCCGGGCGACGTTGCTTTGGAAGAAGGTGTCGGTCACGGTGATGGCGCCCTCGCCATCGGTCGCATTGTAGATGGCGCCGCCAAGTCCCGCGCCAACCCAGCCCCAGGTGGCTCCGGCTCCACCGGCGGCGCCGACGTTGCCGTCGCCCCCTTGGGCCAAGTTGGCGTTGAATCGGCTGTCGCTGACCGCCAAGTCGCTGCCCGCCAACAACAGGATAGCGCCGCCAAGTCCGTTGCCGGCTTGATAATCGCCCTCTCCAACGCCAACCACGTCGCTGCCGCCCAAGGCCTTATTCTGAGTAAACCGGGTCCAGGCGATATTGGCGGTCGAACCGATGACCCTCAGCGCACCGCCGCCTGCTTCTCCATTGGAACTCGGGTCGCCGCCGCCGGAGTGGTCGCCGCCGATCGCCTGGTTTCTCAGGAATTGACTGTCCGTGATATTCAACTCCCCGCCGATCACGCCCGCCGCTCCGGCCTGCGCGTAGCCGAGACTGGAATGGTCGCCGGCCTTGGCCGTGTTGCCGACGAAGGTGCTTTTCGTGATCGTCAGTGGACCGGCGAAACTAAGCACTCCGCCGTCGGCCGCCAAACCAAGACTGCCTCCATCATCGGCGCGAGAGGTTGTCCTTGATCAGGCAGTTGTCGATCGTGATTTGGCTGCTGCGGCCATAGATCCCACCGCCGAACGCCTGGTTTCCCGTCGCCAGGTTGCGCGAAACCTCGCTGTCGATGAGATTCAGGACGCCGCCGTCGCTGCGCACGCCGCCGCCGCGTCCGCCATTGTCGTCTCTCTGAATCACATGGTTGTCCGTGAGCTTCACTTTTTGCAGAGTCAGATTGCTGGCCACGCTATAGACGCCGCCGCCGCGATCCGTGGCTTGCCCCTTGGTGATTTCCAAGCCGCTGATCACCACGTCCGGCGTCTCGGCGTCCGAGGTGTTGGGATCGTTGATGAAGAACACGCGTTGCGCATCGTTGCCGCTGACGGCGAGCTTCTTGGCGCCGGGGCCATTGATCGTCGTATCGTCGCTGATGCTCAATTGCCCGCTAGTCAGAGTGATCGTGCCCCGGACGTTTCTCGCGAAATTGATCGTATCCGCCCCCGGGTTCAGATTCGCCGCTTCAATCGCGTCTCGCAGCGAACCGGGGCCGCTGTCCGCAAGGTTCAACACCGTGAAACTCAGTACGGCGCACTGCTCCAGAGATTCGATCCGCGGAGAGCGGAGGAGACGTGAACGTCGTTTCGCCAAGCCGTGCTGAGAGACGACCGAACGGGAAGTATGCTGTTTGAAACCGCCAAGCCGTAATCGTCGCAACATGGGAGAGACCTCGAGAGCGCCTAGGGATCGAATCGTGCGGAGCCAACCGCACCCAATTCCCAGGCGCCGTTCCCAGGGCGAACGACCGCGCTGCGATCGGGGATTTCTCAAAAAGACGCGACCGCCTGGCGGCTCGACCCGTCAAGCTCATGCGCCGTGTGGATGTGTCGGCCACAGATGGAACACACAGGGACCCACTTGCGAGGGTCCAGAGCCGACTGCGCCGAGGTTTACCGTGCGTCCAAGCGTTCCGCGCACCGAATCTTCCGCACCCCAGCGCCGCAACAACCAACCGGCTGCTGCATGCACGCCGGAACTCTTGTGGTCCCGGAACAAGTCGGCAACCTAATGCCGAAGTGCTCCTGACGATCGAGGGGGATACGGCTCAGATGACGCAGATCATGGTGCTGCTGAACCTTGCCCCGACATCCAGAAGCAAATCCTATTCCTGCCGCGGACCGAGAATGGCCGCGACGTGGTGAATGAAACGGACGTTCGCCCCATCGCCTCAACGCTTGATTGGCGGAAACAGCGGCGGATGTGGGCGACGCTGTGCCAAGAAACCTCTTCTCGCCCCGAAGGGGCAATCACATAATAGCCCAGAGCGCAGCGGCGCAGCCGCTAAGCGCCGCCCTGGATAGGAGGCTCTTCTCGCCCCGAAGGGGCAATTACATAATAGCCCAGGGCGGAGCGCAGCGGCACAGCCACGTAGCGCCGCCCTGGATAGGAGGCTCTTCTCGCCCCGAAGGGGCAATCACATAATAGCCCAGGGCAGAGCGCAGCGGCGTAGCCGCGTAGCGCCGCCCTGGGTAAGGAGTCCACCAAGACCGACAAGCCCTGAAAGGGCGTTACATCCGGGAGCATGTGGGCGATGCCACAGTCGTTAGTCAAGAATCTGGTCCATCTGGTTTTCAGCACGAAGCATCGCCGGCCGTGGCTGCCCGATGACGTTCGAGATTCTCTGTTCGCGTACCAGGCGGGCATCTTCAAGCAATGGGAAAGCCCGTCGCTCGTCATCGGTGGCATCGAGGATCATGTTCATGCGCTGTTCTCGCTGTCCAAGAACCACGCCCTGAAGAAGATCGTCGAGGAAGTGAAGAAGGGCAGTTCGAAATGGATGAAGACAGATGGCACCAAGAACAGGGACTTTCATTGGCAGAATGGATACGCCGCTTTCTCCGTGAGCGAGTCCAATGTGCCGGAGGTGCGTCGATACATCGAGAATCAGCGCGAGCATCATCGTAAGATGACGTTTCAGGAGGAGCTTCGGGCGCTGCTCACGCGGCACGGCGTCGAATTCGATGAACGATATGTGTGGGATTGACCGGCGCGTTGGCGTCCGGGTGGCAATTCAGAAGGCCTCCGTTCCACATGGCGGCGGTTTGCGTAACCCGGGCTCGGCGTTTTGCGGTTGTTGTCCCCGACGTTCGATTCCGGCGGCGCTCCGGCCATGTCGTGCCCTTTCAGGGCGAGGAACGTGGGGACCGGTTACCCAGGGCGGCGCTTCGCGGCTGTGCCGCGGCGCTTTGCCCTGGGCTGACATGTTTCGGCCCCTTCGGGGCGAAAAGACAGCCGAAACAGGGAGGAGTTTCTTTCCTGTGGCGAGCTAGGCGAGAAGGGTAATTGTAGCGTCGGCGATTCCCAGTGGACCGCGGACTGCGCGGAGCGACTGGGAATCGAATAGGCGCTGCGCGGTGGCTGCGCGCCCGGAGCGTTCCAAAGGACGCCGAAGGCCCTCGTCCTAAACTGCCTAAACCGCCGCAAGAATGAAACTCCTCCCCGTTTTCGACCCCTCAGGGCCGAGCGGAGCGGCGCAGCCACGTGGCGCCGCCCTGGATAGGAGGCTCTTCTCGCCCCGAAGGGGCAATCACATAATAGCCCAGGGCAGAGCGCAGCGGCGTAGCCGCGAAGCGCCGCCCTGGGTAAGAAGTCCACCAAGACCGACAAGCCCTGAAGGGGCGTTACATCCGGGAGCATGTGGGCGATGCCACAGTCGTTAGTCAAGAATCTGGTCCATCTGGTTTTCAGCACCAAGCATCGCCGGCCGTGGCTGCCCGATGACGTTCGAGATTCTCTGTTCGCGTACCAGTCGGGCATCTTCAAGCAATGGGAGAGCCCGTCGCTCGTCATCGGTGGCTTCGAGGATCATGTTCATGCGCTGTTCTCGCTATCCAAGAACCACGCCCTGAAGAAGATCGTCGAGGAAGTCAAGAAGGGCAGTTCGAAATGGATGAAGACAGATGGCACCAAGAACAGGGACTTTCATTGGCAGAATGGATACGCCGCTTTTTCCGTGAGCGAGTCCAATGTGCCGGAAGTGCGTCGATACATCGATTTGCGGTTGTTGTCCCCGACGTTCGATTCCGGCGGCACTCCGGCCATGTCGTGCCCTTTCAGGGCGAGGAACGTGGGGACCGGTTACCCAGGGCGGCGCTTCGCGGCTGTGCCGCGGCGCTTTGCCCTGGGCTGACATGTTTCGGCCCCTTCGGGGCGAAAAACGCACGATGTTGCGAGAGTTCGAGCGCGATTCTTCGAACAGACGGAGGCAACCCTCGCCCGCAGCGCCCCATCTGAAAAGATCGAGAGCGCTATGACACCGCAGCCCTCGTCGCAAACACTTCCACAGTCTGCGGATAAGTCGCAACCTCCCACGAGCGCCATTTGCGCCTCAGAGCTGACCCGCGTGTCGCTCCGATTTCGCGAACGTGAAAGGCACCCCCGAGAGGATTCGAACCTCTGACCTAGTGATTAGAAGTCACTTGCTCTATCCAGCTGAGCTACGGGGGCGGTTGGTTGGATTCTAATGCGTGGCGGCTAGGCTTGGCCAGTCGGGTGCGTTTTCGTTGGAGCTTGATGGCGGTGGTCTTGCCGCTGCTCCAGCGCCATATCCTCTTGTTGGTACTCCCGATGTCGCTTTTGAATCCCCGCTTGCAACTGAGTCAGCGCCTCGACATTGATTCGGCCTAGCCCGGCGATCGTCAGCAACACGTACAGCGTTCCTCCCACGGCGATCCAACCTCCATGATCGAATAATACGTGTCGAGTCGCGTCCCCGTCGGCGATGCCTCGATCCCGTGTCCATTGTTGATAGTCGATGTCAACCGGCGCCAGGTTCTCCTTCCAGCGATGGGTGTCGCCGTCGTAGCTGGCGACGGCTCTGGCCGCCAAGGGAAGAGGGATCACGCGGGCATTGAACCAGGCGAGACCTAGCGAGCCCAATAGCAAAGGAACGGCGGCGACGCCGGACATGCCGGCGGCGTACCACGCGAGATTCAGCTTCTCGACAGCTCGTCGGTTGAGGTTGCACCTGCCGTGACGCACGTAATTCCGCCGCATCTCGCGTTGGAGGCTGCGGGGCAAGGAACGAAGGAGCACGATGTAAAAGACTGCGAGGATCACGAGGTCGATGACCAGCAGGGAAGTCAGCAGCGTTTCCGAGGTGGCCATGGGCCCGACCCATTTCGACGAAGGTACGAACATCCCGCGTGAACGGTCATTATGATCGGAACAACCGACGTCCAGCAAACCCCATTCCGGACGTCTTCACTTGACTCGCATCGGCCGGGTGGGGGGCCTACAATGAGCCGATGGGCAGTGTCCGGCTGGAAGAGGCGAAGAGCATGCGAGTCGTGGCGTTTGTGATTTTGGTGGGGATTGTTATCCCCGCGCGGGGCGACGATGGGCTGCCCGATTTTGTCGCGGAGTATTGCCTGGACTGCCACCAGGGAATGGCCGCCGAGGCGGGCGTGGATCTGCACGATCTCCTGGGCCGGCCGGTCACGGCGGACGCAACTGCCTGGGAGACCGTGGTTCGCCGTTTGGCCACTCGCCAGATGCCCCCCGTCGATGCTCGGCGGCCCAGTGAGTCGGCTTATGAAACGACGCTCGCCTCCCTGATCGAAAAACTCGACTCGCACGCCCAACAGCAACCGGATCCAGGGCGCACCACCGCGCTGCGGCGGCTGACGCGGTTGGAGTACCAGAACGCGATTCGGGATCTTCTGGGCCTGCGGATCGATGCGACGTTGCTGCTGCCCGCGGACGAATCCAGCCAGGGTTTTGACAACATCACCGTCGGAGAACTGTCGCCCGCGCTCTTGCAACGGTACATCAGCGCGGCGCGAAAGGTCAGTCGCTTGGCCCTAGGACGTGCCGACGCCTCGCCGGCCGGGCTCACCATCCGCTTGCCCGCGGACCGCACTCAGGAAGCGCACGTTCCCGGCTTGCCCTTGGGGACTCGCGGCGGCGTACTGTTGCAGCAGCATTTTCCCCAAGATGGCCTGTATGAAGTGGAAGTTCGCTTGACCCGCGATCGCAATGAACAGGTCGAAGGCTTGCGAGAGAAGCATGAATTGGACTTCCTGGTTGATGGGCGCCGCGTGCGGCGGTTCACCGTCAAGCCGCCCGCGGATCAGGACTTCAGTCGCGTTGACGCGCATCTGCGGGCTCGTGTGCGAGTCGCCGCGGGCGCGAGAAAGATCGGCGTAACGTTTGTTTGCAAGGGCTCGTCACTCATCGAAACCAAGCGACAGCCGTATGAAGCGCACTTCAATATGCATCGTCATCCGCGGTTGACGCCGGCGGTGTATCAAGTGTCGATTACCGGACCCTACGGTGCGGAAGGACCTGGCGATACCGAGAGTCGCCGCAGGATTTTGTTTCGCCAACCCGGAGAGGGCCTTAGCGAAAGCGAGTGCGCCCGGTTGATCCTGGAACGGTTGCTGCGGCGGGCCTTTCGACGCGCCGTCGGCGCCGATGATATCAACCGATCCCTGGCGCTGTATCGCGAGGGCCACGAGTCCGGCGGATTCGAAGCTGGAATCGAAAGGGCGCTCGCGTCGATCCTGGTCAGTCCGGAATTTCTCTTTCGTATCGAACTCGATCCGCCGGGGCTCGCCGAGCATTCCGTCTACGCCGTGAGCGATGTCGACTTGGCCTCGCGTCTTTCGTTTTTTCTTTGGAGCAGCATACCCGACGAAGCGCTGTTGGAAGACGCGCTGGCAGGCCGATTGTCCGACGAGAGCGTCTTGCAACAACACGTGCGGCGGATGCTGCGGGATCCCAAGAGCGACGCCCTGGTGGACAATTTTGCGAGCCAGTGGCTGTATCTGCGCAATTTGGATTCGACGACTCCCGATCTCCGCAGCTTCCCCGATTTTGACGATAACCTCCGCGAGGCGATGCGGACGGAGACGAAGTTGTTGTTTCGCGATGTCGTGCGGGACGACTTGAGCGTATTACGGCTGATCGACGCTGATTATTGCCATCTGAATGAGCGATTGGCCAAGCACTATGGGATCCCTCACGTCTATGGGAGCCGCTTTCGCAAAGTCCATCCACCCGGCGGCCAGGACGCCCCGCCAGGATCAAAACGCGGGGGATTGCTGCGGCAAGGCAGCATCTTGACGGTTACCAGCTACGCCACGCGGACCTCGCCGGTAATTCGAGGGCATTGGATCTTGAAGAATCTGTTGGCGGCGCCGCCTCCTCCACCACCGGCGAACGTGCCGGCGCTGAAGGACAACACCGTGGACGCCGCCTTATCGGTGCGGCAACGACTGGCTCAGCATCGAGCGGACCCGGCGTGCACGGGCTGCCACCAATTGATGGATCCCGTGGGATTCGCGTTGGAGAATTACGACGCGGTCGGTCGATGGCGGGAGAATGAGGAGGATCAGCCCGTTGACGCGTCGGGAAGTCTGCCCGATGGCGCGCGATTCAACGGTCCTGACGGCCTGGAGCAAGCGCTGCTGGCTCGCCCGCAGTTGTTCGTCGGCGCCCTGAGCGAAAAGCTGCTAACGTATGCACTGGGCAGAGTCATCCGCGCCGAGGACGCGCCCGCCATTCGTGGCGTTGTCCGCTCCGCCGAGGCTGCGGACTATCGGTTCTCCGACTTGATTCTGGCCCTGGTTCGCAGTCCGCCGTTTCGTATGAGGAAGACGCCATGATGGTATTCAAGAAAGCACTTCCCCGCCGAACACTGTTGCGGGGAGTCGGCGCTGCGTTGACGTTGCCGCTGTTGGACGCGATGGTCCCGGCGCTGACGGCGACGGCGGAAACGGCGGCCGCGCCGGAGCGGCTGCGGCGATTGGGTTATGTGTACATGCCGATGGGGTGCGACGCATCGCGCTGGACGCCCCCAGGGGAGACCTTGGAGAAGCTCTCGCCAACGCTCGAGCCGCTGGCTTCGGTTCGCGAACATGTTTCCGTGCTGAGCAACCTGGAACTGAAGAACGCCTACCCGGGAACGCACGCCACGTCCAACTCGGCGTTTCTCAGCGCGGCCAAGGCCAAACGGACCGAGAGCACGGACTACTTCCTGGGCACGACCGTCGATCAGATCGCCGCCCAGCACATCGGACAGCAAACGCAGCTGCCGTCGCTCGAGTTGTCCATGGATCTGATGGAGACGGTCGGCCAATGCGACAACGGCTACGCTTGCGTCTATCAAAACAACTTGTCCTGGTCGTCGCCCACGACTCCGCTGCCCTCCGAGGCGCATCCGCGCATCGTGTTCGAGACGCTGTTCGGCGAAGGCGGCGACGTTCGGCAACGCACCGCCGCCTTGCGAGAACGCGCCAGCCTGCTGGACTCGGTTACCGAGGACATGACTCGCCTGAAACGTCAGCTCGGGCCCGCGGATCGCCACAAAGTGGATGCGTATCTGCAAAGCGTGCGCGAAGTCGAACGCCGCATCCAGAAGGCCGAAACCCAAGTCAAGGAGCATCCGTTGCCCGACCTGGATCGCCCCGTGGGCGTGCCCGCCGCGTACGCCGACCATGCACGGTTGATGTTCGACTTGCAGGTGCTGGCCATGCAGGGCGACGTGACGCGAGTGATCACGTTTCAGCTCGCCCGCGAGACCAGCAAGCGCACCTACCCCGAGATCGGCGTGCCCGAACCGCATCATCCGCTGACGCATCACGGGAACGATCCCGAGAAGATCGCCAAGGTCGCCAAGATCAATCGCTTTCACGTGTCGCTGTTTGCTTACTTTCTGCAGCGGCTGCAAGCGACGCCCGAGGGCGATGGCACGCTGTTGGATCATTCGCTCTATCTGTACGGCAGCGGCATGGGCAACCCCAACGTTCATGACCATACGAATCTGCCCGTGATTGTCGCCGGCGGCGCCGCGGGCAAGATGAGGGGCGGTCGCCATCTTCGCTTGCCGGAGAAAACGCCGCTGGCCAACCTGCATCTGACCTTGCTGAACAAAGTGGGCGTGAACCTGGACCGCTTTGCCGACAGCGATCGCGAGTTGTCCGAGTTGTTCGATCCCGTGGGGTTGTGAATCAACCCGCCGGGCAACGCCGTAACGGTTTTTTTGTTGTTTTTCGCGTTTCGGGAAGATATGTGAATTCGTCTCCCACACGTCGATCTCGGTTTTATATCCATGGGTTGGGGCCGTCCCGTTGGGACTTTGTGGCGGCGAGTGGCGTCGGTTGCCCAGGGTTGCGCTGCGCTGCACCCTGGGCTGATTTGGGGCCGTCCCGTTGGGATTGATTTATGATCCTTCTTCACGTTGTTTGGTTGACCGCGCCGCTTGTTGCGGTTGTCTTGGCTGATGCTCCCCTGGCGGACGCGGTGCAGCGGGAGGATGTTGTTACGGTCGCGGCTCTGTTGGCGACGGATGTTGACGTCCATGCACGTCAAGCCGACGGGATGACCGCGCTGCACTGGGCCGCGCATCATGACGACGAGGCGCTGGTCGGCGAGTTGTTGCGGCGAGGGGCTGCCGCGGAAACGGCAAATGAATACGGCGTCACGCCGCTGGAGATCGCGTGCCGCAATGGCGGAGTCGCCGTGGCGCGGCGGTTGTTGGATGCGGGGGCCGATCCCAAGCAACGACTGGCCGGCGACGAGACCTACCTGATGGTGGCCGCTCGTACTGGCAAGATCGGAATAGTCCGCGCCCTCTTGGACGCCGGCGTCGATGTGAATGCTCAACAAAGCAAGCAGCAGACCGCTTTGATGTGGGCCGCCGCCGAGGGGCATGCCGGCATCGTGCGCTCTGTTGTTGGATCACGGCGCCCAGCGAGATCATCGATTGAAGTCGGGTTTCGACTCCTTGTTCTTCGCCGTGCGGCAGGGACAACGCGATGTGGTGCAGGTCCTGTTGGACGCCGGCGCCGACGTGAACGCCGCGATGCAGCCCCAACGCGGCGGGGGCAAAGGGCCGGGTGCGCGGGATGAGCCCGTTGTTGTTGGCGATGGAAAACGGGCATTTCGAGTTGGCCGCCTTTCTGCTTCAACGCGGCGCCGACCCCAATGACCAGCGCAGCGGCTACGCTCCTCTCCATGCGCTCACCTGGGTTCGCAAACCGAATCGGGGCGACGGCCCCGACGGAGATCCACCGCCGCTTGGTTCAGGGGCGATGTCCAGCTTGGACCTGGCCAGGATGTTGGTTGAGCGGGGAGCGGACGTGAACCTGGCGTTGCAGCAAGGCAAGTCGGGCCGAGGACGGTTGAACGAAACCGTGCGCGACCGCTTTCTTGATGGCCTGCAAGACGGCCGATCTGACCTACTTGAAGCTGCTGGTGGAACTTGGCGCCGATCCGCGGACAACGAACGTCGACGGCAGCACGGCCTTAATGGCGGCGGCCGGATTGGGGACTTCGGCGCCCACCGAAGAAGCCGGCTCGGAAGCCGAAGCCTTGGCCGTCGTGAGTTGGCTAGGGGACTTCGGTATCGATGTGAACACCGTGGACGCCAACGGCGAAACGGCCATGCACGGAGCCGCGTATAAGAGCTTTCCCAAGATGGTGGAGTGGCTGGCTGCTCGCGGCGCCCGTCACGAGATTTACGATCGGCCCAACAAATACGGTTGGACGCCGCTAAAGATTGCTCAAGGGCATCGTCCCGGCAATTTCAAACCGTCGGAAGAAACGGTCCTGGCGATTCGGCAGGCCATGAAACGCGGCCAGTAGCAAGGCCAGGTGCAGCGCAACCCCGCAAGGGCAAAGTGCAACCCTGCTTGAACCGGTTTCCGCTAACGGTGCGGGAGGCAGAGACGCCCAGGCGAAAACGGGGCTGGCTCAAACCGCCGATTCTTGCGCGGGTGCGCGGAACTTTACGCTATTTCGATGGTTCAATCCGCGGGTATCTGTTAGTCTGGAGCTACGGCTTTCAGCGGGTCGGATCTCTGGCGATGGGCCTGGGCAGGTGGGAGGGTGGAAGTGAAGCGACGTTCTGGATTTACTTTGATTGAATTATTGGTCGTGATCGCGATCATCGGTATCTTGGTGTCTTTGCTGCTGCCGGCCGTCCAGGCTGCTCGCGAGGCGGCGCGGCGGATTCAGTGCTCGAACAATCTCAAGCAATTGGCGTTGGGCTTGCACAACTATCATGACTCCAATCGCAGTTTTCCTGCTGGCGGCATCACCCCCGGCGATTGCTGTTCGACTCCCAGTGGCGGCAACTGGGCGATCGCCATTCTGCCATACATTGAGCAGCAGCCCTTGTACAACCTTTACAACTTCAATCGCTTCAACGAGGACCCGGCCAATGCGGCGGTGGTGACCAAGAACCTGCCCGTATTCGATTGCCCGTCCGACCAGCAGCGGAACCTAAACGCTCAGCCGGAAAGCGGCCCGGGCAGCGGCAGCCTGTATAATCGCGGCACGTACCAGGCGGTCAGTGGAGCATCGACGGGAGCTTGTTGGTTTGACGGCAATCAGACCAATTCGTTCTGCATCGCCAATCGCGGCGTCTTGCATCACGTCGGCGTGGTCGCCCCCAGGCAATACAATGGGCTGAGCGGCGGTTCGGGCGTTGGTTTCGAGGGCTTCGAGGATATCCTGGATGGGACGTCCAACACGCTCCTGCTTGGCGAGATGATGACGAAAACCCATCCCAATCGGCGAGGGTTCTGGGCCTATACCTACACATCGTACAGCCAGTCCACCGTCGTCGTCGGTCAACCGCGCACCTTGCTTCCCGACTATGACCAGTGCGTCGCCTTGGGCGGCTTGGGCGGTGCGGATTCTTGCAAGCGTGGATGGGGGAGCTTTCATCCCACCATCCATCAATTCGCCCTCGCCGACGGCTCAGTCAGGAACATCAGCAGTTTGGTGGATATGGGCATCGGCCAAGACAACACCTCGGTGGTCTCCATGGGCATTCTGCCGGTGCTCGCCTCGATCAATGGCGGCGAACAAGTGAAGCTAGAGTAGCGAAGAGAGAAGGGTTGTCGTGATGTGCATTTCTCGTGGCGGGGCTCACGGTCCTCGCCTGGCGATGTGGCTGGCGTGGGCACTTGCACTTGGCGTCACGGGTTGCGGGGGCGAGCCGATCGCCAAGGTCTCCGGCGTGGTTCGGCTTGACGGCCAACCGGCCGAGAATATCTCGGTGACCTTCACGCCCAAGCCAAACGCCAAGGGCGAAGTCTTGTCCTCCAGCGGGCTGACCAACGCCGACGGACGCTATGACTTGAAGGTGACGATCACGGGCCAGGTCGGAGCGGTCGTCGGCATGCATCGCGTCACGCTGGCCCTCGTGGGACCGCCCAGTTCCGATGATTCGGGCTTGCGGGACGACGCGCCGGTGCTGCCGCCCCACGATTTCTCCTTTGACGTGCCCGCAGCCGGTTCCGACGCGGCGGACTTCGAATTGAAGAGTCCTGAGACGCGACGGAAATGACAACTCAAGCTCGGGCTTGCCTGAGGGTGTAATCTCTCGCGCCGCCAGATCGCAGCACCGCAATGCGGTGCAACATCACAGCCTGGGGTCGCCTAGCGCACCCGGGGTCGCCTTGCGCACCCCAGGTCGCTTGGGCGCGCGGCGAAGGTGAATCACCCGTCGTCAGGTCATTTTCTGGGAAAGCCACGTGAGTTCTTGGGCGACGCCGTCGGCCAGGGGTTGGCCGCGTAGGCGCTCTGGGAGCACGTTCCAGGCGTAGGTTTCGACTTCGAAGTGGGTGTCGCCCCACCCTGCCCTCGCGGCGACTGCGGCTTGCAGGCAAGCTTCGATGTGCGGCTGCGAGGCGTCTAATCCGCCCACCTGTTCCAAGAAGATCGGCACGTGAAAATGCACTCGCCATTCGCCTTGCGGACCATGATTGCTCAACGCTTGCGAGAGATCCTCATAGAATCGCATAGCGCCCGAGTCTTCCCGAATGCAGGTTTGATGCAGATAACGCGGTTCGTTGAAGGTCCTTAGCTGAGCCAGCATCTGTTGCGCCGCCGCCGCGTTTTCGCAGGCTGCGAAGTTCGCAATCACCGCCGAGGACACCTGCACTTTGCCGACACGGATGTCGGCCGCTTGATACGCGTCCCACGCCGCTTGCTGCGGTTCAAACATCACCACCGAATGGCAGACGTCATGGCACACGCCCAGGTGATTATCGATGGCCTGGCGCTCCGTGGCGGAATTCGCCAGGGAGCGGAGACGCTCGAACCAGCGGACCACGTCCAGGCGATCATCCAGCACGCAACCAGGTTCCGGCTCCAGGCAGAGCATGATGCGGCGTCCGGTTTCGGCTTTCAGCTGGTCCAATTGGCAGGCCAGCCCCAGCAATCGCTCGGCGGCGGTGCGCAGCAGATCTTCGGCGGGAAGTGGTTGGCCCCAGGCGATGGGCAGTGTGGAGATGCTGCCATAGTCGCCCTCCGGCAAGAGGGCGTGCAGGATTCGCACCAGGTCCCACGTATATGACTGGCGTTCCTCGGTCCACCACTGCGGTTCATAGACGCGGTGTTTCACGACTTCCTGATGGAAATCGCCGAAGGGAAATCCGTTCAACGTGTAGGGCAGCAACTGGTGTTCGGCCAGCCAATCACGAAACCGGACCAGGTGGTCGTCGCGCAGCAGTTCCCCGGCGGCTTGCCGCGAGAACCACAATCCAACGCCCATGGGCTGCGTGGGCGAGAATTGCCGCTTGACCGCCGAAGCATACCGCTGCAGATTGGCTTGAGTGCTTCGCCAATCGGCGCCGGCGTGAACATTGGTGCAATAACCAAGCAGCATCGTGAGGCCTTTGTCGGCGATCTAAAACGACGTGCGGGCGGATTCGCGGAGCCGCTCCGACACGCGGAGCAGGTGGTCGGTCCACTTGGCGGCCGATGGTATCTTGGTGAGCAGCACCAGCCAGAGCACGATCGCGATGACCAGTGAAGTCGTGCAGTTCTCCACCATCGCGGCGATCAGGTTGAGAAACGCGGCGCCTTCCAACAACGCGCCGGCGACGATCGTGGACGATGGCAGCACTTCCAAGAGGCCGCCCAGCGGGCCGGCCAGGGAATCCGCTGGCGCCTCGGCGCCGGCGGCCTTTTCCTGTTCGATCTTCTCGGAGATCTCCTTGATTTTCGCCGCTTCCAGGATTCTCGGCAGAATGAGGCTCATCGGCAGCGTCGACGCAGCCACGACGATACCGACCAGGCCGATCGTTCCCGGCTGCCAGTTCACCTGCTGCTGCCGCATCACGACAATGGCGGCGAAGGTCAGAACGCCCGCGGACAACGCCCCGATGATGATCATCAATTGCCGTACGCCGGCGGTTACCTTCGGATGTTCGCTCAGGGTCTGTCGATCGGCTTCGGTCGGCAGGAAGGGCATGGTGGTTGCTTTTTTAGTCGAGTTTGGTTCGGATCGTTAGTACAGGGCAGCACGCTTTGCGAAGCACGTGTTCGGTGGTGCTGCCCAGCAGCATGTTGGCCAGAGCGCTGCGGCCCTGGCTGCCGATGATGATCAGGTCCACGCCGGCTTGCTGCACGTAGTCGCAGATCTCTTTCTTCGCGTTGCCGTTACGGACCGCGAGCTTGAGTCGCAAACGCGATTGCTCGTGCGGCGTAAACAACTCGCGAAGCCGGGCGATCGCTTGTCCCTCGTACTCCTGGCGGAACGAATCCGACGTCGTAGGGGCCAGCAGAATCGGGTCGTCCGCCACATGCAGCAGGTGGAGTTCAGCGTCAAATTTTTCGGCGAGCAGTTTCGCGAACTCCAGGGCTGCGGTGGACGTGTCGCTGAAATCTGTGGGGACGAGGATTTCGTTGAGCTCGATCATTACGCGGTTCCTCTCACAATCGGCCAAGACGACTGCGGCGTCCTCGCCGCAACAACCGCTGGCGGCGTCCGGGCGGACGCGTCGCTGGGGCGGGAATCAATAATACACTCTCAATTCAGGCAACGCGTCGGAAAGCCGGCGACGAGCCTCTTGGGACAAGCGCGGATTGCCTCCCAGGTACACTGCCTGCAGCATCGGCAACCGCCGCAGGAGTTGCAAGCCGGTCGGCGTGATTTCGGTGTTTCTCAGGCCGAGCACGGTAAGGTTCGGCAACGCCGCCAGTTGCGCCAGCACCGCATCGGTGAGCCCGCTGCTATTCCAGTGCAGCTGTTCTAGTTTCGGGAGACTCGCCAATGCGTTGGCGCCCTCGATGTTGGCGCTCACTCCGCTAATGTCCAACTCCACCAACGCCGAGCAGCGGCTAAGCTGTGCGAGTCCCTCCGCGGTGACGCGCGTGTTGGAAAGCTCCAGACTCCGCAGGCTGCTTAAGCGTCCTAATTCGTCCAGGCCGTCGTTGGTGATTTTCGTACCGGAGAGGTTCAGTTCCTGCAGCTTGGGAAAGAACCGCAGGCAGGGCGTTCCAGCGTCGGTCAGGTATGGGCCGGACAGATCCAGTTTTGTCGCCAAGCTGGTTTCGGTGGTCAGCAACGCGTCAAATTGGGAGGGCCCCGCGATACTCAGGTTGGGGCGTTGTGCGTGCAGGCGCAAGAGGCCCGCGTCGGTGACTTGCGAGCCCCAAAGTTCAACTCGGCGGAGCGCGTCCAGTTCGGCGACATGGACCAGCGCGTCGTCGCTGAAGCCCTCCCCCATCAACACCAACGACTCCAATTGCTGCAGCCCCCGAGTCCGCACCACCGATTGCAGATCCTGATCGCCGCACGCGTGCGGCAAGGTCACCGCCCGCATCCGTCGGAAGTAAGCGCGACCCAACATGCGGCGGAGCCAGGGCACGTCATTTCCTGGTAAAGCCTTGTAGCTGGCGCTGCCGTCCAGTAGCGCGATCACCGCTTCCGCTTTTCGTTCTCGCCGGGCCGTTTCGGCGAACCAACCCAGGCTAAGCGCGAAGGCCGTTAACAGCAGCATGGCCTCGCGAAGTCGAAACGTGGGTCGCCACCCCGCGCGGTTTCTGAACGCTGACGGCGACTCCTTGGGCGGCAGCTTAGCTTGCCGAGTCGTGGTCGGTTGGTTGTTGTTTTCGGAATCGCCCATGCCCGACCGTCAGCCTAATTCTAATTCAGAACCTGCACCAGACTACTGTACTGATCCGTCCAGCGAACGATCTTCTTGACGGCCAGGATTTCTCCCTCCGCTTGGATTTCGCCGTCCGCCATGAGTCGTTCGTTGTTGGTCACCAGCACCCATTCGGACGAAGTCGAGTACAACGCGTCATCATCACTGTAATAGTTGATGACAATCGCCTCGCGTTGCTGCCGATCAGCGAGACCTCTCACAACGGGCAGGAGATCCAGGTACAGGTTGCTGGTGTGCACCACGATCACGCCATCGGGCTTCATGTGCTTTTGATACAAATCGAAAGCTTCCTCGGTCAGCAGATGGATCGGGATCGCGTCGCCGGAAAACGCATCCAGCACCAGCACGTCGAATTGCTGCGACTCCTGCCGCTCCATGGAGATGCGAGCGTCGCCTAAGCGAACATCGATCTCGGCGGGAGAGTCTTCCAGGAAGGTGAAGTGAGTGCGAGCGATCTCCTCGACGATGGGGTTGATCTCGTAGAACGTCAATCGATCGCCTTGTTGAGCGTGTGCGGCCATCGTGCCCGTGCCTAAACCCACGACGCCGATTCGCAATGGCCCGTTGTTGCGCGGAAAACCCTGCATGGCCAGCGCGACGCCGCTGCCCTCGCAGTAGTAGGTTGAACGGTTCATCACGTCGCGCCGGGTCGTGGAATTGAAAGCCGTGCAGGATCCTGCCGTTGAATAACGCGTATCCGCCATAGCCGTCCAGATCCTTCTCCCGTTCGGCCACTTGCAGCACGCCGTAGAAGCCGCGGCGCTGCTCGATGACATCCCGCTCGTTCGGCTTGACCGCTTGAATAACCATGGCCACGACCACCGCCGCGCACGCGACCAGGGGCAACTGAAACCATGAACGGCGAACGCCGATCCAGAGCACCAGCCCGCAAATCGACGCGCTGGCGACCATCGCGATGTTGAACTCGAAGTGTGTACTAAAACAAAGCGGAGCGATCAGGGCGACAGCGACTCCGCCTAAGGCGCCCCCGGCGGAGATCATCAAGTAGAAGCGGGTCAGCGAAGCTGCGTGCGGCTTGCGGCGCACCAGTTCGCCATGACAGACCATGCAGACGGTGAACAACAACGCCAGGTACGCCGCCGTTTGAAGCAGGATGTTGTCCGATAACTCGGCCCAATTCCAGTCCTCGCGTTGGTCTTCGGGGACGTTGAACGCGACCAGACCCAGGAGCCAGTCCAAAGTGGCTTCCAGGTTGAGCGGGACTCCCTTGCGGCGGAAGAACCAGTCGAACTCGTCATAATTCAGCATGGTCGCCAACAGCGCGGCGCACGCCAAGCCCGCCACCGCCCAGACGCCGCGCAGGTACCAACGCGAATGATCGAAGCAAATGATGAATGTCAAGAGATAGAGCGACAGCGGGGCCACCCACAGAAAAGGTACAACGGCGACATCCAGGCAAATGTGGTTGGTCAAGATCAACAGCAGCGCGGAGGCGAACGCGGGCAGCGTCAACCACAACACGTGGTTCCACAGGTTGGGCGGCATGGGGTCGTCGGCGTCGACGATGGCCTTCTTGTGGGTGGTCGCGCGAATGCTCAGGGCCGCGGCGCCGGCCAGCGCCGCAAACACTACGAACCCGCCGGACCACGCCCAACCCTGATGCTTCACTGTGAGCGAAGGCTCCACCACGAACGGATACATCAACAAGGCGGCGAAGGAGCCGATATTGGACAACGCATACAAGCGATACGGCGAACGATCCGGATAGGTCCGCGCAAACCACGCCTGCACCAGCGGGCCGGTGGAGGCGAGCAGAAAATAAGCCAAACCGACGTTCGCGAGCAACAGCAGGGCGATGCCTTGCACCGGCGCCGTCTCGGGGCCCGGCTTCCAAGCGTTGCTGGGAGTGATGGGCAGCAGGACCACGGCCGCAATCAACAGCGCCGCGTGGATTCGCAGCGCTGTCTTGCCGCTCAACCCCGCCATGAAGTGAGCGTAGCCGTAGCCGGCCAACAACATGACCTGAAAGAACAGGAGGCAAGTGGTCCACACGCTAGTCGAGCCGCCAAACCACGGCAGAATCGCTTTGCTGATCAACGGTTGCACGAGAAACAGCAGGTAAGCGCTAATCAGGATCGTCAGCGCGAAAAGCCATGAAGCAGCGCCCCGAGCCGTCGAAGACTCATTCATTTATCACCAAGGAAGCATGGATTCACAGGCCGCCAGGGAGGCGGCCTCAAGACTCTTGTTTTCAGCCGCCTGTTTCCTTTCCGCGGTCCGCCCACGCACGAGGCCCAAGACTCGGTGGAGTCGCAGGCAAAGGGCGAACTCATAGGCTAGGCCGCCGCAGCAGCGGCGTCAACGCGGCGACGATCGAACAGCAAAATCAACGCCGGCAGCATCAACAAATCACCCAACACCGCCGCCGCCAGCACGAAGACGAGATAGCTTCCCAGCATCCAGAGCGACAGAAAGCCGGACAACAAGAACGGCGACAACCCCAGCCCCAGGATCATCGTCGTCTGCAAGATCGCTCGCCCAGTGTAGCGATAGGCGGCGCTGAGCGCCGCTTTGCGCTCGCCGACACGCTGGAATTCCAACTCATATCGATGCAGGAAATGAATCGTGTCGTCCACGGCCAGGCCAAAGCTGATGATGGCCACGCCCAGCACGTCCGAATCGACAATGTCCGTCGTCCAGCCTAACAATCCGCCTAAACAAACCAAGGGCGCGAGATTTGGCGGGATCGCCAGCAGGCTGAGGCGGATGGATCGCAACCCCCAGCCCACCATCACCATGACCGAAAGGAAGCAGAGCACAAACCCTTGACGCTGATTGTCAATAATGTTGTCGGCCGCTCGCGCGATGATCGGATACGCGCCGGTGACCTCGACGCTCACTCCCGAGGGCAGCGTGCGTTGGGCGATCTCTTCGATTTGGCGAGTCAACCGCAGCAATTCAAAGATCCTGGTCGGCTTGACGCGGACCGCCAGGCGAAGCAGGCCTTCGGCGGGGGCCGCGGCCCGCACGCCCCCGGCGTTCACGGAGCGATCGATCAGTCTCAGCAACCCCTCAGCCTGCACCGCGTCCTGGGGCATCGCCTCAGGGGCGGCGTACCCGAGCGATTTTCGCGCTAGCCGAAACAGCGAAACGACCGAGGTCACCGAGTCGATATCCGGTAGATCCTGTAAGCGATCTTGCAAGGCCGCGACGGACTTCAACAAGGCTGGCTCAAGCGTTTGTTCCGGCGGCGCGCGAAGAAACACCTCCATCGTATTGACGCCGTACAGTTGCGAGCGAAAGTAGGCGTCGCTCGGCGCACGGGATGGTTCTCTTGGAAGCGTGCGGTGAAGTCCGCGTCCAATTTGATTTTGGAGGCGCCCCACAGGCTGACGGCGACAATCAGCAAACAAGCCAGGAGCACCAGTCGAGGATGCTCCAACGTCGCCTCCCGGCAAAGCTCCACGAACCATTGGGCGAGTCGATCGAAGATCCGCGGTTCACGACGCCGAACATCTTCGTCGGGCAACCAGGAAAAAAAGATGGGCGTCAAAGTCAAAGCCAACAATAACGCGCCGCTGACTCCGATAGCCGAAGCGACGGCGACATGCCGTACGGTCGCCGCCGGGATGACCACCATGCTGAGAAATCCGATCGCCGTCGTGATGCTGGTCAACAGGCATGCTCCGCCAACCTGTTGGATCGTGCGGGCCAACGCCTCGTGGCGGTTGGCGCCTTCGCGCCGCTCCTCGTAATACGCGCCGGCAAGATGCACGGTGTCCGAAGTGCTGATGACCAGGATCAGCAGCGGAACGCCGGCTACCAGAATCGATATCTCCCCAAACAAAGCGCCCGCCGCGCCCATCGACCAGGCGATCGCCGCGGCCGCGATCAACAGCATCAGCACGACGATGCGGAAATTGCCAAAGACGCCCCAGACGACCAGCGAAACGATGACGGCGCCACAGGGCAGCAGCAAGGCCATCGACTGCAGCACCTCCTGCAACATCCGCCCTTCCATGATGACCACGCCGGCAGAGTGAACGGCTTCACGGCCAAGGCCGTTTTGGCGAAGCGTGGCTTCCAGCGTCTCGCGCAACCGCACTTGCCGCCAGCCTTGCACGCCGGCGTCGGGCCGCAGACGCACGATCATGGCTTGACCCTGCAGGTCGCGGGCTAACAGCAATCCTCTCACGAGCGGAGTCGTCCGCGATCGCCGTGCGCAGCGCGTCCCAATCGACGGTTTCCTGAAACCGAGGGTCGCGCGGCCAATAGAGAACGCCGTCGCCCGGTTCGTTATCCAGTTCGGCGCCGCCGCGATTGACTTTCTTTCTGAGCACGGTGCGAGCGGCGATCTCCCGGAAGGAAAGGCGACGTTCTCCCATCCAGGGCGCGTCGGGTCAGCGCCACCACGCTGGCGACCTCGGGCAATTGGCTGATCGCGTCGGCGGCCTGACGGATCCGCCGAAAGACCTCTGGCGAAAGCAAATCGGAGCCTTCCTCCGTCGCCAGGTAGATCAGGTCATCGCTGGTGCCTCCCAACATCGCCGCGCGTTGCCGGTAGCTCTGGTAGACCTCGGGATCGCTCAGGAAGTTCTGCACCAGCGACGTGCGAAAAGGGGCTTGCCAAGCGATCACCGCACCCGCCAGGGCGCTGGCGAGGATCAAGAGAGTGATCGGCCAGCGACGCCGAATCAGCCGATCGGCGAGGTTCCTGGGAAGCGTCAATCCTCGGCTCATGCGAACCTCGTGGGAACGTCCGATCGTCGGCGGGGGCTGCGGCGGCTTGGGAGGGTTGGCGAGGAGTTTAACGCGCCGGCGGCGTCAAGTTGATCGGGTGAGCGAAGAAAAAAGGGCTTGGCCGAAAACGCCGGAACGCTCGGTGGCGATGATTGTTCGCACTGAGCCCGGCGGTCTCGCTGTACGTCGCTCCGGACGTAGCGGATTTGCTCAGAGTTCGTGTCGTAAGTATCGAAAGTTATCTAGTAGTCGGAGCGCTCCGCACTGTCGTGAGCCTCGTCCCCCTTGAAACACCATTACCGTCGATCGTGGGAACAAGAATCGTCGCGTTTGGAATTCTTGCCCTGGATTGAAGGAGCCCGTCTCATGTCTAAGTTACTTCGAACGAGCATCGCGGCCGCCTTGGTCGCCGTGATCGCTTCGCCAGCGATAGCTCAACAAAATGTACAGTCCACATCGTACTTCGACGGCGTCCCAAATTGCGCCTGCGAACCCGTGGTCGGGGACTGCTGCGACCCCTGTTGCACGGACTCGTGCTGCGGCCTGTTCGGCTGCGGCTGGTTCGACGGGACGATGTTGCCGGGCGTGTTTGACAGCCTATTCAACACGCATTGCGCGAACGACAAGTGGTCGGCCTCCAGCTACTTGTTCGGTGATGGGGACAGCTATGGCGTCGAGATCGGCGGCTGGACTCAGGTCGGCTATCACTCCAACCCGACCTCCATCGGCAACGCTGGTTCATTCAACATGCACCCCGACCAGGTGAACCTGCATCAAGGTTGGTTGTACGCGGGCCGCGTCGCTGACGGCAGCCAAGGTTGGGACTGGGGCTTCCGCACGGACATCATATACGGCGTGGACGCCGCCGACACCCAAGCGTTCGGCAATCCGCCCGGCAGCTTCGACTACTTGAACGGTCTTGATTTTGGGGAATACGGTTGGGCGATTCCGCAGTTGTACGGCGAGTTGGCCTACTGTGATTGGTCCGTGATCGTGGGGCACTTCTTCACGATTGTCGGCTACGAAACCGTGGCGTCGCCGGGCAACTTCTTCTACAGTCACTCGTTCACGATGTACAACAGCGAGCCGTTTACTCACACCGGCGTCTTGGCTTCGTACAAGGGCGTCGACGGCGTGACGATGTACACTGGCTGGACGTTGGGTTGGGACACCGGTTTCGATCAACGCTTCAGCGGCAACAACTACTTGGGCGGCTTTTCGCTGGACCTGACCGAAGACGTTACCTTCGCCTATATGAACACTACCGGCAACTTCGGAACGAAGAGCGCCGGGAACAACGCCTACAACCACAGCATCGTCATGCAAGTGAGTCTGCTGGACGACTTGAACTATGTCGCCCAGTCCGATGTGCTGGATATCGACGGCGGGGATAGCACCGTTGGCCTGAACCAATACCTGTTCTACGACTACGACGAGTGTGTGAAGCTAGGCACTCGCTTCGAATGGTGGAAGCTGAATGGGCAGAGCTACTACGGTTGGACAGCCGGCGTGAATCTGTTGACGTCTCCGAACTTCCGTCTTCGCCCTGAATTCCGTTACAACTGGGTTCCGGGGGCCGGCCTGGAACAAGGCATCTTCGGTGTGGACGGCATCTTCGTCTTCTAAGGGAGAGAGACAGGGCCGCAATCCGACGCGAAGAAGCAACCGAGCGGCGACGCTCGGTTGCTTCTTTTCTCGCGTCCGTTGGCTGGGAAGGCAGGCGTCGTGGACAGGGCGGCCCTACTCCTCTGCGACTACTCCTTTGGGCCCGCGCCCGCGGGCGGCGCCTTTTGTTCGCCCTGCGAATGGAAGATCTCCTGCCACATGTTCATCCATTCCGGCGTTCCCGGCGGCGGATCACCAGGGTTCTTACCCGGCGCGGTTCGTCCCGATGGGCCGGCGGCCGGCTGACGGGGGCCGGCTTTTTGGGCCGAGGTCTTCGCCGCTTCGGTTGGACGCTTCTGGCCCGTTTGGGCGGCGGATTTCAAATCGACCTGCTGAGCAGCGTCGGCCGACGGCCGTTGGGCGGCGGCTTCGCTGGCTTCGAACTGCAGCGTCTCGACCGAGTGCTTCAATTGTCGCTCCATCAGGTCGTCGCTTGCGGCGTCCTGGAGGCTCGTCTTGGCGTCGGGACCGGCTTGGCTGGCGTCCAGCGCGGCCGCCTCGTCCTCCGCACCTTCGATGTCTTCGGCGGTCATGGTCAAGGCGGCGTGACGAGCCTCATCGGCCGGTTGTTTGGGACGCGGCTGGTCTTGAAAAGCCCGCTTTGCCTTGGGACGCTGGCTGATGTCGTGGATGCGGCTGGGGTCCAGGGGGTCGCCCGCCATCTCCGCTCTCACGGGCTCGGAAACGGGGGCGGCCTCGGTGGGTTGCTTTGCAGGCGCTGGGCCAAGCGCCGAGGGGGATGGTTGCGGTGGCGCCAAGGTCGCCTCGTCCTCCACGTCGTCCCAAGCGGAAGGGGCGGCCATGGTGGGCGACGCCGCCCGCCGGAGGCGATCCTCATCCGCGACTGGCGGCGCCTTCTTGGGCGGCGTCCGCGGCCCTTCGTCCTGAGGAAGGCTGGCCGCAGGCGCCGGATGGGTCGGCTTGTTCGCTATTAGTTTGCCGAAGCGCGCCCTCAAGCCGTCAAACAGCACCACATCGGCGGTCTCCTCGGCCGGCGGTTCGCGCAATTCGGCGATGCGACGGAAATCCGCTTCGCAGTGCGTAAACGCCTCGACCACTTCGGGGTCGAACTGAACGCCCGATCCCTTGACGATCAGATCTCGAGCATGGTCGAACGACATACGAGCCCGATAGGTGCGCCGACTTGTCAGCGCGTCGTACACATCGGCCAACGCGACGATTCGCGCGGCCAGTGGGATTTGGTCGCCGACCAGTCCAAATGGATACCCGCCGCCATCCCAGCGCTCGTGGTGCGCCACGGCGATCTGCCGAGCGAGTTGAAAGAAGCGGTCCTCTTCGAGCTGTTGGGCGACTGCGTTCAGGTAGCAGTCCCCCACCAAGGTGTGTTTTTGCATTTCGCGGCGTTCGTCGACGCTCAGCTTGCCCGGCTTCAACAAAATCGACTCGCGAACGCCAACCTTTCCCAGATCATGCAAGGCGCTGGCCTGCACCAGATCCTTCATGTAGTTCTCATCGCGCAGCTGTTGGTGATGGCTCTTGAGTTGATCGGCCAGCAGCCGCACAAAAGCTCGGATACGAATCAAGTGATGGCCGCTTTCGGCGTCTCGCAATTCAGCGAGATTCGCCAATCCGAAGGCGACCGAGTTGCGGGCCTTGATCGCGTCCTGCGCCGCGGTTGCCGGCACGCGTCCAGACGAATCCTCAAAACGCCGAGCGAGTTCGTAGGCGCCGAGTCCCGCGAGCACCGCATACAGAAACGACCCAACGATCAACATCAAGCGGGCTGCACTTAAGACGGTCGCCACCGCCCGCCCGCTGGCCCCGGCGTCTTGACGCACGAACAGCTTGTAAGGCAATCCTGGCACGTCGCCGACCACAGCGAAGGAAAGGCCGTCGGTGGTTTCATACCAGCCGCGCCATTCGCCTGGCTGAAAGGCATGCTGGTCTCGCCATGGAATTGCAGGCGGCTAAAGTCTTGATGCCGCAACTGCCGCTCGACGCGGAGTCGCGGATGGCAGACGAGCTTTCCGGTTTGCGGATCCAAGAGGAACACCGTGCCTTGATTGGGCAAGGTCAGCTTCTCGACTTGCCGTTGCAACTCGTTGCCAATTTTCGCCGCCCTCGGTCAACTCGCCGGGGTTCAACGCCTCCAGATAGGCGCGTGTTTGTTCCAGGATGACTTGGTTGTCAGCCTGAATCTGGGCGCCCACCAATTGCGTTAACTCGCCTTTCAGCCAATGGGTAAAGAACCCCAAACTGACGACGAGCAACGCCAATTGAGCGCAGCTAATGATTAGAATCAGGGTATTTCGCTTGATCGACGACATCGTTACATTCCAACAAATCGATTCTGGGCGTCCGCCAAGTCCGAACAGATGGCACAGAACCGTAGCTTGCCATTGTGCGGATGCAAACGGAAATCGTTCGCGGCGGGCGTCGAGTGCGATGCGGAGGCGGCGCGCCCGCTGGTCGGCGATCCAAGAACGGGGCGTCCTCGACGAAATACACTCGCCCAGCGTTTCTACCGTCAAGCGCCTGCTCCATGAATTCCACCGAGGCAACTCGCGGCTCCATCCAGGCTCGGCCCGCCAAGCATGTCGCTGGGGTTTCCGGGCCGCCGGCGGTGCGCCCCTGGTCCGCCTGGATCGATGTCGCCCTGCTCTGGCTGAAGTGGCCCGCAGCCCTCTTGGCGGTGATCGCCGTCCCCAGGTTGGTGGTGGCCCTGGGCCGCGAGGCCCAAAGTCTGGCGATGACCCCCTGGTGGTTGCTCTGGTTCCTGGCGGGTTTCTTCGGTTTCCTTGCCTTTTGGGGCTGGCTGGGACGCGTCCTGCCAAAATTCCCCCGTTGGGCCATGACCTTCGAGCATGAATTCACCCATGCGCTGCTGGCCTGGTTGACCCTGCATCGGGTCACCGGACTCCGCGCGTCTTGGCGGGGAGGGCACATGAGCTTTCAAGGTCAAGGCAACTGGCTGATCACCTTGGCCCCTTACTTTTTTCCGACGCTTTGTTTACTCGTCCCGCCCGCCGGACTGCTCATGCCCTGGCCCCTCTCGCCGTTGGTGCAGGCGCTGCTGGGGGCGGCTCTGGCCTATCACCTGGCCTCCACGTACCACGAACTTCATCGCGAGCAAACCGACCTTCAGCAGACCGGTTGGATCTTCTGCCTGCTCGTCCTGCCCTCAGCCAATCTGCTCGCCTGGGCCTCCGTCCTCGCCTACGCCCACGGCGGCCTCAGCGGATGCGTGAAGCTCTGGTTGGGGTTGGGTTCTTTTTAGTTCTTAGTTCTTGGTTCTTGTTCTGGTTCTGGTTCTTGGTTCTTGGTTCTTGGTTCTTGGTTCTTGGGTCTTGGGTCTTGGGTCTTGGGTCTTGGGTCTTGGGTCGATCAGCGAGACGCTGTGGCGGGTGGGTGATCCCAAAAAAAACGACCCCCGTTTCCGAGGGTCGTGTGCGGTCCGGCGTTTAAAACCAGAACTAAGAACTAGGAACTAGGAACTAGGAACCAGGAACTAGGAACTAGGAACTAGGAACTAGGAACTAGGAACCAGGAACTAGGAACTAGGAACTAGGAACTAGGACCAGGAACCAGGAACCAGGAACCAATACCTAACTCGCCTTCAGTCCCGCGGAGAGGGACCAGCCATCACGGTATTCGCGATGGGTGAACTTGTTTTGTTCTGGGGCGTTGGTGCACTTCAGTTCTTTGGCGTTCCATTCGTAGCGTTTGCCGACTTCGCCGCGCAGGGCCAGGATGCCGACCAGCATCGTTTCGGTCAGGCGACCGGCGTAGCCGAAGTTGGACATGGTGCCGGGCTCGTACTCGCCGAGTGATCGACTTGACGAACTCCCATTTCTGTCGCTCGTCGGTGCCGCCTTCAAACGGAATTCGCGGCAAGCTGGGTTCCGGCATCTTGAAGTCGTTGACGACCTTGCCATTGCGGATCACGTCGTAGCGGGCGCCGTAGTCGTCCGGCGAGAAGATCATGCCTTCGGTTCCCACGACGACCGCACCGCTGGTCTTTCGGTCCAGTTGCCCGGACTTCTGCTCCGCGACGCGTTTCTGGAACGACTCGGGCAATTGCTTCAAGATTTCGTCCGGAGGCAGATTGCCGCCGTCGTACCAGTAGAAATCGGTGGCAGCCAGACCTTCGCGCTCGGGGAATTCGAACTTCAGGGTCGATGTCGAGGGATACTGTTCGTTGTCGACGATGCCCGAATTCTGCATCGCCGTGACGGCCACCGGATCCCACAGCTTGAGAGCCATGACGGGCATGTTGGTCGTATGGCAGGCCATGTCGCCCAGGGCACCGGTGCCGAAATCGACCCAGCCGCGCCAATTGAAGGAGTGGTAGACGTCTTTCTTGAACGGACGCATCGGAGCCGGACCGATCCAGGCATCCCAGTTCAGACTCTTCGGGAATCGGATCGCTGCCCTCGGGACGACCTGCGCCTTGCGGCCAGATCGGTCGGTTGGTCCAGACGTGAACTTCCTTGACGTCGCCGATCGCACCCGAGCGAATGACTTCGACCGCTTCGCGGAGTCCGTTTTCGCTGGTGCCCTGATTGCCCATTTGCGTGACCACGCCCATCTTCGCGGCGGTCTCGCGCATCATACGAGCTTCGCTGGATCGACCAGGTCAGCGGCTTTTGGCAGTAGACATGCTTCTTCATCTTCATGGCCTTGCATGGCGGCGCAGGCATGCGTGTGGTCCGGCGTGCTGACGGTGACGATGTCGACCTTGTCACCCAGCTTGTCGAGCATCTCGCGGAAGTCCTGGAACTGCTCCGCGTCCGGGAATTCGCGGCTCTTCTTGGTCAGCGTTCCGTTGTCGACATCGCACAAGCCAACGATTTGACACCTTGTTCGGCAATGTGGCTGGTGTCGCTGCCAGCCCTTTCCGCCCACGCCGATGCAGGCGGCCGACAGCGTCTCCAGGGCCGAGCCGCGAGCGTGCGATGGAACGTTGGTTCCCAGCCAGACTCCGGCGCTGATCGCGGCGGTTTGGCCCAAGAATTGGCGACGACTGCGTTGCTGAGACATGTGGTGACCTCGATCGATAAAATGTAGGAAAACAGCGCCCCGCGGCGCCAACATGAGTTGGTTGGTTCACGATGCTGTCCGCGATCGCCGGGCGCGGCGCCCGGCCACTCCCAGCAAGGGAGAAATCGCCGCCGCCACCTGGACGCTGACGGTCCGAGACAACCCCGAGTATATGCGGAGCCCCGGCGCGAAAAGCTGCGAGGCGAAAAAGACCCCGCCCCATGCCGCTCGCCGACTCGCCGACCGCCGGCCGGTTGCGAAGCCGCGATGCGGAAATTAGGTTGAGCGGTTCGCCCGGCGACGCGCCGGGCCGCTTTGCCCACCCACTTGCCCGGAGCTTCCCCCATGGGTCCTTGCTGGAAACCCCTCCGCTTGCCTTTGCTTGGAGCCCTCCTGGCGACTGGGCTTGTCATCCCACTCGGCTGCCGCAATTCGGCGACCACCGGCCCGGACGCCGTGACCAACCAGCCGCCAAGCTGGGCGCCCGAGGACCCGCAGGCCGTGGAGCAACTCGCGACAGCCGGATTCGCGGTGGGCAAGGACGCTGACGGCCACGTCGTCCAAGTCTCCATTGACAGCAGCGAAGACGCCAGCGAGTTGCTGCCGCTGTTGGCGGGAGCGCCGAACGTGCAGATATTGAAACTCGCGGGATCCGGCGTCACCGATACCGGCCTGGAAGTCCTCGAACAACTCAAGCACTTGAAACGCTTGAACCTCGAAGGCGCCGGAATTAGCAACGCGGCGTTGGAGATCGTCGGCCGGTTGACGAATCTTGAGGTTCTTTCCCTGCGGTTGACGAGCGTCACTGATGAAGCGTTGGTCCATCTGGCCGGCTTGCAGAAGCTCCGCGCCCTGGACCTGCGAAACTCCAACGTGACCGATGGAGGCATGCCGCACATCGCCAAACTCGCGGCCCTCACGGACCTGCAATTGGAGCGTGCCAAGGTGTCGGCCACCGGCTTGGCGGCGCTGCAGGCTCTCAAGCTGCGATCCTTAAATCTGAACACGACCGGCGTCGGCGACGACGTGCTCGAAGTCCTCGCCGCCATACCAACGTTGGAGTCCTTGCAGTTGGATTCGGCGCGGATCTCCGACGCCGGCATGCCGTTCCTGGCCGTCTTGAAGAATCTCAAGCGGCTCCGTATTCGCTACTGCGACATCACCGGCAAAGGCGTCGAGCAACTGCGAGGCCTCACGCAACTGGAGCGGCTTGAGCTGCGCGATACATCGGTGAACGATCTCGCGATGCAAGTGATCAGCCAATGGCCCAGCGTGCGCTATCTGGAATTGAACGAATGCAAGCTGATCAGCAACGAGGGCCTGGCCTTGCTTGGCAAGCTGACGGGTCTGACCACGCTGGCCCTCTGGGAAACCAAACTCGACGATTCCGGCCTGCAGGCCTTGGCCGGACTGACCCAACTCGAAGACCTGAACCTTGAGGCGACCAAGATCACCAACAAGTCCGTCGCGACAATCGCTCAATTTCAGAATCTGACCAAGCTGAACATCGGCGGCACGCGCATCGACGACGACGCCGCGAAGCAACTGGCGGGCTTGCCGAAGCTGAAGTGGATCAACGTTCGAAACAGCGCCATGGGCTATTCCGGCATCGACGAATTGATGGAAGCCCGCGAAGGGCTGGAGGTCGTCGAATAAAAAAAGGTCATCACAGGCCGGTCCATCGCCCCGTCATGACCTCAATCCTGAAACGAAGCAAGTGCTTCGCACGGTGTCGTTCGCGGTTGCTTCCATCTTGGAAGCTTGCGATGGCGTCGCTGCCGCGAAGTTCGCTCTAGTGACATCTATCGACAAGATGGCGTCCGGCCATCAGCAAAAAATTCTGATTCTTTCGCGCGGGTCCGAACCCCGCGGGTGGTCCGGTGCGCTACGGCTCGCCAACCTGATACCTTACGCCAGATTGCGTGGGTCATCAGTCCAGGATCTCGGGCGTGGGCAGCTCCGCCGCGGGGGCGATGGCCGCTTTTGGCTTGCGGCGGAAGAGGAAGAACGTCAAGACGGCGGCGAGAGCGACCAATCCGATGGCCATGAGCGGTCGGGCCGCCATCCAGAAGATGGCGATGGTGACGAGCGACATGGCGGCGGCGAGGCCAAATGTGAAGAAGCCCAGCACGGCGCCCACCAAGTCGTCAACAAACGGTACGAAACTCAAGAGCGCTTTCACCGGTTTGAAGGCCAGCATCAATCCGAACCACATGGCCAGAAAGCCCAGGAGCCTGAAGAGCCAGCGTTTGAATGCTGCTTCGGTCTTTTGTTTGTCGATCACTTCCGCTTTGGTCAACAGTCCCATGTAGAGCAGCTCTTTGCCGACGCCCGCTTTGGTCCGATAGGCGGTAAAGCCGTTCCCGCGTTGCACCGCCATGAGGGCGACGTCTTGCTCCGGAGCGACCCAGTAGAATGCGATCTTCTCGTCGCCGATCCGCGGGTTTTGGGGATCGCCCGTATAGTACACGCCGTTGTGAACCGCGCCGCCGCTTGGGTTCGAGGAGGCGCCGGATCGCGTTTGCGTTTGGCCTTCGGGTAGGTCTTGTGCCGCGGGATCGGCGTCCGGCGGCGCCTCGGCCGTCGCAGCCTGGCTCACGTTCGCATCGGCTGGCGTCGTTGCACGGTCGCTCGCCGACATCGGTCCGCGCGTCAGCGTGAACTGCTGCTCGTTGCCAATCTGATCAATCAAGCGGTCCGAGAGTGTGAACGCGCCGAAACGCACGTCCTTGGCCTCTTGGCGACCGTCGTTCAACGTCTTGCGGCTCCCGGCGTTCTTGTCACGATAGGCGGGATCATGAAAGCCGCTGGAGTTAATGACCTGGTCCACCCATTCTCGTTCATACGTGTATTCGGTGGATCTGTCTCGTCGCTTTTCGTCCTCTTCGTACTGGTAGATGGACGCGTCCCAGCGTAAGCGGATGGCGCGTTCGCGGACGCCGAATTGGGCGTTCTCCAAAACGTCCTGGGTGGCCGCCCTGCCCCGCATGTGAACCAGCTTGTTCTCGTTTTCCGGTTGCACCTGATCGATGCTCACGTCCGCCAACGCGACTTGGTCGATTTCGTTGATCGCCGCGGTTTGTCTGACCGCATCTCGCTCATTCCAGGCCAATAGAGCAAAGGAGCCGAGAAAGAGGATGGCCCCGATGATCACGCCGGCGAAGGCGTTCTTGATCCGGCTTCCGTAGCTATGTTGTACGCGCATCATTCCGAATTCAACGATTGGACGGGTCGGCTGGAGCTGCGGATCGATCCAACGGCGGCAACTTGGAAACGCCTAGCGTTGGTAGATCGGCAGGAATGCTTTGTCCAACTGTAGCATGATCAAATTGCACGCCGTGATGTAGATCGGGCCGATGTTCCCAGACCAACTGCCGTCCTGTTGTTGTTCGCGAATGATCTTGTCGTACAACTTGTCGCGGAATGGCTCCCATTCGGAATCGCCCTGGCGGTAAACGACTTGCGAATAGTACAGATACGTGTAGTGCCAATGGCTGAATGACCGGGCCCCGGGATTGAGCGTGTGCAAGTTGCGCTTGGTGTAGGCCATCATCGCGGGAACATGCTCCCCGTCATAGTCTCCGGCGTTGTAAAGCGCCGCCAAGGCCGCCGCGGTGATCGCCGGCCGGGAGGCGCCGCGATTCCGCGAACTGTAAGAAATCCCGCCATCGGCGTTCTTACACTGATAGATGTACTTCTTGGCGTTATCGATCACTTCGGCCGATACCGGAATGCCCGCGTTGCGGCAGCCGCGCAGTCCTTGGACTTGAGTGATCGTCGTCGAACCCTCATCGAAATCGTTGCCGTCCTTCGCGCTCACATAGCCCCAACCGCCGGACTGAGTCTGCGCCTGACCGCTGAATTCCACGGCCGACTTCAAGACTCGCACCAATTCGGACCGCCGCTCGGCGTCCTCTTCCTCGCCCAGGATTTGGGAGAGAAACAGCATCGAGAAACCATGGCCATAGGTGTACCGGTTATCCGTTTGCGGATCGCCGATCAGGCCGTTTTGCCGAGTCTTATTCAACAACAAATAATCCACCGCGCGGCGGATGGTCTTGCTGTACTTGCCTTGCGTGGCCGTTGAGCCGGAGGCGATCAAAGCGGTTCCCGCCAGGGCCGTCATCGCCGTGGGGTACTGCCCCGCGGTCCAATGCCCCAGGGAGCTCTGAGTCTTGGCGACCCAATCCAGCCCCTTGGTGATGGCCTGCTCCCACTTCGGGTCGCGCTTGGCCGCCATGGCCCGGTTCGGCGACCAGCCCAAAGCGGCGGCCCCGCCCAGCATGCCCAAGCCTTTCAGTGTGTCGCGGCGGTTCAATCGATTCATCACGTGTTCTCGGTGGAGAGTAGGTCGTGGAGTAGGTTGTAGAGAGTAGGTCGTGGGGAGTAGGTCGTGGAGTAGGTTGAGCAGGTCGTGGAGTAGGTTGTAGAGAGTAGGTCGTGGGGAGTAGGGAGTGGAGTCTCGCCGAATTGCCGGCGGCAAGAGATAAGTCGCGGGGCAAGGGCCGATCGTTCAAATCCAAGGGAATCGTCATCCCCATCTTAGCGGGTTCCCCGGTGGTCGGGTGGGCGTGGCCGGGAGCGACGACGTGATTTGAACCATAGCTGAGTAAGGGGGGCCCACGGTTACCCAGGGTTGCGCTGCGCTGCACCCTGGGCTGATTTGGGGCCGTCCCCTTGGGACTGCTTTGCGGTTTGTCATTTTGCATTTTGCAATTTGCAATTTGCATTTATGGGTTGCCCAGGTTTACCCAGGGTTGCGCTGGGCTGATTTGGGGCCGTCCCCTTGGGACTGCTTTGCACTTTGCCGTCCTGGGACTGCTTTTTGGTCCTTCTTCGCTGAATGAAACGCCCTTCCCCGTCCGCTTCACTTTGCGAGTTTGGGGTGATTGCGGCGACTAGGCTGGATTCTTGTCTGCTTTCCGATTGTAATCCTCGGCGCCGCTCTGTACCGTCTCCCGGCGCCCTCGTGGGCAACAGGCCAAAGCCGGTTGCGGCTGAGGACCGATAAGCTATGACAGCATTCGCCACCCCAGGGAGACAAGCCATGCCGGTATTGCAGCGCGGCCGAATCGTGGTTTCCGTCGAATTGTCCGCCAAGTCCCTACCGGCGGCGGTCCCGCTTCTGCAGGTGCTCCGCGAATACGATCTGCCCGCTTGCCTGGTGCTTGCCGAGCCGGGCGGCGATGGGCGTGCGGCCTTGCATCACGCCGCCGAGGGATCCGAGATCGCCTGGCTGGCTCGCAACCTGCAACAGCGCGGCGACTTCTCTCGGGAACTCAAGAGACACTCCGCTTTGGCCGCGCAACATGGCCTGTACTTCTCGGTGCTCGCCGCCGAAGGCGAAAAGTTGCTGGAGTTTCCTGATCTTCTCGTCAAGCACCGAGTGGGCGTCTTGCTGAACATTCCCGAGCGAGCATCGCGAACAAGCTTGCAGCCGCGATGGATGCGATTTGGGATCTGGCGGGCGGCCCCTACCCTGATGCTCGCCGATTGCTCGACCTGGCCCTGGTCGCCTTGGACCTGGCTCTGGAACGCCCGCCGCCAATTACGCGAAGCGTCCAGGCGCGCGGACATCGCTCATCTCTGGATTGGCCAGCATTCAACGCATGTCGCTCAGACAGCCATTCGCTGTTTGCGACAGGTCTGCGAGTCCGCTTCGGCGCTGCGGCGGTTAGGCCATTTGGCGCCGGCGACGCTGAGCGACGTGGTCGCGGAGCTGCAAGGGAAGCGTCGCACAGCCAGCGGCCGTTCGATCCTGCGAGCCGCCTGAATCGCGCGCCGCCGAGCGGGGATCACCTCTGCTCACGCAGCGTCACCCAGCCCATGAAGCCCAAAACGGCGGCGCAGATTGCGAAGAAGAGGTCGATGGACCAGCTCGCGCTGCTGAATGGGGCCAATGACGCCATGCCGATCATGGGCGCCAATAGGTCAACCAGGAACAACGTAAACACGAGGATCGCGACAACAATCCCGGTCATGCTTAAGATCTTGGGCATGTTTAACGCGTCCCTCGGCGTTCGCCGCAGTTTTTCAAGAATGCCTAAATTCGCTAGTATACTTCGATTCTCTCCGCTGTCACGCGGCCGATTCGCGAGGTTTTCGCGTGTTTTTTGCACCGAAGCCCTGTCTGAGATGCGAGTTGTAGCGAATCGGCCGCCTTGCGCACAACCTGGGCGGGTGACAAAATCGTCCTCCTGGGCGGGGGGGCCTGACTTCCATTCACCAGGGATCCACCATGACCGACGGCCCCAAGGATTCTGATTCCTCCACCAAACTGCGCCGGTCCGCCGGCGATTTTTCCGCTGGGGAGGACGTCTGGCGGGTGCGCCGCGACTGGATGCCGGTCGCCAAGCGATTCGCGTATCTGGACCATGCCGCCGTGGCGCCTTTGCCTCAGCCAGCGGCGGCGGCCTTGATTCACTGGGCTCGCGAAGCGATGGAGCAAGGCGACGCGGTTTGGCCCCAGTGGGCGCAACGCCTGGAGGTCATCCGCAAACGGGCGGCCGATTTGGTCAACGCCCGTGTCGCCGAGATGGCGTTTATTCCCAATACCACGGCGGGCATTGGGCTGGTGGCCGAAGGGCTCGATTGGCGGCCGGGCGACAATGTGGTCACGCCCGCCGACGAGTTTCCGTCCAATGTGTACCCGTGGCTGAATCTGGCCCGCCGCGGCGTCGAGACGCGTCGGGTCGTCGTCGGCTCTGGCCAGAGCTTGGAAGACGCGATGCTGGCCGCCTGCGATTCCCGCACCCGCTTGATCTCGGTCAGCTGGGTTGAATTCGCCACGGGGCGGCGGACTCGAATCGAAGCGTTGGCGGCCGCGGCCAGGCGGCGGGGGATCTCGATCTTTCTTGACGCGATCCAAGGCCTGGGGGTTTTCCCGCTGGACCTGCAGGAAACGCCCATCGATTTTCTCGCCGCCGATGGACACAAGTGGTTGCTTGGACCGGAGGGGGCTGGGTTGCTTTACATCCGCAGCGAGTCGATGGGTCAATTGCAGCCCCTCCAAGTGGGTTGGAATAGTGTTCGGCAACGCTTCGATTTCGACACGATTGAGCCGGATTGGCGACCCGAAGCGGCGCGCTACGAAGGCGGTTCGCACAACATGCCGGGGTTGATGGCGTTGGGGGCCAGTTTGGAGATGCTGTTGGACTGGGGCGTGGGGCCGTCGGACGATCGTGTCGCTCAACGCGTGTTGCAAGTGAGCGACCTGGCCGTTGAACGGCTGCAGGCGATCGGGGCCCAGGTGTTGAGTGATCGCTCGGCGGATCGGCGGAGCGGGATCGTCGCCTTTCTGCCGGCGGGCGGCGAAGATCCGCAGTCGATTCGCAAACGTTGCCTCGCGCGAAACGTCGTGCTCAGCTGTCGCGGCGGCCGCCTGCGCATTAGCGTCCACGCTTATAACAATGCGGGCGACTTGGCGCGACTCATCAGCGTCCTCGAGGAGGGTTAAGGGCGGCGCGGAGGACCGATGGTCTCGCCCTGCGGGCAACGCCGTCGCGGAATTTCGTTCGCTGCTCGGGAAGCTGCTCATGCGTACCGCGGGCGCCTGGGGCGCCTGCGCGACCCCAGGCTTTGGGGTTGCACCGCGTGCGGTGCGAGAATCCGCTACGTCTTGGAGGCCGAGGCTTCGCGACCTATCCCTCCCTGGTGGCTGATTGCTTCGCCCAGGCGGTACAGCCTAAACTGTCATCGCGTTGGACCACTTCCGATCGACCGTGAGCGCTTTTGATGAGCATCCAGTCTTCGCCGCCGCGTCCCCTGCGAACGGCGGTTTACACCGGTTCATTTGATCCGATTACCTTGGGACACTTGAACGTCATCCAACGTGGAGCGAGGTTGTTTGATCGCTTGGTGGTCGGCGTGGGCGTCAATGCGGACAAAACGGGTTTGTTCGATCTCGAGCAGCGCGTCCGCTTGGTGACGTTGGCGGTGGCTCACTGCGCGAATGTTGACGTGCAGGTGTTTCGCGGTTTAGCGGTCGATTTCGTGCGGGAATGCGGCGCGCATGTGATGTTGCGCGGCGTCCGGCCGTTGACCGACATCGCCGGCGAATTCACGATGATGATGGCCAACCGGCAATTGGAACCCGATGTCGAAACCGTCTTCCTGATGTCGGACAGCGAGTTCTCGCATGTTTCCAGCAGCCTGATCAAGCAAATCACGCCGCTGGCGTCCGACGAAAAACTGGCGCGTTTCGTCCCACAGGCGATCATTCCGGCGTTGCGGGAGAAGCTGCCAATTCGCCGCTAACGTTGCTGGCGGCTGACGACTCGATTGGGATCGGCGGGTCGTTGCAAGGCGATCTCCGCCGCTCGCCGGTTCGCGGCCAAGGCTTCCTCGGGCAAGCTCAACTGCGTGAACGCCCACGCTCGCAACTTCCACACCTCCAGGACCTGATCCGTTTCCAGAGGCTGAAGCGTCGCTAGAACACGGCGCGGTTGTCGTTGTTGATGGTAGATGCGAGCCACGGCGAGCCGAGCATCCTCTCCGCCAAGATCCAACGCGCGATGGTACGCCGCCAGCGCCTCGTCGGGGCGGAGTTGCTCCATCAGCGTGTCTCCCAGCAGTTGGTGCGCGGCTGGATCCTGCGGCGCGACCAGCACAGCCTGCTCGGCAATCCGTTCGGCGTCGGCAAGCTCGCCCTGCTCGATTCGCAACCGCCCCAATCGCACCATCAATTGGGGATCGTCGGCGGAGAGGCGGATCGACTGCTCCAGATGCCGCGCCGCCCCTTGAATGTCGCCCCGCCGCCAAAGCGACTCGCCATACCGCCAATGCGTCCGCTCATCTCGCGGGTTCAGTCGCAGAGCCGCCGCGAAACGGTCCTCCGCCGCATCCCAGTCTCCCCGGTCCTCCAGGTCCATGCCTTCCAACGCCAAGCGGCGACCGGCGATGATCTTCGCTTCGGGCAAACGCCGCCAAGCCGCGCAGCCGCAAGCGAGCGACCAAGTCGCCGCGATGACGATCAACCAAGGCCGGAAGAAATCAACGAGCATGAAATGGGTGCGCAAAGGACGGTCAGGAAGCTCCGCCGGGCAAGGACAGCCGCGTTCCCGAGCGGGCCGCGAAGCGTACCAAAACCTGCGTTGGCGGGCTAGGCGGGTTCTCCCGCGGAGGCGGAGTCGCGGAGACTCTGTCCGGCGCGCCTGCAAGGGACTCGCCTGGAGAGAGAGGAGACCGCCTACATCTCAACCAGCGCGTCGGCTCGGCGGCTCAGCTTTTTCGCAAGCTGTGCGCGATGGCCAGGAAAACCGGTTCAACCTGTTCGTACTCGTGGTCCTCGGCCTGGAACAACAGCACGAGCTTCCTGTGGTTGATGGTGATCGCGTGGGCCTGGGCTCGGATGAGAAAATCGAGGTACAGGAATTGGGCCTCACGGCTGAGGCTTGGCGCCAGCTCGTCGCCGGGAGAAGGCGCCGCATACGTCTCTAATGCTCCGTATTCCTCTTCCAGGGCGGCGAAGGCGGATTCAACGGCCTCGTGTTCCGCGACGTCGTGGGAGCTCAGGCACCACAGAGCCCCGTTGGGCGACTCCAGCGAGACCCGCAGTTGCGTCTTCCCCGAGTCGCCCGTCAAGGAATCATCGCTCAAGATCCAGTTCTCGGGATATTGAAACGCGACGTCGCCGAATTGAAAGGTCTTGGGCACGGCCGGATTACGGGCTGGAGAAGCGTTGCTGGCCAGGAGCATTGAGGATCAATGCCTACAATCGTTGTAATCGCTTAGGGCGACCAGGGAAATTGGGGCGACTGAGACGGCGTGGCCCCTGCTGATTTGCTCGCCTCCATTTTTCGTTCTAGGCTTGGTCAGTCATAGGCCGCGGTCCGTTTCGGGAAGGAGTCTTCCCTGGAGGGCGGTTCGGCGGCTGACCAGTCTATCGCAAAGGGTGATTTGATGGATTCGACCAACGCCGCTCGCGCGGCCAACCGGTTCGTGGACCGACGAGCAACCAGCGGACGCATGCCGGGCATGGAGCGACGCCAATTCACCAACAGCTACAGCCGGCTTTCGGCCGAGGCCCAAGAGCTTGCTCGAGCGATCGACGCGTACAAGATGGAGCACTGCCGCAAGTTCATCAACTATGAAGAGATGCTGCAGATCCTGCAATCGATCGGCTACACCAAATCCTAACCGCTTCGGGCGAAGTGTTCGGCAGACGCGGGACTCAGGACTGGAACAGCGGTTCGATCAAGTCCTTGGCGAACACAATGCCGACGGTGCGGCCTCGCTCGTCGATGACTTCGGCCAGATCGACGTTGCCCATTTCCATCTTGACCAGGGCGCCCAACTGGGTCTCGTTCTGAGCGATCCGCTGCAGTGGCCAGCAATCCGTGAGTTGCTCCGCCTGGGAAAGCCTCAGGTCGATGACGCGAACGTAGCCGCGTAACCGTTGGCCGGAATCTTGCTTGACCAGAATCGCCGCCGCGCCGCTCCGGCGGGCGATGCGCAAGATGTCCTTGCAATCCTGGCCTAGCTCGGCCGTTGGAATCCTGGCGATGGGACGGCAAAAGGTGCGAACGGGACGAGCGGCCACTTGCATCAGGTTTTCGGCCAGCTGGCGTTGGTAAGGGTGCAGCAGTCCAGCGGCCTGGCCCTCATGGATCAATTCACGAAGCTCCTTGCGGGCCAGCGTGAAGCGCAAGCGCAAGGGCGGCTGCCCCAGAAGCGTTTGCAGGAAACGCCCCAGGATGACCAGCACGGCCGTGATCGGCGCGAACAGCAGCGTGAACAGCAGAAACAGCGGCGCCGCTCGCCGCAGCAACAAGTTCGGCGCGTGATAGAAGAGGTTCTTGGGCAGCAATTCTCCGTACACAAACACGATCGGCGAGGCCAGGACTGGCAAGACGAGCTCCAGCACCGATGTCCGTCCGGGCAATTCTCGAGACAGCAAGACGACGGCCAGCGAGGTCAGGTAATTGGCCACGTTGTTGCCGATCAACGTGGTGGCGACGAAGACCGTGGGATGGTTGGCCAGGCGCAGCAGATTCGCGCTTACCCAACCACCGCTCATCGCGTCCATGACCAGCCGCACGCGCGTTGCGCGATAGAAACCGGTTTCCGATCCGCTGAAGAAAGCGCTCAGAAACAACCCGCCGAAGAACAAGGCGCCGATGAGGATCATCGCTCCGGCTCCGGCGAGATGCGGCGCTGGACCTCGATCAACATCAAGCCGCGTTCCGGCGATTCCAGGACCTTCAAGTCCAAGGGGCCGAAGGTACACTGATCGCCATTGCGCCGGGCGCTGCAGCATGTCCTGGACGACTCCGGCGATCGTCACACTGCGACTGCTGGGTAGATCGACGTTCAAGTAGCGGGACAATCGCCGCAGGCTCGTGACGCCGGCGACCAGCCAGCGATTGGGCTCCAGATCATGGATAGGTTTGCGATTTAGCAACAACCGGCTGCGGCTCGGACTGTAAGTAAAGACCGTATCCATCACGTCGGCGAACGTCAGCACTCCGATCGTTTCCCCGAATTCGTTCAGCACCGTGGCGACCTGCACATTCTCCTTCTGCATCAACTCCAGCGCGAAAGCGACGGTCGCGCACCAAGGCACATGGACCACCGGTTCGGCGTAGTGCTCCAAGTGCTCGTCGGGAATGCTGGCCAGACTGGGCAAATGGATCGACGCCGTGACTTCTTCGCCGCCAGGTTCGGCGACCAGAAGATAGCCGCTGGGCGTCAAGCGGCCTTGCAGATCGCTGAGCGAAACTGGCGGCCGAAACGTCAGGAACTGCGTCCGCGGCCGCATCCATTCCTCGACGCGAATGTCCGACAACAGGACGACATTTCGGAGCGCCGCCTGTTCTTGTTCCACCAATGCGGCGCCGCCGTGCGACAACTCGATGGCGCGCTCGAAGTCCGCCAATTCCAGGTAAGCCTCCGGGCGAAAACCAGGCCAGACCAGTCGCCGCGACAGGACGGTCACGGTCCGCAACGTCGGCATGATCGGATCCAGGCAGCGGACGGCGACAGCCAACGGAGCGGCGACGCAGGCCGCGATCGTGCGAGCACTCAGCACGGCGATGCTCTTGGGAAGCATCTCGCTGAAGAAGATGATCACCAGCAACGACATTGTGGCGAAGGCGCCGGCCGCCCATGCCGATCGATCCTCCAACCGCAGGCTGGCGATGGACGCCAACGCGAAGTAGGCGATGTTCACCACCAGGTTCCAGAAGAGAACCGCCGAAAGCACGCGGTCCGGATCCTCCAACAGCCGAGCCGCCAGGCGTTCAGCCGCGGCGCCTGAGCGCATCAGCTCGCGCTGCCGGCGGTTCAGATAAAACAACGCCGCCTCGCTGGCCGAGAAGAAACCCGAACAAGCGATCAGCGCCGCCATGGCCGCCAACCACGGGGCGAGGTCCCAAAATGCCTCCACGCGTGCCTATCCTAACCTTTGCTAGACCGGCGCAGCACTCGGCGGGCGCCTGGTGGTCGTGATCCTTCCTAGTCGTCGCCAGCCGCTTTCGTTCTGCCCATCGCGATGTCAAATTCTCCAATGGCCGGCACCAGCATCGCCGCGATCGCAAAGCCGTAGGTCATCCCCATCCAGATGAACGCCATGAAAGGCTGGCCCAGCAGGAAACTTGTCAGCGAGTTGAACGTCGCAAACGGCAATCCCATCGACGCCCAGAAGATCGCCGGCGAGGGATTGCGAGCACCCAAGGATACATACAAGCCGACGGTCCCGACAATCAGGAAGAACAGGAACGGCGCCAACTGGGACTCGAACGAGTTGCTGAAGGACAGCATGATGATCATGCACGCCGCGACCCCCAGGAACAGAAAAAAGACGGTGCCCAGGCTGACGCCAATCGCGCTTCGCGAATTCGCATAGGCCATCCCGCAGTGGGCCCCCAGCATCGTCGCGAAGCCCGCCATGATCAGCCACCCCAAGACCAACAGCACCAATTCTGTCGTTGTCACTCCCTCCTGTTGCCATAACACGCCGCAGAGCAGGATCGGCAGCAACCAGACCTCCTTGGTCACCCACATCACGCCCAGCAACTTGCCGAACACGAATTCCTTCGACGTCAGATCGGTCACCAGGAGCAGGTCCAGCGATTGCCCGTCTCGCTCATTGGTGATCGACGTCACCGCCAACGCGTTGATAATGACGAGGCTGACCAGAAAGAACGGCGCCAAGGGGTAGGCGGCGGCGGGCGTGGCGCCAATGATCTCGTCGCCGCCGCGCTCGATGGCGCCGGTGTTGATCAGGTACGCCAGTCCGGCGGTGCAGAGGGCGAAGACCAGCAGGTAGCTGAGCCGAATCAATAGCAGCTTGCGGCCATACGCCTTGGTGCGAGTTTCCCGCCACAGCACGGGATTGTCCCAGACTTCACGCGAATCGGTGCTCGCCGTTCGCACGCGGGCGTCCACGTGGCGTTGCCGAGCGGATTCGCCGCTCTCCCCGCTCAAGTCGTGCTCGGCGCCCCAGATGCTCTCCTCCGCCGCTTGAGTGTTGGCGCCTAGTCGGACCTCGCGCGATGGATTCCAGACCCGCACCTTGAGGATCGCAATCAGGTTCAGAATCACCGCGATCACCGATCCGCTGATCACGAAAGAGATGCTGCCCATCCACCAGGCTTCCTCGGCGCTCAATCGGGGCCGCGCCGCCGCCAGGACCGCCCGCAGCGGGCTCATCGCATCGGCCACTCGCCCCACGTTGACTCCCCCGATCCGCGAGCCCAGCACGCCGGCCCCCAGCGTCTCCCAGAAGCCCATCCACAGCAAAACGCCCAGCGCGACGATCGCCAAGGTCTGGAATGTTTTCTCCCTCCAGAGAGCCACCAGCGAGCCCAGGCTGCCTGCCGCCAGCGCGGTGACCAGCGTGACCAGAAAGACTCGGATCACTTGACTGGTGGACACCCCGCCCAACAGCGTGATGGCCAAAAACACCGGCAAGCCAGCCACCAACATGGTCACCACCGGAATCAGGCTCGCGGCGAGCTTTCCCAGAACCAGTTCACTGTTGTTTAGACGAGTCAGCATCAACAAGATCAGCGTCCGGCGGTCCTTTTCCTGAGCCACGGCGCTGGCCGCGGTCAAAGCGGAAAAGAAGAGCATCACCGGCAGTTGCACAACGGCCAGGACCCGAAATAGATTGGCGCCGAAGCGAGCCATGTCGCCGACGCCGCGGACCTGGTTGGTTCCCAACACAAGCCACGCCGTGCAGATCAACACCAACAGGGCGGCGACATAGACCGTGCGAAGAATGTAGTGCTTCTCGCGACGCGGCGTTAACGCCGCCTCACGGGCAAAAACGGGTCCGATCAGCAACGGAGGCTCCCTGATTCACGCGGTCTGGCTTGCTTGGGAAGCGGCTCTGGGAAAGCGGCGTTTTGGCGCCGTCGGGCCGGCTTGGGCAAGCCGTTTCCTACGCAGGTTGAGTCGAATCGGTTCAGATTATAGGCTTTTCCAAATAATTCGGCAGGCCGGCGCATCCTAGAGAGAGTCTGGCCAGCAGCGACGTTGGCCGGCGGCGGGAGCGGTTGGTGGATGGAAGGTGATGAGACCCCACTCGAACCGCAAATGATCGCCGGGCTGTACGTCCAGCATGCCGACGCCTTGCGAGCGTTCTTGTGGGGGGTGTTGCGAGACACCCAACTGGTCCAAGACGCTCTGCAGGCCGCGTTCGCCAAGCTGTTGGAACATGGCGGCGGCGTGGCGCCAGCGGCTCGCAAGGCTTGGCTGTACAAAGTCGCCTACAACGAAGCGCCGGTTTTGCGGCGCAAACAGGCGGTTCGCGATGGGGCGGTCCAGAAGCTTGGCCCGCAACAACCGCGGCACGCCGCACCAGAACATGACCTGAACTTGCTGCGATATGAGTTGGTGGAGCGGATTCGAGAGGCGCTGGCGGAACTGCCCGAGCCGCAGCGAGCCGTCATTCAAATGCGGATGTACCAGGAGCACACTTTCGCCGAGATCGCCAAACGACTGCGGATCCCGCTGTCGACGGTGCTGACCCGCATGCGAGCCGGCTTGGCCAAGCTGCGTCAGATCCTGCAGGAAGACCACGACGATTCCGCCTGATCATCTGGTTCCCTCCGAAACGAACAGATCACGAGTCTGGACCCAAAGCATGCCCGATTCACGCGAAGAAAACGCTTGGCGCGCCTTTTGTTACCTCAGTGGCGACTTGTCGCCCGCCGAGGTCGAGCGGTTCGAGGCGGACTTGGCCGAATCGCAGCAGGCCAGGGAGACCTTGGCCGCCGAAGCGGAGCTTTTCAGCGCCCTGGTGCTGGCGGAACCGGCCGGCAACTCGCCCACCCTGGCGACGCGTCCCCTGCCGGCATCGGCTTCGAAACGCTTCGCGTCGCAACCGCGGTATCGCCTCGCTTTTCGTTCCGCGACCGCGATCGCGGCCGCCGGGATTCTGGCGGTGGTGCTCTGGCAAGGAGCCGCATCCTGGCGGAATTCCGCTCCGAGAACCTCCCCGCCAGCCTCGCTCACGGAGCGGCCGCCAGGACCGGCGGATCCTGCTGAATTGGCGGCGTTATGGATCGATCAAGCCACTCAACCCAGCGTTTCGCCGCTTGCGGAGTTGCTGAATGAGCCGTTACTGTTGTCGGGGGGATCGGCCGGTTTTCGGGCGACTGAAGAAGACAGCCTGGCCTGGGACGCAGCGTTTGACGCAGTGCTGGATGACGCCGAGTCCACCGAATGGATGCTGGCGGCGGTCTCGGGTTTGGCGGCCGAGCAACATCCCAATTAGGTAGTCGCCGCGCCGAAAACCCCCCTCGCATACTCCGCTTACTCCGCTCAGGATGGATTGAATGCACCGCCTCGCCGGCCTTTTGACGACCGCCAGCATGTTCAGCGTGATCCTCTGTGTGACGCTCCGCGCCGGCCGGATCGTCGAGCTTTCCACCGAGGTGGTTTCAAGCGGTGTGGCGACGCAGAACATTGCCCCTTCATCGTCCAGCCTGCAATCCCCTCAAGAGGGCCAGGACCCGCCCGCCCGCGGCAAGAAGGGGGCCAGGCAGTCACCCAAGGAGAAGGGCCGGAAGCCGGCGGCCCCGTCCCGCAGCGTCTCCAAGGAGCATGAAGCGGCCGTGCGGGCTTTTGTCGATCAACATCATCCCGAACTCGCCAACTTGTTGGAGTACCTGAAAACGCACCAGCCGGCGAAGCACCAGGTCGCCGTTCGCAATCTGTTCCGCACTTGGGAGCGTCTGGCTCACTTTCAAGAGCGAGATCCAGAACGCTATGAACTGGAGATGGCCGCGTGGTCCGCCAAGTCCCGAGCGGATCTGCTGGCCGCCAAATTGAAGATGGCCGACTCGCCGGAACTCCGGCGGGAACTGGAGGAGTTGATCGGCGTGCAACTTGACTCGCAATTGGCGATCCTCGAATTGCAACGGCAACGACAACAAGAACGTCTTGATCGCTTGCATCAACAAATACGAGCGGCGGAAGCCAACCGCCAAACGCAAATCAATCGCCGCGTGAAAGAGCTCGTCGGCGAACGCAAACGCTCCGAGAAGAAGTCCAATTGAGCCCATGCAACGACTTTCGATGAGAGAACGACTTTCGATGAGAGTCCGAATGAGAATAAGTATGAAGGGAGAACTCGCCTTGATTTCCAACCGAATCCGACTCGCCGCAGCGGTCCTGCTGGCGGGCGCCTGGCTTGGCGCCTCGGCCCATGGCGCCGATCCGGTCGCTTCCGATCCCCGCTCAGGCGACGCCGTCGGCGCCGATGTGATCGCCCCGCCGGTGACGGATCGCTTCGCCGTCGTTAACGAGGAGACTCCCAGTTTTCAGCGGCATGTCGGTCCGCTCTTTGGTCGCTTGGGTTGCAACGGTCGATCCTGCCACGGCTCTTTTCAAGGCCGCGGCGGTTTTCGGCTTTCGCTCTTCGGCTATGACTTCATCGCGGACCATGCGGCGTTGTTGGACGAGGAGAGTCCGCGGATCGATTTGAAGGACGCCGCCGCCAGTTTGATTCTGAATAAGCCTACCAGTGACGACGAGCATGAAGGCGGCAAGCGCTTCGAAGATGGCGGCTGGGAATATCAGTTGTTGCGCCAGTGGGTCGCGGCCGGCGCCCCCTTTGACGCCCAGAAAGTGGACAAGCTTGTCGATCTGCGGATCACGCCCGACGAAATCCGCTTCCGCAAGGGTGGCGAGAGGCTGCGTTTGCGCGTGGTCGCGGTCTGGGAGGATGGGTCCCGGGAAGACGTCACGCCGCTGTGCCGTTTTCAATCCAATGACGACCTCATCGTCAAGGTGGATCAGGACGGTTGGCTGGAGTCCGGCGAGGCCGGCGATACGCATGTCGTCGTCTTTTATGACAAGGCCGTGAAGCCGCTTGCGGTGATTCAACCCGTCACCGATCTGGTCGGCGATCGCTATCCCGCCATGGCGATGAAGACTCGCGTCGACGAGTTGGTTGTAGAAAAACTTCGGAAACTGGGGATTGTACCTTCCTCGATCTGCAGCGACGAAGAATTCCTGCGACGCGTGACGCTGGATCTCACCGGCACGTTGCCCACGGCGGCGCAAGCCCGCGCGTTCCTGGCCGATCCCTCCAGCGACAAACGTGAGCGATGGATTGATCAGCTGCTGAAGACGCCCGCCTACGCCGCCTGGTGGACCACCAAGCTGTGCGACTTCACCGGCAATAACGATGATCAATTGGTGAATGTGACTCCCGGTCGCGGCCAGGCCGGCCAGCAATGGTACGACTGGATCTATGAGCGCGTGGCGGACAATGTCGCCTACGACGACCTCGTTGAAGGCATCGTCACCGCCAGCAGCAAGAAGCCGGGCCAGTCTTATGAAGAGTATTGCCGTGAGATGTCCGAATTGTTCCGCGATGAAAACAAGTCGTTCGCGGACATGGAGCACATGACGCACTACTGGGCCAGGCGAGATTTTCGCATGCCTCCCGAAACGCGCGATCAGCTTTGCGTACGCGTTTCTCGGCATTCGCATTCAATGCGCTCAATGCCACAAGCATCCCTTCGATCAATGGTCCAAGCAGGATTTCGATGAATTCGCTCCCTTCTTCGCCAACGTGAGGCTAGGCAACAACGGGGCGCCCGAGGATCGCAAGGCATACGCCAAGATCGTGGAAGAGCTGGGAGTCAAGGACAAGAAGGGCGGCCAGCTCCGCCGCGAGTTCGGCAATCTGTTGAAGGAAGGCAAGACCGTGCCCTTCCCTGTCGTGTATTCGGCCCCGGTTCGTCCGGTCCGCAACAACGCGAAGAAGAAAAACAACAACAACCGCAGGCTGCCCGCTCCTTCGCCGCCATCGGCCAAGTTGCTGGGGGGCGAGACGATCGACTTGACCCAACTGGAGGACGCCCGTCAGCCGTTGATGGAGTGGCTCCGCGACGCCAACAACCCGCTGTTCGCCAAGGCCTTCGTTAATCGCGTCTGGGCTTCGTACTTCCACGTGGGAATTGTCGATCCGCCGGATGATCTCAGCCTGGCCAATCCGCCGTCCAATGCGGCGCTGCTCGAATACCTGGCTGCGGGCTTTATCGAACACGACTTCGACATGAAGTGGGTGCATCGCGAGATCCTGAACAGCGACGCGTATCAACGATCGTGGCAACCCAACGAATCCAACATCCATGACAAGCGCAACTTCAGTCGAGCCATCCCGCGCAGGCTTCCCGCCGAGGCGGCTTTGGATGCGATTGCTTCGGCGACCGTCAATGATCAGAAAGCGGCGACGATGCTGAGCGAGCTCAAGGGACGAGCGATTGCTTTGGCCGAGGCCGGCCCTGCGACAAGCCCGCAGCGGCGGCGGATTCGCGCTGACCGTTTTTGGCCGCTCGACACGCGAGAGCAATTGCGACTGCGATCGAGCCATGGATCCCACGCTGCTGCAGACCGTGTATCTGCAGAACGACAGCGAGACCCTGGCGCGACTCAGAGCCCGCGATAGCTGGGTGGCTCAGGTCGCTGGCAAGAGCTCGCCGCCCGCCGGTCCAACCAGGCCCGCGGATTACGACCAGACCGTGACGCAGATCAAACGCCGCATTCAGAACCTGACGAAGGACGGAGTTGACGCTCGAGAAACCGACCAGATCCAACGGCTGCGAAAACGCTTGAAGCAATATCAGGAGAGATTCGCCGAACGCGAGGCCCCGGTCGTGAACGAATCGGCGACGCAGGCGGGGCAAGAAGAGTGGATCGAGGAAGCCTTCCTGCGAACGGTGACCCGCTTCCCGACGGATCCGGAACGCGAACGAAGCCGTCAATATCTGGCCGAAAGTGAGAATCCCGCGGAAGGCCTCCGTGATCTGCTATGGGCCTTGATCAACACCAAGGAGTTCATCGTCAACCACTAGCCGCGTTTCCCGCGGCGAGGAGCGGTCCGCCGCTCCTGGCCCCCAACAAGCTTCGAACCAACCACTCACTCACGATTCTCGAGCGACGCGATCACGTCTCTCCTGGAAACATAAGAGGACCAACTTACATGGCGATCCATCGAAACTGCGACGGCCTGCGACGAAGAGACTTCCTGCAGGTAGGCGTGCTGGGCGGGGCTGGGCTGACGCTGGCCAGCTACTTGAAAATGGCCGACGCCGGCGAGATCCGCGACGCGCCGGCCAAGGCGGGCGTCTTCATCCATCTGGCGGGCGGTCCCTCGCACATGGATATGTTCGACTTGAAGCCCAACGCGCCGGACAAGTTTCGCGGCGCATTCCAGCCGATTCCAACCAATGTCTCCGGCGTGGAGATCTGCGAGCACCTGCCCAACATGGCGCAGTGCGCTGACAAGTACGCCATTCTCCGCGGCGTCAGTCACACGTTGGGGGCCCATCGGCTGGGAACGGAATACGTCAACACGGGAAACCGGCCCTTGGCCTCGCTGGAGTATCCCGGTTACGGCTGCGTCTTTACCAAGGAAACGCAGAGTCCCGAGGACCTGCCGCCTTTCGTCGCCATCCCCAACAGCAATCAGCGCCCGGGCTTTCTGGGCGTCAAGTACGCTCCCCTGAACACAGGCGCTACGCCGCAAGCCGGGCGTCCGTTCAGCGTTCGAGGGATCTCCTTGCAAGGCGGCTTGAAGGTCAGCGAAGTGGAGCGTCGTCGCAACCTGTTGCGCGACTTGGACAGCACCTTCGCCGCGGTGCAGGACGATGACCAATTGCTGGACGGATTGGATCGCTTTAGCCAACAAGCACATGCGATCATCACTTCCAAGCGGGCTCGCGACGCCTTTGATATTTCCAAGGAGAGTCCCGCATTCGCCAAGTTGTTCCCCGAGGAAGCGTTCAGTCAAAGCTGTCTGTTGGCTTGTCGGCTGATCGAATCCGGCGTGCGTTTCATCAGCATGCAACTGGGCGGTTGGGACACGCATCGTGATAACTTCACCACCCTGAAAGACAAGCAATTGCCCAAGTTGGACCAAGGACTTGCCGGGTTGTTCAACGGATTGGAGGCCAAGGGCTTGTTGTCCTCCACGGCGGTGTTTGTCACCGGCGAATTCGGCCGCACGCCCAAGATCAACGAGCGCACCGCCGAAGGCGGGCGCGATCATTACCCGCGTTGCATGTTCATGCTGATGGGCGGCGGCGCGGTTCGCGGCGGCCAGGTCGTCGGTGAAAGCGACGACACGGCGAGCGCTCCCAGGCATGAGGCGATTACGCCCGACGACGCCGCCGCCAGCTTCTATTCCAATCTGGGAATCGACTACAAGAAGGAATACCAAACCGATACGGGCCGACCGATCACGATTGTCCGCGATGGCAGTAGGATCGAGCCCCTGTTCGGCTAACAGACTACACTCGTCCTTTGGATGGGAAGAGACGTTTCGAGCTAACTTGAACTGGGTGTCAACGTGACGAGGGATGCTGCGCCAACGCCGAATCATCGATGTGGGAGAGTTGTATGCCTAGGTTGATTTGCAATGTGATGTTGGCCGCTTTGGTCGTCGTTCTAGCTCAGCGGCGTCGCATCGGCCCAAGAGAAGCAGAAGAAGAAGGGCAAAGGCCGTGGGGCCGCCTTCGGTCAAATGATGAAGAAGGCCCGCGACGCCGAACTGACCGATGACGAGATGGCCGCCGTCAAGGATGTCGTCGCCAAGTTCACGCCCAAAATGAAGGAAGCCCAAGCGGCGCTGAGCAAGGTGATTGGCCCGGATGGTCGCAAGAAGATGAATGAAGCTCGCAAGACGGCCTCCGGCGAAGGCAAGAAAGGCAAGGAGCTGCAAGCGGCGATTGTGGCGGCTCTGGATCTGAGCGACGAGGACGCCGAAGCCTACGAAAAGGCGAGCAAGGCCGTCCAGGAGTTGAATTCGGAAGTGCGAATGGAGTTGGCCAAGACTCTCTCGCCGGAGAAATTGTCGAAGCTTGGCCTGCGAGGCCGCCAAGCCGGCAAGGGTAAGAAAAAGAAGAAGGACCGCTAGTTTCCAACTCGCGGTGCGACGCATGGAGAGAGCCAGGCTTGCATGAGCTTGGCTCTTTTCCGTTTCTTGCTGAATCCGGACACGGCGCAGCGGCGAGGCGGCCGCCGGCGAACCTCGTCGTCGCGAAACGGTTTTTCGGGGCTGCTGCCGGCAAGCATGGGGCGCCGCCCACGAATCACCAGGATGCCCGTGCTACTGTGGGCGACGCAAACAGGGTATTCTCTGATCGAATACGCCCTCCGGGCCTCGAAGATCACGGCGGTTTAACGGAAAGACGCCTGCAACCCTGCTAAGCCGTTGATTTAGGATCGCGTTCCCAGTTTTAGCCGCGTGCTTGTGCCATGAAACCCAATCGGACGCTTACCGGAATCATGCTGCTGGCTGCGCTGGCGTTCCTGGGCTACTTGCTGGTTACGGTGCCGCCGCGATTGGTCGAGATCTATCGGACGGCCAACGAGTTGGGCTGGGTCTTCGGCGCCATCTATTTGCTGCTGGTGGGCGTGGGAGGCGTTCTCTTGCTGGGAGTCGGCGGCAACATCGTCTGGCGCCTCTGGAAGCACTCTGCGAGTAAGCGCAAACGGCGGGTTCGCGACGCCAAGAATCCCAGCGCCCTGAGTGAAGCGGAGCGGCGCGACGAGTTGCAAGAGAATCTGGGGGAAGTCGCGGGATTGACCGAGGACGTCCAATTGTCGGACGACATGCGGCAGCGGTTGCAGGAATTGTCCGACGCGTTGAAACGCAAGCAAGAGGACAAGCGACTGGAGATTGTCGCTTTCGGGAGCATCTCCAGCGGCAAGTCCTCTTTGCTCAATTCGCTGGCCGGTCGCGAGGTGTTTCCCACCGACGCCAAAGGCGGCACGACGGTGACGCGCAACGAGATCCCCTGGCCAGGCATGGATCAAGTTGTTCTGGTCAACACGCCGGGCCTGGGCGAGATCGACGGCGCCGCCCACGCCAAGGTCTCGGCCGACGCCGCCAAGGACTCGGACCTCGTGTTGGTCGTTGTTGATGGACCCCTGCGAGAAACCGAGCATGATCTGCTGGAGCGTCTGGGGCAGATGGAAAAGCGAGTGGTCGTTTGCTTGAACAAGGAAGACTGGTATGAACCTCGGGATCGCCAACGCTTGCTGGAGCAGTTGACCAAGCAGGTCGCGCCATTTGTCGCCGAGCAGGATGTGGTCGCCGTTCGTAGTCGTCCCACCGAGCGGCTGCGAGTGCGCGTCTTGCCCGATGGCAGCCAGGTCGAGGAAATGGCGCCGGTGCCCGAGGACATCGCCAAGTTGGCCGAACGCATGATGCGGATCGTCAAACGCGATGGGCAGGATTTGTTGATGGCGAACTTGTTGTTGCAATCGCGGGGACTCGTCGATGACGCGCGGCTGCAAGTCCGCGACGCCTTGGACGCTCGAGCCTGGCAGTTGGTGGATCGTTACACCTGGGGCGCCGGGGGCGCCGCGGCGCTGAGCCCCGTGCCGATTCTCGATCTGATGGCCGGCAGCGCCATCACCGCCAAAATGGTCGTGGACCTGGCGAGAATCTATCGGCAAAATCTGGACATGGAAGCCGCCATGGACTTGCTGGGCCAACTCGGCAAGAACCTGATCGCCATTCTGGGAGTCAACCTCGCCGGTCCGGCGATCACCGCCGGCGTGGCCTCGGTCCTGAAAGCCGTTCCCGGCGCCGGGTGGATCGTTGGCGGAATCTTGCAAGGCGCCGTCCAGGCGTTCGTCACTCGCTGGATCGGCTCCGTCTTCGTCGCCTATTTTCGCGATGAGCTGAAGAAGGACGAAAAGTCGGCGCTGGCCTCCTTGGCCCGCCGCGAATGGAATCGGTTGACTACAATTGACGAACTTCGCCGCTTCGTGCAGGCTGCACGACGGCAGCTTACCAGCGACGACTAACCACACGACATATCGCCATATCAAATCGCCATTTCGCCCGCTTTCCCCGAGGACACACGTCCATCACCGCTGACTCTCTCGCTTCCCTTGTCGGAACCGCACAGCGCGATGACGCCAGGAACTGACCGCTCTGATGACCAGCGATTCCGAATCTCGTTACGCGCAAGCCGTTCAAACCGTGCGCAGGACTCTGGACAAGATCCAGGAGAGCACTGCGGCCGAACGCGAGCAGATGCGCGATGATTTCGACGATCTGCAGGCGATGGCCGACAAGCTCGCCAGCGGACAAGTCGATATCGTGGTCTTTGGCGAGATCAGCACCGGCAAGTCCGCTTTGATCAACGCCCTGGCGGGACAGCACTTGGCGGAGGTTGACGTGCAGGGGGGCTGGACCCGCGATGTCTGGAAGATGGATTGGGACAAATGCAGCTATCGCCTGCCGGGATTCGCTGATTCCGCCGTGATCCTGGTCGACACGCCCGGCCTGAATGAAGTCGAAGGACAACAGCGAGCCGCGCTGGCCGAACGCGCCGCCGCCACCGCCGAACTCATCCTGTTCGTCACGGATTCTGACTTGAACGCCACCGAGTTCACCGCCCTGGAGACTCTGGCCGCCGCCAACAAGCCCATCATCCTCGTCTTCAACAAGATCGACCTGTACAGCCCCGAGGAACGCGAACGCCTTCTGCATGTCTTGCGGCAAGATCGATTGGGCGAGTTGCTCAAGGATGTCCCCGTGATTCCCACGGCGGCGGACCCGCGCGAGATCGAATACGTCACCGAACACGAGGTCGGCGGGGAGACCAGCGAGTGGCGCAAGCCGCCGCCGGACATTGAAGCCTTGCGGGAAGCCATCCTCGAGATGCTCAGTCGAGAAGGCTTGGCTCTGATCACGTTGAATGCCGCCCTGTTCGCCGCGGACAAGTCGGACCGACTGGCCTCGCTGCGCGTCAAGCTTCGCGAGCAACAAGCCAACCGCGTCATCTGGACCTACGCCGCCGTCAAGGCCCTGGCCGTGGGTCTGCAGCCCATCCCGATTGTCGATGTCGTCAGCGGCGGCGCGGTCGATGCGGCGATGGTCGTGACGTTGGCTCGCGTGTACGGGTTGGACTTCAATTGGACGCACGCCCGTAAGCTGGCCACCACCATCCTGAAGGCGGCGGGCTGGGTCCTGGTGCCGGACCTGGTTTCCCTCCTGTTCAAGGGCTTGACGTTGGGCGTCGGCACCGTGATCACCGCCGTCCCGCAGGGCGCCGCCGCCGGCTTCGGATCCTACGTGATCGGCCAAGCCGCCAAGTACTACTTCGAACACGGAAGCTCATGGGGCCCCAGCGGCCCCAAACTCATCGTCAAAGAAATCCTGGACGCGACCGATCGAGACTCCGTCCTCAATCGCCTGAAAGGGGAAATTCGCAAACGAATCAGTAGTTAGTTAGTTCTTGGTTCTTGGTTCCTAGTTCTTGGTTGCTGGATTGTGACGCGCATCCACGTTCCGACCATGAACTCGGTCCACGGACTACACGAATCCAGCCCAGGGCGCCGTAGAATCTGGGAAACCAAGACCCAAGACCCAAGACCCAAGACCCAAGACCCAAGACCCAAGACCCAAGAACCAAGAAAGAATAAGACTCATGAAATTACGGATCCTATTGTCTTTGATCGCTATTTCTGTCGCCGCGCCTCTTGCGAGATCTCAGGAGGCGAGTTTGCGGCCGGACTACTCCAAAGCCTCGACGTATCGGGAGGAGGAGACGGTTGAGATCAAGCAGCAGCTGAGCATCGCCGGCCAGGATGTCAACACCAGCATTAGCACGACGACGACCAGCAAGGTGACCGTCGCGCCTTACGATGCGGACGGGTGGGCGAAGGTGACCACGGAAGTGACGGGGCTCAAGGCCAAGATCACGACGCCCATTGGCGACGTGGTTTTTGATTCCAGCAAGCCCGACGAGGGCGCGGATAATCCTCAACTGGGACCCGTCAAGGATCAGTTCAAGGCCCTCTTGAACACCAAGATGACCTACCAGATCAGCAAGGATTTGAAGGCCGGCGACGTCGAGAATCCGCCCGCCGGCGCCGGGGCTGGCGAAGTGAAGGCTCAGGTGCAGACGAGTTTGGACTCCTGGCCCGACAAGCCGGTCAAGCCTGGCGACACCTGGGAACGCGAAGTGAGACAGACACTTGGGCAAGGGCAGGCCCTGGTGTTCAAACGGCGGTACACCTACGTGGGCCCCGAGGCGCGTTCGACTGTCTCCAGCACGCGTCGCCTGGAGAAGGTGACCGCGGAGGATCTTGAAGCCAAGTTGGTGATCGACCCGGCCAGCGGCAACCCGGCAACGATCGACAAGAGCGATTTGAAGGTGACCAGCTCCAAGAGAACGCTGCTGTTCGATCCGCTGTTGGGAAGGTCGATTGAAGCGAGTGGCGATGTGACCGTCGCCGGCGATATCGCCCTGGGCATCATGGGCCAGCAGTTGGAGGGCAAGTTAAATCTCGTGATGAAGATTGGTAAGAAGGAACTCTAAACGAAGGCGAGCGGGAGGAAAGCGGGCGCCTCCGTGCGCCCCGCACCTTCCTGGCGAATGGCCCTCCAAGCTTCCGACTAGCGTTTGGTTCGACCACGGCCCTTGGCGGCGGTCTCATCCGGGTCGCTTTTGGCCTCGTCATTGCCCGCTTTTGAGCTCGCGGCGCTGCGCTCCATGCGGCGCTGGCGGGCTTCTTCGGTCAGTCGCTTGACCTCCGCCAACTGCTCCTCCGAAAGCACCTTTTCCACGTCGGCGTCGCGTTCCAGTTCGAGCTCGTTGATCTGCTCGCGCAAGGGGAGCAACTTCTCCTCGCAGGCCCGCAGGATCGAATAGATCTGCTCCCTTTGTTGCTCGTCAACGACCCGAGCGTAATAGGCCGGCAGGCGGAGCCGCATTTTCGGCGGCCCGTCATCCGGTGCGGCGTTTCGCTCCTGGCGCTGGCCGCCATGGCGCCAATCAACGCGGCGGTCGTCCACGCCAGCCATTTTCGATGCCGCCAATCACTCTGCTTCTTCATGCCTTCGCTCCTACTTAGCGAACACGGGGGTACGGCTTGAACAGCCGTCTGTGATTGGGTTCCGCCCGCATTGTGCCGGACCGTTCGAGTTGGCCAAGAGCAAAAAGGGAGGGTAGCGACGTCCGGCGCCGCACAGGCGTCGCAAGTCAGGCGCCCCGCTGCCGCCCATGGGTCTCAGCCGCAGGACCAGCGCCCCCGTTTGCGCAGCGCGCGAACCCGCACCGCTTGGCCGCGACCGGCGGGATCGACTAGTCCGTACTACGGACTAGCCGGCGGGTCGGCAGGCCATCTCTGCTCGAGCCAGTCGGGCGACGTGAAGCGGCGGAGAAGATTCGCCAAGGTTTGTCGGACGGGGGCCGACGAAGGCTCCGCCAGCGGCGCGAATCCGGCGGCGTCGGCTTCCGTGGCGTGGTCGCGGGCGGCGACAAAGCCGTTGAAACCGAGGCGTTCGGACCAACCCGACCGCTCCGCATCGATATTAAAACGCTCGGCCAACCGCAGCGACCAGAACAACCCGAACATGTCGCGGAAGTCGCGCCAGGCGTGTTGCTGGGGCAGCTCCTGCGAGCGTCTCGGCGAGGACTCGCCAAAGGTGCGACCGCACCAGAGTCCCAAGCCGGCAGTTGCGGCGCCGGCGGCCGTCATCCCATCAAGCCAGGAAAACGGCGCCAACCGCAAGTGAGGCGCCACGAGCAGGACCTGCCCCACCGCGATCAAGCTCGCCGCCCGCCAATGCCTTCCTGGCGACAGCGTTGCACCAACTCATCACGACAAGCCCACCCAGAAACCACGCCCTTAAGCCGCGCAGTCGCGCGGTCGGTTCGCCCTGCAGCCAACTCTCCCACGCGGGAAGCGTCAGGATGATCCATAAGGAAAGCACAATCCATTGCCAGGCGCCGTCGTGCGGACGTTTGGCGCCCAAGAGCGCGACGGTGGGGCAAATCGTCAGAGCAGCTACGATCAAGCGCAGCCCGACAACCCACTCGGCCGCCATCGTCGGCGCCAGCGTTTCAACGCCCACGACCGCCAGCCAACAAGCGACGCTCCACCTCCATACCGGCACAAGCGTGGTTTCGCGAGGCTCGCACCGATCCGCCACAATGCGCAGCAACCGACCGCGGCGAGAGAAATCGCACAACCCACGCGCACGGATTCAACCGTGTTCAGTGAAAAAACGAGCCACACTGCATTCATCCAGGGAGTCTGCAGGGCGAGAAGCGGACACGTCGAATGAAAATTGCGATGCGTCGCGTGACCCTAACGAGGCCATCCTAACATCGCCCCGCGTCGCTGTCAGTGAAGGCAACCGCGCAGTCCCCAGGATTGTTCTCTGACTCACTTGAACAAGGATGTTCCCAAGGACGACTTCTTGCACCTCTTCGCTTGGACGCGATTCGAAGGCTACGCAACGGACTTGCACTACCAGTCGCTGCAGACAAGGCGCTGCAGTTCCAACGGATTACTGGATACAAAGGAGTATCAAATGAAATGGACGCAGGTGTTCTGTCTGCTGGCGATCGCCGCAAGCGGTGTTGTGTCAGCGGGCGAATTTGACGCGCCCTCCGCGCCCAGCTTGCCGGGCGGCCCGGCGCCAATTTTCGACAACGACAGCTTTCAAGGAGCCCAGGAGTTCGCGGTTCCGCACGGCGACATTGCTCCCAGCGACCACGCGGCCCAGATTCAGCCAGGCCCGCAAGGCGCCGCGCCCTGCCTGAATTGCAACGGCGGAATGCGGCAATGCTGCGAGCATGAAACGTCCTGCTGCGACAATGTGTGGGACAACTATTGTGCTGAGAAAATTGACTGGTGTCAGCGCGGACGCCGTCCCTTCTTCCGTGCGATGACGGACTGCTTCCCCGAGGACGGGTGTCGTTCCTGCAATTGCCGTCGCTGCACTTTTGGTGCGAACAGCGGCGGCTTGCAAGCGCGGCTGAAGAGACTGCGGGGCGGCGACGGCTGTGCGGCGTGCGGCAACGCAGGTTGTGCTGGCGGATGCGCCGCGGCCACGCACAGTTGCGCTGCGAAGACGCACGGATGCGCTGCGAAGCGCACGGATGCGCCTGTCAGGCGAACCCTCAGCCGACCCCGGCGGGAACGCCCCATTACCACGTGCCGGTCGCGCCGGCTCCGCATCTGCATCTGCCTCAGCAGGCGCCGGCGCCCGAGCCGACTCGCGCGGCCCCATCGCCTGACTTCAGCACGCCGCCCGCGGCGCCAGTGATCGACCCGTCGCCCGTGGTAATTCCCGCTCCCAGCGAGGAACCGCCCATGATCGACCCAGAACCCGAAGCGCCCCGGTCCGCCCGACGCGCTCCGCTGCAGTTCGAGGACGCGTTTCACAACATCCTTCGCTGGAAACAACGCTAGAGCATCGAGCGGATAGGAACAGCGACGTCTCGCAGGCGTCGTCAACCCTTCAGCGACTTACTGGGGAGCATGTCGCTGATCTCGGTTGAACTCCAACAGGCGGTCCTTCGCAAAAAGGGCCGCCTGTTTTTTCGCCGTAAAGCGCATTCTCAGGTGTCAGGCGCCCTTTTTGGTCAACGGGGTCATTCTCTGAGCGAAAAGGGCGCCTGACACCCTGGTTCCACCTTGGCGGGGAGCAGCGCTCCGCTGGGGACAAGCCCAGCGGTGGCGGGAATGGGCGCGGCGCACGGGCTGGCGAGGAGCAGCGCTACGCTGGGACAAGCCCAGCGGTGGCGGGGATTTGCCGGCTAGTCGCGATTCGCTTCATGCAAGCTTTCAAGGCCCCGGTCGTCGGCCAATGGATTGGCAAGTCCATCGCCCGGCCAGCAAGCGCACCTCCTTGCATGCGAGCAATCCCTAGAAGCCCGCTGCAAAGGCGAACGCTGGTATCCCTACAGCAACTAGGGTGTGAAGTGTCATCATGAACCAGTAGGGACCAGGTGTTTTGGAACGCTCAAGAATTGGCCGGTCGCCTTGCCATCCAATTACTGCAATGCCAGTCCAGAATTCAGCGACCAAGACACAAAGCGACACTAAGGACAAGATCATCGGAAGCATTGGCAGAATCTTAACTCTGTCGCTGGTTGTGGCGGACTGTCCAGGACGCGTGCCGAAAGCGCCAGGTGCGTCTCTCTCCGGTCAGCTTACCATCGAGTTTGCTGCCTCGGACGCTTATTGCTGTCCGATGGCGTCGCGTTTCTTTCGCCAGAGTTCGGCTTGGTCAGGTTGGTCCCATGCCGTGTAGAGCTCGATAAGGCGATCGGCGGCTGCGGCAAGGGGCGATCCGTCGGCGGGAGTTACGGCGTCCCGCCGCTGCAGCAGACCCTCATAGCCGGCGATGAGCAGCGGTTCGGCCGACGCGAAGTCTTGCTGTCCCGCGAGCGCGGCGCCCAGCAAGCTCTTGATCTCCCAGAGCGACCAGTCCTCCGGCCGATGCTGCTCATGCCAGGCGAGACACTCGCGCAGGTAAGGCTCAGCCGAGGCGTGGGCCTGATGGCGCAGCAGTAGTTCGGCCATGGCTTGCAGCAAAGCCGCCAGCGCCGGGGCGTCGTCGGGCAAGGTCTTGCGTTGTTCGGAGGCGAATCGCTCGAGGGACGCCGTGGCGTCTTGGGACTTGTCCAGGGTGAAATAGGCGGCAGTCAAACTCGACAGCGTCTGCAGTGTGGCGGGATGGGCGGCCCCAAGCCGTTTGCTGCGCCGCCGCAGGTTGTCTTCGTGCAAGGCCAAAGCTCGATCCGCGTCGCCAGCTCGCAACAGCGCATTGGCGAGGTTGTTCCGCGAATTCGAGGTCATGGGGTGATCGGCCGTCAATTCCTCCTCCAGGATTTTCAGCGCTTCCTCATGAATCTTGACAGCTCGTTCCGGCTCGCCGCCGGCGGCGTAGGCGGCCGCGAGGTTGTTCATCGACTGCAATGTGTAGGTCTGTCTGGGGCCGAGCGTCTTGCGACGACGCTCCAAAGCTTCCTCGAACAACAGGATGGCCTGATCGCGATGGCCGGCGTCTTCGAGAGCCATCGCCAGGTTGTTCATCGTGATTAAGGTATGAGGATGATCGAGCCCCAGCGTCTCTTTTCGCCGCTTGAATGTGTCTTGCAAGAGTTCCAGCGAACGGTCGAGTTTGCCTGCCGCGCGGAGGGCCTCGCCGAGGTTATTCTTGTAGGTGAGCGTATCGGGGTCGGAGGCGCCCTTTTGCTCTTCGGTCGTCTGGAGCACGCGTTCCGCGAGTTCAAAGGCCTCTTCCGGCCGGCCGTCGTACTTGAATCCCAGAGCCAGCTCGTTCATGGCCTGCAGTGTTTCTGGATCCTTGTCGCCCAGGTGCGTCCGGTACAGTTCCAGGGAGCGTTGGTGCTGGGCGATCGCCAGCTTGGGCTCGCCAAGATAGAAATAGGTGCCGCCGAGTGTGCTGCGGACGGCGGCCTCGATCAAGGGCTTGTTGGCGAATGCCTCCACGATCAGCGGTTCGGCGGCGTCCACCGCGTCGCGGACGGTCGCGCCGACTCCCAGACCGCCTTCCTGGTCGCGGGGGCGGGCGGCTGCAAGCACTTTCTCGCGAAAAAAGGCCAGCACGGTTTCCGCTTCCTCGCGTGCGCACCGTTCGTCTTGATTGGCGATCTCCAGCGACTGATTGGCTTCCTCCAGTTCCTGGTTGGTCTGGGCTAGTTCCCCATTGGCTGAGGCCAGCTGACGATTCTTGAGCGTCACGATTTGGGCGATCGCGCTGAAGCCGATCAAACCGACCAGCACCGTGGCCGCGGCGGTCGAAACGACGCGCGGGTGCTTCCTCATCCACCGCCGCGCGCGGGCGGTCCAGGTCTCGCGGTGCGCACGCCACGGGTTCGTCGGCCAACCAGCGTTCCACCTCCTCGGCCAACTCTTGAGCCGACCCATAGCGAGCGGTCGGATTCCGGTTGAGGGCCTTCAGACAAATCGCCTCCAACGCTGCGGGGATCTCTTCGCGAATCTGACGCGGACGAGGGAAATCGCCTCGACGCACCTGATCCAGGATGGTCGCGACGTCGCCCGACGTGAAGGGCGGCTGTCCGGCGAGCAAATGGTATAGGGTTGCGCCCAGGCTATAGATGTCGCTCTCCGGCCCCAGTTGGTCCACGTCGCCAACCGCCTGCTCCGGCGGCATGTAGGCCGGCGTCCCCATGGCGGATCCCAGACGCGTTGCGGCGGATCCGCTGGCCAGTTGAGGCCCCAGTTCGGCCTCGCCGGCCGACGCTTCGTCCGCGTCGCTTCCCAAGACTTTGGAGAGGCCCCAGTCCACGACCAACGTCTCGCCAAAACCGCCAAGCATGATGTTCGACGGCTTCAAGTCTCGGTGCAGCACGCCACGGCTGTGAGCGAAGGCGATCGCGTTGCACACATCGACAAAACGATCCAACAACTTGCGGAACTCCAGGCGATGATAGAGCGCTGACCGGGCGGATGGCTCGCGTGAAAGCGTTCGATCGCGTCTTTGAAGCTCTCGCCCCTGATCAACCGCATGGCGTAGAAGGGTCGGCCGTCGGCGTGGACTCCCAGTCCGTAGACAGGCACGATCCCGGGGTGCTCAAGGCAACCGGTGACTTCCGCTTCCAAGAGAAAGCGGGAGCGGTTCGCCGGATCGTCGGCGTACGCGTCTTGAATCTCCTTCAACGCCACCTCGCGTCGAAGTTCCGTGTCGAGCGCCACGGAGACCCTGCCAAGTCCTCCTCGAGCGTGCAGTCGGATCACTTGATAACGCTCATCGTTGCTCGTCTCTCGCCGCGGCGACCTCTCACGATTCGCCTGCTTGGTGTCATCGGCGCGCTCTGTCGCCAACGACAAGGTGGCGTGCGTGTCGTCATCCATCAGGGAGTTCAGCTCCTCGACGACCGCCGTGGCCGAATGCGTCAGCGTCGCCAGGCTTTGTTGGGGGCTGCCGTTGTGCAGCTCAAGCTGTTTGTCCACCAGAGCGAGTAGGAGGTCGCGCATGTGGGCGTCCAGCACATGCTGCTCGACCAGGATCGTGTCCAAGGGGCGCTGTGAGTTCTTTGACCAGGCGGTTTTAGCGGCGCGCAATTGGTCGCTGCGGATCAATCCCATTCGCAGGGCGGCGGCAACCAGCAGCAGATTGCGGTCATTCGAGTTATCGACCATGAACTCTCCTGGGGTGGTCTTCGTCGCGAGATTCCAGACCTTCCCATTGTAAACGCAGTTCCGCCGAATCTTCACCCACTCTGTTGAATCGGCGAATTCGCTGGGAGACCCTAGTTGCTGTAGGGATTCCAGCGTTCGCCTTTGCAGCGGGCTTCTAGAGATTTTTCTTTTTGGCCGCATTTCTTGAGGAATGGGCTTCGCCATTCACTTGCCAGAAAGCTTTGCGGCCGGCGCCTGGTACACTTCTGCGGTTCTGATGCGGTTCGCGTGTTGGTGCGTATATGGCCTGGAGAAAAACTTGCGGACCTACTTGGCTTGGGCGGCGGCCAGCAAGTAGGTCATGGGGTCGTGCAATGCGTCGTTGCTTCTTGCAGATCGCATGTCTCCCAAATCCAGGAACACTTTCTCACCGACTCCCACCAGCCCGCGGCGCCAGCCTGGGACTGCGTCCAGCAATCGACCAGCGCGGGTTCTGCCACGACTGACGACTTCCTGTATTTCTACTTCCATTTGCGATGCGGCTTGATGCATCCATTTGGCGAATGCCGGTTGGCTGTAACGGCTTGCGCCGAGGGTGATCAGCGTGGCGCCGCGAACCCACTCACTGCGCTGTTGCAGGTGCATGGCAAGGAAGTAGGCTGCGAGCGCCCCGCCGCTGCTGTGTCCGGTCAAGAGGATTCGTCGCCCATCGGCGAGTCGATTGAGCTGCGCCGTGATTCGCGGCTCGACCGCGAGGATCGCCTTGGACCAACCTCGGTGCGTCGCCGCGGCTGAGACCAAGTATTCTCCGAATTCGGTTTTGAGATTCTGCAGTCTGGCCGCTTCCGAAGTGGTTCCCGCGAAGGCCAACACAATGGTGTCGTCATTCCAACTCAGGATCGTTTCGACGGTCGCGTCCTTCGATTGATGTCGAATCACGACGGTTCGCTGCGTGCACAAGTCGTGTTGAACCAGTCGCGGCGCCAAGCTGCGAAAGCCATGACCGTTGTACTGGAAGTCAGGTTGAATCGAATAACTCCAGGCCGAGGCTTTCGCGGCGATCAGCAGATCGCTGCCAGCGTTGCACTGTTCGCCAGCCCTGATTGGTCCCGATGCGGTCAAGATTGTAGCGACGGCCAACACGCTGGACATTGCACGGATGGAGAAACGCGTCATGGTCGTGATCTCGATTGTGGAGCGGGTGAATGTCTGACTAACCAGAAAGGCGACGGGCCCGGAAAGAGCGGACGGGAAAATTCGAAAAAAAGACGCGAGGATCGCTCCTAGGCGTCCGCTCCGGTGTTTTTCGCCGCGTTTTGCTGAGGAAACGCTACAATTAAGGGCGATTTCATGCAGTTCCATTTCGGAAGGACAGATCATGGGCGACTCGCATCGCGATCCCGGCGACGCGTTTCGGGACGTGCTGACCGCGGCTCGGGCGGGAGACATGGATGCTCTGGGACGGCTGATGGACCGCTATCGTCCCTATTTGTTGAAGCTGGCCAACGAAGAACTCGACCCGGCCGTCCGTACGAAGCTCGGCGCTTCCGATGTTGTTCAGGAAACGATGCTCGCCGCCCAGCGCCTGCTCGCCGAGTTTGAGGGAGAGGAGGAGCGGCAACTCAAGGCGTGGTTGCGGGCCGTACTCCGCAACGATCTGAAGGATGCTCGCAAGCGGTTCCGCGACGTTGCGAAACGCAATTTGCGGCGAGAGGTGGGACTTGAGCCAACCACCGGAGCGGACTCGTCGGTTCAACCGGGCATGCAAGTGCAACAACCGGGACCCACTCCCAGGACCCAAGCGGCGATCGACGAAGAGACGCTCAGGCTTAACGCAGCGATTGCGCGTTTGCCCGAAGACTATCAGTTGATTCTGCGGTTGCGCAATTGGGAAGATCTTGCGTTCGCCGATATCGCCAAGCGAATGGAGCGTTCTGCGGAGGCCTGTCGGAAAATCCACTCGCGAGCGTTCGCCGCTCTGCAAAAGGAGTTGCGGCGCAATGGCGAATGACCCGACGAGTGCTCCATCGCCCTCGGATGAGAACCCCAAAGCGACACAGGATGAAGTGTCGCGAGCGGAGCCGTTGCGCGGCGGGGCAAGTCGCGCTCGCGGCGGCGACGAGCCAACGGTGGAAAAGCTGACCATCGATCACGACACGAATTCGCTGGACTCGTCAATGGCCGCCCGCTCGGCCAACGAGTCATCCTACATAGACGAATCCACTCTCGATGTCGAAGGGGCGTCGGATATCCTGAGGATGATCCAGCGCGTTCGCCTGCGCGAACAGTCTTCCGGAGAAAGCCAATCGGCGGTCAGCCGCGGAGGACTCGCGCCGGGGCAAGCGTTTGGCGAATACGTCGTCGGCGAAGAGGTCGCTCGCGGCGGCATGGGCGTCGTTTATCGCGCGAAACACTTGCCGCTGAATCGAGAAGTGGCGCTCAAGATTATTCTTAATCCCAATCTCGTCAGCGAAGACCAAGTTGAAAGGTTTCGTCGCGAGGCGGAATCGGCCGCTCGACTGGAACACCTCGGCATCGTCCCGATCTATGAAGTCGGGCAATACGATTCGATTCAATACTTTGCTATGGCGCTGATCGAAGGCGGCTCCTTGGACGACTTGCTTCGATCCGGACCGCTGTCGCCGAGCCGCGCCGCCGAGATCGTGGCGCACGTTGCGCGGGCGATTCAATACGCCCACTCGCGGAATATCGTGCATCGCGATCTAAAACCATCCAATGTGCTTCTGGACCACAACGGTCAACCACGCGTGACGGATTTTGGATTGGCCAAGGACATCGAATCCGCCAAGGACTTGACGATCAGCGGTTCCATCGTCGGGACGCCAAACTACATGGCTCCCGAACAGGCGTCCGGCCGCAGCGACGACGTAGGGCCCTTGGCCGACGTTTACTCGTTCGGCGCGCTGCTCTACGCGCTGCTTACGGGTGCGGCGCCCTTTCAAGGTGATTCGACGTACGAAGTCATTCGCAAGGTCGTGGAGATAGCGCCGCCGCCGCTGGGCGGACATTTGCCAACTGATCTCGACGCAATCTGTCAGAAGTGCCTGGAGAAGTCTCCTGACCATCGCTACGCTTCAGCCGGCGAGTTGGCGAGTGATTTGGATTGTTTTCTGCAAGGTCGGCCAATCATGGCGCGGCCAGTGGCGGTTTGGATCAAATGTCTAAAATGGGGCAAGCGGAACCCGGTCCTGTCGGGGTTTGTGTGCGCCAGCATCCTTCTGGCCTTGGCTGCGGTCGGCGGCGGCCTATGGTACCAGTTTCGCCTGTCGCTCGCACTGCAACGCGCGGTGGCCTCCGAGAGCGAGAAGACCGAAACGCTCTATTCCGCTCTGGTCAATCAGACCGAGTTTCTCACCGAGTCACGAGCTCGCGAATATGGCTCGCGCGCCTGGGAACTGATCGATCAGGCTCGACGGCTGGAAACTCCTGCGAAAGATGAACGTCGCTTGCGCAGTCTCGCCGTCGCAAGTCTGGGACACGCGACTTCCGGGCGGACCGTTGCGATTGGCCCATTGGAGGGCATGATCTCCGAGGCGCAATTCACGCTGGACGAAAAGAGCGTGTTGCTGGGCCTGGATTCCGGCGAGTTTCTGATTGTCGATGCGTCAACCGGCAAACCAAGACAGCGTTTGAAGGAACACAATCGCCCCCCCATGCAGAATCCCCTGGGACTCGCGGGCATTCGTATCCTGGACGACCAGACTGCGCTGACGAATCTACCGTACTGCCTTGAACTGCTGCGCTGGCGACGAGGCGACGACGGCGCCTGGGCGCTGGATGCCGTGATCCATGACGGTGCATTCTGGCGTGATCACGATTGGACCGACATTCGACTCACGCCCGATGGTCGCCGCGTCCTGGGGATCATGAACATGCGTTGGCGCGACCTGGAAATCAGCTTGATGGAGCTCTGGGACGAGAACGTGGTCCACCTCAAGGGACCCTTGATGGAACCGGGCCGTCCGGTGCAGTTCGCGGTCCGCGATCTTGATCAGCCGGACACGCCCCCCGTCCAGCTTGATGTTGAGTTTCAGCTGAAGGATTTCGCTGTAAGCAACAAGCACTTGATCGTCGCCATAGGCAACTCCTGGGACGAGGGAGGCGAAAACAAGAACATTCATGTCTATCGCCTCCGCGACGGCAAGGAGCGCGTCGCGTTTAGCTCGGATTGCGGCGCAATCGGCGGCATCAGCATCAGTCGCGATGATTCCCTTGTTTGTTGCTACGGACATCGCGGCGCGTCCGTACATGATTTGGCGACCGGCGCCGTCGTCAATGATCTCGACGAATTTGGTCTCAGCAGCGAGTACCACTTTGTCGGCGACGAAAACGATTTGCTTCTGCGGATGGATGAGCAATATGTTTTGTATTCCACCAGGCGAGGAAGGGAATCCGCCAGGTTTCGTGCGCTTGGCGTCGCCCGCGTGTCGGCTTCCGGCGCCTTGTTGCTGCAGGCCAAGAGCGATCGCGCCTGGATCACGCGCATCAAGCCGCCCGAGCGCCGCGTGATTGCCGCCCATCAAGGCGTTGCTCGCGGAGCTTGCTTCAGCCCCGACGGCCAACTACTCGCCACCTGGTCGGAAGATCCGGGCGTGAAACTCTGGAGCGTGGAGTCGCTCGATCTCGTGGGCGAGATGCCGGGGGTTCGGGCGGCGTTCCACCCATCCGGGAAATGGCTCGCGACCGCCGACTACGACCGCTTGCAAGTGTGGGAATTGCCGACGGCTCGTTTGGCGGTCAGCGAGGTGATCGAGGGACTTGCCGAACACGAGTTGCACTTTAGCCCCTCAGGCGGGCGACTCGCCGTCAAGTCGCAAAACGGAGTTCACGTATTCGACACGACATGGATGGCTTCCGGAGAGCCGCCCGAACTTGTCAAGGTGCTCGATCACCCGGGCCCATGCGGCGTTGCGTTCTGGGCGCAGGACAGCGAACGCCTTTACATCAGCGACGATGTTGGCTTCGAAGTCATCGATTGTCTGGAGGAATCGCAGCTTGTCGGCAAACATGAGTTCCCGATCGCGTCCGACATTGGATCGTTCTGCATCGTCAACGCGAACACGATCGCCATAGCTGGGTTGGAAAGCGTAAGACTCTGGGACTTGGAAGCCAACCGCATCGTCGCGGAAGTCGCAACGCCGCGAATCAGCGGAACGATCGAGTGTTCGCCGAATGGCTCACTCGCCGCGGCGGCGCGTACCATCATCGATATGCGTTCGCGAGCGCCTCTGTTCACGTTGCCCAAGTGGAACACCCAGTTGTGGAATTCGGCGTGGAGCCCCGATAGTCGGAGGTTGGCGCTGTGCTTTGACAGCGGAGAGGTCGTGATCTGGGACCTGCATCAAGTCAACTCCCGACTCGCGGAATTGGATCTCGAATGGCCGCGGCAAACCGAGCCGGCGCCGCCGCCGATTCCCGCGATCACGGAATTTCTTAACTCTGTGAGTCGCGGCGCCGCACCCTCCAATTCGGACTGGGAGCAAGATCTGGCCGCGTGTCTCGAGAAGACTCGGCAACAAGAAAGATATCTCCGCCGACGATGAAGTCAAGATTCTTAGGTTAGTCAACGGCTATCAAGCGGGCTCCGGTCCGGTGGCGGCTGAGGATGAACGGAGATGGTCGAACTTGTGTACGCTCGGAGAACAAGTCCGTCATGCCCCCGACCTTCGTCAGAAATACTGCAAACGACTGTTGTTGCTTCTTGATGAAGAGAGCAAGCGGACCCGCAATGCTTTGATTTATCTGGCTTGGGCGTGGCACTTGCTTGGCGACACCGCCGCGTTTCAGTTGAACAACCTCACTGAGGCACTCGAAGCGTATTCCCGCGAAAGTTTGATCATGACCGAACTGGCGCAATTCCGAGGGAAGTGATGCGAAGTTCTTCCGATCCAGATTGTTTTGGATGCACCACAATTGGGCGTTAGCTCTCTATCGATCCGATCAGAGAAACGAAGCGATCGAGCATCTTGTCAGTGCGATCAGCATCGGAGAGGCGATTGACCTTGCTGTTTCTCAATTGGAACAAGATCGCAAGCGGCTCGAGCAATGGCGAGCGGAAACACCTTGAGGCCCGCGCACGCAGCGTCTGATCCACTTGTGCGCTAGACCATCGAGAACCTCTCTTGGCTCTCTCTCCCGGGGTGCGCTGCGCGCCCCCAGGCTTTGCTGTGGCGCCGCTTTGCGGTGCGAATCGCGACCGCAAACGACGAATATGCTGGGATCGATCTGGGCAAGGGCCTGGCCATCGGTTTGCATCCCGCGCGAGGCCCGCTTAAACCGCTGCCGGGCAGCAGCGGCGCCATTCAGATCGGGTTCGCGGTGGATCAGCCCCTCGACGATGTCGTCCGGAGCTTCGAGTCGCGCGGCGTCGTCTTTCGCGGTCCGATTGTTGACGACGGACAGGTGCATCTGGCGTACTTCGTTGACGAATCGAATCGATGGCCAACTGGCGCCTGTATCCTCGTTGCACTTTCCTTTGCCGGCGATCGCAGATTCAGGTTGTATTCGAAACTAGCAAGAAGTTAGCCCAAACACCGCCTGACCAACTTCTCCCACAGCAGGTTTGGTGGAACGCCTGCACGGGTAAAGCCAATGCCTGATCAACTTCTTGCGCCGTTGCAAGCGTGAAATCAGTTTGCAAAATCTTCAAGCCACTTCGCCAAGGATTCCTGGGACCGGCCGAACACTGGGTTGCTACCGTAAGGGTGGGCAATTGCTTTTTGTTGACGTGGCTTGAGCGTCCTGGAGATGATCGATTGAGCGAGGCGAAGATGACTCGGTGGCATCCATTGTGCGGTGTGGCGGTTTTCTCCCTGTTGGCGGCTGCGGCTTGTTCGCCCGCTTCGCAGGGATCCAAGATGGCCACCGGCGCGACGGTTGAGCCCGAGTTGTTAGCTCGCACCGCAATGCGCACGGACTTCGGCTTGCCCATCCTCGAGCTCGAGTTGGACGACGGACAAGTCGGTCGTTTCATCCTCGACACGGGCTTTGATGTGAACATCGTCGACGTTGATTTCGCCCGTCGCATTGGCTTGAAGATGGAGCAGCCGCGATCGGAGTTGCAACCAGGCGGATCGGTGGAAATGAGCCGCATCTCTGAGTTTTCCTTTCGGCTCGGCGGATTCCGAGTTGACGGCCTGGAGGCCCAGGCGGCGCCCATCTCTCAGTTGAGTTCCTTCGTCGGTTTGGAGCTCCACGGAATTCTGGGGCACACATTCGCATCTCGCTATGTTGTTTGCCTGAACTACGACGACGGTGAGTTGCTCTTGTACTCGCCAGGGGTTCATTTTGATTCGGACGGCTATCGGGTCGTCAAGATTCGTTTAGTCCAGAGCGAGGCGATCTTCGGCAAGGGGGAAGTGCTGCTACCCTTCTCCATTCAGCAACAGGGTGACAAGGAGTACTCGGCGGATATAAAACTAGACACTGGCAGCGTCTCTGCGCTGGGTTTCTCCGCGAACTTTTACGAGGATGCAGACTTGCAGCGAAGTGCGTCCCGTTATCTCACCAGTTCGGGAGTTGGGGCCGGAGGAAAGACCGAGGGCCGCCTCTTTCAAATTGACTCGCTCAAGTTCGGGGGGCTGGAGTACAAGAGAGTGCCCAGCGGCGTCACGTTGGAGGCGGCTGGTACGGAACGCCGCGCGAACGCCGGCACGATTGGTGCAGCCGTCTTGGCTCGTCAGGATCTTGTCCTCGATTATCCGCACGGGCGGATTCTGTTGGGCCGTCCCTACCCGGCGTCGAAAGGAATGCCCGAAGACCGCTCCGGTATGTGGTTAATCGAAGCAGACGGCAAGAAGGTCGTATTTCAGGTCTGTCGCCCCACGCCGGCGTCGGAAGCCGGCTTGTTGCAGGGCGACGTCATAGCTGAAGTTGACGGCATGGATGCCAGCCAATTCACGCTAGACGAGATGATGAGGCTCTTCGGAGGAGCCATCGGCGAGACGCATGGCATCACCTTCAACCGGGATGACGAGACCCAACACGCGACTCTGGTCTTGCGAGATCTATGCGCTGATCTCGCCCATTCACCAGTTCCGCCAGGCGCCACCGAGTCGCCTTCCCAATGATCGCGAGAACGGGAGTGAAAACGGGGAGGAGTTTCATTCTTGCGGCGATGAGTGAAAACGGGGAGGAGTTTCATTCTTGCGGCGATTTAGGCGGACAAGGGCTTTCGGCGTCCTTGGGGAGGTCCCAGGGCGCAAAGCGTGTGTTCGATTCCCCGTCGCTCCGCGCAGCCCGCAGTCCACTGGGAGCGCCGACGCTACAATCACCCTTCTTGCCTGGTTTGCCACAAAAATGAAACTCCTCCCCGTTTCGTCCGTTCTCGCAACTGAAGTCAATCGCTGACGCCGTGAAGCGACTGAAACCCGGTCGCGATTGGACGAAGGTCCTGGCGGCCCGAATTCTGCTGAACGAATGCCTCGCGATCATCCACGAGCCAAGCTCCGGCTGAGCATTAGCAAGTCACGGAACAGTCCCGCCTGGACGCCCCCGCTCTCTAGCGGAGTGTCACGGCGCTGTAACCCGCCTACGACCTCGTCGCCCCCTTTCTTCCCCCAAAACGCGACATGGAGGTTTCCCCAGCGGATTGCGGCGGTGGTTGTGAGACTCAATTGAAGCGCAGCGCAACCGTGGGTACCCAATCAACGCTTTTCCTTCTTCTCCTCGTTCAATTGCTTGATGGCGGCGGGCAGTTTCGGGTTGACGATCCCAATAACGCCGTTTCCCTGTTCGAGTTGATCCTGAACGGCGTCGGCTTCTTCCTTGGTGTGACACTCCCAGGCGAACCGTTTCTCTTTGTCGTTCATCGGATTCAACGGCCGGATGATGCGGAACCCGACCCACCGCGATTCATCGGACGCCAGCCACCATGGGCTCTGCGGCAACATCGGATCGTAGCTGCGAAACTGGCTGTTCTTGAACTTCAAAACCGAGTCGCTACGACAACGCTCCGCTGGAAATTGCCAGCATCCGCCCATCAGGATTTGCTTGTCTGGATCGGTCACTCCAGGCTGCAGGACCCATTCGGCGAGGTTGCCGTGCATGTCGTAGAGCCCCCAGGCGTTGGGTTTTCGCAAGCCAACGCGTTGGTAGCCGGCGGCGGCTTGTTCGTCTCCAAAACAGGCGTACTCCTTAAGCCGTTGCGGGTCGTCGCCGCAGTGCCATCGCGTGGCGGCGCCCGCCCGGCAGGCGTGTTCCCATTCCGCGGCGGTGGGCAACCTGAACTCCAGCCGCGTCAACCTTGAGAGCCATTTCGTGTATTGCCGCGCCGAGCAAAGTCATCGTGCCGACAGGCTGCTCCAGATCCATTCCGAATTCAAAAGCAAAATCGACATCGTAGATTTCTGTGGGCGCAGTCACCGCATCAACGCGGTTCTCGACCGTGACAGCGCGGATTTTCCTCACTTCGAATTCCCTGAAGATCGAATACAGACGCATATAGGGCAAGTAATCCGCGTGTCGGGTTTCGTAACGCGCCATCCAGAAGGGATCCATGCGTCGCCCCGACGCGCTTTTCGCTGTCCCCTGCAATTGGCTCCATCCAAATGAAGTGGTCCGTTCCGGGAATTGTCTGTTGGTAGGGAACCATGAATCCGCCATCGATGGCGACGTACCGCCCGCTTGGCGGGCCGTTGCCGGACGACGCCCGGAGCCGCTATTTGCTGGGGCTCGTCGCCAGAACAGGGCCTGTTCGTCGCCGCCAACGCCAGGCTGAGCAGCAACAGACACTTGAAGCACAGGACGCGCAAACGCATTGAGATGTCTCCGTTCATTTGCCGCTGATCAATTCAATGTCAGGAAGCTTCGGAGGCTGCATGTTGTGGCCAAGGAAGAAGCCGGGGTGTGGCGGCTTGTTGTAAACGACATTTTGCCAGGCGATGCTGAGGCGGTATTGGGGATCGTGCATCAGCGTGGGGATGCGATGTTCCGTGGGAATGTCGGTGGTGTACAGGCGAAGCGATTTGCCGTCCGGCGCTGGCAGAATGACTTCCTCGCGCCAGTCGCCGATGAGATCGCCCAGCAGGCAGGGATACCGCCCGCCTCGACGGCGGCCCGGCGTCAGTTCTTTCAGGGGCACTTCACGTTCTTGTACCCAATCCCATTTGCTAATGCGTGACCCGGCGAGCAATTCTCGCAAGGGGTCGCCATCCCACCAGATTGCGAACCCCTTGGTTTGTGGCGCCGCCCCAATACTCTCGCCCAGACTGTTGCGCAGTCCGCCCGGTCCGCCCCATGCCTCATAACCCGAGTGCCTGGGATCGATATCCGCCGCCAGTCCGGCCCCGACGTCGATTCCCGGACTATGGCTCCACAGGATTTCACCCGTTCGAGCGTCACGCATGGCCGCGCCCGGAGTTTGAAATCGCACGGTCGCGTCCTCGTTTTCCTGCACGGTGAAGACTTCCAGACCGGGACGCTCCGGAAGCATATCGCTGATGTGCATCGCATCTCCGTGTCGCAGGCCCGTGGAATACAGGCCCTTGCCGTCATCATCAACCACCATCGCTTGATAAACGATCTCGTCACGCCCATCTTGATCGACATCGGCCACCGCCAGCGAATGGCCGCCCATTCCAGAAAACGGCGAGGCGTCTCGGTAGGGCGGATTGGCGATTCCGGAATCGAAAACCCATCGTTGCGATAACTTGCCTTCCCGCCAGTCCCAGGCGACCAGCACCGAGCGGCCGTAAACGCCACGACACATCACCAGGCTCGGACGCTTGCCGTCGAGATAGGCGACGCAGGCGAGAAATCGATCGCAGCGATTCCCGTAACTGTCATTGCCTCCGTTGCCGCCGATTCCTCCCCAGCCATCGATCGGATCGCGATTCGGAACGTAAGCGACCGTCGTCAACGCCGCCCCCGTCAGACCGTCGAAGATCGTCAGAAACTCCGGCCCCTTGAGCACCCGGCCAAATGATCGAGACGTCTCGTCCGTGGTTCGCCAATCCGCATCCGCATCGCCAATGACTTTGCCCTTGCCATCCATCGAACCATCGGCGGTTTTGCAGGCGACTTCAGCTTTGCCATCGCCGTCCAGGTCGTACACCATGAACTGAGTGTAGTGTTCGCCGTCGCGAATATTGTGACCAAGGTCAATACGCCACAAATGAGAACCGTCGAATTCGTACGCGTCCAGAATGGGTTTGTCGGTCAACCCCGAGTGTGAGTTGTCATGAGTGCGCCCGCTTTGGTGAATCACAATTTCGTATTGGCCATCGCCATCAAGATCGGCGACCGATGCGTCGCCCAAGCGATAGCCGTCGATCGGATTGATGGGAATCTCAAGGTAGCCCTTCTTCCAGACGGCGACCGCCTTCGAGGCGTCCCCCTCCACGCCATCCACGATCGGTCGGACGAGATACTTAGCGTCGGCGGGCGCTTGGTCTTGGGCCACGACGATGTTGGTTGCCCCTGAGATTGGCGCGTCATTGACGCGTTCAAGTGCAGCACTCGTTGTTTCTCGATAAACGTTAAACGCAATCGATTCGGGTTCGTTGCCGAACAGTCGCCAACTTACAAGGTGCTCGCCCTGTTCGGTCGAACACCACCGTCACGCCGCGCGTCAGCGATTCCATCTGCCGCTGCGCCCTGCGACATTGGTCAGTGCAAAAGACGTCACGATCCACAACAGGAAGCGCGGTGCTGTTTGACGAGTCATGGCGAAACTCTGTCGTTGGGGGGCAGCCAAAGGGGTCGTTTCTTATTGCGGTGGAGGTTTTGGGCGGCCAGGTGAAGAAGCATGGCCCAGGAAGGATGGGGACCGAGCAACGCTAGGGCCTCACGCTTCGGTTGCGCTGATTGCCCAGGCGACTGATTGCAAAAGCAACGCGCATATTTCATGAAGGGGAAGATCGGTCTACCGATTCTTTGAATGACCCCTCATCGTGCTCGCGGTGGACCTTGGCTCACTGCCGGTAGATCTTGTGCTGGGGACGACCGGAGAGAATCTGCTCCTTGCCCCAGTTAGTTACGGCCCGAAAGGCGTCACTGCGAATGAATTCCCCAAAAGCCTGTTCGTCCGTCCATTCGCTCGTGATCAGGTACGAGGCGCCGTCGGCCACGTCCTTCCACAAGGTCGATTCGCGATGCCCTGGGGCGGCGTTCAGCGCGTCGATCACCGCCGCGAACTTATCCTCGAACGCCAGCTGCTTGCCTTCGATCACATGGTAGTTCATGCCGACGGTAATCATCGCGAGATTGCCTCCCTAGGTGCGCCGTGCGGGGTAAGGAATGCTGGGGAAGTCGAGTGGACGCTCCCAACCTCGGAGCACACCGGATTATTTACTCTTGATCATTCGGAAGCCGGCCAGGAACACAACGGCGCCCGCTACGGCGACCAGGAAACTGCGAACGTCGAATCCACTTACCGCTCCAAGGCCCAGCGACGTTCCGAGGTAGCCGCCAATAAATGAACCGGCGACTCCGATCAGAATCGTGACGATAACGCCGCCCGGATCCTTGCCCGGCATGATCCACTTCGCCAGAACGCCAGCGATCAAACCGAAAATGATCCACGACAGTATGCCCATCGATTGCCTCGATTCAAGCCGATCTCCAACGCCCCTCCATTGTTGCGGCAGGGGGCGAAATTGGGTAGGGGCGCGTAGCAAGATCCGAGCCGGTTGCGTTGTTCCCAAGTCCGATAGACGCGATCGGTTGCGAAGCGGTTGACATCGGCTTCCCCGCAGCGCGTTGATTGATTCCCGAACAATCGCCGCTTTTCGTTCGCCGCTGAGCGATTTACTTCGATTTTTCGACCCGTCGCGGGCTTGCGCGGGGATTAGTTGCGTTGTAGAGTGCGGCCGTCCCGATTGCTCGGGGGGAGAGAAGGGGTCAGCCGTTGTTCCGCCGCACTACTCCAAGTCAACGGCACGAGCTCGCGCTGACCCGCACCAAACCGCCGACGTTATAATAGCACCAAAAACCAAAAACCAAAGCCTTGCTTGGCGCCTCGCTTACGCTTCAGGACGTCTGTATGACCCGAAGAAGCCACGATTCCGCTCTGTGAGTGAAACCATGCTCCATCTCTTGGCGACCGCGATAGCCGCCGTTTCAGGTTGCGGCCTGCCCGCAGATCCACCGCGAGAAGCCGTCACGCCGATCGAAGCCATTCGACGCATCGGAACACCGGAAGTGCTGGTTCGGATGACGGTCCAGCACGCTAAGGATCGACTCGAAAAGCGCGGGCTGGTCTACCTCGATTCGGAAAAGGACTACAAGCATCCCGACAATCTCGGCGTCGCGATTTCGGCGAAGGCCGCCAAGATGTTTCGTGAACGGGGAATCACCGACCCGGCAGCGCACTTCCGCGGAAAGACGATTGAAGTGCGCGGCTGCGTGATGGTGTTCGACAACCACCCTTTCCTGCCGGTCCTCGATCCGAAACAAATCCGCATCCTGAAAGTCGCCGACCAGAAGCAGTGAGCACCGAGCGTCGGGCCGTCCAGCCGGGCCCAGTACAGCCGGACCGCACCGCGAGCCATGCACTGCGGGCTTGGTCGCCAGTTTCGGCGAGGCGATTCGCTTCGGTGGTCGCCGTGAACGTCATGACGCCCGTGGCGGCTGGAAGGGGTTGCCTGACTCGGACGGGTCCCGGGAGATTTGTTCGCGTTCGGCTGTCGTAGCGTCCAGCCGCAGTGCAACTGTGGCAAGATGCCCCCAGTCACGCCGGATCGATCGCGGGCGAGAGCGTGATCGCAGTCGAACATCAGGTATGGCGTGAAAAGGATCTGGAACGTAGTTGATCGGGCATGCCGCGAAAGCTTTAGTGAGTGAGCGTGTGAGTGAGCACACCGACGGCGGAAACCGCACTCCCTTGACAGACTCTTACAGGAAAGGTTGCATCGGCCAACAGCACGAAGATTTGCCCCAACTCGCATCGGTGTCCATTCGCCTGAGACACCGATGCGTCGAAGCGTATCGGCTTCGTGCTTTAGGGTGGTCCAACCGATCGCGGTTGCACGAGAGTTTGCAGCGACTGGTTCGGGTCAAGGATACGCGTTACGGGAGCTGTTCCTCAGCCTCAAATCTCTTGCTGCTAGCTCAATCTGATCATTGATGCTCTTGGTTCGGCGAGCGATGATGATGCGAAACTGGGCAAACGCTGCAGCAGAATTGCGACTTTCTCTGCATTTCCAGCAAAAATCCGACGGTTCGAGCTTTTTTCCTGTGACGTTTACTACGCACGTGCGACTAGTTGTGCATGGCACTTTCGATGAGCGAATATCGAGTGGAAGATCTGGATTTGGTCGTGATGCGGGCGAAAAACGGTTCGCATGAGGCCTTTGCGGAGCTGGTGCGTTTGTACCAGCATGACGTGCGGTCCGTCATCTGTCGGCAACTTGGTCGCGGCCCGGCGGCAGATGATGTAGCGCAGGACGTATTCGTCCACGCCTTTCAAAACATCGCGACGTTTAGGGCAGAGGGATCGATCCGGTCTTGGCTGCTCGGCATCACCCGAAACTTGATCGTCAGTCATTTTCGTCGCCAAGCCGGGTATAGCAGTATCACACTGGCCGATTTGGTGGACAGTTTGCAAATTGCTGAGTGTGATAATGATGCGATTGACATGGACCTGCAGGCGCAGCAACTCGATGTGCTCCGAGGATGTGTGAAGCAATTGCGCGACGATCAGCGGCGCATCGTTGAAGCATTCTATTTTGAGAACCTCCCTTCTGCTGTGATTGCCAGGCAAATGGAGCGAAAGCCGGGAACGATTCGCATGTCGCTGCTTCGCATTCGCGACGTCTTGCGACGCTGCGTTGAACAGAAAACAAGGGGCTGGAAATAACTTCGATGGACGGTGAGCTAAGAACAACGCGCGAGCTTTGGGCTCGACACCTTTCCGATGAAGGGATCACAGGTGAGGAAGAAGCGAAACTGCGTGAGACATTACTGACGAATGAGGAGACGCGCAAAGAACTGCTCGCCGATGATACGATACACCGCTGTTTGCAGGCGATTTCGATTCCCCTTGAAGAGGAGGACAAATTCGTAAACGGCGTGATGACTCGAATCGTTGAAAGTCAACACAGCTTGCAACTTGCGGGGCCTCCTCAACCGCCTCCGATCATAGAGGAACCAGATAGGGCGCCCGCCGTCGAGCAGGTAGCCAGTGCAGTCCCTGTGATCCGGTGTGATCCACGGCGTCGGCGCAAAAATGGTTGGATGCGCGCTCGACCGGTCCAACCACTCGTGGCCGTTGCAACTCTGGCGTTGTTCTTTGCGTTTGGCTCCTTGGTCGGGATTGTTTTCTCGAATCGATCGCAGGTAGCCGATCGGATGCCGCCGCACCAGCCTCGTGAGCATCCGAATCGTGCGGCGAAGCCGAGAGCCATTCCGATAGCGTCCGAACCCGGTGTCGGCACGCTCGTGTCCACCGAGTTTGGCTCGTGGAATCGTCCGCGAGCTGATGGTAGCCGACTGCGGCCCGGTCCGTTTCGTCTGGAGTGGGGTGAGGCGGAGATCAAGTTGGATAGTGGGGCGATTGTGCGACTGGTCGGCCCAGCGGAATTCAAGCTCGACTCGTCCAGTCAGCTTGCGATCCATCGTGGAACACTGGGGGCCGTTTTGCCAAGGTCCGCCGGCGAGGTGATATTGCGAACTCCGACATCTAAGGTGATCGGTGAGATCGCGACGGTTGAACTGGTGGTCGATCAAAACGGGGCCAGCGATGTGTTGGTTCACGACGGAGAGGTGACAGTCGAACCTTGGGCAAATTCAGCGAATGGAAAACCACTCCTGTTGACATCGACGGACGTGAATAGAGCCACCGTGTGGCAACCCTCCGATATCGACCCTCGAAGCCCCTTGGCGATGACATCCCAAAGTGCTGGTGGCAAGTTTTCCGGACTTATAAGTGTGAACGGACGTGAGATGGACTTTGATTCGCCGGAAGCTTTTGAGGCCGTTCGGCAGCGAGTTGAGATACAGTTTCGGGATTCGGCCGAACAACTCGAGCGTGATTGGGCGTCGGTGGTCCGGCTGTACGGCAGCGGCAGGGCAGCTGGAGAGGTGAGCCTCAATGGTGTCCGCATGGGCTTCGAGAATCTAAACGATGTGATTCAGCTGCAACGCAAATTGGCTGAAGCTGCCGCGCGACAATCTTCCGATGACATCGCTGCCGAGGCCGGTTCGTTCCAGGGAATGATCAACATCAACGGAGAAGTTCGCAAGTTTTCGTCAGTGGAGGAGTTTGAGAAGGCTCAACAAGAAGTGTTTGGGCCGCTGCAGGCGCTGGACAATGGCGGTTTGGGTGAGGGGAATCTGCGAGACTTTTTCAAAGCGGCGCCCAAACCCAATCGGCCGGGGGACAACCCATTCTTGCCGCGAAACGGTAAGCCCACCAACGAGTTCAATCCGCCTGCGAGAGACAACGTGCGTTTTTGGAAGGGAGCGTGATGACGAAGTACATGCGATCGATCGTCCTGTCTTTGGGATTGGCAGTCCTGACGACTTACATCCGGGCCGACGAGCCACTGAGAAAATGGACGGACAAGTCGGGAGAGTATGAGGTCGAGGCCAAGCTCGTTTCGATATCGAGCGACGGTAACACAGTGTCGATCGAACTGCGCGATCACCAAACTGTCGACGTTGCAATCGAACGTCTGAGCAGCGACGATCGCCGGTACTTGCTGCGCAAAAGATTGCAATCGAGACGAGTGGCGGCCGATCGGAGACGCCAGCAACTGCCTCAAAGCCGCACTGTCAACCTCTATGGGATCAATTGGCATCAAACATTGGAGAGCGCGCTGGCGGCTGTGCAACCGTCCAAAGTTGGAAGGGACAGACCAATCATGTGTTTTCGCGTGTTGGGTGACCTGGCGGGGTTCATGTGAAGTGCCGGCCACACTATGAGGACCGTGTCGTTCTCGTCCCCTGCCGTTCGCACGATGTTGCAAAACAACTTCGTTTGCCAATTAATCAATACTACGGGTGACCCCACTTCCGGCGCGTCAGTGGGACATGCTCCCAGCGATGCGGCCGGTCAATGTACGCGCGGGATCGGTAAGCAAAACGTACAGTGCCTGTTCCTCACACCCAGTGGTGAAATTTTTCATGCGGCGTCGGGCTATCGAGGCCCCAAAGACTTGCGCTCGGAACTCGAGTTTGCGCTCGCGCTATATCGGGGCGTTCGTAAACAACCCGCCAACGCCAGCCAACTGGTGCGGCGAGTGCACATCGAGAGGTTGCGAAATCAAGGATTCAGCGACGACCTGATCACAGGTTCGGATTCGAGTGGAATGTTGTTGTCGATGCGAACGGCGCGCGATTTTGCGGAATTGAACCGATCGACGGGAACTCCTCTCGACGCCGTGAATCAGGTACTTGCAATCAAGGGTCGAAATAGCGAACTGAGCGACGGTCGATTCTCGATTCAATATCCAATGATGCCGATGCGAAAGTTCCTTGAGGATCCACGGATCTTGGTGGGTCATGAGTCGTCCGCGTTCCAGAGTGTCGGCAACGGCGGTGCCAGTGGCGGTCCCATCGGAAGGTAGCCCGAGACCGAGCACGCTAAGCACGTGGGCATCGAAGTTTCCGGTGAACGGCGCGACAGTTGCTTTCGTCAGCCCTGGGACTTCCAGGCCTTGACCCATATCGGCGGAGCGAGGTCGCCTGCACATCGCGCTACGAAAGAAACTCTTCCACGGGAAAATGCCGGCCCGCGACGCTTGACGCTACAATCACCCTTCTTGCCTGGCTTGCCACACAAAAGAAACTCCTCCCCGTTTCCTCCACGTGTCGGTGTCCTTGATCACGCAGCGATCCAACTCCGCACCCCGCAATTGCGTGCGCCGCATATCAGCCCCGTCAAATCTACACCCAACTAAGCAGAGATGCAGGTATCTTTCAGGTGAACTCGCCACAATCTCCGACACCCGAAGGGCTACGCCGTAGCGGATTTCGCTCAGCGAAGACGGACCATCAATCAGTCCCAACGGGACGGCCACAAGTCAGCCCAGGGTGCAGCGCAGCGCAACCCTGGGTAACCAACGACATTCCGGCTGCAAAGTCCCAACGGGACGGCCCCAACCCACGGAGACGAGACCGAGATGTTCGTGGGGAGAAGACTTCAGATATCCTCCCGCAGCGCAAAAAACAACGAATGAAAACCCGCTGCCGCGTTGCCCTGCGAGGCTAACTTCAGGTCAGCTCGGAGTTGATGCTCTTGGAGCCGGCGCAACAGCGTGAATGATTCGCAGGGATCATACATGACTTCCTGCTTAGTCTTGCCCCATCGAGTATGACGCTGCTGAGATTCACTCCAGTCAAGACCGTTCCCGGCGGTAGCTGGAGAGAAGTGAGATCGAACTGCCCCTCCGGTCGCTCTTCGTTGAATCCCTTAGTGTCCCCGGCCTTGAGCAATTCCTCGGCGCGCTCACGATTCATGGCAACCCCTAACGACGAATCACCGCCTGATTTCCCGGGTGACACCTGGCTCTTCGCCAGGACGAGCTAACCACCGAGCAGAGTCGTCCGACGCTTTTGTGGCCGAGGACTGCCTGGCGTGCCGCACCTATGTAAGGATATCAGCTTACGGGGCTGGCCTTGTGTTCGGCGACAACATTCACTTGATTGACTCATATGTTTCTGCGTCCTGTCCAACAACGAGCAATGTCGCAAAGACGAATCCTGCAACCTGCAGCATCATAAAATCTCCTTGCAGCAAGAATAAAGACCCGGCAGAAACAGCTTTCCGCCAAGCGCGATTGCATCGTCCTGGACGATCATTGCCGGACATAAGTCCGGGTTGTAGTTTGTTCTTGGCGCCTGGGGCGGACTTATCGAGCCCGTTTCCACACGCTCGACACGTCTCCCCGCGTCCACGTGTGAGTGTTGCCGTCATCGGTAATGACCAACACCTCCGTGGATCGGGATACGTCGCCGTCTGGATTGGTGGTGATGTGATGCACTCAGCCAGCGGTCGTTGTCCTTGACGAAAGTGGATGAGACAATGACGCCGCCGCCGAATACAACCTGCTCCCGGATTTGTTGAGTCTCTGCGTCATAGTATGCAAGCGAGGCGACGCTTCCGCCCCGCTGGTCGGTCGCTTTCCATACCAGAGCATCCCCTTTGGCGCTGAGCGAGTTCTCGCCTTGCACCTGCATCCGATCGCCCTTCTTGCCGATGCCGGGCGTGTCCTCTGCCAGCGTCGTCTCGCCTGTCCATCTTCCCGTCATCGCACGAAGGAACTCGGCGAATTCCTCTTTGGTGGCGGTCATCTTGCGGCGGCGCCACGTGACATCCACCGGATCCTGTTTTTCGCCGTTCAACGTGGGCTGACCCTGAACTCGCAACTCGTCCCCTTTGCCGGTGAGCGTCCATTCACCGGCCATCACTCCGCCACTTCCAACGGACTCGCCTTTGGCCCCCCATTGGTTCTCAGCCACTCTCTCAACCACCACCTCAGCCGCGACTGCCCCTCTTTTCGGCCCATGATTGAATCCTCGCCAAACACATTTGCCGGTCCGCGGATCGACGTAGATGAATCCCGCCCCCGCATTCGGGTCGCTGACTGTCCTCATGACGACGCACTGTTTGTGAGCCGCCCATCGGTAGTCATGCTCCAACTCGTTCCCATCGTCATCGGTGCGGACCCAGACGCCTCTGACCATGAACTCGCCGAACTCGCGAAACGTCTCTTGACCGTCGCTGGCAGGCTCCTCGGCGACGCCGTGGGAGATGCAGGTCGCCAGGACAAGCATCGCGGGCAGTAAAAGGGATTTCACGTTTTGAGCCTCTCAGAGTGGGATTCGAGAAGACGGAGAAATGCAACAGCTGCACGATGCCGCCAAGGCGCCAGATAGACAATACGTAAATGGGAGCGACGCCCCCCAAGAAAAAGCGACCAATCGTTATGCATCGCGCTACAATCACCCTTCTTGCCTGGCTTGCCCCAAAAAAGAAACTCCTCCCCGTTTCCTCCACTCCCCGTTTCCTCCATGGAATTAACCACGGAGGACACGGAGGACCACAGAGGCGGATGCATTTCTGTCCTTTGTGTTTCTCCGTGCTCTCTGAGGTCATCTCAATTCCAACGGAAGATCTTGAGCGCGATGGCGAACGAGAGCGCCGCCCAGACGGACATGATCAGGAGGTTGGGCCAGACGTCCCACCATCCCGCTCCTTCGAGCATCACCGCTCGCAGCGCTCGGATGACTGGCGTCAGCGGCAGCACGCTGATCAAGGGTTGAGCGAACTCCGGAAACCGCTCGGTCGAAAAGAAGATGCCGGAGAAGATCCACATCGGCAGCATCACCAGGTTCATCAATCCAGACACGGCTTCCAGCGTCTGCGCGCGACTGGCGACCAGCATGCCCAACCCCGAGAACTGAATCGCTCCCAACAGAATCAGCCCCAACATGATCAGGTAATTGCCGTGCACGACGACGCCGAACACCAGGCGCGCGAACACGAGCAGGAGAACGATCTCGGATACGGTGAACAGCAGGCGACTGGCCATCAACGCGGCCATGAAATCCGAACGGCGCATGGGCGTCGCGAGAAACAGCTTCAGCACTTTGCGGATTCGCATGTCGACGATCGCGAAGCCGACGCCCCACAAGCCGCCGCCCAGCAAGCCCATCCCCAACAGGCCCGGCACCAGGAAGTCCACATAACGGCCTCCGGGTTCGTTCAACTCGACATCCTCATTAGCCATCACGTCTTGCCGCCCGGCGCGGCGCTGCAACAGATCGTCAACGACGTTTCGAGCCAGCACGGCGCTGGGCTTCGTTGGATCAAATTGGTAGGCGACCGAACCGTCCTCGCGCGGCTCCAACAACAGGTCCGCCTTGCCCGCTCGCAGACGCGCGCGGGCGGTGGCCGCGTCGTCGGTTCTCAGATCAATGCGCGGATCCTCCTGCAAGGCCGCCAAGGGGCTGCCGGGCGAGATCGTGGCGGGACCTTGCACCACGAATCGCTCCATCGGACGACTGCGAAACGCGGCCCCCAGCGACAACACCATCAACAGCGGAAAGACATAGACCCAAAACACGGCTTCCGGCTTGCGAATGAATTCGCGCAACCGCGCCAGCAACAACTGAAAGAAGGGGCCATCTCGGAACGACAAGCGATCACTCACGTGGATTGCTCCATCTCTTCATCCAGATTGCGGCCGGTCAGTTTCACAAAGACGTCGTCCAGGCTGGCGTGGCGCGTCGTCAGGCTGGCGAGCGTTTGGCGGCGTTGTTGAGCCAGGTGCAGCAGGTCGGGGATGGCGATATGCGGCTCGGCGACCGTCAGGCGGAACACGCCGTCGCGGAATTCCGCGGCGGCCGCCGAGCGGATCGCGCTCCAAACTTCAAGCTCGGGCTCGGAGTCTTCCAGCAACGAGAACTCAATCACATGGGCGGCGCCCAGCCCGTTGATCAACTCCCTGGGCGATCCCAGCGCGATGACTCGCCCCTGATCCACGATAGCCACCCGCTCGCACAATTGCTCGGCTTCCTCCATGTAGTGCGTGGTCAACAGGATGGTCCCGCCGGCGGCCCGCAAACCGGCGATCACCTCCCACAACTGGCGACGCGATTGAGGATCCAAGCCCGTGGTCGGTTCGTCCAGGAACAGCAGTTCCGGCTGGCCGACCAATGCGACCGCGACGGCCAACCGCTGTCTCTGACCGCCCGAGAGATGTTGAATCCGAGCGTTGGCTTTTTCCTGCAACGAGACGCGGTTCATCGCTTCCCGCGGCGTGACGCCCTGTCGGTAGAAGCTGCGGAAGAGCGTCAGCGTCTCGAGCACCGTCAGCTTCTCGGACATTCGTGTTTCCTGTAACGAAATGCCGATGCGCTGCCGCAGCGCGGCTTCGTCGTCGCGCCACGTCATCCCGAGCACCATGACATCGCCGGCGGTGGGCGGCATCAAGCCTTCCAGGATCTCGATGGTGGTCGTCTTGCCCGCGCCGTTGGGGCCGAGCACTCCGAAACACTCGCCCCGCCGCACCTGCAGGTTCACGCCCCGCACCGCTTCCACGGGCGGGCGCCCGGGGTAGGTCTTGATCAAGTTGCGACAATCAATCGCCAGCGAGTCGGTGGATGGCAACGGCACAGCGTGGTGTTCCGCGGGAGGCGACAGGGGGCGGGTCAAGACGCGCTGCGGACCGATCGCGGTGGACCGAACCAAGGCGCTCACGGAGGTGAGATTCGAAGCGAGATTTGGGCGATGGACAGCGCCAGGATCGCGGCAATCACCAAGCAGCTTATCCCATACTCGCTACTCCACAAGCCATTCGGGACCTGCTTGCTGAACTTCATGATATTTTCGCGCGAGCATTTCCGAGTAGCGTTGCAGCAACTGCGGTCGCTCTTCGGCGAGATCGTGTTGCTGCGTCAAGTCAGCTTGCAGGTCGTAAAGTTCGAACTGCGTCAGCTTGGCGGTCTTGATCCGCTGCATGTCGCCGACGCGCAAGGAGCCGCCGGGCCCCAACAGCTCTTCGTCCCAATGCCCCAGAATCACGTACTGGTCGATACGCATCGCCGCCTTCGGGCGACCGACCGAACGAAAGTAATGCCAATACAGCGGCGTGTCGCGGGGCGCCTTCTGATTTCGCAAGGCGGGTCGGAAGTCGGCGCCGTCCAGCACGCGATCTTGGGGAGCTTGAACGCCCGCCAACGCCGCGAAGGTGGGCAGGAAGTCCAGCGAACAAATGGGCTGCTCCACCAGCGAGCCGCGTCGCACGACGCCTGGATAGCGGATGATCCCCGGCACTCGGACGCCCGCTTCATAGAGGTGCAGTTTCATCCCTCGCAGCGGCCCCGGCGAGCCATGGGAGCGCCAGGCCCCTCGATAGCGATTCCGTGTTTCTGGCCCATTGTCCGATGTGAAGACGACCATGGTCGATTCCCGCAGTCCCAACGCCTCCAGGGCGGCCAGCAGACGCCCAACGGCCGCATCCATGTTGGCCACGTTCGCGTAATACAGCGCCTCGCCAGGTTCGCTGGCGGCGTCGTACTGCTGCACGAGATCGGCGGGAGAATCAATGGGTTCGTGGGGTTCGTGAAAGCACACGAACTGAAAGAACGGCTGCCGCCGATCGCGTTGCCGCAGCCAGGCGATCGCCTCATCCGCCACCAACTGGCACGAATAGCCGCTTAAATCGCCGACCGGTTCGCCATTGCGAATGAAGTTGGTCGGATTGTGGTGCGTGGGCGCCGCATTGTTCTGGGTCGCGAACCAATACTGAAATCCATGGTCGTCTGGTTGAGGTTGGCGGGCATCGTTGAAACGCCCATTGCAATGCCATTTGCCAATGTGGCACGTCGCGTACCCGGCGTCGCGCAGCAGCTGAGCAATCGTGATCTCGCTCCGCGGAAGATGCATCACATGATCGCCCGGGATCCAGTCGTAGACGCCCACGCGACTGGGATTTCGACCCGTCAACAAGCCGGCCCGCGACGCGGAACAAACCGGTGCGGCGGAGTAGCAAGCGGTCAAGCGAGCACCCTCCTCCGCCAAACGATCGAGATGCGGCGTGCGGATCCTGGGATGCCCAAAACATCCGAGGTCGCCGTATCCCAAGTCGTCGCACAGGATCACCAGGAAATTGGGACGCGAGCCCGGCCACAAGGTCTGAGCAGCGGATTCGTCAACGTCCGCCCCCGTCGCCGCGCAGCCGATCGCGGTTAGCCAGCAGAGCATGAATCTGTTTTTCCACGACATCATTGGGACTCGCTGCAGTGGGTTGCGGGAACGGTGGGCCCAGAGGATCGCTGTCATTTTAGCCGGTGCGTTCGAACATCGGTACGCCGGTGGTGTTGGGGCGTTTCGCCTCGCGTTGCTTCGGTCGCTGGCCGGCGGTCCTCTGAAGTCGACTACAATGGGCGTTCCTGGGCGACGCCTGTTTTCCGCTCGCCCGGCCCTTTTCTGAGATCGCGTGATCCGCGTCGGTGCGTGGAAGTTAGGTTCATGAATGGATTTTCGGGCAAGTTTGGCGGTTGCTTCTGTTTCTCTCACGCTCCTGGTCATCGCCGACGGCCAGTCCTGCACCGCGGCGGATCGCCTGATCGACCACTTCCCGGCAGCCGCGAAGTCAGGATGCATGCAATGTCACGGCGACATCGAACCAATCCGTGAAATCGGCTCGGAGATGCTCGCTCAAATCATGGCCAAGGGCCAGACGCTGGGCGACCCGGCCGGTTGCGTTGTCTGCCACAATGGCGATCCAACGCAGCATGCCGACAAAGAACTCGCTCATGGCGGCGCGAATTTCTATCCCGACCCGGGCAGTCCCTGGGTCAACTCCGAGACGTGTGGTCAATGCCACGTCAACCAGGTTCGCGTCCAGTGGCACAGCTTGATGATGACCGAGGCTGGCAAGATCCAGGGGGTTTGTTGGGCGTTTGGTTCGCTGACGAGTTATCAGCATCTTTACGGCAACTACGCCGTTGAAAACCCGTCCGATCCGCTGCAGAGATTAGGAACCACGGCGTATCGCGAGTACATGGAGTTGCTGTCGAAAAAGGAGCCCAACGTCTTCGTGCAACGTCATGAACCACTGCCTGAGGCGTTGAGAGTCGACGAATTGGATCGCTTGCGGGCCGATCCCACCCTGGCGGCCTTCACCTACATCCGCGAGGAATGTCAACGCTGCCATCATGCCGTGAAAGGACGTCAGAAACGAGGCGATTATCGCGGCATGGGTTGCTCCTCGTGCCACATTCCGTACAGCAACGAGGGCCTGTATGAAGGCGCCGACGCATCGATCCCACGAGATCAGCCCGGCCACGCTCTGGTGCATTCGATTCAGGGGACTCGCGAAGCGAAGGTCACCGTGCATGAGACCACCTACAGCGGCATTCCGGTCGAAACCTGCACGACCTGTCACGATCGAGGCAAACGGATCGGCGTTTCGTTTCAAGGGTTGATGGAAACGCCGTTCACGTCGCCCTACGCTGCTGACGGCGGCGAGCAGCCCGCAGCTGCACACCAAGCACTACTTGGCGATGGAGCAAGACGTCCACTACCAGAAGGGCATGACGTGTCAGGACTGCCATACCTCGTTCGACGTGCATGGCGATGGATTCCTGGCAGCCGCCAATCTGGCCGCCGTGCAGATCGAATGCTCCGACTGCCACGGAACCCCCGACCAGTATCCCTGGGAATTGCCGTTGGGGTTCATGGATGAGTTCCGCGAGTCGCCCGCGGAGGGCTCGGGCCGAGGCGTCGCCAGCGAGCAATTGCCGCACGCCTTGCAAGGCTATTTGTTTGATGTCCGGGACGGGTTCTTGTTGACCGCCCGCGGCAATCCGTATGAAAACGTCGTCCGCGACGGAGACGAGGTGATCGTACACACGGCCGCCGGCAAGGACCTCGCCCTGAAGCCACTGAAGAAGCTCTTCGAGGAGAAACGCGTGAGCCAACGAGGCCGCGTCGCGATGCAAGGCGTTGCTGCGCACATGCAACGCATGGAGTGCTACAGCTGCCATGCAAGCTGGACCCCGCAGTGCTTTGGCTGCCATGTCAAGATCGACTTCTCGCAGAAGGACAAGTGTCCCGAATGCGATGAGTCCCAGCAAGCGTTCGATTGGGTTGCCGCGGGCCGCTTGCACGCTGACGACGCTTACCGCGCGATCCGAGGCGAGAGCGGCTTCGATACGGTGATTCCGGGAAAGGTCACCGAACAGCGAAGCTACGAGCGATGGGAGGAGCCGATGTTGGGCGTCAATGGCGAAGGGCGCGTGACTCCCTTGGCGCCTGGTTGCCAGCCGTCGGTGACGGTGATTGGCGAGGACGGCCAGCCCTTGCTATTGAATCACATCTTTCGCACCGAGGCGGGCGCCGAAGGCGGCGGAGCACAAGGTCAGTTGGCGATCGACATGAGCCCCACTCAGCCGCATACGATGACCAAGAACGCCCGCACGTGCGAATCATGCCACGCCTCCAGGAAAGCGCTCGGGCTGGGAATCTCCTCGACCCGTCCTTGGGATGAGCAGCACGTGGTGGATCTGGAGACGGTGGATCGCCACATTCTGGCCAAGAATGCGAGACCGCAAATGGAGCCGATCGCCAACCTCGATCATGACTGGTCCCAGATCGTTGACGAGCAGGGAAACCAATTGGCGACCGTCGGACACCATTTTCAGCTATCGCGGGCCTTCAATAAACAAGAGTTGGATCGCATGTCGCGAGAAGGCACTTGTATCGCCTGTCATCAAGAGATCCCCAAACAGTCGCTGGCCGTCAACCTGCTGCATCATGTCGCTCAATACACCGGCGGTATCCCCAAAACACCGGAACAGCATAATCAATTGGTGCACAAGATCGTTCTTTCCAGCGCTTGGCTGCAAGCTGTAGCGATCATCGGCTGCCCGCTGGGCGTGATCGCCGGCCTGGTCTGGCTGCGCCGTCGCCGACTGAGAACTGTGAATCGCTGACTATTCGTGTTAAGAAGACTGTGGCCGTGCGGTTAGAAAAGCTTCAGGCCGACGCGAGTCCGCCGACTCTTCCGGCCCCGGCCGGAGACTTCACCTATTCTAGGGAGCATTGCGAACCATGAGTGAGCACACCACCAACTGGCCCGATCTGGCCATCGGCTTGTACGAACGACTGACCGGAAAGAACGCCGAGATCACCTACGATTTCGTGGACATGCACGTCAAGATCCCAAGCGGTACGGGGGCACAGGCGGAGCATGCGGAATGGGTCCTCAACGGCGCCGTCAAGATCCGCACGAGCAACGGCACAGCCCCAAACTGAGCATGGCTGGCCGCCTGGATGGCTCCATAGACGGCCGGCCCTTCATATTTCGCGCGGATGGCGATCTGGCGACCTTCTCGACGCCGCACCTGCGGGCGCTCTGGAAGCTTAGGCGGCACCGCAAACTGCTGGGATCCCTGCGGCGAGCGGCGGAGTACACGGGGAACTTCAAGTTGATGGCGTCCCTGCCTTGGTTAGGGCGTGTTGAGATCTACCCCCGCCCCGGCCTGCTCGTACGTCTGATCCTCTCTTGAACCTGAGGCTGCTGGAAAACGCCGATGACCGACGAGCCCGTTACCCAGGACCCGCACAGCGCCTTCCGCGAATCCGCCGACGCGGCGGGTCAGTGCGTGTTCGTGACGGGAGTGACGGGGTATATCGGCGGTCGCCTGGCGCCGGCGTTGGTTGCCGCCGGACACCACGTTCGTTGCCTCGCTCGTCAGCCCCGCAAGCTAGACGACCGTCCCTGGAGGAAGGAACCTCGGGTGTCGGTCGTCCAGGGCGACATGACGGACGTCAACGAGCTAACCCAGCAGCTTCAAGGCTGCACAGCCGCCTATTACCTCGTGCACTCGATGGAGGCTTCAGGGAAGTCCTACGCCGAGCATGATCGGTTGCTCGCGTCGAACTTCGCGGAGGCCGCCGCCCGCGCTGGCGTGGGCCGCATTATTTATCTCGGCGGGCTCGGCGAGATGGGAGAAGGCCTTAGCCAGCACCTCCGCTCGCGTCGCGAGGTGGAGTCGAAGCTGGCCTCGACCGGTGTTCCCGTAACGACCTTTCGCGCCGCGATGATCATGGGTTCGGGTTCGGCCTCCTTCGAAATCCTTCGCTATCTGGTCGAGCGACTGCCCGTGATGGTGACGCCATCGTGGGTGAAGACCGAATCGCAGCCGGTCGCGATCACCGATGTGTTGCACTGGCTTGTCCGTTGTCTCTCTGTCCCGGAGACCACCGGCAAGACGCTGGAGATTGGCGGACCCGATGTGCTGCCCTATCGAGAACTCATGCAGATCATGGCCGAGGAGCTGCACCTTCCCAAGCGGCTGATTATTCCCCTACCCGTCCTGACGCCCCGCCTGAGTTCGCTGTGGATCAGTCTGGTGACTCCCGTCTCCTACCGAATTGCACGGCCGCTTGGCGAAGGCTTGCGGAATCGAGTCGTCGTGACCAACGACGAGACGCAACGCCTGATGCCGCATCAAGCGATCGGCGTCAGAGAGGCAATTCGCCGGGCCCTTCAAAAGGTCGAGGCGAACGCCGTTGAAACGCGTTGGTCGGCGGCCGGGCCGATTGTCGGGGATCCCCAGTGGGCGGGCGGGACCGTTTTCACGGACCAGCGATCGGTGTCGATTCAAGCCGACCCCCACTCCGTTTTCGCCGCGGTGTGTCGCATCGGAGGCGGCAATGGTTGGTATGCCGGCGATATCCTCTGGCGGATCCGCGGCTGGATGGATCAATTGGTGGGCGGGCCGGGGCTGCGTCGAGGACGGCGTCATCCTGAACTGGTGGAGTTCGGCGAAGCCTTGGATTTTTGGAGAGTCGCCGACATCGACCGCGATCGCTCGCTGCTGCTGCGAGCTGAGATGAAGCTGCCCGGCGAAGCTCTGTTGAAATTCGATCTCGAGCCGGAACCGTCCGGACAGGAGACGACCTTGGTGATGACAGCCCGCTTCCACCCCAAGGGCCTACTCGGCCTGGCGTACTGGTACGCCGTGGTTCCGCTACACGACATTGTGTTTGGCGGCATGCTGCGAGGAATTCGCAAGACCGCTGAAGCCATGCATCGCGCCACCACCCTGCCCGCGGCCGACGCCGAACCTTCCGCTTCCGCGAAACACGCGACCCCGGGTTACGGCCGAGCCAGGCTGTGGCTGGGGATATCCGCCGTGGGCTCGATGGTCGTACTCGCCGTCCTTGGGTTGTCCATGAACGTTTCCGGCGTCTTGCAGGCGGCCGAGGGGGCGTCGCCGCTGCACGACTACACAGTGCTGCTGCTCTTCGCACTGGTCTATGCACTAGTCCAACTTCCCTTTGATTTGCTGGGGGGCTATTTCCTGCCCAAGCGATTTCATCGCCAGCATCCGGGATGGCTCCAATATCTCGCTGGATGGGCTCGCGGCGTCGCCGTTCACTCCGCCGTGTTCTACTTGGCCGCGCTCGCCCTGCTGTTCGCGGGGCGGATCGGCGGCTCGGCGGGCATGGTGTTCGTCGGGGCCGTGGTCTGCGGGGTGTTGCTGGGCGGTCGGGCCGCATTGGCCGCGGCCATGGCGCCGCTGGACTTCACGCGTAGCGCCCGGCGTCCGCCGTGTCGCAGCAGAGCTTGCCGATCATCATGGCTGGAAGCCCCGATGAAGGCTTCACCGGAGCCGTGCTGGGCGGCTTCCGCCCGACCGGTCACGTGCTTCCGCAACGCTGGATCGAGGAACTCGGGCCCGACGACTTCGAGACCGTTGTGCAACGCCGATCCTTGGCGGTGCAGTCCGGTAGCTGGGGCCGTGGTCGCCTGCTGGCCTTTCTGTACACGTTGGGAGGTCTGATCGCGGCGGCGTGGATGGTGGCTGAGCCGTCGCGGGGAACGGCCGGCGGGGTGATTGAATTCAGTCTCTGGTTCACGCTGTGGTCGTTCGTGGGTCTCCTCACGCTGCCTGTTTGGAGTCGCCGCGGAGTCATTGAGGTGGATCAGTTGCTTCGCGAACAAGGTGTTCCCGAGGATCGCATCGAACGCATCGCGGAACAACTGGACGCCCTGCAGGACGGCGAGCCGGAGCGGGCGGCGATGGTCGAAGCGGTCTTCCACCCCATCCCGAGCGTGCGAAACCGTCTCGAAGGCCCCCGATCCCATTCCGCTGTCGGCTACTGGGACGCCGCCCGCACGTCCGCCTTTCTCAGCATCGCTGGCCTGGGCCTGCTAGGTCGGGCCGTGCATTGCAACTGCGGCCGACCATCGCTCTGGGTCTTCCTGCCCACCGATTGAGCTCAGGGAGCAGGGGGCAGGGATCAGGGGGCAGGGATCAGGGATCAGGGATCAGGGATCAGGGATCAGGGATCAGGGAGCAGGGAGCAGGGAGCAGGGATCAGGGAGCAGGGAGCAGGGAGCAGGGATCAGGGGGCAGGGATCAGGGAGCAGGGATCGGGGATCAGGGATTCCACCAGGCTCTGATTGCGGCGTCTTTGCAGACCATGTCCCCGTCGAGCGATGCGCCGTCGCCAGCAAGCTCCCGCGGCGAGCAAGCCACGACGGGGCATGTCCCGAATGGCGTGGACTTAAGGATCGTCGTTTTGTTTGTCGGGCTTGTTGGTGGCTGACCGGTGATGCGAGGATGCTCCCGCGTACGCCAGATAGCGATGTTGACTGGGCGAGGAGCATCGCGGCGGCGTCCGCGCCGGGGTCGTCGCTGGCGGGGAGCAACGCTCGACGGGGACATGCCCCGTCGTGGCGTGCTCGCCGCGTAACCACTTGTGGCGAGGAGCAGCCTACGCTGGGACAAGCCCAGCGGTGGCGGAAATCTCCGGCCATTAAAGGGCTCGTCGTGAGGCCACGGACCACTCGTCCAACGGTACCGCAGGGCCGACACAAGTCCCGATTGTGTCGGCCCTGCGGGCTTTTATCCCGTCTAGCAACGTAACCGCGGCCTTACGGCCACGGCTAAGAATGTGACCGCCCTCCGGGCCTCAGAGATCGCGGCATTGCTTAGGTCCACGCCCTCCGGGGCCTGTCCCCGTCGAGCGTTGCTCCTCGCCAGCAAACAGCGCCTCTCTGGCGGGGAGCATCGCCTCGCTGGGACGATCCCTGCCCCCTGCTCCCTGCTCCCTGCTCCCTGCTCCCTGATCCCTGCCCCTGCTCCCTGCTCCCTGATCCCTGATCCCTGCTCCCTGCTCCCTGATCCCTGTCCCTGCCCTGATCCCTGCTCCCTGATCTCTGTCCCTGCTCCCTGATCCCTGATCCCTGATCCCTGAATCACTCGTCACGTCCTTTTTGGGTCGCGTGGACGGACGCTGCAATCGCGTCCACGATTCCCGGCATGGTGTAGCTGACGGCTTCCGCATCGACCGGCCAACCGAGTTCCCGGAGCGTGCCGCTGGTGATCGGGCTGATGCTGGCGATCTTGCACTGCGGCGGCTTCGGGCCCAACATCGAGTGCAACGATCGGGCGATCGCCGACGAGGTGACGGTCAGCCAATCGATGCGGCCTTGGTTCAGGCGTGCGAGGATTTCTGGATTCGCGGCGGCGACGTCCTGGCTCTCATAGACGACAACCTGGGTGACTTGGCCGCCGACGGCCGCCAACGATTCGGCCAGGACTTCGCGTCCTCGACTGGCCCGCAGCAACAGAAAGCGGCGCCCGGCCGTCGCCTGCTCGGCCAACGCGGCGGCCAGACCCTCGGCGCGGAAGTCATCGGCGGGTGTTGCATCCGCATGCAAATGATATTCCGCCAAGGCCGCGGCGGTTCCCGGACCGATGGCCGCCAAGCGGCAACCGCCGAGTCGTCGTAGATCGCCTCGCTGCAGAAGTCGTCGCAGGAAGAAATGCACTCCGTTGGAGCTGGAGAAAACCAACCAATCGTACCGAGTCAGGTCGGTCAGGGCGGCGTCCAGCGGCGCCCAGTCCTGGGGCGGACCGATCCGGATCGCGGGCTGTTGCAGGACCTCGGCGCCCTGCGATTCGAGTAGTTCGGCCAACGCTTCGTTCTGAGAGGCGGGGCGAGAGATCAGGATCGCGACGCCGAACAAAGGCCGGCGTTCGAACCATGATGCGGCCCGCGCTGCTTGAGCGACTTGGCCGACAATGATCACAGCGGGAGGCCGCAAGCGTCGCCGCTGGATATAAGTCGCCACTTCGTCCAAGCGACACACGTGTTTGGTCTGGTCGGAAAAGCTGCATCGCCGGATGATGACCGTCGGCGTCGCCCCCGCTTTGCCATGCTCCATCAATCGGCTGGTCCAGTAATCCGCCGAGGAAACCCCCATATAAACCACCAAGGTCCCGGGAAACGCCGCCAACGCCGCGAAGTCCAACTGTTCTTCCGCATCGGCGTGCTGTTGCCCGGTGAAGAACGCCACAGCCGAGGCGTGATCGCGATGCGTGATCGGCGCGTTGGCGCAGCTGCCGGCCGCCAAGGCGGCGGTGATGCCCGGCACGACTTCATAGGGAATGCCAGCGTCCTCCAAGGCCCCGCATTCTTCCGCCGCCCGAGCGAAGATGGCGGGATCGCCTCCTTTGAGCCGCACGACTGTCTTGCCTTGTCGAGCCAAGGCGATCAGGCGTTGATTGATTTCGTCTTGCGGCCAGATCCGCGTTTGACCGTGCTTGCCCAAGCATTCGGTCACCGCTTCAGGACGGACATGCTTGAGAATCTGGGCGTTGGCGAGATAATCATAAAGGACGACATCAGCTCGCCGCAGGCATTGCACCCCGCGCAGTGTGATCAGGTTCGGATCGCCAGGTCCGGCGCCTACGAGAAAAACGGTGGCGGGCGTTGTCGCTCGGGCATCAGCTTCGTGTGGCATGCGTCCATTGTGATTTGATTGCGGGACGAGGAAAAGGCGTCCAGGCCCGGTCGTTCACCCGCGGACGTGTCCGGCGGATCCCAGAGGAAACACGCTCCGGCGGCGCCGGCCGCCCGGGCACGGGAGACGGTGTTTTGTGTCGATAGCTAGTTCCACCGCGAATCTCGAGGCGGCCAGCGGTCCCCGGCGCATCACGCCGCAGCGACGTCGGCAACTGCAGGAGCAATGGGAGCGGGGGCGGCAACTGTTGGCCCACGGCCGACGCCGCGAGCATCGGCGCCAGGGGCTGGAATTGCTGGCGCGGTGCGTCGCCGAAGATCCCGGCAATCGCTTTTATGTTGAGTTGCTATTGCAACAGGCCGCCCGCACCAAGGCGATCTGGTGGCGGCGAGTCTGGCAATGGCTCCCGCGGCGCCGATTGCTCGTTCAACGCGCGCAGCCGGCGTTGGGCCGCCGTGTTGGAAGCCGGACCGCTGCTGCTGATCGACTTCCCCTTTTGCATGCGACTGCCCGCCGCCCTGGCGGACGCTTGCCGCGCCTTTGGCCTGCGAGACGCCGAGCGCGCTTATTGCCAATTCGCCCAGCATCAGCACCCCCAGCACTTGCCGCCCACGCGCCGACTTGCCGAAGCGCCGATGCGGGCCGCGGATTATCCCTCCGCCATGACGGCCTGGCGTCAGTTGTTGCAATTCGACGCCCACGACGAACAAGCCGTCTTCGCCCGCCGTTTGTTGCAGGACCCGGATGACTCCGCGGATGCTTCCCAAGCCGAAGCCCAGCTGAGGCGTCTGGAAAACGATCCCAATCTGGCCGAGTCCGCGGCCCAACCGATTCAGCAGTGGATTGATTGTGGGTGGTTCGAACTGGCCGAAAAAGGCCTGGCGATTGCCCGGACCGCCGCTCCCGGCGAACTGCGCCTGGTGCACGTCGCCGAGAACCTGCTGCTGGCCCGCGCGGAGCGTCACGTCGAAATCGCCGCGGAGTGGTTGCGGGCCTACCCGGATCAGAACGACGAGTCGGGGCTGGAGGACGCCCGAGCCAACCTCCAGCGAGTGCAATTGGACGTGGCCACGTCCCGCAGTTGAACGAGAACCGGCGAGCCCAACGGCGGCTTTCGACCTCGCCCTCTCCCTGCAGCAGGCGCGGCGGTGGCCGCAGGCGGCGGATCTGTTCCAATCCCTGCTGAACGTCGCCCCCTTCGTGCAACGGGCGCATTTGGGGATGGGGGAGTGCCTGCAGCAAATGCGGCGGTTCTCGCAAGCACTGGACCATTACCGCGCGGTCTCGCTGGCCGGCCAGGAACCGGAGCAGGCGGATGACGCCGCGGCCGCCGAATTGAGGCGCCTGGCGATGTATCGAGAAGCGGTGTTGGCCGAGGCCATGGGGCAATTCCAGGATGCTCGAGCTCGCCTGGAGGAATTATCGCGGCTGGCGCCGGAATATCGAGATGTGCAATCGCGGCTGGACAAACTGCTCGCCATGCGTCATAAAGGGTGATTCCTCACAGGCGACTTCGCCGTGCGTCAACACGTCGTCCCGGTACTCGAGCTACCCCAGGATAGGATCTCGTAGGCTCCCGACATGCCCAACACTCAAAGCGCTAAGAAACGACTCCGTCAAAACGTCGTCCGCCGCGAACGCAACCGCGCCGACCGATCGGCCTTGCGGTCGTTGATCAAGAAGGTCCATGTTTCGGTCGCCTCCGGCGCCTTCGATCAAGCCGCCACTCACTATCGCGACGCCGCTCGGGCGCTCGATCAAGCCGGCACGAGTGGTTTGGTCCATGCCAACATGGCCGCCCGCACCAAGAGCCGTCTCTCGGCCATGATCAAGAAAGCCAAGGCCGCCAGCGCGGCCTGATCCCGGGGGTGCGCTTCACAGGACAGAATTGCATCCGCCTCTGTGGTGCTCCGTGTCCTCCGCGGTCAACTCCAGCCGGATCTTTCTTAGCTTGGTGCTCATCGGAGGCGCCCTTCGCGACCCTCCACAGATGCTAACGACGCTCCCCGGCGTGCTCGCCGACGTCGTAACCAACTCGGTTTCCGATGCGTGGCGTCTGGACGCCGCCCGACGAAATTCGGGAAAGGTTCGCATTCAGCGCGTTGTCAATCGTTCGTCCTGGCGGTATAGACTGTGTGGACGTTTTGAACGATTTGGACGTTGTTAGGCGGTGAGCATGAGCGTTGGTCAACCCGGTTGGGCTGTGGAAGTGTTCTACGACGGCGATTGCCCGCTCTGCAGCAAGGAGATCGCCTTCCTCCGCCGGCGGGACCGACGCGAACGCATCCGCTTCACCGACATCGCCGAGCCTTCTTTCGATCCGCCCCAAGGCCTCACTTTGGATCGCTTGATGGCGGAAATTCATGGCCGCTTAAGGGACGGGGAGATCATTCGGGGCGTCGAGGTGTTTCGCCGTCTCTATTCGGCGATCGGGTGGACCTGGCTGGTCGCTCCCACGCGGCTGCCAGGTGTGTCCCAGGCGTTGGACCTCGCGTACAAGATGTTCGCCGCGCGGCGACTGAAGCTGACGGGGAGATGCGATGCTGGCTGCCAGGCGCCGGCGACCGCCCGCGAGCCGGCGGCGACTCCGCACCCGGCGGAGAGTCCCGCGAAAGCGAGCTTCTGAAGCTCCCAAAAGCCCAACCCTGCCCCTCCAGCCGTCAGTGCTTCAGCAAGCGAAGGATTCCGATCTTGAGAATTGCGATTATCGGCGGCGGGATCTCGGGCATGACCTGCGCCCACTACCTGGCGCCCGACCACGAGATCACTCTGTTCGAGGCCGCCGATTACCTGGGAGGGCACACCAACACGCTGCAGGTGCACGACGGCGTTCGCGAGCTTGCGGTCGACACGGGATTCATTGTCTTCAATGATCGGACCTACCCCAATTTCATTCGGCTACTGCGTGAGTTGGGGGTGGCTTCGCAGCCCACGACCATGTCGCTGAGCTTTCGCTGCGAGCGGACCGGCTTGGAGTATCGCGGAGCGGATCTCGGCGGGTTGTTCGCCCAGAGGAAGAATCTCCTCAGCTGGCGCTTCCTTCGGATGCTGCGGGACATTTTGCGGTTCAATCGCGACGCACAACGAGTCTTAGAGGCTGAAGAGGGTGGTGCTCTCACGGTCGGCGAATATCTGCAGCAACGGGGCTTTTCGGCGGAATTCGTCAACCAGTACTTTCTCCCCATGGGGTCCGCCATCTGGTCGTGCCCCCATGCTGCGTTCGAGTCTTTCCCGATGCGGTTTATTGCCGAGTTCTACAGCAATCATGGCCTGCTGAACTTGCGGAACCGACCCCAATGGCGCGTCATTCAGGGCGGGTCGAAGACTTACGTTCAACGCGCTCCGCCGAGGCTTCGAGGACGCGATTCGGTTAAGCTGCCCGGTGCGCTCGGTCGAGCGGCGGGCGGACCATGTGCAGGTGACCAGCGCCGCCGGCGGCGAGCGTTTCGATCATGTGATTTTCGCTTGTCACAGCGATCAAGCGATACGCATGCTGGGCGAGGGGATCTCCGCCACCGAGCGCGACGTGCTGAGCGCTTTCCCCTACGAGGCGAACGAGGCGGTCCTGCACACCGATGAAGCTCTGCTGCCGCGCTGCCGCCGAGCGTGGGCGTGCTGGAATTACCTGGCCCCCGTGCATGATGCGTCCAAGGCGACGGTCACGTATAACATGAACATGTTGCAGAGTCTTCCGACGCGTCGCACGTACTGCGTGACGTTGAACAACACCGCGGCGATCGATCCAGCCAAGATCATTCGCAAGATCGCCTATCACCATCCGGTCTTCACCATGGAGCGGACGGCGGCCCAGCGACGGCATAGCGAGCTCATCAATGCGCGGGGAGCGTCATTCTGCGGCGCCTACTGGGGCAACGGCTTTCATGAGGACGGGGTCAACAGCGCGTTGGCGGTGTGTCGTCGTCTGAATGGCCGGACGAAAGTTGAGCGACCGAGCGGGCGACCACGTGTGGTTGTGGAAGGAGCGGCGACTTGATTCACCCGGCTTGTGAAAGAGCTTCCTCGGTGACGACGGCGATCGTTGCGTCTTCCGATGCGATGGCCGCTTCGGCTTGGCCCGCCCGCGACGCCGCGGCGGCGGCGGAGCCTGGCGCGAGATTGATCAACAGCTGTCTCTACGAAGGTTGGGTCCGGCATCGTCGCTTCTCGCCCGTCAAGCATGAGTTCCGCTACCGGGTTTTTCTGGCTTACCTCGATCTCGACGAGTTGGATCGTGTGTTCGCTGGCAGATGGGTCTGGTCAACCCGACAATTCGCGCCCGCTTGGTTCCGTTGCGCCGATCACTTGGGAGACCCGTCCCAGCCGCTTCGTGAAGCGGTCGCTGATGTGGTCGAGAGTCGGGGTCGCCCACGCCCTCAGGGGCCCATTCGCCTGCTGACGCACCTGCGGTACTGCGGCTATGTCATGAACCCCGTTTCGTTCTACTACTGCTTCGACGCCGCCGGTGGGCGAGTGGAGCGCATCGTCGCTGAAGTCAATAACACGCCTTGGGGCGAGCAGCATCTTTACGTTCTCGATCCCGCCGACTTCGAGGGCCCACGAAAGCCGACCGTGCCCAAGGCGTTTCATGTTTCCCCCTTCATGCCCATGGACTTGAAATATGGTTGGTCCATGAACAAGCCGGGCGAGCGGCTGACAGCGCAGATCGACTGCGCGGAAGACGAAAGCACTTGCTTCGATGTCACTCTGCAGTTGGATCGTCGCGAATTGACGACACGGCAGTTGACTCGAATGCTGGTGCGGTACCCCTTGATGACGGCTCAGGTGACTGCGGCGATTTACTGGCAAGCCTTACGGCTGTGGATGAAGCGCGTTCCGTTTCATCCGCATCCTGAAAAGAAATCGAAGCAGTAACCGAAACAGTCGCCTTTCCCAATACACCGCGCCCGGTGCGGTCATCCGCCAGAAGCAAGTAAGGAATCCCCATGGCCAGTCCGTTATCGTTGGAGGTCGAACCAAGTCAAGCCGCGGCAGGCCTGGTCGATCGACTCTGTCGCAAACTATTGAGCGACCACTTGCATGGCCTCCGGGGAGGCTGCATCGAATTGAACGACGGCGATTCGCGGTTGCTGGGCGACGAAGCGGCGCGTCCGAGAGTTGAGCTGAGAGTGTTGCATCCCCGCTTTTATCGTCGCGTCGTTTTTGGCGGCGCCATGGGGTTCGCCGAATCGCTGATGGACGGCGATTGTGCGTGCGACGATCTTGTTTCGCTGGTGCAGATCTTCATTCGCAATCTTCCGGCCGCCGAGCGCCTCGAGCGGGGTTGGGGATGGCTGCGGAATGGCGCCGCCCGCATTCAGCACGCGGTCCGGCGGAACTCCGTCAGCGGTTCGCGGAAGAACATTCACGAACATTATGACTTGGGCAACCGGTTCTTCTCGTTGTTTCTGGATCCGACGATGAGCTACTCCTGCGGCGTCTTCGAAGAGCCTTCGAGTACGCTGCTGGACGCATCCAACGCGAAGATGGAGCGGGTCTGCCGCAAGCTGGACTTACAACCGGGCGATCATTTGCTGGAAATCGGTTCCGGTTGGGGCGGACTGGCCGCCTACGCCGCCAAGAATTTCGGATGCCGCGTCACCACCACCACGATTTCCCAGGAGCAACATCGTTGGGTCCAGGAGACGATTCATCGCGAGGGTCTGGAAGATCGCGTGACTCCATTGCTGCAAGACTATCGCGAATTACGAGGCCAGTACAACAAGCTCGTGTCGATCGAGATGATCGAGGCCGTTGGGCATCAATACTACGGCGCCTTCTTTCGCCGCTGCGGCGAATTGCTGAGCGACGATGGTCAGATGCTGATTCAAGGGATCGTGATTGGCGATCATCGTTTCCAACGCTACACCCGGACGGTCAACTTTGTTCGGCGTTACGTTTTTCCAGGCGGATGTCTGCCCTCGATTTCGGAGCTAACGCGTCACGCCTCGGCTGAAGGGCGGATGAGGTTGGTCCACTTGGAGGACTTCGCCCCCCATTACGCGCGGACGTTGCGTTGTTGGCGGGAGCAGTTCCTATCTCGCCTGGATGAAGTCCGGGAACTGGGGTTTGACGATTGGTTCATTCGCATGTGGGAGTATTACCTTTGCTACTGCGAGGCCGGTTTCCACGAGCGTCACGTGAATCTTGTGCAGATGACCTGGTCTCGTCCGGGCTGCCGGCGGGATCCGCAGGCCGGCGAAGACTGGTTCACGCGCCCTGCGGCGAGCGAACCGTCCCGGCTCGCTGATCACGACACGGATGTTCCCGCGGAGCGAAACCGACGACGACAGGAGTCCTGCGCGTGAGCATATTCTGGGCGATTCTGGGCGGATGGGCGGCCATGGCGATCGTTATGGCGGTGCTGTGGTGGGTGCAACGTCGCACGGGCGACGCGGGCATTGTCGATGTGGCGTGGTCGCTGGGCGTCGCGGCGATCGGCGGCGTTTTCGCCTGGGTCAGCGAAGGCGACGTGACTCGGCGTTGGCTGGTCGTCATCTTGGCCACTGTGTGGGCCGTGCGGCTTAGCGGCTATGTGTTGACGCGAGTCTTGTCGTTGCCCGAAGATGGGCGATACCAAAGCCTGAAAGAGCAATGGGGCGAGCGAGCTCAGGCGAATATCTTTCGCTTCTATCAATATCAGGCGTTTGGCTGTCTGCTTTTTGCCCTGCCGCTGCTGGTCGCCTGCCAAAACCCGCTCCCCATTTCGTTCTGGGACTTCCTGGCGTGCGGCGTTGGCGTCGCGTCGATCTTGGGCGAGATGATCGCCGATGCGCAACTGGCCCGGTTTCGCCGCGAGAACGCGGGCAAGCGGCTTGTCTGCCGAATGGGGCTGTGGCGGTATTCGCGACATCCCAATTACTTTTTTGAATGGCTGCACTGGTGGGCCTACGTGTTCTTCGCGGCGCCAACCTGGTGGGTCGCCCCGGCTCTGCTCGGGCCGTTGACCATGTGGTTCGTCATTACCCGCGTCACAGGTATTCCGCCGACCGAACAGCAGGCGTTGAAGAGCCGCGGCGACGCGTACCGCGATTACCAGAGAACGACGAGCGCTTTCTTCCCCTGGCCCCCGAAATCGGCGGCCGCGTAGGGCCGTGCGGCGGCCCGACTCAATCGCCCCGGTCAGGCTTTGCCTTGACCGCCTTATCTCCCAACCATGGAGGCTCACTCATCATGCTTAGGAATCTGCTTACAGCGACCGCCGTGGAATGCATGGAGCGGGGTTGGGTTCCTGACTCGCTGATCCGAAAAGGCATCGCCTCGCTCTGCCGCCAGCGTCTGAATCAACAACAAGTCAACGTCGACGGGATGAGTCGATTACTTAGCGAATCGAAACACGGACCCATCGCGCCGCTTCCCGAGAAGGCGAACGAGCAGCACTATGAAGTCCCGCAGTCGTTCTTCGGGCGGGTGCTGGGACCGCACCGGAAGTACAGCTGCTGTTACTGGTCGCCGGGAGAAACGTCGCTCGAGCGGGCCGAGGCGGAAGCGTTGCGGCGGACGTGCGAGAATGCTCGGATCGAAGACGGGATGGAGATCTTGGAGCTCGGCTGCGGATGGGGGTCGCTCACGCTGTGGTTGGCGCAGCACTATCCCAACGCGTCGGTCACGGCGGTCTCCAACTCCAGCTCCCAACGCAAGTACATCATGGCTGAGGCGGCCCGTCGCGGTATCGACCGCAACCTGCGAGTATTCACCGCCGACATGAACGACTTTCATTCGGACCGCAAGCACGATCGGATTGTCTCGGTCGAGATGTTTGAGCACATGCGGAATCACCAGGAGCTCTTACGGCGGATCGCCTCCTGGCTCACCCCGGGCGGCAAGCTGCTGGTGCACGTGTTCTGCCATCGCGAGTTCGCCTACCCTTTCGAAACGGAAGGCGCCGCGAACTGGATGGGCCGTCATTTCTTCACCGGCGGGTTGATGCCCAGCGAGGATCTCTTGCCGAATTACGATCAGGATCTCGGCGTCGAACGCCAATGGCGCTGGAGCGGCGACCACTATCAAAAAACAGCCGACGCATGGTTGGAGTTGATTGATCGCCGGAAAGACGAAGTGCAGGGAATTTTCGCCCGCACCTATGGCCCCGAGGACGCTGATCGCTGGCTCCAGAGATGGAGGATCTTCTTCCTGGCGGTGTCCGAGTTGTTCGGTTACGCGGGCGGCCAGGAGTGGTTCGTCGCTCATTACTTGATGAGCCCCGCGGCGCGAGGCGCCGCTCGGCAAAGGGCGCCTCACGATGTTGCCTCCCGCCCGTCGGCGCTGACGTCATGAGAACATCGGCCGCCCGTTTGACGTCGATCGCGGTGAGCACACCTGGCAAGGTTGGTTCATGAAATCGCTGTTGACGCCTCGGCAGATCGCCACCGCGATCGAAGTTAGCGAGTCCTCGGTGAAGCGCTGGTGCGACAAGGGCGTGATCCCAACGCAATACACCGCGGGCGGCCATCGACGGGTTCCCATCAGCGGCCTGCTGCAGTTCCTGAAGGCCTCGGGGCACCGGATGGTGCGCCCAGAGATCCTCGGCTTGCCAGCGACCGTCGGCGCCGGCGGGAGCAGCACGGCGCGCTCGCAGGAGCAGCTGCTACACGCCCTGTTGGCTGGCGAGGAAGAGCTGGCCCGGCTGGTCGTGCTGGACTTGTTCCTGGGCGATCACTCGCTGGCGGTGATCTGTGATCAGGTGATTGGCCCCGCCTTCTTGGCCATCGGCGAGCAATGGGAATGCGGAGACGCGGAAGTTTTTCAAGAGCGGAGGGCGTGCGAAATCGGCTTGCGATTGCTCTTCGAATTGCGAAGCATGCTGCCGCCTCCGCCCAGCGACGCGCCGCTGGCCATCGGGGGAACGGCCGAGGGCGATCCCTATTCGCTCGCGACGACGATGGTGGAGTTGGTGCTCCGCGAGATCCGGTGGAACGCGATCTCGTTGGGAGACAGTCTGCCGTTCGAAACGCTGCAGGTCGCGCTGATCCGCCAGACGCCGCGTTTGTTCTGGCTCAGCGTGTCGCACCTGGCCAACGAGGATGATTTTGTGCGACGCTTCAATCAGCTGCATCAGGACCATCAGGCCACGACCTTTTTTGTGCTCGGCGGAAACGCGTTGATCACCCGGGTCAGGCGGCGCGTGAACGCGGATCTGTTCTGCCGATCCATGCAGGACTTGCAGGACTTCGCCCGCTCCAGAATGCCGGCCTAGGGCGGGCAGCCGCGCCTCGCCAGCTTGCGGGCCTCTCCCCACGCGAAGAACCAAGCCTCTGCCCGCTACGGCGTGGCCTGCTGGGCCTCACATGCGGCGCCGCGAGCTTCGCCAGAAACCAGCATCACGGGTCCGTTCCGGGGCGCGAATCCTCTCGCCCCGTTTGCTTGTGCTATGCTGGGCCTGGCAAGGGTTCGGTTCGGGCGGACTCGTGGATCCGGGAAAACTTTTTGGCGGGGATGACGGAATGGGCCAGCAATGCTTGGCGAGCCGTGCGCGTGGTTGCTTGGTGGTGCTCGGTTTCCTGGGGGCGCTAGGCGCCGTCCCGGCCCGTAACGCGGTGGCGTTCGACTCGCCCGACCTGCAGCAGGTGCTGTCCGAGTCGAAACAGCGCGGCGGTCTCGTCGTCTTGGCGGGCCTTCCGCCCCGGGACGCGGCCAAGCTGGCGGCGGCGTTTATCGCCCAGGGCCCTTGGCAAGTGCATGTTCTCGCCGCCGAGCCCACGCTCGTCCAAGAGATTCGCGAGAAGTTACGACAGAAGTCCATCTACGGCGACGCGTCCGCGGACCTCTGGCGGGGCGGCCGCTTGCCCTACATCGAAAACCTGGTGAACCTGTTGGTCTTGGGCGACACGAACGTGAGCGAATCCGAGATCCAACGCGTTTTGACCCCAGGCGGCGCGGCCCTGGCGCCGGGCGGCAATCCATGGCGCCGCATCGAGAAGCCGCGCGATCAGGCGATCGATGAGTGGACGCACTATTTGCATGACGCCAGCGGGAACGCCGTGGCGCATGACGATGTCGTCGGCCCGCCTGCTCATCTGCAATGGCTGGGCAGCCCACGTTGGTCCCGCCATCACGATCGCATGGCTTCCATGAGCGCTTTGGTGTCCGCCGGCGGGCGGATGTTCTACATCATGGACGAAGGCTCGCGGGTCTCGATCCAGCTGCCAGCGAAATGGAAGCTGATCGCTCGGGACGCGTTCAACGGCACGGTCCTTTGGAAGCGCGACATTGAACATTGGCACAATCATCTGTGGCCCTTAAAGAGCGGACCCACTCAGTTGGCTCGGCGATTAGTGGCCGTTGGCGACCGCGTGTACGTGACCTTGGGATGGGACGAGCCTTTAACATGCCTGGACGCGGCCACGGGCGAGACTCTGCAGACCTATGCCGGGACGAAGCCGACCGAGGAAGTCGTTGTCGAGGGTGATGAAGTCTTTGTCCAGGTGAATCCGGGGCAATCCCCCTTGGATGAATATGCTCCAGCTTTGAACCTTGGCGACCAGCGTCGCGTGGCCGAGGAGTTCCATTGGAACCAGCAACCCCGGCGCCTGGCGGCGTTGCAAGCGGCCAGCGGCGAGACGTTATGGAGCAAGGAATCGATCGTCGCGCCGATGACCTTAACGGTTGACGCGCAACATGTCTTCTACCATGACGGCAAGGAAGTCGTCTGCCTGGATCGTCGTTCCGGCGAAGAGCAATGGCGGACTGGCGGAGGCGTTCGAGAACGCATCACATTCAACTTCGGACCCAAGTTGGTCGTTTATGACGGAGTGTTGCTGTACGCGGGGGGCGATCGTGAAATGCAAGCCCTCGACGCCGAGACTGGCAAGCTGTTGTGGAAGGCGCCGCATGCGCAATCCGGATACCAATCTCCCGAGGACCTGCTGGTCGCCGGCGGCCTGGTGTGGACCGCGCCGACCACGCGAACCGGCGACACGGGCGAATACACCGGACGCGATCCGCACACCGGTGAAGTCCGCAAGAGCTTTCCCCCTGATGTTTCGACCTACTGGTTTCATCATCGCTGCTACATCGCTAAAGCGACGGACAAGTTCCTGATTCCCTCGCGCACGGGGATCGAGTTTGTTGATCCCGCGGAAGAGCATTGGATGATTCATCATTGGGTGCGAGGCGGTTGCTTGTACGGCGTGATGCCGTGCAACGGATTGTTGTATGCGCCGCCGCACAATTGCGCCTGCTACCCCGAAGCGAAGCTCTATGGATTCAATGCGCTGGCGCCCCGCGCGGCGTCGCGGGAATTGGGAGAGGTCATTCCGGACGAGACCGCGCGACTGCAACGCGGCGTCGCGTTCGCCGATCCCTTGACCGGCGGTGAAGCCGCGACGGACGAGTGGCCGACGTTTCGCCGCGATGCGGCCCGCAGCGCGGCCACGGGGCAAAACTTGGGAGTGCTCCAAGCGGGGTGGGCGACCGACTTGGGCGGCCGCTTGAGTGCTGCGGTCGTCGCCGACGGCAAGTTGCTGGTTTCCTGTATTGACCAACACACGGTGCACGCCTTGGACGCCGCGACGGGCGAAAAGCTATGGGCCTACACCGCCGGGGGACGTGTTGATTCTCCTCCCACGATTTATCGCGGTCGCGCTGTGTTCGGCAGCGCGGACGGTTACGTGTATTGCTTGCGGTTGGCCGACGGCCAGTTGGCTTGGCGATTCCGGGCGGCGCCTCGCGACGAGCGGTTGATGTCCTTGGAGCAGTTGGAGTCCGTCTGGCCCGTGCATGGATCGATCCTGGTGCTTGGCGATTCCGCTTACTGTGTCGCCGGTCGCTCGGTCTTTCTGGACGGCGGACTGCGATTCCTGCGGCTGGACGTCGCCACTGGCGACAAATTGGCCGAGGAGGTCATGGATGGAACCGACCCCGACACGGGCGGCAGTCTGCAGGATCGAATCCAGACCTTGCAAATGCCCGTTGGCTTGCCCGATATTCTTTCCAGCGATGGTCGCTATATCTACATGCGCTCGCAGCAAATCGACATGCAAGGGCAGCGGGGAGAGATCGGTCCGAATTCGGGCAACGCCGCAGCCAATGCGGCGGTGCAAGGCGGCGAGACCGCCCACCTGTTTTCGCCCACGGGCTTCCTGGATAGCACGTGGTTTCATCGCGCGTACTGGGTGTTCGGCCGCAGTTTCTCGGGAGGTCACAACGGCTACTTCCAAGCCGGCAAGTACGCCCCGAGCGGACGTCTGCTGGTGGTCGATGATAAGAACGTCTACGGCTTCGGGCGGAAGCCGGAGTACTTGAAATGGACGACCACCATCGAGCATCAATTCTTCTCGGCGCCGCGCGAGGCGCCCGTAGCGCCGGCGGTCGGTCCCGAGGGCCGCCAAGCGGAGACCATGGTCAAGTTTCCCCGCAGCGACAGCTTGAATCCCACGGGCCAGCCCATTTCACTTGAAGCTTGGATCAAGCCGACCAAGGCGGGCGGCGTGGTGGTTGCTCGGGGAGGTCCCCAGCGCGGATATGCACTGGTCCTGCAGAACTCCCGGCCCACCTGGATCTTGAGGGAAGACGGCAAGACGTCGTCGATTCAAGGACCGCGATTAACCCTCTCCAAATGGACGCACCTGACGGCGGTGGTCGGTGCGGATCTGAAAATGCGGCTCTATGTGGATGGCCAGTTGAAAGCCTCCGGCGTCGCTCATTCGCTGCTCACGGGCGATCCCGCGCAATCGTTGGAGATTGGAGGAGACGCTGGCGGCGCCGTCGGCGACTACCGGGCGCCAAACGCCTTCTCGGGGATCATCGACCAGGTGCGGATGGCCTTTACCGAGTGGACGTTGGAGGAGATTCAACTGCGGTTCGCGAAACCCGCTGAACCGCCCTCGGATCACACGGGCGAAGTCCTGAATGTCTCGTTTGACGACGGCTCGGCCAGGGACCAGTCGCCCCAGCAAAACCACGGCGCGTTGGAGGGCGTGAAGGCGACCTCGGGCCGCATCGGCAAGGGCGTGGTGATTCGGCCCACTGGCAACGCTCGCCGGGCTGACACCTTCGTCCAACATCAATGGACGCGGGACGCCCCGCTCTTCCCTCAATCGATTCTCTTGGTGGGCGACCAATTGGTGGCCGCCGGCGCCAGGGACTTGATCGATGAAGAGCGAACCTTCGAACGCCTGACTCAGCGCGACGACTCGGTCCTGGCCGAATTGGAGGCCCAGGATCGGGCGCTCCGCGGCGAGGAGGGCGCCCTGTTGTGGATACTTTCCACCAAAGACGGCTCGCCGATCCTCGAGCAGGCCATTGACTCGCCCCCGGTGTGGGATGGAATGGCGGCCGCCTATGGTCGCCTGTATCTGTGCGGTCAAGACGGCGTGGTTCGTTGTTGGCGGCTAGCGGAAGCATGCAATTCCGGCGGCGTCCCGAGGCGAAGCTGCGCCGGACGGCTCACCAGTGCTCCAGAACTTGCTGCATGGTCGGACGTGCTTGAGGATCGGCGCTGAGCATCAGCTCCAACAACCGGCGGCGCGGCGAGGGCGCGAGTTGGGCGAGTCGAGTCCCCAGTTGATCGTCTCGCAACGCTTCGACGAGAGCGATCAGGGAAGGTTGCTGCAGGGCGCGGCGACCGGTCCACAATTCGAAGAGAATCAGCGCCAAGGAGAAGACGTCGCTGGCCGGCGTGGCCCGTTCGCCGCGAGCTTGTTCCGGCGCCATGTAGGCCGGCGTTCCGGTCAGTCCCCCGCGGCCAAAGGCCGATACGGTGGCGAGCGGATCGGGATAGTCCACCGTGGCCTCGGGATCGAGATCCGCGATCCTGGCGGTCTCGGCGGCGGCGCCAAGCTCGTCCGCTATCGCGCGTTCGCCGACATCCGCCGGTCTTTGGGAACGAGCCAGCCCGAAGTCCGCAATCACGGGCTCTCCCTCGTAAGACAACAGGATGTTGGCGGGCTTCAGGTCGCCATGGACGATGAGTTGGCGGTGGGCGGCCGCCAAGCCCAGGGCGATCTTGTGGGCGAGCGCCTCGGCTTGCTCTTGTGAGGGACCTTCGCGGACGACGTCCGTCAGGGTCCGGCCTTCCAACAACTCCATGATCACCACGGGCAGGCCGTCGATTTCTTCGGCGGCGAAGACCGTGCAGACATTGGGGTGATTGATCGCCGCGGCCGCCTGCGCCTCGGCGAGCAATAATTGCCGCGAGCTGCGGATCTCGCGATGTAGGACCTTGACGGCGACGGGCCGGCGCAGCTTCAGATCCCAGGCTTTCAACACCACGCCGCAGCCGCCTCGCCCCAGTGGCTGTTCGACGCGATAATGCCCCAAGACGCGTCCGGGTTGCAGCATCGCGTCGATGTCCAGCGTCCCGTCGGCCGCCGTCCAACTCGCCGGGCAGACGCCTCCGCTTCGCAGCGCGTCAAGCACGCGGAGCACTTCGTCGAACGGGACGCCCGACCGACAGGGCGTGGACGACCGCATATTGGATGAGGCCCTGGGGATCGATCAAGAAGAGGCCGCGATGGGCGATGGCCCGGGAGTGATCCCAAACGCCATAGGCCCGCGAAGCCGAACCGTCCGGATCGCTTCCCAAGGGGAACCGGAGGCCGCCCACGCCGCCGGCGTCGGCGGGCGTTTCGAGCCAGCGGCGATGCGTCTCCAAATCGTCCAGGCTGACCGCCAGGATGTCGCATTGGCGATCGGCGAAGTCCGGCGCACGCCCGCTGAACGCCGACAGCTCCGTCGGGCAGACAAAGGAGAAATCGCGGGGGTAGAAAAGTAAGGCCAGCCATTTGCCTTGATAATCATCCAAGGCGATGGGGCCCGCCGCACCGCCAGGCATCACGGATTCCAGGCGGAAATCCGGCGCCGGTTCGCCGAGTCCAAGATTCAGGGCCATGCTGTTGCTCGTCGGCTGGGTGCGGTAGCCTGGACGTCCCGAGCCGGAGCGAAACCTCGCCGCAGCTCTGGGGTTAGGTTACCAAGACGGAAGCGTCAATGCACCATTGGAGAAAGGGGGGCCCGATGCTGAGAGGAACACGCCGAGCGGCGTTGGTTTTGACGCTCTTCCTGCTCCCTGCCGCCGTCGCCCAGGATTGGCCGCGGTTTCGAGGCCCCAATGGCTCGGGCGTCGTCCAGAGCACCCGGCCGTTGCCCACGACTTGGAGCAGCTCTCAGAATCTGAAGTGGCAAGTGAAGATCCCCGGCCCCGGCTCGTCGAGTCCTATCGTGGTGGGCGACCGAATCTTCGTGACTTATTGGTCGGGATATGGCGTTGAGGCCGGCAACCCGGGAAAACAAGAGGATCTCAAACGCCACCTTCTGTGCCTCGACAAGGCCACCGGCGCCACGCTTTGGGATCGCTCCTGCGACGCCAGTTTGCCCGAAGACCGATTCGGCGGCATGTTCGCCCAACACGGTTACGCCACGCACACCCCCGTTTCCGACGGCGCGATGGTGTACGCTTTTTTTGGCAAATCGGGCGTCCTCGCCTACGACATCGAGGGCGCCGAGCAATGGCGCGTTGATGTTGGAGATGGTCTGGATGGTCGCGGCTGGGGCTCGGCGTCCAGTCCCATCCTGTACCGCGATTTGTTGATCGTTCCCGCCGTCGTCGAGAGCCGCCGACTGTTGGCTCTGAACAAGAAGACCGGAGCGATCGTTTGGGAACAGCAGGCTGATGGCTTCGCTTCTCGTTGGTCGACTCCCGTCATTGTCACCAACGCCTCCGGAGTGGACGAGTTGGTGATGGCGGTTCCTCATGAATTGTGGGCCTTCGAACCCAACACCGGCAAGTTGTTGTGGTATTGCGAAACGCCGCAGGAGAATTCCGCGAAGGCCAGTGCGATTACCGCGGGCGACGTGGTGTTTGTCATTGAAGGACGTCAAGGCGGCGCCATCGCGATTCGCTCTGGCGGCGAGAAAGATGTTTCTCAGAGCAAGGTGTTGTGGCGGGGCCGCAAGAGCGGACAGATCGGGACGCCCTTGATCCATGAAGGAAAGATCTACTGGATCAGCAACGGCCTGGCCGACTGTATCGACGCGGCGACGGGGGAGGAGATATTCCACCAGCGGTTGCAGCCGCCGGCCCTGGCCGGTCGCGAGCCGGAGTCTCCCGCCGCGATCAGCACCGTGGCCGCGCAATCGCCTCGGGGAGGACGCGGCGGCCCTCGCGAAGGCGGCGGCCGTTTTGGTCCTCGAGGACGCGGCGGGTTTGGCGGCGGGGACTACTCGTCGCCCGTCGCGGCCGACGGCAAGCTGTACTACGTGACGCGTCGAGGCACGGTCTATGTGCTGAAGGTTGGCGAAGCCTTTCAACAGTTGGCGAGCAATACCCTCGACTTGCTCCCGGGCGAGGACTTCAGCGCGACGCCCGCCATCAGTGATGGCGCCCTCTTCATTCGCTCCAGCGCTCGCTTGTTCTGCGTTGCTGTCGAGAAGTAGCCGAGCCTGCCCACGGAAGAGTGCGGGAAATCGGAACGAACTGCTGCAGGCTGCGGAACCTTCGACGTCCGGCGGCGTTTACCCAACGACCGGACTGATTCGCGCCATCGGTTCCGTTCCCTTCCCGTTGTCGAGTACACCAAGAGTGAATGAAAACCATTGGGGCGACGCCCCTGAGCCCGCCGAACCCGCTCGACGGCGTTGGCTGCCCGTCGTCTGGATCTTGGGGCTGTTGCTCCTGGGGTTCTGCATCGGATTTCGGACCACTTTCCTCTGGAGCGATCCCGAACGGGTCTTCTTACCAGCCGATTTTTCTCACCAGAGCCTGATCCTGGTGGCGATCCCCGATGAACTCGCTCATGTCGATGAGTCGTTGGGTGCGGAATTGGTCAAACTGCTGTCGCAAAATGGAACGGTCTGGTGTGAAGAGAGCCTCGCCCGCCGGGCCGAGGAGCATTCGTTGCCTCCAGGCGACGCTCCACCTGTCGAGCGCCGCGAGGTCTCGCTGGGCGATATCCAGATTCTGCCGGTCGAGGCGCCCGCCGCCGGTGCGCGGGCCTTCCCCTGGCGGGTGATCAAGGACGCGAAGGGCGAATGCGCCGTCCTCGCCCCCGTGACCGGCGAAGAGGAGCGCCAAGTCGCGCAAAGTCTGCAGTTGGCCGCTCGCAACTGGGACGGTCCGCCCTGGAGCCGCTTGCTTAGCAACGGCGCGGGACTGTGGCTGATCGCTCAACAGGGCGATGAGCAACAGAGCCTGGGGCAATGGCGTCAGCTTTTGGAGCAAAGCGGCGAGATAGAATTGGTGACGCTCGAGTCGCTGGAAGGCGCCAACGGCGCCGGTCGAGTCGAACATATCGCAGCGTTTGTCGCAGCGGATACTGTGTTGGTCGGACGGGCCGATCCGCTGACGGACGCGCGGAATGCGCAAATCCTCGACCGCAATGCGGACAAGTTGAGCGGCCTGCGCACGCCGTTTGGTCCCTTGCGAGTCGTCCGCGTGCCGCTGCCGCCAGCCCATGAGGGCGTGGTTCGCTCCTACACCTCGCTGATCCTCTTTAACAGGTTGGCCGTTGTGCCGCGGTTCTCCGATGCGGCGACCTTGAATCAAGAGGTCCAAAGCGCCTTGGCCGGCGTGTTGCCGAATTGGCGTATTGAATTGTTGAACTGCGACGAAATCGCGCGGCAAGGAGGATCATTGCACGATCTCGTCCTGCCCATCGCCTGCACAAGTACGAGTGAAAAGCAACCATGAATCCATCCACGCCTGTCCCCGCCAGCCGCAGACGAAGCATCCTCTGGATCCTGTTGCTGCTGAGTGCATCGACGGCCGCCGGAGCGTTGGTCCGCGCCAATCGCCCATCCCGGCAGCCGCTGGCGACGCCAGCCTCGGGCGTCATTCCCGCGGAGTTCGAGACGCAGCAGGCTTTGCTGCTGACCTGGGATGCGAACGGGCGCCAAGGCTTGCTTGAGAGTGGAACGGCCATGGCCGCCGAGGCCTCGCGTCGCTTGGATGTGGTGCTGGTGGTCGAGCCCGCCGAGGACCTGGACGCGGCAGGCAAGAGACTCGCCGCCGCCGGCGCGGACTTGCAGCGGATCACATTCCTCCCGATTGGCATCGGACGGACCTGGGTTCGCGACACCGGCCCGCTCAGCTTCAAGGATCACCAGCGCGGGATGGTGTTCCTTGATTTTCAGCTGCACGATCAGGATCTCGAAAGCAACTTCGCCGCCCGCATCTGCCGCCACTTTGATCGACCTCGCCAACGCTGCGAAGTCATCCTGGAAAGGGGCAACTTGCTGTCCAACGGGGCTGGCTTGCTGTTAACGACTGATCGCACCCTTGAGTGGAACGCCGACATTCCGTTGGGGCGGGAGGACATCAGCCGGATACTACGCGAAGAGGCCGGCGGTTCGATGGTCATGGTCCTGCCGACGGTCAACGATGAACCGTGCGGCCATGTCGACATGTTCGCCACATTCACGGCGCCCGACGTGTTGCTGCTGGCGTCCGTGGATCCGAACTACGACCCCTTGAACGCCAAGATTCTGGACTCCATCGCTCGGCAACTCGCCGGAACGCCCACGCCGTTGGGACCTCTGCGCATCGAGCGGATACCCTTGCCCCGCCGGCGGCCCAATCCCTACTCGAAACTGAAAGGCGGACCGTTCGCTGGCGACATGTGGTTAACCTACACGAATGTCGCCTACGTCAACGGCGCCGTCTTCATGCCGTCGTATTCAAACCCGACGCCGCCCGAGGAAGCGATCGCCGAGGCGATCTTTCGAAGACTGCTGCCCGACTGGGAAGTCGTCAAGATCTCCTCGGATGAACTCATCAGCTTCGGCGGCTCCATCCATTGCGCGACGATGAATATCGCGAAGTAGGTGGTAGGTCCGGATGGAATTGACCGCGGAGGACGCGGAGAACCACAGAGGCGGATGCAATTTAACAGCTCAACGACCTCCCCCTCCCTACCCCCTCCCCTTTCCTTCCTCATTGGCTTGCCAGAGGGTTTGCGTGGCGACTTCGCACGCGGTGAGCCAGCCGCCGCCGAAGCAGTAGGTGTCCAGGCAATACAGATGGGGCTTCAGGAGGGGAAGACCGCTGGGTTGGGGCGTATGTCCGACGACGGCGATTTTGCCGGAGGCGTGAGGTGGGGTGAGTGGATCGTTGAGGTGTTGCCAGCACATGACGTGTTCGTCTTGGTCGGCGAGTGCACGTTGCGGATCGTAGTTTGCGTGAACGAAGAAGAACTGTTCGGTCTCATGGACGAACTCGCACGCCATCAGGAATTGCCAATGCGATTCGGGCACGCGCGTCAGGGAGCCTCCGTAGCTGGCCAGGGTCTCTCGGCCGCCGCAAAAGAGCCAGAACGGCGCGGTGTTTTCTTCCTCCCTCGCGCTCAGCATCATGATCTCATGATTTCCCAGGAGCGAAATCAGCGTCGTGCGCGAGCGGAGATCCAGCAGCAATTCGATCACTCGACGGCTGTCGGGGCCGCGATCGACATAATCACCCAGGGTGATGATGGTGTCGTCGGGCGTGGGGGCGATGCGGCGGAGCAGCTCCTCCAAAGCAACGGCACAGCCATGGATATCGCCAATCGCGATGGTGCGTTTCATGGATTGGCCTCGAGGGGCGAGGGTGGGCGACTCTGGTCCAACGCCAAGGCCGCGAGGGCTTTCAACGAAACTCCTGGTTGGATAACCTACGCCATGCCTTTAGAAGGGACAATGCCGCGGCGGTTCGCAGCCGCCATCTTGAGGAGTTGAGACCATGACCGAATCGGAGACCTTGGACAACGCGGCTTGCCGAAACCGGCAGACTCGGCTCATCGAGTATCTCCGCTCCAACGCCCTGGAAGGCGCCTTGTTGTTGCGGCGCGAGCATGTTCAGTGGTTGACGGGGGTGTACTTCGCGCCCGTATTCGAGCCAGCGGTTTACTTGAGCAGCGAAGGGGCGTGTTGGCTGGCCGCTCCGCGGGGCGACTATCAAGCGGCGGCGGATCATGTGGTTCCTTTCGACGCCAAATGGCGGTCAACTCTGCGCAATGATCAGCGACACGCCGCTTGTCTGGCCTTGGCGGGGGAGTTGGACCGGATGCCTCAGTCGGCGATCGGCGTGGAGTTCTCGCAGGGAACTCGCCATTTCCCCTTGCCCGATTCTTGCGCGCGGCGGGATGTTGAGCCGATGATGTTTGTCCTGCGTCGCCGGAAGGACGCGGATGAACTGGCCCTCATGCGTCGCGCGACCCTGGCCACCGAGCGAATGTACCAACGGGCCCGCGAGATTCTCCGCCCGGGCCTGAGCGAGCTGGCGATGTATAACGCCTTGCATGACGTCGCTGTCGACGTCCTGCAGCAACCTCCGACCGGCTACGGCAACGATTTTCGCTGCAATGCGCGGGGAGGTCCGCCGCGACCGGGCGTCGAGGCCGAGGCCGGGCAGCTTTATGTTCTGGACCTGGGGCCCGCCTACCAGGGTTACTACGCCGACAACGCGCGGACCCTGGCTGTCGCGGATCCTTCCGACGCACAGTTCGAGGCTTGGCGTCGGGTGCTTGAGGTCTTTCAGCTGGTTGAGGAACAAGTGCGTCCGGGGACGTCTTGCAAGCAACTGTTCGAACAGGTGCAAACGCTGCTGGACCAGGCGCCCGTGGGAGTCTTCAACCATCACCTCGGCCACGGTCTGGGGCTGTTCCCCCATGAAGCCCCGCACTTGAACCCGCACTGGGACGATCAATTCGAAGTGGGCGACGTGTTCACGGTCGAGCCCGGCTTGTACGCCCAGGAATTGCGCGCCGGCATGCGGCTGGAGAACAACTATCGGGTTACCGCCACGGGAGTCGAGCTGTTGACGGAGTTTCCCTTGGAGCTGCGCCTCTGACGCAGGCGGCTTAGTTCAAGCTGGGATCGGGAGGGATTTCGCCGCGGGGAAAGAAGCGGCGAACGAAGTCCTCGCCGGCTTGCTGGGTCACTTCGGCCCACAGCTGATCGGGATCGGAGAACACCAGATCGGCCGTCGCCGGCAAGGTGATCCAACCGCCCATGTTCATTTCCGCTTCCAATTGCCCGCCGGCCCATCCGGCGTAGCCCAGGAAAATCCGCCAGCGTTGATGGTGTTGGATCAGCTGTTCCAGCGAGTCTTTCTGCGTGGCCACATGAACGTTGGGCAGAACGTTCGATTCGGAAAGCGATTCGCTTTGATGCAGGGCCAAGATCGGTCCCGGCACCGGACCTCCCACAAAGATCGGCTCCAACGTCTCGCAGGGCGTCTCGGAGACCTGCGACCAGACCTCCCGCAGCAAGCGGTGCGAGGAGCGATTCAGGATCACGCCCATAGCCCCCTCCTCGTCGTGTTGAATCATCAGCACGACGGCGCGGAAGAAGTTGGGGTCGTCAAGGTTGGGCGCCGCGATAAGGAACTGCCCTTGAAGCGATTTCATGGAGCTGAGCTTCGCGCCACACGCAGCCGGCCCAGGACCAGCCGACGCCGAACCCGATCAGCAGGTTGGGCTCGTGGGGGCGGATTCGGTCCTGTCTCCGCAAGCGTTCGATGGCGATAGGGATAGTGGACGACACGGTGTTGCCGCAATCCTCCAGGAAGATCGGCAGGCGATCCTCGTCGAGGTTCAGTCGCTTGCGCAACTGTTCCAACATCTTATACGTCGCCTGGTGCATGATGTAGAGATCCACGTCATCCCGCGTCAATTGGGAGCTGGACAGGATGTTGTCGATCAAATCCGGAACGGCGGCCACGGTGAAGTTGATCAGACTGGGGCCATCCATATACAGCGAGCTTTTCCAGCGATGGCGATGCCGCGGTTTGATCGCGTCTTCAGGATGGCGAGCTCCGCCAGCGGTGGCCAGCAAGGTGTCGGCGCCCCGGCCGTCCGTGCCGAATTGAAACGAGGTCAACGACTGCGTTTCCGAAGCCTCCAGGAGCGTCGCCGCGGCGCCATCGCCGAAAATCGTCCGCAGGCTCCGATCCCCCTCGTCGATGTACTTGGAGTACGTTTCGGCCGTAATCAGCAAAATGCGCTGGGCGGCGCCGCTGGCAATCAGGCCATTGGCCATCGCCAAGCCATAGACAAACCCCGAGCATCCCAGGTTGAAATCCAGGGCGCCGCATTGGGTGGAGAGCCCCAATCGCTGTTGCATCAAGCACGCGGTGGTGGGCAGCGGGTAGTCGGGCGTCTGCGTACACAACATCAAGAAGTCGATGCTGAGCGGGTCGATGTCGTTTTCCCGCAGCAGCTTCTCGGCGGCCGCCACTCCCAGGTCCGAGGCGCATTCGCCCGGCTCGGCGATATGACGCTGGCGAATTCCCGTTTTCTCCTCGATCAGCGGCATGTCCCACTTGGGAAACTGCGCCTGCAGCTGATCGTTGGTCTCCACGCGCGCGGGAAGATGAACGGAAATCGGGCCAATGCTGGCGAACTTCACTGAAGAAGTCCTCGCGGCGGAATGAAGGGACGCTTCACGTGGAAGCCGACAAACTTAACCTGCGCCCCGCTCAGGGTCAATCGGTCGCGGCCCCCAATAAATCCCTCTTGACCCGCCTGGTCCTTCTGAGCTATTCCCGGCTCGACTTCCAAACCGACGTTGGGCGTGCGAGTCCTTCGTCGTTACCCGCCAATGACCGCGCCACTTGCGACGGGATTTTCGTCATGCAGCCACCCGGATTCGTCGATATTCACTGCCATCTCCTGCCCGGCATGGACGACGGCGCCTCATCCTGGACGGAGTCCCTGGAAATGGCGGCCATGGCGTGCGCCGACGGCGTGCGAATGATCGTCGCCACCACGCATCAACTGGGCAACTTCGCGCATAATCGCGGCGATCAAATCCGCCGCCGCGCGGCGGAGCTTCAACAACAGCTGAACGAGAATCGCATTGCCCTGCAGGTGCTGCCAGGCGCCGATGTGCGCATTGAGGCGCAAATGGTGGAGCAGATCCGCCGCGGCGAAGTCCTTACTCTCGGCGATCATGGACGTCATGTGCTGCTCGAGTTGCCCCATGAGTTGTATTTCCCCCTGGAGCCCGTCCTACAGCAACTCGAAAGCGCCGGCTTGGTCGGAGTGCTCTCGCATCCGGAGCGGAATCAGGGCTTGCTCCGCGAACCACAACTCATCGAGCCGTTGATCCAACGAGGCTGCTTGATGCAAGTCACCGCAGGTAGTTTGCTTGGCGGATTTGGCGACGCCAGTCTGGGGATGGCCGAATGGATGGTGGAAAAAGGGCTGAGCCACTTCCTCTCCAGCGATGGACATGGCGTCAAGAGCCGCCGTCCGTTGCTGGGACGCGCCTACCATCGCGCCTGCGAATTGGCGGGAGAAGAGCTGGCCGACGCGATGTGTCGCGAAAACCCCGCCGCAGTCGCCCTCGGACGCGATGTCCCGCAGATGCCCCGACCGCGCAGCCGCAGCTCCTTCCTGCAGTCCTGGATTCCCTGGCGGCGAGCGGCTTGATGACGCGATTCCACCGTCGTCTTCCAGCATGCATCAGGGCGTCTTGTCGCGTTCTGGCGGCGCTGTTCTTGATCAGCGCCTGCATCACGCCGGCCGATGTCGCGGCGCAGCCGGCGCGATCCGTCGCTACGGGTTGGCCATCGGAAATGACGCTGGATGGGTTTCAGATTCACGCGGACTTTGACCTGGCGCCGTATCGCAACCGATTGCAGGAATTGCCCAAACTGCGCGTGGATGTGCAGCGGCAGTTGAATTTGCCAGCTGAACATGAACCCATCCACGTGTTTCTCTTTGCTCGCAAGTCCGCCTATCGAGACTATGTGACACGGTACTTTCCGTCCGCACCGCGGCGGCAGGCCTTGTTCATCAAACAGCGCGGACCGGGAATGATCTTCGCCCACTTCAGTCCCGAGATCGCGACCGATCTGCGGCATGAAGGCCTGCACGCCATCCTGCACGCCACGCTGCCCATGGTCCCCTTGTGGTTGGATGAGGGATTGGCCGAGTACTTTGAAGTCGAACCGGAGCGGCGCCGCAACCGTCGTGACTACCTGGCGCCGACCCGCCGTGAGGCGAATTGGGGCAGCCAGGCGAGCCTGGTCGAGATGGAGGCTCTGGACGAAGCCGACCAAATGGACGCTCTGGACTACCGACACGCCTGGCAGTGGGCGCACTATCTGCTGCACGGCCCGGAGGAAGCACGCGGCGAACTGCAAGCCTACCTGGCCGACATTGGGCGGCACGTTCCGCCAGGACGCCTCAGTTTGCGAATTCGTCGCAAGCAGCCGGACCTCGAGGAACAGTTTCGCGAGCATTGGCGCAACTCGTGGTGACCCGCCGCGCGGGTCGTGGTTCCGCCCTTTTGCCGAGCCTCATCAGCCAGCCCAGTTTCTTCCGGCGACCAGTGAAGTCCGCCTAACCCGCAAATCTTCTAAAGGTCCGCTCAACAGACTTCCGATACGCCTTGGCAGGCGGAATGCGCCGACGGCGGCCAGCTATCCTGCGCGGCCGCGGGCGAACTTGATCGGGAAGATCACCAAGGAGGGTGCAACCATGTGGAAGAGGCGATTCAACCAGGTGCTGGTCGCCGGCCTGTGTTTTGGCTGCCTTGCGCGTCCAGCCGCTCTCCTTGCCGATACGCATCTCCGGACACCCTCGTCGGCGGATGTCGTGTTGCGGTCCGAAGGCTTATGGGTGAAGACGGTTGACGCCGCCGGCCAGCCCATGGCCCAGCGTCAGATCACGATTCACCGATCCGGCCAAGTCGTCGCCCAAGGGCTGACGGATGCGTCGGGCCGCTTCTTAGCCCGTGGCTTGCCAGCCGGCGCCTACCAGGCGACTACGGCCGGTTCGCAGCGCTTGCTGCGAGCCTGGACGCACCAAGCGGCGCCGCCGGCCGCCGAGAACGAACTCGTTCTGTGGGATGAGCCCTCGGTCGTTCGCGGCCAGTCCGGGCAACGGAACGTAATTGCGACCCCGCTAATTCTGGGGGGCATTGTGGCGGCCGTGATCGCCATTTCCCTGGGCTTGGACGGCGACGATGACGACGCTAGTTAGGCCGTGGTGAACGCCGGCGCCCAGCGACTCTCAGCGCCCCGGCGACGCTTGCCGGAATCTTGCGGAAGTGCATTGATGAATGACTTTGACGTACAAATTCGCCGCTTCGTCCAGCTCAACGGCGGTCGTTTTCGGGCGTTGCCGTGGTCCGCTGGCGCCGGTCGGTGCGGGGCTTCCCAGCGAAAGAGCGGGGCGTCGCGGTGGTTGGCGGGCGTGGTGGCGATCTGCTGCCTTTCGGCGGTGCTCAGCGGCTGCCAGTCCCTCAGCGGCGGGACCTATCGAGCGGCTTCCTTGCCGGCCCAATTCCAGGCGCCGCCTCCCAGCAGCATTCGGGATCTGGAGCTCTCGCGGCTGTCGCGGAACACCGGCGCTTCGCAGCAGATCCAGCCAGGCGACTTGTTGCAAGTCGCAATCGCCACGGGCTTGGAGGAAGTGGACCCGCCGCCCCGCGACGTGCGAGTGGATAATGCGGGGCAAGCGGTCTTGCCCTTGGTGGGACCGGTTCGCCTGGCGGGCTTGGAATTGCCGGCCGCCGAAGGCGTCATTCATCATGAGAGCGTTCAGCGAGGCGTGTATCGCAATCCTCAGGTTTCGGTCTTCTTGAAAGAGAAACTCCATCACAACATCTCGGTCATGGGCGCCGTCACCGAACCTGGCGTCAAGCAGCTGCCCGCCGACAGCTGCGGTTTGATGGAGGCCCTGCTGGCCGCCGGATTGGAGGACGATGCGGACACGATTGTCGAGTTGCGATACCCGCCGCAGCCTGGCCGACCTGAGGGCAACACCGTCGTTGTGGATCTGCGCACGCTCGTGTCGCAGGGCGGCGATTATCGCTTGCCCGACGGCGCCGTGGTGAACGTGCGACAACGTCCGCGGCAAACCGTCTCGGTGATCGGCCTGGTGCACAAGCCAGGCCACGTTGAGATCCCGCCGGGGCGTCCCCTGACGCTTCTGGACGCCGTAGCCGCCGCCGGCGGTCGCAGCCTGCAAATCGCCGACAAGGTCAAGGTCATTCGCCAGGCGCCCAACCTCCGCGAGCCGCTCATCATCTCGGCTTCGTTCAAGCGAGCCAAGCAGCAAAGCGGCAGCGCCGACAACCTGCCGTTGATGGCGGGCGACATCATCAGTATCGAAGAGACGGCCGCGACGTTCACGATTGACACGTTGCGCAGCTTCCTTCGCTTTGGCTTCTCCAGCGCAGTCCCCGGCCTGTAAATGCGGTCAGGGACGGACACCGTTCGTCAGGAATCATCGCCATCATGAAGCCCCCCACTCCCGAACTGTTGAACGACGGCGGCGTCGCCGACAACGCGTCGCGCGACGCGGTGCGAGCGCTGATGCGATTCATGCGCGTCCTGCATTGGCGACGATCCTATGTGTTCGCCGCCCTGATCGTTTCCTGCTCGCTGGGATTCGTCTATTACATTGTCGCCGACCGGCAATATCGGGCCGAGGCGTCGTTGATGGTGACTCAAGTCGGCGGCGACGTTTGGAAAGCGTCCGTGACCGACGGCGGTCGCAACAGCGTGATTCCCACCCATCAGCAACTGTTCACCAAGAAAGTCGTGTTGGACGGCGCTATCGAGCGGCTTCGCGGCGGTGAGCAACCCGAGGTGTGCGTCGATTTCGCCGACCACCCGGAAGAGGAGTGGAGTCAAGTGATTCGCCGTCGCTTGAGCACCAACTCCTCCAAGAACGCCAACCTCGTCGAACTCAGCTATGTCTCATCCAGCCCGGAAGCCGCCCAGGCCGTCTTGGCGGCCGTGGTCGATTCCTATACGGACTTCATGGAGAAGTATCACCAAGACGTGTCGCTGCAGATCATGGAGCAGTTGAAGATCGAGCGCGACAAGGTGGTGATTGACCTCAAGGCGAAGCAAGACGAGTTGCTCGCGGCGCAGCAACGAGTGCGGATGTTGGGTCTGGGCGACGGGCAACAGGCCTTGCATCCCTACGCCCAACGCGTGGTGAAACTGAACGAAGCGCTGGTGGAAGTGCAAGAGCGCCGCATTGAACTGGAAGCCTCATTGAACGCCGTGCAACAGGCGGTGGATCAAGGCGGCCAGCTCTACCATCACCTGGTTTCCGTCGAACCCACCGTCGGCCGCGAATTGGTGATGAGCACGCTGGGGCTGGCGCCGCAATTCACCGAAGGCCTGAATCAGGTCGAGCGCAAGATGCTTGCCGACCAGGCGAAGCTGCAGAAACTGGCCGAGCATGTGGGGCCGAATCACCCGCTGCTGTTGCAAACCCAACAAGAGATCGCCAATGCGCAGCTGTACGTCGCCGACTACCAGGCCAAAGTCAACCAACGTTTGGACAAGGTGCGGCAGGAGAGCTTGGGGCCCATGATCGCCGGCATGATCCAAGAGCAGCTCGCCGCCGTCAAGGCGCAAGAAAGCGACCTGCTCCGCGAATACCAGCTGGCCGAGACCGAAGCGGTCGAGATGAACGGCAACCTTGCCGAACTGCTGATCGCCCAACGCGAATTGGAGCGTTTCAACACATTGCATGATACGTTGGTTGAGCGCATCACCAACGTGGACATGAGCCAGAATCGGGCGGATATTCGGATCGCCGTCGTCAGCGATCCCAACGCCATGCAAACCGCCGTTTCGCCTCGGTTGGCCGTCGTCGGTCTGCTCTGCCTGGTGGGCGGGCTCGCGTGCGGCGTCGCCGTGGTCTATGTCATGGATCAAATGGACGACCGTTTCCGCTCACCCGAAGAAATCTCGCAGCAGCTGGGTGTTCCCCTGTTGGCCATGATTCGCCGCATGGACGTGGGCGTCGAGGAAGGTTCTCGCGCCGTCGTCGTGCATGAACGCCCCGAGGCGGTTGAGTCCGAAGCGTTTCGCACGCTGCGGACCACCTTGGCGTTCTCAGGCCAGGGATTGGAGCGACTTGCGGTGACCAGCTCCGAACCCAGCGACGGCAAGACCACCGTGATCTCGAATCTCGCAGCCACCTACGGCCAAGCGGGAAAACGTACTCTGGTCATCGACGCCGACATGCGGCGACCGGGTTTGACCAGCCTGTTCGACTTGCGGCGCCAACAAGGGCTCTCCGATCTGCTCCGTTCCACGGGCGCCATCGACGAGTTCGCGCAGCGAACGGTGTGCTCCACCGACATCGAAAACGTGGACGTGTTGCCCAGCGGTCCTCGGCCCTCCAATCCCTTGGAATTGCTGAGCTCGACGCGGATGGAGGAGTTCGTCGCCTGGGCGGAGACTCATTACGACCAGGTTCTGATCGACTGCCCGCCTGTCATGGCCGCCAGCGACGCCGCGATTGTCAGCCGTATTACCGACGGCGTGATCGTGGTGGTGCAGCCCGGAAAGAATCACCGCCGTGTGGTGACCCGCGCCGTCGAAGGCTTGCGGGCGATGAGCGTCAACATTGTTGGCGTGGTCGCCAATCGCATTGATGAGAGTCAGGCCGACGGTTACTACGGTTACGGCTACGGGTATGGCTACGGCTACGGCTACGGCCATGACGAGCAACGAGAAGAGCACCGCGAGCGATCAGCCGACACGGCCGCCGAGGAGCGGCAGGCGGCCACGGCCGTTCAACACAGCCCAGCTGCCGGCAGCGCGGGCGGCCCTGGGCCGCACATTCTGCGCTTCCTGCGCCTTCGCACGTCGAGCCCGGACCGGCGACCGACCGCACGGCCTCGACCAAAACCGTCGCGGCCACCGCGGACATGCTGTCGCAAGATGTCCGGAGCACCGCGTCCTCGGTGGAGGCTGAGTCCGCGGAGTCCTCGGCGGAGACTGCTTCGCCGCCCCCGACTTCGCCGGTTCGCCGCGCCGCGCCGTCCGCGTCGGCCCAGCCGCGCAAACGCCAGCCGTCGCCCGATCAGCCGCGACGGCGATCGGCCTAGCACCGAACCGGGGGATTTGCTACATCACCTCCGCGTCTCGCGGAGGGCTGCCGCCGCGAACGCATTTTGTCAGGAAACGACCCACGAGCGTTTGCGAGATCAGACCATGGAGCGGGCTTTCGCCGGCCGACACCCTCGCCATCGAAGCGAACCGATCGCGCGGGCGGTGCTGGCCACGGACGCGGGTTTGGCGCTGGTGCTGATGTTTGCTCCGCTGTGGATGGGCGGCAGGGACGCGCCGGGCGCCTGGTCTATCTCGTGTGCGCGGGCTTGGCGGCGGCCGGCTGGTTCGCCGTACAGGTTTCGCGGCGCACGAAGCCCTGGCGGCGCAGCGGCGCCGAATGGTTGATCATCGCGGCCGCATGCTGGCTCATCGTCCAAATGACTCCGTTGCCCGCGGCCTGGGTCCGGACCGCTTCGCCGCTGATCGCCAACCGACTTCCATTGTGGGACGCCGCGGCGTCGCAACGCCTGGGCGTGTGGGATCGGATTTCCATCACTCCCGAAGAAACACGCGTCTGCCTGGTCGTTCTGTTCGCTCACGCCCTGGTCTTCCTGGTGGTCATGCAGCGAGTGGAAACGCTTCGCGATGTACGGCGGCTGCTCACCTGGATCGCCCTGGCGGCCGCGGGCTGCGCGGCGATTGGGCTGCTGCAATACGCGACCGGCACGCGAGAGTTCCTGGGCGTGTACGCCCATCCGTTTCGCTCCGCGGCGGACGCGGTCAAGGGTCCGTTCTCCAATCAGAACCATCTCGCGCATTTCTTGGCGCTGGGCGTGGGGCCGTTGGCTTACCTGTTGACTTGTCCGGTGGTTCGCCGGCAGGATCAGTGGCGACGGTGGGCGGCCTGGTGTGGTCTGGCCTTGGTCGCTTTGGCTGGAGTGCTCAGCTTTTCGCGCGGCGGATGGGTGGCGCTGACGTTGGCTTTCCTGATCAGCATCATCGCCTATTCCCAGACTCAGGGTTGGTCCTGGAAACTCCCGCTGGGCTTACTGGCGATGATTGGCTTGGTCGCCGTCGCAGCGTCCTCGGGAAACGCCGACGGGCTCTTGCAGCGCTGGGCGACGTTGGAGGACTCCCAGTCCTTCGCGGAGCTTTCGGCGCGGCGAGACGCTCTCTGGAAGGCGCACGCGAAGACAGCGACGGAAGTCTGGTTGGCGGGCGCCGGAGCCGGTTCGCATCGTTATCTGTACCCGACGTTCATGCGCAATCCCTTCGGCGTGGATTTCTCACACGCCGAGAACGGTTATCTCCAGGTGCTATTGGAAACCGGCGTCGGCGGGCTCGGACTTCTGCTCAGTGGCTGGATCCTGGTTGCGACCTGGATCGTACGAGCCTGGAAGCAGGGCGACGCCAAGATCCGCTCGGCGGTGATCGCCGTGGCCGCCGGGTTGGTCGTCAGCGTCGTCCATTCGTTGGCCGACTTTGTGTGGTACATCCCCGCTTGCATGTCCGTGACGATCGTGCTCGCCGCCTTGGCGCGTCGATTGTCTCAACTGGCTGTCGAATCGGAAGCGACCGCAACCCAGGCGCCTCGGGCCGCTCGCCCGGCGGGGGACTCGGTCAACTGGGGTTGGATCCTGGCTGCGATCGCCTTCGTGTTGATGCAGGCGGCGGCGGTCCGGCAATCCTGGGGACCTGCCTTGGCGCAACGGGAATGGGATGCGTATTTCGCGATCAGTCGGTCGCATCGCACGGATCCTCAGCCCAGCGACGACTCGCTGCAACGCATGGCGCAACCGTTACGGCGCAGCTTGGCGCTGGATCCGTACAATGCGCGAGCCCATGGCGCATGGCGCAGGTCCTGATTCGGCAATTCGAATCCGCTCAATTGCAGGGCGAGAATCCCATGCCCTTGGCGCAGATTCGCGAGGCCGCCATCGCCTCGGAGTTCCCCGATCGCGAGTCCTTGCAACGTTGGCTCGAAGCGGCGCTTGGCGACAACCTGGCGTACCTTCGCTCCGCTCGCCGTCATGCTCAGATGGCTGTCGCGTTGTGTCCCCTGCAGGGCGAAGCCTATGTGCATTTGGCGGACTTAATGTTCCTGGACAATCTGGGCAAATACGCCGAGCCGTTGGTCGCCCAAGCCTTGAAGACGAGGCCGTACGAGGGCGCTGTGTTGCTGGCCGCCGGCGGGCAATTTGCGTTTCGCGGACAAGAGCAGCGGGCCATCGAATTGTGGCGGGAAGCGTTTCATCTCGACGCAGCCGTGCGACAACACCTGATCATTACCTTGGCGCCGCAGGCGCCCGCGGAGTTGATCCTCGCGCAGTTTCAACCCGATGTGGACGGCTTGGAAAAGCTCTATTGGCAATATGTGAATCTCGGATTGAACGAGCAGGCTGCGATTGTTGGCGCCGCTTACGCCGGCACGCTGGCCGATCTGGCCGCCGGACAAACGGGTCGTGAAGCCTCGCAGACATTCCTGCGACTCGCGTCGCTGTATCACCGCCAAGGCGAGGTGGATTTGGCGACGCGGGCCTGTCGCGAAGCGTTAAAACGAGATCCCTCGTCTTTTGCCGCCCATCGCGTGATGGCGCGGTTGTGCAGCGATCAGGGGCTCTGGCCGGAAGCCGCCAAGCACCTGAGATGGTGCGCGCATCGACAGCCGCAAGATCAACAACTGAACGCACAACTGAAGGCCGTCTTGGCGGCCGCCAATTCCGGGGACTTGCGATGAAACGCACCACCGCCTTCGCCGCCGCACCCTTCGCCACGGGGCGAACGCCGGCGCCAAAGAACAGCTCAACCACGGCGCCGACGTCGCCAGGTCTGACGCCGACACCGGCTAAACCATGCAATCGTTAAAGTTTGACAACCCAGCCGCCGAATTACGAAATTACCGCCGGACCCCCGGGGTCCGTCCGCGCCCTCATCATGCGAGCGACAAGGAGGCCTTCATCATGACGCGTCCCACGATCACTTTGGCCGATGTGCAGCCAGGCGATGCGATCTGGTGCTCCAGTTCCGCCGAGCGAGAACAGCTGAGTCAAAGCACCGTCCAGGCCCACTGCATTGTCTGTCCGCAGGAAGATCAATTGGAGATCAGCGACGGACGCGTGTTGCCCCTTCGCGAGGCTGCGGGATTCCTCGCCGCATGTGGAACGCAGCGTCTGATCCTGACCTGCGGCGCCGCTCCTCCGCCCGACGAAATCGCCCATTCAGGCCTGCAGTTCGCCTACCTGCAGGAGGCTTGTGGCGCCGAGGATTTCATGGCCGAGGAAGACACGGCCCTGGTGGAGCAACGACTGCGCGAATTGGGCTACATCTAGCCTCGGCGGCTGGAGCGGGAATTCCGAGAATCAACGCACACGGAAGGAACAAGCATGCCGCGGACCGTCATTCTAGGAGTGGATGGGCTGCCGAGTTGGATGTGGCGGCAGTTTGCCGATAACGGCGTGATGCCCCACAGCCAGGCTCTGTTGGACAGCGGCGTGCTGGCGTCCATGGAATCGTCGATGCCCGAGGTGTCGTCGGCCGCATGGGCTTCGATCGTGACCGGCAAGAATCCAGGCGGCCACAACGTCTATGGTTTCACGGATCTGATGGACGGCGGCTATATGCTGGGCTTCACTTCGTCGCGGACCTTCAAGGCGGAGCCTTTTTGGAAGGAAGCGGGAGTCAAGCATCTGGTGGTCAACGTTCCACAGACCTATCCGGCCCAACCCATGTCCGTGCGCTCGTCTCGGGTTTTGTCGCGCTCGATCTGCAGCGCGCCGTGTATCCCTTGGATCATCTCGAGACGCTCGAAGGCATGAACTACCGCATCGATGCGGACATGTCGTCCATCGAAGTCTCCAAAGCCAAGTTCCTCGCCGACCTGCACGTCGTTTTGAAGACTCGCATGCAGGCGTTCAACCATCTCTGGCGACAAGACCATTGGGATCGCGTGATGTTCGTGTTGACTGGCGTGGATCGACTGAATCACTACCTCTGGGAAGACTACGAAGACGCGTCTTCGCCCTACCATCAAGCGTTTCTGGACTACTACCACGAAGTGGACAAGGCGATCGCCAGTGTTGTGGAGCGCGTGGACGATTCGACGAACCTGATCATGGTGTCCGACCATGGCTTCGGACCTCAGAAGATCAGCGTTAACGTCAACTGCATCCTTCGCGAGTACGGCTATTTGCGGACGAAGGAGGGAGAACGCACTTCCTACAAGGACATCGAGCCCGCCTCCACGGCGTTCGCCATGGATCCTGGCCGCGTTTACATTCATCGCCACGGGCGTTACCCGAAGGCGGAGCTCGCCGACGAGCAGGCCGAGGAGACGATGCAGGAATTGACTCGCCTGTTCCTGGACTTGGAGGTTGACGGGCGTCCGATCGTGCAACGCGTTCTTCGCGGCACGGAAGTCTATTCCGGCCCCTACGCCCACCGCGCTCCCGACCTGGTGCTGATGGCCGCCGACGACGTCGCCTTGTCGGGGCGGATGAACGTCAACGAGTTGATCGAGCCGACGCCGATCAATGGCAAGCATACGTTTGAACACTCGACTTTCTTTTACCGAGGCGGCGTTGACGTCCAGTTGCCGCAGCCCATGCGAGTTGAAGACGTGCTCGGCGTGCTGCGGCAAGCCGAACGTCGCCGCGTCGCCGCCTGAGTCGCGATGCATCGCAGCTCCCCTGGACCGCCCTCCCAATTCAGTCTCCCGAAGGCCCATTCATGAGTGACACGTTTCCCCAACTGCCGATCGCCGATCAGAACTCGGAATCGACTTGCTGGAGTTGTCCGGCGGTCGAGTTCAAGGGGCATGTTGACTTCCGCGCTTGCGGGCAGGCGGCTTTTCGCAAAGCCGCATCCGGCCAGCTAGTTGTGGAGTGCAAACGCCAACCGGAGATCGGGTACTTCGACCCGATGTCCATCACCTACGAATCATGTCCTCAATGGCGCCCGACCGACTACGGCTACTTGTTGAAGGACATGCGCGTCATGGTGCTCGGCATGGACGGCTACTTGGGGTGGCCATTGGCTTTGAAAATGGCCAAGTTGGGCTGCCAGGTGCATGGATTGGATAACTTTGTGCGCCGCAAGCTGGTGGCGGAACGCGGCGCCCAGTCGGTGTTGCCGATCGGCGCCATGCAGCAACGGATCGCGGCCGCCCGTGAGAAGCTGGGAGTCGACATCGACTTCCGCGAGATCGACCTGCTCGACCGGACGTCGCTCTTTCGCTACTTCGATGAAGTGCGGCCGGAAGTCGTCATCCAGTTCGCTGAAATCCCCAGCGCACCGTATAGCATGGCCGACGTCGACAAGGCCGCCTACACGATGGAGAACAACGTGATCGGCACCTTGAACGTCATGTTCGCGATGAGAGACTTCGCGCCCGAAGCCTCCATCATCAAACTCGGAACGATGGGCGAGTACGGCAGCCCGCTTACTGGCCGTCCGCTGTTCGAGGGCATGTTCCCGGGCGACGCATCCTTGCAGTACCAGGGGCGAGAATGGAGCCTTGGCGGCGAGCTGACGCCTCGCGATCCCGTCAGCTTCTATCACGTCAGCAAAGTGCAGGGAACCTACAACGTCTTCGAATCCTGCAAGTACTGGTGGCTGCGAGCCTATGACGTGATGCAAGGCGTGATCTACGGTTCGCATTCGCCGGAACTCGCAGTGGATCCGTCGCTGAACACGCGGTTGGATATTGACGAATGGTGGGGCACTGTCGTCAATCGGTTTGTCGCGCAAGCCGCGATCGGCATGCCGATGACGATCTACGGTTCTGGAAACCAGTTGCGCGGATACATCACCTTGGCCGACGCCATGCAGTGCATCGTTCGGCTGGCGGCGACGCCCCCCGAGCCTGGCCAATACGATGTGGTGAATCAAGTCACCGATGTCTTCTCCGTGCGTCATATCGCGGAGACCGTGGCCCGCATCGGCAAGCAGGAATTTGGCCTGGATCCGATGATTCAGCGTCTGGAAAACCCCCGCGTCGAGGCCGAGGAGCATCCCTACGAAGTGATCCACGAAAAGCTTCGTGATCGTTTTGGATTTCGCTCCGAGTCGACGTTGGAGGACGAAGTGCGACATCTCTTCCGTTCGGCGCCGGCGCCAGCCGCCAAGCAACGCATTGAAGAACAGCAAGACAAGTTGTTTCCCAAGACCCGCTGGAGCGGTGAACAGAAAGAAATGGAAGTCCTGGAGATCATTCGCCCCGCAGCTTAGCCCGTACATCAGTCCTTGAGCACGCGACCAACAGCGTAAGGCGGTCGTGCCGCCCGGCCAACGCCGGCGGCCGCCGGCAACAGCGGAGACGCGAACATGCAAGTCAGCGACAGTGATTTCGCCGAGAGCGTGCTCAACGCACAGCAGCCAGTGTTGGTTGATTTCTGGGCGTCCTGGTGCCCGCCCTGCAAGATGATGGAGCCCATGGTGGACCGCTTGCAGGCGGAACTGGCGCCCCAGACGTTGGTGGCGAAGTTGAACGTGGATCGCAACGCCGCGACGGCGGCGACCTATAACATTCAAAGCCTGCCCACGTTTATTCTCTTTCATCGCGGCCGCGAGGTGGCCAGCGCACCGGAGCGCAAACCGAAAACCAGCTGCGCGAGTTGGTGCGCAACATCGAATCGCAAGACGAGCCTCCATCGGTCGCCGGAGTCACGATTGTCTCCGGTCTGCCCCGTTCGGGCACATCCATGATGATGAGGGTGTTGCAAGCCGGCGGCGTACCGCCGCTGTCCGACGGACAACGTCGCGCGGACGTTGACAACCCCGATGGCTATTTCGAACTAGAGGCTGTCAAACAAACAGCCAACGATGCAAGTTGGCTGAGTCAGGCCGAAGGCAAGGCAGTCAAGATGGTCTATCGCCTGGTCCGGGACTTGCCCGACGACCGCAAGTATCGCGTTTTGCTCATGCGCCGACACATGCCGGAAATCCTCGAATCCCAACGTCGCATGTTGGAGCGACATGCGAAGCAGAGCGAAACCGATGATTACACGATGGCCGCCCTGTTTCGCCGCGACCTGGCCAAGTTCCTGGCTTGGAGCGAGAAGCAGTCGCACGTCTCGTTGTTGCAGGTGAGTTTCAACGATGTGATCGCTCGACCTGGCGAAGCGATGAGCCGGATCAACCTGTTCCTTGGCGGAGGCTTGGACACCCACGCCATGACCGCTCAGGTCAATCCCGCGTCTACCGAAATTGCGCCGCCTGAATTTCCTAGTCCGTTTTCGCGGCGCGAAGGTCCTTTAGCCCCATTCGCCCCGACCCGCCCTTATCACCCGTTCGATTCGAACATCACGAAGCAATTCACCGCGGAGCGGTCCCATGAGCTTTCTCACCGACAAGACGGTCCTAGTCACCGGCGGTTGCGGCACGGTCGGTCGCGAACTCACGCACCAGATCCTGAAGCAACAGCCGCACGAGATTCGCGTGCTGGACTGCAACGAATCCGAGATCTTCTTTCTGGAACAGGAGCTTGCCGCCGCGGCCGAGAAGGAAACTCGCCGCACGCGAACCAGTTGCTACGTCGGCGACGTGCGTGATGTCGACAAGTTGATGATGCTTTGCGACGGCTGCGACGTCTTGTATCATGTCGCCGCGCTGAACACGTGATCCTCTGCGAACGGTCGCCCTTCGACGCCGTACAGACCAACGTCTTGGGCGTCAAGAACGTGATCAACGCCGCGCTGGCGCACAAGGTGGAGCGAGCCATCTTCACCAGTTCCGACAAGGCGGTGAATCCGACCAATGTCATGGGCACGTCCAAATTGCTGGGCGAACGACTGTTCACCGCGGCGAACAATCTGCAGTGCCGTCGCGGCACGATCTTCAGCTCCACTCGCTTTGGCAATGTGCTGGGATCCCGCGGATCCGTGTTGCCCATCTTCTACCGCCAGATACGAGACGGCGGTCCGGTGACCCTGACCGACTCCCGGATGACGCGGTTTGTGATGACATTGCAAGACAGCTGCCGCCTCGTGCTGTCGGCTGGTGAAAAAGCCCGCGGAGGCGAAGTCTTTGTCACCAAGATGCCCATCATGCGGATCGAGGATCTGGCCGATGTCATGGTGGCGGAACTGGCGCCCATGTTCGGGCACGATCCTAACAACATCGAAATTCAAGAGGTCGGGGCCAAGGCGGGCGAAAAGCTATTCGAAGAGTTGATGACCGATGAGGAAACCCGTCGCACCGCCGAACTGCATGAGATGTTCGCCGTGTTGCCCGCGTTCCGCGCGGTCTACGAGGACATCGCTTACGACTATCCCGACGCGACCGGCAACCCGGTCACCGAGCCGTACGCCAGCAGCGTTCACCAACCGATGAGCAAGTTCGAGATTCACCATTACCTTCGGGAACACGGCATTCTGGACGCATTGAAGGCGGCCGAAGGCGGTCCCTCCCCGCAGGCGAATTCCCAGTTCGACGAGGGCTCGCCATCGGCGAAACGTCACGTCGCCTGACACGTATTTCCATAACACACGCAGTGTCGGAGGAATGCTCTGGAGACCCCCTCTTGGGCCGACCGCCGAAACAACCGCCGCGCGGCGGAAGGGGTTGGATGTGGACTGGCTAATTACCGGCGGCTGTGGATTCATCGGCCGCAACCTGGTCGCGGCGTTGCACGCGGAAGGCGGGCATCGCATTCGCGTTTACGACAACCTGAGCGTCGGGCGCCAAAGCGACTTGGCCCAAGTGGCGCCCGTGGTCCGCTGTACGCCGGACGGGGCGGCGGAAGCCGCCACGACGCCCGGCGAAGTCTTGCTGATCGAGGCGGACATTCTGGACGAAGACAACCTGCGAGCCGCCGCCGCAGGCGTCGATGTGCTGGTGCATCTGGCGGCGAATACCGGCGTAGCGCCTTCGGTCGAAAACCCGCGAATGGACTGCGTCACCAATGTCCTGGGCGTACTGAACGCTTTGGAAGCGGCTCGCGCGCAGGCGCGCCGCGGTTCATCTTCGCTTCCTCGGGCGCGCCCTGGGCGCTTGCACTCCGCCGATTCACGAAGAACTGGCGCCGCATCCTGCTTCGCCTTACGGGGCCAGCAAGTTGGCCGGCGAAGGATACTGTTCAGCCTACTTCCATAGCTTTGGCCTGCGAACGGTGGCGCTGCGCTTTGGCAACGTGTATGGTCCGCGATCCAGCCACAAGAGCAGCGTGGTCGCTCGGTTTCTTCAGCGGGCGGTGCAAGGGCGCCCCTTGGAGGTCTATGGCGATGGTGGTCAAACGCGGGACTTCATTTACATCGATGATCTGACCGCCGCGATTCGCTTGGCGGCGGAAGCCAAGGACTTGGGAGGCGAAGTGTTTCAAATCGCGACCAACCAAGAGACCACGGTGAACGAACTGGTCCAGACGATCCGGCGAACGCTGCAAGAGCATGGAGTTCCGGTTCCCGCGGTCGAACACCAGACGGCGCGTGTCGGCGACGCGGCGCACAATTTCTCGGACATCTCTAAGGCCACGCGTTTGTTGGGTTGGTCGCCCCAGGTGGATTTGCCCGAGGGATTGAGACGCACGTTGGTTTGGTACCAGTCGCAGCAAGAGGCTGCGCGCGCGCCGCCTGAACCGTTTATGAAAGCCACTACGCCAGCCGTGTTGAACTCCGTCGCGTCGTCCGCGCACGCCACCGCCAGTCCGGCCGGTCCGAGCGCCAACGCCGTTGCTTGGTCCGCCCAGTTGCGCCGTCGACTGGCTTCCAACGTGGCCTGGTCGATGATCGCCGAGCTTCTTGGACGCGGCAGCGTCCTGATCGGCAATCTGTTCATCGCGCACGCGTTGCAAGTCGCCGTCTTTGGCGTGCTGACCAGCGCCAGGCGCTGGCCACCTGCTTCTGGAGCGCCGTGGATTTCGGCGTAGGGATGTATGGCGTGCGCGAGGTCGCTCGGATGCGAGAGACCAGCGAGCAAGTGATTGTGCCCTTGTTCAGCTTTCGCTTAGTGCTTTGCCTGCTCGCGCTGCCGGTGTACGCGGCGGTGGTGTTGATGAAGGGCGGATCCAGCACCGCCTTGGGAATCCACTTGGCTTGCGGTCTGTCGTTGCTGGGCCTGGCGATCCATCCGCACTGGGTGCTTCGCGGCTTGGAGCGTTTTCGCTTGATCGCGTTGGGGAACTTTCTGTCGGCCGTCGTGTACCTTGGCGGAGCAGCTCTCTGGGTTCATTCGCCCGAGGACGGCGTCGCGGCGGGGTTGTTGTGGTCGGCCTGGTTTCTGGTTTCCGGCTGCGTGCTGATCGCCTTGCTGCAGCGTGAGGGAATCCGTTTTGGATTCTCATGGCAGCCGCGGCAGTGGCTTGATCACATGCGAGCATCGTTCTTTTTCGCAACGTCCGGCGCGCTCGTGCTGCTGTACAACTATGCGCCCGTGTTGTTGCTCGAACGGTTTGGCGATGACTATCAGGTCGGGCTGTTCGGACCCCCGTTTCGCATCATTTTGGCGCTCGGCGCGGCCGGCTTTCTGGTTCCCAGTTCGTTCTATCCGGTGCTTTCCAAACTGCACTTGCAGGATCGAACTCGCTTCGACATCGCCCGCCGGCGCCTGCACCTGGTGTCCGCTGGTTGCGGTTTGGCGGCCGGCGTGCTGGTGTGGTTGGCGGCGAAGCCGCTGACGTTTGGCGTCTTGGGCGAGGGCTACGCGGAAGGACTCGGCGTTTTCACCGCGTTGGCCTGGATGGCGCCCTGCCAGTTTCTTCGCAATTCGTTTCGCGTCGTCTTGATGGCCGCGGATCTGCAGCGGGGGGTCAACCTGGCGTTCCTGGTCGGTTTGGCGATCACCGTCGCCCTGGCCTGTGCGTATATCCCGTCCTCCGGCGCCGTTGGAGCGGCCTGGGCGCTGGTCGGCGGCGAGGCGTCGATTCTCACCGTCATGGCGCTGCTGGCGATGCGGGGGCTGCGCGGGGAAGATTCGGAGTGGTCGCATGAATCTCGCAACACGAGCCAAGTGAGCTAGGCATGGGTTGGCTGGAGCATTCGCTGATACTGATCATCGTTGCTGTGATCGCCGGCATCTGCGCCAGCGTTGCGCGTCCATCGGTCATCCTTTCCTGGTGGGGGCCGTCGCTGGTCGTCCTTGTTCTGTGGCCGGAATCGGCCGGATCGATGGGACGCACCGAAATGCTGGGTTTGCCGTTGGAGTATGTTCCTTTGCTGTTCATTGTCGGCTGCAGTCTGCTGTCTGGACTGATGCGGCATGGCGCGGACCTTCCTCGGATGCAGCCGCTGCACCTTTGGATCTCGGTCGCCCTATTGGCTTATGGCGCGGCTTCCCTGGCTTGGACGCCCAACAAGCTAGGGTGGGCCCGGCAGTTCGTGATGTTTGTCGTGTACCTGGGCTGGTTTCATGTCGTCTCCGCCGCGTTGCGCCGAGAGGGACTTGAGGCCTTGCTGGACCACCTGCAATGGTTGATCTATTTCACGACGGCTTTCGCCGTGATCGGCGCGGTGCGAGTCTTTGTCACTCCGGGCCGTTATGTCGGCGACTTCACTCCGATCATTGAGTACCGCAGTTCGGAGATCATGGCGTTGTACTCAGCAAGCCTCCTGGCGATCACCCTGTACGCGGTTCGCGGCAGCTTGCACATGTTGTGGTTGGCCATGGTGTTGTGGGCTTCCTTGTTCTTGACGTTCAGTCGAACTGGGATGGTCGGGCATTGCCTGGCGACGGGCGTGCTGCTGGGACTCAGCTGGTTCTGTCAAGGTTGGGCCGGTCGTCGCGTGCGGCAGACCTTCGTTTTCCTTTCCGTGGGGGCCCTATCCGCCGGCGTGATGCTGTGCGTTATCGATCCGCATACCGTGGAGGCTCTTCAAGAAACGCGCGTCCTCCATCGACTTGGCGTTCGATATCTTCGGCGACGATGAACTGGAAGCTCGGATGGACGACGGTGGTCGGCGGGCGACGTTGATTCGATTGTGTGCGGCCAGTCACGAACGCAGGCCCTGGCATGGCAGCGGGATGGGCGGCTATCTGAATGGGATCAAGCAGCTGACCGATGACGAGTACCTCTGGGCGCGGTCGCACAACTTTTACTATTCGTATCTGGCCGAGTTTGGATGGCTGGGCTTTGCGCCGTTGGCGGCTTTTGTCTTCTGGTTTCCGGTGCAGGCGCTGCGCACGATGATGCGGATGCGATACGGCAAGTTGCGGATGCTGGCGGCGGCGGTCTTCGCCGGCAGTTTGCCCATCAGCGTGATGATGGTGGCGCAGGAATTCGTCTCCGCGCCGTATATCTGGTTGCATTGGATCCTGTTGGCTGCGTTGTTGGGCGCGGTCGAGGACTACCAACGCTTGCATGGCTCGCCGGCGGCGGACTCGCTCGCCAAGCGCGTGGCGAGCGGTCAGCCAAGGGGCCGTACTCCAGCCAGCGAAGGCCGCCGTGATCCGGCGATGGCGTAGGAACGCATCCATGAAGATTGGTTTTCTTGTGTACGATTCACGCTCGGGCTCGACCCTGCTGTCCCGTTTGATCATGGAGCGCTTGGCGGACGTCGCGGTGACTCAGGAGATCGGCTTTGAGCGGCTTTGGCGAGCCGCAGCGCAAGGCGGCGGCAAAGTCACTCGAGACGCCGCTCGGCATTGCCTGAAACACGACTATCTGCGCAACCTGGAGCTGAGCCGCGAATCACTCGAATCGCTCTTGGATAAGCATGGGGCGGAGATTGATGTCGCCGTATTCCTGAAGGAGCTGCTCGCCGGTCATGTCCAAGCCGTCTCCGGAAATCGCGCGAAGCGATGGATCTTGATCAAGTACGGGCGGCATGTGCTGTCGTGGAAGGCCATTCAACAGGTCTTGGGGCGGAACACTCTGATGCTGCATGTCGTCCGCGATCCCCGGGCAGTGATTTCGTCGAAGCTCCGCACGGTGCGGCCCTACTATCCGTTTGAAACACTGGCCTGGGGCGGCAGCCTGCTGGCCGCGGTGCGCTGGAAGGCCTATTGCCAGGCGTTCGCTTTGGCCAGGCAAGCGGATCTCCCGGCCCTGGAGATGCGCTACGAAGACCTCGTCGAGGATCCAGAGGGCGCCATCGCAACGTTGCAAACTTCGTTGGGAATCGCTGAGGATCCACCCCGCTCGCAGTCGAAAATGCAACAGGGCTATGTGATTCCGAACGCCGAGCGCACCATCCATGCGCGCGTCGCTGAAGGCGCCGTGCAGCAACGGACGCTCGCCTGGCGGGATGAACTGCGGCCCAGTGATCGGCGCCGCGTCGAAGCGTTGCTGGTCCAGGAGATGAGCGTGCGAGGTTACGCCACCGAGCATGATTGGAGCACCCTGGAAAGGTGGCGAGTCCTGGCGTCCTCGGCGCCCGACGCGGCTTGGCGCACCGCCCGACATTATGCTCGCCACGCCTGGAGACGGATTGGCGGACGCGTGGAGTCCAAAGCGGCTTGAGAGCGAGAACTTGGCGAACCATGGCGCCGAAGCGCTGGAACCACCGCGCGGTGCAGCCGGCCTCAGCCGTGAATGCAGACACAATCAAAGCGATTCGAGAACGGACAGGAAACACCATGATGGCGCCACCCCCGGGACGCGATGCTGCCAAGGATTCCGCGCCCGACGCCAACGCGGCGTGGCCAAAATTCTCCGTGTTGATGGCCTACTACCACGGCGATGATCCGGACCAATTGGAGCAAGCCATCGCCAGCGTTCGGCGACAGACGTTGCCGCCGGATGAGATCGTCCTGGTCCGTGACGGCCGTGTCGGCCCGGCTTTGCAGCAGGCGGTGTCGCGGTGCGAACAGGCGGTGGGTTCGCTCTTGGTGCATGTGCCTCTCGAAAAGAACGCCGGCGCGGGACCCGCCTGGAACGAAGGGATGAAGCACTGTCGCCACGAGCTGATTGCCCGCATGGACGCTGATGACGTGTCTCGGCCGCATCGTTTCGCGACACTGGTTCCGCTGATCGCCGGCGATGCGTCACTGGACCTGGTCGGCGGCGGGATCAACGAGAACGGCCAATTGAGACCGGTTAAGTTAACGCCCGCCGAGATTCGTCGCGACGCTCGATTCCGCAACCCGATCAACCACGTGACCGTCGTGTTTCGCAAGTCCGCGGTTCAAGATGCGGGCGGCTATCAGGACTTCGTCGGCTTCGCTGACTATTATCTCTGGATCCGCATGTTGCGCAACGGTTGCCGCTTCGCCAACGTCGACAACGTGGTGGTGGATGTTCGCGCCGGCGGAGCCGCCTGGTGCCAACGCCGTAGCGGCTGGGGGTACATTCGGCGTGAGATCTACTTGCAATGGTTGATGCTGCAGTGGGGACTGATTGGGCCGCACCATTTCCTGTACAACGCGGCCTCGAGAACCACCTTTCGCCTGCTGCCGCTGGGGGCGAAGGACTGGCTCTATCGGCGATTGTTGCGCAGCAAAGCGACCGTGGCGCCGAATCCGGCCGCGCCGCTGCCGCGGCGGACCGAAGAAACCCAGCGACCGCGGCGGGCGGCGTAGGCGACGGGAAGCAGGCGGAGAGCACGACCTGCAAGCAGAGAATCAGCTACCGCGAGGGAGACAAGGATGTCGCCAGAAGAACAAGCATTCACGCGAGGGACCGCGTCCCATTCGCCGCAGCGAATCGCCGTTGTGGGCGGCAGCGGTTTCATTGGCGGAGTCCTCATGCGACGGCTGCTGGGCGAGGGGCACGAGGCGTGGATCGTGGATCGTCGCCGCAGCGACCAGTACCCGCATCTTACGCGACTGGCCGATGTACGGTCGGAGGAGCAATTGCGGCTGGCCTGTCGGGGCGCCGACGTGCTATACCAGCTAGCGGCTGAACACCGGGACGACGTCAGTCCGGTGAGCTTGTACTACGATGTGAATGTTGCGGGCGCTGAAGCTGTCGCGCGCGCGGCCGCCGACTTGAATATCTCCAAGATCGTGTTCACCAGCACGGTCGCCGTCTACGGCTTGCCCGCTGGTGAAGTCGATGAGCGCTCGCCGGTTCGACCGTTCAATCACTACGGCCGGTCCAAGTTGGAGGCGGAAGGCGTGTTCGCCGATTGGTGCGAGGCTCGTCCGGATCGCACGCTCGTGGTGGTTCGACCGACCGTTGTGTTCGGCGAATTCAACCGCGGCAATGTCTATAACCTGGTGCGTCAGATCGAGACCGGACGATTCGCGATGATCGGCCGAGGCGGCAACCGCAAGTCGTTGGCGTATGTTGAAAACGTCGCCGCGTTTCTTGATTTTGTGCGAGAGTTGCCTCCCGGACCGCATCTGTTCAACTACGCCGACAAACCGGACCTTTCCGTCGCCGAGTTGGTGCGGACGATTGACGAGTGCCTGGGCGTCGCTGGCGCACGTCGCTTGCGGTTGCCCTACGCCGTTGGGTATGTCGCCGGAGCGGCCTTCGATGCGGCGGCTTGGGCGATGCGTCGCAAGTTCCCGATCAGCCGTGTGCGAGTGAAGAAGTTCTGCGCCAATACCAGGTTCGCGGCCACGCGGGCTCAAGCGGCCGGCTTCGTCCCGCCGGTGGATCTGGCCGACGGGATCCGCCGCTTCATCGCGCACGATTTCCGCGCTGCTCCCCTCAGACGGGCGGCCTGAGAGGAACGACGCTGCGGATTTGGCTTTCTTTAGCCGAATACCCCCGAGCAAGAATGCGCCGCCGCGCGGCGGTCCATCGCGGCGGCGGGCGCCGCGTTTGCTGGCCTTGAGGATTATGCCTGCAGCGACCTTGCCGGTCGAACCGATGAAACGATGTCGGACGACCGTACGTCGAAGGGGCTGCGCAGCGATGTTGAACGCACAATCGCAATGGTGGGCGGGAATCGGCGCCGTGATGGCGCTGGGGGCCGCATACGGCGGCGCCTGGCTCGCGCGCTGGGCGGCGCCGCGCCTGGGATGGGTGGATCGGCCCGATGGGCGTCGCAAGCTGCACCAAGGGGCGACGCCCTTGATGGGCGGCGTGGCGGTGACCGTCGCATTCGCTTGGTGCGGCGCCTGGTTCTCCTGGACGGATCCCACGTGGCGAGGCCTCATCGTATCGGCTGGCCTGCTGTGTGGATTAGGGCTTTGGGACGATCGCTTTGGCATGCGGCCTCGAGTCAAGTTCGTGGGCCAACTGCTCTCCCTGGCGCCTTTTCTGTGGAGCGCCAGCCAACTACCGACGTCACTCGAATTATTCGGCTGGACCGTGTCTCTGGGGGCGGCCGGGTTGGTTCTGGTCGCCCTTTGGCTGATGACGTCAATCAATATGATCAATCTGGCCGACGGCTTGGACGGGGCGGCCAGCGCCGTGGCGATCACATCGTTGATCGCGGTGTTGGCGGTTTGCCCACAGGGCGGCGGGGAAACCACATCCGTGAGCGTGTGGTCCGCGGTGCTGCTGGGCGCCGTTGGTGGTTTCCTGATCCACAACCTGCCGCCCGCCCGGATCTTTTTGGGAGACGCCGGCAGCATGACGCTCGGCTTCCTGGCAGGCGCCTTGCTGCTCTTGGCGATGCGCACCGAGGGCGGCGGTTTTCGCGTCGCGCCGGCGGTCGCTGTGCTGTTCGTACCGACCTGGGACATGTTGGCCGCGATGGCGCGGCGTTGGTTGCAGGGCCAGAGCATCGGCCTGGCCGATCGTGGACACATTCATCACAGGCTCAGGGACCATGGGTTAAGCACCCCGCGAACCCTGTTCGTCTTGACGCTCATGCATGGCGCGATGGCCGCGACCGCGGCGATGAGCTTCCAATTGCGGCAGGACGCCTGGTGCGTTTTGGCCGCCGGCGCGATGGCTTCGGGGTTCGCCGTGGGAGGCGTCTTTGGCGATCGCGAGTGGCTGTTAGCCCGCCGAATCCTGATTCCCCAGCGTGTCGAAGTCGTGGAGCCGGCGGTGCTGGCCTTTCCAAGCAGGAAAGCTTCGCGCGAGGAAGCCGACGAACGCCGCGCCGCCTGATCGCGGGGCCGCGAGAACACACATTAGAACGTCTTACCCATCGAATCTCATCAACTCTTGCAAGGGTCCTTGCCGTGCGTCCCGCGAGCTTCCTCAGCTATGTCCGCCTAGCGTATTTCTCCCAGCCGTCGGTTGAGCGAGTGTTGTACCAACATGTCGCCGCCAAGGGACCGGCGTCGATCCTGGAGATGGGGATCGGAAAAGCGCAGCGCACGCTGCGCTTGCTCTCGGTCGCCTTGCGGCGTTGTCCGGACGTCCGGATTCGCTACACGGGCTTGGACCTGTTTGAAGGTCGCCCGCGGGAGACGCCAGGGCTCTCGCTCAAAGCGGCTCACAAATTGTTGGCCGGAGCGGCGGTGCAGGTGAAGCTGACCCCGGGCGACCCCTGTTCGGCGTTGACGCGAATTGCCAATTCGCTGCAGAACGTTGATCTGGTGCTGGTTTCCAACGACCAAGACCCTGAGGCGATGCTGCGAGCCTGGCGTTACCTGCCCAGGATGTTGCACCCCGGCTCCAGCGTCTGGCGGCAGTCCGAGGGCGGCGCCGACGCGGCTTGGAGGTCCTTGAGCCTGGATGAAGTGCAGGCGATGGCCGAACGCCGCGAACCACGGAAGGCGGCGTAATTCGGGACAGTCAGTCGATTCGACGCGGCGGACGTTCCCAGCGTCTCAAGTCGGCGTCGTGATTGCCCCAACGCAATTCAACACCATTGGGCGTCGAGCGGATATGCTAGGAACCTGGATAGCGGATTGGATCCGCGGCCCGAGCTGGATTGCGGACTGAATCTGGGCGTCGGACGGCCTTATCCCTGCGGAGAATCAACACGATGTGTGGAATTGTCGGCTACGTCGGACCTCGCTCGGCGATGGACTACGTGATTGAGGGTTTGAGGCGCCTGGAGTACCGCGGTTATGACAGCGCCGGCGTGGCGACGGTCACGGCCGAAGCGGGATTGGCCATGGCGAAATCGGTCGGTCGCATCGAGAATCTGGCGACTCTAGTGCGCGAGAACCCGCTGGCCGGCATGGTGGGGATCGGCCACACGCGCTGGGCGACGCACGGTCCGCCGACTCATGAAAACGCGCATCCGCACGTCAGCGGCGAGCCGGCGGTTGTGGCTCTGGCCCACAACGGCGTGATCGAGAATTTCGAAGCGTTGAAGGCGTCGCTGGAACAGGCCGGCATGGTGTTTCGCTCGGCCACGGACACCGAAGTGATCGCCCACTTGGTGGCTCGAGCGCTGGAGACGATCCCGCCGCTCGATCCTGCTCCGGCCGCCAGCCGGCAAGACGAATGGCGCAAGTATCAACCTCTGGTTCACGCCGTGGAAGCAGCGCTGGCGACCTTGCAAGGAACCTACGGATTGGTCGTCCTGTTTCGCGACTATCCGGAGGTGATCGTCGCCGCCCGCGTCGGCAGCCCCTTGGTCGTGGGCGTCGGCGATAATGAACACTTCGTCGCCAGCGACGCTTCGCCTTTGGTGGGATACACCGACAAGATCGTCTATCTGGCCGACAAGCAAATCGCACTGATCACCGCCAAGCATCTGCACGTCAGGCAGCGCGATTTTGGGCATGTTCGCCCCACTGTCGAGCATCTGCAGGTCGACCAGGGCGATACGGATCGAGGGTCCTTTCCTCACTTTATGTTGAAAGAGATCTTCGAGCAGTCGCGTTCGCTTCGTAACGCCATGCGCGGCCGGTTGTCGCATGACGACGCCACCGCCGTGTTCGGAGGGCTGAACCTGAAGCCGCAGCAACTGCGCGGAATCGATCGCATCCTGCTGACCGCCTGTGGGACCAGTTGGCATGCGGCGCTGTATGGCGAGTATGTGATCGAAGAACTGGCCCGGATTCCGGTCGAAGTCGAATACGCCAGCGAGCTGCGGTACCGCAATCCGCCCATCGACAGCAACACGCTCTTGTTTGCGATCACGCAGAGCGGCGAAACGGCCGATACTTTGGCGGCGCTGCGGGAGATGAAACGCAAGGGGCATCCCACGCTGGCGATCTGCAACGTCGTCGGCAGCAGCATCGCCCAAGAGGCCGATGGCGGCGTGTACTTGCACGCCGGACCGGAAATCGGCGTGGCCTCGACCAAAGCCTACACGTCGCAATGCCTGATCATGGCGATGTTGGGCTTGTACTTCGGGCGACTGCGGCATCTAAGCTTCGCCGCGGGCGCTCGCCTGATCGACGCCTTGGAGGCCTTGCCGGAGCAGGTCGCCGAATCGTTGCACTGCAATGATCAAGTCAAGCGGATCGCCGCCAAGTATCAGCGCGTCCACAACTTCCTGTATCTCGGGCGGCAGTATAACTTCCCGACCGCGTTGGAAGGCGCGCTGAAACTGAAGGAGATCAGCTACATTCACGCCGAGGGTTACCCGGCCGCCGAAATGAAGCACGGGCCCATCGCCTTGATCGAACCTGACACGCCCACCGTGTTCATCGTGCCGCGCGACTTTGTGTACGACAAGGTCTTGGCCAATATGGAGGAGGTCAAGGCCCGCGGCGGGCCGATCATCGCCGTTTGTTGCGAAGGCGACGAGCGCGCCTCGAGGCTGGCCGACGATGTGATCTTTGTTCCGGCGATCGACGAAACGCTGCAGCCGATCGTGAGCGTCGTGCCCTTGCAGTTGTTGTCCTACCATATCGCCGTGCTGCGAGGCTGTGATGTGGACAAGCCCCGAAACCTTGCCAAAAGCGTCACCGTGGAGTAGAGGTGGAGTGAAGGCGGACAACCGCCTTCGCCTCGGAATTCTCGCGGGAAAGACTTGCGAAACTAGCCCCAAAGGACGATGACATGAGCGACCTGGACCTCACTTACAACACGCGTAAAGCACTCTGTGTCCATATCGGCGAACCCGCCGGCGCGGAGCTCGCCAGCCTGTTGCGACGCCTCATCGCTCGCGTGGAACAGTTGGAAAAGTCCAAGGTGAACGTGACTCCCGTGGCGCCGGCCAGCAGCGTGAATTTGATGGACGCCGCGTATCAACGCGACATTTCCTGAACTGATCGATTCGCAAACAGAGATCCTCCGGATCACGCCAGGCGGGTTGGGCTCCTAAAGCCGACGACCCAGCGACCCGCCTGGCCTTTCACTTGCGCGGCCGACTCTGAAACTCCGCGGCCCGGGCGTCACTCTCTCGCCGCCCGGGCGCCTCCGGCAGGCTGGAATTAACCGCGGAGGACACGGAGGGCCACAGAGGCGGATGCATTTCTGTGCTCTGTGTTCCGCCGCCCGCCAGATGTTCTCGAGAGCACTCCCCGCCTACGCGACCTTCGCGAAGCGATCGGCGACGTCTATAATCCGGTCGTCGCCGCTGGGCGTCAGGCAGGGTCGTCGATTCGGGAGAACTACGTCGAATGTCCGCAAACACCACAGGGCCGCGCACGCTATTCCAGAAAATCTGGGATCAACACTTGGTGCAATTCAAGGAAGGCCAGCAGGCGATCTTGTACATCGATTTGCATCTCGTGCATGAGGTCACCAGTCCGCAGGCGTTCGAGGGGCTGCGGTTGGCCGGCCGTCGCGTTCGCCGCCCCGAACGGACGATCGCCACGCTGGATCACAATATCCCGACGATCAATCGCCTGCTGCCTATCGCCGACGAGATCTCTCGCAAGCAAGTGGAGACGCTGCGCGCGAACTGCCAGGAATTCGGCGTCAAGCTCTATGACCTCGACGACCCAAGGCAAGGCATCGTGCATGTGATTGGCCCCGAGCAAGGCTACACGCAGCCGGGAATGACGATCGTTTGCGGCGATAGCCATACGGCGACGCACGGCGCCTTTGGGGCCCTGGCGTTCGGGATTGGCACCAGCGAGGTGGAGCATGTGCTGGCCACCCAGACGCTGCTGCAGACCAAACCGCGAACATTTGAACTTCGCGTGGATGGCGCGCTTCCGCCAGGCGTCACCGCCAAGGACATGATCCTTTACTTGATTGGCCGAATTGGCACGGCCGGCGGAGTCGGGTCGGTGCTCGAATATACCGGACAAGCTATTCGCGATCTGACGATGGAGGAGCGGATGACGGTTTGCAACATGTCCATCGAAGCTGGCGCTCGAGCCGGGATGATCGCACCCGATGAAACGACCTTCGACTACTTGCGTGGTCGTCCGTTCGCACCCGCCGACTTTGACGCCGCGGTCGCCGAATGGAGGAAACTGCCGAGCGATCCTGGCGCCGCCTACGATAGGCAACGCGTTTTTCAAGGCGCGGAGATCGCACCTCAAGTCACCTGGGGCACCAATCCAGGCCAAGTCGCATCGGTCACCGACCGCGTGCCCGATCCGGCTCAAATGACCGACGAAGCGGAACGCAAGTCCGCCGAGCGCGCTTTGGAGTACATGGGCTTGCAAGCCGGCATGCCGATCAGCGACATCAAGATCGACCGCGTGTTCCTCGGATCCTGCACCAACGCCAGGATCGAGGACCTTCGCGCGGCGGCCGCAGTCCTCCGCGGTAAGAAGGTCGCCTCCCACGTTCAAGCCATGGTCGTGCCCGGCAGCGGACTGGTCAAACAGCAAGCTGAACAGGAAGGGCTCGATAAGATTTTCACCGAGTCCGGTTTCGACTGGCGCGAGGCGGGTTGCAGCATGTGCCTGGCGATGAATCCGGATCGTCTGGAACCCGGGCAACGCTGTGCTTCCACCAGCAACCGCAATTTCGAAGGCCGCCAAGGCAAGGGAGGTCGAACGCATCTGGTCTCCCCCGCGATGGCCGCCGCGGCGGCCATCGCCGGACGCTTCGTCGATGTTCGCGGCTAATCCAAGAACCAAGAACCAAGAACCAGCCAGAACCCATGAAACCATTTCTTCGTCATCGTGGATTGGTCGCCTTGATGGACCGGGCGGACGTCGACACCGATCAGATCATTCCCAAGCAGTTCCTGAAACGCATTGAGCGCACCGGCTTCGAGGATTACTTGTTCTTCGATTGGCGGTTTCTGGATGATGGTCGGCCGAATCCCGAGTTTGAATTGAATCTGCCGCGCTATCAGGGTGCGAGCATTTTGGCGGCTCGCCGCAATTTCGGCTGCGGCTCCAGCCGCGAACACGCCGTGTGGGCTCTGGAGAATTACGGCTTTCGCGTAGTGATTGCGCCCAGTTTCGCGGACATTTTCTACAACAATTGCTTCAAGAATGGCGTCTTGCCGATCGCCTTGCCCCACGACGCCATGGAGCATTTGTTTTCCGCGGCCCGAGCCGAACCAGGGTACTCGTTGGAGGTCGACCTGGAGACGCAGGAATTGCACGACGATCATGGGTGGCGCATCGCCTTCGAGGTGGACGACGCTCGCCGCCATTGCCTGCTGAATGGTTTGGACGACATCGCCGTGACCTTGCAGCATGAAGATAAGATCGCCGCCTTCGAAGCGAACCGGGCGTAATCGGCTGGCGTTGCCCCGGCGTCGGCGCCTACTTGCCACCGCCAGGCGCCTTGGCGACAATGCAGCTTGGTGTGACGCGGAGGATCCGCCGCGCGTGGACTCCAAGGTTGCCGAACACGCCTGTTCCCCGGAGGTTATGTCCCATGCGCCGCCTCGCGTTCTGGAGCTTGCTGAGCTTAACGTTGGTCACCTGCGGCTTGTCGGCCGGCGCCGCCGATCCCCTCGGCGACGTGCCGCAAGGTTTGAAGCCGCTGCCGATTCCCGCCGACAACGCCTTGAGCGAAGCCAAGATCGAACTCGGCAAGCAACTCTATTTTGATCCTCGCTTGTCCGCCGACAACACGATCAGTTGCGCGTCATGCCATGATCCACAGAAAGGTTGGTCCAACGGCGAAAGCGTGGCGACCGGCATTGGGGGGCAAAAAGGCGGCCGCAACGCGCCCACCATTGTTAACGCCGCCTATCAGCGTTTTCAATTCTGGGATGGTCGTGCCGAGCATCTGGAGGGGCAGGCTCTGGGCCCGATTCAGAACCCGATCGAAATGAACATGAAGCTCGACGATCTGGTCGCCAAGCTCTCCGGAATCGAAGGCTACCGCCAACAATTCGAGCAGGTCTTTGGGGGCGAAATCACGCCAGACCGCATCGCCAAAGCGATCGCCAGTTTTGAACGCACGGTGCTCTCCGGGGACGCGCCCTACGACCGTTTTGTCGCTGGCGACGAAGACGCGCTGTCCGAAGCCGCTCAGCGCGGCCGCCAGGTCTTCTTCAACAAGGCCAATTGCAGCGCTTGCCATGCCGGTCCGAACTTTTCCGACGGAGCATTTCATAACGTTGGCGTCGGGATGGACGCTCCCGAGGAGGCTCAGGATATTGGTCGCCATGCAGTCACGAATTTACTGGGAGATCGCGGCGCCTTCCGTACGCCGACGCTGCGGGAAATCGATCGCACGGCGCCCTACATGCATGACGGCAGCCTAAAGACCTTGGAAGAGGTGGTGGACTACTACGCACGCGGCGGCCATCCCAATCCGCAACTCGATGAAGAGATTTACCCGCTGAAACTCAGCGATGAGCAAAAGCAGGACTTGGTGGCCTTTCTCAGGGAAGGACTGCGCAGCGAGACCTATCCGGAGGTCAAGCCGCCAGACTTGCCCCACTGATTCGCCGCCGATTTTGCCGTGAAGGATCCCAGCCGATCCCAATCAAATCCGTTAACTAACCGCGTCGCCGAGCAGTTCCTGCTCGCCGCACTTTTGAGGAGTTGAAAGCAATGAGAGTTACTTGGATCGCATCGGCGCTGCTGGCGCCCTTGGTTTTCGTCGGCGCCGCCATGGGGCAAGTGAAAGGCGAGCCCGAGACGATTCTCGAGGGGCTCGATAACCCTTGCGGCGTGGCTATCCAGCCCGAGACCGGCGACTTGTTTGTCGCCGATAGCGGCGCAGTGCGCATCGTCCGTGTTGTGGATGGGAAAGCCGTAGACGTGATCGTCGAATTCCCCCTCGATGTTTACGGCAAAGGACCCATGTACAACGTCGGCCCCTTGGGCCTGGCTTTCCTGACCAAGGACATTCTGGTGGTCGGCGGCGGCGGTCTTCCCGATGGCGAGGAACTGCTGCGCGTCTATAAGGTTCCGGAAAAGGGCGCCGAGGCGATCAAGGCCGACCAAATGGAAAGCAGCTTCAAGCTGGAAGCCACCGACGAGATCAAAGGGGAAGGCAACTTCTACGCTCTCGCCGTCACCGACAAGGCGATCTACGTGACCGCTAACGGCGACGACACCAAGGGGTGGGTCGCCAAAGCCGAGCGCAATGGCGCCACCGTCGGGCCATTCCAACGCGAAATCGCAACCAAGGAAGCGACGGAAGTCGATGCTCCCGTCGGCATCACGATCAGCGATCGCGGCGAAATCGTCGTCGGCCAAATGGGCGAAATCAGCGTGCCCAACGATTCGCTCCTCACGTTCTATGACGACAGCGGCAAGCTGCTGGCGAATTTCAAAACCAACCTGCACGACATCACCGCGCTGGCGTATAGCAAAGCACAACTGTACGCCCTGGATTTCGCCTGGGCCGACGCCTCGCAAGGCGGGTTGTTCCGCCTGGTCTCTACGGACAGCGATACCGAATGCAAAGCCAAAAAGATGATCGCGTTGGATAAGCCCACCGCGATGGTGTACGACAAAGAAGGCGACGCCCTCTACATCACGCTGATCGGCACGCCCACCGAAGAGGGGCAAAAGTCCGGCAAGTTGATTAAGGTGACCGGAGAACTGTAAACGAACTGGCCGAAACATCGACATCAAGCAACCACGGCCTGATCGCCTCGGCGAGCAGGCCGCGGTTTTGCGCACACCAACCAGATAATCCTGGCCGCATCAACCGCATCGCAGAGCGGTGCAACACCAAAGCCTGGGGTCGCGCAGCGCACCCCGGGTAGGCCCGGCCGCATCAACCGCACCGCAGAGCGGTGCAACACCAAAGCCTGGGGTCGCGCAGCGCACCCCAGGTAGCTCCGGCCGGCGGACTCGGGCGCATTTCCAGCCAGCGAAGGGAGCCAGGATGCTGATCATCATGGCCATCGCGTAGAGGTGCTTCTGATAACGTATCGCCGTCTTGGCACGCATAGGAGGTTCTCCCCGAAACGCGGCGAGCGGCCAAGCAGGCCTCATGCCTGCTTTGGGGATCCGCCCGTCCATGGAGAATGCGAGGAAAGCATTCGGCGCGCCGAAACGCCAAGACGGGCGTCACCGCGATGGCAAATTGCCGGTTGCGAACGAGTTAGGCGCATTCACGCGAATACGGCGATTTGGTGAAAGCGTCTCGGATTGACGACAGGTGTCCGCAAAACGAACCGACCTGGGGTGCGCTGCGCGACCCCTATAAGCATCAAGTTAAGAAGAATCCGGATGGAATTGACCGCGGAGGACACGGAGAACCACAATGGCGGATGCAATGCTGTCCTCTGTGTTTCTCCGGGCTCTCTGCGGTGACCCCGCAGCACGCACCCCGGGCTTTGGGGTTGCACCGCGTTGCGGTGCGGCCTGGGGGGCCGGGCGGCTGCGCGACTTGTTTCACTTGGCCTTGCAGGCGGAACTGATGCTACAGGCGCTGCAGCCGCCCTGGCTGCATCCGCCGCCGGCTTCGGTGCCGCAATCGGGGCCGCAGCCTTGCAGCAAGGTGTCGCGAAATCGTTCGATCTGAGCCGTGGCGTGATACGTTTTCGCAAGCTCATCGGTCACTGCGGCGATTTCCGCGGGCGGATCCCCGAGGAAGTAGAAGTAACAGGCGGAACCGTCAAATAGAAGCTCGACATCCATCAAGCTCGCGGAAATGCGTCTGGATTTCAACAAGTCCACGCATGCCTGAAAGGCCTCGTCTTGATGGCGTTGAAGCCGCTCGTTTAACAGCTCATCTTCGACCGACATGCGGCGGAGCAGATCGCCGTCGTGACGGGCTTGATCGTTCTCGGAATGGGTGGACGGTCCCAGGACCTCGCCGATTTCGAGTCCGCGCGACGTGCGGCAGACGACGCGTTGGCCGCGCTGATAGGCGGCGGCGTCGGCCGAGCGAAATCGGCCGACGGCTCCAAACTCCCCCATTCGAACAAGATAGGCGTGCGTCATGGTTTCATTGTGGTCCGCCAGCGGCGTCGCGAAAAGTGGAGGCCTCGCTTAATCCAGTTACACTACCCTACCAGCGCCGCTTCGCCTGCAGCGAACAAGGCGGTGCCGGCGAGTTGGCGAAACGCGAAACCAGCGGGGATCGGGGAAGATGGAAATGCAGGGCGTGGCGGAGCGAGTTGCGGCGGTGCGCCGCGGCGAATTGGATCCCGGCCACCGGTTGCAGGACTGCTTGCAACGGATAGCGCGGGCGGAGCCTCAAGTGCAGGCCTGGGTGGCGATCGACGCCGACTCGGCGCGCCGGGAGGCCGAACGAATCCACCGGGCGGCGCGACAAGGGCGGCGCCTGGGACCGTTGGCCGGTTCGATCTGGGGGGTTAAGGATATCTTTGACATGCGAGGGTGGCCGACTCGCTGCGGCTCCCGCTCTTTGCAAGACCGACCCGCGGCCGCCGCCGACGCCGCCGTGGTGGCGTGGTTGCGCGAGGCCGATGCGATTCTCCTGGGCAAGACCCACACGGCCGAGTTCGCTTGCTTCGATCCGCCGGTGACGCGCAATCCCGCGGATCTCGAGAGGACGCCTGGAGGATCAAGTAGCGGATCCGCGGCCGCGGTGGCCTGCGGGATGTGCGATGCGGCGTTGGGAACGCAAACTGGCGGGTCCATCATTCGTCCCGCCGCATTCTGTGGCGTGGCCGGGCTGATGCCCCGCTTGGATGCGATTCCCACTCAGGGCGTCTCCCCGGTCAGCTACCAACTCGATCATGTCGGCGCGCTGGCGGCGACCGTGGCGGACTTGGCCTATCTTTGGACCGCCTGGACGGGCGGCGAACCGCTCGTTGCGCGGCGGCCCCAACGCCTGCTGCTCCTTCAGCCGTGGTGGGACGACTCGGCAACGGCGCCTCAACACGACGCGCTAAGGTTGCTCAAAGCCGCGGGCGCAGGAGATCGTCGCCCGCCGCCTGCCCTTTGACGGGGACGAAATCAAGCGGGTGCATCGCACGATCATGGCCTACGAGGCGTTCCTCTGGCATGGACATCGTTTGCCGCAGCGCGAGCAGTTGGGCATCGCTTTTCTGGGATTGCTTCGCGAAGGGGAGCAAATCGACGCGCGCGACTTTAGCGAAGCCTTGCGGCGCCAACGTCAATTCGCCCAGCAGGTCAGACAGTTGTCGCAGGAGGGTGATATCATGCTCACCCCCGCCGCTCTGGGCCCGGCGCCTCCGGTCGCCACGACGGGCGACCCCGCCTACAATTCCCCCTGGAGCCTGGCGGGCGTCGCGGCGGTCGCCTTGCCCTGCGGCACAGTCAACGGCTTGCCGGTGGGACTGCAGTTGGTTTCGCCGGCTGGAAGCGAAGGCTCGCTTCTTCGTCGCGCCGTTTGGTGCGAGCGACAATTGAATCTCGACGAGGCAACGCGGTGACTGAATCACGACGAGCGAAGATTGAAGCGATGTTGCAGGACGATCCGCAGGACCAAATGCTTCGGTACATGCTGGCCATGGAGCAAGATAAGGCTGGAGAGCATCAGGACAGCTTGGCGCTCTTTGACCGGCTGCGAGCGGAGCAACATGTGCCGTCCTATTTTATGTCGGCTCAGCAGATGGTTCGCCTGGGCGACTTGGACCAGGCCAAGGCCGTACTTCGCGACGGCATCGAGGAAGCTCGCCGCCAACAAAACGATCATGCGGCCGGCGAGATGAGCGAGTTTCTACGCTCGCTATCGCGCATCAATGGTGCTTTCGTGTCGCGAGTGTCTCTCGCATCTTTCGTGTCTTTCGCATCTTTCGTGGTTGGCCTCCCCCCAGCTTTCCTGTCTTTCCTAACCGGAAAAATCGAGAAATCACGCACGATTCGGTCAACTCCGGATGTTGGCGTGGTCGATACCTGATGGGCCGTCGGAGTTTTCTGACCTTACCGATTGCAGGTATTGATCTATGTTGCGCAAAGCTGGAATTGGCCTGTTGATTGTCTGCGGACTGGGCGCCGCATTGGGATGGACGTCCCGCGTCGATGCTCAAACGCCGAGTCCGACGCAGCGTAGCGTGTTAGTCACGCCGCCTCAGGGCTCGATCTATGGAAGTCCCGATGGTTCCGAAGCGACCCGCGAGGTCGCCAATCGGATTCGTCGAACGCGGCAGTACGATCAGCCGCCAGTCAACGCGGAACCCGCGGCGCAATCGCCGCGGGTCATCCAGAGCCGCATGCCGGGCAAGCCGGCTCAACCGGCCATTGAGCCGCCGGTAGCGCAGCAGCCGATCCAATCGCCGGCGACCCTGCCGAGCTCCAATGGCTTCGTTGCCAGGGACGATTTCGGCGACGAGCCGGCTACGATTGACGCGGCCATTCCCGCGAACGAATTGCCCACCGCCGATCAACCGGTGGAGGATCCTTATTCCGGACTCCAGAATCCCTACGCCGAGCAGCCCATCACGCAGCAACCTTCGGCGGTGACGCCGTCGTTGCCGCGAGCCGCCGAAATGGCGGACGACTCTCGAAACGACAACCTGGTGCTGATGAGCAAGGGCCCGTCCCTGCGAGTCGAGACCTTTGGTCCTCGGTCGATCGTTCTGGGCAAGCCCGCCAGGTATCGTGTTTCGCTGATCAATGAAGGCGACATGGACGGCGATGACGCTGTCGTTCGCATTGCTCTTCCGGACTGGGTGGAGGTCGCCGGCGGCGACTCAACGCTTGGCGAGACACAACGTCAGCCCGATGGCGCCGGTGGGGCTCGCATTGTCTGGACGATCGGTCGCATCGCGGCGAAATCGCGCGAAAATCTCGACCTGCAACTGGTGCCCCGTAAGAACCAGATGATCGACATGAAAGTCGATTGGACGTTCCTGCCGGCTTCACAAACCGCCCAGATCGCGGTGCGTCAACCTCAGTTGAACTTGACCGTCGAGGGTCCGGAAGAAATCCAGTATGGCGACACGGCGACCTATACGCTGACGCTAAACAACCCGGGCACGGGCGACGCCGAGAACGTCGCGATTGATGTTTCCACCGCGCAAGGCGCCGTGCAAACGCGTCAAATCGGAGTTATCGCCGCGGGCGCCAAGGAAGTCATCGAATTGGAGCTGTTTGCTCGCGACGCTGGCGCCCTGACGATCAACGCCCTGGCTACCGGCGATGGCGGATTGAAGTCGGACGCCGCCAAGAAGATCATCGTCCGCCGGGCCGCGCTGCAACTGCAGGTTCGCGGTTCGGAATACAAGTACGCCGGTTCTTTGGGCGAATATGTGATTCGCGTCTCCAATATCGGCGACGCCCCGGCGACCAATGTGGCTTTGGCGGCCTTGTTGCCGCGTGGAGCCGAGTACGTTGGCGGCGTCGAAGGCGCCGAAGGCGGTAAGGGACGCGTGGATTGGAAGGTCAACAGCCTGGCTGCCGGCGCCCATCGCGACTATCTGATTCGCTGCACGCTGGAGGCCGCCGGCACGCACAAGTTCCAAGTGCAGGCGACTGCCGACGACGACTTGAGCACCACCGGCGATTGCGAGACGATTGTCGAGACCGTGGCCGATCTCAAGCTGTCGGTCAACGATCCCAAGGGCCCCGTCCCGGTCGGCAAGGACGTGGTGTACGAGGTTCGCGTTGTCAATCGCGGTTCGCGAGCCGCTGAGGACGTGAAGGTCATCGCCCAATTCTCTAACGGCATCGAGCCGGTGTCCTACGAAGGCGGCGATGCTGAGATGATCACCGGACAGGTGCTCTTCAAGCCGGTGCGATCACTGGGGCCTGGCGAGACCTTGGTGTTGAAAATCTTCGCTCGAGCCTCGCAGGGCGGAAATCATCGCTTCCGCACCGAAGTGACTTGTGCGGATCAAGAAACGCAACTGGTCTTCGAGGACACGACGAAGTACTTCGTCAGCAAGACGCTCCAGCCCGCCGATCCCGCGGCCACCGGAGCGACGACCAGCGACGCGTTTGACTCGCCGCAGACCGCTCGCCCGGTCAGCAGCAGCGGCGGATCCTACGACGCGGGGCTGCCCCCGCTGGGCGGTCAACGCTAGGACGTCTTTCGGATCAGCGCAACACGAGGCGGTCGTCCGGCCGCCTCGCGTTCGTTTCTCGAGGCGTCTGGATCGTCCCGCTGCAATGGGCTACGCTGTGCTGTGCCGCATTGGCCCGTCCCTGGATGGATGGCCCGGCCCCGAAACACTATTGCCGCTCGTCGTGTTGCGTGAAGTACGAGACCATTGAACAATACGACCACCTCGTGGAATTCTGCGGGCAGTTGTCGCAAGCCGACACGATCGCCTTTGACACCGAGTTTGTCTCGGAGGACACCTACTATCCGGAATTGTGTCTGATCCAGGTAGCCAGTCAGGGACGCTTGGCGATTATTGACCCGCGCGGTTCGAGATGTGACCCCCTTCTGGAATCTGATCAGCCAAGGCGATCATGAGACCGTCGTGCATGCGGGACGCGAGGAGTTCCGCTTTTGTCAGCGGTCCACGCAGCGACGGCCCGTGCATTTATTCGACGTGCAAGTCGCCGCCGCTTTCTCCGGGATGGAGTATCCGGTTTCCTATGGCAATCTGGTGGGCAAGGTCCTGGGGCAGAAGCTGGATAAGGGCGAAACGCGAACGGATTGGCGCCGCCGTCCGCTTACTGAACGACAGCTCAACTATGCGCTTCAGGATGTCGCTCATTTGGAGGAGATTCGCGATCGCTTGAAGGCGTCGTTGGAATCGCTCGATCGAGTGACCTGGATGCAACGTGAAATGTTGGAGCGTCAAGAGGAACTCGAACGCCAGGAGCACCGCGAGCAATGGCGGCGCGTCTCCGGCATCTCCGGCCTCTCTCCCAAGCAATTGGCGATTATCCGCAGCCTCTGGCGATGGCGGGATAGCGAGGCGCGCCGCACCAACCGTCCCGCCAAGCGGTTGCTTCGGGATGATTTGTTGGTGGAGCTCGCCAAGCGTCAAGCCGCGACTCCGCAGCAGATTCGCGCGTTGCGAGGTATGCAGCGACGCCAACTGCAGGCTCATCTGCCCGACATCGCGGAGTGCATCGGTGAAGCGCTGGCGTTGCCTCAAGAGGAACTGCCTCGATCGGGCAGGCGAAAACATCGTCCCACATTGAATCTCTTGGGACAGTTTCTCGCGGCGGCCCTCAACGCCGTCTGTCGCGACGCGAACATGGCGCCATCGCTGGTCGGTGGAGCTCAAGAGGTTCGCAACCTGGTCCATTTTCATTTGGGCTATTTTGACGAGGACGAGGACAAGCCCCCGTTAGCTGTCGGTTGGCGAGCGGAGATCGTGGGGAAAGTCATTGAGGATTTGCTTGACGGCAACCTGGTTGTGGGCGTCGGCCGACCGCTGGACGACCAACCGCTGGTCTTCACGCGTCCGGCCAGCGCCTCGGAATGATGGACTTGGCCGACCATGGTGAAGCGGGAAATCTGGTTGGCGACCAACCGACGGGCGATTCTGGTAGGCCTGGCTGCGGCCGGCCTGGCGACTTTGCTTTTGGCCGCCACGGCGTATTGGACGCATTCGGCCGCCGTGCGTTGGGTCGCGCTCACTGGCGCGATAGCGACAGCCGGCCTGACGCTGCTGCTCGTGGGGTGGTTGCGGATTCCGCGGTTGGCCTATCGCGACGGCGTGCTGCAGGTGTACCTGCGAGGCTTCGACGCCATCGAAGTGCCCATCCAACACGTGGAGTGTTTTTTCCGAGGGCAAGGCGAAAGTCTGGTCGGCCGCGCTCTGCCAGACGCTGTTCAACCACCCCAAGCTTCGACCATTGTCGTGCGACTCGCCGAAGCGGCCGAGGAATACCAAAGGCGAGAGGTGCGTCGTCAGTTGGGAGGATGGTGCGAAGGCTATATCACGATCCGAGGCACCTGGTGCGAGCCAATCAATGCGGATTTGCTCACGCGACTGAACCGTCGCCTGACCGACGTGCATCGGCAGCGAGGTTAACCGCGGCGGCCACATCCGTCCTGACGCCGTCTTGCCCAACCCGTCTTTTGCGAGTTGGCGTCATGCCCCCTGGGTGCCTCATTCCTTGAGCTTGTCGTCGTAGGTGAGTCGATCGTCGGGATGCCAAAGCGGCAAGCCGGCTTCCGCTCGTCTGGCGAGCACCGCGAGTTTCGCGTGGCTGCCAGGGATGGCTTCCGTTGAGTCGTAGTCGCTTTTTAGGCGAACTCGAGGTTCAAAAGTTGTGACGCCTTGCTTGATCGCTTCGAGCACCGAATTAGGCACGATGGCCTCCTGAACAAAACCAATGGCAGCTCAGAGTATCAAGGTCTGAGGCGTTCGCGTCAAGAAACTAATGCTTTTTGCAGTTCTTGCTGGAAGCTCTTTTCGATCTTGCCGCGGAAAGCCAACGCCGGGAAAGGCAGCTTGCCTTCCAGGTGGGCGCTGTCCTCATCTACGGTGAGCACGCCGGACAATTCGAATCCGTAACTGGTCATGGAGAAGTTCAGGCAATTCTCGTTCCAATTGCTCTCCATGCGGGTGACTTGATCCTTGAACTGCTTTTGCACTCGACCAACAAAGCCCTTGAGTCGCTCGACGGCGGCGTCCCGTCCTAGCGTGTGGACGACTTGGGTGCGAAAGGCGGGCATTGGTTTTCCTTAACGCGTGAGAGTCCAAAAAAAGGCGTTCGCGACGACGTCCGTCCTGAGTCGCGACGCCTGCCGTGATCGGCCTGATTGTTTCACGTTTCGGGCCTACTGACAAGGCGCGCCAACGCCGTTTGAACCCGCCGCCGGGCTGCCGCCGGGCTGGAGGGACGGCTACTTGGGAACGACGATCAGCACATTGCCTTCCCATCGCGGCGCCAATCCGGCGGGCTCCAAAATCGCTTGAATCAACTCGTCCCGCGTGGCGCCTTCGGTTTGCAAATCCACGCGTTGATCCAGGCGCTCGCCGCAGGCAGGATCGATGCGGACTGTGATTTGCAGGCGTTGCCCGATTGCTTGAATCAAACGGCCGGCCGTCTCGACCGTGCGCAGATCGTACGTCGCGATCGGCTTGCCGCTGGGCCGGGTCGTGCGCGATTTCGCACGCCGTCCGCCCACCCAGCGCTGCGCAACGAGATGATCCTCCCAGGGACCATCGATCCACAATCTGCCGTTGCGAACCGCCGTGCGGCTACCGGCGAGCTGCGTTTCCAATTCCTGAAGGCGGGCGGCTTTCGCGGCCGGCAGCGGGTAGTTGGCTTGCAGCGTCGCGTGCTGCGGCAGCGGTTGGGTGCTCAGGACTGGTTGGTCCAGGCGATACGTCAGGCCAAATCCAGCCAGCAACAGAGTCAATTGTCGGCAGCGCGGGGTCTTGGGCAAACGGCCTGCCGGCCACAGATCATGGGGCGCCGGCGAGTCCCGCCAAGTCAGGCCGGATTGGGCGGCGACCGTCGTCAGCAAGCCGGCGGGCTCGGCCAGCATCGGCCATTGCAGAACGGTCTCCTCCTGCAAATGCGCCGCGGTTTCTCTTGGCGCCTGCTTGGCGGCTTCGCACTGCATCTGGCTGATGGTCGCCAAGACCGCGGTCGTCGCCGGGGGGCCGACATAGATCACCGGATCCACCAGGCACGCGTCAGCGCCCGCGGCCCGCGCCAATTCGCGCACCGTCTCGAGCAGCGATTGGGGCCGCGTCGTGGCGGTGACGGTTTGGTTGGGATCAACGCGGCGATCCAGCCAGATCAAGACCTCTCGCGAGCGTCCCAGACGCTGTAGGCCATCGCGTAGCGGAGTGTCCTGCCACAAAACTGGCGGGATTTCGCGCTCGGCGGCGGCCAGCAGCGCTTCGCCGGTCCGTTCGAGCGATTCGTCCTCCGTTTGAGCGCACAAGCCGGGCCGCGCTGCTCAGCGGACCGGCAAGACAGAGCAAGCAGAGAATCCAGGGGAGCATTCGAAGCGGCTCGGGCGCCCGTCGTTGGTTCGCCGGACAACGCCACTGACCAAGCCGACCTTGATTCCCTGAATTGCCCGATCCTCCTGAGTTGACGGCGGTTCGCGAAAAATCATGGTTTCTTGCTTGCATCATTCAAGTCAATCGTTGTTCGCAAACTAGCTCGTGACTACACTGCAGACAATGAGACAGGCGTCGGCGGTACCAAGAGCTTCTCGTGAGCAAGCTCCATGACGCCCGCAAGATTCGGCCAGGGCTGGCGCGACACCCCGTACCAGCTTGGACGAATCAGGAGCCACAAGTGACTAGCAACTCTGACCAAACTCCCCGCATCACTCGATTCTACCAACGTTACCTCCAAGATGAAAACTCGGCGCGGTTCATTAGCGACATTGCCGAGCACTATTCCGTGCAGGCCTTGGAGCGTTTAGCCCGAGGGGGCGACGTGACCCGTCGTCGGGCGTCCGTTCTGGCGTTGGGATTCCTGGGCGATTCCCGCAGCAATGTGGTGATGGGAGAGGCCCTTTCGGACTCCGACCGAGGCGTCCGCGTGCTGGCCGAGAACGGCATTCGCGACCTTTGGCGACGTGATGGGCGAGACAATCAGCGCCAGTATCTCTCCCTGGTGATTCGGCTGAACAACAGCCTGCAATTCGAGGAAGCCGAGGCGCGGGCCACCGAATTGATCGAGTCAGCGCCCCGCATGGCGGAGGCTTGGAACCAACGCGCTATCGCTCGTTTTCACCTCGATCGGTTCGACCAATCCGTCGAGGATTGTCGCCGTGTGCTGGAGCTGAATTCGTACCATTTCGAGGCCGCCATCGGGATGGCGTACTGCTACCTGGAAGTGGGCGCCGCCTTCGCCGCCTTGGATTGCTTCCGCCGTGCTGCGGCTGCATCCGGACATGGAAGACGTGCGAGCTCAAGCTCGATACCTGGAACTGCGCCCTGGAAGAAGCGGAATAGGCCGCTGGATCATGCCCGCGCATCAGCTGCAGGATTTGTTTGTGGGCGCCGTCGCATTCGGCGTCGGCGTCTATGTCTTCGCTTCAGCCGTGGGCAACAGCGACTGGTTCTTTCGACTCCGCAAGGCCGAGTACTTTGATGCGCGTTGGGGGCGAAAAGCCGCCCGCCGTTTCTATCTTGGCCTGGGCTTAACGCTGATTCTGCTCGGTTTGGCCACGGCCGGCGGTTGCTTTCGCTCCGTGCGCCGGCCGCTTTATCGCGATCTGCAGCAATGGCTGCCGGCGACATTTCAACTCCGCTGATTCGCAGTTCGCGCCTGCGCCGGTTGGGGAGCGTCCCGTTGGGGACTTGTTGCCGAGTGGGCGGCCCGTTCCCAGGGCGGCGGCTCCGCTTCACCCTGGGCTGGTTCGGGGCGCCCCGTGGGACTCTAACGCACCACGCGTCCGGCCTGTTCCTCACTCTGCCGCATCGCTTGCTGCACCACCGGCACGAATTGCTCGGGCGACTTCCAGAACCGCTCCAAGGAGGCCTCATCCGAAAACAGGTACACGCGGTCCTGGTAGGTGACGCCATGTTCACGACGGCCTTCGACGAATTGACGCTGCTCGGTGAAGGCCACCGGATCGTAGCCTGCGAGCATCGGGCTGAAGTGATCGGGGTTGGCCAGGAATCGTTGTTGTTCTTCTTGGCCGGCGAAGAGGAAGGTGCGCCCGCGGTGTACGGCGCCGAATCGCACATCGCCCTTGGCCCATTTCCGTTGCTCCACCAGCGTGACATGCAATAGCCGTCCATCCCCAGTTCCGGGTTCTTGGGCGGTTGAGCGCACCGGCCACGGCGTTGTTGGCCGGCGCCGGTTGCGACGCGCCCGGCGTTTGAGCGAAGCCCATTTGCGGCGCTGTTTGGCTCGCCGGCGGATTACCGACGGGGCTGCTCGCGTTGCCGTTCATCGAATTGGCGCCCGGCTGCATTTCGCCCGTGAGGCCCAACTGGGGCATGCCCTGAGCTCCCGTTCTGGGCGGCGTCGGGCTGGCTTGGCTGGGCGGCGAACGCATCGGATTGGATTGCGGCGCGGCGCCGTCAGGTCCAGCGGGCCCCGCATAGGCGCCCGCGGTGTATTGATCTTGAGGCGGATTCGGCTGCCCGTATTGAGGCGCGTATTGGTTTTGAGGCGGACCGGGTTGCCCGTACTGCCCCATCGACTGGTCTTGCGTGAGTCCGTAGGCGGGTTGGCCGGCCGGCGGCTGGTTGAAGGCAGGCTGGCCCGCGGGCGGCTGCCCATTGGGCGGCGCCTGGCCGTAGGCGCCGGCTTGCGGCTGCCCGTTGGGCGGCGTGTTGCCGCCGGCGAGGTTGTTGCGCGGGTCGCCGGGCAGCGGCTGATTCACGTAGGGATTCTCGACATATTGCCCGCCGTTGGGATCGCCGTAGCTGGGCGGCGAGATTTGGATGTTGCGTTGAGTCGGTTGCGGCTGATAGGTCGCTCCGGCGGCGTTGGGGCCGGGACCCGGTCCGGGACCTGGGCCATAGACGGAGTTCTGCGCCATGTTCCCGTAGGGCGAGCCGTTCATGGGGGTCTGCGAATAGGGGCTGCCTTGATTGCCGGCGAACACGTTGCCCGAACCCATGGCGTCAGCCGGCGGTTGTTGAGCGTTAGGCGCCTGATAGGTCGCCGGCATGTTCGCCGTCACGTAGGGGTTGTTGGTTTGTTCCGGCTGGATGGGCAGTTGCGTGGCCGGCTGCCCGGTGCGGAGAATTCCGGTCGAGGAACCTCTTGCATCATGCGGGCGTGTGCGGCGACCTGGTTCAAGATGGAGATGTATTGCTGCATGTCTTGCGGGCTGGTCATGCGGTGCAGCTCGCGGCCGTCGGGCGTGAGGATCACGTCGGTCGGCATGGATGTGATGTTGTAGGCTCGCCCCACGTCAGGCAGCAGCGACAGGTTGATCTTCACCGGCACGAAGCCCGAGTGCATGGCGTTGGCCATGGGCGCCTGGCCAAAGACATTGCGTTCCAGGCTCACGCAGGGCGGACAGGTTTCCGACCAGAAGTGAACCAAGACGAAGCGGCTGTTTTGCCGCGCCTCTTCCTTGGCTTGTTCGATGGAGTTTCGCCATTGAACTTGACCGAATGCCTGAGGCCCGATGGCCGCCAGCACCAAACCGAGGGCCCAGATACGGAGTGACTGCTTCTTCATGAGTGAGGATCCTTCCAACGCAATCGCAAACGGTGATGTCGCTCCGTGCGCAGGGGGGCGCCGATACGATGGGCCTGGTATGCAGGACCGAGCACGCTTCGTGAGATGGTATCGGTTGTTCGGTTTGGGAGACTTGCATGAAAAATCGCGTTTCCCCAGATCGCCTCGAGGAAATCCCTTATTTCCCCGGGAAATCCCTCATGTTGTTTAGCTTGACACAGCCGATGTTTCGAGTATGATGCGGGCGTAGCAAAAGAGCATCTGCCTCCGTTGAGGCGCTGTAAGTCCTGGAATGTTGGGGCTTTGGTCGTTCGCGAACGCCGCGACGACCAGCGAATGTGGACGGTTCTCTCGTCCTCTCGCTCCGGTTAGCGCCGTCCCCAACTAGTAGAATGTCTTTCAACTTGGACGGCTTGTACGTCAAGTGGTTCCGACGCGGGAAACCGCACCGCCTTCGCCAGCCTCGGCGATGACTCTTTTGTTGCTATCGCGTGAAATTCGCGTTTGGATGGACCTGAATCTCGCAAATCCGCTGCGTTCGCGATTCGATGTCGCCGCGGGCTAATGGACGATTCGCTATCGATCCCAGACCGAGCGTCCTCAGGATGCGAGCCCAGCCGAGCGGTAGGGTGGCGACATCCTGGCGCCGCTGAACACCTTACACATCAACTCTGCGATCCGTCGTTTGTCAGGCAAGACAACGGTTGACGGATATCACACTCTCAAGCCCTCTATTTGGCCCACCCTTTCATGGCGACTCTTGAGCTATCCGGGTGCGGCAGGTAAATCGCCCAATGGGAAAGAAGAAGCGTTATCGTTCTTGGTCCGGATCGGGTTCCGGAGGTTCAGGGTCCGGCGGATCCGGATCACAACAGAACGGACGGCCGCAAAAGAACCGGCGGCGTAGTTTCGGCAATCGACGCAGCAACCAGAACCAGGATCGGGAGCCGTTCGACAACCGCGGCGCGCCGGTGGAAGCCGGTTTTGGCCTGTTGGAAATGCATCCCAACGGCTATGGGTTCCTGCGCAGCCCCAAGAATAACTATACGCGGGAACGCACCGATCCCTTCGTGCCCGGAACCATGATCGAGAAGTACGGGCTCCGCGAAGGACTGATGCTCCGCGGATTCGTGCAACATGCCCGCAAACAGCAAGGGCCTCGATTGCGAGAAATCGTCGATGTCGACGGCATGGAGCCGGAGAAATACGCCGACGTCAAGTCATTCGATGAATTGACGGCCATCAACCCCGAACAATGGCTCCGCCTGGAAACGGGCCCTCAGCCCCTGACCACGCGGGTCATCGACCTGCTGGCGCCGCTAGGCCGGGGCCAGCGGGCCTTGATCGTCGCGCCGCCTCGTAGCGGCAAGACCATCCTCTTGCAGCACATCAGCCACGGCGTGGCGACGAACTATCCCGAAGTGCAGTTGATTGTGCTGCTGGTGGACGAGCGCCCCGAGGAAGTCACCGACATGCGGCGCAATGTCGATGGCGAGGTGATCGCCAGCAGCCTCGATCAAGATGTCGAGAGTCATGTGCGCATCTCGCAATTGACCGTGGAGCGTTGCAAACGACTCGCGGAAATGGGCAAGGACGTGTTCCTGCTCATGGACTCCATTACTCGTTTGGCCCGCGCGTTCAACAAGTGGGTTGGGAACACCGGACGCACCATGTCCGGCGGCGTGGACATCAAGGCCATGGACATTCCCAAGAAGCTGTTCGCCACCGCTCGTGCGTTCGAGGAAGGCGGCTCGTTGACGGTCGTGGGCACCGCCTTGATCGACACCAACAGCCGGATGGACGACTTGATCTTTCAGGAGTTCAAGGGCACCGGCAACATGGAACTGGTCTTGGATCGCAAGCTTGCCGATCGCCGTATCTGGCCCGCCATCGATATCTCGCAGTCGGGAACGCGCCGCGAAGAACTGCTGCATGACCCGGAAATGCTGCATACGGTGACGATGCTCCGCCGCACCTTGACCAACATGCCGCATATCGAAGCGATGGACCAGCTGACTCGACAACTTGGGCGTTTCAAGACGAACGAGGAATTCCTGCAGTTGATCAAGAACGCGGCGTTTACGGATTAGTGCGCGAATGAACTCCGGCAAAGAGGTTGGGCGGATCACCGTCCAACAGCATATCCTTCAGGAGCAGCGGCGATTCCCGGCGCGTCCGGAGAATTCTCCTGGCTGCTCAGCGGCATCACGCTGGCGACCAAGTTGATCCAAGCCCAAGTCCGCCGCGCCGGCTTGGGGGACATCCTGGGCGCCCATGGCGACGTGAACATCCAGGGCGAGATCCAGCAAAAACTCGACGTTTACTCCAACGAAGCCCTCGCCCACTGCCTGAGCTTGCGAGAGAGCATTGGCGTTTTGGCCTCCGAGGAAAACGAGCATCCGCTGATTGTCCATCGCGGCTCGGAGAACGCCGCCTACGCCGTGGTCTTTGATCCCCTGGACGGCTCCGCGAATATCGATGTGAACGTCAGCGTGGGCACCACGTTTTCGATCTTGCGAAGGCCCGCGGGCGTTGGCCTCGACGAGCCCGAAAAGTGGTTGTTGCAACCGGGCAACCAGCAGGTCGCCGCCGGCTATGTCGTCTATGGATCGTCCACGATCCTGGTCTATACCGTCGGCAACGGAGTGCATGGATTCACGTTGGATCCGTCCATCGGCGCCTACATGCTGAGCCATTCGAACATCCGCATGCCCGAACAGGGAAAATATTACTCGGTCAACGAAGCTTATCGCGATGCGTTTCCTCGACGGCACCAGACCTTCATCGATCGCCTGCGCGGAGGCGCCCTCGGGGTCCGCTACTCCTCGCGCTATATTGGCTCGATGGTCGCCGACTTGCATCGAACCTTGCTCAAAGGCGGCGTCTTTCTCTACCCGCCGACGCTGGACAACCCGCAGGGCAAGCTGCGGTTGCTGTACGAGGCGAATCCGGCCGCCATGTTGGTCGAACAGGCCGGCGGAGTTGCCCTCGATGGCGAGCAGCGGTTGCTGGACATTCAACCCACGAGCATCCACCAACGCACGCCGGTGGTCTTGGGGAGTCCAGTGGAGATGACGGACTTCGCCGCGTGCTAAGCAGGACGTCATCAATCAATTCCTGCGGATCATTCAGGCGGTTGTGCTCGGCCCTCAGGCCCTCAGAGATCGCAGCGAGTTCCCCTGAAAAACACCCGCAACCCGGCTTAGCTGGCGAACTATACTGCAACAGGTTCGTTCGCCTTCCGCCCCGAAACGACGAATGAATCCGATTGTCCGGGCCGTGCAACTGGCATCATCGCTTTTGCCCAAGATACCGCGCGCCCATGGCTCAGGCTCAGCAAGATCGAACTCTCCCCTCGCTGGGCGTGCGGGTCACCAGACTGTGCGCCGGTCGATTTAATGTGGCCGTGAATGTGGGGCTGGCGTTGTTGGCGGCTGGCGTCGCCGGGGTTTGCTTCACGGCGATGATGGACTCGGCGCGGCGGATTCAGGGCTGTTCGTGGATGACGTCCGGCTGGGGGTTGCTCTGCGGGTTGCTGCTGGCGACCGCGTTGCTGCTGGCCTATCACGCGCTGCTGCTCCGCAGCTTTCGCCTCTCGATTGGAGAGTTGGGCATTCTCTACGAAACCCATCGCCGTCGCTTTCTGGTGTCCTGGACGGAAGTGGCTTGGGTCGAGGAAATCGAGGACAATTCGCCCACTCGAGCACGCACCTACGCCCTGCTGCTGGTCAATGGGCGGCGGCTGAAATTCTCCTCGCTGCGAATCGAACGACTCGACAAGTTGGCCCGCTGTTTGCGAAGAGAGTCCGACCGTCGAGGCATTCCCTGGGAAACGGTGGTCGGCCGTTGAATCGCCGGCCAGGGAATGCAGTTGCTAGCGGCCCGGCCGCGAACTTCGCCAATTCCCATTTCCTGAAATGGCTTGGCCGAGTTAAACTACGCCCACACGGACGGACTTGGACTTGGACTTGCATGTTGGACGGAGGAACATCATGAGCGTGGCTTCGTTGCCGGAGGATCTCTCGTCACTGCGTGAAGCGAATTTTGATTGGGCGGTGTCTTTGCGCGACGTCTGGCGCGACCTTCCCTATGACGTGCCTCAGCTGCACGCCACGACGCGCGGCGAATTCCACGACAAGTTGCAGGCGATGCGGCGCCAGTCTCCCGACAGCAGCGGACCATCCCCATTGGGCTGGGTCTTGATCGGCGCCGGCGGCAGCGGAAAGACCCATTTGCTCGGAGCGATGCGCGCCGAGGCCGCTCGGCAACACGGCGCGTTCGTGCTGGTTGACATGACCGACGTGCGCGACTTTTGGCTCACGACGTTGCACGGCTTCCTGGATTCGTTGCATGCGGTCGACTCCCAGGGACGGCCGCAACATAGCGTCTTGCTGAAACGCCTGGTGGCCACCGTCAGCGCCGATGGTTTTCTCGATCACAACCTGCAGGTCCTCGCGCATCGCGATGACGAGGCCTTGATGGTCCGGGACGTCGATCGCTTGCTGAAAGGCCTGGCGACCGTTCATGGACGCCAAGCACGCTTACATCAAGACGCCTTCCGAGCGTTGGTGTACCTGGGCGCCATGAACGATGAGACTTCGGCCGCGGGCCTGGCCTGGTTGCAGGGGCATTCGTTGCCTGAAGCCACTTCCCAGCGACTGAAACTGCAGAATCACCGAGAGGACGCGCGGCAGATTATTCGCGAGCTCTCCTGGTGGATGAGCTTGAGCGGCCCAACGGTCGTCGCCTACGATCAATTGGACCCGATCGTCCATCAAGTGGCCCCGGTGGCGCAAGCCTTCTTCGAGCCGCCAAATGTCGCCGCACACAGCGTCGAATCAACCAGCGGGGCCGAGCCGAACGACCTCCAAGAAGTCGCCGCGGATCTCGCGGCAGTCGAGGACCTGGATCCCCTGCCCTTGCATGTTCAACAGGCTCGCCAACAAGCCGCCCGTAGCGTGATTGAACAGATTGGCGGCGGGCTAAGCGCGATGCGCGATGTGTGCAGCAGCACGCTGGTGGTCGTTTCGTGCGTGGAGTCGACCTGGACGCTGTTGAATGATCATGTGCTAAGCACCTATCGGGATCGCTTCGAGGAGCCCGTCCGACTCGCTTCGGCCGGCGATCAGCAGGTGCTGGAGGCTCTGATCCGCAACCGTCTGCAGCCGGCGTTTGACAAAGGACGTCTCGCACCGCCCTACCCCACTTGGCCGTTCCGCGAGTCGGCGATCGCCGAGATGGCTCATGAAACGCCGCGCGAAGTGCTGAAGCTCTGCGACGCGCACCGCCGCGCTTGCATGGCCGCCGGAGAAGTCGTTGAGTTGCAGTCGTTCGCTCACGCCCGCCGTCGCACCTTGGCCGCCGCCAACGCGAATGCGTTGGCCGCCTTGGACGAGCTGTTCCATCAGGCTTGCGAGGATGTTGACGTCGAGCGGCTGATCGATGAGGAAGCCGAAGACACTCATTTCGCAGACGCCCTGCGAGCGGCCTTGCGGTGCTGGCTGATCCAGGAAGACGCCAATCGGCCGTCCCATCTGGAATCGGTCCTCGATTGCGATTTTCCGAGCACCGGTGGACGGCCGCCCTTGCATGCTCGGGTTCGCATCATCGATCACCAGCAGCACGATCGGGAAACCCATGTTTGTTTGCGGGCCCTGCAACGCTCGCACCATTCCGCCTTCCGTACGCGCTTGCAGAACGCGATGGCTCAATCAGGGATCGACCCCAATTTGGATTTTCGTCGGTTGTGGATCGTCCGTTGCGGCGAACCACCCGCGGGGGAAAGCGTCCAACGCGCCTTGGAGGAATTCGCGCTGCAGGGCGGCCGGCTGCATCAGGCGACCGCCGACGAACTGCGAAGATGGGCGGCTCTGGAGATCATGGCCGAGCAGCAAGATCCGCTGTTCGAATTGTGGCTCCAACAACGCCGGCCTCTGGCCGACGCGCCGTGGTGCTAATAAGGGGCACGATGATGGCAGCGACGCGACCGCGATCTCGGCTGATGGCTCTCTTGTTGCTTGGCGCTCTTGCTGCGCCCTGCTGGGGGCAAGAGGAGAACGCCGCTGTCGCCAAGCAATTGCAGTCAATCGTCCAGGACCAGGCGAAGGCCTGGAACCGTGGAGATATCGACGCGTTCATGCAAGCGTATTGGAAGTCCGATCAGCTGTCCTTCAGCTCCGGCGGCAAAGTCACGCGCGGCTGGCAGGCGACCAAGCAGGGCTATCAGCGACGCTATCCCGATCGCGAAACCATGGGCCAGTTGACCTTCAGCGATCTGGAAGTCGGCGCGCTGGGCGACGAAGCCGCGTTGATGTTGGGAAAATGGCGCCTGCAGCGCGATCAACCCCTTGGCGGCGTCTTCTCCCTGGTCTTTCGCAAGATCCAAGGCCAATGGAAGATCGTGCATGATCACACCTCGGTGTTGGAATAGCAACGCCGCGATGCGGGTAACCACGGAGATACGGAGAAGGGTGATAAGGAAGATGGCGTCTACGTTATCACGCGAATCCACTCGCCTTCGGCTTCTCGCGTTGCGCCGACGATGAGTTGCCGTTTGCCGTCTTGGCACTGCTCCAGCCAGCCCGCGGCTTCGATTCGCTCGCCTTTCCTGGCGTGGCCCGTGTAGGTCGGCGTCCAGGCGACGACTCGGTCCACATCGGCGTGGTCAATCCGCCAGATGGCTGGCGTGTCAAAGGCGAATTGGTCATCGGCGACAATCCCCTCGACCTGGACGCGGCGTTGTTTCACGCAAGGCCCGGTTTCGGCAAGCGGCGAGCGGCGAACAAGGCTCAGGTCTAGCTTGACTCCGCGAATCATCACCTTGTTTCGCTTGCGTCGTTCATGCCAGAGGTATTGTTCCAGAGAGAGCTCGCAACCTCGGCGCTGATACGCCTGCTCCCACTGTTCCGAGTTCAGGCGACTCCAGTCGGATTGCTCATTGCGGATCTCGCGATCGCATACCGCACGCGCCGCATCAAAGGCCGCGCGGTCGTAGAACACGGTGTCGATATCGGAGGCAGCGTGGTGGCAGCTCAGCAGGAGCGATCCGCTCACGCCCATGTCTTGCCGCCGGACTCCGGCGTCACGGCAGGCGCGGAGGAACAACGCGGCGATTCTCTCGAGAGGATCCTCGGCCTTGTCGATCAGTTCCCCGGCGCGTTCCTGCGCCGAATAACGCCTGACGATCCGCTCCAACGGGACGCCATGCAAATCAGCTTGCCGGTTCGGGCTGCGCCAGAGATACTGAGAGTGCTCGTCATGCAACAGGCGATTGGCCTCCTGCGTGTTGACTTTGCGAAGTCCGTTCGCCTCGCGGAGGTAGCGCAGAAAGCATGGAGCACGACCCTGTTCGAGGTCATCGGCGACCACGGCGAAGTACAGTCCTTCCCCTGTGGCGATGAAATCTCGAACGCGAAGAGGCATGTTGTTCGCGGTGTTCATGCACGCCATCATAGTGCGCCGCGCCGTAGTCTGGAGCGTAGGAGACCGATCATGGAAATGCTCTTGGCCGTCTGTCTCGGCGTGGGCTTGTCCGCCGCATGCGGGTTCCGCATCTTCGTGCCGATGCTGATCGCCAGTCTCGCATCGAAGGCCGGGATGATGCCGCTAGGCGAAGGGTTTCACTGGATCAGCAGCGACGCGGCGATGGCGGCGTTCTTGATCGCGACCTTCGTGGAGGTTGGCGCGTTTTACTTGCCTTGGTTGGACAACGCCCTGGATTCGTTGACCGCGCCCGCAGCCATGGTCGCTGGAATCCTGCTGGCGGCCGCTTCGATGCACAGCATGCCGCCGATGATGAAGTGGTCCATCGCCGTGATCGCCGGGGGCGGCAGTGCTGGCGTGATCCATACGGGAGTGGCCAGCTTGCGATTGGGTTCGACGGCCGCCACCGGTGGTCTAGCGAATCCGGTGGTTTCCACGATCGAGTGGATCGGATCGATCGTCATGTCGCTGTTCTCGATCTTCTTGCCCTTGCTGGCGGCCTTGTTGACCCTGGTTTTGCTTCTCGCGTTCGTGCGCTTGGCTTGGCGTGTGTGGCGAAGCTGGCGCCCACGTCCCGCCAAAGTCACCCCACAGAAAAGGATGTAACCGTGAGGGACTTCCGCGGCGGCTCGACGGGGCCTCGCCTGGCGAAGAGCAACGCGTCGGGGCGGCGGGAACATGGGGGCCGTTCGGGACTTCGTGGCCGGCGACTGGCGTGGTTACCCAGGGTCGCGCTGGGCTGATTTGGGGCAGGCCCGTTCGGGACTGACTTGTGCGGCCTTAAGTCCGCGCCCTTCGGGCCTGTCGCCGTCGGGCGTCGCTCGTCGCCGGCCGGCGCCATTCGCTGACGGTTGATCTACTCTTCCGAACCCTGCTTGGCGAGAGGCGGGGAGGCTGGCGCTGGCTGGGTCGGATACGGAATCGCTGGTTGAGACGAAATCGACGGAGCATAGGCGGGCCGTAGTTGACCATTGATGTTGGGATACGCGTAGCCCCGAATCTGGGTTGCGGGCGGCGCGAGCGATTGAGTCCAACTCGCCGGCAGCAATTCCATTCCGGGGTTCTCGATCATCATCAGCATCACTTTGGCGATCTCGGTCTTTGCCGAGCGGCGTTCTTCGATTTGTTGCCGCAGGTTCGCGGCCCGCGCTTCGATCTCAGCGAGTTGCACTTCGTGCGCCTTCAACTCACGCTCCATTTGATTGAGCAACAAGGCTTGAAGCTCATCTTTGGCGGTCGCCCTGTCCTCGTCCGTCTTGGCGCTCCGCAAGGCGGCCACCGCTTGCTGGAATTCCTGGAGTTGCTTGGCTGCTTCCGGCGAGATCGCATTAAGATTGACTCGTGTTGGTTGCGCATACGGGGCAACAAAGGGCGAGCCAACTTGGGCCGGGCTTGCTGGACTGAGCGTGGTTGGTTGTTGGCCAAGCATGGACGATTGTCGGCTGACGAGAACGAAGCCGGCTATGATGAAGCAGATGATAGTCGAACGGAATCTCATGGATTGTCTCCAACGGAAAGAGGTGGATCCACCGGCCGAGCCGCTGGATTAGACGGACGCAGGTCGTGAGTCATCTCGGCCTGCAGCGAGTGAAGTGATTCTTCGAGTCGATCGATCGCGTGCGCCTGCGCGGGCGGAGCAATCAGCCAGTCCGCCGGTCGTGACCACTCGTTTTCTAGTCCGGCGAGGTCTTGCTGCAGGCGGTCAATATCGCTCGACAACTCAGGACTCAAGGTCCCGGCCGCCCAGGCGTCCGCGAAGGGAAATGCGTCGGAGCTCTCCGCCGGCAAGAGGTTCTCCCCAGCCAACACCTCGGCCACGTCCTCGGGCGGGGCGAACTGACTAGGACTGCGGACTTCTCGCCAAATCGTTCCTTGCCACAACGTCGTGGCCATCCATAGCGCCGCCGCCAAAGCGGCGAATCCGGCGAGCATCCAGCCCAATCGCCGCGCCGAGCGTGCGGGTCGTAGGCGTCCGCTATGGTGTCGGACCAGCAGTTCCGCAAGTTCCCGTTCCACCATCGCGGCGGAAGCGGCGCGTCGCGAGGGCGCCTTGGCCAGCAGCCGATCGACCAGCTTCGCCAGCGCTGGCGGCGTTTGCGGATTGTGTTGTATTACGCTGCGATGCGGGTCATGGCAAATGCGATTCAGCACGCCCATCGTGTTACCGGCGCGAAAGGGTGGTCGTCCGGCGATCATGAAGTAAATCACGGCGCCGAGACTGAACAGGTCGCTGCGACAATCAATCGCGTCGCCGCGTGCTTGCTCGGGCGACATGTAGTGCGGCGTTCCCGTCACGATCCCTGTGTGCGTTAAGGCCGCGTCATCGACCGTGCGAGCGAGCCCGAAGTCCGACAACACCACACGATTGACATGCTCCTCCAACAGGATGTTCGCCGGCTTCACGTCGCGATGGATGAGTCCCTGTTCATGCGCGGCCGCCAGTCCGGCCGCGGTCTGCTGAGCGATGCGCAGCACATCGGCAATGGGCAAGGGGCCTTCCGCGTTGACGCGGGTCTGCAGCGACGGCCCGGCGATGAATTGCATCACCAGGTACGGCTGCCGCACATCCGATTCCACGTTGAAGATGGGGATGACGTTGGGGTGCAGCACGGCGGCGGCCGCCTGCGCCTCGCGAGCGAAGCGTTGGCGAGCGGTGGACGATTGGGCTAGATGAGGCGCCAGCACCTTGATTGCCGCGACTCGGTGCAGCTCTGGATCGAACGCCTTGAACACAACGCCCATCCCGCCCACCCCCAACATGCGCTCGATATCGTATCGATCCAAGCGCCCAGCAACTCGGGGTGTTTGGGCGGCTCCAGAAAATCCAGCGGCGCAGTTTCGATCTCCAGCGATGCGTCATCGGGTAATTCCGGCGCCAGGTGAACGGATGTGCGACAGGCGGCCCCCACCTGCAGCTCCGCATCGGTCATGCCCTTCAGCCAACGCTGGGCTTCGTCCCGCCAGTTCGCGTCGTTGTGTTCCTGGCGCAAGCGAGTTTGACAGTGCGAGCAACGTTCGACATGAGCGTTGAGGGCGCGGAACGCTTGACTCGATTCGTCGCCCAGTAAAAGCAACTCGGAATTGAATTGGTCACAGCCCATGATCGTCGGCCTCCATCATTCGTACGTCTTGTCGCAAGCGAGCCAGGACTCGCGAGCGGGCGATATACACGGCGCCTTCGCTGATGCCCAGTTTGGCCGCCACTCGCGGGCACGGCTCTCCTTCCACCGCCGTCCACCAGAACGCCTTCCAAGTCGTCTCTTGCACGTCGCGTTTGACGCGCGCCGCCGCGAGGCGAAAAAGGTCGCGGCGATATTCCAGGTGCAATTGCCGCCGGACGTCGCTGGGCGCAGCCAGTTGTTCAAGGGCCGCCCAACGGCTGGTTCCGCCAGCGCCCGTTTCACGTTGTCGCGTCACCAGGTTGATCAACTCGTTGCGGGCGATGCGAAACAGCCAACTGCGAAAACGCCCCTTTTCCCGGTCGGGCCGCCAGCGACCCACCGCCTTGGCCACGTTCAGCAACACTCGCTGGATCAACTCCCGGGCGTCGGCGTCCTGCAATCCCTGGCGCCGCGCGAAGCGGTAAACCAGCGGCTCATAACGCTCCACAAATTCGCTCCACGCCTCCGCGTCGTCACTGCGCTGTAACCGCAAAATCAGACTTGCCTGAGTGTCTGGCGCGTGGTTCATTGGCAACGCTCCCTCGTAATAACGTCCAACCGCTACTCAGAAAACACACGCCTGGAGCTGCGGTTCTTTCAGCATTCCCCAAAATCGAAGCAACTCGTGCGCTGGCGATCATCCGTGGCGGGAGGGCGCGGCAAAAGCTGAGAAACGGCCCTGAGAAGAATGCGCGAGGAGGAAGTCCCGGTGAAGTAAGCCCAACCAAGGGCCAGGCACAGCGAACGTAGCGATTCACGTGCAAAGAGACCTCAGCCGACCGGCCATTCCAAATCCTGCATCGCCCGTTTCACCTTGCCGCGCGAAAAGGCCGCGGGAGAAATGTTGATCTGATGTTTTTCGGTGCGAAAGCTAATCCCGCCCCACCACGGCATCTTGATCTCGCGGACCATGGCTTTGGGGACAATCATCATCGCCCCGCGGTGCTTGGTGACGGGCCAATCAGGATCGCCCACGATTTCGTCCGGGATGCGGTCCATGCCGACGGCCAGGTCGTGCGATATGGCGAGGTCTTTGTTGCGCGTCATCATCCAATGAATCAGCATTCCGATCAACCCGAATTGCGACGCGACGGCGGTCGCCGTGGCGTCCTTCAACGGGACCAGGAAAATCGCATCGTCGGCCAACACCACCGGTCCTTGGTAGTTCTTAAAGCCTTTGATCGAAAAATTCTTGGCGATGATCTGATAGGGGGTCGCCATTCGTGTCGCTCCAACCGATGTTCACTTCATTGACAGATAAGTTAATCTAGCACCCGTTTGCAAAGAATGGGACAAGTGAGCAGCGTGGGTCCCAGCATCGTCAGCGTGAGAGTGGCTCGACCTGTTTGGAGCAAAATTCGCCACGGCGTCGGCTCTCGGACCGCGGGCTTATTCCTGAACCAGCGGTATTCGCCACTTCCAATGGTAGCCCCTGGCCAGCTGATCCAGTGGCGCGAATTCGTAGTGCAGGATTCGGCGGCCCTGGAGGCCGGCGCCTTGCCCGCTGGCATGCACCAATAATGGCCTCATCCATAAGACGTCTCCGGCCCGAGCCTCCACGTGCACCGACGCCAGGTCGGCGTGGCCGTCCACGGCGTGCGAGCCTGGCAAGACGTTCAAGGCGCCGTTATTCGCATCGCACGCATCCAGATGCACTCGCGCCGTCAGCATCGCGCCCAGCAAGGTCTGGTCGGCTTCGACATGGCGCACGTTGGCCTTCTTGGTTGGTTTGCTGTACGGCGCGAGCATCGCCGGCAAAGGCTCCTCCACGGCAATGGTCTGGTCGCGATGCCAGGGCAGCGACCACGACGCCTCCGGCGGCTTGTCGAAGTACAGCATCCGCACCAGCCCGGCGGTCGGGCCCAGCACGGCGACGACGAACTCCCGCATCGAGGCGTTGAACCAGGTTGCCAAAGGGTCCGGAAACCAGTCAATGACATTGCGGGCGCCGTAGACTTGCCCATGATCATGCAGGATTTGCTTGCCATCCCGATCCTGTCGCCGCAAGGCCGCCGCGAAACGGTCGCCGACCCTGGCGCAGTCGAAGTCATCTCCCAAGGCCGCCAACACGCATCCCTCCTCAGCCAGACGGCGCATCGCCGCTTGCTTGTCCCAGGGATCCAGTCGAGCCATCGTTTGTGCCTTGGACATCAACTCGTTGTTCGCCCTAGCGGTACAATGGAGTCTGCGAGAAAGGAAAAAATACCGAGTCGAGTGCACGTATGGATCACCGGATTTTGGCGCCTGGCGACGAGGCCTACAAGCGGGCCGTTGACGCGCTGGGCCAAGGACGACTCATCGGCTTGCCCACCGAGACGGTCTACGGTTTGGCCGCGAACGCCTGGGACGCCGTGGCGGTCCACCGGATCTTTGTCGCCAAGGGCCGGCCGGCGACCAATCCACTCATCGTGCACGCCGCGAATGTCGCCAGATTGCGTGAGGTCTTTTCGCCGAATTGGTCCCCGGCCATGCAAGGCCAATGGGAATCGCTGCGCGACTTGTGGCCCGGGCCGCTCACGGTGGTGGCGCCTCGTGGATCCCATGTGCCCGCCGAGGTTGCCGCGGGCCGTTCGACCATCGCGGCTCGCATTCCCGATCATGAGGTGGCGCTGGAATTGCTGCGCCGTTGTCCGTTTCCCTTGGCCGCGCCCAGCGCCAATGTCTCCAACTACGTCAGTCCCACAACGGCCAAGCACGTCGCCGACGGCCTGGGCGACCACGTGGCGTTGATCCTGGACGGCGGCCCCTGTCGCTGTGGCGTGGAATCGACGATCGTGGCCTTGGACGACTCCGGGCCGCGTCTGTTGCGTCCAGGGGCCATCGCCGCCGAAGAACTGGCCGATTGCCTGCATGTGACGTTGGATTCCCTGTTGCGCACCAGCGCGACCGAAGCGCGACCGGAGCATGAATTCCATTTGGCCGCCGCCTTGGAGGCCCCCGGGACCTCGCCCGTCCACTATTCGCCGAGGACTCCCCTGCGGCTCGCCGGCAACTGGCCGGCCAAGCCCTGGCCGGCGCGCATCGGACGCTTGGTCTTCGGCGAGTGTCCAAGCGAACCAGCCAGCCAATTCGCCGCCGTGGAAGTCTTGAGTCCGCGGAGCGACCTCAAAGAAGCCGCGCAAGCGCTCTTCGCGGCCCTGCGTCGATTGGACGCCCAGAACCTGCACCTAATCCTCGCCGACGATTGCCCCGACACCGGAATCGGCCGAGCCATCATGGATCGGCTGCGAAGAGCGGAGGGTAGGTGGTAGGTGGTAGGTGGTAGGTGGTAGGTGGTAGGTGGTAGGTGGTAGGTGGTAGGTGGTAGGTGGTAGGTGGTAGGTGGTAGGTGGTAGGTGGTAGGTGGTAGGTGGTAGGTGGTAGGTGGTAGGTGGTAGGTGGTAGGTGGTAGAGGAATTGACCGCGGAGGACACGGAGAACCACAGAGGCGGATGCCAGCGTCGACGCCGCCCCCATAACTTGATGCCTATGGGGGTCGCGCAGCCCACCCCAAGAACCGCTCTCTACTCTCTACTCTCTACTCTCTACTCTCTACTCTCTACTCTCTACTCTCTACTCTCTACTCTCTACCCCACTACCCCACTACTTCATCCATTGAGGCGGAAACTTCGCGGCGTCGCTGCCGGATCGCAATCGCAGGTTCGCGCCCATGTTGCGTTTGAGGCTGAACGGGACTCGATTCGCATCGGCTTTGGCGAGAATCGCGTGCAGATCCGCGCATCTTGCCGACGCGGGCCTGTTGGTCTTCCTCGAAGATGAGGTTGTGCTCTTCCAATGGATCCTCCTTCAAGTCGTACAGTTCGTCCAGATCCCACACTCCATGGTATTGGATGAACTTGTAACGCTGAGTTCGCAGGGCGAGCGTGGTGGGCGTGTGCGGGAAGTTGTATTCCCAGTAATACTCGTAGAGCAGGTTTGGGCGCCATTGCTCTGGCGGCAACTCACCGGCGGCCAATTGCAGAAAGCTTCGGCCATCCATGTTGGGCGGCGACTCGCGACCGGCGGCTTCCAGCACCGTGGGTGCGATGTCGATGTTGGCCACGACCTGATCCACGACGGTTCCGGGTTTCCACAGCTTGGGACAAACGCCCAGCAATGGCACTCGCATCGATGCTTCGTAGGCCGTGCGTTTGTCGATCAAGCCATGTTCACCCCATTGAAATCCATTGTCGCCCATGTACATCACCAACGTGTTGTCGGCGACGCCGTTATCGGCCAGCCATTGGCGTACTCGGCCGATGGATTCGTCGACGCTGAGGAGTGCTTCGCAATACAAGCGATAGTGCTCGGCGATGTCGGTGTCTTGATGGTAAGCGAAGTCGACGCCATGCCAGCTGTTGCGCTGGTTCTTCAGCCACATGGGTTTATTGCGATAGTTCTCCGGCGTGTCGGCCATGGTCTTAGGAATTGGCAGTGGCTTGTCGCGATAAGCTCCTTCATGGCGCTTGGCCGGATGGAACATGCCGTGCACGCCCTTATGCGACAGATAAAGAAAAAACGGTTTCTCGCCCGACTTGACTTCGTCCAGCCAAGAGATCGCATAGTCGGTGATCTCGTCGGTGATGTATCCCTTCTGCGGAACGGACTCGCCGTCCACGTTCAGCGACCAGTTGCGGGGGCGGTCCGGAGGATAATAGTGACCCTGGCCGCGAAAGGAGACCCAACGATCGAAGCCGGGACGCGGCGCGTCGGAGGCCCCGCCCATATGCCATTTGCCAAAGAACGCGGTTCGATACCCGGCGGCTTGCAGGTATTGCGGGAAGAACACGGTGCCGGCCGGCGTTTGGATGTTGTTGTCCACCACGCCGTGATTGTGCATGTACTGTCCGGTCAAGATAGAAGCGCGACTCGGCGAGCAGAGCGACGTCGTCACCATCGCATTCTTAAAATACACGCCATCGCGGGCCATGGCGTCCATCGCCGGAGTCTTCACCCAGGGATGCCCCAGAAAGCTCATCACGTCGTAGCGATGATCGTCTGACAGGATGAACACGATATTCATGGGATCGGCGCCGCGCCTTGCCGCTGGGTTCCGCCCCGCGGCCGACGCCGTCGAACCGGCAAGAGGGAAACAGAAAAGCCCGCACGCGCCGAGCACAGCCATGGTCCATCGTGTCATTTGTCGTCGCCCTTTCGTCTTCAGTCGTCGAGAGTTCCGCTTCATCATCGTTGCTTGCGGAACAGCGAACAACCCGCCCTGGAATGGTTTCCTCCCGACTCTTTGGCGGGCCCGCGCGCTGGTTCCCCCTTGCGGGGTTTCTGGTTACGATCAGGACCGTTTGCGCGAGGGATTCTCCTTGCCGAGTTGACGCGTCCCAGGTGGATTCCGCTCATGGTCTCCGAAGCGATAGAAGCTGAGCAAGCCTCGTTTACCCGCAAGGAATGGGGCGTCGTTCTCTTGCTGGCCGCGATCCAGTTCACGCACATCATGGACTTTGTGATCGTGATGCCTCTGGGCGACGCCCTGCGGCGTCAGCTGCAGATTACGCCGCGGCAGTTTGGCGTGATCGTTTCCGCATATGGCGTCTCGGCCATGCTCTCGAGCATTCTGACGGCATCCTTGGTCAACCGATTCGATCGCAAGAGGGTGCTTGTTCTCGCGTTCGCGGGGTTTATCGGCGGCACGTTCTATTGTGGGTGGGCCGATGATTTCGCGAACCTGGTGGCCGCCCGAGCGACCGCGGGCCTGTTTGGCGGCATCGCGGCTTCTGCCGTGTTGGCGATTGTCGCCGACTTTGCTCCCAGCAAGCGCGGCAAGGCGATCGGCGTCATCACGTCGTCCTTCGCCGTTGCTTCCACGGTCGGCTTGCCGACCGGCTTGTGGCTGGCCGAGTGGGCGGGGCGTTGGAATTTCCCCTTTCTGGCGATCGCCGGCCTGGGCGTCCTGGTCTGGGCCGCGACCATCTGGCGGATGCCGTCCATGACGCTCCATCGCACCGAGCTTCGAGTCCCCGCGCTGCGGCAGTTTCAGGCCGTGATCCGTCAACCCAATCATCTCTGGTCGTTCGTGTTCATGCTGGCGTTGGTCTTCGGCGCCTTCATCATCATTCCCTACATCGCTCCGTACTACCAGGCGAATTGCGGCGTGACCGCGTCGCAGTTGCCGATCATGTACGCCGTGGCTGGGGCGTGTACGATGGTGACGACTGTTTTTGTGGGCTGGTTGACGGATCGAATTGGCCCTCGGCCGGTGTTCTTGGTGATGGCCAGCGGCACCGTGGCGATGACGTTTGTGATTACCAACCTGCCGCCTGTCGGGATCTGGGGAGCGACGCTCAGCACCGCGGCCTTCATGGTGTTGGCGTCAGGTCGAGTCGTACCAGCGCAATCGATGATGCTCAGTTGCGCCGATCCGGAACTGCGGGGCGCATTTACGAACTTGAATACGGCGGTTTCACACTTCGCGACGGGAGTCGGCCCGCTCATCTCCGGGTCGATCATCGGCGAGGCCTACGAGGGAGGCCCGCTCACCTTCTATTGGCTGGCTGGCTTGGTTGCGGCGTGCTTTGGCGTCACGGCCATCGGCCTGTCTTTTCGACTGGGCCCCCCAAAACGGGCCCAACCGGTTGAGTGACCTCTTCCCGTTGCCAGTCCCGCCCGACGGCCGCAACTCCCGTCGCCCCCATCCGGCGCCCCAGATCAAGCACTGCTCTGGCGTAATCGCGCCCAGATTTTGTCCATGGCGGCGGCGGCTCCCATGGCCAGATGATAATCGACCTCTGGCGACAGGATCGTCTCACTGGGATTGATTTCGATAGTCGCCGCGCCCTGACGGCGTGCAAGAAGCATGGGGTCTTGGATGTATGGGAACACCGCGCTGGTGCCGATGCTGACGACTGCGTCGAAGCCGATTTGCAATTGACTGTGCAGTTGACGCACGGCGTCCTCTGGAAGCATCTCTCCGAACAGCACCACGTCCGGCTTCATGATCGCCTCGCAATCAGGACAATGCGGTGGTAGCTGCGGGTTGGCGATGCTGTCCACGATGCTTCGCAAGCGGCAACGAGGGCATGTTAAGGAATGCATATTGCCGTGGATCTCGATCAAGTTTTGCGAGCCCGCCAGGCGATGCAGGCCATCGACGTTTTGCGTCAAGGTCCAGACGCGCGGAAAGCGTTTTTCCATCTCAACGATGACTTCATGGGCACGGTTGAAACGAGCGCCCATCGCGGCTTGGGCGATTTGGGCCAGGTACTTCCAGGTTAGCTCGGGACGTGTTGCAAACATCTCGCCGGAGAGCATCGCCTCGATCGGCAGGCCTTCGTCGGTCACCTCGACGTCGTACAATCCGCCGATGCCGCGATAGGTTGGCAGGCCCGAGTCCGCCGAGATCCCCGCGCCCGTGATGAACAGAATGCTCCTTACCTTTTGAAGCACTTCCGCGATGTGGTCGATTGTTTCCCGTTGCTGGTTTTCCATGAGCGACACAAGCATTACGGAGCGAAGAAAACGAATGGCGTTGACGCCGCATTCTAATCATTTCGCCGCGGGAAGGCTGGCCAGGACCCTGCCTGCCAGCGACATCCCGCTGAGAAACGCGCCCTCAACTCGCGGACCGCCGCACCAGTCGCCACAGGCGCCGATCCCCAGGCCGGCGTCGAACAAGCTCTGATGCTTCAACGGTTCGGGCGGAATAGCGTATCGCCAACGGTGAGTGGTTGCGTAGACGGGATTCACGGCGATCGCCCCGGTGGCTAGCCAGAAGGCATCGGTCAAGTGGGAGAGGACCTTCTCTGGATCGTCTTCAAGGCACTGTGTCGTCCATTCGGGGGACGCGTGCAGTACCCAGCATTCATCCTCGTGGCCGCGACCGGGTTTCGTGTCGTTGCGAGCGATCCACGACAGCGGCGAATCGTGGACGAAGGCGCCGTCGAATGGGAGCTCGAGCGAATGCTCGAAGGCCAACAATACGGCCCAGCAACCTTGCATTGTCGCCGCTATCGTCGCTTTCTGTAGCTTCGGCGCCGCCGCCAGCAGTTCGGCCGTTTGCGGCGCAGGCGCCGACAGGATGATGCGATCGAACTCGCCCAGTTCCACGCCGTCGCGGGAAGTCAGTCGCCAGCGATGCTCCTGCAATCGGGGCGGCGCAACCTGCTGGCGAAAGCGAATATCAAGATCCTGTGCGAGATGTCGGCAGATGGCGTTCATGCCCGGTACTCCCACATACCGCGGCGTCGATTCCGTCTTCCACTGCAGTCGCCCGTGGTTCAATGTCGCCAGGCGGCCCTCCCAACGCGCGACGACGCCGTCTTGCATCCACGATTGAACGTAGCGTTGAAAGCGTTGGTCGCGGACGGTGAAGTACTGCGCGCCATGATCGAATTGCGGGCCTTCGGTGGTTCGTCGCGTCGCCATGCGACCGCCGACCCCGCGGCTTTTCTCGAACACCACCACCCGCAGCCCGTGGTCGGCGAGCGTCCGCGCACACACCAGCCCTGAGAGGCCAGCGCCGATGACGGCCACTTCGAGCGCCGGCTCGTAAAGAGGCCTCGACGTGCGTTTTGCGTACTGAGCGACATCGAGTCGCTTCGCATGCTCCTTCGTCGCCCGATCGCGAACCGTGCCCAGAATCGCTCGCGCGGGAGGGAACGCGCGGTCGAATTGTCCCAGGCACCAAAGAATGCCTCCATAGGAAGCCGGATCGCATCCGTCCAAAGCGTAACGATGATTCAAATCAATCATCATCGCCAAAGCCGTCGTCGCGTCAGGCGTCCAGTTGAGCAAAGCCTTGCCCCACGTCATCCGCACATTATTGTGCAGCTCTCCATGCATCAACAGTGAGCGTTGCGCGGCGTCCCAGAGCGCATCGCCGGTTCTCGCTCGCGCCAGCGTTTCCCAGGAGTGCAACGCCGGCCGATGATCGGTTTCGTGAATCGCGAGCGTCTCCTGAGCCCAGGCGGGCAAAGCCGACAGGCTCTCGTGATCCCCTCGATAGAAACAGAACGCATAGGCCAATTCCCTCCAGATCAGCAACTCATCCAAAAACTTCTCGCCGCCGTTGTTCGTGGACTGTGCGGTTTCTCGAGCGATGCGAAATGGCGAGACCATGCCGAAATGCAGATAGGGGGAGAGCCGACTGACGCCGTCCGCCAGTGGGTTGTTTCGCAGCTTGGCGTAGTTGTGGAGCCCCTCGTCGCGAAAGCGATTCCAGCGGGCGTAGCCCGCCGCCGACCCGCCGGTCGTGTGCGGCACAGGCGCGATCGCGTGATCAATCTCGCACTCGGCGACCAAGTCGGCCAGGTTATGCTCGTCAAGGCGAAGTGGCTCGAACGGCAGATCGACTTCGTCGATCGGCGTGCGAGCGGGCTCGTTCGGCCAGGGCCGCAGCAGTCGCTCGCGATAAAGTGTTTGAGTTGCCTTGCGGAATTCGAAAGCGCGCTCATAGGCTTTGCCAACAAGCGGCATGGGTGCGATGCAGGCCGTGTCCACACACAGCAGGGGCGTCGCGGCGGTCTGGGACAATCGATCCAGCCAGGTCGGGAACGGCCTGACTGACGTCTCTTCGGTCACCATCACCGCGGCGCGGTCGCATAACTGTCGTAGATGCGGTCCGCGATGCCCGGGACGCTCCAGGTGGAACACATAGTTCACATCGCGTTCACGGAACTGCTGTTGCGCGTCGTGCGCCCCCTCGAGAAGGAACGCGTGTCGACGGTCCGAAGCATACGGGGCGCGCTCGGAAATCGCTTGGTAGACAAGTAAGGGCAACTGAAGCTGATCGGATAGCCGCTGGGCCACATCCAACGCGGGATTTTCATCAGCGCGGACGGCGTGATGCATCCAATACAAGACGAATTCCTCGCTTCCTGAAGCGGCAGGGCTGGCGGCAAGCCGCGTGCGTTCCTCGAGATGCGGCGGCAGGTCGCGGATCCAGTCTTGTGGTAAAGTGTTCATAGGAAAACGTTAGCCAATGAAGTCCTTTCGCCAAGTCCGCGAGATCGCTCCAGGCGTCGGACCGTTGCGGAGTGCAAACCGTTGACCTCGCCTCGCCCATGGGCCATGATCTGAGGGACAGCGTCCTACAAGATCCCGCGAAGGTGATAGCTATGAATAGGCAACGATCCGTGTTTTTATGTCTTGTGTCACTGATTCTCGTCTGTCACGCATACGCACAGCAAAACGAAGTCCAGGATGAACCAATGCCGCACTCGAAATCCACGACTGACGAAGAAGTGCTCTCTCGGCTGATTGGCAAATGGAAGGGCGATTGTCGCACCTGGTTCACGCCCGGCAAACTCGCGGATGAATCCACGATTGCCGGCGAGTTTGTGGGCGTATTCGGCGGTCGATTTGTGCGGCACACGTACACAGGGACGATTCAAGGCAAACCACGGAGCGGCGAGGATCTGCTGGCCTACAATGCCATCACGAAGTCGTTTCAATCCTCCTGGGTCGACGACTTCCACATGAACTACGCCATCCTGTTTTCTCAAGGGAAATCAACGGAGGATGGCTTCGCTGTACGGGGAGATTACGACGTCGGGGAAGGTCAACCCAAGTGGGGCTGGCGAACGGAATTTCATTGGATCGATAAGGACCATCTCACCATCACCGCCTACAACATCCATCCTGAGGGCGCGGAGGCGAAGGCAGTCGAAGTCACCTATGAACGCGTCAAGTAGCTTGGGCCCGGCGCTTGATCGGCGCCCGCGGATGGATCGCCCTGACCACAGAGGACAGAATTGCATCCGCCTCGGTGGTTCTCCGTGTCCTCCGCGGTCAATTCGCGCACCCCAGCAACCGCGGCGCCTGCCCGGACACACACAGCCAGCTCAATCTCGCCGGTTCAACTTCGCCAACAGCCTGAGAATCTCGATATACAGCCAGACCAGGGTGACCATCAAGCCAAAAGCGCCATACCACTCCATGTACTTGGGGGCGTGGGCTTCGGCCCCGCGTTCGATGAAGTCGAAATCCAACACCAGGTTCAACGCGGCGATCGTGACGACGAACAAGCTAAAGCCAATGCCGATGATCCCGGAACCGTGGATGTAGGGTATCGAAACGCCAAAAAATCCCATCACGAACGAGGCCAGATAGACCAGGCAGATGCCGCCTGTAGCCGCCAGCACGCCGGCTCGAAACTTGGCCGTGGCCTGGACCAGGCGCAGACCATAGGCGACCAACAGCGACAGCATGACTCCAAAGGTCAGCATCACCGCCTGCAGCACAATCCCGTTGTACAGCGTGCTGTACATCCCCGAGAGGCCGCCCAGAAACAACCCTTCGCTGAGGGCGTAAAGCGGGGCGGTGATCGGCGACCATGTGGGCTTGAACACCGTGGCCATGCCCAGGATCAACCCGCCGATGACGCCGCCCAGCATCCAGGGCATCACGTTCTGGCCCCCGGCGAGGCTCAGGTTCCATGTGAAGCTGGCGGTCAGCACCGCCAGCAAGAGCAGGATCCCCGTCTTGGCGGTCGTCCCCGCGACAGTCATCGTGGTCGATGCATCGGCCATGCCGAATCGATCGGAATCGGTCAGCTGGAAGACTTCATCGTTCAAAGCCGGGTTGCCAGTACGCATCAATTCGCTCCGCCGTAAGTCCACTCGCCTGTCAAATGTTCCGCAACGAGCCCTCCTTAGTATAGGGATCGGGCGAGGTCTTGGGACGGGCCGTCCCGCAACACTCGCGGCGTTTGATCCCATTTCGAGTCCGCGTTCGCCAGCGGGCGCCTTGACGGCGGCGGGGAATCCCAGTCGCCCAAGACGGAATCCTCGGAAAGCACCGCACGGGCGAGCGCCGAGCGACGCCGGGGCGATAGAATTCCTGTTGGCGAGTCCCCCGTAATCCTTAGAATTATCCCTAGGCGCGATGAGGTTGGGCCCCCGGTAGCGGCGGCCGACATCCGCCGCCAACCGTCCCTCGCAGCACCGGCATGGGATTTCCCAGACATGGACACAACACGCGAACGCGTACGCCGCGGCAACGCCGTCGATTCTCGCGAAACAGCAGAGACGCAACTGGCGAGGGTGTTGGACGCCGCGACGCAGTTCTCGATTTGCGCCACGGACGTCGATGGAATCATCACGTTGTTCAATTCCGGCGCCGAGAGAATGCTCGGATTCAAGTCGAGCGACATGGTCGGCAAACAGACGCCCGCGGTCATGCATCTCGCTTCCGAGGTGGACCAGCGAGGGCGGGAGCTTTCCCTGGAGTTCGGCAGGCCGATCGCCGGCTTCGAGGTATTCGTCGCCTACGCGAAAGCCGGCAAGTTTGAACGTCGCGAGTGGACGTACGTACGACAAGACGGCCGTCATCTGACGGTCAGTCTCGTTGTCACGGCGGTCACCAATGGGGCTGGCGAGATCACCGGTTTCCTGGGGGTCGCTGAGGACATCAGCGAGCGGAAGCGTTCCGAAGCGGCGTTGCGGAAGAGCGAGGAACGGTTTGAACTTGCCGTGGCTGGCTCCAACGACGGCATCTGGGACTGGGATGTTCGCACCGATGAAGTGTATTACTCGGCTCGTTTCTTGGAGTTGCTGGGATATTGCGATGGCGAATTCGAAAATACGCTGGAGTCTTTTCATACGCATCTGCATCCCCAAGATCGGGAGAGGACGTTGGCCAGCGTCCGTCGGCATCTGAAGCTTCGTCAGCCTTACGATATCGAATATCGCTTGCGGACCAAAGGCGGCGAATACCGTTGGTTCCGCGCCCGCGGCCAGGCGATTTGGGATGCTTCCGGATTAGCGGTTCGCATGGCGGGCTCGCTCACCGACATCACCGAAGCCAAGCAGGCCGAGTCCGTACTGGAACAGAGCGCGAATGAAATTCAGCACGCCAATCAAACGCTGCGGATCGCCGAAGCCGACGCCCGCAAGGCGGTGGTTGAACGCGATCAATTTCTGGCCATGCTATCGCATGAATTGCGCAATCCTTTGTCGGCGATTCTCAATGGTGTAAGCGTGCTGGACCACCCCGCCGTTAACCCCGAGACGGTCAGGCGAGCTCGGCAGGTCATCCGACGACAGGTGGACCACATGTCGAAGCTTCTGGATGACTTGCTGGACGTCGCTCGCATCACGCAAGGCAAAATCGGCTTCCGCAAGAAGGTCCTCGATCTCAATCAACTGATGCTTGACGCTGGGCAAGCCATGCGGTCGGCCATGGAGGCGCATGGACACCAATTCGTGATCACGCCGGCTACGGAACCTGTGTTGGTGGAGGGCGATTCAACACGCTTGCTGCAAGTTGTCGAGAATCTGCTCACCAACGCCGCGAAATACACGCCGCCCAACGGCAGGATCATGATGGAGTTGGCGGTACACGACGAGTCTTGCAAGTTGTCCGTGCGGGACAACGGTCGGGGACTGGATCCGGATATGCTGGAAGAGATCTTTGACATGTTCGTTCAGTCCAACAACGCGATTGATCGCAGCGATGGAGGAATTGGCGTTGGCCTGACGCTCGTTCGCGCCTTGGTGAGCATGCATGGCGGGACGGTGACCGCCCAGAGCGAGGGCTTGGGACGCGGAAGCGAGTTCCTGGTTAGCCTGCCGCTTACATCCAAACCGTTAGCCAAGTCGCCAGAGCAGCCCGCCGCGCCCGTTACCGCGGCGACTCGCATTGTGTTAGTTGAAGACAATGCTGACACGCGCGATATGTTGCAAGCGATCTTGGAATTGGACGGCTTTCAGGTCGAGGTCGCCGCCGATGGCCAGCAAGGCTTGGACGCCATTCTCGCGCAGCGCCCCGATGTGGCGCTGGTGGACATTGGCCTGCCGGAACTCGATGGCTACGAAGTGGCCCGCCGAGTCCGCAAACAACTCAGCAAGTCTGATGTCCGCCTCGTGGCGCTGACCGGCTATGGCCAGGCGAAAGACCGCCAGGCCGTCATGGAAGCTGGGTTCGACGAGCACATCGTGAAGCCCATCAACCCCGCGAGACTGTCGCGCATGCTCAGCAAGTTGGGGCGTCGCGGCGGCCAGTCATCCACGTAGCGGAAAGGCCGCGGCGAGTCGCCAAACGGGTCGTCGCCCTTACGAATCGGTGAAGACTCCGTAGTGATACGCGCCTTCGATGACGCCGCTGGTGTAGTAGCCGTTCAGTCCCTGAAAGCCTCCCTTGGCGAAATAGGCTTGGAGTGCGGAGTCGCGTTTCATAGCGTTTCGCACATTCTCCACCAATTGGTCGTCGGCGTTTCTGACCAGGACGCCGCGGAATCCGGCCGTCAGGGGGAAAATGTCGTTGCCGCTGTCCCCGCAAAACACGACTTCCTCCTTCGCGACTCCGAATGACGCCGCGACGTATTCCAGCGCGGTTTGCTTTGTTGCGCTGTTCGGCAGGAAATCAAGCAGGCCTTTGCCGTCTTGCGAGTCAAAACTGTAGACGATGACTTCGTCAAACTTGTCTTTGATCAAAGCTTCGACCCGCTGCAACACCGCGTCTTTCTGCTCGTGATCGACGTAGTAGCTTTGCTTGAACTGATTTTGATGTTCGGCTTCCTGCTCGCGAATGCCCTCCACCTCCGCGACCGCTCGTTGGATGCTGGGGGCGTCCCAGCGCGGGCTGGTCCGCTTCACATGAGCCACCCATCCTTGATCATCATGCCACTGGCCGTTTTCGTATTTTCGAATCGTCGTGCCGACGTCGCCGCAGAGGTAATGGGGGCGCCTGACGCCGTACTGCTGGATGGCCTTTTCGGTCAAGTCCAGGTTTCTTCCCGTCACGTAGATCACCAAGGTGTTGTGCTTCTCCGTTAACTCATTAAACAACGTGATGGCCGACTCGTCAGCCTCCCAGCTGCCGTTCGGAAGCAGCGTTCGATCTAAGTCCGTGGCTAGTATCCGCACGTGAAATCCTCCTCGAGAACATGCCCTCACGCCAAGACGTTCTTGACGGCGGGCTCACCGATCTGGTTCATTTTCTAGCCGACTGCGACCGGCGAACCCGCTCTCTCGACCGCGACGACGATGGCGCGGCCAGCGAACGTCGTCGCCGAATCGTCGCCGCCTAACGATACGATAATAGCGTTTCCACGCCCGCCTCGTCGCGATGCGTCACCGTGAAGCTGAGCTCCAACAGATTCGCCTCCAGCGACGCCGTGCATCCAGCATGGGTCCATGACAGCTTCAGTTCGTTGACCATTGAGTCGTGGATTTCCAGCTTGCCGGCGAAAGCCGGCGAGGTGTTGCGCAGCTTGATCAGCTCCAACTGGTCCCGCACGACGATCTGCTTAAGTGCGTGTTCGATGTCGTGTGGGACGAGCGACGTGCGGTTAATTTCCTTGTGCCCGCCGGCGCCTCCCCGGTCGGCCGCCTCATAGTTGTTGGCGCCCGCGAACAAATCGAGATACCACACTTGAGGAATGCCCGGCACGAACATCTGGATGGCGCGAGCCAATCTCAGTTTCCGCTCGTCCTCGCCCAGTGCGCTGAAGTAGGTCGCGTTCACCTGGTAGTAGGAGATCTTCTTTCCGTCTGCGCCGTAGAGATTCTTCACACGGCCGCCGCGGCTCAGGATGCGGTCGATGACCGCTTCGATCTGCTCGTCGCTCAGCAGCCCCTCCTTCTTCACGCCGTCGCGCTCTCCCCCGCTCAAATCCAGCACGGGGATTCCGTCGTGGCAGCCGAGCATATTGATCGTCTTGATGTCCTTGGCGACGAGCTCCCGGACCCAGGTCAAGAGATGCTGGTTCGTGCCGCGATCCAATGCGTCGATGACCAGTCCCGGCAGGAAAAAGTCGTAGATCGGAAATCCCCTGTCCGCGACTTCCTCGTGCAGCCCGTTGCCGTACTGGCTGTGGATTTCGGGAAGCAGAATCAAGTCGTACTTCTCCCCGATGCGCCTCAATTCCTCGAGATATTCCCAGGTCCCGGGCTTGTTGAAGAAGTTCGACTCTCCCGGCTCCTTATGGAGGTACGCAAACGCATCCAAGCGAACCAGCTTCGCACCGTAGCCGCTTAGTTTCCGCAAGGTCGCATCGTAAAATTCCCAGACCTTGGGCGACCGCGCATTCAAGTCCATTTGTCCCAAGTAGGTGCGTTTTTGCTCCGCGATCTCGACCAACTGCTCTTTGTACTCGGACATCGCGCCCAGATCAATTTCGTGCAGACTGGCGCTGGATCCCAACGCGTTGTTGAACATCCGCACCAGCGTTTCGATGTGTTCCTCCGGGACGCCTTCGCATTGTTTTACGTCGTCCGCCTCCAGTTCTCGGTAGCGAATCTCCTGATAAAACGTATTCCAATAAGGTCGGTCCGTTCCATCGGGAAAACGCACCTTGAGAATCGGCAGGCCGGGTTTTCGCATGAAGAGTTTGTTGAGATGCTCGTCTTTCGGAATCACATAGCCATCCTCCCCCATCTTGCCCTCGGCGTGCCAGAATTCGTTCCAATCGATGAAAAAGTCCTTGAATTCCGAATGATCACCGTGCTTCAACAGGTCTTGGAATTGAGGAGAACCCACCGAGAGATGGTTCAGCACCAGATCGAATTTGAGGCTGATGTTCAACTTTTCGACCTCGTCAAGGTCGTCCGCAGAGACCAGGTCTTCGTTGAAATCGTAATCGATCACGGAGAATCCGCGGTCCAGGTCGCTGTGAAAGAAAGTCGGCAGGATGTAGAGCAGCGAGAAAGCCGCCTCGAACTCCGGGCACTTGAGCACTTCCAGCGCATCGGAGAGGTTGCGGCCAATACTGTCTGGATACGCGTTGAACATCACGCCCGGCGGCAGGGTTCTTCTCTCGGGCGATTTCGACTTCTCGGTCATGAAAGCGTCACCTTATTTTCAATTGGCGTGGAAGCTCCACACAAACTAGCCGAACAGTGGATGGTTGCAAACCGCAGTGGGCGTTTGACCGCACCTCGGCGACGTGCGCTCGAAGCCGTGTCGCCGTGGAGGGGCCCCAAGCGTGCAGCGAACCGCAATCCCTGCTGCGTCCACCAGAAACGCCGCGCACTCGCCTCGCGCCGCGAATTGGCGGAAGCGGCGCCGCCGCCCGGATTGAATTGAATGGAAGCGTGAACCATCGGTCTGGCCGATGCGCGATCTTGCGCGATCGGGCGCGTCGGGTTATGCCGAACGCGTCGAGTCATCGGGTTTTAAGAACGTTAGCGATCAGCGGATTTTAAGGGGCCTGGCAAGGGGCGAGTGCCGAAGGAAGTGACCAAAACGGCTCAGCCGAAAACACCGATAATAACCGATATGCTCCGTGCTGGTTGGCCGCGAATCCATCACGGCGGTCGATCCCTTGCCGTCCGCCGTCACTTGTATGTTGAACGCATGAGACTCTCGCTTGTCGGATTCCTGGCCGCCGCCGTCTACCTGAGCTTGCCAGGATCCGCCCAGCAAGCCGCCGGGCAGAAGCAGCAATTCGTGAGCGTCGCCCGCCTGAATCGCAAGATCCATGGACAGGTCGTCGAGTTCACGCGGAACCACGGAGGCGACAATCGAGTGGACTCGCCAATCCTGGGTCAACGGCGAGACATCTACGTTTACCTGCCGCCCGGCTATTCCCCTCCTCGAAGCTATCCTCTGGTTCTGTACCTTCACGGGGCCTTTGGCGATGAGCACGCTTTCCTGACGACCGGCCAGTTGGAACATCTTGACCAGTTGATTTGCCGCGGAGCTTGTCCGCCGGTGGTTCTGGTTGGCCCGGACTCGACATGCAGGGGCCGCAACTTTATCCTGGCGCCGCACTCGTTCATGGTCAACGGGTGCTGCGGCCGCTTCGAGGATCACGTCATGCGGGAGGTGATCCCCTGGGCCATGTCGCGCTATTCGATCAGCTGCGATCGCGCAGCACGCCGTTGTGGGAGTGTCCGCTGGAGGACTTGCGGCCATGCGACTGGCTTTGAAGTACAAGTCGTACTTTGGGAGCGTGGCCAGCATCTCCGGGGCTTTAGACCTGCGTTATCAAACGCGCCACGGCGATTACTTCGCCGATTTTGATCCGCGGACCTACCACCCAAGAACTCAATGGGACCCCCGAGTCGTCGTCGGCAAGCTAGGCCCAATCCAGATCAAAGCGCAGCGGTTCATCGAGCCGGTATTCGGCGTTGGCCCGGGAGTGGCGGAGCGCATCGTGCGCGAGAATCCCGCCGACCTGCTCCGCCAAATCGAAATCCAGCCCGGCGAACTGAACATGCTCGTCACCTACGGGCGGAAAGACAACTTCAACTTCGACGCCCACGGCGAGGCCTTCGTCCATCTAGCCCGCAGCCGGAACCTTGCGCCCGCCGTCTCCTGCGATCCCCAAGCAACGCACGGCTCCGACTACTTCAAGAAGGCCATGCGCCAGACCCACCACTGGCTGTAGCCGAGCAACTCGCCCCGCCGTAAGACATCCCCTCGCCAGCACCGCAACGCGGTGCAATATCAAAGCCTGGGGTCGCGCAGCGCACCCCATAAGCATCAAGTTAAGAAAAGCCCGGATGGAATTGACCGCGGAGGACACGGAGAACCGCAGAGGCGGATGCAATTCTGTCCTCTGTGTTCCTCCGTGCTCTCTGCGGTGACCCGTTGACGGCCCCGCTGGCGCCCCGCCACAGCCCAGACAATGCCAGCGTCAACGCCGACCCCTTAACTTGATGCCCATGGGGGTCTGCAGCGCACCCCGAGGTTCCGCGCCCCTGGCGAAGACAACCTGGGGTGCGGCTAGCGTCTTGCCAAGCCAAGAAACGCAAGAACCCGCCTGAAACAAGCGGGTTTCTTGCAGCGGAGGGCATGGGACTCGAACCCACAACCCCTTACGGGGCACCTCATTTCCAATGAGGCCGCTAGCCATTCGCTTACCCTCCGGTTGGCTTGGATAGCGGACGCTCGAATTCTAGCTCATCGTTGCGGGCCGAGAAAGGGTGGATCTGGCGGCCGGAGAGGCCTGGCCGGATTCGTTCTTCTTGCGGCGGCTGCAGCTCTTCTTCTTCTCTTGTGCGGGCAGCTTGAGTCCCCAGACTCCGTTCTTGATTCGGTTTCGCGGGCGGTTGCGTTTCTTGGCCCGCTCCCGCATCGCTTGGGTGACTTCCACTTCGGTGAACTTGCCTCGGTATCGCTGCGCGATCAACTCAAAGCCCTCCCGAGCTTTGGGTTTCATGCCGAAGCCCAGCGTGTGGATCGTTAGCTTGGGTACGCTCGAGGACAGGACGCGCTTGACGGTGTCGTCCGTGAAAGAGCCGTCCCCCAGAAGGTAGATTGCGTCCGGCTGCAATTGCAGAGCGAACTGCATCGCTTCCTTGCCATCGGTTCTCAGGCACCGTTGCACCGTTTCCAGCCAGTACTCCAGCTTCTGGATGTTCTCTTCGCTGGCCCGCACCATGCCCTCGGCGGGCTGGGGATGAAACAAGGGGTAAGCGGTGTCGCTGAAGAACACCACGTAAAAATACTGGTCTTCGTACAGACCCTTAACCGACTCCAACAATTCGTCGCAGGCCGTTTCGAACTTCCCGCCGCTCATGCTATTGGAGTTGTCCACGACATAGACGAAGCGATGCCCCTTGGCTCGCACGCCAAAGAACATGGCGGCGCCCTTGCCCGGCCCGACTTTGGCCATTCCCAGATTATCGGCCCCAAACAGCGAATCGATTTGACCAAAAGTGGAAGCGTCCAGCGGCGTGGCGACGGTCAAGGACTCCATTTCCGCCGCGGCTCCGATGTCGATGAGTTCGACGGCCGCCAGCGCCGCTGGCGCGGGCGGCTCGGTCGAAGACAATTCCAACTGCTCATCGGGCGGTTCGATCGCTTGCAGCTTGAAGTCGTTGACCGATTCGGCGTCCGCTTGCAGCGACGACTCCAGCGTCATGACCGGGCGATACGGTTCCACCACCACGGTCGACAACGCCAGCGCGATCATCAAGCCGGTATGCACAACGAAGCTCACCAGCCAGGGCGGCGCTGCGCGTCAAGCGCCGCCCAATGGGCTTGGGCGGCGAAGCTTCCGAACTTGGCTGTTGGTCGGCTTCCGACTTCCAGGGACCGTGCTCCGATTCCTGGCCGTGGTCGGCGACCCGTTGGCCATCGGATGCGGATGGCGATGAATTGGGCATGGTGAAGCTCCACACGACGCGCAAAGGGGGCGCAGCGTCCTGTCGGCCGCCCCCCGGCGCTTCAAGTATAGCAGCCGCTCCGCCACGCCGCATTTTCGGTCGCGGCGCGGATCAGGAGATTTGCTTCACGACTTGCCGAATTCGCTCCTCGATGTCTTGGTTGCTGGGGAACGCTCCGGTTTCCAACTTGGAGTAAATCCGTTGACCGTGGATGTCCACTTCAAAGCAACCGCCGCTGGACGGCACGAGATCGATTTCGACTTGATCGCCGAAGGCGCCGTTCAGATGGCTCTCCAAACTGGAGGCCTGGGGAAGGTAGTTTCACATGCGGCAGTATTCGATCCGGACGGGAGCTGGCATCGTGAGCTTCTCCTGCTCTATGAAAAACGATAACGCGTGAGACTTGTGACCTTGGAGGCCGCCACGTCTAACGCGTCGGACAATTGGGCAACCTGCGGCCTTCGCGCAAGGAGTCGCCAGGGCGAAACAGCGGCCGCCGGAGTTACGCTTCATCGGGCGCCAGGGTTCTCCACATCAAGAAAACCGCCAGCAGCCCTAGAGCCAATGCCGACAACGCTTCGCCGGCGATCAGCAGCGACAGCAGGCTGGCCATCAGGCTGGGCGGCGTCACCGTCGGGAGCGTATCTTCGAGGCGGACGACCGCCCACCAACTGGTGAACTTGGCCGCCGCGAGGATCAGCCCCACGGGCAGGAAAACAGCCCCGACCCAACTCCGCTGACCGCGTTGTTGGCTGGCCAGAGGCATCGCGGCGATCGCGATTCCCGCCATCAGCATCGCCCATCGAGCGGCTTCGTTCAAGCCGGCGGCCCAGGGATTGCCCAACCACCGCCGTGCCGATTCAGCCGCATTCTCGGCGGCGGCCAGTTGCGAAAAGGCCGCCTGGCAAACCAGCGCCGCGCCCCCGCCAGCCAAGGCGGCGAGGAACAGCAGAACCGCGGCGGCGATCCCAGCCAACCGTTCGAGTCTTCCACTAGGCCGGCGAAACAACAGCAGGCCGGCGCCGAGGCTAAACACGGCGGCCGAGACGGCCGTCATCAAGGCCGCTTGTTGCCGCGTGGTTTGATCGATGCGTCGCCCGACGGCCAGCTGAAACAACTCATCAAACAGCTCAACGAAGTAGCCGTTGTAGCAGGCGACGCCGCCAGCGCCGATCAGCGCCAAGGCGCCAAAGCATGTCCGTTGAATGCGGCTGACGTTCATCGAGGCTCGGCAGCAGCGTCAGCGTTTCTGTCGCCTTAGGCGAGTCGTCGCTGGCTTAGGGTTGGGAGTCGGAATCGGATTCGGAAGTGGTGGCGGAAGCGGGATTGCGGCTCCGCAATCGTTCGGGGATGTTGGGGATCTTGTCGATCATCTCGTTGGGCTCGCCGTCGCGCTTCTTCAACGTGAAGGCGTCGTACAGGCGCCCGGTGGCGGTGCGTGCTTGATAGTACAACTCATCGCCGTTGACGGTGATCACTTGAAAAAGCTGCGTATCTTCGGCGACGCGATGCATGAAGTCACGACGCCCTAGATCGTACATCTTGGGACCACTGACCGAAACCACGTAGACGGTGCCTGATTCTTTCTCGCGCGCCTCGGCGCCGCTTTTCACGTTGGCTTCATGCTGCATGAAGCCGGTTCGCGCGTAAGTGTGATCGTGGCCTTGCAGCGCCAGGTTGACGCGGTGCTTGTCGAAGATCGGCTGCCAAGCTTCTCTCAAGGCAAGGTTGTCTCGCCCCTTCTTCGAGGAATAGAGGGGGTGATGATAGGTCGCGATCGTCCAGCGTTGCGGATTGTTCGTGAGCACTGAGTCCAGCCAGGCGACCTGTTCTTTTTGCTGCTCATTTGAGTTCAAGGAGATGAACCGAACGCCCTGATAGTCGATGTAGTAACACGTGTCGGGCAGCGTTTCCAAGCCATTCGCCGGAAAGGCGAACGTGGGGCGCCACAGCGAACTCAGCCGAGCCGCCGAGTATTCATGGTTGCCTGGAGTGGCAATGGCGGGCATCGTGCGATGAATAAAGCTGGACGCTTCGAACCACTCTCCCCATTCGCGATCGGCGTTCGCCTTGTTGATCAGGTCGCCTGCGTGCAGCATGAAAGAGGCCGAGGGGGCGTTGAGCAGCGCGGTGCGAACGACGCGGGACCAATGCGAGCGGATATCGTTTTGAGCGTCGCCGAAGTAGACGAACGTGAAGGGCTCCGCCTTGTCGTGGGCCGTACGGAACTGATTCCACTCGGTCCATTTCACACCATCGCCGACGCGGTAAACGTACAGCGTGTCGGGCGTCAGGTCCTTGAACTCGACCGTGTGATAACGGGCTTCGCCGAGTTGCGCTTTGATCTGTTCGCTGACGCCGGTTGTTTTCGTCGTTTTGGAGATAAAGACCGGACCATCGTCGGCCAAGGCGATTTCGCCAATCGACGCGGCGACCTCCGGAGTCGTGCGCCAGGAAACCGTCATCGACGTCGCGGGATCGCCGGTCCATGTCAAGACGACCCGATCGGGGATCTGCGATGCTCCATAAAGCTTCTCGTCCAACGCAGTCTGCTGCGCTGGTGTGCAGGCCGAGGAAAACAGGTGGCCCAACAGCAGCAACGCGGCGAGGCAGACACGGCTGAACGTCTGGCGATAGTCCATGGTGATTCCAACGTGACTCGGATCGAGGGAGAAACACGACGCGTTGTCGAACGCGAATCTCATCTTACGCGCATTCTCAGGTGCTGCTCAGCCGGCGTTGGTTGGTCGTAAAGTGGTTGCGAAACTGGCTTGCCCAAACGCCCGGAGCGGGCGAAATCCAGTCTTCCACTCGCCCAGTGCAGCGGCAACGCCAAGACGAACGCCGTGACCGCACTTGGCGACGTCAAGTAAGGATCCAAACTTCGCCAAAGACTCACAAAAAGGAAACCCATTGCTAACAGGCTCCAGGCGTGCGGCCAGGGGGCGGGTGCGACCGACGCTCCACCGAAGAACGAATGGACGACCCGCCGCAGACCGGCGAGCATCACGTCCAGCCCCGCCGTCATCAACACGACGGCCGACAAACCACGCCAGCCCAGGAAGGCGCCGCTCATGGCGTAGAGCAGCAGGTAGCTGGGGTCGGTCGCGTCGCGGCGGGGCGACTTCGCTTGGCCATAACACCAAGCCGCCAAGACTCCAAATCCCGCGCCCGCCAGGAGTCCCAGCGCCGAGGGCAAAAGGCGCTCCCAGCCTGGCGGCCAACCGGCGGGCGGAATGACGCGAGGGAAGACGGCGGCCAGACAGGCCGCGAACAACGCCATGCATAGGTATAGCTTCGGCGGTTGAAACAGACCGTCCCATTCGATCAAGCTCGCCGTGATCAACGCCGTCAGCCACAGCGCGTGATGTGCATACACCGCGAGCAACTCGGGCGGCGGACGAAAGCTCACCCACAGAGATCCCCAAGAGGGCGCAGGCGTGAACTGCGGCAAGTTGGCGCCGCCACTGAGGAACTCGATCACAAACAGGCCGAAGAAAACCGCGGCGGTGAACAACTCCACAAGAATGTACCGTGGCGATATCGGCAAGTGGCATTTGCGGCACCGGCCACGCAAGGCGATCCAGCCGAGGATCGGCACGTTGTCATAGAAGGCGATCGGTTGCGCGCAATAGGGACAGTACGAGGATCCGTTTAGCGTGCCATTTCGCGGCAACCGCCAAGCCATCACGTTCAGGAAACTGCCGAAGCTCGCTCCCAAGAAGAGGAACCAACTGCAGACGACCAACGTTAACAGCCGGGTTTGCAGGGAATCCACGCTGCGCAGCGAGAACGGGCGGGCGTCGCTTGCTTGGTCCGCCAACCACAAAGGCCCAGCCACATAAAGCAGCATCGCCAAGGCGCTGCCCAGCAGCAGCCATCGTAGCGGCCAATTCGGATGTCGCCGTCTAGGGCGCGAACGGTAAGGCATGTCGCCGGATTCCAGAGAAGGCGGTGTGTGAGGATGCGTCATTTTATCAGTCCAGGCGCGCATGGCCGATACAATCTTAGCTTGGGCGCGGCGTTGCCTCCCAGGGGCTCCCTTCGCTTCGGGCTGCGTGAGGGGCGGTTCCGTTGGAGACGGACCGGTTGGGCGTTCCTTGGGCTCGCGGTGACGGCTAGAATTGGAGCGGTCCATCCGGGCTCCAGTCGCACGCGCTGCTTCGACCGACCGTCAACCAGCTCAACCCTCGAGGGCACGCATCATGGCCGCGATCGCCACCAAGACGATTCGGCGGTGGGTGACCGCCAGCATGTTGCTGATCTTGATCGGCAGTCTCGCTTGGTGGTGGTGGTCGGCGCCTCGGTTGCCGCGGCGGATGGCGATCGCCACGGGCGAGCTTGGCGGCATGTATCATCGCTTGGGCAGTCGTATCGCCCAATTGATGCGGAATCGGGTGGGCCGCCCCATCGAGGTCTTGCCCACCGCCGGCTCCGGCGAGAACGCCGCTTACTTGAATCGTGGGCAGGTCAACCTGGCGATTGAGCAAGGCGGCACGGCCGTGTTTCCCTCGCAGGCCGTGATCACGCCGCTGTACCTCGAGTATGTCTTCATCTTGGTGCGGCGGGATCGAGGCGTGGAGACTTTTTTTGACCTGTTTGGCCGGCGCGTCGCCTTGGGCAAGAGCGGCAGCGGCATGCGGGAAAGCGCCGCCCGTTTGCTGAGCTATTTTGACATCACCGCCGAGCAATTGGGCGGCGTCGATTGTTACTTTCGCGATTTGCTGGAGGACGACAGCCTCGACGCCGCGATCGTGACGACCGGTGCGGAGAACCCGGACTTGGCGAACCTGCTGCGCTCCAACCAATTCGACCTGTTGCCGATCCCCAACACCGCGGCGCTGAGCCTGCGCGACGCATATTTCACGGACGCCGTCATTCCTGCCGGGTTGTTTTCCCAACAGCCGCCGCTGCCCGCGGTGGATGTTCATACGCTGGCCACGACCGCATTCTTGATCACCACCGAGGATGCTCCCGACGCCCTCGTTGCGGCGGCCTTGTCCGCCGTGCATGAGGATGATTTGCGACTCTATGCGGCGACCCTCATCGCTCGCGACGAGGCGGCTCGTTGGGTCGTCAAACGCTTGCATCCGGCGGCTCGTCGGTACTTTCATCCCGGCGATCAGCTAGGCGACTTGGCCAATACGATGGAGTCGATCGCGGCCGGCAAGGAATTGATGTTCGCCTTCGGCGCCGGCGTGTACCTGCTCTGGCAACGTTGGCGACGCTTGAAAGAGAGAGAATCTCAGCGGCAAGTCAAACGCCAAAAAGAGCATCTCGACGAAATGCTGCAAGAGACATTGAAGATCGAGTCTCAGATGATGACCGAAACAAATCCGCAACGCCTGAAGGGCATGTTGGAAAAAGTCACCAGGATCAAGATGAAGGCCCTGCAGGAATTCACCGACGAGGAATTGCGGGCCGATTCGGCGTTTTCCATTCTCCTTGATCAATGCGCTCATGTCATTCAAGGCGTGCGGAAACAAATGACCGAGGTTCGCGTCGGCTAACTCGTCCAGTCGCCAACGGAAAGTCGAACGAGATCGGTTGCAAGTCAAATCACGCAATGTGCTGTTGGGAGAAAAAACGGATGGCCCGCCCTGCCCCGCCTTGTTGTTGACGGAAGTTGTCGCAACGGTCGCCTTTGTCGCTGTTGTTGGTCGCCTGGCTTGTCGCCGCCGTCGCGTTGTCCGCGGCGGGTCAGGAGCCTGTTCCGTCGTCTCGCCGGCCGGATGGAACCGGACGGACGACGGTAACCGGCGAGTTCAAGGTCTGGCATAAGATCACGCTGAATGTGGACGGCCCGTTTGCTCATGAGATGGATGAGTCGCCGAATCCGTTCACCGACTATCGTTTAACCGCGACGTTTCACCATCCCAGTGGAGTGGAATATCACGTTCCGGGGTACTTCGCCGCAGACGGCGATGCGGCCAACACGTCGGCTCAATCCGGAGTCGTTTGGCGAGTGCATTTCGCTCCGGATCGCGTGGGTCGTTGGAGCTATGAGATTCACTTTCGCCGCGGTCCTCTGGCGGCCGTGGATTCCGCAGCGGTCACCGAATCCGCAATCGGCGACGGGGCCCAGGGCGAGTTCGTCGTTTCGGCCTCCGATAAGAGCGGACGCGATCTTCGCAGCGAAGGGCGATTGCAGTACATTGGCCGCCGCTACCTGCGATTCGCCGGCAGCGGGCGATACTTTCTTAAAGTCGGCGCCGATGCCCCCGAGACCTTGCTGGCCTACGCGGACTTCGACGGCACGGTGGCGGGAAAGCCCAAGAAGGCGCCTCTGAAAACCTGGGGCCCGCATCAGCGCGATTGGCGCGAGGGCGATCCCGCCTGGAGGGGAGATCGCGGTAAAGGACTGTTGGGCGCCGTCAACTATCTGTCGGGGAAAGGCTGCAACGCGTTTTCATTTCTGACCTATAACGCCGGCGGCGACGGCGACAACGTGTGGCCGTTTGTCAGCCGCAACGAAAAGCGGCGGTATGATTGCAGCAAACTCGATCAATGGGGCGTTGTCTTCGATCACGCCGCATCCATGGGGATGTATCTGCACTTCAAGCTGCAGGAAACCGAGAACGACGATCAGCGCCGCGGCCAACAGAACGAACCCGTGCCCGAAGCCTTGGATGGCGGCGATCTGGGCGTGGAACGCAAGCTCTATCTTCGTGAGTTGGTGGCGCGATTCTCTCACCATCTGGCCCTGAACTGGAACCTCGGCGAGGAGAATACGCAGAGCACTCGGCAGCAACAAGACATGATCAACTACCTGGCCGCCGTTGATCCTTACGATCATCTGATCGTGGTGCACACTTACCCGAATCAACAGAAACAGGTTTACACGCCGCTGCTCGGCCAAGCGTCGAAGCTGGGCGGTCTGTCACTGCAAAACGACGGCATCGACAAGACTCACGAGCAGACGGTGTTCTGGGTGCGGCGATCCGCCGCCAGCGGCCGCCCTTGCGTGGTCGCCTTCGATGAGTCGGGAACGGCCGCTCATGGGCAATGCCCCGACCTCGGCTATCAAGGATTCGACGGCAAGGACAAGAGCGGCAAGTTCATCTACACCGAGCATGAAGTTCGCCGGCAGACGTTGTGGGGAACCCTGATGGGTGGAGGCGCCGGCGTGGAGTACTACTTCGGCTACCGCTTCGTCGAGAATGACTTGCTCTGCGAAGACTGGCGGTCGCGCGATCGCAGTTGGGATTACTGTCGGCTCGCCATCGATTTCTTCCAACGCGAGAAAATACCCTTCCAGGACCTCGAGCCCGCCGATGAACTCGTCGGCAATCCCAAGTTCGCCAACGACCGATATTGCCTTGCGAAGCAGGATGCGGTCTATGTCGTTTACCTGGCCAATGGCGATGCGACGCGATTGGACCTGAGCGATGCGACGGGCGAGTTTCAAGTCCGTTGGTACAACCCCCGCTCCGGCGGCGAGTTGCAGTTGGGAACGGTGGCGACCCTGAGCGGCGGAAAAGCGGTCGCCCTGGGCGAGCCGCCGAGCGATCCGCGGGAGGACTGGGTCGTGCTGCTGCGCAAGTGAGGCGCGACGCCTGGTGCGTGCCGCATTGGCCTAAAGAAAACAGACGGGGCGGAGGCGGGCGGCCCAGCGGAAAAACACTCGGGCGCAGGGAAGACGCGGCTTCCCTGCGCCCTTGGCGTTTTCTGTAGCGACCCCGTTCGCGGCGAGCTGGCTTCAACGTGGTCGCCGTCTCTTAGTCTTCCTTCTTGAACTTCAACAGCGCTTTGATCTTCACGCCGTTGTTGATCTTGCCTTCGCCGTAGGTCATGCCGAAGGCCGTCCGATCGATCTCAAATTCGGTGGTCAATTCGACTTGTTCCGTATCGGGGTTCATCTTTACCTGGACGTCGATTTCGATCGACTTGGTCACCTTCAACAAAGTCAAGTCGCCAACGATTTTGGCGGAGCCCTCCGCGTCGCCCTCGGTGATCTTGGTGCTGACGAATTTGATCTTGGGATATTGCCGCACGTCAAAGAAATCCGGGCTCTTCAAGTGCGTCGTCAGTTTCTCGTCGTCGGAGAATAGCGAGGCGGTGTCGATCTCGATGGTGACCTTGCTGTCCTGAGGTCCGGAGTCGGCGACGTCGGCGACGGCCGTCATCTTCTTGAATCCGCCGGCATGCTTGCCGTCTGGCTTGCTGCCAACGAACTCGATTTTCGAATCGTCGGCGACCACGCGCCACGTGCTGTCGGCGGAGGAAACCGCGGGCATGAACAAGACGATTAATCCCACGCAACTGATACGCAACATGTTTGATCCTCGGGCTGTGAGTCCAGAAATAGAAAAGCGCCGCCAACCAGGCGGGCAAAGCTCCTATCTTAGCAAACGCCGCGGCGCGTGCGGGCCGGCCTGCACGCAAGTTTCTGGAAATCCAACGGGACGACCGCGGATTCTCATTCGTTGTTTTTCGCGTTTCGTAGCCGCGCGACTGGCGGGGTTACCCAGGGTTGCGCTGCGCTGCACCCTGGGCTGATTTGGGGCCGTCCCGTTCGGGACTGATTTGCGCTTTGCACTGGCGGGTTTACCCAGGGTTGCGCTGCGCTGCACCCTGGGCTGATTTGGGGCCGTCCGTTCGGGACTGATTTGCGCTTTGCACTGGCGGGGTTACCCAGGGTTGCGCTGCGCTGCACCCTGGGCTGATTTGGGGCCGTCCCGTTCGGGACTGATTTGCGCTTTGCACTGGCGGGTTTACCCAGGGTTGCGCTGCGCTGCACCCTGGGCTGATTTGGGGCCGCGTTCGCCTGAAAACCACCTGCGACCCTGCTACATGGGGCCGGGGTGTGCGCCGAGCGTTCCGACCAGATGTTCCAGGTAGCTGAGTTGTTGGGTTTCATTCAGCCGTTGCTCGGTCCACTCTCGCCGCCGGCGCAGTTGCAGGCTCTGCGACTCGGTCGCCAGTTGCGGCTTGTCCAGGAATTGGTCGAGATAAGCGAGGTGGCGTTTCCAAAGCTGCACGTCGCGGTCTTGCTTGCAAAGCAAACGCTCACGATACCAATCGCTATCCAACAGGTAGGGCAGCGTGAACATTTTCCGCAGCTCGGGATCGCGCTGGGTGATCCCGTTGTCGTCGCCGCGGGCCATGATGGTCAGCAGCGATTTCAGCGGCGGGCAAGCCAGTTCGATGGAGCCGTCCTCGAAGTACTGAGCGGCGATTCGCTGATGGGCTTCGGTGATGTACTGCACGCCGTCAGCAAAGGCAACGGGATCCTGCGTTTCCGGCTTCAAGATCGCTTCGTCAAAGACTTTCGAAGGATTATCGAAGACGCGACCGAAGAACCAGCGCACAAAGCGACTGGTGATGCGGTAGCCCAGGCGCGATGCGAGGATGCGTTTTCCGTCGTGCTCGAAGTCCTCCAACGGTTCGAGCATGCCCTTGCGAATCAAGTACTTGGGATCGCGATCCTCGGGCAGCAGACGGCACCAGATCTCAGGCACCAGATAGCTGATGTCATGATCCACGCGGAGCTGCGGTCCGATGTGTCCCGCGGCGGTCGAAAATCCGTGCAGATCGGTCAGGATGAAACTGACCAAGGCGTTGTTCAAGTCGACGATCGGCAACAGCGCGTTGAAGGGTCCCTTGGTCAACGCGCCTTCGCTGCCGGCGCCGGTCGTGGAGGGGCTCTTGCCGGTCAGCGAGGAAACGAAGTCCATGAACAGTTCGGGCAGCTCCTGATAGTGGATCGGATTGTATACGGCCAGGCTGCGGATGCCTTTGTCCGCTTCCGGCGGGTTGTTTCGTCGGCCCAATAGGACGGAGTTTACCGGCAGGTGCACCGGCTTCTTCGGTGGGACCGCGCAGACGAGCCGAGTGCCGATTTCGGCGATATGCGCCGTCAGGGGATACACCAGATCGGGACGCGCTTGCAAGTATCGCGGGTTCTTGGTCGGCCGGCCGTCCACCAATCGCGGCGTCGACGAGCACACAACGTAGCCTCTGCCCTGTTGGGCGACTTGCTGCAACAGCGCTTGCATCGGTCGCGTGAATTTATCCAGATCGACCACGTACTTGCACATGTGAGCGACTTGCTCGTGCGAGAGCGGCTCGAAGTTGGAAATGAAGTTGTCGTGCTGCGCCAGATCGGCTTCGGCCTGTCGGTCAAGCCCGCGGTGAATGGCGTCGTCAGGACGTTGGAACAAGCGGTATTCGCAGTTTTGGACGAACTTGTAACTGCGAGCGTCGCTGACCGACAGACCCAGGTGATGCAGCTTCTCGCGGGGCACGACCACGGAAACGCTGATATCGTCCTCTAACTGCAGCTTGGTCGAAGCGGCGAAATCCTGCCTCAGCTTGTAGGTGCGCCAGCGATTGGGTTCCTCGAGACCGACGCGCAGATACGATCCCACAAGCTTGCGATTGTTGTACCGTAATTCGTGTCCCGGGTCGCCGTTGACGATGTCGACGCTGAAGTGGTTCTTCCAGGAATTCGCCCAGTCGCCAGACTGCTGGAAGCGTTTGATGATGAACACAATGGCGTAGATATGGCTGGGGATCGAGTGCAGCCAAGCCATGTACTCCGGCGAGTAATCCGCCGACGGGGTGAGCAGCTTGATCACGCTGCCCAACGAACGGTGCGGATCCAAGACGGATCGACTCAAGCGGCCTTCGTAATCCGGCCGATGATTCATGTCCTCGCGCCAGCGGCGCGAATAGTCTCGGGTGAAGATGTCCTCCACCAACGCCAGGTCGCCTTCCAGGTTGCTGACGAAGATCGGGCCGTACAGCTTGTAGTCCGAGATCGACTTGCTGATTTCGCTCTTGCCGCCGCCACTGACCGTGCATGGCTTGTGGCAGACGACGCCCTCCCCCATGGTTCCAATGAGTCGCCAGGATGGGGCTTCGGGGTGTTTCTCCATGTGAAGTTTGTAGCCCGAGGGAGTCATGTACATGTTGCCGGGCAACAGCGGGATGTGATGGTCCTTGTCGTTCACTCGCCATTGGACTTGCTGGTCTTGCAGGCTGGCCCGGGCGTCTTCGGGAATATAGAAGAGGTTCGGAAACTTCTTGTCCGTGGCGTAGCCTTGCGGGTGAACGTCCATCCATTCGCCGTAGTCGGCCACAACGTCGGCGAAGGAGCGTCCGTTGTAGCGTCGGCTGTTTGCTTCGAATTCCTCGCCCAGGCTGAAACTGGCGAAAGCCAACGCCCCGCCGGCGTGCTCCTCCTCCACATTGCCGAAGAGGTTGGCGGCGTAGCTGATCTGCGTTTTGACTTCCTTCTTGCAGTAGCCGAAGTAGTTGTCGGCGATGAGCGTGATGATCACGCCGGCGTCGGTGCGGCACGTCGCCTTGAACGGCGTGCCGCCGTTGTATCGCTCGCCGGCGTCCCGCCAACACATGCCGTCGCGCTTTTGTCGCGGAGTCGCTTCATCGACATGCGGCAGGCCCAATTCCTGTTTCGTCATGTGGATCAGGTGCGGCGCGAGGATTACGCAGCCAGTGTGTCCTGTCCAACCTTTGACATCCAGCCCGGCGTCGTTGTCCAACTGAAACGGATCGCCGCCGTTGCCAAAAATGGACTCGACGAAGTCCAGGTTGCTGACCAGGCCGCCAGGCGCGAAGAAGCGACACTCCATGCGTTTCTCTTCCGTTGCTCCAGGCACCTCCGGGCAAACCAAGGGGCGAATCAACAGCGAAACAAAGCAGTGAGCCGGGTCCGCCTGCGTGCTGGTGAACGGCAGCTTCAGGAGATTCGCCGGCGCCTGCATCGCCGCGCGAAACAAAGCGGCGAAGGCCGCCTTGGGCACGGCGACCTTGTCCGCGGGGATCGACAAACCGCCTTCACAAATATGAAACGTGCCTTGAGTCGTTCGGCGGTCGTGCAGGGGATTGTGCAACACTCCGTTGCGGACGCGGTACGAAGTCAGCAATCCATTGGTGAAGGAATCGCCATCGATGGGCAACGACATTTCCCGAGCCAAGCCATGCTGGTCAAGAATGATGGTCCGCGGCGGCAGCTTCAACGGTTCGCGCTCGTCGCGGAAATGAGACTCCAAGAATGCTTCGATGCGTCGATCGACCGGGCACCGCACCTCGTCCAACAGCTTTAAGCGGCGATGGTAGGACGCCATGAGTCGTTCGGCGTCGTCGTTGTAAGACGAGTCGTCTGAAATGCACGCCGGCTGCAAACCGTTGGCGACAAGCAGGAGGTTGATTCGCTGGCGCCGCCGGCGGGTCTCCTCATCGGTTTCCCGTTGATCAAGAACCCGAAAGCCCAGGGCTTCCTTCAAGAAGGCTTCATTCGGATGGAGTGTCATGAACGAGCACGCAGGCGAGAGGTCGTGAGGGGATGGGGATCGTCGCGGGGAATCGTCGGCCACCGTCAACCCCGTGGCCCAAGTGAACTTGATGGCGGAGCAAGGGGGAACGGCTTTCAGCGGGAGTGCAAATGCGCAGGCTCCAGGACCGCGATCGTCGCGGCGATTGCCACTCCTAGCAAGAGGGCGATCGTCAGCTTGACTCGATCGTGGGCGTGGAATTGCACCTCGGGCAACAAGTCCGCCAGTGCGATGCACAGGAAAACTCCCGAAGCGAATGCGAGCACCAAGCCGACGACTACATGGGGATGCAGAGCGAAATCGCCGACGCCCAGGTAGAAGCACATCGCCCCCAGTGGGCAAATCAATGCGAAGGCGATGTTGGTTAGATGCCGTCCGCGCTTCGACCAGCGTTCGGCGGTCATCATGGTCGTGACCGCCAAAGCGTCGAAAGGCTTGTGCAGCAAGATGGCGAGGAACGTTCCCAGGGCGGCCGGCATCACCGCCGCCTGGTCGTGGCGAGCCGCCAAGCTGGCCGAGAGCGCGATGCCGTCCAGGAAGCTGTGCAGACCGAGCCCCACCACCACGCCCAACCAAGCGATCTCGTCATGTGCGTGCGTCGGCCCTGGAGGCGGACTTCCCGCCCCTGGCGCCGCTTGATGCGAAGGATCTCCCTGGTCGTGGGCCGGGACGTTGTGGTGCTGACGCCCATGGCCGCCCCCGTGGTCGTGGTCATGGACATGCTCATGGTCGCGGTGATGCTCATGACCGTGGTCTTGATCATGATCGTGCTCATGCTCATGCTCATGCTCGTGGCCGTCGATTTGTGTGCCCGGATGCAGGCCTGGTCCGCCGATTCGCGGCGGTTCATCCAGCACAGGGACGTGCCAGTGAGGCTGGCCATCGCAGCGATGCGGTTCCCCGTGATGCGGCGGATGCAATCGAAGGATGCGGATGATCAGAAAGAAGCTCAGCAAGCCGAACAGTGCGGCCGCCATGGGCATCCGAGTTTGCCCCAGTTCATCGATGGCGTGCGGCAGCATGTGCAACAGGGCGACTCCCAACATCAAGCCGCCCACGAGGCTGAGAATGGTCTGTCTCCAGGTGTGACTGACCCGATACAATAGCGGCAGCACGCCGCCGGCCAGGGAGGAAAGAAAGATCAGCACCAGGTAGCACAGCAGCAGGACGACCTGGTTCATCGTGAAGAAACTCGTACGGCGAAGAGTCGAGCGAACGGGCGGTGACGCCCAACATCCAGGGTCGCGGGCGGAACGACGTTCCCTGGCGAGTCCCGACCCGCAATAATGACTCGTGTTCGGCGAACTCACAAGGCGTCGCCTCAAGAAGCCGCTCACGGCGAGCGCCTTGGCGGCCGTCCTGACGCGTCCTGCCGCCGCCAGAAGCGTCCAGCGCTGTCGCGTTCGCTCCCGATTTCACCAGCCACCGACCACCGTGCGACAAGCCTCCTTCCGAATCACCGAACTGGATTGTGCTCATGAGGCAGCCCAACTGCGCGACGGGCTGGCCGAGCGTCCGGGAGTGGACGAGCTGACCTTCGATGTGGTGGCCGGCCGGATGGACGTGCGGTTCGATCCCGCCATCGTCTCGGTGACGGACTTGCTGCAACGCATTCGCGAACTGGGGATGACCGGATCCGCCTGGCGTGGCGATGGTCGTAGCGAAGAAGATGGCGTCCAAGCGGAGCAGGCGGCCGCTCGGCGGCGCCAGTTCCGCGTCGCCGCTTCGGCGGGTTGCTTGGCAATCGCCTTTCTCATCGACGGGATCGTGGGCGGATCTTGGCTGCAGGCGTTGGCGGCCGAGGCGGTCGCGAATCCGCCGGCCGCGGCGATCCTGTTCTACGTGGCGGCGATCATACTGGGATTATGGGATGTCGCCCCCAAGGCCTGGCGGTCTTTATCCACGCGACGATTGGATATGAACCTGCTGGTGTGTCTGGCGGCGACCGGCGCGGTGCTTTTCAGCGCCTGGTTGGAGGCGGCGGCCGTATCGATGTTGTTCGGGTTGTCCATTCTTTTGGAACAACGCAGCGTCGCTCGCGCACAGCGCACCATCGCGTCGCTGCTGCGCCTGGCGCCGTCCCGAGCCTCCATCCAGCAAGCCGATGGACATTGGTTGGAGACCGACGCCGCACAGATCTTGGTGGGCGACGTTGTCCTCACACGAGCCGGCGAGCGGCTGCCGGTGGACGGCGTGGTGATTCGCGGCGAGTCAACCATGGACGAGAGCCCCGTGACCGGCGAGTTTGCTCCCGTCGCCAAGCAGGCCGGCGACGTCGTGTATGCCGGCGCGCTGAACCACGACGGCGCCTTGGAGATTCGGGCGTCGCGTCTCGCAGCGGACTCGACGGTTGCTCGCATCGCCGATTTGGTTCGCACGACGCAAGCCAGCAAGGCTCCCTGGGAAAGCTGGGTCGAGCGGTTCGCCCGGGGCTACACGCCCGCCGTGTTCGCGGCCGCAATCCTCACGGCCGCGGGGCCGCCGTTGCTGTTGGGTTTGCCGTTCCGACCCTGGTTTTACAATGCGCTGGTGCTCTTGGTGATTGCTTGCCCTTGCGCCCTGGTCATCGCCACGCCAGTCAGTTTTGTGTCGGCCTTGGCCACCGCGGCCCGCCGCGGCGTGTTGCTCAAAGGCGGCGAGCAGCTGGAAGCGTGTGCGGCGATTCAAGCGATTGCCCTGGACAAGACCGGCACGCTCACCAGCGGCCGCCCGCAGGTCAGCCATTTCGAGGCGCAGGGGCGCTGCCGCCCGAGCAAACGCGGCGGTTGGCCTCAGCGTTGGCCGCGTCAAGTCGTCATCCCCTTTCTCAAGCGGTGGCCGCTTACCTTCGTGGGACCGTTCAGGCGGAAGCCGTGGAGAAGCTGCACGAGCATCCGGGGCGAGGCGTGTCCGCGGTTTCGCGCGGACAACCGGTATGGCTGGGCGGGGCCGCGATGGCCCGATCCCAGCGGGCGGATGTCACCGAGCTGAAGGCGGGCGCCGGGGGCAGCCACGTCTGGGTCGGCGCCGGCTCGGAGGTGATCGGCGACTTCACCGTCAGCGACTCGATTCGCCCCAGCGCGGCGGAGGCTTTGGAGCGTTTTCGTCGCGCGGGCGTCCGATCCGTGCAGTTGCTCACCGGCGATCACATCGAGGCGGCCCGCCCCGTCGCCGACTGTCTGGGAATTGAACACGTGCTGGCCTCCGCCCTGCCGGAGGACAAGTTGCAGGCGATTCACCGCATCCAGGCCGAATACGGCCGCGTGATGATGGTCGGCGACGGGGTCAACGACGCCCCGGCGCTGGCCGCCGCCGATGTCGGCGTGGCGATGGGCGCCGCTGGCTCGGACCACGCGATCGAAACGGCCGATGTCGCTTTGATGTCGGATGATCTCGTGCAATTGGCCTGGCTCTTGGAGCATTCGCAGCTCACGGTGCGCATCGTCATGGAGAACATCGCCTTGGCGCTCGGACTAAAGATGACCGTGTTCGCCCTGTCGCTCGCCGGCTGGGGCGCGTTATGGATGGCGGTCGGCGCCGACATTGGGGCGACCTTGCTGGTCATCGCCAACGCCTTGCGGCTGTTGAAGGACAAGCGGCCCCCCGAGCGGAGATAGCGGGACCTTGCGGATTGCCTCCTGGAACGTGAATGGTCTGCGGGCCTGCATCCGCAAAGGCCTGATGAAATGGCTTCGCCGCAGCGGCGTGGACGTGCTGGCGCTGCAGGAGACCCGCGTGCATCCAGAAGACGTGCCGCCGGAAATCCGTCGCCTAAGATCATGGCACTGGCGCCTGGTGAATGCGGAGAGCGCAAAGGGTACAGCGGCGTGGGCCTGTTGTCGCGGCGCACCACGGATCGCTGCGAACCGATGGAGCTGGGGGCGCCGTTTGATGCGGAAGGCCGCGTCATGCGGGCCTGGTATGGCGACGTGCAGATCGTCAATTCCTACTTCCCCAACGGCAATGGCAAGCAGCGGGACAACAGTCGTATTCCGTTCAAACTGGAATACTACCGAGCCTTGTTCGACCGTTTGCAGCCAGCATTCGCCGAGGGGCGGGCGGTGGTGGTCGTGGGGGACTTCAACACGGCTCACCGCGCCATCGATCTGGCGCGCCCAAGCAGAACCTGAAGACCAGCGGGTTCCGCCCCGAGGAGTGCGCGGAACTTGAGCGTTGGATGCGCGGGTTGGGTGGACGCCTATCGCCGCCTGCATCCGGACCGCGTGCAGTACAGTTGGTGGAGCAGTCGTTGGGGCGTTCGGGAAAGGAATATCGGCTGGAGGATCGATTACACCTTGCTCTCCCCGGCCGCCGCCGAGCGTCTCCGGGATGCTCGGATTTTGACGCACGTCCAAGGTTCCGACCACTGCCCGATCGTCGTCGAGCTGGCGTCGCCAGGCGAGTAGGCGGATCCGGCTACAGATAGCCGAAGAATCGAGTCTTCCAATTGGCGACTCCCCAGGATTCAGGCAGTTGGCCGGCGTAGGTCGCGTGCAATTCCGACTCGGGAATGAAGAGGAAGCCCGCGTCGGCCAGGGTCTTCAGCACCACGCGATCCGTCTGCTCTCCCAAGGCGTCGCGATCCAAGATCGTCGCCATCCAGCCGAAATTGCTAAATCGGATTCGCGGTTGGGCCGCGTCGCCCGCTGCGTCCTCGGCGCCCTGTGCGTGGCGAGTCGGGAGCGAGAGATCGCCAAAGAAACTGGCGTCCTGCGGCGAAGCGTCCAACGCCAGGCGAGCCTCCAATCGCTGCTCCAACAACTCCTGAGCGTCATCGACGGCCTTTCGCAGCTCGTCATAATCAAAGGCCATGGGAAACGAATAGCTCATAGGCTCGTCGAATCCGTGCAGGAGCACTTCGTAGTCCATGAGTGGTTCCTTTGACGGGCCAAGCGGAGCCGCCGAGCAATTCGATCTCGACACCGCTGGAGCGACCCCACAATTGACTTAGCCGGTGGGCTGGGATAGAAACACGGAGCATGCGTAGGACAATCGTCCATTCTATCGCGAGTCCAGTTTACGCAATCGGTCGTTGAGCATCATCGTCCAGCCGGCTCTTCCGACAATCCGCCGGCGTTATTCCTCAACCCCCCAGGTTTCCGATGATTTTTGGCAAGATGTGGCGTGCGTTCAAAGCGCAACTCAATAAGTTGGCCAACTACTTCTGGCAGGTCGATCCGATCGCCCAGATGCAATACGAATACGATCAGGCTGTCGAGGAGATGAAGGGCGGCCGCCAAGGACTCGAGCAGTATCGAGCCCTCGTGGAACGCGTCACGCGACAAGTCAATAACTCCAAGTCGCATGTGCAAAACCTGCAAAACAAGGTCCGCGCGTACCTCCAAGCCGGCGATCGCGAGACGGCCGCAAATTCGCGTTGGAATTGAAAAAGGCCGAGAAGGACCTCGCGGAGAACGAAGCCCAGCTGCAGATGCACGAAACGGCTTACAACAACAATGTCACCAAGATCAAACACGCCAACCAGAAGCTGAGCCGCGTCAAGGACAAGATCGAGAAGTACGACGCCGATCTGAAGATGAGCCGCGCTGAGGCGGAATTGTCCGAGCTGGCTAAGAGTTTCGACTTCGACGTCACCACCGACTTCGGGCAGTTGGAGGACGTGATTCAAGACAAGATCGGCCTGAACCGAGCCAAGGCCCGTGTCGCCGCGGACCTCTCCGGAGAAGGGCTGGGGACCATCGAACAGGAGATGGCCGCCGAGCAGGCCGAGGCCGATATGGCCCTCAAGCAGTTCGAGATGGACATGGGGCTGGTGACTCCCGAGACCAGCAGCGTCCAGGAAACCCAAAAGCAGCTCGGCCCCGGTACGCAGACCGAATCGGAATAGGCCGCTGTCGCGACCCAGCACGCAGGCCCGCCGAACGGAGCCGAACAGGGGTGGCTCTCCATGAGCGATTCGCAGACCGAGAAGATCATCGCCGACGTGGTCGGCGGGTCCTTGAGCGCGCCCGATTGGTATCCCCAATGGGCGCGTCGATTGGCGGAGCTCTATTTCTCGGGCACCACCTGTCTGTTCGTCCTGCACGGCAACGTCCACGATTTGCTCTATTGCCCCGCGGCCGGCGTCCAGGATCGCTTCAGCACGCTGACCGATTTTCTGGCCACGCAGGTTTTCGGGGCCTGGGATCTCGTTGCCGGTTACGATCTGGCGGCGGGGTTGCGGCCCATCGCCGGCAGTTCCCAGTCGCGTTTGCATGACATGGTCAAGTACCTCAGCGATCGCCTCGGGACCGCGGGCCCGCTGGGCCCGTCAGCCCGATGAGGTGCTGTCGGTCATCGACCAGCTCGTCCAACGCAACTTGATGGAGGACCCCCAGCAACGGAAGCAGATGGCGTACCTGTTCCCCTACGCCCATTACCTGATGCCCGCCGGCGATCTTTCGATGCTGGCCGGAGGCAAGGCGGAACGACTGGTTCGCTTGTCCAGCTGGGCGCAGAACCCCTATATCAAGAAGGTGAACACCGCCTTTTGCCTGATCGCCGACAATTTGACCGAGGTCAACGACCGTCTGGTTGAGAGCCCTCATGTGGCCACGATCGAAGTGCCCTTGCCGACCCCCGAAGTGCGGCGGATCTTTATCGAACAGCGTCTGGGGGAACAGCCGGAACAGCATCTGGACGGGCTGGACGTGGAGAGCATCACTCAGCTATCCAGCGGCCTGGACTTGACCAGCCTGGACGTCGTGATTTCCAGAACGCAGCAGGCGTCAATCAAGTGGGCCCCAAACATTTCCGCCGCTGAAGAAGGTCATGATCGAACGGCAGTGTCACGGGTTGGTCGAGTTCTGCGAGCCCACGCATACGCTGGAGATGGTCGTCGGTCACGATGAAGCGAAGAAGCGACTGCGGCAGGACGGGGCCTGGATTGAGGAAGGCCGCTTGGACACCGCCCCCATGGGGTACTTGCTGTGCGGGCCGGTCGGCACCGGCAAGACGTTCTTGGCCGAGTGTTATCGCGGGGTCCGTCGGTATTCCCTGCGTGCTGCTGCGAAATTTTCGCTCCAAGTACGTTGGCGAGACCGAGGCGAATCTGGAACGCGTGTTGACGGTCTTGCGGTCTCTGGGGCCCGTGGTCGTGATCATCGACGAGGCCGACGCGGCCCTGGGCGATCGCAATTCGGGCGGCGACTCGGGCACCTCCAATCGCGTCTTTTCGATGATCGCCAGCCAGATGGGAAACACCCGCTATCGTGGTCGGATCATCTGGATGCTGCTGACCAGCCGGCCCGATTTGCTGCCGATCGACTTGAAACGTCAGGGTCGCGCCGAAGTGCACATCCCTTTGTTCTATCCGCAGACGGAGGAAGAGCTGCAGTCCATGTTCCACGTCATGGCCCGTAAGAACAAGCTGCAATTGGCGCCCGACGCGGTTCCGGAGGTCTCTCCCGAGCGCGACTTGAGCGGCGCCGACATCGAGAGCATTGTGCTGAATGCGCACCGTGACGCGCTGACCGCTCGCCGCGACGTGATCAGCGGCGAGGACCTGCAGTCCGCCCTGGACGACTTCATCCCGTCGGCTCAAGGACTGGAAAAGGAACGTCAGGAAATGTCCGCCGTCCTTGAATGCACGGATATGGCGTTTCTGACCGAGCGCTGGAAGAAGCTGATTGCTCAACCCAATGGGCGGTCTCATCTGCAGGAGCGAGTCAAGGCGATTAAGGCCATCATCAGCGATTGAATTTCGCGGGCCCAGGCGAGGCTCCATTTTCCGCCAAGGCCTGTCGTCACAAGTGCTTACGCGGCGAGCAAGCCACGACGGGGCATGTCCCCGTCGCGCGATGCTCCCCGCCCGGCGAACATCGTTATCTGGCGAGGAGCAGCGCTCGCTGGCGGACAAGACCAACGGTGGCGGGAATTTGCCGGCTAGTCGCGATTCGCTTCATGCCAGCTTTTCAACGGCTCCACCCAGCGCCAGGCGGCGCTTCGCGCGGCGTGCTCTTGCGGCAGGGCTGGTCCTATTGGGGCGGCGAATGTGGTATAACCTTCGGCGTTCACGCAGGACAATTGGCTTTATCTTTATACGAGGGCGACGCGATGGCGCGACAGAGTTGGCTGGATGACAACGCGGAACACACCATGATCGACGATTACGCCAAGCAATTGGGGTCGTTCCTGGATGCGATGGCCGACGGCAAGATCACCGCCGACGAGTTGAACAATCAGGAAAAACGCGTGGTCACGCTGATGAAGGAACTCGAGCCGAAGCTCGATGACGCCATGCACGCCAAGATCACCGAGCTGCTGTGTGAGATGTCGGCCTTCAACGTGATGCAATTCCTTACGGAGTTGCAGTCGGTACGCTCCGCCGCGCCGGCATGGCGACCCTAGCGAACCGCCCCGGGGCGGACGGATTCCGAGCGGACTTGCGCGGACGACTTTCCACTTGGCGACCAGTGCGGCGCCTCTGTTTCGACGCGGCTCGCTCCTTGGATCTCTAGACAACGAGGATATTCAACATGGCTGGAAAGCCCAAGCTGCCCTTTTACCTCGCAGTCCTACTGGTCATTGGAGGCCTGGTCGGGTTCGCCATCTGGCGAGCCTATGGTCCTGGCGATGACGGCGGAGGGCCCGTGGCTCAGGGAGGGCCCGATGATGTAACGCCCCCGCCAATGATGCAGGTCGAGGATCCTGCCACCGCCGGCATCACCACCGTCAACGAATGGAAGTGGGTCGCCACCGAGAAGCTGCCGCCGGTTACCGGCGACTCGGAATACAAGCTCGATCAGGCCGATCCGGTCGTCCAATTCGCCTTGAATGTATGGGCCGGCTGGGCGCCGATTGTCTTGGCCAACGAAGGCCATGCGGCGGGCAAAGTCTGGACGACTGCCGACGGCAAGACGTTCAAGCTGCAGCTTCGCTTGATCGATGACCCCGTCGCCATGCAAGACGCGTTTGTCGCGGGCGACGTGCAGATTGGCTGGGGCACCTTGGACATGGTGCCGCTGTTTGTCGAACGCCTTGTTGACAATGCGGGCAAGCCCATCGCCTCGCGAGCGATGCCTCGTGTGATGCAGCAAGTCAACTGGTCCAATGGCGGCGACGGGATCGTCGTCCGCGAGGGGATCAACGAAATCAAGGACTTGCGCGGCAAGAAGGTGGTCTTGGCGCAGAACAGCCCGTCGCACTACTTCCTGCTGAGCATGCTGGTGGCCGCGGGCGTGCAACCCGCGGAAGTCGAATTCAAGTACACGTCGACCGCCTTTGAGGCCGCCGCGGCGTTCAACCAAAGCAAGGATCTGGACGCCTGCGTGTCTTGGGCGCCGGACATCTATCGCATCTCCGAAGTGAAGGGCAACAAGCTGCTGGTCACTTCGGCCACCGCCAATCGCTTGATCGCCGATGTCTGGTTCGCCCGGGCCGACTTTGCGCGATCATCCCGACATTTGCGAAGCCCTGGTGCGCGGCATCTTCGACTCCATGGTGGAACTCAATCGAGCCGAAAAGAAGCAAGAGGCCGCTCGCCTGTTGGCGACGTTCTACAACTTCGACGTCTCCGAGACGATGGAGATGTTCGCCGACGCCTATTCGACCAACTGGGGCGACAACTATCAGTTCATGGTCAATCGAAATTATCTCGCGAACTTCGAGCGAGTCTGGAACAACTCCTACAATCTGTATCGCCGAGTGGGCGCGATTACCAAGCCTCGAGTCAACTTCGACCAGGTGATGGACAACACGTTCATCAAGAAGTTGGGCGACGAGGAGCCCTACAAGTCGCAGGTGACCGCCGCGACTCCCTTCCTGCCGACCGACATCAGCGATGAGGAAATCGAAAGCAAGGCGTTCTTGACCGCCACCCACTACATTCACTTCTATCCCAACAACGCCGATCTGTACAAGAAGATCACCAAACGAATCAATGATAAGGACGTCGAGGAGTTGTACGATCCGAACGTTGATTTCGTGTTGGAGAAGATCGGCGAGCAGATCGGTCAGTTCGAACTCTCGCGGATCGTCATCGAGGGCCACGCTGACAGCTCGATGCGGGGGCAGGTCGATGATGAATTGGTCAGGAACCTCTCGCTCCGCCGAGCCGAAGCGGTGCGCGACTCGCTGGTCGATAAGTACGGCCTGGATGTGAATCGCTTCAAGGTCGTCGGTCGTGGCTGGGATAAGCCCGTCAGCGCCGAGGAAGCGAATAATCACGCCAAGAATCGGCGTGTGGAAGTCCGCATTCTGCCAGCTGAAGGCCAATGAGCGAGCAACACGAACCGTCGCACCTTGAGCGGCACGCCGACCGATCGAGCTCCAGCCCGCCAGGCGCCGACGAGCCGCGTCGCGATGACGCGACTCTCGGCGCCGGCCGGCGTGCTTCGCGGCGAAATCTCAGTGGCGACCGCGGCGCTCTGCGCGGCGGCTTGCCTGCTGTTGGTGGGCGCCGTGTGGTGGTTTGTCACCAGCGGCCCCGAGGAGTCCCGTTGGATCAACGCCTACTCGCTGCCTTCGCCCGCCAGCACGTTCGGGGCGCTCAGCAACCGCATGCCCAAAGGCGATGGGACCGACGCGACCATCCCGATGGACGTGTTGTTGATCCGCAGCACGCTGGTCAGCCTGACCCGCGTCGTGCTGGGCTTCGCCTTGGCCGCGGCCATTGGCGTGCCGGTCGGCATCCTGTGCGGCTGCTTTCCCCCGGTGAACGCGTTCTTCCGACCGTTGACGGAGTTTGGCCGCAACATCCCCATGATGGCGCTGCTGGCGCTGCTGATGGTGTTGCTGGGCATCGACGAGGCCTACAAGATCGTGTTCATCTGCCTGGCCACGATCGCGTTTGTCGTCTTCGACACCGCCCAGGCCGTGCGGGATGTCCCGCAAAGCTATGTCGATACCGCCTACACGTTGGGCGCGTCTCGCTGGCAGATCATGCTGAAAGTGCTTGTCCCTTTGGCCATGCCCTCGATCTTGAACTCGTTGCGGTTGCTGTTCGGCCTGGCCTTTGGCTACATCACGCTGGTTGAGGCCGTCGGGGGCGGCGGCGATGGCGCCGGCCTGGGAGGCTTGATTCTCGCCTTCCAGCGTCGCGGGCCTCGCGAGGGCATCTACTTGATCCTGATGTTGATTCCGCTAATCGCCTTCACCATTGACCGCTGCTTGTTTTTTCTGCAAGTCCAGTTGTTTCCCCATCGGTTCGGCGGAGCGGGTATGCTAACTCCCGTATTGCGTTGGTGCTCGCGGGTGGTCGAGGACGCCAAGAGACTGGTCGTTCCAGCCCGCGAGTTTCGTTCGGCTTTGCCCGAAGATTCTCAGTAACTCGTATCGTTCTCGCATTGTTTTCGATCGGCCCGTGGTGAAGCATCATGTCCGCGTCGTCCGACCCTTCCGGGGCGCCCAGCCAGTTTGACGGTCCGCCCGACCAAGAGATTGGGATGGGCCGCCGCGTCAACCTCCAGCAGGAGATCGCCGATACCACCAGCCCGCATGTGGTTGAGTTTCACGAGGTCACCAAGACCTACAATCCCGGCAAGGAGTCAGCCTTCACGGCGATTCGCGACGTCAGCTTCGCCGTGCCCGACTTGCCGGAAATCGGCGAGTTCATTTGCATCCTGGGTCCCAGCGGGTGCGGCAAGAGCACCGTCCTGAAGCTGATCGCCGGCCTGCCGCCCCAACACCCGGCGACCAGCGGCCGAGTGCGAGTCTTGGGCAAAAGGATCCTGGGACCAGGCGCCGACCGAGGCATGGTCTTTCAGGACTACACCAGCTTCGACAACCGCACCGTCCTGGAGAACGTGACCTTCGGGCTCGAATGTCTGGGTGTGGCCCGTCAGCAACGCCTGGAATTGGGCCGCCAATGGATCGAGCGATGCGGCTTGTCAATCGAGCATGATCAACACAAGTATCCTCACGAACTCTCCGGTGGTATGAGGCAACGCGTCGCCATCGCCCGCACGCTGATCCTGAACCCCCGCATCATGCTGATGGACGAGCCCTTTGGCGCACTGGATCCCAATACGCGAATGAGCATGCAAGATCTGCTGGTCAACCTCTGGCGACGCGTGCAGGCCACCGTGTTCTTCGTCACGCACTCGATTGAGGAAGCCGTTTATCTTGGCGATCGGATCTACCTGATGTCCGCCTCGCCGGGCACGGTCGTCGAGGAACTGACGGTCGAGCCGCCCGATCGCCCCGCACAGGAGATGCAGCGCGAGGCCAGATTCCAGGAGACCGTGTTTTACATCGCCGACAGGATAACGAAGCTGGAAGCAGAAGCCGCTCGTCAGCCCGGAGACTAGCCAAAGTGGGATTGGGAAAGTACATCAAGACCGCGTTTCTCAATCAGTGGCACCTACTGGGGCTGATTGGCGCCGCGACCTTCGCCCTGATCAGCGGACGCGCCGACATCGCCTTGCCGATCGTCGCCGCCGGGGAACTGGGCTACCTGGCTTTTGTGGCCACCCACCCCAAATTCCAGGCCTACGTGGATATTCATGAGGCTCAAGGCAAGCAGGCCGAAAGCTCACTCAGCAATGAGCGGACGCTGCAACATATCCTCCATTCGCTGCCCAAATCGTCGCTCAGAAGGTATCAGGATCTGCGCGAGCGTTGCTTGGGCCTGCAGGCCCTAGCGGCCAATCTTCGTGTCCCCGGATCCCGGCTCCAGCCCGGCTTGGAACAACAGCAGATTCAAGGCCTCGATAGTCTGCTGTGGATTTTTCTGCGGCTGCTGTTCACCGAACAGACCCTGCAGACCTTTCTGAGCGCCACCGACGCTGATCGGATCGAGAAGGAGATGAAGGCCGCCGAGCGGCGCCTGGCGGAACTCCAGCAGCAACCCTCCACCAGCCATACTCGAAAGCTCAGCGGCGCCTTGGAGGACAATCTGCAGACCAGCCGCCAACGGCTGGAGAACTACCGGCGCGCCGAAGGGAACTACGAGTTCGTGCAGTTGGAGCTGGATCGCCTGGAAAACAAGATCAACTCCCTTGCCGAACTCGCCGTCAACCGGCAGGAGCCCGACTACATCACCAGCCAGGTCAGCGAGGTCGCCTCAAGCATGCTGCACACCGAGGAGACCATGTCCGAGCTCGATTTCTTGACCCACCTGGGCGCCGCGGACCGCCAGGCGCCGCCGCTGCTGCGGCAGCAGGAAACGCTGTATATCAAGTAAGCCGCACCGAGCCCGACGGGCCGAGGCTGTCGGCCCTGCGGGCACGCCACGACGGGGCATGTCCCCGTCGTGCGTTGCTCCCCGCCAGCAACGATCCCGGTGGAACGCCGCCACAACGGGGGCAAGCCGGTTAGCCCCGTCGTGCGTTGCTCCCCGCCAGCAACGATCCCGGTGGAACGCCGCCACAACGGGGCTAGCCCCGAATGGCGTGGACTTAAGGCCCCACGCGGGTATGCCAAGGCCTGTCGCCACAAGTGCTTACGCGGCGAGCACGCCACGACGGGGCATGTCCCCGTCGAGCGTTGCTCCCCGCCAACAACGATCCCAGCCTGGACGCCGCCACAACGGGGCTTGCCCCCGTTGGGCGATGCTCCTCGCCCAGCGAACAGCGCTATCTGGCGAGGAGCATCGCCCCGCTGGGACAGCCGGACAAGCCCAGCGGTGGCGGGAATTTGCCGGCTAGGCGCGATTCGGCCCGTCGGGCTCGTCCGGACGTCATGAAAATTCCCGCGGATCATGTAGGCCGCCGGGCCTCAGCGCCGGCCAGAAATGGCCTCCTGGCGGGGGGCTGTGGGGATCCTCCGTCCCTTCGCCGTCCCCTGCCTATTCCACCTCAACTGCCGCATCCAATGAACTGTTCCCGTCGTTGCTTTTGCAACGCCAACTTCCGGCCTTGATCGTAAGCCGGTCCAGCTGGGAGGGTAGCAGGCCCGACGGGCCGGCACAATTTTAGCCGTGGCCGTAAGGCCACGGAACGTCAACGGAAACGGGTCCACAGGCCCGAAGGGCCGACACAATCAGGACTTGTGTCGGCCCTTCGGGCCTGTGTCCGATCTGGAAAGGTAACCGTGGCCTCACGGCCACGGCTAGAATTGTGTTGGCCCTCCGGGCCTCGGACAGAGTCGGGTTGACCACCTTACGATCAAGGCCCCAACTTCCCCTTTTGCGTCCTGCGGGCCGGGCTTCGAAACGCGTTGCTGTTGGTGGTTTGGGCGATTTAGGGGTAAGCTAACGGCCCATGGTGGGGCGTGGTGTTCTCCCCCCATGGCGTGTGTTCTGGAGCCGCCGACTATGGAATATGCCGAGCGTTCCGATGGTGGGGGCGCCCTTCGCGGTATTGGTCGGGAAACCAGGCTCAAACGATTGCGAGACGATCGCAATTGGGGTATCGCGGTGGTTATGCGCTGCGGCGTCGCTGGTGGCAGGGAACTTTCCCCATCCGCTGCACGTCCAAAAGCGAGTGTTTGGATTCAGCTCCACGGCGGTGGATGGCGACTGAGAATATAAAGCTAGCTATGGCCTGCCTTTTGATTGCATCAGCCTGCCGTCGAATTAGAATCCAGAATTGGGTGCGCCGTTTTTGCGCACAGTCCCTATTTTTCCTATTTTCATGTTTCGGCCGGTTGCCAGCGACCTCCTCCGGCGGGTGGTCTGCTTCGATGCCGTCTCTCATGATTGCTAATCTTCCGAGGATGGGTTCATGACGATCCGTCGATCCGATCTTGAGGCCTTGAAGTCCAAGAAATCGCGCCGCAAGCGACAAGCGCGTGCAGATCGCGAATTGCGGTTAGAGCAACTCGAGGATCGTCGAGTGATGGCGGGGCTGCAGCTGGCGGGCGTGTTGCCCAATGGCGGCGCCTTGCTGCAGGAAGGCGACATTCGCAATGTCGCTCCGCAGGAACTGTTGTTGAGATTCAACGACGGCGCCGAAATCGATCCGGCGTCTTTGGGCGGCGTCGAGATCATTCGCAGCGGCGGCGACGGCATGTTCGAGTCGGCGGCGGTGATCTCCGACCTGAACACCAACGGCGCCGTGGTGATGCAGTTCAGCGCGGTGCAGCCCGGGCAAGCGGGCAATGGGATTACGATCTCGTTCGACTCGACCGATCTGGGGCCGGCCAGTTCGGCGCCGCAGATTGTGGCCGAGGGGCGGTTGGTCAGCATCCTCTACAACACCAATCCAGCGGCCACCACGACGGCCTTCGACGTTCGGCGGGCGATCGATGTGGATCCGTCGGTGCGATCGTTGATTCGCGGTGATGTGATTCGCGGCAATGCGTTTACGCGCGTTGGTAATCGCACGATCAACTACTCCCCGCTGACCCTCAGCGGCGCCAATTCGGCGAAGGGCTTCACGAATTTCGGGCTGGGATCCCAGATACAGGTTCAGTTCACGGCGGTGCAAGGCGGGCAGTCGGGCAACGGTTTGCGGGTCACCTTCAGCCGGTTCAACGCCGGCGGAACGGCCGCGCCGATCGTCACGGTGAACGACCGCACGATCAATGTCGCTTTGAATTCGTCGCCGGGTCGCGAGTCCACCGTGCAGGATGTGTTGACGGCTGTCAATGCGCACCCGACCGCCAGCACGCTGGTGCGGGCTTCATTGACCGTCGGCAGCGCCGCGACGCGCGTGGGCACGGCCCCGAATCCTCCGTCGGTGACGTTGTTGGGCGCCAATGACTTCACGATCGATCCCGGCTATATCGACGTCCTGGACCCGGGCAATCAGGTCGTGGTGCGATTTCAGGAGAACCTGCCGGACGACACGTATTTGATTTCGGTCTTCGGCACGGGCAACGAGCCGCTGCGCACGCTTGATGGTGAGGCCTTCAACGACGGCGAGAGCGACTTCCGGCTTTCCTTCGAGTTGGATCTGGCGGCCCAGGTCGTCTCGGTGGTCCCGCAACCGTTGACCCGCAATGCGGCCGGCGCCCTGGTGCAGGCTCGCGAGAAGATTGAGGTTTATTTTAACGACGACGATCTCGACGTCGCCTCGGCCGAGCGTCCCGACTTCTATCAGCTGATCTTCACCAACGACACGGCGGAAAACAACGACGATGTCGTGTTCATCCCGTTGACGGTCGATTACGACCCGGCGCAGGATCGCGCGGTCCTTACCTTCAGCAACAGTCTGGAGGCGTTGGGTGTGGGCGAGGGGACGTTCCGCCTGCGGATCGGAACCGACGAGGCGGCCCCGCTGGAGCCTGTGTTCTTTGATCCGGGCGTTGATGTTGGCTCCAGCTTCGTCGGCGCTTTCGATCTGGGCGCGAATTTCGACACGGGTACGGCGTTGGTCGTGACCGGCAACGGCGAAGCCATTCGCGATGGCGAGACGGTCAAGATCATTGACGAGGCCAACAATCAGACGACCTTTGAGTTTGATGATGCGATCAACGGGCCTTTCGGGGTGCGTCCGGGCAACGTGGCCGTGGCTTTCGTGCAGACCATGTCCCCCGAAGCTCTGGCGCAGGCGTTAACCGTCGCGATCAACAATGTGGCCACGTTGAACGTGGTCGCCAGTCGTGATGGGCGAGCGATCACGCTCACTGGCGACGCCGAGGTCGCTTTGGATCCGGCGATGCGGGGGATTCAGGAATCGACTCGCGGCTTGATTCTGACAGGCGACATCACCAATGTCGGCCAGCCCTACAGCTTGAGCCTGCCCGGGGCCGGCGTTTCGGTGGAGTCCGGACATCGCGACATCATCGCGCAGGAAGCGGTCGAGATCTTTGGCGACGCGCCGGTGCAGGATCATCTGAATCAGGCCGGCGACAGCACGGTCGGGATCACAACGGCCTTCTACAACTTCCAGAGCGTCTATGGTTTTGATCCGTTGGGCAATCCTTTGCGGAACGCGATCACCGATGTTCAGAAGCAACGCGCCCGCGAGATCTTCCAGATCTACGGCGACACGCTGGGCATTTCGTTCATTGAGTCGGCCGCCAGCGGCATCACGGTTGTAACGGGCGACCTGCGGGCGATCGCTCCGGGAGCGACCAACGGTCCGGACGGATTGTTGTCTCTGAGCGATGGCGACATCAACACCGGCCGCGCCGTGATGGATTTGCAGGACTACAGCAACGCCGGTGACGACGTCTATGGCGGACGCTGGTTCCTCTCGGCCATGCATCAGATTGGCCACGTGTTGGGCCTGGGCCACGCCGACGAATTGCCGGCGCCCAACATCATGAGCAGCCAGACCTTCCTGGCGACTCCCGGCTCCTATGAGCCGGTCTTTCCCGGCGATTCGGACATCGTCCACGGGCAGCATCTGTATCGCCCGGAAAGCAAGGATATCGACCTCTACAAGTTCGAGGTGGTCGAGCCGGGGTTGTTTTCCGCGGAGACCATCGCCGAGCGCGCCGCGGATCCCAGCCAACTGGACACGGTCCTCACGCTCTACCGCCAAGTGGGGCCGGACGACTTTGAATTGGTCGCGCGGAACGACAACTACTTCAGCGAAGACTCGTTCCTGTCCGTGGACCTCAATCCAGGGACTTACTTCATCGGCGTGTCGGCTGGCGGCAACGATCAATACGATCCCGCCATCGAGGACAGCGGGTTCGGCGGCGTCAGCGAGGGCGATTACCAATTGCGGCTGAACTTCCGCGCCGAAGTCGACAACAGCATCATCGACGCGGACAACCTCAACAATCCGTTGGCCGGTCAGCTCTCGCGCGAGACGCCGCTGGACGGCGATGCGGATGGCGTGCCCGGCGGCGTGTACAACTTCTGGTTCCGCGCGGCGAGCCCTGGCAACACCTACTATGTGGACCTCTGGAGCGCCGCGAATCCCGGCCAGCGACGTCCCGTGGGCAGCGGCATCGGCTCGTTGAGCAATCCCTTCAGCAGCATTAGCCAGGCGTTAAGCGCCGCTCAAACCAACGGCGTCGACATCGTGCGCGTCGTCGGCAACGGCGGCGCCGACGGCGATGTGACAACCCTGGACGACAACCTCGCGTACGAGGTGGGCTTCAGCGCCTTGAGTGCGAGCACGCCGCTGCGAGACGGTTCATCGATCAACATCCCCAAGGGGGTGACGATGATGGTGGACTCCAGCGCCATGTTCAAGATGCGGCGTGCGCGTATCGGCGTGGGCAGCTCCTCCACGTTGGTCGATCGCAGCGCTTCGGGTTTGCAGGTGTTGGGTGTTCCGCGACTCTACAACGCCCTGGGCGAGGTGCGGCTGGACGAGTTTGGGCAGCCGCTACAGGGCAGCGTCATTTTCACGTCGCTGCACGACACCCTTGGCGTGGACCAGAACCCCGATCAATCGCCTCCGGCGGCGCGGGAAGGCGATTGGGGAGGCCTGGTGTTCCAGAGCAATTTGGACAAGGCCGATGCGGTGCGGTTCGATTACGAAGATGAAGGCATCTTCCTGAACTACGTCAACAATGCGGAGATCCGCTACGGCGGCGGCAACGTGGTCGTGGACGGCGTATCGCAGGTAGTGACGCCGATCCAGATGATCGACAGTCGCCCGACGGTCAGCTTCAACCACATCTCCTTGAGCGCCGACGCCGCGATGTCGGCGACGCCCAATGCGGCGGAGGAAACCAATTTCCATTCGCCCAAGTACCAACTGCCGGGTGCTTTCACATCGGACTATGACCGCGTCGGCCCGGACTTGCACGGCAACACGTTGGTGGAGAATTCGCTGAATGGTTTATTCATTCGGATCACAACGCCCGCTGGCAACACGACGCAGAAGATGACCGTGACCGGTCGCTGGGACGACGCCGATATCGTCGTGGTCTTGCAGGAGAATCTGAAGATTGCCGGGACGCCGGGCGGCCTGATCTTGGACTCCACGCCTCCGGGCGTGACGCTCACCACGCTCGAGGTGGGAGCTTCCGCGGCGGGCGCCTTGGAGCCCGGAACGTACAGCTACCGCATCGTCGAAGTGGATCCCTCGGGCAATGAAGGGCCGCCTTCGTCGGTCACGCGCAGCCTGACCCTGGCCGCGGGCGAGCGATCGATCGTGCTTCGCAACCTGCCGCCCGCGGGCTTTGGTTTTGTCGGCCGGCGCCTTTATCGTTCGGTCAATGGCGGTCCCTTCACCTTGGTGACCGACCTCAATGCGAGCTCGACGACGTATGAGGACACGGGCAAAGTGCGCGGCGGCGTCCTGGTGGATACGCCGTTGGAGCTGCGGCAGCGTCTGGACGCCCGCTTGATGGTCGATCCGGGCGTGATCGTCAAACTGGAAGGGGCGATGATCGAAGTGGAGATGGGCGCGCAGCTCATCGCCGAAGGCCGCGACGGGCAGGAAGTGGTTTTCACGTCGCTGCGCGACATTCGATACGGCGCCGGCGGCACGTTCAACACGAACGATCAAGCGGCCAACGTCGCGGCCGAGCGCGGCAATTGGGCGGGCGTCTTCGTCGGCCCTCAAAGCGCGATCAGTTTGGACCATGCGGTCGTCGCCTACGGCGGCGGCGTGACTCGAGTCGATGGCGGCTTCCGCGCCTTCAACCCGGTGGAGATTCACCAGTCCGAAGCCCGCATCGCGAACACCTTGTTCGAGAATAACGCCGACGGCATTCTGCCGGGATCCCTGCCCGACCGCACCGATTCAAGATTCGGCCGCGGGTTCAACGATCGCGCCACGCTCTTCGTGCGCGGTTCCCAACCCGTACTGGTCGGCAACACGTTCCTGTTCAACGATGTCGAAAACGCGGCGGCCATTAGCATCGATGTGAACTCGTTGAATTCCACGCTGGTTGTTGATGGCGGGCGGACCACCGGCGAGGCGGACTTGTACGAACACGACCTCGGCAATCGCGGACCGCTGGTGGTCGGCAACATGATGTCGCGCAACGGCATTAACGGAATGGTGGTGCGTGGCGGCGAAGTCACCACCGAGGTCACCTTCGATGACACCGACATCGTGCATGTCGTGCTGGATGAGATTCTGGTCTCCAATTTCCACACCTTCGGCGGCGTGCGTTTGGAGAGCAGCCCCAATGAGAGCCTGGTGGTCAAGTTGCGAGGCTCGGACGCTGGCTTCACGGCTTCCGGCGATCAGTTGGATATTATCGATCGCATTGGCGGCAGCGTGCAGATTCTGGGGCAGCCCGGCTTCCCGGTGGTTTTGACGTCGTTGGGCGACGTGTCGGCGGGCGCCGGCTTTGATCCCTATGGCTCGCCGCAAGTGGACACGGCCAACACGGGCCTTGTCGGGCAGATCGAGCCCACGGGCAACGTGGATATCGACATCAACTTCGGCCCGAATATTCTGGCTCTGCCGCAAGCCTTGGCGGCGGTGAATCAGGCCATCGGTTTGTGGGAGAGTTTCCTCGAGGATCCGATTTCGGTCACCTTCGACTTTGAATTGGCCCCGCTGGGCGGCGGTATCCTGGGCGGCGCCTTGGCCGACTTCGCCTCGGTGGACTTCGAGCTGGTGCGCCAGGCGATGATCGACGACGCGCGACCGAATGAAACGTTGGTCAGCGAGATTCCCAGTCTGGCCAACATCAACGTCACTTTCCCCACCGATAATAACAACCCGTATTCGTTGGATTCGAACATGTCCTTGACCCGCGCCAACGCGCTGGCCTTGGGCATTGATCCCTCGCTGCTGCCGTCCAATCCGTCGCAGTACGATCCCAACGAGATCCGCGACGCCGATATTCGCTTTGCCAACGATTTAACGCTGTGGGACTTTGATCGCAGCGACGGCGTGAACGCCAACCAGTTCGACTTTGTGGGCGTCGTGATTCACGAGATCGGCCACGCCTTGGGCTTCATCAGCGCTGGCGATGATGTCGATCGCGGCGTTCGCAACGTGCAGATGCAGCCCTTGGACTTCTTCCGCGTGGCGCCGGGCGCCAATCGCACCGGCACGTTCACCTCGACGCCTCGCATCCTGGATCCCCCGCAGGATCAGGTCTTTTATGACGGCGGGTTTTTCGACCCGACCGGCATTCCGTTGCCAGGCCTGCAGATCGGCGACGTCCCGTTGTCCACGGGCCGCGCGACCGGCGACGGCAATCAGGCCAGTCACTGGAAGGACGACGCGCTGATTGGCGGGATCTACTTGGGCATGATGGATCCCACGCTTGCTCCTGGATTCGAGATTTCCATGACGCCGGCCGACATGCGGGCCTTTGACTACATCGGCTGGAATGTGATCTTCAATCCGGCCGACTCGGGCGGCTGGCGAAGCGTGCTGCTGGACGCCGAGAGCAACGACCGCAATGCGGCGTCGATCAACGAGCGTGAGCCGGCTGATCTCGTGGCGCCGGGCTCGAACGGTTTGCCGGACAACGCTCAGTTCTTGGGGGCCTTGGCCTCCAACGATAAGGAGGGCGACGATAACCTGCGGTTGGCCTTCGACGTGCGAGGACGACTCAGCTCGCCGGCGGATGTGGATGTGTATTCCTTCCAGGCTCAGGCCGGAACCAGCGTCGTCTTCGACATTGATCGTACGTCGAACGCCTTGGACACCGTGTTGGAGTTGGTCGCCGCGGACGGGACCGTGTTGGCTCGCTCGAACGACTCGGGCGCCGAGTCCAACGATCCGAGCTTGTTGTTCCGCGGTCCGGGCGTTCCCGCCGAAAACATCAATCCGATGTCGTTCTTCGACTTGTACACGACCAATCCGCGAGACGCCGGCATGACGGTGCGTCTGCCAGGCGCCGGCAGCGAGACGAACGTCTACTATGTGCGGGTTCGCAGCAGCAGCGACAACCTCGCGAATCTGGCTGGCGGCACGACCTCGGGCGCCTACCAAATGCAGTTGCGACTGCAAAGTCGCGACGAGATTCCGGGTTCGGTCGTCAGCTATGCGGACATCCGTTTCGCCGAAACGGGCGTGCAAGTCATCGGCGTGCCCGCGAAATCGCCGCTGACCGGCGAGGTCGGGGAAGTCGAGAACAACGACTTGATCGCCACTTCGCAGCCGGTCGGCAACCTGCTGGAAACCGACTTGGGCGCCATCAGCATCGCCGGTTCGCTATCCGCGTTCAACGATGCGGACGTCTATGAGTTCGAAGTCACTTACGAGCAGATCGCGACGCAGCCGGACCCGGCGTTCGAAGGCCTGGTCCCCATCACGATTGATTTGGATTACGCGGACGGGCTGGGACGACCCAACACGATCGTCACGCTGTACGACTCGCAGGGCAACGTCATTGCGACCAGCAACGACTCGAATATTGCTTCCGATCAGCCGGTTCCCGGATTGGGCAACGGCTTGACCGATCTGACTCGCGGATCCGTTGGCGAACTCGATCCCTTCATCGGCCCGATCATGTTGCCGCAGGGCAACTACTTCGTGGCGATCACCAGTGAAGCTCGGATCGCGGGCGATCTCGGCCAATTCGACTCGGCTAATCCGCCGAACCCGCTGGTGCGGTTGGAGCCGAACACCGCGATTCAGCGGATTGCCGAAGATCATGTCAATCAGCCCAACCTGTTCATGACGGCGACTCGGCCGACCGTGCCGATCCTGGTCAACGCGACGAGTCCTCGTCCGTTCCACCTAGGCGACTCCACGATCTATGTGAGTCGCGACAACGGGTTCCTGACGACGGAAATCCTGACGATCGATCCGTTCACCGGGGCGATTGAAAGTCGTGTTGGCGAATTCGCCGCGGATGTCGGCGACATTGACTTCCGCGACAACGAAAACCTGCACGCCTTCACGCTGGACCTCGAGCAATTCCCTTCGTCCGACGACGACACCGGGCATTACCTGCAGATCAGCCCCGAAGACGCCACGATCATCGATCTTGGCGATGACGGGATTCAGACCTTCAACGAGGACCTGCCGGACAATCCTGGGCAATCGATTCGCAGCAACCTGGTCGGCGGCAACCGGATTGGCTACGGCATCCAGTTTGACGCCTTGACTTACGGGTTCGCCGGAGGCGTTGAACGCGGCTTGGCGATTGGCGGTCGCCCGCCGTTCAACTTCTCGCCGGGCATCAGTTACGACACGAACATCCTGTACGAATTCGCCCCGGACACCGGCGTCGCGTTCAGCGCTCCTGCGCCCGACCGCACCGGCAACGCCTTGATTCAAGGCGCCGGCACGCAGATCGTCGAACGCGGCCACATTCTGACGGACGCGGATCCCTTCGGCGAACTGGGCAAGGTGATCGTTGCGCCGAAGCGACGACTGCCGACCCGTTGACCAATTCGATCATTCTGGATGGCACCGCCTTCAGTATCGATGACGGCCTGTTCCCGAACAACGTCGTTGATTTTGAATTCGTCAGTGGTTCGGAAATCGTTATGAATCTGGCGCCGACCGCCAATCCGCCGCTGTTCATTCGCGACGGTTGGTCGTTCCAGTTGGATGACGATCCGTTTGGCTTGTCGCGAACGCGTTTCGAGTTCGACACCGGCGAAGTCATCGTGGTGGACGCTCACCAATGGGAACTTCATTACCGATGGGCAGCGGTTCACAATTTCCGACAACCAGGCGATTCCGGCGACGCGGACCTTCGAGTTCGATGATGGCAGCGGACCTCCGGTCGGCGGCGGGTTGGTTCCGGTCAACTTCAATGTCGGCATGACCCGCGATCAGATCGTGGCGGCGATCGTCAACGCGATCAACAGCCAGACTCAGTTCCGTCCCGACGGATCGCCGGTCTGGGCCGTGGCGGCGCAGGCTTTGCCGACCGCCGACGCGAACTTCAATAATCGCATTTCCTTGATCAACGCCACGGTGGCTTCGGAAGCGGCCGACGGCATTTCGATCCAAGGTTCGCGAGGCGTTGCGGCGGGCTCGATTCGGATTCCGATCGAGGAGGTGAGCCGCAACAGCGATTTCGCCTTGAACCAGCAGATCACCATTCCCGGCCTGATCAGCTCGATGACGACCTCCTTCCAGACGGTGGCGACCTTCGAGTTTGGCGGCGAGGGAACGCGCGGCAATTTCCTGGGTTCGAATTTCGCCGACTTCGGCATTTTGCAAACCAGCGGCGTCTTCACGAACCTGAATCACGACATGTTGCCGCCGGCCGGCAAGTTCGCCGTGCCCTTCCTGGCCAGCGATACCGCCAGCGAAGTGGCCCAGCGGATGGTCGATGCGATTGACGGTACGTTTAGCGGCGGCACGATCCTGACCGCGACCTCCAACGGGCCGGTCGTCACTTTGGGTGGAAACGCCCGGTTCATCAATGTCGATGATCCCCCGTTGACTCTGGCCGGCGCAGCGCCGGGCGGCAACATCACGGGCATGACCTTCGTGGGTTCGACCCTGTATGCGGTCAGCGACGAGGGCGGCCTGTATCGCATCTTCAACTTCACTTCCCCCGGCGGCGCCTTCGGCGACTACATTGAAACCGGAACGGATCTGTTGGGGATTAACTTCCAAGGCCTCACCGCGGGACCGCGGAACCTGGAAGGCGGCGCGTATGCTCAGACGCTGTTTGGCATCGAGGGCGACGGCACCGTCCACGCCTTCGACCTGCAAGGCAATCTGCTGCCCATCTTTGTCAACGGGGCCACCAGCATCGAGACCGGCATCTTCAACGCCAACGGCTTGACGTTCTCCGAGTTCGAGGAGAACCCCTGGCACATCGTGAACTTGCGCCGCGACGAAGACCCTGGGCACGGCGTCAATCGTCTGTTTGACTTGAGCCGCGAGCCCGAAAAGATCAATCCGGAAGTGTTGGAAGGCAACAGCAGCTTCTACTTCGGCCGTCGCGTGACTCAAGCCACCGATGATCGCACCGGCTTCCAGCCCGGGCCGGAGGTCAGCACCGACGATCGAAGTTTGCCCAATGCCAATTACGACTTCCCTGGCGGCGTGCATGGCGTGTTGGAGAGTAATCTCTTCAGCCTGGAAGGCTACGCGGCGGAAGACCTGCCGGTGTTGTACTTTAACTACTACCTGGTGACCGAAGCGTCGAACAACCAGCCGATGCGAGACTCGTTCCGCGTTTACATCGCGGACAGCAGCGGGCAATGGGAGTTGCTGGCGAGCAATGTGGAAGATCCCAACGTGTTCACTGGCGAACCGCTCTATGACATCGGTCAGAACGGCGCTCCGGATTCATGGCGACAAGCACGGGTGGACTTGGGCGCCTACGCCGGCAGCGACAACCTGCGGCTGCGTTTTGACTTCACCACCGCGGGCACCATGTCGTTCGGCGACCCGAATCGCACGGGCGACGAACTGCGAACCATCGCGGGCGTGGAGTTGCGCGACGGGCAGACCTTCCGGATCGACGGCCAGACCTTCGAGATCGACTTGGGGCCGACCTTTGTCGCCGCCGAGGGCAAGGACATCGCCGATGGCGAAACCTTGACGGTTCACGGCGTCACCTTCGAATTCGATAAGGACGGCGTCGTTAACGTCCCCGGCGCCACTCGGATCGCGATCGACGACGCTCAGTCGGCGCAGTCGGTCGCCGAGGCGTTGGACTTGGCGATGCGAGTCACCGATTACACGTTCACGGCGGACTTGACCGCCGAGGACAACGACGTGATTGCGCGAGCGATTGACAGCGGGTTGCACAGCGGCGCGAACATTTTCCAGGCCTCTGGCAACATCGGCGACAACCCCGCCTTCACGTTCAGCCCCGGTTTTGACGTGGATATGGTTCGCGTCGATATGAACCAGGGCGACAAGATGGACGTGACCATCACGCTGCCCCCGACGTCCTCCTTCGACGCCCACCTGCGAGTTTTCGACTCGGGCGGCGTGGAGTTGGCGACGACGACAGCTTCCACGTTGACCTTCACGGCCCCGCTTCCTGGCGACTATTACGTCGGCATCAGCGGCGATCCCAACAGCGGATACGACCCGTTGACTACCGGTTTCGGCGCCGTGGGCAGCACGGGAGATTACAACGTTCAGATTGTGACCAACGATTTCGCCGGCGTCTTGCCGCGATTGCATGACAACCGTCTGCAACTGGACGGCGCCTCGCAAGTCGCCCAGAGCATCGGCGCCGCCAGTTCCATCGACGGCGCCGACGGCGTGCGGCTTGGCAACACCGCCGTCGTGCTGCATGCGGATATGACCGCCGAGGAAGTGGCGTCGTTGGATCCGTCGCTTCGCGACTTGAATGGCCAGGCGCGTTACGTTCCGGTGGTCGCCGCTCTGGCGGATGTGTTCGCCGGCGGCCAAGAGTTCGTGATTAAGAACTACAAGGATCTGGTCAACATCATCGGCCATAACCTGGGCGACCCAGGTCCCTTCGGCGGCGCCACGTTCCTGCCCTTGGACTTTGAAGGCGCCTTGAACGATACGCGTTGCCAAGGCGCGGGCACCAACGACTTCGCCTGCGGAACGGACAACAATGATTTCGAAGGCATCTATCTAGACGACTTCATCATTGGCTTCGCCGAACATGGCGAATTCGCGACGGCCTCCACGCCCGTGGACGCCTTCACGCCGAATCCCGATCTTCGCGACGATCAGATCCTGGTCGGCGAGTACGACTTGGAGATTCGTCGCGCGGAGGACTACGGCATCCTGACGTCCATCGGCACCATCTACTACGAGACGGTGGACACCAATTATCGACAGGAGCAGTCGATCCAGTTGCTGGCGCCTTCGGCCGACGATGTGATCGATGGGCAATCCTTCTCGATCAGCGATGGCGTGGCGACGGTGCGGTTCGAGTTCGAGGATCTGAACATCAACGATGGAGTGAGCCCTGGCGCCATTCCGATTCTGTTCGACCCCACGCGATTTGAATTCCCGGGAGTGGGCCCCGATCCCAGCTCACTGCTCGCTCAACGCATTCGCGATGCGATCAACAGCCCGCAAGTGCAGGCGATTCTGGATGTCACCGCGGGTCTGGCCGACGGATCGATTTCCGGCAGCACGACCAATCGCGTCAACCTTTACGGCAATGCGATCGTGACGTCTGGAGTGGCGGTTGATGTCGCGGGCGATCTGTTGACCGAACGCAATGACACGAACCTGTTGGCCAATCGTCCCAGCGTGGCGCCCGGCCAGTCCGCCGTGATCACGGCCTCTGGCAATATCGGCGACAACCCCGCGCTGCTGGGCAACAACGCGGCGCTGGACGTCGATTTGATGGCTCTGGCGCTGACGGGCGGTTCGACGCTGCGGATCGATATCGACGCTGACGAACTCGGTTCGACGGTGGATACGATCGTGCGAGTCTTCGATGTGGGTGGAACGCAGATCGCCGTTTCCGACGATTTCCCCGCCCCGGGCGAGCCGTTTACCCTGGACTCGTACCTGGAGATCACCGTTCCGGCGACTGGCACCTACTACATCGGCGTCAGCTCGTTCGCCAACTTCAACTACAACATCTTTAATCAGGCCAGCGGTTCCGTCGGCGGATCCACGGGCGCCTATGAAATGACCGTGGAGATCGAAGCGACCGGCATCGAGTTCGTCCAATTCGACGGCTTGGGCGACCTGAATCGCGAACGGGTCCAGGGACAGGTGGTGATCGAGAACAGTACGATCACCCGCGCCCAGGGCTTTGGCGTGGTGTTGGACTCTGGCGACCGCGAGCCCGGGACGGGCGAGCCCAACCCGGGATCGGTTCGCAACCTTCGCGAACTGAACACCAACCGCTTGACGCCCGGCGCCGTGGTGCAGAACAACATCATTACCTTCAACGCCCTGGGCGGCATTGAAGTCAGCGGCCAGACCAACGGGCCTGGCGACCCGCTGGCGCCCGTTCCGTTTGCTCGCATTGTCAACAACACGTTGGTCGGCACCGGCGGCACGCTGGAAACGCGATTCACTGGCGGCAACGACGTTGGCGTGGCCGTTGGGCAGAATGCAAGCCCCACGCTGTTGAACAACATCGTGGCGAACTTCACGACGGGCGTGACCGTGGATGCGACTTCGCAATCGACGGTCCTGGGCGGCATGTTGTACCAGGGCAACGGCGTGAACGCGCCCTCGGGCGTGGGCAGTTTCCCAATCGCTCTGGGCGTCAACGACCCGCTGTTCCAGGACTTGGAGACCGAGAACTTCTATCCGGCCGCTCTCTCGCGAGCGATCGACAGCTCGATCAACGCCCTGGAGGACCGGTTGTCGCTGGTCAGCGTGAAGAATCCGCTGGGCATCGCTCCGTCGCCTATCCTGGCGCCTGAATTGGACGCGATCGGCCAGCTGCGTGCGGACGATCCGGACGTCGAGCCGCCAGCCGGCTTCGGCTCCAATGTCTTCGTGGATCGCGGCGCCGTGGACCGAGCGGACTTTGTGGGACCGACAGCGATTCTGACGGATCCTCGCGACAATGACGCCGACGGACTGGACATCGATCCGACCGTGACCGTCGTGGAGCGTTCTTCCGCCAACCTGTTTGGATTCTCGATCCAACTGGTGGACGGCCTGGAGCCGACCGATCCTCAAAACGGCGTGGGTGTCAACGACGCCACGGTGACCGAGGATCAAGTGCTGGTGCTGCAGGACGACCGCATCCTGGAAGAAGGCCTTGATTATCGATTCCGCTACGACGCCTTGAACAACATCATCCGCCTGACCCCGCTGTCGGGCATCTGGGAGAATAACCACGTTTACACGATCGTGCTGGCCAACAGTGATCGCTTTGTGATCGACGCCAGCGTGGGCGGCGGCGTGGTGGATGGCGACGCGTTCACCTTGACCGACCTGCTCGGCAACTCTGCGGGCTTTGAGTTCGACAGCGGTTACGGCATCACGGTGACCGAGACGTTGTCGCTGCAAATTCCCCAAGAGGGCGGCGGCCTGGGCGGCATGACCGATCGGGAAACGATTGTGGTCAGCAATGGCACGGACTCCGCGACCCTGGAATTCGATAACAACGGCAGCGTGGCCGGCGGCAGCATTCCTGTCGTCTTTACGCCCACTTCGACCGACGATCAAATCGCCGCGGCCTTGGTCGCAGCCTTGAACACGGCCGATATCGGACTCAGCCCGCGAGCCTTGGCCAACGGCAAGGTCCACATGGGAACGACCGCCGGGTATGTTGTCGATGTGAGCGGCGCGCCCAGCATCACCCGCTCCGGCTTTGAGGACGGCGGCGTTCAGGACGGCGACTTGCTCATCGTCGATGACGAAACTCGCGTGATCACTTACGAGTTCGACAACGACGGCGTGACGGCTACGGGCAACACCCGCTTCGCTTTCACCAACAGCGAGACGTTCGAGGACTTGGGGCAAGCCATCGCCGCGCGGCTCGCGGCGGACGTCAATCAGCTGACGCCGGAATATCTGGGCGACGGCTTCATTCAGGTCGGCGGCGAGAAGTTCATTCAGATCGACGCCTCGCAAAGCTCGTTGACGCTGGCCGGCGTGCCGGGAGTCACTCCGGCGTTCGGTCTGCAGATTCCGTCGGTGGCCGGCGATCCGGCAGGTGTTGACGATGGCGACACGTTTGTGGTGGGCGACGGCATCGGGCTGCCGGTGACGTTCGAGTTCGACAGCGACAACAGCGTCGTTCCCGGCAACACTCGTATCGCCTTCACGGCCAGTTCCACGCTGGACCAATTGGCCGACGCGATCGCCGCGGCGATCTCCAGCGTGAACATCGGCTTGAATCCGACCAACGAGGGCCACGGTTGCATCGACCTGGGAGGCAACAACACGCTCCACTTCTTCAATCCCGGCACGTCCAGCCTGACCCAACTGGGGCAGCCCGGCGTGCCTGGCAACATCGCGATCCCCTTCGTGCCGTTTGAGACGTTCACCGACGAGGACCTGGCGGAAGCTGTTCGCGATGCGATCAACGCCTCCGACCTCGAAGGCGTCACGGCGACCGTCCGCGGTGGAAAGATCATCCTGGAAGGCGTACAGGGCGTCGTCGGCATCGACGATTCGTTCGTCTCGGGCATTCGCGATCTCGCGGACAACCCGCTCAAGGCGAATCAAGCCAACGGCGAGACCACCTTCACGGTGGTCCTGGGCAGCGGCCTGGACTTTGGCGACGCCCCCGAGTCCTATGGAACGTTGAGCCCCGGCGGACCCAGTCACGCTGTGGATAACGAATTCCATCTCGGCAGCGATGTGGATGTGGAGGTTGACGGTCGCTTCAGCGACGACGCTCTGGGCGACGACGAGAGCGGCCGAGCCGACGAGGACGGCGTGACCTTCGATTCGTGGGTTGGCGGCTACGAAACGACGATCGATATCGTTGTGGCCGGCGTGACCGGTTCGCGCCCCGGGTTTGTCAGCGCTTGGGTGGACTTCGACGGCAGCGGCTCGTTCGATAGCAACGAGCAGATCATCACCGACGCTGCGGTCATCAACGGTTTGAATGTCTTCACCGTCGCCGTCCCGCCCAGCGTGGTGACCGGTGAAACGTTCGCCCGCTTCCGTCTTAGCAGCGAAACCGGCTTGGGGACTGGCGGGGCGGCCAGCAATGGCGAAGTCGAAGACTACCGCATCGATATCACGGTCAGTCACTGGCGCAATCCGGTCAACAACCTGGATGTCGAGCCCGACGGCGCGCTGACTCCGTTTGACGTGCTGCGAGTGGTGAGCTTGTTGCAGCGAGAAGGCTTGCCCGTGTTCCTGCCCAAGGATCCTCCCTACATCGGCGGCAGCGTGTTCTCGCCGCCGCCTTATGTGGATCCCAACGGCGATGGCCGAGTGGACCTTCGCGACGCTTTGCTGGTGGTCAACGCCCTGTACGACCAGGCCAACGGCGAGTTCGACGGCGACGGTGAGGGCGAAGGCGAATTCGTCAGCTTTGTCGATGCCGCTGAAGGCCAGGTCGCTGGCGTGCTGGCGGACGATCAAGCCGAAGGCGAAGGCGGCTTCACGGCCTTGGCGCTGGCCAGCAATTGGCGGGATTTCGACCTCGGCGAAGGGGAAGCATCCATTTCGGCCGATCTGGGAACTCGCGCTAATCTTGAGGCGTCTAACGGTCGACGTGTGCGTGAGTTCCGCTTCCGACTTCCCAACGCCGCCGAGGCGATCGCTGGGGCGACGGTTGTGAATCTCCGCGGTGAAATGGACGATCAACTCCTCGATTCGCTCTTGCCCCAAGGCTCCGACGCGGAAGCTCATGACGACTTCTTCGCGGAGTTCTAAGAAAATCAGAGGCGCCCCTTAAGGCCCTGCTTGGAAAGCGGGAGGCGGCAGAAGCCGCCTTCCGCTGGCTCCGCGCTCCCCCCCGAATTGTGATCGCAGCGGGTGGGGTGAGGCTGGTTTTCGGGGATCTTCGGAATTCGGTGCGGGTAGGCTTGAGCGAAGCCGGTGGGTTGGTCGAGGCAAGAAAGCGTTTGCTTTGGTTCGGCTTCAGCGCTCCTCTTCGGCGACAGACTCCTATCATGCAGCGACAAGCTCATCCAAGACGGCCCAAAGCCCGCAGCCCGCGCAGGTTGCGATTGGAGCAGCTGGAGTGTCGCCGAGTCATGGCGGGGGATCCCTTCGGCGCCGACCCGCAAGATACGGGTGAGTTCTTTCTGGGGCGCGTCGTCGTGACGCCCGTGTTCCTGGAGTCCAATGGCGCGGTCGATGTCAGCACCGAGAACTGGACCTCGGCGGAGATTATCGCCGAAAAGGCCAAGCTCGAACGTGGCCTCCAGTGGTGGCAAGACGCCCTCGCTGAACAAACCGACGTGCATACGTTGGACTTCGTGGTGGACTATCAGTTCGCCAACAACCCGTTTCCGACCTCGTATGAACCGGTTTCGCGGGTGTCCAATGACTATTCGCTGTGGGTCGACGAGTTCCTGACTGGCGTCGGCTACAATACGCCGGCCAATCTCCATACCGATATTCGCAGTTTCAACGACGCCCAGCGCGACTACTACAACGCCGACTGGGCTTTCACCGTTTTTGTCGTCAATTCGGACAATGATCCGGACGGTCGATTCAAGGCGGGCGGTTCGTTTTCGCGGGCCTTTGCGTTCGCCGGCGGTCGGTTCTTCATCACGCTTTCCACGCGGCCCGACAGCACGATCTCGCATGAAACCGGGCATATGTTCTGGGCTCGTGACGAATACCCCGGCGGCGGTTCCTGGGCACAGCGCCGCGGCTACTACGATACGCAGAATCTCAACGCTTACGACAATCCCGCGCCGGGATTCGTGCAAGAGCCGAGCATCATGGCCTCCGGGTCGCTGTTGGACGCGGCTTTCGTCGGCAAGACGAGCGCGGCCTCCACGCTGGCCATGGTCGGCTGGCAGGACAGCGACGGGGATGGCGTGTTCGACGTGCTGGACGTCGATCATACGCTGACCGGTTCGGGCGTCTTCGATTCGCTGACCGGCGATTACCGCTTTATCGGGAACGCGACGGTCGGCGTGTTGCCCAATCAGAATTCAAGCGGCCTGCAGAACGACATCACGATCAATCGCATTGACGAAGTTCAGTACCGGCTCAACGGCGGAGCCTGGCAGTCGGTCGCGTCGCCCAACGCGTATCAAGCCGATATCGACGTGCAATTCAACGTGGCCGGCGGAACCTCGTTGGTGGAGATTCGCACTGTTTCGCTCGACGCCGGTTCGGGAGCGGTGGTCGCCGCCTCGCCGGTCTTCATCGATCCTCTTGCCGGACCGCAGTCCACGGGACAGCCTGGAATTCAGGGGTTTGTTTGGAGCGACGAGGACGCCGACGGCGAGATGGACCCCGGCGAGCCTGGCTTGGCGGGCGTCACGGTCGCCTTGCTTGACGGCGCGGGCGCCCCGTTGCCCATGGAGCAGTTCGCCGAGCCCGACGATTTCGCCGACGATGTGGTCATCAACACGGTGTATCCCGGCGTGACGCTCTCGGCGGTGGGGATCGGCGTCTATAACGATAACGTGTACACGCGCGTGCGTTCGGAGACCAGCACCGGAGATCGGGTCTTCGCGCATCTGGTGTATTCGACGTCCATCAGCACCGAATGGACCGCGGAGCTGCGCGAATTGCGGATCGACTTCGATTCGCCCACCAATCGCGTCGCGCTGGACGCCGTAGGCAACAGTTCGGGCGATTACGGACGATTGGAAGCCTACGACGCGGCCGGCAACCTGCTCGCTCGGGATACGACCGGCGAGTTGGGCTTCGGTGATGTTGAGACCATGGAGATTGTCCGAGCCCAGCGCGATATCGCTTACGCCGTCGCCTACGGACATCGCTCCTCCGGCGTTCGCCTGGACAATCTGCGGTTCGAGACGCCGGCGACGACTCAGACCGACGCCCTGGGCGGATACGCCTTCAGCGGGATCGCCGCAGAGAACTACGTCATCGGCGTGCAAACGTCAGACCAGGTCACGTCGCCCGCGAGCGGGCAATTCAATGTCCTGCTGCAGCCCGGCGCGACGCTGGAAGACAACAACTTCGGCCTGGCCGACGCGGGTGGCGGCGGCTGGCAAAACCCGACGCTGCGGTTCGACGTGAACGACAGCGGAACCGTGACGCCCCAAGACCTACAGCGGTTGCTGGCCTATTACATCCTGAACGGTCAAGGCCCGCTGCCGCAAAACGACTCGCCGCCCCCCTACCTCGATGTGAACGGAGACGGGCAGGCGACCATTCGCGACTTGGCGGAGGTCGCGGCCTATCTGTTCGGCCAGGCCGGCGGCGAAGGTGAAGGCGGCTCCGGCGACAGCGGCGGAGACTCCGGCGAAGGCGAGCGGTCCTCGACCGACGAGCCACGGGATTCGGACGTCGCCGCCAGGGCGTCGATTCTGGACCTGGCGCTCGCCGCTTTGAATCGGCCGAGCATCACGGCGCGGTCGTTTCAGGCGCCCTGGGACGATGAGCCTCAAACATTATTCGATCGGCTCTGGGCCGATCAGCAGCCGTGGTGGGCGGCCGCCGAACAAGCTTGGTCCGCCGTTTTCGGCGCGGCCAACCCCGGCGTGACGGGAGTCAACCCCGGCGTATGGGGGCCCAGCCCGAGTGATTGGGTGGCCTTCGCGCCACACGTCGCTCGCGCGGTGGAGTCGATTTCCTTAGATGAGGGGGTCGAGCGGGGGATTTGGAGACAAGGGAGAAGGCCCAGCGAGTTGGCCGATCCCGCGGACTTTGCCGACATGAAGTCGTCAAACTGGATGCGAAGGCATTTTCTGGCCGACCATGCCGATACGGAGATGAACTCCGGCGATGGAGACTTGGCGCCAGCCGAGTCCGAAACCGCCGAGGAAACGGGTCAGAATACGGCGCCGGAGGCAGCGGCTGGTCCTTGATTTTCGAGGGCCGTTCGATTGCTATTCTCGGTGGTTTAGGTAGTCTGGGTAGGCTGCTGCATTTTGTTTGCAAGGATTTTTATCGGCAACTAGTCTGGGACGTGACGGGCTCGGAGAACATCCGCGATGGCGGGCTGAGCAACCTATGCCTCCACGTAACAGCAACTAGCCAGGCTTCGCCAAGTCATGGTCCGCACCGGTTAAGGGTGACCTTTGATGGGGAAAGAGATGAGTACGTCCAATCGTCGGAAGCTCCGTAACCGCCAGCGTCAACATCAGCAACGCAAGATGCTGCAGTTGGAGTCGCTCGAAAACCGCATACTGCTTGCGGCGGACTTTCAGAATCCGATCATTCCGACCGACGTCAACGCCGACATGCAAACCGACACGCGAGACGTGTTGGATTTGGTGTCGAGCTTGTATCGTGACGGATCACGTCAGTTGACCATCAATCGCTTTCGCAGCGGCGGCGGTGGCGAAGGCGAGGGTCCCAGCAAGTTCCTCGACGTCAATGGCGACAATTTCCTGACGCCTCGCGACGTGCTGGACGTGGTGCGCTACCTCGGCGAGGGCGAAGGGCCGCAGGTCAACGCTCGCATGGAGTTCGTGAGTCAATCGACCGGGGGCACGATCACTTCGGCCAACGTCGGCGACGTCATCGAGCTGAATCTTTATGTCCAGGACATCCGCAACCCGAACGATCCGGACTTCCCGGACCTGGAAGGCGATGTCAACAACTTGGGCGTCTTTTCCGCCTACTTTGATTTGCGGTATCCCAACACCAACACGACCATCGTCAACGCCAGCAACTTCGATCCCGATGATGACGTGCCCTTTGGGTTTGGCGGTGACTACAACACGTTGAACACGGGCGGCGGGGCGAGTCCTTTTCCAACGTTCTCCGATGACCTGATTCAAGATCTGGGCGGCGTTCAAACCGACCTGTTTGGCGGACCGGTGGGTCCCGACGAGTTCCTTTTGTTCACCGTCGCGTTCCGCATTGATTCGGCGCCAATGTTGGAGGCTGTGGACGACGACTTCCAGGTGGATGAAGGCGCCAGCAACGTGCCGTTGGACGTGCTGGCCAACGACAACCTGGGCGGCGAGTTGGTGTTTCAACGGGAGTTCGCCGACGGCCTGGGCAAGGAAGTGTTGACCTTGTTGGCCGATCAGGACAACGACGATTCCCAACTGGTTCCTGCCGGCGAGATTTTGCCCGTCGATGGCGTGGCTTCGATTTCGGTGAGCGATGCGATCTTCCAGGGCATCACAATCAACTCCACCGTCGGCGGCACGGCCTCGGTGGACGACAACGGCACGGCCGCCGATTTCACGGACGACTTTGTTCGCTTCACACCCAACCTCCCCGGCACGGGGCTGGTGGTGTACACGATCACCGACAACCAGGGCGGTTCGTCCACGGCGACCGCGTCGATCGAAGTGGGGGCGATCAATGATCCGCCGGTGAACATCCTGCCGGGAAATCAGACGACCAACGAAGACACCGACCTGACCTTCAACAACGCTAATGGCAACGCCATTCAGACGTCGGATGTCGATGCGGGCTCAGCGGCGGTGGAGATGACGCTCTCGGTCACCAACGGAACGCTTGACGCGCCCGGCGGAGCGGGCGTGACGGTGTCCGGACAAGACACGGCGACCGTGACTCTGGGCGGCTCGATTGCTGCGATCAATGCGGCGCTCAATGGCGGCGGCCTGATCTACTCGCCCACCGCGGATTTCGTGGGCAATGGCGTGTTGACGGTCACGACGGACGACCTGGGCAACACGGGCGAGGGCGGCGCCAAGTCCGACACCGATCAGCTGACGATCACGGTGCAGGCGGTGAATGACCCGCCGGTCAATACCGTACCCGCTGCTCAAACCACGGAGGAAGACACCCCGCTGACGTTCAATGCAGCCAATGGCAATCGGATTTCGACGTCGGATATCGACGCGGCCAACGGGATTATCTTCGCCGAATTGACGCTTTCCACGTTGGACGGGCCCAATCCTGGCATCCTGACTCTGGGCGGCCTGGGGGGAATCACGATCGTTGGCGGCGGCAACAATACGCAGAATGTCGCCTTCACCGGCACGTTGACCAACGTCAATGCGGCGCTGAACAACCTCGTGTACACGCCGCCCACGGGCTTCTTTGGCTCGGTGGAATTGGAAGTCTCGGTGAACGATCAGGGCAACACCGGGTCGGGCCCCGAGGGCGTTGACACGGACACGGTGATCATCGATGTCGAATCGACCGTCTTCCCGCGGGCCCGTACGGATCGCCCCGAGGTCGAAGAAGACAGCATGGACAATCCAATTAACGTGCTGGACAACGACTCGCCCAATCCAGGGTCCGATGTGACGCTGTTGAGTTTCACGCAGCCGACCAACGGCGTCGTGACTCTCGACGATGGCGGCACGGCGGACCTGACCGACGACTCGCTGCTATACACGCCCGATCCCAATTTTGAGGGCTTGGACGTATTCACCTACACGATCAATGACACCAGCGGGCAGGGCCTCGATTCGACGGCGAATGTCAGCGTCACGGTCGTCGGCATCAACGACGCGCCGATCGTGGTGGACGACAACGTCTCGACGGACGAAGACACGGCTTTGACCATCCCGGGCGGCGACTTGACCGACAACGACTCTCCGGGACCCGGCGAAGAAACGACGCAGACCCTGACGGTGACCGCCGTCAGCGCCGCCAGCACGGCGGGCGGCACGGTCAGTGTGGTGAACAATGTGGTGACGTACTCGCCGCCCACGGACTTCAACGGGACCGACACCTTCACCTACACGGTCACCGACGACGGCACGACCCGTGGCGTCGCGGATCCCCTGATGGCGAGCGGCGTGGTCACCGTCACGGTCAATCCGATTAACGACCCACCGATGGCCGTGGACGACATGGTAACGGGTGAGGAGGACGTGCAACTAACGATCCCGGCGTCCACGCTGACCGCCAATGACTCCAATGGCGGTGGAGATGATGAGAACCAACAGACGTTGACGATCACCAATGTCACCTCGCCCACGCCTGGTGGCGGCACTGTGGTGCTCAACGGCACGGATGTGATTTACACGCCGGGCGACAACTTCAACGGCGTCGATACGTTCACTTACACCGTTCGCGACAACGGCCAACCCAACTTGACCGATACGGCGGTGGTGACTATCACCGTGACCGAGGTCAACGACGCGCCGACCGCGGGCCCCGATACGGCCGAAGGTGTTCAGACGTTGCCGACCGAGATTCCCGTCGCGGATCTGTTGGCCAACGATTCGCCCGGACCGGATAATCCGCTGGCCCAATTCAATGACGCGGATCAGACGTTGACGGTCACCGGCGTCAGCGCCATGAGCGACAACGGCGGCACAGTCACTCTGAATGCCGGTGTGGTCACCTACACGCCGGCCGACGGCTTTTCCGGTCTGGACACGTTTACCTACACCATTACCGACAACGGCACGACGGATGGGGTCGCCGATCCCTTGACAGCGACCGGGACCGTGACGGTGGACGTGCTCGAGTTCGTTCCCAGCACGATTTCCGGTTTTGTGTACGTCGATGGCGACAACGACGGCGTGATGGATCCTGTGGAGCACGGAGTGGGCGCCGCGACGGTGATTCTCTCCGGCACGGACTTCCAGGGCCAACCGGTGAACATCACCGCCCACACGGATTCGACTGGCTTCTACGAATTCAGCAACCTTAGGCCCGGCGACTACAATGTGACGCAAACCCAGCCTTTCTTCCTGCTGGATGGAAAGGACGATGTGCCGGGCAACACCAACGACAGCTTCGCGGTGAACATCGGCTCCGAGGGCGATGTCAACAGCACCGAGAACTACTTCGGCGAACGCGGTTTGAACCCGTTGTACTTCACCATTCATGAACTGCAGTCGGCGAACGTCAATGAAGGATTCTGGCTGGCCCAGAACACCAGCGACAATAGCCGCTTCTGGTTCATCATGTACGAAGGCTGGGATAACGCCGAATCGGGTGAAGCGATCTTGTCCAGCGATTTCTCCGAAGTGACCCTGCGCGTCACGGATAAGTCCGGCACGGTGCATGAAACCACCGTGGAGGTGAACGGCGTCAACCCGCGAGTTCGTCTGCTGGGAAGCGGCTCGGAGGGACGAGTGCTGCGAATTCAAGGCACCGCCGAGGATTTTGGGTTTGACCTGCAAGCCTCGGTGGAAGCGCCCGCCACAGAGCTGATGGACGGCGAACTGCAGCTGGATCCGCTGCAATTGCATGAACTGCAGGAAGTCATGCAAGAGGAAATGCTGGCCGCGGCGGTCGCCAACCAGGCGCCCGGCGACGCTCACGAAGCCGCGGTGGACGCCGCCTTCGCCGAACAGCTCGTCTAACCGTCGGCCGACCAAAGAACGACCCTAGGGCCTCGCGGCAACGCGAGGCTTTTTTCGTGCGCTCGGCTCGCGAGCCGCCGCCAGCAGCGCGCGCCTGGCGAAGCCCGCGACTAGCTCAAGTGACGTTCGAGCAAGGCCCCCCATAGGCATCAAGTTAAGAAAACCCTGATGGAATTAACCACAGAGGACACAGAGGACCACAGAGGATGCATTTCTGTCCGCTGTGTTCCTCGGTGCTCTCTGTGGTAGTCACTTTTCGCGGAACTTTGGTCCGAAATCCCCTTGGATGCGCCGCGGCGCCCGCCCGGACACACGGGCGATTTTTCCAGAAAAAATTTGACTCCGCCGCAGTAAGTGCTATTTTCGGTCCAAATTGTCAGGACCGCCTATTTTGTCGCGTAGTGCGATGCCGTTGTCCTACCCATCATGATGTTCTGTGCCTTTTGGGAGTCGCTCTGTGAAAGTCTCTCGCGCTAAAAGAAAAACCGCCGTGCGCCGTATGGTGCATTACCGCCAACGTAAGTTGATCTGTGAGCAGTTGGAGGATCGACGACTTCTGGCCGCCGGCGACTGGCTCGCGACCTTCGGCGGCATGGCGCCGGGTGGTACGTTGGCGGAGCAGACTCGGTACGGTCAACAGCTATTGCAAGAGAGCAACGTGGACCTGGACCAAGTGTCCATGGTCACGGCGCTGGACCTGAGCGGCGCCTTCCAGGTTCGCACTGATCCCAGCTTGACCCTGGAGGTTGTGACGGACGCACTGGATGATGTTCCCGGCTTCGCCTACGTCCAAGCCTATGACGAGGCGTCGTTGTCGGAATTGAGGAAGATTCAGCCCCAGCGGGTTCGCTCCGAAGCGCTTTTCGGTCCGTTTGATTACAACGACTTCCTCAGCCGCGAAAAGAACGGCGAGTTTCCGGATCAAGATGGTCCCGTGGATCCGACTCCCTTCGATGCGCTGACCAACAACAACGCGGGCGCCGCAGGAACAGCGCGATTCACTCAGAGCGAGACCACGCTGGTCGCTTTCGGCAACACGGTCGTGGTGGGCTACAACGATTCGGGATCCAACGCCGGGGGCAGCAACAAGTTCACCGGATTCTCTCGCTCCACCGATGGCGGCGCGACGTTCGTCGATGGCGGCACGCTGCCAACCACCGCTAACGGAGACGCGGGCGATCCGGTTTTGGCTCGCGACGACACGACTGGCCGCCTTTACTTCTCAACGCTGCAGTTCAGCGGCTCCGGGATTCAGATGTGGCGTTCGGACGACGACGGCCAGACTTGGATGTCCCCGGTGCAAGCGGCGCCTGGCAAGACAGGATTTCAAGACAAGCAATGGCATGTGGTGGATAACTTCGCGGGCGTGGCAACGGCAACGTCTATTTAATGGCCCGCGATTTCGGCACTGGCAGCGGCATTTACTTCTTCCGTTCGACCGATGGCGGCGACACCTTCGGTCCCAGCGGAGGCACGCTAATCACGCCCGGCGCCCAGGGCGCGTTCGTGGAAGTCGGCGCGGACCATTCCGTTTACGCCTTTTGGTGGAACGGCTCGACCCTGCGGATGCGCAAGTTCGACGGACTTCGGGGCTTCCTTTGGCGCGCCCGTCACGGTCGCCAGCGGGCTCAGCGGCGGAACCAATGGCGACCTTGGATTGACGGGGCTTCGTCAAGGCACGGGGAGCTACGCCGGGTTCCGCAGCAATTCGTTCCCGCACGCCGCAGTGAATCCTGTCAGCGGCGACCTCTATGTCACGTTCCCCGACAATCCAGCCGGCGCTGACAAGGCCGACGTGTATCTGGTCACGTCCTCCGACGGCGGCGCCACGTGGAGTCCACGTGTTCGCGTCAATGATGACACGACCACCACCGACCAGTGGCAACCCACCATCGCCGCCTCCACGGATGGTTCGAAGCTGGCCATCTTTTATTACAGCCGGGAGGAAGACACGACCGGCAATAATCTCTTCAAGTACTACGGTCGCATCGGCAACATCAGCGGGTCAGCGGTGACGTTTTCGCCGAGCTTCGCCGTGAGCGATGTGGCTTCCTTGCCGGAGTTCGGTCGCGACAGCGTTGTTAACGGGACCTACATGGGCGACTACGATCGAGCCGTCGCGACTCCGGGCGCTTTCCACGTGACTTGGGCCGACAATCGGGACGACTTGAGCGGCGGAGGGGGCCGCAAAGACCCCAACGTGTATTACGAGCGGATCGACTTGGGATTGGCGGTCATCGCCACCGATCCAGCGGTCGGCAGCGTTGTCAGCACGCCGCCCACGACGTTTACGGTGGACGTGACTGAACCCATTGATGCCACGACACTCAGCGCCGATGACTTCGTGGTGAACGGCATCCCGGCGGCGACGTATTCTTATCTTGCGGGTTCGACAAGCATCGAGTTCGTCTATGCCAGTTCGCCGGTGACCGCGGAGGGTTCGCAGACGATGAGCATCGCCGCCGGCGCCTTCGTGCGAGAGGCCGATGGCGACCCGGTGGCGCCGTTCACGGGCTCGTTCCGCTATGACGCGGCCGAGTTGGAAGTCGTGGCGACCGCTCCACCGGTCGGCGGCGTGTTCACCCTGCCCGGCCCCTTCACGTACGACGTCACGTTCAACGAACCGGTCGACCCCACTTCGGTGCAAATCGGTGATTTGCTGCTAGGCGGAATCGGCGGCGCGTTTGTTTCCGGCGTCACGGTTTTGCCCGGCGACCTGACGGCGCGGTTCACCATCGGCGGCGTGGTCAGCGAAGGCGAACTGGATGCGACCATCCCGGCCGGCGCCGTCACCGACGTTTTCGGCAATCCCAATCTGGCGTTTTCCGGCACGTATCAGGTGGATATCGACACGGCCCCCTTCCCGACACCCTTGGACGCCAAGGACCCTGCGGGGTCGCTCATCTACGACCCAGCCGCTGCGGGCGTGATTAACTTCGCCGGCGACACCGACAACTTCACGTTGGCGGTCGATAGCGACCAGACGCTCACCGTGCTGGTGGAGCCGACCTCGGCGGTCGCCCCGATTCTCGAATTACGCAATCCGTCCGGCGCGCTCATCGGCTCGACGTCCGGCGCTTCGGGTGAAGTCGCGCTGCTGCAGACTGTGGCGGCGTCCTCCGCCGGCACGTACACCATTTCGGTGATCGGCGACGGGGCGTTCACGGGCGCTTACTCGCTTTCCGTCATCTTGAATGCGGCGCTGGAGGAGGAGAGCGTTTTCGACGGCAGCGACAACGACACCATCGGCGACGCCCAAGTGATTAACACGTCCTTCATCGATCTCACCACGTCGCTGGCGACGGCCTCTCGCGGAGCCGCGCTAGGTGTCGCGGACGCAGCCGGCTATTCGGCGCAGGCTGTTGCCTATGAATTCGAGGACATCAGCGGGACGGGCACGGTGATCACGGGCCTGACGGGAGCCGACGATGGTTCCGCGAACATCACGCCGGGATTCAGCTTCACGTTGTACGCCAACGCCTACTCCACGTTCAACGTGAACTCCAACGGAACGATTTCGTTGGGCGGCGCCAATTCCGCGTATAGCAACACGGACCTGACCACGAGCCCGAGTGTGGCTACGATTGCTCCGTTCTGGGACGATCTCCATATGGGTGGGGGTGAAGCGGACTCCAACGCGTATTATGCGGTCCTGGGCTCGGGAGCGTCGGAACGCTTGGTGATTCAGTGGAACAACATCCGTTTCTTCGGCGGCGGCAGCACCGGCGATACCCTGACTTTCCAGGCCGTCTTGTTTGTGGACGGCTCCATTCAGTTCAATTACGCGGACTTGGTCTCCGGCAGCGCTTTCGGCAACAACGGCGGCAGCGCCACGGTGGGAATTAAGAACACCGGCCCGCAGGGGCCGGACCGCATGCTGCTGGCGTTCAATGACGGTCCCAACATGTTCGTGGGGACGGGGCAAAGCACTTTGATTTCTCCACCGGACCCAACGGCTGATCTGTATCGATTCGCCGTCGGCGCCGGGGAGACGCTTTCGCTCGGCGTGAAGGCGCTCACCGACGGGATGGTCAGCCTGGACCTGCTGGACTCCTTCGGCGGCCTTCTTGTGTCGGGGGTCAGCGCGTCGAACCTGGATCAGGTGATCAATAACTACGCCTTCACGGTGGCTGGCGATTATTTCGCCAGCGTCACAGCCAGCGCGGTGCGCCCGTTTATGACTTGGTCGTCATGCGCGACGCCGCGTTTGACACCGAGCCCAACGACGACGCCGGATCCGCACAACTGCTCGACGATAATCACGGGGCCTTGGGCGCCATTTCCGCCGGTGCGGCCTATGTCGCCGCGGCGGTGACGCCCGAATTCGAGGACATCAGCGGGACCGGGACGGTCATCACGAGCCTGACGGGCTCGGACGACAACTCGGCGACCATTAGTCCGGGCTTCGACTTCACTTTCTATGGAGTCAACTACAACAGCTTCAACGTCAACACCAACGGGACGATTTCGTTGGGCGGGAGCAACTCCAACTTCTCAAACACCGATTTGACCACGAGCCCGACGGTGGCGACCATTGCGCCGTATTGGGACGACCTGCACATGAGCGGCGGTCAACCCGGCTCGAACGCCTACTATCAGGTCCTGGGCGCGGGAGCCTCCGAGCGGCTGGTGATTCAGTGGAACGAGATTCGCTACTTTGGCGGGACGTCCACCGATCCGATTACTTTCCAAGCCGTGTTGTTCGCCGATGGCGGAATGCAGTTCAATTACCTGGATCTGGTCAATGGGGGATCATTCCGCAACGACGGCGCCAGCGCCACGGTCGGTATCAAGGCCGCCGGGCCGCAAGGCCCTGACCGAATGCTGTTGGCGTTTAACGACGGCCCCAATACGTTCGTCGGCACGGGCAAGAGCACGCGAATCGCGCTGCTGCAATCGGACGACTGGTATTCGGTGACCCTGGGGACGGGCGAAACCACGCTGCAGATCGAGAGCGCGACGCCCGCCGATGGGCCCGGAGAATTTGTCAATACACTGGACCCAAGCATCGAACTCTACGACAGCACGGGTACGACATTGATCGCCTCGGGAAGTCCTTTGGCTGACGGCCGCAACGAGTCGATCGACGAGTCCGGTTTGACGGCCGGCGCCACCTACTTGATTCGGGTGAGCAGCCAGAACGATACGACCGGCGAGTACTTCATCGGGACCAAGACCGTTACGCCAGGACCCGTGATTACCGTCTTGCGCGATGACGGCGACTGGGGATTCCAGGTGACCGGTCCCGGCTGGATTGCGGAGACCGGCGACGGCTACCAGGGCGACACCCGGGTCCACAGCTTTGGCGCCGGAGGTTCGGCAAGAAACGTGGCTCGCTGGATCATGCCGCCCTCGGGGCCCAGCGCCGAGGTGTTTGTGACTTGGGTCGCGGCGCCGGGCAACGCCACCAACGCGACCTACAAAGTCTATGACGGTCCATTCCTTCGCGGCACCATTGAGGTCGACCAGACGCAACCGCCCAGCGATGTGGTTCTCCAAGGCGGCATTGTGGGATCCACCCCAGTGCCAGCGGACAGTCTGGGCACGTTCACTTTCGTGACGCCCATGCTCAGGGTCGAGCTGCTGACCCTGGGCGCCAACGGTGATCTCGTCGCCGATGGCGTCTTCGATCCGCCGGGTCGGGCCCCGTCCAACGCGGAAGCCGTTGACACCGCCTTGCTGGGCCTCGTTTTGGACCAAGGGGAAGCAAGGCGGACCGTCGAACTCGACGCCGATGTGACCAGCCGGCAGCGTGTTTCGGCCAACCGAGACGCGGCGGCGCCATTGGCCTCCACGGCCCGTAATGTGCTCTTCGCCTCCTTGGCGGCCCCGGCCGCCACGTTCAGCCGGGGACTGGGACAAGCGGAAGATGCGGACGACACACTGCTGGCGTCCGACGACGACGTCTGGTCGGACTTCGGTAGTCCGCTGCCAGGGCGCCAGCAGTAGCCAACCCCCAAAAAGCCCCGCCGATCAGGGACGGTTCGTTCCTCTCGGCGGGGTCATGGCGGGCTGTGGCGAGAAGCATCGCTGGATGGGGACGTTCCCCGTCGTGGCCTTTGGGAGCATCGCGGGACGCCTCGTACTTGGACTGGCTCAACGCCGTGAATCACCGCTAGAGGGGTGTGTACCGTTCTTTTCCGGAAGAGCGTGAAAAAAAAAGCGTGTTTTAGGCAATTTGAGTGGAGTTCTTTTCCGCCCTAATTACGCTAGAAACCGTCACAATCGCCCCAACCACCATGATATTCAGACCACCGGAGAGTGTACTTATGATTCGCTTTGCAAGGTTGGCGGCCAGCGTTACGGCTCTGGCTTGCCTGTTCATTTACAGCCCGCAAGTCGAAGGGAGCATCACGTATCTCGATCCGACTGGGGATACGTTCAACGGCGGCGTGATCGACGCGATCAGCATCTCGATCGACACTTCCGCCACGGGGCAATTCACTTTGGGAATGCAGTTTTCTGGTCCGATCAGCCTGCCCTCGACTTTTGGGCCCAACAGCGTCGCCGGCTTCATTGACCTGGACACGGACATGAACGCGGCGACCGGCGGCTTCGCTCCTTGGGCGCTCCGGTCGCGGGCGGCAATTCCTGGATCAACTACGGCGTGACCAATTTCGGCACCCCAGGGCCGCCTGTCGCCATTGGGTCGGAGTTCTACATCGATCTGTTCAGTGAGTTGTTTACCCCGGGCTTCGTCGACATCTATCAGACGAGCGACAACACGGTGGTTGGCTCCGGCGCGATCTCGGCGGTGGGCAATGGTTTTGAGATTCTCTTCAGTAGCGTGGATATCGGAGGAGCCGGCAGCTTTAACTTCGCGGCAACTGTTGGGGATCCCTTCGGCGCGGCCAGTGACCGCGTTCCTAACGGCGCCGATCCTTTGTCCTCCGTGCAGGCGGTTCCCGAGCCGAGCACGATGGTGGCTTGGATGTTGCTGGCGGGAGTAGCCGGGCCCGTTTGCCGTCGGCGGAAGAAGCGAGCCGCGTGATCACCTGACTCGCTGGAACGATCGCAAGAAACGATCAAAGCCCTGGTCCGCCGTCACGGACCAGGGCTTTTTGCCATCGTTGGTTGTGGATGTCGCTGGGCGACTGGCTTCGACTAGTAGTTGAAGTTCATGCCCAAGGTGATTCCTTGCACCCAGAAATCGGATCCAGCGAACTTGAATTCAGGCCGCACGGGCCCGACGATCAAAGCCGGATCGGGGATCTGCGACAGGTTCAGCGTGCGGTCGATTTGGTCCGCGGCGCCGGCGAATTGCGACCAGTAAACCAGGTGGTAACCGGCGGTGAATTCGATGCAGCGATTCAGCCGGTAGCCCATGGTGATGCTGGCTTCCGGGATGTAGGTGAAGATGTCGCGGTCGTAGTCGCCGATGTTGCTTGGCAAGGCCAGCAATCCGTAGGCGTCTTCGGCGGTGACTCCACCCAGCATCGCGCTGGTGTTGCCCCGGACCTTGGCCTCTTGGTGCATGTTGCCGAAGCTGATCTTGCCCATGGATCGCAAGGTCAGGCGGCCTTCACGCAATGTCGTCAGGAAACCCAGCGAACCGCCGTGGAACTCGTTGGTCGTTCTGAACGAGTCGGTGAGGTCCAGCATCAACCCTTGGGTGATGCTGTTGGGGTCGATGTCGGTGGCTCGCTGACGGATGCTGATTCCGTCGTTGATGCGAGTGAAGTGATAGCCGGCGGTCATGTCAAATTGGAACACGCGGCTGCGGCGGATCATCAGCCGCAAGTACGGCTCGGCCGTCAGCACTTCATTGGACGTCAGCACTCCGATGGAGCCGTCGATTCGTCCGGGATACGCTGACAGGATTGCGTCTTCCAGTCCGGTTTGGGCGTCAATGAACGGGCGACCCAAGACAGGAGAGCCGGCGCCGTCGGAGGCGGCGAAGAAGCTGGTGTCGTCGCCTTCCATGAACAGGGTTCGTACGCCGAAGCCGACGCTATTGGCGGGATCCAGCCAGGCGCCCAAGTCCACAATCCCCGCCGATTGACGATTGCCGCCGTAGCCGCCGCCGAACAGGATGTCGGCGCCGGGCAGGTCGCCCGCCAACGGAAACGCGGGGGCGGGAACATTGGTCGTGACCAACGGCGGCGCCGTGCGTTCCTTGGTCCAGGCGTGCAGGAACTGGACGCTGCCCCAGATCGGGCCGCAGTCGCTCCGCATGGGGCCTCTTCCTCCCCCTCCCCCGCCATACGTGTATTGGGCGGGCGCCACGCTATCGTCGATCATGTACCCCATGTCGCCGTCGCCCACCTGGACGCTTACCGGTCGAAACGGGGGTTCATAGTCGTCGCCGGCGATGCTCGCTCGAACCGGCCCCGAATTGCAGGTCGTGCAATTCGAGTCCCGGCAGACCGAGCCATCACTGGACAGATGGCGGGTGACTCTTCCAACGGAGCCTGTGCTCTGACCCGACGCGACGGCGGTCGGGAGCAACAGGACGGCGAGCAGTGCAAAGTGCATTTGCGCTTTCATTGGTACAATCCACAAAAAGCGATTCTTGATGGCGATTCGTAATGGTCTAATCGACCGTTAGGAAACGAAATTCAAGACTATTCGGCAAACACGGCAAACATTTCCCAACCCATAAGCTCGAGCAAGCTTGCCTGGTTTGGCGATCTCGCGGCTGCTCAGGCCCAATTCAGCGGGTTTGCGAGGTTTGGGATGTCTGGGGGTGAGCTCGCTGCCGACCTGGCGCCCGCCCGGGGCCGCAACGCCCGAGCCTGGCTGGCGGAGGAACGCTCACAGCGCCTGGGAATCGCCCATCCCAGCAAGACTTGCGCTGTATACTGAGAGCACGGGAACCCGGATCGCCTCGCGGGCGTCCCATCTCATAAGTCTCTTCTCCGGGGGTCCATTCGACCAATGACTGCAGGCGCTGCTTCCACCACATCCACGTCGACGCCCAGCATCGCTCCCGCTCCGAGCAACACGCCGAAGGATCGGCGTCTGAGTCCCGTGGCGCTGCTGGGGACAGCGGGCGGCGTGCGGCTAGCGCGGTGGGCCAAGTTGGTCGATCAGGTGGCGTCGTTGGAGCCGAAGATGCAGGGACTCAGCGACGCCCTGCTGCGCAAGGAGAGCCTTTCGCTTCGCTTTCGCGCCAAGAGTGGCGAGAAGCTGCATCGCCTGTTGCCCGAAGCGTACGCCTTGGTGCGCGAAGCGGGGCGCCGAACGCTGGGCATGAGGCACTTTGACGTTCAGATCCTGGGCGGGGCGGCCATCTTCCATAATTGCATCGCCGAGATGGATACGGGCGAAGGCAAGACGCTGACAGCCACGTTGCCCATGTACTTGCACGCTTTGCCGGGAAAAGGCTCTCACTTGGCGACGGTCAACGACTATCTCGCCGCCCGCGACGCCGAGATCATGGAGCCGCTCTATCGCGCCTTGGGATTCAGCATCGGCGTGATTCAGAGTCAGGACACCTCCGACGTTCGCCGCGATGCGTACGCCTGCGACATCACCTACGGCACGGCGAAGGAGTTCGGTTTCGATTTCCTCCGGGATCGTTTGTTGTTGCGGCGAATGGGTCACAACATGACGGACTTTCTGGGCGCCGGCAGCAGCCAACGCTGGGACGACAGTGGCGAGAAGCCCGTGCAGCGCGGCTCTCACTTTTGCCTGGTCGACGAGGCCGACAGCATCTTGATCGACGAGGCGCGCACGCCGCTGATCATTGGTTCGCTGGGAGACGAAGCTCGCGAGCAGATCATGGCAGGCGTATCACTGGGCGGCCGAGCAAGCCGAGTTGTACGTCGAGGACGAGCACTACGAATACGATCATGATAAGAAGAAAGTCGAACTGACGATGCAAGGCCGGCAGTTGTTGCGATCCATGCCGCAGAAGCCCATTCTGCGAGCTGTCGGGTTGGTGGACTTGTACGAGTTTGTGGAGCGGGCGATCAAGGTTCGGCGAGATTATCAATACGATCGCGAGTATGTCGTCCGCGACGGCGAGATCGTGATTGTCGATGAGTACACCGGCCGCATCGCCGAGGGCCGCAAGTGGCGGGACGGCATTCATCAAGCTATCGAAGCCAAGGAAGGCGTGGAGGTGACGGTGCCGACCGGGCAAGCGGCTCGCATCACGGTGCAGGACATGTTCCTGCGTTACCATTTCCTGGGCGGGATGACCGGCACCGCGCGGACCGCGGCCAGCGAGTTCCGCAAGATCTATCGGATGCCCGTGGTCCGCATCCCCACCAATCGCCCGGTGCGGCGCCATGTCCTGCCCGTCCGCGTCTTCGGATCCGGCGATGAGAAGTGGCATGCGATCGTCGAGGATATCGCCACGCATCACGAGAAGGGCCGTCCGGTCCTGGTCGGCACGCGCTCGATCGACAAGTCCGAGATGCTCTCGGCGCAATTGACCGCTCGCGGCATTGAGCATCAGGTGCTGAACGCGCAACGGGTGGCCGAGGAGGCCGACATCGTGGCCCAAGCCGGACAGGCCGGCAGGGTGACCGTGGCGACGAACATGGCCGGCCGGGGAACCGACATCAAGCTTGCCCTCGAAGTCGCGCAGGCCGGCGGCTTGCACGTGATTTGCACTGAGATGCATGACTCGGCCCGTATCGACCGACAGTTGTATGGTCGCTGCGGTCGGCAGGGCGACCCGGGAACGGTGCGACAGTATCTGGCCCTGGACGACGAGATTCTGCTGCAGGGCCTGGGGCCGGCCGCGAGCAAGCGTTGGACCAAGTCCGGGATTCGGGGCGGCGGCGAAATGTCCCAGTACCAGCGGATCTTCCGGCGGGCTCAACGGAAACTGGAGCGCAAGCACTTCAGCGATCGAACCGTCCTGTTGCATCATGAGAAGCAGCGGAAGAAGCTGCAACGCGAGATCGGCCAGGACCCGTACCTTGATACGGCCGATTAGGCGGCGTTTGCCGGTTGCCGCGGGCGGCCCGCGGGAGGGGCTTTAGCGGCTTTACCGGTTGATGCCATGCCCTAGAATGCGGAGTGGCCTCGGAGTGGCGTCGCAAGGGGTAACTTTTGCAACGCTCCGGTTCGAGGGGTGTATGATTACGAGCGTGCCAGGTCCGGAAAACCCGGTCTCGCACTTGGCGCTGGCGATGCGCCCCGCGCGAGATGGGTGGGGGCCTCGCGCACGACAGACCGGTTTTGGCGGCAGGCGCTCGTTTCGCCAACGGGCCCTGGATCAACTGCGACGGAACGTCCGTCGCCCGCGATGCGTCTCCTTTGGGGGAGCGTACGGACTCAAACAAGCTGGATTTGCCCATGTCAACCATCGACAAAGACGACATTGAACGCACAAAACAGCAGATTCGCGGCTTGGTGAACGAGATCGCCAATCTCGCCAAAGCTGAACTGTCGGCGGAGGATTTCTATGCTGGGTTCCTGCAACGCGTCGTGCAAGCGCTAGCGGCGTCCGGCGGCGCCGTCTGGGTGTTGGGGGAAGGCCGGCGGCTGAACCTGCAGTACCAGATCAATATTCAGCCGGAGTTGATGAATCCGGATTCCGCCGCCGCGGGACGCCATTTCCGGCTCCTGCAGCAGGTGATGACCGAGCGTGCTCCGCAACTCGCCCCGCCCCTGTCCGGTTCCGCCGACGACAACGGTCCTGGCAACCCCACCGAACATTTGCTGGTCCTGGCCCCGCTGACCGATGACGACCAACCGGCCGGCGTGGTCGAAGTCTTCCAGCGTCCCAACAGCCCGCCGGCCACGCAGCGCGGCTATCTGCGGTTTCTGCTGCAGATGTGCGACATGGCCAGCGAGTGGATGAAGTCGCAGAAGCTGAAGCAATTCAGTGATCGTCATTCGTTGTGGGCCCAGGCTGATCATTTCGCCCGGCAAGTCCATGACTCCCTGGACGTTCGCGAAACCTGCTACACGATCACCAATGAAGGCCGCCGCTTGATCGGTTGCGACCGCGTCACCATCGCCCTGCAGAAGGGCCGCCGATGCAAGGTGGAGGCGGTCAGCGGCCAGGATACGATCGAAGGCCGCTCCAACATCATCTATCATCTGAACGATCTCGCCTCGAAGGTCGTCGCCACCGGCGAGCCGTTGTGGTACAGCGGTTCGACCGAGAATCTTCCGCCGCAAATCGAAACGGCGCTCGACAACTACATCGAGGAATCCTATAGCCGCGAGATCATCGTCTTGCCATTGCGCAAGCCCAAGACGGCCGAGATGCGAGCGGACGAAAGTGCTCGCGCCGAAGCGACCTTGGAAAGCAACGAAGCCAACGAGACCATCGGCGCCATTGATCTTGGAGCAGATTGAAACCAATCTGCCGCGAGATATTCTCGAGCCGCGGATCGATCTGGTGTACGAGCATAGTGCTCGCGCGCTGGCCGCCGCCACCGACTACAACAGCTTGTTCCTGATGCCGCTCTGGCGAGCGATTGGCAAGACCCGGACGCTCACGGCCGCCCGCAATCTGCCGAAGACGCTTTCCGTCGCGGGCATCGTGCTGGCCGTCCTGGCGGTCCTCTTCTTCGTCCCCGCGGATTTCAATCTGAAGGCCAGCGGCGCCTTGCAGCCCGTGGAGCGTCGTGAAGTCTTCGTGATGCAGCCCGGTTTTGTCAACAAGCTGTGGGTCGAAGACCAAGTGGAAGTCGTTGAGGGGCAACTGCTGGCCACGATGCGGAATTCCGAATTCGAGCTGCAAATCACCGAGAAGAATCGCGAGCTGAATCAAGCGGAGCGACGGCTTCAGCTGGCGGAAAGCGAGCGTCGAAGTCGAGGAATCACGCCGGAGCGGCGGATCGAATTGACCACCGAAATGCTGGAATACGAGACCTTGATTGACAACCTGACCGGCGAACTGAAGCTGCTGGCTGAACGGCAAGCGGAATTGGAGATCAAGGCGCCGATCAGCGGTACGGTGCTCATGTCCTGGGACGTCGAGAAGTCGCTCAGCCAGCGGACCGTCGAGCCGGGCCAGAGCCTGATGACGATTGCCGACCTCTCCCAGCAATGGGAAGTGGAGCTCGACATGCCCGAACGGCGGATGGGCCACGTCTTGGCCGCTCGCCAAAATCCGGCCTTGGGCCCCGAACTGAAGGTGAGTTACGTGCTGGCCACGGACCCGCGAAAGTCGTTCGACGGGAAAGCGATGCGGTTTGATCAAATGACTCGCATTGACGAGAAGGAAGGCCAGGTCGTCCGCATCCAAGTGCAGATCGACAAGCAAAAGCACCTTGACTATCGCCAGGCGGACCTGCGTCCCGGCGCGACGGTGACCGGAAAGGTGTACTGCGGCAAGCGATCACTCGGATACACCTGGTTTCACGAAGCGTGGGAATGGGTGCAGGCGAACCTGTTGTTCTAGGCACTCGTTTCTGACACCAAACGCGCCTCCTCGCGGGCGCGAATCCACATAGCAAGCGGAGCAACCGTATGAATCCTTCGGCAGCCCTGATCATGACCGCCGCCGCGCTCATTGGACCGGCCCAACGTCGGGACAGCGTGACCGACTCGGCGCGGGACTCGATTCGGACCAGCGTCCAAGGGACCTTGATCGTCATCGACAATATCCTGGTGCCCGCCGGCGATCCCGGCCGGATCGTCAAGATCGAGAAGTTGGAGAACGATTGGACGGCCCCCAACGAGGTGGTCGCCTGGCTGGAGGACGAACAGGTGAAGCTGCGCGAGCAGGCCTCTCGCTTGCGAGTCGAAGCCGCCGGTAAGGCGATCGAGACCGCCGAGTTCGAGTTGAACGCCGCGATCGAGGCCGCCGCGGTCGCTCGCATTGAATACAGCGAGTCGCAGGAGATTCTGAAGGTCAACGAGTACGCGATCCCGCGCACTCAATTGCGGCGAGAGGAACTCACCGCACGGCGGGCCAAGCTGCAAGCCGACGCGGCCGGCAGCCGACTGAGCCAAGCCTCGTCGGAGATGGAAGTGTCCAAGGCGGAATTGGCGGAAGCGGCGCACTTGGTGGTCCGCCGTCAAGTCGTCTGCCCCATCAAGGGCAAGGTCGTTGAAGTCTTGAAGAAACCCGGCGAGTGGGTGCAGGCGGGCGAACCGGTCTTTCGCGTGGTGCGGATGGACCGCTTGCGGGTGGAGTTCTACCTGCAAATCAAGGAAATGCGACCCGATCAAGCCGAGGGCGCCGCCGTGGATGTTCACTTCGCGGAACTTGGACTCACCTTGCCTAGCCAGATCACGTTTGTCAGTCCCGAATTGGAGGCCGACCAGACCTACCGAGTGTGGGCCGAAATCGAAAATCCGCCCAGCACGCTGCGAGAGAACGCCTATCAGCTCGCGCACCGGCGAGTTCGCTCAAGTGTCCTTTCCGTCGAATCGCTAACGCCCCTCGCGTTCGCTTCGCCGTCTTCTCTTTCGCCGCTCCGTTCGCCGATACGCCCTATGCCCACGCTTGCCGAAAGCCTTGTCAACAGCGCCGCTCGGCCGGTCAGTCTGCGCGTCCGGCCGGATCTCACGATGCGCCGGCATCGCTATCATGGCCAGGCGTTTTGGGTGGTCAAAGAGCCGATTGGGCTGAATTACTATCGATTTCACGAGGAAGAATTCGCCATTCTGCAGATGCTGGACGGCCACACCAGCCTGCAGACCATCAAGGAGCGTTTCGAGAGCGAATTCGCACCGCAGAAGATCACCTTTCAGGACCTGCAGCAATTCGTGGGCATGTTGCATCGCAGCGGGCTGGTGATCTCCGAAGCGACCGGACAGGGCTGGCAACTGAAGAAGCGCCGCGATGAGAAATCATGGAAGGAGCTCATGGGCAAGATGTCCAATGTCTTCGCCCTTCGATTTCGCGGCATCGATCCCGAACGCATCCTGAACGTCGTGCATCGCTACACATGGTGGTTGTTCACGCCCGCCGCGGTCATCTTCTTCGTGCTCTTCGGCCTCTCGGCGCTGACCCTGCTGCTGGTGCAGTTCGACGTCTTTCGGACCCGCTTGCCGGCCTTTCACGAGTTCTTCGGCCCGGCCAATTGGATGTACCTGGGCGTCACGATGGCCGTGGTGAAGGTGCTGCATGAATTCGGTCACGGGCTCAGCTGCAAACACTTCGGCGGCGAATGCCACGAGATGGGCGTCGATGCTGCTGGTGTTCACTCCCTGCTCTGTACTGCAACGTCTCCGATTCCTGGATGCTTCCCAACAAATGGCATCGCGTGTTCATCGGCGCCGCCGGGATGTACGTGGAGTTGATTCTGGCTTCCATCGCGACTTACCTCTGGTGGTTCAGCGAACCTGGCTTGTTAAACCAGTTGGCCCTGAGCGTGATGTTCATCTGTTCGGTCAGCACGTTGTTGTTCAACGGCAATCCGCTGCTGCGATTCGACGGCTATTACATCTTGATGGACGTCATCGAGATCCCCAACCTGCGGCAGAAGTCGACCGAGTTGCTTCGCCGTTCCATGGTCGAGCACTGCTTGGGCATCGAGCAGCCGGAGAACCCCTTCCTGCCTCAACAGAAGCAGATTCTGTTCGGTCTTTATACGGTGGCCGCGGTGGTCTATCGCTGGGTGGTGGTGTTTTCCATTCTGTGGTTCTTGAATCAGGTTCTGGCGCCGTACGGTCTGCAAGTACTCGGCCGCATGTTCGGCGCGATTGGCTTGTTCGGACTTGTCGTGCAGCCGGTTTATCAGTTGGGCAAGTTTTTTTACATGCCGGGAAGGATGCATCAAGTGAAGATGTGGCGCGTGCTGACGACCTTGGGCGTGGTGGCGGCGATCGTCGGATTCATCACACTGGTTCCCCTGCCCTACAACGTCCAGTGCGATTTTGTCGTGGAGCCTCGAGACGCCGTGCCCGTCTATCCGATCCGACCCGGACGGCTGACCGAGGTGCATGTTCAACCCGAACAGATCGTCGCCGCCAACGACTCGATCGCCAGCGCAGTTGACAGGGAACTTGAACTGCGTCTGAAGCGTCTAATCGGCGAAAAGCAGTTGATCGTTGAACGACTGGAAATGCGAGAGCGATTGCCTCAAGGAACCGAAAGACTCCAATATGAGGGCCAGCTCCAGGAGATCCAGAAGACGATCGACAAGCTGAATTCCGATAAGGAAAACCTGGCCAATATTCGGGCTCCGCAAGACGGCGTGGTCCTGCCCGTCCAGTATCGCCCGCAAGATCGGGACGCGAACAACCTGGCTGGCTGGTATGGGTCCCTGCTCTCGGAGCGAAATCAAGGCGCGTTCATTCAGCCGACCGACGCGATCTGCCAAATTGGAGATCCGACGCAGCTGGACGCCATGTTGGTCATCGATCAAGCCGAGATGCAGTTCGTGGGCCTGGGGAATGAAGTGATCTTGTTGTTGGATTCGTACACCGGAGAAACGCTGAAGACCAAGATCACCACCATGTCCGACAAGCCGTTGATCGCCGCGCCGCCGGCCCTGTCCGCGCAGGCGGGAGGCCGCTTGGAGACGGCGACCGGCAAGGATGGCTTGCCCCGACCCATCAGCACGACGTATCCCGCTCGGGCGTCCCTGGATGAATCCTTGGACCGTGTCGTGCTGGGCCTCCGCGGCCGAGCGAAAATTCGAGCGGCCCCACGCACCCTGGGGGATCGATTGTACCGCTACGTGGTCGAAACATTCCGTTTCCACCTGTAGGATATGCGAGGAATGCGGACGGCCAGGCGGGGCGACCCCACGCCTGGCCAAGGTCCGCTTGGCGGCTTGGATCGCCAGAAAAGGCAACGTTCGTCTTGACGATGATTCGACAAGGCAATTCAGGAATTTCACGAAGGGAGACAATTGAATGGCAAGCGACAGCACCGAAAAGACCGAAGCCCCCGAGGCGGCGCCCGAAGCCGCTCAGGCCCAGGCACAGCAGCCCGTCCAGGTCCGCGTGGACGACACCGGGATCTCCGCGTCGTACGCGAACTTTTGCCGCGTGACCGGTTCGCCAGAGGAACTGATCATCGACTTCGGCCTCAACCCCCAGCCGATGGGCCCGCCCAAAGACCCGATCAACGTCTCCCAACGAGTGATCGTCAACTTCTTCACCGCCAAACGCCTGCTGGCCGCTCTGCAAATGGCCGTGCAACGTCACGAACGCGTCTTCGGCGTGCTCGAAACCGACGTCAATAGCGCCTCCGCCCAGGGCTCGGACAACCCACGCAGCAGGGTGGTTCTTAGTTCCTGGTTCTTGGTTCTTGGTTCTTGGTTCTTGGCCGATCAGAAGCCCCCTCGCGGCAAGCCAGGGGGCTTTTTTCGTTCTTGTGGGTAAGTCCGCGACACAGAGGCAAATTCCCGCCACCGCGCACCCCAGTTGTTTGGGCCCTGAGGGCAACGCCGTAGCGGGTTTTCATCAAGCGAAGCAAATCAGCCCCAACCGGGACGGCAAATCAGCCCCAACGGGACGGCCGCAAGTCAGCCCAGGGTGCGTGCAGCGCAACCCTGGGTATGTGGGCAACCCTTAAGCGCAAATCGCCGGGCGCAAATCAGTCCCAACGGGACGGCCGCAAGTCAGCCCAGGGTGCAGCGAGCGCAACCCTGGGTATGTGGGCAACCCTTAAGCGCAGGCGCCGGGCAAATCAGTCCCAACGGGACGGCCGCAAATCAGCCCAGGGTGCAGCGGCGGCCCGGGATGTGGGCAACCCTTAAGCACAGCACGGGCGCAAATCAGTCCCAACGGGACGGCCGCAAATCAGCCCAGGGTGCAGCGTAGCGCAACCCTGGGTAACTGACGCCGATGCAAGACCGAAATTGACGTGGGAGACGAATTCAGAGCGTTCCTGAACGCGAAAAACAACGAATGAAAATCCGCTCCGGCGTGCTCGCCGGGATCGTTGCTGGCGGGGAGCAATGCTCGACGGGGACATGCCCCGTCGTGGCGTGCTCGCCGCATCAGCACTTGCGGCGACAGGCGGAAAACGGAGCCTCTTTGGGGAGACTCTGAAGAGACTCCCGGTGGCCCTTTGCCCTTTGCATTTGCGTCTTGCACTTCAGGGTTGCCGACGGTCCCAGGGTTGCGCTGCGCTGCACCCTGGGCTGATTTGCGGCCGTCCCGTTGGGACTTTGCGCGTTTGCGTGTTTGCGTTTTGCGCTTCAGGGTTGCCGACGGTCCCAGGGTTGCGCTGCGCTGCACCCTGGGCTGATTTGCGGCCGTCCCGTTGGGACTGATTAATGGTCCGTCTGCGCTTGACGAAAACCCGCTGCGGCGTTGTGCTCCGGGCCCGGCTTGGAACTTTGGCGTGCTTCCAGCCACGCCACAAAAAAAGCCCCGCTGCCTGGACAACGGGGCTTCGATCTACTCTCTACTCTCTACCCTCTACCCTCTACTCTCTACTCTCTACTCTCTACTCTCTACCCTACTTCCAGGCGTTGAGGATGTCGGCGTAGAAGTCCTCTTCGAGGTCATGGTCTTGGTTGTTGCCGCCGACGCTGCTCGGCTGAGCCGGCCGTTGCGACTGTCCCGCCGCGGCGAACACCGCGTCCAGAGCCGCCCCGGATTCACCTTCGGCATCGTCCTGGTCGATCGCGGTGATGAAGGCGAACGGTTCGGTGTCGTTGTCGGAGGATTGGTTCGCGGGAGCTTGCACAAGGCTCGCTTCGCCTTCGCCTTCCCCTTCGCCCGCGGGCGGACCGCTGCGGAGGTAGCTGATGACGCGAAGGGCGTCAAACGGCGAGACGGTGAAGTCGTTGTTCACGTCCAGGTAGAGTCCGATGCCTGTTCCGCCGGGGCTCAGAGTCTGCGAGCCGTTGCGGTAGAGGTAACTGACGATGCTCAGCACGTCTCGGGTATCGGTCTGGAAGTCCGCGGTCACGTCCGTCGGACGGAAGCGATTGTGGAATCCACTGGCTTCGCCTTCGGGGCTGGCGTCGATCGTCAACGAGTCGGCGATAAAACGCAGGCCGTCCAAGGGCACGAAGGTTTCCGGTTCGGTCAACAGTGTATCGTGGGGACCAAACACGTAGTCACCCGTAGCCGGATCGATGAAGCCGACGGCGTCGGCCGGATCGGGACGGAAGGTTGCTTCGCCCGACTGGACGGCGCGGAAAGGAATCCGAGCGACGATGAACTGGTCCGCTCCCAGCGGGTCGGGGACGATGTTTCCATCGAACGTCTGGAAGGCGCCCATTTCGTCAATCAGGCCGGGAACGAAGGTGTCGAATTCCGGGACGCTGGTGTAGGGCCCGATGAACTCGGGATCGCCGATCACCGCGACGTTGCGCGAGTAGATCAGGTCGGTGTAGGCCGCGAACACGCCGCGACGATCCTCGCCGGGCGGCAGCGGCGGCACTTCGTTGCGATCTCGCAGGTCTTGCACATAGACGACCGCATAGAAAGTGTCGCCTTGATCCACGGACGTGATGGGCCCGCCCATGGCGTCGGTGAACGAGACCGAATATTCCACGATGTCGTCGCTAAACGCGTCTCCCACATAGATCGTCACGATGGCTCGGCTGGTTTGCCCGGCTTGATCGATGATCTCGTATTGGAACTGATCGGCGCCCTGGAAGCCTGGGGCGGGTGAATAGGTCACGAAGTCGTCGATGGGATTGGTGGTTCCATTGTCATCGACGAACGCCGAGCCGTGGCTGGGCGGCGAGGAAATACGCCGTAATTCGGCGGGTTCGAAGGGGCCACCCAGGTCGTTTTCCAACACGAAGACGTCAACCGGCAGGTTGATCGCGGTCAACTCGGAGTCGTCGATCGCGATCGGGCCGCTGAATTGAGGCTGCACGCGGACCAGAACCGTCGCAGTGTCCGTGTTGCCGGCGCCATCGACGACCGTGTACTGGAAGGTGTCGGTGCCGAAGAACGACGCGTCCGGCGTGTACAGGACGCCCAAGCCGTTGGCCGGCACGATGACCGTGCCCCCAGACGCGGTGGGCGAGGTGGCGCTTTGCACGCGCAGCGGTCCATTGGAACTGGGGAAGTCGTTGGCCAGCACGTCCAGGAACACGTTGACATCGCCTTGGTCCAATGAATTGGGACCGTCGAAGCGATCGTCGTTGGCGACCGGATTGTCGCCGAAGATGACGACGTTATAGTCCTCGATTTCTCCGGCGAGTGCTTCGCCTGTGGCGGTGATGTCTCGTTCAAAGCCGTAGCGGAATCTCGCCGCCGCGGCGCCGGCCACGGCGTCGCTCGGCACCGCGAATTCGACGGTGTGCAGTCCCTCGCGCAAACGCAAGTTCTTGACCACCTGTTCGTCGCTGCTCCACTGACCGTCCATGTTGAAGTCGATGAAGCCGTTGAAGTAGCCCAAGGACTGGCCGCCGAGTCGCACGTCGACCGTCAGGGTGGACGGCTGTCCGGCGAAGAGACCAGGCGAGAAGGTGACGCCGTCGGAGTCATCCGCGCCGATACGAGGCAGCGCTTCGCCGGTGATCGTTGGGCCGAGTTGGAATCCGGGGAGAATGCCCGCTCGGGCGCCGTCGTCGATATTGCCGTAGTCGTACAGTTTGCCGCTGTTGCCAAAGTCCACGCCGCTGACGACCTGGCCCGAAACCACGCTGATCGGGATGCCGGCGTTGCTGGTGGGCTCGGTTTGAGTCCATCCTGGCGGAGGCGTCTGACGGATCGTGTAGTTGCCAAAGATCGGCAGGTCCAACGAGTAGCGACCGGTGGCGTCGCTAAACGTACGCGGTTCGGTAATATCGACCACGCGGTCGTTATCCACGTCGGCAAAGACCAGGATGCGATCCAGGCCCGGCTCGTTGACCTGTTGGTCGCCGTCGCCATTGAGGTCATGGTAGACCACGCCGCGAACGCCGCTCACCACGCGAGCGTTGCCGAAGTTAATGTTGTTGACCGTTCCGCCAGGCGGCACGTTGACCAAATGGAACGGCGCCGCGGGGAAAGTCTGCTCCCAACCGGCTTGCTGCTCCTCCGCAATGCGATTGACGCCGTCGCCGACCGACAGGGAGTAACTGCCATCGGCTCGCGTGGTCGCAAAGGGTTCGTCCGCGTCCCGCAGTCCGTCGGCGTCCAAGTCGGAGAAGATGACGAAGTTCGCCAAGCCCGGCTCGCCGCCGTCCCGCACGCCATTGCGGTTGACATCCTGGAACTTGACGCCATTGACCGTGCCCGGAACCGGCACGAAGATCCCGCCGGTGGACATGCCGCCGCTGATCACGTCCTCAGTGTCTTCGGTGCCCGACAGAAATTCGAGCGTGGAGTAGATGTCGGTCACGAACCGCAACGGATTATCGTCGGTCGTGCCAAAGACGCCGTCAGGGCCGACGCCGCCGGCGGTTTGCGGAATCGTACCGGAACCGCCGCCATTGTCCATGATGCTGCGCAGACCAGGGCCGCCGGCGCCGATGGGGTTGGGATCGGTGTGCCAGACGCCGGTGTAATGGCCGACTTCATGGGCCGCAATGATGCCGACCACGCGGCCGATCGCGGCGGAAATTGGAATGCCTGGCGCCCGGAAGACATCATTGATCGAATTGCCGCCGCCGGCCGGATCACTCAACGCATCCAACAGCACCACTGCGGATTCGTTGGTCTTGAAGTTGCCGACGTCGATCGACTCCGCGATGCCGATCGTTGGAATTCCCAACTCGAGCTGCGTTCCGCCGATGATGACGCGGCTGACATTGGGTTGGCCGAAGGGGTCCGCGTGATCTCGGCTGTTCAGAATCTCGATGTCGAATTGGCCATTGATCCCGGTGGCGTCGAAATCCCCATTGAATCCTGTCGCCCGCACTTGATCGAAGACCGCCTTGAATTCAGCGATCGTCGCGTCGATCACCGCGTCGCGATTGTTCGTGCCCAGACCCCAATTCGGCAGGAAGCCGTCCAAGCCCGTCAAGTTGACGGTTTGGCCTAGAGTGCCGAGGAAGATCGAATTGTCGATCGATGCGCCGTCGAAGTCCAAGAAGATCGTCTGCTTCGCTCCGATGGCCTGCTCTTCGAGCGTCGGACGAAACAGATCGACGTTCAGCCGATAGTCCCCGACCGGGTTGGTCACGCTCAAGTAATATGTGCCGGCTTGCCCGATGACGTAAGCGGACGAGACGATGCCGCCCTTGGGCAGCGGCGATTCGGCGGGACTGCCAATACCGTTGACGTCCAGCAAGCCGCTGGTGACCAGTGTTTGATTGCCGCTGGTGTAGAGGTCCAGGGTGCCAGCAACGGCGCCGCCCGCCCCTTCCGGCAACAGGTTCATGCCGATAATGTCGCCGGCTCGCAGCTCGACGGCGAAGTAATCCACGTCCAACACGCCGGTTCCCAACACGTCAATGCCGCGCATCCGGCCGGGCAGCGTGCTGATATCGAGCAATTGAGCCTGAGCGGAAGAGTTGTTCGGCTCGATCTCGTTGACCACCTGGCGGTTGCCTTCGGATTCACCACCGTTGCCGCCGCCGCCATTGCCGCCGCCGCCGTTGCCGCCCTCGCCATCGCCGCTTTGGAAGAAATCGCGGAAGTCCTGCTGCGAGAATCCGATGGGCAACCAGGAGGTCAAGCTGGAACGAAGGATCGCGTCCTGGTCGCTCTCGCCTTCGCCGCGCTCGCCTTCAGCGGCCTGAGCGGCGAAGCAAGATTGGTTTTCGTGGTCGATGAGGGCGTCGGCCAAGCCGAAGTCAGCGGCTAAAAGACAACGGGCTTCTAGCGTTTCGTTGCGAAGCGCACGGGTGCGCTGAGAACGCTGTTTACGCTGACGGTAAGTAGTCGAAATACGAGACTTCACGACGAGTGACCCCTATCTGGGTTTGCGGGGAGCCGACGGTTTATGGAACAGGTCGGCGTTCAGTCTAATTGCGGACACAGGTTCTTTCCACAATTTGGCGAATCTGGGTCGTTGGCCGGCCAGCAAGCGCGAAATCCTGCCGTCAACTCGAGTTGCGGTTAGTATCGGCCAGTGCTCAGCTAGTCAGATGAACATTTCAAGATAGATAAAATAGGCAGAATATGCTATTCCGGAAAAGGAGCGAATTCCGTCAATTTGTACACGCTCGCGACCTCGCCCCGGCCGCGGCAAGGTGAAGCCATTCGCCCCAGACCCCGTAGGTCAGCGGGCCAGTAGCTCCCGCCCTTGGATGCTTGGCCCGGCGAAAAGGTTCCGCCGGGGGACCGGATTTTCGGCGCCGCCGGCATCCCCTGCGCAGGTGATGCAACCCATCACCATTCTCAGCGATCAGCGCCGCTGGCGCCAGCCGCGAAGAAACGGCGGCAAGAAAAGAAGAACCTCGGCACGAAACACGTTCGCGCCGAGGCTACCAGCGGGACAGACTGAGGAGTTAGACGCTCTGGTCGAGGCTACCAGAGGTACTCGAATCCACCCGTGAATCCGGACAGGAACAGCTCGCCGTCCTTGTCGATACCCACGACCCGGTCCCCTTGCAGGAACGGGACGCCGGGGTTGAAGTTCTCATCGGCCAACGCCATGCCGTCAAACCACATGCCGTAGAAGCCGCCGGTGAAGGTGATGTTCTCGCGGAAGCGGTACTCGCCCAGCACGCCGAATTCCAAGTGGACGGTGGCGCGGTCCTTGTTCGCCGACTCGTGAATGACCGTGGGATCGGAGGCCAGGCGGATCGAGGTCACCTGCGTGGCTCGGTTGCCATAGACGCCGACCTTTCCATCCAGGCCGATGCGAATCCCTGGGATCAAGGTCGTCCAGAGGTCGCCGCCCACCTGCATGCCGGTCATGTTGTTGCTCGTCCCCACGAAGTAGTCCATGCCGCCGGTGATTGGAGGCAGGATGGGTTCGGGGCCCGGATCCGGCACGATTGGCACGAAGAAGCTCGGGTTGGGGTAGTCCACTCGGGTTCCGTAGATGAACTGTTCGCTGACCCGCATGAAGCGGGCGCCAACCAGCCACGAACCTTGGAAACGGGGATTGCCGCCCTGCCATCGATTGCGGTACCCAAGCTCGAAGGAGTACATCTCGCCGGACTGTTCGACGAATGCTTCGTCCGCCGAGTCGGTGTCATTGAAACCGCCCCGCGTCACCAGATTGAGGTCATAGTCGGCGTCAAAGGGGACCAGGATCGAAGACGGCGGCGGTACGTTGCCGAAGTCGCTGAAGACGGAGAACAGGCTGTCATCCGGATCCAGCACCGTCGTCTCTCCCGACCAGTTGAAGCCGCCCATGTAGGCGAATTCAATGTGGCCCGACGAGCCGAGCATGAAGTTGCTCGTGAAGCGAACTCCGGTCGTGGAGTCCATGTCCGCGTCGTTGGTGCTAAGAACGATAAAGGGATCGCCCAGGCCTGCGTTGCCCAGCGATTGCAAACCGATGCCGTCGTCGCTTTTGTCGCGATTCATCGTCATCAATTCGACTCTGAAGTCGAACCAACGCGGCGCCGCGATGCCGCCGGAATTGACGGGTCCAATGATGGACAGGATCCCGCCCAAGCCGTTGGTGAGGCCGCTGAAGCCGCCCGTGGCGAATCCTCCGTCATCATAGAATTCGCCTTCATACACCTCGCCGCCATAGACTTCGCCGCCCACGGGCCCGTTGTCATAGTATTGAGCCGGAGTGGCGGCGTACCCGCCGCCCGGCCCCATCCCAGGCGCGGCGGGGTAGCGTCCGGGGATCGCCGGCAGCCCGCCGCCATCCGGCTCCGCCCATCTGCGGCGGCATTCCGCCCATCTGCGGCGGCATTCCACCCATCTGCGGCATGCCGGGGTAGCCGCCCCCAGGATAGCCTCCCTGGGGAGGATAGGCGCCGCCGCCCGCCGCATAGGGCGGCGGAGCGAAACCCTGCGCCCGCGTGGTCGTCGCGGGCAGCAACCAAGCCATAATTGGCAGCACAAGTAGCCAAGCCCAATGCAATTTCATCTGTCTGTCTCCGCGGTATGAATGCGAGTCGAGCTCTCCTGCCCGGCTGCGTTCTTTGGCGACGTCCTCCGTGACACAACCGACAAACAGGGTCCACCGGTCCGGTCACCACGCCATTCGTCAGAAACTATCGGTTCAGAAGAACGGGAATAATCAGTACTTTCCGTATTGCCGGCAAACAAAACCCATTTTTCCAACTTGACGCGCGTCGCCCAGCATGCCGCGGTCCCCCGCCAAAGGCGTCCCTCGAGCCCCTCGCCCTGTGTTGGAAATCCAAGCCAGGCACCGTTTTCCGTCGATTCCAGCGGTGACAATGTCAACCACAATCGCTGGCCAAAGGCTTTGGCGAGTGGCATAATGGGGGAGCAAATCATGCCGGCCGTATTCTCATCTGTTGACGGTGTCTCGTCATCCTCGCGGCCGTTTTGGAGACGCACATGGCCAATATGGTCCCCGAATGGACGACCGCTGATCTATGGCGAAGGCTCGCCGATGGTCGGCTATTGGAGCCGCACGCCCTCGACCGCCAACGCGAGCGCCTGGCGTCCATCGATGATGTTCGGGAAGCGTTGAAGCATCTGCTCGCCGCCGGCGAGTTAACAACCTGGCAAGCCAACCAGCTTCTGGCCGGTCGCGAAGACTTCGCCGTTGGCAACTACCTGCTTGTCAACCAGGTCGGCCAGGACGAAATCGGCAAACACTTTCTCGCTCGGCACGCTCAGCTTGGCCGCAACGTGCTGTTGAAGATTGTCCATCGACATCTGTCTAAGAACGATCAGGTGATTCAGCGATTCGTCCAGGACGCGCGGGAAGCCGGCGCCTTGGAGCATCCCAACATCTTGCATGTTTTCGACGTGGACCAAGATCGTGGTCGCTGCTTCATGGTCTCCGAATACTGCGCCGGCGAGAGCCTGAAGTCGTTGGTCGAACGCGACGAAGCCTTGCCGATGGAAGCGGTGGTGAGCTACATCATGCAAGCCGCGGAGGCTTTGCGTTACGCGCATGGCCTGGGCGTTTCTCATCAGCATCTCCAAGCCACGCATCTGCTGCTCTCCCAGCAGGTCATCAAGATCGCGGATTTCGGCGTGGGAGAACTGGCAGCTTCGTTGGCGCCGAACGCCGAGTCCGCCGAGCAGGACCATCAACAAGCCGTCCGTTTGCACGCGGCGCAGGATGTGGCCGCGCTGGGACGCATTTTCCTGTTCCTGCTCGACGCCGCCGACCCGTCGGCGACCGCCTCGCAAACGTTGCGGCGGCTCGCGCAAGAGATGCTGCACGAGCCATGGACCGAACGGATTAGGGCCGAAGCCGTGCACGCCGCCTGTCGGCGTTGGTTGGACGAGCATCATGCCTCCCAACCGGTCGCCCCGGCGCCCAAGGAGGAACCGCCGGCGGCCCACCTGGCCTCCGCCGCGCCGCCGTCCCGCGAAAACCATTCGCCGGATGCGGTCGCCGCCAAACCGGCGCCTCCCCGCAAGCCCGCGCGCGCACAACTCGCAGCGGAATTGCCCGTTTCCCCCAGCCGCAGTGCGATCGGTCGCAAAACGAAATCCGTGTCGGCCGTCTGGATCGTAACGGCGGTGTTGATCGTCGGTGTGTCGGCCGCGTTATGGCTGGCCTTTCAGCCGCCGATTCGAACCTCTCCCGTTCTTTCCACCGAGCCTGTCAGACCTCCGGGCGCGAGTCGTGGCGACGATCCTCTGAGCGGCGTCGGCGGCCGCGCCAGCGGCGCTTCCCAGAGGCCACCGCACAAGACCGCCGCGCCCCGCACGGGAAGCCCGCCGGGACCCGCGGCGATGATGGCGGACTTGGCGCCCGACTCCTCGGCGCCGACTCCCAGCGCGGCTCCGCCAGCCTCCCAGAAAGAGGCGAGCGTCGGAGGAAACGGCGCGCCCGAGCAATCCAAGGCAGGCGACGCGCCGCTCGCGTCGAATCCGGAGGACGGCGGCGAAGCCCCCAAGCCGGACGAGCCCGACACTCCGCCCCCGCCCAGCTCAGTGCGCGCCGCAGCGATGCAGAACCAGCTCCCGAACCAGCTCCCGAACCCGCTGCGGCCCCGGCGTTTACGGGGTGGGCCGAGAGCATTGCGTTGCCTGAAAACGCCGCCGGCTCGTTGGCCCTGGGAGATGCGCCCGCCGGCGAGTGGACCGTCGAATTGCTGGGGTCCGCCGTGGCGACTCGAGGCGGCTTGCCGTTGACGTTGAATCGGGACGGGCAGCGTTGGCGGATTGTCGATCCCGAGCAACAAGAGGCCGCCGAAATCGTGGCCCAGGACAAGCAGATTCACTGGCGTTGGCTGGCCGGGGCGGCGGGTATCGCTGCCAGCCAACAGCTGGCCAACTGTGTGCTCCGTTTCCGTTCCGGCGATCGCGAACACCTCTTGCCGCTGCGCAAAACGGCGCTGATTGAGCCTCTCTCGTTGAAGTTCGAGAACGGCAATCTCATTGCGGAATCACGCGTGGCCTTGCCCAACCGGCCGGCCGCTAACGCCGTCCAATGGCGCGTCTTGGGAGTCACCGGAGGCAACGCCAAAGCGCAGCTCGCCGAGGACGCCAAGCCCATGCGTTTGGGCCGCGACGAGTTGTTGATCGGGGTGGGGACCGAACAGATCCCCGAACTGTTTCGACTGGGGGTCACGGCTCGCTGGGGGCGCGATCTGGAAGTCGTCGCCCAGGTTCACGCGCCCCGCGGCCCGGTACGGCGAGCGTTGCAATTCGAGGCGCTGACCATCGGCTTAACCACGGTGAGCAATCAGGTCGCCCTCTTAAAGGCCAAGGAGGAAGAGCTGAAGGGCCAGCGGCCGACGGACGAACTCGAAGAAGCGGCAATTGGAGGCCGACCGTTTCCGGGTGGGGCAGTTGTTGCAGAATGCGGAAGTCGAACGCGTCGCCGCCGCCGCGAGAATTGAACTGCTCCAAGCACTCAATGAGCAGGGCGCCATCCAGTTCGAATTGTTGTTGCAGCTCGAGGATGAAATCACCGTGGTCCTGGCCCGCACGCGTTACGCGCGGTCGCCCCTCGCTACGCTCCTTGGCCTCCGAGATGAACTGATACGCGTAAACCTTTGCGTTCTTGGCTTCGATCCTCAGCCGCACGGGTTGGCCTTGCCGTTTTCCGAGCGCTGCTTCGTCGGACCAACGGACCACGCCGGCAAGCTCATCATCGGTCAGGGGTTGCATCGCGTTGCTCGTCAAATCGGCCAACGGCGTTCCGTCAACGTTCAACAGTTCCGCTTTCACCCAACCGTCCTCGCCGGCTTCATAGTTCAGCCGCAGCGTGTCGCCGGCGAAGCGGATCGGTTTTGTTAGCAAGCCCCCGCCTTGGCGCCGCACTGCAGCGCGACGAATCCATCGACTCGCGAGGTGAAGCGGCGAACTCGGCTGTCAGGTCCCGTGTAGTACGCCTCGGTGGCGTAGAGCGACAGTTCGCGGGGGCGGCCAGGCAAGCTCAGCAAGCCGTAGGCGAGATAGTTGCTGCGGTTGCCGTCGCGGTCTTGCGGCGCCGTGTGTGGGATTAACACATCCGGCCAGCGCTGGAACGATTCGCCGTCTCGACTGGCCATGACGATCGGTTCGACTTGCTGCGTCCGCGGTTGAAACCGAGTTGGAAAGCCCAGCAGCAAATGCGGCGCGCAGTTCGTACCTGCGGATTGCATTGGTGTAAAGATGCTCGATCGGCGCCTCGCCATAGTCCAGGAACTGCGGCTTGGTCCAGGTGCGGAAGTCGTCGGAGCGGCACGTCATGATGTCGCGAACGCCGCCCTGAGGGTGCTTGCGGAATTGCCGGTAGAAAGCGCGATAGCAGTTGCTGGTTGCATCCCAGAAGGCGAGGTTCTGTGAATCAAAGGCGCCTTCGGTGATGACGGGTTGATCCTTCAACAACTTCCAATGCAGCCCGTCGGGCGAGCCAAAGATATAGAGCCCCGCGGGATGGGTCGGCCGGCCGCGGCTGACGGCCTTGTAACGCTCCTCTGGCGGGCAATCCGGATTGCCGTCGACAAAGGGTGTGAAGCAATGCGATCCGATGCCGTCCCAGACGATGTTGTTGTCCTTGGATCCGTCCCAAGAAAAGAGCCCCAACGCGGGTTTGATCCAATGCAGACCATCGCGACTCTCCGCATAGCAGACCACTTCGCGATGGGCCGCCTTCCGCGCGGCTTCATCGAAATGGGAGCCGCGATAGTCAGACGCGATAAAGATCGCCGTCTTGCAGAAACGTGTAGTACGCCGATGTATTTCCCTCCCAGGGGGCGTCGGTCGTCAGCACCACCTCCTTGGCCGCGGGCCGTTGGACGACGAGTTTCGCGTCGCCTTGCAGCTGGTCCACAAGGGATGTCTCCACGAATAGCTCGAGGCGCGAGCCGATCATGGCCGCTGGCGGACCGTCGTCTTGAGCGGTCGCCCATCCGCTGGTCGAAATCGCCGCGATCCATGCCATCGCGATCAAGGCCTTCCAGGCCCGACGCGTGCGAACCTGGGGCGTTGGGGAAGTGTGTTGGTTGTGGCGACGGACAGAATGGCAAAACATGGCGGCGTCTCGCGCTGCGAGTCGTAGGGAAAACCAAAACTGCTGACATTGTGACATGCTCAATCATTCATCGCCACTTCATTCTGAAAAAAGCAGACTGCAGTTAACTCCTTGTTTTGCAATAGCTTGCGCCTCCGGTTTCTGTGTTTGGCGCACGGTTTGCTGTTAGTTGATGGCAGACAAAGAACGGCCCCAACAGGCCGCAACCGTAGGTCCCGATTTCATGAGAGGTGCTGTGATGATGAAGAAGCAAATGCTGCCATGGCAAGGACGATTGTCTCAGTTGTTGGCCGACCCGATCTTCGCCTGGGATGCGGAAGTGGGGCGCTGGTTCGCTCCCAACTGCAATATCCTCGAGGACGATCAAGGCTACGAAATCTCGATGGATGTTCCTGGCTTGACCGGCGAGGATGTGAAGGTCGAGTTCCATGAAGGTCGCCTGCACGTCAGCGGCGAACGCAACTTTGAGCGGGATCAGGAAGGCGTCAACTTCCATCGCGTCGAGCGTCATTATGGCAAGTTCGAGCGGTCCTTCGGCCTGCCCAAAGACGTTAACGGCGAGCAGCTGACGGCCGAATGCCAGCATGGCGTGTTGACGATTCGGGCGCCCAAGGTCGCCGCCGTGCAACCCAAGCGGATCGACGTCAAGTAGCTCGCGGCCGGCCTTGATCGTAAGCCGGCCCAGCTGGGAGGGTAGCAGGCCCGACGGGCCGGCACAATTTTAGCCGTGGCCGTAAGGCCACGGAACGTCAACGGAAACGGGTCCACAGGCCCGAAGGGCCGACACAATCAGGACTTGTGTCGGCCCTTCGGGCCTGTGTCCGATCTGGAAAGGTAACCGTGGCCTCACGGCCACGGCTAGAATTGTGTTGGCCCTCCGGGCCTCGGACAGAGTCGGGTTGACCACCTTACGATCAAGGCCCTCGCGGCCAAAGCAAGTTGCAGAATGAAACCAGCCCAGGAGCTTCCGCACCTGGGCTGGTTTTTTTAGTCGTTGGCCAGGAGATCTTACTTGCGGCCCGCCCGCCGCCGATCGGATTCCTTCAACGTGATCTTGCGCATCCGGATCACGACCGGAGTGATTTCCACGAGTTCGTCGTCCTCAACATATTCCAACGCGTCCTCCAACGAGAAGATGCGGGGCGGTTTCAGCAAGATGTTGGCGTCTGATCCCGCGGCCCGCACATTGGTCAGTTTCTTTTCGCGAGTCGGGTTCACGACCATATCGTTATCACGACTGTTTTCGCCGACGATCATGCCTTCATACACCTCGTCGCCCGGTTTGACGAACAGCGCCGCGCGATCCTGCAGGCCGTCCAAGCCGTAAGCGTTGGCTTTGCCGGAAGTCATCGAGACCAGCACGCCGTTGGCGCGTCGCGGCGGGTCGCCGTCCACGGGGCGATAGCTGTCGAAGCGATGGTTGATGATCGCCTCGCCCTGCGTCGCGTTCAGCAAGCGGGTTCGTAAGCCGATCAGGCCGCGAGCAGGAATGGCGAACCGCACGGCGGTGTATTCGCCTCGGGGCGTCATTTGCTCCAGGACGCCTCGCCGGTGTCCGACGAGCTCCATGACCGGCCCGATCTTGACGGCGGGCGCCTCGACATGCAGGCATTCAAAGGGCTCGCACAGCTTGCCGTCGATTTGCTGCAAGATGACTCGCGGTTTGCCGACCGACAGCTCGTAGCCTTCGCGGCGCATCGTTTCGATCAAGATGGCCAGATGCAGCACGCCGCGGCCGGCCACCGAGAACGCGTCCTGCCCTTCAACGGGCTTGACCCGCAACGCCACGTTCCGCTGGGTTTCGCGCAACAGGCGTTCGCGCAGCTGGCGGGTGGTGACGTATTTCCCATCGCGGCCCGCCAAGGGCGAGCTATTGACGGTGAACAGCATCTCCAAGGTGGGAAGGTCGACCATCAGGCGAGGCATCGGTCGAGGATCCAAGGCGTCGCAGAGCGAATCGCCGATTTCCACATCGCCCAGCCCCGAGACGGCCACAATCTCGCCGGCCTCGGCTTCCGACACTTCGCTGCGGCTGAGGTTCTCGAAGATATGCACGGCGGACGCCTTGCAGCGGCGCTGACCATGTTCGCCGGCCAGCACGATAGGCTCATTCGGGCGCATCACGCCCGCCGCGACTCGACCAATGGCGATGCGACCGACATAGTCCGACCAGTCCAGGGAAGTGACCAGCATTTGCAGCGGCGCGTCGCGCTGCACGACGGGGCCCGGGATTTCCTTCAGCAGCAGATCCAGCAAGGGCATCATCGAATCCCCGGGAGTGTCCGGGTCGGTCGTCGCATAGCCCAGCTTGGCGCTGGCGAAAATATGGGGGAACTCGCTGAGTTCCTCGCCGGCCAGGTTCAACAGCAATTCGAACGCCTCATCCACCACTTCGTGACACCGCTGATCGGGGCGGTCGATCTTGTTGATCACGACGATGGGCTTCAGTCCCGCTTCCAGAGCCTTGGACAGCACGAAGCGGGTTTGGGGCATCGGCCCTTCCGCCGCATCGACCAGGACCAGGGCGCCGTCGGCCATTCGCACCACGCGTTCGACCTCCCCGCCAAAATCGGCGTGGCCCGGCGTGTCGATCAAGTTGATCTTCACGCCCTTGTATGGAAGGGCGATGTTCTTGGACAGGATCGTAATCCCGCGTTCCCGCTCCAAGTCGTTGGAGTCCAGGATCTGTTCGCCCTTGAGCTGGGACTCCCGAAACTGTCCGCTTTGACGCAGCAAGCAGTCGACGAGCGTCGTCTTTCCATGATCCACGTGGGCGATGATGACGACGTTGCGAATATCCGCTCGCCGTTGCGTCGAGGGGCGGGAAGTCGAGGGCGATTCAATCACGATAGGACCAGAGCCTTGGAGGGAGAGGGAGTCGCAGGCGCCGGTTGATGGGGGCGGCGAGCAGAGTCCGTCATCCTAGCAAACCGCTGGCGAACTAGGGAAGGCCGTTCACCCTGGCGGAGAGACAACCTCGAACGGCCCAAACTACGCACCACGAGCGAATAACAACGGCCAACCACCCCCGCTCGCTTGTCCGACGCGACGCGGGCAAGGACAATGAAGGCATGCGAATCTCGACGATCCCCTCGCTGTATGGCAATGTTCGACGCTGGACCGAGATTCTCTCGGTGCTCAGCCGCTACGGATTGGCCGACTGGATCTCGCGCCTGAATATCGGGTTTTTCAAGGACAAGCTTCGTGACCAGGACGGCCAGGCGTTGGCCGACCATTCCCAGGCGAAGCGAATTCGTTTGGCCCTCTCGGAACTGGGGCCGACGTTCATCAAGTTGGGGCAGTTGCTTAGCACCCGGGCCGACCTGGTCGGTCTGGAGTTGGCCCACGAATTGGAAAAGCTGCAAAGCGACGTCCGCGCGGACTCGCCGCAAACCGTGCGGGACATGATCCGCTTGGAATTGGGGCGACCCGTGGAGGAGTTATTCGCGGAGTTCGCCGACGAGCCGCTGGCGTCCGCCTCGATTGGCCAAGTCCACCGCGCGAAATTGAGCACCGGCCAGGATGTTGTGGTCAAGGTCCAGCATCAAGGCATCGAGGCCACGGTGCGTCGCGATCTCGAGGTCTTCAATGGCTTGGCTTCGCTGGCCGAACGCATTCCCGAATTTCAAGGCTACCGTCCGCGCGAGACCGCCGCGGAACTGGGCCGGCGCGGTGTTGAAGGAGCTCAACTTCGGCCGCGAGGAACGCAACCTCCAACAATTCGCCGAGCAATTGAGGGGCGATCCGCGGGTACTCGTGCCGCAACCTCTCGAAACGCTGTGCACCGCACGCGTGCTGACCATGGAGTTCGTGCCCGGCGTCTCCATTCAGCAAGCCATTCAGATGGATCCGCCGCCATGCGACTTGAAGCAAATCGCCCGGGAAGGCGCCGAAGTCTACCTGGAGATGATCTTTCGCCATGGCTACTTCCATGCGGATCCGCATCCCGGCAATTTGCTGATCACGCCCGACGGCCGCATTGGATTGGTCGACTTTGGCCAAGTTGGTCGTTTGGACGAGCAATTGCGGGAGTCGATCGAAGAGATGCTGATGGCGATTGTTCAGCGCGACGTGCCGCTGCTGGCGTCGATTGTCAAGCGCATCGGGCGCACGCCCCCGGACCTGGATGAAGGGCAGTTCGCCATCGATGTCGCCGATTTCGTGGGCGCCTACGCCACGCAGAGCTTGGCGAAGTTTGACTTGGCGGGCGCCTTGAGCGACATGATCGCCATGGTGAATCGTCATCACATCTTGTTGCCCAGTCAAGCAACGCTGCTGATCAAGGTCCTGATCACCCTGGAGGGCTCCGGCCGCAAATTGAATCCCGGCTTCAGTTTGATGGAGGTCATGAAGCCGTACCATCGCAAGATGTTGTTGCGGCGCCTGTCGCCCGGTAGGCAGTTGCGGAAGCTGCGCCGAGTGTACTTCGAATTGGAGCACTTGGCCGACGTGCTGCCGCGGCGCGTCATCGAGATCCTCGAGCAGGTTCGCTCCGGGAAGTTCTACGTTCACCTGGACCATCGCGGCCTGGAGCCATCGGTCAACCGCTTGGTTCTGGGACTGTTGGCCAGTGCTTTGTTCTTGGGTTCGGCGCTCTTGTTAAGCCGCGAAGTGACGCCGTTGCTGTTTCCCGAGCAGGCGTTTCTCGGCATGCGTCGCCTCTCGGTGCTTGGTCTGGCGGGCTGCTCGTTAAGCTTGATGCTGGGACTGAGACTGCTGCGGGCCATTGGCAAGAGCGGCCATTTGGACTGAAGCAGGCAATCGCCGGCAGCCTACGCCACGGGCGCTTAGCACTACGAGGCGGCCGCCGCGGGAGCATCCGGTTCGGCCGCCGCGCGGCCCTGTTGTTGCGCCAGCAGAGCCTCAATGCGTTGGTTCAGCTCATCGAGCTCGGCGAGCAATTCGTTTTGCTTCTGATCGATCTCGTGCAACAAATCGGTAGCGGAGGCTTCGGGCGTCATGAGGGTTCCGGCGAAGGGGGACGCGACTGAATGCGGGGAGATCCTCTCCCGGCGGTTGGACCGGGTGCTGGCGGGCGTCTTGGGAAGATCGGCCCAGAAGCTTTGGATGTTTGGCTTGGCTGAATCGACCGACATGCTCGCTGTGATCGAAAAACTCAACGCAAGTCGCCTGAGTTGCCTATTTTCTGAGTGGCGCGGACGGCCTTGATCGTAAGGTGGCAAATTCCCGCCACCGCAGGGCTTGTCCCAGCGTAGCGCTGCTCCCCGCCAGAGAGCACTGTTTGCTGGGCGAGGAGCATCGCCCAACGGGGGCAAGCCCGAATGGCGTGGACTTAAGGCCCCACGCGGGTAGGTCAAGGCTTGTCATTTGACCGCATACTCGCGATGGGTGGGTCCGGCGTGTTTGGCCAAGAAGCGCACCAGAAACACAGAAAACGCGTCCCTTCGCGGCATTCCAACTGGACAACTCGACGCAGGATCGGTTACCATCTGCGATTCGTCTTCCCTGGCGAACGTGGCCAGGGGTCTGCCCCAATGCACCCTCAATTGAGAGAACGCATGGTTCGGTTGATTGTCCGGGATCGTGAAAGCATTCAGGAAGCTGTGCGCCGCTTCCGCAAACTTGTGGAGCGCAGCGGCATCAAGAAAGAAATGCGGCGCCGAGAGTACTACGAGAAGCCGAGTGAAGTGAAGCGTCGTGCTCGCCTGCGAGCCGAGAGGCGTTTCAAGCGAGCTCGCATCGCCTAGTTGGCGGCGGCAGCGCCTTGGGACGCTCTTCCTCAGTTATTCCGCATCCAACACGGCTGGCAGTGTGATTCGCAGTCGAGCCGCGTCAGCGCGACGTCGCTCCATCGTGAGCGACCCGGCGTGAAGATCGCACAGCACGTGCTTGGCCAGGGGCCAGCTCAACCCCTCATGCTGGCTTTTCCAGGCGGCTGCGTGCTCCGTCGTCGCGACCTTCTCTCGGCGGGATGCTTCTTCGGTGGCCGCCGCATCGGCCGCTTGCATTCGGATGGCCAGCACGACCGTATCGTCGTCCTTTCTGCTTTCCAGTAGCAATCGCGCACCCGGGACAGCGGACTTGAGACAATCCAATACGAGTTGGGCGACGGTGCTCAGGAGCACGGGCCGATGGCCTTCCACTGGGACGTCGTGTCCCTCGAGGTGTTTTACTTCGAGCTGAACGGACCGACGCTCGGCCGCTGGGGCGATCTGCTCCGCTAGTTCCTCGACGAACGCTCGCCACAGGAAACGCTCGGGAGCCGTGTTCGACGTTCCGTCCTCGATCCGCGACAGTTCTTGCAGTTGGCGGCTGATTTCATCGAGGCGCGAGGCCCCGCGTCGCAGGGCTTCGAGATACTCGTCGCGCTCTTCACGGCCTTGGGGATCCAGTTCGCGCAGCAGCTTTTCCAACGCGTTCAGTGCTTTCAATGGACGCTCGCTTTGACGCTCCACGGATCTTCGCAGTTGAGACCAACCGGGGGACACTCCCTCCGACGTGGTGTTGCGTTGCATCACGAGATACAGCACCCCGCTGGAAGTCGCAGCGTGAGCCGTCGTCGCCGCTGGGTTGACGGCGGCGCCGGCTCGCCGTGACTCCTGGCCGAGGCGGGGCGCCTCGATGTCGATCGAGGCGGGGTGTAGTTCGGCGACCTCGAACTGCATCGTCGTCTGGTCGTCTCGCCGCCATGTCCAGATGGCTTGGTCTGTGAGGGGTTGGCCGGCCAACGGGTGGGCGCCGCCGTAGCTCGAGGGCAGCGTTCGATCCCAAGCGAACGGCAATTCGATGTGTTCGCATTGCAGCAAGCGCACGGGCGCTCTGATTGGCCAGGATCAAGCGGCGGCTGTCGTCGAACATCAGGACGGCGGCGGGGCGTTGGTCGATCAAAATTTGCAGAGTCTGCACGCGTTGCGAGAGCCGTTTGATGCGTTGTTCCGCTTGGCGGCGATTCCGCTCGGCCAATTCCGCTCGAGCCACCTGGGAAACCAGATTGTCCAAGATCCGCGACATCACCGGTCGCCCGGGGTGGCGGGCCGGCAGCGTCAGACGTTCCGGCTTGCGTTCACTGGACAGGTCATGATGGTCCAGCCGGGCCAGGTTCTTTGCCGCGCCCAGCGCCTGCTCCAGAATGGAACGCGACCGTCGCCAGCTGGAAAGCGCGAAGCACAGCCCCAACAGCAGTGCGGACGCGCACATCCACCGCACCGGCGCGGTCGGGTGCTCGGCGGCCAGGCAGGCGCAGGCGATGGCGCCTAGCAAGACCAAGCTGGTCGCCACGGAGTTTGGGAGGCGTAGGGTGGTGATATTCATGGGGGCGCGGCATTGGGTCGGGAGCTTCCAGCGCAACCATAGGCCATATCCCGCTGAGCGACGTGGAGCGCCGCGTTGATGGCCGAACCAAAACGCGGGGCCGCCGCTTGCCGGCCGCAGAATCGCCCTGATCGGTGCGACCGGTCGCACCCGCCGCTAGGGATTCCAATCCATCCCCAAGTCCAAGCCGATCGCCGCATGCGTCAGAGCCCCCGCGCTGATTCGCTCTACGCCCGTTTCGGCGATCGCGGCGATGGTCTCCAGACGCACCCCGCCGGAGGCCTCCAGTTGGACCGTGGGCGCCTGCTCATCGCGGAGTCGCACCGCCGCCCGCAGATCGGCGGTCGTCATGTTGTCCAGCAGGACGATGTCGGGTTGGCAGGGCAGGACCGACCGCAACTGGTCCAGCGTATCCACTTCGACTTCGATGATCATCCCGCTGAGAAGCGGGTACTCGCTTTGGGCCTGCTCCAGAAACGAGCGCACCGCCGCGACGGCGGCGCCCGCATCCGCCCGGCTTCCGCCTTGTCGGCTGCTGTGGGAGAAAAAGGCGAGATGGTTGTCCTTGATCAAGACGGCGCTATACAGGCCTCGCCGATGGTTTCTGCCGCCGCCGCACCGCACGGCGTACTTCTCCAGCCCCCTCCAACCGGGCGTGGTTTTGCGAGTGTCATAGACGTGCGCGTCGGTATGGGCGACGGCTTCGACGAACCGTCGGGTGATCGTCGCCACGCCGCTGAGCTTGCCGAGCAGGTTCAGCAGCAATCGCTCGGAGGTCAGCAGATCTCGAGCCGATCCGCTGAGGGAAGCGATCACCTGGCCGGCTTGCACGAAATCGCCGTCGCGGCAACTCGGCCGCCAGTGCACCTTCGCGTTCATTTCCTCGAGGGCGAGTTTGGCGGCCGGCAGCCCGGCGATCACGCCGGCCTCGCGGGCGCAAATGTCCGCGGCGCCCTGGGCGTTTTCGGAGACCAGCGAAATGGTGGTCCAGTCGAATAAGGCGCCAAGGTCCTCCAGCACCGCTAGATGCACCAGTTGCCGGCATTCATCCTCGAGTTGCGGATCCCAATCGACTTGAAGGAACTCTTTGGGCGTTTGCGGGGGCATGCTATTTCCTTCCCCTAAGGCCTGCATGGATGATCTCGCCCTGCGGCTGGGCCTCGTCGGTGGCCTGGGCATAGGGCATAATATCCAACGAGGGCCGCCCGCCCCATGGGTGCAGGCGACACAGACGGCGAAGCGGCCGGCGGGCGACGTCGTGAGGGAGTGCTGTTTCGCCTCGAGCGACCGCCAGTGGAGTGCCCGGGATGGCGAAGTCTGCGAGACCTGGCGGGATGACCGCGCGACAGCAAGCCGCTTTGGCGGTGGTGCTGCTGTTGGGATTATCACCAGCCGCGACGCGGTTGGCGCGGTACCCTGCCGCGGCGGCGACCATCAACGCGGAGACGGCGGACTGGAGGCCGGGCATCGATGATCCGCCGCCGCGAACCCCCAGGTTGCTGGTGCCGTTGAACCAAGCTTCACCCGGCGAGCTAAGCCTGCTGCCGGGCGTGGGCCCAACGTTGGCTCAGCGAATTGTGCAGCGCCGCCGAAGCGCAGCGTTTGTGAAGGTCGATCAGCTGCTGGACGTGCACGGCATAGGCCCGGGGAAACTCGAAAACATCAGGCCCCTGGTGCATTGCGACGAGGGAGAAAAGCTCTTTGGATTTTGAACTCTGCAGCACCTATCAGCCAGCGGGCGACCAGCCTCAAGCGATCGAAGCCTTGGTCGACGGCGTCCGCAAGCAACGCAATCGCCAAGTCTTGATGGGCGTGACTGGATCGGGCAAGACCTTCACCATGGCCAACGTCATCGCTCGCCTGCAGCGGCCAACTTTGGTGGTGTCCCACAACAAAACGTTGGCGGCCCAGTTGTATTCGGAGTTCCGCGAGTTCTTTCCGCGCAACGCGGTGCACTACTTCGTCAGCTACTACGATTACTATCAGCCGGAAGCCTACATCCCGCAACGCGATATCTACATCGAAAAAGACGCATCGATCAACGACGAGATCGATCGCTTGAGATTGGCCTCGACCAGCTCGTTGGTCAGTCGCCGCGATGTGATTGTGGTCGCCAGCGTGTCGGCCATCTATGGCTTGGGTTCGCCAACCGACTATCGCGACATGATGGTCGCGCTCCGCAAGGGGACCGTGTTGGATCGAGACAAGATGTTGATGAAGTTGATCGACATCCAATATGAACGCAATGACGTCGCCTTTCAGCGCAGTCGATTTCGCGTTCGAGGCGACTGCGTCGAAGTCTGGCCGGCTTACGAGGAATTCGCATATCGCATCGAATTGTGGGGCGACGAGGTGGAGCAACTGTCGTTGATCAACCCGTTGACCGGCGAGACCTTGGCTCGGCAGGACCAGGTCTTCATTTACCCGGCCAAGCACTTTGTGATGCCCGAGGAGCGGATTGCCGCGGCGTTGGATCGGATCAAAGCGGAACTGGATCAGCGGCTCGAGGAAATGCGGCAAGCGGGAAAACTGCTCGAGGCCCAACGGCTCAGCGCGCGCACGCGTTTCGATCTGGAGATGATGGCGCAAGTCGGCCATTGTCCTGGCATCGAGAACTACAGCCGTCATCTGGAAGGTCGAGACGCGGGAGTGCGTCCCAACACGCTCTACGACTTCTTTCCTCAAGACTTCTTGATGTTCATCGACGAGTCGCATGTCACCGTGCCGCAAACACGAGCCATGTACGCCGGCGATCGCAGTCGCAAGACCACGCTGGTCGAACATGGTTTTCGCCTGCCCAGCGCGCTGGACAATCGCCCGCTGAAATTTGAGGAATGGGAGCAGCTCCTGCCCGACACCGTCTTTGTCTCGGCGACGCCCAGCGATTATGAGTTGGAGCAAGCTGGCGGCGAAGTGGTGGAGCAGATCATTCGTCCGACCGGATTGCTGGATCCCGTGGTCCAGCTCTCGTCGGCGTCGCGGCAAGTGCCGCATCTGCTGGAACAGGTGCGGGAGCGCGTCGCGGTCAAGGAGCGCGTTCTGGTCACGGTGCTGACCAAACGCCTGGCCGAGGATCTCTCGAACTATCTCAGCCAGCAAGGCGTGGCGTGCAAGTGGCTGCACAGCGAATTGGACGCCTTCGAGCGCGTCGAGCTCTTGAAGGACCTGCGCGAGGGGAACTTTGACGTGTTGGTGGGCGTGAATCTGTTGCGGGAGGGGTTGGACCTGCCCGAGGTCTCCCTGGTGGCGATTCTAGACGCCGACAAGGAAGGATTTCTCCGCAGCGAAACCTCGCTCATCCAGACCATCGGCCGCGCGGCGCGCAACGTGAACGCCAAAGTCATTTTGTATGGCGATAAAGTGACCGACTCGATGCAACGGGCCATCGAGGAGACTCGGCGGCGGCGCGTGATTCAACAGGAATACAACGAGAAACACGGCATTACGCCGGAAACCATCAAGAAGAACATTCGGGCGGGCATCGAGTCCGAAGCCGCCGCTCGCCGCGAAGCGAACGCCAAGGTGGGACGCGCGGACGAAGTGCAAATCGTCAACGAGGAGTATCTCAACGAATTGGAAGCCGAGATGCTGGAGGCGGCCGAAGCCATGGAATTCGAGCGGGCCGCGGCCGTGCGCGACCGCATCCTGCGACTCAAACAGCAGATGGGCAAACCCGTGGAGGCTGTCGATGCGGGGGCCAACAACGGGCGCCGCCGAGGGCGTAAAGGACGTTCGCAGATCCCCCGCCCCAAGCGAAAGTAGCCCCCCAGCGCCCGCAATCGCCGCCGCCGCCGCGGTTGGGAAAATTCGCGTCCTCGGCGGTTCAAGACTCGATAAATCCGTTCCACTGGGGAATAATGGGCGTCACTCGGGTTCTGTCTATTGTTGAGACTCTCTTGCAGCGAAGCGATCAAACGTGGAACGATCCGCTCAACCACCATCACAGGACCCCCAGCGGCCCTCGATGACGGCGCTGATTGAAGAGCATCATGCCGTGGTGTATCGCTACGCTTTTCGGATGTCGGGCCATCAAGCCGACGCCGAGGACCTGACGCAGCAGACATTCGCCAATGCCCATGAGTACTTGGACCAGCTTCGCGAACCCGCCAAGGCTCGCGGATGGCTGCTGGCCATCGCTCGTCGATGCTTTTGTAAGCTCGCCCGCCGCAAGAGACCCGTCTCCGCTGAAGCGGTCCAGTTCGACCTGGATCAAGTGGCTCAACCCGAGCCCAACGAGATCTGGGACCGCGAGGCCCTTCAGCGCGCCTTGCAACAGCTTCCCGAGGAGTTTCGCGTGGTGGTGTTGATGTTCTTTTTTGAACATCTGTCCTACCGTCAGATCGCGGCCGAATTGGAGATTGCCGAAGGAACCGTTATGAGCCGGCTTTCCCGGGCTAAGTCCCACTTAAGAAAGATGTTGGGATCTCTCGGTGAAAGCAGTACGATAGGCAACGCATCGGACAAAACAGCGCGGCGGAAATAACGTCGCTGGAGCGATTCAACCATGTCAAACGTCGAACGCATGCAACCCTGGATCGACGCTTGTCGCGTGCAGGGCGACGAGTTGAATCAGCCGGAAATGCGCGAGCTGGCCGAAGCTTTGACCAACGACGCGGAAATTCGAGAAGCTTTTGAGGAGTCGCAACACTGGGATTTGTTGTTCTCGCAGGCGCTGCAGGAACAGCCTGTGCCGGACGACCTGAGGGCCAAACTACTCGAGAAATACGTCGTTCCGCCCGCCGCCGAATGGTCGTTCCGCCGCCGTTGGTGGGGCCTGGCGCTGGCCGTTGCGGCTTGCCTGATGGCCGCCGTGTCCTGGAAACTGTGGTCCGGCGGCGATCGCCTCGACGTGCAAACCGCCGCCCAGCAAGCCACGGCCTGGGTGCAGGAACTCCGCTTAGACGACTCAGCGCTATGGAACGACCCGGCGCCGCCGGATGGCTACGAGATCGACTCGGCCGTGCAGATGCCGCCGAATTATCGCTGGCGAGTCTTCCCCGTCTGGGGCGATGAACAAGCGGTCGCCTTCGCGGACAAACGCGGCGACATGCTGTTAGTGGTCGCCCGCACGCGGCAGATCGCCAACGCTCCCGAGGGGCCGGTGAACGAGCCGCAATCCACCACCGGCGCCTTTTGTGTGGGCGTCTGGACGCGCGGCGATTTGACCTACGTTCTGATGGTCAAGGGCGGCCCAACCGACTTCCGGCAGAGTCTGCTTACCCCCCCCGTTGCTTGAGGGCGTAGAGGGCCTGCGGCGTCGAGGGTGAAGCAGAGCTTGGGCGGAGAGCGGCGTGTGGTTTTGCTTTTTGCCGCGATTGTCGACTTTGCCGGTCGCGTTGCTTGCACGGCCTGGCTCGAATCGATTTATCGCAACGGTCGTGTCTGGTCGAATGGGTCTTGCAGGTTGGTCTTGTGCGCCAACTCTCCCATCCGCCCCGGTCGTTCAGGAGCCGCCTGATGCGCAAATCATTCCTTCTCGCCTTGGTCCTTGCCGCGTCGGCTTCTCCGGCGCTCGCCCAACAGCCCGCTTTTCCCAGCGACGAGGCGCCCGCGCCGCGCCAGTCGAAGGCGTTAGCGCTGCGGACAACCCCGAGTTGTGGGTCTACCTCCACGAAATGCGACGGTATGACGATCCCAAGTCGATCCTGCGGCGTAAGGCCGAAGAGCGTTCGGCGCACCGCCGACGTCGTCTCGAATCACAAAAATGGTACGGTTACTCGCCGCTGCGGCCCATGGCGACCTCCATTCCACAAATGGGCGAGCCCGCGCCCATGTGGATCGGCAACGGCTACCATCCGTACCATTGGGTCAGCTCGCCTTGGCACGTGTATGTGATTTACCATTGATACAAGGCGCCGTGTGATGCAAAGCGCGAATAGCCGGCAAATTCCCGCCACCGCGCCTCGCCAGCAACGATCCCGCCGGGGCCGCCGCCACGACGGGGCATGTCCCCGTCGAGCGTTGCTCCCCGCCAGCAGCGATCCCGCCGGGGGCCGCCGCCACGACGGGGCATGTCCCCGTCGAGCGTTGCTCCCCGCCAGCAGCGATCCCGCCGGGGCCGCCGCCACGACGGGGCATGTCCCCGTCGAGCGATGCACGGTCGGACCGTCCGCACGGGCCACTGGCCGCAGGTCCGACCCAGATGACCGGTCGGTGTTCCGCGGCCCGGCGGCTGCAGCTACAATGGTGACGGCGCTTCAGGCCGTGGCTTCTCAATCGCTCCCAGGTCGCTGGCATGCAGATTCACGCTCGGCACTATCGGACGCTGCGCCCCGTGGTGCTCGACCTGCAGGGAGACCGCCTGCAGGCCGTTCGCGAAGTCGCCGCCGCCGCCGATCCAGCTTTGCCGGTCGTGGCCCCTGGACTCGTCAACCTGCAGGTCAATGGGCTCAAAGGGCAGGAATTCACCGACCCGAATTTGACGCCCGAGGCGGCGCGCGATGCTTGCCTCGGGTTCGCCCGCGAGGGCGTCGCTTGCTTGCTGCCGACCTTCACGACGCAGTCCTTCGAGACGTTGAGCCATTGCCTGTCGGTCACGGCGAGTCTCTTGGAGCACTGTCCCGACGTGCGGCGTTGCGTGCCGGGCTTTCATCTTGAGGGTCCCTACATCTCGGCCGAGGATGGGCCCCGCGGCGCTCATCCTCGCGAGCATGTGCGGGCGCCTCAGTGGGACGAGTTCCAGCGTCTTCAAGAAGCCGCCAGTGGTCGAATCCTTCTGGTGACGCTGGCGCCTGAACAACCCGGCGCCGTGGATTTCATTCGCTTGGCGGTCGCTAGTGGAGTCGTCGTGGCGCTGGGCCACACCGCGGCGGACACCCAGCAGATCCAGCAAGCGGTCAACGCCGGCGCCACGCTCAGCACTCACTTGGGCAACGGCGCCCACGGCCTCATCCGCCGCCATCCCAATTGTATTTGGGACCAACTTGCCGAAGACCGCCTGACGGCATCGCTGATCGCCGACGGGCATCATCTGCCCCCCTCGGTGCTGAAGACGTTCGTCCGCGCCAAGACGGTCGAGCGGTGCGTCCTGGTCAGTGATCTTACCGGCATGGGCGGTATGCCGCCTGGCGCCTACGACGCGCCCGGCTTGGGGGCCGTCGAGGTGCTCGAAGACGGGCGATTGGTCGTGGCCGGACAGCGGCAATATCTGGCCGGCGCCGCCCTGCATCTCCGCTACAACGTCGGGATCGCCATGCGAGATGCCGAGCTGTCCCACGTCGCCGCCCTGGAAATGGCCAGCCTCAACCCGCGTCGTCTCATGGGGTGGTCCGCTGCTGGATTGGTCCCCGGGGCGCCCGCTGATTTGCTGCTCTGCGATCTGCCGGTTGCGGGGCAGCCGCTCGCGGTGCGAGAAACGTGGAGCCAGGGCGTGTTGGCGTATTCCGCCGAGCGGGAATCGAAGTAGAATGTGGGGGGCTGCTCCTTTGGAGTGTTCCTTTCCCCCTGATGGGCGATCGCTAATGTGGCGTCGCAGGGTGACTTGGGCGGAAGCAAGATGGCCCATGCTGGCCGCCGACTGGTCTCGCGGCGAACGGCGCGGGCGAGTACATTTACGCCCGATGCTGGTTGGGAATTCCCCCCCGCCAGATGAGAAACGACCGAACTGAGGGGAATGGGGCGACGGCGGAGCGAAGCTCTTATCCTCGATTCATTGGATTTCGATATGATCAAAGTTCTCATCTGCGACGACCATGAAGTGGTTCGCTTTGGCATGAAGCGACTGGTCCGAGACACGGACATCCAGGTCGTTGCGGAGGCAAGCACCGGTGAAGACGCGGTCGCCGCCGCGTTGGAAACCGACCCCGAGAAGCGCCCGGACGTGATTTTGATGGACGTCCGGATGCCGGGAGGCGACGGCCTTTCCAGTTTGGGGAGGATCAAGTTGGAGCGGCCGGAGCTGCCGATCCTGATTCTCTCGACTTACGACAACCCGACCTATGTGGCCCGCGCCGTCGCCTTGGGCGCCGCCGGATACCTGGTCAAGACCGCGTCCCGCGAACGCATGCTGTCCGCGATTCGCAAGGTCGCCAGCGGCGAGGCCGCGTGGACTCGCGAGGAGCTTCGCCGGGTCACCGGAGCGCTCGCCACGCCGCGGTTGAACGCCGACGTCGACGTCCCGCTGACGCAGCGTGAAAGCGAAGTCCTGCGGCAATTGGCCTTGGGGCTGACCAACAAGGAAATCGCCGCCGCACTCCAGATCAGTTATGAAACGGTCAAGGAGCATGTGCAGCACATTCTCCGCAAGGTCGGCGTTTCCGACCGCACGCAAGCGGCGGTCTGGGCGGTGCGCAAAGGGCTGGTGTAGGACGCGTTATGAAGTCCACCGATATCCGCGTGGTGGAACTACGCGAATCATCGCAAAGGATCGCCTATCGGACGCCGATGAAATTCGGCGGTCGCGTGGTGCGGGACGTGATCCTGCAGGATGTGTCGGCGACGGTCGAAACACGGCAAGGCAAGCGGGCCACGGGGTTCGGTTCGATGCCGCTGGGGAACGTCTGGGCCTGGCCCAGCCAAGTCGTCTCGGCCGAGGATACGCTGCAGGCCATGGTGCGGCTGGCCCGTTCCGCAAGCGTGGTTTCGGACGCCGCCAAGGCGTTTGGTCATCCGCTGGAAATCACTCGGCGATTGACTCCGCATTGGGAGACGCTGGCCCAAGAGGCGTCCGGGGGCTTGGCCGAGTCGATGCCGCCATTGGCGATGCTGGTCGCGGTCAGCCCGATTGAAGCCGCGATTCACGATGCCTACGGCAAAGTCCATGAGGCCAGCAGCTACGATCTGCTGGGCGAGTCCTGGGTCAATGCGGACTTGGCGTCGTATCTCGACGATACGTTCCAAGGCGAATATCTCGACCGCTACACCTTGAGGCGTCCGCAGCCGTCGATGCCCTTATATCACCTGGTCGGGGCGTTGGATCCACTTTCCGACGCCGATGTGGTTCAGCGAATTGGCGATGGATTGCCAGAGACGCTCGGCGAGTGGATCGTCGCCGATGAGCTCACGCATTTGAAGATCAAACTCAATGGCGACGACTTGGCGTGGGACGTGCAGCGCGTGGCGGCTATCGAAGAAGTCTCCCGCGTCGCCCAGCAACAGCGCGGTTGCCTCGCCTGGTGTTATTCGTTGGACTTCAATGAGAAGTGCGCCAATGTCGAATACGTGTTGGACTTCCTGGCCAAACTGAACGAAGCCTCGCCCGCGGCGCTGGAACGCGTGCAGTACATCGAACAACCGACGCATCGAGATCTTCGCAGCAATCCTGAGAACCGTATGCACCAGGCCGCCAAGATCAAGCCCGTCGTGATTGACGAGTCGTTGATCGACTATGAGAGCCTGTTATTGGCTCGGGAACAGGGGTATTCCGGCGTCGCCCTGAAAGCCTGCAAGGGTCAAAGCGAAGCCCTCTTGATGGGAGCGGCGGCTCAGAAGCACGGGCTGTTCTTGTGCGTGCAGGATCTGACCTGTGTGGGCGCCTCGTTCCTGCATTCGGCGAGTCTCGCCGCCCGCGTGCCAGGCGTCGCGGCGATCGAGGGCAATGGACGGCAATACTGCCCCGCGGGCAATGAAGGCTGGGAGGGGGATTGGCCGGGCATGTTCCAAGTCGCGGGCGGGCGAGTGCAAACCGGGTTGCTCGACGGATTCGGTTTAGGCGGCTGGGAGCGACCGAGGCCCTGAGGGCAACGCCGGAGCGGATTCTCGCATCCAACCTCCGCACCGCAACGCGGTGCAACCCCAAAGCCTGGGGTCGCGCAGGGCACCGGCGCGCACCCAGGAACCCCCGCATCCAGCCGCCGCACCGCACCTGTTTAGCTCTTCAGGTTCAGCTCTTGTTTTAGAAGCTGGTATTCCAAGAGACGCCGCAAGACGTTGGCGCACGTGGTGAACTGCTGGATGCACTCGCGATCAAACCCCCATTTGGTATGCGCCGTGACGCCCCCGGAATAGGTTTGGATGGCCGAGAGCACGCCGCAGCACGTGCCGAAGAAGTAGAACGGTGCGGCGATTTGGTGGGCGGTGAGTTGGCGAAGCTGCTTGTCCACGTGTTCGCTTTGGTCTTTGTGGCGGAACATCCCTTGGTGGCACACCGTAATGTGCTCGTTGTACGCCTTGCTGATCAGTCCTTCACCCACCTTCATCTTCACCTGCCCTTCCAGCTCGGCCGGGCGCGGACCATCGTTGTAGGCGATCATGAGATAATCCGCCTTGGGCGGGCGCACCCAGATGCTGCCTTCATGGGCGTGGATGCAGTGCAGCACTTCGTGAAAGTATCCGGCGGCGTGTTCATCGACCAACGGGCGGATCTTCGTCGCGTCCAACTCGGTTAGCCATTGTTCGATTCGTGCTTGCATGTCGTTCATCAGCGTCCCTCCGTGCCGAAAACCGCTTTGGGAAGAGTCATTGGCGGAATCCGAACGACGCGCGGACGCGTCCCGGCGGCCAAGGATCAATATTATGGAGATTCTCGTGGCGTTTGTCGCGGCTTCGGCCCTCGTCCGCCCCGAAACGCCTCCCCAGAGTAGGTTTTCTCCGGGTGTTTGGTCAACGAGTCGGCGGGGAATTTGTCGGCGTCGGGCCGGGCTGCCGCGACGCCTGGAGCCGTCAACGTTGGTCGAAGTCCGTTGGGTTCACCCATCCGGCGCGAACGTTCTCGCCATCGGTGAAGCGTTGGTGGAAGTTCACGGTTTTTGGGTCCGAGTAGGGATATTCATCGAAGACGCGCCCCTGGCCGAGAATCCGCGGGTCCTGCTGGGCTTTCAATTCCGCGTACATCTGATCCCGCAGATGGTCTCGCAATGCGGCGAGTCGGTTTTGGTTCGCCAGGTTTCGCATGCAGGCGGGATCGTCGGCGACCTGGTACATTTCCTTGGGCGGTCGCTTGCCAAACGACCCCGCCCAAAGGAACGCGAGCACGGGGTGGTTGCGAGTCTCGAGGACTTCGGTCTTGGTGGGGCTGCCATCGCAGTTCAGGTAACCGGTCTCGGGGTTGCCCGCCGGCCAGCGACCGGTTTCGAAGTTCTCCAGGTAGAGAAAGTCGTCCTTGACGATGCCGCGGATCGGATAGCCCCAATCGTGAGGGCGGCCGACATCGTGCCGCTCCTTGCCGATCAGCACGTGATCTCGCGCGGGATTCACCCACCCGGAATGCTCGGCCTGGAAGATGTCCAACAGGCTGCGGCCAGTGATGGGCTGCATGCCCGTCTGCTCCGCAGTCAATCCGGCGACCTCCAGAAACGTGGGGGCGAAATCGATGAAGCTGACGTAGTCTTCGACGACACGTTCCGGCTCACGGATCCCCTGGGGCCACCTGATGGCCAGCGGCAGGTGATTGGAGAGTTCGTACTCTTGCCCCTTGATGCGCGGAAAGGGCATGCCGTTGTCGGCGGTGACGACGACCAGCGTGTTGTCCAGCATGCCGCGGTCTTCCAGCATTTCCAGCATGCGTTGCAGGTGGCGATCGAAGTGCTCGATTTCGAAGGCGTAGTCCAGCATGTCGTTGCGGACCGTTTCATTGTCGGGCCAGAACTCGGGCACACGGTCGATGTCCAGGATCGACTTGCCGCCCTTGGCGACGCCCGAGCCGTACTCGTAGCCGCGATGCGGTTCGAGGCCTCCGTACCAGAAACACCACGGCTGATCCGGCCGGCTTGGCGGCCAGGAAGTCCTCGAAGTTGCCGGCGTAGTCGCTCTGGCGAAATGCCGCTGGCGGGCGGCTTCTGGCGCCTGCGATTCGAACGCCCGCCCGGCCAGATTGCGCGTGCTTTCCGGCGGCGTCTTTGGCCACGCCCGGCGCCCATCCCTTGGCGGTCTTGCCCGACGAAGTAGCCATGCTCGGCCAGCGCCTCGGCGTAGGTCTTGAATTCGGGTGGAAAAAACGGAAAGTGATTGCAGGCTGCTTTCAATTGCCACGAGTTGCGGCCGGTCAGAATGCACGCCCGCGACGGGGCACACTTGGCGTTGGGCGTGTAGGCTCGCGTAAACAGCAGGCCTTCGCGGGCGATCCGGTCAAAGGCCGGCGTTTCGACCCATTGGCAGCCGTAGGCGCCCATGTGCGGATACGAGGCGTCGTCGGCGATGCAGAACAGGATGTTGGGGCGCTGCTCGGCTGGCGACGGAGCGGCCATTCCCCAGACCATCGCCGCCAGTGATACGGTGGTTACGATCCGTGAAGTGCAGCGCGACATGCGGGGGCCTCGAAAGTGAAAAGTGCTCAATCAGGTTGCGAGTCCAAGCCGTACTGATCGATCTTGCGGCGGACCGTCGTGCGGTGGATGCCCAAGGCTCGGGCGACCGCCGCGACACGGCCCTGGCGCCGCCGCAACAGCACCTCCAGCATCGCCGGCTCGACCACCGTCATCAGGCGATCATACATCGTTTGAGCCTCGGGGTGGGCCTGCAAGTCATCCTCGACCCAGCGAGCGACCGCCGCGGTGAGCTCTCGTTCCAGCTCCGCCGAAGATAGCGGCCCAGGCTCCGCCTTGGTCGCGGGCACGGCGGATTCGTTGCTTGTTGAAGCCGGCTCCAATGACGGCGGCGGCAGGTGAGCCGGTTGGACTTCACCGCCCCGCGCCAACAGGCAGGCGTGCTCCATTGCGTTCCGCAGTTCGCGGCACGTTGCCGGCCCAGGGGAGTCGCCGCAGCTGAGCGAGCGCAGGCGCGGCTCAACGAGGGCCGGCGTTCGCCGCCGAATTCCGCCACGAAATGCTCCGCCAACGCATCCAAGTCCTCGGGTCGGTCACGCAGCGGCGGAATGTCGATTTGAAATGCGGTGATGCGAAAGAACAGGTCATGACGGAACTCGCCCCGGCGGACCATTCCCGGCAGGTCGCGATGCGTGGCGCAGACCAGCCGGAAGTTGATTCGCCGCGTCGCGTCGGAGCCGACCGGCGCCAGCTCGCCCTGCTCCAGGACGCGCAGCAGCTTCACTTGGGTCGGCAAAGGGATCTCGGCCACTTCGTCCAGAAAGAGCGTGCCCCCATCGGCGGCGGCGAGCAGACCGGTTCGAGCTTGATCGGCGCCGGTGAACGCCCCGCGAACATGCCCGAACAGTTCGCTTTCAGCGAGGCTCGGATTCAACGCCGCCAGATTCACCACGACAAAGGGCCCCGCCGAACGCAAACTGAAGCGATGGATGGCCCGGGCGGCCAGTTCCTTGCCAACGCCGCTTTCACCTTGCAACAGCACCGGCACATCGCCTGAAGCCGCGAGCGCGATGCGGTTATACACTCGTTGCATCGCTGGCGAGTCGCCGATGAAGCCGGCGACCGCGGCCGTCCGCGGAGCCTCCTTCGGCGACGACGTCCGGGCCGACATCGCCCGCTGAACGACGAGCTGGATCTGGTCGGTGTCAAACGGTTTGACGACATACTCGGAACCGCCCGTTGCGACGGCGGCGACAGCCGTTTCCAAGTCGCCATAGGCTGTCGTGATGATGATGGGAGCGTCGCCGGTGAGCTCGTGGAGCTGACGCATGGACTCCAGACCGCTCATCCCGGGCAAACGCACATCCAGCACGATCGCATCGGGGAGAAAGGCGGCGGCCAACTCCAAACCGCTTTCGGCCGACGCCGCGGATTGCACCTCCAGCCCCATCTCCTGTCCCAGCCGAGTCAATCCCCAGGTGATCGATTGCTCGTCATCGATGATCAGCAGCTTTTTCACATGGATCCTTCGGGGAGAATAGCAATGCGGACAAGTCGCAGACAAGTCTTGGGCAAGCTAGTTTTCGCCAGGCCGCGCCCGGGACTCATTCTAGCGAAGCTCCGCGGCGCCCTGGGTTGGATTGGGACCGTCGCGTTGGGGCTTGATTGGAAATGTTGCTTCAAAGCAAGTCCATGCGTCGTCACGTTTCCAGTTCAGCTCGCCTCCATGGGATTGCGCCACCTGCTGGGCTACCGACAAACCCAGACCAGCGCCGTCCGGCTTGTCGCTGGCGAATGCCTCGAACAAGCAGCTCCCCATTTCCGGCGATGGGCCTGGACCATTGTCAGCGACCTCCAAGTCGACGCTTCCATCGGGGGTCGTCGCCAATCGCAGGCGGACTCGGCCTCCGCGGCGCGGCGTTTCATGCTGGGAAGGCTCTTGGTGCTGGGCGGCCTCCACGGCGTTCAGCAACAAGTTCAGCACCAGGTGTCCATGCCGTCGCGTTCGGCGCTGAGCCACACGGGCGTTGGCGGCAAGTCCACGCTGAGCTCCACCGCGGCGTGCTGCGCCGCGGGTTCGACCAACGGCACGAGCTCCGCCACCAACGCTCGCAGTTCCAGGGGTTCGCGTTGTGCTGGTTGCGGTCGCCCCAGTCGCAGGAATCGCTGCAAGTAGCGCTCCATCAACACCAGTTGCCGTTGAGCGACATCCAGACCTTCATCGTCCGGCAGCGAGCAGTGACGGCGATGCAAATCAAGGGCCATGCGGGCCCCGGTGGCCGCGTTCCGCAGTTGATGTGCGAGCCCGCCGCCCAACTGGCCCAGAGTTCGCATGCGCTCGGTCTCTCGCACTCGCTGTTCGAACTCCATGAGCGTGGTGGTCATCCGATTGATGGAGACGATCAAGTCGCGGACTTCGTCATGGCGGTCGGGCACGGACATGGCGGCGAAAGTGCCTTGCGAGACGCGTTCGACTTGGTCCTTCAAACGCCGCAGCGGCCGAGTCACTCGATTGGCGATCGTGGCCCCAAGGCCCGCGACAACCAGCAAGGCGAGGGCGCCAATCAGCAGGGGCGGCTGCAACGCGCGTCGCCGAGCATCACGGTACGCGTCCTCGGGATACAGCACGTGCAGCACCGCTTCACCCCCCGCGCCTCGCTGCACGGACGCCGTCGCGTGCAGGAAGGCGCGGCCATCCAACATGATGGGGGAAGCGAACGACCAGTCGCCGGCGATTGCCTTGGGGTCGAGTGCGGTCGCGCGCATGCTTCGGGTGCCGACCTGGACCTTCCCTTGCCCATCGGCCAGCACGAAGTCAGCTCCCGCCAGTCCCTTCATTTGCCGCAAGACGCCCTCGGTCAAAGGGAAGTTCGACTCCGTCAAAGTGGCCATCACATCGCGCAAACGGCGGCGAATCTGCTGGGTGGCCGATTCCGCCGCCAGATAAGCTTGGACCACGCTGAGCCCGACGATGGAGACCACGATCAACGCCGCCATCGGCGCCATGATTTGATATCGCAACGACCAGCGCATCGCGGACCTCGTGAATGGGTGACGCGCGGCGCGACAGACGTGTCGGCTTAAGCAGCGCCGTAAACTCTCTGAGCTCGACAGACCCGATTCGGCGGCGGCCAATTTCCTGCCTGGATGCGTTGTCCAAAGCTCAAGATCGGGCTGTCCAGCGGCATGGGTGGACGGGATTGTCCGGTTCAACCCGCATTGTACCGTGGCGCGGCCCGGCGTTTGCTTCCGCCCTGCATGACCGCCCTGCCCTTGCTGCTTGGATGACGACCGAGCTCGAGAAGCAAAGAAACAGAAAGCAACCAGGATTGACCCCATGGATCGAGCCTCTTCATCTCCGCCGCGACCCGACCGCCGAGTTGGCTTCACGCTCGTCGAGCTCCTGGTGGTGATCGCCATCATCGGGATCCTGGTCGCCTTGCTCCTGCCGGCGGTTCAGGCCGCGCGGGAAGCGGCACGCCGCGCCCAATGCAAGAACAACCTCCGCCAGATTGGTCTGGCGATCGCGAACTACGAGAGCACGTTTCGGCGGATTCCGGCCAGCACGATTGTGGATCTGGGCGTTTCGAGCACGGGCAATAACGGGGCGTGGGGCGTTCACGGCCGGATCTTGCAGTATCTGGAGCAAGGCAATCTGTACCAGCAAGTTGACATTACGCAAGCGTGGGACGCCCAGATGGCTCTCGACCGCATGCGGCCGCCGTCTTACGGCTGCCCAAGTGATCCCGGCTCGCGAAAGCTGCGCGATACCGGGCCGGGGCGCCCCCAACTGGCGCCGACCAGTTACGGCTTCAATTTCGGCACCTGGTTCGTCTTTGATCCGCGAACGCGTCAAGGCGGCGATGGCGCCTTCTATCCCAACAGCCATTTGTCCTTCGGCGAGTTCCTGGACGGGCTGAGCAACACGGTGCTATGCGCCGAGGTCAAAGGGTGGACGCATTACACGCGCAATGGAGGTCCGTCCACATTGTCGCCGCCAGCCAATGCGGCCGAGGCCGCGGCGATTGTGGCGTCTGGCGCGCAGTATAAGAACACCGGACATACGGAGTGGCCGGACGGTCGAGTGCATCACACCGGCTACACCGCGACCTTGCCGCCCAACACGTTCGTGCCCTACTCGGTGGGCGGCGACGTGGTGGATGCTGACTTCAATTCCTGGCAGGAAGGCCGCGACGGCATCGCCGGAAGTCCCACCTATGCGCTCATCACCTCGCGCAGCTACCATCCGGGCGGAGTGCAAGTCGTCATGTTGGATGGTTCGGTTCAGTTCATCGAGGACCAGATCGATCTAAGCATCTGGCGAGCCCTCGCCACGCGGCATGGCGGCGAGCTCGGCGGCGTGGGACGGTGACGCTGCTTCCGCGCGTGCAGAGCGAGAAGTCACGAATCGCGCAAGCGTCGTCCGCTGTCATGCGCCCGCTCCGAAGTACGCATTGATAAACGCTTGTCTCGGCGCCTCGGTCTTGACGTATTCGACCAGGGCGAACAGCTTCTCGCAGTCCTGCACCTTCTTTTGTTGCAGCCGCTGTTCGTCCATAAGCTCCTCGGGCAATTCGTCTCGCCAGACTTCGTAACATTCCGGCGGCTGTGCGCCGGCGATCACTCCATGGCGATCCAACATGCCGAGCGCCGTATCCAGGCGATGATCATGCTTCCCATGCGCTTGCAGTTGCTTGTTCAGCCATTCCAGTCCATACGCCCGAACTTCGTCGCTGCGTTCCAGCAAGTACCGATGCACATTCGCGTAGAAAGCCGCATCCGGATTGCTCCAATCGACGAATTGCATCTGGGTCGCCAGGTCCCTTTGATCGTACAGCAACAGACAGCGGCTAGGTCGGCCGTCTCGACCCGCTCGCCCGATCTCTTGGTAGTAGGATTCCAGGGAACCCGGCGACTCGGCGTGCAACACAAACCGGATGTCCTCGCGATCGATGCCCATGCCAAAAGCGTTGGTCGCCAGGATCAGTCCCGCTTGTTCATGAAGGAAGTCGTTTTGAACGCGGCGCCGCTGATCGCGAGGCAGGTCGCCGTGATACACGCGGTGCGGTATGCGTCGCTTCCATAGCTCCTCGCTGAACGCTTCCAGCGTACGGATTAGCGTGAAGTAAATGATTCCCGCGCCCGTGGCCGGATCATGTTCGGCGAGTGTGCTCAGGATGTGCCTGAGTTTGTCGTCGTCGTCCCACACCTGTTCGACGTCCAGGCTGAGATTCGGACGATCGATTCCCTCGTGAAAGATCAGGACGTCATCTCGCTCGAGGCCGAGTTGGCGGATGATGTCCTGTTGAACGGCCGCCGTCGCCGTCGCCGTCATGGCCAAGGTGGGCGGTTGCCCCAAACGCTCGCGGAATTCCGCGACGCGCGTATAGTCCGGCCGGAAGTCGTGCCCCCATTGGCTGATGCAGTGCGCTTCATCGACGGCCAGCAAACGGATTCTCCGCTGAGCGATCGCTTCCAGAAAGTCCGGCTTGCGAAATCTCTCTGGAGCGACATAAAGCAAATCGAAGCGACCCTCGGCCAATTCCCGATAGCGTTGTTCGCGCTGTTGACGATCCAGGGATGAGTTGATGTACGCCGCATCCACGCCGCGGGCGGTGAGTTGATCTACCTGGTCCTTCATCAAGGCGATCAAAGGCGACAAGACCAAGGTGAGCTCGCCAGGCGCCTGAAACGTCAACGCCGGCAGTTGGAAGCAGAGCGACTTGCCGCCGCCGGTGGGCATGATCAACAGAGCATTGCCACCCCCCAGCAGATGCTCGATCACGGCCTGCTGCCGCCCGCGGAAGGACTTGAATTGAAAGTGGCGGCGCAGCAGTTCCAGCAGTATCTCGTCCAACGCGAACTTTCCCCACACGCCGAAGCGAACTCGGCGTCCAAGGCTTTTCCCTGGACGCCGACCTGTTGGAACCTGTTGCCGGGTCCCGCTATTTCCTCACACAATGCAGCTTCTCGCCTTCACGAAGCAGCAAGCTTCCATTCACGGCGACGCCGGCGTACAACGTGCGTCCCCCGAAGTTGCCTCCCCCTTGCTGACCGCTCGCGGCTGGGGCGTCGGCCGACCATAGAGAATTGACGGCCAGTTCTTTGAACGCCGGGCCGGCGGCGAGCACCGTCGTCTTGCCGCCTCGGCCGAAGAAGTAGATTCGGTCGCCCACCCCGAGCGGAGTGGCCCAGCAGGAGTCGGCGATGCGGTCGGAATACAGTTGTTCGCCAGTCTTGGCGTCCAGGCAAAAGACAACCCCCGCCCGGGTCACCCAGTAAGCGCAGCCTTGATGGATCACCGGCGAGGCGAAGGACGCCATCGCGCCTCGCGGCGCCGTCCACAAGGTCTTGGGTTCGCCGCTGTTGCTTAGTTGCAGCGCGATATTGGACTTGGGCGCCATGTTGGCGTATTGGCTGCGTTCCCCAGGCGAAGCTCCAATCAAGATCCGACCCTCGCCATCATCCAGCGGAGTGCAAACGGTGTTGCCGCCGACGTCGGATTTGGTCCACAACACTTCGCCATCAGCCGGCGCATACGCATCGACCGCGCCGGCGGAACTCACGACCAACTGCATCTTGTCGCCGACTCGCACCAACATCGGGGAGCTCCAGGACACGCGCGGTTCGCGATCCTTCTTCCACAACGTCTCGCCCGTCTTCTTGGCAATGGCCATCAGATAGGAGGGGCCTTCGTCATCGACCAGAACATAGATGGCGTTCTCGTCTTGGGCCAGCGAGCCGGCGAGACCGAAGCGGTTCTTGAATTGGCCGAATTCCTTCGAGAGACTCCGTTGCCAGCGTACTTGCCCAGCGTGATCCAAGGCCACCAGATCCCCTGCCTCGAAGAACGCGATCACGCCGCTCGAGTCGACCACCGGTGTGGGCGCCGCCTGGCTGACATAGACCGAGACTTCCACAGGGAATGACGTCTTGAGCGTGTGCCGCCACAACTCCTTGCCGGTCTTTAGATCCAGGGCGACCACGTGCGACGCTTCCTTGTTGGCCCCTTCAATCGTCGTGACATAGACCTTGCCGTCCCAAACGACCGGGCTGCTTTGACCTTGTCCGGGGAGTTGAGCGGTCCAAGCGATATTGGACTCGGGAGACCAGGTCAAAGGCAGCGAGTCGGCTGGGGGTTGCGGAGCCCCGGCGCCTAGAAACGCCGGCCAATTGTCGCCATCGGCGGCGAGCAGTCCCAACAAGCAGATCAGCAATGGAGTCATGGGGATTCCCTCCCGGATCGAAACGGAAAAAGTCAGCAAATCGCCGCCGGGCAGCGCTCAGTTCGTCCCGCATTGTATCTACAATGCAGAGGCGGTTCGTGACCGAGCCTGCTTTTCCGGCGAGAATCTTTCCCGATTCTTCGCCCAGTCGCCGCGCCGACTGGCGGCGTGCGTTTGTTTCTCCCTGCGAACGACGAGATATCAATGCGGTGTTGGGTTGGCCACTTGGTGTTCGTGGGCTCATGCCTGGCAGCTTGCCCCACGGCCGGCGTGGGCCAGGAAAGCCCCCCAGCCGCTGTGGCAGCGTCGTCGCACGTCGCGGTTTCCGCAAACGACGGCGAGGCCTGGCCGCCCTGGGATAATGCTCGTCTGCAAGGCTCGCCGGAACCGCCCCGTCCGTTCACGGTGGCAAGGGCGTTCCCGCGGTTGAAGCTGGATTGGCCCGTGTGCCTCCGCCGCATCCCTGATCGCCCCTACTACCTGGCGATCCATGAAGACGGTCCGTACTCGCCAGCTTACCTCGCTTGGTTCGACGACGATCAGGGCGCCAGCCAGGCGCATCGCCTGCTCTCCTTCGACAACGTGGCCTACGACATCGCGTTTCATCCCGACTTCAAGCTCAATGGCTATTGCTACATCGGCAGCGCGGAGCCCGCTCACCCAGACGGCGCGCGGTGCCTGATCACACGCTATACGCTGCGCAGCGGCCCCAGCGACGAAGGCGTCACGATCGAGCCCGAGAGCGCGCGCACGATCATCGCCTGGCCCTCCAATGGACACAATGGAGCCGCTGTGGCTTTTGGGCCTGATGGGATGTTGTACGTCACCACGGGCGATGGCACCGTGCGACGCGACACCGATGAAGTGGGGCAACGATTGGATACCTTGCGATCCAAGGTCCTGCGGATTGACGTCGACCATCCAGATGCCGGCAAGATGTACTCGGTCCCTGTCAACAATCCCTTTGTCGACACGCCCGGCGCGATGCCCGAAACATGGTGCTACGGGTTGCGGAATCCTTGGCGGATTTCCATTGACGCCGCAAGCGGTCAAATCTGGGTGGGCAACAACGGACAAGACGCCTGGGAGCAGGTGTATCTCATCCAGCGCGGGGGCAACTACGGTTGGAGCGTTTACGAGGGCGGGCACTTGTTTATCGCGGATCGGCAACCAGGACCGACTCCCATTCTGCCTCCGACGTTCGAACATCCGCATTCCGAAGCGCGATCCCTGACGGGCGGCTTGGTCTATCGCGGAAGGCGACACGCGTCCTTGATCGGCGCTTATCTCTACGGCGATTACTCGACAGGCAAGATCTGGGCCGGCAAGCACGATGGCAGCCAGGTGCTTTGGCGCCGCGAATTGGCGGACACTTCGCTCAACATTACGTGCTTCACCAGCGACGCCTCGGGAGAGCTGCTGGTGGCCGACCATCGCGGCGACGGCCTGGGCGGCTTTTATCGGTTGATCCCCAACCCCAAAGCCGGGCAACCAACCAGCTTCCCGGGCCGCTTGAGCGAAACGGGATTGTTCCAGGATACCGCCGCACTCAGACCGGCCGCCGGGGTCGCGCCCTACCGGATTCGCGCGGCCGCCTGGCATGACGGAGCCCGATCGCGGTATTGGCTGGCGTTGCCCGCCGCCACCGATGATCCCACCCGCGTGGCGCCGATCCAATTCCATCGGACCAACCCCTGGGGATTTCCCGATGGCGCCGCCCTGGTGCAAACGCTGTCAACGCCTGGCGGCGAGCAAGTTCCACCCCGGCGCCTCGAGACGCGCGTGCTCCTCAAGCAAGATGGCGAGTGGGCGGGCTACAGCTATCTTTGGCGCCCCGACCAACAAGATGCGGACCTGGCGCCCGCCGGCGGCGCCAGCGCTTCGCTGCCGCCGGCAAGCTTCGGCTCGCAGGATCCGCGGTTAACGTGGCGGACGCCTTCGCGCTCCGAATGCATGGCGTGTCACAGCCGTGCAGCGAATTATGTCTTGGGCGTTCGCACGAGCCAACTCCATCGAATCAAGAGGACCCAGCGGGAGGCGGACGATCCGGCGGACGATCCGGGACGATCCGGGGGCGACGTTGGGCGACGACCCGATTGACCAGTTGGATTGGCTGGAGTCGCTGGGAGCGTTGGCGCTCCCGGGCGAATCGATCCAGCAGCAATTGGAGGAGGGCAAGCTGCCAATGCTGCTCGCTGCCGGCGACGACGCTGGATCGGCCGAATGGGCTCGTCAATACTTGCACCTCAATTGCGCCCATTGCCACGTGCCAGACGGCGGCGGCAACGCGAAGATGGTGCTCAGTCTCGACACCGCTTTACCGCAGACCAATCTGATCGACCAACCGCCCATGCACGGCGCGATGGGGATCAAGGGCGGCCAACTCGTGGCGGCCGGTCGCGCGGCGCATTCCGTGCTGGCCTATCGGTTGGCTTCTCTAGGCGGAGGCCGGATGCCGCGCGTGGGCTCCCACGCGGTGGACGTTCAGGGGCTGAAGCTGATCCGTGAATGGATCGCGGAGTTGGGTGCGGCCGACGACGCCTTGACGCAACCGACGTCCGATGCGGATCAGGGACTCCTCGCCGCCTTGAATCGGCTAAGGCAGGGGCAAGCCGATACCAGCGATGCATTGAAAGTCGTCTTCGCGATCGATGATCAGGCGCTGCCCGAACTCGAAGCCAAGGAACTCATCGAACGCGGCGCAACACACGTGGAGCCGGCGATCAGGGACTTGTTTGAGCGTTTCCTTCCCGAGTCTCGACGCGCGCCGCGCTTGGGCGCAGATCCCGACCCTCGCTCCATCTTGGCCCTCGCTGGGGACGCCGCCCAAGGCGAACGCTTGTTCCACCAATCGCAAACGCTCGCCTGCCGCAGTTGCCATCGAATTGCCGGCAAAGGACGTTCGGTGGGGCCTGACCTCGATGGCGTGGGCAAGAAAAACACGAGGCCGCAGTTGCTTCAACACGTGCTCGACCCCTCAGCAGTGATCGCCGATGTTCACGCCTCTTACTTGGTGGAAACGTCCGCCGGACGAGTCCTCGCCGGTTTGTTGCTGCAGCGGGACGACCGCGCCTTGAAAATCCAGGACGCCGCCGGCGAAATTCACTTCTTGCCCATGAACGAAGTCGAACGCCTGCAACGCCAGCAGAAATCACTGATGCCCGATCAGTTGCTGAAAGACCTCACGCCGCAGCAAGCCGCCGATCTGCTGGACTATTTGAAGAGCTTGGACTAAGCAGGATGTCATGAGTGTTGCGCCCAGGGCAGGCTCCATTTTCCGCCAAGGCCTGTCGCCACAAGTGCTTACGCGGCGAGCAAGCCACGACGGGGCATGTCCCCGTCGAGCGTTGCTCCCCGCCAGCAACGATCCCGGCGGGGCCGCCGCCGCGATGCTCCTCGCCCAGCAAACAGAGCTATCTGGCGGGGAGCAGCGCCCCGCTGGGACAAGCCCAGCGGTGGCGGGAATGGGCACGGCGCACGGGCTGGCGAGGAGCAGCGCTACGCTGGGACGAGCCCAGCGGTGGCGGGAATTTGCCGGCTGGTCGCGATTCGCTTCAATCTAGCTTTAAAGGGCTCGCCTCACGGCCAGGGCTATCATTGTGTCGGCCCTCCCGGCCTCGGAGATCGCACCGAGTTTACCTGAAAAACACCTGCGCCCCTGCTTCGTCTTGCCGCGAACCGCCGGCGCTTGATGATATGATGGCTCGGGGGCTTTGCCGACGACCCCCGTTCTGAACTTGTCTAGGGGAATACCTATGTCGCGTCTGATGATCCTGCTGGCGGCCTGCTTCGCCTTGCATTCCACGCTTTGCCGCGCCCAACCGCCCGCCAAGATCGCCGACACCGTGAAGGCCTCGATTGGCGACGTGGCCTGGATTGCGGGAACTTGGCGGGGCGAGGCGCTGGGCGGAAAAGTGGAAGAGGTATGGAGCCCTCCGCTGGGAGACAACATGATGGGCATGTTCAAGTTGGTCAAGGAAGGCAAGACCAACTTCTACGAATTGCTGACCATCGTGGAGCACGAAGGGTCGCTTTTGCTGCGCATCAAGCATTTTGACCGCCAGTTCAAAGGCTGGGAGGAGAAAGATCAGTCGGAGGAGTTTCCCCTGACTTCTCTTGAACCGCGCAAAGCGACGTTCTCTGGACTCAGTTTTCAACTCGAAGACCAGGAGCACTTGACGATCAAGGTGCAAGTGGAGAATGACGGCCAAGCGAACGAGTTGGTTTTTCGCTTCTCGCGAATGAAAATGAAGTCGGCCGGCGTGCCTCCCCAGTAGCGAGTCCCGCGCCACAGTGCAGTCAAACAAATCGAGACTCAGGATTGGGACTCGGAGCTAAGAACGGCTTGGGATCTCGCCCAGCCACCTAACGGCGGCGACCGCCGCCACCCTTTTCCTGATCACGCGTAAGCGCGCCCAGAAATTGCGGCCCCTGCGGCCCTGGGAATGTTCGCCCTCAGTTTTCGCCACGACCTACTTCGATCCGCAAAACGGTAACTCACCCATGACCCGCTTCCTTGGTTTACTGATTTTATTGCTGCCCAACCTCGCGTTGGCTCAAGACGAACGCGCCGAGTACATTCGCTCGCACTACGCCAAGTATGAATACATGATCCCCATGCGGGACGGCGTGCGGCTGATGACGCAAGTGTACATCCCCTATGATGCCTCCTCGGAGAAGACGTACCCGCTGCTCATGATCCGCACGCCGTACAGCGTGGGACCCTACGGCGTCGATCAGTATCGTGCCAGCATCGGTCCCAATTCGACCTTGGAGCAGGACGGCTTCATCTTTGTCTTGCAGGATGTTCGCGGCAAGTACATGTCCGAAGGCGAATTCGTGAACATGAGGCCCCATGTTCCCGCCGATGGATCCAAGATCAACGAGAGCACCGACACCTACGATACGATTCAATGGCTGATCGACAACGTCCGGCATCATAACGATCAAGTCGGCCAATGGGGCATTTCCTACCCAGGCTTTTACGCGTCGGCCGGCGCCATCGATTCGCATCCGGCCTTGAAGGCGGTCAGCCCCCAGGCGCCCATCGCCGATTGGTTTTTTGACGACTTCCATCGCAACGGCGCCTTCGTGTTGCCGATGGCGTTTAACTTCTTTTCCAGCTTCGGCGTCGATCGCCCTCAACCTTCCCCGCAAGGCGGCGCTCGTTTTGATCACGGGACTCGCGATGGTTATCAGTTCTTTCTCGATTTGGGGCCGCTGGCCAACGTCCAGGAGAAGTACTTCCAGGGCAAGGTGAAGTTCTGGAGCGATATGGCCGCGCATCCCAATTACGACCGCTTCTGGCGGAGCCGCAATCTCTTACCACACTTGAAGAACATTCAAGCCTCCGTGCTGGTGGTTGGCGGTTGGTTCGACACCGAAGATCTGTACGGGCCGCTGCAGACCTATCGAGCCATCGAAGGCCAGAACCCCGGGATCGAGAACCGGCTGGTCATGGGCCCCTGGTCGCATGGCGGTTGGAACCGGGGCGCCGGCGACGCCCTGGGAGACGCTCAGTTCGCCTTCGCCACCGCCCAATGGTATCGCGAAAACGTCGAGCGTCCCTTCTTCTTGCATCACCTGAAGGGTGTAGGCGAAATGCGACTCGCCGAAGCGACGGTGTTCGAAACAGGCGCCAATCGGTGGCGCCGATTCGATCATTGGCCGCCAGCCGGTGCGCAAGCGAAGGACCTGTACCTGCACGCTCAATTTGCGATCGACGAGGCGCCAACCACCGCGGAAGACGTTGCCGCCGACCGATTCGTCAGCGACCCAGCGAAGCCTGTCCCCTACACCATGGAGATCACATCGGGGTGGGCCAGGGACTATATGACCGAGGATCAACGCTTCGCCGCGTGGCGCCCCGATGTCCTCGTCTATCGCAGTCCCGTGCTCGAGGACGACTTGACCCTGGCCGGGCCTATCGATGCGGAATTGTGGGTCAGCACCGATCAAGGCGACGCGGACTGGGTGGTCAAGTTAATCGATGAGTATCCTGGGGCGCCGCCCAATGGCGAGAAAATCGAGGGCTATCCCAGCGGCCGACAGCAATTGGTCCGCGCCGGCGTGCTCCGCGGACGGTTTCGCGACAGCTTCGAAACACCCAAGCCCTTCACTCCCGGCCAACCCACGAAAGTCGTGGTGCCCTTGCGCGACATCCTTCACACCTTTCCCAAGGGCCATCGCCTGATGGTCCAGATCCAAAGCACCTGGTTTCCCTTCATCGACCGCAACCCGCAGTCCTGGGTCAAGAACATCTTTGAGGCTCAGGAATCGGATTTCGTCGCCGCCACGCATCAAGTTTACCGCGACGCGAAACACGCCAGCCGATTGCGAGTCAGAGTGTTGCAGTAGTCAAACAGTTGCTGATCTGTTCAGGTCACGTTAACCCGGCGCATCCAATGGGCTTTCGGACCCAAGTTCCGCGAAAAAAGGGATTACCACAGAGAGCACAGAGTGACACAGAGGACAGAAATGCATCCGCCTCTGTGGTCCTCTGTGGTCCTCTGTGGTCCTCCGTGGTTCATTCCATCCGGGTTTCTCGACTTGATGCCTATGGGGTTGCGCAGCCGCCCATTTCTTTGCGGCCGGCGTTTCGCGTAGAATCTCCTTCAGCCAACATTGGCTCAATCCAACACGAGCCCCCTTGAGAGTTCTGTCATGCCCTTATTCGATTTTCACTGCGAGCAATGCGGACTGGAATCCGAACACTTGGTCCGTCGCGAAAACGAAACGGTTGAGTGCCCCGAGTGCGCCAGCACGCGCATGACGCGCTTGATCAGCGTCCCAGCGCGACCAGCCGGTTCCTCCTCGTCCACGGGCCTTCCCATGGCCGAAGGCTGCGGACGTCCGCAATGCGGCCAAGGCGGCTGCATGGGCGGAGGATTCTAAGAGACGCCCTCAGTTACGTAATCCACGCTGTTCGCCGTTTCCATGAAGGGGATTCGATGCGCCGCTCTTTTGTTTCGGCCTGGCGCCTGTCCTGCGCGCTGTGCGCCATCGCCATTGCACCACTTTGGGCTCAGGAAACGGCGCCTGCCAAGCAGGACGCCGTCAAGTCGATCGATGCTGAACAGCTGAAGCCGCTGGATGAGCTCTTCGCTAAGGACATCAAGCAGGGAAGGATCGTCGGTTGCCAGGCCTTGGTGTGTTTACGGAACGACGTGTGCTACTTCAAGACCTTCGGCCAACTGGACCGAGAGAAAGAAAAGGCGATGGAGCCGGATGCGATTTTCCGTATCTACTCGATGTCCAAACCGATTACGAGCGTTGCGGTCATGATTCTGGTCGAAGAAGAAAAAATCGACCTCGATGCGCCGGTGTCCGATTATCTTCCCGAATTCGCCGAGCTGAAAGTGCTGGTCAAGGATGGCGATGCGGAAGGCGGCTTCAGGGAAGCGCCGCCGGAACAACCGATGACCGTGCGAGATCTCCTCCGACATACGTCGGGTTTGACCTACGGCTTTTTCGGCGACACGGAAGTTGATCAACGCTATCGCCAGGCGGGCGTTCTAGGCCGCGACCGCAATCTCCAGGATATGGTCGCCAAACTCGCGAAAATCCCATTGCTGTATCAACCTGGCGAGCGCTTTCATTACAGCGTCTCCACGGATGTCTTGGGCCGAGTTGTCGAGGTGGTTTCCCAACAGTCCTTTAAGGAGTTTCTCGAACAACGGATCTTTAACCCGTTGGGTATGAAGGATACGTTCTTTACAGTTCCCAAAGACAAGCAGCTTCGCTTGGCTCAAATGTACGCGCCCAACGAGAATGGCTTGAAGCCGGCCAATCCGCTATCCTCGTGGCGTTTCGTCAATCCCAGCGAGTTCTACTCGGGCGGCGGCGGTTTGTGCTCGACGTGCCATGACTATCTGCGCTTCTGCAAGATGATGCTGAACGAAGGCGAACTTGATGGCGTCCGCATCTTGAAGCCGGAGACGGTCCGTGCGATGACGAAGAACCAACTGCCGAATTCGAAAGGCTTTCAGTTTGGCCTGGGTGTGTCGATCGACGGCGACGGCGCTTACGGCTGGGGGGGCGCCGCCGGAACTCGATTCTGGATCGATCCCAAGAACCAGGTCATTGGGATCTTCATGGTCCAAGTCAATCCGTACCGCGGCCCAAACTACGAGCAACAAATGAAGCGGGTCGTCTCGCAAGCCTTACGCGAACAGTAAGAACGCGAACGGGTCGCCAGCAGCGGCGCGAAATCCACGCAAGGCGCGGGGCTTGGGGGTAGCAGCGAATGGCCGCTTTTTCCGACGATGAAATCGCCGAAAATCCGGGCGTGTGGGACTTGTTTCAAAATGGCGGCGTTGTTCTGTTCAAGGAGCGGGAAATTCTCAAATTGGCGGCTGGCCAACTCGCGTCGTGCGGCTACGTGGTCCACCTGGTCGACTGTCAAGACCACCACGACGAAGAGTCGATCCTCAAGGCGATCGTCAACGCCCTGGGAATCGCCCGCTACCCAAACATGTGCCTTGATGGCTTCAACGACTTCATTTCCCAAATCGAATTCAGCGACTGGACGGGTGTGATTGTCGTTCTCCTCGGTTTTCACCGGTTCCGTCAGGCGTGTCCAGAGTCCGCGTTTTTTATTCTGGACATCATGGCCGATAACCACCGATCCCACCTGCTGCTGGGAAATCGTTTGCTGACTCTTGTGCAAAGCGACGACCCGCGGCTGGACGAACGAATCGGCAAGGTGGGTGGATACCAACCCATTTGGAATTCGTCGGAGTGGTTTCTGGAAAGCCGTGGACTGTGAATTCCGACGACGGAACGGCTGGCGACTCGGCGAGCAGCAGCCCGCTCCGCGGCTTCATGTCTTGCGGCGGCTTCGCGGTCTCTCGCTACCCGCCGCGCACCAGTTGGCCGTTGCAGATCACCAGATCAACGGGATTGTCGCCGAATTCAAACGCCAGCAGACGTTCGTCCGTATGCCGCAGCAACACCAGATCGGCGCAATCCCGGAGCAATGCGACCGATGTCGTGCATTCCCAGCACGGCCGCTGCGTTAACCGTGACGGCGGTGATTGCTTCGGCGGGCGTGAGTCCCAAACGGCGCGCCGCCAGGGCGATCGTCATTGGCAACGACGCGCATGGCGCCGACCCGGGGTTGCAATTGGTGGCCAAGGCGAGCTTGCCGCCTAGGTTGACCAGCGACCGCCCGTCCGCATAACGCTGGTCCAAGTGAAATCCGGAACAGGGAAGCATCACGCCGAAGACATCGGAATTCGCAAGCGACACGAGCTCTTTCGGGTCGCTTGCTTCGAGGTGATCGACGCTGGAGTAGCGTCGCTCGATTGCTCTGGGGAGCATGCCCAGGCTGTGAAATTGGTCCGCGTGCACGCGAATCGGATGCCCAAGTTCCTGGGCGCGGTCAAACAACTGCAAGCACTCCGCCAAGGACCACGCGCCGGTCTCGCAGTAGGCGTCGATCGTCGCCGTGGGAAACTCACGCGATACTTCGCGCAAGGTTTCCTCCACCACTTGGCGGATGAACGACTCGCGACTAGGCGCCGCGGGATCGAGTGCGTGACCGAGACAAGCGGTGATCGCCACTCTCCCGGGCCAGCGGCTCGCGGCGTCGCGAATCGCATGCAACATCTTTAACTCGTCCTTCGTCGTGAGGCCGTAGCCCGACTTCACTTCCACCGTGGTCGCGCCGTTGGTCATCATTTGTTGCAGTCGTCGAAGCAGCAACGACGAAAGCTCCTCGACCGATGCGCTGCGAACCGCCCGCACCGTCGCCATGATGCCTCCACCCTCGGCAAGCAGCTCAAGGTATCCAACGCCTTGAAGCTTGCGTTCCCATTCATCGAGGCGATTCCCCGCCCAACACGCATGTGTGTGACAATCAATAAAGGCCGGCATCAGCACGCGACCGCGGGCGTCGATGGTCTTCGCGGCGCTTGGGAGCTCATGATCGCGATGCGCATGGATCGTGGCA
>CAVORG010000026.1:0-5441 GCA_963698545.1 uncultured Planctomycetaceae bacterium
AACAGACGCGTTATTGCTCAGAGTTTCTTTTTTTGGTCCGCAAACAGATTCACGCATGCACATGACATGTGCTCACGGATGACCCACTACTTCTTGCGGCGAAACGTGCTCACCAAATCTGGCAACTGTTTGTTGTTCATGAATCTTTTCGTGCCCTTTACGACCCACTCATCCTTTCCCTTGATCTCAAAGATGCGAAACGCCTCTAAGTATTTGGCTTCTCCATCAACGACAACCGTTCCTCGCCCTGGGCTGGTCCACTCGCCGTCCTCTGTAATGCAGTGGACTGACGTTAGTGACGAACCGTTGTGGTCAAGTTCCTGCTCTAACACAGCTTTCTTGCCAGCATCCCAGCCCATCATGCCGGACCCAGAGTTCTCCTCACCGGAGAGGTCGATTCCTTTCCAATGGTACAGCAGGACTGTGCTTGTCGGCGCCCATTCGATTTCGATGTCGAGTTGCTGTTTCTCACCATCAATCTCGGTTTCCATAATCCAATTGCCGACAATCGCATCCATTGCCTTCTTTACGTGCGGTGGCATCGCCTGCTGTGCTTCGACGCGGGCTGCCAAGCAACAAACTACTCCAATGAGGCATGCGATAAATGTGAATCGACTCCGCATCATTCGTCCCCTACGTAACAGAAGAAAATACCTGAATGTACAGACGCAGAGTCTAGCCCCCTTTGATTCGGTAGGCAACTAACAAAAGTCGAAGCTCTAAATTGGGAGGGTCTCGCCATGAAGATCGAGAACCAAAACATCGATGCCATCAGACAATACGAAAACAATCCCCGTCAACGACGACGCCGTGGACGCCGTCGCCAAATCCATCCGCGAGTTCGGATTCCGCCAGCCCATCGTCGTTGACACCGAGGGCGTGATCATCTGCGGCCACACTCGCTACAAGGCGGCCATGCAACTGGGCCTGGAGAAGGTGCCGGTCCACGTCGCCAAGGATCTGACGCCCGAACAGATCAAGGCCTATCGCATCGCCGACAACAAGACCGGCGAATTGGCCGACTTGGAATCTCGACTTGCTGCCGATCGAGCTTGGCGAACTGGAAGCCGGTGATTACGACCTGTCGTTGCTCGGCTTCAACGCGGAGGAACTGGCCCAGCTGATGGACCCGGGCGTGAAGGAAGGACTCACGGACCCCGACGACATCCCGGAGCCGCCGGACGAAGCGATCACGCAGCCCGGCGACCTGTGGATACTCGGCGACCATCGCTTGCTGTGTGGCGATAGCAGCAAGCCCGAGGATGTCGATCGCTTGCTGGACGGCGTTTCGATTCATCTCTGTGAATACGGATCCGCCGTACAACGTGAAAGTGGAGCCGCGCAGCAACAACGCCATCGCCGCTGGACTGAGTTCGTTTCAGGGAACCAAGCATCATCAGAAGTTCGACGTTGAACGGCATCCCGAGAAGGCCAAGCCGACCCAGAAGAAGCTGCGCGCCAAGGATCGGCCGCTGGAAAATGACTTCATGTCGGATGAGGATTTCGACGTGCTGCTGGATGCCTGGTTTGGCAACATCGGACGCGTCCTGTTGCCGGGTCGCGCTGCGTATATTTGGGGAGGATATGCGAACTGCTCTGAACTACGGCCACCGATGCTGAACGGCTGGACTCTACTTCTCGCAGGCGATTATCTGGGACAAGATGCATCCCGTTTTGACGCGCAAGGACTTCATGGGCGCGCACGAGTGGTGTTTTTATTCTTGGAAGGAAGGCGCCGCGCCACAAGTTCTACGGGCCCAACAACGCGACGGATCTGTGGCACGTGAAGAAGATCCCGCCGCAGAAGCTCGAGCATTTGACGGGCAAGCCGGCCGAGCTTGCCGTGCGCGCGATCCAGTATTCCACCGTCAAGGGCGAGAACGTCTTGGATCTCTTCGGCGGCAGCGGTTCGACGCTCATCGGCGCCGAGCAGACGGGCCGCCAGCGTTCCTGATGGAAATCGACACGTTGTATTGTGATATTATCGCCGATCGCTTCCAGCGATTCACTGGCGTGCCGGCCGTGCTCGAGCGAACCGGCGAGTCGCCGCTGGCGATGAAGCCACGAGAGGAGGCGATGCGATGAGGCTGTTCGAATGCCCCAATAATCGATTGATTATTTCTTACGCTTTGCAGTCCAAACTACGTTTACTGCCTCATCTTGGCCAGGAACCGTGCCGCGATAAGTGGTTTTCAATTCGTCCTGGCTGACCATCTCCCAAGTAATCTCGCCTTTTCCTGCCTGACCCTGGGCGTTGGAGAGAGAAGTCTTGCCGACGATTTTCCTTTTGTCAAACGTGTGGAAGCGGTTGACCAGTTGCAATCCATTCGACAGATACCACGTTTCAACCAGTTCTCCCGAATCTGCGTGCCAACCGACGACTCTCACGGATTGCACACCGTCGGGAAATGTCGCCTGGCTAAGCAACGCGCACCCCCAGAAACCGACTCAATGCGAGTCTCGTATTCCCGTCCCTCAGGGTCGGTCACTTCCCAAGTGCCGGCCAGGAACTTGATCCACTGCTTGTTAACTTCCTCCCCTTGCCCCACAACCAGCGTCATGGCCAACACGGCCGCAGCAACGTTCAACATGATGATTCCTCCAAGACCGGCGTGACGTATTGGCCGTATTCTGGCAAACCTGGAATCCGATTTCACCAAATTTTCGGTGAGAATTCCGAAATTCCATAATCCGTATGGAGGCCCGAATGATCTACCTGGCCAGTCCCTACTCACACCCTGAGCCGGCAGTACGGCAGTGGCGGTATGAGGCGGCTTGCCAGGCGACGGCGGAGCTGCTTCGGCGTGGACATGTGGTGGTCTCGCCGATCGTCCACAGTCACGCGTTGGTGCGGTTCGGCTTGCCGGGCGACTGGGAGTTCTGGCAGCGTTGTGATGCCGCTTTGCTATGTCGTTGCCAGAGGCTGTTCGTGCTGACTCTGGAGGGCTGGCGAGAGAGTCGGGGCGTCCAGGCCGAGATTGACCTGGCGATCGACTTGGACCTGCCGATCGACTACTTGGCGCCGGAGATGGTCTCGAACCGATCCGGCGGCGAGGCCAACATCAGCGTGCGGCCGTTGTCCCAGGAGACGTCGATCTGATGCCAGCGGTCCTGGCCATGCCCGACTGTGAAAACGCCGACGACCGTGCCGGTCTGGCCCGGCGCGATCGGGTCGGGATCGTCGCCCATGGCCAGCAGGCGGATGCGGTCGCCTATGCGTGGAGGAGGGTTCATCGTTTGGCCTCAGAGGATACGCCCCAGGACGCTCTTGTCCATCGCCTCGATGGCGGTGCAGGCGATCAGGTGTTCGTCGATCAAGGCGTGGCCGTTGTTTTCGCCCACGGCGATGTCGGCGATCTCCAGGGCTTCGGCCAGGGCCTGCAGGCCTTCGACGGCCTTGTAGTAGGCCTGGCGGATCTCCTGCGCCTGATCGGCGTCCATGGTGCGGAAGGCGTCGCGAAGTTTGGTTTCGTTCATGTTCGTGTCTCCGTGGAAGGTGGTTTGGACAACACACATGAGCCATGCCGGGCCGAAAACATCAAGCGCCGGCGGCGGAATTCCTCGCGCGACGCCGTGTTCGCCGCGTGTGGCCAACGGGCGGATTGCGCGCGTCCTGGGCCCAGTCACGAGAAAACGCCCACACGCGGCCAACGTGGGGCGATGTGGGCGGAGTTGCGCCAGCCGCTGGCGGTTCTACTTGTTGGCCGCGAACCGTCCGCGCTCGACCTTCGTGAATCGCGACTCTTTTCCCTTGGTGTTGATCTCGCGCATGATCGCGGAATACAGCGTGGCGTGGGGCGTCTTGCCGCCGGGGCTGCTCCAGAGCTTCTTGTCCGCCATGGCTTCAATCAGCTCCTTGGCCGCCATCGGTTCCTTGGCCGTGGCCAGCACCTTGGCCGCCGCGTCGATCGCGCTGAGCTTCTTGGCGGATGTTTCCGTGGCTGGCTTGACGGTCTTAGGTGGTTTGTCGGCGGTGGGTTTAGCCGCCGTGGTTTTCGGCTTCGTGTCGGCAACCGTTGTTTCCGGCGCATCGGGCTTGGCCACGGTCGTCTGCTCGGCCTTCTCTCGCGCGGCCTTGGACTTGTAGGACCGAGCTTTCGCGGCGGCGTCGTTGGCGGCTTTCGTGGCGGAGGTCTTGCGAGTGGTCTTCTTTTTGGTCGTCATCGTTGCGCTCCGAATCGTTGTGAGCAATGGATCGGCTGCCATCATCAGGCGGCGGGAACCACCCACCGCGACGCCTCGCGGGGAGGCGTTTCGGCTTCAGTACGCTGCCTCCCAAGCCCGCTTCGTTCCGTATCCCAGTTGGCGGCCCTCGCAGAGGTAGACCACGTCGTCGGACTCCGCGTCGTCGTCGTCATCTTCGTCCAGCGCGTTGATCTCCTCGCCGGAAACAACGCCGTGAATGGTGTTCTCGAAGGGCCAATTGTGTTGGGTCATCAAACGCACCTCGGCGTCGCCACCCAAGGCGTCGCGGTACTCTTCCAGGCGTTGAATCAATTCATCGATGGTCATGGTCAAGTCTCCTTGGGTGGTTGGTGGTTACTCGTCGCGACCTTCGAGGAAGGCCACGATCGTGGACAAGCGGCTGTTGACTTCGTTGATGCTGCCGACGTCAGCCCAATTGATCGGGTGCTCGTCGTTGCCGGGCGCGGGAAGGTCGTGCAGCAATTCGCCGATTCGCTGCACGAGGTCTTGGGCGACCAGGTGCGCGTTCTCGTAGGCGGCCTCGGCGTTCAGGTTCGGTCTCTTCTTCATGGCTGGTCTCCGTGTTGGCTGATCGCGTTGGAACAGTCACACATGAGCCATGACTCGCGAGACACATCAGCGCTGTGAGGCATGATTTCGAGGAATCTTTCAGGCCTCGCGTGGCGGCCGTGGTTGGCCCGTGTGCGCGAGCAATGAGCGGTCGAGAAGTAAGGCCAATCGTTCGCGATAACGCGTCCTGGGCCAACGTGTGGCACGGTACGCCAAGGAGGGAAACATGCCGTCGGAGATCGACCCAAATCGCCTGACTCCCGAGCAACTGGCCAAGTTGCTGTCGGCCGCCGCGAAGGTCCGCATTCCGTTGGAGCACATTCAGAAAGATGTCAACGACGGCGCGCCGACCAACGACGACGGAACATTGAACTTGGTCGCCTACGGAGCGTGGCTCGCGAAGGGAATGGGACATGGCAAGTGATCCGCGCAAGCTCAGGCCCAGCGAATTATGTCGCTTGCTGAATTCGACGCCGCTGGGCGAAGTCATCAGCGAACGTCAATTGCATCGCCACCGTTCCCGCGCGGGGATGCGCGTCGGCGATGGCAAGTACATCGATCTGTTGCGTTACGTCGCTTGGCTCGTCCAGGTCCGCCACGCGCCGAAAGCCGAATCGGACGAGGACTCCTACGAGAAGCTCAAGGAACGAGCACGCGCCCACAGCGCCAAGCTCGCCCTAGCCGGA
>CAVORG010000027.1:0-234073 GCA_963698545.1 uncultured Planctomycetaceae bacterium
AGTCCTGAGAGCGGCTTGGGAGGCGTCGGGCCCCCGGCTTCGGGTTGGCGCCGGCGGCCACGCGCGACTAACTTTAGTGCCATGTCTCGCGGATATCGGCACCCATGGCCTGGCACCTGACCTTTCATGTCCTGCGCGTCATCCGGCGCAGCCGCTACCTGCTGTTGCTGGTCGCGCTCTCGGTGCTGCTCGTTGCCTATCCCTTCTGGGGCCGCGACGTCATCGGGCTGGCGACCTTCGACATCATGCTCTGGGGCGTGCTGCTGGGCGGCCTCTGGGCCCTGCATCGCCACCCCGGGCTGCTGCGGGTCGCCCTGGTGCTGGCGGTGCTCGCTTTTCTGGCCACCGTGGCGACCTATCTCGTACCCAGCCGGGAGGCGGTATTGGTGAGCTGCCTCTTGGATCTCACCCTGCTGCTGTTCGTCACGGCCATGATCCTCTCCCACGTGGTCGAGGAGGGGCGGGTGGACGCGGACCGGATCTTCGGCGCCGTCTGCGGCTATCTGTTGATCGGACTGACCTGGGCACTGATCTACGGCGCGCTCGACCTGGTGCAGCCCGGCTCGTTCGACCTCGGGGAGGCGGCGCCTCTGCCGGCCGCCAGCTCCGACCCGGCGCCCCACTTCGCCGACATGGACCCGATGCTCTACTACAGCCTGGTGACCCTGAGCACCCTCGGCTACGGGGATATTGTCGCGGTGACCCGCGCCGCGCGCTCGCTCTCGGCGCTGGAGGCCGTTGTCGGCCAGCTCTATATGGCAGTGGTCGTCGCGCGCCTCATCGGGCTGCACATCCTGTCCCGGACCCGGGAGCGGTCCGACCGGCCCTGATCTCCGGCCGAGCGTCCCCGATCCAGGGCCCCGGCGTCACTTCTCCCGCCAGATGGTGGTGTACAGGTCGTGCCGGCGTCCCTTGAGGTTCTGCACCGTGCCCGAGTTGCGCGCCATGCGCAGGGACTCCAGGCGCAGGTCGGCGAAGGCGACGGTCTCCACGTTCGGCGTCGTGTCGGCGGCGATGCCGTCGCGGGCGAAGGGGAAATCGCAGGGTGTGAGGATGCAGCTCTGGGCGTACTGGATGTCCATGTTGTGCACGTTGGGCAGGTTGCCCACGTTGCCCGACATGACCACGTAGCACTGGTTCTCCACGGCCCGTGCCTGGGCGCAGTAGCGCACCCGCAGATAGGACTGGCGCTCGTCGGTGCAGAAGGGGACGAAGATGATGTTGACGCCCTGATCGGCGAGGTGTCTCGCCAGCTCCGGGAACTCGGCGTCGTAGCAGATGAGCACGCCGATGGGGCCGCAGTCCGTGTCGACCGCGTGCAGGGTGTGGCCGCCCTCGATGTTCCACCAGTAGACCTCGTTGGGGGTCGGGTGGATCTTGGGCTGCTCGTGGACCTCGCCGTTGCGCAGGCACACGTAGCAGATGTTCTCGACCCGCCCGTTGGGCATCTTGGTCGGATGGGAGCCGCCGATGATGTTGATGTTGTAACGGATGGCCATTTCCCGCAAGGCGTCGCGCAGCGGATCGCGGTACTTGGTCAGGGCCTCGATCGCCTGTGCGGGCGTGAGCTCCTGATCCTCCATGGACAGGAGCTGCAGCGAGAACAGCTCGGGCAGGACCACGAAGTCCGACCGGTAATCCGCGGCCACGTCCACGAAGTAGCCCACCATCTCGAGGAACTCCATGTCGTGACATTGATGCGGTTTTGGTAGTTGATGCGACGCAATCACTTGCCGCAATGCCTTTTTCCATTGAAAACGTTCAACCCGATTTTCTTATTGCAGCAGGATATAAGTGGCTGCTATGCCCCTATGGATTCGGCTTACTTTTCGTGTCTGAGCGGTGGCAAAGCGCCCGGCCGCTTGAGGAAACATGGCTTGCTCGTGACAACGCAGAGAATTTTGCAGCGCTAGTAAAATATTCAGGCACCTACATGCCGGGCGCACGAAGATTTGATGTGGGAGAGACATGTACAGCCACAATCCTTCCAGGTGCGATTGCCGCATTAGAGCAGATTAAGGCATGGGGAGGTCGAGGACATATCAAATTCACTTTCTCTAATTAATAAAACAATTGCGCTACATCTTGAGTCACTGGGATTTGTGTTGCCAAATGAGTCACAGCGCTGCCCTCATATGTTTGGAGCGTTGCTTCCAAAACAGTACAAAGGTAATTTGGTGTCTGAACTCTCAAGCAGAAATATCTACCCGCATTGAACAATCACGCGGCCGTCATGGATGATTGGGGAACTGGCGAAGCCCCATTCCAGTTCGGGAGCGTTGTAGGGCCCGGACAGCAACTTGCCGAAATCGTGCTTCCACATCAGCCGCCCATTCATGTCGAAACAGAACAGCCCCTCCGAGCCGAAGAAGGCAACTACCAACTCTCCATCAGTCGCCGGCGTGCAGTTGGCGTGAGATGCTTTCAAGTGCCGCTTGATGGCGGGTTCACCCACACAGGCAACTTGATCCCACAAGATCTTCCCTGAGTTTAATTGCAAGCACAGCACGCGCCAGGTCCATTCGCCACTATCCTTGGCGGATTCGCCGGCGCCGCCTGACCAGCCGATCTCCACGTTGGGATTCTCGGTCTGTGCGTTGACGGCGGTTGTCAGGAAAACACGATCACCCCAAACAATGGGCGCGGAGTGTCCCAGGCCGGGTATCGCGGTCCGCCACTCGATGTTGTCTCCCGTTTGCACGTCCCATTGGGTCGGCGGATTCCCGCCGCCGATTCCCAGGCCGCCATGTCCGCGAAACTGGGGCCAGTTCTCGTCGCCCAACGCCGCCGGTAAAAACGCGACCGCGATCCCAATCGCGATGAGGGAACAGGTCTTCATGAAGCCATCTCATTCCGTACTTGAAATTCGTCTGTAGAGCAGTGTACCAGTGACGCCAAACCTGGAGAACGCGAGGAGACCCTCTCAGGATCTGCACCCACCTGACACGATCGCTCTGGTGGTTTATGGTGGCCTACACCGTCTTCACTCGTTGACCCCTGGTGGGAGCTTGCCATGTTTTGCGTTTTCAGTCTCGGTCTGCTGATGTCCGGGACGCTCGTCGTCGCCGAAGGTCAGGAAACCTATCAACTGGCCGCCCCGCTCGGATGGGGAGGGGAGACGATCAGTCTTCCGCCGGGATTCGCTCCCGACATGCGACTGAAGGGCGCGGAGCACATTCGGTTCGCGCCGGGGATGATGGCTCCCCAGGCGGAATCATTCTTCTCATACGCCTTCGCCTTTGAACTCGAACTGCAACCGGCTCTCTCCGAATCCGTTGTCAAGGACGAAATCCTGAAGTACTACCGAGGTCTGTGCAAGGCGGTTCTCAACGGCGAGCGCCCGGACATCGATCCATCCGACTTCAAGCTTGAATTGCGAGAAGTGAATTCCGAAACGGATCCTGCCTCGGACACGAATTCCGCCGATGGGTTGTCTCGTTACGCAGGCACGCTAACGTGGATCGAACCGTTCGTCACCAAGAAGTCCCAGAAGCTGCACCTGGAGATTCGCACGTGGGCCACTAGCAAACACCGCTACCTCTTTGCCTGCGTCTCGCCTCAGCCTCCATCGATGGCGATCTGGAAACAGTTGCACTCGATACGCGACGCATATCAACGCAAACACTAGCCGGCAGTTCCGCCTAGGCGCCGTTGGCGCCTACGTTGATCAACGCGACGGCACGCGTTTTGCACTCATTCGCGCGTGGACGCGACTCGTTCGACTGGAGACGCGAGGGAATAAAGTGCCTCAACCCGCCAACGCCAGGCTGCGGAGACGACTTGGCCTGTTCGCGCTGATCGCGTATGGGGTGGGAGATATTCTGGGCGCCGGGATCTACGCCCTGGTTGGAAAGATTGCGGGGATCGCCGGCCCGGCAAGTTGGCTTGCGTTTGGCGTGGCGCTGGTCGTGGCCGCTTTGACGGCGCTCAGCTATGCGGAGTTGTCCAGTCGATTTCCGCGCAGCGGTGGTGAATCCTACTTCTGCCAGCGGGCGTTCGGCTCACCGTCGTTCGCTTTGCTGATTGGATGGCTCGTCTTGTGCTCCGGCGTTGTTTCGTTGGCCACGGTGTCCCGCGCGATGGCGGGATACCTGCTGCAGCTGTTCGCGGCCGAGCCTTCAACGGCGTTGGAGATCGCCTCGATTGTGTTGTTCCTGACGATTCTCGGTGGCGTAAATTTCTGGGGCATACGGCAATCGTCCCGGGCCAACGTGATTTGCACTGCGGTCGAAGCTTCCGGATTACTGCTGGTGATCGTTGTGGGCGTCAGCTTTCTCGCCGCCAACACCCCCGAGCCCGCCGCCAAGGCCGTAAGTTGGCCGGCTTGGACATCGATCGGCCAAGGAGCCGCGGTCGCCTTCTTTGCGTTTATTGGCTTCGAGGACATGGTGAACGTCGCTGAAGAGGTTCGCTCGCCGAAGCGCAACCTGCCCATCGCGATCGTCGCGGCCCTGTTGATCGCCGGAGCGACCTACATGGCGGTGGTCTGGATCGCCACCAGGGTGATTTCACCCCCTGAACTGGCCGCAAGCCCTGCGCCCCTGTTGGCGGTTGTGCAGCGCACCGCGCCAGCGATTCCGGCATGGACGTTCACGACGGTGGCGCTGTTCGCGGTCGCCAATACCGGCTTATTGAATTTCATCATGGCCTCTCGACTTCTCTACGGAATGGGTTGTCAGGGATTGGTTCCCGAACAACTGAGTCGCGTTCACCCCAAGACCAACACGCCTCACTGGTCGATCTTGCTTGTCTTCGTCGCCGGCCTTGGATTGGCCGTTTCCGGAACGCTGGTGCATCTCGCCGGCACGACCAGCGTGCTGCTGCTGGCCGTCTTCCTTTCGGTGAATGTTGGATTGGTTTGGATCAAGCGACGCGAATCAACCGGTCGGCGGGGCTTTTCCATTCCGGCGGTTGTTCCTGCCTTGGCCGCCGTCGCCAGCGCGGTGCTGATCTGCTTCGTGCCGTTCAAGTCGCTTCTTTCGGCAGGGGTCGTAATCGCTCTCGGCGTCGGCTTGGTTCTGGCGAATCCCACAAACCAGCACGAGGGGGGCCAACCCATCTTGAAGCGGCCTCCAACAGGGTGACCGTCGCTGCAAACCCAGGGTGCGCTGCGCGACCCCAGGCTGTGAGGTTGCACCGCGTTGCGGTGCGTCAGGCCAGGATCTCTTGGACGACTCGAGCTGGTTCGTCAACTCCGGTGAGGCGTTGGTCGAGGCCCTGGAATTTGAATGTCAAACGATTGTGGTCCACGCCCAATTGATGCAGGATCGTCGCGTTCATATCCCGGATGTGGACGCCCCCTTCCAGAATGTTGTAGCTATAGTCGTCGGTCTTCCCGTGTTCAAACCCTCGTTTCACGCCCGCCCCGGCCATCCAGATCGTGAAGCATCGTCCATGATGATCGCGGCCGTGGTTGTCCTTGGTCAGTTGGCCCTGCGAATAAATCGTGCGACCGAACTCTCCTCCCCAGACGACCAGCGTATCGTCCAGCATTCCTTGTTGCTTCAAGTCCTGGATCAGGGCCGCGGCCGGCTGATCGATATCCTCGCACTGTTGGCGAATCTTAGAAGGCAAGGATCCATGCTGATCCCAGCCGCGATGGAATAACTGCACGTAGCGAACGCCTTGCTGCGACCATGCGTCGCGCAAGCAGGCAGTTGCGCGCAAAACGAACCGGGTTTCTAAGACGTCTTTCCCATAGAGGTCCAGCACGTGTTGCGGTTCTTTCTCGATCGCCATCAACTCGGGACTTCGCGTTGCATGCGAAAGGCCATCTCGTACTGCGAGATGCGGGCCTGGGTTTCGGGATCGGCGAATTGGTCATACGCAACCTGATTCAGCTCATTCAGGCCGTCCAGCATATCCCGCCGCGCTTCGCGGTCGACGCCCGGCGGGTTGTTCAGATACAGCACGGGTTCTCCGCTGCTGCGAAGCTTCACCCCTTGGTGGCGAGCGGGCAGGAAGCCGGATCCCCAGAGCCGATCATACAGCGCCTGCAGCTGCCCTCGCCCGCGTGAGATCATCACGATGTAGGCGGGCATATTGTCGTTTTCGCTGCCCAGACCGTAGCTGAGCCACGCGCCCATGGCCGGCTTGCCCTGTTGCTGCACGCCGGTATTGATGTAGGTGATCGCTGGGTCGTGGTTCACCGCCTCGGTGTGCATGGACTTGACGATCGTGATGTCATCAACGATGCCGGCTGTATGCGGCAGCAGGTCCTTATTGACCCATGTTTGATGCTCCCCAAAACGCTCGAACTCGAACATCGGCGCGACGCAGGGAAAGGACTTCTGCCCGCTGGTCATCCCCGTCAAGCGTTGACCTTGCCGCACCGAGTCGGGAAGTTCCTGGCCATGAAACTCCCTCATCGCCGGCTTGTAATCGAAGGTGTCGATGTGACTGGGTCCGCCAGCCATGAACAAATAGATGATGCGTTTCGCACGCGGAGTGAAGTGCGGCAGACCCGGCAGACCGGGATTCGACTGCCCATCGTTGGCCGTGGCCGCGATGAGCTCGGGGTTCAGCAGCGTATTCAAGGCCAGGGCGCCCAAGCCGATTCCCGACTGAAGCAAGAAGGCGCGGCGTTGTTCGATCAAGTTATGCATGGTTCAGTTACGAGTGAGCGTTTCGTCCAGGTTCAAAATCATTTGGGCGACCACTGTCCAAGCCGCATGTTCGACCGGATCGATCGCCGCGTCGCGCGGCGATTGACCGACCGCTAGAAACTCCGTGGCCAATTCGGGAGCTTGTTGGAAGCGGGACCGTTGTGTTTCCAGAATCCGCTGAATCACGTCGATCTCGCGCACGGCGGCTTCGCGAGCGGCGGCCAATCGGTACGCCAAGTGAATTCGGCCGCTGGTTGAGGACTCGGTATGAATCAACCGTTCCGCCAGCGCTCGAGCCGCTTCCACGAATTGGGGGTCATTCAGCGTGACCAGAGCCTGCAACGGCGTGTTGGTGCGGGCGCGTTGCACAACGCACTTCTCCCGCGATGGCGCGTCGAAAATCAACATGTTCGGCATCGGAGCACTACGTTTCCAATAGGTATAGAGGGACTTGCGGTACAAATCCCCTCCGTCATCCTGGCGATACCGGAGCCCGCCATTCAAACTCACCTCGTTCCAAATGTTCGCCGGTTGGTACGGCTTCACGCTTGGCCCGCCGACGCGATCGACCAAGAGGCCGCTGAGTGCAAGGGCTTGGTCGCGGACAAATTCGCCCTGCAGCCGAAAACGCGGGCTGCGAGCCAACAACAGGTTCTCGGGATCCTGTTGCAAATGCCGAGGCTCCTGCCTTGAGCTTTGACGGTAGGTGCGCGAAACGACCAGCAGCTTGATCATTCGCTTGACGTCCCACCCCGACTCCACAAAGTCCACGGCCAGCCAGTCCAGCAGTTCCGGGTGACTGGGAGGCGAGCCTTGCGATCCGAAATCGCTGACCGAGCGTACGAGTCCCCGCCCGAAGAGCATCGCCCAGTATCGGTTCACCGCGACGTGCGCGGTCAAAGGATGATCGGGCGCGGTCAGCCAGCGAGCCAATCCCAAGCGATTGGCCGCAGCATCCTCCGGTAGCGGCGGCAGCGCGGCCGCGCTCCTGGCGAAATGACTTCCTCTTTCTTCGGCGCGTCATACCGCCCACGGTCCAGCACATACGTCAGCCGCATCTTCTCCGGCGGGTTATCGTTCATGATCATCGACGTGATCTTGTTGGACGCGACCTCTTGGCGTTGCTTTCGGAGTTCCGCCAGAGCCGCTGTTCGCTGTTGGTGCTCGGCGTCCTCGCTGGCGAAGTAATGATTCCGCAGCGCGGCGGTCTGCTCCTCGGTGCGTTGACTGGCGGGGATCGCCGCCAGGACGGCGACCAGGTCGTCTTTCGCCAATGGCGCCTCGTCCGCCGTCAAAGCTCGGTCGTAGATGCGAATATCGTCGACTTCACCGCTCCAGTTGGCGCCCTGCGAGCGGCTGCCGATGCGAAACCCCGTCTCGGTCTTCAACGTTCCGCTCAGCGTGTCGGCTTCCACCGTGTTCTCCGAAAGCACCCCGTCGATATAGACGCGAACGCCCGCGGCCTTGCCGCCGCCGTCATAAGCGACCACGACATGTTGCCATTGGTCGGGTTTCAGCTTGGTCTTGGAGACAACCTTGACAGCGTTGCTCGGCCACTGATGAATCAGATGCACGCCGATCGCTCCACCCTGCATCCAAAGGTCCCAACCTCGGTGGCTGGCGCCGACATCCATGCGAGAGAAGACAGCTCCGCCTGCGTTTTTCGGCGGCTTGATCCAGGCGGCGAACGTGAAGGGCTGGTCGAATTCGAGTTCCGGGGCCTGGTCGTCGCAGATGAACTGCGTGTCGCCGCTGAGTTTCAAGGACGCGACTCCATCGCGAAGTCCGGTTTGCAGCTTGCCCTTTTCCAGTCGCGCCGCGCCGCTCCCGGCCTGGTCGACGAGCAGATCATCCTGGAATCGATCCAGTGGAAACCAGTGGGTCGGGCCGGCCAACTCGGTCGGCGAGTTCCCTTGGGCGGCGTTGGCTGACGCTTCGGCGACCCAGGCCTGAAACGCCGGCTCAGCGGCTTCGATGTGGTCTTGCAGCGCCTGGTCGGCGTCGGAGATGCTCACGTCCAACTCCGCCAGCCGCCTCTGTTGTTTTTCATCGACGACGGCGACCACCGGGCTCTGATTGCCGTTCCTGGTTTGCATGCCCGGATCTTGCGTGTTGTTGAAATAGGCGAAGAACTGGTAGTACTCTCGCTGCGAAATCGGATCGTACTTGTGGTCGTGGCATTGCGCACTCCATGGTCAAGCCCAGCCAGACCTTGGAGGTGGTTTGAACTCGGTCGACAACGTACTCAACTCGAAGCTCTTCCGCGAAGGCTCCGCCCTCGTCGCTGGTGGCGTGGTTGCGGTTGAATCCAGAGGCGATTTTCTGATCGACCGTGGCCTCGGGAAGCAGGTCGCCAGCGAGTTGCTCGACGGTGAATTCGTCAAACGGCTTGTTCGCGTTGTAGGCTGCGATGACCCAATCGCGCCACGGCCACATGTCCCGCGGCCCGTCGGCGTGCATGACGCTGGTGTCGCCGTAGCGGGCCGCATCCAACCAGGCCAACGCCATCCGTTCGCCATAAGCCGGCGAGGCCAGCAACCGGTCGACGACCGCATCGTAAGCCGCGTCAAGCCCGCGCGATTGCACGTCTTGCAGGAACGCGTCGCCTTCAGCCGGCGTCGGCGGCTCGCCGGTCAAGTCCAGCGTCACGCGACGAAGCAAGGTTGACGGGCCGGCGGGCGGCGAAAACGACAGCCCGGCCGCCTGCAACTCGCGGCCAATGAAGTGATCGACCGGATGCTCCGATCCAAGCTCGGCTTCCTTGCGAGGAGGCACAAAAGACCAGTGCTTTTCATAGGGCGCGCCGGCGGCAATCCATTGTTCCAGTAACTTCTTCTGCTCCTCGGTCAGCCGCTTGTTGGAATCCGGGGGCGGCATCAGCACGTCCCCATCGTCCGAAGTGATGCGAGCAAGCAGTTCGCTTTGAGCAAGATCGCCTGGCGACACGGCGCCGGACTCGATCGCCGATTCGCGAAGATCCAATCGCAAGTCGGCCTTCCGAGTCGAACTGGCTGGACCATGACAGAGAAAGCAATTGTCCGACAAAATGGGCCGGATCTGTCGGTTGAAGTCGATCTCCTCCGCAAGCGACGCCGAAGTCGTCGGCGAGTGCGTGAGTGAGACAACGGCGAGGATGCAAGCAATACGCATGTTCATGGGCTGTTTCAAGCGAACCGCGCGGAGGCGGCCGACTCGCCTGAGCCATTGGAGGCAGGATTGAAGGGGAAGGAGACGCCACCCCAAAAAGGCAGCGCCCGTCTATCCGCCATTCTACCGTAGATCTCGGCCGCTTTCGACCGCGAACGGCATGGCGGCGAGCGACAGCGAACAGCGAATTCGCGTGTCTGGAGCACGCCGCCGGCGCCGGCACAGGGGTCCGGCTCAAGTAATCCGCTCGGCCGCCGCTGCTCGTGGCCCGGGACCGGTACAATGAAGTCGCCGATAACGCCCGCAGGTCTGGACGAACACTGATGTCAATGCGACGCCCTTCGCTCTAGCGCTCGCCTTGAATCCACCGTCTCGACGATGACGCTCTCGTTCACGGTTTTTGCCGTCGGCGCCTGGAATCGAGGCCGTCGAGAGCCGCGTGGCGTCGTCCCAACCTGATTGCCAGCCTATGTCCGGTCTGAATCCCTACGCTACACCCCAAACTGCGGATCCGTTCTCGTTGCCGCGTCGCCGATTTCGACCGGCATTGCAGGAATTTGTGGTCGTCTTGTTCACGGTTCTCTTCGTGTGCGGAGTCGTGGTCGCGCTAGCTCAAGTGCTCAGCCCGGCTTTGTCGGCGGTGCTCATGCCGCGATTTGGCTGGGCCGGCCTGTGGGATTGCGCGTATCCTCTGATCTTTCTCATTCCCTGGCTGAAATCCCGCCGCGTTGGGCAATTGCGAGGCGCGGCGTTCGTGTGCGCCGCCATTGGAACCATTCACGCCGTTGCGTTATACGCCAAGGGCACGGTGGCGACGGTGGTGAATCCATTCAACGACCGCCTGCATTCTTCCTGGTTGCTGGATGTGACGCCATTCTATCTGGCCGCCGCGTGCTTACTGATCGCTGGCTGGAGGGCCCAAGCGGCGGAGGCCGCGCGGTAATCGCGTGCACGGAACGCGTTAACGCCAAGGCGTTCCGTTGCCTACGGCCACGGCGCCATGGTCTCGGCCCTTCGGGCTGGAGAGTTAACCCCCGATCCGTCCACTGCTATTGAAATGCCTTGACCGTTGGCTTAATTCCACGTGGGAACAAGGATGCCCTGCTTGGACAACTTGTGCCTCAATTGGCTGGCTTGCGCCAGGCCCTCGGCGTTCTCCTGGAACCAGCCGGAGACCTCCCACTTCCAATCAGACGGCAACCGCATGACGCGTTCCACCACGGAGTCGGCGCCGCGCACCACGTCGTAGGAGAATCGGTACGTGGACTTATCCCGTTCCCGCGCGTAAATCACAAAGTAGCCGCGCTCTCGACCCAACCGGCTCTTGATCGCCGCGATGCGAGCGTTGGTCGCTGCTTGCTCCGCGGCCAGACGCTGATAAGTCGCTAAGATCACCGAAAGCCGTTGGCGAACGGCGTCGATTCTGGGCGAATCGGGAAAGGAAGTGATGACTTCTTGGTAGCAAGCCACCGTGGCCTTCACATCATTGGCCTGTTCCAAAGACTCGGCGTACTGCAAGTACAACAACAAACTGGCTGGAGCGTATTGCCGTCGCTTTGCGAATTCCGCGATCGTCTTCATCTTCTGATCATGGTCACCGTCGCCGTGAACAACGGTGAGCTCCAACAGCAACGCCTCGCCGAGCACCGCGGCCTCGCTGTCGGGAGCGTTCGTGCAGCCGCGACTCGACGTCGGCCTGTAATGGGTCCAGGAAGGCCTCTGGATTTTGTTTCGCCCCCACGTACAACAAGTGGACGCAGCGCGTGCCGGCCAGTTCCTTCTGGGATTCGGAAGCTTCAGGATGCGCGGCGATTGCTTCTGCGGCCGCGGCGGCCCGCTGGATATGCTCGCCGAATTCCTTCATCCGCAGCTGGCGGTTGCCGCCAACCCCCAATAGCTTCGAGACCTGGTCGGCATTGCTGGCCGCCTCTTCGATTTCCTGCAAGAGCTCCTCGGCGCGACCGACTCGCTGGAACTCGCCGCTTCCACCGGCGCCGCCGGGCTGGGGTCGGAAATCGCGATCAGCGAGGCGACGTCGCAACCGCTGAGCAGGCAGAGCTGGCCGAGGGCAAGCCTGGCCAGAATCTTGTTCAGGTTCGCTGGCATGGGAACTCCGTGGAATCGCGGCTGTTGGGTTACCCCAAGCCTAGTGCGCGATCACGCTCCCGCCAGCGAAGCGGACTTGGATCGGGCCGCGAAGTCAGTTTTCGGCGGATTGTATCAGTCTTTACGCGCGGCGCCTGAACTCAATCCGGCTTTGGGCGGATTCAATCGCCGTTTGAGCCGGTCCAACGCCGCTTGGGCGTCGCGGCTGGCGGGCGTTGCCGGGCTTGTCTTGGCGAGCTTCATCAGGATCTTCACTGCGTCCTGTGTCCCCAGTTGCTCCAGCAATTGAATGGCCCGCGTGCGTTGCAGCGCCTGGGCGGAGATCGGGAAGTCGCCGATCGACTCCAGGACGCCTTCGATCCGCCGGCGCACAGCCGCCTCCGATTCGTCGGCCAGCGCCCGAAACAGGGAGGGAGACGCCTGGATGCCGAAGGATTTCAATCGCACGATGGCTCGCAACTGAGTTGTTACCTCCTCGCTGCGCAAGGCGCTCACCAACGCTGGCAGTTCCTTGGGATCGAGCGCCTCACCGGCCGTCAGTTGATCCTGCAACAGCAGCACCGCTTGATCAGGAGCACTCAAGAGGGACTTGGACGCTTCTTCGGCGATCGCCGCGTCGGCGTGAGCAAGCGAACGCCAATACCCTTGCAACTGCTCCGGCGTCAGCGCGGCCGCGACGGGCACAGCGCCGCGCACACTCCACAACAACATCGTGGCGTCCTCGCTGCCGGACAAGAGTCGCCCGCCATCTGGTGCGAACACCAAGGAGGTCACCGCTTTTTGATGCCCTCGAAACGTGAGGATTTTCCTCCAGGTGGCCAATTCCCAGACATAGATGTCGCGGTTGGCGTCCGCGGCGGCCAGCAACTTGCCGTCGGGCGAGAACGCCATGGGCGCCGGGTCGCGTCCGTGCGCGTCGCACTCCACTTGGAACGCATGCACCTCGACGCCATCGGAGGGCCTCCAGAGCTGCAGCGGGGCGCCGCGCGTGGCGCTGGTGGCGATGAATTCTCCGTTGGGCGAGAAGCAGATCTTCCCCGGCGGCGAAATCGCGGAGCGTATGCGTCGTTGCAGCTTTCCGGTCTCGATATCCCAGAGCTGGACGGAGGGCGACGCTTGTTCCGCTAGGGAATCGGAAAGGACGCCAATGGCCAAGGTCTTCGCGTCCGGCGAGAACGCCATGGAGCTGACCCATGAGTCGGAGCTGGATCTTCCTTCAAACGGGTTTAGCTCGGCGATCAGCGTGCCGCCGTCCAACTCATAGACGCCGACGCTGTTTCGCGACCCGCCGTCATACGCCATCACGGCGGCCCGCGCTCCGTCGAGCGAAAACGCCATGGTCGTCGCCGACGTGCCGCCAACCTTCACACTGCGGCTGGTGAGCTCGCCCAATTGCCAATACCGCACGGTGGAGTCGAAGGTCCAGGTCATGATCTCGCGACCGTAGGGCGCGAACAGGACTTCAGACCCCTCTTCGTTCCACCAGACATCGGACCCTCGCCAAGTGACGGGGATTTTAAGCAACTGCTTGCCACTCGCCATCCCCCAAACGCGAATCGTCGCATCCTGCCGACTCATCGAAACGGCCAGACTACCATCGGGAGAAATCGACACGCTGCGGATTCCGCCGTCGTGCCCGGTCCGGTGGTCAATTTCATCGCCCGTCTCAGCGCTCCATAACTGGATGCACCCTTCCTTGTTGCCGCTCGCGATGAGCCCGCCGTGATGCGAATATGCGATGCAGCCGTACACGCCAACCTCGCCGGACAGCTTAATGACTTGCCGCCCGCCGACTGCTTCATAAACACCGAAGTCACCAGCGGCGGCCGCGCGATTCAAGGTCGGCGAGAAAGCAATGTCGTAAGAACACTGCTCAAGGCGTTGCGCGAGTTTGCGACGGCTCACATCCCACAACCGCACCACATACGGGCCGGCGGATCCTAGCACGCCGCCATCGGCGGAGAAGTCCAACGAGTAAACGGCGTCGGGCAAGTTCTTGAATTGCTCGTTGCCGTCGTGCAGTTGACCGACCTGCTCACCGCTGGAGATGTCCCAGAGTCTGATTTCATTGTGCTGCGACCCTCCGCCGTGTCCGCCTCCACTGGCCAACAAACGTCCATCGGGCGAGATGGCCACGGCGTATAGTTCCGCTTCATGCCCCTGGAAACTCCGGATCAGTTGACCCGTCAGGGGATCCCACAGCCGAACCACCCTGTCCCGTCCGGCGGCGGCCAGCATCGAGCCATCCTTGGAAAACTCCAGCGAGCGCGCGTTCTGAGGCAATTCATGGACCACCGCGCCCCGTTCAAGATCCCAGAGCGTAATCTGCGGACTGTAGTATCCGCCGATAGCCAGCATCTTCCCTTTCGGCGAGAAAGCCAGCTGTCGCCCAGTCCCCTTTGGTTTCTCCCAAACGAGCTTGCCAGTGGCCACGTCCCAGAGGCGGACCACGCCATCGGAATCCGCGGTTCCCAGCCATTGATCGTCCGAGGAAAAGCACACGCAGGTCAGCCAAGTACCATGCGTCAACCGTAACGACCCGATCCGCATGACCGCTCCTGGCGGAAGCTTGTCCTGCTTTGGTATCGCGGGCGTTTGCCCGCGACCGTTGCTGGCGGCAAGGAGACCAAAGAGAACCGCCGCGAGGAACAGGCGACTGGATGACATGAATCGCACTCCTATCAGGGCGTTTGGCGCAAGCAGAATCCAACCTCCTGGCCGTTCCGACGACCCAAGGAAAGACCGCGCGCTCACCGATTCTACACAAATGACGATTCAGAAACCGGGTTCTTAGACGTCGCCAACACCACACGCCAAGCCCCCGCACACGGCCGCAGACATCGAACGGTGAGGCGCGTCCCGTTGAACGCGACCGCGCGTGTCTGGTATGTTTGCGCGGTGCTTCGTGTTCCGCACGTGTCGCGCTGCGTAGGCTGCCGACGTTTCCTCGGTGGGCCAACGGCGCTCTGGGAGTAGGGCATGACCCAACCGAACCGTCGTTTGCAGATCTCGCTCTGGAATGCGTTCCTTGCACTCACGTTGATTTCGTTGCTGATCCTGCCGGGCCAATATGCGCTTCGCTGGGCGTGGAGAAAGGCCTTTCGACCGACGGTTAGCGTTCCCGACGGCGGTAAGCTCCTGATTGGCGGTCGTATTGTTGCTCCGGCGGCTCCATCGGTATCCTGGGGCGCCGGGCAACGAAATGCCTCGAAGGGCACCCGAGTGAACATGTCGGTTACTCCGCGGGTGATCATTCACGACGAAGAAGAATCGATCGCGCGAAGCTATCCTGATTTCACGCGCGAGACGGCGACACGGCCAATTCAAAACAAAGGGAGCTTCCATGAAGCGAGCGCTTCTGGTCATCGACGTACAAAATGAGTACTTCACCGGGGCCTTGCCCATCACGCATCCGACCGGCCACCTGCAGAGGATTCTGACGGCGATGGACGCGGCGGCGGGGCGGATGCCAACGGTGGTTGTACAGCATCACTTCCCTGATCCGGGCAAGCCCTTCTTCCAGAAGGGCGCGACCGGTTGGGAACTGCATCCCGAGATCGCGTCCCGCCCTCATGATTTGCTGGTGGAAAAGACAATGCCGGGGAGTTTTACCGGCACGCAGCTGGAACAGCAGCTGCGCGATCGCGGCGTGGATACGGTGACCATCGCCGGCTACATGACTCATATGTGTTGCGACACAACAGCCCGGCAAGCCGTTCATCGCGGATTCATGGTCGAGTTTCTCGCGGACGCGACGGGAACGCTTGATCTGTCGAACTCGGCCGGCGACGTGAAGGCCGAGGAGCTGCATCGTTCGATTTTGTGCGCGCAACAGATGATGCTCAGCGAGGTGCTGGACACGCCGACGTGGCTCAAACGGCTTTGACGTGATCGAGCGATACAACGCGCGTAATTCCGGGGCGGCGCTTCGCGCCAACCACGGCGGCTGATTCTGCAGCGGTTCACCCAGCGGGCAGCTCGAATAAGTCAACCATAAATCAGTCCCAAAGGGACGACCCAACCCCCTCGCACACCCTTGGCATCTGGTCATGGGAAGCTATTGTGCGGGGGGGTCGGTCACGGCGCGGCCTTGGGGCGCCACACATGCAGAGGAGAAAGCCGATGAGGTCCCGCCAGTTCAGGTTCATGGTTGCGATTGCTTGTCCGATTCTCTTGGCGGCGGTGGACGGCAACGCCGATCAGTGGACGCAGTTTCGAGGCCCCGCATCCGACGGCGCGACAACTTCGAACCTGCCAACGACCTGGAGCCCGACAGAGAATGTCCTCTGGAAAATTCCAATCGCTGGCGAAGGTTGGTCGAGTCCGGTCGTTTGGGATCAGCAAGTTTTTTTGACGGCTGCGGTTCGGATCGACCCGGACGCCGCCGACGACACAGTCCCCGAGGTCTATCGGGGCGGAGGCGGCCGACGTCGTTCCGACCTCATGCAGGCGACCTACCGCTGGGATCTCCTCTGCCTGGATTCCAAGACAGGAAAGATCCGCTGGCGGCAAACGGCGCACACCGGGCGCCCTCCCATTCCCAGACACAGCTCAAACACCTACGCCACGGAGACTCCGATTACCGATGGAAAGCGCGTCTACGCCTACTTTGGCATGGTCGGTGTCTTCTGCTATGACATGCTCGGCAAGCCCCTGTGGAAGCGAGATCTAGGCGCTTACGAGATGCGGGCCGGTTGGGGCACCGCCAGCTCACCCGTACTTTTCCAAGACAAACTGTTTCTGCAAGTGGACAACGATCAAGAGTCGTTCCTTGTGGCTCTCGCCGCAGAAACCGGGGAAGAGCTATGGCGCGTGCCGCGCGAGGAACCCTCTCAGTACAGCTCGCCAATCATCTGGCGGAACAGCCTTCGCAATGAGCTCATCGTTGGCGGACAGGTGTATCGATCGTACGATCCAGCCAGCGGTGATTTGCTTTGGAAGCTGGATATGAGCAAGGGTCGAAGTTCGGCGACTCCGCTGGCGGCGGGGGATCGGCTCTACGTAGGTACTGAGCTCCGAGATCGCGGCGGCTCAGACGACGGTGGCGGATTCCTGTTCGCGATTAAGCCCGGCGGCTCGGGGGACATCACTCCCGCTCCGGGGGCCAACTCGACTGAGCACGTCGGTTGGAAGATTGAGCGGTCCGGCATCCAGATGGCGTCGCCAGTTCTCGCCGACGGGAGGATCTACCTGCTCGAAAGGCGAATCGGAGTGCTGCACTGCATTGACGCCGAGTCCGGGGCCTCGGTGTATCGCAAACGCATCGGGGCGCACGAGCATTTTGGGCTTCTCCCTGGACGAGCCAAGGACGCGTATTCTGCTTGGACGACGAGGGGACGACGCATGTTGTGGCGAGTGGCCCGGACCTTCGCGTTCTCGCTCAAAATGAACTCGATGAGCAAGCCTGGTCCACTCCAGCGATCGCAGACGGTACATTGTTCCTCCGCACGGTCCGCCATCTTTACGCCTTCTCGTCGAAGGAAGCGGAGGCGGGATCTCGCACGCCGTGAATCCGTTTCCCCGAGGCGATCACGAAAGACCGGAGGATGCAAACATGTTTCAATTCCCTGCCGTGAAGCCGGCCGAGCGCCGCCGGTTTTCTCTTCCTTTGCTGCATGGAATCGTGATGCGGGCGTTTCTACTTGCTTCTCTTGTCATTCTGCAACTCGCTTCCGCGCAACCACTTCCCGCCGATCAAGCCTCACGACCGAACGTTGTTTTCATCCTCGCGGACGACATGGGCTATTCCGACCTGGGATGCTACGGCGGCGAGATCGCCACGCCCAACCTGGATCAGCTGGCGGCTGGCGGCCTGCGGTTCACGCAATTCTACAACACCGCTCGTTGTTGGCCGACGCGGGCCGCGCTGCTGACCGGTTACTACGCTCAACAGATTCATCGCGACGCGCTTCCCAAGTTGGGTGGAGGCGGTCGCGGCGTGCGGCAGAAGTGGGCGCGGCTGTTACCGGATTTTCTTCAGCCGCACGGCTATCGCTGCTACCACAGCGGCAAGTGGCATATCGACGGCAAAGTGCTCGCCAACGGCTTTGATCGCTCGCTCGATGTGCGCAATCAAGGAAATTTCTTCACCGCCCAAGGCAACCTGCTGGACGATCAGCCGGTGCGGCCATCGGCTGAGGAAACAGGCTACTACGCCACCATCGCCACAGCGGATCACGCAGTCGATTGCTTGAAGGAACACGCCGAGAAGTACGCCGAGCGGCCGTTCTTTCATTACCTCGCCTTCATTGCTCCGCATTTTCCTTTGCATGCTTTGCCGGAGGACATCGCCCGCTACCGGGACAAGTACCTGGAAGGCTGGGACAAAATGCGCGAGCAACGCTTTCGCCGACAACAGGAGTTGGAACTGCTGAACACTTCGTTATCGTCGCTCGAACCCGATGTCGGTCCGCCGTACGATTTCCCCAAGGCCCTGCGGCAGCTAGGTTCGGGCGAGGTCAATCGGCCGCTGCCTTGGATGGAATTAACTGACGGAGCAACGGCGGTTTCAGGCGACCAAGATGGCGATCCACGCCGCGATGGTGGATCGCATGGACCGCGAAATTGGCCGCTACTTGGAGCAGTTGAAGACAATCGGACGCGTTCGACAACACGCTGATCTTCTTCGCCTCGGACAACGGGGCCAGCGCGGAGATCATGGTGCGACATGGCGGTCATGATCCCCAAGCGGCGCCCGGCAGCGCGGCGACGTATCTGTGCCTGGGCCCTGGCTTCTCCAGCGCCTGCAATACGCCGTTCCGTCGGCACAAGACCTGGGTGCACGAGGGCGGAATCAGCACGCCGCTGATCGTTCACTGGCCCAAAGGCATTCCAGCCCGTGGCGAACTTCGCCAAACGCCGGCGCACATGATCGACATCGTGCCCACGATACTCGACGTCCTGAACATCAAAAAGCCAGCCGACTGGGACGGCGAGCCGATCCCGCCAGCGCCCGGCCTCAGCCTGCTGCCGTCATTCGAGGCGGATGTTGCGGTTGAGCGGGACCTGCTGTGGTGGCTTCATGAGGGGAATCGCGCCATTCGAGTCGGCGATTGGAAACTGGTCGCCGCCAAGGGCGATCCCTGGGAGCTCTATGATCTCGGCAACGATCGCGCCGAATCCAACAACCTGGCCCAGTCTCGGCCCGAGAAAGTCAAGGAGCTGGATGCTTTGTGGCGGCGGCGTCTTGAAGAGATGATAACGCTGGCGGCCAAGACCGCGGCCCGCTGAGACCTGGGAGCGAGGGCAACCATCGGATCACCCATCACGGGCGAGTGACGCAATGCGGTGCGAAGCGAAGCGGCCGCTATGCCCCTTGCAGGTGGTCGCGAATGACGGCGGAGACCTGTTCGACAGCGTTCTGGAGCTGTTCCAACCAGCACGGGGCTTCGTCGAACGCACCGGTTTGGCCGATCCTCTCCAAGCGTCTGGCGATTTCGGCGGTTCGCTCGGCGCACACCGCGCGCGAGGCGCCGCTCAAAGTGTGACTGGATCGGCGGATTTGGGCGGCGTCCTGATTCTCCACGGCCGTGCGCAGCGTTTCCATCAGCGATTCGCATTCACCCAGGTAGAGGGCCAGGAGTTCGGTCAGCAAACCCTCGTTGCCCGCCGCAGTGGCTCGGGCGCCGTCCCAATCCAGCGCAACCAGCGCCGGGAACGCTTCCGTGGGCGGCTCATTGTCGTCGGCGGTCGTGAGCTTCGTCGCTGGGGGGTTGAGCACGGCGCCGAGTTTTTCTTTCAGCATGCTGACGCGAATCGGTTTGGCCACGTATTCGTCCATGCCGGCCTCCAAGCAACGCTCGCGGTCGCCCTTCATGGCGTGTGCGGTCATGGCGATGATGGGAATATGCGTCCCTGTTTCCGCCTCCTTTTTTCGAATAGCCTGGGTGGCGGCGAACCCATCCATCACGGGCATCTGCACGTCCATCAGCACGACGTCAAACGCTGCGTTCTCCAAGGCCTCGATCGCTTCGGCGCCATCGTTGACAACGGTGACTGCGTGTCCGAACCGTGAAAGCACGCCGACGGCGAGTTTCTGATTGATGACATTGTCTTCCGCCAGGAGCACTCGCAGGCGTCCAAGCGGATCATCCTTCTCCACTTCCAAGTCGGCCAATGCTTCCGCTTCCGGCGCTGTGACGCCCAGCGTGCGGACAATCGCGTCGAACAGTTCGGATTGTTTGACGGGCTTCATCAAGCGTTCGCAGATGTCGAGTCGATCGCGGACGGCGTTTTCGCCATCCAGTCCGCCGGAGGTCAGAATAATGATGGGCGTTTTGGCGATGCTCGCATCCTGTCGCACTCGCTCGACGAAATCATAGCCGCTCATTTTGGGCATATGAACGTCGCTGATAATCAACTTGAAAGGCTGGCCTCGATCCTTGGCGTCGCGGAGTTTCGCGAGTGCGCCATCGCCGGATTCGGCGAGGACGGGAACCACTCCCCAATTGCCCAACATCTCCTGCAGGATCTCGCGATTGGTCGCATTGTCGTCGACGACCAGGATTCGCGTGCCGCCGACGTACACCACGCCCTTGTCTGCGTGCGACTCGGTCCCTTCGGGAGCGGGTTCCAAATGGATCGTGAAAGTAAACCGACTGCCCTGGTCAACTTCGCTCTCAACCAGAATCGCGCCGCCCATCAAGCCAACAAGTCTCGAGGAAATGGCCAGCCCTAACCCGGTACCGCCGTATCGGCGAGTCGTCGACGAATCCGCCTGTTCAAATTCTTGAAAGATGGCCTTGCACTTCTCTGACGGGATGCCAATCCCAGTGTCGCGAACGCAGATCTCCAGGACCACTTCTTCCGGCGAACCGCTCAACTGCTCCACATCGACCACGACCTCGCCGCATTCGGTGAACTTGATCGCGTTGCCCACCAGGTTGACGATGATCTGACGAATCCGGCCCGGATCGCCGACGACATAGCGCGGCGCGGCCTGGTCGACGCGAAATGCGAGTTCGAGTCCTTTCGTATGCGCCTTCAAAGCCAGCGTCTTCATCGTATCGCCGAGGCTTTCGCGGAGGTCGAAGATCCTCGTCTCCATATCGAGCTTCCCGGCTTCGATCTTGGAGAAGTCGAGGATATCGTTGATCACATCCAGGAGCGCTTCGCCGGACTCTTGAACCATGGACAGAAAGTTGCGCTGCGTTGCATCGAGTCGTGTTTCCAAGACAAGATCGGTCATGCCGATGATGGCGTTCATCGGCGTCCGGATTTCGTGACTCATGTTCGCCAGAAACTCGCTCTTGGCGCGGTTGGCTTTGTCGGCGATCTCCTTGGCGGCCAGGATCTCTTTGTCCGCCTTTTTTCTCTCCGTGATATCGTGTCCGATGCCGACAACGCCCGTGACTTCCCCATCGGCGTTTCGCAGCGGCACTTTGGTGGTCAGGAGCCACAGCGGGTTGTCGTCTTCGCCGTGATGGGATTCCTCACGATCAAGCAGAGCCTCGCCGCTTCGCATCACGTTCTGATCATCGGTCACATAGTTGCACGCCATTTCCGGAGGCGAGAAATCGTAATCGGTCTTGCCGACCATATCGGCGGCCGACTCCAATTTCAGCAAGCGAATCAGCGCCGCGTTGGCCGTGACAAAGCGACCGGCGCGATCTTTGACATAGATCAGGTCCGGCACGTTGTCGATAATCGTCTTCAGCAAATCACGCTCGCGGGCCAGTTCCTCCTCCGCCTTCTTTTGCTCGGAAACATCTCGCGAGATGCCGAAGGTGCCGAGGATTCTTCCGGATTGATCCTTAAGTGGGACCTTGGTGGTGCTGCACCAGGTGTCTTCACGATGTGCGTACGTTTCATGCTCGATCTTGCCCTGAATCGTCTCGCCTGTCTCCATGATGCGCCGTTCATCGGCGCGCGCTTCCTTGGCGTGTTGGGCGCTGAAGAAATCCGCATCTGACTTCCCGATCGCGTCGCGCGGATCGCGCAAGCCCATCTTGCGCGCACAGCTGCGACTGAGACGGATGAAGCGGCTGTCGGCATCCTTGAAGTACACCGAATCGGGGACCGTGTCGAGCAGGATCGAAAGCAGGAACCGCTCGAATTCCACCTGATGCTCCGTGTTTTTTTGGTCCGTGACATCCCAGAACATGACCTGGATGCCGACGACTTCGCCCCGCGCACCATGCACGGGCGCCTTCCAGACCTCGACGTGCTTCAACTTCCCGTCTGCGGTTTGATGACGCTCCACGTCGTGGTGCAGGACGCCGGATTCAATCACCTGTCGATCATCCGCCATGTACTTCTTAGCCAACTCGGAAGGAAAGAGGTCGAAGTCCGTCTTCCCAATCAACTCCAACGCCGTCGCACCCATTTGCTCGCAGGCAAGTTCGTTCGCATATTGAAGCCGGCCGCGGAGATCCTTGCGGAGCACGCACAAGGGCATGCTTTCGACCAACGACCGATAGATCGCCTCCGCGTCTTGCTGCGCCGTTTCCAACAGCCGCTGATCGGTGATGTCGCGACTGACGCCGCACGCCCGCGGCTGGTCCGGATCGCTCGTATCAAGTACGACCGTCTCGCGGATCCACGCGACGGGCTCGCTGGCGCCGGCGAGTCGGTAGTCGTACTCCACCTTACCGGCGGTTTGCAATTGTCCCCACTGCGCGATGACCTCCGCGCGATCCTCTTCATGAACCAGGTCCCAGCGCGCGTCCAAACCGGAAATCAATTCGGCCACCGGTCTGCGGAAGATCCGCTCAGCCGCCGGTTGGACCCAGTGAAACCGTCCGCCGTCAACCGAAGCGGTCCATCCGCATTCAGTCATCACGGCGAGCAGGCTCTCTGGGAACGCCCGCTGTTGCGGCACGCTGGCGGCCTCTTCGATTTTCACTTTCGACATGGCATCGGCCCAAAGTCATGACTCGTTACGCCTGCTTCATCATAGACGCTGCGAAGCCGCGGATCGAATCTTGCCGCGATTTGCCGTGGCGCGATTTCACTTGGCGGGCGCCTTCGCACGCGGGCGGTCTCAGCGCCTTTCAACCTCGTCTCGCAGCTCTCCTCGCATGATCGTAACGGCCTGCCCGCTCAGGAGCACGCGATCGCCGAGGATTTGCAGGTGCACGACGCCGCCACGGGCCGACGCCTGAAAAGCCGTCAGCTTCGTTTTCCCAAGCTGCTGGCTCCAGTACGGCCCCAGGCAGCAATGCGCCGAACCGGTGACCGGATCTTCGTCAACGCCAGCGGCGGGCGCGAAGAAGCGCGATACGAAGTCGAAACGAGCGTCGTCGGACCGGCTGGTCACGATGACTCCCCGCAAGGGAAGTCGGCGCAGCTTCGCCAGGTCGGGGGTCAGCGAACGGACCGCGTATTCGGATTCCACGACGACAAGTTGGTCAAACCTGGATTGCCCAACGAAGAGCGGTTCAACCCCCAAGGCGTCGCTCAACGCCGCCAGGGGATCGGTCGGCTGGGGCGGCGTGGCGGGGAAGTCCAATTCGATCAGGTCGTCGCGCAGAACGCTGGTCAGTACACCGCTCCTGGTGTGAAAGCGAATGGGTTGGGAGGCCTCCGCCGCGCCTTCGCTCCACAGCGCGTTCGCCGTCGCCAACGTCGCGTGTCCGCAGAGGTCGACCTCGATCGCGGGAGTGAACCAGCGAAGCTCGAAACCCTCCTCAAGCGGCCGCACGAAAGCGGTCTCCGAGAGATTCATTTCGGCCGCAACTTGCTGCATCCATCCCGCGTCCTTTTCCTCTCGCAAGAGACAAACGGCGGCGGGATTTCCCGCGAAAGGACGATCGGTAAAGGCGTCGATCTGCAGTATCCGTATTCCCGACATCTAGGAAGCTCCTTATGTGATGCGTCGGACGGCCTCTCGGGCGCGTCCCGAGCGTTGGCCCCCAAGAGGCGGCGCAGCAGCAGCCGACGATGTTAAGTACGCCTGATGGAGCCAGCTTGTCCAGGGTTACGCTGGGCTGATTTTGGGGCCGTCCCGTTGGGCCCGTTGGGACTGGTTTTATGGTCCTTCTTCGCTCGACGAAAAACGCTCCGGCGTTGCCCTCCGGCCTCGGAGAGCGCAGCGAGTTCAGCAAGAAGCCGCCTCCCGATAAGCCCGCCGTCGTTTTTGGCTGCAGCATAACACAAGTCGAGCTCGCGATCCTCGATCGCTTCCTGTCACAATGTTCACGCGCGGCTCCCAACATCACCGCGGGAAACGTGATACAACGGAGCGGACAACGGTCGCCGTTTCGCCGCCCGAGTCGGAGGAATTCCTTCGCATGAGTCATTCCAAACGAACCGTGTATCGGTGGTTCACGCTGAAGGAGTTAATGGTAAACGTCGCGATGATTGGCATGTTGCTCGCGCTATTCTCGCCTGCGGTCCGCGTCGCGCGCGAGGCGGCAGGGGCGTCGGCGCCACCTCGCTCGCCGAACGGCGTTTTTCTTGAGCATTGCCGAAGACCGCTACGGCGTTATGGCGAGTCCCAACGGAACGGTCCGAGCTCTCGCTCCCGGGGTGCGCTGCGCGACCCCCATAGGCATCAAGTTAAGTATCTCAGGTGACGTTAACCCGGCGCATCCAATGGGATCTCGGACCAAAGCTCCGCGAAAAGGGACTACCACAGAGAGCACCGAGGAACACAGAGGACAGAAATGCATCCACCTCTGTGGTCCTCGGTGTCCTCCGTGGTTAATTCCATCAGGATTTTCTTAACTTGATGCCTATGGGGTGCGCTGCGCGACCCCAGGCTTTGGTGTTGCCCCGCTTTGCGGTGCGATTCGCGACCGTGAAGATCTGCCCCCAGACTTGCCGCCGACACTGCCAAGCGATTCACCGGAAACATCACAGCCGACCAGCTTATTCGCCGACCGAACGCGAGACCCTGCCACCCCCGAATGGGCGGCCGCACATGGCGACGTGAAGGGAGTGCCCCAATGAAGCGCTACATCTTAAACTTCTCCGCTGCACGCTTGATCTACTGCCTCACTTTGGCGGGCGGCTACTTCGTGAGCCCTGTGCTGGGCTCGGAGCCAATCGGCAAGCCGAACATTGTCTTGATCCTGGCGGATGACCTGGGCTACGGCGACGTTCAGTGCTACAACCCGCGCCGGGGCAAGATACCGACTCCGCACATCGATCAACTGGCCTCCCAAGGGATGCGATTCACCGACGCGCACTCCAGTTCCGGAGTTTGTTCGCCTTCGCGCTACACGCTGTTGACCGGGCGATATCATTGGCGAAGCCGACTGCAGTCCGGCATCGTCCGCTACCTGCAGCGCCCGTTGATCGCCAAGGATCGCTTGACCCTCCCAGAGCTGTTGCGGCGGCAGGGTTATCACACGGCCTGCATCGGCAAGTGGCACTTGGGATGGGACTGGGGAGTTCCGCGAGAGCAACGCGCGCTTTTCGCGCCGCCTCGCGGCAAGTTTCCGGAGCCGACCGAGTTGCATCGCGACGCCTGGCGGGAAGTCTATTCACGCTCCCTTGGCGGCGGCCCAACGACGCGAGGATTCGACCAGTATTTTGGAACCGACGTGCCCAATTGGCCGCCTTACTGTTTCATCGAAGACGACCGCACCGTCGGCGTCCCCAGCACCTTTCTGCCGAAGGAGCTGTTTCGCGAGAACCTGGCCAGCCTTCCAGGACCCGCCATCGAGGGCTGGCGGCTCGAGGGCGTCCTACCAGCTCTTAGCGAGCGTTCCTGTCGGTATATCAAGGAACGCGCCGCGACGAATCAGCCGTTCTTCCTCTATCTGCCGCTCACGTCGCCGCACACGCCGCTGGCGGTCAACGAGCCGTGGCGAGGCAAGAGCGGGCTCGACAGCGCGGTGGCCGATTTGATCATGGAGACCGACGACGCCGTCGGCCGAGTTCTGTCCGCGATTCGAGAGAGCGGCATCGAAGACAACACGTTGGTTGTCTTCACGAGCGATAACGGTTTCGCGCGGTATGCGGGGGCCAAGCAACTGGAGGAAAAAGGACATTTCCCCAGCGGCCCGCTGCGCGGCTACAAAGCCGACGCCTGGGAGGGAGGCCATCGCGTCGCCTTCATCGCTCGCTTGCCCGGCGTCATTCGCCCCAACACCGAATGCCAACAACTGGTGCATCACGCCGACTTCATGGCCACGGCGGCCGACCTGCTCGACGCCGCTCTGCCGGACAACGCCGCCGAGGACAGTTTCAGTTTGCTGCCCCTGCTGCAAGGAGATCCCAAGGCGATACGCGAGCATGCGGTCAGCAGCGCATTTTCAGGTCTGCCGGCTTTACGATGGGGCTCGTGGAAAATGATCTTCGGACCAAGCGGCGCCGCGAAAACGTCAGACTCGGAACCCAGTGGTTATCCAGCCCAACTGTATGACTTGTCGGCGGACCTGGGGGAAACGAACAACCTGTACGCAGGCCATCCGGAAATCGTGCAGCAGATGACGTCGCTCATGGAGCAACTTGTCGAGAGAGGACGAAGCACGCCAGGACCGCCGCGAAAGAACGATGTCTCGGTGAACTGGAAGAAGTTCTTCAAGCCGCCGGCGCCGGCGGAGCGTTAGCCGTGGCCGTCCGGGCCGACGGTTCCATCTTTTTTTTTGGCCCTCCCGGCCTCGCCTGCTGGCCGAGGTTGGCGCCGGCGCCTTGGCAGGACGAGTGCGACGCCGTTATCATCCCTGGGCGGGATTTTTTGGACATCGCGGGCGCCGCTCGCACTCTCTCCGTCCGGCGAAAGGACAAGTATGAACGACAGGGGCCAACCGACGCACGCGCCGTCGATCCTGCCGCTGCGCCGCGCCTCGGGCCTGTTGCTGCATATTACGTCGCTTCCGTCGCCCTACGGCATTGGCGACCTGGGGCCGGAAGCGTTGGCATGGATCGATCGCCTCGCGGATTCGGGGCAAAGCTGGTGGCAAGTTCTGCCCCTGGCGCCCACCGGGTATGGCGACTCTCCCTATTCGGCGGCGTCTTCTTTCGCTGGCAATTGGCTGCTGATCAGCCCCGACTTGCTCATTGCCGATGGCTGGCTGCAGCCGGCCGATGTGGCGGACTGTTCGTTTCCAACGACAACGGTGGACTTCCACGCCGTGCGACTGTTCAAGGAACGACTGCTGACCATCGTCTTCGACAACTTCAAGAACGGCGCTGGTCCGGCTTGGCGACGGGCTTGGGCCGACTATTGTCGCGAGCAGGCCCATTGGCTCGACGACTACGCCCTGTTTGCCGTGTTGAAAGAGAAATACTCGCCGGCCAGTTATCTGGAGTGGCCGGAGGCCTTGGTCCGACGCGACCCGGAGGCGTTAGCGCGAACCAGACGCGAGCTGGCAAGCGAAATCGACCTGGTCCGGCTCGCTCAGTTCCTGGTGTTCCATCAGGCGCGGCAGCTCAAGGAGTACGCCCATCGTCGGGGAGTCGGACTCATCGGCGACTTGCCGTTCTTCGTAGCCACCGAATCCAGTGATGTCTGGGCCAACCCGGAGCTGTTCCTGCTGGACGAACAACTGCAACCCAGATTCGTTGCGGGAGTCCCGCCCGATTACTTCAGCGTGGACGGTCAGCTTTGGGGCACCCCTGTTTATGATTGGGAGGCCTTGCGGCGAACCAATTACCGGTGGTGCATCGCCCGCATTCAGGCCCTTCTCGCGCACGTGGATCTGATTCGGCTGGACCATTTCCGCGGCTTCGCGGGCGCTTGGCTAGTGCCGGCCGAGTCGCCGACTGCTCGGTCGGGCCATTGGTCGCCCGGTCCAGGCGCCGATTGCTTGAACGCCTTGCACGACGCGTTGGGAGGCTTGCCGTTTGTCGCCGAGGACCTGGGGCACATCACCCCCGACGTCCATGCGCTGCGCGATCAATTCCATTTGCTTGGAACTGCGCGTCCTGCAATTCGGCTTCGACGGCCAACCCGACAACCCGCATTTTCCCGCCAACATCATTCCCGAGACCGTCGTGTACACCGGGACACACGACAACAACACGACGCGAGGCTGGTATGCGGAGCTGCCCGAGGATCAGCGACAGCACTTGCAACGTCGTTTGCTGGAATCAGGAGTTGAGCCGGACGGGGCCGCGACGGGTTTGTTGCAATTGGCGTGGTCGTCGCCGGCGACGCTGGCGATCGCGCCGCTGCAGGACTTGTTGAATTTGGACGCGGACGCCAGGATGAACGTACCTGGGTTGGCCGAAGGGAATTGGCGCTGGCGGGCGTCGAAGGAGATGCTCTCCTCGCCGGCCTTTGGATGGCTGGAAGATCTGACGAGGATGTCGAACCGCTGAGGCGCTCGTCGGGCCAGGATACCCACGACGCCGTCGGCTGGCCCGTCCCGTCCATTGAAAAGAAAGGCACGAAGATGACCACTCGACTTCAATCGCTGGAAGAAGCCGCCGCCTGGAAGAACTTGCAAGCCCATGTTTCGACCGTCCGGAAATTGCATCTACGTCGGCTTTTCGCCGAGGATCCCAAGCGAGGCGAGCGGCTGACCCTTGAGGCGGTCGGACTCTATCTCGACTACTCGAAGAACCGCGTCACCGACGAGACGCTTGGACTGCTGGTGAGTCTGGCGGAGGAGACCGGCTTGCGCGGGCGGATTGACGCCATGTTTGCCGGCGAGAAGATCAATGTCACCGAAAACCGCGCCGTATTGCATGTCGCGCTGCGCCCCCTCAAGACGCCGCCATTCTGGTTGATGGGCAGAACGTCTCGCCCCACGTGCACGCCGTGTTGGACAAGATGACGGAATTCTGCGACCGCGTTCGCGGAGGGGACTGGAAAGGCCACACGGGCCGCCGGATTCGCAACGTTGTCAACATCGGCATCGGCGGCTCCGATCTCGGGCCGGTCATGGCCTATGAAGCACTGCGGTATTACAGCGATCGTGAGATCACGTTTCGCTTCGTGTCCAACGTGGATGGGACGGACCTGGCCGAGGCGATTCGGGATCTCGATCCCGCGGAAACCCTGTTCGTTATCGCCTCGAAGACCTTCACGACATTGGAAACCATGACCAACGCTCGCGGCGCCCGCGAGTGGTTGCTGGAAGGATTGGGCGGCGAAGCGCAGGCGGTGGCCAGACACTTTGTCGCCGTCTCGACCAACGCCGAGAAAGTCTCGGAATTCGGCATCGACACCAGCAACATGTTCGAGTTTTGGGACTGGGTCGGCGGGCGATACTCCATGGAGTCGGCGATCGGGCTGTCAACAATGCTGGCGATCGGTCCGCGGCATTTTCGTGAACTGCTGGACGGATTCCACCAGATGGACGAGCATTTCCGCACGGCGCCGTTCGACAAGAACATGCCGGTGCTGTTGGCGCTATTGACGATCTGGTACACGAACTTCTTCGATGCGGAGACCGCCGCGGTGTTGCCTTACGAACAATACCTGAAGCGGTTTCCGGCCTATCTGCAACAGCTCACCATGGAGAGCAACGGCAAATCCGTGACGCTCGCCGGTGCGCAGGTCGGGTATGACACGGGCCCCGTTTACTGGGGCGAACCGGGCACCAACGGCCAGCATTCTTTCTACCAGTTGATCCATCAGGGCACGCGGTTGATTCCCTGCGACTTCATCGCCTTTGGCCGCTCGCTCAATCCGCGAGGCCGGCATCATGACATGTTGATCGCCAATGTCTTTGCTCAGAGCGAAGCGCTCGCCTTTGGCAAGACGCCCGAGCAGGTGCGCGCCGAGGGAACGCCCGACTGGCTCGCGCCTCATCGGGTCTTCGAAGGCAACCGCCCCTCCAACACTCTCCTCGCCGAACGACTCACGCCCGAAACACTAGGGAAGTTGGTCGCCCTTTATGAACACTCGGTGTTCACTCAAGGCGCGATTTGGAACATCGACTCATTCGATCAATGGGGTGTTGAGTTGGGCAAAGTGCTCGCCCAGCAAATCGTCCCCGAACTTGAGTCCAAGGCGGCGCCCGATCTGCAGCACGACTCGTCCACCAATCGCCTCATTCAACGTTACCGACATCTGCAGGGAAGACCTTAAGTGCTCTTAGCGGAAAGCCGTTCCCAGGGTTGCGCTTCGCTGCACCCTGGGGTGGTCTGGGGTCGTCCCGTTGGGACTTCGTGGCCGCGACGGCGTTGGTTCCCAGGGTTGCGCTGCGCTGCACCCTGGGCTGGTCTGGGGTCGTCCCGTTGGGACTTCGTGGCCGCGACGGCGTTGGTTCCCAGGGTTGCGCTGCGCTGCACCCTGGGCTTGTCTGGGGGCGTCCCGTTGGGACTTCGTGGCCGGGAACACCCTGGGCTGGGCCGGGGCGTCCCGTTGGGAATTGGTCTTCGCGGCGCTTAACGCGGCGAAAACAGCAACTCAGCCACCACAACCGCAATGAGCAGGCCCACAGCGACGCCGGTCGCCCGCCACGATACGCCAGGAAGATCCTCCCAGAGACGGCGGACCGAGCCAAGGAGATGCCATTGGTGCAGTCCGGCGGGAATCGCGATGGCGCCGAACATCCACAGCGTCCAAGGCGGCGCGCCCCGATCCAGCATTTCACCCGCGTCGCCAATGCGTTCCAGCGAACCCAGTGCGACGTACGCACCATTAGCGATAAGGCAAAAGCCTGCAAAGAACCGAGCGACGTTCTTCGCCGCCTTCCAACCGCCGGGCACAATCGCCAGGATCACCAGCGGCAAGATCGAACCGACGATTGGACCCAGCCATACCACGATGGCGGGAGAGAGATTAGGCGATACGTCGGTGCGCGATATCGTCAACGGAGACAAGATGACGCGACGAACCGTTCCGCCGGTGGCCAACGCGCCAATCACATGCCCCAGCTCATGCACGGCCTGCATCGCCAGCCAGCACCCCGCGAGAACGGCGGCGGCGAACACGCATTGCTGGAATCGCGGCATCGCGGGGTCGGTGCTGGAGAAGGATTTGGATCACGAAGGCGGATCTCCGCTGTTCGCCGCCATCATAACACACCCCCGGCCGACGGCCGGCCGGGACTCAACGTGACGACCGCTCGAGCCCCTCTGATCGATGCCGCTCTCGCGCGGCGCGTACCTGGCGGCGCACGGACTCCAAGTCCAGGGGCTTGGCTAGGACCTGTGAGGCGCCGGCTTGCATCGCTTCCTCAATCGTTTCTTCGTCGCCGCAAGCGGTCATGACAATCACGATGACGCCCGGCCAGACGTGCAGGATCTGTTTCAACATCTCGATACCGCTGATCCCGCTGTTCAGGCGAACATCGGCGATGACGAAATGAAAGGGCGACTCAGCGAACAACGCCAGCGCCTCGTCGGCGTTGGCCGCCGTCGACAACCGCTCGGCCTCGCCGCTGAGTCCCTTGCCCAAGCCGGATCGAATATTCGGCTCGTCGTCGACGATCAAGACGCCAAACTTTCCCGGTTCTGCGGTCATATTACGGCACCTCGACCGTGAGTCCATCCGTACGCTTCCCGTTTCCGGGAAGCGTTGGACGGGGGCGAACCTCAACTTCTCATCAGCACCTCGCCGGACGAGTTATTGCGTGCGTCCTCTTCTTCGCTGCGTACAAAGGCATCGAGTCGGGCGACCTGAACGGTCTCCACACTGAACGTCAGCCGATGGGCCGGCTGCAGTTCTCGGCGAATATGATCCATCATGGCCTCGCATGCTTTGGCGGGTGCGATCACCTCAATTCGAACCTGCGGCCTGGGCTTGGCTCCGGTTGCGCCCAGTTGGTGTTTACCGACGCCAAAACAGGGGATCGACGTATAGCCTGTGGCGCCCAAGCGAATCAGATCGGCCTCCAAGGCCTCTTCCAACTCGGGATCCGCCACGACGGTCAATCGCCGAACACTGCACAACCCTCGGCGACGCGCCGCATGGACGTGATCGGCGAGCGGCTGGTGAGCGTCCAAGCCAAGTACATGAAACGTCAGACCTTGTTGCTCGAAGTCGCTTTCCATCTCATGCAACTTGTCCATCACGCTATGATCGACCAACTTGGTGTCGGCCAGATCCAGTTCGACGTTCTTTCGCTCCAACAGGCCAACTCGTTCAATCTGTCGGCGGATCGGAATCCAGTTGCTAAAGACCGCCGACTCATAGGCGACCAGGCGAACCGTTTTTCCGTCGTCCTCGACAACTTCGATGTCCGGCTTAAACAGGGAACGCAACGATACGCCGTTGGCCAGGTGAATCACCACCTTGGTGGCGATGCCAATGCCGATGCCGATCAACAGATCAGTGGCCAGAACGGAGACGAGCGTGACCACAAAGATCACGAGTTGCTCGCGACCGATCCGCAAGACGTTCAAGAACTCGTTCGGATGGGCCAAGCGGAACCCGGTGTAGATCAGCATCGCGGCCAAGGCGGCCATCGGAATCCGATGCAGCACCATGGGAATCAAGGCCACGCACACGAGGAGGAACATGCCGTGCCAGAAGTCGGCGAAGCGAGTTCGAGCTCCGTTATCGATGTTCGCTTTGCTGCGCACGATTTCCGAGATCATCGGCAGGCCGCCGACCAGCGCCGTGCAAAGGTTGCCGGCTCCGACGGCGACCATGTCGCGATCCATGCTGCTCTTGCGTTTCCAGGGATCGATCAAATCGATCGCCTTGGCGCTGAGCAGAGATTCCAAGCTTCCGATGATGAAGAACATGAACACCCACGGCCAAGCCTTGGCTTGTTGCAGCGCCGAGAAATCGGGCGTCGTAATTTCCTGGAACATCCCGAAGATGCGATCAGGCATCGCCACCAGGTATTGGTCGCCAAGTTGATACTCGTGGTTCTGCAGCGTGTAGGAATGTTGATGCAGCAAGTCGAAGGCCATCCCCATCGGCATCGCGACCAACAAGACGATCAGCGGTGAGGGGAGCATCTTCAGCATCGCCACGCGTTTGCCAGCCAGCGGCCACAAGAACATGATCAGCACGCTGACAACGCCGATGGAGGCGATGGCCGGATTCGCGGCGGCGACGAATTCTGGGATCTTGCGGAGCAGTTCCAGGGGTTCGCCCGATCCGCTGACGCCCAAGGCGACGGGGACCTGCTTGGCGATGATGATCACGCCAATCGCCGCGAGCATCCCATGAACGGCTGAAATCGGGAAGAACTCGCCGAGAATTCCCGCTCGAAAGATGCCGAAGAGAACCTGCAACACAGCGGCCGCCACGCCCACAGCCAGGGCGGCTCGATAGGCCATCTGGTCCGCTTCGCTCCAGCCGCCGACCATCCCATCGCCGCCGAACGCTTCGATGCAGCCAATCGCGATCACAATCAAACCGGCCGCCGGCCCCTTAATGGTCAGCTCGGAGTTGCTGATCACCGTCGCTACAATCGATCCGATAATCGCGGTGAAGATGCCGGCGATCGGCGGATAGCCGCTGGCGATGGAAATACCCAGACAAAGGGGCAAGGCGATCAGAAACACCAGCAAGCCCGACACAAAGTCGTACTTGAAGTACTTCACGAAGCCCGCGGCGTCGCCGCGCGGGGTCTCATTCTCATTGTCTTTCAGCGTGTTCATGCCTTGACTCAGTCCTTCGATGGGTTGTCAAACGTTTCCGAATGGGTGACTCCCAAGTCCGTCAACTCATCGTCGTCGGTCAAGGGGTTGTTTTGTCGCTGTCGAGTTAGCTTCATGGCCGCGTGATAGCGCGACTCGACGCCCGGTTGAGGAAAGAGGCCGCCGCCCAGAATCAACACGCTCAGCATCCACACGGCGATTCGCTCGGCGGGACGCGCACTCATGGGAATCAAGGTCGGATTGTGGCGGCCAGTGAAGATGTGGAAATATGCGAGCAAGACCGCGATGCTGTTCAGCGCGGCGGCGATGACGACCATGGTTCCCACCAACGGATACACGTCCACCGCACCCTCGATCAGGAGCTCCATCCCCACGAAGCCGATCGTCATGGGAAAGCCAATGGAGGCCAGGCCCGTCAGCAGAAAGAAACCCGCCAACATCGGCATCTGCCGATAGAGTCCGTGAAAGTCCACCAAAGAAATCCGCGAAATTCGGGCTTCGATGCATCGCAGCGTGATCCCGAATCCCGTTAACGACAGACCAACCGAGATCCAAACGCATAGAGCCCCCGTCAAACCAATCGGCGTGACCAGTTCCAGCCCCACGAGCACCAGCGACGATTGACTCAAGAGGATGTAGCAAAACATGCGTCGTGCTTCGCGTTGGACCAGGGCCATGCCGCCCGCGTACACCGCGGTCACCAAGGACAACACCGCGATGCTCTGCAGCGCCCACGCGGGTGCGATCGGCAACACCAATCGCATGACCGCGTAGGCGCCCACCAGAGGCGTGGTGAACAGCAGAGCGGTTCCGAAGGCCGCCTTCTCGAACAGATCGGTAATCCACAGGTGCAAGGGAGCAATTCCGCTACGCAGCAACGCCGCGGCGGTCAACAGAGCTCCGGCAATCAACGCCGTTTGTGATGTCGCGTCGATCCAACCCAACGATGCATAGCCGGCGAACAAGAGAACGACGAAAACCGACATGTGAATGGCGTAAATCCGCGTGCAACGTCGACGTTGAATCAACTCCAAATAGGGCGGAATCGTGCCCAACGCCAAGAGAAACACCAAGGTCCAGGAAGAGCGGCAGCTGAACGTCGCCAGCATGATCGCCTCGGAGATCAAGGTTAGTCTCAGCGAGAATCGCGGCGCCTTGGTGAGCAGCGTCGACAACACCGTGACCAAGTAGGCCAACGCCGCCAGCGGCAAGAGGAACGCGCTCAGCTCGTCCACCACGAACAGCTCTTGGTGGAAGATCCATTGAATGAACGGCCAATGGTCGTGGGCTTCGAAGGAGCCCAGCGTCAGGAAGTCAACCAGCTCGCCGCATGTCAGTGCAAACGTACACGCGCAGGTGGCGATGGCTGCTCGCAGCGCCCTTTCGGTGTCCGCAACAAACATGAGCCAGATGGCGCCCAGCAGAGGCGCCACGATCGCCGTCTCCATCCACGGAAAATGCAGTTCGGGCATCAGGCGGCCCTCCCACGGGAGTTGGATTCAGGGTGCATTTCAACATGGTCCGACTCCCGGGATGTCTCCGACGACATCAGGCTGCTGGTGCGGCGTTCCAGCGAATCGAACAAGCGAAAAAGGTCGCCAAACGGGCGTACAATCCATTCGTCCAAGGCGACATCCATGAAGCCGCGATCAAACCCAAAGCGATAAAGCCAACCCTGAACCGACGGCGGCAGCGACGCCAAGTGATTTTGCGAGTCGGCCGGTAGCCGGGCTCCCATTTGATTCTCCAGTTCGTTGTAGTCCCGCAACAATGTTGGCGCCCGCAGCAATTGCATCGTTCGCAGGCACGCGTGGCCCATGATGTGGACCAACGCCAGGTAGCGAAGCCCCAGGCCGATTTCGACAACAATGATTCCGACCTGCGTCAGGGATGCATAGGCCAGCGACGTCTTGATGTCGCTCTGGACACGCGACATGACGGCCCCGCAAGCGGCGGAAAGCGCTCCCAGCAAGATGACCATGATCTGCAGAACCAACGAGGCGTCCAGGATCGGGCTCACGCGAAGCAACAGGTAGGCTCCCAGGTGGACCGATAACGCGCCGTAAAAAATCGCGCTGGATGGCGTTGGACCCTCCATCGCGCGCGGCAACCATCCCGAAAAGGGAAACAAGGCCGACTTGCCAGCCGCCGCAATCAACAAGAGCGATCCGACCAGCAACGCCTGTTGCCCGCTCATCGCCGCCGTCCCTTCGGGCCAGACGCCGCTGCTCATCAACCCGCCCAGATCGCCCTCTCCGGTCAAGTGGTGCATCGTGATGGCCGCGATCAGGAACGCCGCGTCCGAGAGTCGATAGATCGACCAGACGCGTTGCCCATTCAGAACCGGATTCTCCCGCTCATGAAAGTAGGCCACCAACAAGGCCGAAGACAGTCCAACTAACTCCCAACCCACGAACAGCGTTTCAATCGTGCCCGCCAGCGACGACAACACCATGCCGAAGAAGAACACCGCATAGAACAAAAAGAAGCGGTTGTAACCCTCCTCGCGATGCAGATAGCGTCGCGTGAACGCGCCGACCACGCCGCACAGCACGCAGGACAATAACAAAAATGGGATGCTGAGTCGGTCGAACACGAACTTCAAGTGAAACTGAAATTCCTGTTCGGGTATCGTCACCCAATTTCCAATTTCAATTGGGACATAACGGGTGCCGGCGACTAACATCAACGCCAGAACGACCAGCGAGGGAATCAACGACAGCAACACGGAGGCCTGCGTCAAGCGCGAGACGGAACCCTCACTTAACGGACGGCCGATGAGGGACGAAAGCCCCAACACGGCCAAGAGCAGCGCCGGGCTGGCCACGACGACCATTCCCAGAACTTGAAATACGACGTCTAAGAAGTCCATGGGGATCCTTCATGGCTGGTGGTTTCTTTGATTTGGTCGCTGACGGGCGGCGGATCGGCGGGTTCGGCAATCGAAGCGAATCCAAGATGATCGCGCTGACCGCGATACCATTCGATGGACGAGCCGATTTCAGGCAGCGAATCTGATTCCGGCGTGTATGGCTCGAACTTGCCATCCACGAACAATTGGATCCTTGACGTCTCGGGATCGATCACGGCCAATTGCACCCAATTACCGCGAACCAGCGAGGCGATGCCTTGATTCGCCTCGATAATCCCCAGCATCTTCTCGGCCGTTGTTTCGATGACGAAGAGAATTCGCATCGGTTCGTGAATCTCGATCATCTGCTGCGACAACCCGGGGCGGAGATCGCTCGCCGCTCCGGTCATCACCCCGATCATGGAAGCCACGTTGTGAGGCAGCTTGGATCCGCAACCGTATCCTTCGCTGTCCACGGTCGAGAAGTAGTACTCCAAACTGATGCCAGCGCAGACAGGGATGGCGGCTTGCAAGATCCGCGTCAGAATCGACACGTTCTCGTCGTCAATCTCAGGATCGTAGGACGTCAGGAAGACGCGTCGGTCCACGAACAATCCGCGGCTCCATTCGCGGCGGCCGACAAACACTAAGGCGTTGGTGGCGTGGTTGTATTCGGGACGCGCCTGGGACAAGTCCTCGGCTCGCTGCTCGACATGCTCAAGGGCCGCGGCCGGTGTGAGATCAAGCGGCGCCGATTCAAATCGGCGCGCCCTTTCGTGGGCGTTGCGGGCGCGCGTCTCGTTGACGTTCTGTTCAATTCGCCGAAACAGGGAACGGTGCGTGCGCGGGAGAAGATCGAGATCGTAGTATTCGACTTTGTCGCTGCAGGTGTTGTGGTACGCGCCGACGAAACGGACCTCGTCGGCGATCGGCAAACCCCGTTGAGCGGTGATCTTGCGAACTCGTGGATCGTTAGCCATCATCGCGAACGCCCGCGCGTTCGGCCCGCCTCGCCCGCCGCTGCAGGCGCCGCAGTTGTAGGCCGATTCGTGAGGATTGTTAAGACTACTCGAACCGTGGCCGAAGAAGACCACGATCGGCGGCAAGTCCGCGACCCAACCGGTGTCCTGCAAAATGCGGATCACAATGCCGGCCATCTCATCCAGACTGTAACCCAGCGCTTCCGGATCGGACCCCGGTTCGGCGGCGGTGCGCTCGATGTGCAACTCCGTCGCTGGAGGACGCACGAACGTCCCCAACGACTCCCGAAGCTGCGCTGTCAGCCGCGGCGCCATGATGCGGGCCACCATGGGAAACGTCGCGATCGCACCAAAGATGCCGGTGATCCAACCGCCCAGCAAAGTCCGCGAGCCGGCGTGTAGTTGGTGCGTCAGTTGACCAATCCGCCGGCGTCGTTGAGCGCATCGCGCGCTGGCGTTGACTGCGGAGAACAGCGGCTCTTCTCGGACATAATGCTTCGGCGTGATGATGTTGGGGCAGAGCGGTCGATAGTGCGCGTGGTCGGCGCCTTGATAGTACATGGCCACCGCGAAAAAGCCCGCGGCCGAAGCCGTCTCGCACTCGGGATCGACCTCCTCCAGATGGCGTCGAAACGACTCCTCCCGATCGTCGATGCAAAAGATCGCGACGTAAGCCGGCTTCGTTTCACGCCGCATCGCCTTGCGTCGCCGGGCGTGGACGGCGACGGAGTCCAGCGTTGCAATCCGATAGCGTCGTTCGTACGCCAGATGCCAGATGCGACGGCGCTCCAGCGACGGGAACGACTCGATTTCATTGAGCAGGCAATTCCACTGGGCTGGAGTCAGGTTAAACAGTTGCTCGGGCGTCCATCCGCCGACTTCCGCAAGCTGAAACACCTGGTACGTCCGCTGGTTGATCGACGGCTGGCGGGTGCGACAAATCTCTTTGGCGATGGCTCTGATCTCGCGCAAGTCGCCGGTTCCAAAGCGCCGCTTGCCGACCGCCGAGATCGCGTGCCGCCGCAGCAGCAAACGAATCGCGAGATACTCGTCCAGCGCGCCCTGCGGCGCCGGTTCCGGCAGCCACGGCGCATTGGTCTCCATTTGCCAGATCATGCCCGCCCAACCACGCAGGGCCAGCAGCGACTGCGTCACCACGCCCTGCATATCGTCGGCCTCCACACCCAGCTGTTGTAGCGACTCGCGGATGGAATCCAACGCATCGAAGCGGCCGTCCGCAATCGATTGCAACTCCTGGGCTATCCCCGCCATCCACGCGGGTTGGATGGTCAACCGATGCAAGTACAAGAGCGCAAAGGCCTTGGCGAATCCTTGATCTCGGTGGGGCAGAGACCAATTCGCAAATCCCTGATCAAGGAAAGCTCCGCAGAAGCGAATCAGGATGTCGTCGATCGTACGGTCCGAGTCCTCTCCAGTCGCCTCCAAGACCAAGTCGTGCAACGCGGCGGGCGGGCGCGACTCCGTCGGCCGGGTCGTCGCACTCGTCACGCCCTGGCGGCAAATCCGCCACATCAGCTTCAGCACAAAAGCGTCCCAATCAGCCGCCGACCACGACTCCATGGAAGACGCACGTCGTTGTTCGGCCAGGACCTCTTCCACAATGGAAACGGAGGGGGATGACGCACCCTCTCGCCGATCGACCTGCGCGACTCTCCGCAAAGCGGGCCGCTGACGCATCACCCAGGCTTTGGTTTGCTGCACGATCTGCTCGCGCTGGCTCTGCGGCAATTCATCGCGGAACTTCTTCAGCGTCTCGGTTTCCGCGAGCAGCCAATTCAGTTCTGCGTCTGGGACGTCATGGAGCGCCATCTGCAACATCGCCAACCGCAGCGTGTACCGCGTGCCGAAACTGGCGACCAGCCCGTCGGCGCGATCGCCAAGATCATCCATCAAGACTTGTCGCAGATCATCGATCGAAATGCGGCCGCGATAGAACTCGGCGCGATAACGCTCTTCGAGCCAATAGGGTTCGCAATCGTAGAGCTTCCCGCCCCTGACAACCGCCTGCTCGAACGACAAGTCCTCGAATGAATGCAAGGTGTTGTGGTGGACAAAGACCGTGATCGGTCCTTGCGACGGCAAGTAATGAACCGCATGTTGGATCGCGGAGCGCAATTGGCTCCGCTCGTCCGGCGACGAACCGTCTTCCGAGTGCAGTTCGTCCACGGCGCTGAGCGAAGCGTCCTTCATCAAGCATCTCCCAAAGTCACAAGCAAATGGAGCCAACGTGTCGCTACTGTTCATGCATTTGCCGCGCCAATTGGCTCGGCGAGGAGATATTCGCCAGCGGTCCGCGAAAAGACGCCAGAAAACCGCCGGAAGCAGGCTCGGCCGCCGCCTGCGACACATCGCCACGCCGCTCGCGAAACCAATCGCCACTCAGTAAGGCTGTGCAGAAACCTGCAGACCATCTGCAAAGAACTGCAGACCAGGCCAGGCCAGATAGCGCTGTTTGCTGGGCGGGAAGCATCGTGGCGGTGTCCATACCGGGATCGTTGCTGGCGGGGAGCATCGCCCAACGGGGGCAAGCCCCGTTGTGGCGGTGTTCATGCCAGATGCGCTGTTTGCTGGCGGGGAGCATCGCGGCGGCGTCCACGCCGGGATCGTTGCTGGCGGGGAGCATCGCCCAACGGGGGCAAGCCCCGTTGTGGCGGTGTCCACGCCAGATATCGCTGTTTGCTGGGCAGGAAGCAACGCTCGACGGGGACAAGCTCAGTGGCGTGGACTTAAGAAATGCCTCTGCCTGCCAGGCCCGTAGGGCCTCAGAGATCGCGGCCACGGCTTTGGCTGGCCGGGGAGGCGCTCATGCAGCTCAGAGAACTGGACCCAGCATGGCGATTGTGTTGTTCCACAATTGCCGCGACTTGGGCCACTCAGCGACTTGTTCAGCGACCACCCGCTGGGACGCGGCGATGTATTGCTGTTGCCGCTGGCGAATGGCCGTCGTCAGCTCCGCGTCATAGCAGAGCACGTTGTTCTCGTAGTTGAGTTCGAAACTGCGCCGGTCCATGTTCGCCGAACCGATCAACGTGACTTGGCCATCCACCGTCAGCGTCTTGGCGTGCAGCAGGCCGCCGACATACTCGTAGACCTTCACGCCCGCTTGCAACAACTCGGCGTAGTAGCTGCGGCTGGCCGCGGCGACGACCCAGGAATCATTCCGAGCCGGAAAGATGATCGACGTCTCGATGCCCCGATAGGCCGTGGAACAGAGCGAATCCTGCAAGGACTCGCTGGGCACATAGTAGGGAGTCGAAATCACCAATTCCCGCCTCGCGGCGTACATCAGGGACTCGAACATCTCCGGCATAGCCGAGTGTCGCACTGTGGGACCGGTCCCCACCACCTGCGCGTCGATTCGGCCGCAAGGGGCCGGTAGGGGGAGTCGCAGCAGATCTCGGATATCCTCGTCAACATAGGTCATCCAATCACTGACGAAGAGATGCTGATTCTGCCGCGCGATCGGACCTTCAAAACGCACAACGCAGTCAACCCATGGAGCGTAGTCGGCCTTGGGAAGAAACTCGGCGTCAGCGCAATTCTGGCTCCCGCTGTAGGCGATGCGGTCGTCGATAATCAGCATCTTGCGATGGTTGCGAATATCGATGCGGCCCGCCAACGGAGTGAGCAAGGGGTTGGCGATGGGCAAGGCGACCGCGACGTGCACGCCCGCCTCGCGCATCGCCCTCCACTGAGACGACTTGATCAACACTCGAGATCCGAGCCCATCCGCCATGGCGCGACACTGAACGCCGCGGGCGGCCGCGCGCTTTAAAGCTTCCGCAACCTTGCACCCATTGTGATCGGTCAACCAGATATAGAACAGCAAGTGGACATGGTCTTTGGCGGCGTCGATGTCCGCCACCATCGCGTCGATCACGGCGTTGGAGTTCGGCAACAACACGGCGTCGTTCCCGCCAACGGGTCGAAATCCGCTGATCGATTCGCCAATGTGGAAGAGGTGTTCGTAAAGCTCCGGTACGCTGGCCTTGGTTCGCGCGGGATCGCCGGCGGTCTCCGTCGCCACCAAAGGGAGGCTCTCCAGCACCTCGCGCATCCGGGCCACACGCCGCCGACCGATGTTCACTTCGCCAAAAAGGATATAAGCCAGGATGCCCACGACCGGAACGGTAAGTACGACGACAATCCAGGCAATTCGCGCGGCGGGTTCTCGATGAGGTCGCAACAGCACGCGAATCATCACCACCACGACAAGCAAGACCTGAACCACCAACGCGACCACCGCGCCGTTCACCCGCCAGTCTTCAAATAACCCCACAGAACCACCTTCTTGAGTCGAATCGAACGAGCCGGCCACAGCGCGCGGGCGCGGGCGAAGCGAGGGCCAACGGTGCGAGCCACCGGGCGTCCAGTCGGCGGTTCGCGAGCCCCCGGAAGCTTAGCGTCACCAGCAGGTGCGACCAGGCGCGCGTTACGCGACTACGAATCCTGCTGTGACGAGAAATCCTCGATCAATCGCCGCTGCGCCCCGCGACGACACAAAATACACCGAAGCTGCGGCGAACAAAAGGATGGTTCCCTGCCGGAACGTCGCTGACCCAACCGATCGCTGGGCAAACGGGACGCTCTCGCCAGCGCCACGATCGTACCGCAGGCTGTGTGTTCTCGTCTCGCACGTCAACGCCAAAGTGTGCGAACTCTCGCAGCGAGCATCCTGGAGGCCGACCTGGGCGAAGCTCGGACAATCGGCCGGATTGAATTGCATATCTACGACGATCGAGGCGGAGTCCAACCTCCTTCGAGTTATCTCGTGCAGTACCAAGAGAACGCTGAATGGAAGGACGTCGCGCGGACGAAGACATCGCCCGAAAAACCACGCAGCGGCATGATGAACACCATCACATTCGACGCCGTGCTGTCCCGCCGAGTGCGAGTGCTTTTCCCCCATGCCGGCCAGTCGCGCAGCGGGATCACGGAGTTCGAGATTTGGGAGAAATGAGGCGCCATGCGGACTATGACAGACAGCGACGCCTGGAAGGACACAACCGATACAATAGAAGAGAAGACTCAAAAGACCTTTCGCTTGGGAGATGATCCATGATGCGTATGCCGTTTTGCCAGCGCCCTCGGACGTATTGGAGCTTGTATGCTGGCTTGGTGGGAGTCTGCTTGCTGGTGCTTGGCGGCGGCCCCGGGATCTTTGCCGACGAGCCGGCGGCAAACGACGAGCCAATTAAGAAGCTGATTCTGCCGGGCGAATCTTTCTTGCTTGAAGAACGGCCGGCCTTTGTTCTGCTGCCGCCTGAGCGACTGCGCCAGACGCCTCAAGCTTGGATCATGTACGCGCCCACATTGCCGGCCTATCCCGACAGCCATGAGAAGTGGATGCACCAGCAGTTTCTCGCCGCCGGCGTCGCCGTCGCCGGCATTGACGCGGGAGAAGCCTACGGCAGCCCACAGGGACAGAAGTTGATGACCGCGCTCTATGAAGAGCTCACGACGAAGCGCGGCTTCGCCGCCAAGCCGTGTTTGCTGGGCCGCAGTCGCGGCGGTCTTTGGGTCAGTAGCTGGGCGATCGCCAACCCCAGCCGCGTCGCGGGGATCGCCGGCATCTATCCCGTCTTCGATCTGACCACGTATCCGGGCTTGGCCAAAGCAGCAGGGGCCTACGCCATGACAACCGACGAGTTGCAAGCAGGGCTCGCGCAACACAATCCCGTCCGCCGTATCGATGTGCTGGCCAAAGCCAAAATCCCGGTCTTCATCATCCATGGCGACGAAGACCAGGTTGTACCGCTGCCGGCCAACTCCGCGAGTCTCGCCAAGCAGTATCAACAGGCCGGCGCAGCCGACAGCGTCACGTTGATGGTCGCCGCCGGACAGGGACACAACTTCTGGGAAGGGTTCTTCCGTTGCCAGCCCCTGGTAGACTTCGCTATCCGGCAAGCCAAGGCGGGCGCCGAGGGGTCCGCGGCGGGCAAGTAAGCGAGGCGCCAAAGTCCCAAAAGGGACAGCCCAAATCAGCCCAGGGTGCAGCCGGACCCTGGGTCACCGTGCGCAACCCTCAAGTGCAAAGTGCAAAGTGCAAAATGCAAAATGCACATCAGTCCCAAAAGGGACAGCCCCAAATCAGCCCGGGTCGCGGCAACCCTGGGTCACCGTCACGCCAGCCGCGGTCACCAAGTCCCAAACGGCCTCACCCCCGAGATACAAAACCGAAATTGACGTGTCCGGCGGGTTGCGGCTCTCGGCACAAGCGAAGGTTCAGAACGGTTGACCGTTGATGTGCGTCTAGGGCAGGGGCCCATTCCAGGGCGGGGCGTCGTTGAGCGTTTCGAACGGCGTTGGCGCCAGGAATAGGCAACCGGCATTCCTGGCTTTGGCGCGAGTCTCCGCCGACATGCCCTCGACGGCCGTGGTCAACAACAACTCGATTCGCCCTTGACGCTGCACCAGTTGCGGACAGGTGACGCGGGGCGACGCGGGACACACCCACCGCCGCTCGGGTTCGCCTGTGGCCAACGAGTATTGAATGGCCTGGCCGTCGGAGATTTCTCGCGGATCGTAAATCGCGACAATCACGCTCTGTTGATCGGGCGTGAGTATCATGCCGTCGGGAAAATACGGTTCTTCGGTCAGATCCACGATCACGCGCGTATCGAACAGCTTGCCTTGCGCTACATCCAAGGTGGATGCGGTGACCTGTTTCGCGCAGGAACAAATGTCGTACAAGATGTACCGGTCTTCTCCTTGCGGGACGACGGCCTTGCCGTTGGAACAGACCTGAGAATTGCTCAACCAAATGGGATCGGGGGCTCGCGGACTAAGCAGGTACAGGCCGGCCTTGTGCTCGGTGAAGTCCAGGTCCTTGCAGCCAAAGACAACATAGTCGTCGAAGACGACGCCGTCATTAATGATGGTTCCATCAACGTCTCGGTCCACGCCTTCATGCAGGTAGGTCACTTCGCCGTCGGGAGTGTGGACCAAGGCGATGCTCCGCTCCATGCCAACCAGAAAGAAATCAGCGTGGGTGGTCGGAAAGGCGAATCCCGGTCGGCCCGGCAGTGGGAAACTCTCATTGGCGCCGCTTTCGAGATCCAACCGGTTCAACGAACCTACGGTCGCCCCCAAGCCATGCTGAATGGCGACCCACGACACGCGTCCGTCCGCGCAGCGATAAGGTCCTTCGGGCAGGAACCGGAGGGCTTCGCTGGGGGGCTGAAAAACCACTCTGGCTTCGATCTCGTTCATTGTCTTCCGTTGTTTTTTCAGCGTCGCCGCGACTCGCGAAGGCTCCGTGGACGAGTCGAACAACTGGCAGGGGATTTCTGGCGGGCGCGCCGTGCTCTGGCGTCGGCGCGCGTACATACCGGCGAGGCTTGCCGCCGGCGATTTTAGCGGGTCCACGGCGACTGGCCAGATGGGCGAATTCGCTCACAGCGATTCCGCCGCGCTGAAAGCATGGATAGCGTCTGGCTCGTTCGTCGCGCCGGGGATACAATCTCGCTGCCGACACGATGAAAGAACTCGCCCGCTTCCCGGGCCCCGCCAAAAACTTGGACGGCTTGCGTTCATGCTGCTGCGAGTGCTGTTAGCCGTGCGCCCTCATCGCCAGCGTTTGATGGACGCGCTGCAGCGCTGCGACGCCGCTGTCGAGTCGCTTTCCGCCAAGGCCTGCACGCCCCATGGAATCAAGCAGTGGTTGGGAAGCAAGGCGTGTGATCTTGTGTTGGCCTCGCGCGATTTATTGGCCGACGACGAAGTGCAAACGCTCTTGGCCAAGACGCCGGCCGACGGCCCTCAGTGGATCGCCCTGACCGACCGCGACGATCCGGAAGAAAACGCCCGCTGGCTTGGAGCCGGTTGCCTCAATGTCGTCTCGATCGCCGTATCCGATGAGGTGTTGGGAAGGGCCTTGGAGACGTCTCTGGACCGTCGGCGGCAAGCGTTGGATCGAGCCTTGCGGAGCGCCGCGGACATTGCGACTCCCAAACTGTCGGACTTTGTCTCCGACAGCCCGGCCATGCAGGCATTCATCAACGTCGTACGCCGGGTCGCCCCCAGCGATTCAGCGCTGCTGATCACCGGCGAAACGGGAGTCGGGAAGGAGCGTCTCGCGCGGGCGATTCATCAGGAAAGCCCTCGACGCGAGGGACCGTTCGTCACCGTCAACTGCGGCGCCTTGCCGGAGACCCTGCTGGAGAGCGAGCTCTTCGGCCACGAAGAAGGCGCCTTCACGGGAGCATCTCGCACACGTCGGGGCTGGTTCGAACTGGCCCACGGGGGACTGGTGTTTCTGGATGAGATCGGCGAAATGCCTCATCACCTGCAAGTGAAATTGCTGCACGTCCTGCAGAACCACGAACTGCAGCGACTGGGAAGCGAACGAACCACGACCGTCGATGTGCGCGTGATTGCCGCCACGAATCGTGATCTGTTGGCCGAGGTCGAACAACAGCGGTTTCGTCGCGATCTGTACTATCGCCTGGGAGTGATCAACTTGACCATTCCACCGCTGCGCGAGCGCGTCGAGGATATCGACGTCCTAGCGACCAACTATCTGGATTTCTTTCGAGTCAAGATCGGCCGCCCAGTCCGCCAGATCAGCCGCCCGGCGGCCGAAGCGCTGCGACGCTACGCCTGGCCGGGAAACGTGCGCGAATTGATCAACGTCATGGAAAGAGCCGTCTTGTTGTGCGAGCACGAGACGATTGATCTGGCCGACTTGCCGACGGTGATCGCTTGCCGGTCGGCGGGCGCGGACGCCAGCGGCGGTCAACCAGAGCCCGCGAATTGGCTGGAATTACCCCTCAAGGAGGCTCGTCGGCGTTGGAACCAGGAGCTCGAAACGAACTATCTGCAGTTCTGGCTGCGGCAAACGCAGGGGAGAATCGGCGAAACGGCTGAGCGGATCGGCATCGAGCCGCGATCGTTATTCGAGAAAATGCGCCGCTTGGGTTTGCGGAAAGAGGACTTCCGCCATCCGAAAGACGACAGACCCGATTCGGAACTCTGAATTCCGATCCACTCAAGAATCGGGCGCCAAGCCTCCGATCTCCCATCTCCGCCAGCCAATTCGAACGCCCGCGACAATCCGCAAGTGGCTTACCGAGAACGAGTTACGTTGCGCGTGCGGCCGGGGCCGCAGGTCTGGCCCAACAAATGCAGATGCGGAGCGGCGTCCCAATTCGACATCCATGGCGCCTACGCATGCTTATTCCTTCGTTACGACTACGACTCCCCAAGTCGATTTGGCTCGGCGTGCTCGCAGTGCAACTCTGGTCCAGCGGTGGGCTGCACGCCGAGCGGCCGGCCGATCAGTCCTTTTGGACGGCGCCCGCGATTCTGCTGGAAGGACCTCGCGGCGACAACCGTCGGCCGCTGCCGGCGCCGCCGACACGCCGCGCCCGCCCCAGCGAGGCGCCGCGGCTGCAGGTGCGTCTGGCGGGAGAATTTGAAAGGCAAGCCGGCTTAGCCGTTGGCTGCGGGGAGTTGATGGAGTACGCCCCCGAATTAATGCTCGAAATCGTGCGCCATACGGCCGGCCGGATGAAAGTCGTGGCCCTGGTTTCCGACCGGGATCAAATCGAGGCGGCGCGAGCCATGATTCGCGTCAATCGCTTGCCTGACGCGCATGTGCTGTTCGCCGACGTCGCGCATGACACGATGTGGATCCGAGACTATGGGCCGATCACGGTCAGAAACCAGCGCGGCGGGGTGATGATTGTCGATGCCGAATACGACGTCTCGCGACTGCTCGACGATCGCGCGCCGACCGTTCTCGCCGCGCTGCTGCACGTGCCTGTTGTGCGAATGCCGCTGCGGATCGACGGCGGCAATCTGCTCAGCAACGGCGCGGGGCTGGCCATCTCCACAACACGGATGCTGGAGGAGAACGGTCTGACGTCTTCGGATCTTGAGGAGTTCCGGCAGGCGGTTCAGCGCGGCTTTGGTCTCCGCGAATTGGTGATGCTGGAGCCGCTGGAGGGGGAAACCACGGGACACATCGACATGTTCGCCGCTTTCACCTCGCCCAACACCGTGGTGGTCGCTCGCATGCGAGTGGAGGACGATCCGTTGAACAGCGCCATTCTGGATCGGAACGCTGACCGCTTGGCGGAGGTGAAATTGGCCGACGGGAAGCGCCTTCGCGTGGTCCGTATTCCGATGCCGCCCACCAGCGATGGAATTTGGAGAACCTACGCCAACGTGGTGTTCGCCAATGGAGTGCTGTTGACGCCGATTTACTCCGACGTCGCGGACGCGGTGGCGCGCAACGAAGCCATGGCGACATTCTCACGACTTCTACCGGGATGGAGGATCGTCGGCATTGACGCCAGCGGCATCATCGAATCGGCGGGCGCTCTCCATTGCATCAGCATGAACCTGGATTCGGCCATCAAGCAGTTTCCCACATTTCCCGCTCCCTCAAAGCAACGCGCCGCCCCGCCTTTGCAATTGGAGGACTTGCTTCGGCAAGATTTGCGGCGGTAAGGGCTCCAGGCCTAACGGCGTCGCCCATAACGGAAGCATTCCATCAGGCGAGCAATTCTTCGATCGCCGCGCCGCCGAACTGCGACAGTTGTTTGAATCGACCGGCATGAAAATACGTCAGCTTGTTGTCGTCGAGTCCGAGAAGGCGCAAGAGCGTCACATGCAGGTCGCGAACATGATGCACGCACTCCACCGCCGAGGCGCCGAGCTCGTCGGTGGCGCCGACCGTGTGCCCAGCCTTGACGCCTCCACCGGCTAACCAGATGGTCATGGCGTTGGGATTATGATCCCTCCCGTAGGCCACTCCGCCGCGGACGCCGTTGTCGGGACTGCGTCCAAATTCACCGCACCAGACGACCAACGTCTCATCCAGCAAGCCTCGTTGTCTGAGATCACCGATCAAGGCGGCGATTGGCTGATCGACTTGTTCGACCAACGCCCCATGAGCTCGAGCGATATAGTCATGCGAGTCCCACGTGCCGGCGTAGAGTTGAACGAATCGCACGCCTTGTTCGATCAACCTCCGCGCGAGAAGACATTTCCGTGCGAAGGGGTCGGTGGCGGTTTGGCCAACTCCGTAGGCGTCCAGTGTCGCTTGCGACTCGCGGTTCAGGTCCAGGATTTCCGGAACCTCCATCTGCATCCGATAGGCCAGTTCATAGGTTTGCATCCGCGCAGCCAGATCCGAGCGCGCCGGGCGCGATTCGAGATGCCGTTGATTCAGCCGCGCCAACAAGTCGAGGTTGCTGCGCTGCTGCTCGGGAGTGACCCCCGCCGGCGGCGCGAGATCCAGGATGGGCGCCCCGGTTGCACGCAACGGCGTGCCCTGAAAAGCGGCTGGCAGGAAGCCGCTGCCCCAATTCGCTCCGCCGCCTTGAGGATAGGAGACCTCCGGCAAGACCACGAACCCCGGCAGGTTCTGATTCAGCGAGCCAAGTCCATACGTCGTCCAGGCCCCGATGGCGGGATCGCCCGGAAATCGGTTGCCGGTGTTCATTTGATACATCGCGGTCGGATGATTCACCGAATCGACCTGGCAGCCGCGGAAGAAACAAAGTTCATCGGCTACATGGCGCAGCGAACGCCAATTTTCCGCCATGTCGGCGCCCGCCTGACCGGCTCGAACGAATGAGAACGGGCTCTCGACGTAATACCGTTTTCCGCTTTCCATGGCCGACTTCGATTCACCTTGACGAACGAACTCCTTCAGATGAATGCGAGAGAGCTCCGGCTTTGGATCGAAGGTGTCGATGTGACTTGGGCCGCCTTCCATCATCAAGAAGATGCACCGCGTGGCTTTGGCGGGAAGGTGGCCCGGCTTGGGCGCCAGCGGGTTCTTGGCTGACGAGGGAGTGGTTTCGTCGCCGACAGCGTCTTGCTGCAACAAAGCGCTCAGGGCGATAGCGCCGATGCTGGAGCCCAATCCGTAAAGCACGTCACGGCGAAGCACTCCGCGACCGCAATTCGGCAAGCAGGGAAAGTAGCGGCTCATGTCAGGCCTCTCGAAATGTGCGACGTCGTCAACTTAGTCCAGGTAGAGGAACTCATTGGAATTCAACACGACGAGGCACACTTCGGCGAAAGTGCGCGTTTGCGCATCTACGTCCGCCGGTTGCAAGTCCGCCGTGAAGTCCTGATAGAACTCCAGGGGCTCATCGTAGGAGAAGCGTTCTCCCGTATTCTCCTCGACGGCGTTCCGCTGGATCGACTGCGGCGGCGGCGGCGGTTGCGGGGGCGTTTCGCGGTGCAAGGGCGTCATGGCTCGCCAATGAGACAGGCAGTCGTCGATCTCCGCGCGAGTCGGCGTTCGCGACCACGCCAACTCCAAAGCTCGCGTCACCGCCTCGTCGTCGCTCGCTGTCTCCTGTAACACGCGATGCGCCATCGCCAACGCCCTGGCGTGAACTTGTTGACTATTGAATAGGGACAACGCTTGGGGAGCGACGGTGGAGGCCGGTCGCAGTTCGCAGGAGAGATCCGGCGTCGGTTGATCGAAGGACTCCATGAACGGGTCCCTCAGGCCGCGCAGCTGCAACACATAGACGCTACGACGATGGCGTTGCTCGGGCCGTGGCGACGGCTGCCACGCCTCGGCGAAGGTCCCCATCACCTGTCGCGGCTGGAAGGCTGTTTCCAAATGCATTTCGGGTCTGGCCGGAATTCCGCCGATGGCCGGATTCAACTCTCCCGACACCGACAGCATGGCGTCACGAATCTCCTCAGCCGTCAAGCGACGCGAGGGAAAGACGGCGTACAACGCCGCTTCCGGATCGAGGGACGACCATGCTTGCGGCGAGGGATGCGTTGAGGAGCGGCGATAGGCCGCCGAGGTCATGATGAGACGATGCAGTGAGTGCAACGACCAATCGTGATCGCGCAGGTAGCGAGCGAGGAAATCCAGCAACTCGGGATGCGTTGGCTTTTGCCCCATGGCGCCGAAATTGTTGGGGTTGCCCGCCAGCCCCTTGCCGAAGTGCCAGGCCCAGACACGATTGGCGATACTGCGTGCGGCCAGTGCATTCGCCGGATCGGTGAGCCAGTTCGCCAGATCCAAACGGCGCCCGTGAACCTCGGTGGTGATCTTCGCGACGGGCCGGGTGGTCTGGTCTTGGCTGAAAGCGTCCAAGACGCTCATCACTCCGGGCGCCACCTCGGCGCCGCGAGCGAACGGATCGCCTCCCACCAAGATGGCGCCGGCCTCGACGACGCCTTGCTGGCGATCCTTTGGCAATCGCAACGGCTCGTTCACGCGTTGTCGATCCACCGAAGCTCCGTCGTAGACGGCCAGCGCGTAAGGCTCGTAAGCGTCCAATTGCCAGGCGAGTCGCTCGAGGCCCTTGCGGGCGATTCGCTCGAGCCCCAAGTCCTGCGGCTCGAGGCCGACGTGCCGCGGCGCGATTTGATCTTCCGGCTTGCCTTGCCGCATGGCTTTTTGGCGATCGCTCCACGGCAGCTTGCGCTCGGCGTACCAAGCCTCCTCGGCGCGGCGGTTCTTGGCGTGAATATCGGCTAGGACGCGTTGCCAAGTCTTTCGCCGCTGCAAGAGATACCGGCGCTCCTCGAATCCAGTCACGTTTTCGTTCTTGAGGAACGGCGCGGGACGCTCGGCAAATTGTGTTGTCTGAAAAACGGCTTGCAGGCTGTAGTAGTCGCGGGTGGGAATCGGATCGAACTTATGGTCGTGGCATCGCGCGCACTGCAGCGGGTGCGACAGGAAAACTTGGCCAACCGTATCGGTGACGTCGTCCAGGAAGCGTTGACGGGCCACCCGCGCCACTTCCATTCCGGTGAGCTCCCAAGGCCCCATCCGCAAAAAGCCGGTGGCCACGAGCAACTCCGGGTCGGTCTCGTCGATCTCATCGCCGGCGAGTTGTTCTCGCACGAATTGATTGTACGGCTTATCGTTGTTGAAGGATCGGATGACGTAGTCGCGATAACGCCAGGCATGCGGTCGAGCGTAATCGTTGGCCAAGCCCGCCGAGTCGGCGTAGCGCACGACATCCAGCCAATGACGGCCCCAACGCTCCCCGTAGTGCGGACTGGATAGCAATCGTTGGATGACGCTGGCGAAGGCTTCGTCGTCTCCCCGCGGATCGGCGCGAAAGTCCGCGACTTCGTGCGGCTTGGGCGGCAGGCCGATCAAGTCGAAGGTCGCCCGCCGCAGCAGTTGCTGGCGATCGGCCGGCGGAGCGGCCGCCAATCCGCGTTCGCTGAGGCGCGCATTCAGGTAGGCGTTGACCGGGTGCCCATCCCCGGGTGGTGGGCCGCCGGCCAGGGGCTGATAGGCCCAGAGATTTTCTCTCTGGTAGCCACGATCAGTCCAAGCGGGTGAAAGCCCCTCGCTGACCGCGACGCGAACCCCGTCGCCGCTTTCCTCCCATTTCTCTGCGGCGATGCTGGCAATGACCGGTTGCTCCGGCCAAACCGCCCCGTCACGAACCCAGGACGCCAAGTCAGCGATTTGCTGCTGCGTCAACCGATCATTCTCCTTGGGCGGCATCTCCAGGTCTTGCCAACGCGCGGCCCGGATCAGCGGACTCGCATCGGCGTCGCCTGGAATGACGGCGGGTTCGCCGGATTCGCCGCCCTTCAGCATGGCGGCCCGCGACGTCAACAGAAGCTCGCCTTGAACCTCCTGCGGCTTGCCGCCGTGGCAAGCCCAGCACTTGGCTTCCAACAGCGGTAGAACTCGGCGCACGAAATGCCGTTGAGCGTCGCTCACCGGTTGCTTGTCAACGGTTTGCTCGCTCGGCGCTTCCTGGGTTGGCTCGATCTTGGCCGGTTGTTGCGCCGTGGTCGTCGTCATCGATTCGGCGCCGAAGGCCAACGTCAGCCCAAGCAGGATGGCGACCGGTGTTCGCCGTCGCGGAATCGCTTGCATCACCATTCAACTCCCTGGCGACGCTTCCGCGTCGCCGAATCTTGAACAAGCGTTAGGGGAACGCGATCTGTGGCATCCCGGGCGAATTGGGATCGTGCGGCGGGGATCCTTCTCGCCGGCCTCGCTTGCTTTTTGCTTGTGCTTTTTCCGTTACTTCGCCGGGGCAATTTCGCTGATCGCTTGCTTGCGCGCGGCCTCGAATTCATCGCCCTCGTTCCAGGACGGCAAATCGGGCGCGTTGGCGATCTTGACGCCGGAGTGAAACAGCAACCGCACATCTTGCACGGCGCCGCGGAGATCCCAGTCGTCGCTATATTCGTCGCTTGGTTGATGGTACTTGGTTTCCGTCCATTCCTCGAGTTTCTGCTTGCCCCATCCGTCAGGCTTGCCAACGACATTGATCCCTGAGTGCAAGTAGATCCCGGGCACGCCGATTTTCGCGAGGCTGAACTGGTCGGATCGGTAGTAGTAGCCTCGATCGGGAAATTGATCGGGCGTGACAACACGCTTTTGCCAGCCGGCGACGCCTTGGACGATTTGGTCCAGGGAGGACTTGCCAAAGCCGATGTAATTGATGTCGTAGGTCGGGCCCAGGATGCTCAGTCCATCGACGTTCAAAACAGCGGCCATCCGTCCCGGCGGAACGGGAGGATGCTCCGCCATGTACTTGGAGCCCAGCAGTCCTTGTTCCTCGGCGCCGACGGCGGCGAACAGAATCGAGCGTTTGGGACGCTGTGGCAAGGCGGCGAAGGCTCGAGCGATGGTCAGCAAGGCGCCGACTCCCGAAGCGTTGTCGATCGCTCCGTTGTAGATCCGATCGCCTTTCGCGTCGCGCTCGGCGGCCATGCCGATGTGGTCATGATGCGCCATGACGACGACGAACTCCTGGCTCAATTGCGGGTCGCCGCCAGGGAGGATTCCCAACACGTTGGCGGTGTCCTGCTCGCGGACATCGCATGTCAAGGCCAGCGAAAGCGTGGCGCCCAGCGGCACGGGTTGGAAGTCGCGTTTCTCGGCTGACGCGCGGAGGGCGTCCAGATCCTGGCCGCACAACTTGGTCAGACGATTGGCCGCCTCGTCGGTGAACCAACCTCGCATTTCCAGCCGCGGGCCTTGCTGATCCCTCAGCTCGAACTCCTCGCCGCTCCACGAAGTCTGCACGACCTGGTAGGGATATCCGGCGGAGGCGGTGGTGTGAATGATGATCGCCCCGGCCGCGCCTTGTTTGGCGGCCATTTCGTACTTGTAATCCCAACGACCGTAGTACAAACGACGATTGCCCTCGAACAACTCCGGATCGCCCGCCGGGTCGTTGTTCATCATCAACAGAACCTTGCCGCGCAGATCGACGTCCTTGTAGTCATCCCATTGGTATTCCGGCGCTTGAATGCCGTAGCCGACGAAGACGATCTCGGCGTTCTCGAATCCCGCCGACGCCGCCGGTTTGCCGCTGGTGAAGACGAAGTCGTCGCGACGTTTCAGCTGCAGGGAGTCGGCGCCATGTCGGATCGTGATGCTCTCGGGCGCATGAGTTTGGACTCCAACCAGCGGCACGTCCTGGAACCACTTGCCGTCGGCGGCGGGCTGCATGCCCAGCGCCGCGAACTGCGCGGCGATGTATCGCTGGGCGAGTTGATCGCCGCGCAATCCCGGGCCGCGGCCTTCCAACAGATCGTCCGCGAGAAAGCGAATGTGAGCTCGTAACGGCGCTTCACGAATCTGCGTTTCAGCAGCCTGGATTTCGTCGGCGGCGGGCGCGGCGGTTTCCTGGCCGTTGGCCGAGGCGACCAACGCAAAAAGCAACCCCAGCGAGACTAGCGAACAAGGCGAACAACGCGGCGACGTCATGCGGGAAACTCCAGGATTCAGGGCGATACGAGTCCGGCCCTAGGATACCATAGTCTGCACGCTTCCGGCAGCAATGCAACGGACGTCGCTGGCCCCGGCGCGCCCATCCGCCATCATGTCCGCCTACACAACGAACGCCCCCAGGAGGCGAGTCAGGATCGCCCATGGTCAACTACTTTAACGCGTTCGAAATCCTGCTGTGGATCGTCATGGGACTTGCTTGCGGCCTGCTGGCCCTCCGAAAAGACAGACGGCGGCTTTGGCCAGCCTGCCCGTTGTTCTTTATTTTTGCGGCGACCGACTGGGTCGAATTGCAGACCGGCGCCTGGTGGCGACCTTGGTGGCTGCTGGTCTGGAAGGCGAGCTGTTGCTTGGGCCTGCTGGCCACCGCCTGGTGGTTTTCGCTGGGCAAGCAGGGCGAATCAACCTAGCGCGGCCGCCAAACGGCACTCGCCGCGCAGGTGGGACCGGGTTACATTGTTCGATGAGTGGCATACGAGCCCAGTCGCTGGGTCGCGGGGTTCGATGCGATGGCTGGGTTGAAAACATACATGGCGCTGAATGCTTGGCGCCTAACAGATCGGAACCAACTGATGAAACGCGCGGGTCTCTTGTTGGCGATGGGTTTGCTGTTGTGCGGCTGTACTAAGGGCGAGAGCGATCAAGTGGTGGAGATGCCGGAGAATCCAGCTCGCCCAGGCGGCGAACCGGCCGGCGCGGTCGCGTCCATCCAGGCTGCCGGTCCCATAGCGTCAACGCGGGCAATGGCGATCATCAGCGGCGGCGTCGCCAACATCCATCCGCGCAACACGTCGGTCAAATTCACAGGCAAGCACACCGGCGACAAGCCCGATCCACGCGAAGGCAATTTCCAGGATTTCGCGGGCCAAATCGCGGTGGACGAGGAGGCGCGTCAAATTCGATCGATCGCTTTTGAGATCCAAACCGATTCCCTGTTCACCGAAATCGATCAGCTGACCGATCACCTCAAGAGCCCCGACTTCCTGGATGTGAGGCAGCATCCCACGATCGTCTTTCAAAGCAAGTCCATCGAATGTCCCGATGAATCCCAAGCGACGATCACCGGCGACTTGACGCTGATGGGAACCACCAAGGAGATCGTCTTTCCGGCGACGATGGACTTGGCTCCCGGCGGGATCATGCTGGTGGCGGAGTTTTCCATCGATCGCACGGAATTCGGCATGCAAGGGATGACCGAGCGAGTGAGCAAGGACGTTGACTTGCAGGTCGCCGTCGGCGAGAGCACGCGTCCCACGCTTCCCGCCGCCGCGGCGGGCGGCGGTGGTGGCGGCGGCGGCCGGGGTGGTCGAGGCGGATTCGATCCAGCCGCATTCTTCAAGGAACGCGACGCCGACGGCGATGGCAAACTCAGCGGTGACGAATTGACCGATCGCATGCGTGAAGGCCTGGAAGAAACCGACACCGACAAGGATGGCGCCGTCTCGCTGGAAGAACTGCAAGCCAGGATGGCCGCTCGACAAGGCGGCGGTGGGGGCCGAGGCGGACGCGGTGGAGAAGCCGAAGCCGGCAAGGCCAAGAAGGACCAACCGTAGCCCGCCTGCACGCCGCGCGATCCGCGTATGGCCCACACCACGCTCGAACTCACCTCCCGAACGGATTCGGTAATCGGTAGCCGCTTGGCGGCGCCCCAGCAAGACGGCCGAGGATGATCGACAACGTTTGGATGGTGCTTACCAATGTGGCCGCACCGATGGCGGTCGCCTTCGTATTGGCCTACCTGGGTTTGCGGTTCTGCCGGGGGGCGGCGGTCCGATACGCCGTCAGCGCGTCGTCCGCCGCCGCGGTCGCACTTGGCTACGCGCTGCTTCCCGAATGGGCGGGCTGGCAGGGGGAGCGATTCTGGCAATGGTTGCCTTACGCCGCGATCGTGCTGGGACTCACCGCGCCGATCGCTCATGCGGAAGGCGTGCGCTGGTGGGAGCGAATCCCGTTTTACCTGGCGGCTTCGCTGGCTGTCGCCGTGCTGTTCGTCCCGGCTTGGCCGGACCTGGCGCCGACGCCAACGGTGCTGACCATCGTCGTGACCTTGGGCTTGACTGGGTTCGCCTTGTGCATGGAGGGGCTCGCGAGTCGATTGACCGTGGCGACGCCTCTGGTGCTGTCCGGGGCGATGTTGGCGATCGCCATCGCGTCGGCGGCGGTCTTCAGCATGAAATACGGCCAATTGGCTCTGTTGCCCGCGGCCGCGTTGTTGGGCGCCGGCTTGGCGATCTGGCTTCAGCGTGAAGCGGCCTCCACGGCGCTGCGCGGCGCCACGTTGTTGTTGGCGTTTCTCGTTTTCGCCGCGGCCTGGCCATCGGCGGTGGAACCGAACCCGGCCAAATGGGAACTGCTGATTCTGATCCTGACGCCGCTGTGCGCCTGGCCGGTTGTCCTTGCCTGGCGCAGCCGAAGCGACCTTTGCTTCGTGATTTGACCGCCGTGGTCGTCTGCGCTTTGTACGCGGCAATGACGACGACGTACGTCCTGCGAGACTATCTCTTCGGCGTTCCCGAGGAGTGGTAGCGTTGTCGGCGACGCCGCGTTGATCGCCATCCGACGAGTCCGGCACGGCGCGGCGCGATTACCAGGCGGTCCAGCCGCCGTCGACGACCAGATTCTGCCCCGTGAGATAGCTTCCCGCCGAGGAGGCCAACAGCAGCAGGGCGCCCTTAAGCTCCACCGGCCGCCCCATGCGGCCCATCGGCGACTTCTGGCGGAGATTGCGAAGGAGCGGTTCAGGCGCCGTGGCCGGATTGGGAAATGGCCCAGGGCTAAGGCAGTTCACGCGAATTCCGTCCTGCGCCCAATAGACGGCCAGATGCCGAGTCATCTGCACCAGGCCGGCCTTCATTACCTGATAGGCGACCGGATTCGCCGGGCCGACGCCAACATAGGCGTCGGGATACGAGCCAACCAGCGCGTACATCGAACCGACATTGATGATGCTGGCGGCAGGCCGTGCTTGCGGATCATCGACGGCTTGGACCCAATGGTCGCGAAACAATCGCGACAACAGGAAACACCCGGCCGAGTTGGCTTGATGCTGAAAGAACTCCTCGAAGTCCACTTCGATCCAATCGCGACCACACGCCTGAACCGCGTTGTTCACCAGGATGTCGATCTGTCCCGCCTCCGCCAGCGCGCGGGCCCAAGCCTCGCCAATGGAAGCGGCGTTGGTTTGATCAAAGGCCGCACCCAGGTGGCGCAATCGAGCATGTTCGGGCAACTTCGCCGCGGCCTGGTCGGCGCGGTCCTGACAACGACTGCCAACGATGACGCGTGCCCGGCTTCGGCCAAAGCGGAAGCCATCGCGCCGCCCAGCCAACCAGCGCCGCCGCTCACCAGCGCCGTGCGGCCGTCCAGGCGGAACAAGTCGAAGACGCTGGCCGAGTCCGGCGGGATGCTCAAGTTGCGTGTCACGTCGCGCTCCCTACGGCGAAGCCGCCTTGACCGCCGTCAACTTAATCGCTCGCGTGGCGATAAAGGAGTCGATGAACTGGGAGACGGCGTCGTCGCTGTCTGGGCCGTAATCGTCTTCGTAGAAGCCGTCGATCAACAGACCGGCGTCGAGTTGTCCGCCGATCTGATCGCGTAGAGTGTGGCCGAAGATCAACGGCTCCATCTTGCTGAGATACAGGTCGCGTCGATCCTCTTCGCCAAGATCCTTCAGGTCGGATGTGGGCACTCGATAACGCACCTGCAAAGATCCGTTCTCGTATCGCGCGTCTTCGAAGATAAACCGCAACGGGTTGGTGAACCCCGCGAGCAGCACGCCGCCGATGGACAAGACGCGAGCGCATTCGCGCCACACTGGCAGGATGTCAGGAACGAAGCAGTTGCTGCAAGGATGAAGCACCATGCCGAACTGCTCATCGTCGAAGCAGGACAGGTCGCTCATATCGCCCTGAATCGTCTGCAGCTGCAATCCCTCGCGTTCGGCGACCAATCGATCCTGGGCAAGTTGCAGGTCGCTATTGTCCAACACCGTGACCCGCGCGCCGGCGGCGGCCAGCAGCGGCGCTTGCTGCCCGCCCGCGCCAGCCAGGCACAAGACGGGCAAGTCCTTCAATGCCGGATACCAGTGCCGTGGTATCGGCTTGCTGGGCGTCAGCACCAGGGACAACCGCCCTTGTCGAGCCGCGGCGATGCTGGCCGAGTCCACGGGGGTCGTCCAACGGTTGGAGGACTTGACTTGATGGTTCCAGGCGGCGCGCTGATACGCCAGCAAACCTGCTTCCTCCGATTCATCGTGCATCCACCCTCTCCCTTGTCTTCGTCCGTCGAAGCATTGTGTTTGCCGCCCGGCCTTGATCGAAGGCCCGGCCATCCGCCCCCTTGAAAGCTAGTGTACAGGGCGCCTTGAGCTTTGTCCGTGGACGCGGAAACGGGAAGCGGCTTGGGCCGCCAAGAATGCAAGGTGCGCGCTGGCATGGTCGGGGCTGTGGCGATGCGCCAGCGAGGGTGTGAAATGGGTCACCACAACGAGCACGGAGGAACACAGAGGACCGCTCCGTGGTGGCCGCTGAGGTGCTCCGTGTCCTCCGTGGTCCGGTCCATCCGGAACTTGATTGACGGAAAACACGCCTCCGCCGAAACAAACTTCGGCGCCGGCGGTTACATGGCGTTGGCGCGATGGACTGGCGCAATCGACATATTCGATCTCGTTTCCGGATTCTGTCTGTTTGGATGCTTGACATTGTTGCGCAGAGCAAGCGAGACTAGGAAACCGTGGTAACTTATTACGGCATGTCGGCGTTTCTCTTCGGCCGCAATGGCGCCAGCTCATCCCACTGCACATTCGTCATCCGCGGACGCGTTGACGCCTAGCTCTTCCTTCCGCCAACATCAACTTTGGTTCTCATCGATGCATCGAACGAAACTGCTGCAGCGACTCGCATTGGTTTTGGCCTTGACCGTGTTTCCGTCGCTGCGGGCGGACGAACCGCCCCTTCTGTTGGAGGGCGGACGCGTGATCACCCAGGGGGACTCTGGCGTTCTTCCGCAAGCGGACATCTTGATCGTGGATGGCAAGATCGCGGCGGTCGGCAAGGACCTGGAAGCTCCCCAAGACGCTCGGCGAATCGACATCAGCGGGCTGACGGTCGCGCCGGGTTTGATTGACGCTCGCAGCACGCTGTGGCTTACGTCCGCCTCGGCTGGTCAGGGCGCATCGGATGGCAGTTTGAACGCCTTGGATGGCGTGGATTGGTATTCCCAGGATTGGCGAGAACCCGCTCGTCAGGGCGTCACATCGGCTGGCGTCCAACCCGCGGCCAGCGGCAATTTGGGCGGTCTCACCGCCGTCCTGCGAGTCGCCGAAGTCGATGACTTAAGCGCCCTGGTCCTCAAGCCGGAAGCCGCCGTGCAAGCCGCGTTGGGAATGGGCGCTCGGTCGGGTACGTCGCGCGAACGTTCGGCGCAATACACACGCATTCAGGCGGCGTTTACCGCCGCTGAAAAATATCAGGAAGCTTGGAAAAAGTGGGAAGAGTACGAGAAGGAGCGGGCGGAAGCCAAAGAAAAAGAAGACGACAAGGGGAAAGACAAACCCAAAGAAGGCGAAGCGGAGAAAGCCAAGGCGAAGCAAGCGACGCCGGGCCCCGCGACCGGTCGCGGTCGAGGCCAACGAGGACAATTCCCTCCGGGAGGACGCGGCGGGCGAGGCGGACGCGGGGGCCCTCCAGGACGCGGCATGCCCGGTCGCGGCGCCCCGTCCAAGGAAGCCTCCAAGGACGATGACGCCAAGACCGAAGACGCCAAGGATCAAACCAGGATAAGGATAAGGACAAAGAGAAGCCGCCGGAAAAACCGGACCGGGACCCCATCAAAGACGTCTTGGTGAAGGTGCTGGAAGGAAAGCTGACGTTGCGGATCGAAGCGCATCGTTCGGACGACGCCTTGAACGCGTTGAAGTTGACCGAAAAATTCAAGGACATGCGCCTGGTTCTGGAAGGCCTTTCTTCCTTGAATGACGACGCCTGGGCGAAGGTGCTCGAGTCGCGTTGGCCGTTGGTCGTCGGCCCGGTGTTGCCGCAAGGAGCACGTCCAGACTACTTCAACCGTCATACGCTGACTTGGCTGCAGCAGGCACTCCAAAGCGAGGGCCTGATCTGTCTGGCCACGTTTGGTTCGACGGCTCGCGAATCAAGTTGGTTGCGAGCCCATGCCGCTCAGGCAGTGGCCGAGGGCATGGACCTGGATCGGGCACTGGCCGCCATCACATCCAACGCTGCGCGAGTGCTCGGAGTCGCCGACGAAGTCGGCTCGATCGAAGTGGGCAAGTCCGCGGACCTTGCGGTGTTCAGCGGCCATCCACTGGATCCAGCCGCGGCGGTGCGCATGACGATTTCGGCCGGCCAGGTCACCTTCGAAAACCCCTCGGCCCAACCAGCCGCCGAAGCCGAGCCCGCTACGACCGCCGAATGGAGCCCGCCGCCAAGGTTTCCGACCCAGTTCGCCTTGATGAGCCAGCAAGTGTTGCGGCCCGATGGCGAAGTGGGACCCGCCACCATCATCATCGGTAACGGCGAGATCCTATCGGTGGAGCCCACGTTGACTCGCCCAGCCGGAATGCCGGTTTACGACATCGGCGCCTCGATGATCACGCCCGGCCTCGCGGCGGTGGTTCAGCTGCCGCGAAGCAATCTGATCGGGTCCGAAGTGGAAGCGGACTCCGGACACCTGCGCGCGGTGGATGGATTCGATCCGACAGGTGCGCCTTGGCGCCGCTTGCTTCGCGGGGGATGCACGACCGTCATCGCCGTCCCGGCCGGCAAGAATGTGATCGGCGGGCAAATTGGGGCGCTGCGGATCGGCGCCAACGGCAACGCCGTCGCGGAGCCTTCGTTGGGAGTCTTGCTGGGCTTGAGCAACGAGTCGCGAGACGCGGATCGTTTCCCGGCCTCGCTGATGGGACAAATCAAGATGCTGCACGATTGGCTGGAAGGCAAGCTGACGGATTCAAGGCTGTTGGCGCCCCAACGCGCGCTCGATCAACTGAAGCAAGACCGACGGCGGCTTGTGGAAGCGGTCACCGACGGCGCCAAGACTGTCGCCTTGCAAGCAGAAACCACGGCGGAGATTCGCGCCGCGACTCGCTTTGGCGAATCAGCACCAACTGCAAGCCTGCCTGTTTCGGCCAGTGGATTTAAGGACGACCGCCGAGGAAGTCGGCCAGGCCGGAATGGGGATTGTCGCTAGTTCACTGGCGGCCAATGACTTCGCTTGGGCGTCCAGCGACCTGATCGCGGCCGCGGCGGCGGGGGCTAACCTGGCGATTCATGGCGATGATCCCGAGCGTGTTCGACTGACGGCGGCCCTGTTGGCCAACGCCGGGCTGCCGACCGCGCACGCCTTAAGGGCGATTACCAGCCATCCTGGCGCCATGTTCGGCGCGGCGAATGTCGGCCGATTGCAAGCTGGTTCGCCAGCCGACCTTGTCATTTGGAGCGGTTCGCCGCTCGACTTAAGATCCCGCCCGCTAATGATCATGGTCGGCGGTCAAGCGTGGGAGGAGACGCGATGAGACGTACAACTTACGGAATGGCCCTCTGGGGCGCTTTGGCGATCCTCTGCTGCACCGCCGCGAAACCGAGCACCGCGCAGGAGAGCCGGACCGTCTTGATTCAGGCCCAGCATGTTCACCTGGGCGACGGACAAGTCCTGTCGCCCGGTTCGGTGCTGGTGTCCGACGGCAAGATCGTGAATGTCGCCGAATCGCAGCCTGCGCCCGAAGGCGCCGAAACGGTCGAAGTGGATCACCTGATGCCCGGCCTGGTGGACGCCTACGCCTCCGCCGGGGGCATTGTCGCCAACGACGCCGAAATCACTCGCGAAGTCACCGCGGACTTCACCCTCGACGGAGCGATCGATTGGACGTCGCGAACCTTCGACCGACGCTTGGCCGAAGGCGTGACCACACTGCATCTGGCGCCGGGCACCGACAACGTGTTCGCCGGCCTAAGCACCATCGTCAAGACCACCGGAGTCTCGCCGGAGCAACGCACGGTGCAGGATCAGGCGGCGTTGGTGATCAGCGTCTGCTCCGATCCGGCGCAGCGCAATCAGGCTCGCTCGCGGCCGGACAGTATTTACGTGCGGCAACCCACCAACCGCATGGGCGTCGTGTGGATCGTCCGCAGCCAATTGCACAAAGCCAAGCTGGCCGCCGAAGCCGACGTGGCGTCTTTGTCCGGCTCGGTGCGCATCATGCAAGAGGCGATCGCCGGCGACAAACCCGTTTTTGCGGTCAGCCGGACGCAGTACGATATGCGGGCCTTGTTCTCGATCGCTCAGGAATTCGGCATCTCGCCCGTGGTGATTGGCGGCGAGGAGTCCTGGCGGATCGTGGATGAGTTAGTCGAGAACCACGCGTCCGTTGTTCTGGGGCCGCTGCGTCCCGGTCAGGAGAATGGCCCGGAACGCGCGGCTTTGTGCGACCACGGCGCAGCGTCTGTTGGATGCGGGCGTTCCTGTTTGCCTGTCGGGCGGAGATCTTCTCGATCAAGCTCGCTTCGCCGTTCGCTACGGCATGGCGCCCGCAGCAGCGCTGCGGGCGGTGACCGAAACCCCAGCACGGATCCTCGGTCAAGAGAGTCAAATTGGATCGATCGCTGCAGGCAAGGACGCCGATCTCGTTGCGATGCAAGGACCTCCATTGGAATTCACCAGCGGAATTCAGTGGGTCATGGTCGACGGAAATCTTTACCTCGCGGAAGCGGATCAACAATGAAACGACTTGCTAATTGGAATGGGGGCGGTCATCGCAATCGGCGATGGGCTTGCCTGGCGACAGCCTTGTTCGCCGCGACCTTTTCGCTGCCTTCGGCGCTGGGCGCCGACACGCTGGCGATCAAGGATGCGAAGATCCTGACCGGCGGCGGAGAAACGATCGAGAAGGGATCGATCGTCATGCGCGACGGCAAGATTGTGGCCGTCGGCGCCGACATTGAAATCCCAGTGGACGCTCGAGTCATCGACGGCGCCGGCAAGATCGTCATGCCGGGCATCGTCGAAGTGCATTCCGCCGAGGCGATGAGTCAAGCCAACGAACAAAATGACAATGTGCCCTTTCTGTCGGTCGTGGACTCCATCGACCCCAGCAAGACCTACTTCGAAGAATCGCGCCGCAACGGCGTGACCACGGTCGCCGTCATGCCGGGCAACAGCACCATGATCGGCGGATCCGGGGCCGTCTTGAAGACCTCCGGCGCCTACGTCAACGACATGCTCTTGAAGCGCGATGTCGGCATGAAGTTCTCGCTGACGCCCCAGTCCGGCTCCAGCCGCATGAGTCATTTCGCCAAGTTGCGACGACAATTGAGGGAAGCGAAAGAGGCGCTCGACCAGAAGCCCAAGCCGAAACCGCCGACGATGAGGCGGAGGGCGACAACGGCGAAGAGAGCGGGACCGACGAGGAAGCCGATAGCGGCGAAGACGCGAAGCCCGCGACGCCGACCAGCGCCAGCGCCTTGCAAAAACAACGTGTCAATGAAGCGCTGTCCGCCGTGCTCCGCGGTAAATCGCTCGCCTATTTCTATTGCGACCAGGCCATGGACGTCAGCCGAGCGTTGGAGCTGGCAAAAGAATTCGAACTGAAGCCGCTGCTGGTGCTCGGCCGTAACTGCGACAAGGCGGCGGCCGTCCTGGCGCGGGAAAAACAAACGGTCGTGTTGGACCCCACCTTGGTCTACTGGCGAACGGACCCGCGAACTCGGGAAGACGAAAAGATCGTCATGCCCAAGGTGATGATGGACGCCGGCGTTGACTTCGTCTTCGGCGTGGACGACACCTCCAGCCGCACGGCCACGGGAAGCCATTACCACTGGTATCAAGCCGCCACCGCCGTCAAACATGGTTTGCCGCTGGAGGCCGCCGTCATGTCGCTGACGCTGAAGCCGGCCGAGTTGTTGGGGATCAACGAATTTGTGGGATCCTTGGAAGCGGGAAAGGACGCCGACCTGGTGATCTTGACCGGCGAGCCGCTAAGCGTCAGCAGCTGGGTCGAAACCACGATCATCAACGGCCAGATCGTCTATGAACGCGATAAAGACATCAAGCTGAAGCGACTGTTGGAGCCGTCCGAGGACGATCTGTAATGAGCATCCGAAACATCTGTTCGTTGTTGACGCTGGGCGTCGCCCTCATCGCCTCGGCGGCTCAAGCGGAGACCGACGCGTATTTTGCTGACCGCATCTGGCTGGGATCCGGCAACGCCATCCAGGACGGCGTGTTGTTGGTGCGAGACGGCTTGGTTCTGCGAGTTGGATCTCGTAACCAAATCGCCATCCCGCCGGATGCACGGCGGCATGAACTTGGCGGCCGAGTCATCATTCCGGGCTTGGTGGTCGCGCACACTTCGCTGGGAGTCGCCGACGACGACGAGAACGCCATCACGCCCCAGGTCCGCGCCATCGACGGATTCGATCTCTTTGAAGATTATTCGCCGCTGTTGGCTGGCGGGGTGACCACGGTGCAGATCTCCCCAGGGCGGCAACGCCTGGTGCCGGGGCAAGGCGCGGTGGTGAAGCTGGCGGGCGACGATCCGCAACGGCGCGTGCTGGCCGTGGATGAAAGCCTGCGTCTGGACCTGAGTGAAGCGTCCCGCAATCCACCCCGAGTGTTCGAGCCGCCGGTGGGCGCCGTGTCCGAGGATCGACCCTTCGAACCGACGCGACCGCAGCTCTCGGCGACGCTCGCCGGCGCCGCCGCAGGCCTGCGGGCCTTGTTGCAAGCCGCCAAAAGCGCCACCGACGCGGAACGCGCCGACGACCCGCGATTGGCCGCCATCGCGCCCTATGTCGCCAACCGCCGCAGCTTGCGGGTGACGGCCGAATCGGCCGCCGAAATCCAAGCCGCCTTGAGCATCGCCAGCGAGTTCTCGTTGCCGCTGGTTCTGGTCGATCCCAAGAACCTTGAACCGTTTGTCGATCGGCTTCCCACCATGAACTCGCGGCTGGTCGGCGTGATCCTGAACGCCAACGTGCGGCCGGGACGCATCGGTTCGCCGCCGGTTCCCGATCCCGAAGGCGTTACGCCCCGCGCGGTGTGGGAGTACGCGGCGGAATTGGGGGAAAAGGGGCTGGGCGATATGCTCTGCATCCGACCAGAGAATGACGACGATCTGGCGGAGTTGCTGTTCCTGGGAGGGTTGTTCACTCGCTCTGGAGCTTCCTCCGCTCAAGCCCTGAAGATGCTGACGAGCAACCCGGCCCAGTTGCTCGGCGTCGCCAATCGCGTCGGTTCGCTGGCGGCGGGGCGCGACGCGGACTTCGTGGTGCTCTCGGACGATCCGTTTCAGTCGCAAACGCGAGTTCTGGCGACTTACGTGGACGGCCAGAGCGTCTTTGACGTGGACGCGTCCAACAGCGCGATGGTGATTCAAGCTTCGATGATTCACGTCGGCTCGGGCCGCATGTATCGCAATGGCTCGGTCGTGATCAGCGACGGGAAGATACGTGACGTTGGCGTCAACGTCTCGACCCCGCCCACCGCGGCGATCAAACATTATCCCGGCGCGGTCATCACGCCGGGGTTGATCGATCTCTCCACCGGTCTGGGGCTTGGCGGCCCAGTCAGCGGCACCATCAACCTGCAGACCAAACTTGGCGAAGAGCTAACCGGAGACGATCCCGCCATCGCCGTGGCCCGTGAAGGCGGCGTCACCACCGCGGTGCTGGCCGGCTCGGGTTCGCCCACGCCGATGACCGCGTTCAAGCTCGGCGACCAACCCGTCGTGCTCGCCGACCCAGTGGGCGTGCGATTCACCGTGGGCGCCAACCTCACCGACGCGGTCGGCGGGTTAAAGCGCACACTGCAAGCCGGCAAGAGTTATGCCGACTCGTGGACCAAATACGACGAGGACATGAAGGAGTATCGCCAGAAACTCAAGCAGTACGAAGCCGACCTCGCCAAGTACGAAGCGGAGCAAGCTGCCAAGGAAAAGGCAGAGGCGAAGGAGGACTCCGACGAGGACAAGGACAAGGAGCAAGCCAAGGAGGGTGCGGACGCCAAGAAGCCTGAGGGGGAGGCCGCCAAGACCGATTCGCCCGCCGACGAAGCAAAGAAAACCGCGGATGAATCTAGCGACTCGCCCAAGAAGGGCGATTCGCCGCCAACTCCAGCTGGCGACAAGTCGAAGACCGAAGCCTCCGCCGAGAACAAGGACAGCAAGGGCCCAGCCAAGCCAAACGAGCCGAAGAAGCCGTCCGAGAACGCGGCGTTGGAGCCCTATCGCGCGTTGATGGGCAATCGGATCCCGGCGTTCGTGCAGATCGAGAACGTCAAGGCGGCCGAAGCCGCCGTCGAGTTGTTCCGGGACGAGTTTAACCTGAGGACTGTGTTGATCGCTGACGATGATCTGGATCGTGTCGCGACCTTGCTGGCGGAAAAGAAAGTCCAAGCAGCCATTGGGCCGACGCTGGTCCGCCGACGCGATGGCCAGATCGTTAACCTGCCGCAAGCCCTGGACAATCATCAAGTCGATTTCGGCTTTCTCTCGCAGGCCCGCACGGGCGTCCGCGATTTGCCTTTGGTGGTGCAATACGCCGTCCGCCAGGGGCTGGGACCTGACGCGGCGCTGCAAGCTTTGACGGCCAAGCCGGCGCGGATCCTGGCCTTGCCAACCCGTATCGGAACGCTGGCTGTGGGTCACGATGCGGATCTTGTGGTCTGGAGCGGCCCGCCCTTTGAAATCTCCAGCGAAGTCCTAGCGGTCATGATTGACGGCCGGTGGGTTTATCAGAAAGGAACGCAAGAGTGAGCTTTCGCATTTGCCTGCTGACCCTGGCGGGATCGCTGGGTTGCCTGATCGCGCCCGGCTACGCTCAAGACGACGCGGCGAAGGACGCCCAACCCGACAAGCCGCGCCTGGCTTTGAAAGTCGGCAAGATCCTGCCGAGTGTCGGAGATCCGATCATCAATGGCGTCATCCTGGTCGCCGATGGAAAGATCGAAGCCCTGGGTCCCGCCAAGGACATCGAGATTCCTGAAGGCTACCAAGTGCTGGATCACTCGGAGCACTTCGCGATGCCGGGACTGATCGACGCTCATAGCCATGTCGGCGGCTCGGGCGACCTGAACGAAATGGTGTTCCAGACCAATCCCGAATTGCGGAACTGGGACCAGATCATCCCGCACAACGATGACTTGAAAGTGGCGATCGCCGGCGGCGTCACCACGATTTGCTACATCCCAGGTTCGGGAACGAACATGGGCGGTTGGGGCGTGTTGATGAAGTGCGGTCCAGGGACTCCGGATGATGTCGTGCTGAGAGCGCCCGGCGTTTTGAAGATCGCTCAATCGGGCAATCCCGAACGGCGAACCGGCGAAGTTGGCTCCGGCCGCATGGGCATGAACCATGTCATCCGCCAGCAGTTGGAGGAAGGGCGCCTGTACGTCCGACAATGGGACGACTACAAGGCCGGCCGCGCGAAAAAGCCTCAAGTCAACCTGCGCCTGGAGTACTTTAAGCCCTTGTTTCGTCGCCAGATCCCCGTGGTGGTGCACACCCAGGCCTATCAAGTCGTGCAATCGACGTTGAGAATCCTGCACGACGAAATGAAGCTGCGAGTCGTCATCGATCACGGCACGTTCGACAGCTACAAGATCTCCGACGAGATCATCAAGCGGGACATTCCCGTGATGGCCGGGCCGCGCGGTTTCCGTTACGAGCCCGAAGACGGCCAGATCAAGGGGATCGTGGCCGAATTCGCCAAGCGCGGCGTGCTGAAGCTGGGCGTCAACACCGACGCCCCGGTCATTCCGCAGGAAGAGCTCTTCTTCCAAGCGACGATGGCCGTGCGATTCGGCTGGACCGAGGCGGAAGCCCTGCGAGGCATGACCATCGAGGCCGCCCGCGCGCTCATGATCGACGACCGAGTTGGCTCGCTGGAGGCCGGCAAGGATGCGGACATCGTGTTGACGACCGGTTCGATAATCGACCCTCGCAGCCACGTCGTTCGCGTGTTGATTGACGGCGCCAGTATTTACGACACGACCAAGGATCGGCGCCGCTTCTAACGGCGCCGCGCCCTCTTGGGCGTGGACAGATGTTCCACGGAAAAACCACGCGGTTCGCGGAGACCCTACTTGTGTTCCAACTTTCGAACAAGCTCGCCTCGCTGCGCGGGTTTCCCGCTCGCTGGCCCGTCCTGGCGTGTTGCTTGCTGGCGACAGCGATCGCCTCACCGCTTCGCGCCCAAGGCTTGGTGGCCTATCGCGGCGCCACGATCGAGACCTTGAGCGATGGCGGGCGCCTCGAGGACGCGACGCTGTTGGTCCGCGACGGAGTCATCGAGGAAGTTGGCGCGGACGTCAAGATCCCCGAGACGGCGAAAGTCGTCGATGCGACAGGGCAAACCTTGATGCCGGCGCTGGTGGACGCGTACCATCCGATCCGCCTGGGATCCGGCGCGTCGCAACCCGCAACGCAGACCATCACCATCCGCGGCCGCACGTTTCGCGTGCCGCGATCCACTTCCTCGCAAAGCGGCCCCTTCCTGCGCATCGCCGACAACTTGGATCCACTGAAGATCGAAGACGAATTGACCGGACTCGCGCGATTGGGCGTGGGAATGGCCAATCTCGTGACCAGTGGCTACGGCCAGGCCGCCCATGCTCGCGTGACGCCACAGGACCCGGCTCAATCGCTGGCCAACGGGGATGGGTACCTGTACCTGCCGCTGACCAATGACAGCTCCAGCCTGCAATTGTTGCGAACCGGTTTGACGGGACAGCCGACGCGCGGCTCCGCTCGCGGCTCGCGGGGCGGCGGGCGACCCGGTGGACGAGGCGGGGGCGGTCGTCGAGGGCCGGCGCCCAGCGCGGCCCCAACGCGATCCAGCGGAGGCGCACCCGTATCGGCCGCTGTGGAGCTCTGGAAGAAAGTCAAAGACGGCGAGACTCGTGTGATCGTCAACGTCAACAACGCCGCGGCCATTCTGCATCTGCTGGCCGCACTGAAGGACAGCGACGACGTTCAGGTGGTGTTGGTCGCCAACGGCGATCACATCTATCAGACGCTGGACGCCCTGAAGGATCGCCAGAACTTGTCGGTCGTCATTCGCCCCGATATCGAGACCGAGCCGACATCCGCGATCCGAGTGAATGTGGCCAGGATGCTCGAGGAAGCGAAGGTGAATTTCGCCTTTTCTTTGTCGTTGCGGAACGATACGGCCGCCCTGGTGGACGCACCGTTGTTTCCGGTGGCGATGCTGGTGCGAACCGGATTGGATCGCGATGTCGCATTGCGGGCCTTGACGATCCGCCCGGCCGAGATCCTGGGCGTTGACAAGTCGGTTGGGTCATTGGAAAAAGGCAAGAAGGCCAACGTGCTGTTTGTCGAAGGGGATCCGCTCGATCCCGCATCGCACATCCGCCAGCTCATGGTGGAAGGGAGAGTCGTCCATGAAGGTTAGGCTTGTCGCATCACCGTCGCCGATCGCTTCCAGGTTGGACGCGGCTTCCGTGTCGCCGTGGCTGATCGGCTTGCTGATCGCCTTGTGCGTCGCTCCCGCAACCGCTCAGCGTCCCGCGCGGGGGCGAGGCTCCGCCGCCGAACAGCGTCGCGACGCCGAACCGAGTGAGGACGAGAAGAAGACTGACGACGCCAAGGAAGAAGACCAGAAGCCAGGCCCGATCACTGCGATCGTGGGCGGCGATGTGATCACCGTCACACGCGAGGTGATTCGGCGGGGCGTGGTGTTGATTCAGGATGGGAAGATCCTGGATGTCGGGCAGGATCTGGATGTGCCGGAGGGTGCGACGACGATCGACGCCGCTGGAAAATACGTCACGCCGGGCTTCATCGCGCTGTCGCTCTCGGGCGTCGGCGTGCAGCCCCCCTCGGATAGCAACGCCAAGTTCGCCGATCACTTGGATCCCTTCGATCGCAACCTCAAGATCGCACTGGGGGTCGGCATTACCAGCGGCGTCGCCTCCGCCGGCGGCGGCCGCGGTCGTTTTCGCCGCTCGCCCGACGAATACTTCCCAGGACTCGAGCTTCCGGCGGATGAAGCCGAACAGCTCCTGGCCCAATGGAATATCGATTTTGGCGACCCGAACACTTCGCTTTGCCCATGTTGTGGTTTGCCAATTCTGCCGACCGAACCCATTGAACGTCCCACGCCGCAACCACTGCAGCCTCAACGTCATGCGGTGGTCAAAATGAGTTTTGGCGAACTGGACGGGATGCTGGTTCGCGAAACAGCGTTCTTTCATGTGCCGTCCAATTCCTTGGAGGGCGCCTTGAATCGCGACACGTGGCGAACGATGGTCGACAAAGCGAAGAAATACCTGAAAGACGTTGCCGAGCATGAAAAGCAGACCGCCGCGGGCACACGCTCACAACCACCCCGCAAGACGGTCAGCGACGAGGTCCTGGCGTTGGTCAAGAAGGAGATTCGCCTGCGCACCGACGCGGATTCCAAAGACCAAATCAACGATATGATCCGTCTGGCCAAGGAGCTGGATTACCGCCTGGTGATCGATGGCGCGATCGAAGGCTGGACGATGCCCGACGCGTTAAGCGAAGCCGATGTGCCGGTCGTCATTACGCCTCGGCGACGGCGTGATCCGGCATTCGCTCGGGAGGATTCCACCGGCAGCAATATCGAGTCCAGTCGCATCTACGAAGAGGCCGGCGTGCCCTTCGCGGTGGCGGCGCTCTCGAGCTCCATCAGCTTGAACGGCCTCGCCGGGCGCGACTTGACCAGCCTGCCCTTGGAGGCGGCTTTCGCGGTCCGCGGCGGTTGTTCGGAGAAGACCGCCTTGGAGGCGTTGACGATCGTTCCCGCACGGATTCTCGGGCTCGAGGATCGGCTCGGCAGCATTGAAAAGGGCAAGGACGCGGACCTGCTGATTCTGGATGGCCCGCCTCTCGATTATCGCACCTATGTCGATCAAGCGATTGTGAATGGACGCGTGGTCTATGACAGGGAAGTCGATCGCGTCTTTCCCGATTGATTGAGCCCGCAATTCGAGCACGGCCGAGCCGTGCTTCCACCGAGCCTGGGGCAACCCAAGCGCGCCTTGGCGAGCGAGGGCCGCCCCAGGTCGCGGCTCGCCGAGCCGTGCTGGCCATTGTCGATCGGGCTCCGCGTCGGTAGACTCGGCGGATCCGCTTTTTGTTCCTGGATCTTTCCGAGGGCGCCCTTTACGTGTGGTCGCGACGCATTCAGTTTAAGGTCGACATCGCGGGCGTGATCGAGATCATGGGATCCTCGCTCTATAGCCGCCTGGATACGCCGATTCGCGAGTTGATCCAGAACGCCCACGACGCGGTGATGCGGCGGCGGCAACGGGAACTGGACTATCAAGGACGGATCGACGTCCTGCAAGACTCGGCGAGTCGGACGCTCACCTTCCGCGATGACGGCGTGGGGCTGAGTCCCGAGGAGGCTGAGAAGTACCTCGGCACGCTGGGCATCGGCATCACCGGCTTGTTGAAGGGGCGCGGCGACGAGCAGACGCGAAGCCTGCTGGCGGGCGACGGCGACGACTTGATCGGTCAGTTCGGCATTGGTTTGTTCAGCGCGTTCATGCTGGCCGAGCGACTGCTGGTGGAGAGCCGCCGCAGTGATTGCGAGGAAGGCGTTCGCTGGGAAGCTGGGGCGGGCACCGAAATCACGCTAAGCGCTGTTCCCCGAGCGGAAGTCGGCACGTCGGTCACTCTGCTGCTGAAGCCGCAGTTCGCGGAGCTGGCCGAGGACGAGGAAAAACTCGAGGAAGCAATCAAACAGTTCGCGGACTTCTTGCCCGTGCCCATCTATCTGAACGACGGCAAGGCGCGCGTCAACGTGATCAACGTCGCCTGGTTCGAACCGTCGCCGGATCGAGAAGCCGTGGAACTCGAGCTGGAAGGGTATTTCCACGAAACGCCCTTGGACACGATCGCGATCCAATCGACGTCGCCCGCGATGCAGGGTGCGTTGTACGTCTCGCCGCAAAGAACCCCCGGCTTCGCCGACGCGTTGACCGTCGCGGTCACGGTGCGGCGGATGGTGATCTCTCGGCACGTCTATGATTTGATCCCGCCATGGGCCCCGTTTCTCAGCGGCGTGCTGGAGCTGCAGGATTGTTCGCCGACCGCCAGCCGCGAGGACTTGGTGCGGGACGCGGCCTTTCAGCAAGTCCAATTGGCGTTGGAAGAAAAGCTGTATCAGCATTTCGAGTTGATGGTGGAGAAGCAACCCGCCCGCTTCGAGGCGATTGTGCAGTGGCATCGCTACACCATCGCCGGCGCCGCGTTGCTGGACGCGCGGCTCCGCCAGATGTTGCGGACAACCTATCGCTGGACGACCTCCGCCGGGCAACTGACCTTCGAAGAAATCCTGCGTCGCAGTCAAGCGGATCCCGTGCGGGAAACCGAAGCGGACTACGTGATCTGGTTCAATTCCGATCGCCGCCAGGAACGTTGGATCAACGAGCTCTTCGCCGAGGAGACGGCGCCTTGCGTGCATGCGCTGCGCAGCTTCGAGGAGTCGCTGTTGGCGAGCCTGGTGGCCGATTCGCAAGACTCCGCGGTGGATCTGCGGATGGCGACGCCGTCGGCCGAAGGGTTCGCAGCCAACATCCTGGGGCTTCGCGAAACCAGGGACGCTCCGGAGGAATGGACGCGTTTCCTCGACGTCTGTCGGGCGACCATTTTGTGCGCGTCATTCGACGCTTCACGCCCCGCGATGGCGTTCTTGAATGAACGTTTTGAACTGTCCCAGACGTTTGAGTCCTTGAGGCGGAATGACGCAATTCCCAAAGGATTCCAACGACTGATCGATTCGCATTTCGCCAGCCAGCCAGCTGGTCGCAATGAGATCGTGCTGAACACCAAGCATCGCGTCGTGCAACGCGCGATGGAGCAAGGCGTCTCGAGTCCATTGGCCAGCGTGGTGCGTTTGTTGGTGCTGAACACGTTGCACGCGGCCGGCGGCGTCCTGGACCGCGACGCGCATCGCATGCAAGACGAGGATCTCGATTGGATCGCCGACGCGCTGTGGGGACGTGATAAATAGCTTCGCCAGCGCCGGCTTATTCGTATGCAAGCAAGGAGCGACCCATGACTAACGAACAGCACGAGCGGGAAATCGATCAGCAGTTGGAGGAGATCCGAACGCGCGCGGGGGATCTTATCGAACCCTGCAAGTTCGCCAGCTCGTTCGCCGCCTATGGCGAAATACGACGGCTGGCCCGAGGGAATCAACGCGTCGTTCACTACATTGAAGCCGTCTTCTTTCAAATGGATCAAGCTCAGTACTTGCTGGACTTTGAAACCATGAGAGAACGTTCAGTGGAGCTTGTTTCGCTGCTGGAAAGCGAAGAACGAGCACGCCGCATCCAACCGGATTTTCCTGATGAAGTCTACGAGTATCTCGTCGGCAGCATGAGCGCCTGCGCTTACGAGAATCTCGCCGAGGCCACCGGTCAGCTGGAAGGCTACAACTCCGAGGGCATGCACGCGTGCATCGCCGACGGGATTCAGGTTTGCCGCCAAACCGGCAAGCTGGCCTGCATCAGTTGCTTTCGAGAGTACTCGGTCGATGTGTACACCGCGGCGGACGATATTGAAATTGCCCGCTACCAATGTCAACAGATCATCGATCACCCGGGGCCGTGGTCGGACCGAGGCGATCGTCGCTGGCTGGCCGCGACCAAGGCGGCTTGGTTGGAATTGCTTGGCGGTCATGGCCGGCCCGCTTGGGAATTGGCCCTCAGCGCTTACGCCTTGTGCCAAGAGGAGAGCGTTTCGGTCACCACCGAGGCGAAGATCCGCTCGCTGTTTTCCTTGCTGACAATCGGCGCTGTCACCGGCCAGGACTGCGAGGCGTATCGAGCGGAGCTGGCGAGCTTGATGCCCCCAGCGGGTGAAGCGCCGGAATTCGAATACCAGTCAACTCTTATCCAAGCGCTCTGGGCTGCGGTGCAAGGGCGAATGCCGGAAGCCATCGAGCAACTGACGCGTTTGGATGATGATCTGTCGCGCCGCAAGCGCGAACCCATTGGTTCGAAGTCCGCTTGCGGCTGATCGCGGCGCAACGTCTGGCGGGCTTGTCGGAACGGCTCGAACGATTCGCCGATCCGTTGGAGGAGGCGGCGCAGAAGTCCGGCGACTGGCTGACGCTCCGTCGTTTGCACCGTTTGATGGACGCGGATTTCAGCGACTCGCCGCTGGCCCTGCTGGGCGATCTCACCATGGAAGCCGCACCGCCTGTCCCAGACGACCTGCCGCCGCCCGACGCCGAACGCCGGCCCACGACCGCCGAAATCGCCGCCGAGGAAGACACGCCGTTGAAAGACGAGCTCGAGGCGCTCGGCGAGCAAATTCAACTCGCCTTCGAGGCGGAAGACCCGCAGGCCAGAATTCTTCAGTCGCTGGAATCCCTGCTCGCCTACGGCCACGAGCGCGTCTCGCATCCCTCCGACGCCGGACGCCTGGTGCATTACGCGTCGTACCTCCCCTATCTCGGCCGAGAGGACGACGTCTGGCGGTGGGCCAATGCGCTGGCCTCTCCGCATCGCGAAGACGCCCGGATGCTCTCGGTGCTGGGAGCCCTGGGGGCCTCCATCCGCGGGCAATCCGATGAAGCGGACAGCGAGAGCGCCATTGTCACCGCCGAACGGGTGGATCAGCTGTTTCGCAAATCGCTGCAATTGGACACCAGCTACGCCAACAACTTTTGTCGAGCCGGTGATTTCTATATGCAGGAGGGTAATCATGGCGAAGCCGAACGCTGCTACTCAAGAGCGTTTCGACTGGATCGCGTGTCCGCCTCCATCGCAGCTCGACTCGCCGAACTTTACAAGCACACCGATCGGCCGCGGGAAGCACTGAATGTTCTGGATATGTGCTTGCGTGAAGGCTGTCAGGAACCGCAGATCTCCTGGGAAGCAGGACTGCTCGCCTTCACGCTCGGCAAGTATGAAGCCGCATTAACCTATCTGGATCGCTTCGAGGCCCAAGCTGGTGAAGACTCGCCGGTTTGGTCGCAGTACTATCGAGCCGTGTCGTTGTACGAGTTGAATCGACTCCCCGAAGCCATGCTGGCGATCGAGGAGGAGCAAGCGCGGGCCGACGAGGACGGCTTCCATCTGGCCGCCGTGCGAAGCTGCATCTCCCACAAGCTTGGCCACGACGAACGCGCCAGCGAGGACTTGCAGCGATTCCTCGACACGCCGCTCAGCAGCGTTGATTACATGTCGCCCAAGGGGCTGGAGGATACGCTGCTGCGCGTCTGGCACTGCATCGGCGCCGATCCGACTCGACGGGAGGCCGCCGCTGTCTTAGAGCGTCGCCTGCTGCACAGCGGCCTTATGCCCGACGAGTACTTCGACCAGCGACGTCAAGCCAACCCCGTGGAATCCGGGATAGAGTTCTATCGCTGCCTGGTCCGCCAACCGCTGGATGAACACTGGCCCACGTCGGACGGTTGCCTCGCCGGGCAAGACGACTGGATCCACTACTTCGCGGAATGGGGCGTTTTGGCCGGCAGCGAAGAGCAAGCCGCGGATCTCGTGCTCCAAGCCCAGTCGCGCTGCTATGACGGCCCGACGCCGGAAGTCGTCGCCGTCGAGCCCGGCGAAGGATCCTTCGACGATAGCCCTGGAGTCGTTTGGCAAGGTATGCGATTCGGCGGCAATGACGAAGATGATGACGAGGACTTCGACGATGACGCCGAGGAAGACGACGACTTGTAGGCGCCGCGAAGGGGTTGTTCGAGGCCCGGATTTCTTGGAACAAGGATCAAAAATCAGTCCCCAAAGGGACGGCCCCAAATCAGCCCAGGGTGCAGCGCAGCGCAACCCTGGGTAACCGTGAGCAGCCCGTAAGTGCAAATTGCAAATTGCAAGTCCCACCGGGACGGTCCCAAATCAGCCCAGGGTGCAGCGCAGCGCAACCCTGGCCAACCCCGACGCCAGCCGCCAGAACCGAAATTGACGTGGGAAAGACGAATGACGTCGGGGCGGTGTTCCGTGGTCTTACGACGACGACTAGAATCATGTGGGCCCGATGGGCCCTGGCTGTCCAGACTTTATGGCCGTCGATTTCCGAGGAGACCACTCGATGCAACGCGCATGTCTCGCCTTCGTTGTTGCAGCCGTTTTCTTAACGCAAGCGGTTGCCCAGGAAAAGCCCGTCGTCGATTCTCCGAAATCCGCGACACCCGCCGACATCAACAAGAATTTCCTTGACCCGGATCTCAATCCGGAAGAGTGGATTGAACGCTTCGAGATCGAAAGCCGAGAGGTTTTCTCCCACAGGAAAGAAGTCCTGCAAGCCGTGGGGTTGCAGGCGGGACAAGCCATCGCCGATGTCGGCAGCGGCACCGGCTTGTACCTGGCCGCCTTCGCCCGCGCCGTTGGCGAGCAGGGCAAGGTGTTCGCCGTTGAACATCTCGCCCAAGTTCGTCGAGTTTCTGCGGAGTCGAGCGAAGCAACAAGAACTCGACAACGTCACCGTCGTGCACTCCAAAGAGGATTCCGCCGAACTGGAGCCGAATAGCGTCGACGCCGTCTTCATCTGCGACACGTATCATCACTTTGAGTATCACGTCGCCATGCTCCGATCCATTCACAGCGCACTGCGGCCCGGCGGCCAGTTGGTGCTCATCGACTTCGAACGGATTGAGGGCAAGTCTCGAGAATGGACTATGGGACACGTCCGGGCCGGCAAGGAATTGGTTCGCCGCGAGGTGGAGTTGGCCGGCTTCGAGTTCGCCGAAGAGGTGAAGATCAAGGGATTCGAGGAGAATTACTTTCTTCGTTTCCGGAAGCCGGCTCCGTAGGCGACGCCGTACGAGAAAGAAGCCCGTCAAGTCTGCGATGTCACGGGCGTCCGCCACTTCATCTTGGAAGGCCCTGACCCATGCGCTCATTCCCGCGGAAACGCATTGCCCTCGCCAGCGTCCTGCTGCTCTGCACCGTCTGCTCGACCAGCCGCGCGGAACAGATCTTGATCGAGGCCGAGGCGTTCCAGGATCACGGTGGCTGGAAGCTGGACACCCAGTTCATCGACAACATGGGCTCGCCGTATTTGCTCGCCCACGGCTTGGGCACGCCGGTGGCGGATGCAACGACGACGGTCGACATTTCCGCGGCCGGCAAGTACCGCGTCTTTGTGCGCACGAAGGACTGGGTCGCGCCGTGGAAGGCGCCCGGCGCGCCGGGCCGCTTCCAAGTGCGGTTCAACGGCGAGCCGCTGCCCGTCGGTTCGGCGCCGAAGGCGCCGACTGGCATTGGCAGGACGGCGGAGCAGTCGAACTCGACCAAGGCAAGACCAGCTGTCCCTGCACGACCTGACCGGCTTCGACGGCCGCTGCGACGCCGTGCTGTTCGACCAACGAAGCGTCTTCCCCTCCCAACGAAACGAAAATCCTTCCCAGCTGGCGACGCCGACTGCTCGGGCTGCCGGAGAACCCGATCCCGCAGGAAGGTTACGATCTGGTCGTCGTCGGCGGCGGCTACTCGGGCATGGGCGCGGCCATCTCGGCCGCGCGCATGGGCTGCAAGGTCGCGCTGATTCAGAACCGCCCCGTGCTCGGCGGCAACGGATCAAGCGAGGTTCGCGTCTGGGCGAAGGGACTGATCCGCCGCGGCACGCTATCCGCGCATCGGCGAGATCGTCGAGGAGTTCTGCGACCACGCCACGAAGTCGCCCGGCACGTACGAGGAATTCGAAGACGCCAAGAAGGAAGCGATCGTCCGCGCCGAAAAGAACATCGACCTGTTCCTGAACCACCACGCCTACCAGGTCGAACGTGAAGGACAATCACATCGCGGCCGTCTACGCCTTCGATACGCGCACCAGCGCAGCATCGACGAGTTCACGGGCCCATTGTTCGTCGACTGCACCGGACACGGCACGATCGGCTTCCTGGCCGGCGCCGATTGGGACATGACGCCCAAGGGCCGCATGGGCATGAGCAACATGTGGGCGTGGGACGAAGCCGAGCAGCCGGTCGCGTTCCCGGAAACACCCTGGGCGCTGGATCTCGACATGGAAGACTTCCCCTACCCGCGCGATCATCACGGCCAGTGGTTCTGGGAAAGCGGCTTCGACAAGGATCCGATCGACGACGCCGAGAGCATTCGCGACTGGAATCTGCGGGCCGTCTACGGCGCCTTCAACGCCATGAAGAATCGGCGACGGCGCCGACCAGCACCACAACCGCCTATCCTGACCTGGGTCGCCTACATCGGCGGGCCGCGCGAATCGCCGACGGCTTGCTGGGCGACGTCGTGCTGACGCAGGACGACATTGTCGCCAAAGCGCGAGTTCCCCGACGGCTGCGTGCCCAGCACCTGGTCGATCGATCTGCACTATCCCAAGAAACAGTACGCCGAAGAAGTTTCCGGACAATCCGTTCATCTCCATCGCCGTGCACGACCGGCGCATCGACCGCAACTACGGCTATCCCGTCCCGTACCGCTGCTTCTACTCGCGCAACATCGACAATCTGTTCATGGCCGGCCGCTGCATCAGCGTCACGCACGAAGCGCTCGGCACGATCCGCGTCATGAAGACCTGCGGCATGATGGGCGAAGTCGTCGGCCGCGCCGCCAGCATCTGCATTGAGCGGGACTGCTTGCCTCGCGACGTGTATCAGCGCTACTGGCCGGACCTGGAGGAACTGTTGCAGCTGCCCGGGAAGGCTCGCCGCGATTCGGTCGCCAGCCCAATTCAAATCCCCGCGGACGCCTTGCCCCTGGCCAGCCCCACCGGTCCCCTGACCGGGCTGGACCCCGAGACCCTGGAAGGCCTGGTGATCGATGATGAGCAGGCGGAGAAGCAGGGCGCCTGGACCAAGGGGTCCGGTCTGAAAGGCTATGTCGGCCGGGGATATCTGTACGCGTCGGGCAAGGACTGTCGCATTCGATTTTCTTTTCAGGCGTCCGCAGCCGGCGAATACGAAATTCGGCTGGCCTACCTGCCTCATGAGAATCGCGGAACCAGCGTCCATGTGGTCGCCGAATCCAGCGAGGAAACGATTCGAGCCAAGGTCAACATGCAGCTGGATCCTCCCTTGGAGCATCATTTCATCTCGATCGGCGCGCTCAAGCTGAAGGCCGGCGAGCAAGGAGCGGTGATGATCACCACGCAGGACGCCGGCGGAATCGTGCATGCGGACGCGATCCAGTTGATTCGGAAGAAGTAGAGCGCGAATGCCTCGACCAAGGCGGTTCTTGCCGCGGCGCCTGGGCGTGCATTGCCTGCGAGCCCTTGTGCTGGCCGGCATCGTTTACACGCTTCATCAAAGCAGCGCCGAACGACAACACCAGGCGACGACGGCGACAACCGCCTTCGTCTCGCTCTCGGTGGTGCAGCAGCACTTTCCCTCCGCGACGCGAGTCTCCGATCGCGCCGAAACCGCTTGGGGCCTGCGAAGCGTCTGGGGGCGGGACCAGGCGCTGCTCGGGTACGTTCTGCAGACTTCCCCGCAGAGCGATCAGATTCTCGGCTTTTCCGGGCCGACCAACACGTTGCTGGCGGTGGATCTTCAACATCGCATCCTGGGGATCAGCATTCTTTCGAGCAACGACACCCGCGATCACGTCGCCAGAGTTCGCGACGATGCAAATTTCATGCGTCACTGGCTGGGGCGGACTTTGCTGGAGGCTTCGACTCCGGACGAGGTCGCCGCGGTCTCCGGAGCGACACTGACCTCGCGAGCCATTCAACAAGCCATCTCGCATCGACTCGGGGGTCAAGCATCTCGATCGCTGCGTTTCCCAAAACCGACCGAACTGGCGGACGCCCAACGGCTGTATCCAACAGCCGCTCGGTTGCAGGCCCTAAGACCGCCGGCTTGGATGAAGGTTCTGGATGCGCAGGGTCAATGGCTGGGTTATCTGTTGCGAACCGCGCCTTGGGGGGATCAAGAAATCGGCTATCAGGGCCCCACCGATGTCTGGCTGGCCGTGGATCAGGAACTCGTCGTGCGGGACATCGCCATCGGCGAGAGTTTTGACAATCCGCCCTACACAGGCTACGTGCGGGACGATGAGTATTTTCGGGAGCTGTGGCAAGGGAAGTCGTTGCGGGAGCTCGCCAAAGCCGACCTCGATTCACTGGAGGTCGAAGGCGTCTCGGGCGCGACGATGACCAGCCTGGCGGCGGGTCGAGCGATTCTGGCCGCCGCCCAGGGCATGCTGCGACGACAACTGGCGCTCAAGCATGAGAGGGATCGTTGGTGGCGGCTGCTTTGGGAGTCCTCGGGAACCGCGCTGGTGATCGCTTTCGGCGTCGCCCTGACTTTCTCGCGATGGAGGGCTCATCGCTGGACGCGGCGCGTCTTTCAGGCCGTCGTGATCCTCTATCTGGGGCTCGCCCATGGTGATCTTATCTCGCAAGCCATGCTGATGGGTTGGGCGCAACACGGCTTGGCTTGGCAAAGCGCGGGCGGTTTAACCATCCTGACGCTGGCCGCATTCGCCGTTCCCTTGGCGTCACGGCATAACGCCTATTGCAGTCACCTTTGCCCGCACGGGGCCGTGCAGCAGCTCGTCAAACATCGATTGACGCGGGCGCGCAAAATGCCTCGCAAGGCCGCTCGCCTGCTGCGGTTCTTGCCGGCGGTGTTGCTGGTTTGGTGCTTCCTGGTAGGCATACTGCATCTCCCATTCAGTCTCGTGGATATTGAACCGTTCGACGCGTGGGTGTTTCGGGCGGCTGGCTGGGCGACGATCCTTGTGGCCGTGGCGGGACTAATCGCATCGCTCTTTGTTCCGATGGCCTATTGCCGCTACGGTTGTCCAACAGGCGCCCTGCTAAACCATGTCAGGTGGAACGCCGCCAGCGATCGCTGGACGCCGCGCGATTGGCTGGCCGTGCTGCTGCTGGTTAGCGGATGGTGCATTCTGTACTGCGCTGGCTAGTGCCCGGCCCAAAGAGGAGCGAAGCGACATCCCATGCACCTCGTGAAGAAAGCGACGACGCTGTTGGTTTGGTTCAGGGCGGGGATCAGACGGCGACGGCCGATCGCTTCGGCGCTGGCGTGGCTAACGTGCGTCATGTTGTTCGCGACAGGCTGCTCCGTCCGGGAAGCCGCCGAGTCTCCGCCTAGAGCCTGGAGGGAAACCAGGTACGCCGGCGGGGCCATGGGGACTTCCTGGTCAATTCGCGTGGTGCACGCCCATCCACTTCGAGTCCCTCCGTCGCTGCCCGCTGAGATCGCCGCCGAACTCGCTCGGTTGGACGCCATTTTTTCCACGTGGCGCGATGATTCCGAGGTGTCTCGATTCAACCAGGAGTCCGCTGGCTTTCAGATGGTGGCGTCCGCGGATCTGGCGGCCGTGATTCAATGCGCCGTGGAAGTACAGCAACAATCCGCTGGGGCATTCAATATCGGCGTCGGCGCGATCGTCGAGCGTTGGGGATTTGGCAAAGCAGCCGCGGATCCAACTGTCGGCCGCGACCCCGAGCGACTGCAGCATCAGGTCGAGGCGGCTGAGGCTGGTTGGAGCTGGTCGGAATCCACACGCTTGTTGGAAAAGCGCGTTGGCGAAGTCAAGCTCGACTTCTCGGCATCGCCAAAGGATATGCGATCGACCTTCTGGCCGAACTTCTGGAAGCTCGCGGACACCGGGACTATCTGATTGAGCTGGGAGGCGAAATCCGCGTCGCGGGACGCAACCTGGACCGTCGTCCTTGGAGGATCGGGCTGGAACACCCCGACCCCAGCCAACTCGGCTCCGTCCGTCGCACGCTGAACTTGGCCGGCGGCGCCATCGCCACCTCGGGCGATTATCGCAACTTCCTGGACGCTCCCGATCAACCCAATGGACGAGCCAGCCATTTGATCGATCCCAGGACCGGTCGCCCCATCCACAATGACCTGACCAGCGTCAGCGTCCTGCACGACCGGGCCATGTGGGCCGATGCCTGGGCCACGGCGCTCATCGTGGCGGGAAAGGAGCGGGCGCTGCGGATCGCCGCCCAGCAGAACCTGAGGGCGTCCCTCGTGGTAAGATTATCCAACGGAGACGTGCGAGAGATCATGACCAACCAATGACAACGATGGGCCGCGACGCAAAGCCATGCAACATGAAAGCCAGGCGTCTCGGAGCGTACCCCTGGACGATCAACAATCGTCGCGTTCCAACCGCTTCGCGATGGCGGCGTTAGCCAGCCATCCACCATCAACTCTGAGCAATCGTCAATCATCCATCCGCTTCATCAGCAGGAAAGTAATCATGCGAGGCCTTCTTCTACTTCCATTCTGTCTCTTATGTCTTTGCGGTACCGTGGCGGCGCAGCACCCGCTTGCCTTTCAGGTGCGTCTGTTGACCATTGACGCGAATGAAGGGTGTGCGATCGCGGACTTTGACGGCGATGGGCGATTGGATGTGGCCGCCGGACGAAATTGGTTTCGCAATGGCGATTGGACCCCTCGCCCGGTGCGTTCCTTTGGGGACGTCAACGACTATGCAGCGTCCAACTGCGACTTCGCGATGGATGTGAACAAGGACGGATGGATGGATATCGTGAGCGGCGGCTTCTTCGATCCCAAAGTGCGATGGTATGAAAACCCAGGTGCGGAGCGGGCGGTGGTTGGCTTGCAGTGGCCCGAGCATGAATTGGCGGACACGGGTCTCAAGACGAATGAGGCGTCGTTCATGCACGATCTCGATGGCGATGGGATCCCGGAGTGGATCACCAATCAATGGAACCCGGACAACCCGCTGATCGTATGGCGTTTCGCCGAGAAGGACCATCAGCCGGTGTTGGTCTCCACGGTGATCGGCCCCAAGAACGGACATGGGATTGGCTTTGGCGACGTGAACAACGATGGGCGCGAGGACATCCTGGTCGGAAAGGGTTGGTATGAAAGGCCAGAGGGGAATCCCTTTACGGCCAAATGGACGTTCCATGCGGATTGGAATCGGGCGTTCAGTTGCCCGATGTACGTCCGCGATATTGACGGGGACGGTAAGAACGACGTCCTGTTCGGCAACCCTCACGACTTTGGTTTGTATCTATGGAAAGGAAAGGGGCCGGACGCCGAAGGCAAACTGCAATTTGAGGAGCAGATCGTCAACCGGTCGTTTTCCCAATTGCATTGCATTCATTTCGCCGATTTGGACGGGGACGGCGTGGAGGAGCTGATCACCGGAAAGCGAGTTCGAGCTCACAATGGAAATGATCCAGGAGGTAAGGAGCCGCCGGAGACTTGCTATTACGTATTGAGTCGAGACGGCGGCTTCACCAAGCACACGATCAACCGCGGCGAAGTCGGCATTGGACTGCAGATTCGCACCGCGGACATCGACGCGGACGGTGATTTGGACATCGTCCTGGCCGGAAAAGAGGGCACGCAAATCTTGTTCAATCAAAAGACCCCCTGAGCCGCACCCCCGCACCCGCACCGCAGCGCGGTGCAACACCAAAGCCTGGGGGCGCGCAGCGCACCCCCATACGCATCAAGTTAAGCGATCGGCGGCGTGCTTCTCGAATTCTGGGCCCAGGCCAAATGCCAGACGTGCCGCACCAAGGCGAACCACAGAGACACAGAGGCACGGAGGACAGCTTGACCGTTCTCCGTGTCTCTGTGTCTCCGTGGTTAATCCGTTTCGGCTGCGTATCTTGATGTGTATGGGGGGTGCGCAGCGCACCCCAGGCACACGCGTTGCACCGCAAAGGCCCGCCGACACAACGCCACGATCACCGCTGGCTGCGGATTTAGATTCTTCGCACGAGGTAATTACCGCGGCTCTTGTCGTATTCCAGCTCGATCCAACCTTCGGCCTCCATGTCCTGGAGCAGGTCGGAGAAGCTGGAGTAGCCGTAATACCCTTCATTGAATCCGGGATAGACTCGGCGAACGGCTTGCTTGAGCGCTGATCCCCAAACCGAATCATAGTCCTGTTCGACGGACTGCAGCACTTCCAGGAGTTGGTCGGCGGCTTCTTGCTTCTTGTCTTTCTTGGCTTTGCCCTTCTTGGCGCTCGGGTGCTCTCGGTGGCGACTCGAATGAGATCATCGTAGTAGATGAATTCATCGCAATTCGCGATCAGCAGATCGGAAGTCGAGCTTTTCACTCCGCAGCCGATGACGCGTTTGTTATTCTCCTTGAGCTTGGAGACAAGCGGTGAGAAGTCGCTATCGCCGGAGATCAAGGCGAAGGCGTCGATATGCTGCTTGGAATAGCACAGATCCAGCGCTGAACGACCATGCGAATATCCGCGCTGTTCTTACCGCTCATCTTCGTCTGCGGAATATCGATGAGCTCAATGCCTTGAGCGTGGAATTCGCGCACCGAGTCACCGTAATTGCTCCAATCACAGTACGCCCGTTTGAAGACAAGCCGTCCTTTCTCCAGCAGTCGTTTCAGCACCAGTCGGATCTGAAAGGCGCCGGCCTTCATCTGGCGAACACCGATGGCCAGATTTTCAAAATCCACGAAGACCGCAATGAGTGGCTCTGCCGACATAGGTGCTTTGCTTTGAATGCCAAGAACGAAGGGGAAACGCCGCCAATCGCATCGAATAAAGCCCGTGCGATGACGCATTCTTTCCTGTCGATCCAGTTGTCGCAAGTACACCGCCTGAATCCTTCTCTGAGCCTCGGTGTCTCTGTGGTTACCCGGTATGCGGCATGTTTGGCGGGCAGCCTGGCCGATTTGAGCTCGCGTTTGCCGGACCGCCCATGACGGTGCTAAGCTGTGGGTGGCTGGCGGACGGCGCTGGACGACTACCGCTGGCCAGCCTGAGGACCGAGGGACCGAGCTTGGCTAGGGACGCCCGTATGTCGCGCAATTACAAGTCGTTCACGCCGATGATTGCGGGCCTCGTGACTTCGCTTGTCGTCGCTTTGAGCGCCATCGTCTTCGAACGGACCGAGGCTCGCCGTTTTGAACAGGAAACGGAGGTCCGCACCTTGCAGCAGCTGAGTACGCTGCGAGCCGACGCCGAAAGCGCGTTGAACAAGCGATTGTTCCTGACATTGGGACTGAAAGCCCACGTTGCGTTGAATCCCGATATCGACTCCGCCGAGTTTCAAGACATCGCCGAACTGTTGATGGCGGAAACAAAAGGCATTCGCAGCGTCACGCTGGTCAAGGACAACGTGATTAGCGACGTGTATCCGCTGGAGCAAAACCGGGATGCGCTGGGCACGGATCTCGCCAAGACCCCGGAACAAGCCGAGGCGGTCGCGCGCGATACGAACGCGAAGTCCACAGCTTGCTGGTCCGGTCAGCCTTGTGCAGGGCGGCGAGGCGTTCATCAATCGCGCGCCTGTGTTCGAAGCCGACGCGGAGGGCCGGCCGGGAAAAGGCCGCTATTGGGGACTGGTCTCCATCCTGATCGACAAGCAGCTCTTGGTTGATGAGATCACTCGCAATGTGCCGGGCGATGTGAGGATTGCGATTCGCGGCAAGGACGCTTTAGGGGCGGAGGGCGACTATTTTCTCGGGGAGTCCACGATCGAGGCGTTGCGACCACGAACGCTGGAAATCACCTTGCCCACCGGTGAAGCATGGCAAGCCCTGGGAGTGCCTGTCGACGGCTGGCCGACGCGAGCTCCGTTGTCCACGCCTGTCTGGTTCGCCGGCGTCGGAGCCTCACTGGCGGCTGGCGCGCTCGTCTTCTTGCTGCTCCAGTCCAATGTGCGATACAAACAAGCCCGCCAGGCCGCGCTGGAAGCCTCAAACGCCAAGAGCGAATTCCTGGCGAACATGAGCCATGAGATCCGCACGCCGATGAACGCCATCATTGGCATGACCGACCTGGTCTTGGACAGCGAGTTGAACGCCACCCAGCGAGAATATCTGAGCACCGCATCCGAATCCGCCGAGTCGCTGCTGCTGCTGATCGACGACATCCTGGACTTCTCCAAGATTGAAGCTGGCAAGCTGGATCTGGAGCAAGTCGATTTCGAGCTGCGGGAGGAGATTGGGGCGGCACTCAAACCCTTGGGAGTTCGAGCCCATGCCCGTGGCCTGGAATTGGCCTGGCGGGTCAACGCCGCCGCGCCGGATTGGGTCTCGGGAGATCCCATGCGACTGAGACAGATCCTCACCAATCTCATCGGCAACGCCGTCAAGTTCACCGAGTCGGGCGAGATCGTATTGGACGTCAGGTTGCACGACAACGTCGGCGAGGAAGTCATCCTCGGGTTCAGCATTCGCGACACGGGAGTGGGCGTGGCGCCCGAGCAGGCCAGTCGGATCTTCGCCGCTTTCCAGCAAGCCGATAGCTCCACCACGCGACAGTACGGCGGCACGGGGCTGGGGCTGGCGATCACCTCTCGCATCGTTCACGCCATGGGCGGTCGCATCGACTTGGAGAGTACGCCGGGGAAGGGCAGCACCTTCCGGGCGACGATTCGGCTGCGACTCGCATCGCAAACGCATGCGGTTTGCCCGCCGCCCCGCTTGGACGGTGGGCGATGCTTGATCGTGGACGACAATGCGGCCAGTCGAAGAATCCTCGCCGAATTGCTTTCCGAATGGGGCGGCGACGTCCAAGCGGTCGGTAGCGCCGCCACGGCGCTGGAGGCTCTGCGGACCGCGGCGGAAGGATCGACCTCGTTGCCGCTGGTCGTCTGCGATCTTCGCCTGTCAGGAACCGACGGTCTGGCGTTGATCGAAGACGTGCGCGGCGCCCAAGCTGCGGGACGCCCGCTGCATCCTGTTAACCTCGGGACTGCGGCCCGATCAAATGCGGCGTTGCGAGGAGCTGAGCGTCTTGAGCCACTTGATGAAGCCGGTGAAACACTCGGAGTTGTCGGCGGCCATTCAGTCCGCCTTGGGACGCTCGACGAAAGCCGCGGAGTTCGAAGCATCCGCCCAAGACGACGCGCCTCGTTTGCCGCCATTGAAGATCCTGCTGGCCGAGGACGGCAAAGCCAACCAGAAGATGGCCGTGGGCCTGCTCACAAAATGGGGGCACGAAGTCGAGGTCGCCGCCAATGGAAGCGACGCCGTCTCGCTTTGGCGCCGCCAGCCGTTTGACCTGATCTTGATGGATGTGCAGATGCCCGAGATGGACGGCCTGGAAGCCACGCGGATCATTCGCGCGGCGGAAGAGTCAACGACCTCCCACATTCCGATCGTCGCCATGACGGCCCACGCGATGAAGGGCGATCGCGACCGTTGTGTCGCCGCCGGCATGGATGACTATGTCGCAAAGCCTGTGCGAAAGCCGGAATTGTATCGTGCCTTGAGCGTCTTTTTTCCCCCCGACGACGCCGACCCTACAGGTTCGCCAAACAGCGAAGATGGATCGTTGGATGCGGTGAATTGGACCCAGGCTCTCAAGACGGTGGGAGGCGATCGCGACTTGCTCTTGGAGGTGATTGAGATCACGTTGGAGCAAATGCCGCTGTTGCTGGAAGACCTGGATGCGGCGATCATGGCGGGCGACCGCAAGGCGTCCCAGCGATTGGCGCACACGCTTCGCGGCGAGGCGCGAGCTTTAGCGGCCAAGCACACGGCGATCGTCGCGGCGCGGATCGAAGCCGCCGCGGCGGATCGGGACCTGCAGGCCGCCAGCGGCGACGTGCCCAAGCTGCGGCAAGCCGTCGCTCGGCTGACCGCCGACTGCCGTGAATTTCTGGACCGTTTTGCCGGCGATGCTTCGCAATAACGTCAAACGGCGTCGCCCAGCTGTTCACGAAGCCGTCGCAAAACTCGGCTGCGCGCTTGGCGGATGGCCCCAGGCGTGACGCCAAACTCCTCGGCGACTTCCTCGGTGGAGCGTCCCAACACCGTCGTGCTCCAAAACGCGGTCCAGGTTTGCGGCTGGAAATCGACGCGAATGGAGTCCAGCGCCCGATGCAACAAAGCCGCCGTCTCGCCGGGGGCCTCCGGCGGCTCTTCCGCGACGGTCACGTCCACCGCCCGAGATCGCAACCATTGCAGAGCGGTGGAGCCGCCGGCCGCCTGTTCCTGGTCGCGTAGGCGCCGAAAGTGATCGCGAATTCGATTGCGCGCAATGGTCCATAGCCAACCGCGAAATCCGCCCGTGTTCCGCTGAGGCGTAAAGTCGCGCACCTTGCGGTGCACCGCGAGAAACACCTCCTGCACTACATCTAACGCTTCGGCGGTTTGCATGCCGGCCCCCAGGCACCAAGATCGCACCAACGGCGCATAGAGCTCCACCAAACGCTCCCACGCCGAGTCGCGGCGCTCCTGAAGCCCTCGCAAGAGGCTCACCGAACTGCCGTTGCTGCTGGAGGACATGCAACGTTCGCCGCCACGCCAGGGAAATGACTCAGGGCGTTGGGACGCCCAACGCCGTAACCGGTCATCCAAGAAAGTTATGGCAAGCATGTTCACGCCACAAGTCCCAACAGGGACGACCCCAAGCCAGCCCAGGGTGCAGCCCGCAGGGCGAAACCCTGGGAATCGACGCCGTCCCAAGAACAAGTCCCAACAGGGACGACCCCAAGCCAGCCCAGGGTGCAGCGAAGCGAAACCCTGGGAATCGACGCCAATAGCGGCAACAAGTCCCAACGGGACGACCCCAAACCAGCCCAGGGTGCAGCCCAACGGGCGAAACCCTGGGAACCGACGCCGTCCCAAGAACAAGTCCCAACCGGGACGACCCCAATCCAGCCCAGGGTGCAGCGAAGCGCAACCCTGGGAATCGACGCCGTCCCAATTTCTCTGTCACGCGCCGTCGTTTAATCCTTGTGCGATGATAGACCACATAGGATGACGTTCAGGAGCCGCTGCATGACCACCCAAACAGACACGTGCCAATCGGAGGCGACGTTGCGCGATTACCTGGAGGGCTTCCTGCCGGACGAGGACAGCTCGGCGGTGGCCCAACACCTCGAGGCCTGCGAAACGTGCGGCGCCATTGTGTCGCGTCTGGAATCGGGCGGCGATTCGTTGCTGGCCTATCTCAAACTGACTCCCCACGACGCGGCCGCCTCCGACAATGACGATCATGTCGTCGACTGGGCGGCTTGTCTGGATCGTCTGAAAGGCCTCCCTTCAGAGGACGGTCCTCCAGCGAACCACGCACGGCCAGCCGTCGTCCATCACTACCGCTTGATGGACGTGTTGGGCCAAGGCGGGATGGGAGTCGTCTATCGATCGTGGCATCCGCAACTGCACAAGGCGGTCGCCATCAAGCTGCTGGCTTCCACGCGAGCGGCCGATGCACAAGCGGTGCTCCGCTTCCAACGCGAGATGCGAGCCGCCGGGACCCTCGACCACCCGGCGATCGTACGAGCACTCGACGCAGGCGATTCCGACGGCGCTCATTACCTGGTCATGGAGTGCGTCGATGGCGCGGATCTGGCGAAAGTCGTTCGTCGTTGCGGCCCGCTTCGCGTCGCCGACGCGTGCCAGATCGCCGTGGATGCGGCTGAAGCGCTGCACTACGCCCACCAACAGGGCGTCGTGCATCGAGACGTCAAACCCTCCAACATCATGCTGACGCGATCGGGTCGAGTCAAACTACTGGACTTCGGACTGGCCGCGCTGCAGTCGCTGGAAAGCGTCGCTGGAGACGGCGCCTTATCCACGGGCACTCTGCTGGGCACGCTCGATTATCTTTCGCCCGAACAGGCGGCGGGCGGCGGGGCCGTCAACGCGTCGGCCGACATTTACAGCCTGGGCGCCACGCTGTTCAAGATGCTGACGGCGCAGCCTCCGCACGGAGACGCGAGTGGTCCCTTATTGCAGCAACTCAGAACCATCAGCGAGACTCCCTGCCCGCGAGTCAACACGCTGCGACAGGATATCCCCGTGAAACTGGCGGATCACCTTGAGCAGATGCTGGCAATCGATCCTGCCGATCGCTTCACCTCAGCGCAGGAGGTCGCCGATGCGCTGCGGCCCTTTGCCGCCGGCGCGCACCTGGCGTCGCTCGCCGAGGCGGCGTCTCGCGAGGAGATCATCCACGAGGAATCATCGCCCGCCTCGACGCCGAATCGTCAGACCCGTCGCCGCTTGACGCACTGGGCGCTGCTGCTGGCCGCATGTCTCCTCGGCGTCTTCCTCGGAGCGGCGTCGGTGATCATCTGGTTGAACACCGGCGAGGGCCGTTTGGAGGTCTATTCCGATGTCGACGACGTCACCTTGTCGTTGGTGAAAGGCGACGACGCTCGACCGTTGGAAGTGAGTTCCGGCAAGGGGGAAGTCAAAGTCCGGGCCGGCAAGTATGAAGTTCGCGTCGCCAGCGACTCGGATCAGATCGTGGTCGAGCCCAATGTGATTCAAGTTCTGCGCGGCGGCGTCTTGGCCGTGCGTGTGACCAAGCTCACCGGGGACGCAGCGAAGACTGCACCCACGGAGGCGAAACCGGACGAGGTGGATTGGCCGGCGCAACTCGCGCGTCAACAGAAAACGCTGCAACAACGATTGGACGACGCCGAGAAAACGGATGCAAACCAGGCGGACGTGCAGCGGCTCCAACGCGAACTGGCGTTGATCAGCGAGTTGCTCGGCAAGGATGACGTGGAACCGTTGTTCCAGGGTCGCTCTTTCAACCAGTGGCGAGATGTTCTCCGCAGCGAAACCGACCTGGAAACATTAGGCGAGGCGGCCACGGCCGTCTTCAATCTCGGCGCCAAGAGCCGACCGCAAGATACGCTGGAAGTCCTGGCCATGACGGCTGAGCGATTGGATGACGACTTTCGACACGCGGAAGACGAGTTCATCCAAGTGGTGCGTGTCAATCCGGGAATTGGCAGCCCGCAGTATGCTCGGCAGGTTGCAGCGCGAGGCAGGGCTCAGCCAGGCGAATCACAAATTCTCAATCCGTGGGGCACAAGCCTGTGGAGTTTAGCGGGCAACGTAGCCAGGCTGGCCATCCCCGAGGCTGAGTTGATCGAGCAGCTCAGCCGCACCAAGGGGCGCCAAAAGCTGCTGCTGTTGGTGATCCACTTTAAGCTGAGAGGCGACGCCGTCGTCGATCCAGTGTGGCGTGCGCAGTTGACCATCCAAACACGAGCGACCGATGACGGCGTGCGGGCTTTAGCCCGTTTCCTCCAAATGCACTATCAGCTCGCGACGGATGAGGACATCCTGGCGGCCCTGGCGGATGAGAGCGACAAGGTGATTCGAGCGGCGCTGCTGGCGATGTACGATGCGAGGAATATCGCCCATCCCGAGCAGACCGGCGCCGCCTTGGGAAGACTGCTTTACCAGGACTTCCTGGAACACAACGAGATCACCATCAGTCGGCTGATCTATCGCCGATTTGAGCTGCTGCAGCTGTTACAAGCAACGGCGGGTTCGCCCGATTCGCTCCCGCCGGACCAGGTCACGTCAACCCTGGCTAGCGCCACCGCGCAGATCGTGGCGCTCTGGGAGAGGCAAGATCAAAACGAACAAGACGTCCTGCCCGCGGCGACATTCGTGGGCTACGTGGCGACCACCGGGGCGATCAAGCCGGAGACGGCGGCGACCGCGTCGGCTCTGCTGCACAAGGCGATGGAAGGCAAACTCTCGCAGCGGGAGGCTTACTCCCCTAATGAGCAGGATCAGTACATCAATCCCGAATCGGGTCTGTACGGGCTGGCGCTCGCGTTGGCACAGATCGATGGTTGGTTGCCCGATGCAGTGCTCGAGGCGAAGGTCGATCCCGACTCGCCGCTGGGAAAGAAGTTGGCGGAGTGGCAAGAAGCACGATCGTCCGAGCCGGTGGATGGGGATTCACGGACTCCCTGGGACGAGCGCGACAGCCGTTTCAGGCTGATTGCGACCTGGTTCCCCATCGAATTCACCGAAGCGGCGCTGCGAGATCAAGCGAAGGCCGGGGCACTGCCGTCGCGCGAAGATCGCTTGAACGGGGTCATTCCTCGAATGGTCATTCCTCGAATGGTCAGTTCCATGGTTTCCGTCAACTTGGCGGTTCCGGTGGCCATGAAAACGGAGGCGGACGCATTCGATGCCGCGTTGTGGGTGTTGCTAGAGGGGGCCCGCTCCGACTGGATCCCACGGCCGCGGATGGCGACAGGACTTCTGACTCTGGCGAAACGCACCAAGGACGATCGCCTGCGGAGAGAAGCGATCTTGAAGATCCTGCGCTCGGATCATGAGGTGAAGGAACTCACGAAGTATGCTCAAGACTTTCTGCAAAACACGAAGAACGCAGGGAGCGAAGACGACTGGGTGCTCAACGTCTTGATCGCGGATGACCAATGGACGCCTGATGCACCGGAGATCGAGCAGATGCAAGCCATCGCGACGTCGTCCTTGGGACTCGTGAGCTATCTCAACGTTAGGGGCCAAATCGCCTCGCGACCCAAACAAGTCGAGCGGACGCGGACCGTCTTGCAATGGATCACCAGGTTGGGCCTGGCGACGGAGGCAAGCCAGGCAATCGTCCGCGACGTGTTGAGCGGCAAGGGTCCCAAACCAGACCGACGAAGCCACCCGGAAGGGGACGTGCATTGGCAGCTGTTTAGCATCCTCCGAATCCATCCGGAAGTGCTGGACGACGTTCTGTCGGCGATACGCCGTATGGGCGACAGGACGAGCGACGACACGAAGAAGGCGTTGCGGAGTCTTCAGTCGCGTTTGACGAGCATGACCCGGCTCATGGGCCAAGCCAGCAGTGCGCTGCCTCAATACACAGAAACGGTCAAGGCTATTGACGAGACGCTCCGGGCGGTGAACGCCGAGCAGTGAATGGCTGCAGACCAAACGAATGACGCGAAACCCAGGTCTCGCGTCATTCGCTCTTCTTTGCGATTACTCCTCGGCTGGCGTTTGGGCGCCTCGGCGGCGTTGGTATTGCAGGCGACTGGTGCGTTTGCGGCTGGCGCGAGCGACCGCCCGAGAGGTCCGCTCCAGGGCCGAGTTCGCCGCTCGGCCGGCTGATTCGGACCGCTCGATGACCACCAATTCCGGCAAGCCTTCCAGCTTGGTTCGCACCAGGCACTCGATGCCTTGGCCTCCTCGCGGCCCGTTCACGTCGCTGATGGTAATTCGAACGGACTTCACGAAGCCCTCGAATCTGGCCAACCGGAAGGCGGCCTTGCGGAGCGTTTCTTCACGGACCACGTTGGGCAATTCACAGCGAATCGTGCAGGTCGTCTTCATGGCTTACCTCAAAGTAGATCGTTCTGCGGAAAAGGTCTTACTTAAACGTATGTCGGTAAGGGCCAGGAACAACCAAGAAAGATCAGCCAAAGCCATCGGAAAAAGCGATGAGACGCGGTTCGTCCCTTGTTCCAGGCTCTGAGGGACAGAGCCTAGCCGGAAAACAGGCGGTGTTTCGCCGCATGGGCGATCGCGCCTACCGCAGGATGAGCAATGCGTCGTTCGGCGCTGATCGCGTAAAAATGCATGGAGGCGCCCTCGGCTTCGCCGATGGGATGCAGATCGTACCGCCGTCGCACATCCTCCAAGGCGGCGGTGGCCACCGGCGCGACCCCCAACCCCTCCGCCGCCAGGGTCTTCAGCAGGGCGGAGTCTTCAATCTCAGCGACCACCTCGGGCTCGAAGGACTGCTTTTCCAGCCAGCCCTCGACCGAACGCCGCAGCACCGTGCTTTGCGTGGGCAGTAGCAACGGCTGATTCTCCAGTGAACCTGGAAAACCTCGCTTCAATTGCCGGGCGAGTTGTTTCACGGCCACCCAGACCACGCCGCACTCGCCCAGCAGGTGGTTGTAGGCTCGCACGTTGACCTGAGACCCGACGGGGCTGTCGGACAGGACGAGATCCAATTGATGCACCGCCAGACGCCCCAACAAGTCCGTCAGCGACCCTTCGTGACAGATCAGTTGAACCCGTTCCTGCAATTCGAACACCGGTTGGATCAGGCGAAACGCGATCAACTTGGGCAGCACATCGGGAATGCCGACGACAAACGGCAAGCGGTGCTCGCCGCCGCCCTTGAGGCGTTTGGTCAATTCGCGTCCCAGGGAGAAAATCTCCTCGGCGTACTCGAAAACCAACTTGCCGGTCTCGGTCAATCGCAACTCGCGCCCCACGCGTTCATACAACCGCTTGCCGATCGCTTTTTCCAATTGGCGCAACTGTCCGCTCACGGTGGGCTGGGAAATGTGCAGCGCCTGCGCTCCTCGCGTCACGCTGCCCTCGCGAACCACGGTCCAGAAGTACAGCAGGTGATGGTAATTCAGCCAGTTCATGGGAGCGCTCCGAGACCGGGCGGCTTTATCGGAAATCCCGATAACACCACCCGAAATTATCTATTTGCCCGATACTTGCAAGCCGCCTAGAGTGCAACGAGTTCGCAGGACTCAGGGAAGGATCATATTCCGCATTCCAGGAGATGGCGATGATTCACGCACAAAACGGTCTTCGCGCCCCAGTCAAGCAACAGCCCGGCAAGAGGATTCCCGCGGGCGTCGGGGGGTACTTTCGCGATCTCTTCCAATCGACATTGCTCACCCGCGAGCAGGAGCGTCAATTATTCGAGGAACTCGACCGCCTGCGTCAACAGGCTCAGCAGTTGGAGCAGCGATTGGCCGCCTCGGGCGATCAGTCCCTGCATCCGCCATTGGCCAGGGCGCGGAAAGCTCTGATTGACGCCAGGAATCACATCGCCAAGTGCAACTTGCGGTTGGTTGTGTCCGTGGCGCAGGCCCTTCGCCAATGGCCAACAACACCTGCTGCTCGAACTCATCAGCGAAGGCAATGATACTCTGTTGAGGGCGATCGACCTCTTTCGCGTCTCCTACGGCGCGAAGTTCTGCACCTATGCGACGACCGCCATTCGCCGACGCTGCCTCCAGTATCTGCAAAGCGAGCAACGCCGCCGGCAGCGATTCACCTCGGGCGAAAACGAGGCGAATCACGGCGACGCCCACCTCGCGATGGAAGACGATCCTCGCGCGATCAAGCGGGCTCAAGCGTTTTATGCGACGAACGCGTTATTGCAATCCCTGAACGCCAGGGACCGTGCGATGGTGGAGCGTCGTTTCGGCATGGTAGCTGGCGGAAAAGGCCATTCCTACCGAGAGTTGGGCGAGTACTTTGGCGTCAGCAAGGAGCGCGTTCGCCAAGTCGTCCAACGCGCGATGCACAGGCTGCGGCGCCTGGCGGAGACGCGGAAAATCGATCTGGCGTAGTTCTTTGTCGAAGCTTATGTTTTTGGGCGCGCGATTCTCCGCGCCCGTTAAGCCTCGTGCAGCCGAGCGATCATCGTGTCAACCGACAAGACCCAACACCCAACACCCGCTACCAGCCGCCTGGCTTGGCGACTGGCCGAGCAAGCGATGTGGCTCGCTCCGTTGGCCATCTTCGTTGGCGGTGCGCTGGCTATCCGGCCAGTCGCCGCGGGCCGCGTCCTGACGTGGAGCGTCGCTTGGGTTCCCAGCCTGGGCGTGAATGCGAGCCTTCTGGTCGACGGCCTCGCCGTCTTGATGTTGACCTTGATTGGCCTGATTGGCGCGGCGGTCTTCGCGTACGCGCCGGCCTACATGCAAGGGAAGGCGGATCGCTGGCGGCTCTATGGCTGGATGAGCGGGTTCCTGGCGGCGATGGCGGGCCTGGTCGCGTCCAGAATCTTGTGGTGATGTTCGTCTTTTGGGAGCTGACAAGCATCACCTCCTACATGTTGATCGGCTACAAGCATGAACGCGAATCGGCACGGCAAGCAGCTCTGCAAGCTCTGCTGGTGACCGGCGCCGGCGGACTCGCGTTGCTGGCCGCCATCTTGCTGTTGGGCGCGGTCGGGGGAACTTATGAAATCGACCAACTGATCGCGGCCAAGTCGCAAATTGTCAACCATTGGCTGGCCGCCCCAATCGTCCTGTTGGTGATGTTGGGCGTGGCGACCAAGTCGGCGCAGTTCCCGTTTCACTTCTGGCTGCCCAACGCCATGGAGGCGCCCGCGCCGGTCGAGCGCCTTGCTGCATTCGGCGACGATGGTCAAGGCTGGCGTGTACCTCGCCGCGAGGTTGAACCCGTTGTTGGAGGGCGTCCCGCTCTGGTCCACGTTGTTGATGGCCGCTGGAGTCGCCACGGCGCTTGCATGCGGTTGGCTCGCGCTGCAACAATTCGATGCGAAACGACTCTTGGCGTATTCCACGGCTGCCACGCTGGGCATGATGCTGTTGCTGCTGGGTTTTGGCGGCGAGAAGGCGCTGCTCGCGGCGCTCGTGCTGCTGACGGCCCACGCCTTGTACAAATGCGCGTTGTTCCTGACTGTGGGCGCCATCGATCATTGCACCGGCGTCCGCGATGTGCGTGAGATGGGGGGCTTGGCCAGGCTGTTTCCCCTTTTGGCGATCACCCTCGTGCTGGCGAGCCTGTCTTTCGTCGGGGCTCCGCCAACCAGCGGGTTTCTCGCCAAGGAAGCAGCCTACGAAGCGGTCTGGGGTCTGGATGTCGGACGCGGCTGGGCGGTGCTGATGGTTGTGCTGGCCAACGCAATGTTGGTCGCCATGGCGTGTGTTGTCGCGATCGGGCCGCTCATCGGAAAGGCGCCCCAGGCGGGCTCTCCGCCTGCGCGAGCAAGTTGGCGGCTCACAGCGGCGCCTCTGCTGCTTGCCGTCCTGGGCTGCGCCGTGGCGCTGGCGCCCGCCTGGTTGGGAAAACAGCTGATCGATCCGGCTTTGGTCGCTTTGGGCGTCGAGACGCCTTCCATCAAGCTGAAGCTGTGGCATGGCTGGCAGGTTCCCTTTTGGTTAAGCGTCGGGACATGGGTCCTGGGCGCGGGCGTGTACCTGGCGCGTGGTTGGTTCGTGAAGAACGCGATGATCGCGTGGCTGGCCAGGGCGCCTGGTCCGACGCGGGCTTACGAGTGTTCGCTGTGGCTACTCAAGTCGTTCGCCGTCTGGCAGACCAATCGGCTTCAACACGGTCGGCTGCGAGATTACGTTGCCGTGGTGATTGTCGCCTTTACGTTGTTAGCTGGTGCGACGCTATGGGGACGAGGGGACTGGCCCGCGTCTCGCTCGTGGTTGGCTCCGCGGCTCGGCGAGTGGTTCATTCCGGTGCTGATTGGCGGCGCGACCTGGTTGGCGACGACGACGCGATCCCGGCTGACCGCCGTCTGCGCGCTGGGCGTGATCGGCTACGCGGTGGCGATGCTGTTCGCCGCCTTCAACGCTCCAGACTTGGCCATGACGCAGTTGGCGGTGGAGTCGTTGACGGTGTTGCTCTTTGTGCTGGTGCTCTATCGCATGCCCGCTTTCAAGTCGATCAGCACGGCGACTGCGCGAGGCCGCGATGCGGTGATGGCCGTGACGTGCGGGGCGGTGATGAGTTGGCTGGCGCTCGCGGCGGCCGCTCATCATGCGCCGTCACCAACCGCGGAGTACTACGCCCAACAGAGCTTGCAGACGGCCCAAGGCGCCAACATCGTGAACGTGATCCTCGTCGATTTTCGCGGCCTGGATACGCTGGGAGAAATCGTGGTCCTGGCGACCGCCGCCCTGGGCGTCATGGCCTTGATGCGAATTCAGCTCGAACGCCGCGGTCTTCCCCGCGGATCCGTCGAGACGGACGCTCGCGCTCGCCATGATAACGTGACAGCCGAGGCGCCGTGATGACGCTCGCCCCGAACATCCCCTCATCCCAGCTTGCACCACTTCTTCCCTCGGCGGTTGTGAAACATGTCCTCACTCGTCCTGCAACAAGCGACACGTTACCTGATGCCGCTGCTATTGCTGTTTTCGCTGTTCCTCTTTGCACGCGGGCACAACGAGCCTGGCGGCGGATTCGTTGGCGGTTTAGCTGCATCCGCCGCCTTCGCTCTGTTGGCGATCTCGGCCGGCGTTCGCCGCGCTCGGGACGCCGCGCGAATCAACCCCAGCGACTTGATGGGAATCGGCATCGCGTTGGCGGCCTTGTCCGGGCTGCCGGCCATGTTCCTGGGCGCTCCCTACATGACTAGCCTTTGGTCATCGATCAAGGCGCCGGTCTTGGGGAAGATCGGCACGCCGACGTTGTTTGATTTGGGCGTGTATCTGGTTGTGGTGGGCGTGGTGTTGACCTTCGTGTTCGAACTGATCGAGGAATAGCATGGAAGTCCTGTTGTCGCTGACCATTGGCGTGTTGTACGCGGCTGGCGTGTACATGATCATGCGGCGCAGCCTGGTCAAACTGATCATCGGGCTGGCCTTGTTGAGCCACGGGGCCAATCTGTTCCTGTTCACGGTAGGTGGATTGTCTCGCGGGCGACCGCCGTTATTGATGGTCGAACCAACTGGCGGCGGCGAGGATGCCCGCGAGATCGCGGATCCCTTGCCGCAAGCTCTCTTGCTGACCGCCATCGTGATTGGCTTCGCCGTGCAGGCCTTCTCTTTGGTGCTCTTCAAGCGAGTCTATCGGGTGACGGGATCGGACGATCTTGACGACCTGATCGCCAGCGAATCGCCAACGCGCGTCAGCGGTTCGCCGCGAGAGGAGACGTCATGAGCAACATGGTCCTTTGGCCGTTGATGACGCCCTTGATGACCGCGGTGATCTGCCTTCTGCTGCGCAAACAGCCGCGAGTTCAGCGCATCGCAAGCCTCTTGGGGGCGACATTGCTTCTAGTAGCTTCCGTCCTCTTGTTGAGACAGGTGCAGGCTCAGCGGCATTCAAGTGAAACAGTTGGGCGATTGGCCGGCGCCGTTCGGCATTACATTGGCCGTGGACTTGTTGGGCGCGATCATGCTGACCGTCACCGGCCTGGTCGCGTTGGCCGTGGCTGTCTACTCAATACAGGGCGTGGACAAAGTTCGACAACAGGGAGGCTTCCACTCGCTGCTGCATGTTCTGCTCCTAGGCGTTTGCGGTTCGTTCACCACCGGCGATCTCTTCAACCTTTACGTCTGGTTCGAGGTCATGTTGATGGCGTCCTTCGTCCTGGTCGCCTTGGGAGGCGAGAAACCCCAGCTTGAGGGCGCGCTGAAATACGTGACGTTGAATCTGATCGCGTCCTCGCTATTCCTGGCGGCGGCGGGCGCCATCTATGGCGTCGCGGGCACGCTCAACATGGCGGAGATCGCTCGGCAAGGCGCGACGATGTCGCCGATTGCTTCGGTGTCGGCGGCGATGCTGATGGTCGCTTTCGGCGTCAAGGCCGCGGTCTTCCCGCTGTTCTTCTGGTTGCCGGCGTCTTACCACACGCCGCCGGCGGCGATCTCCGCCGTCATGTCGGGCTTGCTGACCAAAGTCGGAGTGTACGCCCTGTTTCGCCTGCACTGCCTGCTGTTCGCGCACGATTTCGCCCAATCGCAAAACTTGCTTCTCGCCATCGCCGCCTTGACGATGGTGACGGGCGTTTTTGGGGCCGCGGCGCAGGGGGAGCTGCGACGCATTCTTTCCTTTCATATCGTCAGCCAGATTGGCTATATGGTCGCGGGCCTGGCCATCAACACGCGCTTGGCGATTGCGGCCGCGGTCTTCTACCTGGTCCACCACATTATCGTAAAGACGAATCTGTTTCTGATCGCTGGGGTGATCGAGAAGTGGGAAGGCTCCGGCGCGCTGGCGAAGCTTGGCGGCTTGTATCGCCGACGACTGGGCCTGTCGTTGTTGTTTTTGATACCCGCGTTGTCGCTGGCCGGCATACCTCCGCTGTCGGGCTTCTGGGCGAAGTTCGCATTGGTCCGTGCAAGCGTTGAGGCGGATGCGTACTGGATGATGGTTGTGGCGTTGGGCGTTGGCCTGCTGACGTTGTTCTCCATGACCAAGATCTGGGCGGAAGCCTTTTGGCGATCGCCGGAGACAGAGGCGTCGGCTGCGGGGCGGGCGGTCGACACTTCGCCAACGGCCGCTCTCTTGTTAATGGCGCCAAGTATCCTCTTGGGCGGGTTGACGCTGATCATCGGCTTATGCGCCGAACCCCTGTTCAGTTTGGCCATGGCGACAGCGGATCAACTGCTCGCCCCGGAAGAATACATTCGAGCTGTTTTGGGGGACGCGTAACGATGCTGCTACTGCACGCCTTCTTGACCCTGGCTTGGCTGTCCATCACAGGGGTATTCACCAGCGCCAACCTGTTGCTGGGTTGGGTGTTGTGTTACGTCGTCCTGCAGATCGTCGTCGGCCGCGGCGAGCACTCCGCGTACTTCTGGAAAACGCGGCGGCTGTTTTGGTTCGCTTTCTTTTTTGCCTGGGAATTGCTGTCGGCGACGCTGCGAGTCGCCTTGGATATCTTGAGACCGCGACAACGGATCCGACCAGCCATCATCGAGTTAAACGTGGAGGGCAAGTCCGCCGCCGAAATCGCCATGCTCGCCAATGTGATCACGCTGACTCCAGGTTCGATGGCGTTGGACGTGTCGCATGATCAAGGGAAGCTGTACGTTCACAGCATGTACGCGAAGGACGTCGAGGCCGCCCGCCGGCAGTTGGAACAGGGATTCGGGCGCCGCATCGGGGAGCTTTTCCAATGACACTGGATAACGTCATGTCTGGAATCGTGTTGCCGATCCTGGCGTTAGCGGTCGTGATCGGCTTCATGCGATTGGCGCGAGGGCCTTCGTTGGCGGATCGCGTGATTGCGGCGGATCTACTCACGACGTTGGGCGTCGCGATCCTCGCCGCCTATGCATTGCAGCGCCGACAAACCGCATTCCTGGACATCGGCCTCCTCTTGGCGCTCATGTCGTTCCTTGGCGCCGTCGCCTTCGCCTTCTACCTGGAGAGGAAGCCGCAATGATCCCAATCTGGATCGTTGGCATGCTTGTCATCGCCGCGTCGATTTTCCTGCTGATCGCCAGTCTGGGATTGCTGCGGTTGCCCGATGTGTACTGTCGCGCGTCGGCGGCCACGAAGGCGGCCACTCTAGGGGTCGGTTGCCTCTTGGCCGCGGTCGCCGTTGAGTTGGATGACCCGCAAGTCACGGCGCGAGTGATTGCGACCGCTGGATTTCTGATGTTAACTTCGCCCATCTCCGCTCACCTCATCACGCGAGCGGCGTACCGCATCGGCGAACCCTCTGGCGTTCCGTTGGAGACCGACGAATTAGCGACAGGGCGCCGCGAATGACGCGCGGGTCGCCAGGGCGCCAGCCGCAAGTTTTGCTGTTTCCTTCGGATCTTCCGGGGGCGGGTTGTGGTCCAAGGACTGTGCGGGGAGATGCGGGATCACAGTTCTGCTATGATGACGCGAACGGCGCCGCGTTGGCCTTCCAGTCCCTTCCAAGCAGCACCAAGGAGCCTCACCTTGCCTCCCCATTTCCACCGTTTTTGCGATCTTCGGGCATGCCGGCGGACACCCATCCTGACCTTGGTGCTGCTCGTCCTGGCGTCAATCGTCGGTTGCCAGCCTCCAGCGTCGCAGCAAGTTCGCAAAGGCACGGAAACACCGCCTCCCTCCACTCCCGCCAAGCTGCGTCTGGCGGTGATTCCCAAGGGCACAACGCACGAGTTCTGGAAGTCCGTTCACTTTGGCGCGGAGCAAGCGGCCAAGGAATTTGACTTCCCCGTCGAGATCGATTGGCTGGGGCCGCAGTTGGAGAACGACCGCGACGGTCAAATCACGATCGTGCAGAACTTCGTAACCTCGAAGGTCAACGGCATCGTGCTTGCGCCGTTGGACTCCCAGGCCCTCGTGGCGTCGGTCGCCGAAGCCAACGACGCCGGCATCCCCGTGGTGATCTTCGATAGCGGCTTGGATGACGCCAGCATCGTCGTCAGCTACGTCGCTACCGACAACTTTCACGGCGGTGAACTCGCCGCCGAAGAAATGGCGCGGCGCCTGAACGGTCAGGGCAACGTCATTATGCTGCGCTACACGCCGGGAAGCGAAAGCACCGAGCAACGCGAGGAGGGATTCCTGAAGAAGTTGAGCGAGTATCCCGAAATCGAAGTGATTTCCTCCGACCAGTACGCCGGCACAACGCCAGAGTCATCGCTGGACAAGGCTCAACAAGTCATCAACAAGTTCGAGGGTAAATTCGACGGCGTCTTCGCCGTCTGCGAACCCAACGCGCGAGGCGTGTTCGGCGCACTCAAGGAAGCCGAGCTCTCCGACAAAGTTCAGTTCATCGGCTTCGATCCCAGCCCCGACATGGTCAACGCGATGGCCGACGGCAAGATGCAAGGGATCGTCTTGCAAGATCCGGTGCAAATGGGCTACCTGGCCGTGAAGACCATCGTCGAACACCTGCAAGGAAAAACCGTCGAGACCCGAGTTCGCACCGGCGAATACCTGGCCACGCCCGAAAACATGAAGGAAGAACGCATGCAGGAATTACTAAATCCGAAACAGTTTGGGGAATAGGGGTTCTTGGTTCTTGGTTCTCTTGGTCACCGCAACGCGGCGCCACACCAAAGCCTGGGGTCGCGCAGCGCACCCCATAGCATCAAGTTAAGAAAAATCCGGATGGAATTGACCGCGGAGGACGCGGTAACCCGTTGACGGCCCCGCTGGCGCCTCGCCACAGCCCAGACTTCCAGGGCGCGAATACAGGCACCCACCCATGACCGACGCTCCCCTATTGAGCATGCGGGACATCCGCAAGCAGTTCGGCGCGACGCTTGCTCTGAGCGGCGTGGATCTCGAGTTGCGTGTTGGTCAAGTCTTGGCGTTGATTGGCGAGAACGGGGCGGGCAAAAGCACGCTGATGAAAGTGCTCAGCGGCGCCATCCCGCCGGACTCGGGGGAAATGCGACTGGCCGGGTCCGCCTATCGCCCGCGCGGTCCCGCCGACGCCTTGGGGCACGGGGTTTCCATGATTTACCAGGAGCTGAACCTCGCCCCCGAACTGACGGTCGAAGACAACATCATGCTCGGGCGAGAAGCCCGACGTTGGCGCCTTGGCCTGGATCGCGCCGGCCAGCGTCCACGCGTTCGAGCAGCGCTCGACCAACTCGGTCATCCCGAATTGCACCCTGATCGCCGCGTGGGTTCGTTGTCCATGGGCGCGCGGCAGTTGGTGGAGATCGCCCGCGCTCTGGTTTTTCGCTCGCGGTTGTTGGTCTTCGATGAACCCACCAGTTCATTGACTCAGCACGACGCCAAGCGGTTGTTCCAAGTGATTGGTCGGCTGCGAGACGCGGGATTGGGCGTCATCTACATTAGCCATTTCCTGGAAGAGATCCGCGAGGTCTGCGATGTTTACAGCGTGCTGCGGGACGGCCAAAGCGTCGGCCAGGGACGCCTCAGCGATGTAAGTGAAGCCGAGATCGTCGCGCAAATGGTCGGCCGACGGGTTGACGAACTCTTTCCCCCGCGACAGCGCCCGCCGCGAGGCGAGGTCTTGCTGCACCTGGACGGCGTGCTCAGTCCCCACTTGACGGAAAAGGTCTCGCTCGATTTGCATCGCGGCGAGATCCTCGGACTTGCCGGATTGGTGGGCGCCGGACGCACCGAACTGGTGCAGGCGATCTATGGATTGGATGAGGTCGTGGCCGGCCGGATCCAAGTCGCCCAGGTTGAACGTCGCCGGCCATTCGATTCGGCGACGAATCGAACACGGGCTGGGGTTCGTGTCCGAGGATCGTAAACAGGAAGGCCTGGCGCAAGCTCTCTCGCTGACCGACAACATCACGCTCAGCCGCTTAGGTCCTTATCGTCGTTTTGGATTGCTGGAGCGAGGGCGACGACAACGCGCCGCGGAGCAGCAAATGCGCGAGTTGGGCGTGAAGGCCGCCTCGGCCGATCAACCCGTTTCCTCGCTCTCCGGGGGCAACCAACAGAAGGTCGCCCTGGCGCGCGTTCTGCATCAACAAGCGGACGTTCTGCTGCTGGATGAACCAACACGCGGCATTGACGTCGGCGCCAAGGCGGACATCTATCGCTGGATGAACCGCCTTGCCAGCGAGGGCAAAGCGATCGTTTTCGTGAGCTCTTATCTGCCGGAGTTGACGGCGGTCTGTGATCGAATCGCCGTCATGGCCCGCGGCGCCGTCGGTGAGAATCGGCCCATTGAGCAATGGACCCACGAAGACATCATGACCGCCGCGGTGGGCTTGCGAAGCGAATCGCAATAGGCGAGAAACGAACGCTCGCCGCCGGCCTCACCCGCCTTTTCATTTGAACGCCGAGATCATGAGCGCATCGGATCCTTCGACGACGACGCGACCTTCACTGGGGCGCAAGCTGGCCTTGTGGTTGTCCGCACCGGCCGTTTACTTCGGCGTGGCGGCGGTCGTCTATGGCGGCGATCAACTCCGTCCCGGACTGGGAGTGGCGGGGCTGGGCGTCATCGCCGTGCTGCTCGTCGCCGGGCTGGTGTCGCTGGGCCGACGCGGATCCGCCTGGGCCGAGGCGTTGGGCCCGTTTGTGGCCCTGATCGCGATCGTGTTCTTCTTCGCCGCCGCCGATCAATGGTTCAATCAAGGCGAAGGCGGCTTTTGGACCGTGCGTAATCTGCGCACGGTCGCCGCCCAAACCAGCACGGTGGCTGTCGCCGCGTTAGGAATGACGTTGATCATTATCGCCGGAGGCATCGACCTCTCGTCCGGCACCGCGCTGGCCCTGGCGGCCACGGTGATGGCCTCGATCCTTAAGTGGAGCTACAGCGAGGCAGGTTGGCAAAGCCCCCTCTGGGCGGGCTCGATGCTGACTTTGGCCGTCATGGGGTGCGTCGGCGCCGGGGTGCTCGCAGGCGCCGTGAATGGACTGCTGATCAGTTGGCTGCGGGTCGTTCCGTTTATTATCACCTTGGGAACCATGACCGCTTTCCTGGGCCTGGGCAAAGTCCTGGCCGCCAACAGCACCGTGCGGCCGGCGCCCGAGGCCGTCCCGGCATGGCTGGGGGAGATGGTCACCGCGTCGCCGAATCTGGAGTGGCTGGCCTACCCCTTGGCGCCCAACTTCGCTTGGGGAGTGTGGTTGGCCTTGGCCTTGGCCATCCTGTTGGGCGTGGTGCTGCACCAAACGGTGTTTGGGCGGCATGTGTTCGCGATCGGCAGCAACGAGCTCACGGCGCGGCTTTGCGGCGTGCCCGTATCGTGGGTGAAAGTCCAGGTGTACTCGCTGGCCGGGCTGTTCGTGGGCGCCGCGGGAGTCTACCAATTCGCCCGCCTCAGCTCCGGAAGTCCGACCTCGGGCACGGGCTTGGAGCTGAAGATCATCGCCGCCGTGGTCATCGGCGGCGGCAGCCTCAACGGTGGGCGCGGTTCGGTGATCGGCACCCTGGCCGGAGCGGCCATCATGCAGACGATCGCCGCGGGATGCACCGCCCTGGGACTTTCCAACCCGATCCAAGACATCATTATCGGCGTGATCATCATCACGGCCGTCGCCCTGGATCGCTACCGCGGCGGTCGCGAGGCTTGACCCCGCTGGGGCGTCTCTAATTCACCGCTTCCTGAGACCGCCAATGGCGCCAACTCGGGCGCGGCAGGACGTGCGTCTCCGGTTGTCGCTGCTGCTTGGCGCCAAGCGGCTTGGCGGTTCGCTTGCTACGGCGGTACTTCCGGCCAGCGCGCACTTTGATCGGCGAGCCCGGTTCATGACCACACGAACCACAGATGGCCACCATACCACGGCCAATGCGAAACGCGCTTCGTCGCTTCCGCACCTTGCGGCAGGCCTCGCAGCGCCGCATCTCGCGGTGCACCACCCATGCCAGACTGGCGGCGACACCCACCACAATGAGCACCGCACCAACCCAAAACGCGGGGCTCGAAGCCAAGAGTAGTTCCATTTGTCTTCTTCTGTTAGCGAGTCGGCGGGGGCGTTCCACCCCGATCCCGCGAACCGGAACGCCCTCTGTCTATTTTCTTACCCCTGCTGAAACAAACAACCCTACTAATGGGACTACAATTGCCACCTTGCCAGTCGGGTATGCGCTGGACCAGCTCCCGTCGAGCCTGGGGCGTAACGCTCCCCCCATGGTGGAGCGATTCTGGCCACAGATGTACTCTCGGCAGCAGCGGAATCCGACGGCGTGCTCGGACGGGGTGGGGCGTTACTTCAGCGAAATCGCGTTTTGAAGGGGCAGCAGGACACTGTCCACGACGTACCCATCCATCAGGTTGCGGCACAGATCCGCCAATTGGTGCATGACGCTGACCAGCGTCTCGCCCGCGTCAAGGCTGCCGTAACGCCGGGCCGTGAGATAGACGCTGAGTTGCTCCTCGGGAAATTCACCGATGCGCACATGATAGGCCGTGGTCCGAGTCTCGAAGCTGAGCCGGCATTGGACGCGACAATCCTCGTCGAAGGCCAATTGCAGCGAAGGCTCGCAGCAGATAATCCGGGTCCCGGGCATTTCGGCCATGCGTTCCAGCGCCGGGCTGACGCCCAGCGCTTCCACGAGCAACTCGTTGTGATTGCCGCGATACGTGAAATCGAATCCATACATGACGTTCAGGGACTCGCAGTCCAGCGGACTGGCCGACAAGGCGAAGGGCGCCATTTCGAGCACGAACGCATGCTGTTCCATCGCGGCTTCGATCGACTCCGGGTTGACGCTTCCTGAACAGATGCGGCGTGGTTCGATTGTCGCCCAGCGGTAGGCGCCGCGATCCTTGTCTTCCTCCAGCACATACTCATCGCGTTCGCGGCTGTACAGGTTCTTCATCATAGGGTAGCGCTTGCGAACCTGCTCAAAGAGGTGCAGCACCGAGTCGCGATTGCGGGGGAGCTCCATTTCGGTGTTCAGGTTCATGTTGACGTAGAAATCGTCGCTCAGGGCGCGATATCCACTCATCCAGGAGCTCCTGTTTTCAAAGAGCAGCCGGCGATTTCCCAGGGAATCCGCCGCGCTTGCGATGCGATAGGTCCAGTATAGAATGGGCGTTGAGGCCTGCAAAGGCTGCGATGCGGCTGGCCAACGGTGCGGCGCGATCGGTTTTTGCGAGTCTTGGCGCGTCGCGGATCAAAGTGACCGACGCCGGCGACTTTGTGTGCACGATCTTTGGATGGCTCTCTTGGTGGTGAGGCGACCGCATGACGGATGCTTGTTTGCATGGCGTTGCCTGGAATACGCCGTTGGGCTGGATCATCGCGCGCGCCACGAACGATGAATTGCTCGGCTTGAGTTTCGGGTTTCGCTCGCGCAGTGCGGCCGTGGCGTCATTGCCCAAGGCGTCCAACGCCTCGATCCACGTGCCCGCGGACGGGCCCGATTGGTTGCGACGGCTGGCGTCGCGCTTGACCGCGTTCACCGATGGGCGGCCCGATGATTTCCGGGACGCTCCGTTATCACTGAATCACCTCGGGGCGTTTCAGCGCAAGGTCGTCGCCTGTTGTCGGCAGATCCCCTTTGGCGCCGTGGTCACTTATGGACAGTTGGCCGCCCAAGCAGGTTCACCACGTGCGGCCCGAGCCGTCGGCACGACCATGAGCGGCAACCGGTTTCCGCTGATCGTTCCTTGCCACCGCGTCGTCGGCGCTCATGGGCTCGGCGGCTACTCGGCGGTTGATGGTTTGAGCACCAAGCGCCGGCTGTTGGAGTTGGAAGGGGCCTGGAGCGCTTTACAGGCCCGCGGTCTGCGCCGCAACAAGCAGGAAGCCGTCGCGTCCTGCATCGACGCAGCCAATCTCCGTTTTGGACTAGATCAACAGCCACGAGTTAAGGACGGCCGCGGACCGCAGGGCCTCGAGAGGGCGCCGCCGGAAACGTCTCTCCCAAGTACAAGTACCAGAACAAGTCCTCGTCCCATTCACCCCCTCCAGACCATACTCACCACGGACTAATCATCATGCTGCTCGCACGCGAAGATTCACGATCACGATTCACATGGGCCAGTCTGGTGCTGTTAACCGGCGGCTTGCTCATCGGCGGCGCCGCGTCGGCAAGCGGGCAAGAGACGGAAGCGCCCGGTGAGTGGCGAGCTTTGTTTAACGGCAAGGATCTTACCGGCTGGACGCCCAAGATTCGGGGCTATGAACTGGGTGAGAATTTCGGAAACACGTTCCGCGTGGAGGACGGTCTGATCAAGGTGCGGTACGACGCTTACGATGAATTCAATGAGCGGTTCGGCCACTTGTTTCATGACGAGACCTTTTCGCACTACATCCTGCGAGTCGAATATCGCTTCGTGGGCGACCAGGTTAAGGGCGGTCCCGGCTGGGCGTTTCGCAACAGCGGCTTGATGCTGCACGGAGAGTCGCCAAAGACCATGGCCAAAGGCCAGGACTTCCCGGCCTCCATCGAAGTGCAGTTGCTCGGCGGCGACGGCGTGAAAGACCGCACCACCGCCAACCTGTGTACTCCGGGCACCAACGTGGTGATGAACGGCGAGTTGATTCGACGCCATTGCACGAGCTCGACGTCCAAGACTTATCACGGCGACCAGTGGGTCGTTTGCGAAGTCGAAGTGCGCGGCAACCGGGTCATCCGTCACAAGATGGATGGAAAAATCGTGCTGGAGTACAACGAGCCGCAACTCGACGATCGGGACCAGCACGCCAAAGAACTGGCGAAGGCCAATGGCGGTCTGATGCTTGATCGCGGGAGCATCTCACTGCAATCGGAGAGCCACCCCTGCGACTTCCGCAAGGTCGAAATCAAGGTCCTCGCCCCCTGATTCGCGGCGTCGCCGCGCGATGGTCCGCCAATGATCGTCTCTGGCCCGTCCCGCCGCGTCCAGCCGCGCGGCTGCGTCCTTTAGGAGTACTTCATCGTGCGGATCCGGCGTGTGGTTTGCTTGCTTGGGCTACTGGGTTGCTGCTCCATCGCGGCCGCGTCCGAGCCCGCTTATCTGGTGGGCGTCTCCCGTGTCGATATCACGCCGGACTATCCAATTCGATTGAACGGATTTGGAGGCCGGCGAGCCGAGTCCGACGGGGTCACTCAACGCATTTGGGCCAAGGCTCTGGCGATTCAGCACGCAGAGGGCGAGGCCCCGATCGTGCTGTTGTCCATCGACAGCTTGGGCGTCCGCCTGCCGATGGTTGAAGAGGCGGCTCGACGATTGGCCGTCAAGCGTCGCATACCGCGAGAAAACATCGCTCTGGTCTTTTCGCATTCGCACACGACGCCGAAGGTGAACGGCGCCGTCGGACACGATCTTCAGCACGCCGATTCCCGATGAGCACCAACGGCGTATCGATCGCTACACGTTGCAGTTAAGCGATTGGTTGGTGGAAGCGGCCGAGATGGCGCTCGAGCAGATGGCGCCGGCGAAATTGCAATGGACAGTCGGCGAGGTCGGCTTCGCTCGCAACCGGCGCACCCCCGGCGGACCTGTCGACCATCGCTTGCCCACCCTGTTCGTGCTGTCGCCGCAAGGCGACGTGCGAGCCGTTTACGTCACCTACGCCTGCCATTGCGTGACGCTCTCGCATAACAAGATCAGCGGCGATTGGGCCGGTTACGCGCAGGAGTGGCTGGAAAGGAAGTTCCCCAAGGCGATCGCCCTGGTGTCCATCGGTTGCGGATCAGACGCCAATCCGGACTCAGGAGTGACCGGCGACCGCGTCGATGTCGCGTCAGCGCAGGGCGCGCAGATCGCGGACGAGGCCGCTCGACTGCTGAATGGCCCCTTGCAGGAGTTGCGCGAGCCGATCCATGCTCGATACAAAACGATCGAGTTGCCGTTGCTGCCGCCGCCGACTCGCGAAGCGCTGCAGCAAACCGCCGCGGCGGGCGGACCCGCGGGATACAACGCGAGTCACCAATTGACGCGGCTCGATCAAGGGCTGCCGTTGCTGAAGCACATCGACTATCCGATCCAATCATGGCGCTTTGGCGATCAGTGCGCATGGGTGTTCCTGGCGGGAGAAGTGTGCGTGGATTATGCGATTCGACTCCGGCGCGAGTTGGATGGCGAACGTCTTTGGATCCACGGCTACGCCAATGATTTCTGTGCGTACATCCCCAGCGAGCGGTTGTTGAGGGAAGGCGGTTACGGCGGCGGCGGCGAGATCTCCTATTTCGCATTGCCCAACAAGTTCGCCGCTGGCTTGGAGCAGCCCATTATCGATGAGGTGCAACGGCACTTGCCAACATCCTGGCGAACGCCCACCGACGAAACCGGCGCCGAGAACCAGGGAGCTCCGCCGCGCTCCCCCGAGCAATCGGCCGCCTTGATGCATGTTCCCGCGTCGCTGCGGATCGAAGTGGCGGCGAGCGAACCGGTCGTGGTCGACCCGGTAGCCATCGACTTCGCCGCCGACGGGTCGCTATGGGTGGCGGAGATGAGCGACTATGCACGACCGGTGGACGGCGATTTCACCCCGAATGGACGCGTCAAACATGTGTTTGACGACGATGGCGATGGGCGATACGAACGCAGTTTGCTGTACGCGGACGGCTTCCGCTTTCCGACCGACGTCAAGGTGTGGCGCGACGGCGTGTTGGTGTGCGACGCCCCCACGATTTGGTTCTTGAAGGACAGCGATGGCGACGGTCGCGCGGACATCCGTGAGGCCTGGTACACAGGCTTCGCCACCCATAATCCGCATGCGCGAGTGAATAGTCTGCAATGGGGCCTGGACGGTTGGGTCTATGGCGCCGGCGGGCTGTTCGGCGGCGACATCGAAACCACGCCCGGCGGCCCCGTCGTTTCCGTTCATGATCGGGATTTTCGCTTGCTGCCTGACCAACGGCGCATCGAACCCGCGACCGGCCGCACGCAACAAGGGCGAGCCCGCAATGATTGGGGCCAGTGGTTCGGCTGCAACAACAGCCAGCTCGTCTTGCACTATCCTCTGCAAGAGCATTGGTTGGCGCGCAACCGCACCCTCACGCCGCCAGCGACCGTTGTCGCCATCGAAAGCTCGCCTGATGCGAACCAGCTGTACCCGCGCGGCGAACTGGTCCGTTTCAAGTTGTCTGGCCCCGCCGGCCGCGCAACTTCCGCCTGTGGACTCACCGTCTACCGTGATGATTGGCTGGGTGCGGCGTACTCCAACAATGTTTTTGTTTGCGAACCGGTCAACCAACTGGTGCATCGCCAGATCCTTGGCCGCGATGGCGGATCGATGCGAGCGACGTGCGCGGAATCGGAAGTAGAAACCGAGTTCCTCGCTTCAACCGACCAGTGGTTTCGGCCCGTGCAGGCCAAGACCGGATTGGACGGCGGGCTTTGGGTCGTCAACATGTACCGTTATGTGATCGAACATCCGCAATGGATTCCCGAAGAGACGCGGGCCGCTTTGAACGTGATGGCGGGCAACGATCGAGGACGCATCTATCGCATTGTTCCCCAAGGCCAAGGCCGCCGAGCCGTCCCTGACCTGAGTCGGTTTGCCGCGGATGAGATCGCCGCGGCGATGGCTTCCCCCAACGGTCCCCTGCGAGATTTAGCGCAGCAGATGCTGACCTGGGATGCAGAGGGGCAAGCGGCCGCGCCGACCTTGCGGCGAGTCGCCCAAACCGCCAAGCATCCAGCCGCTCGCCTGCAAGCGTTTGCGACCTTGGTTAACCTGAAGCAGGCCAGCGCCGACGACTGCGCTCAGAGCCATGCAGGCGGAGTCCGCCGAACTGCGCGCCGCCGCGATTGAGTTGTGGAGCGACTGGACCGACGCGGAACTGCGCGACCATCGACGGAGTCTCCTGTTGGATCCAGAGCCGCAGGTGAGGCAGGCCGTCGCGTGGTCCTTGGCGGCCGCTCCGGATCCGTCCGCGGCCGAACGCTTGCTGCGGGCTTTGGAAAGGGATCAGGCGGATCCGTATCTCGCCGCGTCCTACCACGCCGCGATGGATGGCGAAACCGCTCGGAACGTCTTGCAGCTCGCCATGAAACAGCCCGAACTCCTGGCCTCCGCCCGGATGCAACATGTTCTTACGGCCGCCTGTACCGGCGATGCTCGACAGCGGCTGGATGTCCTGCGCTGGCTCGCAGAAGACGCTCCCATTTCCAACGCCGCCGAAGGCGACTTGACGTGGCGTTGGCGTGTACTGCGGAGCTGGTTGGCGGCGCCGGGAGACGGACGAGGGGGCGTGGACACGTCGCCCAGTGACGTCGTTGAAGGCGCCCGCTCGTTGGTCAATCTGGCGGCGGAGCACTTGAAAGAGCAAGTCGCAGCCACCGACGCTGCTTTGGCGGCAGTCGCGTTATTGGCCCAACCCTATCGCGGCGATCAGCTGTCGGGCGGAGACTTGCGTGACGATGCACAAGCCCGAGCGGCGCTGATTGCGGCGCTTCAACCGGATCGAGAGGCGTTGCTGCAACAGGAGGCGCTGCGCGGCTTGGCCGCACTGGGCGCTCCCGGCGCCGCCGAGGAACTCGTCCGTTTGCTGGATCAATCCTCGCCCGCTCTGCACGACGCACTGCTGGACGCCTTATTGGATCGCGAAGCGTGGGCGCTGGTGCTCGCCGACTACTTCGGCGAACATCCCGACGCCTGGCGGCGGCTGGATCCCTGCGCGGCGTCGCCGGCTTTCGCGCACCGTCGGCGCCAAATTGCCCGCCGCGTTGCGGGAAGCACCAGTGGATCTCGGCCAGCGGAATCAAGAACTGGCCGAGTTTGCTCGCCGGACCGCGGCGATCATGAGCCAAAGGGCCACGTCCAATCCAGTAGCGAGCGTCGCCGCTCAAGAGCGAGGCGAGCAGTTGTTCCGCAAACACTGCTCGGCCTGCCATCGCCTGGGGGACGTGGGCAACGACGTCGGCCCCAACCTGGCTGCGCTCACGGTGCAACGTCCGCAATGGTGGTTGACGGCCATGCTTGAACCCAATCGCGATTGGGATCAGCGGTATGTCGAGTATCTTGTGCAGCGGAAGGACGGGCGACTTCTCTCGGGGTTGTTGGCGGAGGAGAACGGCAACGCTCTGGTGCTCGTCAAGCAAGACGGCCAGCGAGTCAGCATACCCCGCAGCGATATCGAACAACTGCGCAATCACGGTCGCTCCTTCATGCCGGAAGGCTTCGAGAAAGTCATGACGCCCGCGGAGGCGGCGAGCTTGTTGGACTTTCTCCTGCAAGACGCGCCGCGTCCCAAGTCGCTCCCCGGCAATCAGCCGCGGCTTGTCGAACCGAGCCCGAAGGGCGTCTTGACCCTGCCGGCCGCGTCGGCCGAGATCTACGGGCAGTCGATCACCTTGGAAGCTCCGTTCAGCAACATCGGCTACTGGCACGGTGAACAAGACATGGCGCGTTGGCGCGTGCGATCGGAACAGTCGAGCCGGTACGAGGTGTACGCCATTTGGGCCTGCGACAACGCGTCGGCGGGCAATGTGTTTCGCATTGACGGATTCCAGACGTCAATGACCGGCGCGGTCGCCGGCACCGGCGGCTGGAGCAACTACCAGCGCGGCCTGCTGGGTGAAGCGTACCTGGAACAAGGAGAGCAAGCCATCGTGGTTCGACCCAACGGGCCGCTGAAAGGCGCTCTCTGGGATTTGAAGCTTCTCGAATTGAGGCCAATCGATCCATGACGGGCGGCCCGACGATTCGAGACATAACCCGACCTGCTTCCCCGAGAGTTCCTTACGCGTCCCTGTCTTGAACGGAGCTCCGAAAGATCCGGATGGAATTGACCGCGGAGGACACGGAGAACCACAGAGGCGGGTCGCGCAGCGCAACCCCAAGCGATCGTCACTTGGAAACGCTCGTCCTTGGAGGTTGGCCGAGCATGTAACAGGCGGCTTGTTGGTCGTTGCGCAGCAAGAGGTAGGCGCCGGCTGGACAGGGGTGGTTCCAGGTCCGGCCGCTCCAGGGCGTGATGCTCGCCAACTCGGTGCTTCCTTCGCGGTTGACCTGGACAAGATGCACCGAACCGCTTTCACTCTGAATGAGCAGCACGAGCCGCTCCTCGCCCACTCGCATAATCTGGCCATGCCCGTATGCCCCTCCTTCCACAGTCTTCGACCATCTTCGACGTCGAGCGCCGTCAAGAAGCCATTGTCGAGACCGACGAGCATGTTTCCCGCCAACACGGGCGAACAGAACTTGGCTTGCAGGCGAGTCGATGTCCAACGCGGCGAGACTCGCCACTGATCGCCGTCGCGTTGCAAGTCAATCAATACGGCGCCCTTGCCGTAGCCACTGGACAGGCAGAGCGAATGAGCGGAGACCTGCACTGGTTGAGCACAATTGGTCTGCATGTCGTTACTCCAGGGGAATTGCCAGAGCGTCTCACCCGTTTGCGGCGCCAGTCCCATCGCCGCGGTCGCCGTGTAGGCTATCACTTGTGGCTGGTTCAGCAACTCGCAGGCTTGCGGCGAGCAATAGCTATCCGGCCCGCCTGGGGCGGTCCAACGCAGTTGGCCATCGGACAGATTCCAGGCCGACGCCGCGACAAGTTCACCTCCGCCAACAATCACCAACCCATCCGTAACTAACGGCGAGGAAGCACAGCCATGAGGGCGATTGCTCGAACGCAACTCGGCCAACACATCCATGGCCCAATGGACGTCGCCGCTGTTCAGCGCGAGCAGGTTAGTTGTCCGGTGGCGCTCATGGCCAGCACGCGATCGCCAGCGATGGTTGGCGTTGTGCGCGGTCCTGCGCCTCCGGCGCTGGAGAACGATTCGCCGACGCGAGTCTTCCACATCAATTCGCCGCTCGCCGCATCTTGAGCCGTCAGCCATTCGCCGTCGTCCAACTGCTGCTGAGTTACGGCCAGGCGTCCGGCGACGACGTAGCCGCTCCAGCCGGCGCCCACCGGCGAGCGCCACAGCAATCGAGGACCTACCGCTTGCTGGTCGCCTTCGCGCAGCGATGGCCCCAACCAATCGATATTCAAGGCGGCGACTCCATTGCGATCAACGCCGCGATAGGACGGGAAATCGCAGAGGCCCCGCAACAGTCTCGAGGACGAATCCGCTGGTTTCGCGAAAGATGGCGACGCCCCCATCGCGTCGCTTGATGAGCTCCACACCCAGGCGATCATCCCGCGACCATCCCCGTCCAACCCTCGCGAGACGACGCACTCGGTCGCCGCGAGCGCCCACACGACCGAGCATGCCAATCGCCAACTTGGGCGCCAACGCCTGTCGCGCCAACTGCCGGCCAATTCAGCAATCCACCATCCCGAACAGGACAGCAGGATCACGGCGCCTGCTGGCCTCAGCAAGGGCGAGGTGATCGTTCGCCACCACGGTATGGCGGCGGCCGCGCAGAGCAGGGCCCACGCGGCGACCAACCTCAGAGGGCGGGCGCGATCGCGCGGGGCCAGCGACGCCGCTGAGCGACGCAATCGATCCGCTAACCACCCTCCCAGGAGCGCGATCACCGGCGCCAGCCATAACGCCAGATCGAACACCGAGCCGCGGAGTCGCCAGTTGGCCACGCCAACATGCCAAGCGATTGTCGCGAAAACGACCACCAAGACGCGGGCGACGACTCCCATGACGGTCGCCAGCTGCGACGGTCGACTCGCGTCTTGCGTGAACGCGTTCATTTATCCACTATCCCATGATCGCGGCGGATCCAACCAGCCAAGGAAACAAACGACGAGCGTCGCCGTGCTGCGGCTTGCTGCGGAGTCGCGAATCGGCCAAAGTAAAGCTTAGCTCCCTTTGCACTTCCTTGTGGGTCGTTTCCGATGGATGAAAACCCCTATCGAGCGCCGCAGCGAACCGACGCATCGCCCTTCGGATCGCCGAAGTTGATGGTCTGGGCCGCGGGCGTTCTCGTGGTGCTGTCGATCCTGGGTGCTTTGGGCGGCCTGGCCATCGGTTTGTTTGTCGGGATGGTTTTTCCCGGCTACTATTGCGCCGTGGCGGCGGGCGGCGGAGCGCCCGGGTTTGATCCAGTGGCTTTCGGCGTGGGAGCGGGAGTCACGCAAGGGGCGGGCGCCGGCCTCTTCGGCGCCCTGGTCATTGTCGCACTCTTCTACCGATATCGAGCGCAGTCTGCCAGCAAGATAGGCGGACCGCCCCGGCGCTTTATCCAAAGGGCCGAACCAAGAACCAAGAACCAAGAACCAAGAACCAGAACCAACTACTCCTCATCCTCTTGATCCCAGGACGGATCTTCTTTCCGTCGTCTCCATTCTTCGAGGCCTCCGTGCAGTTCGAGTTCGCGTTGGGCCTCGACGCACAGGGTCGCGTAGGGGAGGGCTTTGAGACGGGCCATGGGAATCGGTTTGCCGGTCATTTCGCACACGCCGTAGTCGCCGATGCGGATGCGTTCCAAGGCGCGATCGATGAGGCCGAGTTCGCGGCTTTCGGCTTGGGCGAGTCGCGAGCTGATTTCACCTTGCGAGGCGCTGGCGGCCCAGTCGGCCTCGTCGCCGGACTCGCGCAGTTGCCGCAGCGCGTTCAAGTCTCCGTTGAGGGTGCGCTTGAGTTGGTCGCGTCGCCGGATGAGCAGCGACTGCAACGCTTTGATTTCGTCGGCTCGCGACATAGCTGGGGTTCTCGCTGGCGAAGATGGCGCGTCGGCATTCTGGCGCCCGCCGTGGATCAGAGGCGGCGAGGCGCGCCTAGTTTATCGGCACATGGAGACCATACAGTCCACAAATCTTGACTCCCATGTAAGAACGGCAAAGTCGCCTAATCCGAACCAAAGTCCGCATCTTGACTGGTCGGCGGGTCCGGTTGTTGCCAGGCGCTCATGCCGCCATCGATCAGCAGCATTTGTCCGTGGATGTGACGCGCGGCGTTGCTGAGCAGAAAAACGGCGGCCTCGCCGGCGACATCGGGGGTGGGGACTTGACCGTTGGGCGTGTGCCATTGCATCCAGCGGCGAACTCCGGGTTGCCGCAGGGCGGCGGACGTGAGCGGCGTTTCAAACAGGCCCGGCGCCAGCCCGTTGACGCGAATTCCCCGCGGGGCCAATTCCACGCAGAGGCTGCGGACCAGCATCTCCACGGCGCCCTTGGAGGCGTCATAGGCGACATGCGCGGGTTCCGCCAGTCGCCCGTTGATGGAGCCAATCAATAGGACTCGGCCGGCGGTTTGCCGCGTCACCCAAAGGCGGGCCAGGTACTGCGTGAGGAAGCATGGCGCGTAGACGTTCAAACGCATGGTCTTGTCGAATGTCGCGTAGTCCAGGTCGAGAAAAGCCGTATCAAAGTACCCGCCGGCATTGTTGACCAAGAGGTCCAAGTCGGGTTCGCAGGCCAGCGCCTGGTCGGCGAGTCGTCCCAATCCCGCGGGTTGCGAGTCGATCAAGTCGCCCAGGATCAGGTGGGCGCGGACGCCAGCAGCGCGGCATTCGGCGAGCGTTTGTTGGGCGGACGGATGGTCCTCGAGGCCGTGAAGTACGACGTGACTTCCCGCTCGAGCGATGGCGACGGCCAGCGCCGCGCCAAGTCCTTGAGTCGAACCTGTGATCCAGGCGGAATGTCCGTCCAAAACGCGATGGCCGGTCATGAGTGCGCTCACAGTGGCTCAGCGTTGCGGGCAAACCAGGAAAAGGGCGCATTGTAGCTGACATGAGCCGGGGAGAATCCTCCTAGAAGAGAGGGGCGCCGCGAGCGCCGATGGCGTGCTGGAGATTCCCGCGCAGGATTGCAAATTTTTTTTCTCAAGCCGAGGGACCAAACTAGTCAACCCCCCTGCGAATAATCAGTTAGTCAGCCGGAAGCAATCTGGCGTGGCGGTTGGCGGATCCAGGCCGTCGCCGCTCCAAAGCGAAGCGAAGTGCAAACCTGGCGGTTTCCAAAGGGAAGGACAAGGCGATGGCGACGGATCGACCCAAGCGCAACGAGTGGGGGCGAACGAGTTGAATGGATGGCTGGCGGCGCTGCCGGAGCGCACCGGCGAACCGCACCCGCAGGGGCGGCGGCGGTCCGCAGGCGATGGGGACCGAGTCACAGTCGCTTGGGGGCGATTGTCCTCCAGCAACGAAACCGCGTGCGGTCCAGCAGATGGCGACACGTGCGGCCGGCGGCCGACCGCCAACGCCGCTCGGCGAGGCGAATTGGTCCGCCTGAATCAAGTCATCCCGGAACTGCTCAGCACGCTTGGATGCATTAGCAAACGAGTTTTCCTCAGCGACCCACGAGACACCTTGATTGATCGCGACGGTTGCCGCATTTCATCGCCCAGGCGGGTTGCCTTGGCGAACCAACTTGAAAAGATCTCCGTAAAATAGCTCAAGACGGAGACGGAACTCGAAAGGAGGCACGCCATGTTGGTGCTCACACGTAAGAAGGAAGAGACCATTCGGATCGGCGAGAACATTGTGGTGAAGGTGGTTCGCATCCGTGGCAACACGGTTCGAATCGGCATCGACGCTCCGGCCAGCGTGTCGGTTCGCCGAGGCGAATTGCCGGCTAAGGAAAACGCCGGCGCCGCATCGTCCACCACGACGCTCATCGAAAGCGATCTGGCTGTTGCGGCCAGTTAGCCGGATGGCGCCGGTTTTTTCGCTGCTTCCAGCAACTCGGCCCGTGATGGGGCGACGCACGTGGAGTGAATCGACTGACCTGATGGTCAAAGCTGGCCGGGTGCGCTAAAACATTAGGGTCATCTGTTCACTCCACCCGAATGAGTTGCACCCATGAAGGTCGCCGTCACCGGTTCGACGGGCTTGGTTGGAAGCCGCCTGAAAACACGACTGGTCCAAGAGAATCATGAGGTCGCGCCCATCGTGCGGCGGTCGGCCAACCCCGGTGAGATTCTCTGGGATCCAGCGAAAAACAGCATTGAGGCCGAAAAACTCGAAGGCGTTCGACGCGGTGATCCATCTGGCCGGTGAGAATATCGCCGGCCGATGGACCAATTCTCTGAAGAAGAAAATCCGTGACAGCCGAGTCCAGGGAACGCAGTTGATCAGCCGAACGCTGGCTGGACTACAAACCAAGCCCAAAGTGCTCGTCTGCGCCTCGGCCATCGGCTACTACGGCGATCGCGGCGAGGAAATCCTGACCGAGACATCACCCGCCGGCGAAGGCTTCCTGCCCGAGATCTGCCAGCAATGGGAGGACGCCGCCCAACCGGCCCGAGACGCCGACATCCGCGTCGTTCACCTGCGACTGGGGATCGTCCTCAGCAAGAAAGGCGGAGCACTCGCGAAAATTCTGCCGCTCTTCAAACTCGGCGGCGGCGGGATCGTCGGCAACGGACGGCAATTCTGGAGCTGGATCGCCATGGACGACGTCTGCGGCGCCATGCTCCATTGCGTGACGGATGATCAGCTCCGCGGAGCAGTCAACGCGACCGCGCCCCAACCGGTCACCAATCGCGAATTCACCCAGGTCCTGGCCAAAGCCCTCGATCGCTGGGCGCTCTTTCCCGCGCCAGCTTTCATGCTGCGAATTGTCCTTGGCGAAATGGCTGACGGATTGTTGCTCGCCAGCGCTCGCGTCATGCCCACCAAACTAGAACAGTCGGGCTATCAGTTCCAGGCCGCCGACCTCGAAACCGGACTGAAGCTCGTGCTCGCCGAAGCCTGACGCTGAGCCCTTCAAAGCTGGCAACCTTCAGTCGCTTCCCACAGGGGAGTCTCTTCAGAGTCTCCTCAAAGAAGCTCCATTTTCAGCCAAGGCCTGTCGCCACAAGTGCTTACGCGGCGAGCAAGCCACGACGGGGCATGTCCCCGTCGAGCGTTGCTCCTCGCCAGCAACGATCCCGCCGGGGACGCCGAAACGACGGGGCATGTCCCCGTTGAGCGATGCTCCTCGCCAGCAACGATTCCGCCGGGGACGCCGCCACGACGGGGCATGCCCGTCGAGCGTTGCTCCTCGCCAGCAACGATTCCGCCGGGGACGCCGCCACGACGGGGCATGTCCCCGTTGGGCGATGCTCCTCGCCCGTCAAACAGCGTTCTCTGGCGGGGAGCAACGCCCCGCTGGGACGAGCCGGACAAGCCCAGCGGTGACGACGGGAATTTGCCGGCCAGTCGCGTTTTGCTTCAGGCCCGCTTGAAAGGGTTCGCCGGACGCTCACGCAGAGGCGGTCGTGGCTTCGCATCGGTGCTGGAACTTGACGTTTCGGCTATCATGGTCGTAAGGCGGTTGATCCGCACATGTCAGCGACAGCCGTTCCTCGACGCTCCGACCCGCGGGCGGTTCAGCAAACGGCGCAAGTCGTTCGCTCTTTGGGACTTCTAACACTTCCTTCGGTGAGCATATCACTGTGATTCAATCGCCCCCCTTGGATTGCCTCGTTATTGGCGCCGGTCCGGCGGGCTCCACCGCCGCCGCCCTCGTGGCGGAACATGGTTTCAGCACGATGCTGGTGGAACGCGACAAAATGCCGCGGTTCCACGTTGGCGAGTCGTTGATGCCGGAGACGTACTGGACGCTCAAGCGTCTCGGAGCTTGGGATCGGCTGAAGCAGAACGCCTACTTGAAAAAGGTCGGCGTGCAGTTCGTGACGCAACAAGGCAAGGAGACTCAGCCCTTCGTCTTTCGCGAGCACGACGATCGCGACTGTGCCGAGACTTGGCACGTTCGTCGCAGCGATTTCGACCAGTTGATCTACGACATTGCCGGCGAGAAAGGAGTTGTGCGACGCGATCAGACACGCGTCCGCGACGTGCGGCTATCGGAAGACCCCAATGAGCCCCACCGTGCTACGCTACGCAGCTCCGACGGCCAAGTCGACGAGGTCGCAGCACGTGTGATCATCGACGCGACGGGACAGCAAGCGTTGCTGGCCAACCGCCTGGGGCTGAAACAAGTGAATCCCGAACTCAGGAAAGCCGCGATCTGGGGCTATTATCGGGGCGGTCATCGAAATCCTGACGGCGAATTAACCGTCATCCTGCACACCAACGACCGCAAAGCGTGGTTCTGGTACATCCCGCTGGTGGACAACGTCGTCAGCGTCGGCGTGGTTGCTGATAACGACTACCTGCTGAAGCGCAACCTGGACGCCGAAGGGATCTATGCGGAGGAACTGGCGAAGTGCCCGAAAGTTCAGGATCGTCTGGCGGGCGCTGAACGCTGCGGCGAATTGCACGCCGCCAAGGAGTTCTCTTACACGACGACGCAGCACGCTGGTCAGGGCTGGGTCTTAACCGGCGACGCTTATGGATTCATCGATCCGGTCTATTCGTCCGGCGTCTATCTCGCTTTGAAGTCAGGCGAACTGGCTGCGGACGCGGTCGCGGCGGGGCTCAAGGAAAATGATCTGTCTCCGGCGAAACTCGGCGCCTGGTGTGCTGAATTTGACGCGGGCGTGAGTCTCATTCGCAAACTCGTGCGGGCCTTCTATGCGGACCAGTTCAGTTTCGGCGAATTCATGAAAGCCCACCCGGAGCATCGCGGCAACCTGACCGATGTTCTCATCGGTCGTGTGTTCCACGAAGACGCGGGACGGATCTTCCAAGATATGGATCACTGGATTGAACGGGCAATGGCTGATTCGGGCAGTCCAGCCTCAGGAGGGGTCCATTGAAGCGATTCCAATACGACGCTGTTTTGTTGGTGTCTTTTGGCGGGCCCGAGGGGCCCGACGAGGTGATGCCGTTCCTGGAAAATGTGCTGCGAGGCAAGAATGTGCCTCGGGAGCGGATGCTGCAAGTCGCCGAACATTATCAACACTTTGGCGGCGTCAGCCCGATCAACCAACAGAATCGCGAGTTGATCGTGGCGCTCGAGAAGGAGTTCGCCGAGCACGACATCAAACTGCCAATCTACTGGGGAAATCGCAACTGGAATCCCATGCTTGCGGACGCCATGCGGCGGATGGGACAGGATGGCGTCAAGCGGTGCTTGGCGTTGGTGACCTCAGCCTTCAGTTGCTATTCTGGCTGCCGTCAGTATCGAGAGAACATCTTCCTGGCGAGGCGAGAAGCCGGCGAGTCTGCGCCGGAAGTCGTGAAGATGAGGGTCTATTACAACCATCCGGGTTTCATCGAAGCCATGGTGGATCGGGTTGCGCACGGCGCGGCGCAGCTCCCCGCGCAGCAACGCGAACGTGTGCAAGTGTTGTTCACCGCGCACAGCATTCCCGAGGCGATGGCCTCGGGCAGTAACTACGTAGCGCAGCTGCAGGAAGCGTCGCGGCTGGTGTCCGAAGGCGCGGGCCTGCCGAAGTGGCGGCTTGTCTTTCAGAGCCGCAGCGGGCCGCCGACGCAGCCGTGGCTGGCGCCCGACATCTGCGACGCGCTCACGGAACTGCATCAATCGGATCCCGCTGACGCGGTGATCGTCTGCCCCTTGGGTTTCGTGTCCGACCACATGGAAGTCCTGTTCGACTTGGACACCGAGGCGAAGGACAAGGCTCGCGAACTTGGCATGACCATGATCCGTTCTGGCACCGCCGGCACGCATCCGGCGTTTATCCGCGGCTTGCGAGAATTGGTGATGGAGTACGCCGTGGGGGATGAGCGGAAGGCGGTTGGCGACCACGGCCCCTATGCGATGGTGTGCCCTATCGGCTGTTGCCCATCCGGTCGGCCAGGCGCGGAATCCTGCGTGCCGTAGTGGTGGATCAAACCAGCGCCGCGTCGGCCACGTGGCAATGCGCCTTTCTGAGCACGGATTCGCTCGACGGATTCGTGGTCGACGACGATTTGGCGTACACGCCGCTTCTGGATCGAGGCGTGCAAGTCCGCCGCGTCAGCTGGCGCGATGAACAAGTCGCCTGGAGCGATTTTGACGCGGTGGTGGTGCGTTCCACTTGGGACTATCAGGACGATCCCGCCGCCTTCCTCCAAACCCTGGCCAGGATCGACGCGTCCGGGGCCCGCTTGAGCAACCCGCTGGACTTAATCCGCTGGAACCTTGACAAGACCTACTTGTGCGGCCTGGAGTCTTGGGCGCGGACACGATCCCATCGCGTTTCGGCGACAGGCTGGATGACGACGCCCTTCGCGTCCTGGAAGCCAGCTACGCCGGCCAATCGTGGGTGATCAAACCGGTGATCGGCGCCAACGCGGATCACGCCTTCGCCGTTCCCGGTGCGCGCCGAATGTCTTGCGGCGGGCGATCCTGACAAGCTACTCCGATCGCGCCTGGATCGCCCAGCCCTTCCTGGAGGCGATCTTGACTGAAGGCGAGTTCTCCTTGTTCTATCTTGGCGGTCAATTCAGTCACGCCATTCGCAAGACGCCTGCTCCCAATGATTTTCGCGTGCAAGAAGAGCACGGCGGAATGATCACGTCGATTCCGCCGTCGGAGTCGTTGCGGACGTCGGCGGACCGGGTGATGGCTCTCCTGCCGGCCAAGCCGCTCTATGCCCGGGTGGATTTGGTGGCAGATCAAGAGGATGTCTTGCGCGTGATGGAGGTGGAGTTAATCGAGCCGTCGTTGTATTTGCGAATGGACCCGGAAGCTCCCACGCGTTTTGCGGACGCGATCGTAGCCTGGCTGCGGGGAGAATAACCGGCGGGTGAACCAACCTGGGATGTGGATCCAGCGGTATCGTGCTAAGGTGAGCTGCGCCAAAAACAGGACGCGCCTATTTGCTCGAGCGCGGCTGCGTCATCCGCAGATCAGAATTCCGCGTTATTCCGCGTACGACATTAACACGACTGCCATAACACCCTATTGATAAGGTGAGCCATGAAACTAGGCATTTTGTCTTGCAGCGCCAAATGCTACAGCACGCGACGTCTTGTAGAGGCCGCGCGGCAACGCGGTCATCAATGCAAAGTGCTCAACACGCTTAAATTCGCGATCGATTTGGAACAGGGTGCGCCGGATCTTTACTACAGCCAGAAGCAACTGACCGACTATGACGCCGTGTTGCCGAGAATTGGAGCGTCGATCACCTATTTCGGCACGGCTGTCGTTCGCCAGTTCGAGCAGATGGATATTTTCTGCGCGAACACTTCGGGCGGGATCTCGAATTCACGCGACAAGCTGCGAAGCTTGCAGATCTTGAGTCGGCATCATATCGGCATCCCGCGGACTTCCTTTGTCCGCGACAAGAGGGATGTGCTGCCCGCCATTGAACGAGTCGGCGGGGCGCCGGTGATCATCAAGTTGATCGAAGGCACGCAAGGAATTGGCGTGCTGCTGGCCGAGTCGATCAAATCCGCGGAAGCCATCATCGAGCTGTTACAGAGCCAGCGTCAAAATGTCTTGGTGCAGAAGTTCGTCGCCGAAAGCAAGGGAAAAGACATCCGTGCCTTCGTCGTAGGGGACCAGGTGGTCGGCGCCATGCGGCGCGTGGCGCAAGGACAGGAGTTCCGCAGCAACGTGCATCGCGGAGGGTTGACCGAAGTCGTCGAACTGGACGAGGAGTATCAGGCGACCGCGGTTCGGTCAGCGCAGATCATGGGTTTGCGCATCGCCGGCGTAGACATGCTGGAGAGTCACGATGGACCACAGGTGATGGAAGTGAACTCATCGCCCGGGTTGGAGGGCATCGAATCGTGCACCAAGATGGACATCGCCGGCGCGGTGATCGAGTACATCGCGGCTCAGGTCGACTTCCCCGAGATTGACGTGCGGCAACGCCTGACCGTCAGTCGAGGCTATGGCGTGGCGGAGATCCATATTCCCGAGGGCTCGACTTACTTGGGCAAAACAATCCAGGAATCGGGGCTTCGCGAGAAGGACCTCAACACGCTCACGCTGTATCGCGGCACGCAAGTCATCCCCAATCCTCGAGCCGACCGGATCTTCGAGGCGGGCGATCGCATCCTGTGCTTCGGCAAACTCGAATCCATGCGGGGCATGGTCCCCAAGAAGACGCGCAAGAGAAGATCCCCCAAGGTTCAGCGTCTCAACGACTCTGATGTGGCGAACGTCCATGACGGAGTCGCCGACGAGCCCGGCGGGAACTGAGCCGTGGGCGGCGACCTACCACAATCGCCGCACCATGGTACGGTTTCCATGGGATGCCGGGCCGTGGGCAGGCGGGCTTTCTGTTGACCGAACTTCAGCGCTCAGGCACGGTAAGTGAGATGTCGAGCAATCCGTACGAGACGCCCGCGGCGTCGCCAACGCCGGAACGCGGTCGCCCGCCCAGGTCCGCCCTGGTTCTCGCGCTCTCGCTGGCGGTCATGTTGCCTTGGCCGCTGCTCGCGCTGGGGATGATGTACCGACGGTTCGATTATCCTGGCGAATTCGTCTTGTTGTTCGGCGGAGTGACCGGGCTGTTCTTGACGCCGATCCTTCTCATAGCAAGAGTGCCCGGAGTCGTTTTTGGCGGGATCCTGCTCGCCGCGTGGCTGGCGGCCTGGATCGCTCCCGCGCCCTGGGTCATTCGCCGTCGAACGCCGGCGTTCTTCCGCAAGCTCTTGATTTTTCAGTCAGCCTTCTCTTTCGCGCAAGCCGGCATGGGCTTGCTGATGATCCTAGGAAAGAGCGCGTGACCGCCAACGTTGAGCGGTTACCCGGGGTTGCGCCGGGCTGATTTGAGGCCATGCCGTGGGACTGATTTTCCTGCCACGGTGGGAGATGCGTCCAAAAGAAAAGGGGCTCGCGACGGACGCCGCGAACCCCTTATTTTTCGAGCTGGCCCGCAAGGACTTGAACCTTGAACGACGGAACCAAAATCCGCTGTGTTGCCAATTACACCACGGGCCAATCGAGGTGGGAATATGCCATAAGCTCGCGTTTTCGTCAACACGCCTTTGAGGCGGCGGCGGGCCGTGGACATGGGTCCCTCAGAGAATCATTGGGTAAGGACGCGCAATCGTCAAGATGGTTCGCTGGAAACCGCGGCCTGCGGCAGATCGTCGCGTAATCGTAGGCCGTGGGAACTGGCGCGCACGCCGGCTTTGGCCAGCGACTTGCCGAGCGGGCTCTGCGAGGGCGGCAGTCCATCGATTTGTTGCAGGGGGACAAACCGATTGCTGTTTCGACAGAGTCGCACGAGGCCTTCGACAAGGGCTGCGATGTGCATCGCGCGAGCCGGCTCCTCCTCACTGACAAACGTCTGCAACGTCGACTGCCCTCGACTGAGATAGCCGATGAGCTCTCCATCCAAGAGAAGGACTCTGGCCCCGGCGGCTCGTTGCAGTCTTGACTTGCTTTCGCCGCAGGCTGGCCAAGGCAGAGTCCAGCCAAAGGGACTGGCCGGGTCGGTCGCGGCCAGGATCAGCAGCGTCGCCTCGTTATCCCGCGAGTCGCGCAACTCGCGGAGGCGATCGTCGGCTCCGGGCGCCGCGAATTGTGCGGCCCCCAACCCGGCGACGAAGTAACCGCGCCGCAGCTTGCCCGATTCCTCCATGGCTTTCAGCACCGGATAGACGCCGGAGAAGCCGCCCTCGATCTCCTCGTGTCGCAGCGTCTCACGGGTAACGACGCCATGCCGTCGGATGAGTTGAGCGGCGATCGCCGTCTGTCGTTCGGTCGTCGAAGCTTGGCCAGCGGCCGCCGTGAGGCTGGGCAGCAGCGACCAACGTCCCTCCGATCCGGCGGCTTGCGTCGCGCGGCGCGAACGAAAGCCGCGACCACTCTGTCCGCGACGCCCGCCCGACCTTTGCTTGTTCTTGGGTCGCCGAAGGGAGCGCAAGGGCGCCAGCGTATCGTTGGTGACATGGCCGCACCAAACCAATCGCCAGATCGCGTTCAGAACGTCCGGAGCGAATTGACCGGTCGCGTGCACCATGTCCTCGTAAAACACGGCGCCGCGTTCTTGCAGCAAGCGCAAGATCTGTCCGGCCAGTTCATCGCCGTCCTCGGTCAGTTCCTGGCAGGGCGGCGCCAACAAACGGTAGTGGTCGGTGAGAAACAACGCGATGCGACCATCCTCGGCGCCCAAAGGCGAGACGCCGCGCCAGATCAGTTCGCCGGCCGAGCACAGTTCGTCAAGATCTCGTGGTTGGAAGCCGGCAAGTCGGGTTGGCAGGATCAACGTCTCCCATTCCGACGCCGGGGCCGAGAATCCTTGCAATTGCTCAACGACATCCAAGAGCGCGTCGAGTCCCTGGCGTGGACGCGCGACGCCCTGCCAGGCCGGCAGAAAACGGGCGAGCACTTGTTGCTCAACGGGCTCGACGCGCTGTCGCAAACGCGCCAATGAGCGTTGCTTCAAACGCCGCAGGATCTCGCTGGAACACCATTCCTTGCCCTTTCGCCCAGGAAGAAACTCGCCTTCAATCACTCGTTGTTGTTCGGCGAGTCGTTGCAGCGCCAAGCGAACGGTTGCGACGCCCAGACCAAAGCGTTCCGCGACTTGCCCGGCAGTGAAGGGAGCATGCGTTCTCGCGTAGCGACTGATCAGATCGCCAAGCGGATCGGCGACCTCCTGCAGGAAGGCGGAGGGCAATCCCAGCGGAAGTGCGACACCCAGCGCGTCGCGAAAGCGAGCGGCGTCTTCGGCCGCGGCCAGCCGTCGTTGACTGGCGATGTTCAACTCAATGATGCGGCGATCGGCTTGCAGTTGTTTCATCCACTCGCCCAATTGCCGCATCGGTTCGGGCCCGCCGCAGCGTTCGGCGAGTTCGGCGCCGGAGAGGTCGCCCACGTGCAGCAGCAGATCATGCAGATCATCGGGACCTCGCAGGGGACGCTTATCATCCAGACGCTGCAGTTCGAGTTGCAATTGCTCGATCGCGTCGGGATCGAGCATCTCTCGCAATTCGGCTTCCCCCAGCAACTCGCGCAGTTGGACATGATCCAGGGCCAGCGCCGCTGCTCGACGCTCCGCCAGGGGAGCGTCGCCGTCATAGATGAACTTGCCGACATAATTGAACAACAGCGTTGCGGCGAACGGCGAGGGTTCGCGCGTCTGCGTCTGATGCAAACGCAGCTGGCGTTGTTCGACTTGCCGCAGGATGCTCTTCAATCCATCCATATCAAAGATGTCCCGCAGACACTCGCGATAGGTCTCCAACAGGATGGGAAAGCTCTCGTACTTGGCGGCGACCGCCAGCAAATCGGACGATCGTCGGCGTTGCAGCCACAACGGAGTGCGTTTGCCGGGGCGTTGGCGGGGCAACAATAACGCTCGCGCTGCGTTCTCCCGGAAGCGGGCCGCGAACAGCGCCGAGCCTCCCAGTTCGCTGACGACCAGATCCTCAATCTCATCGCTTGGCGGGAAGAACCACTCCGCGGGAGGCGGTTCATTGGTTTCGGCGATCCGAAACGCCATGCCGTCATCAGTCCACATGCAGTCCACTTCGCCGAGTCCCCGCTCGCGTAGGCGCCGCAACACGGCGGTGGTCCACGGCGCATGCACCGGCGAGCCGAAGGGCGTCAACACCACCACTCGCCAATCGCCGACTTCATCCACGAAACTCTCCACAACCAGGGTCCGATCGGTGGGTGCGGCGCCCGCCGACTCGACTTGATCGTTCAGATAATCCATCAGGTTGTGAGCGGCTCGATCTTGCAGCGCGTGCTGATCCCGCAGGCGCCGCAACGCCTGGTCCCGTTTCAAGGCCAACAACTCGCGGGTGAGTTTGCCGATGGCCTGACCGAATTCCAACGGACGTCCGGGCCCGTCGCCCCGCCAGAAGGGCATTCTTCCCGGTTCGCCCGGGGCCGGCGCGACCAAGACGCGGTCGCTGGTGATCTCCAAAGCTCGCCAGGAGGATGCGCCCAACAAGAAGACCTCGCCCACCTTGGTCTCGAAGACCATCTCCTCGTCGAGTTCTCCGACGCGGCTATTCGTTCCATCGTCGCCGGCGAGGAAGACGCCATAGAGCCCGCGGTCCGGGATGACTCCAGCGTTTAACACCGCCAGGCGTTGAGCGCCCTGCCTTCCGCTCAGCCGCCCAGTCACACGGTCCCAGTTGATTCGCGGTCGCAATTCGGAGAATTCGTCCGAGGGATACCTTCCCGAAAGCAGATCCAGCACGCCCTCCAAGGCCGACCTGGGCAAATCATGAAAGGGCGCCGCGCGGCGAACCGTGGCGAAGAGCTGATCCACCGACGTCGAGCCTCGCGAGACCATCGCGACAATCTGTTGCGCGAACACGTCCAGCGGATTGCGAGGATAACGCGTCGATTCGACTTCGGCGTCGAGCATTCTTTCGGTGGCGGCGCTGCAGGACAGCAAGTCGCCGCGGAACTTGGGAAAGATCACGCCGCGCGACACGGCGTTCACGCGATGTCCGCTACGGCCAATTCGCTGCATCCCCGACGCGATGCTGGGCGGCGATTCGATTTGGATGACCAGATCGACCGCGCCCATGTCGATGCCCAGTTCCAGCGACGAAGTCGCGACAATGGCCGGCAGTTGGCCCTGCTTCAAACGATCTTCGATGTCCACCCGCGTGTCCTTGGCGATCGATCCATGATGCGCGAGCGCGATCTCCTCGTCGGCCTCTTCATTGATCGCCAAGGCCAGCCGCTCGGACAAGCGGCGGCTGTTGACGAAGATCATCGTCGAGCGATGCTGTCGAATCAGCTCGACCAACCGCGGGTGGATGGCGGACCAGATCGAGGGAATCGGCGTTTGGGCGTCGTCCTCAAGAGAATCGCTGGGCGAAGTCGCCGGTGCTGGCTTGCTCGGACAACCGCGACATGTCGTCCAGGGGCGTTTCGATGGCCAATTCCAACGATCGACGCTTGCCGGCCGCGACGATTTCAACCGCCCGAGGACGCAGGCCGTCCGGCCGCGCCGGATCCACTTCGGCGCCGCCAAGCAGCGCGGCGATTTCCTCCAAGGGGCGTTGAGTGGCCGACAGCCCGATCCGCTGGGCGGCGGGCGCCTGCGCATTGGCCGGCGCGTCGCAGGTCCTCCAAGCGCTCCAGCGACAGAAACAAATGCGAGCCGCGTTTGGTCGCGGCCATGGCGTGGATTTCGTCGATAATGATCGTCTCGACATGAGCCAACGTCTCGCCGCCGCGCGACGTCAGCAGCAAATACAACGACTCGGGCGTCGTGATCAGGATCTCCGGCGGATTGCGAATCAGCTGCTGACGTTCACTGCTGCTGGTGTCGCCCGAGCGGACGCCGACCGTGGGCGTGTGAAACGTCTGACCAATGCGTTGGGCCGCCGCCTGCAATCCCGCAATCGGCGTTCTCAAGTTGCGTTGCACATCCACGCCCAACGCCTTCAGCGGCGAGATGTACAACACGCGAACGCCGGCTTCCGTCGGCGGCTCGCCAAACATCAACCGATCGATGGCGCTCAAGAACGCCGCCAACGTCTTGCCGGACCCGGTGGGCGCCAACAACAACGTGTGCTTCCCTGCGGCAATGGGCGGCCAAGCCGCCAACTGCGCCGCCGTAGGCTCGCCAAACGTCGCAGCAAACCACGCCGTCAGCGTTGGATGGAACATGGTTCTGGTTCCGGCTTCTGGTTTTCTGGTCTTCTTGGTTCTGGTTTTCTTGGGTCTTGGTTCTGGTTCTCTGGGTGGTTCGTGGGGCTTGGCGTCAGTCCCAACGGGACGGCCGCAAATCAGCCCAGGGTGCAGCGTAGCGGAACCCTGGGAAACCGACGCCAGTCGCGGCCACGAAGTCCCAACGGGACGGCCCCAACCCATGGATACGAAACCGAAATTGACGTGTGGGGAAGGAATTCAGATTGCGTCGGGCCTATGCCCTCGTATTGTTCGCAAACCGTGGCCTGACGGCGAGCCCTTTAAAGCTGAGCAACCTGCAGTTTCTTCCCACAGGGGAGTCTCCCCAAAGAGGCTCCATTTCCGCCAAGGCCTGTCGCCACAAGTGCTTACGCGGCGAGCAAGCCACGACGGGGCATGTCCCCGTCGAGCGTTGCTCCTCGCCAGCAACGATCCCGGCGGGGACGCCGCCGCGATGCTCCTCGCCCAGCAAACAGCGCCTCTGGCGAGGAGCAGCGCCCCGCTGGGACAAGCCCAGCGGTGGCGGGAATGGGCAGGCGCATGGGCTGGCGAGGAGCAGCGCCCCGCTGGGACAAGCCCAGCGGTGGCGGGAATGGGGACGGCGCACGGGCTGGCGTGGAGCAGCGCCCGCTGGACAAGCCGGACAAGCCCAGCGGTGGCGGGAATTTGCCGGCTAGTCGCGATTCGCTTCATGCTACATTTGAAGGGTTCGCCTGACGGCCACGGCTAAAATTGTGTCGGCCCTCGAGGCCTCAGAGATCGCAGCGAATCGATTACCCAGGGTTGCGCTGCGCTGCACCCTGGGCTGATTTGCGGACGTCCCGTTGGGACTACGGCGCCAGGAACCAACACCCAAGAACCAAGAACCAACACCCAAGAACCAAACCAAGAACCAAGAACTAACCACCAACCCGCCTTTTCACCAAGTCGTATTGGGCGCCGGCTGGGAGCGATTGGTGATCGCTGTCGGGGTCGTGGGTGGCGTCGTCGCGGCGGTCGTAGAAGTGGACGCTGCCTTTGCCGACGACCTTGGCGAGGGAGCCTTCGACGATGATCGCGGTGGCTTCGTCAAGTCCGATGCCGAGCAACTGAGGGTAGCGTTTCATGAGTCGTTGCATATCGCCGAAGCGATTACGTTGGCGGAAGTGTTGGTCGATGGCGACGCCCTTCAGGAATTGCAGGCCTCTTTCATAGCCGTCGGCCATGATGGGGCCGCTGCCCAGCGGATCGCCTCGAGCCATATAGTCGCCTTGAATGGACGCGCCGGGCGGAACTGCCGGCGATGACGCCGCCGCGAGCCAACACCTCGTGCATCAGCTCCGCGGCCTGAGTGCCTTCATAGGCGTCGATGAACCGCCATTGGCGGCCGCCCCCAAACCAGACGCCGGTGGCTCGCCGCAGCACGGCGAGGGTCGCTGGATCGTTGGCCTGCTCCGGAGTGCGAGCGTGCAGCACGACGACTTCGCCCGCCCCCTTGGCTCGCAGGCGCCGAGCCATCGAATCGAGTCTTCGGGCAGGGGCCCGGGCATCGCGACGGGGATCACGGCGATGACGGCGTTGGGCCTCCTGCTTTTCGACGAAGCGATCGAGCAAACCGGTCGGCATGCCGCCGCCTCCCACAATCATCAGCGTGCCATGCTCGACGACCGGATCCTGCGGCTCCTTGGGTGGGGAAGAGGGGTTCGCTACTGCGTCGTCGAGCGTATCGACGCAGGGCCGTCCAGTCGGCCGGCTGATCGAAGAGGGGCGACTGGCGGGCGGCCAGTGTTCGCTTTCCGCCAGCAAGGCGACCGGCGGCTGCTCTCCCAGCCCGCTGATGGAGCGGCCGCCGAGGAGAGCGGCCGCGGATGCTGAGGGCCGCCGATTCGGGAAGCTGTAAGGCGACAAGTTCAGGGTGCGTCTTCCAGGCCTCCTCGGCCGCGTCTCGCGTGGCGTCGTCGCAGCACACCAGGCCGTCCGGCAGCCAGTCGAATGCGTCGACGAACGCGCGGCTCTGATCATCGTCGGCCGAGTCGTTCGCGGGTCCTTGAGCCGCCAGGCGGCCGACCGAGGCCGCTGGATCGCCGACCAGGGCGATGGCGCCGCCGCGAAGCAAGACGTCGTGCAAAGCGTCGGCCATGGGCGTGTGGTGGATGGTCTGCAGAAGGGCCTCGGCCGAATCCGCCACCAGCCACGCGCCGTCGGCTTGCCGGATCGCCTGCAGGCTGGCCATGTTCGCGGCGTCTTCGCGGTCCCGCACGCGGATCGAGCACAGCGCGATACCGGGGTTGGCCGGAGACTTGCCGCCAAAGCGCCCGCAGCTGCCTTTCCGCCTGGTCGCTGTGCGGATCGCAGGCTTGCACGATCAGCAATTCACGCGGGTCTCGGATGGATGCGACGAACCGCTCGGCCGTCGCCTCAGCGGCCAAGCGGCGCCGCCAAGCACGATGGCGCCTTCCACGCCGCGGGTGCGAAAGGCGTCGCGGGGCACGCCTTCAAAAAGGTCGTGGCGCTGGCGGCTTGGGGGCGGCCAACGTGAGCGGCAAGAGAAACTCCAATCCGCTCCGCTGAACGCGGACAAGGACCTGCTGCCCCGCCGACTTGCCGCGTAACTGCCGGTATGCCGCTGGCAGCGAGGCGACCGAGGGCGCCATCCACTTGGGTGAGAATGTCGCCGACTTGCAGACCGGCGACAGCCGCCGGGCCGGCGTCGTCCACGGACGTGACTCGAACGCCTTGATCCACCGAGTCGGCTTGCAAGCCCAAGCTCACAGCGGAACGCCGCGCATGTTGCGCCTGAGCCGTCGGCGCCGCGAGGCAGAGGACCAGGACGTTGATCACCACGCAAAAGGCCGCGATGCGAATCGCTCGCTGTGTCGAGATTGTCACGTGGACTCCTGAGAGGGACGAAAACAAGAACGCGGCCCGCGCATCTAGCGTGGCGGATGACCGAACTCATTGGTTTCGTGATGGCCGGCTTTCAGGCCGAGAAGATAGAACAGGAACAGGGCTCCGATGATCGGGATGAACACGAGCAAGAAGACCCAGCCGCTGTAGCCGTTATCGTGCAGCCGCTTCACCGAGACGTTGACCTTCATGACGACCAACAAGACGATCGCCGGCAGGGCCAGGAATCCGGCGACCTGTTGCGTGATGACGCCCGCGAAGACTAGACCTTGCAGCAAGCCGCCCAACGCGGAATCGATGGCGCCAACCAGCAGCGAACCGCCCCAGAATTGCCCGCGGTCGATGCGTCCTTCCGTCGAGAACAGCAACCAACCGACATCGAGACTGGCGGCTTTCTTATCGTCGGGATCTCCCATCACCGATTCGACGACCCGCGTGGCTTCGTTTCGGCTGACGCCGCGGCGCACCAAGGCCCGGCGTATTTCCTGCGCGTTGCGGCCGCTGGAGGCCTGCTTGACGGTGAAGGCCAAAGCTTCATGAGCGCCGAATTCCTCGCCGGGCCCCTTGGCTTTTTTCGCGGGGACGTTCGCCCGCGATTCCGCGTCCGACTTGGTCGGCCCGAGCTCATTCCAAAAATCATCGTCGCCGCGGGAAACGCCGAATCCAAAGTCATCCGTGGCGGCGGTGTTTGTGGTTGTGGCGGCGGCGGTCGCCGCAACCGCTTGACCAGGCAGCTGAATCACGGACTTGCATTTGGGACAACGCGCCTGCTTGCCCGCCATCTCGGGCCGCACGCGAAACTTGACGCCGCACGAACACTCGGCGACGTCGGCCGTGGGTTGGGACGCGGCGGCCGCTGGAGAAGCGGCGGCCGGTGGGGCAGCGGGCATCACGATGATCTCGCCGCACTTGCTGCACTTGGCCCGCTTGCCCGCCATTTCCGGTCGGACGCGAAACTTCTGTCCACACGAACAAGCGGCTACAGACATCGTCGTTCCATCTCACGCGAAAAGGGCCCAGAGCAGCGTCTGGCGAAAAGATCGCTCATCCTCTCATTGTGTTTTGCAGGACTCCAAGAGGCAAGTCGGCCGCAAGAACCGTGCTCCCTGGAACCGTCCACCGCGTCTCCGTGTCTCCGTGGTTGCCTGCTTGGCGCCGCGATCTAGCTTATAATGCGAAGCTCTCCCCTTCTTCCCGCCCGAGGCCCTACCATCATGCCGCCTTCCTTTGCTCCGATTCGTTTTCGATCGTGCCTTGGGACCGTCGCGTTGTTGTTTGGTTTGCTGACGGGCCCCGCCCGAGCTTTCCAAGACCCGCCAGCCTGGCGAGACGTATCCCAAGACGTGGAATTGGACCGGCAACTGGACCTGGAGTTCGCTCGCTATGATGAGCGCGTGTTGCATTTGGACCTCTTTTCACCGCTGCCGGCCGGGGGTCCGCGAGCCGGCATCGTGCTGATCCACGGCGGCGGTTGGCTAAACGGCGACAAGACCAAATTCCATCCGCTCGCCGAACGCCTCGCGCGCTATGGCTTCGTGGTCGCCGCGATGGAGTATCGGCTGGGGGGCGAAGCGAAGTTTCCGGCCGCCATTGAGGATTGCCATGCCGCGGTCAGGTATCTGCGCGGCAACGCAAGGCGGCTGGGCGTGGACCCCAAACGCATCGCCGCGGTGGGCGGATCGGCGGGCGGGCACCTGGCTGGATTGTTGGCCGCCACCGCCGATGTGACGCAACTGCACGGCGACGGCGGCTATCCGGGAATCTCGAGTCGAATTCAAGCGGCGATCGTACTGGCGGGCCCCCTGGATTTGGCGACCGGACCGGTCGCTGAACGTTCGCGCGAGAATCCGGAACAATCCAATTCCAACCGTTGGCTGGGAAAAACCGTGGATGAGGCCCCCGAGCTTTACCGGCTGGCGTCGGCCACCACGCATTTTTCCAACCAAACGCCTCCCATCCTGTTCCAAACCGGCGATCAAGACGCGCCCTGGCGGAACGCGGCGGCCCGCGGGCAGCTTCTCAAGCTGGGCGTCGCCACCGGCATCGAAGTGTTCGACAGCGGCAAGCACGGTTGTTGGAATCGCCAACCATGGCAAGCCGCCATGGTGGATCGCATGGTCGTCTTCCTGCGGACGGTCCTCGGTTCGCCCGGCGAGATCGATCGCGACGGCTCGCCCTGGTTGACGACCACGTGGGGAGAGATCCGCCGCGGCGAGGCCGCCTTGGTGCTGCAAGTGGCTGCGATTCCCTCCAACGGCGTCCTCGAGATCCCTCGGCTCAACAACCCCATCGGCAAAGTCCTGCTGCGAAGCGACTCAACCGACGACGAGCCTCAAGAGCTGGTGCTGACGCCGGGCCTGGATCGCTGGAGCATCCGCTTGCCGAAGAACTTCAACGCCGCGTCCGCGGTCGTCGATGTCGCGCTCGTGGGCGCCCCCAGCTTGCCAACGATTCCCGCAATCGCCAGTCCCACCGCCGATGGTCAGATCGTTCTGCCGGCCCATCTTTCGACAACCCACGGCGAGTTATTGCGGTATGAACCGCAACCTCACAAGAACACGGTCGGCTATTGGGCCAATCCGGAGGACATCGTGCAGTGGCGATTCTATGTGGAGCAACCGGGCGATTACGAAGTGGAGATTTTGCAAGGGTGCGGGAAAGGGCAGGGCGGCAGCGAGGTGGTGCTCGAAGTGGGTCCGCAGCGTTTGCCGATGACGGTTGAGGACACCGGTCATTTTCAGAACTTCCAGCCGCGGAAGATTGGCGTAGTGCACTTCGAAAAGCCCGCCGTGGAGACCTTGACCATTCGCGTCAAGCAGAAGGCGGCCACCGCGGTGATGGACGTTCGCCAAGTGAAGTTGATCCCTCAAGGATAAATCTCAAGGTTAACTGGACGTTAGCGTTCCAAGCGACGTCGCACGGAGAAGATCACTCCGGCGAGCATGGTCAATACTTTCGATGGACGACAGGGCGAGCCGATGAATCGCATGGTCAACAGTTGCTGGAAGACAGGGTTGTGTTTGGGACTGGCCATGATGGCCGGCGCCGTGACGGCGGAGGACTTCAGCGTCTGGCCGATGCAGGCGGAATTGCGCGGCCACGGAACATCCTTGCAGTTGGTGGCGTCGTCGCTCGCGGAGGGCTACCGCCAGGACGTCACGGAGCTGGCGTCTTACGCGAACAGCGCCGCCAACATCGTGCGGGTCGAAACCAATGGCCAAGTCATCGCCCTCGCCGACGGACAGGCGGAGATCCTGGTGCGTTATCAGGAACAAGAGATTCCAGTTGTGGTGCTTGTCCGCGATTGCGGCAAGCCGCCCGAGCCCGATTTCTCAACGGACGTGCAACCGATCCTGGCCACTTTGGGGTGCAGCACAGGCGCTTGCCACGGCAAACAGGGAGGACAAAACGGTTTTCAACTTTCCCTGCTGGGCTTCGATGACGACTTCGATTACGCGGCGATCACGCAAGAGGGCAGAGGGAGACGCGTGTTCTTTGCGGCGCCGGAGAATAGCCTGTTGTTGCGGAAGGCGGCCGCGCTGACGCCTCATGGCGGAGGCCGCCGCATGGATGTGGATGACGCCTATTACCAGTCCATGCTGCGTTGGCTCGAGGCCGGCGCTCGCGCCAAGGGCAACGTCCGCTGCGGTTGGAGGAGCTACGGATCCACCCGCGTCAGTTGGTGTTGAAGGCCAATTCACGCCATCGCCTGGCGGTGATCGGTCGATTCTCCGATGGCTCGCAACGCGATGTGACCGCGTTGACGGCGCTCAGCTCGAATGAAACGGTGGTCGCCCAACCCGGAGCGGACGGCGTGGTGGCCGCCGGACCGATCGCCGGCGAAGCGGCCATCATGGGGAGATATCTGGGCGCCATCGCCACCTGCGATGTCTTGATCCCCGGCGCGCTGGACATTGACGCCGCCGCTTACGACGCGCTGCCGCAACGCAATGAGATCGATGAATTGGTTTGGGCCAAACTGAAGCGTCTGCGCATCTTGCCATCGGCGCCCGCGGAGGACCATCGCATCGTCCGCCGCCTGTACTTGGATTTGATCGGGCAAACGCCTACGCCCGAGGAAGTTGTCGCCTACCTCGACGACACGCATCCCGACAAGCGACAACGACTGATCGACTCGCTCTTGGAGCATCCAGCGTACGCGGATCATTGGGCGAATAAATGGGTCGATTTGCTGCGTCCCAATCCGTACCGCGTGGGCATCAAAGCGGTGTTGAACTTCGACGATTGGATCCGCCAGAACTTCCGCGAGAATCGACCCTACGACGAATTCGTCCGCGACTTGCTCACCGCCGAGGGCAGCACCTGGCGCAACGGCGCCGCGACGCTGTTTCGCGACCGGCGGGAGCCCGAGGAGTTGGCGACCATCGTCAGCCAACTGTTTCTGGGCGTCCGCTTGGAATGCGCCAAGTGCCACCATCATCCCTTCGAAGTCTGGCGCAGGACGACTTCTACGCTTTCGCCTCCTTCTTCGCGAAGGTCGGCAGGAAAGGCGCCGGACTCAGCCCGCCGATCTCCGGCGGCGAGGAGATCGTGTTCACCTCCGATCGCGGCAAAGTGACGCATCCGCGAACCGGCGAAGTCATGGCGCCGCGAGCCTTGGGCGCCGGCGAACTGGATCCCGAACTGGCCGAAGCGAACCCGCGTCAAGCGCTGGCCAAATGGCTGACCTCGGACGAAAATCCCTACTTCGCCCGGGTCATCGCCAACCGCGTGTGGGCTGAATTGATGGGGCGGGGCGTCGTCGAACCGGTTGACGATATGCGAGCCACCAATCCGCCCAGCAACCCGGAACTGCTCGACGCGTTGGCTGACCATCTGCGCCAGCACGACTATGACTTGAAGGCGTTGCTTCGCTGGATCGCGAATTCCCAGGTCTATGGCTTGTCGTCCTCCCCCAACGAGACCAACATCGCCGACTACCAGAATCACTCTCGATATTATCGCCGGAGGTTGCGAGCCGAAGTGCTGCTCGACGCCGTCAATGCGGTTTGCGACGCGAGAGAGAAGCTGGATGCGATGCCGCGAGACTCCGCGGCCAACACGATCTGGACGCATCGAGTTCCCTCTTTGTTTCTGGACACCTTCGGACGACCGGATGCGAATCAAGATCCGCCCTGCGAGCGCACCACCGACACGGCGGTCGTGCAGACGCTGCACTTGATGAACGCGCCTCAATTGCACGACAAGATCCGCTCCAAGAATCGGTGCGCCGCGAGATTGGCCGAAAGCGAGTTGGCGCCGGCTGAGATCGTGGAACAGCTCTACTTGCGCGTACGCTCGGCGGCCGACCCAGCCGGAACTGGAGGTCGCCGTCGGTTGGTTTGAACGAGAAGACGTCACCAGACAACAAGCCGTCGAGGACTTGCTGTGGGCGTTGATCAACTCCGCCGAGTTCGTTTTTGAGGACTGATGGCATGTCGAACCTCTCGCCCCGGTTGACGAGTTCGTTGCTTTGGTTGTTGTTGGTTGCCCCCGCCTCGGCCGATCCACCCAAAGTCCAAGGGATTTATCCCAGCGGCGGCGCGATCCACTCCAGCCTCACCGTCCAGGCAGTGGGGACTTTCCCCCAATGGCCGGTCGAGGTTTGGTCGAGCTACTCCGAAGTCGCCGTCACGAGTCTGCCGGAGAAGAAGGGGTACTTTCAGGTGCAGATCGGCAAGGATGCGAAGCCAGGCGTTTGCTGGCTGCGGTTCTATGACGCGCAAGGCGCCTCGACTTTGCGGCCCTTTCTGTTGAGCGATTGGCGGCGAGTCAGCGAAGAAGATTTTCTCGCAACCAAGGACGGCCAGGGGGACGCCTCGCAAGACGCGCAACCGCTGGAGTCGGCGGAGGAACTCGCCGCGCCGCTGCTGATCGACGGACGCCTGACCCGGACCAATGAAGTGGACGCCTATGCGGTCTCCTTGCGAGCTGGCGAGGCCTTGTCGGCGAAACTGGTTGCGGCCGACGTCTTGGGATCCCCCATGGACGCCGTCATGCAGCTAACCGATGCGACAGGCCGCTATGTGCTGCTGCAGAATGACGACAACCCCGGACTCGATCCGAGCCTGGTCTTTCATGCGCCCCAGGACGGCGTGTATCAAGTTCGTGTGTTCGCGTTTCCCGAGACTCCCAATAGCAGCATTCGCTTCGCGGGAGGCAATGACTATATCTACCGGCTCGCCCTCTCCAAGCAAGGCTTGAGTCGCTACGCCTATCCGCTGGCCGTCAGCGCGGGACAGGCGAAACAGGTCCGGCTGGTCGGAATGGGTGGTGAAGTCGCCGACCTGCTGGTGCGGCACGACGCGAGGGGCCTGCCGGCGACTTGCGATTCGACAGCGAGATCGGCGGCGCCAGTTCCCTGCTGCGCCCCTATCCGTGCGATTGGGAGCGAACCGAGGCGGATTGGACGCGGGAGAATCCCGCTCGGCCAGCGGCGGTCCCCTGTTCGCTTTCTGGGCGAATCCAGGCGCCCGGCGATTCGGACGCCATCGTCGTGTCGCTTGCCAAGGGCGAACCGGTACGCCTGCGCGTGCTCGCCCGAGCGCTGGGTTCCGCGCTGGATTCCAAGCTGACTATCTTGGACGCTGCTGGAAAACAGCTGGCCGTCAACGATGACGCCCGCAGGAATCAGGTGGACGCGGCCGTTGACTTCAAGGCGCCCGCCGACGGTCCTTACACCCTTGTGATTTCCGATCTGCACGGCAACGGTGGATCGGAGTATTTCTATCTGTTGGAGGTGGAGGCCATTTTGCCGAGCTTCGCGCTGACGTTGGATCAGGGCGAGTGGATCGGTAAGCCGGGAGAAGATATTTCGGTGACCGTCAACGTGCGCCGCGACGATGGTTTCGACGAGCCGATCGAGATCGCGGTGTTGGGATTGCCCAGCGCAGTCACCCTACAAGGCGCGGTTTCCAACCCTCAAGACGAGTCGAAGGGAAAAGTTCAAGTCATCCTTCGCGGCGGAGAAGCGGGGAGTCACCGCTTTCACGTCGTGGGAGCTGTGCAGCGGCGACGGTCCAACCGAGCACGCATCGGCGCCAACCGGCGTCAGCGGCGCGATGACTCGGTCAATGTGGTTGACGATCCGGCCCTGATTTTCATAACATCCTGCGACAGCATGTCTCGCCCTGCGGTACGACTTGGTTACAATGATCGCAGATAGGAGTCTCTTCTACCGAAGGAGCAGGTTATGAACGAGCAAGACACGGCCCGGCGCCCGGCCGAAATCCAAGAGATCGAGCGACACAAGTATTTCCTCAGCGAGAAGGCCGGTTGCGATGTCGGCTGGGAAGCCGCCGAGGCCGACTGGGAAGCTCGCTACGCGGATCAATGGCGCCAGCGGCAAGCCGAAGCAGCCGGCAATTCCCATGATCATGCCGCTCACGAACCGACCATCAAGGCGACGCCCGAAGCGACGAACTCCAAGAGCGATCGCCCCAGCCAAGGCGCAGCCAAGTCCAAGTCCAAGTCGCCCAGTTGGTTCGCGCGTTTGTTTTCGCGCAACTACACCGTTCGCTAGCGCGGGCTCAGCTTGCCTGGGGCGGGTCGCGCGACCCCATCCGTAAGCCTCAAGTCCACAAATCCGTATGGAATTGGCCAGGAAGAACCACAGAGGCGGATGCACTTCCGTCCTCTGTGTTCCTCCATGCTCTCTGGGGTGACCCGTTGGACGGCGCCGCTTAGCTCGCCGTCTTGACGTCTTGATCATGCCGTCTTGATCATGCCTCGGAGGACGGCTTGCAGAATGCCTCCGTGGCGGTAGTACTCCATCTCGACGGGGGTGTCGATGCGCACATCCACGACAAAGGACTTGCTCTCTCCCTTCGGCGACTTGGCGACGACCTGCATGGTGCTGCGCGGCTTGATGTCGTTGTTCAAGTCCGGGAAGTCGAAGACCTCTTCACCGGTCAAGCCGAGAGACTGCCAGGTCTGCGCCGTCGCGGAACTGCAACGGCAGCACGCCCATGCCGACCAGGTTGCTGCGGTGAATCCGTTCGTAGCTGGCGGCGATCACGGCGCGTACGCCCAGCAGGAAGGTGCCTTTGGCGGCCCAGTCGCGGCTGCTGCCGGTGCCATATTCGGCGCCGGCCAGAACGACCAGCGGCGTGCCGCTTTCGGCGGTACTTCATCGCGGCGTCGTAGATCGTCATCTGCTCGCCGCTCGGCAAGTGACGCGTGCACGCCGCCTTCGGTGCCGGGCGCCAGTTGATTGCGGATGCGGATGTTGGCGAACGTGCCGCGCATCATGACGCGATCGTTGCCGCGACGCGAACCGTAGCTGTTGAAGTCGCTGGGCGTCGACGCCGTGGTCCATCAGGTACCTGCCGGCCGGGCTGTCCTTGGCGATCGAGCCGGCCGGCGAGATGTGGTCGGTGGTGACCGAATCGCCCAGCAGGGCCAGCACGCGGGCGCCGTGAATGCGGCTCGACTCGGCGACGTCTCGGCCGTGAGCTCGACCAGGAAGGGCGGCTCCTGGATGTAGGTGCTTTCCGCATCCCAGTCGTACAGGTCGCGCCGGTGCTGGTCTTGATCGCATTCCACTTCTCGTTGGAAGTCGAACGCGGATTGGTATTGATCGACGAACATCTCGGGCTGACCGCCGCTGCGGCAATCGCCGCTTGAATCTCTTCCCGCGTCGGCCAGATGTCTTGCAAGCATCACGTCGTCGCCCGCCGGGTCCTGGCCCAGCGGCTCGTTGAGCAGATCGATGTCCGTGGTGCCGGCCAACGCATAGGCCACGACCAACGGCGGGCTGGCCAGATAGTTGGCTTTGACCAACGGATTGACGCGACCTTCGAAGTTGCGGTTGCCGCTCAGCACCGCGGAGGCGACCAGATCGCCTTCGTCGAATCGCCTCGGCGACCGCGTCGGGCAGCGGCCCGCTGTTGCCGATGCAGGTCGTGCAGCCGTAGCCCACGGTGTGGAAGCCCAGCTGCGTTCAGGCTCTCGGTCAGACCGGCCTTGTCCAGATAGTCGGTGACGACTCGCGAACCCGGCGCCAGGCTGGTCTTGACATAGGGCGGCGTCTTGCAGGCCTCGTGCCGACCGCCTTCTGGGCCAGCAGTCCGGCGGCCAGCATCACCGATGGATTGCTGGTGTTGGTGCAGCTGGTGATCGCCGCGATCACGACGGCGCCGTGGCCGATCTTGGCGGAGCTGCCGTTATTCTCGACCGTCGGCGGTGCGTTCCAGCGCGTCGCCGGCCAGGGCGAATCCGCGCTCGTTCACGGGGCGCCTGCAACGATTCGCGAAAGGCCTGCTTCATCTGCCGCAGCGGCACTCGGTCTTGCGGCCGTTTGGGGCCGGCCAGCGACGGTTCGACGCTGCCCAGGTCCAGCTGCAAGCGTCTTGCGTGTACTTGGGCGCGGGCGCGTCGTCCGTGCGGAACAGACCCTGCTCCTTCGTGTAGCGTTCGACCAGATCCACTTCCTCAGCCGTGCGGCCGGTGCCGCGAAGATAACTCAACGTCTCGCCGTCCACGGGAAAGAAGCCCATCGTCGCCCCGTATTCCGGGGCCATGTTGGCGATCGTCGCCCGATCGGCCAGCGACATCGACGACACGCCGTCGCCAAAGAACTCCACGAACTTGCCGACCACGCCCTCCTTGCGAAGAACCTCGGTGACCGTCAGCACCAGGTCGGTGGCGGTCGCTCCCGGGGCAGAGCTGGCCCGTCAATTCAAAGCCGACGACTTCCGGCAGTCAGCATGTAGAGCGGCTGGCCCAGCATGACGGCTTCGGCTTCGATGCCGCCCACGCCCCAGCCGACGACGCCCAGGCCGTTGATCATCGTGGTGTGGCTGTCGGTGCCCACCAGCGTGTCGGGAATGGCGACCGGTCCAACCGCGTCTTGACGCAGGAACACGCACTTGGCCAGAAATTCCAGGTTCACCTGGTGCACGATGCCGACGTTGGGCGGCACGACTCGGAAGTTGTCGAACGCCTTTTGGCCCCAGCGCAGGAACTCGTAACGCTCGCGGTTCCGTTGGAATTCCAGTTCGACATTGAACTGCAACGCGTCGGCGGCCGCCGAATCGATCCACCTGCACCGAATGATCGATCACCAAATCCACCGGGATCAGCGGGTTGATCCGGTTGGGATCGCCGCCCATTCGTTCCATGGCGGCCCGCATCGCGGCCAGATCGACCACGGCCGGAACGCCGGTGAAGTCCTGCAGGACGACCCGGGCCGGCTTGAAGGGCACCTCTTGAGGGTCGGTGCAATCGACCCAGCCCGCCAAATGCTTGACATCGTCCTCGGTGATCGCGAACCCGTCGCATGTTCGCAACACGGCTTCGAGCAAGATGCGGATCGAATAGGGCAGGTCCGCAATTCGCGTCAGGCCCAGTTCCTCGAGGCGAGCGATGCGATAGATGCCCGCTTCGCCGGCGCCGGTGTCGAACGTGCCGCGCGCTGCGAACGGATCAAACAGTGGTTGAGCGGTCATGGATCCAGATTTCCCGCGAGCTGAAATGACGCCTGAGCGGCGCCAGAAGGACAACAGGTTCACATTCGTGACGCGAACGGGAGTGCGGAACAGCTCGGGAAGTTGCGAGTGGGCGCACCGGCTCGCGTCGCTAGGCGACATCTTACCGCCAACGCCGCTGGCTGTCTGCCGGTGGTCCGTCCAGTCCCGCGCGCGGCGCGCTATGCGCAGCCGCGGGCGCCGGCGCGGAGGCCGCAATTGAGGCGTTTCGCAATCCTTGGTACAAACGGTCCGTCTGACGTGATTCCGCCGCCCCGCCCAAGGGACCGAGGACCGATGAGCAAGATCGATCAATTTGAAAGCGCTTTCAAAGCAGCCGACAAGCCGGGCTTTGTCCATGAAGTGGTCAACGTCAACCAGGTGCTGGTCATCACCGACCTGCAAACCGCCGCCGACGACTACCTGGAGCGAGTTCAATCGCTGGCGCCCATGGGGCGTCACGCGCAATGGCGCCTGGTCAAGGGCGACGAATACTCTGGCGTGGACAGCTTGTTGAAGATCGTCGAAGACTCGCAGCCCGATTTGATCGTGATGTACCGCAATCTGCATACGCCCGCTCGCGAATACCCGTATTCGCTGGGCGTTTACGTCGATGTGCTGACGCAAGCCACGGAGATTCCGGTGCTGCTGGCCCCTCATCCGGCTCGCCTGATCGAAGCGGAACTGCGGCGAGCTCGCTGCGTGATGGCGATCACCGATCATCTCACGGGCGACAACCACCTGGTCAGCTACGCCGCGATGATGACCGAACCGGGCGGACGCCTGCTATTGACGCATGTCGAAGACGAGACCGTCTTCCAGCGATACATGGACGTCATCGGCAAGCTGCCCACGATCGATACGGAATCGGCTCGAGAAGCCATCCGGGAGCAGTTGCTCAAGGAGCCGCGCGACTTCATCGAGTCCTGCCGACGGGGTCTGGCGGCCGAACATAAGGACATCTCGATCGAGAGCCTCGTCACGCTCGGGCGGCACTTGCCGGATTATCGCCGCCTGATCGAGGAGCACGAGGTCGATCTGTTGGTGCTGAACACCAAGGACGCGGATCAGCTGGCCATGCACGGCGTCGCCTACCCACTGACCGTCGAACTTCGCGACACGCCGATGTTGTTGCTATGACAACGGGTCGGGCCTCGATTCCATCCTCCCTCGGTTCACGTCCCTGTGCGGCTGACTTCACTCGCTCTCAATGATCGCTCACCCACGGCTTGCCATGAACTTCACGATGCTCTTTGCGGTTGCGGACGATGTGTCGCCGGCAATCACCGGTTTGTTCGCTCTGTTGTTGGCGGGGCTGATTGCCTGCCTGGCTTTGGAGGAACAGCTGCATGCGAAGAAATCGCTGATCGCCGGCGTATTCGCCATGGTGTGCTTGCTGTTCGGCGCGATCTGCGGCGTCCTGCCCTTTCAGGAGGTCGTGGTGGGCAGCCAGGAAATGGTGGTCCACGGTCCGGTCGATGGCCAAATCATCACCGAAGAGGGCGTGCTGCAACCCGTGCATGTCGATCCGGTGCAGGGCGAGGAAGGGGCGGCGACCGATACGGCGGCGCCTACCGGCGAGGAGGCGATCTCTCGCGAGCGGCGGCTCGAGGATTCGGACGCCCCGCCAGAGTTGGACGAGGAGGAGCCGCCGCTGCACTTCTCCGGCCATCGCTTGGAGATGCCGGCCTACATTCCTGGGATTGATTGGGGCGTCATCGTCATCATCCTGGGCTCGAGCTTGTTTGTGGACGTCACCAGCCGCTCAGGCATTTTCACTTGGATTGCGATTCGCGTTACGAAGGCTTCGGGCGGAGACCCTTTACGGTTGCTCTGTTTCTACGGCCTGATGACCGTCGTCTTCTCGGCCGTTTTGAACAACGTCACCGCGATGGTCATTGTGGGCTCGTTGACCGCCGTTTCCCTGGAGAAGCTGGAGCGCCGCGAAAAGCTGTTGGGATTTCTGCTCATCGAAGGGTTGCTGACCAACATCGGTGGGTTGCTGACCCTGATCAGCTCGGTTCCCAACATCATCGTCGGTTCGGCGGCCAAGATCAGTTTCCTTTCGTTCTTACTGAAGTCCCTGCCGTTTGTGGCGGTGGCCACCGTGCTGACAATCTGGCTGGGCGCCCGGATGTTCGGGATTCGGGGGCTCAAGACGGACGAAGAACGCCAATCCGCCCGCGAGATGGTCTCCACCTTCGATGAGAACGATGGGGTGCAAAGCTGGGGCTTCTTCTGGTTCTCGGCGGCCATGTTGGTGCTGTTCATCCTGGCCATCGCCACGACGTCGGTGACGCCCTATCTGCGTGAATTGCAGATGGGTTTCGTGGCGATGAGCTTCGCCATGATCATGCTGATTCGATACAAATCGGAGGTGGACACGTTCTACCGCTCCGTGGACTGGGACTTGCTGGGGTTCTTTGTCGCGTTGTTCATCGTGATTTACGTGATGGAGCATGCGATGGTGCTGCACGCGATCGGCGGGGCGTTGCAAAGCGTCATGATCTCGATGAACGCCGCGCACGCGACCATGTGGGACTCGAGCGTCCTGTTGTTGGGGGCCGCGGCGTTCAGCAGCGTCACCGACAACATCCCCTTGTCGGCGATGCTGTCCAACATCCTGGTCTCCTTCGACGCGCCGATTGCGACCCCCGGCAGCAGCGAGTCCGGGTTGTGGTGGGCCGTGGTCTTCGGCGCCAATCTCGGCGGGAACCTGACGCCCATTGGATCCGCCTCGACGCTGGTCGCGGTGACCATCATTCACAAGCACAAGATCCCGCTGTCGTTTTTGGGCTTCGTCAAACAAGCCGCGCCCTACGCCGCGATCCAAATCGCGTTGGCGCTGGTGTATGTGTTGATGTTTCTCCGCTAGCGCAACAGGCCTTCGGCCTTGTTCGTAAGCCGGTCCAGAAAGGCTGAGCCGGCGAATTCCCGCCACCGTTGGGCTTGTCCCAACGGGGCGCTGCTCCCTGCCAGATAACGCTGTTTGGTGGCGAGGAGCATCGCTCGACGGGGACATGCCCCGTCGTGGCGGTCGAAGCTGGGATCGTTGCGGCGAGAGCAGCTCGACGGGGACATGCCCCGTCGTGGCGTGCTCGCCGCGTGAGCACTTGTGGCGACAGGCCTTGGCGAACTGGGCAAACGAAAAGCCGGGGCGACTCTAACGAACCTCGTTTACGCTAACACCATGCCGAGGAATCCGAACGCGATTCCCAGCAGCAGGCAGACGACATTGATGATGGCGATGACCATGCCGGCGTGGGTCAAGCTGCGTCCGGCGGGGTCCATCCTGCCCGAGTTCATTTGGGAAAGGTCGTTCTGAGCCATGATGCAGGTGGGCAACCCGAGAACGAGGCTGCCGCAGGGAAAGAGCCAGGAGATGATCGCCATGGCAAGAATTAAGCCGCCTCGATGATCCACCACGTACGAGGCGTGGTAGCCGCCCGCAGCCGGTGTGGCGTAGGGATTGCGTGCGGTGTTCATGGCGCCGGCGCCGTATGGGCTCGCCGACGCGGCGGGCCGGTAGTATTCCGGTTTGGACTCGATGGGCTCGGGCGTATAGATGGGTTGCGTATCGGCCAAAGGGGTCGAGGAGGCGGGGGTAAAGTGGGTTCCGGGCGGTGTCAGCACGGGGTAGGTCTGAACGGCCTCGCTCCATCGCCCCTCGCCTTGTTGCAGTTGGCATTCATACGAGATGCGTCCCTCGGCGACCCAACGATCCAACTCCGCACGATTCACCGGTCCGTAGATCTGCCCCTCAGGTGTTCGCATCCGCCATTGCCCTGCGCCGGCCGAACTCGAGTCGCCAGAGGCCGAACGGAGTGGTCCGGAGGCCATGGGATCCGCGGCGGCGGAGCGAAAATCGGCGGGCTCGGACGTGTACGGCGAGTGCGAGTCCGGCGTGCCGAAGTTCGACGGGACATCGGTGATATGGCCGCAAACCGGGCAACGAGCACGTTTCCCGGCGTGCTCGGGGCCCACGCCCAGAACACGGTCGCATCCCTGACATCGCACTTGTATCGTCATGCCGTCGCTTGCTCCGATTCACTCGACTTCCGTCCGCGTCCGCGCTGCATCATTCGTCGCCGAGGACCGAATATCGCCAAAGATCCCGTGATTATAATGCGCTTCCCGACCGGACGGAGCGACCGGCGGCAGCGAGAATGCGGAACTTGGCGGCGAAATCGGTTGCTTTGGCCGTGGGTTTGCGAATAGAATCAAAACGTGTCGTTGGGGATTTGGCGAGGCCGTCGTGCGTCGGGTGGGCGCGACGGATTGGGCTCCCAGAGACAAAGGAGCGTCTCAGATGTGGCTTTGGTGGATTCCCGTCGCAGTGGTCTGCGGCGTGGCGATGGCGTTGGTGATTCCGACTTTGCGACAACGGCGGAACGAGGCCCGTTGCGCCGAAGCGCGACGGCTGTTCTTCTTGCGACGTGAGTGGCTGGAAGCCCGCTTCCTGACGGCCGCATCGGCCTCTGGAAAGCCGCGCGGCCTCGCCTGGGCGGATTGCGATTTTGACAATCAAGTCGCTTTCGCACGAGACCGGCAAAGCGGTCGGTTGTGTGCTCTGGTGGGCGTCACGATCCGATTCGAGGCCATTGAGGGCGGCGGCATGGAGCATGTGGAGGCGGTCGGCAACCTGCGCGCGGCGACCGCCTTGTTCCAATTCGACGGCGAACGCTGGCTCACCGACGGCAACACCCAGTTCAATCTCAACCCCGCTCAAGTCATCGAACGCTACCGTCATGAACTGGAAACGGTCGATTAGCACTTGGAGTTCGCAACGATCTCGAAGAAGTCGTTCCCCTTGTCATCCACCAGAATAAACGCGGGGAAATCCTCGACTTCGATCTTCCACACCGCCTCCATGCCCAGTTCCGGGAATTCGACGACTTCGACTCGGCGAATATTCTCCTGGGCCAGGATCGCCGCGGGGCCGCCAATGCTGCCCAGATAGAAGCCGCCGTGCTTGCGGCAAGCCTCAGTGACTTGCTTGCCGCGATTGCCCTTGGCGATCATCACCAGGCTTCCGCCAGCGGCTTGGAATTGGTCAACATAGCCATCCATCCGCCCGGCCGTCGTCGGCCCAAACGAACCGCTGGGCAAGCCCTCGGGCTTCTTGGCGGGTCCCGCGTAATACACGGGATGCTGCTTCAAGTAGTCGGGCAGGGGCTGGCCGGCTTCCAGTCGCTCGCGCAGCTTGGCGTGCGCGATATCGCGGGCGACGATGATCGGTCCGCTCAGCGACAGTCGCGTTTTCAGTTCGAGTTGACTGAGCTGAGCCAGGATTTCCTTCATCGGACGGTTGAGATCCACTCGGACCGCCGTGTCGTCACGGTAATCGCGGAGCTTCGCCGGGATGTACTGGCCGGGGTGCATTTCGAGTTGCTCGAGGAAGACTCCCTCGCGAGTGATTTTGGCTTTGGCTTGGCGATCGGCGCTGCAGGACACGCCGATGCCGATAGGCAGCGACGCGCCATGCCGAGGCAAGCGGACCACGCGGGCGTCCAACCCAAAGTACTTGCCGCCGAATTGGGCGCCGATGCCGCACTGACGAGCGGCTTCGAGCAATTCTGCTTCCAGCTCCACGTCGCGGAAAGCGCGGCCTAGCGCGTTGCCGCTGGTCGGCAGATGGTCCAGGTACTTGGTCGACGCGAGCTTGACCGTTTTCATCGTCGCCTCGGCCGAAGTGCCTCCTATGACGAACGTCAGGTGGTAGGGAGGGCAGGCCGCCGTACCCAACGAGACCATCTTCTCGGTCAGGAACTTCACCAGCGTCCCTGGACTTAAGACCGCACGCGTCTCTTGATACAAGTACGATTTGTTCGCCGAACCGCCTCCCTTGGAGATGAACAGAAAGTGATACTCCTGACCATCGATGGAAAGGAGATCCATCTGCGCGGGCAGGTTGGTCTTCGTGTTCGCCTCTTCGAACATGGACAGCGCGGCGTTTTGCGAATACCGCAGGTTGTTCTCGGCGTAGGCGTTATAGACGCCTTCGGATAGGGCGGCTTCGTCGCCTTCGGACCAGACGGCGGCGCCCTTCTTGCCGAGCACAATGGCCGTGCCCGTGTCTTGACAGATTGGCAACACGCCCGCACTGGCGATCTCGGCGTTCCGCAACATGGTCAGCGCCACCATGCGATCGTTATCGGAAGCCTCTTGATCCTCCAGGATGGCGGCCACTTGCTTCAAGTGCGCCGGCGCAGGAAAAAGTTAATGTCATGGAACGCCTGCGAGGCCAGCAGGGTCAGAGCAGCCGGCTCGACGCAGAGCACATCGCGACCTCGAAACGAATCGACCGCCACATGTTGCTGTGTGATCAGGCGGTAGGACGTGTCGTCCGTCCCCAAATCAAACAAGGGTTGGTATTCGAAAGGCACGGTCGTCCTCGCTCCGCAAAATGGCTGATTCGAAACGTCCCCATGGTGTACCGATCTCGCCCGAGGCGTCAACCCCGCCTAACACGCTCGCCACGACGGGGCTGGTCCCCGTCGAGCGTTGCGCCTCGCCAGCTCGCGCCGTCGCTGCGCCGCGAAATCGTCGATCGCTACGCACCCGCCTTGCCGGACGCTTCGCCTTGCGCCGAGAGAAAATTCGTGGAGCCGCGTCCAAGTTGCTCGCAGGTCGCGACGGCGACTCCGAAATCCGCCGGCAAGGGCGTCAGCCGATCCGCCTCGACCAGAACCACTCTTCCCGACCAGGCGTCCGGCGAGCCGGGCAGGTAGACCGCCACGATACGATTCACTTCGCTCCGTTCGACTTCAAACCCGATTCGCTGATGATCGTCGAAGCGGACCACCACGGGCTTCATCTTGGGCTTGGTTTTGTCGCCGCCGATGGTGTCCGCCATGCGGTCTTTGAGGATCGCGTAGCGGGGAAAAAGCAACAGCAGCTTTTCTTCGAACGCCTCGGAAATCCTCCGGCTGAGGGACCAGTTGGCGATGAGCCCCGCCACGAAACAAAGCAACACCAGCAGGCCAATAGCCAGCAGGACCAGCAGCGCAATTCCGCCCGGGGTGCGAAACGGCAGGATTTCCCGGAGCGTCTCGGCGATCGCCATGACGACCGGCGCCACTTGCCCGATCAAGGCGCCAAGGACGATGAGCGGCAGCAAGAACAACAGCCCGCCGATCGCCGTCGTTCGCAGGAAGAGGATGAATGTCCCGGGGCGATGCATGGCGGGGCCTTCCGTCTTGTTTGAGATGCCAGAGCGGCGAATCAACTAGCGTGTACATCCACCACTCGCGGGCCGAGGACATCCATCTTGGGCGAGACGCCCAGCCCTGGCGCGGTGCTGGCCCGCATGAAGCCCTGCTCGCGCTGCGGCGCGCCTTCCGCTGTGCTGACCGTCACATAGCTGTTGAAATCGGTGCTGGTGAAACGAAACTCTTCTGGTGTGCTGTGCGCGAGATGAGCGATCGCCGCCGTCGTGATGTCGCCGCCCCAGCTGTCTTCCAATGTCATGGCGATCCCCATCACGACGCAGAGATCCCGCGCCTGTCGGGCCTTGGTTAGGCCGCCAAGTTTGCTGATCTTGAGATTCACCACGTCCATCGCCAAGTCCGCCTTGGCTCGCAACAACGCGTCCAAGGCGTCAATGTTCTCGTCCAGGATGAAGGGATGGTTGGTGTTGCGGCGCACGGCCAGGCACTCTTCATAGGTCAAACACGGTTGCTCGATATACACGTCCAGATCGCGGACCGCGCGGACCACTCGCATGGCTTCATGTTGCGTCCAGCCCGTGTTGGCGTCGGCGACCAGGCGATCCGTGTCACCGAGCACCGAGCGGGCTTCGCGAATTCGCTGCATGTCGGTGTCCGGATCGCCGCCAACTTTCAATTGAAAACGCGTGTAGCCCTGCTCGCGATACTCGGCGACATTGCGGGCCATCTCTGCGGGCGGAAGTTGTGAGATCGCTCGATAGAGCCGCACGGATTCGCCAAACCGACCGCCTAACAACAGGCACACAGGCAAACCGGTCGCTTGGCCGAGTATATCCCAACAGGCGATGTCCACGCCCGACTTCACATACGGATGGCCTTTCAACGCCGCGTCCATCCGGCCATTCAGCTTCCCCAATTCACGCGGGTCCATGCCCAACAGATGAGGCCCCAGTTCCCGCAGCCCCGCTCGTACGCCCTCCGCATAGGCCGGCAAGTAGAACGGGCCGAGCGGACACACCTCGCCGTAACCGGTGATCCCCGCGTCGGTCTCCACGCCGACGATCGTGCTGTCGAAAACGGAGACCGACTTGCCGCCAGACCATTTGTACGACCCCTCGTGCAGCGGCAAGTCTACGCGATGCGCGAAAATACGAGTAATTTTCATCAGATGCGACTCCAGACGGAAGTTTCGGCGTGATGGGTGCGGGGATTTGGAGCAGGACGTATTGTATGCGTCGCTCTTCGCCGCACGAGCACCCTTGGCGGGAATCTTCGAACGCCGCCGGCGAGAACCAACGCTGGAGGAAGGAGAGACCAGCCAGGGCGCGGCGGAAGAAGATTGAGGCGTTTGCAGTCCCAACCGGGTGGCCGCAGGCGGCGAGAAGCAACGCTCCGACGGAGTCGAAGGGCGGATTGTGCCGGTTATTCCGCTCGTAGCCGATGCTCCACGAATGCAGGCCGCGCTCGCTGTGCCGACCGATACAGAATGAGGGCTCGTCGGGATCGGTCTTGATCTCGCGGTTGGAGCGGTTTGGCGATGGATGCAGTCTGGCTTCTACTCTTCCCCATGGGACGCTGGCGTGCGGCCGGAAACAACGAACAATTCGATGCTGCCAAGGGTCGTCGGCGCGACATTGGTCGTGCTGCTGCTGGTCGCATCCGGCTGCCAGACGCCGTTTGCCTGCAGCAGAAGACATGTCGTCTCCGACGCACTTTGCGAGCGCATGGGCAACGGCCTGGGCCCCGGCTGCGGACTCCAGGGAGGTTCCATTCCCGCATGCGTGGACGTCGCCGACGGTTTGACCGAGGACGAGATCGTCGCGTTGACGCTCTGGAACAACGCGGCCTATCACGAATTGCTTGCCCAACTGGGAGTCGCTCGCGGGCAGCTGCTGGACGCTGGGTTGCTCACCGACCCGCAGTTGATCGTGCTCTTGCCCGTCGGGGTGAAGCAATTGGAGTGGGTCTCGTTTCAGTTCGTGGACGCTCTCTGGCTGCAGCCGGTGCGGGTCCGAGCGGCGGAATTGGATCTGTTTCAACTGGCCGAGCAAATGATTCAAAACGGCTTGGATGTCGCCCGCGACGCCCGCATCGCACACGCCGAGCTGCTGCTCGCTCAGCAACGCGCGGAGCTCACGGCGCGGGCCCTTGGCTTGCGTAACGATATCGCTGCTTTGGCCGAGCGGCGACTGGACGCAGGTGAGATCAGCGAGTTGGAAGCGACAAGCACTCGTATCGAAGCGTTGCAGGCCGAGGCGATCGCCGCCAGCGCCGAGCAAGACGTCCAACGCGCTCAGATCACCCTGCGCAACTTGATCGGCGTTCAGCTCGCGGTCGAGCAGATGCGGCGCGGTCGGCGACGACGCGATGGGGCTCGCCCTGACGGATCCCGACCAACTGGTCGCCATGGCCTGCGCAATGCGCCCCGATCTGCGGGCCGTCGAAATACGCGCCGAGGCGGCGGCCGAACGAGTCCGCTTGGCTCGCCGGCAGTTCTTCCGCTTCGAATTCGGCGCCGACGGAAATCAACGCGGGCTCCGTGGCGCTGAAGTCGGCCCCGCCGTGCGAATGACGCTGCCGATCTTCAACCGCAACCGAGGCGGCATCGCCATCGCCGAGGCCCAACTCGCCCAAGTCCGCCAGCAACAACGCACCTTGGCCGACCGAATCGATCTGGACGTCCGCACAGCGCTGGCGCGGTGGGAGCAATCGGACGAGCAACGCCGACTGGTGGACCAGCGCATTCTGCCCGCTTTGGCCTCCGCTGAAGAGTTGACGCGCCGCAGCTACGCCGACGGCGACGTGCCTTACTTCCTGGTCCTGCAGACCACAGGGCAGTATATCGACGCGCAGCTCCGCCGAATCGAAGCGACCGCGGAGGTGCGACGCTCCATCGCCGAGTTGGAACGCAGCGTCGGTCGAAAGCTGCAACCGCTACTTGATGCGGCCGCGGATCAGTGAATGCCGCCGGCGGCATCGCCGCCCCCTGGCGATTAGTCTAGACTTGAGGGATTCTCGCCGGCGCGATTCTCTGGGCGAGCGGCGGGCGCACGGGCCGCCGGTTTCTGGCCTTATTCCTCCCCTCCCTCGCCAAGACCCATACGGGAATCGACAGCATGAACTCGCGCGGTAAGGCATTGCTGTTGCTCGCTGTCTGCCTGCCCGGCTGCGGCGGCAAGCCGGACTCAGCCACCACTGAGAAGCCGGCCAAGCTGGAGCCGCATCCCAGCGAACTGGACATCTACCGGATCGTGCTGACTCCCAAGGCCGAGGAGCGTCTGCAGATTACGACAGCAGTCGTAGAAATGCGCGAGGTTCCGCGGCAACGATTGCTGGGCGGCGATCTGATGATCCCTGATGGCCGCCGGATCTCGGTGACCGCACCGCTGACCGGCACTCTGTTGCCGCCGGAGGATGGCGCGGTCGCCGCCGCGGGCCAGCAAGTCAAGGCGAATCAAACGCTGCTGCGACTGACGCCCATGCTGCCGCCCGAACGAGACGTCCCCAACGCGGCCGAACGCATGCAGATCGCCAATGCCCGGGCCTCCCTGGTGACCGCGCAAATCCAAGCCACCGGCGATTACACGCAAGCCGTGGCGCAATTGGAAGCCGCCAAGATCGCCCTGGACCGCGCACGACAACTACTCGCCGACAAAGCCGGCAGTCGCCGCGCCGTGGACGAAGCCGAAGCGACTTGGAACATCGCCACTCGGGCCCTGGAAGCCGCGACCGAACGCAAGGAGTTGCTGGACAAGCTGAACCTCGAGGCCGAGGGCGGCGAAGTGACCGTGATCGCCATCCGTGCGCCTCATGACGGGATCGTCCAAACCGTCTCGGCGCGCACCGGACAAGTGGTCAACGCCGGCGCCGTGCTCCTTGACATTGTCGATCTCAGCAAACTCTGGGTGCGAGCGCCCGTCTACGCGGGGATGGTCGAAGAGATCGACGCCAATCGCGACGCGATGGTGAGCGGCTTGGCGGAAGCCGCAGAGAATTACTCGGCCCGCCCGATTGAAGCGCCGCCAACGGCCGACCCCTTGGGCGCATCGATTGACTTGTATTACGAACTGAACAACTCCCAGGGGATCTTTCGACCGGGCCAACGCGTGACGGTCCACGTACCGCTGCAGGGCGACGCGCAGTCGTTGGTGGTTCCCAGCGCCGCGGTCCTGTGGGACGTGCATGGAACAGGGTGGGTCTATATTGAATCCGCGAAACATGAATACCGGCGAGTGCGCGTGTCCGTGCAGTTCACAACCGCGGAATTCGCCGTGCTGGGCGTCGGGCCGGAAGTGGGCGCCCGCGTCGTGGTCGACGGCGCGGCGGAGTTGTTTGGAACGGAATTCGGGGCCGGCAAATGAACTGGCTCGTCCACAACGCACTTCGCTTCCGCGTCCTGGTGATCGCCGCCGCCGTCGCGCTGATGGTGATCGGCATTCGAACCGCCAAGGACATCCCGCTTGGATGTCTTCCCTGAATTCGCGCCGCCGCGAGTGGAGATTCAGACCGAAGCCCCGGGCCTGTCCACCGAGGAGATCGACAGCCTGGTCACCGCGCCGATCGAAAACGCGTTGAACGGCATTCCCTTTCTGGATCACATTCGCTCCAAGTCGGTCCTGGGACTATCGTCCATCCAACTCTATTTCGAGCGTGGATCGGACCTGCTGATCGCCCGTCAACTCGTCCAGGAACGTCTGTCCTTGGCGGCCTCGCGGTTGCCTCGCGTCGTCAACCAACCCACGATTCTCCCTCCACTGTCATCGTTGAGTCGCGCGATGAAGATCGGCCTCTGGTCCGAGACGCTGTCGCAAATGGACCTGACGGTGCTCAGCAAATGGACGATCCGGCCGCGGTTGATGGCCGTGGCCGGCGTCGCCAATGTCGCTATCTGGGGCGATTACGACAGGCAGTTTCAAGTGCTGGTCGATCCCGATCGCCTGCGAGCCAACAACGTGACGCTCACCACCGTCATGCAGGCGGTGACCAAAGCGGTCGAGACAGCCTCCGGCGGGTTCGTCGACACGCCCAATCAACGCCTGGCCGTGCGGCACGCCTTGTCGGTCGACACGCCGGAGACGCTGGCCGACACCGTGGTCGCTTTCCGCAACAACGCGCCGCTTCGCTTGGGCGATGTGGCGGAGGTGCGGATCGGTTCGCCGCCGCCGATTGGCGATGCGATCATCAACGACGTTCCCGGCATCCTGCTGATCGTCGAGAAGCAGCCCTGGGCGAATACGCTGGATGTCACGCGGAATGTGGAAGCCGCCATCGAGGAACTCAGACCGGCGCTCGCCGGCGTGGAAATCGACACGAAGATTTTCCGGCCGGCGACGTTCATTGAAAGAGCGTTGGACAACTTGACGGAGTCGCTGGTGATCGGCTGTGTCTTGGTCATCGTCGTCTTGGCGCTGTTTCTCTTTGATTGGCGAGCCGCGTTGATCAGCTCACTCGCCATTCCCTTGTCGCTGGTCGCGGCGGCGTTGATGCTGTACTATCGCGGCGGGACCATCAACACGATGGTGTTGGCGGGGTTGATCATCGCCTTGGGAGAAGTCGTCGACGACGCGATCATTGACGTCGAGAATATCCTGCGGCGATTGAAATTGAACCACGAGGCCGGGAATCCGCGTTCCGCGTTCCGCGTTGTCTTTGAAGCGTCGATTGAGGTTCGCAGCGCCGTGGTGTACGCGACGCTGATTGTCGTGATGACGTTGCTGCCGGTCTTCTTTCTGGATGGGCTCGCCGGCTCGTTCTTTCGGCCGCTGGCGGCTTCCTACATCCTGGCCATCCTCGCCTCGCTGGTCGTGGCCCTGACGGTCACGCCGGCCTTGTCGCTGGTCCTCTTGCCGCGCACGGCGGGACGAGTGCGTCGCGAATCCCCCGTGACTTTGTTCTTGAAGGGCGTCTACCGAACGATCTTGCCGCCGCTGGTCAAGCATCCCTTGCCGCTGGCGGGATTGGTCGCCATCGTTTTCCTGGCCGCGGGCGATCTCCACGCAATGGCTGGGTGAAGAGCTGATGCCCAAATTCAAGGAGACCGACTTCCTGATGCACTGGGTCGAAAAGCCCGGCATCGGCGTGCAAGCCATGAATCGGATCACGATCGCAGCGAGCAAGGAACTGCGCTCGATCGAAGGCGTCAACAATTTCGGCTCGCACATCGGCCGAGCTGAAGTGGCCGACGAAGTCTACGGCCCGAACTTCACGGAGTTGTGGATCAGTATCGATCCCGATGTCGATTACGAAACCACCGTGGCCAAGGTCCAGGAGGCCGTCGACGGCTACCCTGGTTTGTATCGCGACTTGTTAACCTATCTGACCGAACGCATCAAGGAAGTGCTGACCGGGGCCAGCGGCGCCATCGTCGTGCGGATTCACGGTCCCGACCTGGAACAACTGCAGACGCACGCCCAACAGGTCGCCGACGTCATGAAAGATGTGCCGGGCGTGACGAACCTGAAGATCGAACCGCAAGTCTTGATCCCTCAAATCGTGATCACCCTGAAGCCGGATGCGGCCGCTCGTTTCGGACTGACTCCGGGGGATGTACGCACCGCGGTCACCACGCTGATTCGCGGCGCGCAGGTGGGCGAGATCTTTGAGGGACAGAAGATCTTCCGCGTCGTTGTTTGGGGCGTCGAATCGGTCCGCCGCGATCTGGACGCCGTTCAACGCTTGTTAATCGACACGCCCAGCGGGGCGCAAGTGCCGCTGCGCGACGTGGCGAGCGTGGCGATCGAATCGGCGCCTAACGCCATCACGCGCATCGGCTCCTCGCGAAAACTCGACGTGATTTGCAATGTCGCCGGCCGCGACCTGGGCAGCGTCGCCAGCGAGATTGAACAACGCGTCCACGACAACGTCCGCTTCGAACAAGAGTACCATCCCGAATTTCTCGGGGAATACGCCGAGGCCCAAGCATCGCGTCAACGCCTGCTGGGACTCACGATGTTCTCGGTTGTCGGAATCCTGTTGTTGTTGCAATCCGACTTTCAATCGCCTCGCGTCGTGTTGTTGATCTTCTTGACGTTGCCCTTCGCCTTGGTGGGCGGCGTCGCTGGAGCGTTTGTCAGCGGCGGAGTGATCTCCCTGGGCTCCTTGATCGGCTTCGTAACGGTGCTGGGCGTCGCGGCCCGAAATGGCATCATGTTGATGGACCACTATCGTCATTTGCAACTGGAAGAGGGCGTCGCCTTTGGAACCGATCTTGTCATTCGCGGCGCCGAGGAGCGACTGGCGCCGATCCTGATGACCGCCTTGACCACCGGTTTGGCGCTGGTGCCCTTGATCGTCACGGGCAACGAGCCGGGACAAGAAATCGAATACCCCATGGCGTTTGTGATTCTGGGCGGCCTGGTGACCTCCACCTTGCTGAATCTGTTTGTCCTGCCGCCGCTATTCCTGAAATTCGGCCGACCTGAACCACCGCGGACGGCGGAATAGGGACTCCCGGTGGGGCGAATTGGGGCGAGCAGCCGACCCCGCACGCCGCCAGCGCGGCGGCCATCCATCCACCCAGACCAATGCCAAAACACTAAGCTTGCCCCGCCCGCCGAACCGATACCACCGGTACAGCAACCTCTTCGCCCCGCCGCGCAGGTGCAGTGGGCACGCCCAACGTGGACCGCCAAAGGGACTTGGCCATGCCCATCCTCAGCCGTCGAGACTTCCACCGGATGGTCGGCGCTTTCGGTATTCCAGCCCTCTCGTCGCTCAGCGGCTGCGGCACATTAATGCACCCCGAGCGGCGGGACCAGGTCCATACGAATCAGATCGATTGGCGGGTCGCCGCGTTGGACGGGCTGGGATTGATCCTGTTCTTTGTGCCGGGAGTGGCCGCATTCGCTGTCGATTTCTACACGGGCGCCATCTACCTGCCGCCTGAGGAGGTTGGGCCGCAAGGAATGGAGTACATCGGACAGGCGCCGGGGCAGGGGCAGGGCCCCAACAATACGGCGCCCGCGATGGCCCAGGGATCGCCGACCCCTCCGATTCTCTCGCCCCCAGCCAACGGAACGCCCACGGGCCAGGGGCCGGTGATTCCCGCGTCATCCCGCCAAACGCCAACCTACGGCGCCGGTGACGCCACAACGGGATTCGCCCCCGCCGAGCCACGCTCCTTGCCGGCGACGCGGCGCGGCGGCGACGCCACGACGGGATTCGCCCCCGCTGAACGAGGCTGCTCGCCAACGAGCACCGGCTCCTGGCGACAAGTCGCCGCGGCGCAACCACTCGATTCACCGGCCTCGGTCGAGCGGGTGGTGGCCCGCTGCACGGGCGTACACATCGCGCTGCATGACGAGGCGGTGCGAGCCAGCCAGGTGCCGCATGCGGACCAGCTGAACGTCCACCTCGAGCATCACCAACGCGATCGTCGCTTCGGTTTCGCGGCCCAAGCGTTGCTGAGGCGGTGGCGAGGCGACCAAGCCTGAGTCCTTGAATCGTCCGCGCAAACGGCCCCCTTTCGCTCCAGCCGGCTAATCCGCAATCACCCTGTGCTCCAGCGCGGCCCGCAACGCCGCGCGCGTCTGCCGTTGTTGGTCTTCTCTCGAGATGGAGGGCGACCCGTCCAACAACTGCGGGCCGTAGTTTCCGAATTGCGAATGATTGCCGCCGGTGATTTCGACCCACCGGGTATGTTCCGGCAACAGCCGTCGATTGGCCAGCACATCGTCCATGGGCGCCACGCCGTCATGAGTCGCGATGACTTGGGCGACTTCGATGCTCAGCCGCGATAAGTCGTCCGCCTTGGGATGCGTCGTTCCGATCAGGACCATCCCCGAGATTCTTTCATCCGTCGCCGTCTTGATGAAGCGGCAAGTCAAGGCCGCCCCCAAGGAATGCCCGGCAAGAACCCAATCCTCAACCTCGGGATGAGCGTCGAGCACCTGTTGGACGCGCGACATCGCTTCGAGCTTGTGCGACTCCAACGGCGCAAACCGATAGGGCAGCTTGATGATGAAAACGCCGTGGCCTGCTTCCGCGAGCGGTCGCAGCAAGGGAGCGTAAGCGGCCGCCGCCACGCCCGATCCGCAGAGGAAGATCAAGGAAGACTTCGCTGTCGGGCCGCCGGGCGCCAACGGTTGAAACTGCAGCATGGTCGCGCCGTTGATCACGCGAACGTCGGAAGCGCTGCTCAAGACCTCGCTCGAAACGCCTTGGGTGCGAAAGGAGTTGGCCAGCCAAAGCGTCGAAAGAACGGCCCACGCCAGAAAGCCGCGTCGAATCCACTTGCGCAACCAACGCATGGTCGAAGGCGGTTGGGGGGTCTTGCTCATCCCGGGCCCCGCTCAATTCAACAGCCCTCGGCCCTTACAGCTGTAGGCGTACCAGGCCAAGGCCGCGCCGATGGTGGTCACCAGGATGGGCATGACCAGGTCCACGGGACCGAGCACCTGATAGCCGCCGGCAACGACGATCGTATAGCCCATTTGGATGAGGATGGCGACGAAAGAAATGAGAAAGACGGGCAGCGCCCATCCTTGTCGCGCGAACAGACCGACGGAGCCGATGACCGCCGTCAGGACAGCGACGCCAAAAACGATGTCGATCCAACCAGGAACGGAACGCGCCCATTCACGTTGCGATTCCGGCATGGCCTCGATGCCCGCCTCGCGGGCGAATACCTGGGAGAAGAACGCCATCATCCCCAACAAGTTCCACAGGACCGCAAACACGCCAATCACCCAAAGCGATTTCGGCACGGGCGTCTTTTTCTGAGGTTCGGACACGTCCATTTTCCACTCCAGTGTTCGATGCGTCAGCCAGGGAGCCTCAGCATATCGTAGACCCAGGAGCGAGTCTCGCATTTTCGTCGGGGCCGCCAAGAATCCGTCCCATCGCAATCGCAAAGCGAGTAATGACCGTAAATCAGTCCCAACCGGGACTGATTCATGGTCTTCCAGCGTGAAGGCTTCGCAGACTAGTCCGACAGCCGGAAGGCATGTACGAGGCTTCGCTCTTCATCTTGCTCCACTTGGCGTTCGGCGACATACAAGACGCCATGTTCGCGATCGAAGCAGCACGCTCCCAACAGGTACCGCTTGTAGCGCGGATGATCGTAGCCGGCGTCAAAGAGATGTTCGTCGATTGGGAGAACGGCGTAGGGCTGCGGCGTCCAGCTTTCCCTTTCCCCCTTGGCCACGGCGGCAAGTTCGTTCGGATCGAACAGAATGATCCGCGCCGATACATCCCGCGACCACCAACCACGTGCGTCAAAGGGGAAGGGCGGCACTTCCGGTATCGGATCGTTGGGATCTCCGCTGATTGGATAGACCACGCCGTTGGCGAAGCCGTACCAGGTGTTTCCCACCGCTTTGGTGCCGACAAGAGCGACCGCATGACGTTCGCCGCGCGTCAACCACGCGCCGCCCGACCATTCATCGGCTTCGCTAAAGTCCTTCATCCGCCAGGCGTCGTTGACCTCCAGTTCGGCGGCGCCCGCTTGAGGCTTGCCGTACATCAGCAGCGGCCGGACGTTGGAAATGACGGCGCCGTTCGGCGGAGGCGACTCCTCGCTGGGCGGCGCATAGGCCAACAGCGCCGGCCCCAAGCCTCCCCATTGTCCATCGCGAAAGCGTCCGGTCGCCAAGCGATAGCCTGGCAGATGTTCATCCGCCCAACTCGGGGGTATTTCGAAGAGGTAATCGTTGACGACGTAGTTCGAATAATCCGCCAGACGCCAAAGCCCTTGCGGGTTGGGGCGATCCAATGAGAGAGCGCACCAACCGTGCGAGGCGGCGCGCTCGAATTGAAAATGCTGCCCCCAACAGAAGTGCAGTTTCCCTCGCTCTCCCGCGATTTGCGAGGGCAGGTATTCGATGCCGGCGCGGGGAATTTCCAACTCGCCAACCAGCCCGCCGCGAACATCCGCGAAGGGCTGCAACGTCGCGGCCACCGGCAGGTCCTGCACTTGCTTGGAGGCGCTGAGGACGGGCGCGGGGATGCTGATCTCCGAGATCATTTGCTGGTGGTCATGGCCAATCGCGAAGATCGAACCCGGGAAACCATCGTCGGCGCCTTGCGGGTCGCCCGACGGGCAATAGGTCATGGCCGCCATACTGTATTCCCAGTTGGACCCGCCCGTTCCAGCCGGCAGGCGAAAGGCCCCCAGGTAGACGAAGTCTTTAGGCTGCAAGGCGTCTCGCCGAACGCCCGAATTGGACGGCGGCCCTTCACTCACGGCCGGGACGGCGGGCCGCTGGAGGTCCGCCGGCCCGGTGGAGGTCGTCGGATTCGCGGGCGCGTCCGGCGCCGGAGCTTGGCCGGCCTGCTCCACCGGCGCGGGAACGAGGGTCGTGGAGGGTTCGCTAGGCGCGGCGGCGGGATCGGCTGCGCCGCACCCACTGACCAACAGGAAGCAGAACAATCCGGAAACAGCGCACTGGAGCCTGGCCATGATGGGTCTCCCAAAATGAGTCCGCGACGATCGGCAGCCCCAAGTAAGGAAGCAACAATTGCGCCGCTGAACGAGATTCGCAGGCGCCAAAGTCCGCTGGACGCCTCGCCGTGATTCTGATAGGGGAAGGCTGTCTCGGCGGCCGCGCGACCATGGGCGAGGGCCTTGCGGGAACGCCGACCGCGGCCCCGTCGGCGCAGAACGACTGGAGACCAAGTGAGCACTCCGTGAAACGACTTTGGAATCGCATCTGGATCCTCTGCTGCCTCGCGACGGCGCTGCCGTCGGCGTCAAGCCTACGCGCGGATGAACTCGAACTCGCCATGCCCTTCACCGCCTCCACGACGCCGCCGCCGGTGTTCTCTCAAGAGCCCCCGGAAGGCGACGAGGCCGCGGCGCGGGAAAACAATGTCGAGGCGGAGGAGTCGCCGCTGAGCCTTCCCGGCGCAGACGAAGAAGCAGGGCGGACCTTGCGGGCCTCGCTGGACGACGGTTTCACCGTCAGGACGACGGACGACGAATTCGAGTTGCGGATTCGGATCATGGAACAAACCGATTTCAAGCTGTTCCTGCCGACAAACCAGGAGCCCGCGCGACCCGGAGGCTACATCCCCAGATTCCGAGCGTACTTCGAGGGGAATGTCAGCAAAAGCTTCGAGTATGAGTTGTCGTTGCAGCGAAGCGTGGAAGGCACGTTCGACGTCCTTGACGCGAGCCTCAACTTCAATCCGAATGATGCGTTTCAAATCAAAATTGGACGGTTCATCGTACCGTACAGTTACGATTGGTTTGACCATCTCGAGCAGTACTTTATCGCCCCCGAACGCGGCCTCTATCCGCTGAACTATGGATTGTCGCGCGAAGTGGGCGCGATGCTCTGGGGCGACCTGCGAGAAGGGCGCTTGCGCTACGCTGTGGGAGCGTTTAGCGGCCAGCTCTCCGGATTAGCCGACACCAACACCACTCGCGACCTCGTTGGGTACATCAACGTTCGCCCCTTTCGCAATGCGCCTCGTTTGGAGTTCCTTAATCTCGGTGTTTCCGGCGGCGTGGGCAATCAAGTGTTCGCGGCGGAAACACTGCCGTTGCGTTCCAGCATCCAGTCGTCAGAGAACGATGAAGCCGCCAACGCTGCGTCGTCCGTTTTCCTGGAATTCGAAGACGATGTGGAAATCGTGGGCGAACGCGATCAAGGTGCGTTGCATGCGGCCTGGTATCTGGGAGGCATGTCGCTGGAGTCCGAAGTGGAGGTTGGCAGATTCGGCTATCGCAAGGCCGACGTTCAAACGGACCTCTCGGTATTCGGCTATCATGTCGCCCTATCGTACTTCCTGACCGGAGAGAAAGTCACCGACCGTTCCCTCGTGATTCCAGAAAGACCGTACGCGCCCCGATCCAATCTGCACGGACCGGGGGCCATCGAACCATTCGTCCGCTACAGCTTCCTGAGACTCGGCGACGAAGTGTTCGCCGATGGACTGGCCGACCGTGACGCTTGGACGCGCAGTCTGTCCATGATCGACACCGGCGTGAACTGGTATCCCAATCGCTACGTCAAGCTGTATCTGGACTGGCAAGCGTCGCTGTACGACACGCCCGTGCTGATCAAGCCGGCGACCGGCGAACGCGTCCGCCAAAGCCACACCCTCTGGGCGCGCCTGCAGGTGTTCTTCTAACCGCAAAGCGCCAGCACGTTGATCCCACGGCGATCGCCTCGTCAGCAAGTCCTTTCGATTCAGTCCAGAGCAAGAGGAGTTTTGATGAGCGTTTCGGACTTGGCGGGACGCATCGCGTTGGTCACCGGGGGCGCCAAGGGAATCGGCCGAGCGTGTTGCCTGGCCTTGGCGGGCTGCGGCGTTCACGTGGCGGTTCACTACCATCGTAGCGAACAGCTCGCCAAGGAAACGGCCAACGATCTGCGAACCGCCGGCGTCAAGGCTTGCGTCGCGCGGGCCGACGTCACCAGTCCGGAGCAAATCACCGTGATGCTCGAACACGTCGCCGCAACCCTCGGCCCGGTGGACTTGCTGGTCAACAATGCGGGCGTGTTCGACTACGTTTCGTTGGACGAGACGACGCTCGAGGTCTGGCGTCGAGCAATCGACGTGAATCTCACCAGCGCGTTTCTTCTCACCTCCGGCGTAAGGCGGAGCATGATCGATCGCGGCTTTGGACGCATCGTCAATATCGCCTCGATCGCCGGTCTGCGGCCGCGACCGATGGCGGTCGCGTACGCGGCGAGCAAGGCTGGCTTGATCTCCCTGACGCAGAGCTTGGGCGTCGCCTTGGCGCCATACAATATTCGCGTGAACGCCGTAGCGCCAGGACTTACGGATACCGGGATGATTGGTGTGGTACCAGCGGATCAACAGCAAGAGCTGATTGCATCCACGCCGATGAAGCGTTTGGGACAGCCGGAGGAAATCGCCAACCTGGTGCTGTTCCTCTTGTCGGACGCCTCCAGCTTCATGACCGGTCAGACGCTAGTCGCCAGCGGCGGGCGCGTGCAATTACCCTGAGCCTCACTCGCCAGACGTCCGCTTCCGCCGGCTGAAGGCGGCCGGCCGGATCCGCGCGGGCTCCCGGCGACAGGCCTGGGATCACGAAACGCACCCCCATACGCATCAAGTTTAGGGATCGGCGTCGAGGCTGTTATTGTCCGAGCTGTGGCGATGCGCCAGCGAGGCTGTGAAACGGGTCACCACAGAGAGCACGGAGGAACACCGAGCACAAAATTGCGTCCGCCTCTGTGGTTCTCCGCGTCCTCCGTGGTCAATTCCATCCGGACCTTTCTTAAGTTGATGCTTATGGGGGTCGCGAAGCGCACCCCAGGTCGGCTTCAGCCAGAGTGGTGAAACAGATGCTTCACGGCGCGACCGCTTAACGTGGTGTCTTGCAACAACCGGCGAGCAATCCGTTCGATTGCTTGATAATGCGCCTCATCGTTGAGCAAATGCTCGGTCTTATCCAACAATCGGCGAACAAGTCGATCGAGTTGACGCTCGGAGCCGGCTCGGTGCTCGAGCAATCGATGCACATTCCGCAGGTCCTGGGACGCTCCGCGTCGACAATACTCGCCAGTGAACCTCGCCTCGGCGGCCATTCCGGCGAGCAAAATCAGCACTTCATCTTCGATCCAGTCCTTTGCTGCTTTGCTGCGTCCGTGTTCCATTCGACATTCACCTAAACGCAACCCCCGCCCCGCATGCATCTGACCGGGAGCAATGGTGACCTTGTGGACCGAACGTCCAACAATCAGAGCCATCACGGCGTGTCCCGCTTCATGAAAGGCTGTCGCCACAAGACTTGCATCAGGTGCGGGTTCTTCGGCCATCTGGGAAGCTCAAGGAAGGAGGGAAATCCGCGTTGCCTCAGCCCAATCGTAGTCGATCGGCCCGCTCCGCGGTTTGATGTCCAAGAATCCACCCGAGACTGCGTCGCGTCGCCTTTTCCAGGCGGCGGCGCTGTTATTGTCCGGGCTGTGGCGATGTGTCAACGGGGCCGTGAAACGGGTCACCACAGAGAGCACGGAGGAACACAGAAACCAGAATTGCATCCGCCTCTGTGGTTCTCCGTGTCCTCCGTGGTCAATTCCATCCGGGGTCTTCCTCAACTTGGTGCTCATGAAGTGCGCCTCGCGACTCCAGGCTTTGATGCTGCACCCGCGTGCTGATGTTGACGGCGGTCCAGAAACGCACGTCCTTCGAGCGACTGGGGAGCCAGTACAATGGCAAGCCATTCGGGTCCTATCGAGCGCCGCCAGCCCGCAAAGGGAATGGGATGTCACAACGCCTGCCGCTATTGATCCTCTTGGGAACCGTTGTCGCCATCGGCGTGCTGTTCTTCCAAGTCGTTCAGCCCTTCCTCTTCTCGCTGCTTTTTGCGGCGGTGTTGGCCGTCTTGTTTCGGCCAGCCTTCGGCAAGGTGTTGAAGCTTTGCCGAGGGCGCCGGCGGATCGCGGCCGGGATTTCGACGACGCTCATACTGGGGTTGATTCTGTTGCCGCTCGGCGGAGCCCTGGCGTTGTCCGGCATCCAACTCGTGGAACTGGGGCAAGATATCGCGGAGTGGATCGAGTCGCCGGAAGAGTCTTGGATCGGCCAGCGCGTGGACCGACTACGCCAATCCGACGCGTTTGGCTGGCTGCTCGAGCGAAAGGCCGCATTGTCGGCCGACCAGCAAGAACAACTGAAACAGTTCGCATCGAAAGCGGCCAACGCTGCGACGCGTGGGATCTACGAAAAATCGCAAGCGGTCGTCGTCGACGCCGTCGCCTTCTTGATCAGCTTCGTCGTGATGCCGCTCGCGCTGTACTACTTCTTCGCGGACGGACCCCAACTGTTGAAAGAAGCGAAGGAACTCTCGCCCCTGGATGACGACGAAGAGGACCAGCTGATGGGTCAATTCGACAAAGTCTGCCGCGGCGTCGTCATGGGCACGGTCGTCTCGGCGGTCGCGCAAGGCGTTCTCGCGGGAATCGGCTTCGCGATCGTCGGTATTGATTGGCTATGGCTCGCCGCCGGCCTCACGGTCTTCTTCTCATTCATTCCCTTCCTGGGCGCCGGCGTGGTGTGGTTCGTCGTCATGCTCACGCTGCTGTTCGATGCGCGGTACGGCGCGGCGACTTTTATCGCGATCTACGGCGCGATCATCGTCTCCGGGTCCGACAATGTCATCAAGGCGTACATCATCGGCGGCGAATCGAAACTGCATCCACTCGTGGTCTTGATCACCGTCCTGGGCGCGTTGCAACTGATCGGCTTGTGGGGCGTTTTCGTGGGACCGATGATCGCGGCGTTCTTCTACGCATTGCTGAAGATGTTCAAACAGCGTCTCCAGGAAGGCCCCAACGGAACGGCGGCAAAGCTCCCCAGCGTGCACGGATAAACGGGGGCCCGCGTCGATTTTTCTTCTAGAGGCCCGCAGCATGGGCTTCGGCCCTGTTGAGCTTGAATTGGCTCGGTGGATTGTGGCCAACCATCAACGCATCGAACCTTGCCGATCCGTGCACGCCGACGCTCCCTTGGACCGCCAATTGACAATTCGCGTAGCGCGGGCGATGTTAATTAAACCGATGCGAAACCAAGGCCGAATACGGCCGCTCGACGGAACTCGGCCCAACCGCCGATCGTTCGTCGCTCAAGTCGCTGTCGCAGCAAACGGCGGCCGTCCGCAGATTCACACCCCGAGACGCCAAAGGCAAACTTCTATGACCCACTCTCGATTCGTCATCACCTGGGCGGGGATCGCTTGCTCGATCCTTGCCGCTGTCCAGCCCGCCACGACGCAGGCTCAAACGGCGAAAAAGCCGAATGTCCTGGTTATCTGGGGCGATGATATCGGCACCGAGAATATCAGCTACTACAATCGCGGCATGATGGGTTACAAGACGCCCAACATCGATCGCATCGCCCGCGAAGGAATCTTCTTCACGGACTATTATGGCCAGCAGTCCTGCACCGCGGGCCGCGCCGCCTTCATCAACGGCTCGGTGCCGGTCCGCACCGGCATGACCAAGGTTGGCATCCCCGGTGCTCCGGAAGGTTGGCAGAAGACCGACGTCACGATGGCCACCGTGATGAAGAGCCTCGGCTACGCAACCGGGCAATTCGGCAAGAACCACCAAGGCGATCGCAACGAACACTTGCCCACGATGCATGGTTTCGATGAGTTCCTGGGCAACCTCTATCACCTCAATGCCGAAGAAGAGCCCGAGAACGAGGACTACCCCGGCGATATGGTGTTGGCCAGCGGCAAGACCTTCCGCGAGACCTTCGGCCCACGGGGCGTGCTGCGTTGCAAGGCCGACGGCAAGGGTGGTCAGACGATCGAGGACACTGGCCCGCTCACCAAGAAACGCATGGAGACGATCGATGACGAGACCGTCGCGGCGGCCAAGGAGTTCATCACCCGCCAGACCAAGGCCGGCAAGCCCTTCTTCTGCTGGTGGAACGGCACTCGCATGCACTTCCGCACGCACGTCAAGGCAGAGAACCGCCATAAAGGCAACGATGAATACACCGACGGCATGATTGAACACGACCTGCACGTCGGCCAACTGCTGAAGTTGCTCGATGACCTGGGTATCGCGGACAACACCATCGTGCAGTATTCCACGGACAACGGCCCGCACTACAACACCTGGCCGGACGCGGGAACCACGCCTTTCCGCAGTGAGAAAAACTCAAACTGGGAGGGCGCTTATCGCGTCCCCTGCTTCATCAAGTGGCCAGGCCGCTTCCCCGCCGGCAAGGTCCTCAACGGCATCGTCTCGCACGAAGACTGGCTGCCGACGTTCGCCGCCGCCGGCGGCAACGCCGAGATCAAGGAGCAGTTGAAGGAGGGCGTCGAACTCAATGGCCGCCGCTACAGGAACTTCCTCGACGGCGCCAACCAGCTTGACTACCTCACTGGCAAGACGGAGGAATCGCAACGCAAGGAGTTCATTTATGTGAATGACGACGGCCAGATCGTCGCCATGCGGTACCAGGCTTGGAAAGCGGTCTTCCTCGAAAATCGGGGCCAGGCTTTCGAAGTGTGGCGCGAGCCCTTCACGCAACTCCGCGTCCCCTTGCTCTTCAACCTGCGGCGCGACCCATTTGAAAAGGCGCAGCACAATTCGAACACCTACAACGATTGGTTCCTGGACCGCGTCTTCGTCCTGGGACCAATGCAACGCGTAGCGGCACAGTTCCTCATGACCATGAAGGAGTACCCGCCGAGCCAAAGTCCAGGTTCCTTCAATCTGGACAAGGTGCAGCAACAGATAGAAGCCTCCATGGGCGGCAGATAGGTATTTAAGTCCCAAAGCGTCCCACAGGCCCGGATCCCGGAGGGCCGGCACAAGTCCCGATTGTGTCGGCCCTTCTGGCCATTCCGCCACGCCAAGCGATGTCCTCAACAACGATCGCTGAAGTTCGAAAGCAACTACGCGAGTTGGCTGATCCGACGATCGCCGAACACTCGCAACGGTTCTTCAAGACCGGGCCGGGAGAATATGGCGAGGGGGACAAGTTCATCGGCATCCGGGTCCCGGTGCTGCGCCAACTCGCGAAACAGCATCGGGACATCCCGCTCAGTGATTCGGGACTGTTACTTCAGTCGCCGGTCCACGAGGAGCGACTGCTGGCGTTGCTGCTCTTGGTTCGCAAGTTTGACAAAGGCGACAAAGCCGTCCGTAAACAGGTCTTCGACCTTTACTGCCGCAATCTGAAGTTCGTCAACAACTGGGACCTGGTGGACAGCTCGGCGCATTTGATTGTCGGCCCGCAACTTGAGAATCAAAGCAGACGAATCCTGCATCGGTGGGCCAAATCGAAGAACCTCTGGGAACGGCGGATCGCCATCATGTCCACCCTCGCGTACATCAAGCAGGAGGAGTTTGACGAGTCGCTGACGATCGCCAAGATTCTTCTTCACGATAAAGAAGATCTGATTCACAAGGCGGTCGGTTGGATGCTCCGTGAGATCGGCAACCGCAACCGCCACATCGAGGAAGCCTTCCTGAAACAGCACTACCAAGAGATGCCGCGAACGATGCTTCGCTACGCCATCGAGAAATTCCCCGAGGCGAAACGCAAACGTTATCTGGCGGGGAAGGTGTAAGTGTTTTCAGGTGAACTCGCTGCGATCTCTGAGGCCCAGAGGGCAACGCCGTAGCGGATTTCGAAAAACAATGAAGGACCATCAATCAATCCCAAAAGGGACGGACCCAAATCAGCCCAGGGTGCAGCGCAACCCCTAAATGCAGAATGCAAATCAGTCCCAAAAGGGACGGCCCCAAATCAGCCCAGGGTGCAGCGCAGCGCAACCCTGGGTAACCCGACGCCAGTCGCGGCCGCGAAGTCCCAAACAGGCGAATGACTTTGCCCGACGATTCTTCCCAGATCCTCTGGTTGTTCAAGTCGTCGCGGGACCGCTCTTGGGAAGAGACTCCTTCCATTTAGGTGTCGGGCAACTCAGAGATTAAGCGGTTGCCAAGATAGTGGCGCATCTGCGTCCCACATCGTGGCTAAGCGGCCCTCTCGGTTTGGAGATCACTTTGGGTCGAAAGCCAATCACATCCACAGGCTGTCAATCTACTCGAGGGATAACATGCAAGACACAAAGCCACCCGCAGAGCGTACGTCTCAGCCGTCCCCAGGAATAGTTCTATGGTTGTGGCGTTGGTTCTGGAGGGTCACGCTCGTCGCTTCCCTTGGCTATGCATGGTACTGCTTCTACGTTCCGAAAAACGACATCGCTTGGGCCGACGAGTATCCGGCGGCCAAGCAACTAGCTGCACAATCCGGCAAACCCATGATTCTTTTCTTCACTGGCAAGTGGTGTGTTCCGTGTCGAATCATGAAACGCACGGTCTGGGCCGATGATCAGGTCGAGTCGGTGGTCAATGCGGGATTCACACCGATACTAATTGACGTGGGTGAAACCGATACCTCTTCGGAGGCTGTGGAACGTTACAGAGTTTATGTGACTCCAACCACGATCATCGCAGACGCCCAGGGAAACGTACTCGAGCAAGTGCAGGGAGCGATGAGTAAATCCGAATTCCTCACACTGCTTGCGAAACCGCACGTTTCAAAGCTTGTGCCTTGAATCCGTTTAGGGGCGGCCGATAAAAAACCGCCCGGTTTTCAGCCCGAGAAATCAGGGGTTTTGGCCGATCACCCCATAGTCCGGGAAGTTATCTACCGGCCGCCCCCTAGTTCTTCGACTGGACGCAAAATGCGGCGGTTCCAACAATCGCGTCAGGCGGGAGATACTCGATTCGAAATGTTTGAACCGTACTCTAACGCACCTAAACCTAGACGCCACAAAGAGCAAGCCCTTCGACGTTCTCTCAAAAAGGCTCGAAATCAAGAATAGTCGGGGTGAGAGGATTCGAACCTCCGACCTTTTGACCCCCAGTCAAACGCGCTAACCAGGCTGCGCTACACCCCGAAGTCCTGGCTAGATTAGGCCGTCGGGCGTTTTTCGTCAACCGGTGTTCCGCTCACCCGACCGTGCGACCCGGCGCTGGGCAGCCGGCACGGCGCCGGGCGGGGTGCGTTCGCCTATTCCAGCCAGCCGTCGCGGTGTTCGGCGACGAAGGCGTCGTCGGTCAGGTGCGGGTAGGCCTGCATGACCCGGTCCAATTCCTGGGCTTGCCCCGGGGACAGTCGCTCCCGCGGATCCAGGCAGCGGTTGGAGGGCGCGAGACCTTGCCTTCGCAGGACCTCGTTCACTCCCGCAATGCAGCCGGCGAAGCCGTGGGCCGCGTCGAAGATCGCGGCGTTGGCGTCGGTCCATTGGACCGCCAGCGTCAACAGGTCGGCTGAAATCGTCGCCTGGGTGCGAGCCCGTTGGACTTGTTGCAGGATCTGCACGGCGCGGCGGGTCCACACCGCCCATTGCCCTAACAAGCCTCCCTGAATGAACCGCGATCGGTCCCCCCAAACATACCTGGTCAGCAAGTCCGCCAAGATGTTGTCGTCATTGCCCGTGTACAACGCCACGTCCCGGCGGTCGCTTTCCAGGACCGCTCGCACGACGTCCCATGTTTGATACCGATTGAAGGGAGCGATCTTGATGGCGACCAGACTCTCGAGTTCGCACGCACGGCGCCAGAATTCGAAACTCAGGACCCGGCCGCCAACGGCCGGTTGCAGGTAAAAGCCGATGACCGGCAACACGTCGCCAAGCCGTCGCAGATGCTCCAACAACTGCGTCTCCGGTTCGTTCGCCAAGTCGGCCAAGCCGACCAACGCCGCGTGGTAGCCCAATTCGCGGAGCAGTTCGACTTCTTTCTGGGCCTGCGCCGCGGCGCCGCAGACTCCTCCGATGCGAACCAGCGGATCCCGCCGACTTGCCTGCAACTGGTCAAGCACTTCGCCGGCCAACTGCAAGAGAGGACGCAGCAAGCCGTGTTGCGGCTGGCGGATTGCGAACTGAGTCGTATGCACGCCGACGGCGACGCCTCCCGCGCCCGCGTCGGCATAGTACCTTAAGAGTGCGGTCTGATGCCGTTCGCTCCAGCGACCGTTCTCATGCAACGTGAGCGGGCAGGCCGGAATCACCACGCCATGGTCCAACGTCTTCCGCCAATTTGCAGCTTCGATTCATCGACTTGCCGACACTGGAAGCTTTTGATCCAACAACGCGTTTAGCTCCTGTACGGTGTCGGGATGCTGCTCGGCCAGGTTTTCCGTTTCCCCCGCTGGTCGTTGATGATCGTAGAGTTCGAAGCGGGCCGGCTGATTACGGCGACGATGGCGGATCAGGCGGTAGCGCTCGGTGCGGAGTGTCTCGCGATTGGTTTGATAGGACACTGCCGGCGCGGCCTGGCGCCTCGGGATCGGCGAGCAGCGGCCCGAGCGAGGCGCCGTCAAGTTGTTCGGGGCGTGGCAAGCCGCAGAGTTCGCACAGCGTCGGATACAGGTCGATGGTCTCGACGATCGCGTCGGTCGGCTTGCCCGCCTCGCGGACTTGCGGAGCACAGACAATCAACGGCGAGCGAAGCGATTCCTCAAACAAGCTGTGCTTGCCCCAGATGGCGTGTTCTCCCAGATGCCAGCCATGATCGCCCCAGAGCACGATCAACGTGTTGTCGCGCAACTTCAGCTCCTCCAATTTGTCCAACAATTTGCCAACTTGCGCGTCCGCGTAGCTGACGCACGCCGCGTAGTGGCGGCGAACCTCATCGGCCATCTCGGCGTCGTCTCGCGGATCGCGACTCCAACGGTTGTATTTCATGAACTCTCCCGAACCATGCCAGGTGCTTAGTCCCTCCGGCTTCTCGGGATGCGGGATCGGCGGCAGGCGAACGTCCTGGTAGGGCCGCAGGTAGCTGGCCGGCGCGCCGAAGGGCAGGTGCGGTCGAATCAAGCCAACGGCTGAGCAGAAACGGCGATCCCGCATCGGCTGAGCAACTCCATTTGTTGCAGTGCTTCTTCCACCACCAAGCCATCGGGATAGATCGTGTCGGCCCCAGCGACGCTTTGAAAGACATCCATCTTGCCGGCCTCGGTGCGGATCTCGCCATGAGCGAGCCCGTGCATGGCGCCTTCGGGGTGGCGCCACGGTCCGGTGGGCATCAATTGACGGTCCCAAGCGCCCGGGATTTCCACGGACTGGGGATCGTTCCAATGGCGTCCGTACAAGCCGCCGGGATGATGCGACACCTTGCCCAGCGAGACCGTCGTGTAGCCGTGTCGCCGGAACCACTCGGGAAACGTCGGCGAGGGGGGATCGCCGCGTTTGGCTCGCGCGACGAGGGCGCCATTGCCGCGACCAGCCCCATCGCGCGCATATCGCCCGGTGAGCAGCGCGTACCGCGAGGCGCCGCAGGTGGGCGCCTGCACGTAATGCCGCGAGAACGCCCGGCCGCTCGCAGCCAGGCGATCGATGTTGGGCGAGTGGATGTAGTCGGCGCCATAGCAGCGCAATTCCGGTCGCAAATCGTCAACGCAAATCAACAACAGATTGGGCGACGATTCCGCGGCCGACGCCGCCAGGGTCGGGCCAACGCCGGCCAGCACGACCGCCAGCGCAGCGGCGCGCCGCAACCACTCGCCCAGTCTTCGCCAGGGGGAGTTCTCCCGGTCCGCGCTATTGAAATAACCGCCAAGCATCAAGCATCTCCGGTTCGAGAATGGGACGCACCGCCGACAGTATAACCGGCGTCGATGGCCGTGACCGACGATCGGGCCGACGATTGGCGCAATCCGGCCGGGGGTCCATACTGGGGCCGCAGGGACCGCGCCGACTTCGCGACCGCGCGGCGCGGATGAGCCGTTGAGGTTACGATTGTCGATCTACCGCCGTCACCAGGGAGTGCTGCGCCGTGAAAGCTTTGTTGTTGACCGAATACAGAACCTCGTGGTCACCGACATGGAGACGCCGGACATCGGGCCGCAGGATCTGCTGGTGCAGGTTCGGGCTTGCGGCATCTGCGGCAGCGATATCCATGGATTCGACGGCAGCAGCGGTCGTCGCATTCCGCCGTTGGTGATGGGCCACGAAGCGGCGGGAGTCGTCGCCGAAGTCGGCGACCAGGTGCGCGGCTTTCGACCTGGCGACCGCGTCACGTTTGACTCAACGGTCTCGTGTGGGCAATGTTCCTTTTGCCGAGCGGGCCGGATTAACCTTTGCGACAACCGCACCGTGCTGGGCGTGTCGTGCGGCGAGTATCGGCGACATGGAGCGTTCGCCGAGTTCGTCTCCGTTCCCGAGAACATCTGTTACAAGTTGCCCGAGTCGTTGCCCTTCGAACACGCCGCCCTGATCGAAGCCGTTTCGGTCGCCGTCCACGCGGCCAATCGCGCACGGTGACGCTGGGCGACACGGCCGTCGTCGTCGGCAGCGGCATGATCGGCTTACTGGCGATCCAGGCCATCCGACTCGCCGGCTGCTCCACTGTGATCGCCGTCGACCTCGATCAAGGCCGACTCGAGAAGGCGCGGCGGTTGGGCGCGGACATCGGCTTGAAGGCCAACGAAGTGGACGTACCCGCCAAGGTCAAGGAGCTCACCGGCGGGCGCGGCGCGGATATCGTGCTGGAAGTGGTAGGCGCCTCGCCAACCATCGCAACCGCGATTGAATGCGCCCGCAAGGGCGGAGCACTCACCTTGGTGGGCAACCTCGCGCCGAAAGTCGAAGTTCCCCTGCAAGCGATCGTGACGCGCGAATTGACCCTGTACGGCAGTTGCGCTTCCAATGGAGAGTATCCCGCTTGCATCGAGTTGCTGGAAAAGGGCGCCATTCAAGTCGAACCCCTGATCACCGCCAAGGCGGCCCTCGACCAAGGTCCGCAGTGGTTTCAACGCCTCTATGAGGGGGAGCCGGACGCGATGAAAGTGATCCTGCAACCCTAGTGCTGCGTGACAGCTAAGACGTTGGGTTAGCCACAGTGCAAACTGTTGCCAGCCAAGTACTTTGGCAAGCAGTCACACCCAGATTAAGCTGTCACACAACACTAGCCCCCATGAGTTTGCTTCTCTTGACCATCTTCCTTGAAGGAAACCGGAATGAAATACTGGAAACGTCGCGTCGCCGTTTGTCTGACCATCGTTTTGGGATCCCTCGCGTCGTTGACGGCGCAGGAACAGGAGTTTAGCAGCGTGAAGCTCTACACCTTGAAGAACAAGAATGGACTGCAGGTCAAGGCGACCAATTACGGCGCGATCATCACCTCGATTGTTGTTCCCGACCGCGATGGCAAAATGGCGGACATCGCCTTGGGGTACGATCAGCTCAAGAACTATGTCAACGCCGTCGACAAGCCTTACTTCGGCGCGGTGGTCGGCCGATATGGGAATCGCATCGCCAAGGGCGAATTCACCTTGGACGGCGAGACCTACACGCTGGCGACCAACAACGGCCCGAACCATCTTCATGGCGGATGGATCGGTTTTGACAAGGTGATTTGGGATGCGGCGATGACGACCAAGGATGGCGAACAAGTCCTGCAATTCACCTACCAGGCGAAGGACGGCGAGGAAGGATACCCTGGCAACTTGAAACTCCAGGTCACCTACAGCTTGCAAAACTCCAACCAACTTTCCGTTGCGTACTCCGCCACCACCGACAAGGCGACGCCCGTCAATGTGACGCAGCACACCTACTTCAATCTGAAGGGCGAAGGGCAGGGCGACATCCTGGGCCATGAGTTGATGCTGAACGCCGACCGCTACACGCCGGTGGACTCCACCTTGATCCCCACGGGCGAGTTGGCGCCGGTGGCGGGAACTCCGTTTGACTTCACCAAGCCCAAGCCGATTGGCAGGGACATCAACCAAGAGAACGAGCAATTGAAATTCGGGATGGGGTATGACCACAACTTCGTGATTAACCAGGAGCCTCGCGAAGGTGATGTGGCCTTGGCGGCTCGTGTTTACGAGCCACTTTCGGGTCGTGAAATGGAGGTTTGGACCAGCGAGCCGGGGATGCAGTTCTACTGCGGCAACTTTCTGGATGGGCGTTTGATTGGCAAAGCCGGCCAGCCCTACATTCATCGCGGCGGCTTTTGCCTGGAGACGCAGCACTTCCCCGACAGCCCCAATCAGCCCGATTTTCCGTCGTGTATCGTGCGTCCGGGCACGCCGTACCAGAGCGTGACCGTGTTTCGGTTTTCCGCGCGCTGAGCGAATCTTCGGAGCCAACCGGGGGCCTCGCCGGAGCGGGGGCCTCCTCACTTTGGCAATCAGGTGTCCCTTAACGAACCGCCCGAAATCGCCTTAGCCGCACGAATTGGGTCCGCGACGTTCCAGGGTGAGTACAAAACTCGTTTTCAAGGGCGCTTCAACGTCTTTTTTTGGGGTCACTTCCGTCGATAGCGGGCGCCGCGTGTTGACCGTGGTGCGGCAAACCCGCAGAATTGCCGCACGGGGTTGACACCCTTCTCAAGCGGGGACCAATGGACGACGCATTGACGCCACAGCAGTTCGCAGCCTGCCAAGTTCTCAAGAACTTGGTGCCGATGGCGGAAGACCAGGTCAGGCGACTGAACGAAGGAGAAACGGAGCGCGTCTTGAAAGCGCAGTCCGACTTCGAAGTCCGCGCCGTGTTGGCTGACGCGTATGTGCGGATCGCCAACGCAGCCCGTCAGGAAGCGAAGCGCCGCAGCGCCGAATAGCGCTACTGGGGAACGATATGGCGATGGGCGTTGGCCGCGGATCTTCGCCGCCGCCTCCAGCCCACGGCGGCGACTCCCGCGGTGATTGCGCTAAAGAGGATCACGCTCGATGGCTCCGGCACCGACATGGGCGCCCCGGCGAAGCCCAGCGCGTTGGCGATCAGGATGCCTCCGTCGCTGGAGCTGACCCAAAAATCCGCCCGCGATTGGTCCGAAGGCGGGAAGAAGTTCAACCCGACTACGGTCCCGGGACGCGTGGTGTTGACCGCCACCAAGTCGACGCCGTTACTCCAACTCGCGAGTAGTTGCGATCCCGCGGTCAAGCGCCCGACGTTATTGTGCCAACTGCCCGTGCCGCCATCCAGTGAATCCACGCCATCGAAGATGGGATGATTGGGATCCGCAACGTTCCCCAGGGTGAGTCGCGTGCCGGACCGCGTTGAGCCAGGGTCCCAGACGCCATAGTCGCGGGCGGCCCAGCGCCCGCCCAGTCCTTGGTCATTGCTGTTCAGCGACAGGCCGGCCTGGACCACTCCGCCGCCATCGTCGACAAACTTCGCGAGCCGGGTACCGAGTTGGTTCTCGTTACGGAAGTCCGTATTGGAGTAAACCAGAACGGCGTCGTACATGCTCAACAGGCTTTCACTCGGATTCGCCGCCCGGGCGTCAAAGATGTCGATCGCGCCCTGCAGGATGCCGGTGTTCAACAAGGTCTGGCGAACCTCGGCGGCCCACGAGCCTGTTTCCGACGCGATGATCAAGACATCTCCTCGGGCGGTCGCCGACGTCCACGCCGTCACTGACAGCGCGAGCATCAGACACCGGTGGAGGCGCGAACAATTCATGGCGGCGAAGGGGAGGGCCTTGGGGAGCGGTGCGAGGATCTCAAAACTTAGGTCGTTTTCCAAGCGAAGCAAGACGTCGGCGCAAGACGCAGGTTTGATTTCGTCGGTCAACCTCCTACGATCACTACGACCGCTACGAAGGGTACTCTTGTCGCCCCGCCGCCGCAGGCGTTCGATTGAGTGCTTTCTGCGGGCCAGGACAGGAGCTCCGCGGAGGATTCGCAGGACCGAGGAGAATAATCTGTAGCGATCGCCCAGAGTTGGCCGTTAAAGAAGACTAGCGCGGTGCGAAAGCTTCGCGTGATGGGGCGAATACGACGTTTGTTCAGGCCGGCATTGCGCGGTCTTATCGCCCCATGGATTCATCCTCTCCGACGTCCGAGAATCACACGGAGCCAGCGGCTCGCGAGGGCCGAGAATCCGTTTGGATCAAGCGGGCGCTGCTGACGATTGCCGCCGCCCATGCTCCGCTGCTATGGGAATATGGTCGGCAACTGTGGCGGCAAGAGCATTATCAATTCTTTCCGTTCGCCCTGGCGGCTTTCGCGTATTTCTATTGGACGCGGAGGGATCGTCAGCAGGACTCGGCGAACGAATCGATTCAGCTCGGTCGTCGTCTGTTGGCGCGCAGTCTGTGGGTGGCGGGCGATCTGGTGCTGTTATTCACCGCCGTGTCGATTCACTCCCCCTGGCTCGCCGCGGTCTCGGCGTTCTGGTTGGCCTTCGCCGTTTGCCGAGCAACGAAGGAACGCGATCGCAACGGGACACTCACGTATCTGGTGTTGTTGTTGGCGCTGATCGTGCGACTACCGTTGCGTTGGGACCTTTGGCTAACGGGAAAGCTGCAGGTGCTGACGACGAGACTGGCGAGCGGTTGGCTGCATCAAGCAGGCTACCTGCATTTCCGAGCCGGCAATATCTTGGAGTTTCCCAATCGCACGTTGCTGGTGGAGGACGCATGCAGCGGAATGCATTCGATCTTCGCTGTGATGTTTTTGGCCGCCGTGCTCTCGGTCTGGCTCCGGCGAAGTTGGCTGCACTCGCTGGTGCTACTTTGCGTCGCCGCCTTCTGGGCGGTTGCGGGGAACATTGTCCGCATTATCCTGATCGCGGCGTTATGGGAGTCCTATGGCCTGGATTTCGCGGTCGGCTGGCGGCATGACTTGTTGGGCCATGTGATCCTGGTCGCGTCGATGCTGCTGTTATGCAGCATGGATCAGATGCTGCGTTTCTTTAGCGGCCCGCTGCCTTGGGTTCGCTACGAAGCCTACATGCATGTAAACCCGCTGATCGCCGCGTGGAATCGAGGCGGGCCGGGCGACGACATCGTCTCAAATTCCTTCCTGGCGAGTCGTGATGAGGACGCCAGTCTGCAAATACAGTTTTGGCGCCTGGGAGCAGCGCTAGGCGGATGGTTTCGGCCCGCGGCGGATTCCCAGACGCGAACCAGGGATCAAGCCGTACCGTTCGTGCTGCTGACGTGCCTGGCCGCCGCGGCAATACTGGCCATGCAGGCGTCCAGAGCGCTGTTGCCCGATCGCGAATCGAAAGCCGCCGTGGGAAGTCGCCTCGCGGCGGATCTACCGAGGCAATTGGGAGGCCTGCGGATTCTCGATTTTTCCACGGAGATTGATGAACAGCGCGGCCTGCAACGAGCGACTTGGACGTTCCAATGGGGCCATCGCGCCGCGACCGCGGTCTGCGACTACCCCTTTCATGGCTGGCATTCCTTGTTGGTCTGCTATCGACGCAATGGTTGGGTGGTTGAACAGGAACGCGTCACGCCGGTGATGGACGACTTCGGCAAACCACCCTGGCAGTGCGTCGAGGCCCGTCTGCGAAAACCTTCGGGCGACTACGGTTACGTGGTGTTCAGCCTCTTTGACGAACACGACCACCCCATCGCTCCGCCGGAGGGACAAGCCCCCGACGCTCCTATCTGGGAGCGTTTGCGGCGCGGCGGATGGTTGCCCGACACGACCGACGTCGAAAGCGTTCAAGTGCAAGTGTTCGTGGAATCGCCGACGCCGCTTGACCACCAACAAGAACGCGAGTTGGTCGACATTCACCGCCGAGTCCGCGACGCGCTAAGGGCGGAATTCTTCGCCGCGTCCGAGCCGCCGCGTCCCACCTCCCCACTCTTTCCCGTCAAGGCCGAATCCGATGCCGACTGAGTCTTCAAAACGAACGACGTCGCAAGTCGATTACGACGATGAACCGAGGAAGCTGCCTCCCGTGGGGTTGGCGCTGAATCCCCGTTTTCTCATGGAAACCCTGGTGAACTTCATGGGAGGCTGGTTGTTTTCGCGCAACTACCTCAGGCTGTTGCTCGCTCTGCCGGCGGTCTTATGCGGCCTGATGGCGATGCCCTTGCTGCTGCAACGCGACTCGTTGAATCAGCGCGCGGTCGTGCGACGCTACGAGCGACGACTGCGCGAATCGGAACGGCAGGACGACCAGGCGGCGCAGGAAGTGATGCTGAATACGCTCATCCAGGCCGAGCCCGACGAACCGCAGCATCGGTTCCGTTTGGGTTTGTTGCGCATCGAGCAGGGCAATGTGAAGTCGGGGTGGGCGATCATGGAGACGCTGGCGGCGCCCAACGCCGCCGGCTACGCGCCGGCGCACCTCTGGATTGCTCAACAGCTGCTGGAGGAATATCAGAAAGGGAAACTGGATAGCGCGGAGCTCGCCATACGCCATCTTCGGCGGATCCTGGACCAAGACCCCCTTCATCATCGTGCTCATGAGATGCTGGCCGAGCTGTACGTTCGCGCAAAGCAACCCTTGTTGGCCGCCCCGCATCTGGAGGCCGCTTCAACGGCCGAGCCGAAACATCGACTGCTGTTGGCGCAGATCCAGCAACTGCAAGGGCGAACCGAAGCAGCCAGGCACAACGCTCAACTGGCCGAGACCGCGTTGCGAGACGCCGTGGCGGCCGAGCCGAGCAACCCCACGCTCCGCGTCGGTTGGGCTCAGTCGTTGGAGCTGTTGGGACTCGTGAGCGACTCCGAGTCGGCGCTGCGGCAGGGTCTGGCGTTGAACTCGACGCCGGAAATCGCCATCCAGTTATCGGGACTGCTCGTGCGCTCGGTCGGCAAGGAAATCGTGATGGGGCTTTCCACGCCAAAGCGTCACCTGCAACAGTTGGAGGAAGCCCTTCGATTGGATCCCCTGAACCTCGCCGCGCTCGATATGATGTCCCGCATGGAAGGCGTCCAATTGGAGGACGCGGACCGTTTGTTGGCCTCGGTCAAGGAACGCGTCGCCCGGGAAATCGAGGCGCAGCCCCAACAACCTTCCCTCTATGTCGTCGCCAGCAGAATCGCCTCGCTGCGCGGCGACATGCCCGAGGCGGTGCGGCAACTACGGCTGGCTGCACAGTTGGATCCTGCTTGTTATTTGCTGGTGGCCCGGGCGTTGGGGAAGCTGCAACGCGTGGAGGAATCTCGCGAGTCGGCTCGACTTGCATCGGAGCACTTTCGTCAGATGGTGGAAGCCGACCCGGATCACGTATCAGCGCGACTCCAATGGGCGGCCAGCGAAATCATCTTGGAGCGGTGGGCGTCCGCGCACAGTATCCTCCGCGACGGGCTGTTTCGCGATGACAACCCGAGAATCCGCTCGGCTTTGGCGGAGATGTACTGTCAAGCCGCCAATCGGCTCGAGGAGCAGGGCGATCTGCAGCGTTCGGTCAACATGTTGAGCGAGGCCGTCAAGGCGCAGCCCGATTACGCGCCCGCGTTATCGCACTTGGGCCGATACTCCCGCCAAAGCCCTGTCGCCGATCAGGCCAACAGCGTGCTGCTCGATCTGCTTCGCGACGGGCAAGCCACATTCGAAGTCCACTCGCTGTTAGGCGCCAACGCCGCCGACGCGGGGCGGATGGAGGAGGCCGTCAGGCACCTGGAGCAGGCCAACCAACGGGGGCCGCGCAATCCAATTGTCTGCAACAACCTGGCCCATGCCCTAGCCAATCTTCCCAACGGCGATTGGGAACGGGCGCTGACCCTGGCGGAGATCGCCTTGGAACTGCTTCCAGGGCACTACGAAGTCCTGGAGACGCGCGGGGAGGTCCTGATGCGCCTGGGCCGCTGGCATGAGGCAATCCGCGACCTCGAGCAAGCCCTGGCCGACTCCCCTAACACCGAGCGACTGCACCGCCGTCTGGCCGAGGCCTACACGCGATTGGGCGACGAGGAAATGGCCGCACGTCATCGGGTCGTTGAGTGATTGGTTGGTTGGTTCTTGGTTCTTGGTTCTGGTTTTGGTTCGTTCCAGAACTTTCGTGTCTTTCGCCTCTTTCGTGGTTCCCTTAGACGGCGTCAGTTGGGCGCGTCTTGCCGCACAGGGCTCGCCAGCACTTGCGGAGCATGTACCGCGCCTTCAAGGACGGCCTCCATTTCAGAGCTTTGGCGAAGCAGTCGTCCGCGTCTTGCTGCAGGCCGCAAGCCTGTAATTCGCAGGCCGCTTTGTACCATCCGCCGCCCATCACATGAGCGGCCACTTCGGGACGGACCCATTTGTTGGCTTCCGGCTGACTGGACAGAAATCCCTCACGGATCAATGTCCATTTGCGGAAGCGATCCGGAAAGCGGCGACTGAGATTCGGTTGTTCGCCCTGGGCCGCCAGATACCCCAAGCGATAGATGATCGGGGCGCCGGGGACGTGCTTCCAGGGCCCCAAGAGGCTGAGTCGCAAAAAGAAGTCCAGATCTTGGCCCGTGGGCAGGTCCACGTTGAAGCCCCCGATGTCGCGAACACATTCGGCTCGAAACAGCGTCGCCTGTCCCTGGTGATTGGAGCGAAAGATCACTTCGGTGGCGCGGCTTCCTTGCGCGAGTATGCGGTAGTCCTTGCGTCTTCGCTCGCCGGAGCCGCAATCCAGTTTCACACAGTCGGTGCTGGCCGCCACCGCACGGGCGTCGGCGGTCAAGGCGTTGTGCGTGCGTTGGAGGAAATCGTCCGGCCAAAGGTCGTCGCTGTCCAGGAAGGCGAGGAATTGACGATCGGCCGTCTCACGGATGCCTCGATTGCGAGCGGCGCCGGCGCCGCCATTGGGCTGCGTCACCAGGCGGTATTCGGTCGGTGAATCCCGCCGCCGGTTCATCCAGTCTTGAACCGCGGCGACCGTCTTGTCGGTCGAGCCGTCGTCAACCACCACCAGTTGAGCCGGGGCACAGGTCTGAGCCGCGACCGTGTCGAGCGTTTCCAGCACCGTACGCTCGCGATTGACCACCGGCACGATCACGCCAATATCCAAGACCGTCGTTTCGGGAATTCGCATCATTCCGACACCGCCAAAGAGGGAGGTACACCCCTAGATCGCCTGAGAGGATGTACCGCATTATCCCTGGCCGCGCCAAGGCGGATTCGCAAAGATCAAACGGCTGCGGGGCGGCGGTTGAAACGCGTCGGCGTTGCTACTGGCGGGGATCGCGAAACCGGTAGCCGACGCCCCTGACGGTCTCGATCAGCTTTCCATAGTCGCCCAACTTGCGGCGGACCGAACCGATGTGCACGTCGATGGTCCGCTCGAGCACCAAGGTTTCCTCGCCGAGAGCGGCGTCGATCAATTCGGCCCGCGAGAACGCTCGCCCAGGTTGTCGCACGAGCGCATCCAACAAGTTGAATTCACTGCGGGTTAGCTCCACGATCTCGTCGCCGGCGGTGGCCTGATGGCGGCGGCGGTCCACCTTGACGCCCTGTGAGACGATCACGTCGCCAGGGGAGGCGAGCTGTGCATCGCGGCGGCGCAGGAGGGCCTTGATGCGTTGCAGCAGCACTTTGACGCTGAAGGGCTTGGTGACATAGTCGTCGGCGCCGACCGCAAACCCGCTGACCTGATCCACCTCCTCCTCTTTGGCGGTGAGCATCAGCACCAGGACTTCGGCGGTATCGGGCGCCGAGCGGATTTTTCGGCAGACTTCCAGGCCGTCCATACTGGGAAGCATCAAGTCGAGCACGACGACGTCCGGCGGGTTCTGGAGCGCTCGATGCAAGCCGTCCATGCCGTCGTTGGCGACACTGGCCTCATAGCCCGCCTGCTCCAGGTTATAGTGCAGGACATCGGCGAGCGCCAGATCATCCTCCACAATCAAGACGCGGTTCTTAGTCACGAGCGAGATTCTTGGTTTGGGTTTCGCGCTGGTGGCGAGCGATCTCGCCACGGACCAGATAAATCACATCTTCGGCGATATTGGTCGCATGATCGCCAATGCGTTCAATGTGTCTTGAAGCGGAGAAGAAATGCAGGGCGGCGGGCACCGTGCTGGGCGATTCCTGCATCGACTGGCAGAGTTCGTCGATCACATCGCGATTCAATTGGTCCAATTCATCGTCCTTGCGGAGGATCTCCGCCGCCATTTCCGGATCGAGCCGAAAGAAAGCGTCCAGCGAGGAGCTGACCATATTCCACGCCAGATTCACCATTCCCTCCAGAGCCGCGGGCGGCCGGACCTGGGGATGCTCGCCGACGGCGATGGCCCGCTCGGCGAGATTGACGGCCAGATCGGCGATGCGTTCGAGATCATTATTGGCCTTGAGCATGGTGGCCACGGTTCGCAGTTGGCTGGCGACGGGTTGATGCAAGGCCAGAATCTTCAAGCACTCCTCCTCGATCTCCACTTCCCGTCGATCGACGATCGCCTCTTGCTCAAAGACTTCGCGGGTCAGCTCGATGCGCCCGTCCTTCATGGCCTGAAAGGCGAGATGAATCATCTCCTCGACTTGCGAGGACATGGCCAGCAATTTGCTTTCCAAGCCTTCCATGTCGCGAAGTAAGTGCAAAGTCACGAATGTGTCGAAGCTCTCGCCTCGCTCCTGGGTTGACGGCGCCGCCGACGCGGCGCGACCGTCTTCAATCGGATTGCGGAAAAGCGGCCACGTCGCCAGGGACCGGCGCCGCGGACTCGGCGACTAGCCGAATTTGCCCGTAATATAGTCTTCGGTTTGCTTCTCGGTGGGGTTGGTGAACAGTTGCTTGGTCGGCCCCGATTCGATCAGCTTGCCTTGGAAGAAGAAAGCGGTCTGATCTGAAACGCGGGCCGCTTGCTGCATATTATGGGTGACGATGATGATCGTGTATTGACTTTTTAGCTCGAAAATCAAGTCTTCGATTCTCGCGGTGGACGCGGGATCCAGAGCCGACGCCGGCTCGTCCATCAAGATCACATCGGGATTGGTCGCCAGAGCGCGGGCGATGCACAAACGCTGTTGTTGTCCGCCGGAAAGCTGCAGTGCCGATTGATGCAGGCGATCCCGAACTTCATCCCATAACGCAGCGTTTTTCAAACAACGCTCGACGATTTCCGCCAGTGCGACTCGGCTTCGCTGTCCGCCGACTCGCGGGCCGTAAGCAACGTTGTCAAAAATGGACTTGGGGAAGGGATTGGATTTCTGAAAGACCATTCCCACGCGTTTGCGCAGCTCGTAAACGTCCACTTTCGGTGAATACACATCCTCGCCGTCCAACAGGATTTTGCCTTCAACGCGAGTGGCTTCGATCAACTCATTCATGCGATTGATGCATCGCAAGAAGGTTGATTTGCCGCATCCCGACGGTCCGATGAGCGCGCTCACCTGATTCGCCGGAACGTCCAAGTCAATTTCGAACAGCGCTTGGTGATTGCCGTAGAAGAACGAAACATTCCGAGCGTTCACCTTGAGTTGGCCGCGTCCCTCTTCGCTCGCTGGGCTGCTTTGCGATTGCGGGGGAGGGTCGCCGCCGCTGGACGGCTGAAACTGCGGTCGGATGTTCACGCTGGGACCTTCGGAATTCATAGCGATCCGCGGGGTGCGAGCCAAGGACTACCAACGAACATTTTTCTGAAACCTCTGGCGGACCATCACGGCGACCAAATTCACCGCCAACAGCACCGCGAGAAGCACGATGATCCCGGCCGCGGCCAATTCGCGGAATTCATCCTTCGGTCGCGAGGTCCAGTCAAAAATCTGGATCGGCAAGGCGGAGTACGGATCGGACAAACCGGCCGGCGCCGCCGAGACATAGAGGTAGGCTCCCGCCGCCACCAACGGCGCCGCTTCGCCGACGGCCCGCGACAAGGCCAGGATAATGCCCGTGCTGATCCCAGGCAACGCCGCCGGCAGCACCTGGTGCCAAACCGTCTGCCAACGGGTGGCGCCCAAACCAAAGGAAGCGTGTCGGATGGAGTCGGGCACCGCGCGGAGGGCTTCCTGGGCGGCGAGAATGACGATCGGCAAGACGACCAACGTCAGCGTCAGCGATCCCGCCAACACGCTGCGTCCCAACCGTAATCCAAGGATATAGTCGCCCACCTGCAAGCCCCGCACGAACACGGCCAACCCCAGAATGCCATATACAATCGAGGGTACGCCCGCGAGGTTCGAGATATTGATCTCGATCAGTCGCCGCGCCAGCGTCGGTTTGGCGAACTCCTGCAGATACAAGGCGGCGCCGATGCCCAGGGGAACCGCAAATAAGGCCGTTAGCCCCATCAACCACAAGCTGCCCACCAAGGGCACCCAAATACCGGCTTTCTCGGGAAACCGCGAAGGCATGCTGGTCAGGAATTGCCAATCCAACCAGTGGGCGCCTTGATAGAGAATCGCCACCAGCAACCCCACCAATACCAGGGCGCACCCCCAAGTAGCCGCGGCGCAAAAACCGGCGAACAAGATCTGCCGGCCATGGCGAAAAAAACCCGCGAAGTAATGCAACGCCAAGAACAACAGCGGCGTCGCGAGCACCAGCATCTCGGGAGAAATCGCCGCCAACATGAATGTGCCGTCCAGCGGTAGGGCGGGAAAACGCATCATTCGTATTTTTCCCGCGTCGAGGCCAGGATCCAACGAGCGGCCAGGTTCATCAACATGGTAATGGTGAACAGGGTCAACCCCACCGCGAAGATCGTGCGATAAGCAACGCTGCCCACCGGCGTGTCGCCTTGGGTCACCTGCACCATATACGCGGTCATGGTCTGGATACTCGCCATCAAGTCCACGGTGAACAAGCTGGTCGGCATCACCGGAGTCAACCCGGCGGCGAGGGTGACCGCCATGGTCTCGCCCACCGCGCGGCCAATCGCCAACAGAATCGAAGCGATGATGCCTGACATCGCCGCCGGCACGACGACGCCGGTCGTCACATCGTATCGCGTCGCGCCCAGGCCATATGCGGCCTGGCGAAGCGAAACCGGCACGGCCCGCAAGACATCCTCGCTTAACGAAATGATGATGGGCAAGATCATCACCGCCACCACCACGCAGGCTGAGAGCGCGTTGAAGGGAGAATTCGGCCGATCGAAGAACCAACACAACCAGGGCGAGATGATCACGACCGCCACGTAGCCGTACACGACCGACGGAATGCCGGCGAGCATTTCCAAGGCCGGCTTGATCACATTGCGAGTTGCTGGCGAAGCGTATTCGCTCAGGTAGATCGCGGCTCCCATGCCGACAGGGACCGCGATCAGTGTCGAGCCAACCGCGACGAGCATCGTCCCGTAGATCAACGGCAGCACGCCGAACTTCTCCAACCTCGGCGCCCAGTCCCGGCCGCCCAGAAAGTCCTCAATTGCGACTTCGCGGAAGAACTGCAGCGACTCGGCCAACAGCACGACCAGAATCCCGACGGTAATCCCTACGGAAAGCGCCGCGCACAGCCATAGCACCGAGTAAATCAGGTGTTCCAGAGGGCGGCCAGCGCTTTTCATGGCTTGGTTGCTCGAGAACCGCGTCAATTCGCAAACCAGACAACCAACCCGAAGCTACTTGGCGGTCGCGGAAAGCTGCCGCACGATTCTTCTCCATCGGGCCTTCGTCCAAGGCGACATACCCGACTTCTTCAGCGAGCACGCCGCAGTTGTCGATGTAGAATTGAACGAACTCGGCGACTTCGGGACGCTTCAAGGAATCCTTTCGCACATAGACAAACAAAGGGCGCGAGAGCGGAGCGTAACTTTGATCGCGCACCGTCTCGATGCTCGGCGTCACGGGGCCATTACCGTTGTCAACGCCAATGACGTTCAGGCTGTCCTTGTTGGCCACATAGTACGCGAATCCAAAATAGCCCAGTGCATACTTCGAATTAGCGACGCCGTTGACCAAGACGTTGTCGTCCTCGCTGGCGGTGTAATCCGCGCGGCTGGCGGCTTCTTTCCCGCAGATTTCCTCCGTGAAATAGTCGAAGGTGCCGGAGCTGTCGCCGGGTCCGTAGAGCGAGATTTCTTCCGCCGGCCAGGCGGGATCCAGGTCGCTCCACTGCTTGACCTTGCTGTCAGGCTCCCAAAGCCGTTTCAATTGCTCCACGGTCATCGACTTTGCCCAGTCGTTTTGCCGATTCACGACCACGGCCAAGCCATCATAGGCGACCCACAACTCGATGAACTCAACGCCGTTCTTTTCGCAATTTTCGCGCTCGATCTCCTTCATGGCTCGCGAGGCGTCGCAGATATCAATCTCACCGGCGTAGAATTTCTTCATGCCGCCGCCGGTGCCGGAGCTGCCAAGGGAGATATCGACGTCCGCGTGCTGTTTGCGAAATTCCTCCGCGACCGCTTCGCTAATCAGAAACACGGTGCTCGAGCCGTCGATGCGGACTCCCCGAGATTGCTCGCCAGCGCCGCCGCCTTGATCCGCGGTCGTGCAGCCGATCGAGAAGCTAACGAACGCCGCTAAGAGCAAACCGCCGTAAAGGTGGGGGCGCGACATGTGGTGCTCCTTTGCGGCCTCGCGCCGCGATGCTGGTCCGGTGACTGCTTTTCGCCAAGTCTAAGAGACAATCCGGCCCACCCACAACCGGCCTGGATTGTGAAATCTTTGCAAAGCATCCCGCGCCGGGCCATGGCGCTGTGCACCGGCCGGCGCTGGGACTCGGCGGCAACGTTTTCCACGCCACGTTTTCAGGGGTTTTGCGAGGCGGGCAGCACCACGCGAAACGTACTGCCATGATGCTGGCGGCTGGCCACCGAGACGGCGCCTCCAAAGGCCTGCACCAAGTGCTTGACGATGGAAAGTCCCAGACCGGTGCCCCCCAAACTGCGCGCGCCTGGCGCGGTCCACGCGATAAAACCGTTCGAAGACCCGCGGCAACGCCTGCTCGGGAATGCCGATTCCCGTGTCCTCGACTTCAATGGCGACCGATGATGGCGAACCGGCGGCTGGCCCCCAACGGACCGTGACCTTACCACCCTGGGGCGTGTACTTGACGGCGTTGTCAACGAGATTATCGAGGATTTGCCGCAATCCCTCTTCATCAGCGGCCACCAAGGCGTGCGGCGGCGACGCGGGATCGACCGCCAGGGCGACCTGCTTGCGAAGACACGCATCCTGCCGGGCGGCGACACAACGATCGGCGACCCAGGCGACGCTGACCGCGGAAATATCGAACGACTGCTGTCCCGCTTCGATTCGGGCCAAGCTGATCATGTCCAGAATCAACTCGTGCAGCCGATCGGCCTGTTCCTCAATTCGCTCGATGAACACCAATCGTCGCGACGTATCGTTCAATGCGCCCTCGCGCAGGGTTTCGGCGTAGGCCTTGATGGAGCTGAGCGGGGTTTTGAGCTCATGCGAGACGTTCGCCACAAACTCCTGGCGCAACGATTCCAAACGCCGCAATTCGGTCAAGTCGTGAAACGAGAGGATCAAACCCGAGCGGGTTTCGCCGGACATCTCCGTCAACATGACGCTCAAGGCGAGTTGCTCCGAGCCCCACTCCAATTCAATGCACCGCGCCTCGCCGCGTTCGAAAAAGGTGGAGACGGCCTCGTGCAGAGCTCGATTGCGGACCAATTCGGCCAAGCGTCGGCCGCGGGCGGGTGAAGCGGCGCCAAACAACCGTTGTGCCGCCGGATTGGCGAACAAAATCTCACGATGCTCATTGATGGCGACCACCGCGTCCTCCATGCCTCGCAGAACCGCGGCCAATTGATCGCCGACCTGCCGGGCCTGCTCGACTCGCTGCGCCATTTCCACGCTCATCAGCCCCAACGCTTCGGCGAGTTCGCCAAGTTCGTCATCGCGTTGGACATCCACGCACCCCGCCAATTCGCCGCGGCCAATCGCTTCGCAGGCTTGCGTCAGCAGTCGTGTCAAGCGAGCCAAGCGACGCCCCGACCACATGTTCCAACCGAGCGTCGCCGCCGCCAAGCCGAACCCCGCCGCGAGGATCCACTGCCAACCCCTTAACAAGAGCGGGGCTTTCTGTTTGCGAACGCATAAGAACCCGACCGCCCGCTCTGGCCCCTCGCCCGCCACAAGAGAGCGTTGGCAATCGCGGACCACGGTCAGCTGCATCACGCCACGCGCATTCTCGCGGGATCGCAGGACGACTCCGTCACGGACGGCTTGCGCCAACGTCGAGGCCGCGAGATTCGGCCAAATCGGATCACTCTGCTCGTCGGACCAGGCGATCGAAAGCAATTCGCCGGCGGCGTCAAGCGTGGCGATGTCCAGTTTCAAATCGCTCAGCGAGCCGATTCAAGCGGTCGGGCTCCGACTTGAACCATGGCGTGTCCTCGACCAGCGCACGGGTCAGGTTCCGCAGGCTTTGCGACTCGGCCTCGGCGATCTCACGGTCGAACGCCGGCAGCAGCCACCACCAGATCAACGAGAAAAACGCCAACAGCAGGGAACCGCTGCGAACGAGATACCGTTGCACCAATCCGAATCGCATCGGCGCAGCCGCCTAAGGATGAAACCAAAAAACGAGCGCGAAAAACAAGTACACCGCCAGGAACATCGCCCCCTCAATCCAATTCGTCTCGCCGTCATTGAGCGCCGCGGAGCTAATCAACACCGCCGCCGCCAGGGCCATTAATTCGAAGGGATTGAAGGCCAGCGTCAACAGACGCGGGCCAAGAACATCGAGGCCAGCACCAAGACCGGCGCAACCATCAAAGCGACCTGCAGACTCGAGCCCATGGCGATCTGAAACGACAACTCCATCTTGTTTTCCCGGGCGACCCAGATGGCGACCATGCCTTCCGCCGCGTTGCCGACCACGGCGACGATGATCACTCCGATAAACAACTCGCTGATCCGCAGAACGCCGGACGCCCGCATCGCTTCGATCGAACTCACGAACGCCTCGCTGAGATAAGCGACCGCAAGCGTCGCGACAAGCAAGGTGATGACGGCGGTTCGCTTGCTCCATTCGGCGGTTTCGTCGGGATGGTCTTCTCCCGGCATCAGCAGGTAACGGTGGGTCCTGAGCGAGAAGACCAGGCTCAACACATACAATGCCAGCAGAATCACCGCCGCCGCCACCGAAACTCGCTCGACCAGTCGTTTCGCGTCGGCCGCGGACATCGGTCGCATCTGCTCGTCGCCCGCGGCGAGTCCCTCATTCGGCCGGCCCTCGGCCGCCGCGGCGATTTCGTTGCTGATTTTTCGTTGCTCGCCGCAACCGCCGCGGGGAGGCGCCGCGTCGAGCGGCGCCGCCGCCGGCGCGGCCTTCCGCTCCCGCGAGGTGCTTGTCCATCTGCAACGACAATTCGACCAGCGACGGCACGGCCAAAAGCGATGACCGTCACCCACAACATGCCCACATTGACATGGTGCCGGTGCGGGAGAATTTCTGTGTTTGATACTTGGCCCCGCCCCACACCATGGCCCCGCCCAGGATCAACAACAGGTTGCCCAGGATGGAGCCCGCGATGGAGCCCCGCACGACCTCGTACATGCCGGCGTTGAGGCGAACAGCGCGACGATCAACTCCGTCGAGACGTCGCCGAAGGTGGCGTTCAACAACCCGCCCCACAGCGCGCCCGCGTAGATGGCGATCTCTTCCGTTGCTTTGCCGATGAGCGTCACGGCGCCCAGGATCGCGACTCCCGAAACGACAAACAGCCAGGGCCCGCTAACGCCGGCCAGTTGCAAGGCCAGGGCCACGGGCAAGAACACCAGCAGGATCGACAACTTGGGAGCGTGCGGATGTACGACATAACTGGCGGCGATCCCGAGTTAGCGGTGCAAGGGCGTTTGGTGAGGCGACGTGCGAACGCGATCGATCACGGCGCCCGTGAAATCGGCGCCCGCGATATCGGCCTCGCGGAAGTCCGCTGAGGCGAGATAGGCGTTGCGGAAGTTGACGTTTCTCAGGTCCGCACCGCGGAACGACGCGCCTTTGCAATCCGCATGCTGCAAATTCGCGGCGAAATCGGGAACGGCGTGGCCCAAGTGGGCCTGATCCAAATTGGCCAACGAGAAGTTGACGTGCGACAAATTCCATCGTCGATCGGTGGCCGGGGCGACCCTCCACCGGACCGCTCGCAGTTGCTGCCGACAAATTCGGCCGTCTGGAAACGCAAGCTAGGATTCCACCCGGCCGCACGAGAGAAGTCGGGGATGCAGCGATGGAGTTGCCCGCTGATGAGGCGGCTGACGTCTCCTTGCCTTATCCAGCTCGCCAGTTCCGCTTGATGTCGGGCGGCTTCGATCCAATCGGGAAACGCGTCCCGCCGGCGCCCGAGCCAGGAAGGGCTCGATCTTGGCCGTCCCCACGGCGCCGCGGACGCCATAGCCGGCGGCCGTTCCCATGTTCCGCGTCGGCAGACGTCGATCGGCTCGGCCAACACCTCGATCTCCTCGATCCACTTCAGCGACTTGTAGAAATACCGCGGCTGGCCGTCGTAACCGCGACCATCCACGACCGCTCGCAGCGGCCCGCCGTTGGCGTAGGGCAGGGGCCGGCCATTCAGGGTCCAGGCCAGGATAATTTGCCCGGCGGTCAAGGCGAGTTCGGTCTCCACCGGCGTTTCATGACGCAGTGTAGGCGAGCCGATGGCCGCCGGCGCCCGACTGATAAGCAGCGTCGCGCCGGACGGCGCGATCGGTTGAGCTTCGCCAAGTAGGTCCGCCAAGGACGCCCCGGCAAAGACGGCGGGTGGACCGTCGTAAATCCCCCGACCCGAGGAGACGCAGTGAATGGGCGCGACCGCCTCAACGGTCGCTCGCTCTTGCAGCTCAGCCAGCGACCATTGCCTTGGCCGGCCAACACACCCGGTCACTGCGCAGCGTCCAATCCTGTTCGCTGAATGGCGAGTGCGAGCCTCGGTGGCGTCCGTCATCGCCCACGGTGTCCAGGCGCCATGTCGTTTTGGATTCGTCTTCCTTCATGGCGTGATGATAAAAAAAGGGCCCGTCGTATGCGACGGACCCTCTCAAGATTCGCGGTCCCATCCGGTCCTGGCCATTTGGGGGCCGCGGACAGGGAAGGCAAGGGGAACGCGAGCTCACACCCACGGGGGGCGGGCTTACTTGTCTTCGCCGCCATCGACGGCGTCTTTGGCCTTGTTCGACGGCTTCTTTGCCGGCGTCAATGGCGTCGCCCACCGCCTCTTTGCCGGCGTCCAAGGCGTCGCCGACGCCTTCTTTCGCGTCGTCCATGGCTTCCTTGCTCTTGTCGATCGCCGAATCGATCGTTTTGCCGACCTTATCGCCGACGGTTTCGTCGGCCTTCTGGTCGCATCCGGTCAACATCAGCCCGCCACAGAGCACCAAAGCACCACACAACCATTGCAACTTTTTCATCTCGTGTTCCATCTTTCCTTCGGGGGGGTCTCTCCGCGCGGGAAGCCACTCTGGTTCCCGTTTTCGCTGCATTCCAACCGGCTTCATCCGGCTGTCCGAAGAGATAGAGACGCTGGGAGCGGCGGATATTCCCCAAAAAAAATCGGCGGCGACATCCTTGGCCGCCATCCAGGTCGGGTGTGGATCGCGGGCGACTGCCGACTCGCTTCGCGGCTGTTACAATCCACGGCGGGGGCCGGAGTGCCCTCGTTCGCGCGGGGGGGCGGGCAAGCAGGTTCCGTCCCGCGGTCTCGGCCGTGCATCGCTCAAGTTGAATTCGTTGTTCGCTCGGAGTGCGTGGAAATCATGACGTCGCAACCTCGTTTCGATTCCGCTGTAGCCATAGAAAACGCTTTGGGCGACTACCAGGCGCACAACGAGTCGTCGTTATCGCCGACGGTCCAGAAAACGCTCCACTTGGTGCGTGCCCTGCAGCGGCGGGCGTCGCGACTGCAGACCGCCGCCGAACGGAAGCAGCAAACCGAGTTGGACCGGATGATCCAGAACCCCCACGACAAGGCGACGCTCACGCAATTGACCGATCAGGCCTTTCGCTCGGAAACACCCTTCCGGGCCGCCGATCAGTTGATCCACATCCTGGACGCACAAGGCGTACCTCGCTTCTTCAGCCCCTTCGAACGCACGCTGTTGAAGGGCTTTCAGTCCTTTGGAGCTTATCTGCCGGGGGTGGCCGTGCCCCTGGTCAAGGAAAAAATGCAGCACGAGACGGCCAATGTGATTCTTCCCGCCGAACGCGAGATGTTGACCAGGCATCTGCGCGCTCGTCGCGGCGAAGGCGTGAGAATGAACGTCAACTACCTTGGCGAAGCCTTGTTGGGCGAAGCCGATGCGCGGCAACGATTGCAAGGCTACCTGCAGGCGTTGCAGCTTCCCGAAATCGAAGTGATCTCCGTCAAGATATCCACGATCTACTCGCAGATTACTCCGCTGGCCCGGCGGCACGCCACCGAAGTGCTGTGCGACCGACTGGAGTTGCTTTACCGAGCCTCCGCTAAGACGAAGTTCATTCGCACCGACGGCGAAGAATCACCCAAGTTCGTGTACATGGACATGGAGGAATTTCGCGACATGGGCGTCACGATGGACGCGTTCACTCGCACGCTGGATCGACCCGGCCTGAAAGACGTGACCGCGGGGATTGTCTTGCAGGCGTACGTGCCTGACGCCTTCGCAAAACAGCAGGAGCTGAACGCCTGGGCCCGCAAGCGCCGGGCCGCCGGCGGGGCGCCGGTTCGCTTGCGCATCGTCAAAGGGCGAACATGGAGATGGAGCGGGTGGAGGCTTCCCTGGCCGGTTGGCCGCAAGCTCCCTTTCAGGAGAAACAGGACACGGATCGCAACTACAAGCGGATGCTGCATGAAGCCTTGCGCCCCGAAAACCTCGACGCCGTACATCTAGGCGTCGCCTCGCACAACCTGTTCGAATTGGCGTACGCACTGGTGTTGGCTTACGAGAAGCAGGCCTTGGACCGTGTGAATTTTGAAATGCTGGAGGGCATGGCCAACCATCAAAGGCGGGCGTTGTTCGAACTCAGTCGCAACCTGTTGCTCTACGCTCCGGCCTGCAAGAAGAAGGACTTCATCCACGCCATCGGCTACCTGATTCGTCGCCTGGATGAGAACACTGGCAAAAACAACTTCCTGCGGCACGCCTTTCATTTGCATGTCGGCAGCGATGTTTGGAATCGATTGGAGCAGCAGTTCGTGGATTCGCTGGAAGACGTTGACGCGCCAGTCAGCTCGCGACGCAACCAGAATCGCCAGACCGAGGCGCCCGCGGCCCCGGATGATTCGTCGTGGACCGAATTCGTCAACGAACCCGATACGGACTTTTCGCTCGAGGCCAATCTGCGCTGGGCCGAGGATCTTCTGGAGGCCTGGCGGCCTCGCTGTGGTGATCAAGCCGCCGAAATCCCCGCGGTGATCGCCGGCGAGGAAATCTGGGATCGCCCCGTGCGCGAGTCGTCGGATCCCTCGCGGCCGGGCGCCGTGGTGGCGCGATGTTGACAGGCGTCCGCCGAAGACATTGAACGCGCCGCGCAATCCGCCCAGGCCGACGCCGGAAATTGGCGAGGTCGGGGCGACGCGCAGCGTCAAGCCGTCCTGAAGCAGGCGGCCGTGGAGCTGCGGAAAGCTCGCGGCGATTTGATGGGCGCCGCGCTGGCCGAAGGAGGAAAGACTTTGGCCGAATCGGACCCGGAAGTCTCCGAAGCCGTTGACTTCGTGGAATTCTATCGGCGATCCGCCCACTACTTCTACGAATTGCCGGGCGCCCAAGCGACCCCACGGGGCGTCGTGGCCGTGGTGGCGCCTTGGAATTTCCCGATCGCCATTCCCTGCGGCGGGATCGCCGCCGCGCTGGCGGCGGGCAACACCGTGATTTTGAAACCCGCGTCGGACACCGTGCTGACCGCGTATCTGCTTTGCCAGTGTTTTTGGCGCGCGGGCGTTCCCCAAGACGCGCTGCAATTCGCTCCCTGCCCAGGCGCCGGGGCAGGGCAGTCGCTGGTGACCCATGACCTGGTTGACACGGTGATCCTCACCGGCGGCACCGAGACGGCGCTGGCAATGTTGGCCGCGAAACCCTCCATGCGACTGCTGGCGGAAACCGGCGGCAAGAATGCGACAATCGTCACCGCCATGTCCGATCGCGACCAGGCGATCAAGAACTTGCTGCATTCCGCCTTCAGCCATGCAGGCCAGAAGTGCTCGGCGACTTCGCTGTTGGTGCTCGAGGAGGAGGTCTTTGACAATGCGCAATTCCGCGCCACCTTGTGCGACGCGGTGAAGAGCCTGCCGGTTGGCTCGGCGTGGGAACTGCACCATAAGGTCGGTCCGCTGATTCGCCCGCCCAACGGCGACTTGGAGCGAGCCATCAAGGACCTCGAGGACGGCGAGTCCTGGGCGGTCATGCCCGAAATCGATCACGACAACCCGCACATCGTCCGCCCCGGCGTGAAATGGGACGTGAAGCCCGGCAGCTACACGCACATGACCGAGTTCTTTGGACCGGTATTGGCGGTGATAAAAGCCAGGAATCTGGCCGAAGCCATCGCCATCGTCAACCAAACCGGCTTCGGGTTGACCTCGGGCCTGGAGAGCCTGGACGATCGCGAACAGCGTCAATGGAAAGAGCTGATCCGAGCCGGCAATCTGTACATCAATCGCGGCACCACCGGCGCGATCGTCCTTCGGCAGCCCTTTGGCGGCATGGGGAAGTCCGCCTTCGGGCCCGGCATGAAAGCGGGAGGGCCCAACTACGTCGCGCAGCTCATGCATTTCATCGACCATGCCGCGACCCTGCCGACAGCGCGTTTGGACGAGCCGTTGGCCGATGCCGGCTTGCGAGATCTGGCGCCGCGACTCGAAGAACTCGCTCGCCAACCCGGCGAGCCCTCGGCGGAGGATCTGAAGATCGTCGCCGTGGCCATGAGGAGCTACGACGCGGCGGTGCGAGATGAATTCGCCGTGGAACACGATCACTTCCGCCTGGTCGGGCAAGACAACGTGCGGCGGTATCTGCCGGTGCGGGAAATTCGCATCCGAGTCGAAACGCCGGATTCGGTCGTCTCGATCTTCGCGCGCGTCGCAGCGGCAAAAGCCGCGGGCTGCCGGATCACCGTCAGCTTCGCGCCGCAAGTCCATCATCCCCTGCTGCACCTGCTGGACCAACTCACGCAAAGCTGGGCTGGAGCGATCGAGTTCCTGGAAGAAACCGAAGAGCAACTGGAGCAAGCCCTCCGCAATCGGCAGACCGATCGCGTCCGCTACGCCGGCCCCGACCGCCCGAGCCCCTTCATTCGCCAAGCAGCCGCCGAGACCGGCGTCTATCTGGCCGACGCGCCCGTGTTGATGCACGGGCGCCTGGAGCTGCTGTGGTACTACGAAGAACAGAGCATCAGCGACAGTTATCATCGTTATGGCAACCTAGGCGCACGTGGCGACGAAATTCGAGCCCACGTGGACTGAGCAGACCCAAGATCCAAGAACCAAGAACCAAGAACCAAGAACCAAGAACCAAGAACCAAGAACCAGAACCAAAGAGCACCAACGTGAATCCGGAGAGTTCGCCGCCTCGGCCCGAGGGCGTCCCGCCTTACTTCGACGTCTTGTTTCGTCTGCTGGATCAGAATGACGCCAGCACGGTCGCTGCCTTTGGCCGCAATGTGCATTGGGGCTACTGGGAGGATCCCGCCCAATCTCAGGGGACCGCCGAGGATTACTCGCTGGCTGCGGAACGTCTGACGATGCGGGTGACCGCGGCGGCCGAGCTGCGGGATGGGCTGAAGTTATTGGATTGCGGCTGCGGTTTTGGCGGCACGATCGCCAACATCAACGAACGCTATCGCGATATGCGGCTGACGGGTTTGAATATTGATCGGCGGCAACTTGAGCGAGTGCGCCGCGAGGTGAAGGCGCGGGACGGCAACACGGTGGATTTCGTGGAGGCCGATGCGTGCCAGCTGCCTTTTCCCGCTGAGACGTATGATCGCGTGACCGCCGTCGAGTGCATCTTCCACTTCCGAGATCGCGGCGCCTTCTTTCACGAAGCGAGTCGAGTTCTTCGGCCCGGCGGCTTGCTCACACTCAGCGACTTCATCCCGGAGCAGCGGGTGCTGCCGTACTTGTCCGGCGCCGCCAATCCGCTCGAAAATCCGGCCGCCCGTCAGACCTATGGCCATATCGACGTCCTCAGCTCGCTGGAAGCGTATCAAGGGTATGCGGCGGCAGCGGGATTGGCGCTTGTCTTCCAGGAGGACATGACCCGCAACACGCTGCCCACGTACGATTACCTTCGCCGCCACGCCGAGCTCTGGGACGATGAGGAAATGGCGGCCAAGTTCTCTCGGGCGACGGGGATGTTGCAGGCGGCGAGTCGCAAGGGATTCCTCAAGTATCTGATTCTGACGTTCAAGAAGGGTTGAACCGTCCGCTTCCATGGTCAATAGTTTGGTGATCTTCGCGGACCGCGAAATCACCGTGCTCGAGAAAGGCGCAACGCACCATGACCGAAATGAAACCGCCGACCGAAGACATCCGGCATCATTACGACCTCTCCAACGAGTTCTACGAGTTAATCCTCGACCCGTCGATGACATACAGCTGCGGCATCTACGCCGACGACTCAACGACGCTGGACGAATCACAAGTCGCGAAGCTCGATTTAGCGCTGGACAAGGCGGAGGTCCGTTCCGGCATGCGGTTGCTGGACATCGGCTTCGGCTGGGGAAGCTTGATTCTCCGCGCCGCCGAACGGTTCGATCTGGAGATCATCGGCATCACGCTCAGCCAGGCTCAGTTCGATTACACGAAGGAGCGGCTGAAGAACCACCCGGGCGCCGACAAGATCGATCTACGCATTCAAGCTTGGGAGCAATTCCACGAGCCGGTTGACCGAATTATTACGCTCGAGGTCTTCGAGCATTTTCGCCGGCGCCGGCACCCTCCTTTCTTCGAACGCTGCCGTGAGATCCTGGCCGACGACGGACGGATGTTCATGCAGACCAGCATGGGCTATCACTGGCACACGCTGCAAGAACGAGGCGTGGAGATCACTCATGAGATCATCCTCTTCGCCAAGTTCATGCGCCGCCATATCTTTCCGGGCGGGGAGCTAACCGAGCCCACGATCATCACGCAACATGCACGGAATGCGGGCTTGGAACAGATCGAGATGCAGTACATCAGCGATCAATACACGCGGACCCTGGCCAGCTGGGCCGAGAATCTCGAGAAGCATCGGGCGGAAGCGGAAGCGTTGACGTCCGCCGAAGTCGTCGACAACTATCTGAAGTACTTCAACACATGTCGCGAGTTGCTGGCCGCTCACGTCATCGATACGGCCTACTTCGTCTTCGCGCCGAAAGTCTGACGCGATTACGCAGGCGACGAAAAAAAGCCGGCGGAGCGGTAGGGCCACTCCGCCGGCTTTGATGATGCTTCCCGCGTTTTCGGACGACCGCGGGAGCCGTCCTGGCGGCTGGCGACTCTATTCGGTTTTGGGCAGAATCACGGCGTCGATCACGTGGATCACGCCGTTGCTGCAGTCGATATCGGTCGCGGTCACGTTGGCGCCGTCGACGGTCACCTTGCCGCCATCGACGACGATCGCGACATCCGATCCCTGCACCGTGGTGGCCGAGGAGAGACCAACGACGTCCGCCGCCATGACCTTGCCGGGCACGACGTGGTAGGTCAGGATGGCGATCAGCTGGTCCTTGTTCTCCGGCTTCAGCAGATTCTCCACCGTGCCTTCGGGCAACGCGGCGAACGCTTCGTCGGTGGGAGCAAACACGGTGAAGGGGCCCTCGCCCTTCAGCGTCTCCACCAAGCCGGCGGCCTTGACGGCGGCGACCAGCGTGCCAAATCCATCGGCCGCCACGGCGGTATCGACGATGTCGGCCAGGTCCGCCGCGGGTTGGCCTGAATCATCGGCCGCATTGGAATCGGCCGCCGGCTCGGACGTCGCGGTCGCCTCGGGCGCATCGGTTGGTCCGCAACCGGGCAGCAAGACAAGTCCGCTCAACATCACCACAGCCAGCCAGTCACACTTCTTCATACGTCAGTCTCCTCAACGAGATTTCGAACGCGGCCACAGCCGCTGAGTTTTGCACCAGAGTCAAACAGCCCTGGGGGGAATGCCTTATGATAGAAGGCCGCCTAGGGCGGACGCCGAAGAATCGACGAGGCGCTGGCCAACGGCCTCGTTCTGAGTCCCCGCCGCGGGAACAGGCGAACGACGATGTGCACGGCGCCCGCCCGCGATCCCTGAGGAGACCCAGCCATGTTGCGTCGCCAATCGATGGACTTGCCGAGGATTTACCGTTGTTTCTACGCGGGATTGCTGCTGCTCCCAGCCGTGGGAAGGGCCGAGGAGCCGCCCTTCGACCACAAGGTGGAAGTCTATCGCAGCGCGGAAGATGATCTAGCGGCCTTCACCATTCGGTTGGAGCAACCCTTCCTGGCCGAGGAGTTCGAGACCAGCAATTACCTGCGGCTAAGAGCCGACGATGACCGCGCCTACTTGATCTATCCCAAGGAGACCCGCTTTCAGCAGAAGCACGCGGAGTTCTATGGGCGGCTGCGCGGCGAGGGAAAGACCACGCTGAAACTGTCCTACGAAACGATCTCCGAGAACATCGACGGGTCGCGACGCGTGGAAGTTCGCGAAGGCGTCATCGAAGTGGAGATTCCGGCCAAGCCGCGAGAAACCGATATCGGCGCTCGCGAGATCTTCCTGAACTGGGCTCGGCAGCAAAACGCTTACTTCATCCAACAACTGGAGTACTACCCCACGGAGACCTTTTTTCAATATTGCCTGCTGCAGTCCAAGGCTCGTTACGGCGTCGCTCCGCCGCCGTTCACATCCGCCGCGCCGAAACTGGATGTCGAAACGGAGCTGTACGAAGTCTTCACCGGCTCCCTGGCGATTCAAGAGACTTTGCAGCGCCAGGCGCTGGCGGGCGCCAATCGCCCCGGCGACCACAACATTCACATCAGTCAACTGCAGCCGCCGGCGCTAAGCTCCTTGGACTATGAGGAGAAGCTCAAGGAGTTGACCGAGCAAGGGGCCGAACCGCATGTGCACGCCGTCTCGCGATTGATCCCCGCCGATCAGTACTTTGTGCACTTCCAGTCCATCTCCGCCATGGATCAACTGCTCGACCTCACCTCGCAATGGGGCGACAACCTACTGCGACTCTACACGTTGCAGGCCCAAGACAATCGCATACGGACGCGGATGGAGGAGCAACTGTGCCTGCGGCGGACGCCCTTGATGCAGCTCTTCGCCGACGAGGTGGTCGCGGAATTGGCGGTCACCGGCGGCGATCCGTTCATGGCCGAGGGGACGGATGTCAGTTTGATCTTCGCCTTGAACAATGCGGATGCGTTCGAGGCCGAATCGGCAGCCTGGCTGGAGCAAACTCGACAGCAGCGCCCGGAAATGTTGAGTCGCGAGTTCAATTACCGCGGGCATCGCGTGCAAGCGCATTACACCAACGATCGCAGCATCAGCTGTTTCATCGTGCGACACGATCAGTACATCGTGTATTCCAATTCTCATCGCGCAGCCCGCCGCATCATCGATGTCGCCGTGGCGCCTGACGAGAGCCTCGCTGAATCGCTCGACTATCAGTACATCACGGCGCTGTTTCCGCCGCAAGCCGGCCCCAAACACGGCTATCTATTTGTGTCCGAAGCCGCCATCCGACGACTGGTCGGCCCCGCCGCCAAGATCTCGCAGAAGCGACGTCGTGAATGTTTCAATCATCTCGTGATGCTCAACAACGCGTCGCTGTTGTTCCGTTGGGAATACGGCCGCTCCCCCGAGAGCCTGAGCGAATTGATCCAAGGGCGATTCGTGGATCCGAAGAAGATCATCTGCCCGCATGGCGGCGCCTACGCTTTCGACGCCGATAGCGACACCTGCACGTGTTCGCTTCACAACCGCCTTCGTTACTTGACGCCCAACGCCGAACTCACGGTCTTGCAGGTCTCCCAGCAGGAAGCGGAGGAGTACAATCGCTATAAGCAGCGGTACCAGGCCTTCTGGCAACAGATGTTCGATCCGATCGCCATTCGGCTCACGGCCGACGACAAGACGCGGCTCGAGGCCTGCATCTTGCCCTTGGCCAACAGCAGTTGGTATCGCGATCTGCGAACCATGGTGGATCCGAGCCCGCAGCGCAGTTGATACAGCCCGCATCAGCCCATCGGCGCTGCTCTCGCTGTTTTGGAATCCCGGTCGAGCACTGGCCGGACAAGTCCTGCAAGCGATTCCCGGCGTGTCGGAAGTGATCCGCGAAGATCCGACTCTGACCGATCTCGCCTGGCTGGGCGACGGCGTGTCGCTGCATCTGTGCGACGGGGAGACCATCCTGGAGGTCGATCCCGCGCGGCTGCGACCGGTGGATCTGCCATTCATCGGCCGCTTGTCCTCCTCCCAACAAGCCGTGGCCGGCGCGGCGTTCTCCATGTTGAACCTGCCAGTCTACATGACGATCGATGTCGAAGACCGCGTCAAAGCGCAACGCCTGCTCGATCAGTTCACTCGGCGGATCTTCCTGAACAATGGCGAACTCGCTGGATTCACAACGAAGCTCGACTCCTATCGGCTTCCCGACTACAAGGAGCACCCGATCCATGTCTTGTCGGGGCGGATTTACGCCGTCACCGCTCGCCTGCACTTGGCTCAAATTGGCGACCAACTTGTGATGGCCACGTCCCCCGACGTGTTGCGTCAGGTGATTGACGTCAGTCAAGCCGAGCCTCAACCAACGCCGCTAGCGCAACTGCTGATGCGTTTCAATCGACGAGCACTTCATAAGCTGGCCGATCAAGTTCAACTTTACTGGTCCGAGAAATCAAGACTGGCCTGCCACACCAATGTGATTTCGATCTACAACCTGCACAAACTCTACGGAGTGCCGATCGACAAGGTCGCCCGCATCTCTGAGTCCAAGTATGGCGTGCGCTATTATTGCCCGGACGGCGGGACCTACACGCTGGACGAGGGCGGCAGTCAGATCGTCTGCAGCGCGCACGGCAATCGAGAGAACTCCAAGCAGTACGTGCAATTGAACCAGGGAAGTTCGTTCGCCAAGTTCATGGACAGTCTGAACGAGATCGTCGCCGGCCTGCGTTTTCAGGACGAGGCGTTGATCGCCACCATCGAGATCAGCCGGGCCAAGGAGGGGCCGGAACCAACAGCGGCCCAACGGTAAGCGGCCCAACGGTAAGCGGCGTCGGCGGTCAGCGGCTTCAAGCGGCGGCTTCAAGCGGCGGCTTCAAGCGGCGACCGGTTGAGCGTGCCGCGCCCATTGGATCCAGGCCGACACCTCATTGAGGTCCGGAGGCTTGCCGCCTCGCAAGATGCGTTGCCCATCGTCGGTCGCGGCGACGGCCCGCACGGACTCCAACAAACGACCGGGCTCCTCGGCCGCGACCTCTCGTGAACCGCTCAGGCCGCAGGCTGCGAGCCACTGAGCGTCATGGCCGTGAATATTGGGGATTTCACAAACCAGCGAGGCTTGCAGCCGCCACAGCTGGACCAGTTCGGTCGTGATGTAGGCGACGCCCAGTTTCCTGGACACGTCCGCCGGCTCGGCTCGCAACAAGTCGCCGACGGTGTGGACGCCAATGCGCTCCAGGCGCCTGGCCGTTTTGGCGCCGATCGAGGGAGCGTCCACTACTGGCTGATCGGGAGTCAGGTTGATGGACCACGAATTCTTGGCTGGAGCGCCGTCTCCTCCCACCATGACCCGCGGCGCGGCGGGCCTGTGGTCGGCGATGGCTTGTGATTCCGCCCGCGCGTCGGCTTCGGCGTCGCCGCGACGGTCCAGCTCTTCCTCGGAGATCCCCAGCACTTCTTCGGCATGCAAGCGACGCACCACTCGCTGCTCGGCCGGCAGGCAACGACGCACGCGACCGGTCTTGCGATACTCGCGCTCAATCGCCTCGATCGCGCGTCGTTCGCGACGATTCCATCGCCATTGAGCGATCCAGGCGAACGGGGCCGTCAAGCCCGTCAGCACGCCAAGCACCGTGTTGCTCGCCCGCGGCGGCGCGGCGCCGGCTTCTTGAATCGCTCGTTCCAGGATGCGCGCCAACCCTGTAATGCTCAGGCCAATCATCTCGGCGATTCGTTTTCTGAGGTCTTCCGAGAGACCGGCCGGCGGATGGCGTTTGCCTGCGGTCAGATCGTAGTGAGCGACCAGCGCGTCGTAGTGCGCTACCGCTTGCCCAGCGCCTTGCTCCATCAACCCGCGCAACCAATCGCCGCCCTCGGGTAACGATACGTCGGGCAAGCCCTGTTCATCGGCCAAGGCGAGCAGCTGCGCGTAGCTTTTACAGATACTCCATTCGGCGGCGCGATGCACGGCGGCTTCGCGCTCCGACTGCGCCGTGTGCAACGGTTGCAAGGCGTCGGTGTAGTAATGGCTCAGGACGCCGAAAGCATACACGGCCGTAGGCCACTGGCCCTGCCGCAGCGCATTGACCGTCAAGTGATACCAACGTTTGGCCGCCGTGGGCACTCCGCCCCACATGTTGTCGCGAGCATGCAGCACATGATTGCGAAAGTCGCGAAAGCTATCGTCCGGATCCTTGGCCCCTTGCAATAAGGGCTCGTAATAGCGCAAGAATAGCCGCCGCCAAGCCTCGGCGCGCTCGCCCCGCAATTGACGCAGCGCGTCCATCACCAACTTGTGGTGCGTCGAACGACACTCATTGCGATAAACAACATCAAATAGCAACGACATCAGCCCAGACTCCTTCCGGCGCGGCGGATCTTAGGGATGCTCGCTCATGGAGTCAAGGGTGTTCTGGTTCTGGTTGGTTCGGTTTGGTTCTTGGTTCTTGGTTCTTGGTTGACTCGGCTTGTCTTGTCGCCAAGGCCTGTCGCCACAAGTGCTTTCGCGGCGAGCACCGCCGCGACGGGGCGGTCCCCGTCGAGCGTTGCTCCTCGCCAACAAACGACCCCCGCGAGCACGCCACGACGGGGCAGGTCCCCGTCGAGCGTTGCTCCCCGCCAACAAACGACCCCCGCGAGCACGCCACGACGGGGCAGGTCCCCGTCGAGCGTTGCTCCCCGCCAACAAACGACCCCCTGCGAGCACGCCACGGCGGGGCATGCCGGCATGCCCCCGTCGAGCGTTGCTCCTCGCTAACAACGATCCTGGCGTGGACGCCGCCGCGATGCCCCTCGCCCAGCCAACAGCGTTATCTGGCGGCGCTACTCTGGGACAAGCCCAGCGGTGGCGGGAATTTGCCGTCTAGTCGCCCTTTGCTTCATGCTAGATTTAAAGGGCTCGCCTCACGGCCACGGCTAGAACTTTGGGCCTGGCTTTACATCGGCTTTTACTCCCACCATCGGCCCCGGACGCGACAGCGTGAATGATTCGCAGGAATCATTCATGACTTCCGCCTGGAACCAGAACCAGAACAGAAGCCAGAACCAGAAGAACCAAGAACCAGAACCAAGAACCAACCATGCACTCGCCAACTCCAGCCATGTCGATCCGCAATCGGGCGTCGCTTTGGCTGGCGATCACGTTGGGGTTTGGGCTGTTGTTCCTGGTGAGCGAGCAGAACTTCACGGTCGATGTGGGCGCGTTGGAGGACTATGCGCCTTCGGCCGAGGAAGCGAGCGAGCAAGCGAGCGGCGGCAGCATGATTCGCAAGATCATGTTTCCGGCGTTTGGATTGGCGGGCGTTGTTTTATTGTTGCGTTTTCCGCTGCAGCCGGTGAAGTATGGCCGCCCGCTGCTGGCGGTGCTGGGCGGGCTGCTGCTGTGGGCGAGCATCAGTTTTCTGTGGTCGATCGCACCCGAGTTCACCGTCAAGCGGCTGGTGATCTTGTACTGCTGCGTGTTTGCGCTGATTGGCGTATGCCGTGTCCTGGGGCCCGGCGATCTTCTGCGAATGGTCTTCGTGGTGTCGTTGCTGTTTGTCGGCACGAGCCTATTGATTGAATTGGTGGTGAGACAGGACAGTCCGTTTTCGCCCGGATATCGGTTCGCCGGCGGCGTCCATCCCAATTCGCAGGCCGGTTATTGCAGCCTGCTGTTGATCAGCAGCTTTTACCTGGCTCTTGACTCGCGGCGGATGAGGACGCTGGGGTTGGCGATCGCGGGTGCGGCGCTGATGCTGTTGCTGATGACCAAGTCGCGCACCTCACTGGTTGGCGGACTCATCGCGGTCGGCGCGCCGTTCGCTTTGATGTTGCCTCCCAAGAGTCGCGTGCTGGCGCTGATCTCGGTCATGTTCTTGATCGTAGCGGGACTCAGCGCCAGCGCCTTGCTGTTGGCGGACACCGAGGGGTTGAGCGCCGCGGCCACTCTCGGGCGTTCCGACGATCTGAGCAACCTGAATGGCCGCGTGCCGCTCTGGGGGTTCATGCTGGAGCGCTATCTTGACGGGATCCGTTGGTTCATTGGCAACGGGTATGACGCCGTCTGGACGCCGCCGCGAATCGAAGAGGTTTCGTTCAACCTGGAATGGTCGATCCCCAATGCGCACTCGGTGTATATCGACACGTTGTTGATGCTGGGCCTGGTGGGCTTATGCGGCGTCGTAACCGCGGTGCTGTTGGGCCTGGGCGGGGTGTGCGCTCGCTTTCTCAAGTTCCGACATCCGCAATTGGCCGCCGCCGCCGGCTTGGCGATCTTCGCTTTCATCAATTCCTTCCTGGAATCGTCTTACGTGCAGCCCACTTCCTTCGAGTCCTTTACGACCGCGGCGGCCGTGCTGATGGTGGCGGGATTCGGCGCGTTGCCACAGTCGCCGCGAAGCATGACGCCGGAGGAGCCTGTTTAAAGAGCCCCTGGTTCGGCCGGCTTGTTTGTCGGAATCCGAGCCAACGGATGCACAGAGGCGTCGCCGGATCCAACCCATCGTGTCGATCCGTGTTCATCGGTGGCGAGCCCGACCGCCCACCTTCGAGCACGGGAGAGAAACGAGGAACGCTTTTGATCTTCCTCGGCTGAGCTCCTACAATAAGGCTGCCGTCCGCTTGCCGCGTTTTCGTTCAGTTGGTCGCACCCGGGATGACGCTGCAACATAGGGCCGCGAATCTCACCGACCGCAGCCAACCTCAGCCTCGCTCGAAACCGGCCCATGCAGCACCTGAAAGCCTGCCACTGTTGCGGTCTGATTCATCGCCTGCCTGACGATCCCACGGTGCTGGGGGTTTGTACGCGGTGCTCCGCTGTCGTGCATCGTCCAGGCAATCGTCTGCGATCCCTGGAGGCCTCCGCGGCGGCCGCCATCGGGGCCTTGATCCTGTTCTGGCCGGCGGTGCTGCTCCCGATCGTACGCATTGATCGCCTTGGCTATCAGCGGGAATCCAGCATCCTGGCGGGCTCCATCGAGTTGATGCAACAAGGCGACTGGTTCGTTGGCGGCATCATCATTTTGTTCTCGGTGGTCTTCCCGCTGTTGAAGATCCTGTTGATGATCGAACTGTGCTGGCTGGGTTTGCTGAGCAAGCGGCACCAGGGTCTGACGTATCGCATCATGGAGCATGCGGGGCGCTGGAGCATGATGGACGTGATGCTGTTGGCCTTCATGGTCATGTTGGTGAAACTGGGCGACTTGATGACATTCCATTTTGGCCCCGCCGTCGTCGCATTCGTGTTGTGCGTAACGCTCAGCATGTTGGCTTCGATTTACTTCGATCCACATTCGGTCTGGCATGATGAAGACGCCTGAAGACGAAACCGTTGGCGGCGACGAGCCGGTCCCGAGCCACGACGGCAAGGCCTCAGGCCTCGACGCGACCGCGAATGTCGCGACGCCTCTCGCTTCGCCCGCCGCGGCTTCATCGCGGGATACTGTCTGGGAGCCGCCGCTGGCTATCGCTCAGCCAGCCGACCAATGGAGCGATTGGTTGTGGCGTCGCGGGGGCGTCGTATGGCTGACCGCCACGGCGTGCCTACTCGCCGCGGCGCTGATCGTGTGGGCCGAATCGGCGCCCAGCGGCCGCAGGTTGACCGTGCGATTCCGTCAAGGCCACGGCATCGCGGCCGGCGACCTGGTCAAATACCGCGGCATCGAAGTGGGACGCGTCCGCAAGGTTGATCTGGCCGAGTCGATGCTGGGCGTCGATGTGCATATCGTGTTGCATGACGGCGCCGAATATCTGGCCCGCGCCGGCGGGCGATACTGGATCGAACGTCCGCGTCTTGGCCTGTCGCGAGTCAGCGGCTTGGACACCGTCGTCGGTCCGCGGTACATCAACGCTCAACCCGGCCCCGCGTCCGCGGAGCTCGTCCACCTGCTGGAAGGCGTGGAAGCGCCTCAAACGCTGTTTGGCATCGCGCCGGAAGTCGTTGTCATTCGCTTCCGACAAGGGTTCGGGTTGCAGCAAGGAGATCCCGTCCGCTTGCGAGGCATCTCCGTCGGCGAGGTCATCAGCGTGCAACTAGACGCCACCGGCGACGCCGTCGAGGCGCACCTGCAATTGCTCAGCGAGTACAGCGACTTGGCCAGAGAAGGAACCCAGTTCTGGGTTGAGCATCCTCAAGTGGGCTTCCAAGGCGTGCGGGGATTGGACACCTTGGTCGGCGGCCGCTATATCGCCGTGGCACCTGGTCCATTGAAATCCGAGCCGCGGAATCAATTCGAGGGACTCGCCGAGGCGCCGGTGACGGACCTGGATCCCGCGGGCTTGTTGGTGACGCTGAAAGGCGACGAGCGATTCGGGCTGCAATCCGGCGCCCGATCGCCTTTCGAGGCGTGCGAGTCGGCCGAATCCTGAAAGTCCAACTCGCCCCGGACGCCAGCGCCGTCCTCGCCCAGGCCTACATCGAACCCGACTACCGCGATCTGGTTCGCAACAACTCGAAGTTCTGGAGCGTCAGCGGCATCGACCTGAAGCTTGGCCTGCGCGGCTTTCGGCTCGACGCCGACACCCTGGAGACCATTGCCGCCGGCGGCGCCGCCTTCGCCACGCCCGACGTCCCCGGCCCGCCCGCCGAGAACGACGCCCAATTCGATGTCGTCAACGAACCCGAAGCCTATTGGCTGAAATGGCGCCCCAATCTGCCCTGGGGTGATCAGCTCCCCGCGACACCCAAAGTGGAAATACCGTAAAGAGGCCGGCGACAGAGAGCCTGGGCTGGCGAGGAGCATCGCTCGACGGCGCCTGCCCCAGACCCGAGAACCAAGAACCAAGAACTACCAGAACTAAGAACCAGAACCAACCCCGCTTCTTGCGCGGCGGCTCGCACCGCGTCTTGCCAATTGGCTTGGGCTTGCTTTTGAAACTCCGCTCGTTGGTAGGCGAAGATGATGGCGCGCGAGCTGTTGACGATGGCGCCTAGGCCGTTCTTGTCGAAGGCGGCGGCGACATCGGCCGCGCTGCCGCCTTGCGCCGAACCCGGGGACCAGCAGCCAGGCGTGGGGCATGGCCGCTCGTAGTTCCGCAAGCTGCGCCGGGTAGGTCGCTCCCACGACGGCGCCGACCGGGCCATAACCGCTGGCGCCGGTGTTCTTGGACGAGGCGGATTCGACCAAATGAGCAACTCGTCGATAAATGGTCTTTCCATCGGCCGAGACATCCTGCAGATAACCGCCGCCCAGGTTGGAGGTCTTGACGAGCACGAACACGCCGGCGTTGCGTTGGGCGGCGCAATCCATGAACGGCCGCAAGCCCTCTTCCCCGAGGTACGGGCTGACGGTCAGCGCGTCCGCCTTCCATGCCGACTGCTCGCCCAGATAGCCCTCGGCGTAAGCCTGCGCTGTGGAGCCGATGTCGTTCCGTTTGCCATCCAAGACGACCAACAATCCGGCTTGGCGAGCATACTGAATGACGTCCCACAACGCCTGCATGCCTTGCGGCCCCGCCTGTTCGAAGAAGGCCGCCTGAGGCTTGACGACCGCGGTCAAGCCCTGAACCGCGTCAATCACCTCCTGACAGAATTTCCGATAGGCGAGTGCTCGAACGTGAAGATCATTCGGATCGCCTTGCTTCAGCGCGTTGGGAAGGCGATCCCACCGCGGGTCCAGGCCCACCATCAGCGGGCTGCCGCATTCCTGGATCTTGGCGGCGAGGCGGTCGGAGAAGGAAAGTGTCGTCATGCTCGCTCAATCAAAGGGAAGGGAATTCAACGCGCCACGCGCGGACGCTGGCGGCTTGGCCTTGCCCAGGCCGCCCGCGGGCCCAAGCCAGATCAGCCTCCGAGCCCGCGATGGTTGGGCCCGGTTCTCCACCGAGCACGATCCGCATGCCGAGTGTACTCGATCGTCGCGCCGGCGACAGGTTCGCGCCCCCTGGAACCAAGCGAGGGGATCGACTAAAGTCACCACCAGCTTGGCCGGAAATGAGCGGAATATCCGCGTTCATCGCCGTGCTTTTCCAGAACCAACGCTCTCCGCTCCCACCACAAGGAACGAATTGATGCAACGCACTTTGGTGCTCTTAAAGCCCGATTGTGTCCAACGACGACTGATGGGACGAGTGATCGCTCGTTTCGAGGACAAGGGTTTGAACATGATCGCGATGAAGATGATGCGAGTCACCCCCGACCTGTCCAAGAAGCATTACGCCGAACACGTCAGCAAGCCGTTCTACTCCGGATTAGAGGCCTTTATCACGGGCGGCGCCATTGTGGCGATGGTCATCGAGGGCCTGGACGCCATTGGGGTCGTCCGCGACATGCTGGGGGCGACCAACGGCCTGAAGGCCGCGGCGGGCACAATCCGCGGCGACTTCAGCAGCAGCCGCCAAATGAATCTGGTGCATGCGTCCGACGGCCCCGAATCCGCTCAGCGCGAAATCGATCTGTATTTCAGCAGCGATGAACTATGCGAGAACGAACTGTCGTTGACGCCCTGGCTGCGAGCGGAAGACGAATAATCGCCGGGCAACCCCGGCGCCGGCAAGAGGCCGGGGGGATCCGGCTGCGGAGGGACTTGGGGCGTGGGCGCGGACTCGGGTCGGGGCGCTAGCGGCGGACGCGGCGCCAGGCTGTGTTGCGGCTGCCGCGGGAACTTTGTTTGCCCGTAAGGGTCGGCCAGCCCTGGCGACTGCGAGCGCCGCGAGTAGGTGTGGTACCCATCACTCCAACCGATGTTGTTCGCCCTGAAGAACCGTTGCAACAGGTTCTCGGCTCGGCTGGGCGTTGCGATCCAAGCGACCGCCATCGCCGTCAACACCCAAGTCCAATTGGCTCGCGTCATAGAAAGCTCTCCCCTCTTGCTCCGCCTGGCGCCTGTCGGGCGGCGCGACCAGCGGGTTTGGTGATTCGTGGCACTGTGCTTTGTCCACTTTGGTTGTTGGGGTTGCCCTACGCGGTGCGGTCTTCCTCGTTGACCGAAAGGCAATGGGCGCCCCAAGTCTGCAGACGGTCAAAGCACTCAGGGCTTATCGACACCAAGCCGGGCGCCTCCGTGCCGTGGCCGTCTGGGGCGCGATTACAGAAGTCGCGCCGAAATGCGCGATCAGGCGGAAGCCGACATATTCGGCCCCACCGACACGATCGAACGCCGCGTTAGCGGAAAGGCCTCGAGCACCTCGTGCAATTCGCGGAGGCTGGTGTTGCGATAGGCGGCGACCTCGTCGCGCAACGTCTGATACTGGCGCCGCTGCAGCCAGGATCCGCCGACGCTGAACAGCCGATTGGAGGGCCGCTCGGCGCCGATCACGATGGAGGAGCAGACTTTGTTCTTGGCTCGCTGCAATTCCTCTTCACCAACGCCGTCGCGTTCGACCTGACGAAACACGTCCTCGATTCGCTCGAGATTCCGCCCGGTCGCGTCGGGGGAACAGCAGAGATAGGTCAACGCCAACCCGGCGCCCTGGAACTCATGCGGACCGAGGGCCGCATACTCGGCGCAACCCGAGTCGATCAGTTCCCAGAACAACCGGCTGCCGCTATCGTCGCCGACAATGACATCGAGCAAGCGCACGGCGAAGCGGCGAGGATCGCTTGCATCGGGCGCGTCGGCCAATTGCAGCACGTAATGCTGCATGGCCAGTTCCTTATCATAGTGTTCCCGCGAGCAGCGGGTCTTCGGCCGCGTCAGGTCGCGCGGCGCGTCATATTGGACCCAGGAGCCGCAATGCTTCTCGACCGCCCGCACCAACGCTGGGAAGTCAACCTTGCCGCAGGCCGTGAGCAGCATGTTGCCTGGGGAATAGCGCTGTTGGAAGTACTCCATCATCTGGGCCTGGGTGAGCTCCGACACGGTTTCCACGGTTCCCAGGATGCTCTGCCCCAGCGAGTGCTCCCCGAAGTGGGCCGCCATCGCCTTTTCGTAAGCGCCGAAGGGCGGTTGATCGTCGTACTTGGCGATCTCCTCCAGGATGACTTGCTTTTCTGTTTCAAAATCCTCCGCGCGCAACGACGGTCGCATGATGTCGCTGAGCAAATCGACCGCGCGATCCTGGTACTCGGGCAAGACGGCCGCGTAGTAGACGGTTTGCTCTTCGGTGGTGTAGGCGTTGGATCGCGACCCGATTTCATCCAGTTCCCGATTCACGTCCTCGGCCTGGCGCCTGGGCGTCCCTTTGAACGTCATGTGCTCCAAGAAATGACTGACTCCGGAGTTGGCTCGCGTTTCGTCGCGAGAACCAGCCTGCACGAAGTAACCCAGGGCGACCGAATGAGCTCGCGGGTTGTATTCGGCGATGATTTCCAGACCGTTGTCCAAGCGATGACTAAGAAACTCCAACGTGCGTCTCCAACGGTTGAGCTCCCAAGGTCGCGACGGTCCGCACTTGCAGCGGATGCTCGGCCAGGTAGCTGTTGATTCGGTCGCGAGTCAAACGATCAATGATGTCGCTGATTTCTTCCAGCGTTTTCACGCGGCCCAACAAGTACCACTGACTCGCCATGGCGCTGCAGCGCAACGCGCTGGACTCCTGTTGCATGATCAGACCGCTCTTGAAACGAGCCTTCAAGCGGTCCACTTCGCCTTGGTCGACGCCTTCGGACAGACGCGCCAATTCGGCCGTCATCACGTCGAAGGTCTCTTGAGCGCGCTCGGTCGTCGTCGCCGCATAGCATTGCACGCAAGCGCGCGTCTTCAGCAAATCGTAGGAGGCGTCAACCGTGTAGCATAACCCGCGCCTCCTCGCGGACTTGAGTGAACAATCGCGAGCTCATGCCGTCGCTCAACACGGCGACAACGCTGCGAGCCAGATAGTAGTCCTCATGCGACGCGGGCACCGCGTCGTAGGCCATCGCGATGTGAGTCTGACTGGAGTCAACTTGCGTATGCTCGTAACCCAGGACTCCGGGCGACTCAGCGGCGCCTTCCGCCGGGGTGCTGGCCAACGCGCCGAAACAACGCTCGGCCGCATCCAGCAGCGCCCGCCAGTCGATGTTGCCGGCCACCGAGAGAATCGCGCCCGGGGCCACGTAGCAGCGCCCGTACTGACGCCGCACATCGTCCAGCGTCAACCGCGAAACGGACTCCATGGCGCCATGAGGCAGGCGATCGTAGGGCGGCCCGTAATGGTTGCCGCGAAGCGTCGCTGTGACGCGGCGAGCCAAGTCGTCCTCGAAGGCCAGCACTTCCTGCTGACAAACCTGCCGGGACAGCTCCAGTTCGTCCTCCGGCAACTCCGCCGAGCGGGCCATGTCGCCAAACAACTGCAACGCCGGCAGAAGATTACGGGCTTCACAGGCGCCGACGAACGAGGTGTGCTGGGCGCCAACGGAGCCGGAATAATCAACCCCCAGATTCTCCAGGTCAAACAGAAACTGCCGGCTGTCCCGCCGCCCGCAACCCCGCTGGACCATATCGCTCAATAGATTGCTCAGTCCCAGCAAGTCGCTGGGATCCTGGACATAACCGGCCGGAAGCAACAGCGCGAAGGCCGCTGACTCCACCCAATCCATCGGTTCGGCCAAAAGCGTCAGTCCATTGGCGAACGTCTCGGTCAAGATGCGTTGCTGCACACGAAACTCCCACAAACAAACATGACGGTTCACCCGGTCCTGGTTTGGCGGACCGGCCGCGGCACAAGCGGCGTCTCGCGGACTGCGCTCGACGCCTCAAGAGACGACTGCGATTTGGGAGGCCTTGTACACGGTCTTCACCGTGCGGAATCCCAACCGCTGGTACAAACGTACGGCTCCGGAGTTCTGCGCCGTGACCTCCAGGAAGGCGCACCGCAACCCCGCGCTGCGAAAGCCCTCCAAGGCCAGTTGCAACAAGCGCGTGCCCAGCCCAAGACCGCGATGATTGGCCGAGACGCCCAAGTTCTGTACCGCGCCAAGGCCCGAGTTGTCCAGGACCCCTTGCACGGTTCCACAATTCTCGACGCCGCCGTCAGGCATTTGGCGGCGGAGCAGCCAGGTCGCTTCCGGCAAGAAACTCGCCCGGGCCGCAATGTCCCGCATCAACCGCAAACACCCCTCGCGATCGCCTAAACAAGGAAACACGTTGGCGTCGATCTCAAAGCAGAAACTGCGGTACTTCGCCTCCGCGTGCGCTTTCAAGAGCTCATCCCGCCAAGGCAGAAAGGCAAAGTCGGGGGCCGGCGGAAAAGCAGGAAATCGCAGCTGAGACAGCTCGATCTCCATTCGGTATCGCTTGAAGTAGGTCAGGGCCATGACGCACCGCCACAATCGCCTAGCGGATGGAGACGTTCCTCCGGTCCCCCGCCACGCCGCTTAACATTCCTACTAGTCTAGCATCCGACCCGTTTGGGGCAAAGAGAACGCGGCGTCGCCGGCCCCTCCCCGCCACGGCGGGCCTGAATGGCGTGGACTCAACGAAGGCGGCAGGCGAGGGTCCGAAGGGCCGGGCAGGCTGGGGGCACACGCCATTGGCGGCGGGCCTGCGGCGGCGGTCCGAACCCGGCGGAAGCGGCGATGACCATGCATTGACGCGAGTCGCCAGAACCACCACAATGACTTTTTGATTAATCAAAAAAATCGCACGCGGGCGAGCTTGCCGGCGCCGGCCCCCTCCAGGCGCCAGCGCTGCGGGGTTCGACGACTCTGCTCGAGGGAGACAAACATGGGGGCCCGGCGACGACCATGGCTATGGGTGCTGTTGGCACTGCCCGCCGCGCAGCTCGCGGTCGCTCCGTCGGTCGGGCAAGAGCCGCCCAAGCCGCTGGTGGTGTGCTCCACCACACAGATCGCCGACTTGACTCGGCAGATCGCGGGGGATCGTTGGCGGATTCACTGCGTGCTGGCGCCGGGACAGGACCCCCATCTGTACGAGCTCAAGTCGGGTGACGCGGAGATCGCCGCTCAGGCGACGCTGTGCTTGGAGAACGGCTGGGGCTTGGAGGGCAAAAATTGGATGCGGACGCTGGCGGAGAACGCCGGCAAACCGATCACGACCTGCGCCGAAGGGGTCGCCCCGCTGCAGGTCGAGGAGGATGGACACGCCTTTCATGATCCACACGCCTGGTTCACGCCCGCCAACGCGGCCAGCTACGCTCGCCAGATCACCGCCGCGCTTCGTGAGGCCGATCCCACGGGGGCCGAGTTCTACGAGGCGCGACTGGAGTTGCTGCTGGCTGAACTGCGCGTGCTGCACCATTGGATCCTGGAGCAAGTCAACAAAATCCCCGCACCGCAACGCGTCTTGGTCACCAGTCACGACGCCTTCGGATACTTCTGCCGCGAATACGGCTTTCGAGCCGCTGCGCCCGCGGGCTGGTCAACGCGCGCCGAGGTGGGCGGGGGGATGACGCCGCAACGACGACGCGAGTCGGTCGAATCGATTCGCAGCTTCGGCGTCAAGGCGATCTTCGTCGAGACCAGCGTCAATGAAAGCGCCATTCGCGAGGTCGCCAACGACGCGGGCGTCAGCATTGGCGGCAAGCTCTATTCGGACTCCATGGGCCCCGTTGGCTCCGCAGGAGAAACCTTCCAAGGAATGATGCGAGAAAACGTGCTGACGATCGTCCATGCGTTGAAGTAGCAGGCAAAGGCGGGCTGTGGGCCCTGATCCCGCCACAGCCGGCGATGACCACCGCCAGCATGTATCATCACGCGACTCCCAAACGAAAGAAATCCCGACTCCTTCCAGGCCCAGGACGAGGTGCGCGGCTTCTCGTCTCGCATGGCTCTTGACCTCTCTCGAAACGCCACAATGCGCCCCTTGCTCACCGTCCTGTTGGTCGTCTTGATCATGACGCTCGTCGCTGCGTTTCAACGTTTCCAACAGGAAGTGCGGCGGATGCATCGGCCGGCAGCCATGGAACGCGTGGACGCGGAGCGCCCTGTGAGGTTGACCGTCATCGCCACGTGCGACTTGCGTCCGGACGCATTTCAAGCCGTGGATCCGTGTTGCATTCAGGCGAGTTTGGACGGCGAACGTTGGCGCGGCGTTCGCGCCAACCCCTTGCTCGCCGGCGAGACATGGCGCGCCACGATCGACCAAGGTCTTCTGCTGGGCGTGAACGAGGTGTTTGTTCGCTTGAATCCCGCGTTGCAGCGAGCGTCGCCTGTCGCTGCGAAAGTCACAGTCTCGCAGGGCAATCGCATCCTCGGTGAGTCGCTGCTGTTCGCCGACCAACCTGGAGTTCCTTTGGCGGGCGTATTGTCGTTTGTCCTGGAGGACTCGGCCATCCAAGCATCGCAACATGGGCTTCTGGCGCCATCGAGGGGGCGTTTTCTCGCCAGCAATCCACGGAAAGAGACGCGGGTCATGAATGACGCAACCAAGAGCCAACCGGCCGTGGAGGTCAGCCACCTGACGGTCAGCTATGGACCTCGACCAGCGTTGTTGGACGTGAGCTTCTCGATTCCCAAGGGGCGACTGGTCGGCGTGATTGGACCCAACGGCTCCGGGAAATCGACGTTGATCAAGGCGATCCTTGGCTTTGTCAAACCCGATCACGGGCAGGTGAAACTGTTTGGCGAGCTGGCAGATCGCGTCAAGGGTCGCGTGGCTTACGTCCCGCAGCGAGGCAGCGTGGATTGGGACTTCCCGGTCACCGTCCGCGAGGTCGCCGTGATGGGGCGATATGGGCATCGACCATGGTGGCGCGATTTGACGCGCAAGGATTATCAACTGGCGGAAGAGGCGCTGGCGATGGTGCGCATGCAGGATTTCGGCGAACGGCAAATCGGCCAGTTGTCCGGCGGCCAACAACAGCGAGTCTTCATGGCCCGCGCGATGGCCCAGGGCGCCGAGATCCTGCTGCTCGACGAACCATTCGCCGGCGTCGATGCGGCCACCGAGCGCGCGATCCTGGATGTCCTGGACAAGACGCGGGCGGCGGGAAGGACGTTGGTGGTCGTGCATCACGATCTGGCCACCGCGGCGGAGTACTTCGATTCGCTGCTCCTGCTGAAGCAACGCCTCTACGCCTACGGAAGCCCCGAACGCGTGCTGCACCCGGAACTACTGAGCGAAGTGTACGAAGGCAAGTTGCGGATTTTCGCCGAGCTAAGCGGCGACTTGAGTCTACGCGAGAAAGCGGCCTTGGAGCGCGATGTGCGCTCCGAGTCCGGGGCGGATCAATCGCATGGAACCTCGGGGGAGGCTTGACGGTCCCATGATGGAATGGCTTTGGCAAGCACTCGCGGATTTGCAGTACCGCAACCCCCATCTCCTCAAGGCCATGTTGGCCGGTACGCTCGTGTCCACCTCGTGCGGCGTGATCGGGTGCTTCATTGTCTTGCGGCGCACGGCTTTCCTGGCGGACGCGTTGGCGCATTCGATGTTGGCCGGGGTTGTCTGCGGCTATTTGTTCATGAAGCTGGTGTTCGGCGTCGACGCCCACGCCCAAGCCATGCTCCTGGGTTCGCTGTTGGCCGGGCTGTTGACCGTGGTCATGGTCGGCTTCGTTTCGCGGAGCACGCGAATCAAGGAAGACGCGGTCATCGGGATCATGTACACGGGCGTCTTCGCCGCGGGCGGCGTGCTGCTCTCATTTTTCAGCGAGTACGTCCATATTGACTTGTGCATTTTCTCACGGGGCAATTGCTGGCCGTGCAGGATTCGGATCTATGGATGATGGCGGCGGTCGCCTGCCTGATCCTGGCTTTCGTGATCTTGTTGTTCCGCCCGCTGCAGTTGATCAGCTTCGATCCCGTGATGGCCGCTTCGATCGGCGTTCCCGTCGCCGCACTCAGCTACGCCTTGACCGCCTGCACATCCATGGTGGTGGTGGCCGGCGTGAATATCGTGGGCGTGATCCTGGTGGTGGGTTTGCTGATCATTCCCGCCGCGACCGCCTATCTGCTATGCGACCGCTTGTCCCGAATGCTGGTGATCGCGGCGGCGTTGGGCTGGACGAGCTTCTTGTTGGGTTACATGGGGGCGGAGTGGCTGAACGTGGCGCCGGGTTCGGCGGTGGTCGTCGCCAGCGCTTTGCAATTCGCGTTGGTCTTTCTGATAGCGCCGAGATATGGAATCCTGGCCGATTGGCGAAGGCGCCGAGCGGCCGTGCCGCAGCATCTGGTGGAGGACGTCTTGGGATGCATCTTCCGCAGTCCAGGGCAACGCGCCTCCATGACTCAGCTGCGCCAGTTCATTCAAGCCAGGGCCCATGAAGTCCAGAGAGCCGTGCGCACGCTGATGCGCGAGGATCTGCTGCAACAAGAGGACGGACTATGGATGCTCACCCCGCAAGGACACGATGAAGCCAACCGGCTGCTGCGAGCGCATCGCTTATGGGAGACCTACTTGAAGACCGTGGGCGTGGATGAGGCGCAGCTGCACGCGCGGGCCCATGACCTGGAGCATGTCCATGACGCCGAAGCGCTCGAATACCTGGACGACAAACTGGGGCACCCACTGGCGCGACCCGCACGGCGCCGTCATTCCGGCGGATCCTGTCAGCCGCGCCAAGGGCGCCCATCTGACGATCGCCTTGTTGCGCGACGGCGACGTGGCGGAAGTGCTGAGAATCCAAGGCGAGCCGCAGGTTCCCTTCACAGCCGGGCAACGAATCGAAGTTGGCCCTCGGCAACAGGAGGACCAGATCTGGACGGTCCGACCCGTGGGCCAAACCGACTGGTCTCAACTGGATCACCACGCGGCCGATCTGATCCAAGTGCAACTACTGCACGCCGCAGACATCGAGACCAACGCCCCCTGAAAAAGGGGGCTGACGCCATGCGCCCTCGTTTGCTGTACTGCGTGGCCGGCAAGCTCAGCATTCAAGACGTGCATCGACTTGCCTTCAGCCAAGCCAATCCCGATGTGATGTGGGCCCAACGTCACGGCGTGGTTCGTCCACCGGCGGGTTGTGGATCAGCGAAGACGAGGGCGATCACTGGAACTGCGTCTCGAACCTGCTGCCGCAGATCGACACGGTGCGCTGGCTTTCGCCTGAGGCCTCCGCATAGGTGTTCATCGGTAGCTGGTCGCGAGCTCAAACGGAAACATCGGCTGTCGTCGGTTACAGTATGCGAGCGCGTCATGTCCGCGCACGTGGACCCCGCGGTGTTGACTCGGATGAACATCTCGCAGACTTCGCGGTAGGCCGCTATCGGGGCGTTGACGCCCTTGGCGACCAGGATGCGAAACTGCCGTGGGTCCAGCCCGCAGCTCGTGAGCTGCTGCAAGCTGAAGGGAACCATTCGCTTGGAAGTCAACATCAGGGTGAGTCCCGCATCGGTCTCACACACGGCGGTTCGGCCTTGGTTGAACGATGTGATGCCTCCGTGTCGAGGCCTTGATTCCTGAAACGCGCCGTCATGCAACGAACGCACGGTCAGTTGCACCGAGAACGGTGCTCCATGCAGGTTGTCGGTCTTACCGCCGACGGTCAGCTGGATTCTCTTCCCTGGACCAGCCGCCTCACAGGCCGCGACGGCCAACGGGATCAAAGAGGCAGCCAAAGGAACGGTCCAACTGCGCATGGTGAATCGCCGCCAATAAGTCGGCGCCGTCGGCCGAAGAGCCGCCGCCCACATTGTCTCCCATGTCCAGCAGACACACTGCTGCGTCCGACTGGCGGCATTGCTCCAGCGCCTCGGACACGCTGGTCAATCGACCGTGAAAGCCGTTGCGCATCGACCACATCTTCGCGGCCAGCTCATCCGCCAGGCGACTGCGCAAGCGGCTGGTCGTCGTCAGTCACGACGATGACGGACGAGCCCATCTCCGGGACGTCGGCGTACGGGAACCCGAGCAGAATACTGTTGGAGAGCACCCGCGCCACACCGAGTTGATCATCCGCCGCCGCGTACAACGGCTGCAAGGGCGGTTCATCGGTGCATTGCCGCTCAATGCTGATGGCGAGGGGAGGCATGGCGGCCGCCATCACGGGCGACGCCTGATCCCGCACGGTTCGGATCATCAACCTTGCCGCCTCCATGCCGCGCTCTCGCTGATCGAGATGAGGGTTCGTGCGGTAGGCGATCAGAGCATCGCAGCTCTCGACCATCAGCTGGGAAAGATTCGCGTGCGCGTCCAGCGTGCCGATGATCGGCGTTCCCGCCGGAGTGACCGAGCGGAGCGCCGCGAGCCAATGGCCGTCCGCGTCCGGATGGTTCTCGCTAACGGTCGCGCCGTGCGGAGCAACCAGGACGCCGTCCAGTCGGCCGGCGTCGCCCACCGTCCGCAGCAAGCGAGCGACGAGCGCGTCGAAATCGGGAGCTCGAATCGGTCCGCAGGGCAACGTGCTGCGCGGCGAACAAAGGAACCGCCTCGACCTCCGCGGCGTCCAACGCCGCGAAGAAGCCGCCCACTTCATGGTGCGACTGAGCTAGTGCTTGGCGAATCGGCGGTCCGGTCAACAACAGATCCTGCTCAAACGACGCCAGCGTCGCCGGCTGCGACGAAAACGTGTTGGATTCATGCAAGAATGCAATAATGCCGATTCGCGTCACGATGCTGCATCCGATCCTGTTGGTCGTCGAAGCCCAACTGCGGTTGTTGGCGATTCTCTCATCGGAGTCAAGCGTATGCCGCAGGATTCACTGCCCAACGATCTCTATTCCGCCGTCGTTGCCGATGTCTTGGACGCCATGGGATTTCGCCGCCAGGTGCTCAGTTCGCGTATTCACGCCTTGACGCCGTCCCAGCGAGTCTCGGGTCGAGTCTTCACGGCGCAGGCGGTCCCCGTCTCGGCGATTCCGGCCGAACCCTATCGCCTGGAAATGCAGGCGATCGATCAGATGCGGTCGGGCGACGTCCTGGTCGTTGACGCCGGACACAACCAGGAAAGCGCCTTCTGGGGGGAGTTGCTTAGCACCGCCTGCGTGGCCAAAGGCGTCCGCGGCATTGTCATGAGCGCCTGCAGCCGCGACCTTGGACGCTGAACCGAATGGACTTTCCCGTTTTCGGCATCGGAGCGACGCCAGCGGATAGCTTGGGACGAATCGACGTGGTGAACATCGGCGAGCCGATCGAGATCGACGGGGTGGCCGCGCACAATGGCGACTTGATCCTGGGGGACCTGGACGGCGTTGTGATCATTCCGTCGGAAGTTGCCGAAGAAGCTCTGCGCTGCGCTCGCGAGAAGATCGCCGGCGAGAACACCGTGCGCGAAGAACTGGCCAGCGGCGCGCCCGTCGCCGAGGTATTCCGGAGGCACGGCATACTCTAGCAGTGCGGCGCAATCCATGCACCGCAACGCGGTGCAACCCCAAAGCCTGGGGTCGCGCAGCGCACCCCAGCAACCGCGGCGCGTCGAACTGAGAGTCGCCTATTCCACAACGCGCTCCGCATTGATGCCCAGAGCGGCGATTCCGGCCACGACATAGCCCGCGGAGAAGAGCAGGAACGCTTCGTGCCAGTCGCCATTCAGATCCCAGTGCTTCAACACGATCGGCACCAGCACGGGCGTCGTGGCCGCGCCGAGATTTCCCCACATGTTTCCCCAACCAAAGACGGCGGCGGTGTTCCGTCCGCCTACATCCTGCATGTAGGCCCAGATCCCGGGAACGCTGAGATCCGTCGCGAAGGCGACGACGGAGGCCGCTGCGATAAAGGCCCATGCTGATTCCAGTCGCAGGCAGGAGAGGTAGGCCACGACCGCCACGCTGTAGCAGGCGACCAACGGCAGAGAACGTCCCCAGCGACGCCCCAGAAGCCTGATCGAAAAATCCGTGAGCGGCCCACCGCAGAGCATGCCGACGATGCCCGCGAACAAGACGATCGTCGACATCAGACCACCCACGCCGGGATCGACATGCTTGACATCTTTCAAGTACGTCGGAAGCCACGTCACCAGGAAGACCCACCCCACGTTAATGCCGAATTGCAGTAAGCACATCCACCACATGGCGCGGCTGCGAATCAGCGGCAGGATCGGCGGCAACGGCGGCGGCCCGCTGCGGGCGGAATCCTCCTTGCCGATCAAGCGCGTTCGGCTGGATTGCAAGCGGGATGCTCCGCCGGCGATTCACGAAACACTCTCCAGAATAACGCGGCTACAAACAGTCCGGATACGCCATACAACGTCAAGACCCACCGCCAGCTGAGATAGTCTCGCAGCAACCAGGCGGTCAGCAGAGGAGCTGTCGCGCCGCCGAGTCGGCCGCCAAAGGAGACAACGGCGCTGGCCGTCCCGCGATGCGGCAAGGCGATCCAGCGTTTGATCAAGCTGCCGGCGGTGGGGTAGCAGCCGGCTTGAGCGGCGCCAAACAACAGCCTCGCGACGATCAACATGACGAACCCGCTGGCGAGTCCCGTCAAGATCGTGCACGTGGACCAGATGCAAATGTAGAGCGGCAACATCGTGCGGGCGCCGAATCGATCGGAAAGCCAGCCCGCCGGCACCTGCCCCAAGGCGTACGAGAGAAAGAAGGCCGAGAGAATCGCGCCCGTCTGCGTTTCCGACAGGGCAAGGCTCGTCTTGAAATCATCCAGCTTGGCGATTTCGGCGATACAGATCCGATCCAGGTAAAGCACAACCGCGGTCAACGTGGTCGCGCCCATCACGGCGTAACGCACCGACGTCGCCGGCTGACGGTTGGACTTCAAATCTTCACTGAAACCGACCATGGCGCCTCCCAGTTTGCCGGATCTTCAACCACCGAAACATCGAGGCACAGGGAGAGACGCATTTCCGCCCTCCGCGCCCCAGCACAGCGTCACCGTGGTTTATCCCCCCGCAGGCTAAGCTCCGAGCGGCGAAAGCCATTGCCTCCAGGTTGAAACAGCTCGGGCAAGAAAGCCGTTCCTAATCCCGGGTCCGTAGGCGGGCTCAACCAACCGTTTTCGATCACGGGTTGTCGATCAATCAGCCGCTGATAAAACGTGCGGAGATGAGCGCGGACGGTTTCCTGCAGAACAACGTTGCTGGACGAGACGGCGCAGTGCAAGCCAGCGAACAGGGTCATGGGGCCGGTGCAATCATGCATGGTTGCGGGCACGTTGAACGCCTGCGCCAGATCAATAATTCGCTTCGTTTCGCTGACGCCGCCGGCCCAGGTAGGGTCGATCATGACGTAGTCGACCGCTTTGGCTTGCAACAGCGCCAGATACGACGTTCGTCCCAACAGCATTTCGCTCGCGGCGATGGGCAGACCGGCCTGGCGTCGAAAGTCAGCCAGCGTCTCCAAGTTGTCAACCCGCAGCACATCCTCCAACCAGAACGGCCTGATTTCCGTCAAGGCGGCCGCCAAACGCAGGGCGGATGGCAGCGTGAAGAAGGCGTGGCCTTCAATCATGATTTCGATCTGGTCGCCGACGCGGTCGCGGATCTCGCGCAACGGCCGCATTCCGGCCTCGATGTCCGCGGCGGAAAGAAAGTGCCCGCCTGCTCGATGTGCGTAGCGGTCGAAGGGCCAGACCTTCATGCCGCACACGCCCTCGGAGATTAGCTCCTCGGCCAAGTCGCCGGCGGCATGCATCGACGCCCAGTTGTCTTGCAGCGGACCGGGCTGGCCTTCATCGCCAAAACCGGGCCAGCCGGGATGCTGTGCGCCGCCGTCTTGATTCGGCTTGCTGGCCCCGTACGCCGGACCACCGCAGGTATTGTAAATGCGGACCTTGTTCTGCGCGGCTCCACCCAGGAGTTGCCAGATCGGCTGTCCACACACTTGGCCGAGGATATCCCACAGCGCAACGTCGATCGCGGAAAGCGCTCGCAGCTCGGCGCCCGGGTGGCCAAATGCGGTGCAACGCTCGTAGAGAAACCGCCAATGCGCTTCGATGTCGGTGGCTTCGGCGCCGAGCAGCCGTTCCGCCATCCAATCATGAATCAAGGCCTCGATCGCGTGCGGCGTGTAGTACGTTTCGCCGCATCCAAGGCGCCCATCCTCGGTGTGAATGCGAACCAGGATCAGGTTCGGCATGACGCTTGCGGGGATGGTCGTTTCGATCGCCGTGATTCTTGGCATGGATCGTGATTACTCGCTTGTGAATGCTGTCCCGTGGAGCAGGCCTCGAATGTAGCCGAACGCGAATAGTCTTCCGAGCATGGTGTAGCCAGGCTCGCCGTGTTCCTCGCCGAACAACTGCGGCACATGATCGGGACGAATCGGTCCGCGATAGCCAATCTCTCTCAACGCGTGAATCGCCGCGGCCATGTCCGTCGGTCCATTGTCGTGAAACGTCTCGACAAACGCGTCCGCGGCGCCGGCTGCGTCGCGAAAATGGACATACTGTATGTGCCGACCGAGTCGCCGAATCGTCGCTGGAATGTCGACGCCCATGGTGGCGAACGTTCCTTGGCAAAAGCAGACGGCGTTTCGCGGGCTGGGGACCAAATCCACCAGTCGCTCGAAGGCTTCGACGGAATTCATGATCCTCGCTTTGCCATGAAACTCCGGCAGAGGAGGATCATCTGGGTGCATCGCCAACGTTACCGACGACGCCTCGGCGACCGGGACGACCTGCCGGAGAAAGCGTTCGAGGTTGCCCCAGAGTTCATTGGCGGAGATTGTCGCCGACGTTGTCTGGGACGCGCTGGCGGCGGCGTTCAACGAAATGGCGCGTTGGGCGTCCTTCAGTTCAAAAGCCGTTACCAACGCTCCGCCTCGGGAGGGGGCGTCCAGGCGAGTTCGGACCCAATCCGTGCCGGACATGAAGTTGTAACACAGCAAAGGCACGTCGGCCGATCCCATGTTCCGGATCAACGCTTGCATCGTGCGCAATTCTTCGCCGTGATGATCGGCGCCGATCTTGATGTTCTCGATAGGCAAGTAGCCCTCAACCGCGACAACTTTCAGCCCAAACTGTTCGACCCTCCGCTTGACGCTTAACAGATCATCCAGTGCAGGCCCCGGATAGCGAACGACGACTCCTTCGACGCCGCACTGAGCGGCCAGTCGCATGTTCTCTTCGTTCAACGGGGTCAGGACGGAGCCAAGGATCATGCAAGGATGTCCTTCACGACGCGTCCGTAGACATCGGTCAAACGATAATCACGACCGGCGTAGCGATACGTAAGCCGCTCGTGATCCAATCCCAACAAGTGCAGCATGGTGGCGTGCAGATCGTGGACGTGCATCTTGTCGACGACGGCCTTGAAGCCGAAATCGTCGGTCTCGCCGTAGGTCATGCCGCCCTTCACGCCTCCGCCGGCCATCCACATGGAGAAGCCATGATGATTATGGTCGCGGCCGTTGCCGTTCTCCGAAGTGGGCGTGCGTCCGAATTCGCCTCCCCAGACAATCAGGGTGTCCTCCAACAAACCTCGCTGCTTCAAGTCCGCCAGCAGGGCCGCGATGGGTTGATCGATCGCTTGACAGAGTTTGGGGACGGTCTCGTTATGACCGGAATGAGTATCCCAGGGTTGTCCGTTGCCGTAATAGACCTGGACGAACCGCACGCCGCGTTCGACGAGTCTTCGGGCCAACAGGCAGCCATTGGAGAAATGGCCTTCGCCGTAGGCGTCGCGGGTCGCTTGGGTCTCGCGTTTCAAATCGAAGGCGTCGCTCGCCTGGAACTGCATGCGAAAGGCGGTCTCCATCGAATTGGAGCGAGCGACCAACTTGGACTCGTCGGGGCGCTGAAGCTGATGTTGCTGATTCAGACTGCTGAGCAAGTCCAATTGCCGCCGCTGCGTCGTTTCGTCCCACTGCGTGTTTCTCAGGTGGGGCACCATGGTGCGAGGATCGATATTGGAGTGATTGATGTAGGTGCCCTGGTTGGCCGATGGCAGAAACGCGCTATTCCAAAGGATCGAGAACCGCACGGGGCGACCTGGGCACAAGACAACATAGCCAGGAAGGTTGTCGTTCTCGGTTCCCAATCCGTACAGAAACCAGGCGCCCATGCTGGGACGGGTCGGGATGATGGTCCCGTTGTTCATTTGCAGGAGCGCTGGGCCATGATTCGGATTATCCGCATGCATGGACCGCAGCACGCAAATGTCGTCGATATGGCGGCTTAATTGCGGCAACAACTCGCTGACTGGTACGCCGCTTTCGCCGCAGCGTCGAAACCGAAAAGGCGAAGGCAGCAGTCCACCCGTGGGTCGCTCGGTCAACAGGTCTGCTCCGGCGGGTTTCTGGCCGGCGTACTTCACGAGAGCCGGCTTGGGGTCGAACAAGTCGGCTTGAAACGGACCACCGTTCATGAACAGATGAATCACGCGTTTGGCTCGAGGCGGAAAATGCGGTCCGCCAACGATCGGGACGTCGTCCGCGGCGGACGCCGACGACCAGGCGCCGGTCGCCGTCAGCGCTCCAACTCCAACACCCAGTCGTTGCAACAACTCGCGTCGGTGGACCAGGGGATCACGCGTCATGGGAATGTCTTTTCATGGTTTCAATCGATGAATAACAATTCGTTGGATGCGAGCAACACGTGGGCGTACTGCTTCCATCGGGCGACTCGCATCTCACCGACGGCGTCGCCCAGATACTCCCGGCCCAACTGCATTTCCCGCTCGGTGGCCGCCCTGGAAAACAACCGCCAATAGGCTTGATTGATTCTAGCTCGATCATCAGCGTCCAACGCCTGGCCTAGGAGACTCGCCAAGGCTTCCGCTTGTCCGGTCAACAAGGGGCCGTTCAGCGCGTAGAGCCCTTGCAGGGGAGTGATGGTGGAGGACCGCGACCCGCTGTGCTGATTGGGATCGGGAAAATCGTGGATCATTAACGTCGTCGACATGTCTCGCCGATGGATCGTCGCGTAGAGGGTGCGGCGGCGGTTGTTCCTATCCTCGAGTTCCGTTGAACGGTCCGCCAAGCCGCGCATCCAGCGCGTCGTTCGCCACCAGCATCGCGTCGCGCCACGCTTCAAACTCCAAGCGGCGACGATTCATCCGCGAGAGCCAACGGTTCTCGGGGTCGGCGGCGACCTTCTGCTCATCATACGCGGAAGATTGCCGCCAACCCGCGGAGAGTAGGATTTCGCGATGCAGTTGCTTGATCGACCAACCGCCGGAAATGAACCGCGCAGCCAGATCGTCCAGCAGTTCAGGATGAGTGGGCCGGGCGCCCTGACTTCCAAAGTTGCTGGGCGTGGCCACCAGTCCCTGCCCAAAGTGAGCGAGCCAGATCCGGTTCACCATGACGCGAGCAGCCAGCGATGCGGCGTCCGTCGTGATGGCGCGAGCCAGTTCAAGTCGGCCGCTGCCGTTTTGGAAAGGCTTCGGGGACGAATCGGCGTCGCCCTGCGACAAGACGGCCAGGAAGCGCCGTGGCGTTACCGGCCCGGGACGATTCGGATTGCCGCGAATGAACAGGGGTAGGTCTCGCGGCCCTTGTCGGTACTCCAGGCGAGTTCCCTCTTGAGGCGTCTTGCCAGCGCGAACCACATACAAGGACTCCTCCGACAATGCGTTGGCCAGCAGCGCGTGATAGCGCGGCGTCGTCGCCTGGATCGTTGCGACCTTGGCCGTCAGCTCGTCGATCTCAGCTTGCGGGGGCGGCTTTTTCTTCTTGAGTTCGGCGACTTCGGCTTCGATGCGGGCGACTTCTTCTTTCGCCATCCGCACCGGCTCGTATTCGGCCTCCGAAATCAAGGGCGCTCCACTTGACGACAACTGGCGAACACTCCGGCCAAGGCGTAGTAATCCGCGGAGCTGATGGGATCGAACTTATGATCATGGCACCGCGCACGCCACGGTGAGCCCCAGGAAGGTGCGCGTCGTCGCGTCCACGCGCTCCTCCCACTCGTCGGCGACAATCGTGTTGATGATCTCGCAGGGAAGTTGCAGTTCCTTCCAATAGGTCGGGCTGAGACTGATAAAACCCAGCGCCGGAAGATCGTCAGGTCCTGTTTCGGGAAGGAAGTCCGTGGCCAGTTGCCTGTGAATAAAATCGTCGTACGGCATGTCGGCGTTCAACGCCTGGACGACCCAATCCCGATAAAGGTGCGCTTGTCCCGCCGCATACAACCATTCGGCGGTCTTGTCGGTGTAACGAGCCAGGTCCAACCAGAGCCGTCCCCACCGCTCGCCGTAATGCGGCGAACTCAAGAGTTGATCGACAAGCTTTTCATAGGCCGTGGGCGACCGATCCGCAAGAAAAGCTTGAACCTGATCAGGCGTCGGCGGAAGCCCCAACAGATCGAGACTGAGCCGCCTGATCAGAGTCGCCCGATCCGCCTCGGGTGAAGGCGATAGCTGCTCGCGCTCCATCGCCGCCAGGAGAAAGAGATCCATGCGCGTACGCGGCCAGGACTTCCTGTTCACCACTGGAGCGGGTTGTGGCTCGGCTGCTTGAAAGGACCAGAACTTCCTTCCCTCGGCAAAGTCAACGCCGCCGTCGCCCTCCGCGGGTACTTCCGGCGTGGGAGGAAAGGGAGCGCCGTGTTGAATCCAGGCCCGAAGTTCGGCAAGGGCGGCGTCCGGCAGCTTGCCTTGGGGGGGCATTTGGATGTCGCCGTCATAGGCGATGACCTGCATGAGCAAGCTGTTCCGTGGATCTTGCGTGTCGATCGCCGGTCCGCTGTCGCCGCCCTTCTGAAGCGCAGCGGCGCCGTCCAGCCGCAGTCCGCCATGTACGGTCTTGGCCTGCGAGGAATGACAAGCGTAGCAATGCTCCACGAGCAGGGGACGGATTTTGCGTTCGAAGTGCTCAAGGTGCTCCGCACGGTCGGATGCCGTCGGTCCATCGTCGGCCAAGACGACTTGGAACGAAAGCAAGAGCAAAAGAAGGGGTGCTGCGCAGCGATCCATCTGAGTCGCTCTGGGGTGGATGTCAAACGGCGGGCGAGAACGAGCAGGCTTTTCACCTAGCATAGCCGAAAGCGATATGGGCAACCACAGTCGCCCAGGCCGCAAGCGGCGCCCAAGGCGCGGAGAAGCAGGCGGCGCAGTGCGAGCGGCCCTGGGCGGCGCGGCTGAGCCAATTGCAGCGACTGCCCGCTTCTTGAGTCGTCGCCGCGGGATCTTGATGTCGCTCGCGACAAACGACGATACCTCCACATGGGTTCGCGCGTGGCGCGAGGATGGGATTGTTTCGATTGGCGAACGGAGCACGCATGGGATTTCTGAATGGGTCGTTGACTTTGCAACGGATGCAAGTGACCGGACAACAAGAAAGGATGTTTGGCCAAGAGGACTTGGACGTCCTGGCCAATTTTTCACTCGACGCCGCAAAGCCTTGCCCATTGGACGAACCGCGAGTTGGCTTCACCGCTGGCGGACACCTGCTGGATCACAACTACACGTTCGAGAAAAACGTGATCGTTGATGCGCTGCACTTCGGCGTGCGCATCGACAGCCAACAGATCCCCGCGGGCGTTCGGGCCGCCTGGCTGCAGATGGAATTGGCCGCGTTGGTGCAAGACGATCCCGATCGAAAACTACGGAAAGCGGACCGCGAACAGGCCAAGGACGCCGTGCAAGCGCGTTGTGAGCACGAAGCGTTGTCGGGCAAGTACCAACGCATGCAGGCGTTCCCCTTGCTCTGGGACGCTCCAGCGGAGTGCCTGTACTTTGGCGGATCCAGCGCCGCGGCCTGTGAACACGCAGCCAAGTTGATGGAGCGAGCGTTCGAAGTCGAATTGCAAACCTTGACCTGCGGCGTCCTGGCCGCTCAATGGGCGGAGCAGAACGACCGCGAGTCGTATCTTCGCGACGCCATGCCCGCCGTGTTCCACGATCAGCAATCCCGTCAGGAAGTCTCGTGGTGGAACAATCACAGCGGCAACTACGACTTTCTCGGCAACGAGTTTCTCCTCTGGTTGTGGTGGAAGTGGGAGGCTGACGGAGACACCATCGATCTGCTCGACGGAACCCAGGTCAGCGGCATGATGGGCAAGACCTTAAGCTTGGAGTGCCCCCTGGGTGAAGCGGGCAAGGAGACGATTTCCGCCGATTCGCCCGTGCGCCTGCCCGAAGCCATGCTGGCGGTGAGTTCCGGCAAACTGCCTCGCCGAGCCGGGTTGACCTTAACGCGCAACGGCGAAATTTACGACCTCGTGCTGCAAGCTGAGTCGTTTCAAATAGGCGGTGCGAGGATCCAAAGCGACGGCGGAAACGCCGCCAAGCAAACACCGGACGAACGCTTGGAAAGCGTGCGCGCCCTGTTGAACACGGTGGACCAAACCTACTTCGCCTTCTGCGAGCAGCGACTCGGCGACGCCTGGCCCCAGGAACTGAAGCGCATGCGAAAGTGGCTGGGGCAGTTGCAACCGGCGTTGCAACCTGCCGCGTAGGGGGTGACGAGGGCCTGGAGATTGGGACAGAATAGCGTGCGGCGGAATCAACGTGGGCCCAGCGCCGCTTGATTCCGCCGCGGCGACTTCACCCCATCTCGTGATCCTCAATTTCACTAGCCATGACTCTGCACACCACCATTCTGTCGGCGCTCATGCTGCCGGCCGCGCTGTTGCTGACCGAATCAGCAGCGTTGAGCAAGCAGCCCAACTTCGTTCTAGTCATGGCCGACGACATGAGAAGTGAATCGCCTTCAGAGAGCGGAAAATGCTGGAGAATAGCGAGAAAAATGGCCCCCATCTCTTTCCGCAGGACTCCGGGCAATCCAGTCGAATTCCGTTGAGATCAGCACGTTTAACTACACTTTGCTACATTGTCCGTGCGCAATGCCGGTGGGAATCTGCCGCTGTTAACCAGTCGGTCGCGGGTTCGAGTCCTGCTCTACCAGCCCGCTCGCCGCCGAGGATCGCAGTGACGCGGTCAGATTCCGCTTCCCGGCTGTTCCTCCTCAAGCCAGACGCCAACGGTCCCGCTGCTTCTCGGTGAACGTCGATTCCGCTGCCAACGGTCCGGCAAACAACTCGATCTCGGGACCGACCTCAGCGGCCTGACTCTCTATCTCGCCACTCTCGACCTCTGTCGCCGCCTCTCAAGCACGCCCGTCGAACTGCCATACCCGCAACCGCCCAAACCCCGCTGACCCAACCGCCAACTACGCAATCCCACGGCCGGCCAAACCGCGAAAGTGGCACGCGCCCCGGCCGCCATCGACACCGAAAGCACACAGATCACCGGCCGCAGTCGGGGCATCTCGATGGACCGACGCTTGGCAGAGCTGCGGCGATACGTTCGCGACTGGATGGGTTACTTCGGCCTGGCGTCGCAGTTGAAACTGTTCGATCGACTCGACCAGTGGATACGCCGTCGCATCCGGATGTGCCACTGGAAACAGTGGCGTCGGCCGAAACGTTGACGCGGAATGCTCATTCGGCTCGGCGCACCGCGTCGCCAAGCGATCCGCCACGCTTGTCGCCGGGCGCTGAAACCGGGGTCTTCCGCACTTTCGATGAAGGGACTCGGCAGCGGCCAGCGGAGTCAAGTGGACACTTTTGCACCGCGCGGTTGGGTCGTTTGAATCGCGCGGCAGACCGACCGATGGTACTCCTTCGGGTTGACTTTGAATCGAAGGCTCCGATTGTCGTTTGACCTCACACGACGCAGCGCACGCTATGCGGCGCTTTGTTGTAGGAAGCGATCAGAGAGTAAGCGTATTCTTAAGAGGTTGACGTTGGCTCGACCATACATTTGTCGTTTGAGCATTTTGAGTCGGTTTACATGTCCTTCGGTCTGACCGTTGCTCCACTTGAGGGCAACGGCGGCACGAATCGCCGGCTCTTCCTTTTTCAAGCCCTCGGCAAAAACTGCAATTTCCGATGTGCATGCTTCTTTCAGCCATGAGGCGAGTTCCGACGGCCGGTTGTGGGTGATGATGTCCTGAAACTCATTCGAAATCCTCCGCAGTCGTGCTAGCGCTGGATTCTGCTCGCAGAGCCGGTGAATGAAGTCGTCTTCAAATGGCGAGCACTCGCTCGAAGGCTTCATAAGGATCCACGCAGCCTGCTTGGGCGACACTCGCCGGCGCCGTGGATTAGCCGGGGCAGCGGAGATCTCGCCGCTACGCCAGGCGGCGGTCCTCCGCCGCACCATGTAATAGGATCCAGTGAATCCTTCTCGCCTTAATTCACGCGTGAGTTGCTTCGCGTTGTGGCAACCCTCTTTCCATCGGCGTCGAAGTAGCTGCTCGAAAGGGTCTGTTCCGCGTTCATACTTGCGCGGGTTGCGCTCATGAAGTCCGTTGCCGTTCAGGGTTCGTCGAACCGTACTTCGATGAACGCCCGTTCTACGAGCAATCTCGCGCATCGACACGCATCGACGAAACAACTCCGTGACGCGTTTGGCAGTCTCGCGTCGTTGTGCTCGATGTAGTTCGGCGCTCGTCGCGCAGGCTTCTGAGATTTCCTTGAGGCGCCGCCGGCGCCTCAAGCGAAGGGGCATCATGGGCCTCAGCGGCAAGGATGTCGCCAACCACGGATTGGGTATTCGAGTCGCTCGCAGAGATCGTAGGCCTTGTTTTGGACGGCGCGGCTGACCTTCTCTTCCTCGACGAAGTAGTAGATGTCGGCGATGAGGCGGTCCAACTCGAACGTGCTGAGCTCCACTGTCTTGACGGCCCGGCTGGAGGCGACCGCTTGGAGCGCGGCTTCGATCTGTGAAAGCGGATGGCCGTAGCGGACCATCAGGGCTCGCTCGGCGGCCGTCAATTCCACGTGGACCGTCAACGGGTCCTTGTCGCGCGGCATGGGTTGTCTCCGATAGCGGGTTGGTTGGTCAACGCCGACATCGTAGCAAGACGGGCGATGCGGAGAGCGCTGTCAGCCGAAGAGCGGAGAGCGCTGCAAGCGCGCCGCGGCCGCGCCCCCGAGCAAGAGAGAAAGAGCTGCCGCCTAAGCCTCAAGCGGCCTCGTCCGCTTCAGCCAGCTTCAACTGCCGCTTCAAGAAGCGAATCTGCTTGGCCTCCTCGAGGTCCTCGCGTTCGTTCAGCCGTGAACGATTGACCGATGATGGGTTGGCTAACGCCCATCGATCCGGCAACAAGGCGCGGAGATACTCGGAGCCTGGCGTGAGCAATTGAGATTGTCGCTGACGCGCCTCAGCGAGTTTCTTCAGGACGTCCTGAAAGTAGTCCATCATGATCAAGCCGTGGCGATGCGCGCTGCTGGCGATGCTGAACAGTTGCAACCGCCCCGCCGCGGCCTGGGGATGACCCAGGAAGGTTCAGTTGCGGCGCCCAATCACCAAGGGTCGAATCGTTCGCTCCGACTGATTGTTGTCCAGCGGCAACCGCGGGTCATTCAAGTAACGTCGCAGGCATTCCCATTGATTGTTGATGTAGGTCAATGCCTTGCCCAGCGGACTCTTGGGCACCCAAACTTGGGGGCGTCCACCCTCGGGGTTGTCGAACTGGGGCATCCTTCAACGAAGGAGTTTGTCCAATGATCGTCGCAATTTCTATCTTCTTCGCTTTCATGAAGGCGCCTGCAAGTCAGGCATCGAGTTCTGACACTACCGAAGTGCGAATTGCGAGGATTCATGCCGAGTTTACCCGGTCATGGGACAGAATCTTGAAGAATCGAGATTGTGTGCTCGAGGAGAGCACTCTTCTTACGGGCCTAATCCTTGGAGAGTTTGGCATTCGTCCGCCACATTGGTGGAGAGTCGCACTTGCCAAGAACATCAGCGCCCGATGGAAGCATATTCACGAACGGATGTCACTTACATGGCCGACAAAGCATGATCGCACTGAAGCGAGCGCGCTTTCCGTTTCCTGGGAGACAGGCAACCTCGTTGTACGCGATCCTGAGAGCGATGAGATTGTGCTTCGTCTCAAGAATGCTGCCGCCCGAGACCTCGGGCTGGTTGATGGGACGGCCTTTTCCCATGCGGCCGCTAAAGCTAACGAAAACGAAATTTGGTTGTTTCAGGTCGCGTTCGGCCATCCTGGCATTGTGCTGTCTTTTGACTTGGGTTCTCGCAAGCTACGGCGTGAAGCTGAGTTCAGGGCGTGGGGACCGGGTTCTCGGTCGCCTCCTCGACGCAGCTCCGAGGATTTCGGTCGTACGAGACGGAGGCTCCTTCTTCGTCTTCGGTGCGTGGCTCTCGGAGATATTCATTGAAGAAATCGATATCGTGAGCGTTAAGACGCTCAAGCGGTTCGAACGCGGGACGGCGAGGGTCTGGTCAAGTGCGCCGAACGAGGTCGCTGGTCTAGGCGTCCCTGCGGAATCGACGGACACCCAGATATCAGGACGATAGAGCACCGCCGCGTTGTTCACGGCGCAGCTCATCACCTGGGCGTCCCGCAACCGCGCCCAATCCGTGCTGGCCAAACTGGGACCGCCGCAGAGAAGAAAGATGGACTGCCCGGCAAACATGTTGGCGAGATAGGCCGGGTTTCTATCATCGCGGAAGAAGTAGGGAGCAGTTTGGATGAGGGACTTGTCCATGTCGGCGAATCCAACGAAGGAAGGCGGACCGACCCAGGCAAAATTGTTTGACTCCCACTGACGCAGTCCCTACACTCCCCATTGTAGCGGAAGATCGACGGAGACCCGCGAAGAAAGAGCGCGCCATGCCCACGGTTGGAACCGACACGGTTCACAAGTCGAGTCTCAGCGGCGGCGGAGACCAACGGGATTATGGTTGCCAGCTTTTCGCTCCCATGGCCAAGGCAAGTTGGGGCGAGTCGCCGAATCTGTTTGCGGCGACCAGTCAAGTCTATCCCATTGCAAAAACGTGCGGGAAATGCCCGAGCCCCGATGGGGACGCCGATGGCGGTCAATCCTGGGGCGGCGGGATCTATTTCGAAGCCGTCGCCGCGCAACCGCCAGGCGAAGAGCCCTCCGGCTGCTGCCCTGACTCTGAGGGCGGGACCTGCACTCCGGAAGGCTTATGCGGACCGGGGCTGCTTAACACCTCAAACGGAAACGTAATCTTCAGCCGCGCTACCCCAGCGCCAGCCCGTTCGAGCCTGACTCGCGCTGATCTACAATTCACGTTCCACGGAATCCGCCAATTACGGGTTCGGTTGGACCTCGCGACTGCACCGCTGG
>CAVORG010000028.1:0-165594 GCA_963698545.1 uncultured Planctomycetaceae bacterium
TTCATCAGCAAGCTTTTTTGGAAGATAGCTTTCGACAATGCGGATAAATTCCGAATCCTCGGTCGCGCCTTTTATTTTCCAGGTTTCCTTTTCCGACTTGATCAGTTTTTTCAAAACTTGAACCACCTGGTCATCGGACAGTTCCTTCTGCTCCATGCGGCTGAACTCGCCCATGATGACGCGAATGGTGCTTTTACGTTCCTCGTCCCTGGCTTTCATGGCCGCCGCCGAATCTTTTTTGATGGTTTCCTGTAAACTCATGATTTCAATCTCCTCATTGTTCTTCCGACCGGCCGCGACAAGCACAATAAAAGATCAGGCCAAATTCCGGTAGATGTCTTTGCGGTGGCCGATTTTGACAATCAGAATGACAAGAACATCGTCGTGAATTTCGTACACGATCCGGTAGTCTCCGACCCTGATTCGATGGAAGGGATTATCCCCTTCATTTTCGTGGTGTCGGGTGGAGGGGGATTCTCGGCAAGGGCGTCAATCTTATCCACAATGCGTTTGCGATCCGGCTTCAAATGTATCAGCGGCGCCTGCCGCTCGAACCTTTGACGTCCACCTCTTCAAAGCCGTTCCTTTTTCAACTCTTCCCAAGGTATCGGTTTGCCGATTTCTTTGCGGGCTTTCCATGCGTCATCGATATCGATTTGGTCTTCCAGTTCTTGCAAGAGTTTCAGTTCCTGCATGGAAACGAGGGCGGCGACCGGTTCGCCCGGCGGGTGAGCACAAAGGATTCATTAGAAAGCGACCCGGTTGATAAAGTGGGCGAATTTTTTCCTGGCATCGACGGTCGTGATTTTATCGGCCCTGACATTGATCCAAAATGTATTAAATGTTCATAATATACATTATATACATTTGGTTCGTGTTTCCGTCAATGGTTAAAATTGGTGGCCTTGTAAAAAGCTGTTGATCCCGCGCGGCGGGATTTTTTGAGAAGGAACTCCGAGCACCCCGTTCGCCCTGAGCCTGTCGAAGGGCTTCCGGCAAACACGATAATCCTTCGACAAGCTCAGGATAAACGGCAAAACAAATTGGAAGTTCCTTGGAAGCTGCCGATCCCGCAATGGGGATTGGACGCGACGAAGCGCGTCCCTCCCATCAGGGAGATCTCTGGAATTTTAAAAACCGATTGTAAAATACCTACCGGACGATTATCGTAGCATCCATCTGCACCAAAAATATAAACGCGAAAAATCCGAACTTGACCGGCGGCAAAACCTTCTTTGGCGTCGATGTGCGCAAAAAAATCCAGTGTTGTCCGGTTAGGTTTTTGCACGTAACCGGAAGTCATGTTGTTCTTTGAAAGAGTACTTCATCCAAAACACCTTTGCCGACGGCGTCACGCAGGCGGAATGGAAGCTGCTGACATCCAACCCTTTTCGTCCGCTTGAGAATAAGGCGATTCAGGGCGCCTATCCGCCGGCATCGACCTATAAAATCGTGACCGCCATGGCCGGACTTGAGGAAGGCGTCATCAATGAACGATCTTCCGTGTTTTGTCCGGGTTTCTATCATTTTGGCGGTCGTGATTTTCGATGCTGGAAGAAGGGCGGGCATGAACACATGAATGTCGTGCGCGCCCTGGCCGAATCGTGCGATGTGTTTTTCTCATCAGGCCGGGCAGAATATCGGCATCGATCGTCTGGCCTGGTACGCGAAAGCCTGCGGGCTGGGATCGAAAACGGGCGTGCCGCTGGATCACGAGGCCCGCGGCCTTGTGCCGAGCTCGTGGTGGAAGCAAAACAGCATCGGCGCTCCATGGTATAAGGGCGAAACGCTGTCGGTGGCCATCGGGCAGGGATACAATCTGGCCACGCCGATCCAGATGGCCGTTTTGACGGCGGCGATCGCCAACGGCGGAAAACGATTGAGGCCGATTGTTTTAAAAACCGATAAAACGCGAGTGCTGGGCAATCTGCCTGTTCGTCCGGAAACGCTGAGTCTTATCCGAAGAGGATTATGGGAAGTCGTGAACTCGCCCGGAGGGACGGCCGGCCGGGTTCGCATCGAGGGCCTGGACATCTGCGGCAAAACCGGGACGGCCCAGGTGATCGGCCGTAACGACAATTCGGAGAGAAGCAGCACCGCAAGCCACCACAAATCCCATGGGTGGTTTGTGGCGTATGCCCCCTGAACAATCCGAAAATCGCCCTGGCCATCATCATCGAGCATGGCGAAAGCGGGTCCGGCGCCGCCGGCCCCGTGGCGAAAGAACTGATCGGCTTGTATTTGAAGCCGCCCGGAAGCGCCCGCCCCGGATGGAATGCCTTGATTCTTGCAAGACAATTTTCCCTGCCGGGATCACAATAGGACGCGATAAATATAACGTCCTGGAAATCATTCGTTTTTCACGGAATCTTCGGCCGCGGAAAGGTTTCCTTCATGAAAAAAATGCAGACCAACATGGCCAGGGAGGACAGGAAAAGAAACAGGAGCATGGATGTGTAGCCTTCGATGGAATAGGCGCCTGCAACGGTTTTGGGGTATGCGTCGAGGACGCGGCCCAGCACGGGCATGTAAACGGCGCCGCCGAGAAACGGGAACAGGTTGACGGTGCCCACCGAAGTGCCGGCGATTTCGACCGGGAAAAGCTCCTTGGTGGTGGTGAATCCGATGATCACGATGGCCGAGAGCGACCGATAAAATGAAAAAAACAAGTAAAGCGCAGCCGGGAAAAGCCCGGTGAAGCAGAAAATACAGCAGATCCATGGCCAGGATAACGCCGCAGATGATGAACGGTTTTTTTCGGCTTTTCAATATCCGGTCCGGATCCCACCAGCGGACTTCCGATGATCATGCCCCAGGCGATCATGCGAGATACCGCCCGTCTCGGCCAGGCACATGCCGTAGACATGCATCAGATAAGGTCCGCCCCACAGCGCGCCGAATCCGAAAAAAATGCCGCAGTCAAAAAAAAACCAGAGGGCCACCGGCCAGAAAAGTTTTTCCATCAACACCCGCCGGACGCCCTCCAGCAGTGTGATCTGATCTGCCTGCGTGGATCCCTTTCGCCTCGATTTCCGGGATGGCAGGCCAGCCTTTGTCCTGGGGACGGTCCCGGACCATCAGCCAGGCCAGAACGACCATGCCGAAGGTACAGACGCCGATCAATTCAAAGGAAGACGCCATCCCAAGGTATCGTCATAACGGCCAGCAGCCAGGTGGCGGCCAATACGCCGATGCCGCCCACCGCATTGAGGATGCCGGCCATGAACGCAAATTCTTTCGCGAAACCACTGGGAGAGAATTTTCATGGTCGGAATAAAGACCATGGAAACGCCGAACCCGACCAGGACGCGGCTGAAAAAAGCCATTTGAATATTCGGGGAAAGTCCGAACATGATACTACCGGCCGCGGCGACCACCAGAAAGAAGGCGACGGTGTTGCGGGGCCCGATGGAGTCGGATAAAAGACCAGCCGGCAGCTGCATGGCGGCGTAGCAGTAGAAATAAATGGACGACAGCATCCCATGATGCCGGCGGATGTACTGAAGTCCGAGAGGAGATCGTCCGCCACCACGGAAAGGGACAGCCGATGGAAATAGACCAGGAGGTAGGCCAGGGATAGAACACCGAAGATCAGCCACCGGTAGCGCATGAGTTGTTCGACGTGTCGGTTCGACATCGGGATTCCTTTTCAAGGGACTTCGCAAGTTTCTTCCGTTCACCCTGAGCTTTGAGCCTGTCGAAGAGTCGAAGGATACGAACGGGGTGCAAGTCACTTTCAATAACAAGACCGGAGCTTTATGCGCATCTGCCCAAAGGATCAGCGATCCGGATGCCGTCTGATTTTTACGGAATTGGCGTGAGCATCAAGCCCTTCCGTTTCGGCCAGACGGATGATATCCGCGGCCTCTTTCTGAAAGGCCGCTTCCGAATAATAGATCAGGCTGGTCTTTTTGATGAAATTGTCAACCGACAGCGCCGATGCAAACCGGGCGGTTCCGGCAGTCGGCAGAACGTGATTGGGACCGGCAATGTAGTCGCCCACCGGCTCCGGGGTATAGTCGCCGATAAAAACAGCCCCGGCATTTCGAATCCGACCGATTTGCTCCAGAGGATGCTGAATGTGAAGCTCCAGATGCTCCGGTGCGATCCGGTTGGCAAATTCAAAGGCCGTCTCAATATCCGGGACGATCATGATCGCACCGTATGTTTGGAGGGATTTTGCGGCGATCTCTTTCCGGCGATGAGATCTTGAAGCTGCTTGTCGACGGCTTCGGCCACCGCTTGGGCCAGTTTTGCGGAAGTCGTCACCATCACGGCCGAAGCAAAACGATCATGTTCGGCCTGGGACAACAGGTCCGCGGCAATGAACGCCGGTGTCGCCGTGTCTGTCTGCAATGATCAGAATTTCGCTGGGGCCGGCGATGATATCGATCCCCACGGTTCCCGCCAGTATCTTTTTGGCAAGGGTTACATAAATGATTGCCGGGACCGACGATGACATTGCATTGCGGTACGGTTTCGGTGCCGTATGCCAGGGCGGCAATGGCCCAGGCGCTGCCGATTTTATACACGGCGTCAACCCCGACCTTTTTGGCCGCCACCAGGATGTGCGGATTCACCGCGCCGTCCTTGTCGGGAGGCGTCACCAGTGAATCCGTGCGAACCCCGGCGATTTTGCCGGTATCGCCCCCATCAACACAGAGGATACCAGGGGCGTTTTGCCGCCGGTGCCGCCGGGAACATAAACCCCGGCCGAGCCCACCGGATTGACCAGTTGGCCGAGAATGACGCCGGGGCGTTCCGTCTGGATCCACGACCGCCTTGTCTGCTGTCGATGAAACGCCTCGATCTGCCGGATGGCCCGATTCAGGGATTTTAAAAAAGCCCGGTCCACTTTATCAATGGCCGCTTCCTTTTCCCCATCGCTGACTTTCATCCGGTCCAGCGTGAGCCCGGAAGCGTCAAACCGGCGGGTATACTCCAGCAGGGCCGGATCGCCGTTTTTTCGCACATTTTCCAGAATTCGCTCGACATCGCGATATTGCTTACGGGTAAAGTGAAGGCCGCGATGAATGACCGCGGCGACCTGTTTTTCCGCTTGGGGGGATCGATAATTGAATGTTTTCAACATTTTGTTTTTCCAGAAGGCCGGATCATTGATGGATTGAAACGCCCAATGGGCTGACTGTTTGCGCTGTTTTTGTCAGGATAAGCGGCTGACGGTTGTCAATCGCTATTGATCCTCTGATGTCCGCCGAGACCCTTTACTTTTTTTTTGAGTCATCGATGAATTTTAAATAAACAGATGGAATTCGCTTAAAACTCCTTCCAACCAAGGCCGGCCGGCACCATGGTTTTATCATAATTCCATGAATCATGAGATTGGGATTTGATGCCGCCCCGCGCGAAAGCCCCGAAGCCACGATGGTAATAAATGCTTGAAAAAGGATAATTTTTAATGTTATGAAAAATGCATAACACATCCTTCTCCGCATATGAATTCAAATCGGTCCTGACGACAACCAATCGGAATCAGGGAGATTCTATGAAACGTTTCATCGATCGGCGGCAACACAGGCGATACAGGGCCAAGGAAGGCTCTTTGGCGGCTTTACTGCCGGCTTTTTCCCAACTGGGAGAAATCGAGAATATCAGCCGGGGCGGCCTTGCGTTCAAGTACTATGTAACGAACGACAGGCATCTGAAAGAAGATATCTCTTCCATGAACATACTTTTCACCGATGACCTTTGTCTGGAAAAAGTCACCTCGCATTATCGCGGATTGCGAACATGACAGCGACCTGCCACCCCCGATCCGAACGCGGAAATGCCGGGTCCAGTTCAACGGGCTATCCAAACATCAGCTTCATGCGCTTGATGAATTTATTAAAATCCATACATCGGGCAGCGTCAGGGATCGCCGCGCCAAAGATGAACGCCGCGTCTCATTGGCAAACCGACCCCAGCCGCCGAAGGCGTTTCGCGGGTATGACCGCCGTGCAGGCGAGGAACGCCGACAGCGCAAGCTGAAAGTGATCACGTTCTATTAAAATTGTTGCCGCGGCAGCGTGGTCCCCTGTTCGTTTTCAACGTGTTTTTCATCCCCTTCGACCTTTTGCATCCCATTAAAATCATACATATTACAGACCTGTTGGTTCGTCATGTAACCAACATGACGCATATCCACGAACAAATGGCTTCCATCTTGCGATATCAATTGGAATGAAACGAATATTGGACGCCTCGGTTTTTCTTTTGCTTTTATATCAAGCATTTAAAAGATGCGGGGATCCTCTCGACACCGGCGCACCTGATATGATTCCGCGGAAATACTACGCCACTTCCCGTATTGTTCGCGGTACCGCCACGCCACAGCTTTGAAATATCTGTATACAGACCCCCGCACATCGGCTCCGGATCGCAAACCGCTTGCCGTTGTCCTCGATCGTGACCGTCTGCAAGGCCTTGAGGTCTCATAACCTTGGGCGTTCAGGCGGCGATCAAGCGCCTTCCGTAAGACCAGGGCCAGAAAACCGCGGAACACATGGCCACGGATGTTTTCATCCTTCTGATGATAGATCGGCCGGCTCGATAACGGCGCTTTTACATCCAGGAACGTCCGCGCCACCGGCCAAAGCTCCTTGTACTTGAGCGCCACCCGCAATGATTCATTTTTACATTTGTCTTGATCCGCGAATCATACTAAGGATGAAAACGACACACAGGGGTAAATGGACGCGGCGTTACACATGAATCAGCGGGCGCCGGGAAAAATATGGGGAAGGAGAAATCGCCAATGAGCCCCTTGCGAACGATCATACTCGCGGCACTGCTTTTCCTGCCTGCTGCCGCGACGGCCGAACCCGCGATATTCATCGAGGATCGTTTTGAAGACCTCGATAACTGGAAGACGCTGTTCTTTCCCAAAATAAAAACGCACACCAACTATGAGACGGCCATCGAAGACGGACGGCCCGCGCTGAAAGCCACATCCCGGGGTTCCGCATCCGCCCTGATTCTCAGGCAGACATTCAATATCCGTGAATATCCCGTTTCAGCTTGGTCCTGGAAAGTGATGAACGTAATCGCCGGCACAGACGCCGCGAAAAAAGCCGGGGATGACTATCCCATTCGGATTTACGCCGTTTTCAAATACGATCCGGAGAAAGCCGCCTGGCATGAAAAAGCCATGTTCACCCTCGGCCAAAACCATTTACGGCGAATACCCGCCGCACAGTTCCCTGAACTATGTATGGGCGAACCGGCCCCATGACGATCGGGTTCTCGTCAGCCCTTACACGGACCGGGTCCGGATGGTGGTCATGCAGGCCGGGGAGGAGCGGCTGGGCCAATGGGTCGAGAACCGGGTGAACCTGTACCGGGATTATGTGGACATCTTCGGAAGCGAGCCCCCGGGTGAAGCCGGCCTGGCCGTCATGAGCGACAGTGACAATACGGGAAGCCAGGCCGTTGCCTTTATCCGTCATGTTAAAGTCGAGCGGGGGTCCTCATCCTCGGAAACACTTCCTGCCGCCCAGGTCCAGTCGCAATGAACGGAAATCCGATGCTTCTTCAAGACCGAAAATCCGAGGATCACTGGGTCCTGTTCGAAACGGCCCGATGCGATAAGGGTTATCCGGCGCTGGATCCGCAAACCGCCGCCGATTTAAAAAAAGTTTTTTATTTCAGTTCGTTTGTTTCCGGCAACCTGGCCCGCCGGCCGGATATTTCGAGGATCTTGCACACCAGCGGCGATCTGTATCGCATCCACGGGGCCGATGCCTATCGGCTCCGGTGAATGCGGATCTTGCGAACGTTTCGGACGAAACCGGTCTGACAGGAGCCCTGCGCCGGACACGCCTGCGGGAGATGATCCGGATTGCCATCCGTGATCTGGGCGGCCGGGCCGCGCTGGAGGAGACGATGCAGATCTCTCAAATCTGGCTGATGCCTGCATCGAAGGGGCCCTTAACATCCTTCACCGGCAGCGGATCAACAGGACGGAAGGCCCCCGGGGGAAAAAAGCGGCCTGCCGCAATTCCCCGTCGTCATTGCCCTGGGCAAACTCGGCGCCCGTGAGCTGAACTTTTCGTCGGACGTTGATTTGATGTTCGCCTATCCGGAAACCGGCGTCACCCTGGGCGGCCCTCGTTCCATCACCAATGAGGAGTTTTTCACAAACCTGTTCCGCCGGTTTCTCAAGGTGTTTGGCGACAGCCAAGCCTTTCGGGTCGATCTGCGCCTTCGGCCCTTTGGTGAAAACGGCCCCCTGGTCATGAGTTTTGACGCGCTGGAGGAATATTACCTGACTCAGGGGCGGGAGTGGGAGCGATACGCCCTGATCAAGGCGAGGATCGCGGCCGGCGACGGTGAAGCCGGCGCGCGGTTGATGCGCAAGCTCAACCCGTTTGTGTTCCGCCGCTATCTGGATTACAACGCGTTTGAATCCCTGCGCGAAATGAAGCAGATGAATCCGATTAGAAGTCCAGCGGAAAGGACTTAGGGACAACATCAAAATCGGTCCAGGAGGGATTCGCGAAATTGAGTTTTTCGGACAGGCTCTTTCAATTAATACGGGGTGGAGTCATGCCCTTGCTTCAGGAACCCCGCGGATTAAGGACATTCTCAAGATACTGGTCGATGAAAAGCATATATCCGTCCACGGTGCCGACCAGTTGACAGCCGCATACATTTTTCTGAGGCGGACAGAACACCGGCTCCAGGCACTTGATGACCGGCAGACGCACGATCGCTCCGGGGAAGAGGAGGGAAAACCGCCTGCCCTCCCTTTCTCTCGGGGTTTCAGAGACCAGAGCATTTTCCCATGAAACTTAAATGCGCCATATTCAAACGGTTCATGACATTTTACAAGATACTTTCATGGGCGATAACGAGCGGGAATCAAATGGATTCTCGAAGGAACAAAGAGCATCGGCAACCTGTGGAAAAACCTTTTTGAACGATTCGACGGAGATCCGGGAACACGCTGTGCAGCTCGGATTCCACCAGCCATCCGACATCCTGAATCAAATTATTAGCCTGCAAGATGAAACGGCAACAAGATTCGGAAAGCCAGAGAATGGCCGCAGAGAGCCCGTCGGCGCATCGCCCGCTTGATTCCCACCTGTCATCGACAGGCACCGGAAAACAGACCAGCCGGATACTTTCATTTTCATTCGTATGGTAGATCTTATCAAAGCCATTGAGCAGCGAACCAGCTATTTTTTCCTGTTGATCGAAAATCCGTCGCACTGGATCATCTGGTGAGCCTGTCCATAGCCAGCCCATGGATCATCAAGCCCGCTCACCCAGCATCCGGTGTTGCTGGATGAACTGCTGGATGCCAGCACGCTTTATAGCCCACCAGATCGCAATCAGTTGACCAGCGAGATTGGAAAAAGATCTTCGGAATCAATTGACCGCATGGCGGAGGATGACCTTGAAACCCAGATGGAGCAGTTATGCATTTTTAAACAGATGAACATCTTAGGGTGGCGGCAGCCGACATCAGGCAAAGCCTATCCACTGATGCGGTAAGCGACTATCTGTCTGACATCGCCGAAGTTGATGATTGACCGAGGTGTTGATCTGGCATGGAATCACCTATTGGTCGAAAATATGGCACACCGGAAGTGTCTACTGGACGGCAGTCACGGCAAGCAAGGGGTTTGCTGTAGTCGCCTATGGCAAGTTAGGCGGGATCGAACTTGGATATGGATCGGATCTGGACATGGTGTTTCTTCACGGAGCCACACCGGGCGTAACACGCGACGGCGAAAAGCCGACGGAGAATGTTCAGTTTTTTGCCCGCATGGGCCAGCGCATGGTCCACATCATGACCGCCCATACGGCAACAGGCATTCTGTATGAGGCGGACATGCGGCTGCGGCCGAGCGGGATTTCCGGCATGCTGGTGAGCCACGCGGAGGCCTTCCGTGAATACCAGTTGAAGGACGCCTGGACATGGGAGCACCAGGCCATTGTCCGGGCAAGACCCATATGCGGCGATCCGGCGGTTGCCGCCCATTTCGAGGCGACGCGCCGGCTGGTGCTGACCCGACAGAGGGACAAGGACGCATTAAAGGGTGAAATTGTTCAAATGCGGTCGCGCATGCGCCGGGAAAAGCTCATTCACGAGGCAGGCCGGTTTGATCTCGAACAGGGGTTCGGGGGCCTGGTGGATATCGAGTTTCTGGTGCAGTACCTGGTGCTGGCGGAAGCGTCCCGGCATCCCTCGCTGGTCCGCTGGACCGACAATGTCCGCCTGCTGGAAACCCTGAAGGATGTCGGCATTCTGGAGGAGGAGGACGCCCTGCTGCTGCATGAAGCCTGGGCTGACATTCCGCGCCGAAGTGCATCGTCTGAATCTGCGGGAAGAGCCTTCACTTATTCCCGATGACCGGTATCCGGTTCTGAAAAGACATGTGGTTGCCATGTGGGAGAAATTTCTGGGGATATTCATCCGAAGGAAGGTTGAGGACCGATTTGTTACCGTCATTCCGGCGAACGCCGGGCACGCAGTGAAGCGTCAGCGCTATCCAGTTCGTTAGATTCTGGATACCGGATCAAGTCCGGCATGACGATCAGACGACATTTTACCTGAAATTAGAGTGCAGGCATTAATAAACGATGCATCCGTATTTTGAAAGTCCATGAGGCATGGATATAAGAAAAAAAGGAGGGGCGCATGGGATCGACGAACAAAAGCCATGAATGCGACGTCGCCATTGTCGGCGGTGGTCTGGCCGGAATTGCGGCGGCCTTTGACTGCTGGATCGGAATCAGAAAGTAATCATTCTGGAGCGGGACACGCGGGAGCGTTTCGGCGGACTCGCAAAGGAATCCTTCGGCGGCGTAATGATGGTCGGCACGCCCCACCAGAAACGGATGGGCATCAGGGACACCCCCGAACTCGCACTGGCCGACTGGCACAGCTTCGCCGATTTCGGCGAGGATGACGTCTGGCCCCGGCGCTGGGCGGAAACCTATGTGCAGACATCCATCGAAATGATTTACCGGTGGCTTGCGGACCGGTCTGTCAAATTCCTGCCCGTGGTGAACTGGCCGGAGCGGGGGCTTTTCCTTCCGGGTAACTCGGTGCCCCGCTGGCACATGGCCTGGGGCACGGGATACGGCATCATCGAATCCATCCTCAAACATCTGGAACGCCACCCCCGGCGGGCCAATCTGAACATTCTGTTCGGTCACCGGGTCGAACGGATTCTGCAAACCGGCAGCGCCGTCACCGGATGCGCCGGGCGATGCGAGGATGGGAGCGGCGATTTCACCGTCACGGCCGGGGCGGTCGTGGCCGCTTCGGGCGGCATGTGCGGCGGGGATCTGTCATTTGTAAAACAGCACTGGTACAGGGACTGGGGCGCGCCGCCGGAAAACCTCTTGAACGGCTCCCACCGGTTTTCCGACGCATCGATTCACGAGCGGATCGCGGAAATCGGGGGCAACCTCACCCATCTGGACAAGCAGTGGCACTACGCGGCCGGCATTCATCACCCCAAGCCGGACCGGCATGTCCACGGGTTGAGTCTGGTGCCTCCCCGTTCCGCCCTCTGGTTCAACGCCCGGGGCGAACGCTTCGGCCCCCTGCCCCTGATGGGATACACGGACACGCGTTACGTGGTCGAACAGATCGCCAAAGCGCCCGGTCAGTATTCCTGGATGGTCATGAACCGGAAGATCGCTCTCAAGGAACTGGCGGTTTCCGGATGCGAGTACATGACCGCCTTCCGCTATAAAAAGAAGATCCGGCTGCTGCTGGACATCCTGTTCGGCAACCGGGAACTGGTGGACCGGCTGACCAGGAAACGCAGGATGTCGTCACAGCCTCCTCCACAACGGAACTTGCCGGCAAAATGAACGCCATGGGCAATCCGATCCCCAGGTGGATGCCGCGCGTCTGGAAGCCGATATCCGGGCCTATGACGACCAGATCGCAAGAGGACCGGCGTACTTCAACGATGATCAGATCCGGCGTATCGCCAATTTCCGCAACTACCGGGGCGATCGCATTCGCACATGCCGGTTCCAGAAAATCGTGGACCCGTCCGCCATGCCTCTCGCCATCCGGTCCTTTATATTAAGCCGCAAGAGTCTGGGCGGTGTTCAGACCAACCTCGGGTGCCGGGTGCTGAATCAAAACGGCGATCCCATTCCCGGTCTTTACGCGGCCGGCGAAACCGCCGGATTCGGCGGCGGCGGGCGTCCCACGGCAAGGGGTCCCTGGAAGGCACGTTTCTCGGCAGTTGCGTGCTCACCGGCCGCCGGGCGGCCATGGCCATTTGCCGGAGAGAAATGATGAAGAAGAGCGGCGCCTGGCTTTGCGTTCATGCCCTGGAACAGTTGCCGGTGCGGCACACCTTCGGCATTCCGGGGCTCCAGAACACGGAAATCTACGACGAACTCAGTTGTTCCAAAAAGATAACGCCCATTCTGGTGACCCACGAGGGCGGGGCCGCGTTCATGGCGGACGGCGTCAGCCGCACCTCCGCGAACATCGGCGTACTGGTGATCGTGCCTTCGGCGGGCGTCACCCGCGCCATGAGCGGCATCGGCGAGGCCTTTGTGGACGGCATCCCCATGCTGATCCTGTCCGGCGGCATCCGAAGGGAAACCGACAAGTCCTATCGACTACCATGAATGGGATCAGCACCGGCTGCTGGCGGGAATCACCAAAAAGACCTTTCTGATTCGAACCCATGCGGAAATCGTTCCGGCGATTTTCGAGGCTACCGGATCGCCATATCCCGGCGAGCCCCGGCCCCGGTTTTCATGGAGATCCCCCTGGACATTCAGATGACCACGGCGGAAATTGATGCCCTGCCGGAAATCAAGCCCGGACCCAAATCCGGCGCCGGTGGATGCCGCCGACATGGATGCGGCCGTGGATCTCCTGTTGCAGTCCAAACGGCCAGGAATTTTCGCGGGATGGGGATGCCGGGACTGCACGGACCGGCTGATCCGCCTTGCGGAGATGCTGGAAGCCCCGGTGGCCACGACCCTTCAGGGGTTGAGCGTGTTCCCGGCCGATCATCCGCTGCACACGGGCATGGGCTTCGGGATCAGCGCGGTTCCGGCGGCCGAACATGCATTCAAGGATTGCGACTGCATGATTGCGGTGGGCACACGCTTCGGCGAAATTCCCACCGGCAGCTTCGGTGTCGAAGTTCCGGACAACCTGATTCACATCGACATCGATCCGGACGTGTTCAACCGCAATTATCCCGCCAAAGTGGCCATCGCGGGGGATGCGGGAACCGTGCTGGATGCCCTGCTGAAGGCCATGGAGCGTCGCGGGCTCAAACCCTTCCGGAATGTCGGACCATTGCGGGGGGCGATCCGAACGGACAAACGTAAATACATGGACGAGTGGCGAAACGAACGGATGGATCGGGTGAATCCCACCGTATTTTTTGAACGTCTGCGCAAGGTCATGGCCGAAGACGCCATTCTGGTCGCGGACGACGGCAATCACACGTTTCTGGCCGCCGAGCTTTCCGGTATTGGGGCCGCGCCGCTTCATCTCCCCCACGGATTTCAACTGCATGGGCTACTGCGTTCCGGCCGCCATCGGCGCCAAACTGACGAACCCCGGCAAACAGGTGGCGGGCATTGTGGGCGACGGCGCGTTTCTCATGACGTGCATGGAAATCGTTACGGCCGTGAGTCAGTCGGCCGGCGTGGTGTTTTTCGTGTTTCATGACGGCGAACTGGCCCAGATCGCCCAGGGCCAGACACTGCCTTACAACCGCAAAACCTGCTCCGTGCTCGGGAAGTTCAATCCAGAGGGCGTGGCCCTGGCCACCGGGGCCGGTTTTTTGGCCATCCGGGAGAACGGGGAAATCGAAAACGGTTTGACGGAAGCCTTTGCCATGGCGGCGGCGGGACACTTACGGTCATCGTCGATGTGGACATTGACTATTCCCGAAAAACCCGTTTTACCAAGGGCATCATCAAAACCGCAGCGGGCCGGATGCCCCTGGGCGACAAAATCCGCTTTGGGAAACGGGCTGTTTTCAGACGGGTGGGATGGAAAAAATAGAGGCCGAATATCGGGTATCCGGTTGACGAGAAACAGTCCGGGATTTATGTCCAACCCAGAGCCAGGACCCACGAACCAGAAACCAGAAACCAGAAACCACGAACCACGAACCACGAACATGGAAAGCACCGTGAAAAAAATCACAGATCTGGACAAACTGTTTCATCCCGAATCCATCGCCCATGTGGGCGTTTCTTCCCGTCCGGTCGCCGGCCGGTTTAACTTCACCCAGTTTCTGATTCACATGAAATATGAGGGGCGGATTTATCCGGTCAACCCGAAATACGACACCCTGTTCGACATGCCCTGTTATCCGACATTGGCGGATGTTCCCCGGAACCGTGGACCTCGCCATCATGGCCGTGCCCGCGGAGCAGTCGTCGAGATTCTCGAAGGAACGCCCAAAGGGAAAGTCTGGTTGTTCGTCATCCACACGTCGGGTTTCGGCGAAATCAACAAGGGCCATCTTGAACAACGGGTCCGCGAGCTTGCGGCGGACAGAGGATTTCGCGTCATCGGCCCCAACTGCATGGGCATTTACAGCCAGGCGGCCCGCGTCGGTTTCTGGAAGGACCACTGGGAAATCGTGGACCGGCCGGGCGCCGTGGGTTTTCTTTCCCAGTCCGGCGGCCATGCAGTGAATGCGGTTTTGAACGGAATCAATTCGGGCCTGAATTTCAACAAGGTGATTTCCCTGGGCAACCAGTTGGATGTTTCCATCGCCGAGGTAATAGCTACATGGGGAATGACGACACCATCAGCGTCATCGGCGTCTACATCGAGGATGTGAAAAACGGCCGGGAATTTCTGGCCCGCGTCCGTGAAATCACGCCGCGAAAGCCGGTGGTCGTATGGAAGGGCGGCACGACCCAAGAGGGCAAGGCGGCGGCCATCGGCCATACCGGGGCCATGGCCGGCAACGCCAAGATTTTCGACAGCGCCATGAAGCAGGCCGGCGCCATCCGCGTGAACAACATGCACCAGATGATCCGGATGCTTGGCTTCTGCAGCCGTCCATTCCCCTGCCGGGCAGACGGCTGGCGGTGTTTTCGCCGGGCGGCGGCAACACCGTGAATATTTGCGATCAGTTCGGCGCGCAGCCGCACATCGAACTGCCGCGTCTCGGCGCGGAGACCACCGCAACGCTGGCGGAACTATTGCCGGAAGAAAACGTGGATCTCCGCAACCCATGATCCGGGCGCCACCGGCCTTCTGATCATCGATAAACTGCTGAATACCGTGGGCCAGGATCCCGGCATCGACACCCTTGTGCTTCTGGTCAGCGTGGATTATCTTTCCAATATCGAAAGCGAGGAAAACCGGCTTTTGCTGGCCGAAATGATATCGGAAAACGTTTCACGGCTGAGCGCCAGGATCGGCAAGCCAATTTACATCCTGCTGCGCCAGGAGCGGGAGAATCACGAAGATTTCGATCGTTATCAGCGCATCATGGTCGGCAAGTTCATCGAGAAAAAAATCCCCTGGGTGGACGGCGCCATGAACAACGTGGCGGAAGTGTTGTCCAAGCTGGTGGAATATGGGGAATATGCATCCCGGCACAAAAAAATGTAACGGGGGCTCGGGGGTACCGGAAATGAGCGACACCAGGACAGATCTTTTCGGCGACCGCATTCAACCTGACGGAAAAGGGGCTCAGCATGAAGAGCCCAAGGATCCCGCCTATGTGATCGAGATGGACACCCTGAGCGAACACAGCGCCGCGGCCTCGCCCAGCGTCAGGCCTGTGGGAACATATCCCATCAATGGATCGTGGGCATCGTTTGATCGGTCAGCGCGTCGGGAATCACGTCGCGAGCGATCAAGCGATCCAAGAGGTCCACGGCGTTGGCGACAACGCCCAGGCTGACGGCCTTCTTGTCGCGGCGGCAATCCAGTGCACGTGTGATTGCCTCGTCGATGTCCTCGACGATCAAGTCCAAGTACCGATCATGCAGGCGACGAGCGAGCTTGTCGCGATCGACATCGGCGATCAAACAAGTTCCTCCGTTCATGGTGATCGCCAGTGGCTGGGCGCCTCCCATGCCTCCGCAACCGGCAGTGACGCACAAGCGTCCGGACAGATCGCCGCCGAAATGTTGTCGCGCACATTCGGCGAATGTCTCGTAGGTTCCCTGCAGGATTCCCTGAGTCCCGATATAGATCCAGGATCCGGCCGTCATTTGGCCATACATGATCAAGCCTTGGGCGGCCAAGTGATCGAAGTGTTCCTGAGTGGCCCAGGCCGGCACGAGGTTGGAGTTGGCGATCAGCACGCGAGGCGCAGTCCTCGATCGTTCGCAACACGCCCACGGGTTTCCCCGATTGCACCAGCAGCGTCTCATCGGGCTCCAGGTCTCGTAGCGCGCGAACGATCAGATCAAAATCCCTCCAGGTGCGAACCGCTTGGCCGCGCCCGCCATAGACAACGAGCGTCTCTGGGTGCTCAGCGACCTCGGGATCGAGGTTGTTCATCAACATGCGGAGCACGGCTTCCGCCTGCCACGTCTTGCAGGATCGGGTGCTTCCGCGGGGTGCTCGCACCAGGCGAGAGGAAGATTCCACACTCATCAGACCCTCCAGTTCAGCCGCTTGGTTGGCTTGCGAGCGCAGCAGCGCGCGATTCAATCATCGCGGATTCAAGGCGACTCGGCAATTACGGCGAAGGTCCCCTCTTGAATCAGTTCTTCCAAGACGCGAATGTCGGGCGCTGGCGATCGATCGCAGTCTAAAGGCGGAACGTGCTCGCGGATCTTGGCGTAGGCGACTTCCACGCAGCGCCGGATCGCAAGGGGCGATGATGGTCCAAGCCGGTCGCGGCGCAGAGCAATTCGATCGCCACGACGGACCTTGCCAATTCAAGGCACCGCGCCGCTTTGGCGGCGCTGCGAGGTCCGAACGAGTTGTAGTCCTCCATGCCGGCGCTGGTCGAGAGATTGACCACGGTGGCGGGAGCAGTCAGGCCAATAATCTCGTTGCAACACGCCGCGGCGGCGTATTGGGCGATCATCAGCCCGCTTTGCAAGCCGGCCTGAGGCGTGAGAAACGTCGGTAATTCGGCTTCGGGATCGATTCCCGACAGCATATGGAATACGCGCCGTTCGGCGACTCCCGCCAGATGTGCGATCGCGATCGCCAGATAATCCAAGGGAACCGCGATCGGCATCCCATGGAAGTTGCCTCCCGAGAGGATCTCGGCGCCGTCTTCCCCCGTGAAGATCAACGGGTTATCAGTCACCGCGGAAAGCTCCGCTTCGATCTGACGCTCCACGAATTGGATTCCCTCCCAGGCGGCGCCCAGGATCGCCGGGCAACAACGAAACGAATAGGGATCCTGGACGCGCGGATCGTCCACCTGATGCGACTCGAGAATTTCGCTGCCGCTTAGCAGAGTCCGTAAGAGCTTCGCGACATGGGTCTGCCCTGGTTGATTCCTGGCAAGATGAATGCGTGGATCCAACGTCGCCGCGGTGCCGCGACAGCTGTCAATCGACATCGCGGCCGCGACCAAGGCCGCGTGAAACAAGCGATGCACGTCTTGGATCAACAAGGCGGCGCGGCCAGCCATCAGATGCGTTCCGTTGATCAAAGCCAGACCCTCTTTGGCCTCCAACTCCAGCGGTTGCAGACCAACTCGCCGCAGGGCGACATCTCCGTTGACCACTTCGCCTTGCAATCGCGCCTGGCCTTCGCCGATCAACACCAGGCCGATGTGAGCCAAGGGTGCGAGATCGCCGGAGGCGCCGACCGAGCCAATTTCCGGAACGCACGGCGCCACCCCCTCGTTGAGCAGCGCCGCCAAGGCCTGCACCGTGTCGGGTCGCACTCCCGAACGCCCGCGGCACAAGGAGGCGCACAGCAACAGCATCGCGGCTCGGACAATATCCTCGGGAAGCATGGCGCCGACGCCGGTCGCGTGGGAACGGAGCAGGTTGATCTGCAACTGCTTCAAGGACTCCACATCTATCCGCACTCGGCCCAAGGCGCCGAAGCCCGTGTTGACTCCATAGTGTGGCTTTCCGAGCGCGATCGTCTTTTCCAACTGGCGCCGGACAAGTGTCAAGTCGGCGAGAACGCGTTCATCGACTTGCACCTTCGCGCCATGGCGGGCGACGCGTTCGACTTGAGCGCAAGTCAACGGCTCGCCGTTCAGAAGTATGCGATGCTCTTCCAGGTCTGCAGGCAAGTTTCATCCTCCCGATGATGAAAGGCACAGCCACCGTCTTCTGTATCCTCTGTCTCTGCTCCGAAAACCTGGCTGGAAGTTCCCGCCGTTCCTAGCTCTGTGTTTCTCCGCGCTCTCCGTGGTGATCCAGACAGGCTCATTCTCATCGTCTCGGGCGCCGCTTGCGGCATGGGCGACTGGGGTGACCCGTATCGCGGAGGTAACTTGCGGCGCCGCTTCTGGTACGATTGGTTGTGACATCCAAGTTGACTGAACGCAAGCGACCTCAGGAGGTGTTTCATGGGTCTTCCGTCGAAGAACGATCATCCGCGGAGCGAAGCTCCCGTCAAGCGGCGAGACTTTCTGCGAACGTCCGCCGCCATCGCCGTCTCCACCTCCTTGGCGTCGACGCTTCGCGGCGACGAGCAAGCGGGGGACCCCGTTTGCTGCGACCGCACCTACGCAACGGTCGCCGACGCGATGAAGGCGCCCGCTGAGACCATCGCCTATGTCCCGGCGATTTATGCGGGAACGGACATCAAGAAGCCCGACTACCTGGCGACCATCGATGTTGATCCCAAATCGAGCACCTATGGCCAGGTGATTCACCGATTGCCGATGCCCAATATTGGCGACGAACTGCATCACTTTGGCTGGAATACATGCAGCAGTTGCCATGGGCAAGACGGAGCCTCGCGTCGATTTCTGGTCTTGCCGGGGATTACTTCCGGCCGCATTCACATCGTCGACACGCAGGATCCCCAGGCGCCGACGATTCATAAGGTGATCGAAGCCGACGAGATCGCCAAGAAAGCCGATCTCTCCGCGCCGCATACCGTGCACTGTCTGGCCAGCGGCGAGGTGATGATCTCGATGCTTGGCACGGCCAGCGGGGAGGGCCCTGGCGGTTTTCTCTTGCTTGACGAGAAGTTCGACGTTCAAGGGCGTTGGGAGAACGCCGCGACGGGCATGCAGTTCAACTATGACTACTGGTACCAACCCCGTCACAATGTCATGGTCAGCAGCGAGTGGGGCGCCCCCAACACCGTCTCCCAGGGCTTCCACTTGAAGGATGTCCAAGCAGGCAAGTACGGACAGCGGATTCACTTTTGGGATTGGGAAAAGAGGCGGATTGTCAAGTCAACCGACCTGGGGCCGACGGGCATGATCCCGCTCGAAGTCCGCTTTCACCACAACCCAGACAGCACTCATGGCTACGTCGGCGCCGCACTCAGCAGCACCGTTTGGCATTGGTACAAGAGCGGCGACGATTGGAATGTCGAACAAGTCATCGCGGTCGAACCCGTGGAGACCGAAGGCTGGCCCTTCCCGGTTCCTGGGTTGATTACCGACTTGGTGCTGTCGCTGGACGACCGCTTCCTCTATTTCTCCAACTGGTTGCACGGCGACCTGCGGCAATACGATGTGTCCGACCCTTCCCATCCACGGCTCACCGGACGAATTTGGTTGGGCGGCGTCCTCGGCAAGGAGCCGACGCTCAAGAGCAAGCAGCTGACTGGCGGTCCGCAGATGCTGCAGTTGAGCCTGGACGGAAAGCGACTCTACTTGACCAATTCGCTGTACAGCCCCTGGGACAACCAGTTCTATCCAGACATGAAGAAGCAGGGATGCTACTTGATGCAAATCGATTGCGATACCGAAAAGGGCGGCATGAAGCTCAACGAACAGTTCTTCGTCGACTTCGGCAAGGAGCCTGAAGGCCCTTCTCGTGCACACGAGATTCGCTTTCCTGGCGGCGACTGCACCTCCGACATCTGGGTGTAGATCAACGGCCAGCCGCCTGTGTCCGGGAATCGCTTACTCCAGCCAGGGTCAAAGCGATCTTGGGGCCGCCCCTGCGGGGTTTCCGGATGCGGCGGTGGGCTTCCCAGGGTTGCGCTGCGCTCCACCCTGGGCTGAGTTGGGGCCGTCCCCTTGGGACTGATTCACTGTCTTTCCGCGCCGAATTCAAGCCAGAGAAAAAAATGAACAAGCCAAGTCTCGCTAGCTCCAAGACGCGCTTGCAAGTCTCCCCGACGCGTCATGATTCAAGTTGTTGGTTGCGTTGCGCGGCGGCGATGGTCCTCATCCTGTTTCAGACTTGGAGCATGGAGGCGTTCGCGGAAGAGCTGCTCAAACTTGACAACGGCCGCGTCCAGGTTGGTATTGACCGCGACAAAGGAGCGGCGATCACTTGGCTCTCGTGGCGCGAGCACCCGCGGAACATCGTCAACCTGGCCGACGCGGGGCGCTCGATTCAGCAGTCCTACTACGCAGGCAAGCGACTCGATCGTCGCGACGAGGGGCAGAGTAAGGCGTGGAGTCCATGGACCTGGAATCCCATTCAAGGCGGAGGCGTTGGCTCGTGGGCTCGCGCGACAGAGTTTCGCAGGGAAGGTGACACGCTGTACTCCGAAACGACTCCCAAGCTGTGGGATATGCCCAATGAGGAAGCCCGCGCATTGATGCGACAATGGACGACGTTCGAGCCGGAGACACCCAACGCGCTGGTCGTTCGTTGCGAATTGATCTCTCTTCGCGAGAAGGACGATCGCTGGGGCCCAGCCGCGTCGCGAGGGCAGGAAGTCCCGGCTTGCTACTTCACGCGCAACTTCTCCAACGTGAAGAGCTACCTGGGATCAGGCCAATGGCGGGACGAGTCCCAGCCGCCGGGCCCGCCCTGGGGACAGACCACGCCTCCCAGGAAAGCGATGGCGCTGTTTGACGCCGCCGGTCAGGGCGTCGCTGTCTTCAGCCCATCGGCAACCCAGCCCTGGAACTTCGGCCCGCATGCTCAGGGAAACACGATGGACCCAACTGCGGGACCCTGCATGCACGTCGCGCCGATTGACCGCGTCCAGCTCGGGCCGCAATCCACCTATCGCTATCGTTATTGGCTGATCGTTGGCGACGCACCCAGCATCGCCGCGAGCCTGGATTCGTTGTGGGCGAAGTACGCGAACGAACGAGCCGATGTGAAGCCGCGGTAGCGCCGCGAGCCCCGCGGCGTGTCAGGCGTGCGGCGCCTTGCGATATAATCGACCGACAAAACTCGTTCAAAAGGTGCGTGACGCCGCAACAACCGAACCCTCAAAGAGGCCAGTGCGATGGGATTGATTTGGGATTTGATTCAGCAGGGGCAAATCAGTGACGCAACCAGCCGTGCGGAGTCGACGGAGAAACGCGTGGAGCGTCTGGAAGCCGAACTGCATCGGACCAATCAGACGTTAATGCAACTGCTCAAAGCGCTGGAACTGCGCTTCGGCGAGGACTTGGATCGGGATGGACGCATCGGGTGACCGCGGAATCCACGGTCCATCGAACTAACGTCGTCCGGAAGTCCGACACACTTGGCCTTCGTCCATGGCGCCCGAGCCCCGGTCGCGGATAAGATACGCTTGGGCGGCCTGCCCCTTGCCGCCCGCACCGGCTTTCCCGCGCCGGCTTTCCCGCGCCGGCTTTCCCGCGCCGACATGATCAGCGTGACCCTTGCACGGAGTTACCCATGAGACCACTCAACGCCGTCTTTCAGTCTTGCCTGGCAGTTTCTTGGGTTCTTTTCGTTGCTTCGTCCCTGCAAGCCCAGCAGACGACTGGAAAAGCGGGCTCGGCCAGCGCCACCACGACGCTCAGTGGTAATGATCAGCAGAATGTTGGGTGCCTCGTTCGGCGGAACAATCCGCGGCGCCCACCAGGGTTGCGACCGCAGTGATGCAGTTCTGTGCTCTGTGTTCCTTCGTCCTCTCTGTGGGACCCGTCTTACGGCATCGTTATCGCATCGGCATAGCCCGGACAATGACAGCGTCAACGTCGATCCCTTACATGACGCTTATGGGATCACCTTCGCATGCTCGACTGATTGATGCAAACCACCTAACGATCAAGGCCGAGCTCGTCTCCATGGCTCATCAGTTCGCTTCGGCTGCGGGCGAAGTCAGCTCTTGAAATCTTGGTAACTCGCGGAGGATTTCAAGGTGGGGGTCTCTGCGGATCAGCAGCAAGTCGTTCAGGCCGCCCTGGATTGCTTGTTCCAAGGCGGAGAGCGCGGACTCGATATAGGCTTGTCGTTTTTCCTGAATGGCTGATGCAGCCGACGGCTCTTCATCGCCGCGGAGCGCCGCCGCCGCCGCTGCGAACACGCGGGCGACTGTGTAATGCTGTTGGGAATTCGCTGCTGGCAAACGGGTGATCTGTTCCGCGGCCTCGACCGCCGATTCGTAGGACTCTCTTCGCGCGAAGTCAGCGGCTCGCAGCGCCAGCAATGCGGGTAGATTCGAATCCGGTTGCCGCAGCAGTTGCTCCCAATCGCCCAGCGCCGTATCGGCTTGTTCGGCCGCGACCGCGGCCGCTTGCCATTCTGCTGAGCGGGCGGCCATATCCGTGGAGATCGCAGGCCCGCGGCCAAGTGACGCCACTGCGTCTCGATAGTGTTGTGCTGCCACGGAGTACTCGCCCCTGCGCTGATGCAACTCCGCCAGCTCGGAAATAAACCGTGGTCAAGTCGCCGAGCACCTGTGCGTTTTGAGAGTCGATTTCCAAGAGTTGCAGCGAGATCTTCCGGGCCTGCTGATAGGCTTCCTTGGCCTGCTGCAGTGCATCGGATTGCATGAGGGCGGCTCCCAAGTCGCCGATGCGTGACCGACAGGTCGCGCTGAAAAACCGCGTTGCCAGGATCCGCGGCGACCAGGCGCTCGCGGATTTCCAGCGATGTGCGATAGTCGTCCAAAGCCGCTTGCGATTCACCCAAGGCGTGGTGGAGATCCCCCGTTTTCTCCCAAGCGATCGACAGATCACGCCGCAATTCAGGATGAGTCGGCACCGCGGCATGCAGTTGTTGTGCGATCTTCAACGACGCCTGGTAGTTATCCAAAGCCAAATCGGGTTCATGCCGGTGCAGGTGCAAATCGCCCAGTCGTTCATAGGGCATCGCTAGATTGCGGCGGGCCAACAAGTTCCGCGGGTCGGCGTCGGCGAGTTCCCGCATCAACGCGAGACACTCTTGAAAGGCCGTGAGCGCCAGGTCCAGTTCCTCGCTCTGCAAATAGACGGCCCCTAGATTCAAGTAATGAATGCTTAATCCCTGGCGAGCAAGCGCGTCGTCTTGATTCTCGGCCGCCCGACGCTCGCCGATCTCCACCGACGCTTCCAAGGCGAGACGCGCCTCGTCCAAGTCGCCCAACGTCAAGTGGACCTCTCCCAGCTTGGACTGCGCGATCGCCAGGTCTCGTCGATTCGCGGCGTTCTGATTGTCGCTTTCGGTCAACGACGTCAAGAGGGAGGCTGTGCGCTGATAGGAGTCCAAGGCCAATCGCAATTCGCCTTTCTGGACTTGCGCATCGCCGACGCCAAGATGATTGACGGCGAGCTGCCTTTGTTGTCGTGCGTCCGCTGGATCCAGATCCAACAAGTGCTGAGAGATCCGCAGCGATTCCGCGAAGGCCGAGATCGCGTCCGCGGTTTCTCCATTGATCAGGCGCCGCTCGCCCAGCATGGAGTACGCGCTCGACAGATCGTGTTGTGCTTGGTAGTCGTTCGGCTCTTGAGCGATGGACTGCCGCAGTATCTCCAAGGATCGAAGGGTGGATGCAATCGACAGCGCGATATCGCCCATTTCGAACTGCACTCGCGCCTCGTGCAGGTGCGCCAGCGCCAAGTCGCGGCGAGCCTGGAGGTCGTTGGGATTCTTGTCGAACAGCGTTTGTTTGATCCGCAACATCTCCTCGAAGTAGCCTTCGGCTTCCGAGGGGCGGCCGGTGTGCTCCAAGAACGTCGCGACGCGTTCGAGCGAGTTGGATAAGTGTTGTTGGTCTTCGTCGAGATGCGGATGGGCTTCCACCATCAATCGACTGCGCTGCAAAGCCTCGTCATACGCCTGAAAGGCTTCCTGCAACTCGCCGCCGGAAAGCCGGGCGTCGCCGACTCCAATCGAGGCGTTAATCACGCCGCGCACGTTTGGCAGGTCCGGTTGGGATTCCTCCAACATTTTGTTGAGCTGCAACGCGCGTTGGAAAGAGTCGAGCATCTGTTGCACATCGCCCAAACGCCGGTGGACGCCTCCCAGGCGGCCATAGAGCGTGGCGACATCGTCCAAAGCAAGCAGGTCCCCAGGATCGGCGTTGCTGCGCTCTTCTGCGATCTTGAGCGCCTGCTCATAAAGCGTCCGAGAGAGCAGGACTGCTGAACGCATTTCCGAGTTGAGCGGACCCTTATTCACCTGATCGGCGGGCGAATCGAGCGAAATCGAAACAGGTTCAGGGTCGCCTAACTCCATGACCACGTCGCCAAGATTCAGCAGAGCTGCGATCGTTGCGCGGTCCTTTTGGCCCGTTCCAGCAAGATACTCGTCGGCGACGCTCTCCAGTCGCGCCAAGGCAGTGGTTAACAAACGGCGGCGAATGTTGCTTCCGCCGGCGAGGTTCTTCAAACTCGCTTGTACGTCGAAGACCACAGCACTTAATGTCGATAGGGCCAATTCGCTTTGTTCGCGGGCCGCTTGTGCACTCACGTCGGCGAGCTGCCTGGCTTCGCGCTCCTGAATCGCCAATTCCTGCGCCTTGCCGCGCTGTGCGACCGCCAAGGCGCGTTGCTCATTGACCAGAACGGCGGCCGTGGCCGAGACCAAGGCGACCAGGACCAGAGCTGTCGCGGCGGCTTGAGTCCAGGTTCGATGTTTGCGGCTCCAGCGACTAAGCCGTTGCCCCACCGACTCGCGATGCGCCTGAACCCTTTCGTCCGCCAGGAATCGCTCGACGTCCTCCCCAAGCGCCTGGGCCGAAGCGTAACGGTCTTGGGGCTGCAAACTCATCGCCTTGCGGCAGATGGCGTCCAGCCCGCGGGGAATGCTGATAAGACGACTGCGCGGCGGGGGGATTTGACCGTAGCGAATTCGCTCCAAGGCTTGCTCGATCTTCTCGGCGCCTTCGGTGGGCGGCTTGCCCGTCAGCAGATGATACAAAGTCGCGCCCAAGGCGTAGACGTCGCTTGCCGGACCAACCTCGGCCAAGTCGCCCGCCGCTTGCTCGGGGCTCATGTACGCTGGAGTCCCGAGCCATTCGCCGGGTTGTGTGTGCGACCCAGAGGCGATGGAGTCGTCCAACGGTCTCCTTCGCTCCGGCTGGAGGCGCGAGTCGATCGCGCCACCCAACCGTTTGGCCAAACCCCAATCCACCACGAGCGTCTCGCCGAATTCACCCAGCATGATGTTCTGGGGCTTAAGGTCGCGGTGAATCACGTCTCGGCTGTGAGCATAAGCGATGGCGTTGCAAACCTGCACGAATCGCCCCAGGAGTTGCCGCATTTCCAGGTCGTGATCCGCCCGATCCCGCGACCGCCCATCATGGAAGCGACGGATCGCCTCCAAGAGGCTGTCGCCATGAATGAACCGCATGGCGTAGTACAAACTGCCCAAGGTGTCGACGCCCAAACTGTAAACGGGAACAATGCCAGGGTGCTCGAGTTGGCCAGTGACTTCGGCTTCCAAGGCGAATCGCTTGCGCGCTGATTCGTGAGTGGCGTATTTGAACTGAATCTGTTTGAGGGCGACCTCCCGCTTGAGCTCCGTGTCGTAGGCGCGAAACACCTGTCCCAGGCCGCCGCGTGCGTGGGTGCAGAGAATACGGAATCGCGCCGAGTCTGACGCGGGATCAGTCGTCGTCACTTCCGCGGAATCATCGCCCTCCATCAGCGTGCTGTTGTCAGCAAAGCTCCGATCGGTGTCGTTGAACAATCCTCGAATCAAATCGTCGTCGTGCGGGAACATCGCGACATAGTCCGACAAAGCCGGTTCTTCGCCGCGCAGCTTACGATAATGAACGTCCAGCGGAATCAGCTCTCTCAGGTACCGAGCACGTTGCCCGGCGTCTTCGCGGACCGGTGGAGGCAGAAACGCTTCGAGTCGCGGACCGCTTCTCCAAGCGTCCGTGAAGCGGCCGCAGCAAGCGTCGAGCGATTCATGAACGGTAGGAGGTATGCTGTGTTCTTCCATACCAGCGACTCCGTGATGGATCGGGAGTTAACAAGTGGAGGCTCGCGGCGGGGCTTGCGACGCCCAATTCGCTTACAGGATAGAGCATTGCGACGGACTCCACCACGCAAGGGCGAGCTTCTCCGAGTCTCCGTGGTGAATGCCTCCCGCCGCGGATGACTACCACGAAGGACGCGAAGAGCCCGAAGAGATCAGAGAGCGAAACGCTTGATCTTTCAGTTTGGTGCGCCGTCGGGAGAAAAAGAAGGTTTCGGACCGAGATCTTGGCTGATATCCTGTCTTGCCACGCGTGGCCCGTTGCTTGATCGCATGATCCCGCCGTCCACGGTCGCCTCCCCACGACGAGACATCGCCTCATGATCGACAAGATCACTCCTTGTTTCTTCTTTCATGGAAATGCGGAAGAGGCGGTCAACTTCTATGTGTCCGTGTTGGAGCGATCCAGAGTCATTGAGACGACCCATTACGGTGCGGGTGCGCCGATGCCCGAAGGGGTTGTTATGACCATTCAGTTCGAGCTGCAGGGTCGCCAGTTCATGGCGATCAATGGCGGGCCTGACTTCAAGTTTTCGCCCGCCATTTCGCTGGTCGCTTATTGTGACAATCAACAGGAACTCGACCGTCTGTGGGATGGTTTGTCCGCGGGCGGCGCGCCGATGGCTTGCGGTTGGTTAACCGATCGCTTCGGGATTTCCTGGCAAGTCGTCCCCACCATCTTGCCCGAATTGATGGCCCTTGGCGGCGAGAAGGCGAATCGCGTCATGCAGGCGTTGTGGGGCATGGTGAAGCTCGACATCGACGCTCTTCAGCAAGCGGCCGAAGAGGAAGTGAAGTAGCTTGATTCGTCCAACCTGCTCCGCCGATCACCAAGCCTTGATTGCCTTGGCGATCGCCAAGGCCTTTTCGACTCAGAACAGACCGACCTGCTCGCCGCCATGCTCCGCGAGCCGGATGAAGCCGACAACTTGGTTGACCGATTGTGAGGGAGATCAGCCCGTTGGCGTGGCCTATTTCGCGCCGGCAAAAATGACTCATGGCGCCTGGAACTTGTATTGGATCGCCGTGCATCCCCAGTTTCAAAAGGCGGGGCGAGGTACAAGAATGCTCGCGCACGTCCTATCGATGCTGGCTGACCGTGGCGCACGGATCCTGCTTGTCGAGACCTCAGGGGGAAGCGCCTTTGAATACGTGCGTTCTTTTTCGCAAGAACGGTTTCAAGCATGAAGGCAGCATCCGGGATTTCTACGATGCGGGCGTCGACAAGATCATCTTCCGCAAAACGCTTGACTGATTTGTTGAAAAAAGCGCCGTCCATGTCGAGCGCTCTTGACCCCACCCGTTGACTGTATTACAGTTGTGGTACAGTGGTTCAATTGGGAGGGCGCCGTGCATTTCGAGATTTCGTTGCGGGATGGGGTGCCGATCTACCGCCAGATTGCTAATCAGGTGAAGTACTTCATCGCGTCCGGCCAACTTGCCAGCGGCGCCGAGTTGCCGTCGATCAGGACGCTCGCCGAACGATTGCTGGTGACTCCCAACACCGTCGTGAAGGCGTACGACGAGTTGGAGGCGGAGGGGCTGGTCGTCAAGCGGCGGGGCGCGGGCACGTATGTGGCGGACATGACGAAGTCGCCGCTAGCGCGACGCGAGCAGAGGCGGATTCTCACACAGCGGGCCGACGCGCTGCTGGCGGACGCCCGTCAATTGAACTTCACCTTCCAGGAAGTGCTGGACCTCTTGCGCGACCGCGAGGCCGTGTTGGACAGGGCGATCTCCAAGGAGAGCAGGCATGCCGCAAGACATCGTTGAAGTCCAAGATTTGTCGAGGCGGTTCGGCAAGACGAGGGCCCTGGACGGGGTTAGCTTTCAGGCTCGGCCCGGATTCGTTTACGGACTGGTTGGCGCCAACGGCCAAGGCAAGACGACCCTGATCAAGCATCTGCTCGGATTGCTGCGGGCCCAGCAAGGCGCCGTGCGGGTCTTCGGCCTCGATCCCGTTCAGCATCCCGTCAAGGTGCTGCAACGCGTCGGATACCTGTCGGAGGAACGGGAATTGCCGGAGTGGATGCGGATTCATGAATTGCTCCGTTACACCGCGGCCTACTATCCGCATTGGGACGCTGCGTATGCGAGAGAATTACTCAACACGTTTGGGCTGGATCCAAGCAAGAAAGTCAAGGAACTGTCCAAGGGCATGCGAGCTCAAGCAGGGTTGATCGCGGCGGTCGCCCACCGCCCGGAGTTGCTGTTGTTGGACGAACCCTCGACGGGACTAGATGCGGTCGTTCGGAAGGACATCTTGAACCTGATCATCCGCACGGTGGCCGATGAAGGCCGCGCCGCGATCTTCTCCTCGCACTTGTTGGATGAAGTCGAGCAGATGTCGGATTATGTCTTCATGATCCACCAAGGCAAGCTCGTGATGCAGGGGGAGTTGGACGCCGTCAAGCAACGCCATCAGTTGCTGACGGTGCGGCTTCAGTCCGCCGACCATCAGCCGCCGGCCTTCGAAGGGATTCTGTCGGCCGAGCGTCTGGGCGATCATTGGCGCATCGTCTGCAATGGCGCGAGCCTGTCGGTCCACGAAACCTTGAAACGCAACGGGGCCGAGATCATGCATTCGCGGAACGCGTCGCTGCAAGAGATTTTTGTCGCCCGCGTCGGTCGTGGACGGCTGGCGGCGGTGGAGCAATGTCAATGAGAACTCCGCTTCAAGCGACGCTCTGGGAGCTTTGGCGAACAAGTTGGTTCGAGAGGGCGTCCGGAATCACTTTCCATAGCGGCTTGATCGTCTGGATCAGCGTTTTTAGCAAAGGTCTGGACGTCAGTCAGATGGAAGTGATCAGGGGCGTTGTCATCATGCTGCTCGCGATCGGCAGTCTGTTCTCGATGTCTTGGTTGAGCGCACTGGATAACGAGACGACCTTCACGTTTCGTTTGGGATTCACGCGGCCCATTTCCACGACGCAATTAGTCGTCGTTCCGATGCTGTACTCGATCGCTTTGGCGGTCGTCAGTTTCCTGGCGCCGGCCTCGCTCTTTTGCCTGGTGGGCGGGCAATCTTTGCCGTTGACGCGCCTGGCGAGCGGCGTCGCCTGCGTCGCCGCCTGTCTGATCGCCTCGGTCTGGTCGCCTTCCACGAAAGCTGGCAGATGGCTTTCCTTGACGGCGGCGACGATGGGAGTCCTGATTGTGCTGATCGTCTTTCACTCGCGGCACAGCGATTCCGTTCCCTGGCTCATGGCGATGGGAAGGCCGGGCTATTTCGATGTGACTTGGAGGTATTACGCGGCATGCGCGGCGAGCGTTCTTATTGCTTTGGTTGTGACCATCATGGGCGTCGATCGCCAACGTCACGGCGACGTGGGTTGGCGCGGGTTTGCGGTGGAGCCGGCAGGCAGGGCGCCGGACGCGGTGGTGAATCCGCTTGCGATGAGAGTCTTCTCGGGGCCGTTCGCCGCGCAGTTCTGGTATGAAATGCGCCGAGCGGGTCGCACCGTGATGCCGCTGGCCGTGTTGGCGCCGCTGTTTCCCTTGGTGCTTGTGATTAGCGTGCCGTGGCTTGACGCGAATTGGAAAGGGGCGACGGGGGTCTGGCTGGCCGCCATCGCCTTCTGCCCTTATGTTTACCAATTGGTTGCGACCGAGGACGCGATTGGGCTGCGGCGAGTGCAAGGCGCCACGCGGTTATCGTCCTTCGACGCGATTCGTCCTCTATCGAACGATCAGTTGATTGTGACCAAGTTGATCGCCATCGCCGCCTGCTCGTTCTTCGGCTTGTTATGCATGGCGATCACGGCCGGGCTGCATTCGATCGTGGCGGGTGATTGGCAAGCATGGCGTCTCATTTTCAGCGCGGTGTCCGCGGCGGTCGGCGGCGCACCGCCTTACTGGTGGGCGATCGGCGCCTGCGTCATCGTGCTGCAATACCTCAGTTCCACTTCGATGCTTCTTGCGCTGGGTCTGTGGATGCCGCGGCATCCCCTGGCTTTTGCCACTTGCGTGCTCGCGCTGTTCTCCGCCGCGATGCTCGCTGTTTGGGACGCGCAGCAGGATTGGCGGTTTCTGAGTCTCTGGACGACCGCGGGCTACGCTGCCGCTGGCGCCGTTGTGATCGCCTGCGGTTTCGCGCTGAGAAGGGCCTTTGCGGCGGGATATCTGGGGCAGCCGTTTTTCATCCTGACGGCCGGCTTGTGGGCGGTGTATGTCGCCTCGGCGATCGCGATTTACGCCCGCACCGCCCCGATCCTTGCGGGATACTTTCACATGGCTCCTCCGCTCCTGGCCCTGGGCGCCTCCCTGTTGCTCGTCCCCCTGGCGGCGACCGCCGCCGCTCCGCTGGCTCTGGCCTCGCATCGACACGCTTGACGGTTGGCGACCACGAAAGACACGAAAGATAGGGATACAAGGATACAAGATACAGGACACAAGATACAGGAAGCGAGCGAACGGGCTCGGCGGATGTCGCCAAGATGACCCATGCCATGACAGTTGTGGAGTGACGGGCAAACCGCCAGAGTCTTCTGGTCACGAACGTGCGTTGAGTTGTTGTTACTTGCTATGATCGCCGTCGGGTGGTGGCATTACTGGGCCCATCATGGCGGCATCATTGCTCCCGGACTTCCCTGGTGAAAGCCAGGCACGTCCAACGGCAACAGAGACCCGCTCCGAAAACCCATGAACCACCTCTCCGTGTGTTCGTGCCTCCGTGGTTATCACTCAGGCCGGATCACTTTTTGCGGTAGGCCGGCCCGCGTTCCGGTCAGCCAGCTCGTTAGTTGTGCTTTCAACTTCCGGGTTACTTCCGGCTTGGCCTTTGCGAGGTTCGTGGTCTCGCCCAAGTCGTTCTCCAAGTCGAAAAGCTCCAACGAATCGTCGTCGTACCGAAGGATTAGCTTGTATTGCCGCCAGCGGATGGCGGAGCCCGGTCGATTGGTCTTGTGAAAGGCGAAATGCGGATAATGGAAGAAAAGCGACTCGCGCTTCAGCCCGCCGCCTCGAAACAAAGGACGCAACGATTCGCCGTCGAGTCTATCGCCTGCAGCCAGCTTCACGCCAGCGGCGTCCAGGATCGTTGCGGTCAGGTCCATGCTGATCACAGGTGTTTCGTTGACGGTTCCGGCGTCGGTAACCTCTGGCCAGCGAATGATCAGAGGGACGCGCAGTCCGCCTTCATACAGGTAGCCCTTGCCCGCTCGTAGGGGCAGATTGTCGGTGGCGCCCGACCAACCGCCGTTATCGCTGGTGAAGATCACCAGGGTTTGCTCGGCGATGTCCAGTCGGTTTAACTCGTCGAGTACGCGCCCGACGGCGCGGTCGGTGGCTTCAATCTGTCCTCCATAGACCGGGTTCTTCAACCCCGGCCCTTCGCGGCCTTGGTAATGCGCGATCAGTTCATCGGGCGCTTCGAACGGATAGTGTGGGTTGTAAGTCCACAGGCAAACAAACATCGGCTTGTTCTTCTCACGCCGCAGGAACGCAATGGTCTCATCGGCCAAGCGGTCGGTCAGGTACTCTCCCGCCTTGCGCGGCGGTAGTGTGGGAATGCGATACGGATCGAAGTACGTGGGCGGCCCGCCATACCCGCAACCGCCGACGTTCACGTCGAAGCCGTGTTCCAAGGGCCAGAACTGCTTGTCGCCGCCCAGATGCCATTTGCCGAAGAAGCCCGTAGCGTACCCCGCTGTCTTCAGGCGTTCGGCGAGCGTGGTCGTTTTCCGCGACAGCTCATGCTTGCTTGGCGGCGGTTGAACCAGGCGATCCTCCGGCCAAAACTGTTTGCCGTCGGCGCCGTGCTGCGTGATCTGCAGCCGCGCTGGGGCCTGGCCGGTAATCAGCGCCGCCCGCGTCGGCGAACAGACCGGCGCTGCGGCATAGGCGTTGGAGAACCGCGCGCCTTGCCTCGCCAAGCCATCCAACGATGGTGTGCGGAGCACCTCGTTTCCCTGACAGTGCAAGTCGCTCCAGCCCAGGTCGTCCGACATGATGCAGAGGATATGAGGTCGCTCCGCCGCGAGAACAGGAACGGCCAAGCCGCTCAGGCAGAAGGCGAATAGCAAGATTGAACCGTTGCGCATCGGATGGTCCCCGTGAATGAGTTGGCTTTAGGGTATAAGCTCGCCGCCGGTTGATTGAATGGCCGTGGCTGGGCGAATAAAATGCGAAGTGGTTGATTCGCGTTTTTCCGCGGCTTCAGCCGCCGGTTGTCCCCAGTCCCAGCGTCTGAAAGTTGCGGCCCATGAATCGCCCGTCGTTTTACCTGCACATCGCTACCGCCGCCATTCTACTTGGTTTCGCGGGCGCCTCGATGTTATGCGCAAGAGTCCCGCAGCCAAGAGCCCCGCGGCCCAGAGGAGCTGCGAGGGGCCATTACGGCCGAGCGAGCCTGGTGGGACTTGCAGCACTATCGATTGGCGGTCGAAGTGTTTCCAGAAACCAAGTCGATTCGCGGCTCGAATGTGATCTCGTTTGCGACGATTCAGCCCGGGGACCGCATGCAAATTGACCTCCAACCACCGCTGGGGATCACGGAGGTTCGATCGGAAGATGGCGCGCTGAGCTTTGAACGCGAAGGGAGCGTCTACTGGATCCAGTTTCCAGCAAAACTACCCGCGGGCGTCGACAAAAAGATCACGATCCAATACGAGGGACAGCCCGCCGAAAGCCGTAGGCCGCCTTGGAGTGGCGGCGTCTCTTGGCGAAAAGACGATCGGGGCGCCCCGTTCATCGCCACAACATGCCAGGGAATTGGCGCGAGTATCTGGTGGCCCACCAAGGACCATGGCTACGATGAGCCGGATCAGGGGATGGATATCCTGATCACCGTTCCCGAAGCGTTAACCGCCGTCGCCAATGGCCGGCTGGCGGCGACGGTCGCTGATGAGGAACACAAGACCAAGACGTTCCATTGGCGAGTGACGCAGCCGATCAACAATTACTGCGTCAACATGAACATCGGAGACTACGTTCACTTTTCCGATACGTACGAGGGCGAAGGGGGGAGTTTGGACATGGACTACTGGGTGCTCGCCTACCAGTTGGAGCGAGCTCAGGAACAGTTCCGAGAAGCCCCCCGCACCATCGCCGCCTTCGAACACTGGTTTGGCAAATACCCCTTCTATGAGGATAGCTACAAGCTGGTCGAAGTTCCCTACACCGGAATGGAGCATCAGAGCAGCGTCACCTATGGCAATGGTTTTCAGAACGGATATCGAGGCAAGGACTTAAGTGACACGGGCGTGGGAATGAAGTTCGACTTCATCATCGTGCACGAATCCGGCCACGAGTGGTTTGGAAACAACATCTCGATGAAGGACGCGGCCGACATGTGGATCCATGAAGGATTCACAAACTACTCGGAGAACTTATTCGTCGAGTATCACTTCTCCAAGTCCGAGGCGGAGGACTACGTGATCGGTTGTCGCAGGCTGGTGAAAAACGATCGGCCCATCATCGGCGAATACGGCTTGAACAAGTCCGGCTCGCACGACATGTATTACAAGGCCGGCAACATGTTGCACACGATGCGCCACATCATCAATGACGATGAAAAGTGGCGTGGCGTCTTGAGAGGTCTCAACAAGACGTTCTGGCATCAGACCGTGACCACTGAGCAGGTTGAGTCCTACATCAACGAGCAAACCGGAATCGACTTTAGCAAGTACTTTGACCAGTACTTGCGGACGACGAAGATCCCAATGCTAAAGTACTCGACCGAAGGGAATAAGCTGACCTATCACTTCGAGAACATCGTGGACGGATTCTCGATTCCACTTCGCGTCAGCATCAACGGCGCCGAGCAGTGGATCCGACCAACCGCCGAAACTCAGGTGAAACTGTGCGACGCGCCCATCGAGTCGTTCAGCGTCGATCGGAATTTCTACGTCAACGTCGAGGCCAATTGAAGAACCAGAACGCCGCGTCTCGGTGGTTGGCTATTCCAGAGCCACCGAGGCAAGCGGAGAGATGCGTTTTCAAAAAAGTCGAAAGAGGATGGCTCGGGGGGCTCTTTTTGGTGCCGGGACGTTGAAGGGTTCGCGCGTGAGGCGTGCACTTCACCCTCCGTGTCTCATTGATCACACGCGTAGCTGGCAGCTTTCGTGTGTTGCGTTCCTTTCGTGGTTCCATCTTCGCCCCGATGTGCTTCGCATTGTGCTCAGCCACAGCCGCAAGGACGAACTACCGCCGAAGTCGCCTGAAATTGCGCAGCGCCAGGCGCAGTGCGCGGGAGTCGCAAGGGTGCGATCTGGTGCGACGGGCCGCGAACAGGGAACTGCGCAACCAAAAGAAACCGCTGACTCTAAGGTCTTGCCTGTTGCTGGTTTAGGCGAGTCATTGCGGGTGGTTGCCGGTGAGAACCAACAGAGGCGCCGGCCGGATTCGAACCGGCGATGGCGGATTTGCAATCCGCTGCCTTAGCCACTTGGCTACGGCGCCTTGGGCGTTTTAGGTTATGCATTGCGTTGCCGCCGGTCAAGGCGGGTTGGCAAGGTGCGGCGGCTTTGCGGAGCGAATCGTCTGTAGCGTCCCGCCGCCGCTAGATGATCGGCACGTCATTGAGCGGGACTTGCGTTTTTTCTGGCGATTGATCCGCGACCGCTGATCATCCCGCAGCGGCGTCAAAATGGGCGGACTGTTCGGGACGCGCCGCGGCGGCTTGTGGGATGGGCGAACCTTGGGCCAATCGTAGTGAAGCGACCCGCCTTGGCGATTCGATGGGATGGCGATAGCCGACGCCGCCGACGGGGCGAATTCGATACAGGTCCCCGCGGCTCGGCCTTTACCCCCAACTCTCCCCATGTCCGACGTTGTTGACGATCAGCCGCTACGGATTGCCGGCGATGTTTATAAGGATTGTTTTCATGGGTTTGGATCATCTCCTGTCGTTGCTCCGCGGCGACAATCAGCTGGAGCGTCTTTCACAAGAGGTCGCTCGACGGTGTGAGGCTCGCATCTGGGATGCGCGGGCGTGCGAGCGGTGGAGCTTCCCAGCGCCGAGGCTCGCGGCTACATTCGGGCGCGCTCGGGTCTGCTGCTGGCCGAAGAAAGCAAGCTGCTCCTGCAACAGCAGCCGAGTGTGACGTCGGTCAAGCCGGAACGCTTGATCGAAGCGGCGGGCGAAGCGGCCGTGCAACACGCGATGCGGCGAGTGCAGCAAGTGCGGGCGGAGCAGCGCGAGTTGCGGCGCGTCGCGCGAGCGGCCTAGGGCGCTTGGCCCACGCCAAGAAATAGAACACGGGCGCCTGCTGGCCAGGCGCCCGTGTTTGTCTTGCAGCATCCAGAAAACGGAGGAGCCTTTAGAGGCCGCCGCCGCCGCCGCCGCCACCGCCGCCGCCGCCGGGACGTCCGCCACGACCACCTCGGCCGCCGCGACCACCGCCCATGACGTCTTGGATCGTCAGGTCGATCTTGTCCTTCTTCATCGCTTCGATGCCGGCGATCTGGTCCTTGGTGAGCTCGCTGGAAACGACTTTCTCCATTTCCTTACGCATCTCTTCCATGATCGCGGTCATGTCCGGCCGCTCGCCGCCGCCGCCGCCCGCGAACTGCTCACGCATTTTTTCCCGCATGCTGGTTTGAGCTTCCTGCAGCGAAGCGGCGATTTTCTCTTGCTGCGCCTTGGTGATTTTCAGCTCTTCCTGCACTTCGGGCAGGTTGACCGCTCCGGCAAGGCCCATCAGCTGGACCTTGATTTCGGTCAAGCGTTGGATCTGAGGCGGCAAGAGCACCTCGGCCAGTTGGCTGCGAACTTTCTTGTCGGCCTCTTCCCGTTCCTTGGCCATTTTCTCCATGGCTGCGGCTCGGTCCTCTTCGGACATTTCGCGGAGGCCTTGGGGGAAGCTGGGGCGTTCCACGCCCTCCTCGATCTTGGCGATTTCCGACGACTGCTCTTCGAGCAATTCCAGGTCGGCCTTCACCTTGTCGTTCTTCAGCAGGGCGAAGTCCATGGCCGTGCCGCCGCCGCCGCTGCCGCGCATGCCGCCAAATCCGCCGCCGCCGCCGCGTCCGCCGCGGCCTTGCTGACCGGGTTGTCCACCGCGGCCTTGGCCGCGTCGTTGTGCCGATACGTCCGTCGGCGAAAGTGCCATGACCAGCATGGCCAAGGCCAACACTACCAGATACGCGCGTTTCATTCTGAGTTGCTCCAGTAAGACAGTTGAGGAGACCTTGGTCACGAACGTGATCGTTGTCGAGTTCCCCTCGGCGCCATCGACGCCGAAATTGGCGTCCCCCAACGGGGGAACTCATGGGCCTTCCTCGCATAAACCCCGACCGCAGGGGACAGTTTCGCATGGCGTCCAAATCGACTCAAGAAATTTCCCCCACAATCCGAAGCGCCGCGGGGCCGCCCGAGCGGGGAGGGCCAGATCACTTGTGGCGGGCGCGGGGCCGTCGCCGCGGTCGGCGGCGTCGCGTGTTGGCGCGGGGACTGCTCCTGGGGCGCCAGGCAAGCTAGAATACCGCCTTTTCCCGGTTTCGGTGTTTCACCAACCTTTCCGCCCGCCCCTTCTTGTTCCCGTTTTCGATAATGAGCCGACCTCGCAATCTCGTTGTCGCCCAAAGCGGCGGCCCCAGCCCTGTCATCAACAACACGCTCCGAGGGATCATTGAATCCGCCCGCGGGATTGGGACGCCATCGGGCAGGTCTTTGGCGCCCGCCATGGCATTGAGGGCGTTTTGAAGGAGGAGTTCATCAACCTGTCGGCCCAGCCTGCCGAGGAGATCGCGTTGTTGCGATGCACCCCCGCGGCGGGATCGATCGGAACATGCCGATATAAGCTGCGGGAGGCTCAGACCGAAGACTTCGCACGCTGCATCGAGGTGCTGAAGGCGCATGACGTCGGCTATTTCATTTACATCGGCGGCAATGACTCGATGGACACCGCCCACAAGATCGCCGAGCTCGCTCGACAGCGCGGGTTGGACTTGGTGGGAATTGGCGGCCCCAAGACCATCGACAACGATGTTGGCGACACCGAATTCAAGCTGATCGATCATACGCCCGGCTATGGTTCGACGGCCAAGTACTGGATGCACGCGACCGCCTACGCGAATCAGGAGAATGGCGGTTCCTGCCCGGCGGACCCCGTTCTGGTGTTGCAGGCCATGGGCCGCAGCATCGGCTTCATTCCCGCCGCCGCACGGCTGGCCGATCCCCAGCGGCGCATGCCGTTGCAGATCTATCTGGCCGAGAGTCCCTGCACGCTGGACGCAACTGACCGACAATGTGAACGATCAGCTCAAGCGAGACGGTCGCTGCGTCGTGGTGATCAGCGAAGGCTTCAAGGTCGGCGATATCGGCGCCCGGAAGGATTCGTTCGGCCACACCCAGTTCAGCGCCAGCCAGATCACGGTGGCCCAAATCGTGACGAACCATTTGAACGCGGTCGGTTTGAGCGTTAAGGGAGCGGCTCGTTGCAACGTTCCCGGCACGGATCAAAGGCACAGCATGGCGTACGCCTCGACGGTCGACTTGGACGAAGCCTACGGCGCCGGCTGCATGGCCGCCGAACTGGCCGGCACTGGCAGCTCGGGGTTCATGGCGACGATTCTGCGCGAGCCTGGCAGCGCCTACCAGGTGCGCTACGACAAGGTTCCGCTGGCCGAAGTGGCCAACAGCGAGCGGACTTTTCCCAAACACTGGATCGCCGAAAACGGTTTCGACGTCACCGACGATTTCGTGCGTTACGCCAAGCCGCTCGTCGGTGAAGGCATGGTCAGCCTGCCCATGATCGGCGGCCGTCCGCGGATGGCGCAACTGCAATCGATTTATGTTCCCCAGAAGCTCGCCGCCTACGTTCCCGAGGCCGATCGCCCCCAGAGTTAGCTTGGCCCCTCGCGTCCTAGGCGCCCCGATCGGCGTTTGGGAGCGAAGGAAACAGGTTCCATCGATCGCTTCGATCCGATCAATCCGCCGCCGCCCCTCACCCCTCGAGCAAGCTCGCCGCTTGCGGAGGCACTCTCCGGAGCATCTGCTGCATGTACGAGATCACCCCCACCAAGTCGTTTCTGGTCGGCATCGATTCCGACGGCTGCGTCTTCGACACGATGGAGTTGAAGCACAAGGAGTGCTTTATTCCCAACATCATCAAGCATTACCAATTGCAGGCGATCAGCAAGTATGTTCGCGAGGCCGCCGAGTTTGTGAATCTGTATTCCAAGAGCCGCGGCGTGAATCGCTTTCCGGCGCTTGTGGAAACATTGCAATGGCTGCAGCGCCGCCCCGAAGTCGCCCAACGCGGAGTGAAGATCGCCGTGCCCGACTCGCTGGTGCGATGGATCGAGGAAGAAAGCAAGCTGGGCAATCCGGCCTTGCAAGCGAAGCTCAAGACAACCCCGGATCGCGACCTGCAACGCGCCTTGGACTGGTCCTGCGCGGTGAATGACGCGGTCGCGGCCATGGTGGAAGGCGTGCCGCCCTTTCCGCAGGTGCGGGAGAGCTTGGAAAAACTCGCCACTCATGCGGACATGCTGGTCTGTTCGGCGACGCCCAACGAAGCCTTGCGGAGCGAATGGGCGGAACATCGATTGGACGGCCTGGTCACGGCGATTTGCGGGCAGGAGTCCGGGTCCAAGAAGGAAACGCTCGCCAACGCCGCCAAATACCCGGCCCACCATGCCTTGATGATCGGCGACGCGCCGGGCGACTACCGCGCGGCCGCCGCGAATCAGTGCCTGTTCTTCCCGATCAATCCCGGCGACGAAGAAGCGAGTTGGAAGAGGTTTTTTGACGAGGGGATTGACCGCTTCCTGGCGGGGCAATTCGCTGGCGAATATCAGCAAACGCTGCTCGATGAATTCGACCGGCGATTGCCGGCGGAGCCGTCGTTTCCGGTGCTGGTTTGAGATGTAGGAAGAGGACCAGAACGTCGAACGCCAACCCGAGGCGCCTGGCGGCCTGGCGATCGATTCGACGGGGACGGCTGACCGCCCCTGAGTGCGCACCATCGCTGCTTGGAGAATGCAATGGATGATCTTTGTGATTTTGGTTTGATCGGTCTTGCCGTCATGGGCGAGAACCTGGCGTTGAACGTGGAAAGTCGCGGGTATTCCGTCGCCGTGTTTAACCGCACCACCGAGAAGGTGGACGCGTTTGTGCAAGGGCGGGCCGCCGGCAAACGCTTTGTCGGCTGCCATAGCGTCGAGGAGTTGGTGAAGCATCTCAAGCGGCCCCGCCGCGTGATGTTGCTGGTCAAAGCCGGGCCGGCGGTGGATAGCTTGATACAGCAGTTGATTCCGCTGTTGGAGCCGGGCGATGTGATCATCGACGGCGGCAACACGCATTACATGGACACCGAACGGCGGACACGCGAGGTGGAGGACAAGGGACTGCTGTTTGTTGGCTCGGGGGTTTCCGGCGGCGAGGAAGGGGCCCTCAAGGGGCCAAGCCTGATGCCGGGCGGATCCGCCGCGGCCTGGCCGGTGATTCAACCGATCTTCCAGGCGATCGCCGCCAAGGTGGGACCCAACCACGATATTCCCTGTTGCGAATGGGTCGGCCCTCGCGGGGCTGGGCACTACGTGAAGATGGTGCACAACGGAATCGAATACGGCGACATGCAGCTGATCTGCGAAGCCTATTATCTCTTGAAGCACGCCGGCGGGCTGAACAACGACGATCTTTACGATGTCTTCGCCGAGTGGAATCGCGGAGAGCTGCAAAGCTATTTGATCGAGATCACGCGCGACATCTTCAGCGTGGAAGACGATCTGGCCTCGGGCCGCATGGTCGATCAAGTGCTGGACGTCGCTGGCGCCAAGGGGACCGGCAAATGGATGAGTCAGCTGGCGCTGGACCTGGGCGTACCCAGCACCCTGGTCACGGCCGCCGTCTATGCGCGTTGCCTCTCGGCCGCCAAGGACGCGCGGACCGAGCTAGTCGCGTCTTGTCAGGTCCCTCTCCCGCGGAAGCTCGCGAACGACTCGGCGACCGTCTCAATCAACTGCTCGCGGACCGTCCCGCCTTCATCGAAGCCGTCCGACAGGCGCTCTACGCATCGAAGATATGCAGCTACGCCCAGGGGTTCGTCCAATTGCAGGCGGCGGCCTTGGAGCACGACTGGCCCTTGGATTTTGGGCAATGTGCGCTTCTGTGGCGCGGCGGTTGCATCATCCGCGCAATTTCTGGATTACATCAAGGCCGCTTTCGACGGCGACAAGAACCTGGAGAATCTTCTCCTGGCGCCGTACTTCCAACAAGCTGTCGCCACGGCCCAAACGGGCTGGCGCGATGTGGCGTCGGTCGCCATGCAATTAGGGTTGCCGACTCCAGCCTTCTCGGCGGCTCTGGCCTACTACGACGGGTATCGTGAGGAGCGATTGCCCGCCAATTTGTTGCAGGCTCAAAGGGATTACTTCGGCGCTCATACCTATCAGCGCGTTGACCGCGAAGGCGTATTTCACACCGATTGGCTCGGCTTGCGCCGCCAGCCGGACGGCCCGTCCAACTAGCAGAGGATCCGGATTGATGTCGAGCGAGTACTTGCAGCGGTTGTTTGGCCTGGAAGGTCAGACAGCCGTGGTGATTGGCGGAACCGGCGTCCTGGGCGGCGCCTTGTGCGAGGCCCTGGCCGGCGCCGGCGCGGCCGTGGTTGTCGCTGGACGCAGCGAGAGTCGTGGAGCGGAACGCGTCGAGCTGCTGCGCGGGCGAGGCGCCCAAGCCGTGTTTCACGCGGTGGACGTCATGTCCCGCGCCTCCCTGGAGGGATTGCGAGATTTCGTCCTGCGGGAGTTCGGCGCGGTTGACATGCTGGTCAACTGCGCCGGCGTCAACTCGGCGGTCCCCTATGAAGAGATTACTGACGACCAATGGCGGCAGGTGATCGACAGTAACCTCTGGGCCACGCATGTCGCTTGCCAACTCTTCGCGGCCGCCATGTCGGCCCAAGAGCACGGCGGGGCCATCCTGAATATTGGCAGCGTGACGGCGCACTTGCCCTTGTCTCGAGTGTTCGCCTATTCGGCGTCGAAAGCCGCCGTGGTGAACCTGACCAAGAACGTGGCTCGCGAATACGCGCAGCGCAAAGTCCGCGTCAATGTACTCTGCCCCGGCTTCTTCCCCGCCGAGCAGAACCGCAAGATCTTGGATCAACCGCGAGTCGACAACATCTTGGGGCAAACGCCGATGGGACGCTTCGGCGAACCGGACGAATTGGCCGGCGCCGCTTTGTTGCTGCTGTCACGATCCGCGGGAAGCTTCATCACTGGCGCCGAGCTGTATGTTGACGGCGGCTTCACAGGCAACCGATTCTGATTCGCTTGGATCGCAGTTCCCCAGCTGCGCCGGGCCCACCAAAGGCTTGAGACTCTATGTCCACTCTTGTGATCTTCGGTGCTTCCGGCGATTTGACGCGTCGCAAGTTGATTCCCGCACTGTTCGCCCTGCACCGCAAGAAACGCTTGCCCGACGGCATGCGAGTCATGGGCGTTTCGCGCACGGAATACGACGACGACGCCTGGCGCGAATCGCTTTGGCGAGCTTTGCAAGAGTCGAAGTCCGCCGCCGATCCTGAGCAATGGCGCGAATTTGCGCAACGTCTTCATTACTTCCCAGCCGACCTTGGCGATGATGAGGCGCTGCAGCGGTTGCAACAACGACTCAGCAGCGATGAATCGCCTGAAGCGACCCGCATCTATTATCTGGCGACGCTTCCTCGGTTGTACAAAGAAGCGATCGAGCAATTCGGCCGTTGCGGCATGGCGGACCAATCCCAAGGCTCGCGACGCATCGTGATTGAAAAGCCGTTCGGCGTTGACTTGGCCACGGCCCAAGCCCTTAACAGCGTCGCCCATAGCGTGTTTGAGGAAAGCCAGATTTATCGCATCGATCATTATCTGGGCAAGGAAACCGTGCAGAACATGATCGTGCTGCGGTTCGCCAACAGCATCTTCGAACCGATCTGGAACCGCAACTACATCGATCACGTTCAGATCACTGTCGCTGAGGAGCACGATGTCGGGACGCGCGGCGATTATTATGACGGATCCGGCGTGCTTCGCGATATGTTTCAGAATCACCTGCTGCAGTTGATGATGATCACGGCGATGGAAGCGCCGCTGAAATACGATGCTCATCAAGTCCGGGATGAGAAAGTCAAGGTGCTGCGAGCGATCCGAGCGATGACGCCCGAGGAGATTGCCGTCGACACGTTGCGAGGCCAGTATCAAGGTTATCGCGGCGCCCAAGGAGTCCCCAGCGACAGTCAGACCGCGACGTTTGCCGCCATGAAGTTGAGCGTCGATAACTGGCGCTGGAAAGGCGTGCCGTTCTACCTTCGCAGCGGCAAAGCCATGTCCTGCCGCACCACGCAGATCGTCGTCCAATTCCATAGCCCGCCGCATCTCATGTTTGACGCAAAGGCCTGCCCGGAAGCGAACCGCTTGGTGATTCAGATTCAACCAGCCGAAGGCGTGCAGTTGCACTTGCAGACCAAACGCCCGGACGCCGGCATGCAACTACGAACGACCGACTTGGAGTTCTCCTTCCGAAGTCAATTCTCGGGGGATCTGCCCGACGCCTACCAACGCTTGTTGATGGACGCGATGGCCGGAGACGCCAGCCTGTTCGCTCGCAGCGACGAGGTGGAATACGCCTGGCGCATCGTGGATCCTATCCTGCAAGCCTGGTCCGCCGATCAGGCGCCGCCGTTGTACTTGTACCCGTCCGGCGACTGGGGACCCACCGAAAGCACCCAATGGATGCGCGATCAAGGACGCGAATGGTTCGACGCTTGTCCAGTGATTCACTAAGCACGATTGCCGCAGTTCCTGGGGTGCGCTGCGCGACCCCAGGCTTTGGGGTTGCACCGCGTTGCGGTGCGGAGGCTGGCTGCGAGAATCCGCTACGGCGTTGCCCTTGGGGTCTGGCTTTGTTGTTGCTTAACCAAGCGCGAGGTTGATTTCCTCTTGAACCTTCGGGTGCTGCTCGAATTGCGCCCGCTCCCGCAGCAATTCCAGCGCTCTGGGCGTGTGGATTTCTCCCAACGCCCAGGCCGCCGCTGCTCGCACGAGAGGTTCTTGATCGTTCAGGCCCTTTTGCAAGGCCGGGAGGGCGGCGGGCAGCCGTTGATTTCCCAATACGATCGCGGCGTTGCGCAAGACGCCCCGCCGGCGACTTCTCCAAAGCGGCGTCTTGCGAAATCTCTCGCGGAATGCTGACTCGTCCAGCGAAAACAAGGGCGCCAACTCCAACGGATTCAGGTCAGCTCGGGCTTGGAAGTCGCGTTCGTTCGACGGCGGCGACTTCCGGTTCCAGGGGCAAACGTCTTGGCAAACATCGCAGCCGAACACCCAATCACCCACGCCGTTTCGCAAGGCGTGGGGCAGCCCTTCCCGCAACTCAATGGTCAAGTAGCTGATGCAGCGAGTCGCGTCCAGTACGTAGGGTTGAGGGAACGCGTCGGTGGGACAAGCGTCCAGGCAAGCTCGACATGTTCCGCAATGGTCCGCGGCGAACGGTGGGTCGGGGGCGAGCCCCTGGTCGGTCAACAGGGCGGCGAGAAAGAACCAGCTGCCTTCATTAGGATGGATCAAGAGCGTGTGTTTGCCGATCCACCCCAGGCCGGCTTGACGCGCGAAATCACGCTCCAACAGCGGCGCCGTGTTGACGACGCCGCGGGCCTGGGCCTGGGGCGCCAGCGTCTTGGTTCGCGCCACAAGCAGCTTCAGCTTGCGATGAATCACGTCGTGGTAATCCAGCAGACCCCAGGCGTAGCGCGACACCCTGCCCCGTCCTGTTTCCGTTTTCGCCGGCGCATCGGTGCGATACCGGTAGCCGAGCATCATCAGACTGCGCGCGCCGTCGAGTATGGAGTTGGGGTGGCGGTACGCGTCCGCTCGTTCCTCCAGATAGTCCATGCGGCCGGCGTACCCGGCGTTCAGCCACGCTCGAAATCGCTCATAGCCAGGGGCCTCCCCCGCCAGGCACACGCCGATGGGGCCAAACCCTAGTTGCTTGGCGTAGGTTCGCAATTCGCTTGTTAGCGAGGGAGAAGCAGGCATCTTCGCAGGCTCACCTCAGCACGAGCCTTGCCCATGATGCACGGTCACATCGGGGCGTCGCCCGGGCTCGTCCTGACCGTAATAGCGATCGAGAATGGCTCGCCAATGCTCACCGCTGCGCACCTGCGCCATCTCATTACGGACCGTCTCGTACTTCGGATGCGAATTGGCGTACCGGACGGCGAACTTTCGCATCAATGTCGGGCCGCGTTGGGGGCCGTAGAGCTGCTCGACCAAATCGAAGTGTTCCAGCATGACCGCGCGTTGCTGCGGCAGCGTCGGCGGCGGCGGCAAAGGCAGCCCTTTCCAAAGCGCGTTGGCTTGCTGGAAGATCCACGGGTTGCCGATCGCCCCCCGCGCGATTGTCACCCCGTCAACGCCGGTTTGGCGAAGCATGGCGACGCAGTCCTCAGCCGTGAACAGGTCGCCGCTTCCCAGGATGGTGCGGTCGCCTGCATGCAGCTTGACTTGCCGCAGAAACTCCCAATTGCTGGGACCCACATAACGTTGTTCGACCGTCCGGCCATGCACGGTGACGGCGGCCACGCCCGCGGCGAACGCGCCATCCAGGATCGTAAAAAAGTGGTCGCGACTCTGCTGGGAGTCGTCGACGCCTCGGCGCATCTTGACGGTCACGGGCGTCTCTGGCGGCGTCACATCGCGCGTTCGGCGCACGATTTCCAACGCCGCCTCGGGTTGCCCCAGGTGGAAACCTCCTCGGCAGCGTCCCAGAACTTTCTTCACGGGGCAGCCAAAATTGATGTCAATCACATCGAAGCCGGCGCCCGCCAGCTTCACGGCGCCGGCGGCGAATTGCTCGGGTTCGGCGCCCATCAACTGGCCGCCGACCGGCCGCTCTTCATCGCTCAGATGAAGGAAATGACTCGTTCGCTTGCGCTGCTTCACCTGCACCAGGAATTGGTCCAGCATCACTTCGCAAAGCACATAGGAGGCGCCATGGCGCCGAGCCAGCAAACGCATGGGCCAATCGCTATATCCGGACAGAGCCGCTTGGACGAATGGCGACTCCAAGCGATGCGGACCGATGGTCAACGACGGACGGCTTCGCGGCATATCTTGCCTAATCGGATCGCTCGGCGTGAGCTGAACGCGGGTTGAGCCTTGCATGGGCGGGTTGGTTGCTTCCCTGTCAAGTCAGTCTATCGGAAATGGTCGATACCCCTATCATACGCGCTGCCGTTGTCGGCGCGGACCGTGCTGACCCTGAGGTCCCCAAAACGGCGCGTCACAAGGCGCCTGGAACACTTGGTGCGAAATGCTTGACGCCCTGCTGCAAAGCCCGTTGCTGCTGTTCGTGGGCGCGGTGTTATTGACGCTGGGCTTGTTGAACTGGAAGCGATACGACCCGAGCTTCGCGCCCTACAAAAAGCGATCCTCTCTTTTGACGCCCGCCGAGCTAAGGTTTTATCGCTCGCTGCGAGAGGCCGTCGATGGGAACTGGCACATTTGCGCGATGGTGCGCCTGGCGGATCTCATTCAAGTTCGCCCCAAGATCGCCAAGCCGCAAATCTGCGCGGCCGCATTCAATCCAAGCACGTCGATTTCGTGCTTTGCGACAAGCTGACCATGAACGTCGTCCTGGCCATCGAACTTGACGACCGATCTCACCAACGTCCCGATCGAGTCGAGCGGGATCGCTTCCTAAACCAGGCGCTGTCGGCCGCCGGTCTGCCCCTGCTGCGAGTGGCGGTCGCCGAGCATTACGACGCCGACCAGTTGCAAGCAGAAGTGATCGGCAAGGTGGGGTGAGAGGTGGTTCTCGGTTCTTGGTTCTTGGTTCTTGGTTCTTGGTTCTTGGTTCTAAGCAGGGTTGCAGGTGTTTTGAGGTGAAATTGCTGCGATCCTTGAAGCCCGGAGGGCCGAAACGATGACCGAGTCCCGATTATGTCGGCCCTGGGGGCAACGTCGTAGCGGGTTTTCGTGCGTTGTTTTCTCGATGGGGTGAGGCCGTTTGGGACTTCGTCGCCGCGTCTGGCGACGGGGGTGCCCAGGGTTGCGCTGCGCTGCACCCTGGGCTGATTTGGGGCCGTCCCTTTGGGACTGGTTCGCACTTTGCACTTTGCACTTTGCACTTGAGGGTTGCCCAGGTTTGCGCTGCGCTGCACCCTGGGCTGATTTGGGACCGTCCCGTGGGGACGGATTCGCACACTTGCTGGCTTTCGAATTGACCACGGCTTCGCGGCAGCCCTATGATCGGTCAAAGGACGAAAAATGCATGCAGGGCAACTTGAGGGAGAAAGCACGTGACCGCCGAGGAAATCATCGCCGAACTCAAGAAGCTCGGCACGGCTCAGACCAAGAAGATGTGGATGACCCATGGTGCTCAGGAGCCGTGCTTCGGCGTCAAGGTCGCCGACATGAAGAAGATTCAGAAACGCGTCAAGGTGGACTATCAACTCGCGCTGGATCTTTACGACACCGGCATCGCGGACGCGATGTACCTCGCCGGCCTGATCGCGGACGACGCGAAGATGACCAAGAGAGACCTGCAGAAAGTGGGTCAAGAACGCCACTTGGGGCATGGTTGCCGAGTACACGGTCCCGTGGGTGGCGTCCGCCAGCCCGCATGGCCGGGAGTTGGCCCTGAAGTGGATTGAGTCCAAGGACGAAGCGATCGCTTCGGCCGGCTGGCAGACTTACAGCAGCATGGTCGCCATCAAGGAGGACGCGGACCTCGATCTTGCCGAGATCAAGTCACTCCTGAAACGCGTGGCGAAGTCGATCCACCAGCAGCCCAATCGCGTCAAGTACGTGATGAATGGTTTCGTCATCGCTGTCGCCTGCTACGTCAAGCCGCTCCACAAGCTCGCGGTCGACACGGCCAACGGCATCGGCAAGGTCGCCGTCGAATTGGTCGGCTCGTGTAAGATCCCGTTCGCACCCGATCATATCCAGAAATTTCAAGCGCGCAGCGCAGATCGGCAAGAAGCGCAAGTCGCCGAAGTGTTGATCGGACGGTCGAGGTCGCGTCATGATTCGACTCAGGTTCGGCGTTCGGGGCCTGCTGTTAGGCCTCCTTGCGGTCGCTGAGCCTCAGCGCCGGCGTCGGGGCGGGCGTCCGCCGCTGCCGCGAACACCAGGCTGCGTCCGCGGGAGTCAGATTTCCGAAGCCGGCGTCGAGGCCTTGCGTCAGAGCCTTCCTACCTGCGTGATCAACGGCCGCTCCACCGTCCCAGGCTGAACGTCGCCGGCAAGTCGCTAGCGCGACGCGGTTGCCTCGGCGCCGAGCAGCGTCCATTTCAACTGTGCTCGAGCTCGAGACAAGCGGCTGCGAACCGTGCCGATTTGAACGTCGAGGATCTCGGCGATCGTCTGGTAATCCAGCCCGTCGTATTCGCGCAGGGTCAAGATCAGTCGATGCGGCTTATCCAGGCGTTCCAGCGCCTCGCGGACGCGCTCGCTTTCCTCACGTCGTTCCGCGCACGCCAGCGGCGAATCTCCTGTTTCCGTACTCACCTGGGCGCGTTCTCATCGATTGACTCCAGCGAGAAGATCTTCGATTTTCGGCGGAAGTACTTGCGCCGCGAGTTGAGCGCGATGCGGAAGAGCCAGGAATAGAAGCTGCTCTCCTTGCGAAATGTGTTCAGCCGAACGAAGGCGCGCACAAAGGCGTCCTGAACGATGTCTTCGGCCACCAACGGGCAGCCGACAACATGCCAAATGGACCGGTAAAGCCTCTCTTGATACCGCAGGACGAGTTGTTCGAATCCGACATTGTTCCCCGCTAACGCGATATCGATCAGTTCCCGGTCCGGCGTCAAGGCTCCCGCCAGCGCCGCGGAATTGGGTGACGATTGCATGTGATGGCGTCCGACAAGTAGAATTGACTGGTTCTAGAGGGGTACGCGGGCCTGGCGCGTGCAGTCCGCAGTTTTTTCCCGATTTTTGGTCCCCGAATGGGCTGGGGGCGGCGAGTGGCGGTGTGAGCTCCGATCATCGAGACATCGCGAAAACCCTGGCGGAAGTCGCCGATGGCAGTCAGGAAGCCGTTGAACGACTGACGCCCAAGGTCTATGAACAGATGCGAGGAATCGCGCGGGGAATGTTGAATCAGGAGTCGCCCGGCCATACGTTGCAGCCGACGGCCTTGGTCAACGAAGCCTATTTGCGGATGCTGGGCCAGACTCAAGTCGATTGGCGAGGCAAGACGCACTTCCTCTCGATCTGCGCGAAGATGATGCGGCGGATTCTCGTTGACCATGCACGGAGCAAGAAAAGCCAGAAGCGCGGCGGCGGAGCGCACCGCGTTGCTCTCTCGGACGATGCGCGGGTGACTCAGCGGCACGACGAGGACGTGCTGGCCATTGAAGAAGCGTTGACGAAACTTGCGAAGCTGAATCCGCGACACGCGGAAATTGTTGAGCTGCGTTTTTTCGGCGGATTGTCCGTGGAGGAAGTCGCGGCGGTGCTTCAGGTCTCCAAACGCACCGTGGAAGCCGACTGGACGATGCTGCGAGCCTGGTTGCGCCGCGAACTCGCCGCCGAGACCGTGACGTGACGCCCGAGCAATATCAGCAAGTCCAGGAGGTCTTCTCCGCAGCGATCCAGAAGCCGCCTCAGGATCGAATCGGTTTCGTCAGCAACCGCTGCAGCGACGACCGGGCTTTGATGCTGGAAGTCCTATCGCTATTGCAGCATCACCGGGACGCCACGCTCTTGGAAGTCCCGCAACGCCAGCCGTCCCCCGAGGCGGTGCGCGTGGAGCCGACGGCGGTGGTCGATCCGTACCTGGTGTCGAAAGACATCTGGGAGGAGAACCGCCAGGTCTTGCGGCGGCGATTGATCCTGATCGCCTTGATCATGGCCGTCTTGATAGCGCTTTCGCTGGTTCGCTTGTTCACCTACCACTACGCTGCGCTCGGATATGGTGCGCGGGCCGTCGCGCTGGCGATCAGCCTGGGTTGCGCTTGGATTCTGGGACGCAACGCCAGTCTGAATTTGCTGCAGATCCGCGTGTTGGAGTTTGTGGTGATGGCCAATGCGGGCGTTCTGGCCATCGCCATCGAGCTGCGATTACTGCTGGCGGCCGCCCAACGCGAAGACGTGTTGTCGTTGATTTCTGTCGCCAATTGGACTCATCTGGTCTGGACTCTGTTGATGTTGATCTATGGCGTCTTCATGCCCAACACCTGGCGCCGCGCCGCACTGATTCTCTTTCCCGTGAGCCTGACGCCGGAGATCGTGTTGCGGTGGGCCGATTGGTTGGACCCGCGGGTCAGCGTCATGCTTCAATACGACACGTACGGCACTCCGATTCCCGCATCCCTGCTGGCGGCGTGCCTGGGCGTGTGCGCGGCTCACTTCATCCATGGTGCTCGGCTGACGGCCGTTCGCGCGCGGCAACTGGCCCAATACCGCATGAAGCGCGTCATCGGGGAAGGCGGCATGGGCCGGGTGTTCGAAGCGGAGCACTTATTGCTGAAGCGATCCTGTGCGATTAAGGTCATTCAACCTGAGCGCAGCGTCGATGCGGAGGCCTTGCAGCGTTTTGAAAACGAGGTGCGGGCGACCGCCAAGCTGACGCATCCGCACACCATCGATGTGTACGACTTTGGTCAAACCAAGGACGGCGTTTTTTTCTTCGCGATGGAGTTGCTTCCGGGAATCAACTTGAGGGATCTGGTGAACACCACCGGGCCCTTGCCTCCGTCGCGAGCGTTGCATTTTCTGATCGAGGTTTGCGAGGCGCTGACCGAAGCACACGCCGCGGGGCTAGTTCATCGCGACCTGAAGCCGGCGAACATTTTCGCCTCCCAGCGCGGCGGGATTCACGATTTCACGAAGCTGTTGGACTTCGGCGTGGTCTTTGATGCTCGGGCCGATGATCCGACTCCGCCCCGTCCCAGCGATATCGCCGGGACGCCGGCGTATATGTCGCCGGAGCAAATCGCGTCTCCCGATCGAGTCGCCGCGCCGTCGGATATCTACTCGGTCGGGGCCGTGGCGTATTTTCTGCTCACCGGTCGCCCGCCTTTTGTGTTCGATTCGATCGCCGAGACGCTGCTCGCTCACGTGAACCAGGAGCCGCCGCCGCCCTCACGATACCGAGAGGGGATTCCGCCCGAGTTGGAAGCGATCGTCATGAAGTGCTTGGCGAAGCTCCCAGAGGACCGATTCGCCACAGCCCGACTGCTCCGCGACGCTCTGATGCGTTGCCCCGATGCGATTCAATGGACGGAACAGGAAGCGTCGGACTGGTGGCGCGGCAACGCGGAAGTCGCGCTCATTCCAGCCGATTAAGTTCCGCCATGCGCACTGCGCACCGTACGGGGCGTGTCAAATTCTCACCGGTCGCTTACAATAGGGGCCGATCCGTGGGGCGACCCGCTGCGGCGACGGAACGTAACGCCGCCACTCCAGACGGGGCCGAGAGCTCCGTTTTCTTTGCTCTAAGCCCCCTGCAATCTCCGCCACTTGTTTCCGTGATATTGAGAGTCCGTGATGCACTCGAACTTGAAGTTATGGCTCTTGGCGGGGGTTCTCGCCACCTGGCTGATCGAGCCCCTGGCCGCCAACGAAACCGAGGTTCGCGAGGCGATCAAGGGCTACGTCGCGGCGTTCAATCAGAAAGATCTGAAGAAGATCGCCAGCATGTGGGCCGAAAACGCGACCCACATGGATCACGACCTCGGCCAACGCACCGACGGTCGGGAGAACATCGTGCGCGACATCGAAGCCGTGTTTCAGGGGCCGAGCACGATCGTGCTGGCCGGCAGCGTGGAGCATGTGCGCCTGGTGAACGAACAGGTCGCCCGCGTTGATGGGCAAGTGATCGTGACTCCCTCGGACAGCGAGCCAACGGTCAGCCGGTTTTCCGCCATCCTGGTGAAACAAGAGGGCGCCTGGGTTATCGACTCGATGGACGAAATGGCTGTTCCGCAGCCGCAGTCCGCCGCCGCAGCCTTGGCCGAACTGGATTGGATGGTAGGGTCCTGGAAAGACGCCTCGGGCAGTTCGCCGGTCAACACCACGGTTCGCTGGTCCATTGGCGGTTCGTTCCTGGTGCGAACATTCGAAGTCGGCGAAGGCGACGAGAAAACACAGGGCACGCAGATCATTGGCTGGGATCCGCGAGCTCAACAGATTCGCTCATGGAATTTTGATGCGGATGGTTCCTTCGGCGATGGAGTCTGGTCCAAGAACGGCGATCAATGGTTGATCAAGTCGTCGCAGACCTTGGCCGATGGAGGAACGGCCTCGGGGACCTATGTCATCCAGTTGAAGTCCAACGACGAGTTCACGGCTCAACTGCTGGGCCATGAAGTCAACGGCGAGCCGCAACCTTCGACTGCGGGGGTGACCGTGGTTCGCGTTGCGACGACCCAAGCCGACGATTCCGACGCCAGTGGGCGCTAAAGGGAGCACAGCACCATGAGATTTCTAGTGATGATGCTGCTTGCCGTCAGCCTGACGGTGGGCGAGTCCAGCCCGTTGCTCGCCGGCGGATTCAAGGGCGGCGGGCGCGGCGGCGGCGGACGAGGCGGCGGCGGACGAGGCGGTTTTTCGGGCGGTCGTCCAGCGAGTATGCCCAGCATGGGCCGAGGACCCTCGGCGCGGCCCTCGGTCGCTCGACCATCGATTGCGCGGCCCAGCGTCAGCCGGCCCTCAACGCGGCCTGCGCCGCGACCCAACATGCCCGCCACTCGCCCCAGCCGGCCCATCAACGGCGGGATGAAACCCAGACCAAGCTTCCCCAACGCCGGCAACCGCCCCTCAACGTTGCCCAGCAACCGCCCCTCAACGCGGCCCGGCAATCGACCGACCACGCTGCCTGGCAACCGACCGACCACTCTGCCCGGCAATCGACCGACCACGCGACCTGGCAACCGCCCAACGACGTTGCCTGGCAGCCCAGGGAATCGCCCCGGACGCCCCTCGACGCGGCCGAGCGTGCCCAGTCTGGGTGGCGGAGCGGGCCGTCCCACGACGTTGCCAGCTCGGCCGGGATTGGGCCGGCCGTCCGCCGGAGATGTCGGGGACTTCTTGGGCATTGCCGGCGGCGTTCGCCCGCAACCAGGCGTGCGGCCCGGCTTGGGCGAGAATCGTCCCGGTGTCGGTCGTCCCGTCGTTAGGCCCAGTCGCCCCGATCTCGTGCCCGGCGTGGCTGGACGACCGGGCGCCAACAGGCGCCCAATTGACACTGGCCGGATCCGCGTGGGCAACTCGGTGATCAACAATCGCCCCTCCTGGGTCAACATTAACCGCAACCAGTACAACGTGATCAACACCCGTTGGCGAAATCAGATTGGCGGCTTGCATGGTTGGGCGTCCACCCATCCGTCGCGCATCGGTTACTGGAATCGATGGGGCAACAACGTGCGCTTCCGCTGGAATGGCCATCGCTATCACAACCGTTGGTTCACGCGCGATTGGTGGTATGGCCACCCCGGCGGTGTTTGTCGTTGGCACTACTACCATCGCTTCAACTACCATCCCTGGGGATACTGGTGGCGACGACCAGCTTGGGGCGTGGCCACCAGCTGGTTCGCTTGGTCCGCGCCGGCAGCCGTTTGGTCGCAACCGGTCTATTACGACTATGGCGCGGGCGGCAATGTGGTCTATCAGGACAATAGCGTGTACGTGGACGGCCAACCCGTGGCGACCGCGGACGAGTTCGCCCAAAGCGCAGCCGCGCTGGCGACCGTCGCGCCGCCCGCGTCCGATGAGCAAGCCGCCGAGACGGAATGGTTGCCGTTGGGGACCTTCGCCATGTCCACCAGCGAGAAGGACGTCGAACCGACTCGCGTGATCCAACTGGCGGTCAACAAGGCGGGCGTTGTCGCCGGCACGATCTACAATCGTGAGACCGACGAGGCGTACGCGATTCAAGGTCAAGTCGACAAGGACACGCAACGCGTCGCTTTCCGATTCGGCGAGAGCGAAACCACGGTGGCCGAAACCGGCTTGTACAACCTGACGCAGGACGAAGCGCCCTTGTTGGTTCACTTCGGAACCGATCGGGTCGAGAACTATGTTCTGGTGCGTCTGGAGCAACCGGAGGAGGACGGTGATGAATCGGCGACGCCCGGCGCCAACGGCGGTTCCAGAATCGACTTGTAGCCCGAAGATGGCTTCACCTTGGCGGATTGATTTGTCGTCCCGCGTCGTGATGCGGCGGCGGCCCGCGTTTGGCGTATTCCCTCGCGCGCGGTCGTCGTCGCCAAGTAGGTCCTCCTTCTCATTATCCATTATCGAGCGTTCGGATGTCCCGCAATCTTTACATATCCGCCTTGGAGGCCGGCAGCGGCAAGTCGCTCATTTCTCTGGGCGTCGCCGAGATGCTTGTGCGGCGCGTCGAACGCTTGGGGTTCTTTCGGCCTGTGGTGCGCAATGGATCCAAAGACGACAACGACACCGAGTTGATTCGGCAGCGCTATTGTGCTGGACTCGACCGTGAGTCGATGCACGCGGTGACGCATGAGAAAGCTCGCGAGCTCTACATTAACGAGCGTTATGATGAACTCCTGAAGATCGTGCTCGATAAATACAAGGCGCTGGAGAGTCAACGCGATTTCGTTTTGTGCGAGGGTACGGACTTCACTGGGTTGTCGTCGGTCTTCGAATTGGACTTCAACGCCCGCATGGCCAACCACCTGGGTTGCCCCGTGTTGATCACCATCTCCGGCATTGGCAAGTCGCGGGCCGATCTGATGGACGCGATCCGCGCCGGCCGCGAGGGGTTTGAGAATGAGGGCTGTACGATCGCCGCACTGATCGCCAATCGCGTGGCGCCGGAGGATATCCAGTACCTGCGCGACGAGATCGAATCGGAGTGGCGCCACCCCGAGCCCGTGTATGTTCTGCCCGCCCACGCGTCCTTGGGACAGCCGACCATTGGCGAAATCCGCGATACGCTGGGGGCGAGGATGCTGCGCGGGAGCGAGGCGAGTCTTCATCGCGAGGCGCTGGACTTCAAGGTCGCCGCGATGCAATTGCCGAACTTTCTGGAGCACATCGGCGAGGGCACCTTGGTGATTACGCCGAGCGACCGCGGCGATGTGCTGTTGGCCAGCCTGGCCACCGTGCCCTCGGAAAACTTCCCGCCGATCGCCGGCGTGCTCTTGACCGGCGGCATTCCTTTGGCGGATTCGATCGTGCGTCTCATTGGCGGCTTGAAGCAGATCGATGTTCCCGTGCTGATGGTCGACGACGATACGCTCGCGGCGGCGACGCGCGTGATGAAGATCCGCGCTGCGATTTCCGCCGACAATCCGCGCAAGATCGCCGCCGCGCTCGGCGTCTTTGAAGCGGGAGTGGACCTCGATCAACTCGAACAGCGAATTGATGTGGCGCGCCCCTTAAGCGTGACGCCCTTGATGTTCGAATATCAGCTGATTGAACGAGCCAAAGTCGAGCGACAACATGTGGTGCTGCCCGAGGGAGTTGATGAGCGGATCTTGCGAGCTGCGGAAATCCTGCTCCGTCGCGAAGTCGTGGACATTACGCTGCTGGGCGATCAGACCGCCATCGAAGAGCTGGCGTCGTCGCTGGGACTTGATCTGCGATCCGCGCGGATTATCGATCCTCGAAAATCACCGTGGAGAGAGGAGTTCGGCCAGAAGTACTTCGAGCTTCGTCGGCACAAGGGCGTCACCGAGGATGTCGCTCGCGACACCATGATGGACATTAGTTATTTCGGCACCATGATGGTCTATCAGGGACTGGCCGACGCCATGGTTTCCGGAGCGGCTCACACGACTGGACACACCATTCGACCCGCCTTGGAGTTCATCCGGCCACGCCCCGGCTGCTCGATCGTCTCCAGCGTGTTCTTCATGTGCCTGCCAACCCGCGTGCTGGTCTATGGCGACTGCGCCATTGTCCCCAATCCCACGCCGTCCCAACTGGCCGATATCGCGATCAGCTCCGCGGAGACCGCCCAGATGATGGGCATCGAGGCCCGCGTCGCCATGTTGTCCTACTCGACCGGCGAATCCGGCTCCGGAGACGACGTTCGACCGAGTGCGCGAGGCGACGCACCTCGCGCAACAGCGCCGGCCGGATCTCTTGCTCGATGGGCCGATGCAGTACGACGCCGCGGTGGATCCCGGAGTGGGCAAACGCAAGATGCCGGGCAGCCCCGTCGCCGGGCAAGCCACGGTGTTTATCTTCCCGGACCTCAACACGGGCAACAACACCTACAAGGCCGTTCAACGCTCCACCGGCGCCGTCGCCGTCGGCCCGGTGCTTCAAGGCTTGAACAAGCCCGTCAATGATCTAAGCCGCGGATGCACGGTCGCCGATATCGTCAACACCGTCGCCATCACCGCCATTCAAGCCCATGAAGGGCGTAAGCGATGAAGGTCCTTGTCGTTAACTCGGGCAGTTCCTCCATCAAGTACGAGCTGTTCAACATGCACGGTCCGTTGTCGCTCGCTACAGGCCTTGTCGAGAGGATTGGCGAGCACGACAGCCGCCTGTTGCAACGCATTCGCCAGCAAGATGGCGGTTGGCGCGAGACCGTCCAGCAGCGAAACGTTCCCGACCATCAGCAGGGACTGGAGTGGGTGTTGCAGGAACTTGCCGAGTCGGGTTGCGTCGCCAGCCCGCAAGAGCTGGACTGCATCGGCCATCGAGTCGTCCACGGAGGAGAGAAGTTTCGCTCGGCCACCCGCATCGATCACCAGGTGCTGGAGGCCATCCGCGACTTGTCGCACTTGGCGCCCTTGCACAATCCGGCCAACGTCTTGGGGATCGAAGTGATGATGCGAGCTTGCCCCAGTGCGCCTCAAGTCGCCGTCTTCGACACGGCCTTTCATCAGACGATTCCACCCTTCGCGTATCGCTACGCGATTCCCGACGAATATTACTCGCGGCTGGGCGTCCGCCGCTACGGATTCCATGGGACCTCGCATTCCCATGTGGCCAAGGTCGCCGCCGAGTACTTGGGAAGACCTCTCGCGTCTCTGCGTCTGGTGACCCTGCACCTGGGAAATGGCGCGAGCGCCGCGGCGATTGACGGCGGCGTGTGCGTCGATACGTCCATGGGGCTCACACCCCTGGAGGGGCTCATGATGGGGACTCGCAGCGGCGACCTTGACCCCGCCATCCTGACGTACCTGGCCGAACAAGAACAGATGAGTTTCGCGGACTTGGACGTGGTGCTGAACAAGAAGAGCGGGTTGTTGGGAGTTTGCGGCGAGAATGACATGCGAGAAGTTCTGCGCCGCGTGGACGCCGGCGACGTCTCCGCGACCTTGGCCCTGGCGATGTATGGCTACCGCATCAAGAAATACATTGGAGCTTATCTCGCCGCTCTGGGCGACATCGACGCTCTCGTTTTCACGGCCGGCGTCGGTGAGAATGCGCCGCGGGTGCGACAGATCGTCTGCGAGGGATTGCAGCGGCTGGGCCTGGTCCTCGATCCCGCGAGCAATGCGGCGCCCGCCAAGGGCGCTCGCGAGATCCAGGCCGCTGCACAGCCCGTCTCGCATCCTGGTAATTCCCACGGATGAGGAATTAGAAATCGCCAAGCAGGCCGCCGAGTGCGTCCAACAGCACCCTTAATCCCCAGTATAATTGAACCAGCACCCGCCTCATTTCGATTTGTCGAGGAGTAAGAAATGAAGATGCTCATTGGCTCGGTTGGGATCGTGATGGTGTTGACGCTGCTGGCGCCCTCGGTCAACGCGCACACTCAGCTTGGGACTCCTCTGAAGAAGCGCTACAACCTGCGATCCGTTTCGTGCACGGCCTGCCATCTGAAGGAGAAGAAGGAACGCTCCAAGGACGATTTGACCGCATTCGGCCAGGACATCGCGAAGATCCTGGAAGGTAAGATGGTCAGCGAGCGCATCGCGGCCGCCAAGGAAATGGACGCCGAGCAACGCAAGGCCGTACTCGCGAAAATCAACAAAGAGTACCTCGAGGCGCTCGACAAATTGGACAAGATGAAGGCCGCCAGCGGCAAGCTTTACGCCGAAGCGTTGCCCGCCGGCGAGATCGAAGGCACGAAGACACGTTAGCCGCAGCCCATGAATCTTTCCCAATCCAAGTCAACCCAGTCAGGCGTCAAGTGGGTGCGGGATATCTCGCCCGACGGTCCCGTCAGCCAAGCGGCGCGACGCGTCCTCAAAGCGAGGCTGGGCAAGGTCTGGCACTGGCTTCCCTGGGCCGCGGAACGGAGCGACGAGAATGCGGAATACGTGCATCAATTGCGCGTCGCCACCCGCCGAGCGGTTGAGGCGGTCCGAGTCTTTTCGGAGCTGATTCCCAAGACCCACCGTCGTCGCCTACGGCGGCGGCTTCGTCAAGTGCGGTGCGCCGCCGACGCGGCTCGAGACCTGGATGTCTTGCGCAGCGAATTCGACATGGAAGGCGAGTTCTCCGGCGATGACGTCGGGCGCAGCATTGCGGCTTCCTTTCAGCAGTGTCGTCGAGAAGCCCAGGGGCCCATCGTCGCCGTCTATCATGAATTGAAGGCGGCCGATTTTTCAGCGCGGATCAAGAAGATCGTCAAACACGTTCATTCCAACGCCGCCGCGGGCAAGGAGCCGACGTTCGAACAATACGCGCGTCGCTATTTCTCCGCCGCGTTGGATAAGTTCTTTCGCGCCGCAAACAGCGATCTCGCCGACGACGCGTCGCTGCATCAGTTTCGCATTCAAGCCAAGAAGCTTCGTTACACGATGGAGCTTGTGGCCATCGCCTTCAAGCCCGCGTTTCGCAAGAGTCTCTACGGTCGGATCGCGGCGTTGCAGGATGCGCTCGGAATGTTGAATGATCACGCGACCGCCGAGAAGCTCTTTCGTTCGCACCTTGAGCTGGCCAGTGATCCACGGAAAAGGGCGTTTTTTCGCGGCGCCCTGGCCGTCGAGACGAAGGCGCATCAAGACCTGCTGCGAGCGTTCAACGCTGTCTGGACTCCCCAGGCGTTTCGCAAGCTGCGGCGCCAGTTTCAAGGCTGTTAGCGAACGCCGAATGACGGGGGCGACTTGGCGGCTTGGCAGCGATCAGCGCGAAGCGGACGCGCCGCGCTGGGGTCGAAAGAGTTGGCCTAGCGGCCCCAGCAACAACGCTGGCAAGAGAACCAGATCGGCCACCAGCGCCAGTCCCAGGAGTCCACAGGTCATCCAGGCGAAGCGACTGCTGGGCACGAAGGAGCATAACGTGAAGACCAGCATGCCCACGCCGCAGATCAGCGAGCTTTCCGCCATCGCCGCGGCGCACCGGTGATACGCTTCATTCACGGCGGTTCGCAACGCAGCCCCCTGCTCCAAGGCGCGACGAAAAAACGTCAGGAAGTGCAAGGTCCCGTCGATCGACATTCCGAGAGCCACGCTGGCCGTCATGACGGAGCCGATGTCGATCTCGATGTTCGCCCAACCCAAGAGGCCAAACATCACGACCATCGGGAAGACATTGGGAATCATCACCGTCAGCCCGGTCAACACGCCGCGCTGGACGAACATGGTGACCACCGTGATCAAGGCCAAGGCCGAAAGAAAGCTCCAGAACAGACCGGAAAGGAGCTTCCGCTGGATTTCATGAACCAGAGGCATCACTCCGGTGTAGACGGCGGAAAGGCCAGTTGTTCCGGCGACCGACTCGCGGGTTAGAATCGGCTCGACGGCGCCGCGCACCTGGTCCAGGAAGTCGCCATAGTCCAAGTCATTCAAGGCGCTCACGCGGGCGGTGATTCGCCACTGTTGTACGCCGCCCTGTTCGCTCAGGTACTTCAAGTCGATCAGGCTCTGTCGATTGCTTTCCAGCCCCCGGTAGATCGCGGCGCGACGCACCGTGTCGCGGATTCCGGAGGACGACGGCATGACCGGCGTGAAGTTCATCGCCGACATGGAGCCTTGCACGTGCGCCAGGCCCTGCAGCGACTGCTGGATGGCGTCCACAAGCTCCAAACGCTGCCGAAATCGCAGCGGGCAGTCCTCGTCACAACGCAGAACCACCTCGATCGGAACCAGTGGCGCCACATGTTCCTCCAGCCACGCGTAGTCGCGAAGAATAGGGCTTTGGGGGCTGAACAATGTGCGAATCCGGACCGATGTGCGAAGTCGCGGCAAGCCGAATCCGATCACGGCCATCAGCACCAAGGCTGTCAAGCAAATCGCGGTGTGGCGGCGATCAACGATTTGGTTGAGCCAGCGCAGAATGGAGTCAGCCGCGGTGTCCCCGGAGTTGTGCGAGCTTGAATGACGCGACCCGTGGATGGGCAAGAGGCTGAGGTCGAATGAACCTGGGATGACGATCAGCAACAGCAACAATGTGACGACAACGCCCGCCGCGGCGAAGCCTCCGAACGAGCGGATGCTTGCGATATCGTTGGCCATCAACGATGCGAGTCCAATGGCTGTGGTTCCGGACGACAAAGCGCAGGGCAGCCAACCGATTCGCAAGGCTCGCCGCGAGACGTCGCCGGCGGCGCCGTCTTCCAGAGCGTCAAAATAGTAGTTCACCAGATGCACGCCGCCGGCCACCGCCAAGGCTAAGACCAGCGGAGGCATGACGATCAGGATCGCCGTCAACCGTTCGCCGCAATAGTACACCAGCGCTAGCGTCAACATCTCGCAATAGGCGGCCAGCAAGAACACGCCCAGCGCCACGCGAAACGACTTCAGCATCCACCAAGTCATCAACAGGATGATCAACGCTGAAGGCGGTCCGTACCAACTTAACGATTGACTGCTGGCGACATCCACGTAGTGGCCGTCAACGATCGGACCCGCCAGGCGTTGCGTGTCGCGGGCGACGCCGCAATCGATTTCCAGCACCGAACGGATCAAGGCGATCGCGCGAGCGCGATCGTCCGCTCCGGCTCGCGTGAAGACGACGACCGCGCACGTGCTCTCACGGTCTTGCCCGACAAGCGACCCTTGCAGCCGTTGCAAGGCCGCTTCTCGCGGTACGTCCAGCGGGTCCGCCATCAACAGCCGCAGGGAATCGTAGCCGGTCAGCACTCGCTGATAAAAGGGATGTCCACTCTTGTCAAAGGCTTTTGGGGATTCCAGCAATTTCGCAGCGAATTGCTTCAGACGCTCGTCGTCCACGGTGCAGTTGGTCCAACTGACCACGGCCAGATCGCCAGATTCAAAAGCGGTTTGAAAGAGCTCGTAATCGCGCCGCGCGGGGAAATCCCGCGGCACCCAATCGACGGGGGAATTGGCGCCCATCTGCAAGCCCTGCCATGCCCCATAAAGCACCAAAGGCGCCGAGACTGCGGCCAACACCAGCGTCAACAAGCAGCGGCGAGCGTAAGCGGAAACCGGCATGGAAACTCACGAGGGCGAAAGCGGACTCAAACGAACAAGGCCGCTTCGGCCGACAATCCCGGTCCGAAAGCGAGGGCGACGCACGGCGCCTCGGCCGCTTGCTCTTGCATTCGCCGCAGCACAAACAACACGGTGGGCGAGGACATATTGCCATACTCCGCCAGGATCTGAGTGGAGATGGCGGTGTCCTTTGGCTCGAGCGACAGCGCTTCGGCCGTCGCTTGCAGGATGCGCGGGCCTCCCGGATGGACGGCCCATGAGCGGACGTCCTCGACGGCCAAATCGGACTTCGCCAGCCAACGGCTCAACCAAGGCTTGAGGTGCTCGACGATCAGCTGAGGCACTCTCGGCGACAGCGACATCTCGAAGCCATGATCCCCGATCCGCCATGCCATGCAGTCTTCCGAGTCCGGCAAGACCGCCGAGCCTGTGCTCTTTAGCGACCAGGGCGTCGGCGAAGACGGCGCGGCGCGGCTGAGCACCGCGGCCGCGGCGCCGTCAGCGAAGAGCGCGTTGGAGACGACTTTCTCTTTGTCCCAGCCATAGTAATAGTGAAGACTGCAAAGTTCGACGGCGCAGAGCAGAGTGCAGGATTCCGGACACGCCTCGCCGATGCCTTGAGCGGCGCGGAGGCCGTTGATCGCGCCGTGGCAGCCCATGAAACCAACTTGGATTCGGCCCACTTCGGGAGACAGTCCCAAGCGCTTGATCAGCGCGATATCCACGCCGGGCCCAACGAATCCGGTGCACGTCACGACGATCAAGTCCGTGATTTGGCTGGGCTCGACGCCCGCCGTCTGCAGCGCCTGAGTCGCGGCCGCGACGGCCAGGTCCGGCGCCTCGCTGGCGTATCTCCGCACGCGTTCGGCGGTGGTCGGGCCGCGATCAATCATCGTTTGCGGCGTTGGGTAGAAGCTCTGTTTCGGCCCGCCTCCATTGGGTTCCTCCAGGATAACGCTGCCACGACGTTTGACGCCCGACCGACGGAACAAGACGCTCAGCGCCGCGGCGTGTTCCTCGCGATCGAAAACCAAACGCGAGATCACATCGGCCGCGTCCGTCTGGGCGATGGAATACTGCGTGGTCGCAGTGCCGATCCCGTTGATAAACAACGTCATACTTCCTGTTCCTTCTGGCGGCGGTCGTCCCTGGAGCGACTCCGCTGTTCGATCCCACTGGATTGGGGCGTGTTGAATTGTGTTGAGGGCGTTGGCCTGGTTTTAGAACGTATTGACCAGAGGCCTTTCCGCGTCCGACATCCCTCGAATCATCAGGCGATAATGGTAGTGCATCGCGCACTTGATGATATAGATGAACAAGGCAGCTGGCTCACGCCGCCGCCGCCAGATGCTGATGATCCGGCGGCGATACTCCGCGCAGTTCGGGATCCTCCACCTGTCTCATCAGGCGGCGGTAGAGCACCGCGGATTGGATCAAGGCCTTGCTTTGAGCCTTCAGCCAGGTCCACCGATGGCGCCGCCAATACGCACGCTGCGCCTTGTTGAATTGAAACTCCCGGTCGTGGTACAGGCTATCAACGCGATCAAAGTACGCCTGGGCTTCGTTGAGTCGGCCGACCGTCTCGACGTATCCGTCGCGCAGAGCCTCCCGACTCATGTGCAGCGGAATCACGTTGGTTCCGAAGGACGGAGGATCGTCAAAGTCAAGCCGTTGATCCGCGAGCAAGCGATCATAGAGCGGCGTCTTGGGAATCGCCGACAGCATTCCCAGGCTGGAATGGACGACGCGCGCATCGGTCAGGAATTTCACTTGGGCGTCGAAGATCCGCTCATCGTCGTTGTCAAAACCAACGATCATGCCCGTCCAGACTTCGATTCCCGCGTTCTGAATGCGGAGGATTTTCTCGGTCATCGACCCGCCTGGCCGCAGGTTATGCGACTTCTTGGTTTCTCGCAGGGAATCCTCGTTGGGACTCTCCACGCCAATGAAGACCGTTTGAATATTGGCTTCGATGAGAACCTGCAGCATGTCGCCATCATCGGCCAGGTCGAGCGAGGCCTGGGTAAAGAAAACGAAGGGGTAGCCGTTTTCCTTCTGCCAACGCGCGATGTCGTCCAGCACGGGTTTGATGGCGCTTCTTGTTGCCGATCAGGTTGTCATCGACGATGAAGGCCATGTCCATCTTTTCCGCCCGCATCGCTTCGAGTTCGGCGATGACCTGCTCGCTGGTCTTCAGGCGAGGCCTTCGTCCAAAGGTTACGATGATATCGCAGAATTCGCACTGGAACGGGCAGCCGCGAGAAATCTGCAGGCTGCCGAACATGTACTTGCTTGAATTCAATTGATCATATCGCGGGCACGGCACTTGGCTCATGTCCGTGCGATCCTTCTGCTCGTAGCGATGCGAGTGCTCGCCGGTCTCCCATTGCTTCAGGAACAAGGGCCACGTATCTTCCGCTTCGCCGACAAACACCACGTCGACCAACTCGCCAAAATAGTCCTCGCTGACGGTCACCCACGGACCGCCGACCACCACAAAGGCGCCTCGCTTCTTGAGCTCCTCTAGAATCTCGCGCATGCGGAAGCGTTGCACGCTCATCCCCGTGAGTCCGACGATGTCGGCCTGGGCGATCTGATCGAAGTCCAGCGGCTCGACGTTCTCGTCTGACGATCGTCAGTGGATGCTCCGCGGGAGTTAAGGCTGCCAGCAACGGCAAGCAGGCCACCGGCAGATTCGCGCTCTTGCCGAACAACGGCAAGGCGTGCTCCAGACCCCAATACGACGCGTCGAAGCGGGGGTTGATGATGACAATGTTCGCCATGCTGAAGTTGTCCAGAAGAGTCGATGCGATTCGAACGTGCAGGGCTGCGTAGGGATCAACGTAAGCCGGCGGCCGCCTCCGCGAACGCCCGTTGCCAAACCGGCTTCCGGGCAACGCCGTTGCGGGTTTTCATTCGTTGTTCTTCTCGTTTCGGGATGATCTGAATTCGTCTCACCCTCAATTTCGGTCATGTATCCATGAGGCGGTTACCCAGGGTTGCGCTGCGCTGCACCCTGGGCTGATTTCGGGCCGTCCCGTTGGGACTGACTCTTGGTCCTTTTTCGCTTGGCGACATCCGCTACGGCGATAACCTACTTAAAAAGGAGTCCTTGGGTGACGCCGTCACGCGGCGGCGCGTTGATGGAACGCATCAGCGGCGCCGCGAGCCAGGGAGCGTGAATCAGCAGACGAACGGCGACATTCGTGAGAAGCGGGCTGCGCAGCAATATACCAAGCCGGCGGCAGCTCCGTTGTCGGCGGCCCAGGAGCAAGCGATGCTGTCTGGTCCAACGTGCGGCTAAGTCGGGCGACCAGCCGGCGACGGCCTCGGCGGCCAGCGGCGCCACGGCCAGGGCCGACTGCATCGCCCACGCCATTCCCTCTCCGGTGAAGGGTTCGATGTAGCCGGCCGCATCGCCCACCACCAACACGCCGGCGGTCGCCACACTGGCTCGGCGACGGGTCAGCGCCGGCGTGCCCCGCCACACCGCTTCTGACAAGTCCCGCGGAAGAGGGACGCGAGCGTCCCGGAGGATCTGCGTTGCCGCGGCGCCCGGTTCGCCAGACGCTCGCGTGTGACGCTTGTCGAAAGCGGCGGCCACGTCCAGCCGACCGTCTTCCAGACGCACCAGGCCAACGTATCCACCTCGTCCGCTGATCATGTAAATGACGCCGTCTTCGAAGAAGCTTGGTCCCGATTCAAGGATGGTTCCGGCCCCTAGTCGAGCGCGGGGAGCAATCGTGGTCGCAAAGTGCGATTGCGAATCCAGCAGCCGCCCGGCCAAGCCGTCGGCGGCGATGACCACTCGCGATCTCAGAGTGGAATCCAGCCTGAATTGGGCGGACGTGATCGTCAACGCCGGGCCGTCCTGGGAAAGGGCAGGCATTCTCGCCGTGGTTTCGGGAAGGAATTCCGCGCCGGCCGCGATCGCTTCTTCAATCAAAGCAGCGTCGAACGCTTCCCGCGACAAGGCGACGCCGTCGGGCAAAGGACAGACCGCCTGCCCAGCCCGAGTGCAGAGGCGCCAGCGATCTAAACGCCGCGCTCCCAACCGGCCAGGCAGCTCCCGCAAACCGGCTTGCTCCAGGATCGCCAGAGCCGCTCCGTTCAGGCAACACCCGCAGACCTTCCAGCGAGGAAAGCGCGATTTGTCGATCAACACAACCGAGGCGCCCCGCCGAGCCAACTCGCGGGCGGCTAACGCGCCAGCGGGGCCCGCGCCCACGACCGCCGCGTCCCAAGGGCGCTGCACGGCCTGAGCCGCTGTGATCGTCGCTTCCAATGGCAACGTGGTTCCCGCAACGATGCTGATGTCCTTCTCTGCGGGCCATTCTCGGTCCGCGTTGAGTCGTGAGGTGTAAGAATCACCCCGACGCGACAGACCCCTCTGTTTCCAAACGGTAACAGGTCTGGCCAGGATTGAATATAGATTGGCGGCGAAATGATCGATTTCGGCCGGCGCCGGCAGTGTTCGCCAACTCGCGGTCTTCTCAGGTCCGACGCCACTGCAACAGCATTCGGCATGGCCAACGCGGCTCAACCCGGGCGCCTGGCAGGTCCGCCTGTTGGGCCATTTCGCGCAGTTCCTGGATCGTGAACGCGGCTTTCACGCTTAGCGGACCATCGATCCGCACCACATCGGAGCTCGTGAACAGGCGGGCCGCCAAGTGCGCCAAGAGCAGTCCGGCTCGGCTGCGCCGCAAGTCATTGACCAGGACGAGTCGCCGCGCCGCGCGGCCCATGTTTCGCAGCAGCGAGCTGGCCTGCTCGTTTTCGAGATGATGGAGAAACAGGGAACAGACAACCACGTCGTACTGGGCCCCGACCTCGTCGGCCAGTGCATCCATTTGGCTGAATTCGATTTCGGCGCCGCACTCTTGGGCCCGTTCGCGAGCCAAATCCAGCGCGCGTCCGCTCACGTCCACGCCGTGGAGATCCAAGTGCAGCTTGCCGCGTTGGGCCTTCTTCCACAGGCCCACCGGGATGTCGCCCGATCCGGTGGCGATGTCCAATACGCGCAAGCGGGCGGCGCCTAGCTCGCGAGCGAGCTTGGCGATAGGGCGCCAGACAATACCGACGCTCGCGCTCAACCGATTCAAGCGGGCCAATCCTTGCAGCGCGGCGATATGCCGGTTGGGGTCGAGTTCCGGATCATCCATGACTTCCGGTTCGAGAACGCGTTTTGAGATCGCGTTAAGGGACATCGGTACTGCTCCAGCGCGCCCGGATTCGGCAAGAGCCTCCGTTGTAGCCGCTGGGGCGGCGATCGGAAAGCCGGCGAGCCTGCTTGCGATCCGGCGGGAGGCGGCGCTGACGCGGGCTAGCGCGGGCTGGCGCGGGCTGGCGCGGGCGCCGCAGCGTTAGACGCTTTGGCGGTGAACCGCGCGGGCCGGGCTACTCTTTTGCAGTGCTCGCATCCGCTATACTGCCGTCGGAAGATCGCGTCGCGGCCGAACCTTATGCAGCTGAGCCGATTTGCAATGCGTCCCAGCCCTCGTATTCGTTGGATCTGTGCGGGCGTTGTGCTTTCTTTGTTCTTGCCCGTTTGCGGCAGCTATGTCGCGACGGTGCTGCTACCCAACCGCGTGTTTCAACAGATCCCGTTGCACTCGCTGCTGGAGGCCGCGGGCGGCTTGATGGCGGTCGCCATTGCCTGCATCTTGATTACCGAACGGCCAAGGAAAGCCGATTCGGATTATTTTCCATGGATCGCCAGCGCCTTGTTAGCGATGGGGACGCTCGACCTCTATCACGCTGGCGTGGAGCCGGGGGCGGCTTTCGTTTGGTTGCATAGCACGGCGACGATGGTCGGCGGCGCGTTGCTTGCTTGTGTCTGGCTTCCCTCGCGCTGGACGCGCGGTTGGTTCGGCCAATGGTTGCCTTGGGGCTCGCTGGCGGCGGCGTTGATCTTTGGCGGGTGCTCCGCCCTGGCGGGATCCCTGCCGCCGATGGTGATCAATGGCGGCTTTTCCCTGCTGGCCCAAGCACTCAACATCGGCGGCGGCGTGGGCTTTCTCATCGCCGGCGCGTTTTTCATCGGTCGTTTCCACCGCCATCAGCAGAACTCGGACTGGCTGTTCGCCCTGCATGCGATGTTGTTTGGCGCCGCCGCGGTGCTCTTTGAGTTGTCGCAGTTGTGGGACGCGGCATGGTGGTGGTGGCATATCTTGCGGCTGACCGCCTATCTGGCGGCGCTGATCTTCGCCGGCCTCTCGCTATTGGACGCCGAACGCACGCTCTTGGGGTTGAATCGCGATCTCACCGAATTGAACCGCACCTTGGATCAAACCGTGGCGGAGCGGACGGCCAAGTTGCGAGCAAGCGAGGAACGCTACGCGCTGGCCGTTCGCGGGTCCACCGACGGCCTCTGGGATTGGACCGTCCCGACAGGCGACGTTTACTATTCGCCAAGGTTCAAGGAGTTGCTTGGATTTCACGATCACGAATTCCCCAATCTCTTTTCTTCCTTCGAGTCGCGGCTGCATCCGGACGACCTGCAGCGCACGCTCGCGGCGATCCATGCGCATCTTGAGAGCCAGGCGCCCTATGACGTGCAGTACCGTTTGCGCACCAAGACCGGAGCCTACCGCTGGTATCGAGCTCGCGGCCAAGCCGTCTGGGATGATGCGGGCAAGCCGTGGCGAATGGCGGGCTCGATTACCGACATCACCAAGCGCAAGCAAGCCGAGGCGGCGCTCGAACATGAACGGTTCCTGTTGCATACTCTATTCGAGCACATTCCGGATGCGATCTATTTCAAGGACGTCGCGGGCCGCTTCATGCGCGTCACTTCCTCGCTCGCTAAGCGACTCGGCGCCGCGAATCCGCAGGAAGTGGTGGGCAAGTCCGACGCGGACTTCTTTCCCGCCGACTACGCCGACCAAGCGAGGGCGGATGAACAGCAGTTGATGCAAAGCGGTCAACCGATGATCGGCAAGGAAGAACAGCCGCACTGGGCCGATCACGGAGAACAGTGGGTCTCGACCACGAAAGTGCCGCTCCGCAGCGAAGCCGGAGAGATCATTGGCGCCTTTGGCATTTCCCATGACATCACCGAACATAAGCTCGCCGAGGAGCGATTTCGCCGCGTCATCGACGCCGCGCCCTACGCCATGGTGGTCGTCAACGCGCAAGGACGGATCCAACTGGTGAACGCCGCTACGGAGAGCATGTTCGGTTACTCGCGCGAGGAATTGATCCAAGGCTCCGTAGAGATGCTGGTCCCCGAGTCCGCTCGCGCCGGCCACGTTGCCTTGCGCGAAGACTATCTCCGCCAACCCGCGCCCCGCCCGATGGGACCGGGTCGCCAGCTACGTGGACGCCGCAAGGACGGAAGCGAATTGCCGATTGAAATCGGACTGAGCCCTGTCGCCTTGGATGGGCAGACGTTGGTGCTCGGCAGCATCCATGATGTTACCTTGCGGAGGCAAGCCGAAGACGCGCTGGTCGCCGCCAAGGAAGCGGCCGAGTCCTCCAATCGCGCGAAGAGCGATTTTCTCGCCAACATGAGTCACGAAATTCGCACTCCGATGAACGCCATTATCGGAATGACGGAACTGGTGTTGGACACCGAGATTAACAAAACCCAGCGCGACTATCTGACGATCGTGCTTGAATCGGCCGAGTCCTTGCTCTCGATCATCAATCAGATCCTGGACTTCTCGAAAATCGAGGCCGGCAGATTGGTGCTCGAGTCGTTGGAGTTCGACTTGTACGATGAGCTGGGCGACACCCTGAAGTCGATCGGCCCGCGAGCTCACGCGAAACACCTGGAATTGGCGCTCCACATCGAGCAAGATGTGCCGCGTTATCTGCGCGGCGACGCCGGCCGCCTCAGACAAGTACTGATCAACCTGGTTGGCAACGCCATCAAGTTCACGGAGCAAGGCGAAGTCGTGGTCGAGGTGGGCGTGCAGGAGTTGGGCGACTCGCGAGTCCGCTTGCTTTTCGCCGTCCGAGACACGGGAATCGGCGTACCCAAGGCGAAGCAAGAACATGTCTTCGCCGCCTTCGAACAAGCCGACTCGTCCACCACGCGCCGTTTCGGCGGGACAGGCTTGGGGCTCGCCATCAGTGCGCGGATTGTCGAAGCCATGCAGGGCAAGATCTGGATCGAGAGCACGCCCGGAAAAGGCAGCACGTTTCAGTTTATCGCCGAGTTTTCCCTCACCGCGGCGATCGACGCCGTGGAACAAGAACCCGCGTACCTGGAAGGGCAGCCGATCGTGATTGTCGATGACAACCAGACGAATCGACTGATCCTCAAGGAGATGGCCGAGAGCTGGGGGATGCGCGTGCATTCAGCCGCCAACGCAGAGGCGGCCGTGCAGTTGTTGGAGCAATGTCGCTCGCGATCCCAATCGCCGCCGATGTTGATCAGCGATGTGCATATGCCCGACATGGACGGCTTCATGCTTGCCGAGGAATTGCGTTCGCGGCCCGAGCTCAAAGACACGGTGATTATCCTGCTCACCTCGGGTGGACACGCCACCGACGCCGAGCGTTCGCAAGAGCTTGGCATCGCCGGCTACCTGTTGAAACCAGTCAAGCAGTCGGAACTCCTGGAAACGATCTGTTCGGCGTCCGGGAAAAGGCGACAGGTCTCCGGCGTCGTCGAGGAGGCCGACGATCTGCCGCAACTACCGCCTCAGCGAATCCTGGTTGTGGAGGACGGCAAGGCCAATCAGATCCTCGCCCTGGGACTGCTGAAGAAATGGGGCCATCAGGTCGTGCTCGCCGAGGACGGCGAAGAGGCGCTCGAACGATGGAGAGAGCAGACCTTTGACGTCATTCTGATGGACGTGCAGATGCCCGTCATGGATGGACTGGAAGCCACTCGCCGCATTCGGCTTCATGAAGCCAACGTCGGCGGGCGGGTTCCGATCATCGCCATGACCGCCAGGGCCATGAAGGGCGATCGGCAACGCTGCCTCGAAGCCGGGATGGACAGCTATGTCGCCAAGCCCGTGCGGAGGCATGAGTTGCACTCCGCGTTGGTCGAGCTGCTTCCGCCCGACCACGAAACGACGCCAACGTCCTTGACGACCACCGCCGGCTCAGCCGCCCAGGAAGCCGTTTCGAATTCGCCTGCGGCGGCTTTAGTCGATTGGGAAGAGGCGCTGAACAGCGTCGCCGGCGACCCCGAGATCCTGCACGAAGTCACGCTGGCCGCGGCCAAGGAACTGCCCGAATTGTGCCAAGCGCTGCGGGATTCACTCGTTCAAAGAGACCTGGCCGCGATGCATCGCCTGGTGCACACGCTCCGCAGCTCCTCTCGCATTTTCGCGGCGACCGCCGTGGAAACCGCGGCCGCTGAAGCGGAGGCCGAGACCGCGGCCTGGACCAACGACGGCCATTCCTCCAAGGAGTTCGAAGTCGTCGAAGCCGCCTGCGGCCGACTGCTGAAACTAGTTCCCGAACTCGTTCGCGAACTAAGGAGTAGAGGGTAGAGGGTAGAGAGTAGAGGGTAGAGATTAGAGAGTAGAGGGTAGAGAGTAGAGCCGGCCGACGAGTACTCTCTATCCCCTATTCTCTATCCCCTACTCTCCACCCCCCTATCCCCCTATCCAGTTCTGCTTGCGCTTTTTCACGGTTTGCCTTGTTGTTGGTGCGGATCGCTGCGTCCAGTGCTTCGAGCTGCTGGCGTAGTTTTTGGCAATGCTTGGGGGAGAAGTCCCGGACGTCGGGGAGTTCGACGTCGAGCAGGTCTCTGGGTTCGAACTTGAGCAGGCCGCCGCCGTAGACTCGTTGTTGCTCTCGCGCTCCTTGTTGCACGGGGGTGCTATTCAAGCAGGCCGCGATGGCGGCCGCTTGCAGCGGGTTGGGGTCGTGGGGATACACACAATGGAACGCGGTGAGATTCTCGACGCCCGCCGAGTTCCAGAGAAAGCGAAATTGCAACCGCCCGAAGACCGCGGCCAAGATGGGGGCGGGGGCGCGTTTTTCCATGGAGTACCAAGGCGTCCGTGCGGCCAGCAAGTGACGCTGCGGCAGGCTCTTGCCTTCACCCTCGACGACATACCGTCGCTCGCCTTGATTCAACCCGCTGGCTGGAAGTCTTAAAAGGTAGCAAGGTTGGTCGGAATCCCGCATCCGCTCAAAGGCCGGCTGATCCAGGATGAGGCCTCGCACCGAAGCGGCGCGTCCCACACACGCTGTGAGATGTCGGGGAGCAATGCCCAACCGTCGGGTTTGGGTCGCGGTCAAGTGAAAAAAGCGATTCGCCCCGGTTGCGATCCCGCGACGCGTTGCGGCCAGCTCCGCCAAGGGCGCCCAGCCCTCGCGGGAGCAGCCGCAGACCGTGCTCGATGGTCCAGCTCCATTTGGCGCTGGCCGGCAACTCACGAACCGGCAGTCGCCGCTTGACGGTGGAAGGGGCGTCGAGCCGCGTCCCTTGAGGCACGAACCAGGTCTCGATCTCACGCAGCGGCTGGGGCGCCGCCGGGCGCTCCAGGAACAGCAGGCATGCCGTGGTCAGCGCGTCGTCAAAAACGAGCTCGGCGTGAGAGAAATACACGAGCCGCCGCAGCAACCCGCGTTTGACCAGGAATTCCTTTATCGGTGCGCCGAAGTTCGCGTTCAACCATTCGCCTGGAATAATCACGGCCGCCCGACCTCCGGGCTTCAAGCGGCGGCAGATTTCCAGCAAAAACAGCGCATAGATGTTCGTTAATCGCGAGAGTTTGACATCATTCTTGCGGCCGATTGTATGAAAAATGTCATGCTCGTAAGCCAGGTCGTGATGCCGTAGGTACGGCGGGTTGGCGACGATCGCATCAAACGTCTGTGCATCCGTCCACGTCAGAAAATCCTCCCGCACGAGGGCGACTTGGGCGTCCTCGGGCAGGCCCTGCCGACAGCAATCCAACACCGTCGGATCCACGTCCACCCCCGTCACGCAACAGTTCGGCACATGCCGCAGCGCCGTCCGCACCAGCACGCCCGCTCCCACCGCCGGATCCAACAGCGTCCTCGGCCGCAGCGCCGTGGCCCAGCGACACAGTTCCTCGGCAATGGCCGGAGGGGTGAAGAACTGCCCCAGAGCCTTCCGCTGCGCGACGGAAGTCCGCGAGTAAAACAAACGCTCAGGAGTCGGCATGGGGGTAGAGGGGTAGAGGGTAGAGAGTAGAGAGTAGAGAGAGTAGAGGGTACCGCAGAGGGCGCGGAGGAACACAGAGGACAGAATTGCATCCGCCTCTGCGGTTCTCCGTGTCCTCCGCGGTCAATTCCATCCGGATTCTTCTTAGGCGGTCGTTGGTGATGTCTCGAATTGAGATGGTTCCAGGCGATTCCACGGAGCTCGTCTCTACCCCCTACTCTCTACGCTCCTCTCTACTCTCTACCCCCTACCCTCCACTCTCTCCCGCCTCCTCGCTACTCCACAATCTCCACCTAGCTAACGTCAACCTCTTTGACTAGTGTGGAGTTGGGGACCGGCGCTGCGCTCTCGTGTCGGGAGCGTCAAGGGAGGAAGGAGGAGCGCCGGGCCTGGATTGTGCACAAGTCTTTGGATCAGGTGAGTTCAATGAGCAAGGTACGAGTTGTGTTAGCCGTCGCGGCGGTCGCGACAATGTTGAGTGTGTGTTCCTCCAGCGCGCAAGCTCAGACATGGGGTGGTGGTCGTTTCTATGGATTTGGCGGATGGAATTCGGGTCCCTTGGGACTCAATAGCACGCCCTATGGATTGGGCCAGGTGCCGGTGCCGCCTTACTTCGCGTTGCACCCGCCGGTGTATTACAGCCATCCGGTGAAGGCGGCGTATGGTTTGAGTCCGTATGCGGCGTTGCCGCGGGTCGCCCAGGCGACTCCCGAGCCCGAGTTGGTCATGAATCCCTTTATCACGGAAGAGGAAAGGGAAGCCAAACCGGACGTGGATCAGGTCACCCAAGCGGAGCCCAAACCGCGGATGATCCTCAATCCATTCGTTAGCCAGGAAGAGATTCTCGCCAGCACGATCGGCAAGTAGCCGAACACGCTAGCGAGCGCGCCACACTCCGGCTCCGCTGCTTGTCGCGGCGGAGCCTTTTTCGTTCTTGTTCGCGTCTTCGCTCGTGTTGAGCTTGAGTTTCAAACGCTTCTCGGCCCCGTGATTCGGAGTTGGGTCGATGGGCAATGGCAAGAGGCCGGAGGAATCGATATGGATTTCGCGGGGAGGTTCGCCTTCGGGAACCAGATCGATGGCGGGCATACCACCCAGTCGCAGAGGTGTTGAGCTGCCGACGGGGGCGTTGACGATCGCCTCGGGGTCATCGATCTCGGTCTCGGCCGATGCAAGTCGGACGCCGCTGGCTGGCGCCGCGATAGCGGCCAACGACGAGCCGACTCCGGCTGTCGTGGAATCATCAACCAATGGCGAGGCGGCTGGCGATCCAGAGGCTCCAGAGAAGTAGTTGTTCGTGTTGAAGGAGCCCGTGGCGGCCGGCGCGATGCGATCCGCGGAATGAGAGCCGTAAGTGTTCCACTGCGAACGGCACCCCGCCAGCAACAGGCATGCGGACAGCGTCGCGACGATTCGCCGCCGCGTCGGACCATGTCGATTCGTTTTCTCGCGAGCGAGAGGACAACCCTTCATGACTCACCTTCTTCCGTGCGCTGTGGCGATCGGCGTGCCGACTCGCTTCGCGTCCTGACTGGTCTGCGGTCGAGCGATGTTTTAGCGTTGGATGGTCAGCGATGGACGTTGATCCGCGACGATGGGCCGAGCGCCCGATATGGGTCTCACCGAATCAGCGGGCGACATCGCCGTGGCTGGCCGATGGATCAGCATCGCCACGGCTCGACCGCTATCGACTTGGCCGCCGGCTTCCATCGCATATCGCGCGATGCGATCGTTGTAGTGAAACAGCGTATCGAGGAATTTCCCGTAGGCCTTTTCCGTTTGTTCGACCATCATCAGGGTGTTGGTCGCGGACTCCCGGCCGGCCTGGAATGTCTGCATGGTTTCATCGCGAGCCCGCAGATATTGCAAGAGCGCGTTGCCGCGCAACGCCGTCAACTCATGGAAATCAGGCAGTTGTTCGTGAATGACGCGAGCTTCATCGGTGACATAACGACCGCGAAACACCTCCTCAAACCGAGTCGCGTAGGTGCGAGCCAGCGGAGCATCTTGCGGCAACGGCAACACGGACTTGTCGGCGACGCTCATTCCCATCCAACGGGCGACGTCCCGCTGTGCTTCCAAGAAGCGGAGCTGGGCTGCTTTTTCCTGCCCTACCGCTTCGGCGTAGCCAGCGCGAAGAACCGACGACTTGTTCGCATGCGGCTCCAGCAGCGTCACCTTGTCGGTCGCGACCAACAGATCCGCCCAACGCCGGGAGAGAACCCAATACGCTCGAATGGCCTGAAACCGATCCGCCCCGCCCACATAGCGATCCAACACCGCTTGCATGGTCAAGGGTCGCCCTTGCACTTGCACGGGCGCGTTCTCCGTGCTGAACAACATCCCGACGATTTGTTTGGCCGCCGTATCGTTGACCGTCGGCTCGGCGGCCTGGGCTGGTTGGACGGGTTGACTTCCTTGGCGAACCAGGTTGTCGTCCAGGACCGAACCCCGCGAATTGGAATACGGATCGGAGTAGTTGTCGGGCGCCACTTGACGCGGCGGCGCCGAGCGTGGCTCGGGTTGGCGAGGCTGCATGGGCGGCGGCGACACCGGGCCCGTTCCCGCCGGCGAGTCGTTCGGCCTGGCCGGCGGCGCCGACGGGTTGCCGTAATCGTAGGGATCGCCCATGGGATCGGCGGGCGCCGCGGAGGAGCCTCCGCCCAAGGACATCTGCACGCCGCCACCCTGGGATGTCGGCGGGGGTCCGTAACCCGCAGCCGGGTTGGCGCCCTGCGCCGGATCCTGAGGCGCGTTGTAAATCGACTCGTCGGTCTGAACCGCCATTACAATCAAACACACCGTCAAACAAAACGCCTGCATGTTGCAACTCCTTCTGCCAGCAGTGGGCGGCGACGTTACTCAATACACCCAGGGCAAGTCAAGATGAGTTGGCGAGGCCCTTGGTGGTGGGGTGGCTGGTCGCGGGAAGTGGGTTGCTTAGCGGGCCGACATGCAGGGGCCGTTATCGAGTGGCCGCGTCGCCGCTTGGGCTGGCGCGAACCGCCGCGGGCGGGTTGCCAATGCACGGGGCTTCCGGATACTTAGAGGGTGACTGCCTTGGCTCGTTTCTTTCGCCGTGCTCGGACTTCATGAAAATCGGTTCGCTGATAATCGACCCGCCCATTCTGCAGGCGCCGATGGCCGGGTTCACCAACTACGCCTTCCGCCAAATCGTGCGCGAGTACGGCGGCGTCGGTTTGCAAGCCACCGAAATGGTCAGCGCGCGCGGATTTGCATGGCTGGATCGGCGACGAGCCGAGCATCCGGATCGCTTGTGGGGAGTCAAGGACGAACCTCGGCCGCTTGCCGTGCAAATGTGGGACAACGATCCGGACACCATGGCCGAAGTCGGTGCTCGCTTGGCGCAAGAGTACGCCGTCAGCGTGGTCGATATCAACTTCGGCTGTCCAGTCAGGCAAGTCACCGAACGAGCCCATAGCGGATCTTATCTGCTTCGCTGGCCCGACCGGATGGGAGCGATTATCGAACGCGTGGTGCAAGCCTGCCGGCCGACGCCCGTCACGGCGAAGATCCGCCTGGGGTGTTCGCGGGATCAGATCAACGCTGTCGAAATCGCTCAAGTGGTCGAAGGCGCCGGCGCCGCGGCGCTGACGGTGCATGGCCGGACTGCGCAGGACTTCTTCAAGGGCAGCGCGGATTGGGATCAGATCGCGCGGATCAAACCGCACCTCAAGAAGATTCCGTTGATCGGCAACGGCGACTTGGACACTCCCGAAAAAGTGGTGGCAGCTTTCCGCAACTATCCCGTGGACGGCGTCATGATCGCCCGTGCCTGTCTGGGAAAACCGTGGCTGTTTCGTCAGGCGGCGGCGGCGCTGCGCGGTGAACCGGCGCCGCCCGATCCAACGTTGGCCGAACAACGAGACTGCCTGTTGAGGCATTTCGACTTGATTCGCCGGCGTTTTGGCGACGCCAAGGGAACTCAATTGATGCGCAAGTACGCCTGCTGTTACGCTCAAGGCCGCCCTGGCGCCCGCAAGTTCCGCAGCCTTGTGGCCAACGTCGACAGCCCGACCGACTTCCTGACCGTTGTCGCCGACTGGTTCCCGCAATAATCACGGGCCATCGCCCACCGGCAACTCGTTGGGCCGCTACGCTGGCGTAGCGGCACGCCGCGCGTCGTTCGAGGGCTCCTCAAGCGCTCTGCCGAAAGTCGGCTTGATAGAGCCGTTGATACAACGCGCAGCGCTGGATCAATTCGAAGTGGCTTCCCTGATCGAGGATCCTGCCTTCGGACATCACGACAATCCGGTCGGCCAACGTCAAGACGCTCATGCGATGCGTGATCATCAGGATCGTCCGCGAGCCGTGCAGCTGTTTCAACGTCTGCTGGATTAACTGTTCGCTTTCCAAGTCGACTTGGCTGGTGGCTTCGTCCAGGATCAAGAGCGAGGGATCGCGAAGCAGGGCTCGCGCCAGGGTGATGCGTTGACGCTGGCCTCCGGAAAGCCGATCGCCGCGCGGGCCGACGATGGTGTCGTAACCGTCGGCCAGATCGCTGGTGATGAAGCGATGCGCCGAGCCATTTCGGCGGCCTGGCGGATTTGGGCGGGCGTGGCTGCGGGCATGCCGTAACCGATGTTGTTGGCGACGGTGTCGTTGAATAGCACAGGCTCCTGCGTCACCACGCCAATGCGTGCACGCCATTGACGCGTGTCCAGTCGGCGGAGATCGTGTCCATCGATCAGGATCGAGCCTTCATCGGGATCGTAAAAGCGCGGGAGCAAGTTCGCCAGGGTGCTCTTGCCGCAGCCGTTGGGGCCGACGAAGGCCACGGTTTCTCCGAAGGCGATTCGTAGTTGGACTCCCTGCAAGACAGGACAATCGGAGCGATAGCGAAAGTGCACGTTGCGAAAGACGATGTCGCGTTGGTGATTGGGCAAGACCAGCGCGCCGGCTTCGGATTCATTGATGCTGGGCTGGCGATCGCGCAGTTCGTTGACTCGATCAGCGGCGGCGGCGGCGGTTTGCAAAGCGCCGATGACCGACGAGATCTTTCGTCCCGGGTCGCTCATGCCCGCCAGCATGCCGTAGAAGACCATCAACATCGGCAGCGTTAGTGGTTCGTCGCTCATCGGCAAGATCCCGAACAGATGAGTCTGCTGGTTCAAAGCCAGGTAGGCGCCCGCCAGCGTCGCGCTGCTGATGATCATCAGGCCGACTAATTCTATCGAGGGCCGCAACAAAGCGTTGTAGGCGCTGATCTTCATATTCTTGCGATACAGTTCAGCGGAGATTCGCACGAAGCGCTGAGCCTCGCCAGGCTCCATCGTGTACGCCTTGACGACCGGAAACGAGCCCAGCGTCTCGGCCAACATGTTGTACAACTCGCCGACTTCCTCCAAAGCTCGTCGGCTGGCTCGCCGCAGGGCGCGGGTCAACTGCCGCATCGCCAGCGCGCACAAGGGCACGGCGATCAGCGAGAATAAGAACAACCGCCAACAGATGACAGCCGCGCCGATCGCGCAGGCGGCCATCTTCAAGGGTTCGCGGATCATGCGGCCATAGATGATCTGCACCCCCTGCGAGACCGCGGCGAGATCCGTGGTGAAACGGGCCATCCAGTCGCTGGAGGAATTCTTGCGAAAGGCGGCCAGATCCAGCGTCAACACATGCTCATAGAATTCGTTTTGCAGATCGCGTCGCGTGCCTTGGGCGACCCGATCCACCAGCAAGTTGCCAACCACGAGAAAACCACACTTGATTAACGTGGCCACGGCCAGCATGCCCATCATGACGGTCAATGTGCCGAAGGCGTCGCGAGGAAAGAACCGGTCCAACCAGGGTTGCAGCCCGCGGTAGAACGCCGATTCCTTCTCGGCCAACTGCAACTGGCCTTGCCAGAGCGTCTTGGCGCCTGGCGCTGGCGGAGGGCCGGTGGGGTTGGGATGCTCCAGAATCTGCAGTCGGCCCGCCGCTTCCGCGGCCTTGGCCGACGCGGACTCCGCTCGCTCTTCCGCCCATTGTTGCAGCGTCCGCCCGCCACGGGGGTCCAGCAGCACCTCGGCCACGGGGCCTAACGCGGCGATGTTCGCGCCCCACAGCAGGGCGACCATCAAGCTGCAAACGAATGCGGCGGCAATCGAGTACCGATACCGTAAGCTGCTCCGCAGAGCTCGGCCGAAGTTGTTCATCCTTGAATCCGCACGCGGAGGCTATGAGGTCATCCTGACGCCGCGTCCAATCTACTCCAAACAAGCCGCTCACGTCCATTGGAGTTGAATCGACCACGGTCAACCCGTGTTCGCCGAACTCTGAGCTTAGGCTCAGCCTTTCTAGAGCGCCACGGAGAGCACGGAGAAACACAGAGCTAAGAACGGCGGGAAAGCCTCGCCGTCATGGGCATGAAATCCAGTCGCCGGACCTCTGCGCCGCTCCGTGCACTCCGTGGTGACCCAAAACCGTCGGGGCGTCGGAGATCGCGACCCCGGGTAAGTTCGTGACGGGCCCCGTGCGTGACCCAACTCATTGACTAATCGGCGTCGGTTCGCCGAAGCACCAGCACGCTGCAATGCGTGTGACGAATGACGCGCTCGGCGACCGAGCCTAGCACGAGTCGTTTGACGCCGTGATAGCCGTGCGATGGGATGACGATCAAATCGGCGCCGATCTTGCTTGCGTAGTCGGTGATCTGCAGACCGGGATCGCCGATCAAGACGATGACCTTGGCGCCGTCGGCTCCGGTCTTTTGGACCAGTTCTTCGAGTTTGGTCTGCACGGTTTTTGTGCGCTGGGCGTCGGAGACTCCCCCCAGCAGCACGCCGGGCGAAACGCTATCCAACGGAACCAGGACATGCAGCAAGTGCAACTTATCGGCGGAGTCGCAGATGCTTAAGGCCGTCTTGATCGCGGTCTCGGATTCACCGCTGAAGTCCATCGGGACAACTACCTTGGAGCTGGAAAAAGGCATGCTATGTCTCGCTTGGTTATGTCGCGACCGGCAACCGCGGCGGGCGACGGTTTGGGGCTGGCGGACGACAATCAGTCGGATGACTCGTCGGACTTGTTATGAAACGCCTCGACTTCGCGATCCAACTCGCCGCTCTTGAGTTTCCCCCAGTACTCCCGCAGATCCCTGCGCACTTTGCCGGAAAGCAAGAAGAGCCCCAGAACGTTGGGAATCGCCATGCCGAAGATCATCAGGTCGCCGAATTCCAAGACGCTGGTGGCCGAAATGATGCTGCCCAGGAAAGTAAATGTCAGGAACAGGATTTTGAAGTACATCGAGGCCCGGTCGCCAAACAGATACGCCCAGCACCGCTCGCCATAATACGACCACGAGATCATCGTGCTGAAGGCGAATAACGCCGTGGCGATGGCCAAGACGTACTTGAACATCGGGATCTCGCCATCCATCGCCGCCGACGTCAAAGCGGCGCCATTGACCCCGGAGATGGCCCCATCAGCGTCGCGCTCATAATGAGTTTCGAACGCCGGGTTGAACCCCGGCGCCTCATGGTCGTAGGCGCCGGTGATGACGATCACCAGGGCGGTCATGGTGCAGACCACCACGGTGTCGATGAAGGGCTCCAACAACGCGACGATGCCTTCGCGAACCGCGTAATCGGTCTTGGCGGCCGAGTGTGCGATGGCCGCCGAGCCCACGCCGGCTTCGTTGGAGAACGCCGCTCGACGAAAGCCCATGATTAAGACGCCGATGAAGCCGCCGTAGCCCGCCTCCCAAGACATCGCGGAATTTACGATCACCGCCAGCGCGGCGGGCACCTCGGCGGCGTTCTTGATCAAAATCGTCACCGCCGCCAACACGTAAACCCCGCACATGAACGGGACGATCTTCTCGGCCGTCGAGGCAATCCGTTTGATTCCCCCAATGATCACCACGCCCGCCAAGACCGACATCAGCAGGCCATACACCCAGGGGAATTCCCCGAAGAAGGGAATCGTCTGCCCGACCGCGCCTAGACTCTGGTTGACCTGAAACGCATTGCCGCCCGCCAACGAGCCGCCAATGCAAAGCACCGCGAACAGAAACGCCAAGACGGAGCCCAGACGGGGCAAGCCGATCTCGGCCAGCCCCTTGGACAGATAGTACATCGCCCCGCCCATGATCCGGCCGTCCGGCCGCACCTGGCGGTACTTCTGGCCCAGCGTGCATTCGACGAACTTGCTGGACATGCCCAGAAAGCCGGCCAAGACCATCCAGAAAGTCGCTCCGGGCCCGCCCACGGCCACCGCGATGGCGACGCCAGCGATATTGCCCAGCCCGACCGTAGCGGACAGGGCGGCGGTTAACGCTTGAAAGTGGCTGACCTCGCCCGCATCCGACGGGTCGTCATACTTGCCGGCGGTGACTCGAATCGCATGCCAGAATCCACGGATATTGATGAAGCCCATCGAGAGCGTGAAGAACGTCGCCCCGATAATCAGCCATAACACCCCGGCCTCAATCGTCTGGCCCTCTCCCACCGGAATCGGAAAGAAAATCACCGCCCCGATTTTCTCGTTCACCACCGTGAAGACATCGTCAACCGGCGCCAAAGCTCGGTTAATCGCCTCCATCACGTTGCCCTTGGGGGCGACCGCCGGCTGGGCGGCCGTTTCGAAGTCCTCGGGGGCGCCGGCCAAATCAGGAACCGTGATGGTGGGGGCGTCGTCCTGTCCCCGCAACGCCGCCGCTCCCAGCAGAAGTGACAGCAAGCCAAGGCACAGCAGCCCGTTGCGGACCGCGGAGGAGGGACGTCGCAAGATCATAGATGTCTCCAGGAAAATGGGTCGCACGCCGCTCCGCTTTTAACGGATAAATCTAGCGCCGTCAATGCTTTGCGGCGTTGAACTGAATTTTCAAACATACGCTTGTCAAAAATGATGTAAATCCGTAAAATCTCCTGTCAGGCCAGCGTCCCCAGCCCGGTTTGCTGCGACGTCGGAGCCTCCCCACCCCCTGCGTTGATTCAGACAAGGTCGCCACTCATGCGAGATCGCTTGCCACCAGCCGATGTCGCTCTGCTGGACGTGCTGCGGAAGGCCGGTGATCGGTCCGTTAGCGATCTGGCCCAGGCGCTGGGAGTGACCGCCACGGCGGTCCGCCAAAGGCTCGGGCGATTACTGGCTGGCGGGCTGATCGAGCGGACTTTGGTTCGTAGCGGCCGCGGTCGCCCTTCGCATGCGTATCAGCTGACCGATGCGGGGCGGCGGAAAGCGGGTGCGAACTTCGGCGATCTGGCGGTGGCGTTATGGCAGGAAGTGCGGCAGATCCAGGATCCGGAGATCCGTCGCGGTTTGCTGCAGCGGCTGGCGGGCCGCATGGCGGAGTCCCACGAACAGGAGATGGCGGGCGAAACTTTGGCCGAGCGGATGGAGTCGCTGGCGGAGATGTATCGCCGCCGCGATGTTCCCTTCGAGGTGGACGCGTCGGGCGAATTGCCCGTCCTGACGGCGCTGGCCTGCCCCTATCCGGGATTGGCGGAGCAGGATCGGACGGTGTGTTCGATGGAGAAGTTGTTATTTCAGGAATTGTTGGGAGAAAACGTGCGGTTAAGCGGGTGTCGTCTCGACGGGCAAGACTGCTGCACGTTTGAGCCGTCGCTGTGACGGCTCAGCCGTTAGCGTCGCCCGCTCGGACAAATGACGGGTCGTCGCGGCGCCTAGTCAGAGGTTGGTCGGGCCGAATATATTGAGGGTTTTGACTTAGCTCCGTGCGAGGCTCGCGTAGGGTTAGCCTCGGCCGAGCGGTCCGCAGTTTTAAACCGTAGCGAAACAGAAGGCATGTACTCATGACGCAGCCCTGGATTGAAGGGCGTTTTGAAGAAAACGTCATCACGACGACGATCGAACAGGCCATCAATTGGGCTCGCCAGTCCAGCGTCTGGCCGATGACGTTCGGCTTGGCCTGTTGCGCGATCGAAATGATGGCGACCGGGGCGAGTCGCTACGACATCGACCGTTTTGGTGCGGGAGCGTTCCGGGCGACTCCCCGCCAGTCCGACTTGATGATCGTGGCGGGGACGGTGACCTACAAGATGGCGAGCCGCGTACGACGTCTCTACAACATGATGCCCGACCCCAAGTTCGTGATCGCCATGGGCGCCTGCACGGTCGGTGGCGGTCCGTATTTCAAATGGGGGTACCACGTCGTGTAAGGGCGTCGATCTCGTGGTGCCCGTGGATGTGTATGTCCCCGGTTGCCCGCCCCGCCCGGAATCCTTGCTCGAAGGCCTGATGCGAATTCAGGACAAGATCATGGGGCATCGCATCGCCCGACAGAAGGGCCAATTCGGCATCGGCGTGAAGGTCGACGACGAACTGCCGTTGCCTCACCACACCGGTTATGTCGCCGCCCCAGGCGCGGCGGAGGCTATGCTAGAATCACCAGAAAATCACGGGTTAAGGACGTTCTCTGGCACGCGTGAACGCCAGCGTTCGGCCCATTCGCTCCTATGGCATTTTCCACGAAATCATGACCGATACGCTGAAAATCACTGACTTGCACGTTTCCGTCGAAGGCAAGCCCATCCTGCGCGGCGTGAATCTCGAGATGAAGCGCGGCGAGACGCACGCTTTGATGGGTCCCAACGGCTCGGGCAAGAGCACGCTCGGTTTGGCCATCATGGGCCATCCCAACTACGAGATCGTTTCCGGCGGCCGATCGAGCTGAACGGCGAGAGATATCCTCGAGATGTCGCCCGACGAACGCGCCCGCGCGGGCTGTTCATGGCCTTCCAGCGTCCGGTCGCGATTCCCGGCGTGCAAGATGGCCGACTTCCTGCGGCACGCGACGACCAACGTGCGGAATCCGGATCGCAAGGAAGGCGAGGAGCTGATTCCGATGCGCGAGTTCCGCAAGGAGCTGAAGACCAAGATGGAGCAGCTTGAGGATGGACCTCGAGTTCGCTCGACGCTACGTCAACGACGGATTCTCGGGCGGCGAGATGAAGCGGGCCGAGATCCTGCAATTGGCCATGCTGCAGCCGAAGTTCGCGATCCTCGACGAAACCGATAGCGGCCTGGATGCGGACGCGGTGCGACTGGCCAGCCAGAGCATCGCCGAAATCGGTCGCGAGAAAATGGGTCTGCTGATCATCACGCACCACGACAAGTTGCTGGAGCACAATCCGCCGGATTTCACCCACGTCATGTTGGGCGGACGGATCGTGGAGACGGGCGGCGTCGAATTGGCCCACGAGCTGCATCGCCAGGGATACGACCGAATTCGCCGCGAGCATCCCGAGGCCGACGCCGACAACCGCGACATGGCGGACCAGGAATCGACGGTGTCCGCCTAGCGGACGCCGCTTCACCAGAGCAATCCACAGACGCGTTGGAACCGAGAGCCGATCTCTCACGCGGGAAGGGCTCGGAGCAAGCCCGGGCCAGCAATCAACAGCGCATCAGGGCGGGACGATCAGGCTGCGGAGTTCCAACTCGCACCTCACTTTCAAAGGCGAAACCCAATGGCGACAGATATCCGACAAAACCAGGCGGATTGGCGAGATCAACAAGTACGACTTTCGCACCGAGAGCGAATGCGGTCTTCAAGGCCGGAAGGGCCTCGACGGCCGAGATCGTCGCACAGATCTCGGAGATGAAGAACGAGCCGGACTGGATGCGCGACTTCCGCCTCGAAGCGCTCGAAATTTTCAACTCCAAGCCGATGCCCAAGTGGGGCGGCGACATCGAGTTCGACTTCCAGGACATCTTCTACTACCTCAAGCCGACCGATCAACAGGGCAAGACCTGGGACGATGTGCCGCAGGAGATCAAGGACACGTTCGACAAGCTGGGCATTCCCGAAGCGGAACGAAAGTTCCTTTCCGGCGTGAAGGCTCAGTTCGAAAGCGAAGTGGTCTACGGTTCGCTGAAGGAAGATCTGGCCGAAAAGGGCGTCATCTTCACCGACACCGACACGGCGGTCCGCGAGCATCGGCGACCTGCTCCGCGAGTACTTCGGCACGATCATTCCGACCGCATGACAACAAGTTCGCCGCGCTTGAATTCGGCCGTCTGGTCCGGCGGGTCCTTCATCTACGTTCCGCCAGGGGTCAAGATCGACTTTCCCTTGCAGGCCTACTTCCGGATCAACGCTGAGAACATGGGACAATTCGAACGGACGCTGATCATCGTCGACGAAGGTGCTCAGGTTCACTACGTCGAAGGCTGCACGGCGCCGATGTACAGCACGGAAAGCCTGCACTCGGCCGTCGTCGAAGTGATCGTGCAAGAAGAGCTGCGCGTTGCCGCTACACGACGATTCAAAACTGGGCCAATAACATCTACAACCTGGTCACCAAGCGGGCGATGGCGTACGCAGGACGCGACCATGGAATGGGTCGATGGCAATCTGGGCAGCCAGCTGACGATGAAGTACCCAGCGGTCTACATGATGGAGCCCGGAGCCCGCGGCGAGATTCTGTCGATCGCGTTTTCCAGCAAGGGCCAGCATCAAGACGCGGGTGCCAAGCTGGTGCATTGTGCACCGAACACGACCGGCCAGATTATCTCCAAGTCGATCTCCAAGAATGGCGGTCGCAGCAGCTATCGCGGCTTGGTGCGAGTCGAAAAGGGTGCCCAACAACGCCAAGTGCAACGTCGTCTGCGATGCGTTGATCCTCGATCCGCGAAAGCCGCAGCGACACCTATCCCTACATCGAGATCGCCGAACAGGACGTGTCGGTCGGTCACGAGGCGAGCGTATCGCGAATCGGCGAAGAGCAATTGTTCTACCTGATGAGCCGCGGACTGACCGAGGCGGAAGCCAGCACCATGATCGTCAACGGCTTCATCGAGCCGTTGGTGAAGGAACTGCCCATGGAATACGCCGTCGAAATGAATCGACTGATTCAATTGCAGATGGAAGGCTCGGTCGGCTAGTCGCCGTCCTTCGCTAACCACGCCGCCGCGCAGCGGACGAGCACGCGGTGCTTGTGCGGTGAATCCACCCGGCGGCCAGATTGCTGAATCCTACGCGAGACTCATAGAGCCAATTCATGACCGGATCCACCGAAACCTTGGGCTTCGTGACGGAAGTCTTCGAGAGCTTCTTGCCAGTCGCCAGGAGCCCGAATGGATGGCGTCGCGACGCCGCGATGCGTGGCGGGCGTTCGAGAAACGCCTCTTGGCCGCGGCGAAACGAAGAAGAATGGATGCGGACGGACATCCGCCTGTTCCACCTCGATCGCTTCTCCTTGCCGTTGGACGCGCCCCCCGCCCAGCAGCCGCCATCGGATTTGCTGCGTGAGGGCGTCGAGCTTGCCGGCGCGTCGGTGACGATCAACAGCCACGCCGCGTCCTCGCACCTCGACCCGCAATGGTCGGACAAGGGCGTCATCTTCGGCAGCCTCGAAGACATGCTTAACGAGCATGCGGAGCTGTTGCGGCCCTACATGACGTCGGACCTTGTCGATCCCAGGCATGATCGCTTTGCGATGTTGCACGCCGCCTGCTGGTCGGGCGGTCGCGTGCTGTATGTTCCGCGGGGAGTCGCCGTCGCTCAACCTCTGCACGCCTTGTCGGTGATTTCGGGCGAGTCGGTGGATTTCGGCAAGACGTTGGTGATCCTGGAAGACGGTGCGGAAGCCACATTGCTAACCGAGACGGCCAGCACCGACGACGAAGCACCTGGACTGCACTGCGGCAGCGTCGAGTTGTTCTTGGCGCCGGGAGCGAACCTGCGATTTGTCAATCTCCAGGATTGGAATCAGAGGACCTGGCACTTCGCCCATCAAGGCGCACGCGTGCAACGCGACGCGTCCTTGCAGTGGACGGTCGCTTCGATCGGCGGGCGTTTGTCCAAAGTCAACCAATTTGTGCAGTTGGCGGGACCGGGCGCCAACAGCCAGGTCAACGGCGTTCTCTTCACGCAGAACAAGCAACACATTGATTACCACACGCTGCAGCACCATCAGGCTCCCGCCTGCCGCAGCGATTTCCTCTACAAATCGGCCCTCCAAGATCAGTCTCGTACGGTCTGGCGCGGGATGATCAAGGTCGATCCCGCCGCCCAGAAAACCGATGGGTATCAGCGCAACGACAACCTTCTGCTCAGCGGCCAAGCCCGCGCGGATTCGATCCCGGGCCTGGAAATCGAAGCCGATGACGTTCGCTGCACCCACGGCTCCACCAGCGGCCGAGTGGACGAGGAACTGATCTTCTACGCCCAGGCTCGCGGCTACACGCGACGCGAAGCGATCCGCATCGTCGTTAGCGGCTTCTTCCAACAGATCTTCGATCGAATTACCATTCCCAGCGTGCGAGAAGCGCTGGGCGACGTGATCGCTCGTCGAGTGCGCGAGTACCAATAACCGTATTCCTCCTCTTCATCGAGCGTTGTGGATGTCCGATTATCAAACCGTCGCGAAACTCTCGGAATTGCCCGATGGCGGCAAGCTAACCGTCGAGATCGACGAGAGGCTGGTCGTCCTGGTGCGCGTCGGCGAGGAAGTGTTCTGCATCGATGATGTTTGCACGCACGACGGCGGTCCCTTGGGCGACGGCTGTGTGATTGGACACGCCATCGCCTGCCCGCGGCACGGCGCCCAATTCGATCTGGCCACCGGCAAGGCGTTGACCATGCCGGCGACCGAGGACAGCGTGGCCCACGAGGTGCGCCTCGCGGGTGCGGAAATCCAAGTGAAATTGAACTCGCCGCAGTGATCCGCGGCGCATTCGCGTCGCCATTGCCGGCTGCATCCAGACATTGAATGTTTCCGATCGCCCCGACCGTGTAAGGCGCCCTTCCACCATGAGACCATCAGAAGATCAAGTTCGCGAGGAACTCAAGAAGGTGATCGATCCGGAGTTGTTCGTCAACATCGTCGATCTGGGCTTGATTTACGTCGTGGATATTCAAGAGCTGGACGGCGCCGCCGAGCCCGCCGTCACGGAAGCCGCATCCGAAGCAGGAGAAGCCGCGGCGGTCGCTGCTGACGCGCCTGACGCGGGCGGGGCCGAAGAGCAAGTCAAGGTCAAGATCGAGATGACCATGACCAGCCCGATGTGCCCGGCGGGACCGCAGTTGGTGGCCCAAAGCAAACAGGTCGTGCAGCAGATCGCGGGCGTGGCGGATTGCGAAGTGAAAGTCGTGATGGATCCGCCCTGGACGCCCGACCGCATGACCGACGACGCCCGAGACCAACTCGGAATCTTCTAATTTAAGGTCGCTGTTCGGCGACGGCTGGCGCCCCCGTGCGAGTGTTCCTCTATGAGTACTTTGTGGGCGGCGGCGCTCTGGCCGATGGGTTGAGCGACGCCGCTTGCCGCGCGATTCTGCCTGAAGCCGCCGGAATGTGGCGGGCTGTCGGGCGGGATTTGACCAAGGCCGGCGTCCACCTGTCGACGATGGCCGATGCGCGCTGGTCGCTGCCCGAGGACTTGCGGCCCCACTGTGCGCCCGTTCATTCCGCCGCCGAGGAACGCCAAGTCTTCTTCCGACTGTCGGCGTCCGCCGCATGGACGCTGGTGATCGCGCCGGAAACCGCCGGCGCCCTGTTTCGGCGAGCCCGATGGGCGCTCGCCTCGGGGGGGCGCCTGGCTTCTCCCGATCCCGCTTTTGTTTTTCTGGCGGCTGACAAGACGCGAACTTGCGCGCGCTGGCGCGCGCGGGCGTGCCCACTCCCCTGCCCTGGCCCGCCGCGTGGACGCCAAGCCCCCAGCGACCGGTTGTGATCAAGCGGCGCGATGGCTGCGCCGCGGAGGACCTGTGCGTTTGCCGCACCGCCGAGCAGTTCGAAGCGGCCAAGGCGGCGCTCCCACCCGAGCGGCTGCACTGCGAGGCGTTCGTCTCGGGAACCCCCGTGGGCGTTTCCGCACTCGGCGACGGCCGCGGCTGGCGCGTGTTGCCTCCCTGGCGCCAGTTGATGGATCCTCAGTTCGTTTACCACGGCGGAAGCCGCGACCTGAGTCCGGCGTTCGGGCGACGCGCCGACGATTTGGCGCAGCGGGCTCTCGCGGCGCTGCCCGCCACGGTGGGGTACGTCGGCATAGATCTGTTGCTGGCCCATGCGGCGGCGGACGACGTCGTATTAGAGATCAACCCGCGAATCACGTCGTCCTACATTGGCTTATCGCGCGTCTGCTGCGACAATATGGGTACTGCAATGCTGCAAGCGGCCGCCGGCGAATTGCCGGCCCTGCGATTTCGGGACCAGCCCGACTCGTTTCGAGTTGCATCGACCTAAGGCCCATGTCCATCGAATCCTCACCACCGACGATCGTCCCATGACCTGGCTGGCGCTCGATATTGGCGGAGCGAACCTGAAAGCGGCCGATGGGCGCGGCTACGCCGCCAGCGCGTCGTTTCCGCTCTGGCAGCGTCCGCAAGAACTGCCCGGCCAGTTGCGGCGGTTGATCAGCGAAGCGCCCGGTTGCGAACGGCTGGCGATCACAATGACTGGCGAGCTGGCTGATTGTTATGCGACGCGCGAGGAAGGGGTCGCGTCCATCTTGTCCGCCGTGGAACAGGCCGCTGACGGGCGGCATACGCGAGTCTACTGGCGCAACGGCGCGCTGGTCTCCTTGCAGACCGCCCATCGCAGGCCCTTGATGGCGGCGGCCGCCAATTGGCATGCGCTAGCGACGTTCGCCGCCATGTGGACCGAGACCGCCGGCGACGCCATGCTGCTTGATATCGGATCCACAACGACCGACATTTTGGCGCTGCGCGATGGCCAGGTGCTGACCGATTCGGAAACGGACTTGCAACGACTGCTCAAGAACGAGTTGGTCTATACCGGGATTGAACGCAGTCCCGTGTGCGCCGTGTTGCAGTTGGCCCCGTATCGCGACGCTCTGTGCCAGGTGGCTCAGGAATTGTTCGCGACGATGTTGGACGTTTACGTGCTCCGAGGCGACCTACCGGAGAACCTGGCGAACACCTCGACCGCCGACGGCCGGCCGGCGTCAAAGATCTGTTGCCGCGAACGGCTGGCTCGCATGATTTGCGCCGAGTCGGACGAATTCAATCATCGTGACGCGGGACGGATCGCGGAAGCGGCGATGACGGCTCAGCGGGAGCTGATCGTCAACGCCGTCGAAGTCGTCAGTCAGCGACATCAATTGCACCAACCCCATATCGTACTTTCGGGCGGCGGCGAGTTTCTGGGACGCCGCGTCGCCAAGCAACTGAACATGAACGCGCGCACCAGCGTGAAAGAGAAGTTTGGTCCACTGGTGTCGCGAGCCGCCGCCGCGCACGCGCTGGCCGTCTTGGCCGCTCGGGCGGGCGCCTGATCCATGCCTGGCGGCAACCCGCTCAACCGTGTGATCAAGCTCGGCGGCAGCCTCCTCTCCCTTCCCGATTGGGCAGAGCGGTTGGACGCGTGGCGCCGCATGACGCCCGCGCATCGCCCGCCCAACCGGATTGGCTGGTCGTTGGAGGCGGCGCCGCCGCGAACGCCGCACGGCGATTCGCGGATCATTGGCGGTTAGCGGATTCGCAACGGCATTGGTTGTGTGCGCGAGCCATGCAAGACAACGCCACGCGATGCCGCCTGCGGTGGGCCGTGCGGATCGCCGCGACGCCGCCCACGTGGTTGGATCCAATCAGCTTCCTGCGAAAAGTGGACCCGGTCCTTCCCGGCGCCGTGCTGCCGATGAACGATGATGCGACCAGTGATTCGATCGCGGCTCGAGTCGCAATCTGGCTGAACGCCGAACTCGTGATGTTGAAGTCGTGCGAATTAGACCAACGCGACTGGCTGCAAGCGCAACAGGACGGTTTGGTGGATCGGTGTTTTCCCAACCTCGCCCGGCAAGTGCCGCGCATCACGTGGGTCAACCTGCGGGAGTTCCGCCGGCCTGCGCTTGACAAGGGCAAATGGCGCACTTGGCAGGCGTTTGGCTCTGATGGTTGCGTCACGTTGACGACGAAGGATCAAGCCATACAGTGGAAAGTCACCGGGCAGTTGGCTGAGGACGCTCGTTTGCTATATGAGTTCGATGCGGCGACCGGCGAGGAGGCTTCCACGATCCACCACGAGCGCCAAGGATGGGAGCCGTACCGGCCGATCGGGGAACCGGCTTTGTGTCCCAACCGATGCGGCAGTTACTACTACCCTCACGGATCTGGTGACTGCCCTGTCTGCGGGCATATCGGCTAGGTGCGGTGGCAAGGGTGCTCACAAAAGCGCCTACGAGTCAAACCAGTGGACCGAAAAGGCGTCAGGCGCCTTTGGGCTGATTGGGGGCTCTGGGGGTATCCACTGGGCCTGAGTGCTCCGCGGAAAAGGCCGAGTCGCCGCCGCCGCATGATGTTGCACCATGCACAGAAACGCTGGGGATGAAGATGAACGAAATGGAGCACGCAGAACAGTTGCTGATGCGATGCAGAGACGCTTGTGCCGCGCTGCTTGATCGTGGCAAGGCGAGAGACGAAATCAGCAACGCGATTCGCGACCAGCTCCGGGAAACGACCACGTTTCTAGAAGCCGAGTTGGCCGGGCCCACGAGCGTCGATCGCGCCGGGTCTCGATTCGGATTCCTTCGGCGCCTTCTCGCCTGGCCGCGTTGGGGATGGCTGCTGTTCTACGCAGGCTCCGTCGCGGGCGTCATCTGGTGGCTCCAAGTTCGACCAACATGGGACGCCATGAGACAGCTTCAAGGCGTTTGGCAATACACCACGGGCGTCGGGCCCGAGGAGCGTTTGGACGAAGTGTATTTTCAAGTCGTCGGCTCAGAGACCTGCCTCACTTATCCCCTGCGTGGGAAGTGGACCGCCAACCGAAGTCGCATCAGCATCCGGCCCGCGGACGACTTCTTCATTGTTCGCCGCGAGTTCGGCTTCAGGAACAAGCGTGAAACGGAATACATCATCCGCTTGGCGAACGATCACCTTTATCTCGTTCGCGGAATGGCCAAGTTGGATGCGATGAGGGAACGTAGCATTGAGAAGCTGCGCAGCATCAAAGAGCTTCCGGCGCCGGCGCAGCGAACCATCGACAGCTCCAAGTCGGAGTGATCGCTTTGGGGTCGTCCCGGTTGGGACTTTCGGGGCGGCGGCCGGCGTGGTTACCCAGGGTTGCGCTGCGCTACACCCTGGGCTGATTTGGGGTCGTCCCGGTTGGGACTTCGGGGCGGCGACTGGCGTGGACGCAGATGAACGTGTCCGGGCTGTCTCCGTCCTTCGGCAACGCTCCCTTGCCTGCTCGCCATGAGGAAGGAACCGAGGCGCCGCTCGGCTTATAATCACGATGGTGACGATCCATTTTGAGAGCCAAACCCATGACCTTCGTGACGCGGATTCTCTCTCAGCTTGAGCAAGGTGATCCCAACGCCGCCGAGCAGTTGTTGCCGCTGGTCTATGACGAGCTGCGGAAATTGGCCGCGGCCAAGCTGGCGAAAGAGGACCGGACGACGCTCCAAGCGACGGCGTTGGTGCATGAAGCCTATTTACGGCTGGTGGACGTGAAGCATCGTCAGCCCTGGAATTCGCGAGGGCATTTTTTCGTCGCGGCGGCGGAATCCATGCGCCGGATCCTGGTGGAAAACGCCCGGCGGAAACGGCGTCTCAAGCATGGCGGGGGACGACAACGACAGGAACTCGTCGATCCTCCTGCGCCGAATCGGACGACAACCTGCTGGCTTTAGACGACGCGTTGACGCGCCTGGCCGAGGAAGACCCGCTAGCTGCGCGAGTCGTCGAGTTACGCCATTTCGCCGGGTTGGGCCATGCGGGAGTCGCCGCCGCGCTCACGATCACCGTCTACCAGGCTCGCCAGAAATGGACCTACGCCAGGGCCTGGCTACGCGACGATTTGCGGGGCGGACCGGCCACGGCATGAATTCTCCCTTTTTTTCGACAGCTCGCCGAAAAAACGTCGCACTGGAGGGTGACCCTCACACTTCCGCTTTCGAGACTGCCATCCATGCCTGCTGATCCTCGACAAATCCAAGAACTGTTCCTGCGTTTGGCCGAACTTCCGCCCGGCGACCGCGCAGCGGCGTTGGAGCGGGAATGCGGTTCCGACGCTGAATTGCGGCGGCGACTCGCAGCGTTGCTGCAAGCCCACGCCGAGCCGGATAGCTTTCTGGATCAGCCGCCTGGGAACCCACCGGCGAACAACCTGGCCGCGACGCTCGATTCGGGAGTGGCGGGCGGGCAGGAAAACAACCTGGATGCGACGCTCGACTCGGGCGCGACCGGGGTGGACTCGGCCCTGACCGGCGAGCACACGCCCAACCCGGAACGTGCGTTGGAGGACAATGCGCCACGCAAGGCCGCAGTCACTCACCACCGTCGCGACGTCGCTGCTGGCGTGGTTATCGGCGGGCGTTACACGCTGCGGGAAAAAATCGGCGAAGGGGGCATGGGCGAGGTCTGGGTCGCCAAACAAACGGAACCGGTCAAACGCAAGGTAGCCTTGAAGCTGATCAAGGCCGGCATGGACTCCCGCGCGGTGCTGCAGCGGTTCGAGCAAGAACGGCAGGCGCTGGCCATGATGGACCACCCAAGCATCGCCGGCGTGCTTGATGGAGGCATGACTCCCACCGGCCAGCCGTTCTTCGTGATGGAATTGGTCAACGGCTTGCCGCTGACGCAGTTCTGCGACCAAGCGAAGCTGACCCCCAAAGAACGGCTGGAGCTGTTCGTGCCGATCTGCCAAGCGGTGCAACACGCCCATCAAAAAGGGATCGTGCACCGCGACCTCAAGCCGGCCAACATCCTGGTCACCTTGGTGGATGGCAGGCCGTCGCCGAAGGTGATCGACTTTGGCGTGGCCAAGGCGACCTCGGGCAAGCTGACCGAAGAGACGATGTCCACAGGCTTCGGCGCGGTGGTCGGCACCTTCGAATACATGTCGCCCGAGCAAGCGGGCTACTCGAACGACGATATCGACACGCGGGCCGACATCTACTCGCTGGGAGTGATTCTGTATGAGTTGCTGACGGGGCTGCGTCCGATTGACGCGGGCCGGCTGAAACAGGCGGCGCTGACGGAGATGATTCGCATTATCCACGAGGAGGAACCGAGCAAGCCCAGCACGCGATTGTCCACCGACGAGGCCCTGCCCTCATTAGCGGCGGTCCGGCAGATGGAGCCGAAGAAGCTGATGGCGCTGTTGCGCGGCGAACTGGATTGGGTGGTCATGAAATGCCTGGAGAAATCGCGCGACCGACGGTATGAGACGGCCAATGCGTTATCGCGTGATATCCAGCGGTATCTGGCCAATGAGCCTGTCGAGGCGCGGCCGCCAAGCGCCGCCTACCGAGCCCGGAAATTCCTGCGGCGACATCGCGGGCCGATCGTCGCCGCCACTCTGCTGCTGCTGGCGATGGTCGCCGGAATTGTCGGAACGGCGATCGGCATGTTTCGCGCCGAGGCGGCTTTGGAATTGGCCGTCGCCGCGCAGCGAGCCGAGGCCAAACGGGCGGAAGGAGAACGGCAGGCGAAGATCGAAGCCCAAGAAGCTACCACTCAAGCTCGGAAACGGCTCAGCCAGATTGAGACGGCCAATCGTATTCTCGGATCGATCTTCGAATCGATCAATCCGTTCGATTACGATGACGTCGATCGACCACTCCGTGAGGTCCTGCTCGAAAAGCTGGATCGGGCGGTCGAGCAACTAGACGGCGAGGCGATTGGCGACCCGCTCGTCGTCGCATCGATGCAGGGCAAGCTGGCCCTCTCGCTGGCGGGACTTGGGGCGCCGGCAAAAGCCAAGGCCCTACTGGAGAAGGTCATTCGCACTCATGAAGAGCTGCTGGGCCCTGAAGACCCGACGACGCTGATTAGCATCGGTAAAATTGCGACGCTCCTGCAACAACAAGGCCAGCAGCAGGAGGCTCTCGAGCTCCACTCGTATGTTCTGAAGCGGCAGCAACTCGGCGACGATGATCTCGCCACCATGCTTACCCTGTCCCATATCGCCGAAGCGCACCATCAGCTTGGCCGGCCCGACCTGGCGGTCCCGCTGCTCGAAAAGGTGCTCGAGTTCCGCGAATCGCAATTCGGCGAGAATCATCCGGACGTATTGAGCACGATGAACGATCTCGCGGCCGCCTATGAAGCGGTCGGCGAGCTGCAATTGGCGCTGCCGCTCTTCGAACGCTCCTTGGAGCAATTCAAATTGCAACTTGGCGATACTCATCTTGAGACGATTCGCGCCACGAATAATCTGGCGTTCGCTTACCTTCAGGACGGGAGGCCGGAGCTGGCCGCTCCCATGTTGGAGGAGGCGCTGGAACTGGCAAGAAGCAACCTGGGCAACGATCATCCCGCCGCGCTGACCGCACTGCACAACCTGGCCGGCGCCTACAAGGACCTCCAAGAGCTCGATCGGGCGCTACCCCTGTTCGAGGAATCTCTCGAGCTCACCCGTGCCAAACGAGGCGATGATCATCCCGACACCTTGTCGAGCATGAACGGCCTGGCTGCTTGCTACCAGAGAACGGGGAAGCCGGAGTCGGCCTTGCCGATCTTCCAGCAGTTGTTGGTGCTGATGAAGAAGGTGTATGGCGACGATCATCCCCACACTGCATCGGTCGCCGGGAATCTGGCCGTGGTGTATGAGTCTCTGGGAGAGAAGGAAAAGGCGCTGGACTTGTTCGAGGAAGTGCTGCGGCGCCCAGCCTTCGCGTCGTCTCGCTTGCGGGGACGAGTGCTGCAGCTTTGCGTTCAGACGAAGCGCGCCGAACGAGCGGCGGTTTTAGGAAAGGACTTGGCGGATGACGCGCGTCGCGCGCACCCCGACGACAGCCCTGTACTCGCCGACAAACTCGGCGAAATCGGCGGCGCGCTCTTGCAAGCCGGGGCTTACTCAGACGCCGCATCCTGCCTCCGCGAAAGCCTGGCCATCCTACAGGAAGTGCGGCCCGACGTCTGGTCGACCTTCCATACGCAGTCCCGGCTCGGCGGCGCGCTGTTGGGCCAACAGAATTACGCCGAAGCTGAACCGTTGCTGTTGATCGCTTACGAAGGGCTCAAACAACGCGCGGAGCAGATCCCGCAACAGAGCAAGTCCAGTCTCGCCGAAGCCCTCGAACGACTGATCGCGCTGTATACCGCCACCGAAAAACAGGACGAAGTTTTGAAGTGGCAAGTCGAGCGCGACTGAGGGTCCAAGCCAAGGCCTGTCGCCACAAGTGCTTACGCGGCGAGCACGCCACGACGGGGCATGTCCCCGTCGAGCGTTGCTCCCCGCCAACAACGATCCCAGCCTGGACGCCGCCACAACGGGGCTTGCCCCCGTTGAGCGATGCTCCTCGCCCAGCGAACAGCGCTATCTGGCGAGGAGCATCGCCCCGCTGGGACAAGCCCAGCGGTGGCGGGAATGGGCACGGCGCTGGGGCTGGCGAGGAGCATCGCCCCGCTGGGACAAGCCCAGCGGTGGCGGGAATGGGCACGGCGCTGGGGCTGGGGCTGGCGGGGAGCAACGCTCGACGGGGGATGTCCCCGTCGTGGCGTTGTTGTGGCGTGCTCGCCGCTTCAGGGAGCGAAACGGTTTCGGCTGATCAGAGAAAAGCCCCGCGGGCCATCGCCCAGCCCGTCGTCCAAAGGCAAACAAAAAAGGCTCCTCGAACAACAGCGTTCGAGGAGCCTGGGAGAATGACTGGCTCGTGCTTCTCAGGCGTAGCTTAGTTCCACCACCATTGCTTGTCGGTCGAGACGGCGGCTCGTTGTTCGGCGAGCTGTGCGTTGACCGACGAACGGCTGGCGACCTGCCATGAGTTCAAGTCCACTCCGCCGGAGGCGGTCACCAAGATGCCGCCGGCTGTCTTGAGCATGCTGCATTGCGGCGCCATTTGCCGGGGTACGCCGTAGGCGTGAAGCTTGTAGGGGCTGTCCGACTGAAACAATGTCGGCAGCTCGCAGCCGGCGATCGACCGCAATTGATGCCCTTCGATGACGGCCGCCAACACGCTCAGGTCCATCAGGTTTTGCAAGTGGCCGAAGGAGGCGATGTGCATGGACAGTTCGTCGTATCGCTCGGTCATTGCGGCGGCCCACTTCGCCGCGGCGTCGCTGGTCTTGCCGGTGCCCGTCACGCTGCCGTCGGCGCCGATCAGTTCATCTTCGGTCATGGCTTTCACGCCGCCTTGAATTCGCCAAGCCAAGCCGTCGTCGCTGCGGGTGACCGGTTGATAATCGCACGCCAACCACCAACGCGGCGTCGCCGAGGAGACGTTTCGTTGATTGCGAATCATCTCGGGGTAGCTGGGCAAGCCTTTCACGGGCGACTCTTCCAGATTCATCGCCAAGCGCTTCATGCGGTAGTCCGCAGCGACCAGAACGCGAGCGAAGTGACTGGATTCAGGCACGCCGGCTAAGGTGACCGTTTGCGGGCCGAAGGCCTGCTCCAACGTCTTCTTGACGACCTCCAGATTGGCGCCGGCTCGCACCTGAGCGGCCGCTTGTTGGAAGCGTCGCCGCCCCTCGGGAGTTGGATCGATCGAGCAGCGAATCCCGGTCTGTCGCGATGTTTCCGCCGATCGGAATGCGACCAGCAAGTCCTCCAACGTCATCACGGGCTTGCCCGTGTTGACGCCCACCACCTCGGCGTGCTCATTCACTCGCCAGCCTTCGGCCGGTCCGGCAATCACAATGTCATTGGCGTCAGGATAGACGAACACGTATTCGATCCGTTGCAGACCCGCCAGGAAGACAACGTCTTCGGGAATCGGCAAGCGGTTGTTGACGTGATCGAGAATCGTCTCCTCCAAACGGCGTAAGGAGATCTTCCGCATCGAGGCGGGCGTGGCGAGATCGTCGGCCAGGGCCGGCGAGAGGGCTTTCCGCAAAGCGCTGAGACGTTGCTGGATGTCCTTTTGAGCCGGCAGGTTGACCACGCCAGCGGCGTCGATCACGACGCCGCCCACGGCGTTGCCGCCCCCGATGAACCCACCGCCAGCATGGCTGAGCGTCACCGCGGCGGCGACCAGGGCCAAGGACAGCGCTGCATACTGCCAGCGTGCGCGGAAGCTGCGAAACGACATGGAGTGTCTCCTGAACACATCAAACCTGTGCCGGTCGATTCGACTGGCCAAGACAGGTAGAAGATAGGGGCGCCTCGGGACCGCCTGTGCAGACAGTCCCCTCTGGTTGTATCCGGTGCGGTGATCTCTCGGCAAGCACACCGAAACCGCTCCCTTAAAAATAGTTATCACAAACCTGTCTTGCAAGAAAAGAACATTGAGAAGGCCGGCCCGTCCCCAGGTGAATCCGTCCCTGCCGGTCAAATCGATCCTGCGGTGGTCATTCGCAGCCACCGTTAGGGGGGTGGCTCAGTCGCCCTCGTCCCGTCAATTGGGTTTGGCGACCTTGTACCGTCTTAGCTTGCGGTCCAGCGTCGAACGCTCGATGCCCAGTATGGCGGCGGCCTTGGACTTGTTCCAGCCCGTGTGCTCCAGGGTCGCCTGGATGTGCCGTTGTTCGACTTCCGCCAAGGAGAGGCCCGCATCGGCGCTGGAGGGCGCCGCCGCGGCGTCGCTTGGCGGCGTCGCCAGACTGGTTTCCAAGGGCGAGAGCAACAAATCCTCTGGATGAATCACGTCCTGGCGACACATCACGACCGCTCGCTCGATGACATTCTTCAATTCACGAACGTTGCCTGGCCAATGATAGTCCCGCAAGTGGCTGATGGCGGGCTTGGTGAATCCGCGGATGCGTCGTCCGGTTTCCGCATTGAAGCGGCCCAGGAAGAACGCCGCCAGCTCCACAACATCCTCATCGCGAGTTCGCAGCGGCGGCGCCAGGATCTCGATCACGCGCAGCCGGAAGTAGAGATCGCGGCGAAAGCTCTTGTCGAGAACGGCTTGTTCCAGGTCTCGATTGGTGGCGGCGATGACGCGCACATCGCAGGTGATTGACTTGTTTCCACCGACGCGTTCGAAGGGATGTCCCTCGAGCACGCGGAGGAATTTGGCCTGGATGGCCTGACTCATCTCGCCGATTTCATCCAGCATGAGAGTGCCCTGATCGGCGGCCTCGAACTTGCCGATTTTGCGTTCGGTCGCGCCGGTGAAGGCGCCGCGTTCATGTCCGAACAACTCGCTTTCCAGCAGCGTTTCAGAGAGCGCCGCACAATTCAAACAAATGAACGGGCCCTTTTTCCGCGGGCTGCTGAAGTGGACTGCTCGGGCGACGAGCTCCTTGCCGACGCCGCTCTCGCCGCGGATCAGGATAGTGGAACGGCTCGGCGCGGCCATGGCGATTTGCTGCCGTACTCGCTCCATGGCTTCGCTGCGTCCGACCAGTTGGCTTTCGGCGCCCAAACGACGACGCAGATGGCGGATTTCTCGGCGACTCTCGGAGAGGTTCTCGGTCAATTCCTGCCGTTGCCGAAGGTTGTTAAGGGCCAAGGCCATGTTGTCGGCGACGGCCAGCGCGAATTCCAAATCGTCCGCTTCCAGATGGCGTTCCGCCGCGGTGGTGTAAAGATGCAGCACTCCCAACACGCGCCCGTCATGACGAATGGGTGCGCAGATGACGCTGTTCGCGTGGATGACTCCCTTGCTGTCGCGGCCGGCCAGCATGCTGTCGTCGGCCACGTTGCGGGCCAACACCGCTTCGCCCTCGCGGATCACGGCTTGGGCGAGGAACGAGGAGACCCGATAGTAACGCTGCTGGTTCCCGGCGAAGGAGGCCACGATTTCCAGCTGGTCGGGACGTGTCAGGTCCGCATCGGATTCCTTGGGCAGCAGAACCGCCCCGCCCTCGGCGCGGACGCTGGTGGTGAGTCCCTCCAGTGCGAGCTGAGCGGCCGAGACCACGTCGGCTTGCTTGGCCAGTTCGAACGCCAGACGGCACAGCTGGCGAGCCGCGGGCGTGCGAGTCTCCGGCTCCTCCGGCTCGTTGGCCGCCTCCAAGTACCGCGTGCGATCGCGGCGGTGCGTGATCATCGTGGGTTCGATCGAGCTGGGCGCGACGTCCAGCACCGCCGTCTGCTGCACGGTCTCATCCGGCTCGACCGCCGCCTCGTAGGCGCCGTCTCGAAACGCCTGCGAGATATCGTTGACAAACGCCATCTGAAAATGAGCAATCCGCACGACCTCCCCCGGACTTAATGGGTAATCGCCCTGCACCTGCTCCCCGGCGATCTCCGTGCCATTGCGACTATCCAAATCGCGAAGCGTCCAGCGGCCCCGGGTTAAAAAGATCTCGGCGTGATTGCGACTGGCCCGCTCGTCCTTGACGACAATCTGGTTGGTGGAGGACCGGCCAATGGTGATGGTGCGTCCCGGGATCAGACGAAACACGTCGGTCCATTTCGCGCCTTCGCGAATGACAAGATACGCCAGGTTATCGGCCGGTGGATTCAAGGGACCGCGCAGGAAGGAGGACAAGTCGTGAAGAGAGAGAAGGACTCCTCTTCCATTTTGCCCTGCCGCGAAGGCTTCGTCCATTGTAGCGGTCGCGTGTTCTCTCGATAACGCCACGCCGCGCTCTCGCTTGCATTCGATTGGCTGCCCCACGTTGCGCCCCTCGCTCGCGGCAGGGGATCTCCGCCGCCCGACTACGGACTCACATCGTGGCGCCGATAGCTGCGCACCAGGGTGCGCGGCGAGACGCCGGCGAAGTAGGCGGCCAGGAGGGACCAATTCCGCAGGGTCTGACGGATGACTCCATGCTCCCGCCAACGGCGAGCGTCAACCAGGATCGGCCCGGGAAGCACCACCAGCCGGCCTCGCGCCGCCAAGGATCGGACCATGGCGACATCCTCCATGAGCGGCTCGTTGGGGAATCCCTGCACAGCGTGGAACGCCTCCCGCCGCACGAAGATCCCTTGGTCGCCGTAGGGCAATCGCCACCAGCGGGCCCGCCAATGGTTGCCCCGTTCCAGCAAGCGATAGGTCCAGCCACGCGCCTCGATGACTTGCCGAAAGCAACCGCCAACCACGTCGCCGCGGCGGGCGAGCGACCGCCTGAGCTGGTCGATGCAGTCGGGCCCCAGCTGATTGTCGGCGTGAAGAAACAGCAGAACATCGCCGCTGGCGCTGGCGGCGGCCAGGTTTTGCTGCGGGCCCCGGCCGATCGCACCAGACACCACCGTGGCGCCCTCCTGGATCGCGAGGCGGGGGGTGTCGTCGCAACTTCCGCCGTCGCTGACCAAGACTTGGCTGGCGCCGGCTCGCCAGGCGCTGCGGACGGCGCACCCCACATGCGCGCTCTCATTGATGGCCGGAATAATGACCGACACCTGCAAAGTCATCGAGCGAAGGGGGTTGGCGCCAGAGAGATCCGCGGTGGCTGCGGCGACCGCCGTGGGAGGCCGAACCTGCGGGAGAGCGTTCGGCGGGCGATGCAGGAACAGAAAACAAGTGGGCCCGTCCTGGGCCCCATGGGCTCGTCGTGAACCCGCACCAGCATGCGCCGCCGCGAGCTGGGTTAAGGGGCGCCGGTGATGGCCGGCGCCACGCGACGGCTGACCGATCGAATGAACGACTTCAACGTCGTTTGCGATTGGCGGCCGTTGAGCTGCATGCGGCGCCAACCTTGAGGGGACTTACTGTAGAAGATGATCTCCGGCAGCGAGCGGCCGCGCATCAGCTGGTTGGCCAACTGGGGTTGAGCGTCCTTGTCAACAAAGGAAAGCTCCACCGGAAGCAACGCGCCTTGCTGTTGCAACGCCGCAATCTCTTGCTTCAGCGTCACGCACGCTGGACACCAATCCGCCCCGACCACGACCATCAGCGGCTTGCCGCTCTCTTGGCTGCGGTTGTACGCGTCCGTGTAGCTATTGCTGCCCGCGGCGCCGGTCATCGCGACCTGAACCAAGGACAAAGCGATCAATGCCTGCATCGTGCACTCCCTCTGAAGGAACCTTTGCTGTCCGGGCGAACCGTCCCGGGCATCTCAGCAAGTCGATGTGATACCGCTTCCACGTGAAGCAAGCTGACTTTGCTGATTGGTCAAGTCAGGGAATATAAGAGAATCGTAACGGCCTGTCACCCACCCCAGTTGTGCAAAACACGGGGCCGAACAGCCAGTGAGTTTGTGTTCTTTTGCGGCCTCGCCGTGCTGAGCTGACGCGCGGCGAAAAGGCGGTGGCGGCCGGGCTGGATGGGCCTGGCCAGGGGCGTACGCCAGACGTCTGGATCTTCCCCGGAGCGGAATCACGGACCCGCCGCCCCGGTTCGTCGCTTCCGCTGGGACGTCCTGACGGTATCATCTTGGTTTCCGCGGAACGTCCGCGGAGGTGCGGCCTTCCTGCAAGCAAGGAATCCCATGAGGTTGCGAGTCGGCGTGTTGGGCGTGGGAGCGGCTTGGGAAACTCGGCATCGGCCGGCCCTCAGGGCCTTGGCCGATCGGTTCGAGGTCCGAGCGATGTGCGACGCCGTGCAAGCGCGCGCGGAACTGGCCGCCCGGGAATTCCGCGCCGGGGTCTGCTGCGGTTTTCGCGCCCTGGTGATGCGCGACGACATCGACGCGGTGTTGATGCTGGATTCGGCGTGGATGGGCGCCCTGCCGATCTTGGCCGCCTGCGACCACGGCAAGGCGATCTACTGCGCCACGGCCTTGGAAATCGCAGCCGAGACCGCGCAAGCCGTCAAGCAACGCGTCGCCGCGTCGGGCGTAGCGTTCATGGCCGAATTCCCTCGGCGGCATGCTCCGGCGACCTTGCGGCTGAAGGAGCTGATCGCCACGCGGCTTGGGCCCCCTCGCTTGCTGTTCTGCCATTCGCGTTTGCGCGGCGAGCAGCTTCCGCCGGTTGGCTGCCAGCGCGTGGCGGTGAATTGGCGAGAGTTGACCGAACAGATTGATTGGTGTCGCTACGTCATGGGCGCCGAACCGGTCGAGGTCTTTGGAGCGCGGCACCTCTCCGGCGGGCAATTGGACTATGAGATGGTCAGCCTCGATTTCTCCACGCCCGAGCGTCGCGGCGAAGGGGCGTTGGCGAACATCAGCTTTGGATCGTATATCCCGCCGCAATGGTCCGAAGCGGTCGGCTTTCGTGCTCCGGCGGCCATGCAGGTGATGTGCCAGCGGGGAGTCGCGTTTGTGGATCCGCCGTCCACGTTGGTCTGGTTTGACGAGGCTGGCCGTCATCACGAGTCCTTGGACAGTGAACGACCGGTCGGCGAGCAATTGCTGACGCAATTCCATCGGGCGGTGACCAGCCTGGTCCGAAAGACCAGCGATTTGGAGGACGCCTATCGAGCGATCCATGTACTCCAGTTGGCTCGCGTCTCGGCGACGGCCGGCCATCGTCAACCCATTTAGGGGCGGCCGATAAATAACTTCCCGACGGCCTTGATCGTAAGGTGGTCAACCCGACTCTGTCCGAGGCCCGGAGGGCCAACACAATTCTAGCCGTGGCCGTGAGGCCACGGTTACCTTTCCAGATCGGACACAGGCCCGAAGGGCCGACACAAGTCCTGATTGTGTCGGCCCTTCGGGCCTGTGGACCCGTTTCCGTTGACGTTCCGTGGCCTTACGGCCACGGCTAAAATTGTGCCGGCCCGTCGGGCCTGCTACCCTCCCAGCTGGACCGGCTTACGATCAAGGCCCTTCCCGACCTATTGGGTGATCGGCCAGAACCCCTGATTTCTCCGGCTGAAAACCGGGAGGTTATTTATCGTCAACCCATTTAGCATTTAGGTCGTGTCGAACGCCAAGTGGGTCGCGCGAATCGTGCGAGCGTGGATGTCCGCGATGTCCTCAATGCGATGGGCATAGCCGCCAGCCATCGTGACAGCCAGCGGCCAACCGGAATCGCGGCAAGTCTGCAGGACCAGCTCATCGCGTTCGGCCAGCCCTCGCTTGGTCAATCGCAGGCGGCCCAGGCGGTCGTCATGATAGGGGTCCGCCCCGGCGACGTAGAAGGCCAGATCGAACGGGCCTTCCGCGACAAGTCGCGTCAACGCTTGGCGGAGGGCCTCGAGATAGACTTTGTCCCCGGCGCCGTCCTCCAGCCCGACATCCAGATCGCTGGCGAATTTTCTAGCCGGGAAATTCCTGGCGCCGTGAATCGAGAAGGTGTAGACGCTCGGGTCCTGGTGAAATATCTGGGCTGTTCCATTGCCCTGATGCACATCGCAGTCAATCACCACGGCGCGTCGGACGCCTTCGCGCTGCAGGGAGCGGATCGCGACCGCGACGTCGTTGAAGACGCAGTACCCTTCGCCGCAATCATATTGAGCGTGATGCGTGCCGCCGGCCAGATTGGCCGCCGCGCCGTCATTGAGGGCCGCGCGGGCGGCTTCCAGCGTGGCCCCCACGCTCCGCCGGCTGCGTTCGACAAGCTCCAGGGACCAAGGAAAACCGATGCGGCGAATTTCCGCCGCGCTCAAGCCGCCCCGCAGCACCCGATCGACATAGTGCGGGCAGTGCGCCAAGGCCAGCTGCACAGGGGTTGCGGCCGCCGGACGTCGAAACATGTCGGGACGCGTCCAGCTTTCGGCCGACAACCGTTCTCGCAGCAGGCGGTACTTGGCCATCGGGAAGCGATGTTCCGGAGGCAAGGGCAGCTCGAATTCGTCGGTGAAGAACAGCTTCATTCATGCACGGCGGTTGGCGGCGACGTCGCGGCCCAGTCGCGACGGCCCAATCGCGAACGGTTGACAGAACCGACGCCGGCCCGCTGGGCAACGCCTTAGCGGAATTTCACTTACAGGGGCCACCGACGCAAATCGTTTGGGGTTAACAAGCCAACATCATCAACCCACCCCATTTGCTAATGCCTGCCGCCGCGCATGACTACCACAAAGGACACGAGGCGCCCGAAGAGACCGCAGAACAGGCGGCACAATCACGGCGCCGGTGCGGGAGTCCCCTGCAGCGGCCAAGCGAGGGGGCCGGCCGCTACTGTGTCGAACCATCGGCCTCGAGGCGCTCGGATTCGTCCATTTCCCGCAGTTGCTCGATCCACAAACGGATTTCGTTACCGTACTCGGCGGCCATGTCGCCCAGGATCAGTTGGCGTTGAAAGGCGGCGGCGCCTCCCTGGTGGAAGTCCGCCATTTCGGCCGTGGGAAAGCGCTGGGCTGGATCCGGTGCGATCAGCCGCCGGCAGAGGTTCATCAGCAACGCGTTCACGGTGACTTCCTTGGGCAGCAACTGGTCCAAACGTGAAGGCAAAGCCCGCTTGGCGTCCAAGAGTTGGCGGTACTTCAAACCGGCTTCGAAAGGCGGCTGCCCGGCCAACATCTCGATCAACACGTAGCCCAACGACGCGAGATCGCTACGGGCGGAGGATTCCCGGTTCTCCAGAACTTCCGGAGCGGCGTAGGTGGGCGTACACATATTCTCTTCCGGCGGCTCCATCAGCTCGAAAGCGGAGCCGATATCGATCAACTTGGCGGCGCCGCTGCGCTTGAGCATGATGTTGGAGGGCTTGATGTCGCCATGCACGATTCCCTCGCGATGCAACGCGGCGAGGGCGCCCAGGCAATCGCGCACGATGGCGACCGCCACGCCGGGTTTTAATCGCGGATGCGCGGGGCCGGAGGTCACCAGGACGTCGTTGATATACCGCCAACGCTCGGCTTCCACGCGATTGTGAATCCGCAGCAACATGCCGGGCGTCATCAACTGTCGCAGATCGTATCCGTCGACCCATTCCATGACCATCATTCGCACGCGGGCCCGGTCGACGAAGTTGTGCACCGAGACCAGGCTGTCGTGCTGGATTTGCGCGACGTGACAGGCCACGCGGGCCATCCGCCCCATGGCGGCTTCGTATTGCTCGTCGGACGTGAAAGGCTCCGGCGAGAAGATCTTCAGAGCGATCGGCAACGTGAAGTCGTCGGCGCCTCGCCTTTCGGTGAGGTACACCACGCCCTGGCCGCCGGAGCCCAAGCGGCGTTGCAGCCGATGGTGCGTCGTCCAAGTCAGCGGGCGTCCGGCGAGAAGCGAGTGGTATCGTTCAACGAGCTCGCCGTCCACTCGCACCTCTTTGGTCTTGCCGGTCTGAAGAAACGTCAGCGGTTCAAAGCGGGTGGAGGTCAACATGAGAAGGCTTCTCTGCCGCAGGGTGTTGCCCACGTAATCCCCCGCCGACACATGTCGGCGCGAGGGCCTCGATGAGCATGCGGGAGTCAACGAGCATCCTAAATCCGTCTCGGAAATTCGTCCAGACGAGCCGGGCCGAGAATGGTCTCGAATCTGGAGGGATTTCTTGGCCATGGCTCGGCCCGGCGTTCTCAGTGTCCGCGCCTGTACGACGCCGGAAGCGTCGGTCCGGTTCCAGAATCCGCTGCGAAAGCACGGTAGAAGGATCCCGATGGAATTGACCACGGAGGACACGGAGAACCACAGAGGGGGATGCAATTCTGTCCTCTGCGTTCCTCCGCGCTCCCTGTGGTGACCCGTTTCACGGCCCTGCTGGCGCACTGCCGAAGCCTGGAAAATGACAGCGCACCGCGTTGCGTGCGGATGGATGCGAGAATCCGCTACGGCGTTCCCCTTCGGGCCTTGGTCATGTCAGGTCTCATCAATCCAACCGCCAGTCACTGGGTGGTCGATGTTCCGGAGCCGGAAATCCCAACCGCTTGTCCACCAGATTCCAAAGCGGCAGGCCCTGAGCCCGGCGGAGCAGGTTGGCGCAGATGAAGTCGGTCGTGACATCGATGCGGCGGGCCGACTGAGCACCCACATGGGGAGTCAGCAACGTGCGGGGGGCGTTCCAGAGGGGGCTTTCCGGCGGCGGCGGCTCGACCTCCGCAACGTCCAACCCGGCCCCGCGCAAACGCCCCTCATGAAGTGCGTCGACCAAGGCCTCTTCGTTCAACCACGGGTCCCCGAGCGACATTGATCAAGATGGCGTCCGGCTTCATGCTGCGCAGTGCGGCGCGATCGATCATGTGGCGGGTGGTCGAGTTCAAGGGCACGCAAAGCAAGACGATGTCGCTCACTTGCAACACCTCGCGATACGCCGCGGCCGGCAGCAGTTGAGCGACTCCCTCGGGCGGATCTCCGGCAAAGTGATCGGTCGCCAGAATCGTCACTCCCCAAGGTTGCAAGACGTTGACCAGTCGTCGGCCGTTGCCTCCCAAGCCCAAGATCCCCACCGTGGCGCCATGCAGATCATGCGTTGGAAGTCGCTCGTATTGCCGGCGACCTTGGGCGTCCAGGAATTCCGGCAAGCACCGCACCAGGCCCAACAGCAGGGCCATCGCTTGTTCGGCGACCTGATCGGCGAACAGGCCCGAGGCGCTCGCCACGTCGATGTCCGAGGCGATGACCTCGGGCGTCAGGCAATGATCCAGACCCGCCGCCGAGGATTGGATCCACCGCAAACGCCCAGCCCTCACGGTTTCGGCCCAGGGGACGGGGACTTTGGCGTGCCCGCAGAAAACGTCGGCGGTGGGCAACAACTCCGCGATCCGCCGTTGCCCGGCGTCAACCACCTCGTTGTCTCCCGCTGCTTCCTGGATCTGCCGCAAATGACGCGGCTCAACGGGATAGCACAGTACGATCCTCACCTCGAAGCCTCCAAAGCACAGGTTGTCACAGCAGTTAAGGCCCGGAAGTGGCGAACAAGCGGTTGTCGTGGGCGGGCTGCCGTCCTTAGAATAATGAGGGGTGCAAGCGTGGCACAAGCGAAGCACGCGTCACTCTGGATCGGTTTCGCTTTCCCGCCGTCTTTGGCGTCAGGAGATACTCCACTGAATTCAACGGCCCCGCGTATCGGAATCCTTGCCGCCGTCATTCTGATCGGCTTGCGTCTCACGATCGGTCTGCATTTTTTCACCGAGGGGTGGAGGAAGGTCGCCGATCCCAAGCCCTTCTCCGCTGGCTTCTTTACCCAGGCGAAGGGACCGCTGGCGCCGCTGTACAAGGCGTTTCTCTGGGATCCGGACGGCAAAGCGAGATTGGGCTTCGCGCTCACCGAGGACGGCAAGGTCGGGATCAACTACGAGGCCACCGTGCGGGCCTGGGACGAATTCCTGCCGCGAGCGAGCAGGTATTACGGATTCCAGGCGGAGCACGATGCATTGGCCCAAGCCAAGCTGAAGTTGCGGAAGGAACAACTCGCTGATTTCTACAAAGTGAACCGGCCCGACGTGCTGGAATATTTCCGTGGACTCGAGCGCCGCGATCGGGCGCTGGCCGACCCCACGATCCGCTCGGTCGAATCGCTGTGGGGGCAAACCATGAGCTTGAAACAGGACCTGGCAGGCCAGCGCGGACCTTGGCTGGCGGAAATTGAGACGATCTGGGACGGCCTGGAGTACGATATGTTCCTGCTCGGAGGCAAGCAACGCGGTCCCTTGGAGATGAGCCGTCCCGGGCGCACGCTGTTAGATACCGAAAGTCTGGACCAGATTGTCCCGTATTTCGATATGGCGATCGGTTTGTGCTTGATCCTCGGGTTGTTCACTCGGACCGCTTCCATCCTGGGGGCGTTGTTCCTGGGTTCGATCGTCTTGACGCAATGGCCGTGGGCCGTTGACGCTTCGCCAACCTGGGCTCAGTCGGTCGAGATGTTCGGCCTGCTGGTCTTGGCCGCCTTGTCGGCGGGACGGTTTTGCGGCGTCGATTCGGTCCTGTCGCAATGGGCCGCTGTTCGCGGCGAGCGTCGCGCGGCGAACGCCCAAGTCGCCGCAACCGCGGCGTAGCTTTCCCTACCCCTAATTTGCATCTCGCCCAGGAAACCCGCCAAGAGCAGCTCGCCGCCCCTTAAACGCCATCGCGAAACGTAAGAACTCGCCCGGGCGATCACAAGAAACACGAAACACAACCTCTCCCACAGGAATTGGCGCCATGAATCTTTCTCCTGAAGAACGCGAAGTTGGTCGCGAGAATTACTACAGCGTCGTCGGCCACAATCGTCGCGACTTCCTGAAGCAAATCATTGGAGCGGGCGCCGTTTCCGGCGCCGGCCTGGGCGCGTTGTACTTCAACTATCAGACGGTGAATGATCCGGTCCGTGTGGGCGTAATCGGGACCGGCGACGAGGGCAGCGTCCTGATCGGCGCGGTGAACCCCAATTACGTGCAGGTCACGGCGATCGCCGACATCCGTCCCTATAACGTGCATCGCGCGTTTCATGGCGATTGGGCGTCCGACGCGGCGCTCTACGCACGGCCCGGCCTGATGCAGAAGTACGGTTGGCAAACCGAAGGGGAAGCTCGCAAGCACGTCAAGGTCTTTGACGCGGCCAATGGCGGCTACCAGGAGTTGTTGAAGGATAAGGACATCGAGGCGGTCATTATCGCCCTGCCCTTGCACTTGCATGCTCCGGTCGCCATCGAAGCCATGAAGGCGGGCAAGCACGTTCTGACAGAAAAGTTGATGGCCCATAACATCGCGCAGTGCAAACTGATGGCGCGAACGGCGGCGGCTCAGAATCTGTACCTGGCGACCGGACATCAACGCCACTACAGCGTGCTCTATGACAACGCCGTGCACATGATTCAGGATGGACTGCTGGGCGAATTGCATCACATTCGGCGCAATGGCACCGGGGCAATTTGCCCGGTCGCGACAGTTGGCAGCAACCCTTGCCCGGCGGCGAACAAGTGCGCGGCGGCGAGAAGATGATCAACCCGATCGCCGACAAGCTGGCGTCGCTCGAGAAAAGGGCCGCCAGCGAGACGGATCCGGCGAAGCAACGGCTATACCAGATGCAGGCCGCCCAATGGGCCGCGTGGAATTCTGATCAGCAGCTCGATCCCTCCCAGTTTGGCTACATGGCGTCCGGCGATCCCTATTCCGGACCTCAGTCGGCGATGGAGGAGCTGTGTCGCTGGCGCCTGTACGAGCGCACCGGCGGCGGCTTGATGGCCGAACTAGGAAGCCACCAACTGGATGCGGCCAGCATCTTTGTGAGCGCCCTGCGGAAGGACCATAAGAAGGCCAAGCCGTTGAATGTTCACGCGGTGGGAGGACGCTACACATTCCCCAACAATCGCGACGCAGAAGACCATGTGTATTGCATGTTCGAGTTTCCAGGGCCCGGATACGAACCCGGATTCGAAGTCGGCTACTTTGACCCGGTGATGAATTATCCCGATCCCGAAACTGGCGTGCCCTCCTTCGAGCAGGATTCCAACAAACGCATCGTCGTTACTTACTCGTCGATCAACGGAAACGGATTCGGAGGCTATGGCGAAGTCGTTATGGGCACCGAAGGGACTTTGGTTCTCGACCGTGAGCAAGAGGTGATGCTGTACCGAGACTCGGACACCTACTCCAAGATCGACGTCAAAGACGACAAGGGCGGCCCCTCGATGGACACGCAGTCCAGCGGCTATATGCCGGCGGCGGCGGCCAAGACCGCCGAATCGATGGGTCCGGTCAGTCGCGGCTATACCGAAGAGATCGAGCATTGGGCGTATTGCATTCGCAATCCGGATCCGGAGAACCAACCTCGCTGCCGCCCGGCCGTCGCAATGGCCGATGCGATCATCGCCCTGACCGCCAACATCGCCATCAATCGATCGCGGCGAGGCGAAAGCGGCTTCATCACCTTCCAGGAAGAGTGGTTTGACGTGGATCACGACGAAGTACCCAGCGATATGGGGCCTGACGGGCGCCCGTTGGTGTCCATCCAAGACGAAAAGCAAAAGCTAAAGGTCTAGGTTGTGAATCAAGTTCCCCGTTCACCCTGGCGACGACGCATCGCGATCTGCGGCATGGTCGTCGTGCTGCTTGCCCTGGCGGCGGTTGTCGGCTGGCGCCGCTACTCGTCGCCGCGGGTGGTTCGTGAACGAGTGAGCTGGCCGGGCTGGATCGCCGATCACGATGGACGCGGCTTGCAGATGGCGGGCGCTCGCGGGCGCATGACCTCCCTGGATCAGCTTGTTTGCGAGTCCATCATGGAAGTTCGTCCCACCTTGGACGGCGGTCTGGAACGCCATGGGAAAATGGAAGTGTATCTGAACGATCCTTCCGACCCGCCGCGTCGCCTGATGCATCGTTCCTCGTGGTGGAATGGCGTCATGCACGGCGAGATGGTTGACTACCTGCCGGATGGCTCCGTGGTCGCCGAGGGACGATTCGATCATGGAGTTCGAGTCGGGCGGTGGCGACAAGTCTCCATGCCCAGCCGCGCGATGTTGGAAGAGACCTTCCGCTCGGGCAAGCGGCATGGGCCAGCGATGCGAGTCTCGCCCCTGGGCTTTGTGGAGCATTCCGAATTCAAGGATGGAAAAGCCGATGGCGACTTCTTTCGCGTCGCGCCCGAACGGCCAGGTGATTCTGTTCCTCCACTTTGAGCGCGGCGCCCGGCACGGGCCCTATCGTGCTTGGCGGGACGACGGAACGCCCGCCTGTTTGGGACATTTCGAAAACGACCGGGAGCATGGGCAGTGGTTATGGATTGACGACCAGGGGCAAGTGGCCCAACAGGCGGTGTTCCAACATGGACTGCTCTACAACGACGATCAACCGGTGCTAGGCGAAGACCTTTATGACTCGAGCGATTTGCTGGCCGTCGGCACTTCGCTGGACTTCGATGCAACGCCTCTGGCCGGTGTGCTGCGGCGCATCCGGGAGCATCATGGTCTGGACATCCGTACGACCGACGATCCGACGCTGCAGCAGTTGCGGTTTACCGGGGACTTCCAACAAGTGCCCTTGGGTACGGCGTTGCAAATCCTGTTGGTGCAACATCGCTTGACCGCGAATTGGGAAGGCGCCGAAATTGTCGTGCGCCCCCTGCCCAACACGCTTTGACCTGTTGTCCCCGCGCGAGCGGACTTGGGCCAAGCAGGGTGCAGGTGTTTCTTAAGGTAAACTCGCCGTGATCGCTGAAGCGACTTCGTGGCCGCGGCTGGCTTCGGTCACCCAGGGTTGCTCTGCGCTGCACCCTGCGCTGATTTTGGGCCGTCCCGTTTTGGACTGGATTCTTGCTCCTTACAGCACTAGGCCAGGACGCCCGTCAAGACTTCGCCGCGAACATCGGTAAGGCTTTCATCGCGGCCCTGGTGGAAGTACGTCAATAGCTGATGATCCAAGCCCATCAGGTGCAGGATCGTGGCGTGCAGGTCGCTCAGGTGAACTCGCTGCTCCACGGCGGCGAATCCCAATTCGTCCGTCGCTCCATAGCTTCGCCCGCCGGCCACTCCGCCGCCGGCCATCCAGACCGTGAAGCCGTAGGGATTATGATTCCGGCCGGGGGCGCCTTGGCCTTCACTGAAGGGCATTCGACCGAATTCGCCACCCCAAATGACCAGGGTCTCCTCCAGCAGTCCTCGCTGCTTCAAGTCGGTTAAGAGGGCGGCGATCGGTTGATCCACTTCCGCGGCGTGGCGACCATGGTTCTTTTCGATGCTCTCATGGGCGTCCCACGTTTCTTCCAGGTGACCGCCGCCGGAGTAGAGTTGCACAAAGCGAACGCCACGCTCAATCAAACGTCGCGCGACCAGGCAATTACGACCGAACTCATCCGTGGGCGCGCGGCCCACTCCGTAGGCTTGCAGCGTGGTTGCGGTTTCCCGACTCAGGTCGACCGCTTCGGGCGCCTTGGCTTGCATGCGGTAGGCCAATTCGTAGGTCTGTGCACGCGCCGCCAGATCCAAGTCGCCTGGCCGTTGCCGGAGATGCCCTTGATTCAGCTTCGCCAACAAGTCCAACTGAGCGCGTTGGGCGTCGCGCGACCAGGGCGACGGACCGCGCAGGTCCAGGATCGGATCGCCGGTCGGACGAAACAGGGTTCCGGAAAACGTGGAAGGCATGAAGCCGCTTGACCAATTCGGCTGGCCGCTGATCGGTCCGCCGCGCTTGTCAAGCATCACGACATAGCCGGGCAGATCCTGATTCTCCGAGCCCAAGCCGTAAATGCTCCAACTGCCCAGCGAGGGGCGCCCGACCAGCGTCTTGCCCGTGTTCAAGGCCACCAGGGCGGACCCATGCGCGTGGCTGTCCGTATAGCAAGAGCGGATCACGCACAGCTTGTCGGCGTGCTCGCGCAGATTGGGGAAGTAGTCGGAGATCAGCAAACCGCTGTCGCCGCCGGGACGAAACGGCCGCCAGGCGGGAGTCAGATAACCGACCTTGCGGCCGCCGGAGTTGATGAAGTCGATGTCCTTGGGCAAGGTGCTCCCGGCGTATTTGGCCAAGGCGGGCTTGTAATCAAACGTGTCGACATGACTGGGGGCGCCGTTCATGGTCAGGAAGATGACCGCCTTGGCGCGGGCGGCGTGACGCGACGCGGGCGCGGGGAATGATGGTTGGGCCATGGATCCGGCGGCGGGTTCTCGCGCCAGCAAGTCCCACAAGGCCAACCCGGCGGCGCCCATGCCGATGCGCCAGAGCGATTCGCGGCGCGTCAAGCCGCACGGATACAGCGGGCGGATTCGGCGTGATTCGCAGCGCATGGCTCTGTCACTCTCAGAAGGCTCGCAACATTCGAACGGTCATCGCTCCGCGGCTGGCGGCGACGCCGTTAGTCTACGTAGAGGAACTCATTGCAATTCATCAAGACGTGGCACAACGACGTCCAGGCCAGCAATTCGGGCGACTCTCCGGCCGCATCGTCGGCGGTGGGCGGTTGACGCGCGAAACGCTCCCCTTGGTCGCGCACATGGTCGGCGGCGGCCTGACGTTCGTCGTCGCGCGGCGCCCGTCCCAGCGCCCATCGCCAGACCTGGGTGAGCCTGGCCTCCAGCGACCGAGGCGCCTCGCGCAACAAACGCGCGGCCATGGCTTGGCTCGCTCGATGCGTCAAGGGATTGTTCATCATCGCCAATGCTTGTGTGGGCGCGGTGGTGGATTCACGGCGACCACAAGGCAGCGTCGTATCGGCGAAGTCGAACGTCGTCATGAAGGGCGATAACAGGCCGCGCTTGGAATAGAGATAGAGGCTGCGGCGTTGTTGTTCAGCCAGCGGCGAAGGGCTCCAGTCAGCCTGTTTTCGCGACAAGCCCTCGAGGGCTTCGGCGGCGATTTCCGGTCGGAAGCTGGGCCCTCCCAGCCGCGTGTCGAGCTGTCCGCTGGCGCTCAGCAACTGGTCCCGTAACGCTTCGGCGTCCAAACGCCGCCGAGCAAACCGCCACCGGTGAAGGTTTCCCGCATCCAATCGCGCGTACTCCAGCTCCCTGGGATGCGTGGACGCCATGCAATAAGTTCGCGAAGTCAGGATCAAGCGATGAATGTGCTTCAAGCTCCATTCATGCCGGATCAACTCGCTGGCCAGCCAATCCAGAAGTTCGGGATGAGTCGGCGGCTCGCCGCGAAAGCCGAAATTGTCCGGCGTTCCCACCAAGCCCGCGCCAAAGTGGTGTTGCCAGAGGCGATTGACGATCACGCGGGCGGCGAGGGGATTGTGGGGATCAACGATCCAACGGGCCAGCTGCAAGCGATGCCGATTCGCCTGATTTGCTGCGAACGCGCCGGGCAACTCACGTAACTTCAATGCCGCCAGAGCGCCTGGCTCGACCGGACGAACGGGTTGTTTCCGCTCGCCATTTCGCAACAGGTTTAAGGCTTCGTTCGCGCCGACATCGGTCCAACCGAGAATGTGCTCGGCCCCGAGCTCCTCCGCCGTGGGGCCGCCCAAAAGCCCGCGGTCGCGCGGCTGAATCGGCCCGGTCCAGAAGCATGCAGCGACTCGGTAATAATCCTCTTGGGCGATGGGATCGAACTTGTGGTCATGGCAACGCGCGCACTTCACCGACAAGCCGAGCAGCACGGATGAAGTCGTATGCACCAAGTCTTCGAGGCGATCATAGACGTAGTCGGCTGGATCATTCGGCTCGTCGTTCCAGGTTCCCAGCCTCAGAAAGCCGGTCGCGACGAGACGTTGTTGACGCGCCTCGGCCGAAATCTCGGCGGCGCCTCGCTGACTCGAAGACGACGCATTGTCCAGCAATTGATCGCCCGCCAATTGCCAGACGACGAACTGGTCATAGGGCAAGTCCTGGTTCCACGCTTGCACGACCCAGTCGCGATAACGCCAGGCGAAGGGCTTCTCTTGATCGCGTTCGTATCCGCAAGTCTCGGCGTATCTGGCGGCGTCCAACCAATACCGCGCCCAGCGGACGCCAAACTGAGGCGAGGCGAGCGATCGGTCCACAAGGCGAGGCCACCAATCCGGCGAGGCGTCGGCCAGCAGCGTCTCTAACTCCTCCTGGGTCGGCGCTGATGCCGATCAGGTCGATGGCCAGGCGGCGAGCCAAGACGCTGCGATTGGCGTCGGGCGCGGGAGTCAAATGCTGCTGCGTCAGTTGATGTTCGATAAACGCATCGATCGGATTGCGAGCCCAGTCCGAGGCGTGCGGCGGCGTCGGCCGTTTGATCGGTTGCAGCGACCACCAATCGCGGCCTCCGCGCACCGCCGTGGTCCGTTCGAAGCGATCCAGTCGGCGGTCCTTGGGCCACGACGCCCCCTCCGCAATCCACTGCGCCAGCAGTTGTTGCTCGTCGGCGGGCAGCGTTTGCGCCTGACCTCGCTCGGGCGGCGGCATTTCGCTGGCGTGCACTCGTTGCCAGAGGAGGCTCCCTTGGACGTCGGCAGCCGCCAACGCCGGACCACTCTCGCCGCCTCGCAGCGCGCCCTCGCGCGTGGAAAGAGATAGGCCGCCGGATGGGTCGGTCGCGTCATGACAAAGCAGGCATCGGCCGAGCAGCAAAGGCGCGATATCTCGCTCAAAATCGATGTCCGCGGCCCGACCGTCGGCGCCGAGGAAAGCTCCAATCAAGACGACGATCAGAGAGACTCGCATGGCTCCACTCGTTCTGCTTTGACTTGGTCCGAGCGCGGCGTTCACTGCAAGGCGACAACGCACTCGGCTGAGAACACGGCGGATGGATCGCCTCGTTCCTCCAGCGTCTTGGCGAGCACCGCAATGGTCCGCACCACATCGCCGGCAAAGACCTGTTTCTCTTGGAAGGTGACGATGACGGGCTTTTCGAGGTCCGCCATGCCGTCGTTCCAACGAATGACCAAATTGGGCAAGGGGCACTCGATGATCTTCACTTCATTGCCGGTGCGCTCCGCGATGACTTGCTGTCCTCCCTGGACCTCCTTGGGGTCGGCCGCGAGCCAGTAAAAGCGGGTGTGCACGACATCGTCCTGGCGCCACACAATCCGCTCGGGCGTGAGGTTGCGGCGGTATTTGGCCATCCACGGAATCGTGGCGGCGTCTTCACGATCGAGCCAGTGTCCCTTGCCGGGATAGACCTTCACCCAATGCTCGTAGCCCTGGGGATCCTGTTCGTGCAATTCAGCGAGACGCTCGCCCCATTGCTCGGCGATCTTGTTGCGGTTGTAGGCCCCGTCGTCTCCGCCAACGTGCAGCGCGAAGGGCAGATTGCGAAGTCCCTGCGGCTGCGTCTCGTTGGGATGTCCGGCCATCATGGCGGCGGCGGCCAGTTGATCGGCCATCCGCGGAGCGAGTTGATAGACGCCGTCCCCGCCGGCCGAATAGCCCGTCAGGTAGACGCGATTGGGGTTGACGTTTTCGAAGACGATCAAGTCCTCGATCAATCGCGTGTAGAGATCATCGATGTGTGCTTGATGCCACATGTTCCAAGCGTCGTTCGGCGCGCGAGCGCGAGGTACACGCCTTCGTCCGGCTTGTAGAGCCGCTTCTGGTTTTCCCACTGCTGATCGTTGACTCGCTTGGGAGCGCCGCCGCCGCCATGCATGGAAATGTACAAGCTCCGGCCGTCCTCGGGCGCTTCGCCGAAAACCTTGTAGTCGAACTTCATTTCCAGTTCGCCGAGGCGAATCGTCTTGGCTTCGAATTCCTTGGCTCGCGTCGCCCGGATGAACTCACGATGATCCTCGCACAACAATCGCCGAGCTTCCTCGGCTTGGGCTCGGGTGAGCGGAGTGGAGGCGAATTCCAGTTCGGACAAGGTCGGGCGTTGATCGCGCGGCTTGGCGAGGTAATCCTTCAGCGCCGTCAGAGCGACCGATTCCTCGAGGCGGACGGTGACCAGTTTGCCGTCTTTGTCGGCGGTGATTTGCTGTTGCAGGAGCTTGCCGTCGCGGTTGACTTCCAGTTGAAACGTCTTTCCCGCTGGCAGGACGGCGGTGGCGTGATCATTCGCATCGAATCGTTCGTCGCGAGACCGGCCCTGGAAGACGATTTGGCCTCCTTCGTCTCGGAGCACAAGATCCGCTCGGCAACGATCTCGACTGGCTGGACCCAAGACGCGAAACATCATCTGCACATGCCCCTCGGGAATCGCCTGCCCGCGATTCAGATAGCGGTGAGTGACATTCACCGCATAAACATCGTTGATGCGACGATCCCATACCAAGGGGAATGTGATCGGCGTGTGCTTGTAGCTGACCGCGTAGATCGCGTGCATCTGATGTTCGGGATCCGCCTGCGATGCTCGGCCAATGAACCAGGCTCGATCCAACTCCTCGCCGGTCGGTTCGGCCGCGCCAGTGAAGTGCCAGTCGTTGTCCCAGACTTCAATCCAGGAATGATTGCCGCTCTTGTCGGACCAAAGTGGAGTGCCCACGAACCTGGCGGGAATGCAGTTGGCTCGGCAAGCGTCGATCAGCAAAATGGACAGGCCGGTGCAGGAAGCCAGGCCCGTATCAATCGATTCATAGGGGCCCTGGTCCGCGCGGCGACGTCCGGTCGAGTACTTGACTTGCAAACGCGGGAAGATCTCGCGGTTCAGCGCTGCGGCCGCCTTGGCCGGCGAGTCGATTCCCTCCAGCAGAGGTTGGAATCGTTCATAGAAGTCCTTTCGCCAGTTGTCGCGTCGTTCGTTGATGTTGACATAGGGCAGGACGTCGTTGAAGAAAATTTCCTCGGGAATGGAATCGCCCCAGGGCGCCTGCGCCCGAGCTTGATAGGCGTACGCCACGTTGTCCAGCAAGAAGTCGGCTGGGAGCGATTTCAAATCCCGCTCGGGCATGTAGCGAATCAGGAACCGCATCGCCGCTTGTTGCTCGGCCGGAGCACGCTCCAAGGCGGCTTCCAATTCGCCGCGATTCTCTCCGGCAAGCTCCAGTTGAGCCCGGATCGCCGCTTTCTCGGCGGCTGCGTCGCCTTGCCCGACCTCCGCCGTCCCGGCGACCTCTTGCGCCATCGCGGGCGCGAAGCTCATCCACAGCAAAACGCCAAAAAGGCAAGGGATAGAAAACGGCCCAAGCGAGCGAGTCGCCATGCGTTGCTCCGAGTAACTTCCAGGGAAATGCGAAAGCTACAGTCTAAGTCCATGGCGGTCGCAAGGCAAAGCGCGGCAAACCGATGGGAACAAGGGGTCGGCGTTGACGCTGTCATCGTCTGGGCTGTGGCGAGGCGCCAGCGGGGCCGTCAACGGGTCACCGCAGAGAGCACGGAGGAACACAGAGGACAGAATTGCATCCGCCTCTGTGGTTCTCCGTGTCCTCCGCGGTCAATTCCATTCGGATTTTTCTTAACTTGATGCTTATGGGGTCGCGGCGCACCCCAGGGTCGATTGCCCGCACGTCGCAACAAGATCCGCTCCGCCGGCTAGAATAGTGTTGGTGAGGCGAGATTGTCGTTGGATTGTGGGAAAGGGATTCTCGTGCCGATTGGCTTGCTGCTGTTTATTGCGTTCGTAGTGGTTCCTTTGGCGGAGCTGTACCTGCTGGTGAAGTTGTCCGAATGGACCAGCTTTCCAACCACGATTGCGGTCGTGATCCTGACCGGCGCCATTGGCGCGGCCTTGGCGCGGTGGCAGGGTTTTCAGGTGGTGCGTCGAATGCAGGACGATCTGCGCAAGCAGCGCCTGCCGGCCGACGCAATGATGGATGGAGTCATGATTCTGATCGCCGCTGGGCTGCTGTTGACTCCGGGGCTACTGACCGATGGCTTGGGTTTCTCGCTGCTAATTCCCTGGTGCCGTCGCGGTTACCGTGCGTTGGCGAAACATGTGGTCGGTCGCAGTATCCAGATCCAGACGTTCGGCGACGGCTTCCACAATATGCAACAGCCGCGGCCCAATAATCCGGACGTGATCGATACGACATTCGTCGGCGATCGAGACCAGAAAGAAGGTCGGTGAGGTCAGGAACACAGAGGACAGAATTGCGTCCGCCTCTGTGGTTCTCCGCGTCCTCCGTGGTAAATTCTGGCGGTGCGGTCGATCTGGCGTGCGGGCGAGATTCGCACACGGGGCGTTGCCTCGGGCATGACCCCCAAGGACGAAATGGCTAAACTACGCGGGAACTCCCCGGCTTGTTTTGCGGCGCCGCTTGCGTGGCGACGCGATGCAACTGGGTACGCTAGTCTTTGGAAGTGCGATTCGACGAGGATTTCGACATGAGCGAGAAGTGGCCAATCGGCGTGTTCGCCAGCATTGATGCGGGATTAGGCGTCAAACTGGAAGTCGCGAAAGAACTCGGTGTTCCGACGATTCAACTGCATGCGCCCGCCAAAGCGACACGAACAGCCGAGAACGCTCAGCGTTTTCTGCGACAACTGGATGAGCTGGGCATTCGCCTGACAGCCGTCTTCGGCGGCTTCGAAGGGGAGAGCTACGCGGATATCCCGACCGTCTCCCGAACCGTGGGGTTAGTGCCCGCGGAGTCGCGCGCGCGCGCACTCAGGAGATGAAGGAGATCGCTGACTTTGCAAGACTCCTGCAATGCGACGTGGCGGCGTTGCACCTGGGGTTCGTGCCGCATGATGCGGCCGATCCGCTCTACGCCGAGATCATCGCAGTGACTCGCGACCTCTGCGATCATTGCGGCCAAAACGGGCAATCACTGCACCTGGAGACTGGCCAGGAAACCGCCGGCGGGTTGTTGCAGTTCATCTCCGACGTCCAACGCGACAATCTTTTCGTCAACTTCGATCCGGCGAACATGATCCTCTATGGCACGGGCGAACCCATCGCGGCGTTGCGGCAAGTGGGTCCTTATGTCCGCAGCGTCCATTGCAAGGACGCGCTGTGGGCCGAGCGCCCGGGCGTCAACTGGGGGCGCGAAGTGCCGCTGGGCGAAGGCGCGGTGGGCATCGCGAATTACTTGCGAGCGTTGGACGATTTGGGATACGCCGGCCCCCTGACCATTGAACGCGAAATCGCCCAAGAGCCCGAGCGTCAAAAAGCCGAAATTGGCCAAGCGGTCGGCGTCCTGACGCGAGTTAAGCAGTGGATTGGAGGCTGAGTATCTCCTCCCGAGCTTCCACGCCCTGAAAGTGGAGGGTACAAAAAAATCCCGCTCGGAAATCCTTTCCGATACGGGCCTTTTTTCGTCAGTCAGTTGCGCGGTTCGACTATCGCCATTGTCGCGAGCGATAGGACTTGTTGGTCCGCGGGTCAAAGTACGTCGCGTCCGCGATCAGCACCTTGTTTTCCTGCGGCTTGGGAATGCAGGTCGGAACATTGCCCTGGCCAGTCGAATCGCCGACTCCACCCATCGAGGCGCCAGGCGCCAAGCCCAGGAAATGACCCGCCTGACCGCGTTGAGCCATGATTCGCACCTCGCGTTCCGCGAACGCTTGGGCTTGCGGGTCGATTTGAATCGGCCATTGATTCGACGGGGCGAAGGGGCTGTAGCTTCGCTGTTGAATCTGCTGGGGCTGCGTGATCTGCGGTCGTAGCACGACCTGGCGAGGCGCACTCGCCTGTGTGGCCGACGCGGGTTGCACTGGTTTTTGCACCACGACTCGCTGAGGCGTGGACGTCGCCGCCTTCAGCACATGCAACTGTCCGCATTTGGCGCAACGGTAATAAGTCTGTTGTGCGAGGGCGGGCGCCGACGCGAACAACACCATCAAGAGTGCCGCAATCCGTTTCATAAGTACCAACTCCGTCTCGATCGTTCCAAGAAACCTGGGTCCAAGAGGGCGGCCATCCGCCCTACGTCGCCACCAACATACGGCAGTAGCCGCTCACTGGATACCGGCGGCAACCCCATCGGTCTCGGCTTCTGTGAGAGACTTCACAGTAGGGGGTAGTGGGTAGGGAGTGGGCGGTAGGCGGTAGGGAGTGGGCGGTAGGGACTAAGCAGGGGCGCACGTGTTTTTCAGGTAAACTCGGTGCGATCTCCGACGGGCGGAGGGCCGACACAATTTTAGCCGTGGCCGTGAGGCGAACCCTTGAAAGCTCAGCAACCTGCAGTTTCTTCAGAGTGTCCCCGAAGAGGCTCCATTTTCCGCCAAGGCCTGTCGCCCCAAGTGCTTACGCGGCGAGCAAGCCACGACGGGGCATGTCCCCGTCGAGCGCTGCTCCTCGCCAGCAACGATTCCGCGGGGGGCGCCGCCACGACGGGGCATGTCCCCGTCGAGCGTTGCTCCTCGCCAGCAACGATTCCGGCGGGGACGCCGCCACGACGGGGCATGTCCCCGTCGAGCGTTGCAGCTCTTACTCCGATCTATAACAGTGCTGATGATTCGCAGGAAGCATTCATGACTTCCTGCTTAGCTAGAGCGTTCCAAGACGCGGGATGAGTGGCTTCGAGGTCAGGTCCCTCGGTTGTAAGTTGGCAAGCCGTGCAGCATCACCTTCCTCTACGCTCTCCCCTCTACCGCCTAACCTCTACTCTCCCCCCTTCCCCGGACGATAGCCTTTGCCTGGCTTGGCGCGGGATTGTTTGTTGTTGCGCTTGGAGCCGCGTGCTTTCTTTTTGGCGGAGGCCTTGTCGCCGTCGATCTGGTGAACGTAGTCGCCGTTGAAGCGCCGGTTGGCGTCCTGGCGCCGTGCTTGCAGGGCTTCCTTGGGCGGTTTGGAAGGGATCAAGCAGTCGCAGCCGTCTGCCGATCAGATCTTGTCGGCCGGCTTGCTGCAGCGCTTTGCGGACTTCGAAGTAATTCTCCGGCTTGAAGAACTGCATCAGCGCCCGCTGCAGTTTTCGATCGCGCAATTGCTTGGCGACATAGCACCGGTTTCTTGCGTAAACGGATCGATGCCCGGTGTAGTACATCGCGGTGGCCACGTCGAACGGCGCCGGGATGAAGTCCTGCACCTGATCGGGTTGGTAGCCGTTCTGCTTGAGGAAGCACGCCAGATCGATCATCGCGTCGAGATCGCTGCCCGGATGGCTGGCGATGAAATAGGGAACGATGTACTGCTTCTTGCCGGCCTTCGCGATTCCTCGCTGAAAGACCTCGGTGAAGACGCTCGAAGTCGTCGTTGCTCGGCTTGCGCATTTTGTCCAGCACATGCGGGTCGGTGTGTTCGGGAGCCACCTTCAGATGGCCGCCGACATGATGCCGCACCAGTTCGCGCATGTACTCGGGCGAGCGACGAGCCAGGTCCATGCGGATACCGCTGGCGACCAGCACCTTCTCGAACGCCCGGCGTCTCGCGAGCTTCCTGCATCAACTGGATCAGCGGCCCGTGATCGGTTCCCAGCAGCTTGCAGATCGTCGGATGCACGCACGACTGGCGGCGGCAGATCGCCTCGACTTCGGGCGCGAGTGCACTTCATCTCGTACATGTTGGCCGTCGGGCCGCCGATGTCGCTGACGACGCCCTTGAACTTGCGGATCCGCGGCCATCTGTCTGCAGTCTCGCTGCAGCACCGACTCGCTTGCTGCGCGACTGAATGATGCGGCCTTGGTGCGCGGTGATCGAGCAGAACGTGCAGCCGCCAAAGCAGCCCCGCATGATCGTGACGGAGTCCTTGATCATCTCGAAGGCCGGAATCGGCTCGGTGTACTGAGGATGCGGCTGCCGCGTGTAGGGCAGACCGTAGATGCGATCCATCGACCTGCTTGCGATACGGGCAAGCGGCGGCGGATTGCAGACGACCGCCTGCCGATCATGCCATTGAACCAACCGCTTGGCGTTGTAGGGATTGGTTTCGTTGTGAATGATCTTGGTCGCTTCGGCGAAGGCCAGCTTGTCTCCCGGACTTCTTCGAAGCTGGGCAACGTCAAGCGCATCCGTCGGGCGGCGTTTCGGAGGCCCCCATGGCGTACGCGACGCCTCGCATGTCGCGCAGGTCTCGCACGGTTTCGCCCGGCTTCGAAGCGGCGAGCGATTTCGACGATGGTGTCTTCGCCCATGCCATAGACGACCAGATCGGCTTTGCAGTCCAGCAGGATGGACCGCCGGACTTTGTCGCTCCAGTAGTCATAGTGAGCCAGGCGGCGCAGCGACGCTTCGACGCCGCCGGCGATCACCGGCACGCCTTTGTACGCTTCGCGAGCCCGCTGGCAGTACGCCAGCGTCGCCCGATCGGGACGCAGTCCAATCCGACCGCCAGGCGAATACGCATCGTCGTTGCGGACCTTCCGGTTGGCCGTGTAGTGATTGATCATCGAGTCCATGTTGCCGGCGCTGATGGCGAAGAACAGCCGCGGCTCGGCCGAAGCGTCGCCAGGCATCGCAGCTTCGCCAATCGGGCTGGCTGACGATGCCCACGCGAAATCCCGCCGCCTCCAGCACGCGGCCCAGAATGGCCATGGCGAAGCTGGGGTGGTCGACGTAGGCGTCGCCCGTGACGAACACGACGTCCACTTCATCCCAGCCGCGGTCGCGCATTTCTCGCATACTCATCGGCAAGGTGCGCGGGGCCGTGGCGAGCGACTCCACTAGCGGCAGCGAAAGCAGGCCGTCGGCGGTTGCGCCAGGCGCCGGTCGATCGTTTAAGAGGGGCAGGTCCATGGAGTTAGGCCTAGCGGAAGTCGGCGGGGAAAAGCAACTGACGGGAGGATGAGACATCACCGACGATGATGAGACATCCCCGATTATAGCGCTCCGCCGCAAACCCCCGCCAGCCTTGATGGTCCTCGCCCCCAGCGAAGTCGTGATATAATCGCAGGTTTTCCGCATTGGCGCCGTTTGGGGGCGCCGCCGCGTTCACCTCCGGGTGGATCCCCGCGTTAGCCGCACGACCATGACCGATTCCACTTCTCCTCAGCCGCCGCCCGTTTGGCTGCCGCAGCCCTGCCGTATCCTTGGCCGTTTTCGGCGGTTTGTGGCGGATGAGTCGCATTCGCCGGTTCTGGTGTCGGCGTTGCGGCATTGGATGCCTGAATTGGCTTGGTCCAAGGTCCGCGGCTTGATCGACGGGCGCCGAGTCGCGATTGGCGGGGCCCTTTGCCTGGACGAAGGCCGCCGGCTGGGACCAGGCGAATTGGTGGATGTCTTCGAGGCTCCGCTACCCCCTGCTCCCACTTCCGCCGACGTCCAGCTGGTCCATGTGGATTTGGACGTGGTCGTCGTCGAGAAACCCGCTCGCATGCTGACCCTCAGGCATCCGGCCGAGGCGCATTGGACGGCTCGGCGGAAGCAACGGCAGCCGACGCTCAAGGAGTCGCTCGCCGCCTTGTTGCCGGGGCGCGAGAAACAGTCGCTTTTCTCCGTGCACCGGATCGACCGAGACACGAGCGGCTTGCTCGTGTTTGCTCGCAACGAACCCACGCAACGCGCGTTGATCCAACAGTTCGCCGCTCATGATGTCGCCCGCAGCTACCACGTCATCGTGCCCGGGAGCGTGCCGCATCAAACCGTCCGTTCGTTTCTCGTGCGTGATCGGGGCGATGGTCTTCGCGGCAGCTCGTTGAGCGATGAGAGCACGCCGGCCGTTTCGCACTTCGAACCGCTACGGATCTTGCGGGCCGATGCCGCGGCGGACGCGGCGGTGCACCAGGAATTGCTGTGCACCTTGGAAACTGGCCGCACTCACCAGATTCGCATTCACCTGGCCGAACTGGGACATCCCGTGTGCGGCGACTGGATGTACCGAAATCGATTTGGCTCGCCGCCTATTCCCGACGCCAGTGACGCGCCGCGTTCTGGCGCTGCACGCCAGCGGACTTGGTTTCCAGCATCCCACCTTGGGAAACGTCTTGCGTTTCGAATCGACTTGGCCTGTCGAAATGCAGCGATGGATTGCCAGACTGCAAGGCGCTCCGGCGCCCGCGGGTGAGCGTTCGCCCGGCAAGCCGAGTCGCTCGCGCGGCGCCGCCGATCGTGAGCCAGGCGGCCGCGCTCCTCGAACCAGGCGATAACTCAGCACCCGCTGCTTAAGAGGCGCCAGGTGCACGAAATCGGAAAAGCAAATGAAGCCGAACCGGGGGCGGAAGCCGAACAGTTATTCAGGACCTCGACGCAGGTCTCACAGTGGGCAGCCGCGCCGCGATGCGGCGCCAGGGCCCTCCGGCCCCTGGATGACGCAGCAAATCGCGAGTCTGGCGCTTGACCCAGCGGCCTCGATCCCCGCGGTGTATGTCCGCAGCCGTGTTGCACATCCCTTGTTGTTTCGCAAACGCATCGCGCGAGTGGAGCGGGCTCGACCCGGCGACTTCGTCGCGGTGTACGGCGACGGCGATACGCTGATTGGTTATGGGCTGTACAACTCTCACAGCGAACTCGCACTGCGGATGTTGTGGTTTGAACCGCAACTGCCCGACGAACAGGCTTGGGATGAGAAGCTCCAGACAGCAGTCGATTTGCGGCGCAAGACCCTGTCCATCGACCAGGACGCCGACGCGTATCGAGTCGTTCATGGCGAAGCGGACGGGTTGTCGGGGATCGTGATTGACAAGTTCGCTGACGTGCTTTCCGCCGAGGCCTTTGGGTTGGGAATGTACCAGCGAGCGCAAGTGATTTTGCAGCGTCTCGCCCCCATGTGCGAGCGCGGCACACCATGGTGCAAACCAATCCGGCCTTTGCTTCGCAGGAAGGCTGTGACCCGCCGACGTTGACCTCCGACGGCTTCCCGGCCTCGGTGATCATCCAGGAGCATGGGGTGCGCTTCAAGGTGCGCTTCGAGGGCGGGCATAAGACAGGCTTCTTCTGCGACCAACGAGAGAATCGCAAGCGGTTGGCCGAATTCTGCCAGGGCAAGAGCGTGCTGGATCTGTGTTGCTATACGGGCGGTTTCGCCGTGCACGCCAAGAAACTTGGCGGTGCGGAAGAAGTCGTCGGAGTCGAACTTGGACGAGTCGCCGCTGACGCTCGCGCGGGAGAACGCCAATCTGAACCAATGCCGAGTGCGTTTTGTGCAAGCCGATGCTTTTCCCTACATGCGCGAGATGATCCAGAACGGACGCACCTTCGATGTGGTGATCCTCGATCCGCCAAAGCTCATCCGTACGCGAGCGGAGATCGAGGAAGGCACGAAGAAACACTTCGCTTTGAACCGCTTGGCGATGCGGTTGGTCAAGCCAGGCGGACTGCTCTTAAGCTGCTCTTGCGCCGGGCTGTTGCCCGAACAGGAGTTCATTCAGTTATTGGTCGCCGCATCCCGACAAAGCGGGCCCGAAATTCCTGGACGCGGCGCCGAGGAGGCGCCGCGTTACGCCCCGCGAACCATGCAGTTTCTGGCCAAGACCGGGGCCGCGCCGGATCACCCGGTCGCCGCCAATTGCCTGGAAACGGAATACCTGAAAGCCGCCTGGATGATCCTGCATTGAGCCAGCGTCGTCCGCCTGCACCGGCGGTGTGATGCGCAAGGTTCGACGGGCGCCCTGCTGGCACGGCGCACGGGCTGGCGAGGAGCAGCGCTACGCTGGGACAAGCCCAGCGGTGGCGGGAATTTGCCGGCTAGGCGCGATTCGCGTCATGCTGAGCTTCAAAGGGTTCGCCGTGAGGCCACGGCTAAAACTGTGCCGGCCTTTCGGGCCTGCTACCCTCCCAGGTGGAACGGCTTACGATCAAGGCCCTTCCCGACCTATTGGGTGATCGGCCAGAACCCCTGATTTCTCACGCTGAAAACCGGGAGGTTATTTATCGGCCGCCCTGCTTAGCTGCTTGAGTTTGCAATCCAGGGCGCCGAATTAAAGAACGCTTTTTGTTTTTGACTGTGCGGTTCAGCGATGTGGAGCAGCCAGCCCCCCGGATCCCAGACATAGAGAATTCGCCAGCCCCATTCCGCGACGACCGGCTCCGCGACTTTCACACCCGGAAACTTCTTTTCAAGTTGCTTTGGCCGGAGATACTCGTACCAGCGATCAACGCTTTCGACCCAAAGATGCATCATGCCTGCTGACGATCGATCAAGCCCGTGATGTCGCGTGACGAGAAATCTGTGTCCAATGCCTGTTTCGAAACAACAAGCATCACCGCCGTCCCAGAGTTTCTCGAAGCCAATGTCTTCGTAGAACAGCTTCGCGGCTTCGAAGTCTTCGGGGCGGTAACCCAGGAAAGGCTTGAAGTCCCTGATCGCTGGAGTCGAGTTTCGATCGTTCACCGTTTCCCTACCTGTCTTTGAAACCGACCACGCTCAGGAATTGTCAAATCTGGCCCCAACAGGAACCAGGTCCTTGGGGGCTTCACTCAGTCGTCCTTGGCGAGCGATTGGGCGACTTGTCCGGCGGCAATGACTTCCTGGCGGATCCCATGGTAGTGCCGGTTCGGGTCGGCAAAGAACTCGTTGGGCATCTGCCCGTAGTAGAGCATCGATTCGTACACCCGGTCCCATCCGGCCTGGACCGCCAGGTCGTAGGCTCGCAGCCCCTTGGTGATGCGTTCCTCGGTGCTGGAGAAGTCGCGAAAGAACAGATAGCGACACTTGGGAAAATACGAAAAGCGGACCATCGGCCGCAGGCAGAGATTGCGCATGATGCGGCAGTTGAACTCCGCGACCGCCCGAGCGACGCCGGGAGCGACGGTGATTTCCTGCTCGCAACGAAAAGAATGTTGGAAGATGTCCCGCTTCTGCTGAGCGTCCAGTTCCACGCCCGCTGCCCGCGCCTCATGCACCTGGTTCAGGGCGGCGAGAAGATTCGAGGGAACGATCTTCTCGGCCCCGGTCGCTCCGCCGAATCGCCTGACGAACTGGTAATTCGTGAACGTGTTGACGCACACCTGACGATTAACGGCTCGAAACGACTCCGCGAATTCCCGCAAGATCCCCAGTCGGTAAGCGCGTTCCCTGGAGTTATAGAAGTATCTGCGCGCGATCAGCCTGCCTAAGGAGCCGCCGCCCTCAAAATAGGCCATGGCCCACAGCGCTCCGTGCGCCGCGATCGCCGAGAACGCATGATTCCGTCGCGAATCAAGATAAATGTGGGTCAGAATGGAAACACGGCGTTGCACGTCGTTCAGGCTACCGGCCAGAACTTCCGCTTGGGCCTTCAAGGCGGCGTATTCCGCATCAAGATCGACGTTGGTCGTCATTTGGTTCACCTGCTGATTCGGAAGACCGGTTCAGGCGATCGACTTCCGCGGCCCCGCCTCGCGGGTCACTTCCCGCCCAAACTGGTCCCGGTTAACCATCGAGCAGGTCCCCTTTCCCAGGCTGCCATCGCCACCATCGCTATTCCCCATCTTGGGTTTCACGGCGTTGCGTCGAGCTGAGCCCAAATAAGCCGCGAACAAGACCACTTCCCAAAAGATGGCGCTATCGCAGCATCACCAATCCGCAATCACTTCCCCTTTCGGCAAGACCAAGAGGGCTTCTTAGTTCTTCTTGGCTTCGCGATAACACGGCGCATCGGCCAGCGTAAAAACCACGATCTCCTCGCCGGTGACCGTGCTGATGTCGTGATGCAGGCTCAAGGGTTTGGCTCCCGTGATGTGCTCCACCACCGCGTCCAGTTTTGGCCTCGCTACTTCGATAAGTTGCGTTCGAACCTGCTTCAGCAAATCGCGTCCTTTCTCAACTGGAAGCGTCCGCACCAGATGCTGCTCGGCGGCCGTTAAGACTCCCTGCAACCGAACTACCAGCAAATCACCAAATAAATGGGCGCGGATGTCCTTGGGGCCCCGGCCCATATATTCCTGCTCGAATTGGGACAACCCTCGGCAGACGGCGGCTTCGATCTCTCCCTGTGTTTTCATGAACGCGCTCCGAGTTCGTCGAGCGAAAGCTGAGCAACAATCGCTCAGCGCTCCCCGAGCGACTTCGCCAATTCTACAAAATACGCCATTCGATGACACCCGCGATCGTTGGGGAGGCGGGCGCGTTTCAAGCAGAGTCTAACAGCCGACCGCCGGGAAAAGCATGATGCTCGCCGCCATGCGACTGGCGAAAAGCCCTAAAACGGGGCGTCCCCAAGCTCCCGGGGAGCTGCAAAATTCGCAATCGCGAAGAATCGCTCTTGTTTTGTCCACCGAAAGTCATAGCATCAAGTTGTCGGGTCCGGGATAAGTTATCCCACCTCGCCAAAATCGGACGACTAGCTAAACAGCAACCTGGCAAGCCAGGGGGCTTGTTAAAAAGTAAACCGATGTGGCGAAGCATCTGCAGATGCTTCGCCACATCGGTTTTTTTTGCGCCCACCGAACGCGTCGCGCTTCTCCAACCGGGGCCGGGAACGCATGACCGAGAAAAGGGAGGCCGAGTGTCTATTGGGTTGAGCCAAATCGCGGCACTGGCCGTCGATGATGCTTTCATCATCGTTGGAAACGCCTTGGCGATCTTGGCGGCCCTGGTCGTATCCCTTGTCGCCTTTCACTACGGGACCCTGTGGATTCAGGCTTATCTGTGCGGAGCGGACGTTCGTATGATGGAGTTGATCGGCATGAGTTTCCGCCGGGTCAAACCAGGTCTGATCGTCAGAGCCAAGATAATGGGCGCCCAGGCGGGGCTGAATATCGACCATCAACTGGGCATGAGCACCTCGCGTTTAGAGGCCCACGTCCTTTCCGGCGGCGACGTCATGCGTGTGCTGCGGGCGATCATCGCCGCCCATCGCGCCGGGATCGACTTGGATTTCGACCGCGCGGCGGCGATCGACCTGGCAGGCCGCGACGTGTTGGACGCGGTGCGGACCAGCGTGTCTCCCAAAGTGATCGACTGCCCCCAACCGCAGCGCAGCGGCAAGACGACGCTCAGCGCCGTCGCCAAGAATGGCGTCGAGTTGCGTATCCGCGCACGGGTGACCGTGCGTACGAACTTGGATCAACTGATTGGCGGCGCCACCGAGGAGACCATCATTGCCCGCGTTGGCCAGGGGATCATTGCCGCGATCGGATCCTCCCAAACACACATGCAGGTCATGGCGGAGCCCGACAGCATTTCCAAAGGCGTGCGGGCCAGGGGACTCGATGCGAACACGGCGTTCGAAATCGTCTCGATCGACATCGCGGATATTGATGTCGGAGACAACATCGGCGCGCGGTTACAGAGCGACCAGGCCGCAGCCGACACGCGAATGGCCCAAGCGCATGCCGAAGCGCGTCGTGCGGACGCGATCGCGGGCCAGCAGGAAATGAAGGCGGCGCTGATGCAAAGCCGCGCCTTGTTGATTCGCGCCGAAGCGGAGATACCCGCGGCGCTAGCCCTCGCGTTCCGCGCAGGACAGCTTCATGCGAGACACAAACCCTCAATGCAAAGACGTCGATCTAGAAATCCTCCGTCCGCGTCCACTCTCCCCGATCAAATCGCCAATCCCCGCCCGCCGCGCGTGCAGCGCGCGCAAAACGTGGACTCGATTCGTAAAGCGAAGGGTGAAGCAGGATGAACACGCATCGATTGACGCGCGGATGCCCAGGCAAGTCAAGAGCCACGCTCGGATCGGCGTTGGCCGCTGGGCCGACACTAACGACCGAGACCTGACCGTGTCGGCCCTTTGAGCCTACGCAGTCGTCCGGACCCCGGAGATCTCGCGTCGGCGGTTAGTCCAAGAAAAAGCTTCCGCATCCCATAACCATGGAGGGACACATGCTTGTTTTAAGTCGAAAACCGATGCAGCAAATCTACATCGGCGACAGCGTCGTCGTGACGGTGCTTGAGGTTCGGGGTAAAAAGGCGCGAATTGGGATCGACGCTCCCAAGGAGATTCCTGTCTGGCGCAGCGAGTTGCGGGACCCAGTTGAAGCGGATTTCGCAAAGCGAGGAATGACGGTAAATCAGTCCCAACGGGACGGCCCAAAATCAGCCCAGGGTGCAGCGCAGCGCAATCCTGTGTAACCTATCGGCGATGCGACAATCTCCTTCGAAGAGCGATTATGCTGATCCGAGTTGGCTACGAAATTGCGTTTCGTTTTCCACAGCCGACCGCGATGGTCGTGCTGCTTTATGTGCATCCGTCCCGCGCTTCAACAATCCAGGGCCCCGAGCGTTTCGAAGTGCAGCCTTTCACTCCCGTTTCCGAATTCGTCGATTCCTTCGGCAATCGCTGCGGGCGTCTGTTCGTCCCCGCGGGACGCGTGATGCTGCGCAGCGATGCGATGGTCGAACGTCAGCGGGCAGCCCGACCCGCAGGTCTGGAATGCGCCCCAGCACCATGTGCAGGATTTGCCCCACGAAGCCCTGCGGTTCTTGCTGGCCAGCCGCTACTGCGAGGTGGACAGCGAACTGAAAGACCTGGCCGGAAATCTATTTAACTCGACGCCCCCCGGCTGGGCTCGCGTGCAGTCGATCTGCAACTTCGTTTATCAACACATCCGCTTCAACTACATGCAGGCCCGAGCGAATCGGACGGCCTTGGAGGCCTTTCGCGAACGTACAGGCGTCTGCCGCGATTATACCCATCTGGCTATCACGTTTTGCCGATGCATGAACATACCCGCCCGTTATTGCACCGGCTACCTCGGTGATATCGGGACGCCGCCGTCGTCGGATCCGATGGACTTCAGCGCGTGGTTCGAAGCATATTTGGGTGGAAGATGGTATGCCTTCGACCCGCGCAACAACGCGCCGCGGATCGGCCGAGTGCTAATGGCTCGCGGTCGCGATGCGGCGGACGCCGCGCTCACCACGACCTTCGGCGTAAATCAACTGGAGTCGTTTGCAGTCTGGGCAAGCGAGGTCTCCGGGTGACGGCTGATCGGTAAGAAGCGGGTCAGTTGATTTCAATATGCATGATGACAACATGACGCGATGACAACATGACGCATTGCACGCCGCGCCCTTGTATCATCAATCGAATGCTCTAGAATACAGAGATGAGTGAGGAGTGGGGTCAGCGGACCCCGCCTCAACTTGGCTTTCGGATGACTTGATGAATAGCAACCTGGTGCAACCAGGGGGCTTGTTGAAAAGTAAACCGATGTGGCGGATCACGAGCGAGTGGTCCGCCACATCGGTTTTTTTTATGCACCTTTCGAAGGTTACAGCTGTCACGAAGTGTTCGTCGCCGGGGCGGTCCTCAGAAGGAACGATAACGATCATGAACAGCACAAGTTTACACTTAGCGCGACAACTGGCCGACGTGGCCGGCGTGCTGCAACAGCGGAGGACGGGGCTCGCGCCCAGGGCCGTCACCGCGGTGCTCAGCGACGACACGCTGGTAGTGACGTTGCACGACGCCTTGACGCCGGCCGAGAAGGCCCTGTCACGAACGCCGGAAGGCGCTGCACAGGTGCAAGAGTTTCACCGTCAGCTCTTCTTCACGTCGTGCGAGTCAATGCGGCAGGAGATCAAACGGATTACCGGCAGGGACGTGCGGGAGGCGACCGCGGAAATCGAACCAACAACAGGCGCGGTGGTGCACGCCTTCACGACCGGTTCGATGGTGCATGTGTTTCTGTTAAGCCCAGAAGTGGCGGCGTACACAGGCACCCACCAGGACATGATCGAGCGAGCGGATGACGACGGATTCCGTCCGTCGTCGGAAGCTAACGCGTCATAAAGATTCAGACCCCAATGCAGAACTTGAAGGATGGTAAACATGGCCACGCTTAGGATGAGTGAACTGCCGACAAGCGATGCAGCACAATCAAACGACTTTCGCGTAAAACAAACACAAGGAAAGCCGCCGTCAGCGCACGATGCATCGAGCGAAAGGAACCGAGTCGGGACCGGCGCGCGTGCCCTGAGAGTCTTGGTGGTCGATGCCGAGCGAAACTCGGCCAATGCGTTCCTGAGTCAGGTTCGGTATGCGGGGCATGACGCCCATGCCGCACCGGATTGCCGCGCCGCGCTGAGAGTGGCTGCCGCCTGGCGTCCCGATGTTGTGCTCCTCGATTGGGATACGCCGCTCTTGGATCCATGTCAGGTCGCCAAGCATTTACGATCCCGCCATTTGAGCCACGATTGCTTGATCATCGCATTTGCGAACCGTACTGATGAGATGCTCCGCAAGCCATGCGTGGAGGCTGGCATTGACCTGCTGCTGAGCAAGCCCGCCGACCCGGAGGTCGTGGAGACCCTGTTAATGTTGGAATGCATACGCGTGAATCGGCGGCGTTCGCGGGAAGCGGAAAGCGGTCAACGCGCTTCGCCGATTCGACTGCCACGGTTGGCGCCTTGAACCTGATTCGGTTTTGACTTTTGTCATTCCAGCGGCCCATGCAACGTGGCTCGCGCCGGCAAGACGAATGACGCCTTTTCGCCAGATGTCCAAGGAGACTGCTATGGGAATCTTGTTATGGATCGTGTTCGGGCTGATTGCTGGAGTCGTCGCCAGGTGGATTATGCCGGGTAGAGATCCCGCAGGGATCATCGTCACGGTCGTGCTGGGCATTGTGGGCGCCGTCGTCGGTGGGATGATCGGCTCCGCGGTCGGATTTGGAGGCGTGAGCGGTTTCGATATCCGCAGCTTGTTGGTGGCCGTTGCGGGCGCCGTCCTATTACTATTCGCCTATCGACTCGTCACCAACAGAGTCGCGGCGTAACGTCACGCAGAATCCAAACTCCACACAGCAAAAGGTAAAGCCAGGCTCGAAGGGGAACGCCGGCAGCGCGACCGTGGGTAATCGTGGCCAACCCGTAAGTGCGAAGTGCAAAGTGCAAAGTGCAAAGTGCAGAGTGCAGAGTGCAAAGTGCAGAGTGCAGAGTGCAGAGTTCACCTGAAAAACACCTGCAACCCTGCTGGTCGAACTTCAGGCGAGGTCCAAACACTGCTCGCGTCATTTCGCTGCAGAGTCGCAATAGGAGAACCATGCACGTGAGAAACTACCGCGAATGATTAAACGAATATCGAAAGCCTCCTGCTGCGTCCCCAGGACTTGAAACCGTTGCGAGACGATTTCACAGTCATCGGCGTATTCAATCCGGGGGCAGTCAGGGTCAACGACGAGATCGTTCTCCTGGCACGTGTTGCCGAAAAGCCCCGTGACACTCGACCGGGGTTCGTGGGGCTGCCGCGATGGGAGCCCGACGGCAAGGTCGTGGATCGATTGGGCGTCTGAAGACGAACTGGACCGGGCGGATCCACGGGTCGTTCGTCGCAGGTCGGACAATCTGCTGCGGTTGACATCGCTCTCGCATCTGCGCGTATTTCGGAGCCCGGATGGCGGTTCGATGGAATGGACGCCAGGTCCCGTTCTCTTGCCAGCTTCACCGATGGAGGAATTCGGCATCGAAGATCCCCGGATCGTGGAGATTGATGAAACGTACTGGATCACCTACGTCGCCGTGTCCCGGCACGGGGTGGCGACGGCGCTGGCGTCGACTCATGACTTCGTGACATTCGAGCGACATGGCGTCGTTTTCTGTCCAGAGAACAAAGACGTCGTGCTATTCCCCCAGAAGGTAAACGGCGAGTACTTCGCACTCCACCGCCCCAATCCGAACTCTCACTTCGGTCCTCCTGAGATCTGGATCGCTCGCTCGCAAAATCTGCTCCATTGGGGACAGCATGAACGTCTGCTCGGCGGCAGCGCCGAATGGGAAAGCGACCGAGTAGGTGCAGGGACTCAACCAGTGTTGATTGGAGGAAGGCTGGCTGGAAATCTATCACGGCAGCCGACGAGCTCGAGCGTGCCGGTGAGGTCGGCGCGTATTCGGCGGGAGCGTTGCTGTTGGATCGCGACAATCCAACTCGCATTCTGCGACGATCTCACGAGCCGATCATGCAGCCGACGGCGGACTTTGAGCGATCTGGCTTCGTGGACAACGTGGTCTTTCCAACAGCCATGATTGAAACGAGGTGACACGCTGAGCGTGTATTACGGAGCCGCCGACACGTACACCGGAGTCGTCGAGTTTTCACAAAGGGAATTGCTTGCGGCCCTGCATTGAACGAACTGAATCACTGATCGAAAGCAGAATGGCTGCGCTCATTGATGCCGTCGAATGTCGACCAGGCCGGACCAGACGCGGGGAACCGCGAATTACCTAACAAGGAGACTGCAGATGCCCTATTCAGATTTACAAAAGATCGCCTTCGTGGGCGACTACCTGCCGCGGAAGTGCGGCATTGCCACGTTCACGCACGATCTGCGAAACGCGGTGGATCAGTTTGCCATGGCCGAATGCATCGTCGTCCCCGTGGACGACATCGAGGGCGGTTACGAGTATCCTCCCGAAGTTCGCTTTCAGATTGCCGAACAGGACTTGGATTCGTACCGCCGGGCGGCGGATTTTCTCAACTTCAGCAATGTCGATGTCGTCTCACTGCAGCATGAGTTCGGCATCTACGGCGGTCTTGGCGGGGGCCACATCCTCGCGTTTCTGCGAGACTTGCGGGTTCCGGTCGTGACCACGCTTCACACGGTTCTGGCCGCACCAGATGCCACTCAGCGACGCGTCATGGACCAGTTGGCCGAGCTTTCGACTCGAATGGTTGTCATGACTGAGCGTAGCCGCGACATGCTTCGCACGGAATACAAAGTCCCCGAAGAACAAGATCGATCTCATCGTACATGGCATTCCGGACCGGCCGTTTGCCGATCCAGACGTCTGCAAGGATCAGTTTGGAGTTGAGGGCAGGCACGTGGGGCTGACGTTCGGGTTGCTGTCGCCCAACAAAGGCATTGAACACGTCTTGCAGGCGTCTGCCCGATGTAATTCGTGAAGTTCCAGATTTCGTCTATCTCATCCTGGGCGCAACTCATCCGAGCCTCGTTCGGACCGAGGGCGAAAAGTACCGAATTAGTTTGGAGCGGATGGCCAAGGAATTGGGAATTCAGAAGCACGTCATCTTTTACAATCGCTTCGTGGAACTCGACGAGCTAACCGAGTTCATCGGCGCCGCCGACCTGTACATCACTCCCTATCTGAATGCGGAGCAGGCCGTCTCCGGGACGCTCGCTTACGCGTTCGGCTGCGGCCAAGCCGTCATCTCAACGCCCTATTGGCATGCGGAGGAATTGCTGGCTGACGACCGTGGCGTGCTGGTTCCGTTCGCTGATTCCGCCGCCATGGGCCGTGGAGATCATCTCGCTCCTGAAGGACGATCCGCGTCGGCAAGCGATGCGCGAGCGTGCCTACAAGTTGGGACGAGAGATGACTTGGAGCCACGTGGCGGAGTTGTATGTCAAGTCATTCCAAGATGCACGACGCAGTCGCGCCGATGTTGCCAAGCCACTGACGGTGCGGACGTTGGACGAGCAACCGCTTGATCTGCCGCGAATGAATCTTGACCACATGCTGCGGATGAGCGATTCGACCGGCCTCCTGCAACACGCCTGCTATTCCATCCCCAACAATCATGAAGGCTATTGCACGGATGACAATGCACGGGCGCTGGTGTTGACGGTGCTGCTGGAGGAATTGGGGAAGGATTCGCCAGAGCTGCACCAGGCGGCTTCAACCTACGCTGCGTTCCTCAACTATGCCTTTAACCCAGAGAGCGGCCGGTTTCGAAACTTCATGAGCTTCGATCGGCACTGGATGGAAGAAGATGGTTCCGACGATTCTCAAGGCCGTGCCATCTGGGCGCTGGGCACCTGTGTCGGCAGATCGCGGCGTCGAAGCTTTCAATCTTGGGCGATGCAGCTGTTCCAAAAGGCGTTGCCCGCTTGTGCTAGTACGACTTCCCCTCGCACTTGGGCGCTGTCGCTGATTGGAATTCACGAGTACCTCCGCCGCCTCGGCGGAGATCGACTGGTCAACCAAATGCGCGACACACTGACTGATAAACTGATCGATCTGTATGAGGACACGGCAACCGACGATTGGCCCTGGTTCGAGGACGTGGCGTCGTACAACAACGCCAAGTTGCCCACGCGCTGATTCTGAGTGGACGATGGAGTGGCAACGAACGCGCCACCGAAATTGGGCTTCGTTCCCTGCGGTGGCTGGCAGAAAAGCAACGGTCGTCGCGGGGGCGGTTTCGTCCGATCGGCTGTAATGGCTTTTGTCGCCGAGGTGAGCCGGCCGCCAAGTATGACCAGCAGCCGATCGAGGCGCACGCGATGGTGTCGGCTGCGATTGAAGCCTTCAACGCGGTCGAAGATCGCTATTGGTGCGAACAAGCTCATCTGGCCTTCGACTGGTTCCTCGGTCGCAACGATCTTGGGCAACCGCTCTATGACACCACCACGGGCGGCTGCCACGATGGTCTGCAGGAGAATCGCGTCAACGAGAACCAAGGGGCCGAATCAACCCTGGCGTTCTTGCTTTCGTTGGCCGAGATGCAGTTGCTGGAGAATACCGTCGCGGCGTTTCAGTCGCCGGAAGCTTCTTTGTCCAAGGATCACCATCGAACAGGTGAAGACACCGAGCGTACATTCATGCAAATTGAACGCACGGGGATTGTACTGTCACCGAACAACAGACGCGTCGTCTTCCGTCCCTTTGACCCGCCGAGCGATGATCGGAAGCTTCGCATCATCGCCCGCTTGGCCACGCTTTCGGAAGCGGAGGTCGATGCGCTGCTGCAGGACGTTTTGGAAGAGTTCCATGGACGGCACCAGAGGCCGCGGGAGTTCTTTCTGCGGACGATTCGAAGCGGTGCGCCGCCACTTGCTCACCGACACGCCGTTGAGCGAGAACCGGCGGCTATTGATCGGGGCGTACTTCACGCAGGAATACGCGCTCGAGTCGGCGGCATTGTTTAACCCTTCCATCGTCTGGCATCCTGATCAATCCGGGTTGGCGGCCGGCTCTCGGCGGTTCGCATTGAGTCTCCGAGCTACTGGAGAGGGCCACATCTCATCGATCACCTTTCGCTCTGGCGTCGTGGATGATGACAACAAGATCACCATTGATGAGCCGACGCGGTTTGTCACCACGCCCGAAGTCGTTCCCGACGCTCAGTACGAGAAATCCCTGTTTTGCAGAAAACTGGTGGAACTGGGATTGGGCAACAGCTTCACCGAACATGCGATGTCCGTTCTGAACCAGGAGTTCACGCTGGAACAATTGGAGGCGTCTCTGCATGCCGCCCTGCGCGAGAACCGCGCTCAGCAGCAAACGCTCGCTCCGATCGTTGAGGGCATCATCACGCTGGCAAAGTCGAACTACCAGATCACCTACCTGCCGGAGCACGGGCTGTCCGAACGACTGATCTTCCCGCTTGGTCCCACGGAAACCAATGGCATCGAGGATGCCCGATTCGTTGAGTTCCAGGAGGAAGACGGTTCAACGCGTTACTACGCAACGTACAGCGCCTACGACGGCAAAATGGTCCTGCCTCAGTTGCTGGAAACCGAGGACTTCCTCCGCTTCAAGATGCACACGCTCAATGGACCGGCGATCGCGAACAAGGGTCTCGCATTGTTCCCCCGTAAAATCAACGGGCACTATGCCATGCTCTCACGTCAGGACGGCGAGAACATCTTCCTGATGTATTCGGACATGCTCTATTTTTGGTACACGCAGGAAATCATCTCAAAGCCCACGTTTCCCTGGGAGTTTGTGCAGGTGGGCAACTGCGGCTCACCGATCGAAACAGAAGCCGGGTGGTTAGTGCTTAGTCACGGCGTCGGTCCGTTGCGAAAATACTCGATCGGCGCCTTCTTGCTCGATCGAGACGACCCGTCTCGTTTAATCGGTCGCTTGAAACAACCGCTGCTGACTCCGAATGAAAATGAACGCGAAGGGTACGTTCCGAACGTCGTTTATAGTTGCGGCGCCGTCGTGCACAACGGGCAGTTGATTCTCCCCTACGCGATGTCCGACTATGCCACTACTTTCGGCACGATTTCCCTCAACCGATTGCTGTCCGCCATGGAAACAATCTAAGCAGGTTTTTGGGTTTTTTCCCGTTAGATTCGCCGCGTGCTCGAACGGCCGAGGCAGATGAACGAGACTCGATTGTGGCGCCGCCCCGAGGCTTTCGCCCAGCAGCCGTTTTTATCAGTCGGCGCGGACACTGGTGGTTGATTGGGGCTTGCGGTAGGCTGGTGTGGGGACGGTCTTGACGACGTGGAGCGGCGGAGATGGCGAAGCAACAGCATACATGGTTCTTCATGGTCGCCACCGTGTTCTTCGGGGCGACCTGCTGTTCCGCTCAATCACCGCCCGCGACGCTTGTCATCGAGGGATGCGCCGTCTTCGATCCCGATTCCCAATCGATGCGGCCTAACCAGACGATCATCGTCCGCGGCGAGACGATCGCATCGGTGACGCCGGTCAACGCGGCGCCCCCGCGCCGGATGACGCGACGCGAATCGACGGTCGCGGCTTGTTCGCCATGGCCGGCTTGATCGACGCTCACGTGCATCTAGTGCATGTCAGCGATTTCGCCTACATCACCGGCGACGAGTTGCTGCCGCTGTATCTGGCGGCGGGAGTGACTTCGGTTCGCAGCACGGGCGACGAAGTCATCGCGGCCACTCTGGTGGCGCGATTCGCCGCCGCTCATCCTGATTCCGCACCGCGAGTCTTCACGTGCAGTCCCTTGCTCGACGCCGATCCGCCGATCCATCGCGACGTCGGCCGGGCGGTGACGGACGCCTCGCAAGTTCCCGCGCTGATCGATGAACTGCGCCGCTGGAACGTGACGACGATCAAGATCTATGCCGGTACGCGCCGCGCTGTTGGCAAGGCCATTATTGAAGAAGCGCATCGACACGAGCTGTTCGTAACGGCGCATCTGGGGGCCTATGCCGCGCAGGACGCCGTGGCGGACGGCATCGACGGGCTGGAGCATATTTGGTCGGTCTTCAACTACGTCATCCCCTCCGAAATCGCGGGACAGCCCGGCGTTCGAGGTCGGCTCGACTTGAACAACCCCAAGTGCGAAGCGCTGGTGGCCGAATTGGCGCGTCGCAAGACCTTCGTTGATCCGACCCTGAGCGTGTTTCGCAACATGATCTTACTTCCCGATCTTCCGGCCGTCCGCGATCATCCCGATAACGCACTGGCGCCCCGTAGATTGCGGGAGTTCTGGCCAATCTATTTGCAACGCACGGGGTGCCCCCAAGGGGGCTCGCTCGAGGACCGTCGTCGCGAATTCGCCAAGTACCAGGAATTGACCGGCAAGCTGCACCGCGCCGGCGTGCCGCTGCTGGTGGGCACCGATTCGCCGGAACCGCAGGTGACCCCCGGATTCTCGCTGCACCAGGAGCTCGAGCTGCTGGTTGAATCCGGATTGACTCCCGCGGCGGCCTTGCGGGCGGCCACCTGGAACAACGCCACGGCTTTGAAACAGCAACATCGCCTGGGGTCAATCAGTCCAGGTAAACTGGCGGACATCGTGCTGCTGAAGGCCAATCCCTTAGACGACATTCGCCACACGCGGCGCATCGAGACGGTCATACGTGGTGGTCGCGTCCGCCGGCCTGACGACTTGCTGCGTCTGGCGCCGCGCGAGTGAACGCGAGAATCCAAGTCCCGCAACACGTCGCCACGAAGGGCACGAAGATCACGAAGATGGAATCCGACTACCTGTGGCGTGAAAGATTGGATGGCTGACCAAATTCAACAACACGCGAGCTGGAAGATCAAGCGTTGCGTTCTCTGATCTCTTCGTGCTCGTCGTGCTCTTCGTGTCTTTCGTGGTGGTCATGCGCAATCCGTCGCTTGCCCTGCTGCTTTCAACTTGAACCTGATCCCAAGCTTTGTCAAACTAGATCGGGCTTGAAAAACCATCGTCGGCAGGAACGAGGACGAAATCATGAAACCTTCTCGACGGGATTTCCTGAACAGCGCTGCCGCGGCCGCGTGGGTTGCGCTGTTCGCCGGCAAGTTGCCTTCCGCGGCGCATGCCGGCAAGACGAACGCGCCGGCCTTCGATTTCCGCCGAGTGCGGTGGGGAATGAGTCACGCGGAAGTGCTTGCGGCGGAGGACCTCGAGCCGCATTTGAACATGACCGGGGTAATCATGTACAAGGAGTCAATCGCCGATCGTCCGGTGACTATCTCCTATCAATTCGCGGAGCGGGACGACGAATTGTGTTGCGTCGCGGCGGTGGTGCAGACCGACCTGGGGGAGAATATGCTCTATCTCGCCCACGGTGAAGCTGGTTCGGTCACCTCCCAGCTGTCGGAGGCCTTGGAAGACTATGACCGATTGAAGGCGTACTTGAGGAGCGAGGCGGGAGAACCCGTTGAGGAAGATCGACCGTACCAGGATGACGAACTGCTCGAAGCGATCAAGAGCCAGTCGTCATCGGAGCAGCTTGGCGAACAAATGGCTGGCATACCGGAACTAGCGAACATGTTCGCCGGATTACAGAAAAACAGCCATGATGAAGCGACCCTCAAGAAGCTGATGAAATATACACGCTGGTCGGCGGAACGTACGACGATCACGCTGGGGATGGCGCCCATGGTCTTCGGAGGAACCTTGCTCATGGTCCGCCACGACAGCAACGAACTCTCTCGATTGCTTGCAGGCCACTCCGACTTCAAGCCCAGTACCTGATCAAGCAGAAGGAACACGGGCGTCATTCCTTCGATGCGCAGGCTGGGATCCGCGCCCGGCGAAATCCTGTCCCTCTAGGCGGTTTCTTGGCCGTGATCGACGAGCTCCCGGTCGTCAGGAATCCGCTCATCCTTGCGAATCGCGTTGCTGATGTAGCGAATGTAGTCCATCATCGAGTGGTCAGCGAGGTAGTCAACCTCCCATCGCAGCAGCCCGCGCAGCAACCCCTGTAAGCGATCGGCCGTGCGAGCCCACCCGGCAAGTCTGCGCCGCAAGCGGCCATGACGATCGAGGTACATCTCGACGCCGCAATGCCGGTACCCGGACCAGGCCGGCGGCACTCGCGTCACGATGTCGTTGTTGTTGACCCAACGGTAGTGTTCGATTTTGGCGTAGCGCACGTAACGCCGATTGCCGACGCGCGGGCTGCCGTAAGTGAACAGCCCCGCGGGATCGGACGGAATGTACGATAACTTGCACCGGCCGGCGCAAATGGTCGCCATCGCGCCGCCCAACGAATGCCCGGTGAACCACAGCGTCTTGCGATTGTCTTTCAATTCCTCTTCGAGCTTTGGCCAAAGGTCGTCAACTTCGGCCTTGAAGCCGACGTGGACGCGGCCAACCGTCTCCGCGGCGGCTTGTAGGGCGTAAAGGTCCGCCCGAATATCGTTCCAATCGGTTGGTTCGGTTCCACGAAAGGCGATGATCCGGTCAACTTCGTTGGAGAAGAAATACGCCTGAGCTCCGTCGCGATCAAAGAACCGTTGCGTCGGCAAACCGATCTCCGCCGCGGCATGGGCGGCGTGCGGCGGATCCATGTAGGCGATGGTCAACAATTCCGCGAACAGCAACGACTTGCGCAAGACGCCCCATTCCGAGATGGCGCCGTTCAACCGCGAGACCGGCTGAAAGGCGCTCTGAGCTTTTGCCAATTCGGCTTCAGGGGTCTCCCGCCGGTCCGAGGTTGCCGGGTGCTGGGATACGTTGTCCATAAAAACGACTCGCCAAGGAGGCTCTCATCCATCAAGATCGAAAGATCCATGATTTTCGCCGATAAACCGGCGGCCGTACAAGTACGCTGGGCGACTTCCGCGGGCTTCGCAAGCATCGGAAGGCCACGTTCGACCAGGCCGGCCAAGCACACGAGAAGCGACCCGCGGCGGCGGGCTGTATCATTCCACTAAGGCCTCGATTGTCTTCCAGTCCAACACGCGATGATAAGTTTGCCAGACGCCGACAAATCGTCGCACTCTTCCAAAATCACGAGCGACAACGCCCGCGAACAAGCCCCAACAAAGCGTCCAGACGCTCCAAGTGGGAGCTGGTCCCGCCAGCAGGCGAAACACCCATGGCACGCCGAAGATCGTCAGCGCCACCAGCAGCCAGTTTGGCGTCAGGTCCCAGATCATCCCCGCAATCGTCGGCGGCCTGTCGCGGTGCTTCCACAAGAACCGCAACAAGTGCGCCTGCAATCTCGGCGTGCCGGACTCGCCCAGAGGCGGCGTTTGGTAAGGATTATGGGGATCGGCCATCGTTTCTTCGCGCGTGTGGCCTTGCTCAAATGACAAGCACCGGTTATCCACGATAGCCGACTGGAGGCCTGGATTCGCGCCCTTTCACTTTCTGCATTGTACGTTCGCCGGCTCCCCGCGGCACGCCCTGAAGACATGCCATTCTCTCAACAACGCGTTGCCGAATCCGTTGATTTGCTGATACGACAGCATCGCTTGCCTGGCTGCGTCGTCATGGTGGCCGATGACGATCAGCCGCCGTGGGTGCACTCCGTCGGCTTCCAGGATACGGCCCTCGGTTCGTTGATGCGGGAGGACCATATCTTCCGGATCTACTCCATGACCAAGCCGGTGGTCAGCTTCGCCGCGCTCATGCAATGCCAGGAAGGCTTGTTGACGCTTGACGAACCCATCACGACCTGGCTGCCGGAATTTCAGGAGATGCAGGTCTTCGCCCGCGGCGCCGATGGTTGGGTGACCGAACCCGCCAGGCGGGCCATCACGGTGCGCGATCTGTTGCGGCATACGGCGGGCTTTGGATACGGTACGGATCCCACTCATCACGTCGATCGTTTATACAAAAAGCACGAGATCACGAGGCCGCTCAGGAACCTGGAGGAAACGGTAAAACAACTGGCGACGTTGCCGTTGAAACGCCATCCGGGCGAGAGCTTTCATTACGGCTTGTCCACCGATGTCCTGGGACGATTGATGGAGGTCGTCGATGGCTTGCCGTTGGATGAGCTGCTGCGGAGACGGATATTCGATCCTCTGCAGATGCAAGACACCGGGTTCTACGTCCCCGCAAACAAGGCCGATCGTCTGGTCGCTCTGCATCGCCGTGAGGTGAACGGCAAAATGAAGCCCATCGAGGCAGCCGCTGTCAGTCGCTATCTGAAACCGCCCGTCTTGTTGTCCGGAGGCGCCGGGTTGCTTTCCACAGCCGCCGACTTTGGGAACTTTGCCCGCATGCTCGCTCAACAAGGTCGCTTCGGTGCTCGGCAGCTGCTCGATCATTTCTGGATGAGCCGGATGATCACCAATCAGCTGCCTGGGCAAGCCAAGGAGATCATCGTCGGCTTGGAGCGACGCGTAGGCGTTGGCTTTGGTTTAGGGGTGTATGTGCGCGTGGAATCGTCCGAACGCGAGCCCCACAGCGGCGTTGGCGACTTTGGTTGGAGCGGCTCGGCCGGCACGCATTACTGGCGCTCGCCGTCGCAACAACGCTCAGTCGTCGCGCTTTCGCAGTACTTTCCCTACAGCACTCGACTAAAGAGATCGCTGCAAGCGGCGTTGGACGATAGCGGGAGTTAAGGGGCGGCCGATAAATAACCTCCCGGTTTTCAGCGTGAGAAACCAGGGGTTCTGGCCGATCACCCAATAGGTCGGGAAGGGCCTTGATCGTAAGCCGGTCCACCTGGGAGGGTAGCAGGCCCGACGACGGGCCGGCACAATCTTAGCCGTGGCCGTAAGGCGAACCCTTTAAAACTAGCATGAAGCGAATCGCGACTAGCCGGCAAATTCCCGCCACCGCTGGGCTCGTCCGGCTCGTCCCAGCGTGGCGATGCTCCCCGCCAGAGAGCGCTGTTTGCTGGGCGAGGAGCATCGTGGCGGCGTCCCCGCCGGGATCGTTGCTGGCGAGGAGCAACGCTCGACGGGGACATGCCCCGTCGTGGCTTGCTCGCCGCGTAAGCACTTGTGGCGACAGGCCTTGGCGGAAAATGGAGCCTCTTCGGGGACACTCTGAAGAAACTGCAGGTTGCTAGTTTTAAAGGGTTCGCCGTAAGGCCACGGTGTTGGCCCTCCGGGCCTCGGACAGAGTCGGGTTGACCACCTTACGATCAAGGCCGTCGGGAAGTTATTTATCGGCCGCCGCTAAGTCGGCGAGTATTCGCGGAAGCACTGAGGCGTGGTGGACCAGGCGGATCAGGCCGCTGGCTAAACGGGCTGCTTGTGGGGGGCGTTGGCCGACTCGATCAACAGGCTAAGGCAGGTGGCGCCTGCTTCCGCTTTGGCGAATTCGGAGAGGTCCACTTCGTGAACCTGATAACCCAGTTGATCCAGCATCGAATTGGTCCGGGGACAGGCGCTGGCGGCGACCAACTGGCCTCGCAGTCGCAAGAGGTTCGCGCGCCCAGAGCCTCGACGGCGTCGAACGCGCCGCAGCGCGGCGGGCAGATCGCCTGTTTCGATCCAATTGGGATTGACCAGCAGGGTTTCGTCGTCGATCGCGGTGCAGGCGGTTTTGAGATGCAGGCAACCGCCCACTTGCACGGTTCGTGTTTCATAACCCAGCGGGGCCGCGAGCGCTTGCAAGGCGTTGGCGCCGGCGCGATTGGTGCGCGTCGAAAGCCCCACCAGCAGCAGTCGGCCCACGCGTAAGACATCGCCTCCATCGAGGGCGACGTCTTGCGGGAGACGCTCGATAGCCGTCCATCCTTGCAATGCGGCCGCGATCCCCTCGATTTCCGCGCGTCGTGAAGCGGCTCCAGGGTTGGCGATCACGGTGACGCCGTCCAGCACGACGGCGCAGTCCTCCACGAAGGCGCAATCGGGATGCGGCAGATTGCACTCCAAGTTCCGCACCTCGGCGCCCAGCTTCGCCAGCAAACGACGATACTCTTGATGTTGCTCGACGAGTATCTCGTAATCGATTTCCTGACGCTCGAGGAACGTTAACTCGCAAGCGGACGACCAAGCTGAAGGTGAGTGAGTGATGGCTCTGCAGATCGCCATAAGTCGTGCTCGGGTCCCGCTAAGCAGGGTTGCAGGGCGTTACAGGTGAACTCACGGTGATGCTGCGGCCCTTTGGGCGTTGGTTACCCAGGGTTGCGCTGCTGCACCCTGGGCTGATTTGGGGTCGTCCCGTTGGGACTTGGTGTCGGGGCGGCGTTGGGTTACCCAGGGTTGGCTGCGTGCACCCTGGGCTGGTTTGGGGTCGTCCCGTTGGGACTTGGTGTCGGGGCCGGCGTTGGTTACCCAGGGTTGCGCGTGCACCCTGGGCTGATTTGGGGTCGTCCCGTTGGGACTTGGTGTCGGAGCCGGCGTTGGTTACCCAGGGTTGCTGCGCTGCACCCTGGGCTGATTTGGGGTCGTCCCGTTGGGACTTGGTGTCGGGGCCGGCGTTGGTTACCCAGGGTTGCGTCGCTGCACCCTGGGCTGGTTTGGGGTCGTCCCGTTGGGACTTGGTGTCGGGGTTGGCGTTGGTTACCCAGGGTTGCGCCGCTGCACCCTGGGCTGGTTTGGGGTCGTCCCGTTGGGACTTGGTGTCGGGGCGGCGTTGGGTTACCCAGGGTTGCGCTGCGCTGCACCCTGGGCTGGTTTGGGGTCGTCCCGTTGGGACTTGGTGTCGGGGCCGGCGTTACCCAGGGTTGCGCCGCTGCACCCTGGGCTGGTTTGGGGTCGTCCCGTTGGGACTTGGTGTCGGGGCCGGGCGCAACAGCGTCAGTGATTCGCTGGTATCATCCAGCACGTCTCATTAATCGCTCGAGTCGTCGGTGGCCTGCAGCAAAGTCCGCAGGGCTGAAATGCGTTCCGCGGAGGCGAAGAAAAGCCCGTCGGGAAACCGTCGATACTCGATGAAGTTATCGTAAATCAGCTCGGCTTCAAAGGCGTTCAAGCCCATTCCCGCCAGGTACTGCAGACGCAGATTGCGGTCGGTGTTCAGTTGCGCGTCAACCAACCAGGGCGTTAAGTCCGCCCGTCGCACGGCGAACTTCTTCAACAGGGCCAAGGCGGATCCCATTTCGACTTCGTCCAATGACTTGAGGACCTTCGCATGATCCTCCCGATCCAAGCGGTCCTGCAGCGCATCGATATCGATCCTCGTTGGCTCGACTTGCCCTAGCAACACGATGTCGTAGCCCAGCCCCGCGGCGTCGTTGCTCCAAACCGTCCCGAAGGGAAACACGTCGAAGAACGTCACGAATTCGCTCTTCACCGCGTCCAAGCTGGATTCGTAAAGCGGAACCCATTGCGTGACGATGCCGCCGGGATTGAGATGATCAAGGCAGATTTTGTAATATTCTCGCGAGTACAAAGCGGCGGCCCCTTTCACCCACGGGTGAATTGGATCGGACGTAATGATGTCGAATTTCTCGCGCGTCGTCGCCAGGAAATGCCGAGCGTCGTCGAACACCACCTCGACCCGCGGGTCGTCCATCACGAAGTGGTTCTCCTCGCCGAAGAAGACTCCGGCCGTCTTGGGGATCAGCGGTTCGATTTCACAAATCACGATCCGTTCGATTGAAGGATGAGCGACGAAGCAGCCCGCGGTCACGCCGGCGCCGCACCCGACGATTAACACCGACTTGGGTTGCGCCAGCAACAGAGCAGGCAGATGTCCGAGCATTCGTTGCAGCTTCATGTCCTGGGGTTCGCTGGAGGCGACCACTTTTCCGCTGACATGGAAGTTGCGAGTGCCATCGTCGAATTGCGAGACGGCGATCGACGCATTCATGCCCTCGCCGTGGAAGAGGTACAGCGGTTCATCGACCATCGTCACGAGGTAGCGTCCATAGGCGGCCACGCCTGGCGGCGCGGCGGGCAAGGTCGCCACCACGGCGCCGCCCAGAACGATGGTGGCGACGGCTGCCGAGATCTGGCCGCCGCTCAGCAACCACCCCGCCTGACCCGCGGGCCCCGCCGTCTTGCGGCCGACGATCAGCATGACCAGCGCGCTGCCGAGCGATGTGGAGATCAACGTCTGTTCGGCGATTTGCACTCCGAACAACGGGATCGCCGCCAGACTGAAGTACACGGCGCCCAGGATCGCGCCCAGCGTGTTGGCGGCGTAGACTCCTCCGACCAGGCGAGCCGGATCTTGCCCTCGAGCCGCGGCGGCGAGCGCCAACGGAAAGCTGGCGCCCCAACAGATCGCCGCGGGCAGCACGGTCCAAAGACAACGCGCCATGTCCAATTGAAATCCAAACCAGGGCGACCAACTCAAGCCGGGATCAATCGGCCAATAGGGAAGCGACACCGACAACATCCAACTCGCCCAGGCCGCACTCGCCGCGGCGCCGATCTGACAAAAGGCCAAGGCCCGCCAAGGTTGCGCGGTTTGGCGAGCCCAGCCCGATCCCAAGCCGCTGCCAATCCCCAATCCGATCAAGAAGACGGCCAGGATGATGGCGAACGTATAGACCGTGGCGCCCAGCAGCAGGGAGAGGTCTCGAGTCCAAACGACTTCAGCTCCCAAGGCGGCGAATCCCGATGCGGCGATCGCGGCGTAGGGCGCGTAACGCGGGGCGCCCGTTGCGGCTGGCGACGCGGGAGGATCGTTCAGGGATCGATCGTAAGGCAGCAACCAAGCCAGCACCAAGGAAGCTATCGCCACGGCCGCGTTGATGGCGACCGCGGTCCACGTCGCCGTCGTCAGATCATACACTCGCAATAAGTAGAAGGCGGCGGACAGACAGCCAAAAACGGCGCCCAGGATATTGGCGCCGTAGAACAGGCCAATGCGGGATACGCCGGCCGGCGAGGACTCCATCCAGCGCGAGATCGCGGGAAGCGTGGCGCCCATCAGAATTGTCGGCGGCAGAAGGCACGCGGCCGCCACTAACGCTCGCAACGCGACGCCGGCGGCGCCCCCGCCGACGTTCTCGATGTAGATTCGCTCCGCCAAGGGCGCGCCCCACCACAGCCCGACGGCGCACACGCCAATCAGCAACTCCAGAAGGGCGTACACTCGTAGCGGGTGCCAATGCGGCGAGACGATCCGCGCGAAGGCCCAGCTACCCGCGCACATGCCTCCCATGAAGGTCGCTAACAGCACTCCCAGCGAGATGGCTGAAGAGCCGACGAACAACTGCAACGTCTGAAACCAGGTGATTTCATAGATCAGCGCGGAGCAACCACTGCCGATGAACAGCAGCAAGAGCCAGGACACGCCGGCGTTGGCGGACCGCGGCGCGGAGGTCAATGTCGAAGCGGGCATGCCACGGGGTACTCGCGGGCCATGGATCAGCGGTCGAAAACGAATAGGGATTCAACCCGAATTGACTCGCGAAGTTGCGAAAAAAAGCGGGCGACGGAATACCGCCGAGGTCGCGGGGCCTCCGCAGCGCGATTCAGACCGGGGGGCCGCGTCCGCGAGTCGGGCGATCGGTTCGCCGCTGGGCTGGCGCAAGGCGGCGCACGGCGGGCCTTAGGAGGCTTCCGCCGCCGGTTCGACCGCCGCCGGTTCGACCGGCGCAGGCGCGACGGGCGCCTCTCCCCTTTGGGCCCGCGTGACCTCCATCGTCAATTGCTCCACGAGGTTCAGATTGGCGTGTTTGGCGATCAGCTCTCGCGTGCCGGAGAACATGGCGCTGATTTCGCGCGGGTGCGGCGATTGTTAGAGGATAGGCCGCCGAATTTGGAGTCCATGCGAGCCAACAGTTCGGTGGAGGTCGTCAGTTTGCGGAACTCGTCGAGCAGCAGTTGCGCCTGATCCAGCTCCGCTTCCTGCAAGCGTTTGCGAATGCGTTGCGCCAAGATTTCACGACGAGCCACCAGGTCGATCAACTCCACCTGAACGCCGCGTATGAAGGCCTCCGCCTCCAAACGCACTTCGTCGTTGGGCATCTCCGTGCGCGATATCAGATTGTAGCCGGGAACCATCGGCAGCCGCACCAGGTTCTCGCCCCCGTTGGTCACGTACAGGATGCGCAGCAAGTGATCGGACCGAGGTACGTCGAGTCGTCCGCGCCAATCGGTGGCGCCTAGATTGACCGCCTCGGAGTCCTCCACGAAAGGATCCTTGGCCAAAATCTCATAGCCCTCCAGCGGCACGCTTGGCTCGCCTTGCGAAACGAGCTCCAAGGCGCCGTGGTCGTGGACGGGCTTGATTCCCAAGGCGATCTTTTGAATTCGCATGCTGCTGCGGCCGCCCAGGGGGTTGTTCCACGTCGTATGGATCTTGCAATCCAGGACGGAGCCTTCCTTTTTCTCGACCGTAAGAAACGTCCAATCGACCAGCGTGATCTGCTTGGGGCGGCCGGATCGTTCATTGCGGCGGATCAGCGGCATCAGGATCGACGACTCGTCAACCCTGGCCGGCGAGTCTTCGCGAAGCACGAGCCCGCCGGCCCGAATCCGCGCGGTGGCTTTGCGAGGCTCGGAGGTTTCGATCCGAATCACCGGAGAAAAGACCTTGGCCAACGCATCGAAGACCAGCCCATGCACCAGCATGCGGTTGGGCGTCAGGAACTCCACCTGAGGGCCGAAGTATCGCATCCGCAAATCCAATTCGCGGGCGCGCACGACGTACCCTTCGGGCTCCGAGGAAATCGAAAGGCAAACCAGCTTGTCGTCATTCAGCAGATTGGTGGTGTCCGTCGGATCCGCTTCGCCAACGATCTCCACAATTCGCTCGGGCGTGACCAGATCCGGATCTTGCAGCAGGTCCGTGCGCAATTGCTCGTTGGGCGGCGGCGAAACGATCAACTCCCAGGCTGAATCCACCGCGCGTTCGGCGCGCTCCTCGAGCGAGATTCTCAATCGCTCGAGCTCGTCGTCGTCCCACTCTCCTTGGCGTCCCATCGCGACCCACAGATGAATGCGGTACGGAGAGTACTCCCAGGTCTGCGCTCGCGCAACGAGGCGTCCCCGCCGAGCATGGCGACCAGCCAGACCGCAAGCAACAGCAGATTCGTCGGGGAGTGTTGCATGTCGAGCACGTGTTTTGCGTGGTTCACAGTTTTCCAAACGTAGTGCGTGAGGATCCGTTCTGGACGAGCATCGACGGGCCGCGTCATTCGTCGCCTCCCGATGTGACTCGCCAACGCTCGATCTCCTGATACAGATTCGAAGGTTGTTCGCCGATGCCGTAAATTCCCTTGCGATGGGCGAAGTGTTCTTGGATTTGCCACAGCGGGATCACGGCCACTTGCTGGAATAGCGTCTCATGCAATTCACGAAGCCTGTTGGAGACCCGTCGCCATGTGTCGGCGCGGTCCAAACGTCTCAAGGCCAAGGCGATAAACGGATCATCGACTTTGGCCAGGCCGTCGGCGCCAAGCAGACGTTCGGCGTCGAACAAGGGCTCGTTCATCGCAACTTCCGCGAAGACCAGGTCGCAGGTTTCGTCGAAGGTGACGTTGGGAGCGAATTCTTTGAGCTCGACCTCCAACTCGATTTTCTCCAAGGTGGCTTGGATGGCGGCGCAAACCGATCGAGCAAGTTTGGTCGGCGGATGTCCTAGCACGAATGGCTTGAGCTCCGGCGGTTTCTCCTTGGCGGCTTCGGCCATGACCTGCATTTCCTTCAGCGCCAACTGCCGCAGGAAGTAGGCTTGCCGAGCGTCATGCGCGCGGGCGCGACGTCCTCGTTGTAGGCGTAGGACATCGTGTCGGTGGCGCTCTTGCCGGCGGGCAACGGCGCGCTGATGACGCGACAACCGGGCAGCGTCTTGCCCTCCAGAACGATCTGTTGGAGGATGGTTTCGCGGGCGATCGCGTACACCAAGGCCCGGCGAAAATGCCGATTCGCCAGAAACGGATTGGAGTAGTTGGGCCACAGCATGTGCAATGTCGGCGTGGCGTATTCGTGAACTTCGATTTCCGGATCTTGAGTCGCCAGCAGCCCGGCGGCGTCGGCCGGATACATGCGGTCAATGATGTCGATTTCACCGCGCCGGAGCGCTTCGATCGCGTCTTGCGTGTCCTCGAAGAATCGTTCGGTCAATTGAGCTGGTTGCGTGGGGCCGCGGAGCGCGTAATCGTCGCGAAGCAAGTAGCGACGACTCTGCTCCTGCTCATTCTCCGAGGCCAGACGATAGGGCGAGAACGAATCGGCGTTTTCCTCCAGTTTGATGCGCAGCAAAGCCTCCGGCAGCACGCTGGGGCGGGTTAGTTCGATTTGCGTCGTGTACACGTCCTCGACTCGGATGTTCTTCAGCAAGGACGCCCATAGGTGATCCGGCGATGTCTCCGGATCGGCTCGCGTGAGCAGCAACCGCGCCAGGGTGTAGCCGGTGGGTGTTTTTTCCTCCGCGTCGCGGGGCCGTCGCAGTTCGATTAGGAACCGCGTCGGATCCTCGGCGTCGCGTTCCACGAGCCCCCAGGGGCAGAGGTAAACGCCGCCTTCGGGGCCGGGATAAAGGAACTCCATCAGGACTCGCTCGTGCAGACGCCCCTGTCGTCGAGCGGCCCAGGAATCCAATCGCAACACGTCCGGTTCTGCCGGGGGCTCCGCGACCCCGACAGCGACGACCGGAAAGCGGCGGGCGGCTTCATCAGCGAGCTCGCGGCCGTTGGGAACCTCGGGCCAGATCCGGAGCATTTCGCGGCTGACGCGATGCGCACCTTCATACTGCTTGTCGCGCAGCATACGCGCCAATTCATCACGCTTCACAGCGGCTCGACGGCTCAATTCATCGCGCCATTTCGCGACGCCCGGGGCACGATCTCCCGTGAACTTGTCGTTCAAACGCGTCAACAATCGACGAGCGTTGTCCAGATCGTCGTTGTTCACGTAAGACGCGATGCACTTGTCGCTGACCACCGAAATGGCCGCCAGCACCGTGCGTCCGCCAATCTGAAATTCGGGAGACTGGTTGTATAATTCCTCCAAGGCCGCCAACGCCTCGAATTCTCGACCGCTGGTGTACATCCGCCCGCCGACGGCGAACAGGTACTGGTGGTAGGCGGAGGCCAGGCCTTCGGTTCCCGGGAAATTGCGGTTCAAGAATACGAAGTAAGGAAAGGCGGCATCCAGGTTGCCGCCGGCGACGACCTGCGACGCTTCACGCAACACCATGTTCTCGAACAAGTCAACGCGTTCGATCAACCGCCATTGAATCAATCGTTCGTTGGCGGCGTCGTCCACCAGGCGGACCTTCAGTGATCCGGACGGTTGCGAGGGGACGCGTCGGCTCGGCAGGTCCAGCGGCATGATCTTGAATTCGCGGCCTTCCTCCACCGCGGACTTCAAGACCAGCAAGTCAAAGGGCGTTTGGCGGTAGAGCGGCTGCTGAGCCGTTACAGCGCCCGCGAAGGCGAAGGCCAGCCAGGCGAAAGCGAAAGCAGCCGCCAGGTGCAGCCTCGGTTGGGCTCGATCCATGTCGGACTCTCCTGACGCTATTGAAACGACTCGAGGACATGCACGGCGCCGTCTTGTCCGGACACCAAAACGCGAGGTCCGAACATCGTCGGGCCGCCGCCCAAAGGCTCGGCGACGCTGGCTTGACCGATCAACGAGCCATCGCTGACCGCGAGCTTCACGACCGCCCCGTCCACCATGGCGACCACCAATTCATCGCCGGCCAGCCAAGGCTCCCCGGCCAAGGCGCGCGGCGTCTTATAGGTCCACCGCGGCTGGATTTGACCATCAAAGCACATGAGTCCTTCATCGTCGGTGGCGAGCAGGACCAGGTCATCGATTCGCGCGGGGCCCATCAACACGCGACCCTTGAGCGGCGCGCCGCCTTGCAGGGTCAGTTGACCGACCGAATAGGCGACCAGCCGATCGCCGGCGGCAAGGCCTCCGCTGGCCGCGGCGGCGTCGGCGGCGGCGTCCTCCGCCGGCGGTGCGGAATCCAACGGTCGCACGACCATGTAGCACAGGTCGCCCGCAATCGCCAACGGCGAGATCACGCGCTCCTCCATAATCGCCTGTTGTTCAGCGGCAAGGTTCGCCGGGGTATTCGCGTTAGGGCTCAGCTTATAGAGCGTCTGTGAACCGTCGGCGATCAAGAAACGTTCCCTGGGCGGCGTCGATGACCGCGGGTTTTCGCCATGTGACCTTTTCGCCCGCCCCAACCTGCGGCTGGAACGGCAAGACCGACGGCGCGCCGCTTTGCAGATCGATCACCACGACTTCGCCGCTGGTCAGGGCCACCAACAAGCCCCGGTCGAGTGCTTCTGGCGGGCAGGCGACCTGACCCGGATAGGGCAGCTTCAAGGCATTGCGCTGTCCAGTGCTTGGATCGAACACCAGGATGTCCTTGTCCTTGCTGCAAAGCACGGCTTTGCCATCAGGCATTCGAGCCACGTAGCGATAGAACGGAGCACCGCCCGGCTGAATCGGTTTGGCGAAACCCGCCCGCACGGCTTCGCCATTGATCTCGTAAACGGCGCCGCGAGACGAGAGCGCCAGGATCTTGCCGCCACTGACCATCAGTTGAGCGAGCGGCACCACGACCTCGGCGGACCAAAACGGCTTTCGCTTGGTGTCGTCCTCGTCGATCGCGCTGATGGTGACCCCAGGCGCCGTGGCTGGCGAGCGCGCTTGCAACAGTTTATTCGTATATCGATAGAAAGGCGCGACAAAGAAGTTGCCGGGGGTTTCCGCCCACAGGCGATTCAGTCGGTTCTGCGCGGTCTGCACGTCGTATCGGGCCAAGCGGTCGTCGCCGACCCACAACCGCGTGCCCTCGCTTACCAGGTAGCTGAGCAGGTGTTGTTCCCGCGAGGCGACGCGTTCCTGGACGGCCTTCTTGACCGCTTCGTCAGGATCGCGCGGATCGACATCGAAAACGTAAATCGCGCCCAGACTGGTTGGCACAAAAACGCGGCGTCCCTCGACATAGGGCGGCGTTAGCACATGCCCTTCCAGCAGCAGTGAATTCTGACCTTGTTGCAAGTCTAGACCGCTGTTGCTGTTCATCGACAAGACGTGCAGCTGGCACGTCTTGGGTCCGGAATTCTCGAAGACCAGCAGGCGGCCCAAGACCAGCAAGGGTGGAACGGTAATGCTGCCGGGTTTGTGCCCCAGGTAGTGGACTTGTTTGCATTCCATCGAATCGCGAGAAACGACGTACAAGTTGTCGTGGTCGGCGAGTTGATAGATTTGTGGTCGCCGCACGCCGACGGCCGGGCCGACGCGCAAAGTTTGAGGGATCAAGGCTGATTGTTGGACGGCGCCGGTTTCCGCGTCGACCAGAAACATGCGCCCCTTGGTCATGGCCACGGCGATGTTGTTGCCGCCGACCACGGGTTGGGCGAAGGGTCCGCCCACCGCCAGGCGCCAGACCAATTCGCCGGTCATTGCCTTGATCCGCAACAGCTCCTGGCTCTGGCTGTCGACAATCAACAGGTCCGCGTTGGGCTGATCGGTGACCGGCACGGGCTGGGCGATCGTCCGGCGGCCGACATAGTGCCGCCAGATGACCGAGCCGCTGGCGGCGTCCACTCCATAAACCGCTCCATTGAGCAGGAAGGGGAACACTCGATTGGGTCCGCCCACGATCCCTTCGCCTTCGACGCTGGCCAGCACGATGCGGAAGCGACTCGCGGAACTTGCTTCGGTGCTCACCGGCAGTTCCAACGGTTCGGTCTTGACGAGGTCTTGCTGGCGTTGGGTGACGTTGCGCATGGCGTCGACAAGCCGCGGGTCCATTTCGAATTCGCGGAACTCCTTCAGTAGAGCGGTCCGGTATTCGTAGGCACGAGGGGTGTCTCCCGATTCGGTCGCGGTGGCGATATCCTGCAGGGCTTCGCCCAACCGCTCTTCCATGGTGATGCGGCGGCGGACCAGCCCCATGGTTTCTCGAATGTCGTTCAGCCGCGCGGCCTGGCTGCGTTGCGAAGAGCCAGGGAAATAGCTGTTGTTCTCAATCAGTTCCTTCATGGCGCCTTCGCCGCCGGCGAGCCATTGTCGCTGCTCGGCGATATCTTGCGCGGCTTTTGCTTTCTGCGCGAAGGCGTCAACGATATCGGGCAGGACGGTCGATAATTCGCCGCGAGCTTCCTCGACGGCTCGAATGCCGTTGTCTGACGCCAAGTGCTTCTCATCGACAATCAGCGGCAACTCCTCCCGGGCTTTCTCCATCGCTCGATTGGGATCGCTGGCTTGCGTGACCGTTTGTCGCAAGCGGGCCATGGCGATGTAGATCTCAGCGTTCACGCCCTTGGGGTAGTTGCTATAGCTGCGGAGGAAGCGTTCGAGCTTCTTGATCGAGTTGGCGTAGTCCTCGTTGCGGTAGTCGTCCATCGCGGCGTTGAAGATATCGTCGGCCGTGCCGCGCGTCAGCGTCAGCCAAAGAAAGAGACTGCCCACGCTGAGCAGAATCAACAGGCCGCCGCCCAGCAACAAGAAGGGCGAATTCCAGACGTTGGGGCGTCGCAGTTTCTTTTTGATGGCCAGGGCCGCGCGCGACGGGTCGTCATGAGGCGCATCGGCCTCGACCACGCCGCCTTCGGTGAACCCGTCCAGCGGCTCCAGGACGCCGTCCAAGGGCTCGGCGGGGCGACTGCGTTTGGCGGCGTCGCGCGAGCGGCTGGGCGAGGGCGGCGAAGGTTGCCGAGGGCTCCGCACCGGTTCGACGGGATCCAACTCCTCGAGCTCCTCCAACTCGTCCAGGGGCGCCAGCTGATTCGTCGGGCCGCCGGTCAGCGGCAACTCATCCAACGGCTCCAAGTCGTTCAGGTCGTCTCCGCCCAGGTTCACCAGTTCGTCAACTTCGTCCACGACCGACAGATCGTCGTTGACCGAGCCGCCGACGTTCTTGGCGCCGCCGGCTTGCTTGGGGCCTCCCGTGCGCCGGCCAGCGTCCGCTCCGGCGACCTGGCTCACCAGCTTGGTCGCCTGGAACTTGGTCAAGTGCCCATTGTTGACCAGCAGTTTGGCGATCGACTCCGCGGTGACGGGGCTCTTGGAGTCCTTGACCTGCCGACGCAGATCATCGAGCACCGTCTTGTCCAAGAGCCCTTGGCTGGCGAGATAATCCAAAAAATCCCTGGCGGACATGATGCTCCCTTACTTCGGCGACAGCGGAATCAACGGCTGAGCTCGTGCGATGTGAATCTGGGGACCGAGCGACACTCGGCCGATGAAAGCGTCGTACTAAGCGTCGTCTTCCACGCTCATCAATTGAACTTGTTCGAAACCGACGTCCGCTCCCGCATCGATGGCGAGCACGACTTTTTCATGCAGTGCTTCCATATTGGCTTTGACGACCAGCTTGTTGGGCGGTTCAAGGCCAGGCGCGCCGCGTTTGGCTTCTCGCAGTCGGATCAACAACTCTTGCTCGCTGGGACACTCAAACTCGGCGTCCGCCGTCAACACGCGAAACGTATTGAATTCGTCGATGATGATCGTGACCTGTTGCTGATCTTCCTGATCATCCTGCTGCACCGCCGAACTCGGTTCATCGGTCGGGTCGGGCTTCGGGACTTGGAGCGACTTCTGCAGCGTGAACGCCGCGGTGACCATGAAGAAAATCAGCAGCAGAAACGTGACGTTGACCATCGGCGTCATGTCCATCTCGGTTTCTTCCGCCTGTCGATCGGGACCAAACGTCACTCGATCGCCGCCAGCTTCGTCGCGAATGTCTTCTTCTTCCGAGACGATGTCCATGACTACTGCACCTCCAATACGGCGACAAACAACTGCTGCAGCTCTTCCACCCTGGCGACCGCCTTGGTGACGCGAGCGACATCACGATGCTTGATGTCCTTCTCGGCTTTGATCAGCAAGTACTCCTTGCCGATGATCTCCTTGGCGACGTATTCCGCCAGCATGTCGTCTTGCTGATCCGGATCGCCTTGGACGAGTTTCGAGGCGTCCTTGCCGTCTCCCATGTAGATCATCGCGGCGCCGTCCGCGCCGCCCTTGGTCACGGTGATGATCACGGCGTTCTTGTTCGACCACGCCCACGCCGTTGCTGCTGGCGGCAGGGAAACACTTCCTGGCGCCGCCATCTTCGAAGCCACCAGGAAGAAGATGAGCAACAGGAACGTGATGTCGATCATCGGCGTGATGTCCATTTCCGCCTCTTCAGCGGCTTTCCGCTTGGGCATCACATATTCATCTTCGTACAGTTCATCCTGCATCGTGGCGACCTGCGTTTTGCGAGATAGAGCGCTTGGCGACGGCGGGCTCGCCCCGAAGCGTGGTCACGCCGCACCGCATGCGGACGGCGTCATCCAGGAAAGTGCGTTAGCGGGAGCCTCCCGCCATGGACGGTTTCGCCGGCGTTGACTCCAGCGACGGCTTCAACAAGTCCAGGAAGTGATTCAAGCCGGTGGCCGTCAGATCCTCCATCTTGCGAATACGGATGTTGACCACGGTCACGCACAGCACCAGAGGAATGGCGATCGCCAAGCCGCTGGCCGTGGTGATCAACGCGATCATGATGTCGCTGGCCAACATCGTGGGATCGACGTTCTCTTGCGTGGCCAACTTGCCGAACGCGCCCATCATGCCGATAACCGTTCCCAGCAGCCCGACCATGGGGGCGCTCTTGATCACCGTATGCACCCAGCTCAAGCGGTAATCCAAGTCGGCGAGAATGTCGCGTTGAAAACGTTCGGCGACCAATTGACGCACCTTGCGGAACCCCAGATCCCGATTCTGCACGCCCAGCCAGGCGAGTTGACACATCGCGCGCTGATCGCCTTCCAGGACCTCGGAGGCTGTTTCGAAATCGCCCGCGGCGATCGGGTCCTTTAACGCGGTCAGGAATTCGTCCTGCTCGTCTTCGTTGCGAAAACGTTTCTGTCCGACTCGATACAACACCATCACCACGCTGAAGGCGCCCCACAGCGCGAGCAGGCCCAAGACAACGTAGATGATGTTACCGACAAGAGTTGTGATGTCCATGTTTCGCGTTTACTCGTGAGCGAAGAACCAGCAGGGAGTCGCCTCGACGCCCTATTCGGTGCGGAATGAAAGTGAACAACTTGGGTCACGGTGGCGGCCTCCCGCCGCGCCGATCACCGGATGACGGCGGTCCGCGGTTTGACGTTCAGCTCGACAAGCGGAAGGGTCGGCCCGATCCAGCCGCATCTACTTGGGCGCCTTTCTGAAGAACTGCTCGATGACATAGAACTCGAAGGCGCCTCCCGTAGCTCGCACGCCGAAAATGGTCTTGAACCATTCCTCGGGGCGACGACCGTTGGAATTCTGGAACTCCAATGCCTCCATCGAATGCACGAGTTCCTTGGAATAGAATTGCATCAACACGCGATTGGCGGTGTTGACGCCCGCTTTCTTCAGCAGAAGTTCGTCGAACTCCCGCAGCTTGCCGCTCTTCCACGTCATGTAAATGCGTTGCTCCTCGGTCGGCGGCCCCTGCCGCGTGGTCGGCTTGGCTCGAGCGAGGTTGCTGGCGTAGTCCACTTGCGGCGCCCCGCCGGCGGCGCCCAGTTCGATCCCGAAGCTGTCCAACTGGCGGGCGTAGAGCGACACGCTCGTAGTGGAGTAGCGAATCTCCCACCGCTCCCAAGGTGGAATGACGTTGCGCCCTTCGCCCAACGGTCCGGGACGGCGGCTGTCGCCCTTGCCCCCGCCTTTACCGGTGATGGTGGACGAAGTCTCCATGGCGTCAAACGCCGCCGCCTGCGTGGAGGCCAAGTCGGTCACCGCCTCCAACGTCGATTCCAGCGACGGTTCGCGGATCTCTTCCAATTCCTCCAAACCCGGCGGCTCGCGATCGCGTTCGAAACCCTCGGCGTGATCGCCGCGACCCTCGTACTCGATGTACTCGATCGGCGGCGCCACCCGCTTGAATTTCAAGACCGTGGTCAGCCAAATCCCAAACAGAATGGAAAAGGCCAAGCCCACCAACACCAACAAAGCCATCAACCAGCCGCTGACCTTGTCATACAGCGTCACGCGCAGGTCGCCGCGTTGGGGATCCATTTGTGGCGAGGAGATCGAGGACATAGTCCGCTCCCTTGGACTAAGCGGGTGCTAAAAGACGAGGCCAGCGCGCACGGCGACAAGGCTCCCGCGGGCTTCGCCGTTGGAGCATCTAAGAGTCAGTTCCAGGGCCGCCCGGGAAGCGAGTCCCACACTGCTTTCATCGTACTTCCCGCCCCCCGCCTGTCAAGCAAGTCAAGCTGCCCTCAAGTCCTTGGTTCCCCTTGAGTTGCCGCACCGAAACGAACGAACTCGAGGCCCGTTGCCGCCCAACATGGTGGGCTAAAGCAGCCGGTGCGGGCTTGTGTTAGGCTGACGGATCGTACTGGACGCATCACGGACTCTTCAGGCGCCTGTCGCTGTCATGAATTTTCACGAAACGTTCCCGCGGATCACGCGATCGCGCCTCTCGCTCTTCGCTTGCGCCGCGGTGGTCGTCGCTCTGCTGGCGGGCGCCGCCACAGCCCGCGCCCTCGCTGAGCAGCCTCCCAATGTCGTCTTCATCCTGGCCGACGACATGAGAAGTGAATCGCCTTCAGAGAGCGGAAAATGCTGGAGAATAGCGAGAAAAATGGCCCCCATCTCTTTCCGCAGGACTCCGGGCAATCCAGTCGAATTCCGTTGAGATCAGCACGTTTAACTACACTTTGCTACATTGTCCGTGCGCAATGCCGGTGGGAATCTGCCGCTGTTAACCAGTCGGTCGCGGGTTCGAGTCCTGCTCTACCAGCCCGCTCGCCGCCGAGGATCGCAGTGACGCGGTCAGATTCCGCTTCCCGGCTGTTCCTCCTCAAGCCAGACGCCAACGGTCCCGCTGCTTCTCGGTGAACGTCGATTCCGCTGCCAACGGTCCGGCAAACAACTCGATCTCGGGACCGACCTCAGCGGCCTGACTCTCTATCTCGCCACTCTCGACCTCTGTCGCCGCCTCTCAAGCACGCCCGTCGAACTGCCATACCCGCAACCGCCCAAACCCCGCTGACCCAACCGCCAACTACGCAATCCCACGGCCGGCCAAACCGCGAAAGTGGCACGCGCCCCGGCCGCCATCGACACCGAAAGCACACAGATCACCGGCCGCAGTCGGGGCATCTCGATGGACCGACGCTTGGCAGAGCTGCGGCGATACGTTCGCGACTGGATGGGTTACTTCGGCCTGGCGTCGCAGTTGAAACTGTTCGATCGACTCGACCAGTGGATACGCCGTCGCATCCGGATGTGCCACTGGAAACAGTGGCGTCGGCCGAAACGTCGACGCGGAATGCTCATTCGGCTCGGCGCACCGCGTCGCCAAGCGATCCGCCACGCTTGTCGCCGGGCGCTGAAACCGGGGTCTTCCGCACTTTCGATGAAGGGACTCGGCAGCGGCCAGCGGAGTCAAGTGGACACTTTTGCACCGCGCGGTTGGGTCGTTTGAATCGCGCGGCAGACCGACCGATGGTACTCCTTCGGGTTGACTTTGAATCGAAGGCTCCGATTGTCGTTTGACCTCACACGACGCAGCGCACGCTATGCGGCGCTTTGTTGTAGGAAGCGATCAGAGAGTAAGCGTATTCTTAAGAGGTTGACGTTGGCTCGACCATACATTTGTCGTTTGAGCATTTTGAGTCGGTTTACATGTCCTTCGGTCTGACCGTTGCTCCACTTGAGGGCAACGGCGGCACGAATCGCCGGCTCTTCCTTTTTCAAGCCCTCGGCAAAAACTGCAATTTCCGATGTGCATGCTTCTTTCAGCCATGAGGCGAGTTCCGACGGCCGGTTGTGGGTGATGATGTCCTGAAACTCATTCGAAATCCTCCGCAGTCGTGCTCAGCGCTGGATTCTGCTCGCAGAGCCGGTGAATGAAGTCGTCTTCAAATGGCGAGCACTCGCTCGAAGGCTTCATAAGGATCCACGCAGCCTGCTTGGGCGACACTCGCCGGCGCCGTGGATTAGCCGGGGCAGCGGAGATCTCGCCGCTACGCCAGGCGGCGGTCCTCCGCCGCACCATGTAATAGGATCCAGTGAATCCTTCTCGCCTTAATTCACGCGTGAGTTGCTTCGCGTTGTGGCAACCCTCTTTCCATCGGCGTCGAAGTAGCTGCTCGAAAGGGTCTGTTCCGCGTTCATACTTGCGCGGGTTGCGCTCATGAAGTCCGTTGCCGTTCAGGGTTCGTCGAACCGTACTTCGATGAACGCCCGTTCTACGAGCAATCTCGCGCATCGACACGCATCGACGAAACAACTCCGTGACGCGTTTGGCAGTCTCGCGTCGTTGTGCTCGATGTAGTTCGGCGCGCTCGTCGCGCAGGCTTCTGAGATTTCCTTGAGGCGCCGCCGGCGCCTCAAGCGAAGGGGCATCATGGGCCTCAGCGGCAAGGATGTCGCCAACCACGGATTGGGTATTCGAGTCGCTCGCAGAGATCGTAGGCCTTGTTTTGGACGGCGCGGCTGACCTTCTCTTCCTCGACGAAGTAGTAGATGTCGGCGATGAGGCGGTCCAACTCGAACGTGCTGAGCTCCACTGTCTTGACGGCCCGGCTGGAGGCGACCGCTTGGAGCGCGGCTTCGATCTGTGAAAGCGGATGGCCGTAGCGGACCATCAGGGCTCGCTCGGCGGCCGTCAATTCCACGTGGACCGTCAACGGGTCCTTGTCGCGCGGCATGGGTTGTCTCCGATAGCGGGTTGGTTGGTCAACGCCGACATCGTAGCAAGACGGGCGATGCGGAGAGCGCTGTCAGCCGAAGAGCGGAGAGCGCTGCAAGCGCGCCGCGGCCGCGCCCCCGAGCAAGAGAGAAAGAGCTGCCGCCTAAGCCTCAAGCGGCCTCGTCCGCTTCAGCCAGCTTCAACTGCCGCTTCAAGAAGCGAATCTGCTTGGCCTCCTCGAGGTCCTCGCGTTCGTTCAGCCGTGAACGATTGACCGATGATGGGTTGGCTAACGCCCATCGATCCGGCAACAAGGCGCGGAGATACTCGGAGCCTGGCGTGAGCAATTGAGATTGTCGCTGACGCGCCTCAGCGAGTTTCTTCAGGACGTCCTGAAAGTAGTCCATCATGATCAAGCCGTGGCGATGCGCGCTGCTGGCGATGCTGAACAGTTGCAACCGCCCCGCCGCGGCCTGGGGATGACCCAGGAAGGTTCAGTTGCGGCGCCCAATCACCAAGGGTCGAATCGTTCGCTCCGACTGATTGTTGTCCAGCGGCAACCGCGGGTCATTCAAGTAACGTCGCAGGCATTCCCATTGATTGTTGATGTAGGTCAATGCCTTGCCCAGCGGACTCTTGGGCACCCAAACTTGGGGGCGTCCACCCTCGGGGTTGTCGAACTGGGGCATCCTTCAACGAAGGAGTTTGTCCAATGATCGTCGCAATTTCTATCTTCTTCGCTTTCATGAAGGCGCCTGCAAGTCAGGCATCGAGTTCTGACACTACCGAAGTGCGAATTGCGAGGATTCATGCCGAGTTTACCCGGTCATGGGACAGAATCTTGAAGAATCGAGATTGTGTGCTCGAGGAGAGCACTCTTCTTACGGGCCTAATCCTTGGAGAGTTTGGCATTCGTCCGCCACATTGGTGGAGAGTCGCACTTGCCAAGAACATCAGCGCCCGATGGAAGCATATTCACGAACGGATGTCACTTACATGGCCGACAAAGCATGATCGCACTGAAGCGAGCGCGCTTTCCGTTTCCTGGGAGACAGGCAACCTCGTTGTACGCGATCCTGAGAGCGATGAGATTGTGCTTCGTCTCAAGAATGCTGCCGCCCGAGACCTCGGGCTGGTTGATGGGACGGCCTTTTCCCATGCGGCCGCTAAAGCTAACGAAAACGAAATTTGGTTGTTTCAGGTCGCGTTCGGCCATCCTGGCATTGTGCTGTCTTTTGACTTGGGTTCTCGCAAGCTACGGCGTGAAGCTGAGTTCAGGGCGTGGGGACCGGGTTCTGGTCGCCTCCTCGACGCAGCTCCGAGGATTTCGGTCGTACGAGACGGAGGCTCCTTCTTCGTCTTCGGTGCGTGGCTCTCGGAGATATTCATTGAAGAAATCGATATCGTGAGCGTTAAGACGCTCAAGCGGTTCGAACGCGGGACGGCGAGGGTCTGGTCAAGTGCGCCTAAATGAGGTCGCTGGTCTAGGCGTCCCTGCGGAATCGACGGACACCCAGATATCAGGACGATAGAGCACCGCCGCGTTGTTCACGGCGCAGCTCATCACCTGGGCGTCCCGCAACCGCGCCCAATCCGTGCTGGCCAAACTGGGACCGCCGCAGAGAAGAAAGATGGACTGCCCGGCAAACATGTTGGCGAGATAGGCCGGGTTTCTATCATCGCGGAAGAAGTAGGGAGCAGTTTGGATGAGGGACTTGTCCATGTCGGCGAATCCAACGAAGGAAGGCGGACCGACCCCAGGCAAAATTGTTTGACTCCCACTGACGCAGTCTCTACACTCCCCATTGTAGCGGAAGATCGACGGAGACCCGCGAAGAAAGAGGCGCGCCATGCCCACGGTTGGAACCGACACGGTTCACAAATCGAGTCTCAGCGGCGGCGGAGACCAACGGGATTATGGTTGCCAGCTTTTCTCTCCCATGGCCAAGGCAAGTTGGGGCGAGTCGCCGAATCTGTTTGCGGCGACCAGTCAAGTCTATCCCATTGCAAAAACGTGCGGGAAATGCCCGAGCCCCGATGGGGACGCCGATGGCGGTCAATCCTGGGGCGGCGGGATCTATTTCGAAGCCGTCGCCGCGCAACCGCCAGGCGAAGAGCCCTCCGGCTGCTGCCCTGACTCTGAGGGCGGGACTTGCACTCCGGAAGGCTTATGCGGACCGGGGCTGCTTAACACGTCGAATGGAAACGTAATCTTCAGCCTGCGCTACCCCAGCGCCAGCCCGTTCGAGCCTGACGCGCGCCTGATCTACAATTCCCGTTCGACGGAATCCGCCAATTACGGGTTCGGTTGGACCTCGCGACTGCACCGCTGGGTGGAAGAGGTGACGTTCCAGGACGCCGATCTCCACGAAGGCGACGGCACGGTCTACAGCTACACCAACCACAATGTGTCGACCGGCTATTACACGCCGCCCGACGGCGCCACGTCCGCACTCAAGCGGGACTTCACCGGCAAATGGACTGAAGAACGTGCGGACGGATTCGTCTTGGTCTACGACTCGGCCGGCGATCTGAACACCATCCAGAATCCCGCCGGGGGCGTCTGGACCAACAACTACACGGGCACGCCTCCCAAGTTGCACTCCGTCGTCGATCCGTCCGGCCGACGCACGACCTACAGCTACGATGGCGGCGGGATGATCTCCAAGATCACCGACGCCGCCGGTCGCGAGACGCTGTTTGAAGTCAACGGCAACGATGATGTCGTCAAGCATGTCACACCCGAGCTGTGCACGACCAGCTTGACCTACGATGGCAGTCATCGCCTGATTGCGTACCAGGACCCCGAAGGCCACATCCACAGCTATGGCTACGACTCCGGTCGTCTCGCCTCCTACACCAACCCGCTGGGCCACACCACGACCGTCGCATTCGACGGCTTGACCACGACGGTGATCAACGCCCTGGGCCATCGCACCACGCTGACCTTCAACTCGGTTGGGCATTTACTTTGCGAAGAGAACGCGCTGGGCAATCGGACGACGCACACCTGGGAGGATGCACGGCTCAGGGCGACCGAGAACGCGCTCGGCTTTGTCACCACCTACGCCTATGACGCTACGTCCCACGCCGGTAAACGGCTTCAAAGCATTACCAATGCACTTGGCCATGTCTGGACCTACGAGTACGACTCGAACAACATGCCCCAGGCGGCGATTGATCCGCTTGGATCACGAACAACCGCAGTTTGGAACGGCAGTGAGAAAGACAGCCGTCATTGACGCGCTGGGGTTTCGCACGAGCTTCGCCTACGGGGCCACTGGCCGCGTGGAATCGGTGACCAACGCCAATGGCGGCATTCGCACCTACGTGTACGCGTCCGGCTCGATCAACCTGATTGCCTCGGTGGACGAGTTGGGCTATCGAACGACGGCGACCTTATGATGACGCGGGAAAAGCAATTGCCGTTCAGAACGCCCTGGGGTTTGTGACGTCCGTGACGCGCGACGACATGAATCGCGTCCTGGCAATGGAAAATCCGCTGGGATTTCGGACCAGCTTCAGCTACGACCTCAACGGGCGTCGAATCGGTGTGGAGGACGCGCTCGGACACCGCACCACCACGGTGTACGACGTCAATGGCAGGCCAATTGCTCAAGTCAACGCCCTGGGAAATCGCTCTACCCAAACCTATGGCGTGACCGGACAGCCGGTCGCTTCCGTCAGCCCGCTAGGTTTCCGAACCACCGTTTCTCTCGACGCGCTCGATCGTCCCGCGGCGACCATCCAACCCAATGGCGTACCAACGTCCTACACCTACGACGTCGCCGGACGGCAAGTCGCCACCGAGACGATCGTCGGGGCGCGAACCACGTCGGTCTATGATCGAGCCGATCAGCTCGTCGGCAACGTCAACGCGCTCGGTTGGCGCCAGACGATGGTCTACGACCGCGCTGGCCAGACGATTGCTCAAGTGGACGCCTTGGGAAATCGAACCTCGTCCACCTACAATGTCCGCGGCGAGCAGATTGCCAGCACCGACGCCCTGGGCGCCAGGAGCACAACGATCTTCGACGGGGTCGGGCTTGCCGTGGCGACCATCGACGCGCTGGGATACCGCACGACCACTGTCTATGATCAAGCGAATCGACCGATCGCCTCGGTTAACGCGCTGGGCTACCGGACCACCAGTGTTCTGGACGGGCTGGGCCAAACCATCGCCAGTGTGAATGCGCTCGGCGCGCGTCAGACTCAACTCTACACGCCATCCAGCCAGGTGTTGGCCAGTGTGAATGCGCTGGGATTCCGGACGACCATGTCCTATGACGCCGTCGGTCGTCGAGTCGGGGTCGAGGACGCGCTGGGAAATCGCGCGACAACGCTCTACGACGCAATTGGCCAGACAAGCGCCAACGTGGATCCCGCTGGCTATCGGACGACCACGTTCTACGACGCCGACGGCCGCTCGGTGGCGACCATGAACGCATTGAGCCAGTTGGCCACGACGACTTATGACTCGGTTGGCCAGGCCATCGCCAACATCGACCCGCTCGGCCACCGTGTCACGACTTACTACCTGCCGGATCGCGAGCAAGCCACCGCAAACGCTCTCGGTGATCGTTCCACAACCCTCTTCGATCTGTTGGGTCGAACCAGCGCCACGATCAACCCTCTCGGCTACCGCAGCACGATGCTCTACACCGCCACCGATCAGGTCGAGTCGCGCGTGAGCGCGCTGGGTTATCGCACGACTTTCGGCTACGACGCCCGCGGTTCTCGTGTCCTCACGCAAGACGCAGCGGGTTGCCTTCACACAACGACCTACAATGCGTTGGGGCAAACTGTCGCTGAGGTGAACCCCTTGGGTTACGCAACAACGACAACTTATGACGCGGCCGGTCGGCATGTGGCGACGGAAAACGCCAAGGGAGCTCGTTCCACCACGGATTACGACGCCGCTGGCCAGCCAGTTCAGCTTCGAGACCCCCTAGGCCGGACAACGACCTTCGTCTATGACGCGGCCGGCGGCGTCGAGCTTCGCGTCGACGCGCGCGGCAATCGCACGACCTATGCTCAGGACGGGTTGGGACGCGTAGTGGGACGGCTACATCCCGATGGTTCACGTGCTACGTTTGCGTTTGACAACGTCGGCAATCGCACGCAAATGCGCGATTCGACCGGGTTGTACACTTATGCGTATGATCCGATTCATCGTTTGACGAGGGCCGTCTGGCCGAATCGCCACCCCATTACGCATGAATACGACGAAGCTGGCCGGCGAACCGTGATGGTCTCCGGTGATCGCGGGCGGTTCACCTATCATTACGACGCTGACGGGCGAGTCATCTCAACCATCAA
>CAVORG010000029.1:0-25459 GCA_963698545.1 uncultured Planctomycetaceae bacterium
GACAGACGGTTAAGGGCGGTTAAAGGCAAGGCAAGTCAGTGCAGGAAGCGTGTGAACGACTTTGTCGTTGCTAAAATCGAAGCCTTTGCGCGATGGCTTGTCCGCGAGGCTTGGTGGTTCGGTTCGTGAGCCGCTCAATCAAGCGATGGTGCATCGACGCTTAGCGTTGGCGCGGAAGAGCCCTGGCGAAGCGCACCCCGATGCCGCGGTAGGCGTCCCCAGGGCCGAACGATTCGCATTTGGAACTCCGCACGTCGCCGGCGGCGCCATGGAGCGCGCTCCTCCACGAAGGCGAGGCATTCCTTGTTGAGTGTCTTCCCGGGCTGCGCTTGAAACTGATCCAGTGCGTCAACAAACAAGGACAGGTTGGCGCCGCGCCAAGCTATGCAGCTAATCATTCACCGACTCCAGCGGCGCCGCGACCTCGCGCCTTTCGCAACCGCTTCTCCACCAAACTGGCCAACACGCGGCGGTCCCGGTCCAGGAAGTCTCGATAGTCGGTCGGCAACTCGGCGAAAGGCAACCAGATGGCCAGCCTGCCACCACGGCGTCCGCCACCGTCGTCCAGTTGACGCGAGGCGTGCCGAAAATACTCCGTCTGATGCAACGCCGTCGTCTTGCCGACTCTCGATCCAATGAGCACACACAGACGCCGTGTGTTCGGGTCTGCGAGGAAGCGTTATCGATCCGTCGTACCTTCTGATTTTTTTGTTTTTTGACCCCGTCAGCTCGCCTTTCATGGGTGTACTCGACGCGCGTCGAGCAAAGCCAACCCTGTCGGTAAAGGAAAAGAACAATGACCACCGCTGCATACTCTTCCCTGGTCGAGCGCCTGGAAAATCAAGGCGTGAAGTTTCAGCAGGATCCCGGTCGCAACACGATCATGGCGTCGTTCAAGTGCGACCAGGGCGTGTTTATGGTGTCGGGTCGCGCGGATGCGGACTTGCTGCAGATCCATGTGCGGGCCCCGATCGCCGTGCCCGAGGGCGCCCGTCAAATGATCGCCGACGCGGTTCATCGGGCAAACTTCGGCATGAAGGTCGGCGCCTTCGAGTTCGACATGAACGACGGGGAGTTGCGGTTTCACGCCTCGAACATCCTCGACAACGAAAACGTCAGCGACCAACTCGTGGGACGGATGCTGGCGACGTCCCTGCACATGATGGACCGCTACCTTCCCGGCTTCATGTCCATCATCTTCGCCAATGAGTCGCCCAAGGAAGCGATCCAGCGCGCCGAGGCCGCCTGAAACACGCAAGCGATCGAGCCGCCAAGGCAGTCGTCCGCGCACGATTGCCTTGGCTCTTCTGCACCGCCGGGTCGTCTGGCGTGTCGTAGCGTTTGCGATTTCTCGAGTTTTCTTCGCTACGACACCGCTGGGACGCCCCTTTTTCATAGATACCGAAACGTCCCCACCACGAGGAGGCTAACCATGTCGTCGCACATCAAAAGGCAATGGCTCGAATGGTTGATCGCTGGAGTGTTGTGCAGTCTCGGCCTGGCCGAGAGGGTCACCGCCGATCCGCCCGAACGCGGTCAAGGTCCCCTGTTCTACCTGCTGGTGGATCGTTCGGGGTCGATGGAGAAGCTGCCGGAAGATCCCGCTGCTGTCGGCTGGCGGGGCCGCAAGATTGACGAAGTGAAGCGCCAGCTGAATCAATTCCTGTCGGTGGCGCCCGACGATTGCGGCGTGGCGGTGCTTGCTTTCGACGTGGACTTGTTCGCCGGACCGGCATTCGCGGCTCTCGGGGCCGAGCAACGCCGGAAGCTGCAGGCGTTTATCAACAGCGTCGAACCCGATGGGAAGAAGACGCATCTCTGGACTTCCTTGAACAGGATCCTGAAATCCGCGCGCCAATCCGCCGAAAGCTGGCCGGGTCGGCGGGTGCACATTCTGGTGTTCACCGACGGCGAGGACAACGAACCCGACGGCCGCACCGCGGAGAGCGTGTTGGCCGGTTATCAGGACCTCTTGAAGGAACAAGTCCGACTTAGCTACATCAGCCTCGGCTTGACGATGCAGGCCGAGCGTCGTGATCACCTGCACCAGCATCGCGTCGAGGTGATCGATTCCTTGACGCCGGACGATATCATTCCCGTGATCCCGGGATTCCGCTGGGTTCCCGAACAACCGCGTGCTGGCCAGGTCGTGCAGATCGTCGAACGAGACGCTGGGACCGGGCGTGCGACGCACCTACCGCTTCGGCGATGCGGCCAGTGCCGAACTGGGAGCGGAGTCCCGACATGTCTTCAATAAGCCCGGCCGCTACATCATCGAGCAGTGCGTTGAGGACGCTCGCCAACGACGCTTCTATCATCGGGCGACCATCGAGATTGCGGCCCATCCGCGACCAAAGGCTCGGTTCAGCGATTCCGCCGACGAGGTTCAGGCGGGTCAATCGCTGCATTGGTTCGATCTCAGCGAAGGGACGATCGACGAGCGACGCTGGCTGGTGGACGGCGTTGTCGTTTCGGCTGCGAACAACCTGCGTCACGAATTCGGCGAGCCCGGCGAGCACGAGGTGCGGCTGGTGGTTCGCGGCCCCGGCGGCGACCATTCTGCGACGCGGACCATTCGCGTCACGGCGATCCCGGCCCCTGTGGCCAGCCTGGTCGTGGGAGCTTCCGTTGCGCGGGTGGGCGACTTGATTCGCTTGACCGATACGTCGCTGCATACGCAACGAGTTGTGTGGAGCATCAACGGCGTCGAGATCGAGCGGGACTACGCCGCCGGGGACTCTGCGAACGCCAACGCCAAACACGTGGAGCACGTGTTCCAGCAGGCGGAACCCGTGAGCATCACGCTTACCGCTTACGGACCGGGCGGCGAAGACCGAACAACCACTTCGCTGGAAGTTCAACCCCGCTGGCTCGCCCCCGAGGCGCGCATGCAACTCGACCGGGACCACGGCGTAGGCAGCCTCCGCGTCGTGGTTCGCAATTATTCCATCGGGACAGTGTATCGCAGCGTGTACACGGTCGGCGATCAGCGAATCGAAGTTGACGGGCCGGCCGATGCCACGTTTGAGCTGCGTCCCGGCGAGTATGAACTGACCCTGACGGTGTTCGGCCCCGAGGAGTTTTCACCTTCCGCCACGAAGAAGCGCATCAGCGTCGCGCCGCCGCCCACGTGGGTCGAACAGAACGCCGCGCTGCTGGCGGCGATGGGCCTGGTGCTAACCGGACTGGCGGGTTTCGCGGCCTATCGCATCGCAGGCCGGATTTCGGCACTCCAGCGCTGCAAGCTCGCGGGAGTGCTTTCCTATCGGCCGGCCAACGACCCCCTGCAACCGTTCGCCGAGCAGCAATTCAACGGCGCGTCGTCGGTCGAAGAATTCGAACTCCCCGATGGGCGCCGCGCGGTGCTCAAGGGCTTGCACGACTCAGCGGCCGATACCGTTCGCTACCAGTTGGACCTGCATGACGGCGACCAGTTGCTCGCCAGCGAGATCCTGGACGTTGACCGGCTCGTTCGCCTGGCCGATTACGACGTTCAATTTGTTCCCTGATCCGCCTTTTCAGGAAGTTCTTCGGCGATCGACGCCGCGGAACGCCTTTCACTGTGGATGCTCGCGTCCATGAGCATCGCGATTTCTCATCACCACCACACGACCAGAAGGACCACGATCATGATCCGACCATCCCATCATCAGATCGCCCATTCCGCTCGCCGTCGCTTCCTGGCCGACCTGGCCGAGAGCGTCTCCAAGTCCACCGTGATTTTGTCTCCCACGTTGATCGTCGGCTTGGGCGGCACCGGCGCCGAGTCGGCGCGACGCATCGAGAAGTACACGTTGGAAAGCGGCATGCTCTCCCACGTGCAATTCCTGATCTTCGACACCGACGCGCGAACGCAGCTCGCGGCGGACAACCTGCCCGGCTTCGAGGATGACGAGTTCTGCCTGATCCAGTTGGACGCCATTCGCCCCATCCTGGACCATCCCGAGCAGCATCCCGAGATCGCCGCCAGGTTCGATCTCGATAACCAGACGAGCCTGCACCAACTGCGGGACATCTATTCGCGTGGCATGCAGCACGCCGGCCAGGTCCGCCCATTGGCGGCGATGGCCCTGTTGGCCAATCAAGAGACCGTCTGCAATCGTCTGCAGCGCAGCTTCTCGAAGCTGAACAGCGCTGGTCCGAGATCCGCAGCCTTGTTGATGGCGACGAGGCTCGCCGCGACCGCGTCGCCGAGGCGCTGTTCTTCACGTCGGCCGGCGGCGGTACGGGGAGCGGCGTCGCGTTGGATATCGCGGCCCTGGCCCAGCGATCTTTTCCCGAGGGTTACCAGGTAGCCACCAGCATCTTCGTGGCGACAGCCGACGTGCACGAGCATGAACTGGCCGGCAGAACGGGAGAGTTTCGCCGCGTGCGCGTCAACGGTGAGGCGTTCTTGCAGGAGTTGCACGCGGCTAACACCGGCTGGCTGCGGCAGCAAGGATTCACCGTAGGTCGCGACGCGGTGGCCAGCGAGCTGTTCCCGATTCGACCGTTCAAGAAGGTCTACCTCATCCAGCGTACGAATTCGGCAGGCCGGGATGCTCGCTGCGCCCGGCCGTGTTCGACGAGGTGGGCCTGCACGCGGGCTATTCGACCTGCTCGTCTCTGGGCAGCCGGCTCAAAGCGAGCGACATGAATGACCTCGCCTGCCAGGGGCTGCTGCCGGATCCCGACACCGGCGAGAACCGTTGCTACAGCACGCTGGCGGCCACGTCGCTGGTGTTCCCGACCGAGGCGTTGCTGGACTACTCTGTCGCCAGGACGATGCAGCAGTGGAACGAGGCGGCGATCGGCCAGGGGAAGGAACTGGCGGCCGAGAAGGTGATGCGGACCTTGCATGATGCGGGACTGCTGGCGGCCGATCTGTGCCAGACGCTGCGTCGCTCCAGCATGCCCACGCTCGACGTGCTCGTCCAGCCGTTGTTCCGCCGCAAGACGGCCTCGGCTACGCAATACCATCGGCACGCCGTGTTCCTGCAGAAGCTCAAGGAGGCCGATCAACGCTTCAAGGACACGCACACCGCCGAAGCGACCGCGCGATTGAAGAAGGCGGCCAAGGCCGCAGAACAACAACTGCAAGCGGTATTGAACGCTGTGGATGACGTGTTGCGGCGGCATGGCCTCAGCAGCGCATCGCGAGCTTGCCAGCAGTTCCTCGAGGAGTTCCGGCGACAATCCGCGGCTCAAAGCCGACTGGCGCACGAAGCCGAGACTGAGTCGCAACAGAAGCGTCAGCAACTTGCCGAAGCGACGAGTGCGCTGCAGGGCTACTGGTTCGGCGCTCGGACGAGCGTCCAGGATCGATGCGCCTGCTGTTCCGGCAATTCGTCGAGAACCGCATCAATGCCTGCGTGCATCAAACGGCCGCCGACTTGTTCGACCGCGTGGTGGTCCGCTTGACGGAGTGGGGGAAACGCTTGGGGACGTCGCTCGACCAGGCCCGCGAACTGTCCCTCGACCTGGGCGAGCAGATGTTGGCCTGCACTCCGCCGGAAAAACAAATTACGACGGGCAGCGCCGTGGAGGTCTCTATCCTCTCACCGGCGGACTATGCCGCGTTTCATCGCGAGCACTCCCTGCCTCTTGCCGAGGTCGTGGACAAGGTGGCCGGCGAGATGCAACGCTCCGCAACGGACGTCCTTCGCAACGTCGCTCACGCCAAAGTGCGCACGGCGGCCGAGGCCGTTCTGGTGGAGCATTTCTGGCGGGAGATTCGCAGCACCAGCATCACCGACTTCATGGATCGGCAGTTGGCCGCCGGCGGCGCATCGGCCGAGCGCATGACCCGGTTGCTGGGGCACGTCGTCCAGGCGTGCCAACCGTCCTGGAGCGTCGTCACAACGCGCGCCGGGATGGTGTTCGGCGACGTTGTGATGGTCGCGGCGCCGCCGCGAACGGACCGCGTCCAAAAGGCCATGCTGACGCTGTTGCAAACGGCTGACGCCGGCTTGAACGCTGACGCTCGGTACCAGGCCGAGGCGACGTTGAGTGATTGCTCGACCGATCCGCATCGCATCGTCGTGATGCGCCGCTGCCATGGCGGCCTGCCGCATTACCTGGCCACGTCCGCCGTTACGCATCGGCTTTACCAGGACTGGCAAACGACCGGCCATCATTGCGTGCACACGATGCCCGCTCGATTAATCGCCCGCATGCCGGGCGTGCATCCGACGCCGCCCAGTACGCGGCCGGAACGCGCAGCGGCGCTGGCGTACGCACTCGGCTGGTTCGTACGCCGCGGCGGTCGGTACCACATCAACGTGTCAACCCGAGGCGACAATGGTTCGACGTCGTTTCAGGTTCCGATGGTCGGTCACGAAGCGTGCCTGACCATGACCGAGGGGCAATTGCGACCGCCCGTCGGCGCCTGGGGCCGCATGGTGGACGCCGGCAAGCTGGTCTTCGAGGGACGCGACGAAACATTGCCCGAAACGCACCTCGCCGATGACCTGGCCGGCGCCCTGCGCACGTTCGCACAGGATCCGCAACGCGTGGACCAGGTAAACGACTTGTTGGATTCGATGAAGTCGGCCGTCTCCAACCGCGTCGTGGCCAAGGAACTATCCGAATTCGTAGAGGAGTTGGCCGATCGGCCACGGAATGCCCAGTCCCAACAGGTGGCGCGTCGCCGAACTGCTGACCCAGTTGGCCAGCGAACTGGCTCGGGAGGCGTGATCCGTGGTGGGGTGGGAACGCGACGCCGCCGGAAGCGCTGGCGACCGGCGGCGTCGTGCCCGCCTCGCGCGCCGGGTCTACCTGGCCGACGATCTACTCTTTCCGCTTTCCGCTTTCCGCTGTTTCTTCACGTCGTTGTACGCGCCTGGCCCGATTTCGGTCGCGCCGCGCACGTCCAGACACCGCGCATGCAGACAGGAGTCGCCACTCATGAACGCTACCGCCAGCCATTCCCCGCTGCCGCGTCCCTTTGGCGAGGTCATGAAGGCGTCGCGCGTTGGTCGATGGTCGTCGCCCCAGGCGATTGTCCTTGTAGATATCGAATCCGAAGTTGGCCATGATGCGGCCATTCGATCGCAGCGCATCCTCGGTCGTCTGGCCCCGGAGTTGTGCTCGGCGCTGCGGCCGCTCGCCGTATCCATCAGCGAAATCACACCGGATGTGCTGAACATGACGACCGATCGACTGGCGGCCTTTCAACAAGCCAGTCACGCCGGCGACCTGTATCGCGCACAGCGTCACGACGGCGAGGCGGCCTTCGAGTTGTATTTGCTCGCCGATGCAAGTCGCCTGTTGGATGACGCCGAACGCGGCGCGTTGGCGCAACGCCTGCAGGCCATCGACGACCAGGTTGGCAAGGTCGTGATCATCTTCTTCGACGGCTTGGGAGAGGGTCTGCCTCCGGGCACAGACGAAGCAACGGTCCAAGGCTGGCTACGCGAGTTCTCGCTCAGCAGGTCCGATGTGCGACTGCATCTGGTCTCGTCGTTCACCGACCAGGGTCGCCCCGTGTCGGGCGACGTGCTGGCCGAAGCCGCAGCGCAGTTCCTGGCGGCGGACTGGGTGTTGCCCCTACGTCAGGCGCCGCGACCGCTGAGCCCCTCCAGCCGCCGGGCCGAAGCATCGCTGTCCGTCCTGGGCGTCCGCGGTTTCTACCACGACCACGAACTGGCCGTGCGACAACTCGGGTCGCTCGTGAGGAAGCGTCTGGCGGCCACGAGGCGCAAACCTGAATCGGGCGACGCTTCTGGGCGCAGCATGATTCCGTTCCAGCCCATCCACGCGGCGGAGTGCATCGTCCGCCATTGGAACGAAGCGGCGCCGACGGCGCAGATGCAACTGGGCCAACTTCAAACGGGCGCCGACGTGAGCTTCACCGTCGCCGGAGGCGCCATTGCCCTAGTGCACCAACCCTTGGAGGCCGCCGCTCCGAAGCGCGGAGCGATGGCGGATTGGCTGGCGGACGTCCAGCGCCGCTACCTGGCGATGCGCGAGGAAGTGGAACAACTGGCCTTGATCTCGCTGGACCAGGCTACTCGAACATTTGCGGAGGACTACGGACGTGCGGCCGCACAGTCAGTGGCCCAACGCCGCGTGCAAGTCGGACGCCAGGCCGCGGAAGACCTCGCCCGGCAAATGTCGCGCAGGTGTTGGCCTTCGCCGAATTGAGTCAGCTATCGCCCGCGCAGAATCCCGAACCGGCAATCGAGCGGCTGGAGCAAGCGATCGCGGCGGCCGGTTTGGAATCGCGGCGGCTGATCGGCGCCGCACTCTGGTTTCTGGCGTCGCTCGCACTCGTTCTCGCTTTCATGTTGGGAGTCGTGTTGCCGATCCCGTACGTCTGGCTGCCCTGGGCGGCCTATGCAACCGGCGCCAACCTGGCGTATCGAGCCACCGCGTGGTGGCGTCTGCGCCGCCGGGCCCGCCAGGCTTGCCGTTCCGCATTGCGAGGCCTCGACCGTTGCCGCACCCGGCGCATACTCGATTGCCTGCGTTCGCACTATCACAGCCTGGTCAACTTGCTGCGTTCAACGCACAACGGCCTGACCCGTCGCCTCGAGCAATTCGCGGGTTGGCCCCAACCGGACATCGATCCCGGCACGGAGGACAATCTCGCCGAATGCGATGTCGAATCGCCGCTGTTGGGGCCCGATCCCTTACTGCGTCCCCTGCCCGATTACTCCCGACTGAGAAGGTTGGTTCAAGAGCACTACGCCGGACAGTTTGATCACAGCAACGGAGAGACACTGGCTGGCCGCGTCGATGCCGCGCGCATTCAAGCTCTCGCCGGCTACATCGCGGGCGCCGTCTCCGAAATCCGAGATCCCGCGCGCGGCCTCGTCCACGACGACGCGCGTGAATGTCTGGCGCGGCACAGCCGATTGTGGCAATGGCTGCACCCGGAGCGAGACACACTGCAAATCCAACTCGCGCGTCCCCTGGCCTTCTGCCTGGGCAAGCTAATCGATACCCGCCAGGCCGAAGTGACCCACCGCACCCTCCACTGGCTCGCCCCCAAGGCGCTGGCCGCCAACCCAACCCACGCCCCCCTCACCCAAACCGAAGACGTCCACGCCTGCCTGCACCGAGTCGAACCTGGCGCAGCGCGCATTTGGCGGCCCAGGAAGTTGATCGATGAGCGCCGCTCCTCCCGCCTCTGAATTTGCAGCAACCGGCGGCTCGTGCCGCTTCGGGCGCCCCACGAGATCCTCCCAAGTCCTGGCCGACTCTGCCTGATTCGTGACCTTCGCGGTTGCCCCCGCACGACGATAGCCGGTGGGTTGGGAGTGCGGACGGCGCGACTTGGGACGCCGAGTTCAACGCAACCAGGGAACGCGCCGTCTGAAGTCACGCCGCACACCTCGCAATCATCGTTGCCTGCAACTGTTCCGCCGTTGGCTTGCAGACCCTGACCGGGCCGCCATTGGAGGCGTTGCCAGAAGGAGCCCGCGAGTCGGCCCGTAATCAGATCCAGCCAGGCTTGGACGCCGGCGGCAGCCAGGGCGTTGATCGTGGGCAGGGAGCCGGCTCGTTGTTGATTCCATTGGGGCTGCAGAAACAGGGGCACGCCGCTCGGCGGGCGGGCGAGTTCAGCTTTCGCTCGGGCGAAATCGCGTAATCCGCCGACGCAGGCGGACGCAGGCTTGTTGCGGCAGCATCAGCCGGATGTCGGCGGCGAGTTGATCGGCCGGTTCCTGAGGGCCTGCTTCTTCGCGCGCAACCGGCGCTCCGATATCCAGGTGAGTCTTGAGCAGGCAATTGGCCAACATCGCAGCGGCCAATCGCGGCGCGTCCTGGTTGACGCACGTCACGATCAAGTCACAGCCGCGAGCCAATTCAATGACCTGCGGATCAACCGCGTTGCGGACGCTCGCCCGGATCCGACAATTCGGCTGCATGGCGTGCAAGTGCCGAGCGAGCAATTCAGCCTTGGGTTGCCCCACTTGCTCCGGCGTCATTCCGAAAGTCGCGTCGAGGTTTTCCATACGCAGCCGGTCGGGATCGACCAGATCGATTGCCCGGACGCCCAGCTTCACGAGGATTTCGGCGACCAGGCTGCCGATTCGCCCGGTCCCAAATTGCAGAACGCGTGTTCGCCGGCTTGTCCGCCAGGCCGCGGTGGTCAAAGCTCCCACCGTGCGACTCCAGCGTTCTGTGTCGCGACGAAGCTCGGCGGGGTCCCCCGGTTCAACGGGATCCGTCGTCCGTCGAATCAAACGCTCCGCGGAGCCGACGAGTTTGACTTCCGCCACCGGTTCCCAGCGTCCGTCGCGAAAGCGAGCAGCCCGCCAGCCTCCGCGATCCTCGCCCAATCCAACCTGGGCCAGCGTGAGCGACTGCAGTCCTTGCAACTCCCACTGCCGGACGGTGGTGGCCGGAGACGACTCGTCGGACGAACGGTCTCTTCGCGGAGCCTGCAGGACCAGCCATTCGCCGGTCCGTGGCAGATCCGCACCTTGTGGCGGCGCCTCCGCCAACCGCAGGCGCGGCGCGAGCAGCTCGCGAGCAGCCGGATGAGAGTTCGTCTGCACAAACCCCCAGGCCCAGAGTCGCGGTCCCGCGAGCAGTTCCACGCACGCCGCTTCCCAATGATGCCAGGGAACGACAATTCGAAGCGGACGGTATTCCATGGCCTTCAGCTCAAGAGAATGGAGGCCGGTGGGCAACAGGATCGTCCCACCGGCCTGGAAGAGATCGTGCGCGCTAGTGCTCGAACACGGCGCTAATCCTGATCGGCGATGCGGCGCTCTTCCGCCTCCAGGACGCGACGCCGCTCTCGATCCTCCTCGATGCGCTGGGCGGCGCGGTGCGCCTCGCCTTCCCTCAGTCCCTTGCCCAGATTGGCGTCATGGGCCGTGGCCCAGCCTTCGGCGACGATGCCTGGCGCCTCCTCCCGTTTCGGACGCGTTACCGACTTCTCCATGTTCATATTCTCTCTCCTGCACGTGATTCTCAACGACCGAGCCCCGTTGGCTGCGGCTCTACCCTTCAAAGGCGCGCGAAATGCGCCCCCGCCGAAGATCCGGCGGAATACGCGGCGTTCAGGGCTCTTGACGTCTCACTTCAACTAGTTGCAGAGTAAAGACTTGCAATCAGCCGCGAGATTCTGAAGGATTTTGGCGGGGATTCTTCGTTGGCGGGGCAATTACAGCGCGTTTGTCTGGCATCAGCGCTGCTGGCGAACGTCGATTCAAGGCCTTACCCGCCGCCAGCAGGGATATTGATACTCGCCGCTTCACCCACCACCGGTCCGGAGGCGCCCGATGACCTCTCCCCCCCAGACAAAGCTCCACCTTCCCGCCGGCCTGGTGAGGAACTATTTCTTTCGAGATGACTGCCCGCCGGAATTGCTGGAGGAGTTGCGGAGCGGCGCCAAACTCACGGCGAAACGCGCAGCGTGAGTTGAAAGCGAAATACGCCTGGCCATCGCTGCCGCAGGGTCTGCGCCGCGCGCGCCCTGCCGGAACACGATCTATGTGACCGTACGCGATGCTCTCATCCACCCCGAGGGGAAAATCGTCGCGACGGTGGCTTTCCAGGAATACGACAACAGCGGCGCCGTGCGGATTTGGCGAGAATCCGAAGATGGCCCCATTCAGTGCGACGAATACGAGGTCGTCGAATTGCCCACGTATGAGAATCTCGACTTGTTGCACACTTCAGCGCGGTTTGCCCGCACGCTGATCGAACGCCTGGGGTTGTCCGGCAAGAAAAGCAAACGCCTGCCTGAATTGCGAGAAGTCCTGAAACGCAGCACCGGTCCGCAGCTTGTATACGCAGCCGGTGCGGATCCGGATTGGATGGCCCCGTTCTTTGATCAGTTGCAGGCGCGAAAGGCGGTGGATCGCGCTCGTCGGCCTTTGCCGCCCGGGATCAGCCATGTCCACGACGAGTTCCTGCGGGAGCCCAAGGCCAATGAAGTTCTTTGGAAAACGCGGCTCAAGCAAGCCGGGAACGACAGCCAGAAGCGCGAACAAGTAATCAGCGAACACGATGCGATGTTGTTCGATCTGTGCTTGACAATCGTAGCCAACGGCGAGCGTTGGGCGGAGGACGCGCTCGCACAAATCGACGCGTTGGGGGACGAGAGCCGGTCGGACTACAGCGGGCTTGTCGTAGTTCATGCCCAGAAGAAGTCCATCACGCGACGCACCGCCTCTCAAGAGAATCAAACGAGATTGAAACTCCTGGCGGGCGAGAAGTTCATTCAGCTGCTTGCCCGTGAAGCAGGAGACACTGGCTGGTCGGTCGAGTCCGCCTTGGTAGCGAAACCGGAGTTGCTTGCGCACGAGTTCACGCTCGAATACTTCAAAGCCAAGTCAAGACTGGCGAAGTTGCGTGTTTATGAGTTGTCCATTCATGACCCGAACGAACTGGAACGCGCGAAGATGGGACTGCTGCGGGCGATTGATCAATGGAATCTCAACTCGTGGCTGGAAGCGAGCACCCACTCCATCGTAAAAAACTGGCCTGGATTCCTCGATGATTTCGTGCGGGAATCGATCGCGATGAGCAGCGGTTCCTGGCGCCCGCAACATGCTTTGGAGCAGGACATCCTGGACTCCCTGCCCAATCCCCAGCACGCCGCTCCGCCCAATGTCAACGTTGGAGCCAACATTGGATTGCTGGATCAAGCGACAACCGAGCAGGACAATGCGGAGTCGGCGGCGGAGGATCAGGAACAAACCCTGCGAAAGTTGTTCCGACTAGCCCGCTTGTCCGACGACGGCGCGAAGCTGTCGAGATTCACCTGGGCTGGCGGGAAGCCCCTGATGGGGAAACCAACGCGGCAAAGACCGAGCGAAAGAACGCGCTTCGGCGAGCACTCTACAAGTTAGAACGCCTTGGCGATGCACTTGACCCAGACCTTTACGCCTGACAGCTATTGGAGCTCGCGCTCCGCTGCCATTGAATCCGCAAAAAGAGAATCCCAAAGGGACCGGACCGATCATGAACAGCCGAACTAGTAAGCCGGAAGTTCTCCTGTATGTCTTGGGGAGACTTACTCCCCAACAGCGGGCCCGAGTCGAAGCTGCCTTCGACGAAGACGCTGAAGTGCAAACGTGGTTCGAGGAACTGGAGGCCGCACCGGACCATATTGAGGATGACTTGAACGACGTTGACGTTTCCGAAGAACTCGCTTCGATGTTGCAAGCCCACCGACTGGCCACAGCCAATCCTGACGATCGTATGTTGGCGGAGTACGAGGAAGCGCTCGCCGAGGCGGACGCCGAGGGCCAACAGGTCGTTTCTCTCCCAACTCGATTCGCCGGCGGGCAGCAGCTAAGATTGGAGCGTTGCGTGGCGGAATCGGCCGCCAAAGGCCAAGGCAAAGACAGGCCGCAGGAGTCGCCGGACCTGACCTATACCTTGCAGGTGTCCCAGGGGGAGGCTCGCATCCATTTCAGGTGGCCGGCCTCGCATTGTGAGCCGGAGTACGGCCTGGTGCTGTTCGCGGTCGTGTCGCCGGGCGGCGAGGTCCTGGGGCAACGTCTTATTCCGGTATGGGCTGATGAGAGCGGCTACTACGACAGCGGAGCAAATGGTTTTGTCATTGTGGCGGAGGTCGGAGAAATCTCCGAGAATGACGCCGTGGTCGCCATGACGGACAAAGGGAGCCTCCTCGCCGTTGGCTTGGAGGAAATCCAGAGACTCGCCAGTTCCGACCGCTTGCCGGAATCGTGCCGGAGTCTGATTCGAAGGCTCTTGGCCGAGTAGCTAAGAGGAGACGCCAGTGGCGATAGCCTGGTTCAAAGTACACGATTCGCGCGACCTGAACCGAGAACACTTCTTCGGCGACCGGAGCGAATTGGCGGGATTGGTTGATACAACCGACGAATACCTCGCCGCGCTGAAAGCCTGCGGGGGTAACCTTGATTTCCTGCTCGACAAGTTCTGTATCAACACGCGAGAGTTGCAAGGCCGAATCAAAGGGCTCGCCGGAGCGATGCGTGGTCGGAATTGCGACGATCAAGATGCATTCCTGGAAGCCGTGGCGGCGTTCAACAAATCCTGGCCGCAAGAGACAGAGCCTACAACCTCAAAGCCGACGAAGCTGCCGAGCTTTCTGGATGAACTGGAGCAAGAGGCCGACGCGAACCTGGCCCTCGAAAGTCGCCTGCTGGAGTGGTCGGATGGTTCTCGCGGGTTCTACATTGCCCGCGACCTGATCCGGCGGATGCGGGGCTACGGGCCCCCGGTAAAGTCGGCAACGACGCCAATCGCCGTGGTTGAGGAGACGTCAACCACCAGCCGGAGCGCCCGCGCCGCGCGGCTACATCCTGTGGTTGACCGTCGACTTGTTTCACGGTGATGGAACGGGCTTTGCGCCGGAGCCGACGTCGCTGGGCCTGACTTCGGTGCATTTCTCGGGCGACTCGTTCTTGCATTCGCTGGATGCGGTTTGGAAAAAATCCGGAGTGGAAGCGTGGGGATACCGCGGGCGCTGGCGGCTAAGCTGTTGTTGTCCGCTCAGCGACGCGCCGGCCGCCAAGAGGCAAGCCTGGCGCACATCTCCGGCGTCGGCGGACGGTCCGCCGAGTGCGCAGCGTTGGCTGCGATCTGGGCGGCCAGCGGCATCGTTCCGTTCGGGGCGACGCTGGAAGAGCACCACTATCTGGGCGACAAGCGGAACCCGACCGGCGATGCTTGGGATTGTCCGGCGCTGCGGCTGATTCCCAGCGTCATCGTCGCGCTCAAGTCGGCGAGCCGCCCGGCGATAAACCGCTGACCGACATGCCGCTCGAAGCGGTGGGGGGCATCGGCGCGAAGCTGGGCGCTATTGAATTATCGTCTCGAGGAGCAATCGTCGTCGCTGTTCGACACGGCGATCCTCGCCGAATCAGAAGATCTCACCAGCGCCGAAAGCAACCAATTACTGCGGGAAAAACAGCAACTCGATGCACCGCCTCAGGACGCCGCCGGCATGGAGCGCGGCCCCTCGGAACTATGCGGCGTGTATCCGGTGAATGACCTGAAAACCGTGGGCGACGCCATCACGCTGATGTTGGAAACCAACCAATGGCTGAAGCCCTACCAGGAGCAGAACCGAATCGCCTGGGAATCGCAGTGGGAGGGCGAATCCGGCAAGATCCAGGTGTCGGCCCCGGCGCCCGAAAAGGACTGAGGAAAGCTCGGCGATGCCCGCGACGAAACCTGGCTATGTCGACGATCAGAGTTCGGACGTCTTGCTGGAGACGGACGATCCTCGAACGTACCTGCAGCCCCAGTATTTCCGTCCTGGACGGACTTCGCCAACGGCGTCTCCTGTTTTCGAGCAAGCCGGAGACGCGGTGGGGTTGGTTTCGAGAACGGGACGACCTGATCTTCGGCGGTTTGTGCCCCCGGGCGACGGGAACGCGGAGCCGATGCGGGTCTCGCGGGTCGCGATCACCACCGACGCCGGGTTGGGCAAGAGCGCCGCCGTGGATTGGCTTCTCGCCGATTCGACGTGCCGGACACCGGTTGCTTCGCCTACCGAGATCCGGCTTCGGTGTCGGTCGCTCTCTGCGACAGGCTACACGGAGGCGTTGCTCGGCTTGATCGCCGATCGGTGGAGCGGGCGGAGCGTGCCGGCGACTGGATCCCCCGCGAGCCCGAGACTCCTGTCGCAGGCGTGACGTTGCGACAGGGCCGCGTGGTGCTGCTGCTGGATGAGCTGGACCAGGTGGGGAACTTGCCGGCGGGCCTGGTCGGAAGCGTTGGAGTCGCCGATCTGGAGCAGTGCCGGTTCTTCGTCGCCGGCCGCTCGCACTCGATCACGAGCAAGGCGCATTCGAACGAGTTGTTCGGCGAAGGCGACTGGCGGTTCGTCGCCGTGCGGGATTCGGCGTCGAGCAACAGCAGGCCTACCTGGGCAAGGATCGCTGGAAGGCGATTCCCGAGAACGCCAGGACGGATTCTCCCAGTCCCGCGAGTCTTGTGTGTTTGCGCGAGATGCCCGCCGAAGCCTTTTTCGCAACTGCGCTCGGCAGCGGACGTCTCTATCGAGCCATCGACGGCATGATCTGGGAGGGACTGCGCAGAGTCCCCCGGAGCGCGGCAGATCGCCTGCCATTCCAAGGAGGTCCCCGATCATGCCGATCAGGTGGCCGCGGACACGACCTGGGAGTTGCTGTCGACCATCGCCTTTGAAACGTTGATCTACCACCACAAGCCGATCGATGACCACTCTCCCCTCAGCCGCCCGGGAACGACGCCGCCCAGAGTATCGCCAGCAGATTGACCCGGGGGGCGAATTCGAGAGGTTTCGCAAGCGACTCAGCAGACGATGCAGGCAACAAGAGACCGAAGGCAATCTGGGCGCAACCTGGTCGGCCTGGCCTTTTTGAACACGATTGTCGAGCGGGGTCTGCTGGAATCAGAGGGCCTGGATCAGGTCGAGTTCGCCAACCGCAGCCTGCATGAGTTCCTCTGCGCTTCTTCCTGGCCCGCCACGCCACGGAGGCTGATTGTCGTCGCCAGTGGGATTGGATCTATCTGAAGGATGACGACGCGACGGACGAGTACTACCAGATTTGGCAATTCCTCTGCGAGATGCCCGAGCGGGCCCGGGAGCCTCAGACCTGGCTGGCGTCGATTGCCTGGTTGTACCAGCCGACTCAGGAAGCGAAGGCCGACGGTGATTGCCCCGGCGCTACGCCAAACGATCCACGGAAATGATCTACCGCTCCTGGCCCACCCTGCAAGGCTATTGCGATCACGAGCACTACGGCGCCCAGGCGCACGCGGCCTCCTTGAGACATGGCAAAGCGAGTTTGAACGGATCCTGAACGGACGTCAAGGCGAAGTTCGGCGGAAGATCGCCGAGGCCTTTGTGAATGACTTTCTGGAGTTGCCCGCTACGGACCCGCATGATCCCGCTTGCCCGCAACCATTCAGAATGGGCACGACGCCCGAGAAGCAGGGGGCGACCGCTGGCGTTCGACAACTCTGGCAACGGGAGGTCGCGAGCCACGAGTCAGCGGAGGAAGTCGCCAAGGAGAAAAACATACTCTTCTCCCGATGGGCTCGCGAGCAGGAGCAGCTTACCAACGAGTTTATCGGACTATTGCAAATCGCCTTTGACGAAGACGACCTTGAGCCGTTATTCGACCGTTACTCGCCAGCTGATGAAACGCCTCAGCAAGATACGCAGCGCCGCATCGAAGCGTTCGGGTTGGCCCGCCGCCCGACTACCAATGCAACGATCCGGTTATTTGATCCCGATTTTGGCCAAAGATCGACTCCCCTATTCGAGGCGTACACAACCTGGTCGGACAGTCCGGATTGTCCGGCGGTTGAACGTTTCGTGGTTTGATGCATGGGTGTTGGCTCAATGGCTGCATTGGCGAGGCGGCGAACTGCCACTTGCCGAGCGAGGACCAGTGGGAGTACGCCGCCAAGTTCGGAATTGGGGCGGACAATTGGCACTACCGCTATTGGTGGGGAGACCGGTTTAACGAACAACACGACGCGGCGAAGCTGAATTGTAGAGAAAGTGGGCATGGGAAGACGCTGCCGGCAAGTCCGGAGCGCGCGAGCCCGGCGACGCGGCTGCGGAACGGCGCGAACGGGCGGGAAGACGACGGCCTGATGGACATGTTGGGCAACGTCTGGGAATGGTGCCGCGATGTGTACCGTCGCGCGTACCAGTTCCACGCTGGAGACGATCCGGGAGACGGATCAAGCGTTCGCGTTTTGCGTGGGGGCTCGTTCCGTAACGGCGCCGACGATACGCGTTGTTCCATACGCAGCACGGACGATCCTTCGTACTCCTACCTCAATTTTGGGGTGCGTTTCGCCAGGGCTCTCCCCCGAAGAACTTAGTCTCTCCTTCCTTCTACCCTACCCTGGCAGATCGACTAATGGTCGTGAATGTAGACCGTCTTGCGTCGAGAGGTCTTGTTCGGCCAGGTCGCGGAGAAAGGAGAGCGGGCGTCCCGGCGATCTTACCCGCCAAAACGCTCTGTGGGGACGACAGGACGACGCCCGCCCCGATGCACTTCCACCTCGGCCGACGCGTCGCCGGTGAGAAGGAAAACTCTGATGAATCTCGAGAATTTTGGTGGGCGGTTCGCTCGCGACGCCTCTTACAGGCGAGGAGCAACTCTAACCCCGTACACTCTCAATTAGAAGGCCCGTCATGAACCGCGAGATCGTCCACATCAGCGGCGTCGATTATCTCCGCGAGAGCCGTCCGGGTGCGCCATCGCGGCCTGACCAGCGAAGTGGTCGCCTACGACACGATCGACACCACCGACCTCCCCAAAAATGCGTCGCCGTTGCTCGCCAGAGGAACCGCCGCGCTGCTGGCCGCCGTGGTCCTGTCCCTGGCGCTGGCGATGTTCGTCTAGCCTGGGAGCCAAATCTCGTCAAGTCAAAGCGGCCACCGACCAGGGCCGGTGGAAGGCAGGAGAGCAATGCCGCTGGATACGTCTGTTGCTGCACCCGCCCCTGGCGATTGCGGCGCCCTGACGGCGATCGATCCGCGCATGCGCAGTCTGCAATTCTCCAGCATTGTCCCCGCTATACTGGGAAACGATCAGTTCACCAGTCTGCGCAGTGGACCCGCGATGACCGAGTTACTGAAACCTCCCTTCATTTCTTCACAAGAGATCTACCGGTTGGCGTTGACGCCGGCTCAACGGGCCAATGCGAAGGCCTACTTGCTGGGCGGCAAGCGTTCATCGCCCGAGCCGCTGGCGCCGGAATCCCGCGACACCCGTCCCCAACCGCCGTGGCGGCTCGTCGATCGGAAAACGTATTTGTCGAGTGTGGATCATCGGCTGACCTTCCTGACAGTCGAGGCCGGGTTTGGGAAGTCGACGGCGCTGGCCCAGGCCCAGCAACTCTTGCATGCGCGGCAGCCTGGACGCCTCGCCGTGCGGCTGGAGATGCGGGAGTTGAAGAAAGGGGCTTGGCGAAGTGTCGTCAAGCACGTCCGGACCTGGTTTCAGCATCAGAACCAGTCAAGCACGATCGGAAGACCCGGCAGGAAGGAAGTGTCACTGTGGCTGCTGATGCTGATCCGGCGAGGCAAGTTCAGCCTGCTGATCGATGGCCTGGACGAGACCAGTTCGCGGGACATTGACGCGGTGACTCGGGAGTTGCGGAGCTTGCTGGAGAGGAGGTTCCCGAAGCTCCACTGCTTGATCGCGGGTCGCCCCTACGCCATCGAAGACCATTGGGACACTCTGTTTCGCGCCGGCCCGAACGCCAACTCCGCTTCGCACTGGGAGTTTGCTCGCGTGGCTCAATTCACCACCACGCAGTGCCAGGATTACCTGGGGGATCGCTTTGCCTTCCTGCAGCGGATCGGCGCCAGCGAGCTATTCGTGCCGCGGACGCTGGACATCATCCGCACGATGGAAGAGGACGAGATTCGGCCAATGCGAAACTCCGCCGACGTCTATTGGCATAGTGTGCGGAAAACGATCTCGCTGGACAAGGAACCGCGCGTGAAGGAGCGGGACTTCCGACTGAAGCTGGAAGAAATTGTGGACTTGCTCTCGGCGATCGCGTTCATCCTCGTCTCCTGGCGAGACGGTCCGGAATTGGGCGTCGCCGGTGGCTACAACGAGTTCGCCGGACGCGTTCATGAAAAACTGCTCACCATCAATGAGCCGCCATGGAGCAGCATGCGATCGTTCAGAAGTTCGAGAAAACGCTGGTGCTGCTCGCCGAATTGAACGGCCAGTATCTCGAATCCGCTTTCCTGAGCACCGGGATATCAAGAAGCTTGCGTTCCGCAACGCCACCATGCGGGATTTTTTCGCCGCGTTGTGGGTTGTGCGACGCGGAGGTCGCGAAGAAAGGAAGTGGCTCGCTCGTCGGGTTTGTATCCGTGACGCTTGCTACAGCGCTGTCTATCCCGAATACAGCAAGAATCTCAACCGATACGAGCACTGGAGGTTTGTTGTCGAGGCGCCCACCGAGGCGCTCGCTAAGAGACCGCGTGGTTACATCAAGGCTTGTCAACGCCTTTTTCGGCGGCGTCAACAGCCGCGTCCCAACGAACTACTCTATCGCTGCTGGCCACGACTTCTTCGGTTGTCATCTTTCCTATCATCCCCCGAATATAGCGAAGAGGATCTCGCGACCGCGACCCAAGCAGCACAGCGCGCCGCCTCACAAGATTCCGACGCGTCGACAACCCGCAAGAACCCCGCAAAAGCCGTCGTTGTCGAGTGGTTGCGGGAATACAAGCGGACTTTGGAGAGCTCGACAAGCGAACAACGGCGGATCGCCAACGAATTCGAGAATGGTTTTCGGAGAATCCCGCGTGCGGGTGCGGAACTGCGCTTCTGGTATGGATACGACAAGCAGTCACGAACGATTCCCGCAGTTTTCCACATGGCCCAATACCCGGCAACCAACGAGTTGATGGGCCTATATGACGGGCGCCACGGCGAGTTGAAGAACGCCGCCGCCCGCGACAGTGATCCTCGTTGGCCCGTAAGGTACTTGAATTGGTATGACGCTTGGGCCCTGGCGACATGGCTGCATAGCCGCTTGCCCAGTGACGTCGAGTGGGAATACGCTTGCCGGGCGCGGCCTGGACTCGCAGGCGTTCCTCATCATCGCTGGTGCTTCGGCACAGACGAAGAGCGTCTGCGAGAATTCGCCCGATTCGGGAGTCATACGCCGCTTCCGGTGGGTCCGCCCCGCTCACCGAACGAATTTGGACTCTACGACGTTCACGGCAACGTGTGGGAGTGGTGCGAAGAGCCGAGCCGGCGACCAGACGACGACGACTGGAGGGACGCTCGAGTCTTGCGTGGAGGCTCGTTCGATGGCGACGCGAGCGTCACCTGCAGTTCCGCGCAATACGCGGATGACCCCTCGAACGCGGATTACTTCATGGGAGTCCGGTTCGCCAGATCCGAGTGGCGCACCGCATCGCCTGCTACCCACGGCTCTTCGGCCCCAGACGACTCGGCCGGCGTTGATTGATACAACGAAGTCGAGATGTCGCAATGTCGCAATGTCGCGAGCGGCGCGTCAGAATCCGTTGCTCCACAGGCGCTGGAGACGTGGCGAACCCGCTCCGCCGCTTTTCTGGTCCGAGTACGGAATGCAAAGACGCAACTGGCCGAACTCAGGGCAAAGTGAAAGCGCAGGCGGCGGCGACCAACTTGGTGAGGCGATAGCGCTTTGGCACGGAGTTCAACCCATACTTGCCAAAGTCAAACGGCACCAATACGGAATCGGCGATCAACCGCGACTCCAAATCCGGCAACCGGGGCGGGCTATTGTACTTCAGCCAAATCACCGTGCGAGTTCTTGGATTCAGCGGTATTCCGATTTCGCATAACACGTTGCGATCCACCACCGAAGCGTGGATCGTTTCCGGCGGTCTGACCTCGGAATTCTGGCTCTCGAGACTCCAGGTCCCTTGTTGCCCACTTTCTCCCTGCCGCCAGTAGGCCACCCGAAACTCATCCTGACTCTCGATGCCCGTCAAGCAGACAATCTGCCGCGTCTTCCAGACATAGTCGGTCCACCCGCCTTCTCGCGGCCCTGGAATCGTCGTTTCCTGAAGCGAATCGACCCGCTCCCAATGCTCGTGCCGCCACACCCAGACATCGGCCTCGTGGCGCGGAACGTCGTGACCATTTCGGCTTTCCAGCGTTTGACGATCTCAGGTTCCGGCGTGCTCCGCAGAACATGCCGGACGATGGCGTACATCTTCTAAGATCGTCGCGAATGCACCGTTCATTGAATACCTGCCAAGCCAAACCGACTTGATTGGCCACAAAACTCAGGTTGACCATCTGCCAACGGGAGAACTCGACGCCTTCATACGACTCGAAATTCAAAACGCCGATGAGACGTTCGCCGGCAAATATCGGGGTCGCCGATTCGCTCCCGCCGTGTTCGTGGAACCGGCACAGCATGGACGAAAAACGCTCATCGGACACGTCGTTAATGATCAAAGAGCGCCGGTGAACGGCGACCCATGAAACGATGCCCTCTCCGCTGAACGCCCGCTGTTGCCGACGATAAGCGGACGGAAGACCTTGATCTCCTGCGTGGGCGACGAAGTACAAGGCCGCCGATTCCGGGTGGTACCCATGGATTGTCGCCAAACCCTTCGCTTCGTCGATCCCCAGCAGGCATAACATCTTTTCCAGGAAGGCCTTGAGCTGCACTTCGAGGCCCTCGCCCTGCGCGCGGCTGGGTCATTGCCAGCTTTTCCGCGAAACGAATCCCCTCCAAGGCGAACCGATGGTCGCCCAGGTGAATGCAATCTCTGATGAAGTAGGGATAGAGAATCTCCAAATCGAACAGCAAACGGTCCAACACGCCTCGGCTGCTCGGCGAGGTTGGCGGATCGCCTTGGAAATTGAGGTAAGCGGATAAGGAGATCTCGTTGGAAAATCTTCCGTGCAGGACCGCAACCGCTTTCAATTCCTCGCGGCAGAAGTACGGTCCGAAGTGCGGGTTCCTTTCAATCAGGCGGCGATACTTTTCATTCAGCCGACCGCTGGCGTCGGGCAGTCACTTGCCCATGGGAAGTTCTTCCAACGCTTGACTCAGTTTCGTACAGACAATCACCGAATCCTCGTTGGGGAAATGCCAACGCGTCGGGGAAAGCCCGGCAAACCCGCTCTCCATTTCAGGATAGCGAAGCCCCTTCATTAACCGACAGTGAAATACGTCGGAGACTACTGGGTCTCGAACAAAGAGCGCATAGCCGTCTGCTCCCAGATCACCTGCCGCCTTGTCCAAGAGACGCGACGCCAGATCGATCGCGGTCCGCTCATTCAGGTCCTGTCGCCCGATCAACTCGGCGGTCTTGTTCAAGCCACTCCTGCACCAGGTGAGGCGCCTGAGTGTCGTCCGCCAGGGCTCTGCCCAACGCCGCCAACGAAGCGTCGGCCGCCAGGTTGTGCGAACAGCGAATCAGTTCGCTCACCAGGCGCCCATTCCGCGAGTGACTGCGTTCCGGATAGAGTTTCGACGGTTCGAACGGATGCCTCGAGTCTGCGAGGATCAAAATGTTGGAATTCAAACTGCGACTCATCGATCTGCTTCCGGAAGTACTGCACGAGATCGAGCAATTTGTCGCGCGGCAATCGACGGCGATTGCGCCGAAAATCGGCGCGACACATGGGCGGGCGGCTCGAGTCTCTCCACGATCCGCGCGTGCAGCGCCTCCGGCGACTCGGATTCCCGAAAGACGAGCAGCTACCTTGACCAGCGCATCTGGGTGCTCTCCCGAAAGCTTCAACAGCTTCTCTGTGGTCAACAACATATCGCACTCTCGCTCATTCGCTTTCGACGAATCTCTTCACTGCTTGCAGGAACGCGAGAACGTAAGCAACCCAGGTCGGCCTGACGTGTCACGCGCCGACTCCGCAATCATGTGGCAAAGTTGGGAGCTGTTCTTCGGTCCGTCGCTCTGGGGCGCCGAAGCCACAGCTTGCTTGACAAGGAACTCGTACGCCAAAGACATTGCGCCCGGAGTCAGCGCCGACGCGAACGAACCCTGGTGTCCCAAGGGAACGTGGGCTCGTTGGGTGAACAAAGGCGTGAATAGACTGGGAATAAAGTAATGTCCCTCGGAGTCAGAGACCAGGAGCGCCGGACATTTCCATTCGCCATTGGAACGGGCCGCCCCGCCAACAGTCACGGCGTCCAAGCGGCCTGCATGGTGCAGGCGAGAGCAGTCTCCGTGTGCCATAACGACAACCTTGCCAACCCGCGACAAGCTGCCGATTGCCTGCTTTAGGGGCCGTTTGAACGCATTCTTGGGTGACCCGTTTGCTCGGCAGATCGAGAGATTGACGACATGAGTGTCATTCTGGCCCTGGATGTGCTCTAAGGCGGCGAGTACGTCACGAGCATCGAAGACATCGGGCGCATCTGACGAATTCGGTATACCGCTAATCGGGCTTTCTGGGCAATACCGGATTCAGGCTCGACAATTGTCCGACAAGCCCTGGTGCCATTTCCCGTCGGGTCATCAAGTTCGTGCACTTCCCTCACACGCTGGTCTATCACGCGATAACGGCGAGTCAAGCAGCCACTTATTGCAAAGTCAGCAGCGTCGGCGCCGCTATCTACGATCGCAATTCCAACTCCCTCACCTTCGAGTCGATGCCCTGCGATGGACCTGTGGTCCCGCCAATAATCCAGCAGCCTTATGAGTCCTTGATGCCCGCTCAACACGCCACCCTCCTCCCAATCGCTCCGCAGCCGCCGTGGATTATCATTAACGCGCGATAGCGTGTCAACGAAGTCACTACCCGATCTGATAATCTGACCCATGTTCGCGGCGAAGCCGCTCGTCGAAGCTGGAAGCGGCAGGCCATGGTGCATCGCCTTCGCGACCTGGGCGGCCACCTGCTGAGCCCCTCCGGAATCAATAGGAAAGGGGGGGGTTGCCCTCCACTACGAAGCCAAGTGCTGCAGTGAGCCAAAACAACTCGGACAGTCAATGATCGGAGAAGCGAACTTCAATCATCGATTCGACGACGAGCGGAAACTGAACAAAGCCGCCCCGCGGCGATGGGGCGGGCGAAGCCTCCCGACGACGCCCCGCCTTCGACTTGCCAACCGTCGAACGCCCCGCCGGCAACCGCCGCTTCCAAGCGTGAAAGTTCCCCGCCGAGCATCCCTCGCGACGACAGAACTCCAAGATCGACAAACCGCTCCGCCGCTGACGCTCCACACGGTCCCGCCACAACGAAGCCACCTCCGGATTCGCAACACGTCCCATACTCGACTCCAGGCCAAGGGAATGAAAAACAACCCCTCAGCCTACCCCCCGCGCCAAGACGCCTAACCCGTGCGCTTACGTTCGCAGAACAGTTCGGCGTAGCGTGGGCCAGCTCGCCCGTGGACATCTCCGCGAGTTTGGCCAGCTGGATCTGCATGCTCGTTTTCATCGTGTACCTCTCTGGTTCGTGGTTCTGTTAACTTCCGAAACACGAGATACACTGAGCCTCGTTTTGCCAGGAACCTCAAGGCCTGAAGGGGAGAATTCGAGCGTTTCCGGAGCGGAATCCGCGTGGGATCGCGCCTGTTGGAGCGTCCGTAGAAGCCCACGGCCAGCATGGCCGCGACCTGCTCGCGGCACTGTTCGGGAGTCAGATCCAAAAGCGGATCGAACTTGGAAGATGGCATGATGCGGCAGTCCCCGAGAGGTTGGGATGTGCAACGCGGCGCGCGTCGCCTCTCAGGTTATGTATGCCACGGCGAAGGTCGGCCGTCCGCTATGATCGACACGCTATCCCGTTGGGTGAGCGAGCATCTCTCGCCAACTCGGCGGTAATGGCACCATGTCGTCCATCCGCGCCCAAGTCAGACCACCAGCATCGAACGTCTGCTGGTCGGCCCAGTTCGCGATTCGCACCGACGTCGGCAGATCATGCAGTATGCCGTGCTCACTGAACTCCACAGCCAGTTGCTCCCGATGGCGCTGTTGCGGCCAGCCCAAGCCGCCAGATAGTCCGCCGCAGCCAGATGATCCGCCTTCGCCGAATTGCAGATCGGATGGGCGACCACAAAGTTGTGC
>CAVORG010000030.1:0-360637 GCA_963698545.1 uncultured Planctomycetaceae bacterium
TTGCCGACCTTGAACTTCAAACACGAGCTGGTGCCAGTCGCGAAGATTGACGATTACGTAGAGATTCCTGCCTTGCCGTTGGAAGAGTTTGCCCAGGTCGTGAGCAAAGTGGCTCTATTCTGACTCGGACTTGATGGGTTCTCAGTGGCGTACAGGCCACTAGATCAGGATCCCATCGCGGACAGACCTATGGGGCGACCGAAAAATAACGCCTCCAGTTGCTGGTTGTCATTCTGATCACGCAGACTGTAGAGGTGTTCAATCCCGCCTGCAGTCACACAATTCTCGTCTAGGGACGGCTGGTCCAGCCTCTGCGACTTAGCTCGACGCCATGCCGCGTCGGTGTCGTTGGGACGCGTCGATTTCACCTCTGGGATGCTCCCGCAAATTCAGTCTGTCTACGGATAACGGCGGCGAACCCAAATTGGCTTACGGTGATGTTGAGATGAATAAGACATGAGCGATCCCGACCCTCACGATATGACGCAGGACTTGCCAGGCAGGCTCGCCGCCAGGAAGCGGAGCCTCTCGCAGCGACCATCCACAGCACATGGCGCCGCTACCGGATTGAAAAGGTGTCTGGGCAAGGGAGGTTTCGGACTCGTTTATCTGGCTCACGACGAGCAACTCGATCGGCGCGGTCGCCGTCAAGGTGCCGCACGCCCGGCTGATCAACCGGCCGGAAGACGCCGAGGCGTATCTGGACCGAGGCGCGCACCGTCGCCGGTCTCGATCATCCGCACATCGTGCCGGTCTACGACGTGGGCAGCTCGGACGAGTTTCCCTGCTACATCGTCTCCAAGTACATCGAGGGGACCGACCTTGCGACCCGACTCAAACAGTCACGGCTCGACTTCGCGGCCGCCGCCGAACTGGTGGCCACCGTGGCCGAGGCGCTGCATTACGCGCACAAGCAAGGCCTGGTCCATCGCGACGTGAAGCCGGGCAACATCCTGCTCGACCAGAACGACCAGCCCTTACGTCGTCGACTTCGGGCTCGCCCTCCGCGAAGCGGACCTTGGCAAAGGGCCGCGGTATGCGGCACGCCGGCTTACATGAGCCCCGAACAGGCTCGCGGCGAAGGGCACCGCGTCGACGGCCGCAGCGACATCTACAGCCTGGGGGCGGTGCTCTACGAACTGCTGACGGGACGCCGCACCGTTTCCGCCGAGACGCCAGCACGAACTGCTGGAGCAGATCACCAGCCAGGAGGTCAAGCCGCCGCGCCAGATCGACGATCGGATTCCCAAGGAGCTGGAGCGGATCTGCCTCAAGGCCCTGGCCAAGCGGGCTGCGGATCGCTACACGACCGCCCTCGACATGGCCGAGGATCTGCGGCGTACTTGGCCTCGATGCCGCAACGTCAATCGAGCGGTAGCGTCGACTTCTTCGCCGGAGCGGACGGCGCAGAGCAACGACACCGACGCGTGCGTCCGGTGACTCCGACACGGCGAAGGGCGACTCGACTCAGGAGAACTCCGACAGCCAACCGATCAAGATCGTGCCCAAGGGCTTGCGGTCGTTCGACGCCCACGACGCCGACTTCTTCCTGGAACTGCTGCCGGGACCACGCGATCGCGACGGACTGCCCGACAGCATTCGCTTCTGGAAGACCCGGATCGAAGAAACCGACGCGGACAACACGTTTTCGGTCGGGCTGATCTACGGCCCATCCGGCTGCGGCAAGTCGTCGCTGGTCAAGGCGGGGCTGCTGCCTCGGCTGTCCGAGGACGTGATCCCCGTCTACGTCGAAGCCACGCCGGAGGAGACCGAAACCCGCTTGCTGCACGGTCTGCGGAAACGCTGCCCGGCCCTCGAAGACAACCTGAGTCTCAAGGACACGCTGGCGGCACTCCGGCGGGGCCAAGGCATCCCGGTCGGCAAGAAAGTGCTGATCGTGCTCGACCAGTTCGAGCAATGGTTGCACGCCAACAAGGAAGAAGAAAACACCGATCTGGTGCAAGCCCTGCGGCAGTGCGACGGCGGACGTGTGCAGTGCATCGTGATGGTGCGGGATGATTTCTGGATGGCGGTCAGCTCGCTTCATGCGGGAATTGGAAGTTCGACTTGTCGAAGGCCAGAACACGGCCGCTGGTCGATCTGTTTCGATCTCGACCACGCTCGAGAAGGTGTTGGCCGCGTTCGGGCGGGCGTTTGGACCCCTGCCCGAGACATGCGAGCTGACACGACCAAAGAGCAAAAAGATTTCCTGGAGCAAGCGGTCGCCGGTCTGGCCGAAGACGGCAAGGTGATCTGCGTTCGGCTGGCCCTGTTTGCCGAGATGATGAAGGGCAAGCCGTGGACGCCGGCCACGCTGAAAGAAGTCGGCGGGACGCAGGGCGTGGGCGTCGACGTTTCTGGAGGAGACGTTCAGTGCTTCCACCGCCCCGCCCGAACACCGCTATCACCAGAAAGCGGCTCGCGCCGTTCTGAAAGCTCTGCTGCCCGAATCGGGTACCGACATCAAGGGACACATGCGGTCGCACGACGAACTGCTGGAAGCCTCCGGCTATGCCAGTCGTCCCAGGGACTTCGACGGATCTGATCCGGATCCTGGACAGCGAACTCCGACTGATCACGCCGACCGATCCTGAAGGTGTGGATGACGATGACGACTCCGAAGCACGGCTCCAGGCGGGCAGAAAAGTACTACCAGCTCACGCACGACTATCTGGTTCCTTCGCTGCGGGACTGGCTGACTCGCAAGCAGAAAGAAACCCGACGCGGCCGGGCGGAACTCAAGCTGGCCGACAGTTCCACCAGTTGGAACGCCAAGCCGGAAAACCGTTACCTGCCGTCGTGGTGGGATCATCTTCACCATCCGGCTGCTGACGGACAAAACGAAGTGGACCGAGCCACAGCGGAAGATGATGCGCCGAGCGGGACGCGTGCATGGCATTCGCTCGGCACTCGCGGTTACGGCGCTGATCGCGGTCATTTCCGTCGGCACGGTGATTCGCACGCAGTTTGACCAGCGGCAGGAAGAAACTCGCATCGAAGGGCTGGTCGGTCAACTGGTGAGTGCCGAACCGAATCAGATTCCTGAGATCGTTGCGGAACTGGAAGCGAATCCGGACGTCGCGGCCAACTACCTCGAGCCCCTGCTATCGCGTGAAGCCAAGACCCTCGACGAACAACGCGGCCAATTGCACGCCCGCCTGGCGACCGTTGGCCGCGATCCGGCGCAGGTCGATTCGCTCGTCGAAGAATTGCTCACCGGCAAGGTGACCTACGTGCTCCCGATTCGGCAGATGCTACGTCCCTCGGCAGCCACCCTGACTGAAAGATTCCAGGATGTGATGCAAAACGACAGTGATCCGCAGCGGCGTTTCCGATCGGCGCTGGCCCTGGCCGATTATGTCCCGGAGTCAGAATCCGACTCTTGGACTGATGCGGATCTCAAGTTCGTGGCCGAACAACTCGTATCATCCAACGCCGAGTACCAGCCGCTGCTGCGCGAGGCGTTGCGACCGATTCGAGACCAGCTCTTGCCGGATCTAGGGCGTATCTTCGCCGCCGCCGATGCGACCGATGCACAGCGACTGAGTGCCGCCAATGCGTTTGCTGATTACGCGGCGAATGACGTCGAGCGATTGTCGCCGTTGCTGAGCGTCGCCACGCCCGAACAGTTTGCCGTACTCTATCCGCTGGTCGCTGCCAGTCCGTCACCCTCCACCGTCGAGGAACTTAGCAGAACAGCAGCGACGCTTCCGCCCGACGAGCTGGGATCGGTGGAGCGGATCGGGTACGGCCAGCAGCGAGCCAATGCCGCCGTGACGTTAGTACGACTTGGTGAGCGGGAACGAGTCTTGCCCGTCTTCAATTACACCGATGACCCCGAAGCTCTGACGCAGTTCATCTTCCGTTGCCGCGAGCGTGGCGTGGGTGCCGAGCCGCTGCTGGAGGTCCTGGATATCGAAACGCGACGCGTGAGCGAGGGACCACCACTTGATATCACGAGCGACGCGTTTCGTCGCAGCGCGCGTGCCCGCTACGCGCTGCTGTTGTCACTTGGTGAGTTCACGCTCCAAGAGATACCGGAGGCGCGACGCGCCACTCTCCTGAAACGGCTGGAGGACTGGTACTCCAACGACCCCAGTTCGGGCGTACACGGTGCATCCGGCTGGTTGCTGAGGCAGTGGGAGCAGTCCGAGGTGGCTACCCGCGTCGACCAGACGCCGGTAGCGTATTCGCCCGATCGCGAGTGGTTCACGCTGGCAATCACCGTGACTCCCGCGCAGCCTTCACAACCGAACAACGAAACGACGGCGGAGGCCAACGAAAGCGAGTCCGCGAGGTCAAAGGCCCCAGGTACTTCCAGTAGCGAAGAGGAGGCCGACTCAACTCACGAGAGTGCGGAAGCAGCAGAAGAACCGGTCGCTGCCCCAGTACCAACGAAGACGTTTTACTACACGTTCATCGTGTTCCCGGCAGGAAATTACATGATCGGATCAGTCGAGGACGAACTCGATCGCTCAACTCGAGCGGCACACGAACAGCGTCATCAGGTCACGCTCACTCGTCCCTTCGCACTGTTGGATCGAGAAGTGACCATTGGAGAGCTGAGTGCGTTTCATCCGCGATATGCCGGGTTCATGCGGCAGTTCAAGGCCCAACCTTTGGATGCCGGCTTTGGAGCAAGCTGGTACGACTCGGTGGCCTTCTGTCGCTGGCTGGGTCAGCAGATGGAATTGCCGGAGAACCAGCAAGCTTACGCTTCCCCCGATTCATTGGACGAAGTCGAGTATCCGCGGGAACCCGATCCGCGGGCGGACTGGGCACCACGGGATTGGCCCGTCGATTTGGACCGTCGGGGGTTCCGCTTGCCAACGGCAGCGGAATGGGAAATCGCCGCCCGAGCCGGAGTCCGGACGTCTTACGGCTATGGCAGCGAGGTCGGCCTGCTAGGACGATTTGGGTGGTTCACCGAGAACAGTGGCTGGAGGGTGCATCCACCGCGACAATGCCGTCCCAGCATTCGCGGGGCCTTCGACCTGCACGGGAACGTATTCGAGTGGACACATGACTGGTACGGCGGTTTCGGCTCCGATGCGGTCAGCGATCCAACGGGGCCCGTCAAGGGCTCGTTCCGGGACCGCCGCGGTGGCAGCTGGGTCGATGACGCGACGCTTTGCCGGGCGGCGGACCGCGCTGCAATCGCCCCCATGGACCGCTCAAGCAACAACGGTTTCCGGCTGGCCCTGAGCCTGGAGAAGGGAGAAGAGTAAAGGAGGAAGGGAAACGGCGCGATATTTTAGTGCGGACGTTTCAGTTTTCCGTCCCGGTAGTGAAGCTTTGCCAGTTGGATCGACAGCCCGGTGCTGGGCGGACTCTCGCACGCCAATTGCTTCGGTAGGAACATCAATCGATACCAAGGTCAAGGACGTTCAATCTGGCCAAAGCCGAGCCGACTTCGAGCCAAAATACTCCATTGCCCGTAAAGAGGTGAGTGATCGCGTACCACCATCAGCTGATCAATCCGATTGAAACAGTTGCCCGTGCGCACCAGGTGCTTGGTGATCTCGCTCATCGTTTCACCCACGAGCGTCGACTTTAAGTCTCCGAAAATCACTGGCCGTACGGCAGTTTCCGCTGGTCCGGTGTACAGCCCGCCATTGGATTCGGGAGAAGCGGCGGTTGCTGCGGGCGTTACCGCGGCGACTGTGGGTCGCTGGATCTTCTCGAACTTGCTAACTCGCACATCGTAGGCGGCATTCTCCCAGGTGAGGTCAAAGTAGCTGCGGGCTCGCTCGGCAAACTTGCTAACCGCCTAAATGCGCGACCACACCTTATTGGCGGCGACGCCCTCTCGGATGGCGAAGCAGCAGACCGTGAAATCCGTCTCGGAGCGTACCCTGGGTGGTGCGATCGCGCAGGTCGCGATTAGGTCCGCCAGCTTGTCGGATTTGGGTGGGATGAGTTTGCTAGGAGCCGGAAACGGCATCAAAGGCACCTTGCTTTGCCGCTCCAACTCCTCTGACGCTTTGGCAAATCGATCCAGGACGTCAATGTCATACCGTCGCGACGGCTCGCAGCGAACCAGCGTGGCCAGTGTAGGTTTCTCGCCTTTTGCGGCGGCTCATTTTGCCGGTCCGGCAGAGGCGTTGTTTGTCTTGGATTGTTTGACCGGGAGGTTGTGGTCTGCGGGTGACTTGAAGCCCGCCTGAGTGGAATACTTCCTGGAGGCCCGCCTGCTTTTTTTGGGGGGGCGCATGAGAAGAGGAACGAGCCCCTCTCAGGTTGCACTGAAGGCACGTTCCTCTCGGACAAACATCTGGGATGTCTATCGTCTGGGACTTTGATCGTCATGGCGGACCTTGGACCTTCAGTTCTCGAGGCGATTGAGTTGCATCGGCTGCGGGTCTCGGGCGGTTGGCGGTATTTTGAGTGTTGTACTCGCTGCGAGTCATCGATTGGCTTCACCAAGCATGAGGCTCGTCGTCGGCAGGTCCGAGTTCTGGTCGGCCTCACCGTGCAAATCGTGAAGATCACGATTCTGCGTTGGAGGGCGTCGCTTGTCGGCGCGTGTTCACCGACTTGCCCGACTTTCCTGCTTCCTTACCGGCAGTACGCGACGCCTTGCTTGCTCGCCTTGGCGGGTGATTATCTGGAGCAAGACGGCAGCTTTCGTGTTAGCGTTCTCTCTTCCTCTTAACCACTCGCAGAACTGCGAACAGCAGCGTTGGTTAACAGCAAAGCGTTAACCCGCTTTCTGCTTTCATTGATAACGTGACCACTCGAATGAGACGCGAAATGCATCAGAACAGCCATTCCCGGCATAAAAAGCCTGCACAATCCGCTGACTCTCTGCAAATTGGTTTTGTACGGGGAGAGCAGTCCGGGTTGAACTTGCCGAGATCAAGAACGATAATCCTCATGAGACATTGAATCCGAGAGTTTGATGGGAGGTGTTAATGTGATCGACAGTTGTGGCTGTCCAGATCACGGGTCCGAGTCGCCAGGTTTTATCCAAAGGCTCCCACCGACTAAACCTCGGACTTAAATGGATTCTTTCGGCGAGAAGAGGAACTGAGATGAGCAAGTCATTTGTGATGTTGTTGGTGCTGCTTTCTGCGCTGTCCGTGTGTAAACACGTGACTGCCCAAGACTCAGATGAGGTGGCGAGATTGAAGGATGAGGTGGCGAGGTTGAACCGGGAGGTCGAATTACTGAAGCGGGAAAACGGTCTGCTGAAGCGAGAGAATGAAGTGCTCAAGAGGGAGTCCGAGTTGCTCAAAGCCAACGGCCCCGCCAAACCTAAGCAGCAGGCCAACGCCAAGGCTAATGTCGCGGATAAAGACCTCTTCGCAGAGGGGAATTCGTTCGGCGGGGAACAAGTGCTCCGCGACGCCAGGGGGAAGATAGTCAATAGAGTGAAGTGGGCGTTGCAAATCGCCGAACGGAAGGGAACGGCATTCAAGGGCATCCTCACGTTTCCGGCCGGCAATTATGAGTATGAGGTGACGGGAACCGCACCGGTGTCGGCAGGCGGAGTTGTGAAATTCAACGGCGAGAAAGGGCTTTCGAATCTACGGATCATCGGGAAGTTAAAGGATGGAGAAGTAGGGGTGGAGTTCGCCGGACGTGGCCCGGCTGGCTCCGTGGGTCGTGGAACGGGATACTTCCGGCCCAACAACTGAGCCGGGGGCCAAGAAACGTCTAATCGTTTAGGTTCTCGCTTGGTTCGCGTATCGCGGATCTTGATCAATAGCCGTGCGGTCGCCTCGGCCGCATTCTCGGCTTCGGGGTGATCAGGGTCTGTGAGTTCGATGTTGCCTTCCATGGCGTTCACGTTCATTCCGCAATAAAGAAAGACCCGCACCGGTCCTCCCTGACTAATACGGGGCCGTGCCCAGATGTCGCTACGTTCAGGTCGGCAACCAGCCGTACCTTGTGGAGGAATCGAACCGTATCACGTCTGGTCGTCCATTGGTTTGACGGGGAACACGGATCGCCGACGCGCCTAGCGGGTCCGCCGCGCGGCCAGCAGCGCGGCGGTCTCGGCGGCTTGCAGCAGCCCTTGGTGATCGGCCTCGTGTTTCCAAGCCAGATCGTAGGCGGTGCCGTGGGCCACGCTGGTTCGCACGATCGGCAGGCCGAGCGTGATGTTGACCGGCTCGTGCACGCCCAGCATCTTCAGGGCGATATGGCCCTGGTCGTGATACATCGCCACCACGCCGTCGAATTCACCGCGCACGGCCCGCATGAGCAGCGTATCGGCGGGCAAGGGCCCATCCACTTGGACGCCGCCCTGGCGAGCTTGCTCGACGGCCGGCGCGATGATCCGCAGCTCTTCGTCGCCGAACAGCCCTTGCTCCCCGGCATGCGGATTCAGGGCGCAGACCGCCAGGCGAGGCGAACCCTTGGGGTTGGCTCCCAAGGCTCGCAGGGCCTCGTCCAGCAGCCGAATCCGCCACACGATCTGTTCCGTGGTGAGCAGTGCCGGAACGTCCCTGAGGGCCGTGTGGAGCGTCACATGGACCACTCCTAGAGCCGCTCGGCCCGACTTGGCCGGATCATGGCTGGGCGGAAGGTACAGCATCATGGCGCTGCGGGGAACCTGGCACAATTCGGCCAGTAATTCCGTATGTCCGGGCCAGACCGCGCCCGCGGCGGACCAGGCGGCCTTGTCGATCGGCAAGGTCACCACGCCCGATACCCGACCCTGCATCGCCAAATCCGCCGCCGTCCGCACGGCCTCCAATGACGCTCGTCCCGCCGCCGCGGAGGTAACCGCCCGCGGCGCCGAAGAGGCCAATCCGTCCAACACACTGAGACACGGCATCACCTTGCCGGAGGAACCGCCGTCCTGTTCGACCTGCGTTGGCGAGTCCACAACGACAACTTCGATGGATGCTCCCAGCAGTTGGACCGCCGCCCTCATCACCGTGGGACTGCCAATCACAAACGGTCGGCAACACCGCCACAACCGCTGCTCGCCCCAAGCCGCCGCGAGCACCTGCGGACCGACGCCCGCCGGATCACCCATGGCAAAGGCCAACGTGGGCCGAACGTGATTCATGGTGGTGGACTCGTCGGTCAATGCCGCCTCTAGGACTCTCCCAGTCCTTGCTCGGCCCTTCGTTGACCGACGTATTGCATGATCGCGTCGATCACTTCGTAGTTGCGACGAATGTACTGCAGCTGTTGGTAAAAGGAATAAATAACCAGCAGCGTCCCCAAAACCGCGGCCATGTAGTGCGCCGTGGCCATGCCGTCGCCCCACTTGAGGGCGGCCCCAGGGTCGCTGGCCGCGCCCAGCATCGCGATCCCCATCACTGACAAGATTCCCAGCAACGACCAGGGAAACGCGGCGGACTTCAGGCGATGACTGCGACGAGCCAGATCGTCCGGCATGCGGTAGGTTTCGCTGACTTCCTTGCACCAGCGATTGGTGCCGATGAAGTAGGTCACCGTGATGCTGTTGACCAGCACCGTGGCCAAGGCCGCGGCCAGGCCCGTCAACATGTGCAGCGTCTGCCGCTGTCGGAAGGGACGAAACTCCTTCGAGGCTTCTCCCACCTCCCGCCGAAACGCCTCAACATCGGCCGCCGAGGATTTCCTCGCTTGCTCCATCTTGCGAAGCTCCGACCGCTTGTCGAGCAACATCTGGCTGGCCGTTTGCAGATCGCCAATGCGCAGCCCCAAGGCCAAGGCGGCCACCAGCAGGATCGAGGAGAGCAGCGCCAATGAGAAGTAGATGCGAACCACGGAGCCTAGCCAAAGCGAAAGAGGCGGATCGGAGACCAGGAAACTGTAACCGAGCCGTCGCTCGACGACCAGGGACCGTGGCGTTGGGCCGCATACAGGTTAAAAGGGGGATGAACCACGGAGACACACCGGCACGAAGACCGCTGCGGCTCCATGGCCCCCCCGAACAAGGAACAAGGAACAAGGAACAAGGAACAAGGAACAAGGAACAAGAACCAAGAACCAAGAACCAAGAACCAAGAACCAAAAACTACTAAGCCACCCCCAACACTTCCCAGCCTTTGCGGTATTCCTTGTTGATGTACCGGTCGGCCGCGGGGCAGTTGACGGCCTTCAGGGCTTTGGCGTCCCATTCGAGGGCTTGACCGGTGCGGTAGGCGACGTTGCCCAGCAGCACGGTTTCGGTGAGGGCCCCGGAATAGTCGAAGTTGCAGGTCGTTGGCGAGCCGTCCTTGCAGGCCTTGATCCATTCGGCGTGGTGGCCGATCGAATGGGGAATCGTGGGCTCGGGCGGCTTGAAGTCCGCGAACTTCTTCGGCAGGAACATGCGGTAGTTGCCGTAGTCGGCGAACATCTTGCCTTCGCTGCCGACGAACATCACGCCGTTGCCGGGGACGCGTTTTCCGCCAACTTCCTTGGGGATCATATTGCCGTCGTACCAGGTCAGTTTGACCGGCGGCATAGTCCGTCGCGGGCGGGAAATTCGTAGCATGACGATCAGACCCAAGCGGGCAGGTCTCCGGATGCACTTCCGGGCCTTCCGCTTCGCAGCGCGTGGGGTGGCGCAGCTTGAGGGCCCAGAACGGCAGGTCCATGTAGTGGCAGGCCATGTCGCCCAGCGTGCCCTGGCCGAAGTCCCACCAGCGGCGCCATTGGGCGGGATGATAACGCCCGTCGGCATAGGGTCGCTCGGGCGCTGGGCCCAGCCAGAGGTCCCAGTTCAGCTTCGCCGGAGGCTCCTGCCCTTCGGTCGGGCGGTCGCCGCCGCCCCAGCCCTTGCCGACCCAGACGTGGACTTCGGTGACGTCGCCGATCGCGCCGGACTGAATGATTTCGACGACGCGGCGATAGTTGTTCTCGGCGTGGATTTGCGTGCCCAACTGCGTGGCGACTCCCTGCGCTGCGCGGCTTCGGCCACGACGCGGGCTTCATAGACGGTGTGCGTCAGCGGCTTTTCGCAATAGACGTGCTTGCCCCGCCGATGGCGCGGATCGCCGCCGGCGCGTGATTGTGGTCGGCCGTGCCGATGACGACGGCGTCGATCTTATCGCCTTCGGCATCCAGTAGCTCGCGATAGTCGGCGTAGGTTCGCGCGTCGGGGAATTGCTGTGCCGCGCGGTCGAGGTAGTCGTTGTCGATGTCGCACAGCGCGACGATGTTCTCGCCCTTCACGCCGTCGATATCGGCCGCGGCCCGGTTGGCGGTGCCGATGCAGGCGATCTGCAGTTTTTCCAGCGCCGAACGGGAGGCCGCGGCGGCGGTTTGACTGAACACGCCGCCAGAAACCGCGGCGGCGGAAAGGGCGGTGGTTTTCAGGAAGGCGCGACGCGAAGACGGGGTGGAGGCAAAGGTCTGCTTCATGGCGGGTGCTCGTGCGAGAGGGAAGGGTGCGCATCGGCGGGCTCGACGCTCCGACCAGCGATGCTCTATCCTGACGCCACGCGCGGCGCGATGCAAGTGCCAACTTGCTCAGCCCGCGATCGCTCAACTCATCCTGCCGACCTTCCGCGGAGCCTTCCGATGCTGGCCGTGATTCAACGCGTGACCGAAGCCCATGTCACCGTCGAGCAGCGGGAGGTGGGCCGGATCCACCACGGCCTGGTTGTCCTCTTGGGCGTCGCCGAAGACGACTCCCCTCAAGACGCGGAGATCCTGGCCGATCGAATTGTGGGGCTCCGGATCTTCGAGGACGAGCAGGGGAAGATGAACTTGAGCCTGAAGCAGGTCGGCGGCGCGTTGCTGGCGGTCAGCCAATTCACGCTGTTGGGCGATTGCCGCAAAGGCCGCCGCCCCAGTTTTCTCCAGGCGGCCGATCCAGAAACCGCCGTGGTGCTCTACGGCCGTTTCATCCAAGCGGTGAAGGATCTGGAGATCGTCGTCGCCACCGGGGTCTTCCAGGCCGACATGCAAGTCTCGCTCACCAACGATGGCCCGGTCACGATGGTGCTGGATAGTCGCCAATGGCGTCCGCGAGATTAAACGGGTCGGACGCCTTTTTGGTCGGCTGGGTAAGCTTGGGGCTTTCGCAGGGGCCTAGTGCTGCGTGACAGCTGAGACGTTGGGTTAGCCACAGTGCAAACTGTTGCCAGCCAAGTACTTTGGCAAGCAGTCACACCCAGATTAAGCTGTCACACAGCACTAGGGGTCCCGTTCGCCCACCGCGTCCATGACGTCGTCGGTCTTGTCGATGATCTCGACGTCGCCGGGCAGGAATTGAAAGACGCGGGGATCGAGCTTTTGGCTGACTTGAATGGAGTACCATTCGGTGACCAGGATGGGTTCGATGATCGGCGGCGCCCCTTCTTCCTTGCCCGCGGCGACTCGGCGGTATTCGACGCGATAAGGAAATAAGGGCAATTGCTCATCGCGACTGAGAATCACCTGCACCGCGTCGGGCGCGTGGACGATTTCGGCGGACTCGCCGCGCGTCTTACGCCGGCGTCCATGCAGGACCCACACCGGCTCATTGCTAAGCTGCCCGGTTTGGGCGGTTTGGAAGTCGTAGTGGTCCGCCAGCGAATCCAGAATCCGCGGCAATCCTCCCAAAGCGGCGAAGTCGAGCTCCCTTGGGCGACGGCCGCGGCGGGCCAGCGTCGAGCGAATCACCTCGAGATCAATCCGGCTGACCTCGACCTCATCCGTGTCGTCGCTGCGTTCGCGCTGCGTTCGGCGCCACAACACGTCGCCATCACAGACCTCTTGCCTGAGGGTGGCGAGTTGTCCGGCCTGCAACTTCAGCTCCAGAATCCACATCGGACGATCGGCGGTTCCGGTCTGCAGGTAGCGTCCCGATCCGGCGATGCTGCGATCGAACAGCCGCATGCGTTGCCGGACCAGGGCCTGGACCGAGGAGAGCTTGCGGACCGAATCGGCCGCGGCGCGGATGAGTTCCTCGGCGCGTTGGGCGGCTTGGGCGACGGATTCCGGCGTCGGGCGAGCGGCGTTTCCGGCCGCGCGGGGCGAGGCGTCGGCGCGGGCCATGCGCGAGCTGGGCTGCACGACCGCCGGCGACGAAGTTGGCTGGCGAGGCGATTGGGCGGCCAACGGCCGTGGCGCGTTAAAGTTTGCGCCAACCACCAGGGCCAGGGCGCCTAGGGTCAAGAGCCGCTTCGGGTTAGGCAAGTTATTGCTCATGACCGGGGATATGCCGATTTTGCCTCAAAATCCAGTTGGCCGCCGCCGAAGTTAATCCAAGACCGTGACCCTTGATCCGCAGGACCGAGGGCTGCATGGACGCGGCGGGGTCGGCATTCTAGGCGCCTGCCCGGTTTGGGTCCACGCCAACTTGACCTCGGCGGTCCTCGGTCGGATCGCGATTCACGAACATCGCACAACGTCAGGGATTCCGCTTTGCAGGCGACCTTACGCCTCAGACGGAGAATTCTCGCAGGGGGGATATCGATGAAACTGCGTTTGACGCTTCGTCTGCTGTGTATCGCCGGGGCCTTCGCGGTCCTGGGATGCGGCGGGAGGGAAGGCCAACTTGCCGCCCGCTAGTCGTTTAATGGAGCCCGGACCAGGAGTTGGCGGGCCTGGACCAGGAGTGATCGGGCCGTACGGTGGAGGTTACGCTCCGATGTCGGCTTCGGCGCCCACCGGACCCTTCGGCCCCGCGGATTACGTCGCGGAAGATCAACCGATTGACAAGGGAGTCATGCTCGCACAGGCCTTGGAGGATTGCGGCCCTAACGGCGGAGGCGGAGGCGGAGGCTTCATGCCCGTGGCTCACATGGCCACCGTGCAGGTCCTGTTCGCCAAGCCGGATGGGATGCAGATCCGCTACGACATGAGCGGTCAGGGCATGTTCGACTCGCCGCCCATCTTCGCGCCGGGTCGGCAGACCTTCGGACAAGCCGCCGTGTACCGCGTGAAGCTGACCAACATTCCGGGCCGCGAGGGCGTGGAGCTCTATCCGACCATTACGGTCGCGCCCATCACGCCTCGCACCCACAGCTACCTGGCTCACGCGGCGATTCCGATTCAATTCACCGAAGAAGACTTCGACCAGGTTCTGACCGGGAACTTCGTGACCAAGGTGGTTTATCTGCCGGATCCCGAGTTCCAGGAATTGGCCGTCTCGGGCGTCGATACGCTGGTGAGCAACAAGTTGCAGCCCGGCGTGGATCCCGTGGTCGAAGCGGATCGTCGCGGCACCATCATGGCGGTGGTGCGGTTGGGCAACAAGGACTTGCAATTGCCCTCGGCCGACGGCTCCTTCACGGGCGCCGGCGAGTCGATGGTGGACGGCGGCTATGTCGGCGGCTACCCCGGCGGCGCCATGCCGCCCATGGCCCGGCAGGATGTCGGCGGCGACGGAATGCGGTTGGCCGCCAACTACATCTCCGGAGTCACGGCGCCGAACTACGGCATGCCCTTCACGGGAACGCCGATCGGTTTGCCCGGCCCGCCCCACATTCCCTTGGGCGGGCCCGCCGGCTTGCGACGCCATGTGATGAGGAACCGCACCAACGTCAGAATGCCAGATCCCAACGACAGCCTGACGATCGACGTGCGTCAGCGGCCCGGTTACTCGTACCCGAGTCCGCCGAGCCATGTTCGCATCCGCGAGGACAACATTCACGCGGGCATGAGCTATCGTCAACCGGCGGCTTACCGTCGCCAGCTGTTGCCCAGCGGTTCGGCGCCGACCTCGATCATGCCTGGCATGACGCGTCGGCAAGCTCGACTGCAAGACGAATGTGAGATCTACCCGTAGCCGAGACGACTTCGCCCGAGCGGCCCTGGGCTATTCCAGGGCCGCTTGAGGCGTTGTTTCACTCGCCCCGCAATACAACTCGGTCTCCGCTCACAGGAGACGTGCGAATCCCGCTGATCTCTCAGCCGGTTCGCGCCTGTCTCGCCGCCGCAAGTGGCGGCCGGCTCCATCATGAGGCGATCTGGCCATGCCCGTGTTTGCTTGGAATATCACTCGATGGAGCGTCTGGGCGGCTGTGGCGTGGATCGCCGGCCCGTTGGTCGCGTCCGCCCAGCAACCGGCCCACCGCCTTTATCGCATGGACTCCTCGCCCCCGGGCGCCATTGCCCAACAGCAAATGGCTCGCCCCGATCTGCGAGGCTATGTGCAACCGGTCGAACTCCGTGGACCGGAAGGATCGCTGGTGTCGGTGGCCTTGGGAGAGGCCTTTTCGCCGCCGCAACGCGACACGATCAAGGCCGGGCTGACACTCGGCGGCGTCTATCGCTTCAAGATCGGCGCCGTGCCGCGGCTGGAGGAAGTCGAGGTCTTTCCCACCGTCGAATTGATGGATCGGCTGCATCCGCCGCCGGGGTTGGAGACGCGTTTTCCCGTTCCCGTACAAGTCACTCGCGAAGAAATCGAAGCCGCCGCCGCCGGCCGATTGGTGACCCGCATCATTTACGTCGAGGATCCGCGGAACGCGATCCCGGTGCGCCAAAACCGAGCTGACCAACCGTATATCGAAGTCCGCGGCTTCGAAGATCCGCTGCAAGTGGCGGATCGCTTGGGCCGCCCGATCGCCATCCTTCGCATGGGCTCGCGAGTGCCGGACATGAACGAGATGCGACGCTTCGCCATGTCGGCGCCAACCGCTGTTCTTTACGGGCCCGCGGACGAATCGCCGCTTGGCGAATTCAATCCTAGTGAGTTTGATCCGGGCGCGCCGGAGAGTCCTCGCCTGGAAGTGCGACGCCCTTGCCGCTCGCGCCGCCCGCTGGCGAAGCGACGCCGGCGGTCCCCAACACCACGACCACGCTCCGAGGGATCGGCCGTCGCGCTCGAAGCGATCCCGGCCGGCTATCCCGCACCGCCTCCCGCGTCCGATCCGGCCTGGCGGGGAGCAGCCCGAGGCGCATTGCGCCAGGCGCGGCGCCGCTCGCTGGCGTCGCGGCCAACAGCCGCCTCAGGCATACCACGGAAAACTCCACGAGACACGGACGGCACGGCCATGACCCGCAAGTTGCACCACTCGACGCTGTTTTGTTTGCTGTTGACGTTGTCGCTGACCTCCACGGCGTGTCGCGGCGTGAGGGGTCTGGGCCCGGCGGCCAAGCTGGGCGGCGTCGCCGACTCCGCGGCGTCCGCCGAGCAGTCCGTTGGCTCCGGGGTTTTGCCACAGCCAACCGCGGCGCCGACGCCAGCCGATGCGCCCACGCGAACGACCCCCATCGAGGCGACGCCGGTCAACGGCCCCTCGTCCAGACGGACGGCGCGCCCCAGCGGAAACAGCCAGGCCGCCACCGCGACGCTGCGAGATCCTCAAGCAGGGCTGGACCCACGCCCTGAAGTCAGAACTCGCACGCTCTGGGCGGCCCAGGAAACCGAAGAGCAGCCGTCAGCCGACGTGCAACTGGCTTCGTTTCAAGAACCGACGCCCTGGGCGGCGCCAGGCGCCGACGAGTTGAACGGCGAAACGAGCGCCAGTGTTAACGCCAACGGTGTTGGCGAAGCTAGTCCGCTTGGCGAACCGGTTGAGTACCATCTGTCGGACCAGGATACGGCCGCCTTGGATCCGAACTGCGATCCGACCTGCGATCCTGGGGCGCCGTGTTTCAACGGGTTGCCGGGCGTCGCCTGCCCCTATCCTCCGCCGTATTTCGCCGCGGACGAATACCTCTGCGACGGCGGCGACACCCTGTTGGGCGTCGTTGTGGATCCGGATCGCACCGTTCGCGGCATCGATCCCACCGACACTGTCGGGCATTTCGACACGCGACTGGGACGCACCGAAGTCATCGCCAGCAATCGCGTCTGCATCTACGCTCCGCGTTTCGCCGCGGTGCGCAAGATCGACGGAGCGATTCAGAACGACTACTCGTTGGCCGTGGGCAACGCGCGAGAGATGCTGCAGGTGCAGAGCCAAGACCACAACTACATCCCCACGACGAACGTGCAGCCGCTCGAACCGCAGCGGAACGTGGGACTGCGAGCGGCGAACGCTTTCCGCGACCGCTTGCCGGGCGCTCCCTTGGATAACGCTGAAATGCTGCTGGCCGTGCGTTGGGGAACCCCCGCCTACGAAAATCTGAAGCTGATTCGCGATGGCCAAGCCGATGCTTCCCAGGCCGCTCGGTTGGAGGAAATGCTGCAGGCCGCGATCAACTGGCAAGAGAACAAGGCCGTGCAAGTCACTCTCGACAAACAGCCCGCCTTTGAAAGCCGAGCTCCTCGCACGCCTGGCGAAACGAGCATCTACGAGATGCCGCCCGGAAAACCCAGGCTGCGGATCGTCAAAGTGGCTTCGACCCAATCGGCCCAGCCCGGCGATTATGTGGACTTCACCCTTCGCTTCGAGAACGTTGGCGATCAAGAGATCAACAACGTCACGATTCTGGATCATTTGACCAATCGCCTGGAATACGTCGAGGGCAGCCAGAAGTGCTCGCTGGAGCACGCCTTCCTGAGCGACGTCCAAGTCGATACGCTTGTCTTGCGGTGGGAGATCAAGCCCGTCTTGAAAGTGGGAGCGGGCGGAGTCATCCACTTCCGTTGCCGAGTGCGTTAGACTGGGGGCAGTCCGCCGAGAATTCATGCGCCGCACGCTCATGGCTCTTGGTCCAGCCTCCCTTAGCAGCGAACAAGCTCGATGTCCAAATACTTTGTTCCTCGCCAGGAATGCTCCAGACACTCCATCGCTCTGGGAGTGGAGATTTTCACGGCGGCGTGCGAGCGATTGATGCTGTCGTGGGTTGAGCTGCAGCCGCATTCCGAAGTCGCCATGCACCAGCATCCACAGGAACAGATGGGCTTGCTTATCGAAGGCGAATTGACCTTCACCATCGGCGACGAAAAGCAGGTGCTTGCCCCGGGCGATATCTGGCGGGTTCCAGGCGGGGTAACGCATGGGTGCATCGCCGGCGCGGCGGGCGCCAAAGCCCTGGATGTCTTCCATCCGATTCGCGAGGACTACCTCTAGGCCGGCTGCTGATTCGATGGAACCCGAGAACAACCCCTACGCCGCTCCGGTCGATGCGGAAACGCTCCAGGCGGCGCTGCCGGAATTCGACGACCCGCAATCCATCCGCAACAAAATGTACTTCTGGGAGGCCAACGTCCGCTCGCTGGGCGGCTTGTTGATCCTGCTGGGTTTTTTTCCCGTGCTTCCCTGGCTGTTCGGCGCGGCGGTGTGGATCGTCGTGCGCTGTGCGTCGTCTCCGTGCTGGTGTTTTGGGTCGGCTATGGGCTGAACACCTTGCAACCGTGGGTCAAGTTTCCATCGATTCTGACGCTGATCCTGCTGCTGGCGTTCGTTCCGTTCGGCACCGTGCTGAGCTTGATTGGATTGCCCTTCCTGTTGTCTCCCAAAGGCCGCCTGGTGTTGTCGGAGGACTACCAAGCCATCGTCGCCAAGACGGTGAAACCCGGTTTCCAAGTCGGCACGATCGTCCTGGCGGGGATCTTGCTAATCTCGCTCGTCGTGCTTGCGGCGCCGTTCGGCTAGGCCGGCAGTCTTGTCCTCCGTGTCTCCCTGTTCAACACCAACGGCGCCTCACCGGGAGCGAAGCCACAGCGTCGTCAGTTGCGCCGGACCTGCGCGATAGGTTTGCGAGAAGGCCTGATAGAAGTCCTCGCCTTGCCGAGTCAACTGTAGAACTCGCTGAGTGCGGCGAGAGTCTTTCATGAGGAACTTGACGAAAGCGTAATTCGCGATTCGATTCTGTTCCGGGGAGAGTCGCCCTTCGATCGCATCGTCCGGCATCTTCATTTGGGCCAGCACCATGGGCAGCTCATCGTCCCATCGCCCGGCTCTTGGATCTCCTTCGACAAGGCGGCTGGCTGCAACACGTCCCGCCCCTCGGCGAACCAGACCGGCGCCTTCCGCGGACAGGTAGACGCCGGTAATCTGTTCCGCCAGGACGCTGTCCAACGCGGCGCCATCATCCTTGGGGCGCATCATGGCGATGTAAGCGTTGACGATGTCGAACTTGAAGTGGGCTTGCTGCCCTGGCGGCGGATCGCGACGTTCCACCATCTTACCGAACTCGCCGTAGTCATAACGCTCCTGCATGATGAACAGGGTGATGCGGCCCTTGACCAAGGGACCGTCCGCGGCGCGGCCAAAGAGAGCGGCCGCTTTCCCGGCGATTCCCTCGGCTTGCTCGGCGTAGCGTTGGAGCGAGGATTCCGGCAGATCGCCGAGCAGCAGGAAATTTGTGGATTCGACGGAATGAACGGGGACGCCCGGCAGACACAGTCGCCATTGATTCGGCGCCTTCTCCGCCCGCGTCAGCGACAACTCCTCGTGCGTGGCGGCCAAGGCCTGGGCCACTTCGGCGACGTCGCCGATGTTCTGTTGCAGATCAGCCCCGTCGAAGGTCGCGCCCTCGTCGATCCATGTGGCAATGCGAGCAACGACGTCGTCCGCCAGGGCCGGTCGGCCTCGCGGCATTCGCTCGCCATCGGCTTCGCCTTTGAGCTTCTTGATGAGCAAACTGTCGCCGGACTTACCCGGCAGGATCGGCGGCCCGTTGTCGCCACCGTTGAGCATCGGTTGAAACGTCGCGAGGTTGAAACCCCCGCTGGCCTGTCGGCCATTACCATGGCAACCAGCACACTGTTCGGCCAAGATCGGTGCGATGTCGCGGGCGAAGCTGACCGTTTCCTTTCCCGTCGCCAGCTTGGCCGTCACGGTCATCGCGGCCTCCGGCTGTGCATCGGTGTACGTGCTCAGCGGGGCGGCAGGGTCCGGCCCGTCAAAAGCCGCGCCGGCCAGAATCCACTTCTTCAGTTGGTCGAGTTCCTGGGGGGAGACCTTGGTTCCGCCGCGAGGCATGTCGCCGCTGACGATCACTTCCACCAAGCGACTGCCGTCGGCGTCCTTGGCGAAAACGACCTTGCCGTCGTTGTTGCCCTTCATCAACGCCGCATAGCTGGCGACGCTGAACATGCCGCGCATGTTGTCGATATGGCAACGGCCGCACTTGACGACCAACATCGGGGCGACGTCGCGAACGAACGAGGGGCCCTCGGTCGCGGGAACGCCGCCAGGCTTGCCCGCATCCGCCGGATCCTTCAGCGGGGGCAGGCGAACGCCCTCGAGTTCCAGCAGGGCGTGGGCCTTCTTCAACGAGTCATGGACGCCGGCCAACGCCTTGACGACCGCCGGATCGCCCGCCGCCGCCAACTTGTCCATCGCCTCTTGAATCTGTGCGACCAGCTTGCCCGACTCTTGATACTTGCGTTCGCGAAACAAGTTCCCCGCCCGGCGCACCTGAACGCGCATTTCAGCGATCATCGCCCGCTGCTGAGGGGCTTGCGCCATGAGCGCAGGCGCCACGCCTAAGAGACCGACGGTCAACGCGAACCACGTCATTGCCCGATCCCAGCGCGAGGCGCGGAAACAGCTAGTCAGAGCAGCGTGCGGCATGGAGGCTCCCGATCGGCGCGGCGAGTCGTTGGGTCGTCCAAGCGGCCGGCGGCCGCGTTCCCAAGACTACCTTAAAACGCCCGTCCAACCAAAGGTACTCGATCGGTCGCGACGTCATCACCAGCGAACTCGCCGACAAAGGGCGGCCCTCATCCGCTCAGGCGTGGTGGCGTCGCACTCGTTGTAGCGCTCGACGGGCCAGTTCCCGCTCGCGGCTGGGCTTGTAGCCGTACTGAATTGCGAACCATTCGGCATAACGCTCGCGGTCCGCGTAACTCGAATTCCGATCATCGAGCAAATGGCCCAATTCGTGGATCAGGACATTGTTCAGATAGAAATCGCGAATCGATTCCTCATTCCACACCAGCGACCACCAATCCGGACCGTCTTGTCGCCAGTTCGCGCCGTACATCTTGGCCTCGGTCAATTCGGCCGGCCGCGGCGGTCGGTTGTACGTCTCGACCAGGCATGTTTCGATCGGGTAGAGATAAAGAGACGCGCCCCATTGCATACCGTAGCAAGGAAAGGTCTTTTTCTTGCGCGTCATCCGGCTGAGTTGCACGACTTCCAAAGGCGCCAACATGAAATCCGGCAACAAGGCCAAACGCTCGCGAACATCGTCGGCCGTGACCACATGCCGATACCCGTCGCCCGGCTCTTGGACCACGATGCGGTAAAACGCATCTTCCTCGGCGGGCTCGTACCAATCTTCGGGCGGGATGTAGGGCTGAGCCTTCTCCGCGGCGCCGCGTGAACGCTTGCCGCCAACACTTACTCTGCGAGTTCGTGCGGACGCGGCGGAGCGATTCTGTCGCTTGCAGCGTTTCTTGTTAAGCGGATGACGGCGGGCCATGGAAGCGAGCTTCAAAAAATGGGGTGCAACGGCAGCAAGGCGAGTTGGCGGCGGCGAGTGACCTCCGCAGCCTACATCCATCCTAGGAAGAGTGGGCGGGTCTTTTCAAGTGAAAGTCGCAAGTCCCTCTTCAGAAACCACTTACAACAACCGGCGAGTGGGCGACAGCTGGTCGCCAGCGGGCGCCGAAGGCCACCCCCCTCTTGAGAAAAAGAGCCGATGGGGGGTTGCATTGGCCAGCCCAAGAGGTCTGGCCGAGCCTAGACGCTTAGCAAGTAGGCCATGCCAAACAGCGCGGCAACCAGCACCATCACGACCAACACCAGGACCCAAGTTGTGAAGTTGGCGCCGGCCGCGTTGGCGACGGCTCGCGGTCGAGACGACGTTTCAATGCCCAGATCCAACGCCTTGCGCGTTGGCTTCCCATGAGAGGCCGCCGATAGCTCGCGCAACGCCTCCAATGCCGCCGGCGCCTTGTCCGCATCGGAGGCCGGCGGCGTGCCCGAGGATTCGGATGGCGCCTTGGGCGCCTTGGGCGCCGCGGCTCTGAGGTGGTTGGGATCCTTGGCGATCCGTGGCGATCGGTCGGTCGGCCGCGGCCGAACCGGCGTCTTCGTCGCCGCTTTGTTCGTCGCCGGCTTGCTCGCGGCCGGTTGATTCGCAGCCGGATTGATCGCAGCTGGATTGATGGTTTGCGGGACGCCCTTGCCTGGCGGCTTTGGCGAGACGCCGGATTCCTGCGTAGCGCTGAGAGGCGACGCTGGCAGGGCGTCGCCACTGGCTTGTTTGCTTGTCGCTGTGCTTGCCGACTTCGCGTTGATTGGCGCCGGTTGGCCGGACGTCGCTGGGGCGGACGCAGCCGGGACCGAAGGGGTCGCTGGCGCCTTGGCCGCCGGCTTGTGTTCTGGTTTGGGTTTAGCGGCTCCCGAAGCGGCCGGCGGATTTGCGAGACGCCGTGCGGGCGCCGGCTTGGCGGGCGCCGGCTTGGCGGGCGCTGGCTTTACGGGCGCTGGCTTGACGGGCGCTGGTTTTGTCGCCGCTGGTTTGATTGCGGGTCGTTCGGCGGGCGCCGACGGAGGGGCGCCGTTGGTCGCGGCCGGCGGCTTGTTGACGATGTTGACGGGCGGGCGCTTGGCGTTCGCCGGCGGCGATGCGGGCGCCGCCACGTCGGCGATCCGCCGTTCGTGCTTGGCCAGCCAACCACGCAGTGAATCGCGAACTTCGGCCATCGTTTGAAAACGCTGAGCGGGCTTCTTGGCGAGCATCCTCATGCAAATCGCGTCCAGATCGGCGGGAGTCTCTTCGCGCAGGCGCCGCAGGGTGGGCGGCGTCTCTTGTTGGTGTTTGGCGATGCGTTGCGCCAAGGTTCCGTCCGGAAAGGGCGGATGTCCGGCGAGCAGGAAATACAGCGTGCCGCCCAGACCGTAGATATCCGCGCGGCGGTCCACGCCGTGGCTGTTTAACGCCTGTTCGGGCGCGAGATAGTCGGCGGTTCCCAAGACGTTTTCATTGTGTTCCAGCGTCAACGACGCCCGTTCATCATCTTTGATCAACGCCAAGCCCAAGTCGAGGATCTTGATCAAGCCGCGGTCGTCCAACAGAAGATTGCTGGGCTTCACATCGCGATGAATCAACTTCTGATGATGCGCATAATCCAGGCCGTCGGCCGCTTGCGCGATGTAGTTCGCCGCCAGTTCGAAATCCAAGCGTCCTTCTTCGGCGACAATGCGCTGCAAATCGCGACCGACCACGTACTCCATCACCAGGTAATGATGCTCCCCTTCATGGTCAAGGTCGTAGGCTCGCACAATGTTGGGATGATCCAAACCGGCGGTGGCTTGCGCCTCGCGATAGAAGCGGGCCAGATACGATGCGTTGCGGACCAGCTTTTTGGGCAGCACTTTGATCGCGCACTTGCGGTGCATCAAGGTGTGTTCGGCAAGATAAACGCTGCTCATGCCGCCCGATCCAATCAAGCCCAACAACTTGTGCTTGCCCAGAAAAAACCCGCGAGTCTTATTGCGGAGCAGCTTCTCGCACTGCCATTGGGTGAGCAATTCCGAGTCGATCAATCGTTCCGCGAGGCTCTCCCGATCTCGTTGATCGTTCTCTGGAAGACTGCGCAAGAACGCCTCCAGCGCCGCGTCATCGACGAGCTTGCTGCGACGAATGCAGCGGATAAAGCTGTCTGGGGTTGCATTCATGGAGCAACTGGCGCCAGGGGGCGTCACTTAACGGAGATCGCGCGAGGGGAGACCTCGCCAGCGCAGATCACGAACCGAACGAAGGGGGCGTCCGACGCCTTCAAAGGCCACAGACCGTAGTCTAGGATACCACGGATTCAGCATCTGGCGACCGCGGACTTTGCCCGGAGGCAAGAGCTTTCCCCGCGCCAGCGCTCATGGGACCAAGATCATGTCATCCGCCACGCGGCAAGTGGTCATCTACACGCGAAACGGGTGCGGCCTCTGCGAGCAGGCCGCGGAAGTGGTGCGACAATCCGGCCTCAATCCAGAGATGGTGGATATCGACAGCGACCCAAGGCTGCGGGATCGCTACAACCTGCATGTGCCGGTCATCGAGATCGACGGTCGCGAACGATTCCGCGGACGGGTCAACGCCGTGCTGCTGCGGCGTCTGCTGGTCGCGCCAGGCGACCAATCCGCCGATGAAGCGTCGCTGTGACCCGCTCGCCAAGGGACGGCCGCCTGGGTATGAGGGACGGCCGCCTGGGTATGTTCGCCAAGTACTGGCGTCCAGGCGCCGTCAAGACGCGTCTGGCGGAGACCATCGGCGAGGACGCCGCCGCTCAAGTGCACTCGCTCTTTGTCCGGCACTTGGCCGAACGCATGGCCGATCTCGCCGACCGGTGCGAGCTTTGGTGTTCGCCAGCGACGCGTCTGCCGGAGTTCCAAGCCGTCGCGACCGGCTGGACCATCTTCAGCCAAGGCGGCGGCGACCTGGGCCAACGGATGGCCAGGTTCTTCAACGCCGGCTCGCGGCCCGCGGTGTTGATCGGCTCGGACAGCCCCAATCTGCCGCGGCGATTCGTTCGCGACGCCCTGACTCGGCTGCGCGACGCTCCGGTAGTTCTAGGGCCGGCGGAGGATGGCGGGTACTACTTGATTGGCGTCGCCGAAGAAGTTCCGCCGATTTTCGAGGACATGCCGTGGAGCCGGCCCGAGTTGTGGACAGCAACGCAAGAGCGTCTGAGTCAACTTCGCATCCAACCGACGATCTTGCCGACTTGGTACGATGTGGACAGAGGCGACGATCTCGCGCGGCTCATGCGAGAGCTGTCGATCTCACCCGCACAGGAAGACGCGTCGCTGCTGCATCAGCTGCGACAACTACCCATCGAATGCTGACGGCTCGCCTCGCCGGTCACTTCTCAGAAGTATGAATCAACGCGACGACGACTTTATCTTGGTGGGCGGCGGCGTGATTGGGTTGTCCCTGGCCTGGACCCTGTCGCACGAAGGCGCGCGAGTGCGGGTCTTGGATCAACACGAGACGGGACGCGAAGCGTCGTGGGCCGGCGCCGGCATCTTGCCCCCGGCGGTGGAAAATGAACGGCGACATCCGTTGGAGCAGTTGGCCGGACTGAGCCGACGCCTGCATCGCGACTGGGCGGCGCGTTTGCGGGAGCAGACGGACATCGACACCGGGTATCGCGACTGCGGAGGCGTCTATGTCGCTCGCACGCCGGGGGAAGCGGCCAGCCTGCGGGGTCTGGCCCTGCAATGGCTTGAAGAGGGCTTGACTCTGCAGCGGCTCGATCCGGCGCAACTAGGGGCGATCCATCCGCCGCTTCAGCGAGTTCTGGAAGACAAGGTCGCCCGCGCCGCCTTCTGGGCGCCGCAAGAAGGACGTCTGAGAAATCCGCGCCACCTGACGGCGCTTCGCCAAGCCTGCCTTCAACAAGGCGTGCGAATAGAAGCCAACAACGCGGTCACGGGCTGGACGATGAACGGTGATCGCGTTGTCCAGCTCCTGACCCAAGCGGGCCCGCGTCGCGGCGGGGCCTATTGCCTGACCGCCGGCGCCTGGACCGGCGCCCTGATGCGAGCCCACGGCCTGACCAACGGGATCCTGCCGATTCGGGGACAGATGGTGCTCTTCGGACCGGGTGCGACCGATCTGAGAAGCATTATCAACGAAGGCTCCAGATACCTGGTGCCGCGCGATGACGGCCGCCTGCTGGCCGGATCCACCGAAGAAGAAACCGGATTTCAAAAAGGCACCACGCCGGAAGCACTGGCTGATCTGCGCCGATTCGCGTGCGATATGCTCCCTGAGCTGCAAACGGCGAACGTCGAAGCGACCTGGTCCGGCCTGCGCCCCGGCTCCTTTGACGGTCTGCCGTATCTGGGACGCGTCAGCGACTGCGATAACCTCTACATCGCCGCCGGACACTTCCGGTCGGGTCTGTTCCTGAGCCCAGCCACCGCCATCGTGATGACCCAGCTGATGCTGGGTCAATCGCCCGTGATCGATCTGCACCCCTTCCGCCCGAGCAGGGGCTGAGCGGGCGAGGCGGAAACGGTCGCCGCCGCGGAATTACCAATCCGGCATCCAGCTGTCCTCGGTGGAAAAGAACCATCCGCCCGTTGACGACGCCCCGGAATTCGCGGTTTGTGGTTTCCCGACGACGCCGGACTTGGGCGGGACAAAGACGGCGCCGCTGGGCGTTTCCACTCGATTGGTCTGAGTCGGCGCCGCGGCGGACGACCCCTGCGGCGCGGCGGCCAGACTGCCAGGCGGCAGCGGCTTCCAGGGAACCAAGCCCTCATTCTCCAACATCGACAGGAACCAGTCGCTGAGGCGGTTGTTGCGGCTGGGGCGGTTCAACTCCAGCGTGCATCGCAGCGGCTGGGTTGCGGCGTCAGGGCGCAGGATATCATCACGGTGCACATAGAGGCGCTTAACGGAACCTCGGGACGGTTCAGGAACAGATTGTCGGATGTCTTGGTGCGTTCCAATCGATAGATGTTGGCGACAAACTGCTCCAAAGGCGCCGGGTCCTTGGTGGTCCCGTCCAAGGCAATTCGCTGCATGACCTCTTTGTCGTCAAAATAGTAGGTGAGTACGCCGACGATGTCTTGCGGCGCCCTCCCCGTGACCAGCGGCGTGCGCAACGCCGAATGCGAGAAATCGGACAAAACCGGCGAGACGCGAGGCCAGCGTTCGCGAATCGCAGCGGGAGTCAAGTCGAATCGCAGGAAATCCGTCAGGGGCAGACTGTATGCTTGTGGCGGCGGCGCCATCGGTCCGGCGGCCATCGCGGCAGGCGCCAAGGAGCCGGCGCCCGGGGTCGCCCCCGCCGCATCCCAACCGCCGCGCGACACGGAGGATACTCCTGTCGTCGATCGTCGCGCATCGACCGCAGCGGGAGCTCCCGCCGCGGCGGGAGACTCCGGCCACCAGAACTTTCGAGCGCTGAGGGTTCCTTGACTGAGCCATTGATCAATCAACTTGCCGTTGATGACGGCCAGCGGGCCAGCCACGACCAGGATCACGGCCAGCAAGGAGAGCCCGCGTCGTCGCACCAATTGATACATGAAAAAGACACCTGCAACAGTGTTGATTGCGTGGCATCCTGCATGTCGCTGCGCGCTCCGTCGGGCTGACGCGGCGCCCGGAATCTGTGGCGGCGACGTCCTTCCTCAGAATCGGACGGAGCGGGCGTTCCGCATTGGGAAGTTCGCCGAGATGCCGAACGTGAGCAATGTTCGCGTCGCGCCGCCCAACCAGGGACCACGAGCGACTGGCGTCCAGCGGTCGCCATTCGCGCCATTGCGGTCTGGGCAAACTGCAACGTCGGCGAGGCGCCTGAACCAACGCCAACCTTCCCTGCAGATGGATTTAGTCGAGATACTTCAACTGGATCTCGGTTTGCGGCAATTTCTGTTTGAGCTGCTGCACGCCCTCGGCGGTGACGGCGGTGCGCGTCACCTTGAGCTCCTTGAGTGAGACGAGCTGCTCCAAGTCGGGCAGCCCCTTGTCCGATACGGCGGTCGAACCAAGATGCAGGAAAGTCAGCTTCTGCATTTCGCGAAGCGACGGCAGCGCCGCGTCGGTAATCCGCGTATTGTCCAGGTTCAACCACTGCATTTCGGTGAGCCCGGCGAGATGCTGCACTCCTTGGTCGGTGATCGGCGCTCTCCAGAGATTGAGCCGTTGGAGCTTGACGGCCGACGCCAAGTGTTGCAAGCCCGCGTCGGAAATCAGCGAATTCTCGCTGAGATCCAGATCTTGCAAGTTGGGGAGTTCCCCGACAACTCGCAACCCTTCATCCGTCAACTGCGATCGCGAGAGACGCAATTTGCGGAGCTTCGGGAACTGCTGGAACACTTGGCAACCTTCGTCGCTAATCAATGTCTGCGATAAGTAAATCTCTTCCAGAGAGTCCTTGGGAAGTTGAGCCAGCCCCGCTTCGCTGACCCAGAGATAGTCCAACGCCAGCGACTTGAGTTGTTTCAAGTCGGCGAGTGCTTTCAGTCCGTCATCGTCGACCGTTGTTGCGCCGTTCTTTCCCGAGAGCTTCAACACCAACAGCTCGCCAAGCGTCGCCAGCTTCGGCAAGCCGGCGTTGGTGATCGGACAGTCGGTGAGTTGCAGGCTTCGAAGCTGGCCAAGTCGCCCGATCGCAGCCAGCGCTTGATCGTCGATCTTCGCGCCGCCCAGCTTCAGCGTCCGCAGCACCGTCAGGGCTTCGAGATGCGGGAGAATTTCGGCCGAGACCCCTTGGTCGTTGAAATCGGCTTCCACCACCCGGCCGCCAGCGTCTTTCTTGAGCTCGTTGGCCATTGGCTCCAAGGCCGCGATGGCGGCGATCTCCGCCGGCGAGGCGGCGACCGGCGCCGTCTGCGATACGGCGGGAACGTCGTCTTGAGTCCGCTCGCACCCGGCGCCCAGCGCCAGGCAGGCCAGCGCAGCGCCCGCCAAGACGTCAGCCTGGGACAACGCCGCCGGCTGAACACGGGACCGGCCGTATCCAAGCGAAACCAGGCGGGGGCGGAGAAACCAGGGGAGCAAGTCAGTGGAATTCGGAACATCCGGTCGTCGTCCTGCGGTGAAAAACAGTGCTGACACGGTCAAACGGCGGCGGCGCCGCATTGGTCTTGGGGCGGGCCGCCAATCAAGGAAGCTGGTCCCACAACCACGTGCGTTGCTTTAGGATACTCACTTGGCGGCGACGAGGGTACGCCGCGCGAACGATGGCCGATGCTGCGAGGCGGATTTCGATGGCTCACACTTTTCTTTGCGGTTGGCTGGTCGTGGCGATTCTCGGCTGGTGCTCCTCCGTTGCGGCACAGGCGAACGATTCCTTCGTGCTGTACGTGGGCACCTACACCAGCGCGGGCAGCCAGGGCATTTACCGGATGCGATTGAACGCCACGACCGGCGAGCTGACCCCGATGGGGGCGCCGACCACGGCGGTCAATCCATCGTTCATCGCGATTGCTCCATCACAGAAGTTGCTCTACGCGGTCAGCGAAGTGAGTGATTTCGAAGGCCAGAAGACCGGCGGCGTCGCCGCGTATCGCATTGAAGCGAACGGCGAGCTGACGGAATTGAATCGCCAGGCTTCGGGCGGCCGGGGCCCTTGTCATCTTGTGGTAGACCGGACGGGAAACCACGTGCTTGTCGCCAACTACGGCGGGGGCAGCGTCGCGGTCTTGCCAATCGGCGACGACGGCAAGCTGCAACCGATAAGCTCGCTGCGGCAACACGAAGGCTCCAGCGTCAACCCACAAAGGCAGGAAGGGCCCCACGCCCATTCGATTAACTTGGATCGCGAAAACCGCTATGCCTACGCCGCGGACCTGGGATTGGATACGATCTTCACCTATGCCTTTGACTCCGCTGAAGGCGTTTTGCGAACCTCCAGCGCCGTGAAAGTCGCCCCGGGCGCCGGCCCGCGACACTTCGCCCTGCATCCGTCGCAGCCTTGGGCGTTTTCGATCAATGAATTGAACTCCACGATCACGAGCTTTCGCATCGCAGCCGACGGCGCGCTGCAAGCCATGGCGTCCGTGTCCACGTTGCCTGCTGACTTCCAGGGAAAGAGCTACACGGCGGAAGTGCTGGTGCACCCCTCGGGCAAGTTCCTCTACGGCTCCAACCGAGGTCACGACAGTATTGCGGTCTTCGAAATCGAGGGTCAGTCCGGCGCCCTGCAACGCGTCGGGGTGTATTCCACGAGGGGCAAGACGCCGCGCAATTTCCGCATCGATCCCAGCGGCCAATTCCTGTTGGCCGCGAATCAAGGCAGCGACGCCATCGAGGTGTTCCGCATCGATCAAGAAAGCGGCGCCTTGGAGCACACAGGGCATCGCGCCCAGGCCCCGACGCCCGTTTGCATCCGGTTCCTGAAGTAAAACGACCATCGCTTTCTCGGCCTGGCGCCGAACATGTTGCATGGCGTTCCACGCACGGCGAGCTTGCATGACTGACGGCCAAAGCAACCAGAGTCCGCGGTGGTCCATCGGACCGGGGTTTCTGGTCGCCGCGGCCTTCATCGGGCCGGGGACCGTGACAACGGCGACTTTAGCGGGCGTGCGATTCGGCGCGTCGCTCTTGTGGGTGGTCGCGGCGTCAACGTTCGCGGCCATCGTCTTGCAGGAAATGGCGGGTCGTCTGGGGTTGGTGTTGCGGCGACCTTTGGGAGAGATCGTGCGGCGCCAGACGTCGCCTCCGCTTTGGCGATGGGTGCTGCTGGCCTTGATCTTCCTGGCAATCCTGTTCGGCAACACCGCCTACCAGGCCGGCAACTTGTTGGGCGCCGCCAAGGGATACGACTTGCTGACAAGCGGGGCCGGGGGCGGCCAGGGCGCGGGAGGGCTGGTCGTGACCTGCCTGGCGATAGCGGCTGGCGGCTTGCTGTTCTCGGGGAATCCGCGACTGGTAGCGCGAGCGCTCACGGGCATGGTCGTCGTGATGAGTCTGTTGTTCTTGGGATTGGCTTGGCGGGTGGCGCCGAGTCCGGCTGTGCTGGTGAGCGGATTGTCGCCGACGCTGCCGGACGATGCGACGACGACCGTGCTGGCTCTGTTCGGCACGACGATTGTTCCCTACAACCTCTTCCTGTACGCCAGCCTGGTGGGCGACAAGTGGAGCGGCACGGCGCCGCTGGACGAGTCCTTGACGAGTTGTCGTTGGGACATCGCCTTGGCCGTCGGACTTGGCGGAATGGTGACGGCGGCCATTGTGGTCGTCGGCTCGGCCGCGGGACCGGAGCAGGACTTTTCGCTGGATGAGCTACCCGCGGCCCTGAGCAACGCGTTGGACCCGCGCAGTGGACGCATCGTCCTGGGGCTCGGCCTGCTGGCGGCTGGTCTGACCAGCGCGGTCACGGCGCCGTTGGCGGCGTCATTCGCCGCGGCGGGGCTGTTCGGCTTCCACGCACAGCCCCGCGGCTGGCCCTTTCGCGCGGTGTGGCTGGTGGTGCTGGTCGTGGGCTGGTCGGCTGCGATTTGGCTGCGGGGGACTCCGCAGCAGGCGATCGTCTTGGCTCAAGCCGCCAACGGCCTGATGTTGCCCATCATGGCGCTGGTGCTGTGGCGATTGGTTTCCCGTCGCGACTTGCTGGGGCGGCACGCCAACGGTCTGGCGACGCACGCCTTGAGCCTGGCTGCGGTGGCCGCCGTGCTGCTGGTGTGGTGGATGAGAGCTTGACGACGGCCCCAAACCAGCCCAGGGTGCAGCGCAACCCTGGGTCAGCGGAGACGAATTTGTGTCGGGCCTGGCAGGCCGCACTTACCGCCACCCCTTCGGGGTTGGGAAAATAATGTGGTTCGCGACCCAGGGTTTCGCTTGTTCGCTGCGCTCACGCTCCACCCTGGGCTGATATGAGGCCGCCCCGTTGGGGCTGAACCGCGACCTGGGCTGATATGAGGCCGCCCCGTTGGGGCTGAACCGCGACCTGGGCTGATATGAGGCCGCCCCGTTGGGGCTGAACCGCGACCTGGGCTGATATGAGGCCGCCCCGTTGGGGTTGCTTAGAAGAGCGTCGGGGCGTTTCGGAATTCGGGCGGCATGCCCAGGAATTGCTCGGTGAAGTCGTCCATGGCCTCCCTGGTTTGCTTGGAGAACAGGCGTTGCAGTTGCTCGGCGGCTTCGCTGCTGATCAGCAACGGCATGCCGCCCAGCAGGAGGCGATCCTGGTAGGCCAGCGCGGTGATCTGATAGTCACGGCATTCGCTTCGATCGGCCTTGGTAAGCAGGCAGCGTTGCAGCCACGGCGCGACGTTCTCCGAGCCGACGTCGATCAAACGTTCGGCCCGCGCCTCGAAATCGACGTGTTCCTCGATGTGTGCGACAATCCGCTGGGTTGATTTGGGAGAGATCCCTTGTCCGCATTTTTGGCGGCAGGCCCAACACATGGCGTATTCAAAAATCGGCTCCTCGATTCGAAAGGCCCTCTCGATCAGATAAGGTTCGCTCGCGTCGAAGAGGGATTTTTGACAGACGACGCAGGTTTCGAAGGGTCTCTTCCCGTACATCGGCCAGAAGATCCGCGCGGACGCGTGATCCAAGGAGATCGACAGGGCTTGGTCGTAGAAAGTCATGGGAGGCAACACGGAAGCGGCTATCGTTCAATTCGGCGAGCTGGTAATTATATTGTAGCCCCACGGCGGGCACGAATGGCGGTCGCCGAGCGCGAGAAATCCACGGCTTCCGCACCCACGACCCTGGTTGCCCATCCTACCTGGCGGCCCACCGTCCCCGGCCTCGAACCCAATTTGCCCATGACGACGAAGTTCTTGAACCGCGAGGCCAGTTGGCTGGAGTTCAATCAGCGAGTGCTCGACGAAGCTCGGGCGGAGACAACGCCGCTGCTGGAGCGTCTGCGATTTCTGGCCATCACCGCTTCCAATCTCGACGAATTCTTCATGGTTCGCGTGGGCGGGCTCAGAATCTTGCTGGGGGAGGGCGATACGCGTCCCGATCCTGCTGGATTGACGCCAAGAGCCCAGTTGGAACTCGTCGACGGTCGCGTCCGGACCATGATGGCCGACCAATACGAGTGTTTTCGCGACGTGGAGCGCGAGTTGGCCAAGGTGGGCTTGTGCCGCATGCTTCCCGAGCAGATCGACGAGCGTCGTCGCAGCGAGCTGCGCGAGATGATGCAGGACACGTGGTCCTCGATCCTTTCGCCCGCCGCGGTCGATCTCGAGGCGCCCTTTCCGTTGCTGGTCAACCAGATGCTGTACGTCGCCATTCGATTGGCGGCCGGCGATGATGGGCAACCCAAATTCGCGATCATACCCCTGGGCGATTCGCAACATCGTTTCCTGACGCTGCGCACCGAACAGGGCCACTCCTATCTGCTGATGGAGGACGCGCTGCGGTGTCTGCCGGACCTGTTCTTTCCGCCAGATCAAGTCCTGGAGATCGCCACTTTTCGGATCACGCGCAATGCGGACCTGACGTTGCGGGACGATCTGGCCGCGGATTTGATGAGCGACATGGAGCAGGTCTTGACCGCCAGACGGCGCAGCGAGTGCGTCCGCATGGAGCTGGAAGCATCGGCGAGCGACGAACTCACTCGTTTCCTGCAACAGGGCTTGCAGGCGGGCGACGCGGTCGTTTACCGCGCCGAGGGACCGCTCGATCTGGCCGCTTTCATGCACGTTGCGAATACGCCTGGATTCGACGCCCTGCGTCATGAATCCTGGCCGGCGCAGGCGTCTCCCAGCGTGGACCCGTCGGTCAGCATGTTCGAAACGATCGCCGCGGGCGACGTGCTGCTGCACCATCCCTACCAGAGCTTCGACCCGGTGATTCGCCTGATTGAAGAAGCGGCCGATGACCCGCAAGTCCTGGCGATCAAACAGACACTGTACCGCACCAGCCGCTCCAGCCCGATTGTCGCCGCATTGTGTCGCGCCGCGCGAAAAGGCAAGTTCGTCACGGCGATCGTCGAACTGAAAGCCCGCTTCGATGAAGCTCGCAACATCGAGTGGGCTCGCAACATGGAGGAATCCGCGGTCCAAGTCATCTATGGCGTCAAAGGGCTGAAGACGCACGCGAAGATCTGCATGATCGTCCGCCGCGAAACCTTGGGCGTGCAGCGATACTTGCATTTTGGCACGGGGAATTACAACGAACAGACGGCGCGGATCTATAGCGACATCAGCCTGCTGACCTGCGATCCCGAATTGGGCTCCGACGCCAGCCGTTTCTTTAACGCGGTGACTGGCTATTCGTTGCCGCAGCAATTCCACAAACTCGAGGCCGCGCCCATCGGCCTTCGCGAACGCATCCTGGAAATGATCGCCGCCGAGACCCAACGCAAGCAACAAGGCCATAAAGCCCACATCGTCGCGAAAATGAACTCCTTGTCCGACCCGGAGATCATCGAAGCGTTGTACGAAGCGTCGCGGGCGGGCGTGCCCATCAAGCTGAACATTCGTGGCATCTGTTGCCTGCGGCCGGGCGTGCCCGACCTGAGCGAGAACATCACCGTGATCAGCATTGTGGATCGTTTTCTCGAGCACAGCCGGATCTTCTACTTCTATCACGGCGGCGACGAACGCGTGTACATCTCCAGCGCGGACTGGATGTCGCGGAACTTGAATCGCCGCGTCGAGCTCTTAACGCCCGTGGAGGACATGCGCTGCAAGCGGATGCTGATCTCGATCCTGGATCTTTACTTTCGCGACACCGAGAAAGCCAAACGACTGCGGTCCGACGGCGGCTACGAACCAGTGCCCAAAGCCGGCCCGCGCAAAGGGGTGCGCTGCCAACGAGAGTTGTATCGCCAAGCGATCGAGTGGATGGAAGACCAGAAGGCCGATCGCTCATCGATGTTTGAACCGCACCGCCCAGCGGACGAACAGTGAGTCGCCTCGTCTCGCCAGTATTTCTCGCCCAACACCGCGACGGCGCCAGGTCGGCCGAATGATGCAGAACGCCAAAGAGCTGCTGATCTTGCGACACGCCAAGTCCAGTTGGAGCGAGTCGGACGTCAGCGACCATGATCGCCGGCTGAACCGACGCGGGCGCGGCGACGCGCCGCAAATCGGACGTTTCCTTCAGGAACGCCAATGGATCCCTGACGTGGTGCTCTGCAGTTCGGCCAGGAGAACTCGCGAGACCGTGGATGCGATCCTCGCCGAATGCGATCTCGCGGCCGATCAGGTGGAGTACCTGGACGACCTGTACCTAGGCCAGCCTGAAGCGTACGTGGCGCATCTGCGGCGGCTGCCCGAGGAAGCGCGACGCGCCCTGGTCGTGGGGCACAATCCGGGCCTGGAGTCGCTGCTCTACTTGCTCGTCGGCCAGTCGCATACGATGCCCACCGCCGCTTTGGCCCGCGTCCGTTTGGCCGCCGCGGACTGGCGAAGTCTCTCGCTGGACCAAAGCTCCAGCTTGCTGTCGCTGCGGCGCCCCAAGGACTCATGAAGCGAATGGGCGCCGGTCGGCCGGGATCACCCGCCGGTCGGCCGGGATCACCCGTCGGTCGTCAGAGGCGCCGTGCTGTCGCCGGACTCATAGACAAGCAGTTCGGAAATGAACGGCTCGAGGCGGATATCGACGTTGCTGGTCTTCCGGAGGTGATAGGCGCACATCTGGCCGCAACGCCTGACGCTGACTTCATCATGGATGTGAGCTAGGGCGATCACGGGGATGCGAGCAGCATGCTCGTCGGTTTCCATCATCTGGCACAAGCTCAGGTCGTTGCCCGTGGGGATGTTGATGTCCAGGCAGACGAGGGCTGGCAGTTCTTCGTCCATGGCCTTCAACGCGGCGAAGGCGCTGTGAGCCTTGCGGACGGCGAATCCGAGCTGGCGGCAACGCCGCGTCAGCTTGTTCACGAGCTTGCGATCTTGGTTGACGATAAGAATCGATTTGGCGGTCATGGGCTTGGGTCTTGAGGTGGGGTATCGGAAATGACGGCGAGCCGTCGCGGCGACCGACGCCCTGTCGGCGATCACGCAAACTCTAGCTCAGAAACGCGTCACGCAAATCAAGTTTTACCAAGCGTTTGCGGCTAATCCGAGGGTCCACGCGAGGCGTGATTCCGCGTCGTGGAAGCGGGAAAAAACTCCCTTTCACCTCGCCCGGTCGTGATGGGCGGACAGCGTGTTGTCGCCACGCAACACGGGGCGACGCGGCATTGTCAGGAGGCCTCAAGGCTGAAAGAATAACCGTTCGAATCGGCCCAATATGTTAACCTCCACGGAATCCGGCGAGCCGTCCGCGCGGCGAACCCACCGAAAGGAAGATCATGCCAAGTTGCGTTCTCGCCTATTCAGGAGGGCTGGACACGTCCGTTATTCTTGGTTGGTTGCAAGAGGAAGGATATGACGTTCACGCCGTGTACGTCGATCTAGGACAACCCTGCGAGGATCGCGAGGCGATCTTGAAGAAGGCGCGCGACATCGGGGCGGCCTCGGCGCGTATCGTCGATGCTCGCGAGGAACTTTGCCGCGACTTCGCCTTCCCCGTGCTGATGTGGCGAGCGAAGTATGAGAGCATCTACCTGCTGGGCACGTCGATCGCCCGCCCCCTGATTTCCAAGGCTTGCCTGGAAGTCGCCCGCGAGGTGCGGGCCGACGCGTACGCTCACGGAGCGACGGGCAAGGGAAACGACCAATGCCGCTTCCAGCTCGCGGCCGAAGCGCTGCAACCCGACATTCAGGTCATCGCTCCTTGGCGGATGCAACGGTTTCGCGACGCGTTTCCCGGGCGGACGGCGATGATCGAATACTGCCGGGAGCGAGCGATCCCCGTGAAGGCTTCCGTGGAAAAGCCCTACAGCTCCGACGAGAATTGCTTGCATATCAGCTACGAAGCGGGCCAACTCGAAGACCTCGCCGTCAACGGCGTCGAACTCGTGGACTTCGGCATGACGGTGTCGCCGCAACAGGCGCCGGACGAGGCCGAGGAGGTCACGATCGCATTCCGCGAGGGAGTTCCCGTATCGGTCAACGGCCAGGACCTCTCGCCGCTGGGCGTTGTCGAAATGCTGAACAGCATCGGCGGCAAGCACGGTGTGGGCCGAATCGATATGGTCGAGAACCGGTTCGTGGGCATGAAAAGCCGCGGCGTTCTACGAAGTGCCGGGCATGACGTTGCTCTACGAAGCCATCATGCAGATCGAACAGCTCACGCTGGATCGCGACTTGCTGCATCTGCGGGACAGCCTGGCGCCCGTCGTGGCCGAAGCGGTGTACTACGGCTTCTGGTACACGCCCAAGATGGACGCCTTGTTCGCCTTCATTCGACAATCCCACCAGAAAGTCAATGGGCAAGCGACCTTGAAGCTGTACAAGGGCAACGTCATGGTCGCGCGTTGCGAGAGCCCCAACAACCTGTATGACGAGGGGATCGCCACCATGGAGGGAGGCGGCTCCTATGATCAGACCGACGCTGAGGGTTTCCTGCGGATTCAAGGTCTGCCTTCGCGAGTGCAGGGGAGAGTGACTCCCAGGCGCTATTGAGCAACGCTTCATGGGAGTGCGCGTCGCGAATCCACGGTCGCTTCGCCGTCGCCGTGCTTGGCGGGCGGCGACGATGGCGGCAGGCGGAATCCCAGCCACGATCGGTTTGTTTTCGCGGTTTCAACTAGATCCAGTAGTCAGTTCCTCCACTCATCCAGCGACGGCAAGCGAACATGTATTTGCTCGAGAATCCTGTCCTGCAGCGAGAGCTCCTGGTGAACTTGCGGATGCACCGCGGGTTCATTCTGTTGTTCGTTTATCAAGCGCTGCTCGCCGTGGTCGTCTATTTCGCTTGGCCGCAGGAATCACGTTTGGATCTGGCCGGCGATCCCGCGGCGGCTCGCAAGCTGGTCGATTTGTTTTTTCTCGGCCAATACATGCTGGCGTCGTTGATGGCGCCCAGCTTCGCCGCCGGGACGATCAGCGGCGAGAAGGAACGAAAAACGTACGAAATGCTGCTGGCCAGTCCGCTGAAGCCCGCGGCCATCGTGTTGGGCAAGTTGATCGCGTCGTTGACGCACCTGGCCGTGCTGATCTTCGCCTCCCTGCCCATCGTGATGCTGTGCCTTCCCCTGGGAGGAGTCTCGGCGCTGGAGGTTCTCGCCGCCTATCTGGCCTTGTTGGTTTCGGTGATTACTTTTGGCGCCATCAGCGTCGCGTGCAGCAGCTACTTCAAACGAACGGCCGCAGCCTTGGTAGTGTCGTATCTCTTGATCCTGCCGATGGCGTTGGCGGGAGTCTTGTTCTGGTCGGCCTTGGGGCAAGAGGGCATGTTCCGCTTGCTGCTGACGGTCACGGTCTTGCCGGCGGTGGGCCTGGCGATCTGCCTGGCTTTGTTCTTCAACACCAGCGCCCGCCTGTTGCACCCGCCGGATGTGGGCAGCGAGGGCCAAGAAGTCGTCGACCTCGAGGTCGAAGCTCAACAAGCTGTCGGGCTCGTCATCCAACGAGACCAATTCCCCGACAAGCTATTCGCGCCCGCCAAGCGCGAGACGTTGATGGAGGACGGCGCCAACCCCGTGTACGACAAGGAAATCCGCAGCGAGATTTTCAGTCAAGGCACGTTGATGCTGCGTCTGGTCATCCAGGTCAGCATGTTGCTGGCGATTCCCTTGATGGCGTTCTGCCTGTACATCAAACCGGAATACGCCGCGTGGTACATCGGCTACGTCATCGTGTTCAACATGCTTGTCGGCCCCGTGTTCTCGGCCGGTTCGGTGACCAGCGAGCGCGAGCGCGAAACATTGGACCTGTTGTTGACCACCACGATTACGCCCTGGGAGATCCTCTGGGGCAAGTTGATCGCTGGACTGCGAGTCTCGAGCGTCTTGACGATGTTCCTGCTTTGGCCGCTGTTGCTGGCGATGGTCATGGTGTTCACGTACTGGAGCAACCTGCCCGGCGTAGCGGCGTACGTGGGCATCGTGTTGACGACCTGCCTGAGCACCGCCATGATCGCGCTATTCTGTTCAGTGATCTTCCGTAAAACGTCCATCAGCTTGATGACGACTTACCTGCTGATCATCTGCTTGTTCTGCATTCCCTTGGCTTGTTCGTTCTTCGCAACAACATTCTTTCCAGATCATCCCAACACAAGAGTGGTGCTGGCGATGAACGTCACCAGCCCCTTCGCGGCGGCGTTCGCGGTTCCGTTCAAGGTTGACTACGACGTCGCCGTCTTGGGCAGCCAGGATTGGCGACTTGTCGGAGCGCATGCGCTCTGGGTGGCGGCGTTCAACGGATCACTGCTGCTGGTCATGATCTGGTTGTTCGCGACACGTTGGCGAGTCTCAGGCGCGGCCAAGACGTCGCAGGAAATCCGCTTGGAGGAAACGGCGGGCCCGCTTCCCGATTGACGCTGGGCGTTCTCTCTTCCCGCTCAGCGGAAGAAGATCCCGTTGCCGCCGCTTCCCGACACGGTGAGCCGATCGCCAGGGTGCAACGCATAGTCATTGAGGACTTCCACCAGACCCTCCTTGACTGGGATCTTCATCCGCAACGGAGGCTGACCAGGGCCAGGCTGCCGAGTCAAGATGACTTCCATCTGGCTATAGCGAGTGAAGGCGCCGGCTTCCTCGAGCGCTTGCTGCACAAAGATGGGCTTCTCTTGAGGCAACGGGATTCGGCGACGCTCGGTCCTGCCCGAGCGGTCCACGAATTCGACGCCATAGACAGGTCCGGCGTTGGGGTCGGCGTCCATCGTCATGGTCGCGGAGTCGTCATCGAGCCCCGGCGCATCGCGGCCCACCAGGTCCAGGCGAGCGCAACCGAATAACGATAAAACGATCAACATGACTCCGACCGCTGTGCCTCGGCCAAGCGAGCGTGATGGGATCATCCTTGATTCCTTGCACGATAGATAGCATTGATGGGTCGCAACTTGAAGCCGTCAGGTTCACGTGACCGGCAACCTCAGCCCAGTCGCTCTATTCTTCCATGCGGTTAGTCATCGGGCGTTGGGAGCGAGAACTTGAGGGATCCGCCCACTTTTTTCGGGCCAGGCCTGGAATTGCGGGAAGTTGGCCGGGTTCGGACGGATTCGGCGGCGTTTCACACCCCGGCCGGTTCCCGACCTTGTGAAGATTGCCTAGAATCCGAGCGTTTGCCCAGTCAGGGCGACTGCGGCCCATCGAACCCGGCGCCAGGCGACCCCCTCCCATGACCATCGAGGCTGTGCTCTCGCAATTGCAACCGCCCGCCGAATGGACACAACACCATCTGCTGGGCCTCGAAACGCTGACCACCAACGAGTTGATGGCGTTGCTCGACACGGCGGCTGAACTCAAGCGGTTGACCAACAATTGCAGCGGCAAGGCGCCGTTGCTCGCGGGCCGAACCTCGGCGAACCTCTTCTTCGAAAACTCGACGAGAACTGCGCACGAGTTTCTCGTTGGCGGCTCGGCGCCTGGGCGCTGATTCCCTTGAATTCGCCTCGTCGTCCAGCAGTCTGTCCAAGGGAGAAACGGTGGTGGACACTGCGCGCAACATCGAAGCGATGAGCGTCGATTGCGTGGTCGTGAGACACCAGACGCCCGGCGCCGCGCACTTGCTCGCGCAGCATCTGAAGTGTCCGGTCATCAATGCGGGCGATGGTCCCCATGAACATCCGACTCAAGGCCTGTTGGACATCATGACCATTCGCGAGCATCGAGGGAGCCTGGCGGGCTTGACGGTCGCCTTAATCGGCGACATCCAGCATAGTCGAACCGCGCGCTCCAACATCTGGGGACTGCAGAAATTGGGGGCTCATGTCATTGTTTGCGGACCGTCCACTCTTGTCTCGCGCAGGTGGGAGCAACTGGGCGTGGAAGTCTCCTATCATCTGGACGACATCCTGCCGCGCTGCGATGTGCTGAACCTGCTCAGAATCCAGTTTGAGCGGCAATACACGCGGCCGTTTCCCTCGGTGCGGGAATACGCGCTGTTGTACGCGATGAACCGACAACGACTGAAGCGCGCGAAGGAGAACATCCTGATCATGGCGCCAGGTCCCATCAATCGCGGCGTGGAGATTACGCCAGACGTCGCCGACGGCGAGCATTCCGTGATCCTCGATCAAGTCACCAACGGCCTCGCCGTCAGAATGGCTGTCGCTCTGGCTGGTGATCACGACCCGCGAGCGGCTGGGAGCAACACCATGAGCGCCACGCTGTTGATTCGCAACGGCCGTATCGTCGATCCGAGCCAGCATCTGGATCGCGTTGGCCATGTGTTGCTGCGAAAGGGACGCATCGCCGAATTGGATTACCAAGGGGATGCGGACCAGACCATTGATGCGACGGGACTGGTGGTCGCCCCGGGACTGATCGACCTGCACGCGGAGCTGTGCGAGCCCGGCAAGGAGGAAGATGAGACGATCGTGTCAGGCGGCGAGGCGGCGTTGGCGGGTGGATTCGCATCGATCTGCTGCATGCCGAACACCGATCCTCCCTTGGATACGCAGGCCGGCATTGAATACGTCCGCCACAAGGCCGCGCGAGCTCGCGGCTGCCATGTCTTCGTCTTGGGCTGCGTCAGCAAGAACCGGGAGGGAAAAGAGCTTTCCGAAATCGGTTCGCTGGTGGAGGCGGGCGCCGTGGGCTTCACCGACGCGCCGCGCCCGATCTCCAACCCGGATCTGCTGCGACGCGCTCTGGAATATTGCCTGATGTTCAACAAACCGATTCTCACTCCGCCGGAGGCCGTGGAGTTGACTCAGGACGGCATCATGCACGACGGCATGATTTCGCTTCGCCTGGGGCTGGGCGGCATGCCCAGTGAAGCCGAGGACATCTTGGCGCGCGCGATATCCGCATGGCCGAATCGACCGGAGGCCATCTGCATTTGATCAACGTAAGCAGCGAAGGCAGCGTCGATCTATTACGCCGCGCCAAGTTGCGCGGAGTGCCGATCTCCGCGAGCATTTGCGCTCCCAACTTCTTTATGACCGACGATTGGCTCAATGGCTTCGACTCGAATTGCAAGGTTCGGCCCCCCCTACGATCCGCCGATCACGTGGCGGCCTGCATCGAGGGATTGCGGGACGGATCGATCGACGCGATCACCAGCGGACACGCGCCCCGAGCTCTGGAAAAGAAAATGCAGGAGTTGGACCGAGCTCCCTTCGGCATGTCCATGCTGGAGACGACTCTCTCGCTGGCGATCATGGCCCTGGTGCAACCGGGACACCTGTCTATAAACGATCTGGTGGACAAGCTCTCCACGGCGCCGGCGCGCATTCTGGGTCTGCGCGACAAGGGCACGCTGACTCCCGGCGCGGAAGGCGACGTCACGATCCTTGATCCGGATCGACAGTGGACCGTCGAGCCTCGACGTTGGAAGTCGCGGAGTTGCAACACGCCGCTGGTGGGCCGCGTCATGACCGGTCAAGCGACGCACGTGATTGTCAGAGGCGAGTTACGGTATTGCCTGGCCGAGAGCGCAGAGAACTTCGCCTGACCAGGGTGTCCTCTGTGCTCTCTGTGACTCTGTGGTTACCCGTATCGCGGCGCGGTTGGCAATGAGCCCCGACGTAGAGCATGATGCGTAGGGTGTGCAGCGAAGCGCAACTCGCTCGCTCAGAATTGCCGGCCCGCCCAGACAATCAGCATGCCAAGTCCACCCGCCAGGAAGGCGTAGTAGAGAAAGACAACCAGCGTCTTGCGAATCACTTCGCCCTCCCGACCCACCAGCCCAACCACCGCCGAGGCGGCAACCACGTTGTGAACGCAAATCGTATTTCCGGCTGCGCCGCCAACGGCCTGCAGGGCGACAATCCAAGCCGGATCGAAATCGATCCGTTGCCCGACACTGAATTGGAACAAGGAGAACATCATGTTGCTGATCGTATTGCTGCCGGCAACGAAGGCTCCTAGACCGCCGATGAGAGGAGCGATCAAGGGCCAGGCTCGCCCGGCGAGAGACGCGACGCCCTCGGCCAGCACCAAAGGCATCTTGTCCAGGCCCGCGGCCCCTTGGTCGGAATTGATGAAGACTTGCACCATCGGCACCGTGAACACCAAAGCCACCGAGGCTCGAATGATCGTGCGAGTTGAGTTCTTCCACGCTTGGACGACTCGGCCAAACTCCATGCGATGGAGAGCCGCCGCGAGCAAGGACGCGGCGATGAATACCGTTCCAGGCAAGTAAAGCGGTTGGATCTTGATCTGAATTCCGCCCCGGAGGACGTCGTCCCATTGCCAGGTCAGCGGGGCGGACGTGAGCCAGCCATTCAAGGGAAGAGCGGGCAAGCGCGTGGCGACCAGCAGGGCGGCTGCGATGGCGTAAGGCGACCAAGCGAGCCACAACGACATGCCGCCGGCCCCCTGCAGAGTCTCGGGCCTCAGCTCGTCGCGAGAAATCGAGCCGCTCCAGGACGCCGGCCATTGTTCACGGGGCGCGAAGTCCCATGGTTCTCCCCGCGGCGTCAGAAAGCCGGCTCGCGCCGCGGGAACGACAATCGCCAGCCCAGCCAGGCCGCCAAGCAGCGAAGGGAACTCATTGCCCAGGAACAGCGCGACCAGCAAGTAGGGGACGATCATCGCCAGGGCGGCGAACAAGGCAAACGGCCAAACCTCCAGTCCCTCGCGCCATGATCGGCGGGGACCGAAGAACCTTGTCATGAAGCAAACCACGAGCAAGGGAATCAGCAGGCCGCAGATACTATGCAACGCCGCGGCGCGCCAACCGATGTCAAGCACAAGTCCATCCAACCCGTTCAGGCCGGCGAACTCCGCGACCCGCGCGTCGCCCTCCAGGCCGCGCCGCACGCCCACCTGAAGCGGAGTGCCCAAAGCGCCAAAAGTCACCGGCGTGCTTTGAATAATCATGCCTGACAGGACGGCGGACAAAGGCGGAAAACCCAGCCCCACCAACAGCGGCACGGCCACCGCGGCGGGAGTGCCGAACCCAGCAGCGCCTTCGATGAAAGATCCGAAGAGCCAGGCAATGATCACCACTTGAATGCGGCGGTCGGCGGAAACATGGGTGAAGCCTTGGCGGATGACCGCCAGCGCGCCGCTTTGTTGCAACGTGTTAAGAAGCAAAACGGCGCCGAAGACGATGTAGAGCAGCGAAAAGGCAATCGCCAGACCATTGACGCTCGCCGCGAGCACGCGCAAGGCTGGGGTCTTCCAGACCAACAACGACAACAGCACCGCCGCCAGATAAGAAAGCGGCATCGCGCGACTCGCCGGCCAACGCAAACCGACCAGGAAGACGCCCACGATGGCGATCGGAAGGCAAGCCAACAAAGCCAGAAACCAGATCATCGGGCGCTCCCTGGATCGCGAACTCGGCGACGTTGTTTTCCAGACGCAAAGCATATTTCAATCGAAGAGATCCGACCACACGTCGGCCTAGGGCGTGTGGGAGATCGAGCTGACTTTCTTCTGCCGCTCCGCCGACCACGCGACCAGTCCCGAAAGGGACGGCCCCAAATCAGCCCAGGGTGAAGCGTGAGCGAAGCGAACCAGCGAAACCCCGGGTAGAGCAACCGCCTCTACCGAAAAACCCCGGAGGGGTGGCCGCAAGGTCGCGCAGATAACGCACCGTGCGCTGGGGACGCTCACACAACATCATCGGCAATCAACTCCCCGAAAGCGTCGCGCCCAGCGGAACTTGACGGCCATCTCGGGGTTGGTTGCCCAATGGGGACAACGTCTCAATTTGCTTTAGGGAGAAAGTCATGCGCCGTTTCACTTGTCTTTTTGTCGTCTTTCTATTGACCTTCGTGGTCGGAAAGATAGCCGACGCCCAAACTTACGACATCGGCTTCTACAAATGGTGGTCCCAGTCCGCGTCGGCGGAATACCAATTGACCGAAACATCCAGCGATGAATCGATTCGCAGCGACGGCGACGTCTCCGCGGACTTCGCGGGAACGGTTCTGGACGGTTTCTACGTCGCCCTGGATTTCGATTCGTTCCGATTCTGGTTTTCGTTCGCCGGAGATGGTGCGGGCGGAGTTTGGACGAGCGGTTTTGGCTGGAATGAGCAGGTCTTTGGCAGGGCCTATGGATTCGGTTCGGCGCCGGTTTCCGGCAGGTATTGGTACTACGGGACCGAGGTCGTGAATACCGAGCCGCCAGTGCCGGTCGAGCCCGCGACGACGACCACGACCGTTCAATAGCCCTACCGGTGATCGCCGAGCGAGTGGAGGGCGGTCACGATCTGTTGATCCTCCCTGGGAGCGACGGTCCGCAAGTCAATCAAGAGTTGCTCTTGCTGAACCCGTCCAAACACCGCGGGTTCACCGGCCCGCAGCGCGGCGGCCAAGGACGTCGTGCTGCGGCCTCTTGGCTCCAGCGCGACGCACCAGGTCGGCGCCCGCTGATTCGGCAGTGAACCTCCTCCCAAGAGCCCGACTTCTTCGCGGGCCACCGCCGACTGAATGCTGGCCAGAGCGGCGATCTGCTCGGCCAATCGCTCGGCGCGGTGTTGCAAGTTCGCTAGGGGGGCGTCCAACATCGCCAGCAACGGGACTTGCTGAACTGCGATATCCGCGTCCTCATACAACCGCAGTGTCGCCGCCAGCGCCGCCAGTACGGTCTTGTCCACGCGGACGGCCCTCATCAACGGATGGGCCACGATCCGAGCCACCAGTTCGCGGCGTCCCAGGACGATCCCGCATTGCGGCCCGCCCAACAACTTGTCGCCGCTGAACAACACCAGGTCCGCCCCCGCTTCAATGCTCTTGCGGGCGACCGGTTCACCGGTGAAGCCGAAACGGGCGTAGTCGATGAGGGCGCCGGAGCCGATATCGTCGATGACCGGCAAGTTGCGTTTCCGCCCCAGCGTCACCAATTCCTCCAAGGACGCTTCTTCGGTGAATCCGACGATGGTGTAGTTGCTGGTGTGCACCCGCATCAACGCCGCGGTGTCAAGGTTGACGGCGTTGCGGTAGTCGCTGATGCGAGACTTGTTGGTCGCGCCGACTTCACGCAGCTTGACGCCGGCGTAGGTCATGACTTCAGGCAGACGATAACTCCCGCCAATTTCAACCAGTTGACCTCGCGAGACGATGACTTCCTTACCGGTCGCCACGGCCGCCAGCGCCAGCATGGTCGCCGCCGCGTTGTTATTGACGACCGTCGCGGCCTCGGCGCCGGTAAGTTCCGTGAGCAGGGACTCCACCGCCTGCGCGCGTTGCGAGCGTTTGCCCGTGCCCAGATCAACCTCCAAGCTGCAATAGCCTTCGGCGATCGCGGCGGCGGCGTCAATGGCCGCTCGCGGCCAGGGGGCTCTTCCCAAGCCGGTATGCAAGACGACGCCCGTCGCGTTGATGACCGGGCGCAGTTTGGACTGCCGCTGATGCGCGATCCAATCCGCGATCCGCTCAGCAAGTTCATTGGGGGTTGGAATCCCAGCCTGTTCGGCCGAGGACTGGATGTCTTTGCGCAGGTCGTCCAGAAATGTACGGACGCCATGAACGATCGCCGTGCGACTCGCGGTCGCCGTCTCCAACATCGACTTGATGGGAGCGGTTTCGAGCAGATCATTCACCGAGGGTATCTTGCGGAGCATACGATTCTCGCTGTTCTCGGCCTACCTGGCCCACGTTCGCGCGTCCCCTTGGCGAACCGTGGCGCCGACGGCGTCCAGGTATTCGCAGTAAGGCACGGCGTATTTTCTTGACGTCTGCAGGATCTCGCGGATTTGGCTGACGGTCAATGCGCCTTGTTGGCGGAATTGCTCCGCCAGTCGTTGTTGAGCCTCTTCATCCGCCTCGCGAGACATCACATAGGTCGGACCAATGCGAACCAGCCGCCCTTGTTGCACGGCGAGATCGACCAATTGCGGGACGGATTGGCGGTTCTTCTGGGCCTGCTGCTGCAGCTCATCCACCGCCGGACTCTCAAACCCGGATTGCTGAAAACGCTCAACCAACCATTCCAGTAATTTTCGTTCGTTTTGCGATAATTGAGGCCCGCGACCGGCCAACGCCCAACCTTGCGATGTCTTCAACCACTGGCCTTTTTCCTTACCCAGTTCGAGCACGGTCTGCAGAACCAACGGATCTGGAAGGTAGTCGAACATCCCCTCCAGTTGCCGTCGCGGCATCTCCGTGGACAACGGGTGCTCATCATGAAAACGCGCCAGAATGGCGGCGACTCGCTGCAACAGCGTGCCCAGCGCGGCGAGATGCACTCGCAGCCGGCGCGTGGGCGAGAGGTGCAGGTCCAGCAACTTTCCGTTCTCCTGCAACTGCCGGGTCCATTCCCCTTGTCCATCCGCGACGCCGGCGGTGCGAGGCAGTTCGGATTCGTCCCAACCGCTCAATCCGGCGAAGTACGCAGAGGCCTCCACCCGCTCGGCGGCGGCCCCGTCGGCCCAGGATGAGAGCATCTGAAAATCCAGCTCCTGGGGCTCTCGCAGCCTCACTGCGCTGGGATCCAGGATCCTGCCGCCTCCGATGGTCGCCACCGGCGACTCGCTTCTCAGCACGAATGGTTGGCCCCACACGCAAGCCGCCGGCTCGCGGAGAAAGAGCTGAGCGTAACCGCGTTCGCCAGGCTCCAGCCTCTTGTTCGCGACGTTCAGCAGCCGCACCTGCGTCAGAATCTCCGCCGCACCGGCGTGAAATCTCACGGTGGCGCGATCCTTGATCGGCCACGGTGCATTGGGCAGGGTCTCCAGTTCAGCCGTCAGCAGCTTGGCTGGTCGCAAATGACCGGGAGAGGCGAGTTCATGTCCGCGCTGCACGCCGTCCAAGCGCACTCCAGCCAAATTGATCGCCGCCCGTTGTCCGCATTCCACGGAGGGGACATCGCGTTCATGGTTTTGTAGCCCGCGAACTCGCACCTCAAGTCGCCCCGGCTCAAGAACCAACGGGTCGCCCACGCGCGCGACGCCGCCGGCCACGCTGCCGGTGACCACGGCGCCGTGTCCTGCGACATGGAAGGCGCGATCGACCGCCAGGCGAAAGGGCCCTTGTTGACGCTGGCGCCGATCCTCGGACTGTGCGGCGATCTCCGCGGCGGCGGTCAGCGCTTCTCTCAAGTCCTCCAGACCCTGGCCAGTCTTGGCGCTCGTGCGGACCAGCGGAGCTTCCTCGAGAAAAGTGCCGAGGGCGGCGTCGCGGACTTCGCTCTCGACCAGATCGAGCCATTCCGGCTCCACCAGGTCGCACTTGGTCAAGACGATCAGCCCATGTTGGCGGCGCAGCAAGCGGAGAATGTCGAGATGCTCGCGCGTCTGCTGCTTGACCGAATCATCGGCGGCGACGATCAACATCACCATATCCATGCTGGTCGCGCCGGCCAGCATGTTACGGACGAAGCGTTCGTGGCCCGGCACATCCACGACGCCCAAACGGTAGCGTCCAAGATCGATCTCGGCGAAGCCCAGATCGATGGTGATGCCGCGCTTCTTTTCCTCGGGCAAACGGTCAGTGTCCACTCCGGTCAAGGCTCGAACCAAAGCGGTCTTACCGTGATCGATGTGGCCAGCGGTGCCTAGGATGAAGTACTCCACCATGCCGTCTTGGCGCCGTGCGCTTGTGGCGCCCAACCCCGCATTGCCTCTTCTTCGGGACCCGCTGAACAATCACGTTTCACGAACACTAATCGTCTTCTTCCTCGTGCAGCTTCGCTTTGGAGACAACGTCCTGCTGCACGTTGGGGGGCATCACATCGTAATGGCTGAACTCCATCGTGAAGCTGCCTTGCCCGCCGGTCATGCTGGAGAGCGTGCGGTTGTACGTGGTGACTTCACGCAGGGGCACTTCACAGTGCACGGTCTGCATGGAGCCGCCGGCGGCGTCGCTCCCTTGCACTCGCCCGCCACGGCCGGACATGTCGCTATACACGTCGCCGACATTCGCCTCGGGAACGGTGATCTCCATTTTCACGACAGGCTCCAACAACGCCGGCCTGGCTTGTTGAAAAACATCGCGAAAGGCCATGGAGCCCGCCGTCTTGAAGGCGGCTTCCGAACTATCGACCGGATGGTGCTTGCCGAAATGCACTTCCACACAAACGTCTTGCACTTGATGACCAGCGATCACTCCGCGCGACATGCGTTCCTTGAATCCCTTCTCGATCGCCGGCATGAAGTTGCCGGGGATCACGCCGCCCACCACCGAATCGACCCACATGAAGTTATGTTCGGGATCGTAGTGGTAGTCCTTCATGGAAGGGAAACGCGCCTTGACCGCGAATTCCTCGGGCTTCACATCGCGAGGCAGGGGGAACATGCGAATATGCACCTCGCCGAACTGACCTCGCCCACCCGACTGCTTGCGATGGCGGTACATGCCGTCGGACTCGACTTGGATCGTCTCGCGGAAGGGGATCTTGGGCTCCTTGGTGTCGACCTCCAACTTGTCGCGGCGGGCCAGGCGTTCTTGAATGAGCTGCAAGTGCAGTTCGCTCAACCCGGTCATCACCAATTCCTTGGTTTGAGCGTCGCGATCGAGTCGAATGGTGGTGTCTTCCTCGACGATTTTGTGCAAGGAGTTGGAAAGCTTGGTTTCGTCGCCGCGCGTTTTGGGCGAAACCGCGAGCCCCACCATGGGCCGAGGAAAGGGTATGGGCGGCAAGTTCACCTCGCCGATGGTGGAGCCGGTGTGAAGATCCTCCATCTTGGCGATGGCGAGGATTTCCCCTGGGCCGACTTCATCCACCGGCTCGGAATGCTCGGCCTGCATATGCAACAACTGACCGAGTTTCACGCCTTTCCGCGCCGTTGACGCTTCGACATGCTGATCCTTATGCATCGTGCCGGAGAACACGCGAATGAAGCTGAGCTTCTGGACGAATGGGTCGATGCGAGTCTTAAAGACCAGCGCCGCTAACGGTCCCTCCGGGGTCGGAGTCAACGCGATCTCCTCGCCGTTCAACGTTCCCGTACGAATCGCGTCGCCGGGCGAGGGAGCGCAGGTGACGATCGCGTCCAGCAATTCAGCGACTCCCACATCCTCCTTGCCGGACACGCAAACGATCGGCACCAGACTGCCCGCCGCAACCGCCTTGATGATCAAACGCGACAGCTCTTCGTCGGTCGGAGGTTGGCCTTCAAAGTAGCGCTCCATGACGGCTTCGTTGACTTCCACGATCGATTCAATCAAGGACTCATTAATCTCCTTGGGATCCATGATCGCGCCGGCGGCGTCGTCGGGGGGATGCAACGTGCTGACCACGCCCTTGAAATCGGCGCCTTGCCCCACGGGCACGTTCAGCAGAACGCAACCGGCGCCCCACAACTCCTGGATCGAACCGATCAAGGCGGGGAAGTCAATGTTGTCCGTATCCATCTTGGTGATGACCAGGATCCGCCCCAAACCGGCTTTCTGAGCCTCCTTGAAAACGCGGCGCGTGTTGACTTCGATGCCGGAGTGGGCGTTGACCGCCACCAGGCGCCGAATCGACTCCAGCAAGAGCGCCGACGGTTTGTCCTAGAAAATCGGGATAGCCCGGCGTGTCGATAAGGTTCAGCCACTTGCCTTGATGCTCGCAGTGCACGATCGACGCGTCGATGGTGTACTTGTGATGCTTCTCTTCGGGATCAAAGTCGCAGATACTCGAACCGTCATCGACGCTTGGATGGGCGTTGACGGCCCCGGTCTTCACCAGAATACGATCGATCAATGTGGTCTTTCCCGAGGAACCGTGACCGCAAATGGCGAGATTACGGATCGAGCCGACGTCAACTTTGCCCATATCGAGACCCCCTAACAATTTCTTTAGCTTGGAATAGTTCTTTAGCTTGGAATATGGAGTGATGGAAAGCGATTCGCAGGGCGACGCCCGACGACGACACAACTAGCGGCGAGCCGCGGCGAGGGCGTCCTCCAACGTCAAAAGCCCCTCGTACAGAGTCCGCCCGATAATGCAGCCTGAGGCGCCGATATCAGCCACGCTGCGGACGTCATCAGCCGTGGTGACTCCGCCAGAAGCGATGATCGGCAGCGAGACGGCCCGCACGACTTGATCCAACGCCTGAAGGTTGGGGCCCTGCAGCATTCCGTCGCGCGCAATGTCCGTGTAGACAACTCCAGCCAGTGGTTCACCCTCGAAGCGGGCGACGAATTCCGCCGCCGAAAGATCGCTCGTGGCCACCCACCCGTCGGTCGCCACGCGCCCCTCTCGAGCGTCCAGTCCCAACACGAGCTGGTGGGGGAAGTCCCGACAAACCCGCAAGAACCAGTCCGGATCGCGAACCGCCGAAGTCCCCACCACCAAGCGATTTAACCCCAGCGCGAGAAGCTCCTCAATCGTCGCGCGATCTCGCACGCCGCCTCCCAATTGACAAGGAAACGTCACCGCCTGTCGGATCGCCGAGACCGCTGCGGCGTTGGTTCGGCGACCATCGCGGGCGCCGTCCAGGTCAACCAGATGCAAACGATCCGCACCGGCGTCGCGCCATCGTCGAGCCATCTCGGCGGGATCGTCGCCAAAGACGGTTTCGCGATCGTAATCGCCCTGCACCAATCGGACGCATTTGCCGCCCCGCAGATCAATTGCTGGCCAGATTTCCATCGTCATGGGCCGCTTGCTGACTCCCCAGAATCAATTCCCGATCATTAGCCCGCAATATGCCAGCGCAGTCGCAGCGAAGCAAGTCGGGCGATGATTTGGCGCGGACGCCGCCCAGCGAACACGCTTGCGACGGCGGATATCCCCGCTTCAACCCGCGCCCAGCAACGCCAGGGCGTATTCCGTGTCGCTGTAGTACGATTCGCGTTCCTTGGCCAGTTGGATGCCTTGATCCACGAGCATCCGTTCGGCGCGTTCTGAGGGAACCTGCGGTAAACGCGGCCGACGAAGTACTTGAAGTCCTCGTGACCCATCGCCTCTTCCACGGTGGGCCATTTCCCAATGAGGTGGCCGACATTATGGTCTAGGATCCGCTGCCGACAGCACGCCGAAACATCAGGCAGCTCCATCTGCGCGGCGAACACCGAAGCCAGCACCAACAACCGGTCCCGATCAAAGAGCGAACGCTGCTGCTGATGAGTGCGTGCCAAGTGCAAATAAAGTCCCAGGATGTCGATCGGCTTGGACATGCCCCCCATGGTAGGACGAGCCCGGCGGTCCGTCCACACCTGCGCGTTAGCTGCTGCGCTATGGGCGGCGGGCCCGCGGCGGAGTGTGAAAATCCGATGCCCAGGGGGCGACCAATCCGTTGGAGTCCAGCATGAAGTCGCCCGTCTTGGAAGACTACCAATGGCTCGTCGGCGGGGAGGCTCGCTTATGGCTGGATCGACTCGCCGAGTCCAACGGCGACCAACGCCGTCTGGCCGCCGAGGTTGGCGCGTTGCGCCGCGCGATTGCGGGAGCAGCATGAGTTGCAGCGGCGGATCCGCTTAAAATTCGGCGACGCCCAACCGCCGCTCTACTTCACGCGAACCCTCCTGCAACAAGCCTCGACCTCCGAGCTGGCGGACTACAAAACCCGTCGCTTGATCGGGCCCGCCACCCCGCGTGTGTGGGACCTCTGCTGCGGCGCCGGCGGGGATCTGTTCTCCTTGGCCAAAGGGCGCCCGTGCGCCATCGGCGTTGACCAGGACGCGGTCGCGTGCGAGCTGGCTCGCGCCAATCTCAAGGCCCTGAACCTGAACGCCGAGGTGCGCCACGGCGACGCCCTGAGGTGCGAGGTTGACGCAGCCGACGTCTTGCATGTGGATCCCGATCGACGCAGTCAGGGGCGGACGATCTCAGCGGAGCACTTCTCGCCGCCCTTATCGCAATTGGAGCCGTTGTTGCATCGCGCCGCCCGCGCCGCCGTGAAGCTGGCGCCCGCGACCGAATTGAATCCGCAGTGGAGCGCGATGGTCGAGCGCGAATGGCTGGGGCAGCAGCGCGAAACCAAGCAGCAAGTCGCCTGGTTTGGCCAGGGAGACGTGGCGGCCGGAAAGCGACGAGCCACCGTGATCCGCGACGGACGCATCGACTCGTTGCTGGAAAGCGACGCGGCCGCAGAGGTCGCACTGGGCAGCCTCTGCGACTATCTCTGGGAGCCGCATTCGGCCGTCCGGGCCGCGCGGCTGACCGATGAATTGGCCGTTCAGCGAGGCGCCCGCCGTCTCTCATTCGACTCCCCGTATTTGACGAGCACGCTGCCCAGTCCCGACGGCCTCGCCGCCACTTTGCACGTCATCGAAGAGATGGGATGGAATCTCCGCCGCTGCCAACGTCGCCTGCGCCAGTGGCGACCGTCGCTCGTCGAAGTCAAATCGCGCGGTCTGGGGATCGAGCCGAACGAACTCGCCCGGCGCCTTGGCGGAGGCGATGGTCCGCCTCTGGTCCTTCTGATCCATCGGACCGGCAAGCAGCTCAGAGCGATCTTCGCGAAGCGGCCGCAGCAGTAATGCGGCGGCTTGAAAGCGTCGCCGCGAACCGATCCACCGCGATCAACGACCGCAGGCGACGGTCTGGCGGGCGAAGTTATCCAGTAGCCGCAACCCATCGCGTTGGCTCTTTTCCGGATGAAACTGCGTGGCGACGATATTGTCTTTCCAGGCCACGCTACAGAAGTTCCCATCGTAGTCCGTCTCCAAAGCGCACACGGAACTTTCGCTGGGCCGGACGTAGTAGGAATGAACGAAGTAGAAATAGGCGTTGTCGTTCACGCCTTCCCACATCGGCGGGCGACTGCGAATCGCCGCCTGATTCCAACCCATGTGGGGCACCTTGAGCCCGGGTTTGGCTTGGAACTTGACGACATCGCCCGGCAAAATCCCCAGGCCCTCGTGTTCGCCGTCCTCGTAACTAACGTCGAACAACAGTTGCAAGCCGAGGCAGATCCCCAGAAACGGTTTTCCCTCGGCGATGCTCTGCTTGATCGGTCCGACGAGGTCGCGTCGGCGAATCTCGGCAATGGCGTCTCGAAAGGCCCCGACGCCTGGCAGGACCAGGTGGCTCGCCTGACTCAATTCCGTCGCGTCGCTGGTGATGATCGCGGAGTGCCCGGATTTTTCAAAGGCCTTCTGGACGCTCCGCAAGTTGCCCATCTGGTAATCGACAATGGCAATGGTCATGACGCTGGCAAGTGGGTTGGCGTTGGCGGGGCGATGCTTCGGGACTGGCCCGCGGGGTGAACTCAATCGCCCCAGGCTCGATGATCACCCCCGAATTCTCGCGTTCCAGCATAGCCCGTCCACCCATCAGGCGTCGAGCACCCTCCAACTTCCATCCTCCCTGAGCACTCGGCGGTACAACGTATCTCGCTCCACCGGCTCGCGCCCCGCTTCGGTGATTAGCCGACGGATGTCCTCAACGGACAAGACCTCGGGCGTCGTCGCCCCCGCGTCGTGGTAGATCAACTCGTGGCGTACCGTCCCGTCCAGGTCGTCGGCGCCGTAGGCCAAGGCGGCTTGAGCCGTCCCGATGCCGAGCATGATCCAATACGCCTTGATGTGCGGGATGTTGTCCAGCATCAGCCGACAGATCGCCATCGTCCGCAAGTCCATCACGCTCGAGGGCTTCTTGATGTGCGACAGCCCGGTATTCTCCGGATGAAAGGCGAGCGGAATAAACGTCTGAAAGCCGCCCGTTTCATCCTGCAGTTCGCGGAGCCGCATCAGGTGGTCGATGCGGTGAAACGCTTCCTCCACGTGGCCGTACAGCATCGTGCAGTTGGTGCGGATGCCCATCTCATGAGCGGTGCGATGGATTTCAATCCAGTTGCGGCAGTCGGCTTTATGCTCGCAAATCTTATCCCGCACCTGAGGATGAAAGATCTCGGCGCCTCCGCCGGGCATGCTCCCCAAGCCCGCGTCTTTCAAGTCCGTCAGGATGTCTCGAATCGACTTCTTCGTCAGAAACTCGAACCAGTTGATTTCGACGCCCGTCCACGCCTTCAGGTGAAGTCGCGGGTAGGCCTCATGCAGGATACGGATGATATTCACATACCAGTCGTAGCCCAGTTTGTGGTGCAGACCGCCGACGATGTGCATTTCCGTGCAGCCGTTTTCAACCGCCTCGCGGCCTCGATCCAAAATCTGCTCGTCGCTCATGACGTATCCCTTGGGATCTCGCAGATCCGAGCGAAACGCACAGAACGTGCAGCGGTAGACGCAGATGTTGGTGGGATTCAGGTGCGTGTTGATGTTGTAGTACGCGATATTTCCGTTCTGTCGCTCACGGACCAAGTTGGCCAAGACGCCGATTTCCTGCAGCGGCGTTGTGGGTTCATAGAGGAACAACCCGTCCTCCATATCCAATCGTTCTCCGGCTTCGACCTTGTCGCGAACGGTGCGGAGTCTGGCGGGAATCTCGAGGGTGATCGTCATGTTTTTAAGAACTCCAGTGGGTGTTTGTCTTCGTGAATGTGACGGCGACTCGATGAAGTCCAACCGAGGGAGAGTTCGCTTTCCGGCGAAGAGCTTCGACCTCGTCAGAAAAAGAACAAGTCCAGAGCGCCGACGATAAATAGACCGATGCTGACAATCGCATTCACCTGAAAGAACGCGAGATTCACTCGGCTCAGATCCGTGGGCCTCACCAAGGCGTGTTGAATGATAAGCAAGACGCTGACGCCCACCAGCGCCGTCCAGTACATCCAACCAAAAGCCACTTGCGGGCAGGTCAGGGGCAGGGCAATCAACGCCGCCATCATGGCCGCATGGCATGCCGCGGCCAGTCGCAGGGCGCCCCGCAGTCCCAGTCGCACGGGAATGCTGTGCAACTTCGCTTTCACATCAAAATCGTAGTCCTGGCAAGCGTAAATGATGTCGAAACCGGACACCCAACTGAGCACAGCGACGCCCAACCAAACCGCTGGCAGAAGGTCCCCAGGGTGATCAGCCAGCCACTGGCCGCGTAGCGCAATCCAGGCGCAGACCGGCGTCAGCAGCAGCGCGGCGCCGAGCCAGAAGTGAGCCAGCGACGTGAATCGCTTGGTGTAGCTGTAGCCGAACAGGAATAGCAGCACCGGGACCGACAGCCGTAACGGCCAGGCGTTCGGCAAGAACAAGCATGTCGAAGCGACGAATCCCGCCGACATCAGCAGGGTGAACAGGGAAACGGCCGTTGGCGTCAGCAAGCCGGCGGGGAGATGGCGCGTCGCGGTCCGCGGGTTTCCCGCGTCGATCTTGCGGTCCGCCAAGCGGTTAAACGCCATCGCGGCACTGCGTGCGAAGACCATGCAGAGGAGGATGCCGCCCAAGTCTCGCCAATGGAACGCGGGAACGGAGCCGTCGGGTCCAGGAGTCGTCCAGGCCATGACGGCGCCCAGCAATGCGAAGGGCAGGGCGAATACCGTGTGGCTGAATCGAATCAATTCCAGGTACTTTCGCATGGGTGGCCAGTTCCCTGTCTTCCGCGTCATTGCTTCTTCACCTTGAGCGAAGAGTCGTTCTTCATCGCTTCTCGCCGACGTACAAGGTCGCTACGCCGAGCGTCAGCGGATGGAATTGCATTCCCCGCAAGCCCAAGCCGCCCATGCGGTCGCTCAGCTCCTGGCCGGATGGAAACTGGCTGACGCTCTGGGGCAGATAGTTGTACGCATCGTCTTCGTTCTGGGCGAACCACTGGCCAACACGCGGCAGGATATGGCGAAAGTACACGCCGTAGAGACTTTTGAACGGCTGCCAATTCGGCTGCGAGAATTCCAGTACAGCCACGCGACCGCCTGGGCGAGCGACGCGAATCATCTCACGCAGCCCCTGGTCCGTATCGGCGACATTCCGCAGCCCGAAAGCCACGCAAACCACCTGGAAGGTATTGTCGTCAAACGGTAAGGCCTGAGCGTCGGCCTCGCCGAAGCGGATTTTCTCTTCGCCTCCGCGAAGCATGCGGGTCTGCTTCTTTCCAGCGATCTCGAGCATCTCGGGGCAGAAGTCAACCGCCTTAATGTCCAGCTGGGGATATTTGCGGTGGTAGGCGAGGGCGAGGTCGCCAGTGCCGGTGCAAACGTCCAGAATGGGCGCGTCGCCTTCGGCGGGGACCAGTTGAACGGTCTTACGCCTCCACCGCTTATCGATATTCAACGACAGGACATGGTTCATCAGATCGTAGCGAGGGGCGATCTGCCCGAACATGCGTTTGACACGCTGATTCGATTTATCGATGGCCACGGACATGATGGATCCTGGTAGGTTGTCAAAATCAAGCGGCTGCCGCAGTTGGTCCCACAGTCGGAGGGGCGCGTCGTCTTGCTGGAGAATGAACCGCAATCCGTTCCATTACGCAACCCCGCCAGGGTGCGAAAGGGGCGACGCCGCCCGTCTGGCAACGTTTCTGGGCGAGGAGCATCGCCCAACAGGGCAATCCCCATTGGGGTGGCGCCCGCGCCGGCATGGTTGCTGGCGGGGAACAACGCTCGCCGGGGACAGGCCCCGTCGTGCTTTCGGGCCTGGGGCGGCGATCCACCGGTCAACGGGCAGCGGGACGTTCCCGCGGCCCGACGATGCAGCCGCGAGCGGCGTCGAATTCTGGCGCGCAATCGATAGTATCCTGCAAGGCGGCCTCTTGGATATCCTGGCCGCGATCGATTCGCAGCAGATTTCGGCCGCCCTGCGTCCGTTGCAGACGTTCCGCCAAGCTCTGTCGGTCGTTTTGGCGCCAGGCGGCGAGCGCCAGGGCCGATGAATCGTCCTTGAGGGCGGCCTCTGTGCATCCCAGCTTCTCCAGCAGCGCGCCGGCCAGCAACGTGTCCTCGAGCGTCACGGCGCCCGTGGGTTCCCGCGCAGACGATGACGGCCTTCGCGGCTTGACGCAGGACTTGGGCGATCGCGTTCAGGTTGTTGAAGCAGCCAATCAGAACTCGTTCGGCGGGCAGACAGGCGAGAATCGCGCGCGTGCCATTGGTCGTGGTCATCACGACTTCACGGCCGGCGACCGAGCTTCAAATTCGGCGGGGGAATTTCCAAGGTCGAAACCCTCGATCGGCAGACCCCCCCGTTCGCCGGCCAGCAGCGGCCGGACCGGCGCCGCCTGGGCGATCTGTCGAGCTTCCTCGACGGTCAAGCAGGGACGAACGCTCAGGGCTCCCGCATCGATGGCGCGACCAATGCAAGTGGTCGCCCTCAAGACGTCGACGACCACGGCCCAGGCGCCCTGGAGTTGGTCCTCCCGCAGCAGATCGGGAATAAGGCAGGTGGTCACCAGCGAGTGCATATCATTCACGCGGCAAGCAGGCGATCCAAGCCGGCCAGCGCGACCTCGGCTGTTTGTCGCGGCGGGGACTGCCAGATAAGCGGGTTCATCATTTCGACGGACACGGCGCCGGCGTAGCCGATTTCCCGCAAGCGGTCGACGATGGGTTGCAGCGGCCATTCGCCGTCGCCGGGCACGATCCGCTGCGAATCGCTCGCCATCTCGCGCGGGCGCCCAACGTGTCGCACAACTGCACATGGAACAGATTGTCGAGCGTCAAGTAACCGAGGTCGGGGAACTTGCTGGGCCCGCAGAAGAAGTGGAAGACGTCCAGGCACAGCCCGAGATTGCGTTGTCCTGCTTCCTGCACGAGCATGGCGGCGGTCTGCAGATTGTTGCCCAGAGTGGCTCGCCCCTGGAACTCCAACGCCAAGCGCACGTTGCTGGATGCGGCGGCTTCCGCGGCTTGCACCAACGATGTGCGCACCCGATCCAGGAGGGTCTCGCTAAGCGGTTCGTTGACATCGCAGGCCAGCACCACCAGATCGATCCCGACGTCGCGGCAGAGCTGCAAACGTTTGTCGAATAATTCCCAGGCCGCGGCGCGGGGCGCCCCTTGGCTGCCGAGCATGCCGCCCTGATAGCTGGCCGCGACGGGCCGCAGTTGGTGCTCCTGCAGCAACGCCTTGGCTTGCTCGGCCGAATGCTCTCGCACGTAGTCCTCGAGCTTCGTTAGCCAGATCTCCACCGCCCGGCATCCGGCCGCGCCGAATTGCTCCAGGTCATTCTGAAACGAGGAGGAAAGACAACAGACTTGGCTGATGGCCGGAATCACGTTAATCGCCTTTCGAGCTCGGCGGCGCAGTCATCCAGTCGCAGCCGCACCTGTTCCAAGGAGTCGCGGTCGCGGATGGTGACGGTCTGATCGGCCAAGGTTTGCGTATCGATCGTCAGGCAGTAAGGCGTGCCCGCTTCGTCCTGCCGTCGATACCGTCGGCCGACGGCGCCCTTCTCGTCGTAGAAGACGTTGAATTTCGGTTTCAAGGAGCGATACAGGTCCTGCGCGATCTCGGGCATGCCGTCCTTCTTGACCAACGGGAAAACCGCCGCCTTGACGGGCGCGATGCGAGGATTCAACCTCATCACAACTCGGCTTTGCAGCTTGCCGTTTTCGTCGGGCGCTTCATCTTCGTCGTAGGCTTCGCAAAGGAAGGCCAACGTGGCGCGATCGGCGCCGGCGGACGGTTCGATCACGTGCGGCGTAAAGCGTTCGCCGGTCACGTCGTCGCGGTACGTCAGGTCCTTGCCGCTGCCGCGCCAACGCGGCTTGCCCTCGATCGTCCTTTTCGACTTCCAAGGGATTGGTCTTGGGATCGAGCTTGCCTTCCATGTGGCTGCGGAGATCGAAGTCGCCGCGATGAGCGATGCCTTCCAGCTCGCCATATTCGCCTGCAGGCAAGGAACGGAAACGCGTATTCAATGTCCGCGGTGCCGGTCGAGTAATGGCTCAGCTCGTCCGGATCGTGCTCGCGCAGCTGCAGTCGCTCGCCGGCCAGTCCCAGGGCCTTGTACCACTGCATCCGGCGATCTCGCCAGTACTGATACCATTGCAAAGAGTCCTTGGGATGACAAAAGAACTCGATTTCCATCTGCTCGAATTCGCGCGAGCGAAACGTGAAGTTCCGGGGCGTGATCTCGTTGCGAAAGCTCTTGCCGATCTGGGCGATGCCGAAGGGAACTCGCACGCGAGTGCTGTCGAGCACATTCTTGAAGTTGACGAAGATGCCCTGGGCGGTTTCCGGGCGCAGAAATGCGGCGCCCTCCTCGCCGGCCAACGCGCCGACAAATGTCTTGAACATCAGGTTGAATTCGCGCGGCTCGGTCAGCGTGCCCAAGCTCTTGGCGTCCGGCGCCAACACCTGCGTCGGGTCATCGACCTGAGGCAGCGTCAGGAAGCCGCCATCCCAGCTGAGCTGGTCGGCGTCCTTGGGACGAAGCTTAAAATACTTCATCGCGCGACGAGTTGTCTCTTCTTCATGGTCTTCCGGCTCGCCCGCCGCGGCGACAAAGATGCGTTGATCCTTGCACACCGCCCAACGACCACGGACTTGATCAAAGCGATATCTCTTGCGTGATTCGCGGCAGTCGACCATCTGATCGTGAAACAGATCGTAGTGGCCGGAGCACTTCCAGACCTGTGGATGCATGATGATCGTGCAATCCAAGCCCGTCATGTCGTAGGCTTCCGGAGCGCCGGGCATGACGCCAAGATCGTCGTGTCCGGTGACCATGTCGCGCCACCAGGCGTCCTTGATATTGCGTTTGAGTTCAACGCCCAGCGGGCCGTAATCCCAAAAGCCGTTCAACCCGCCATAGATCTCGCTCGACTGGAACAGGAAACCACGGCGGCGACAGAGCGATACAAGATCTTTCATCATGGCCGGACAGCCTTCATGCGAGGCCAGCAAGAGCGCAACCGACGGGGCCGAGCGGGTCGGTCGGCGGCGACGCCCGCAAAGCTGGCGTGGAACCAAGGACTTCGTTCAAGCACGCCAATGTAACGTTTCGTGGGCAAAGCCCCAAGGCGCCGGGGCGGGGCCGATTCCCGCGGAACACGATAAGACGCCGGCAAGAGTACAATACCGACAGTGGAGAAGCGAATTGCCTCCACGGGCGGCGCATGGCGACGTCTCAGTGACCGGCCGAAACGGTGCGATTTCGGCGAACTCGGCAGCGGCGGCGGCAGCCGTGATGGATCCAGGCGATGACATCGGGAGACGATCAACAAAAAGAGGGCGACGTCCCGCAACTGGAGGAGTGGATCGAGGCCTTCTTTCGCTTGCGCGAGGAAGACGCCTCGCTGACCCGCGAGGCGTTCGCCGCTCAACTGGGTCGCCGCGCCGAGTCGTGGCTATTGCGTCGCCTAAGCCTTGACCCACGCTGGCTTGCTTCGCGGCCCGCCGCCCCATCCGACTCCGATGCAGGCCCGCTCGCCTACGCCCCCTTAGATCCGACGACCGACTCGACGCCCTCGACCAGTCGGCTGGGACCAAGTGCCGAACACGACGCTTTGACTCGCGCGGACACCTACTCGAGCAGTTCGGGCGCCTCCGACACCGGACCGCTGCCCGCCGGCGGTTTGCCGCGACTGGCCGATCCCGCGACGCGACTCGACCCGGAAATGACACACACGATCGCGTCCAAGGGCGGCAACGAATCCAGGGATCAGTTGGATGATGTCTCGGTGCTGCCCAAACCGAGACGATTCGGAAACTACCGGTTGCTGGAGGTGCTTGGCCGCGGCGGCATGGGCGTGGTTTTCAAGGCGGAGCAAGTGGCGTTGAACCGCCTTGTCGCGCTGAAAATGATTCGCTCGGGAGAATTGGCTTCGGCCGAGGACGTGGCTCGCTTTTACACCGAGGCCAAGGCCGCGGCGAAGATTGAGCATCCTCATGTGGTCAATATCTATGAAGTGGGTGAAGTCGACGGCCACCACTTCTTCACCATGGACTATCTGGAAGGCGTCGATCTTTCTCAGATTCTGAGGAACGGGCCGCTGCCGCCTCGACGAGCCGCGCGGATCGCTTTTCAAATGGCGCTGGCCGTTATGGCCGCCCATGAACGAGGCTTCCTACATCGCGATTTGAAGCCGGCGAATCTGGTCATCGACCCTGAAGATCATGTGACCGTCACCGACTTTGGGCTGGCCAAGCAATTGGACGATCCCGGCCATGGCTATACGCAAACCGGCGCGGCGCTGGGAACTCCCAGCTATATGTCCCCGGAACAGGCCGCGGGGCATGTCGATGAATTGGGGCCGGCCTGCGATGTGTATTCGATGGGAGCCGTGCTCTACGCGATGTTGACCGCCACGCCGCCGTTTCGCAGCGACACGTTGGTGAAGACCATCATGTCGGTGATCGACGAAGAGCCGCCGCCGCCCAAGGAACGCAACAAGGATGTGGATCCCGACCTGGCCACCATCTGCATGAAATGCCTGCAGAAGGACCCCGCGAAGCGTTTCGCCAACGCCTCGGAATTCGCCGACGAGTTGCAGCGTTACCTGGCGAACGAGCCGATCCTCTCGCGACCGGCAAGCCCCTGGCGACGGGCGTGGGCCTGGAGTCGCCGGATCCCCATCGTCGCCGCCTTGATGGGCCGTCGGGTCACCGAACCCAGCCCGGCCCATCGCTTCGCTCAACGATCCATGATCGCCGTGGCGACGCTGTGCGTCGTTTGCTTCCTGGCGTATCCCTGGCTTTCCACGGCCCTGCAAAACCGAATGCCGCGTCGGGTCGCCGTCGCCGGCGGACAGCCCGATGGCGCTTATCATCGATTGGCCATCGAGTTGACCAAATTCCTGGAGAGTCACAGCGAATGCAAGGACGCAGTCGCCCTGCCGACCGCGGGCTCCGAAGAAAACGCAGCCGCATTGCTCACCGGCCGAGCTCAACTGGCGTTGATGCAAGAGTCGGCTCTTGATGATGGAGGCGAGAAACTCAAAGTCGTGACACCCGTCTATTACGAGCCCGTGCATATCATCGTGAGAAGCTCCGCGCAAGTGGACGATCTGCGGCAACTCGCAAACCGCCCGGTCAGCGTCGGCCTGCAAGGCTCGGGCATGAACGCGTCAGCCGCCATGGTGCTGAGGGCGCTGAACTTGGATGTCGAGCCGCGTCTGCAGCACTTCACCGACTTGGCCTTGGACTCGACGCTGGACGGCGCCTTGGTGACCACCGGAACCGCCAATTCGGCGATTCGCAAGTTGGTGACAAGCGGGCAATTCCATTTGCTGCCGATGCCCGGACTGGAAGAGGTCATTCGCCATCCCGCCTTCAAACTCTATCGCATCCGCCCCGGGCACTACCCCAATGCAGGGCTGCCTCCCGACGGCATGTTGACCGTCGCCACGCCGGCGTTCCTGGTCGCGGCGCCCAACGCGTCGCGGGCCTTGGTGCGGCGAGCCTTGGAGTGGGTCTTCGACAGCGATCGCAACCACCCGGGATTCCTGAGCCTGGAAGACGCCGCGGAATGGAGCTTCATGCCGCTGCACGCGGAAGCCACGGTGTTCTTTGGCGAACATGTGAAAGGAAACAGCCGCCTCACGGACGAGCCTTGATTCTTGGGACGGGACGATAGCCCAACGCGTTGCAAAACGGATCGCCACCGAAATACGGACGACAAGACGCGGAGTGGGCCATCTTCCGCCAAGGCCTGTCGCCACAAGTGCTTACGCGGCGAGCAAGCCACGACGGGGCATGTCCCCGTCGAGCGTTGCTCCCCGCCAGCAAACAGCGCTCTCTGGCGGGGAGCAGCGCCCCGCTGGGACGAACCCAGCGGTGGCGGGAATGGGCACGGCGCACGGGCTGGCGAGGAGCAGCGCTACGCTGGGACAAGCCCAGCGGTGGCGGGAATTTGCCGCACAAGTCCTGAGGCCACGGCGAAAACTGAGCCGGCCCGTCGGGCCTGGCTCTTGCTCGCTCGCCACGATTCCACGTAAGTCCCCACAGGCATGAAACGCTCCCCGTTTCCGCTCCCAAAGCTCAACCCGCCCTGTACACTACCTTCCAAGGGGCACGTGGACCGCCTTACGATCAAGGCCCAACCACTGGGCCGGTAAGCACCTCTCTTCTTGTTGTCCGGCGGCCTACCGAAAACGCTGGTGTTTCAGGAACGCGACGACGGCTTGCCGAACCGCCGGATCGTCCATCAAGAAAGTATGCAGACGCGGCGTCTCCAGAAAGTCCGCGGCGCCAGCCAACTTCGTCTCGTCAAGGCTCACGACGAAGTCGCCTTCGCCGTCGACCAGCGGGTTCTGCAAGGATGTTTCTGGCAAGCGTCCGGCGATGATTCCGAAAGGGCAGGGGGGCGTGGCGAGCTTCTCCTCGAGTTCCCGCCACTCGGGTCCCAATTCCAAAGCGCCCTTGCCGGCGACCCAGCCAAAGACGCGCAGCTTCCCCAGTTGCCGAGCGATGGAAGCGCCCTGATTGGGCGGCCCCAACATCACCACCTGCGTCAATCGCTTCAGTGTCTGCTCATCGCCTGCTCGCCGCCAATCGCCGATGGCGTGCCGCACGATCACGTTGCCCATGCTGTGCCCGACGAAGCTGAGCTTCACGTCCGCAGGCAATTGCCTCACGACATCCCGGAGCGCCTTCGCATGGTCGCTGACGGCGCCTCGAGTGCTGGCGTATTCAAACGAAGCACAGGGCCACGGAAGCTGGTCGGCGACATGGCTCCGCAGACCCTGCATCGAACTGGCGGACCGCATCAAACCATGAACGAAAAAAACCAGATGGCCTTGCGGAATGGTTCGATCGGGCTGCAGGCGATCCAGCGCCTGCTCGCAAGCCGAACGCGTCCCCCACGCGTGGCGCACATTGTTCTCATCCAGCAGACGCCAGTGGCCGGTGAGCGCATTTTGCTGAATCCGCCATCCCTGGCGCCAGCAGTGGTCGGTCCACACCTGCTTGCCGCCCAGGGTGGGCGTCTTGATATTGGGCAGACTCGACGAGGGCTCTTGAGGAGGGTCCGTCATGGCCGATATCCGCGCAAGAGACGAGAACCGCAAACGCCGTCAAACCGGCCAGTCCAGCCGCCGCTCGCCGGGTTGTCGCGCGTCTCGGCACGCCAGGGTCGCCTCGTTAACGTGGCACGATGACGTCAAAATAACCGATCATCATTTCTTCCCAAGTCTGATCGCCCCAGCGAACCGGTTGGCTCGGATCGGGATTGGCCAGGTTATCCTCCGAGTTGTCAAACCTGGCGTCACACAGAATGCGTGTGCCTGGCGGCATCGTCTTGGGCTCTTTCAGGAGATAAGCGTTCTGCCAATTGAAGTCGTAGTGCGGCACATCCAGCAGCACTTCTCGCTGGCCGTCCGGGTAGACGGCGGTGTACTTGAACGACTTTCCCCGTAGATGCATGTGAGGAAAGAACGCGGTGATCTGCGCTTCGACGGGAAAACGGAACGACGCCGAAACGGGGTGGCTGTCCGCGCCTGGCGGTATTTCGAAGCGGGGATTCGCTGCTTGTTGCGTAAGCACCTTGTGGGTGACCTTGTCGGGGTCGCCGTAAATAAAGCCCACGCAACTCCGATCAAGTTGTTCAGCACCATTGGGCGTGTAGTGCATTTGGAAGATCAGCTTGGAACCAGCGGGAACGAACTTGGCCTGCGTCTCCGGTAAATCCATGGGTCGCGCGCCCGGGGCCGTGGCGGCCAGCCAGGCCGAGTTATCGCCGCCGTGCACGCCGCGACGCCGCGAGCCTCCTGGGGGCTCGATGCCGACAATGATGTGATGCACGACCGCTCGGTTGCCCGGACGACACTCGGCGGCCCGAATCCACTTGTCCTCGGTGAAGCCGGGATCCACTCGGAAGAACTGGTACCGCACCGCGCCTTCCGCCTTCACTTTGAAAGGTTTCTCGGACATGTAAAACACGTCGTCCGGCTCGCCAATTCGCCATCCGGGAGTGAACACTTGCGGTTCGGGCGCCTGAGTGGGGTCGCCTTGAGGAGCGCCGGCGCGGACCCACTGCAGGATCAGTTCTTTCTCTTCATCGGTCAGCTGCGCATCGTTGCTGAAATCGCCATGTTGCGGATCGGCGTGCCAGGGCGGCATGCGCCGGAGATCGACCACCTCGGCGATCATCTCGGCCCAACCCACGACCTCTTGATAATCGGTCAATGCGAAAGGAGCGATCTCGCCTTCGCGATGACATTCGACGCAGCGCTTCGCGAAGATGCGGCTGATCTGATTGCTGTAGGTAACCGGGCTGTCCTCTTGAGGCTGGAGCTTGCGGCCGATATGGCATCCCACGACTTCGGTGGCGGCGACTTCGGGCGTCCTGCCGGCGAGCAAGGCGTCCAGCGCCTCGCGCAGATACTCATGCTCAACCCGCGGACGCTGAATGCCGTAGGTGTATTGATCGTCGATGCGGCCGCGGTAGCGGATCTTCCGTTGGGCGTCCAACACAAAGATCTCGGGCGTTCGCGCCGCTCCGAATTGGTCGGCGACCTGGTTTCCCGGATCCTTCAAAAGAGGGAAGCCAATCTCTTGCGTCCGCACGAAATGAGCCATCTCGGCGAGCGAGTCCTGCTGGTTGGAGTCAATCCCTACAAAAGCCACCTGCTGCGCCGCATAGCGCTGCGCGAGTTCGTTCAGCCTTGCCGAGTACAGTTTGACCAGGGGGCACTCGGTTCCCAAGAACGCGACGACCACCAAAGGATGTGCTTCGCTGGATGGCAAGGTCCACGCCGCGCCTTGAGGGTCCTCGAGCGTAAACGCCTCGACCGTTTTCCCGAGTGACGCGTTCACATCGTCGGGAACGGCGGCGTCCAGGAGGCCCGGCGAGTGGAAAGACAAGGCGATCACCACGGCAAGCGTGGTCCGACGCAGCAGCTTCATCTGGAGAATCCGAACAAAGGCGAGGTTGGAATGAACTAGAAAATGATCTGGCGGGGGCCGCCGCGAGTTTCGCGACGCGGTGCGTTTACAGGGGCTATACCCGGGAAAGGTACTCGCCGGTTCGCGTATCCACTTTTATTTTTTCGCCTTCCTTCATGTACTCCGGAACCTGGACCGTAAAACCGGTCTCCAGGGTGGCGGGTTTGGTGCGACCGGTAGCGGAGTTGCCTTTCACGGCGGGGTCGGTCTGGGTGATCGTCAATTCGACGGTGGTGGGCAACTGCAGCCCGACGCACTCGTCGTTATAGATCAACGCCAAAATACCCTCGAGTTCGTCGGTCAGATACGGCCGCTGTTCCTCGATGTCGCCCAGGGGCAGCGAATATTGATGGTAGTCCACCTGATCCAGAAGATGCATCAACTCCGTGTCGGAGTACATCACTTTCACGGCTCGACGTTCGAAGTCGGCTTCCTCCAAGGATTCGCCGCCTTTAAGGACGAAGTCAACCTTCTGTCGCGTGACCAGATCGCGACCGCGAAACTTGTACAGCGTCGCGGCGCCGCGGGCCGAAGGGGTTTGGACGTGGACTTGCTCCACGATCACCGGAGCGCCGTCATAATTGACGACGGCGCCGGGCTTGATTTCTTTGGCTCAGCATGGACGGGAGCTCAAGGGCCCAAAGGGGTGAGCGTTTGCTCTTTTCGACAGCGGTTGCTTATACCAGCGACCCGGACTGCGGGTCAACGCCGACGCCTTCACAGAGACTGACCAAGACCTGCATCACCATTAACAGCGACATCGGGTCAAGGTTTCCTTCTTCTTCATCACCGCTGGCGACTTTCTCGAAGTGGTAGATGTCGATCCGCGCGTCCGCATCTCGCAGTCGGTCCGTCTTGTCCTCTTCGTCGTCCGGCAATCCGCTCAAGTCCAGATCTTTCAGCAGCTGTTCGGTCTGCTCGGCCACGTCTTCGCCGCCGACGAAGGTAATGTCCATCGCCGCGTAGTCCGCTGGGGCGATGACCGTGGCGGATTCGAATCGCCCCGCCGCATCGCCGCTTACCTGCTGAATCTCGAAAGAGCCGAGTGATTGCAGGGCGGCTCGCATCGTATCAACCGAGGGGCGATTGGCCTCGCGAAACAGCACAAAGTAGGTCTCACGCCAACAGTAGGAGTCGTTTTCGAACAGCGACATCGCTTTCTCCGGAAGTTGCTTGCTGGGCGCTGACCGACGCCGCGGCGCGGCGAGCCGGTTTCGCCTCATGGCTAGGGTGGAGCTCGTCCCTGGCGGCGCGACCATCGCCAGCCCGACTCGTTCATCCCGCCCCATTCTAGTCAAGTTCCCCGATTCGTGAGCGAGCGAATCACCAATCCGAGTTTTCTTCCTCGCCGCGGTGCCAGGCTTCCAGGGCCGCCAACAACGCGTCGCGATCATCGCGAGTTCCAAAAACCGACTCGCCCTGTTCGAGGCGGACTTCGTATTGCCCTTCGTACATGCACTCAGGTTCGCCGCAGAAATGCGGCACGTCGGAGACCCACACAACGCGGTACAACGGAATATGCTTGTCATCCACTTTCGCGAAGACCGGGATGTTCATCGTTGTCTCTCCTGCCAACACGCCATGATTTACCACTACGCTTTCTAGCCAGGCGACGCCGACTCGGCCAATTCAGCCGAGCGTTGGGCGGCGGCGGCAACCGCATCGATCAACGTTCCTCGCAAACCGCGCTGTTCCAAGACCTGCAGCCCCGCCATGGTCGTACCGGCGGGACTCGCCACACGGTCCTTCAACACCGCGGGATGTTCTTGCGTCAACAACACCATCTCCGCCGCGCCCCGCACGGTTTCAGCTGCTAATTCCAGAGCTTGCACCGCCCCAATCCTCGCAGCACCCCGCCATCAGCCAGCGCCTCGATCATCTCGAAGACATACGCCGGACCCGATCCGGACAATCCGGTTACCGCGTCCATCTGCGACTCGACCACCTGCAAGGCCAACCCCACTCGCCGCAGCAAGGCGCCCACGGCCTCCGCTTCCACTTCGCTGACGCCCGCACCGCAACAATAAGCGGACGCGCCCCGCCCGATCAAACAGGGCGTGTTGGGCATCACGCGAACAATGCGAGTCGAATGCAGCAGCGCACTCAATCGCCCCACTGTTGCACCCGCCACGATCGAGACGAACAGCGGCTGATGATCGGCCGCGGCGGACAGGTGGTTGACCGCTTGCTCGAGCATCTGCGGCTTGACGACCAGGAACACGATGTCGCTGTTGGCCACGACCTCCTCGTTCGATTCCGCCCATCGCGCTGGGGGAGTCGCCTCCTGAAATCGCCTTCGCGCCTCGGTCGAAGGATCGGCGACCAGCAGTTGTCCAGCCTGGACGGCTCCGCTGGAAACGAAACCATGGGCGAGCGCGGTCGCCATCTGTCCGGCGCCGATGAACCCCAGTCGGCGCCACATGCACTCGTCCTTCATGTTGAATTCATCCGTCGTTGATGGCCGCCAGTATCTCTCCGCACCTTTCCTATTCTAGCAAGACGGGCGCTTGCCGGGTCCGCAACTCGCGTTCTTCCAGGGCCGCCCGCTGGCGCCTCTTCCCCTTCGACTCTTTTGCCCCGAATTCGTCTGGACTCGAGTAGAGCATTCTGCAAGACTCCTCGCCCCCCGTTCCGCAGTTGGCTTCCTTTTGAGGAGACGATCGGATGTTGATGATTCGTGTGTTTCTTGCCCTGGCGCTGGCGATGGCGACGATGGCCCCCAATGCTCGGGCTGACGAGGGCTTTCTGTCAAGCTGGAATCCGTTCTCCAGCACCAAGCAACAGGCCAGGCCGGCGTCCAGCAAGACCGGAACAGGGCTCTTGAACAAGTTCTCGTTGCCGTCCTTCCAACGGAAACCCAACCAGCCCACCCCGTTGCAAAGGATCAACCAAGGGGCCAAGAATCTGCTCACCAAGACCAAGGACGTCCTGACTCCCTGGGACAACAAGCCGGCGCCGCGAAACTCGTCCAGCTCCAAAGGCTGGGGCTGGTTCAATTGGGGCCGCCAACCCCAGGAACCAGAGATCAACACGGTCAACGACTTCTTGAAGCTCCCAACGCCGCGTTAGAAACGCCCTGCAGGAGCCGCCCCGCACCGCAACGCGGTGCAACATCGAAGCGCCAGGTCGCGCAGCGCACCCCCGGCCGGCTGCGCGGTTCACGCTCCCTTGCGCAACGTCTGGTCGGCGCGAATGCGGAGCTTGGGCTTCTCCAGTGTCACAATGCTGTGAGGCTCGAGCGAACGGGTCAACCAGACGTTGGAGCCGATGACTGAGTCATGGCCGACCGTCGTCTCGCCGCCCAGGACCGTTGCGTTGGCGTAGATCACCACCCGATCTTCGATCGTGGGATGGCGTCGCGAGTTGCGCACCAGGTTGCCTTCGCCATCGGTGGGAAAGCTGAGCGCCCCGAGCGTCACGCCTTGGTACAACTTGACGTTGTCGCCGATCACGCAGGTTTGGCCAACGACCACGCCGGTGCCATGATCGATAAAGAAGTGGCGTCCGATTCTGGCCCCGGGGTGGAGGTCGATTCCAGTGTTCTTATGAGCCCACTCGGTCATCATGCGAGGAATAAAGGGCACGCCGATTTCGTACAGGGCATGGGCCAGTCGATAGATCGTCACGGCCTCCAAACCCGGATAACAGAAGATGACTTCATCAATATTCTTGCACGCCGGATCGCCGTCGAAGGCGGCTTGCACATCGGTGGCCAGCACGGCGCGCAGTTCGGGCAACTTCTCCAGGAAGTCGATGGCCATCGTCTGACCTTGGGCCTCGCAATCGACAACCTGTTGTTCGGGCGGTGCTCCGCACACGCGGACTCCGCTTTGCAATCGCTGTTCATGTTGCAGCGCTCGAGCAATTTGCACCGTCAGCTTATCGTGCAGGCCATCGATCAGATCGCCCACGTGGTAGGTGACGTTGCCTAGATGCAAGTTCTCGCGGCGTCGGTAGCCGGGGTAGAGAATCTCCTTCAGGTCCTCCAACGCTTCCACGACGACGTCCAACTTGGGCAACGGGCAATGCCCCAAGTGATTGACGCCCACATCTTGATAGGTGGCGACGATGCGAGCGGTGAGATTGGGAAGCTGTTCTTTGCGGCGGAAGTCCGAAGCCATGTGTCTACGTCCGTAAAACCAGAGGGGGAAACCAGGCATGCTCGTACCACCGGCACAGCAGTGCGGAAGTCGAGCGTCGAGCGGAATCCGGGACTACCCCGGCACTGGACAGACGCAGTGGCGAGTTTGTCGCGAACACAAGAGACGTTGCATCAAGGCGCCTCGAAATCAAGCGTCAAGAGAGAAGCGCACCGCCCGGCAAACGGCGAGCGCTGCGGGCCGTCGCTAAGAGTGCATTCGGCCAGGCGCCTGGAAGAAGTTGAACTCGGCGGCGCCGCCACAAAGAGGCGACGCAATCGAGCATCTCGACGCAGCTTGCCTCGCTTCGCCAGAGGTCGGCCTGGGGTGCGTTGCGCGCACCCTCAGAGGCATGAAGTTAAGAAAGATCCGGATGGAATTAAACACGGAGGACGCGGAGAACCACAGAGGCGAAGGCAATTCTGTCCTCTGTGTTCCTCCGTGCTCTCTGCGGTGACCCGTTGACGGCCCCTCTGGCGCCTCGTGCTGCGCGACCCGCAGGCGTCGATGTTGCACCGCGTTGCAGTGCGGTCGGCCCTGGGCGGCCGCCTAACCGTTCTTGACGCCCGCGCCGGATCGCCAGCGCCAGAGCAACACGGCCAGCGCCGCCCAACTCGCGAGACTCAGCCAGGCGCCCGCGACGACGCCGGGAGAACGATAGCGAAACTCCACCAACCAGTCACCCGGGGGCAAAGCGACTCCCATCAACACGCGATTGACTCGCAATAGTTCCGCTGAACGCGACGCCTCATCGGAGTCCGATACGGCGACGGTCCAGCCCGGCGCATGCTGCATCGCCAAGACCAGCACGCCGGCTTGACGCGGTCGCAGGCGCACACGCATCACATCTCGGTCAAATTCCGGCGCCAGGACCTCCGGCGTTTCCGGCGACAGCGTTTCCGGCGACAGCGTTTCCGGCGGCGGGGTTTCCGCCGCTTGCGGTTCCGGCGGCGGCTGACTCTGGGTCTCGACGACCGCCAACTCGCCTTCGCTCCTCAGCAGTAGAACCTTGCACCTCGAAGGCCCGACTGATGCGCTCTTCAAGCCTGGCGTCGCTGGCCAGCGGGGTCAAACGCCGGGTTCGCCCAAACCATTGCGGCCGCGGCGCCGCGGATCTCAGGCCGAACGTCCGCAGTCGCCTTCGTTCCGACTCTGGCCGACGCGCCAGGGCGGCTTGCCAGGTGCTCCAAGACGCGGGCGCCAGCGACTGAATCGAGTCCAGCAGCCGGATCGATTCGCGGCTTCTCAGGTGATGGCGGCCCAGCAGCACTTGTCGCTCGGCCAGCAGCCAGGCGTCTTTTCCCGCGGCGCCGCCCGAGAACTGGAAGGCGTCGGACCTGCTATCGACCGCGAAAGGATCGCCGGGCGCGTGTTTTCCGTCGGGGCGAGCGACTTCCACGGGTTCGGCGACGACCTCGTCCGCGGTCGTCGGAAGCAAGCCGGCCAGAGCCACGGACAAGTCAACTGCTGTCAGTAGGACGACTCCGCGAACCCATGCGAGCCCGCGAGTTCGCCGCGCCACCAACCACAGGGCAAGGCACACGCAACTGGTGTGGCCTAACGCCCGCAAGATTCGCCAGAGGGCGCGCTGCCGGTCCAAGGGGCCAAAGACGACGTAGTCCGCGGCGTCCGCTTTCGCCATCTGAACCAGTAGCGCCGGCCCGAACCGACAAGCGAGCATCGCGATCAAGAGCGTGATGGACGCCAGGAATATCACTTGCGGGACCAGGATCGTGCGTTGCGCCGACTGCTCGCCGCCGCGCTGCAATTGAATCGCGGCCAACAAGGTGATGGCCCACGTCGCCAGCGGCAGCCATTTGGCCGGATAGCGAAACCAGGCGTAGTCAGGCGCCAGCCATGTCAACGCCCAGTAAACTCCACTCACCTGAGGCCCCAGCGGCGACGCTCTCGCCCCGACGCTGAACATCACCTCATTCACCAGAAACCCCACGCCATAGACGCCCAGCGACGCGGCGACCGCCAAGGCGGCGGTCCAAGTCAACCGCCAGCGAAGCCCCGTCCATTCGCTCGCGGGCGGGTCGCCCGGCGCAGGCCTCCGCCAACGCGCCGCCGAGAACGCCAGCAGAACGGGCGCCAGGCCGAAGTACAACGACGGACTCCAAACGCGGCCTTCCGCGGGAATTCCTGCGGTCCAACGACTGTTGGATTCCTCCCAACGACCGTTGATCGATGGCCAAAGGCACTCGAACCATTGCCAGGGAGGAACACTGTATTGATAGATTGCCGAGTCATGACCGGTCGCCTGCGGCGGCCGCCACAAGCCGCCCGCGGCGTCGCGCCAAGTCGCTCCGTGTCGCAAGTCATGAATCACCTCATAGAGGGAGCGCCGGCGCATCACCCACCACTCGGTCGCTGGCTTGCAGCCAGGCCCGCGCCGGCAGCAATTGGACGGCGCAAAGGCCACCGGCCAAGATGGCGCCGCCAGCCAACGCCGCCAAGCGACGCCCGGCCAACGCCGCATTCGCGTCGCCCCGCCCAAGCAGGAGCAGCAGCCACCAGAGTCCGGCCGCCAACATCACGTGGCAACACATCTGGGCGTCGCCCCCCAAGACGAGCATCGCCAAGGGAATGGCCCATTGGATCGCGGATCGAAGCGATGGACGCTCCAGCAACTCCATCGTCGCCCCCATCGCCCACGGCAGCCACGCGGCCCCGATCAGGTAAGGAGGATTAAACACCAAGAACAGGACGCCCGCCGAGCAGGCGTAGCAGGTCGCGGCCAACGTCGCCGGGCCGTCCCCCAAGCCGCAACGAACCGCCGTTCGCCAGGCGCCGCAATGCGCCCCAACGAGATGCGACAACACCAGCAGTTTCAGGCTCCACACCGCTGAGATCGGCAGCAACCACAACAGCCGAGCGGGATAGAAGTAGCCCAGCGATCCCTCGCCAACGGACGACGCGCCCAAGTCCACCCAGGGATTCCACCCGGCCCAGTCGCCTTGCCCGTGTTGTTCAGCCAGCCAGGACCAGCTGGGGAAATAGAAGTGCCCAGCGTCACGAAAGACCCAGGAGCGTCCGCCAAAGAGCACGTCGGCGAACAGCCAGAGACCCAAGAGAAAGGCGGGCCAACTGGTGATCAGCCAACGGCGATACATGGAGCGTGGTTCGCACTAGGGCGGGAAGGCGACGGCCCCAACTAGGGCGCAATCCGCAGCATGGCTCTCGCTTGCAAGATTTCGCGCTGGCGAACCGCCTCTTCCGCATCGGATTGCGGCTTGGCGGCGGTGGCTTTTTCGAGCAACTCCTGGGCGCTCTGCCGATTGACCGAGGCGGCTGGGACCGCCCGATCGGTCAACAGCGTGACCACGTTGTCGGCGATCTGCATGAAGCCCGCGTCGATATAGAAGCGAACCGTCTCGCCGCCTTCTCGCACACGGAGCTCGCCGTAGCCAAGTCGCCCGATCATCGGACTATGACCGGGCGCCACGCCCTTTTCCCCGTCGAACAATGGCGCGGCGATGAAGTCAGCGGATCGATCCAGCAGCGTCTTCTCGGGCGTGACGACCACGCATTTCAACTGACCCATGGGGGTGCTCCTTCCGGCGAAGTTTGCTGGGTTGCGGCGATCGCGAAACCAAGGCTTCAGGCGCCTGCGCCGGCGAATAAGCGTGCGGGGAAACTGGCGTTACTTCTTGGCGGCGTCGGCGGCCATCTTCTTGGCTTGAGCCTCGGCCTGTTCGATGACGCCGACATACATAAAGGCTTGCTCGGGCAAGTGGTCCCACTTGCCGTCGCAGATTTCCTCGAAGCTGCGAATCGTCTCGCCCAACGGCGTGATCTCGCCGGGCTTGCCGGTGAACACTTCGGCGACAAGAAACGGCTGCGAGAGGAACCGCTCGATTCGGCGAGCACGATGGACGATCATCTTGTCCTCTTCGCTCAATTCGTCAACACCCAGAATCGCGATGATGTCCTGCAACTCGACGATAACGCTGCAGCGTCTGTTGGACGCGACGGGCGATCGCATAATGGCGATCGCCGACATATTGCGGATCGAGAATTCGGCTGGACGAAGCCAGCGGGTCGACCGCCGGATAGATGCCCTTTTCCGCGATCGATCGTTCCAGATAAAGGAACGCGTCCAACTGGCCGAACGCGGTGGCAGGCGCCGGATCGGTCGGATCGTCCGCCGGCACGTAGACGGCTTGCACCGACGTGATCGCGCCCGCCTTGGTGGAGGTGATGCGTTCCTGCAACGCACCCATTTCGGTGGCCAACGTCGGTTGATAACCCACGGCCGACGGCATACGACCCAACAACGCCGACACTTCGCTACCGGCCTGCGAGAAGCGGAAGATGTTATCGACGAACAACAGCGTGTCCTTGCCGGTCGTGTCCCGGAAGTACTCGGCCATCGTCAACGCGGACAAGGCGACGCGGAGACGAGCGCCCGGCGGCTCGTTCATTTGCCCGAAGACCATGCACGTTTGTTCGATGACTTTGCGGCCGGTGTCGCCAATCGCGGCCTCTTGCATTTCGAGCCACAGGTCGGTTCCTTCACGGGTGCGTTCTCCCACGCCCGCGAACACCGAATAGCCACCGTGCGCACTGGCGATTCGAGCGATCAACTCCGTCAGGATGACCGTCTTGCCCAGACCGGCACCGCCGAACAGTCCGGCCTTACCGCCGCGAACAAACGGGGTCAGCAGGTCGATCACTTTGATGCCGGTTTCAAACAGCTCGGTGCTGGTGGACAGCTCGGAAACCGGCGGCGCTTCGCGGTGGATCGGTCGGTACTCGGCGGCGGCCACATCGCCTCGATCATCGATCGGCTTGCCTAGCACGTTGAACACTCGGCCAAGCGTCGCGTCGCCGACGGGCACGGTCACTGGCTTGCCGGTGTCCAAGCACTCCTGGCCCCGCACCAATCCGTCGGTGCTTCCCAGCGCGACGCAGCGGACGCGACCGCCGCCCAAGTGCTGTTGCACTTCGCCGGTAAGGTCGATGGTGACTCCCTTATGAACCCCTTGAATCGTGACCGCGTTATAAATCGACGGCATTTGATTTTCGGGAAATTCCACGTCGAATGTCGAACCGATGATCTGAGTGATCCGTCCGGTGTTGACGCCGGTGGCAGTGGCCATGATTGCTCTCGGTTGGTTTGTATGAGGATTGGCTTGTTGAATGGTTGGGTTGCCGACGGAGCGAGCCCGCCGCGGGGCGAGCACAAGCTTGGGTTAATTCTCCAAGGCCTCGACGCCGCCGATGATTTCCATGATTTCGCCGGTGATCTGTCCTTGGCGAGCGCGGTTGTAGTTCAACGACAGGCGCGGATCATTTCCTCCGCGTTCTCGGTGGCCGACTTCATCGCGACCATGCGGGCGATCTGTTCGCTAACCGCCGAGTCGAGAAAACACTTGAACAGCCGCACGCGGAAGCTGGCCGGCACGACTTCCTCCAGGATGCTCTCAGCCGATGGGGCGAATTCGTACATCGACTCGCCGCGTGCCCCGGCTTCCTGGCCGTCGCCTTCCTTTTCATCACCGCCCAGCAGCGAACCTAACGGCAGCAACGTCTCGATCACGGCGGTTTGTCGCGAGATCGTTTCGAAACGCGTGTAGGCGACATCCAGACGATCGAGCCGGCCGGCGATGAAGTCGGCCAGATAGCGATCCGCGATCTCCGCGATGTCGTCAAATCGAGGTTGATCCTCGAATTGCGTGAACGTCTCGTCGGGTTCAAAGCCGCGGAACTTGAAGGCGCCGATGCCGCGCTTGCCCGAGATTTCCAGGCGAGCCTCGGCCTCGCTGGCTGATGACTCCTTCCAGCGAGCCATCGACATTCGCACGAATCGAACCGTTATAGCCGCCGCACAGACCACGATTGGAGGTGAGCATCAACAGGGTCGAATTCTTGACCTCCGACCGCGGCTCCAGCAACGGGTGGCTGACTTTCAAGCCCGCCGCAGCCAGGTCGTTGACCAACTGCGTGATGCGCTGCGTATAAGCGGTCGCCGCCGTGCGCGCGATCCATCGCCTTCTTGAAGCGAGCAGTGGCGATCAACTCCATCGTGCGAGTGATCTTCTTGATGTTGCGAACTGACTTGCGTCGCTTGTCGAGTGCGCGAGCATTGGCCATGACTTGAATCCACCTAGGGGCGTTCGCGGGTCTGGCCGCGAAGCGGAGCGGTCACTGCGATTAGTTGGCTTTGAACGAAGCCTGGAATTCCTTGATGTAGGTCACCAGTTGCGCCATGGCGGCGTCATCCAGTTTCTTCTCGTCGGCGAGCTTCTTCGACGAAGTCCGCCTTGCGGTCATGCATGAACTCCAGGAACTCAAGCTCCCACCGAGCGACTTGCTCCACGGGCACTTCGTCCAGGTAGCCGCGAGTTCCGGCGAAGATGCTCATCACCTGATCGATGACGTTCATCGGGCGGTATTGCGGCTGCTTGAGCAGCTCGACCATGCGATAACCGCGATCCAGTCGCGACTGCGTGGCGGGATCCAAGTCGGTGCCCAATTGGGCGAACGCTTCCAATTCGCGGAACGCGGCCAAGTCCAGCCGCAGGCCGCCGGCCACCTTCTTCATCGCTTTGATCTGAGCGGCGCCGCCTACTCGCGAGACGGAAATACCGACGTTCATGGCCGGCCGAATGCCGGCGAAGAACAGGTCGGGTTGCAGGTAGATCTGGCCGTCGGTGATCGAAATCACGTTGGTGGGGATGTACGCCGAGACTTCGCCTTCCAGCGTCTCGATGATCGGCAGCGACGTCAACGAGCCGCCGCCCAATTCGTCGGATAGCTTGGAAGAACGCTCCAACAGACGGCTATGGCAGTAGAACACGTCGCCGGGGAAAGCCTCGCGGCCAGGAGGCCGTCGCATGAGCAGGGAAATCTGGCGATAGGCGACCGCTTGCTTGCTTAAGTCATCGTACACGATCAAGGCGTGGCCGCCGTTGAACATGAAGTGCTCGGCCATCGCGGTGCCCGCATAGGGCGCGACGTATTGCAGCGGCGCGGGCGAACTGGCGCCGGCGACGATGACCGTCGTGTAGTCCATCGCCCCTTTCTCTTCGCAGCATCTTGATCACGCCGGCCACCGACGAGTCCTTTTGGCCGATCGCGACATAGAAGCACTTCACGCCCGATTCGCGTTGGTTCGATGATCGTGTCCAGGGCGATGGCCGTCTTGCCGGTCTTGCGGTCGCCGATGATCAACTCGCGCTGACCGCGGCCGATCGGCGTCATGGCGTCGATCGCCTTGATGCCGGTCTGCATCGGCTCGCGGACCGGCTGCCGTTCGGCGACGCCGGGCGCCAGGAATTCGACCGGCCGCGTCTCGGTGGTGTTGACCGGGCCTTTGCCGTCCAGCGGATTGCCCAGCGGATCGAGCACGCGACCGACAACCGCGTCGCCCACGGGCACCGCCAGCAAGCGTCCGGTCGCTTTGACCTCGTCGCCTTCGTTGATCTGCAGGTAGTCGCCGAGAATAATGACGCCGACGCTGTTTTCTTCGAGGTTGAACGCCAGTCCGATCACGCCGCTGGGAAATTCGACCATCTCGCCAGCCATCACGCCGGAGAGGCCGTACACGCGGGCGATGCCGTCGCCCACTTCCAGGACGGTGCCGACTTCCTGCACATCGATCTGACTGTCGTATTGTTCGATCTCGCGTTGAAGAACCGACGCGATCTCGTCCGAGTTGAATTTCATGAGCTGGTCCCTCTACCCGCGGCGCCTGGGCGACGCGAGTGATGTTCAATAAGGCTCTTAATGGGTGTGGTTCTAATCTTGTTGGGCTTGCGTTGTTGACCGCGAATAGGCGGCGAGGCGCCGCGGGAGCGCCCCGTCACGGGCCGCCGCTAACTTGTCTCGTCGGCGAAATCGCCCATGCTCGCGCGAAACGCTTCGACGGCCTTAGCCACGGCGTCGCCGCGCAGGCGTTTCAATCGGTGGGCCACGCTGCCGTCATAGACAGTGTCGCCCACGCGGACGACCAAGCCGCCAAGCAGCCCGGGATCGACGACGTTTTGCACATCCAGGGCGACGCCCAAGGCGGCTTCCAACCTCGCCAGGATGGCGCCTTGCATCTCGCTTTCCAGCGGCGTCGCCGTCTTGACCTGGATCCGCATCCGGCCCTGCGTCTCGTTCAGTTGCCGGCGGGCGGACAGGGCGATCTGCCTGAGACAATCGAGGCGCCCGCGTCGGGCGCACACTTTCAAGAAACGTCATGAACACGGGAAGCATCTGGTTGGCGCCCTCGCCGAACGCTTTGTCCAGCAAGGACTCCTTGGCCGCGAACGGGATTCGCGGGGCCTCCAAGACGGCCTTCAGAAGCGGTTGGTTCTTCAACACGTCGTGCACCAGGGATTCAAGCTGGTCAACGACCTCGGCCGCCTGGTCGGGCCCAGCGGCGCCCAGCAACGCTTTGGCGTAGACCTCGCCCAGATACTGACGATCCGAATCGAAGGCGAACTCGCCCGTCAAACTGGAGGAACCATCGCTCATGAATACCTGCCTTCCCTCGGGGGATCGAATTTAGTTCCGTGCGGGAAAACGATCCAGTGCGTCGCGAATCAATTGCTCGTGGCCATCGCGCTGCAGGTGTTGTCCGACAATATTGCCGGCCAGCCCCAGCGCCGCGTCCACACTGCGTTCGGCGATCTCAGTCAAGGCGACGGTTTTGGCGGCGCCAATATCGGCGATCGCACGCTCTCGCTGCTTGTTCGCGGCCGCCTCCGCATCGGCCAGGATCTTCTCGGCCGACGCCGCGGCGTCGTTCTTGGCGTCGACAATGATCGCTTGAGCCTCCTCGGTGGCCTTGGCCAATCGAGCTTCGTACTCCTGCAGCTTTTGAGCCGCAACTTCCTGGCTGTTGCGAGCTTCGTCGATCATGGCCGCAATCGACGCTTCCCGTTGATCCAAGCCCTGCACGATCGGCTTCCAGGCGAATTTGCCCAAGGCCCCGAACAAGACCAGAAACACCAGGACGGTGAACAGCGCCATGTCAAAACGCCACTCCGCTGGATCGGCCAGCGGATCGACGACCGACTCGGACAGCATGTCTTTCAAGCTGACCTGCCTGATTGTCGAGCCGGGAGTCGCGTTTAACTCGCTCAGATCATACGGATCATGTTCGCCGTGCTCGGCCGACGCTTCGCCGCCATGAGCCGAATCCTGGGCGTGCGCCGCGTCCGCGGGATGCCCAGGGTCTTGCGCTGCGGAATGGCCGGGGGCTTCCGCGGCGCCGCCCGCTTCGGCATGCGCTTCGCCCGCCTCTTGGCCGACGGCGGCCTGGGCGTTCAGCGCCCACGCTCCGGCCAACAAACTGAGCCCTAGCGCAGCGCGCGAACAAGCGAGTTTCACCTTCATCGCCACTTCTCCCATCTAAACAGCGCGCAGGCGCTGCAAATCACGCATCGACGTTCGCTGAGCCGCCACCTGGCTCCGAAAGCGACCGCCCTGGCCGCACCCGGCGGTCGTGCTTGACGAGCAAGCCGGCGACCGCAAAGACCAGCGAGCGACTAGCTTCCAAGGAAGAGGGCGCCGAACGTGAAACCTTCAATCAACGCGGCGGCGATGATCATCGAGATCTGAATCGTGCCGGCGACTTCCGGTTGACGCGCCATGCTTTCAACCGAAGCGGCGGCCAGCCGGCCGATGCCGAAGGCGGCGCCCAGCACGATCAAGCCCGCACCAACAAAATTCGGGATGACAATCAAAGGCTGCGCAGCGGCCGCCCCCGCCTCGCCTTCCTGAGCCATCGCCGGAGCGGCGAAGACCAACGAAACAGCGAAGACTACCGCCAACATCTTGATGAACTTGAACACAGAGCAGCTCCTTAACTAGTGGTTAGTAGTAAGCGATCGGATTGGCTATACGCAATGGTCGATCAATCGAGACTTTAGTGAGTGAGTGAAATTAGTTAGTGATGGTGGGTCGCCGCATTGATGAACAACGCGGACAAGAAGGTGAAGATATAGGCCTGCAGGAACGCGACGAACAACTCCAACACGCTGAACAGAACCGAGCCCAACAACGTCGCCGACGCGGCGCCCAGCCAGGGCCAGACCGACACGCCCGTCCAGACGGCCATGCCGGCGGCGCCCACCGCCATGCTCATGATGCCCAACAGCACGACGTGACCGGCGACCATGTTGCCCATCAAACGAATGGCCAACACGCAGTGTTTAATCAACAGCCCCAGAATCTCAATAACCAGCACCAAGGGCTTGATCAAAAACGCGATCCACCAGGGCAAGTCCATGCTGGGCGCTTGATTCAACACCCAGCCAATGAAGCCGAACTTCTTGACGCCAAACGTCATGCCGATCCCGAAGGTCAGCAAGGCCATTCCCGTGGTGACCGAGAACGACCCCGTCGGCGCCCCCGCCCAGGGCAACATGCCAAGCAAATTCATCACGAGGATGAAATGAAAGATGGTCCACAAGATGGGTGTGAAGCGATCGCCGTCCTTTTGCCCCATCACCGGCCGTGCGATTTCATTGCGAACGAACAACAGGAACGATTCCAGCAGATTCCAGATCCTGCCGCGCGGACGCTCGCCAGTCACGATGCGCTTGGCGAGCCAATTGAAAGCCAGAACGATCAACATCGCGGCTACGACTTCCAACACCATGAATTTGGATACGCAGAATCCGCTCGCGGGCTCGTGCAGATTCCGCAGACGACCCAACGGCTGAGGAATCAGAATCTTGCCGGACAACGCCTTGTTGTAACCGGCGATCTTCTCCTCCGACCAATTCGCCGTTTTGGCGAAGGCCTGAATCGCCTCGATACTCGACGCCTCGGCGACCGCTTCCTTCCATTGCGACAGCTTCGCCGCATTCGTGTACAGCCTCGCCAGCCAGAGATCATCGGGACGCGACTGCTGGGCGTATTCCACCATCGACTGGCCAGCGTGATCCGGGTTCAAGCTCCACCGCTCGTAGCCGGCCGACAAGTCGCGGTAACGAATCTCCAAGTAAGTCGCCAGCGGCCGCCCGCCATTGCCATGATCGGCATGCTGCCAATGGAGCCATTGCTCGATCAAATCATGCCCATTTACGGCGACGCCAAAGCCGGTCAGCTGGCCGACTAGCTCCTCCGCCTGATGCAACTGGAACTGGTCGTCCAGCTGTATCCAGACATCCGGAAAGTCCGCGGCCTTCTCGCCCCGCCGTGGCCAGAGGAACTTGGGCACTTCGAAAAAGTACGCATCCTTGATATGCAGAATCGGAGTGGACATAGGAGTTAACGCCTCGGATCATGAGCGGTAGCGCGGCGATTCTTGAAGCTGTAAAATCCAGGATCCAGGATCCAGATCGTAAGCACAGTGGCCGCCGCCAGCATCGAGAGGTAAGCGGACACCAACTGCACGCCCAACCCGGCCTGCTGCAAATCGGGGCGGAGCTTCAGCAGTGCGACCCCAAAAGCGATGGGAATGATTGTTTTCAGCAGAACAGACGACAGGGCGACAGCCACCCGCCGCGACGCAGCCCAGGGGAACGCCAGAAACCAGACAGCCAATGACGCCGACACCCAAACCACCGCGTAGCTGACGCCAGCAGCCTTCCAGCCAAGAGCCCCGTACTGCCGCTGGCCCCACGAACCGCTGACACACAGGGCGGCCAACAGCACTAAGGAGATCACCAAATGCGACTGCAACACACGACGCACTCGGCCTGCCGAGGCGGGCGAAGGAGCGGCAGGTTGGCGGACGACCGTAGTCATGACGGGGAAGTGAACTCGAGCTGTGATCGCGAAACGTCTTCGTATCGTGTTGACCGACGCCGACGCTTGGCGTCGTTCGTGTGCCCCAGATCCGCCGCGAGCGAACGACTCACCAAGGGCCGGGGCGAACCCTTGAGCCAGCCCGGGAAGCCAGCGACCTACGGCGTCTTTTCGTCTACTTCACCGGCCGACTTTGTTGTAGGGCGACGTCGGCTGATGGCAACCAGATGACTCACGCCCAAAAACAGGCCAAGCCCAAGACCGACAGGAGTGCAAAAATTCCAGCCATACTTCTGGTCCAAAAACCGCCCTACCACGGCCGGTAAGATCATCTCCATGTTGATCGTCATGATCCGCGACACCCAGATCATGGCGGAAGCCACGGGGGATGGCGAATGCTCGGGCTCGGGAGTGCTCACAAGGACGCCCCCTGATGCTTCCCCAACGGATGGGCGATCGAAGCGAAACCATGCCGGCAAGCCTGCACCTCTAGGAGGAGCGACCGAAATCGCCCTTCGCTGGTGAGGGGCCTTGGTAAATCGCCGTTCAGCCCTGCTGGAAAGGTGACAATCTATCGTCTGCGGGAAAGACGGTCAACTGGCCTCGTGCTTTTTTTCACAAAGTCGAAATCGCACCCTAAGTCTTTACCAGGAAAACACTTAAAGCAACCACCGGAAGCTCGCTCTGGGCGAACTCGGCTTGGGGGCGAGACGACACTATTGAGGGGTCCGTTGCCAGAGCGAGGTCTCGTTGTTAGAATGGGGACTGGTTTACAAGGCCGATAGCCCGACCCTTAGACGGCTTCGCACGGCGCCTACCGCCCCGCATCGCTGCTCAAGCGAGGGGTGCGAGTCGTCAGCCAGGCAGGATCGAGCACGCCCGGACCCGCGGCTGGCCTTGTTTTCCGCTGTTCGACGTCTGGTGACGCCTGGATCTTTGCACGTCAGGTGGGCCGCCAGCGTGCGTCGCCGCCAACCCACGGGCCCTGCCCCCCGTAGAGAGGTGAGTCGCTTTGAGCCTCCCCGGCTGATCGCGAGCAACTGCAGAGAAGGCGTTACGCGTTATCGATGAACCAGAAGGAGCGCACGGGCCCCCTTTGGCGCCCGTCGCAGGTCTTGGCCGACCAAGACCAATCAGGGAGGAGCCACACCCATGAGCCGCTTTATTGCCGAGCGGAGGTCCACCCTTGATCACTCCAGCATCCCTTACTTCCTATACACCTAAAGAGCTTCGCGCCTTCACCGTGAAGGATTTGACCCAAGTCGCCAAGAAGATTGGCGTCAATGGGGTCCATTCCATGCGAAAAGACGAGCTCGTGCGGGCGCTGCTGCGCACCGCCCGGAAGCGCGAGAAGGTCGGTTCCGGACCATCCAAATCGAAGTCCGCCCGCGCCTCCTCGGCGTCCAAGTCCTCGTCGTCCTCATCCAAACGGGCATCCTCCGCCAAAGCGCAGCCGCCCACCAACCCGCGAGTCGTACGGCGGATTGCGGCCAAGCACGACCAGAAACAGCACCAGAAGAACCTGGCTTCGGACTCAGACAGCAAGAACGTCGGCCACGCCAAGGATCGCTTGGTGCTGTTGGTTCGAGACCCCTATTGGCTGCACGCCTGTTGGGAAATCACGCGTCAAAGCGTCGAGCGGGCCGTCGCCGCGATGGCCGAGCACTGGCATACCGCGCGCCCGATCCTGCGGCTCTACGAGATCGATGTGCAAGGGACGCACAGCGCCGCGGAACGACCCGTTCGCGACATCGAGATCCATGGCGGCGTCACCAACTGGTACATCGAAACCGAGGATCCGCCCAAGGGTTTCCGCTTGGACATCGGCTACCTGGGGGCCAATGGGAAGTTTTTCTGCCTCGCTCGCAGCAACACCGTTTGCACCCCCAAACCCGGCAGCAAGGACGCGATTGATGAGAATTGGTCGGATGTCGCCGCCAACTACGAGAAAATCTACGCGATGAGCGGCGGATATGACGACGAGCACGGGGCTCGCGATTTGCGAGAACTGTTCGAAGAACGGCTTCGCCGACCGATGGGCTCGCCCGTCGTCACGCAGTTCGGCGTGGGCGCCGAGGGGTTGCTGGCCCGCGACGGCGACTTCAACTTCGCGGTCGATGCGGAAATGATCATCTACGGCTCCACCCGACCCAACGCTCATGTCACGCTGGGAGGGCAGCCTGTCAAGCTCCGCCCCGACGGCACCTTCACCGTACGCCTGTCCATGCCCGATCGCCGGCAAGTCCTGCCGGTGGTCGCCAGCAGCGCCGATGGAGTCGAACAACGCACGATCGTCCTTGCCGTGGAGCGCAATACCAAGGTCATGGAGCCGTATATCCACGAGAACGACGCCTAGTCGGCTCGGCTTCGCGGTCGATAAAATCCCCGACCCGGCCCGCGCGGCGCCAAGGCCGCACCGCCGGCGCACGCGACAACCCCCAAAGTTTCGAGAGCACCGGCGTTCGGCTTGTCGGCTCACCCAACCCTCGCTACAATCCGCCGCTCATCAGCGATTGCTCTGCCATGTTCGTGAGCAGCGCGAATCACTTGGGGAGCCGACACACGTCCGCCGGACGCCGAATCATCGTAGAGCTTGCGGGAGTGGGCCTGGATCGTCTAGCGACCCTCCAGGAGACGACCGCAACGTTCTCAGGCGACCACCTTTGACTGCGGGCTCTCACCAGGCGCACGCCACGGCATTGCGGTGGAGGAATCGCTGATGAGTTTTTCTTCGCGCTGCGGAATCCACCCTCCCAGGAAAGCACGCGGATGAATCGCCTCAATGACATGCCGCCTACGCCGGCACAGGCGCTTCTGCTGCGCTGGTTCGAACCCTTCTCGGCGTGCTTGGTGGCGTTTTCCGGGGGCGTGGATAGCGCCGTGGTCGCCGCCGCCGCCTACCGAGCGCTGGGCGACAACGCCGTCGCACTGACCGGGGTCAGCCCCAGTTTGGCGCAGCGTCAACGGCGGCAGGCCGCGGCGGTCGCCCGCAGCATCGGCGTCCGCCATTGCTTCCTGCCCACTCAGGAGTTCGCTCGCCCCCAATACACGCGCAACGCCGGCGATCGCTGCTACTTCTGCAAGACCGAACTTTACGCCCGCATCGAGCACTGGGTGGGCGAACAGTCCGCGGCCGAAACCAGCTCCCTTCCTGACGCCTGGACCGAATCGGGCGGCCGCGCAATTGTCGTCAACGGCGCCAACCTCGACGATCTGGGCGATCATCGACCGGGCCTGCAGGCCGCCGGCGAAAACCAGATTCGCAGCCCGTTGGCCGAGTGCGGATTCAGCAAGAACGACGTGCGGGCCATCGCCAAGTCCTGGTCGCTGGATGTTTGGGACGCGCCCGCTTCGCCCTGTTTGGCCAGTCGCGTGGCCTATGGCGAGGAGGTGACCGCCGCCCGCATGGCGATGATCGATCAAGCCGAACAGGCGCTGCTCGATCTGGGGTTCCGCGAGGTCCGCGTGCGATATCACCGAGGGGATCACGCCAGAATCGAAATTCCCTTGGAGGATTTGCAGCGTCTCGCCAACTCGCCAATGCGGGAACAGGCGGTTCAAGCTGTCCAGCGGGCCGGCTTTCGTTATATTAGCCTCGACCTGCAAGGGTTCCGTTCCGGCAACCTCAACCAACTGCTGTCGCTGGACTACAATAGGGAATCCTGAGCATCAGCCTTCCCGATCGCCCGTTGACCGCCACGCCCAGCGCCATGTCTTCTCCCTCCAACATCGACGAATCCGGCGCCGCCGTGGAACCGGATCTGTCCGGCCGGACCCTGGGAGACTATCAGTTGATCCGGCAATTGGGCGCCGGCGGAATGTCGAACGTCTATCTGGCCGAGCAGCTGTCGTTGCGGCGGAAGGTGGCGCTGAAGGTGCTCAAGCGCCGCCTGTCGCAAGACGCCTCGTACGTGCGGCGATTTCATCGCGAGGCGCAAGCGGCCGCGAAGCTGGTGCACGCCAACATCGTGCAGATTTATGAAGTCGGGGATCGCGACGGCTACCACTATATCGCTCAGGAGTATGTGCCGGGGCGGAACCTGAAACAGGTCCTCGATCGCGACGGCGTCGTGAAAGCTCGGCCGGCCGTGAGCATCATGCGGCGGGTCCTGGCGGCGCTGAAGAAGGCGGGCGAAGAAGGCATTACGCATCGCGACATCAAGCCCGAAAACATCATGATCGCCCCCAACGGCGACGTGAAAGTCGCCGACTTCGGTCTGGCCCGAATCGATGAGGAGAAAGGCGTCGACCTGACTCAGATCGGCGTCACGATGGGGACGCCGTTGTACATGAGCCCCGAACAAGTCGAGGGCCGCCACGTTGATCGCCGCAGCGATCTCTATTCGCTGGGAGTCTCCTGCTATCACATGCTCGCCGGACGGCCGCCCTTTCAAGGCGACACGCCGCTGAGTATCGCCGTGCAACACTTGAAGGACGCGCCCAGCGCTTGGAGTCGTTACGGCAGGATTTGCCCGAGGGTCTCTGCCGCGTCGTGCATCGAATGCTGGAGAAGGACCCCGCGGCGCGGTACGCCTCGGCGGCCGAGGCCCTCAAGGCGCTACGGGCCGTCCCGGTCGAAGGCGGCGCCGACGAGTGGACCGACGTGGACCTGGACGGCGAGGATCTGGGAACCCGCGAGCTTGCGGCGCTATCGGCGACTCGAATGGCGAGCACCCAGCGCTTGGAGACATTGATGCACGCCGCGCAGCGCGCGACCCCCATCGGCCTGCGCGCTGCCCTGGGCCGCGTTGCTGGTCGTGCTGGCCGCTACGCTCGGCGCCGCCGCCGGCTGGTCCACCTACCAACCGCTGCTATCCGTCGAGCAGGCCCGCACGCCCAGCGAGGGCGGCATCCCCAGAATGGAATCCGCCGAGGCGCAATTTGTCTGGTCGCAAATGATGCTGCTTCCCGGTCCGGCCTCCAGCGATCCCCAGGTCACCCCCGAAGACGCCTTGTTGAGCGTCGAGCGGCTATTCAGCAACGACGCGCCGGAGAACCGCTACTACATTCAACGAGCCCGCCTGCGACTGGCCGAATACTACCTGGAGCAAGATCGCTTCGAGGACGCCATGGCGGCCTTTCGCCAGGTGAGTTCCGGCGAGGACTTGGAGCTGAAGTTTCGCGCGCTGATCGGACAGCTGTTGGTCCACTGGCGCCGCGATCGCTCGCTGCAAAACGAGGACGCAGCCAGCCTGTTGATTCAAGTCAAGGAATTGGCGGCGACCGCCCCCCGAGTCCGAGCCGAGATCTATCGCGATCTCAGACGGATGGACGACGGTTTCCGCCAACAAGTCTGGGAGCTCCTCTCCTCCTACGTCCGCCCGCAAGCCGACCCCACGCCGCAAAACCCGCCGTCGAAGAAAACCGATTCGGCCGACGGCGACCAGGAAAGCTAACCTCGCCGCCCATTGCCCCCCGATGCATATCGAGTAAAATCCCAAAGCACGCAAACCAGACGCCCCCTTCGTCTAGTGGCCCAGGACGTCGGATTCTCAGTCCGAAAACAGGGGTTCGACTCCCCTAGGGGGTACTTGGGCGTCCAACCAAGCCTCGGGAAAAACGGCACGACTCGCCGTAAACCCTGAGGCTTGTTGTGTTTCTTGCGGTTCTTCGCCGCGGACCAGGGATACCATTTGAGTCACAAAACACACGAAGGGGAACACAGGGGACAGCAGATGGAGGCCGATCAATCATGTTCCTAAGTGTTCTCCGTGGTGACCCGCCTTCCCAACCCAGCTGGCACGTCGTCTCAGTGTCCACGAGGACACGAAGACAGCCTTCGCAGCTTTAACTTGCCCACCCCGATCGAGAGTTCTATCCTCGGTGGGTTCGAAACATGTTCAAGTCAAGTGGCGCTACGGGCGTGCACAGGAATATTCCTGGATCACCCCATAGGAACGAATCGTTCGCCTCTACAGCCGGTTACGATTTTCCGACGCGAGAATAATGCCGCCAAAGACGAGCCGCGATTTCCTGAAGATTGCGGAGCAGCGCCTCAACGCTGCTGAAGTGTTGTTTGCAGCCGACCTGACGCTGGATGCTCAATACGTTGGCGGGTACGCGGTGGAATGCTCGTTCAAAGCATTGATTCTCGAAAAGACCGCTCCGCCAGATCGGCCTGACAAATTGCTGCGGATTTCGTCGGGAGCTACAATGCATAAACCAGAAACGTTGTTGCAGGAACTACGCGGACTCGGCGTTCGGCTCACCCCAGAATTGGCAAAGCGAATGCGCCGTTTTGACTGGAATGTTGGCTTGCGTTACGAGACGGGGCGGCGTAACCGAGGCGAGACGAGGGGGGCTTCTCCGCAGCTGTGTTGAGATTCGTGACTGGGTGAAAGGTCAACTATCATGACAACGAACCAGACATCCAACTGGGAACAGAAGCGAACGCAGGAATCTCGAATGGTCGAAGATCAATTGCGAAAGGCCGGCTTTCGTCGAGTTGATGCGTATCGGTACAACTCAGCTTCGCTCCGCGTGCGAGTGATCGACGAGCGATTTGAGTCTGTACCTCGTGAAGAGCGAGACAGGATCGTCGAGCCGTTTATCGACGATCTGCCGCCTTCGACCCAATCTGATATGATAAGTCTTGTCTTGCTCGCTCCGTCTGAAATCGATCAGCCGAGCGATACTTTTCGTGAATTCATCCTGAATACCGAATTTGAAAATCCCAGCCCGTCGATGCTGTAGGCCGGGGAAAATGAGCCGCGGCACTTGTAGAGTTGTACTTCGCTCGGCGAAGCTCCGCGGCGACAAGCCCCGACGGCCGCTACCTGGGAGTGCCTGGGAGTGGGGCGTTCCCATCAGCGCGAGAGAGCGCGAGCAACCATCAGGCGAGTCGCCGCCCGCCGCACCGATCACTCCCTCTTACCTCGATGCGCTCCGCCAGGCCAACGCGCAGCGCCAGCAGCAGCGCGAGCAATCCGGGCTTGACTTTCACTCCGCCAAGACGCGCATCGAGTGGTCCGTCAGCAGCTTCACGCGGCTGGTCGCCAAGCTGTTGGGGCGACAACTGTCGGCGCTCGGCCCGCGGGAACTCGAGACGCTGAAGGCCTTTCAGCAGCAGCATCCGCGGATGCACGAAGCACTGGTTCGCCAGGCGGCGGCCGACGTGGACTCGCCGACCATCACGCATGTTCTGTTACGTACTCAAACTGAAAGGGATGTCGTTAGTTTGCTTTCTCAAGCCCTTGGTCTCGCCACGTCGCACCAAACTATCCAATGGCATTCAACATTGCCGAAATCGTCTTGACGTATCCGTCAAAGGCTGCACGACCAGCTTTCGTCAAAGCAAGTGTGGTCTTCGGGCGGGAATCGTCAAACGATTTCTCGATGGAAAGATAACCAGCCTCGTCGAGCTTCTTGAGATGCGACGAGAGATTTCCGCCAGTCATCCCCGTTTGACTCTGGAGGAACACGAAGTCTGCGCTCTCGACTACATAGAGGCATGCCGCGATGCTGAGTCGCGCAGGCTCGTGCATGATCTTGTCGAGCGTCGCGATGTCCTTCGCATTGAGCTGTCTATCTCGCTTGGCCATCAAACCTCCGATTCATCCGAGAGTCTGGGAAAATCATGGATGAACCGGGAAAGCATAACCGCTCCGCAGATCATCACAGCGATTCCCCCAATGATGAGGCCCCACCATGGCTCCAAGCCGACTGCAGCGACGATCAGACCTGCCAAGGCAAAGAACGCACTATACCCGACGAATCGCCACAGCGCAATCGCCGCAGCGCAGGATAGCGACATGGCGGCAAGGATCGTTGCCGGAATCGCCGGAGCAAACCATTGCGCGAATGTCGAATGCAAATCTCCCCACCAGACACTTGTTACAAGACTGCCACCGACGACGAGGCCTAGCAATAGGATGGCGACCAGGCGGTGATTCAGGTCGTGGCGCCTTTTCGCAGAAAACACCACGGACCCGAGGCGTGGTTCAGTGACTCTCTTGCGGACAGCCTGCCACACGAACATCGCGACAATTGGTAAGGCAAGCATCGGAAGCAACAGATTTACCAACCAGCCTGCGCCAATCAACACTACGGTTGCGCCTGCAACAAGGTCAAGAAGCCCATCCTGCCAAAAGGCACTGAAAATGCGACGCTCCGCCTTCGCAAGGTTGAAGTCTTTGCTCATTGCAAATCTCCTTTGTTTGAAGTCCGCCCAGCTCGCCAAGAAGGATGCTGCCCCGCTTGCCTGGCGGCAAAACGGCCAACCCGCACCGGAATCAACGAAAACAGTTTGCAACGCAGTTCGGTTTGCAGTACCAACATATTGCCACCGCACACCTAAGTCAACGGGGACGGGTCGAGATTTGCACACTTTCTGGCGAAATACTGGCCGAAGAATCTCGGTTACGAAGGACATCAAACCCGCCTTCAAAATCGCGTCGCCGGCGAAGTCCACAAGCTGGCCGCTGACATTCAGCGATTCGCCAGCCTGAACAATGAGCGGGCCCTGGCGCGTCTGGTCCATCAGGTCGATGGTGCTTCCGAGTGCGGCGGTCATGCGATGGTTGCTTCGCGTTGGTTGATTCTCGGATTGGCTCCACGGACCTGCTCGACTCTGGACGTCGTGCCGACGACACTCATGACTTTCGCAGTGGCTCCGCTGAGCTGAATGAGACGCAAGAAGTCGATCACCACGGTCACTCCCGTCGTGGACCGGCATGCGAGCGTCTGCTCCATGAGTTGGCCCAGCAACGGCTGATTGACTTGTTGGCCGTCGCCGCCGACCTTGCCGAGAACGTCTTCTGCCGCCACTAACCTCCATGCCAAGCGCAAGGAAACCAGCTCGACCTGTGGGCCAAACTCCACAACCAAACCATCCATCAAGCCGCCAAACAAATCGTCCCAATCTTCAACCTCCCAACCAACCGGATAGAGAAGAGGAGCCCGTAAACACCAACACAAATCTCGCGTCCATTTCAGCGGACGCCGCTTGACTTACTACGGTGCATCTGACGTGCGGGACTCGCACGGAAGCCGAGCAATCGCTCCGATTGGGTAACAAGCTGCGGCAACGTGTCCCCCTTTTTCTGCATGTCTCGCAAGATGAGTCACGTGTATTGCGATTTCGCAACCGCCTCCGACGTCCAGTGGAACCTACCGCTGTTGGATGGTATCGTCTTATTTACGCGGGCGCAAAAGCAACGCGTTGGCCGGTCAGGTCTTCATGGGCGCCCTAACGTGGGCTGGCCTCCTTTTCACGTGAAGGAAACGACCCCGAGCAGAACGCCGGTCGCATCGAAAGCCGCCATCCGCGCCGTTACTGCGCACCCCAGGGCTACCGCCCCTGGCCGGTGATATTCGGGGCAGCGGGCTCCGATGGCGGCCGCTGCGTTGATGGGCCTTGCATCGGCAACTTCGAGAAGAGGTGAGGGATGTTTTTGTTTCCCGCGGCTGGCGGAACATCGAGCACTACCAACGCGACTTGCGGTGCGAGTCGGCGGGAGTTTCTCGCCAGCTGTCTGCGCGTATCGCTTGGGGCGACCCGGTTAGCCGGCCAGGCACGGGATCTCGGTTCGTTCGAGAGCAAGGCGGTGATGGGAGCACTGATCCGGACGATTCTGCCGCTCGAGCATCCCGAATTCCCGCGTTGTCGGGCGACGAACTGGGAGCAAGGTTGAATACTCTGTTTGCAATTACCAATGATGACGAACGAGAAGCCGCGAATCGCGCGTTGCAATTGTTCAATCGCACCGACATGTTCGCGGACATGCGATCCGTCGCTGGAGAAGGCCATGAGAAGTCCGATGAGTTTCAAAGCCTGGAGAGATTGGAAAACGCGAACTGGAGAGCATGGCGACGATCACACACGGTCAGCGTGAGGGCCTTCGTGGAACTGGACCTGCCCGCGCAACGAGACTACCTACGCCTGTGGGCGCTGAGCGAATTTGTCGAGCGGCGAAGATTCTATCGATCGGTCAAGTCGATGATTATGGCAACCGCCTATTCACTGGATGTCTTGTGGCAAGTCATCGGTTACGAAGGACCGCTGAAATCATGACGAAAGTCGATTGCGACGTGCTGATCATTGGTTCCGGCGCAGCTGGCGGCGTGCTCGCTGCGACGTTGGCGGAGCACCGCTTGAATGTGATTTTGGTGGAGAAAGGCGGCTATTTTCGGCGAGACTTCTTCAATCAGCGCGAGCTGGACATGGAAGTCTTGTACAGCGAGCACGGCAGACGCTCAACCAGCGACGGGTGGATTGCCGTCCGCGGGGGACAGTGTGTCGGCGGCGGGACGACCGTCAATCTGGCCCTGTGCTTCGACCCAGTTTCCGCGGTCTGGGAAGGCTCGGCGCGGAGCACAACCTGACAGGATTATCCCTCGACGATCGCGCCGACGACTACGGGATCACGGCGCTCAACATGGCGACTTCGCTGCGCGACGTTCGCCGACGACTGCACGTACATACCCCTTCCGCCACGCAACTGAATGACAATAACCGACTGCTCGAAGCAGGTTGCCGGAAGCTTGGCGTCTCTTCGCGGCGATTCGAATTGAACATGCGGGACTGCCTGGAATGCGGGTTTCTGCGCGGAAGGTTGCGCCTACGATCGCAAGCAGGGCGCGATGGTGACATATATCGCCGACGCGATCGAGAAGGGCGCCAGGCTGCTCCACCATTGCGACATCGAACGTATTGTGATCGAGAGAACCGCTGGCCGTTCGACCGCGACTGGCGCGATTGGAAGGGTCGTCCGACGCAACGAGGGTCGGAGCCCAATTCGATCGAGCCTGGGTTGCTAGAGGTCAACGCGAAACTGGTGATTGTCGCCGGCGGAGCGATTGAATCGCCGTGCCTGTTGCAGCGGTCGCAGCATCCGGATCCTCACGATCGGATCGGGCGAGGTTTAGTATTGCATCCAAGCCTGCCGTTAATCGGCGTGATGGATCGCGAGATCTCCAATTACCGCGGCGTTTCGGGCAGCGTTTACAGCGACCATTTCTATTCCAGTCACGGGTTCTACTTCGAGTGCATGTTTGGCCACCCGGCCTACGGCGCCGCGGTGATGCCCTCGTTCGGCCCCGAGCACTTCGAAATGATGCGTCTTTATCGAAGGCTCGCCGGCTTTGGAGTCATGTTGGTGGACAGCGTGGCGGAACGCAACCGTGTTACCTGGGACGTCAAGAAACGTCGTCCAAAGATCGATTATCAGCTTGCCGATCAAGATAAACAGCGAATGCGATTTGCGGCGCAAAAGGCCATCGAAGTGATGTTCGCCGCCGGAGCCAAGGAAGCGATGCTGGCTTCGGAAGAACCTTTGGGGGCGTTGGCGGCCCCCAGATTTCGCGACGTCAGTGAATCGGTGCACTGCCGCCACTTGAAGTTCCTGCCGCACCAGACTGCGGTCACCTCCGCGCATCCTCAGGCCACCGTCAAGATGGGCGAGGAACCGCGTTGGTCGATCGTCAATTCACGTGGCGAATCACACCTCGTCGAACGGCTGATCGTCTGCGATTCGTCCGTTTTCCCCACATCGTGTGGTGCGAATCCAATGATTTCGATCATGACGTTGGCCCGCTACCAAGGCCGCCGTATTGCGGCCGAGCGGGTGCGCTACGAACTGTAACGGCCGTTGGGCAACAACTCCTGAACCACGAAAGACACGGAAGACACGAAAAGACAAGAAAGGCTGGCCTCGTGTATTTCGTGTATTTCGTGGTTGGCTTCAGCAGTTCGGAGAGGATCTTAACGCCGCAGCTTCACCTCTTGCTTCGATACGTGCTACCGATACTCTATTTCGTAATACAGCGCCTGATCGCGCGTCCCGTCCACGGTGAATCGGCTGTCTTGCACGTCGAGCTTTTTGCCGGTTCGCTGGCCGGCGTGATTCAAGACGTGAACGGCGGCGATGGTTCGGTCGCCGATCGAGATCGTGGCCCGGACGGGTTCGAGCAGGATGGGGCCCTGGCCGTTGTCCAGGATGCGTTGGTCGACGGCAAAGTACTTGAAGCCCGTGTTGCAGTTGCGGGCCACGACGCTGAGCAACGCGCGCTTGGTGTTGGCCAAGCTGGTCGTCTTGTCAAGCGCCGTGAGCAGCACGCTGGCGTAGGGGCTTTGCAGATCGATCGTCACGTCGCCAAGTTGTTGAGGGGCGCCCGGAGCGAATCCGACGAGTCCCTTGGTGCCCGGAGTATCGATCGTGAAGAAGCCTTGCCCCGACGTGTCCCAACGCAGTTGCCCGGTGTTGCTGACAATCGCAGCGGCGTCGCGGAAACGCGCGAGTTCGGGAAAGGTTGACGGTTGAGGCCGGTCGGTGAACTCGACCACGACATCGGCCCGCCGCCAGGGATTCGGGCGGCACGCTCCCGCCGAAGGACTTGATGTCGCCGGCTTGTTGCACCTGGTCGTTGAAATTGAACTCGCCCGTCGCCAGATCGGCGGGAGCGACGCGGCGGGTGCTGATGACCTCGCCCTCTTGCACGTCGCCGCGATAGATCATTCGGGCGAGCGCCGGATACTGACCCAGGCTCGCTGGCACGTCGGCTTCCCACACGCCCCACGGCTGCCAGCCGGCTCGGTCGTTGAAGGCGTTTCGGCGCGGGAACGATTGAAACTCGAAGCTCGCGTCCCAACCCTGCAAGCCCAAACCGTACGCCGCCATGATCGCCGGCCCCTCGGCGCTGTAGAGCGACGGATAGACGTGAATCCACTCGCTCACACCGAACGGCCGATCGGCCACTTGCTGCAGGCCGCTGGAGAAGTAGCCGCTGCCGGGGCGCGTGAGCATCGTGTCGTGAAGGTGCCCGCCAAAGTAGTTGTGGCGGTCGATGAAGCCGACCATCGCGTCGGAACGCAGATTCAGATAATGCGGCAACATCGCAGGCGCCTGCCACGGCGAACCACAAAGCGGTCCACGGTAACCGGCGTCGCGAATCGCCTTGGCGAACCGCGAGTAGAATTGGTTTTGCAACTCGTGCATCCACGCGGCGGCATCGAGCAACCGTTGACGCGGCCCCCCTTTCTGGCCTGGCAGATGATCGCTACCGAAGAACCACGGATTGGTCTGCGGCACGATGTTCTTCGCAGCCAACGATTCTCCCGCTGCGAGACCGCCCCACGCCTTGGATAACGCCTCGTCCGTCCCGTACTTCGCCGTCGAGCCAATCGGTGAACTTGGCGGTGAAGAGTCTCTTGTAGGTCGGGCAGGCGTTGAACGCTTGCTCCGACGTATAGAAGAAGATGTCGTCCTCGTTCTGCAATTCGATGAACGCCAGCGCCGGATCTTCGGCATACGTCAGTCCGGTGTGCGGGTTCCTGTGTTTGAGCAGCTTGACGACCATCTCGATCATCAGATCCTGCACGTCCTCGGCAAAGTTGATGAAGGCGTAGGTGTCGCCCTTGAGGTGCTGCTCGATTTCGTCATACGCGACCAGTCGATCGCGGTTGCCCGGACCGACCTCGAACTTAAAGGTGTGCGACCACGCGTAGTAGACGCCGCGGCGGGCGAGTTGCGACGAGAAGTAATCCAGCCGGTCGAGGCTCTCGGGGTCCATCCGCGTCGCGTCGTTGGGATCACCGATCCCGTTGTGGTTTGTCGGATAGCTGAATTTGTGCAGCCGAACGGCGTTGACGCCATAGCGAGCGAATCGGGCCGCGGTCGCATCGGCGTCGGCTTTCGGCGGAGCACAGCCGCCGCCGTACGACAGGTTCGTTCCCCAGAACTTGATCGGCGTGCCGTCTTCGAACTGAAACCGATCGCCGACCATTCGCACGCCGCCACGTTTGCCGGCTGGTTTCTCCAGCCAGTCGTCCATGGCGATCACGCTTGGCATGTTGAGCTCGTCCGGAACCGTCAACGGGAACCAATCCGGCCCGGCCAGCGTGCGGCGAAAGTTTTTCCAGGTCTTCCTGCCGCGCCAGCAGGCTCGCTTCGCCGGGAAAAGTCACCGTGATCGTCGTGCTTGTCTTGCCGGCCTTGAAGAGCTGTGTCGGCCAGCAGCACGCGCATGTCGCCATCAAACGCGATCGGACACGGCGGCTGAAACTCAAACGCGACGTCACCCACATCCTGCATGCCGAGCACCGCCTTGGTCGCCGCCGGTCGCGCGGCGATTCCCACCGGCAGTTTCAAGACGCTCGTCGTTCCGTCCGGGTGCGATAGCGTCCACTGACCTCGAGCAAATCCCTTCTCCGGTCCCAACCCCGCGATGACCATCGTTACCGGCACGTCCTTGGCGGCGGTCAGATCGTACTGAAATACAACCTGCCGCGGCCCGTTCTTGCGCACCTGAAAACGGATGTCGATCACTTCGCCGCGAGCCTTGTTCACGACGAACTGGCGTCGAGACATCCAAATGGTCTCCCTTTGCCTTGTCGTTCGCACTGACTCCGACCCACTGCCAGTTCGGCCCCCAACCGGCGAGTGTCGCGTGAGCCACCGGCGTGGGCCCCTGAAGAAACTTGAACTCCAGAGAATTGGACGGCGAAACAAGGGCGCTCCACGGCTGATCCGCAAACGCCGTGGGACCTCCCGCAAGAAGCAACCCGAGGCAAGCAAAGAAAGAAACTTTCATAAACACCGGCGCGACCGCCGCCTTGTCTTATGCATGACTCGCCAAATGTGGCGATGGCAGGAAAGACCATGAGTTGCCGGCATTGTACCAGATCACTCCCTGTTCAAGAGAGCGGCCGCAGCCAGCGAAGGGCCGCCGTCGGCGCCCAGGGTTGCGCTGCTGCACCCTGGGCTGATTTGGGGGCCGTCCCGCGGGGACTGATCTGTGGTCCTTCTTCGCATTGCGAAATCCGCTACGCAAGAAGCCCAGGAGGAGTCCGGACTGAGCAAGGCAGGGGGGCCCAAGGTTGGAAAGGGCTCTACCTGTCACATCTGCCCACGGGACTGAAACGCGACACAACCAGCGTCCAAATCTGGTTCACGGAGGAGAAACTGGCCGCAACCCTGGGAACCAATCTGCGTACCCGACAAACCCGACAGTGGTGGCTTAGGACTTGCTTTCCCAATGGGCGCCCGGACGGTACGTGCCGAAGTACCATACGTGCCCTTCCAGATCTTCGGCCATGTAGCCTCGTGAGCCGTAGTCTTCATCTTGCAGTTCGTGCACGATCTGCGCGCCTGCCGCGACGGCTCTCCGACAATGCGAGTCCGGATCGTCGATGTGAACACAAACCGTTTGGCTGGCGCCCGCCAGGCTGCGAGGACTCAGGCGCCGCTGACTTGGTTTCGGCGACGAGACCATGATCACCGCGCCGTTCAACGAAAGTTCGGAATGCTCGATCCTGCCGTCCGGCCCCGGGACCACGAGCCGTTGTGTGAAGCCGAAGGCGCGGCAAAGCCAATCGATGGCGGCAGGCGCATCGTCGTAAGTCAGGCTGGGGTACACGTCGCCCACTTGCATCGAATCCGTCATCGGAGTCTTCCTCGTTTCTTCCGGGGTTGAACGTTGCTGGGATCGGCCACAGTGCGCACGGAGCAGTACAGACGCGGCTGGAGTGTCGGCCTCGGTGCTCACCTTCTCTCTCTGGCGAACGACTTCGCGGCGATCGTCTTGTCTCGATTGATCAACCAACCGCATCAGGGCAAGTCGAGTCGTTCTCTCAAGAAACGAACATCCTCTGCTAGTTCGGGGTGAGTCTTGAGCAGTTCGGACACCACCTTGTTGAAGGAAAACTGAGCCGCGTGTTCTTGGATCACTTCGAAGTGGCGTGTGTGGCCTCTTGAACCGTGCCGCAGACACCACAACACGAACAAGCGATAAAGTTCGGCGTCGGCGATCGTCCACGTACCCTCCTCGATCCAGTCGTGGACAGACTCCATGTACATGAATGAATCATCCCAATCTCGATTTGCCGACAAGATCAGCGGCAACGCTTGGACGCCAACTGCCTTCGCAAGCCTGATAGCGGCCTGATCAGCGGTTGCCTGTTCCAAGTTCAATAGTAGTTGAACATCCAACTTCGTTGGCGCGGGCGCCGCGAGCATCAGCCGCAACAGGAGCTTCAGACGATAGCCCTCCGGATCTTTGTCGCTAGCCCAAGCAACCAGTTCCTCGCGAACTTCAGAGCGGCGGATATGATCGGTCGCTTCGGGAACGAGCTCGATCGCCAACAAGCAAGCCAGCGGATCGACAAGACTCGTGGCTCTGCTGTACCAGAGCGGATCGTCCGCAAACGGCACGATCGTTCGCCAAGCCGCATCGGGATGCGACAAGCCCGCCAATAGGTTGTTGACAATCGCTCGTAGGCGAGGCCCGATGCGGACGAGCAGCGTCGTTTCCGCTACGCCAGCCGCAATCCGTACGTCGCCAAATGGGTTGTAGTATGGGTTGAAGTCCCGTCCGTGTTGTTCGACGGCGCGCACCAGACTTGCGCGACTCATTCCCTCCCCAAGCAATTCGGCCACGTCGTAGGCGCCAATCGAAACAGAAGCCAGTTTGTCATGATACAGAGAGCTGGCCAACTGGAAGCCGGACTCGGTTCGATACGCCTGCAATCCCAGGGCGCCTGCCAACTCGCTCATCACGAAGTTCAGCGGCGCATCCCGGAATTCCCTGGGAGAGATGGAACCTGTGGACACGGATTGAAAGGCCTCTTCGTCGCGGCGAAGAACCCAGATGGGCGTCTTGGCGGCGGCGGCAATCCGTTGAAATACGTCGCTCGCCGCCCCCTCGCAACGCAGCGAGATACTTGGATTCTTGTCGGCTGGGAGCGGCTCGTCGCGAAGGGCACACTTGGCCAGTTCGTAGAGGCGTACCGTCTCGGCCCTCTTGATCGGTCCGTCAATGGGCAACAGCGCATGACGAAACACCCTGCCGTTGAAAAAGCCGGCCGCGCTGCCATCGAAATCATTCTGGTCCGCTCCTTCGTACTGCACATCAGCGCGAAATTCGAGCGGCCAATCGGAGATGTCGAGCCGTTGGGCGCCGAGCGTTTCCCAGACCGTTTCCGTGGGTTCCCAGGAATCGTCGAACAGGTCGGCGATCAGTTCCGGATCACAATTCCAGGCGATCCCCTTCCACTTGACCACAGCCGGCCAGACTGTTTCCGCCACGGGAGCCGTTTGGCGTTTTGGGCCTCTGAGGTTGTTCAAAAACTGCTGGACGCGGTCATGTTCTCGCGGCGTCGTGACGACCGCCATTAGGCCTTCCTGTTGCCACGCCTGCAACGAAAGAGGCAATCGCGACACCAACTCGACCAGGCGAGATTCAACATCCAAGTCGGCAACGTTGTAGGCCCTGGGTTCCGGCAACACGAGCGTCTCTTGTTGGCCGCCATCAACGGTTACTAGTGATCGAATGGCATCACCAGGCTTGCTCGCAACCGACCGCTGGATCAGATCGTGCCATTGTTGGGCGGGAAATCCGGTGTCATTGTCCAACCAGTCGCTATGAATATCGGCAGGAAAGAACAGCTGGCAAAAGAACTCTCGTTCGACTCTCGAAGCAACCTTCAGCAAGCGGGACGGGATGTATCGCGTCGGCGGTTCGGGAACGCCGATTCGTACGACGCCCATGCGAAAGTCCGCTGGAACGCCTAGTGCGGAAAGCGCCGTCCGCAGATCGGGCGCGTGTATCTCAGCGGTGAACCTGGGGGAGTCCTCCGACTTGCGCGCGGGCGTGGTCGAGGACCGGGCAGCGGAGCCAGCGACGACGATGTTGAGTTCAGGGAGTTCCTTTCGCAACGCACGGGCCACCTCGTCGAGTGTCGCATGGTTCAAACGCAGATCGACTGGTTGACGGTTCGCGAGGTAGGGATTGAGCCCGCGTCCCTGGAAACTCTGCTCCACATCGAGGCGGGTGAGTTCATCGTATTCCAGTGGGATTCCCCAATCCGCGGGAGCGAAATACCTGTGCGAAAAACCCGGCCAGTTACTTTCGACGTAGTCCAGCCGTTCGTCGCGCGACGTCGCCGCTTCTCCCCAGACCCAGGTTCCGCTGCGCAAGTGGAGCGGGACTCCCGACTCGGCGAGCGTCAAACAGGCCACGACCTTCGATACCGAGTTCAAGCGACAATCCAAGGAATACTGGCTGGAAAGATCGCCATGTACGACCAACGGAATTCGCCAGCCGCGAAGGACCTCAATCAGTTCTTGCGACGACATCTGTCCTGTGAGCGCAACGTCCACAACCTCGCGATGAACTTGCGTCAACCTCCGATCCTGCTCGGCCCAGTCGCTAAGAAAGCGTTGCTCGCAGGATCGGGGAGGCGGTTCTTGCAGCACGGCCTGCAACCGCTCAATCGAGCGCAGCAATCGCGGCGAACCCTCGGCAATGACGCCCGCTGGAGCTTCGACAAGCGACACGCTTATCAGGTTGTCGAGATCGTAGGCCAAATCCGACTCGAGCACGACAGTGGATCGGCGGTATTTTGCCGGCTTGCCCGTAACAACGATCTTGCCATCGATGGCGACGGCTTCCAAAAAGAGGGCCGCCGCCCATTCTTCCATGACGCAGCCCAGTGGCGCATCGAAGGCCTGAATCGGGGCGCAGGCGCCGAAAAACCCGCGGCCAGGTCGAATTCGATTGTCGCGCCATGTTGCCGGGCAAGTCGAAGAAGTGCTTGCTGGAAAGGCTCCCCAGCCGAGTGAAATGTGGTGAGATCCGTCCATCCGCTGGGCAGTTTGCGATAATCGGGAATCCGCGTTGCGATGGGGCGGGCGAAGTTCAAGAAGCGCCACGATGTGACCGACGCCACAGCGACCAACGCCAGGACGAGCAACCAAGCGGTTCGCTGCTTGCCGGGTTTCACGGCTGCGCCTCCTCGTTCAGCGAGCTTCTCAAGCGCTTCAGAAAGCGGCCGCTGGGCCCCGGCGTCGAGGTGATCTCCAGGGGCGTCGCCAAGAGGTTTTCCAACACACGCCGCCGAGTCTCCGGTGAGCAGCTCAGCACGACTTCCTCGAACTCATCAAACCAAGAACACCGCCAGAGGTGCAAACCCGAACCCAGACAGATTTCCAATGCTTGTTCCTCCCATGGATGATAGAGGAACTCGACCTCGCGAAATCCGTGAGTCGGGGTTTGCGTCTGTTGGAGTCGCTCGTAGTACAAGCGGCGAACTTCCTTTCTCTGTCGCATGACAAAGCTCCGGTATTCGTAGCCGGTTTCCAAGAGAGCGTCGAAAAGGACGGCGGCGGCCTCCGGCTCCTCGCTGACCGCCAGATGCAGTTCCGCCTGGGATGAAGTTTGCGGCGAACGCAGCGCGTGGGCCAATTGCCTCAGGTAAACGTCAGGCGGAGGAACACGTTCGCCCAGTGAATAGAATCGCTGCCGAAAGGGACCGGAATCTCCGTCCTTGACATGCCACAAGCCCTGGCGCCGCCCGTATCGTATTTTTCCCTGAGCGACAATACGATTCGCCGAATCATATTCCTTCCAAAGGCCGTGACGCACGCCATCTTCCATTGGTCCCGCGGCCTCCAGCGATCCGTCAGCACGGTAGGTGTGGTAGAAACCGGCAAGACCCTTGGCGTAGATAACTGCGACAGCCCGACCTGCCCTTGGCGAGCGAGTCAGGCCCGTCCAGAGCGGTGGTGGTTCTTCCGGCGGCGTCAGGTGACGCGCGAGACTGCCGATTTCGGTGACTCGACCCTGCTCGTCCCAGAACGTCCACCTGTCGGTGGGCGCGTCGTTATGGCACTGGCCCGCGGCGGCGGGGGCGCCATTGGGATGATACACCGTCCACAAGCCCTCGCGGCGGCCGCGTTTCCATTGGCCGCGAACCAGAACGTGACCGGCAAGATCCTGCAACTCGTAGGGGCCGTCCCACCATGAAGCCACACCCCGCCGCTTTGCATCGCGGATCATCGGTTCTTCGGCGTCCACCAAACCGTGAAGCGGCTTGCGAACGCCGATCTCGACCAACAAGCCGTTTCCACACACGATCCGCTGCGGCGTCTCCCGGCGAAACCAGGTCAGCGCAAGGCCGATCACCGCCACCAGGACCAGAAAGCTGCGGAGACGAAATTGAAAGTACTTCCGCATCATGAGTGCCAGCGTGGATTCGTGTAAGAGTGCGTCGCCTCCTCTAGTTCTAGTCGATGTCGCCGGAGTTCTCCAAATGTTGGGATTGGCCACAGAGTAGCCTTGGCTCTCTGTGCGATCCCGTTTTCAATTTCACCGGACCGCTCCCAGTCACGGGTACAATACGGTTGATTCAAACAGCGACGATTTGGGATCCGCATCTGCTCGGGGAACTGCCGCCTCATGAACTTTTTGCGCGAATGCTCTGGCCATGCCATTGAGCTTAGCCTTCCTGCTGGTCTGTACCGGAATGGCGGACGGTGATCAGCGTCCCAACATTCTATTCATTGCAGTGGATGATTTGCGGCCGTCTCTGGGTTGTTATGGCGATGCGACGGCGGTGACGCCCAACATCGATCGACTGGCGGATCGCGGCGTGCGGTTCGAACGAGCGTACTGCCAGGTGGCGGTGTGCAATCCGTCGCGAGCCAGTTTGATGACGGGACTTCGACCAGACACGCTGGGTGTTTGGACGCTGCCGATTCACTTCCGTGAGGCGATGCCGCTGGCCGTCACCATGCCGCAGTGGTTGCGGCGCTTTGGCTATACGGCGGTTAGTCACGGTAAGATCTTCCACAACCCGACGCCCGATCCACAGTCATGGAGCGAACCAATCAGACCGCCGCCCGCTTTGCCCTCGCCTTACCCCGCCGAAATGCCGCAGCGCATCCGCGAGGTTCAGGCCAAGTTGCCGGCGGGTGATTGGAGAAAGAACAACTTGCGCGGGCCGAGCACCGCGGCGGTCGAACATCGCCGACGATCAATTGGTCGACGGCGCCCGCACCGAAATGGCGATCGAAGACCTGCGACGCCTCGGCAAGTCGTCGCAGCCCTTCTTTCTGGCCATGGGATATGTTCGGCCGCATTTGCCCTGGGTGTCGCCGCAGCGTTACTGGGATCTGCATGACCCCGCCAGGCTGCCTGTCGTCACCGATGGCCAAGTCAATGCGGGAACGCCCGCCTACGCGCTCTCTAACAGCTATGAATTGACGCACTACGTCAACTTGATCGACTTTCCCAAGCCCTGGGACCAGCGACGCATCTCAGCCGAACAAGCTCGGCGCCTGATGCACGCTTACTACGCGAGCGTCTCCTATGTGGACTCCTTGATCGGTCGGCTGTTGACTACGTTGGAGGAGGAGGGACTGGCGGACAACACCATCGTCGTACTGTGGAGCGATCATGGTTGGAAGCTGGGCGAATACAACGGCTGGGGCAAGATGACCAACTACGAGATCGACACGCGGACGCCCTTGATCATCGCCGCTCCTGGTCTAGAAACGGCGGGCCAGTCATCCAGGGATCTTGCCGAGTTGCTGGACCTGTTCCCGACGCTCTGCGAACTCGCCGATGTCGAGATTCCGCAGTTCGTGCAGGGCCAGAGCCTGGTCGCGAACTTGCAAGACACGAATCATCACGTCAAAGAGGCGGCGTACAGTCAATACTACCGGCGCTGGGAAGATCGCGAGTACATGGGTTACGCGCTTCGCACGGACACGCACCGCCTGGTTCAATGGCGGGACTTCGCCACGGGCGAGCCGACGGCGATCGAGCTCTATGATCATCGTGACGATCCCGGCGAGCTGATCAATGTAGCGGAGCGGGCGCCGCGGGAGTTGATCGAAGCGTTGACGAGTCAGTTGGAAAGCTCGCACCCACGACGGGCGTTGGTGATGACGCCTGCCGTTCATTCCAATCCCAACCCCGGGCGCCAACCGGCCGACCTGGCGTTCGCCAACCAGACGGACACCGAGGCGCTGATCTATCCCATCACACCAGCAGGTCGTCGAGGACGAGTGCGTCGCCTGGCGCCGGGCAAGCAGCTAACCATCGCCGCCCGCATCGGCGGCGTATTCGTCGTCGAGAGTCAAGACGGGACGATTCACGAGATTCACTCGCCATCCTGGCCGCCGAGAACCGTTGTCCTGCAACGCGGCGAGCGTTGACGCCAGGAACACAGTGGACAGAATTGCATCCGCCTCTGTGGTTCTCCGTGTCCTCCGTGGTCAATTCCATCCGGATCCTTCTTAACTTGGTGCGCATGGGGGGCGGCATCGCGCACCCCAGGATCCCATGTCCATCGCGTTCGTCACCAAACGTCCGCGGCGGCGACGCCCTCGGCCGCCTTGAGTTCGGTGGTGCGTGGTCGGCACTCGAGGCCGACATAGCCGGCGTACCCCAGCTCCGAGGCTTGTTGGAGCACGCGATTATAGTGAATCTCGCCGGTCCCGGGCTCGTTGCGACCGGGATGGTCGGCCAACTGCAAATAGCCAATCTGATCAAAGCCCTCTTTCATGCGCCCGCACAAATCGCCCTCGGTAATCTGCATATGGTACAGATCCCAATTGATCTTTACGAATTCGGAATCGACCTCACGACAGATCCGCAACGCATCGGGGCTTCCATAAAGGCAGTGTCCGGGATGGTCGACGCGGCCATTCATCGGTTCCAGGATCGCCATGACCTTGTTCTTTTCCAGGATCGGCGCGGCGCGTTTCAGCGCCTTGGCGACCTGATTCAGCATCTGCTCCTGGGTCATGCCCGGTTGGAGGTTGCCGGCCACCACCGTCATCTTCTGACAATCGAGCCGATGAGCCGCCTCGCATGACTCCTTGACCTTCGCGATGAATTGCTCCTCATTGTCGGGATGGTTCATGCCCGGCGTGAAGCCCCAGGCGGTGAACTGCGCGAGCTCGAGTCCGAGTTCCCCCTTGAGCTTGACCAACGCGTCGAGATCCTTGTTCTCGTAGGGCCACATCTCAAAGGCGGGAAACCCGAATTCGGCTGTCTTGCGCAAGCGGTCAAGAAACGGCAGTTTCGTCCACCACATTTCGACATTGACCGCAAACTTGGTGTGCGGCGTCCTGCCAAGATCGATGCGAGGCGCCTGGACGTTGGCGGCCGCCAGGGAAGCGCCGCTAACCGCCGCGGCCGCGGCGCCAACGAATTCGCGTCGTTTGTACTTGGGCATCTCTTTGTCGCTCACTGAGGGAAGTGGATCAGGTCAACGTGGATTATACCCCCGCGCTCGCGCGTTGCTTCCAGCTCGCGGGCGGGGAGCCGACATTCTCGACCGCTCCGCGATGACGGACGGCCCCGCCGCCGTATCGCTTTTCTCGGACCACGGGATCTTCGCGTACGCCGAGTCTGATACCATCGTTGTTGGACCCGGGCGACGGTTTCTCACGGAGCCCATCGCGCTGGGCAAGCCGCCGCCATGTTGATCGGCAAAGCGCAGTTCGTACCGCTCCTACTCCGTAGTACTCCCAACGCGTGACTTCCCATGAGCAGCATGATGCGATCGATTTTACTGGCCATCGTGGCAACCCACTGGATCGCGCCCGCATCGCTGGCCCAAGTCGCCAGGGTCGGCGGCGCCGCTCGCCTGGAGGCTTGGAAGCAACATCAAGAAATGGCTCGCCTCTCACGCTTCAAGGACCTGCAATGGCGGGCGATGGGGCCCAAATTCGCCGGTGGGCGAATCGAATGCGTCGATGCGCCGCGCGGCGACGTGAAAACGCTTTACGCTGGCGTTGGTTCGGGAGGCGTATGGAAGACTATCAACGGCGGACTCACTTGGAAGCCGGTTTTCAGTCAGCAGTCAACATATGCGATTGGCGACATTGCAGTCGCGCCGTCCGATCCCAAGACGATCTGGGTGGGCACAGGCGAATGCCATCTTGGTGGAAACTCGTATGACGGAAACGGCGTGTTCAAGTCCGAAGACGCCGGTGAGACCTGGACGCACTTGGGGCTGCCTGAGAGCGCGCGGATCAGCAAGATTGTCATTGATCCCAACGACAAAGAAGTCGTCTTTGTGGGCGTGATCGGCGGACGGCGGGGCGGCGACAGCGCCGGCGTGTACAAGACGACAGATGGTGGAATGACGTTTGATCGCGTCTTCTTCGAAGGCGATCGGGCGGGCGTCATCGATCTGGTCATGGACCCCAATGACCCGCAACGGCTCTACGCCGCGGTATGGGGCCGCGGGGGCGGGGCAACGAGCGGGATCTATCGTAGCGATGACGGCGGAGAAAACTGGGCGCGTTTGCACGGAGGATTGTTGGAGGAGAAAGTGGGCCGCATCGCCATCGATGTTTCGACCTCGCAGGAGGGCGTCGTTTATGCGTTGATGGTGGATCACTCTCGGCCTGGTTCCGCCCGTCGCCAACCCGGCAGCTTGCTTTATCGGTCCGATGACCACGGCGACACGTGGACATGCACCCATGAGGGAGTTGTTCCGACCTATGTCGGCTGGGACTTCTGCGACCTGCGTGTTTCCTCGGACAACGCCGATGAGGTGTTCATCGGCGGATTCAAGTTGGTCATCTCTCGCGACGGCGGCAAGACTTTTCTGGGCGATGGCGGACCGGCGTTCAATACGGACGACGGCAAGGTGTTCCGATTGCATCCCCATCGCGGCCTGGGACTGCACCTGGATGTCCACGAAGTCTGGGTCGATCCGACGCATCCCGATCGAGTGATCCTTGGCAATGATGGGGGGCTCTACATCTCGTGGGATCGCGGCGACACGTGGCTGCATCTGAACAACCTGCCGATTGCGGAGTTCTATCGCATCCATCTTGATGATCAGAAGCCGTTCCACATCTGGGGCGGCACCCAGGACAACGCGTCTCTCGTTGCTCCAGCAACGGCCCGCTTTCAAGCCGGTCAAGACGATGCTTGGCGACACGTCTTTCTCGATCCCTGGTCGGGTGGAGACGGCTTCTCGACGTTCCCCGACCCCAACGATCCACGGACTGTCTTTTACGCGCAACAGCAAGGCGACTTGAAACGGTCCAAGTTGGGTGAATTGAAGGGCGGGAAGCGAATTCGACCGCGGCCGCTCAGCGGAGAAGCGAAGTTCGATTGGGCCTGGGACACGCCGTTTTTCGCGTCGCAACATCCCGGAGACACCGTCTTGTACTGCGCTTCGCAGTTTGTGATGAAGTCGCTCGATCAAGGGGACACATGGAAGAAGGTGAGTCCTGATCTTGGTAGCGGCGCTCTCCTGGCTCTCTGCGAATCTCCGCGAGATCCACTGAGGTTGGTCGCTGGTGGTCGCGGGAGAATTCACTTCACCATGGACGGCGGCGAGACATGGAGGCAAGCCAACCAAGGTCTGCCCAACAAGACGATTCGCGACGTGGTTGCGTCGTGCCATGATCCGAATCGGGTTTACGTCGCGCTATCGGGTCAGTCCGCCAATGACTCGGCGTCTTATCTCTACGTAACGCATGACTTCGGAGAGAACTGGGCGCCCCTCGCTAACAATCTCCCCCACGAGTCGGTAAACGCACTTGCCGAAGACCCCAACACGGACGGGTTGCTGTTCGTTGGCACCGACCTGGGAGTCTATGTATCGACGGATGGCGGTGCGCACTGGGAGTCGCTCTGCGGAACGCTGCCCACCGCCCCGGTCGTCGACGTGGCCGTTCATGGTCGCGATGGTGCGCTGGTCGCGGCAACCCATGGCCTCAGCGTTTTCCTGTTGGAGATCGACGAGATTCGGAGAGCGATGCAAGACGCCGACGAGAGTCCTGAAAGCCCCGACGAGCCAACCAATGACCGCGCTGGGCGCCCGTCCATCCAAGCGCGCGGCGCTCGTCCGGAACGCGTGAACATCCCCAACAACGTGAAGGTCGAGGTCGTCGCGCAAGACGCGTCCCCGCCCGAACCGCGAATCGAGTGGGCGAACGTCAATGTTCGCAAAGACGGTGGGATTTCCCTCGACCGGAAGAGGGTGACGCTGGTGGAGTTGCGAGATCGGGCGGCCAAGATGAGAACCAAGCGATTCATCATCCACTCCGATGAGGACGCGGTCTATGCAAGGGTCGTGGAGGTGCTCGACGCACTGCGCGGCGCGGGAGTCACGGATATTTTGTTTCACCAAGCGCGCGTCGGTAGAGTCGGGAACCTACGGTAGCATCCCGAGCGAGCGCGTCGAGTCCCCGCGGCGAGCTCGTTTCTTTCTGCGTGGCTCGAGGGGGCAAGAAGGAACCCGGCCGCCGGTCGTGTTATGATCCATCGCGAAGCAAGAAAAAACCTGAGTTCCCGCAATGTGATCCAACGTAGTTGTGGCCTGCAGCGAAGCTAGCCGTCTTATCCGTTGGAAACGCCGTTCATTCTTAAGCTCGGGCGCTCAAACGATGGCGCCCCAGCAGGGCAACGGCTCAGCGATCTGGGTGTCTCGCTTCGCGATTTCTCGGCTTCGCGATGCGCGGCACCTGCGTTAGCTTGGCGACCAACGTGTAATGGAGCACAGCAGCCGAGGCTCGTCTCCAAAATCCGCTGTGGAGCTACGCCGCCGCCCTCAGGCGAGTCCCCGGCGTGCTCAGCCTAGCCGTTGGAGGAGCTAGTCCTCGGCACGTGGGCGGGATGACTTTCCGTACCGCATCAACAGGGTGGTGGCTTTCGACTTCGCATCGACCGTCACGACGTAGAGCCTGTCGAATTCGCTTTCCTCGTCGATCACGGCGCCGGCTTCTCCGCCTAGCAATTCCACGAGCTTGGGTGTCGTGTTGCTGTGGCCCACGACCAGGTGTCGGCCGCCGACTCGTCGAAGCTCGACGACCAGCGCCGGCAGGTCGCGGGGATTGTAGAGCCGCACGTCGAGTTCGCGCTGGGCGGCCAGCGGCGCGGCGGTGTCTCGCGTTCGCTGATAGTCCGAGCTATGAATGTGCCGCACCTGGGCGTCGCGGAGAACATCGGCGAGTTGCCCCGCGCGTGCGGCTCCCTGCGGTGATAACGCAGGGTCGCGCGAGGCGTCGAGCTTTTCCGCATGCCGCACCGCGAACACCACCAGAGGTTCGGTCGCCGGCTGCTCTCCCGTCAGCAATGAGCTTGAGAAGATCAACGTCACGGGAAAGCAAATCAACCACCCACATCGCGCCAAAACTCATGCTTGATCCCTCCGAGTCGTTCTTATTGCAATGACTTGCGAATCCGAGTGAAGCTGTTCAGGATTTCTTCGCCGACGAGTTGGAGCGACGTGAAAACGTCGCCGGCGGATTGTTCGACCGCGTCTTTCAACGGCTCAAAGTCCGCCACCATCTTGTCGAGTCTCGCCTGCGCCTTGTTGAATTCCTCCTTGGCCTCGACGGCGCCAAGGTGAATCTGCAACGCCAATTCGTCGCGGGTCTGTTTCAAGGTCGAGATCTCGCGCTTCAGGGCGCTCTTGGCAGTCATCGATAGACACTCCACTACGTGAGAAGGGGCCGTTTCCTCGAGCCAAAATCGCATGACAATGAGCTCGACCAACCGGCATTATACGGCATCCAGCGATGCGGCATCACGGGCGGAGCGATCTGTGAATCGAGGCCCAATGTGCCTGGGCTGCGGGGTTGACTTGTGGCGGTGGTTGCCGGGTCTTTTCGATGGCAATCGCCCTTTTCGCCCGACTTTTGAAAAACTTGGCTTTCGTGAGGGGCGGGAGGCTTGGAGCGCAAGTCCCTTGTTGTGTGGCGAGCAACGTCGCTCGCTTCAGCGAAAATGGTCGGGCAGCCGACTTCCACCATAAGGAGAATCCGATGCAACGCCGCTTCCTTTCCCTCGCCCTCGTCGTCGCCGCTTTGGCCTCCCCGCTCTTTGGCCAGGCACGATCCCTCAACTCGGACGTGCCGTTGAACGTCACTTGGGTCAATCAATCGCACCACGCCGTGAACTTGTATTGGGTGGATTTTCAAGGCGTCGAACAATACTACGGTGCGATCCCAGGGGGCGGTCAAATGGACATGGCGTCCTACGCCACGCACGTTTTCCGAGCCAAAGCAAATCAACAAATTGTCTCCGCTTTTCAGCTCGCTCCCTGGCCGCGAACGCAGACGCTTGTCGTGGCCCGCGATGCCACTCCGCCGATTCCGCCAGCGAACAACCTTGAGTCCGCGATCTTGCTGCATGTGAACGCCCAACGAGCCTCGGCGGGGCTGCCGCCCATGCAAATGCTCCCCGCGTTGAATGCGGCCGCCGCCTCGCACAGCCAGTCCATGGCCAACGGCAGTGTTCCCTTCGGCCACGACAATTTCCAAAGTCGTTTGCAAGCCGCCGCTCAACAAGCCGGCGTGCAGCATCGGGGCGGCGCCGAGAATGTCGCTTATCGATATGATCGAGACGCCGCCGCGGTCGTGCAACAATGGATGAACAGCCCAGGACACCGACGCAATATCCTTGGCAACTACACCATGATCGGAATCGGAACGGCGACCGGCCGCGACGGAACGGTGTACTACACGCAGATGTTCCTTTAAATCGCAGAAGCACCCGCTTTCCACCCACAAAAGCTGACTAGCAAACTACCGAGGCCCGGAGCGCTAACACCGCCGCCCGGGCCTCGCTCATTTCCCCATGGCTCGCGCACACATCATCTGGAATGCCTGCGATCTCTGAGGCCCGGAGGAGGGCCGTCACAATTTTGCCGTGGCCGCAAGGCGAGCCCTTTAGAGCTAGCATGACGCGAATCGCGACTAGCCGGCAAATCCCGCCACCGCTGGGCTTGTCCCAGCGGGGCGCTGCTCCTCGCCAGCCCGTGCGCCGTGCCCATTCCCGCCACCGCTGGGCTTGTCCCAGCGGGGCGCTGCTCCTCGCCAGCCCGTGCGCCGTGCCCATTCCCGCCACCGCTGGGCTTGTCCCAGCGGGGCGCTGCTCCTCGCCAGATGCCGCTGTTTGCTGGCGAGGAGCAATGCTCGACGGGGACATGCCCTGTCGTGGCGTGCTCGCCTTGTGGCGACGGCTTTGGCGGGAAATGGAGCCCTTTGGGGAGACTCTGAAGAGACTCCCCTGTGGGAAGAAACTACAGGTTGCTAGCTATCAAGGGCTCGCCTTACGGCCACAGCTAAAATTGTTTCGGCCCTTCGGGTCTGGCGTCAATGATTGGCAGAGGCTCGCCCAACGAAGGGTTGCCAAGAGCTGCGTTTCTACGGCCGTCCGTACCAGCGGTGGGAACCGCTGATCGTTGACTGGCCCCTTCATCTCAAGAGACTCCAGCGCCATTCACTAGCCGGTCGCCCGGCGTCGCTACCTTAGGACCGTCATGGACTCCGAGCAGGCAGTTGAGCTTGTATGATGACCTTCCAACGAAGGATAGGTTCAGACGTCTCACATTGAAAAAATGTAGTCCGAACCGGCAGTTGGTTGGTCAGAGACGCCGGTGGGAGTCGAACCCACTTCGATCGGGTTGCAGCCGATTGCCGTGCCGTCTGGCTCCAGCGCCAAGACCCCGCTCGCGAAAACGGAGCGATCGAGCGGTTCCTGTTCCTTCAAGGACAGTCATTCGTTGCCGTTGGTTCGCTTCACAACAGATGTTGCAGCAAACAAAAAAACGGCTCTGCTGTCGCCTCAACAGACAAATACCGGAGCCGACTCTCACCGCCCCCTGGGATGGCTAAGAGCACTCATGGGGCCGGCAAAGTGCAAACCAGTCCCGCGAGGGACGGCCCCAAATCAGCCCAGGGTGCAGCGCAGCCCAACCCTGGGTCACCCTCGACGCGTTGCCCTGCGGGCCGTTGACGGATCCCTTGAGTCGCACCCTGGGAGGACCACCCTGGGAGGACCAACCCAACCCAGCCGGCGCGGGGCGGGGCGGGGCGGCGGCGCGGTTTTAGGGCAACTTGGGTTTGACGTAGGCGAACGCATACATTCCCAGCATGGCGCCGAGCAGCGTCAGCAGCGACATCCAAGCGCCAGCGCCGACCTGAGCGTAGATAGGACCGGGACAAGCGCCTGTGATGGCCCATCCTGCTCCAAACAGCATCCCGCCGATGACGACGCCCTTGTGAAATGGCTTCGGCTTGTAGGTGATTGGCTCGCCAGTCACCGTTCTCAGGTGTAAACGCTTGATCAACAGCATCGAGATCGCCGCCACCACGATGCCCGTGGTGATGATCAAGTACATGTGTGCTTCTTTGAAGAGAAACATATCGTGCACTCGTTGCCAACGGACGACTTCAGACTTGACCAACACGACGCCAAAGAACGTTCCCACGATCAATACACGAAGATAGGCTGCGACGGACATCGCCGCGGCGTGGGGCTGCGATGAAGCGGCGACGTTCGTGTTGTTTGCGTTATTCTTGGAATACGTAGCATTCATGGTGCTTCCCGCCGTAACATCGCCGCCCTAGTTCGCTGAACCAAAAACCCAACCGCCCAACCCCCACGTGACGGCCAGTCCGCCAACGAAAAAGAAGATCGTGGCGACTAAGCTGGGCCAGTTCAAGTTGGCGATTCCCGTAATCGAGTGCCCGGAGGTGCAGCCGCCGGCGTAACGCGTTCCGAAACCGATCGAGAATCCGCCGACCAAGAGGCGGATCGCCCCGGGAAAGCTGGCATACGAGTCGGGCAGAAACTCCACGGGATTCGACGATAACAAGCGTGCTCCAATGAAGCCGCCCGCGGCGATTCCGACGACAAACACCAGCGTCCACATGCCGCTTTGGCGGTCGTAATCGTGCAGGTAACTCGCCTTGCTGTGGGGAGTACACATCGCGCCGATCTGCTGGAAGCTGGTCGAGATGCCAAAGGCCTTGCCCGACATGAAGAACAGCAACGGAACGGTCAAGCCGACCAGGATCCCGGAAAACCACCAGGGCCAAGGATGCATGATCCAATCCACCATCTCGCGGTACTCCTCGAAGCTCATCCCGCCCAGCGTCGCAAACGCTGAACGGAACGGCGGCTAAAGCGCCTCACGGCGGCGACGCTGGGCTGGCGACGCTGGGTTGGCGACGCTGGGTTGGCGACGCTGGGTTGCTCCTCGCGGCGATTCGCCCCGCCTACTTCTTCTCAAAGGCGGGCTCTTTCCCCTCATAGGCGCGATACAGATCCAAGATCGACTTCTCCAGCGCCTTGGCGGCGGCCGGGTCCACTTGCTGCTTGCAGGCCATTGCCGCGACGATGACGCCATGGGCCGCCTTGAGTTGGTCAACGTAGTTTTCTTTGGCCGACTTGATGCGTTGCGCCAGGAAGTAATCCGCGATCAGCTTCTGGGCATTGGAAGCGTGTGCTTCCTTGGTCATCACCCAACGCGCAAGCTGATTGTGCGACAGGGCGTCCTCCTTGGTCGCCAGCTCATTGATCTGATCGATGGCTTTAGCAATGGTCGCGGCGTCCTCCAGCAACTCCTCAAAACGACGCTGATCGGCATAAATGCCGCAGGGAACCTGACAGTGGGCGTGAACACTTTGCGGGAAAATCAAGATCGCCGCGAAGAACGGCAACACGATGGAGAATCTATGCATAGGTGTGGCTCCTGGCTTTCAGAGGGCTGCCCCTCAATTCATGATCGACCGCCAAAACGGCGGAAGCTCTCTGGCCGCATTTTACCGCGTTATCCTCAGCGGTCCAAGGAGTGGAGAGCGACGAGCGGCCCGAACTTGGAGGCAGTAAAACCCAGATCTTCAAAACACTGCCGCAATGCGTCCTTGGAGATCACGTTCTTTCCGCCGACATTGACGCCGCGAAGCAAAGCCAAGTAGCGCACAATGTCAGCGCGGTCTTCGGGCAGGCCTGCCGAGTTGGAAAACACGATTGCTCCCTTTCCGTAATTCACTTGCATCACAATGCAAGGGCGAGCCAGGAACAGCTTCACGCAAACCAGGGGAACATGGCGCAGGCGGGAGTCGATGGCATGGAAGGTGGCGAATCTGGTCGGTTCGCTACAGAGCATGTAGTCTCCGTGAGCCCGCTTGTGCGACACCGGATAATCGGCGCCGTACGCCAATTTCAGCTTCTTGAGCGGTCTCGTGTAGCCGATCCGCAACCCCAGACGGGTCAGTACGCGAATGGACTCGGTGTGAGCGGTGAGGCTGGGGGTCAGCAGTAATCCTCCGGCCCAGCCGCACTCTGTGGCGCCCTGTTTCCCGCGCTTGGATTCAGCAGTCCAGACCGCGACTCACTCGCTGGGAGACTGAAAATAGATTTTCACTCTCGAGACGATGGTGATCTCCGGGCGAAACGCCATCTCGTCAGGCGTCACATCGGCGCCCGACCGCAAGCCGCGATAATAGGTGTTCTTCGGTCGAAAAGCGCTAATCGACGGCAGATTGCGGCGACTGGGAAGATCAATCGACTCGCGATACGCATTGTCAAAAGACTCGTACATCGTCGCGGGGAAGTGCACCACGGTCTTCTCTTGGACGTTGATGGGCTTGGGCGGATTTTCGAAAACCGCCTTGAGCAAGACGGACGACTTCTGCTTGGCCGCCTCAACCGCTTTCGCCATCGCCTCTTGTTTCAGTCGGTCGAGCTCCGGATGCCAGTAGTCAAAGGCGATGATGTCGGTGATTCCAAGCTTGAATGACTCGTCGATGATCGATTGAGCTTGCGGCTCCCCATTGCTGGCGACATGCAAATTCACCTGCATCCGGTATCCCATCAGTCGTTCCACGGCCACCTCTTGCGACTCCTGCTTTTCGATGCGCCACTGGTATTGCGGCAGAATCGCGATGAAGTCTTCGTGGATCGCTTCGTCGGCGACGCCGATTGCTTTCCAAGCCTGGACAGCGTCCTGGACGATCTTGTTAACGGCGGCCTTGCAAGCGGCCGCTGTCTCGCCTTCGCCGCTGACGGCCAAGACAACGCGCAACTTGGTCGCTCGGATTCGGACTTCCGCCGCGCCTTCAATGGCGATGAACTTGGTCGCGACCTCGGGCGACAGGCTCGTAAGCTCCGCGGCCTCCCCATCGTTCGCGGACAGGCCTCCTCGCGAACCCGCCATTTGAGCCGAGGCCCAAGTCGCTGGTAGGCACAGGCAAACGACGGTGAGGAGGCGCGCTGGGAAACGGAAGCGACATCGATTTGAAGCGTTCATCGTGATTTCACTTATTCAGCCGGTCAAGAATTCCCTGGGTCGCCCGCGTTCCGGCCGCTGAGACCAAACGCAATCGAGGATGCTGCAGCAACGCGCTCAACCCGGCGTCAGTAATTTGGGTCCCATCCAGCGATAGCATTTCGAGTTCATCGCAGCGGGTCAATCGCCTCACGCCCTTGTCGGTGATCATCGCGCCCGACAACGACAAATGGTAGACGCCGCCCCGCGCCATCTCGGATTCAATACCGTCCAGCAAGGCGTTCAGGTCATCGTCATTGAATGATTTCCGAGCAACGACGATCGCCAGGCGGTCCTCGTTCCCGGAGAAACGAACCCTCCCTTGGCCAATGATGCACATCGCGGCGTCTTCAATGCCGCGTCGATGATCATACCATACGGCGACGCGCCGCCGGTCTTCGACGGCCAAACCGAGCCAGACGCCAAGCAAGGTCAGTCCGATGACAAGGTCGCGCATCCCAAACTGCGAGCTCGGTTTCCCGGCGGCCATTCGCTGTTGGCGACGAATAAGAAAAACCGCCGCGGCGACTTGCGGCAGGAAGATCACGGCAAGCATCGTCCAGCGGAACCGCATCCCCAGCAACCAGAATCCAACGGCGCCCATGAGCGCTTGGACGGCGAAAAAAATGCCGAACAAGCGGCCCAGGCCGCGCCGCTTGGCCCTTGGCTGGGCTCGCGGAGTTCGTTATCGCAGCTGTGGTCGGAAGGCACGACGCTCGGCCGTCTTGTTGACGAAATCGAAGGCGTATTCGAGGTAACTACGTTCGTTCGGCTGACACTTGCTGACCGTCGTGACCGAGAGATAAATCACTCTCAACCCGGTGCGCCACGTCTCCAAATCGTATTCGCAATCCAGCCGCGATTCTTCAAGCCGTTCCACCAGCGCTTGACTGGCGCCTGGCTTGGGAGGCTGATCGTGGAGAGTACACCGAATCGCGGAGGCGACGATCGAGTCGTCAAGTCCCAACTCGCGATGAAGGTCGATGATCGAGGTCTCGATTTTCAACAGGGCCAGTGGGTGCTCTTCAGTAAAACGTTGTTGCTCGCCCCGTGTGGCGCGGAGCTTCACCTGCTCGACTCGAGTCAGCGGCTGCCGACCCTCCTGTTGCCGACGTTTGCGAAGCTGCTTTTGCTGTTCAATCCTTTGCCGCAGACCACTCATCGCTTGCCCTCCTTCAAAGCAATAGACGCGAAGCTTCAGCGTCTCGAAGACGCGGCCCCGCGAACCCGGCCTTCCTACGATTGTACGCACGCCGAGGTTCGCTTCCAGAGCAATATTCTGCTCAAGTCCGGCCGCGATCGTCGCCGCGAACATCAGGCCCGCAAGCGAAGTTCGTCAAGCCAAATCCGCCCGGGTCGCCGCTCGCCAGGGGCGCGGGGAAACGCTGCTGGCCGTGAGCCTACGACGGAGTCGGCCCAACATCCGGTGAAACAAGCCGGGAGCTTTCTCGCTGGGGAGTTGCGGGCGCCTGTCGCGCCCGTTTTCTTGTCTTTGAAAAGTAGGAGATCCACGATGTATTGGAAACCATGTTGGCGACTGTCTCTGGGCGCCGTTGCGCTGCTCCTATCGCCGACGGCGCTGTGGGCCGGAAATGTGAATGCGACGCTGCAAGCGAGGCATTTGAGACTGACCGAGGCGGAGCCGGGAGGGGAGAACTACGTCCGCATCTCAAAACCAGGCGACGGTTGGCTGCAATTCGAGTGCATTCAGGGAACCATCAATGGCGAGGCGGAATTCCTGATTCCCGAGGCATTCGTTCAAGACCTGACCGTTGATTTCGGAGACGGGGCCGATACGATCGAATTCGACGGCGGACCGTCGTTTCGCAACATCACGCTGAATCTTGGCGCCGCAACCGCCTCCGAATTCGACCAGGATCGCGTCGATGTAACCGGGCTGCGATTCAGCGGCCTCATCTCCATCGATACGGGGCCCGACATCGACAAGCTGTTCTTTGACGATCTGCGGGCCGCGCTCTTCGAAGAGCCTGAGCTGTTGAAGGTGCTGAGCATCTACACGGGAGCAGGGGAGGACGAGGTCTCTTTCGTGGAATCAACCAGCGGGGACTACACAATCATCCAGACCTACGACAGCGTTGACGAACCCGATGTGGATAAGGTCGCGTTTGAAAGCACGGTCGTCGATTATCTTTATGTCCGAGAGGGCGCCGGAATGGATGAATTCGAATTCCGCGACAGTTTCGGAACCTACCTCTATCTGCGCGGAGGAGAAGGCGGCGACATCGCCGGGATTTCCGGCGGCGTCATGGGAACGTTGATGACTTCGATGGAAGGCGGCAATGACACCGTGGCCCTGGAGGACACCGCGGTCCGTAACCTACGGACCTATGGCTCGACCGGATTCGACTCGCTGTACTACACGGGACTGAACTTGATTCAAGGCGGTTCATTCACGAAGTCCGGCTGGGAGAGGATCAACGGTCGGTTCGTCGGCAATCAGGTTCCGTTTCCCGGGCCCGGCGGCGGCGGCGTCTTCAAATAGTGTTCAAATAGGCTTCGTGGTCGACAAGCTTGGCTGGCGTTCCGGATGAGGCGACTCATCCGGAACGCTCGGTTGCGTCGCGAGAGACGACGAAATGTGTTGCGTGGGGCGCCGCGATGCTCGACAATCGTCGGTTGGAAGGCTTGTGCTCTGCAGACCGCCGTCCCGCAGCCCACCAACAAGGCCCAATTCATGACAACGCATGATTCTGAGCCGCCGGGCGACCACGATTCCCCCGCAGCTTTCGATATCGACGGCGCGCTCTGGGAAGACTACGCCGCTCGCCTTTGCCGGCTCGCCCAAAGTCGGATGCCCGCTGATCTGCGGCAGCGAGTCGGCCCCGAGGACGTTGTTCAATCGGCCTGTCGAACTTTCTTCCGTCGCGCCCAGGATGGAAAATTTCAGCTGAACGACGCTGACAGCCTTTGGAATCTGCTTTGCGCCATCACGCTGAACAAGGTGCGGATGCAGCTTCGCTTCCATCTACGCGGCCGTCGCTCGTTGAACCGCGAAACGTCTCTGGACGCTAGGGCCGAGCCGGCAAGCGGCGGTCATTCGCCGCCTTCGGATGAGCTGACCGTTTTCGCCGACCAGCTGCGCCACTTGCTAAGCGCCCTGACGCCAGTGCAGCAGCAAGTCGTGCAAATGAAACTCGATGGAAAAGACTCCGAAGAGATCGCCAAAGCTCTGGGATGCGTCGAGCGGACGGTGCGGCGCACGATGCAGGAGATTCGGACGCGACTGAAGAAACAGTTGGTCGAGGGATGGGACGTCCCTTGAGTCGCCTTGATTCTTTGCCGGGCTACTTGCCAAACTCGCCCGCAAAACAGGTAACCACAAAGTCACAGAGGGGTATGCGAATCACGCCGTATCGCGAGCAGCGGCGCTGAGGTTCTTGGGATGATGGTAGACCTGGTCGCCTGTGAGTTTCTCGTACAACATGCAGGCGAAATGGATGATCGTGGCGAAGCCTGGCAGACAGCTGCTGGCGCCCACGTAGTAGAAGTTGGGGAACGGACTGCGGTAGTTCAGCCGCCGCAGATTCACGTGCTTGGGATCGAGCGGCGTGCTGTAGCAATTGCCTTTTGGCGCCCGCACGTAGAATTCATTGGTCAACGGGCTGCCCACAACGCGTTCAACGATGTGATCCTTCAAGCCAGGAACAAACTCCGCTTCCAGCACTCCGATAATCTTCTCGGCGTACTGTTGCTTGGCGGCTTGATAGTCGTCCTCGCTCTGCTCGCGGAGCTTCCGAAAAAGGTCGTAGCTGCACGGCGCAACCATCACCAACTGCTCGCCGCCTGGCGGCGCCAGAACCGCGTCGTGCGAGCGTCGTGTGGGCGCATTGCAGAAGAAGTAGGGCCGATCGGGAATTCGGTCGGAGAGCTGCTCGTCATAGACTTCATTCAGGTCGACCTGGGGATGCCAGAACATGTTCTGTTCGCCGAATCCATAGCGCCCTAAATCGATATCTTTCAGGCCAAGGTAGACGCTTAGCACGCTGGGTCCGTAGTCATAGCGCAGCTTCTGACGAAAAGCATTGGGGAAGTGCTCCTGTCCAATCAACCCCAAGCTCAACTGCGCGTCGCCGTCGAACAGGAACTGGTCGGCTGTGAAGCGATCGCCGGACGCGGTGGTCACCGAGCGAGCTCGGCCGTCGGCGACTTCGATCCGCGTGATCTCGGTGGACAACAGGGCGCGGCAACCGGCTTGCTCCTTGATCTTGCGGAGCAATGACTTCATGACATGCATAAAGCTCTGGGCGGGATAGTAAGCGCCTCGATCGTAGCTGCCCACTCCGCCAGCCTGCACGACCAGGGAGAGGTCGCGCGGCGGCGCCCAAAAGATCGCGCTTTGCCCCGCCAGGATCAGACGCAGCTGCATCGGGAATCCAAGATGGTCGAACAGATCCTGGAGCGTCCATTTCAAATAACGAGCAATGTGGGAATACCGCAGCGGATGAGCGAGCACCGTCCGCCATGTGAATCCAAGCGGCAAGTCGTAAAGCTGATCGCAGATGGAGGCAATGATCCGGAAATACTGCTTCAAGCCGGACGCATGGGCGGGAAAGAGCTCGGCCAGGCGGTGTTGCTCCCGCTCAAACCCGCTCCCAATGGTGTAATCGACGCCAGGAGCGACGATGCGGTCAAAACCCTTGGGATCCAGGCGATGAAAAGTGACCTGCTGCTCAAGTCCCAGCTTCTCGAGCAATTGAAAGACGCGCTCCCCTGGACCGCAGTCCCAGACGTAATGCAGCTCGGCGCAAAAGAAAAACTGCCCTCGCGAAACGTGTGGCCGTATCCTCCCGGCACATAGTGCTGTTCGAAGATGATGACTTTCTGGCCGGCCTGAGCCAGCAAGGCGCCCAACGTCAGCCCGCCGACCCCCATGCCGATGATCGCGTAATCGTAGTGCTCGCTGCCGGACGAGGCCTCGGCGGCGTGAAAATCGGTGGAGCATGCGTCGGACATGAGTCGCGCCCTTCTTGGCAAGACCGGGAAGTCTTGGGGCTTGAAGGTGCAATTGTCATGCCGCGATCCGTTGGGTTCCCCGAGTGTCCAGCGGGTCGCGACAACGTGTGGGAAGGCAGCCGTCAAGCAAAGCGTGCGTTCCCGGACCAAGACAGCCGACCAAACTGTGCCAGCACAGCGCAGTCCCAAGCCGAAGATCGCGTTTCGTTCCTTCCTCACAAGTGGGCCTGCGGCAGGTTGCCCGAGCGGCGACGAAAACGATGTTGACTTGCGGGTTCTTGCGGCGAAAGATTCCCGCGGTGCTCGGGGCGATTGCGACAACGGCGTGTCTCCCTTCCGGTAGAGCTCCGACAGTGAAGTCGACACCCCCCCGCCGCCCACCCCCGCCCGCCAATGCCTCAGGAAGATCTACTTGTCGCCGAAGATCTCTCTCAGCTTGATTATCAGGCGTTTGGCGATGAACTGCTGGCTATCAAGCGAGGTCTGGACGCCAGCCGCAGTGAGGCGGACTTTCAGCACTTGCGAAAAGTCGAGCTTTGGGGCCGGCTCTGCAGCCTGGCGGGGTACGCCACCGCCTGGATCGCTCCCAACCCCATTTCCGCACTGCTTATCAGTCAGGGCAACTTCACCCGCTGGGCGATGGTGACGCACCACGTGACGCACCGCGGCTACGACAAGGTCCCCGGCACGCCTCGGCGGTACACCAGCAAGCACTTCGCGCGGGGATGGCGTCGGTGGGTGGATTGGCTGGATTGGATCGTCCCCGAGGCCTGGGACCATGAACACAACGTCTTCCATCATTACTACACAGGGGAGTTGACCGATCCCGACCTTGTGGAGCGAAATGTCGATTTCTTTCGCGCCTGGCAAGCGCCGAAACCTCTCAAGGCGATCGTGATCGCCTTCTTCATGTGCACGTGGAAGCTGTTGTACTACGCGCCGAACACCATCTGGCTTCTGCAGCAAGTACGATCTCGCAAGCAGCGTCCCAAGGCCGAACAGGGAAAGCTACGCTCGGTGGTTCCCGATCATCACGGAACATTGGAGGCGCTGCCCCTGCTATTGCCATTCAGTCGTGAAGGCCGTGAGTTCTGGATGCGTTCGGTGTTGCCCTACGGGCTGATCCGCTTTGTGCTGACGCCGCTGTTGTTCTTGCCGCTGGGTTCCTGGTTCGCGGTGTCCATGCTGATCAACCTGCTGTTGGCCGAGGTCTTCACCAACATCCATTCGTTCCTGATGATCGTGCCCAGCCATGCCGCGAGCGACCTCTATCGCTTTACGACGCCAGTCGCCAACCGCAACGAATTCTATGTGCGGCAAATCATCGGTTCCTCGAATTATCAATGCGGCGGCGACTTGACGGATTTCCTGCATGGTTGGTTGAACTATCAAATCGAGCATCATCTCTGGCCGGATCTATCGATGAGGCAGTACCAGCTCGCGCAGCCAAGGGTGAAAGCCGTCTGCGAGAAATACGGCGTCCCCTATGTGCAGGAAAGCGTCTTCCAACGCTTCGCCAAGCTCTGGAAAATCCTGCTCGGCATGGAGTCCATGCGAATCGCGGAAACCAAGTCCATTTCGCACTGAGAACAATCGGGGGGACACGCCGATGGCGCCGGCCGAATGGCTCGCCCTGGTGTTTCGGTGTAGAATTACACCTCTGTCACTACTGGCCGCCCCCGCGAGCCGCCTGACGACGGTCGCTCCGCGCTTCCAGAACACGTTCATGAGCACACATTCTTCATCGACGTCCAGGATGACGCTGGAGCAGTTCGCAACCTTGGCTAGGGAAAGCGGCCGTAGTGAACTGGTTGAAGGAGAGCTCAGGATGATGTCGCCAGCCGGGGGACGGCACGGGAGAGTGGCGATGAATTGCGGCCGCCTGCTGGCGAACTACGTAGACGAACACAAGCTCGGAGTCGTTTACGCCGCCGAAACGGGTTTTATCTTGGCTCGCGATCCCGATACGGTTCGCGCGCCGGATGTAGCGTTTGTGTCCGCCGACCAGGCGTCGAGAATCGAAGACGAATCAGCTTTCATTCCTTTCGCACCCAACCTGGCCATCGAAGTTGTTTCGCCGAGCGATTCTTTTTCCGGAGTGGAAGAGAAGGCGTTCGCTTGGCTGCACGCGGGAACGCAATTGGTGCTGCTCGTGGATCCCGCCAATGAAACCGTCCACCAGTATCGCTCGGCGGACGATATCACCGTACTTGGAAAAGGTGATGTTGTGTCAGCTTCCGATGTGGTCGGAGGTTGGCAAGTTGCGGTCGCCAAGCTCCTCGAATAGCTTGCTCTCAATAGCCGTAGTGAGCCGCGGAATGCAGCTTTGCCTGCTCGGCCTCGGTGAGTCCTTCGATCTTGGCGGGATCGAACGCATGATCGCGGGTCAGATGGACCCAGAAGGTCATTCCGCCGACGCCGACTTCGGGGACGTTGATGGTCTTCAGCCAGACTCGCAGTTCCTCGGCGTTCAGGCTGCGGAGCCATTTGCTGGGCGGGCGGCCGTCGCGGGCTCGCCGGTCGGCATGGGGTTGGCCTTCGGCGTCGCCGTCCTCCGCGTAATGCTGATCGCCGTCAACGACGTAGCCGCGTCGCATCGATTCGGGAACCAGACTCTCGTCCAGGTAACCGGCGCACCCTCGCAAGGGTTCGCCAGTGGCTTTGTGGATGGGCGTGGTAATGCCCGTCAGCTTCCATTTCCCATCCCGAAAGCTTTCGCGTTCAAACCACCGCCAAGCGGCGTTCTCCGCGGCTGTCCAACGCTCCTGGGGCGTCGGATCCTCGACGGGCCGCCAGCCCTCGCCGGCTTGCATGGTCGCGGCGGCCAACTCGTCGAAGGCGTTGGCCCGAAGCCTCTCGCCCAGGCTAAACAGGCTGAAGCCAACCCAGAAGGCGAATCGCCGTCGCGTCGTACGGCCGGGGAACTGATTGCTCATTGGCGGATTCTCCGCGCGTGTGGCCCGGCTACTTGTCGACGGATTTATTAACGCTGTCAATCTTGCTCATGATCGTCTGGATGGCTTTTGACGCCGCTTCGTCTTGCTGATCGATGAACAGCTTCTTTCCATCGACCAGCGTCACCACCGCCTGCGTCACGCGGCTGCCGCCGACGTTTTTCTCATCGAGGCGCACTGAGCGTACGATGCGCCAGGACAAGGTGATTTCTTTCAGTCGCCGAAAGGAATAGATAAACCAGCGATTGGCCGTTGTAATTCGAATCATCTGCTTGAGGTGCAATCCTCCGTCGTACACGAACAAAGCGTCCGGCCGTTGGCCGTTCCAGATGAAAGCAAGCAACACGATTGCGATCAGCATGAAGACCGATGAGATCGACGCGCCGATCATGGGATTCTGCAGAGCGCCGGTTTGCTCGAGCGCCGCGACGACGGTCGCTCCCACCATCATGACGCCGAAGAAGGCGCCGATGAGGACATAGAAATGGCGGCGTTCCTGGGACTTGGCGACGCAGACGGTGATTTGTTTGCCGAACTGCGGCACATGGGGATTTTCAAAAAGCTCGGGGTATTGAGGAATCACGTGGACTCTCCAGTCTCTGAGTTGGATCGGCCTGGCCAGGTCAGTTCAACTGTGTTTGATCACATCTCGCCCAAGGGCGAACGGACGATGTAGTCGCATCGCTCGAGTAACGCTTTCATGACGCCATGCGGATCGCCGCCGATGTGCGTCTCGAACGATTTGGCCGAGCCCTTGCGAGGCTCAATGCGCACGATGTACTGAACCTTGCCGTCGGATTCGCCGGCCTCGCGAGTCGTCACCTTGTGAATCTCGTCCCAGCCAAATTTGGTGGACTGCCGCGGCGTCAAGAACTCAATGCCCGAATCCGTCACCTCGATGCCGAGTTTCCCCTTCAGTTGGCGATAGAAGAGGCAGGCGGCGCCCCCACCGAGGAACGCCAGTGAGAAGAATCCGGCGACGGCGGTGGCGGCTCGATCATCCGCCTCCTTGCCGCCCATGGCCGACAACGCCACCGCACCCAGCAGGAAGCCGATGATAATGCAGACCAGGCCAATCATCGACTCGACGGCGTTCGGCTTGCCGTCATTCCAGCAGGCGATCCGCGCCGGAGGAAGCGAAGACGCTGGATGGGTCGGAAGGAACGACTTGGTGATGTCTGTATCCGCGTCATAAGTCGGATAACCGGAAAGATAGTCCACTGTTTCGCTCCAGAACGCTGCGCAGAAGCTCGAACCGCCGACCTCACGCCGGCTCTTCGCCAAGCCTAGCTTGCGCATTCGCACCGAGCCAAAAAACACCGAAAACTTTGCCGGGGCGTGCCTCTCCCTGTTCTGTGTGTTTCGTCTTTCCTCTTTCGTGTCGTTCGTGGTTCTATTGGACCCGCACCAGCTTCATAATCCGCCCCGAGACATTCCAGTCCTGCACGTACAAGTTGCCTTGCTGATCCCAGTAAGACCCATGCGTCCCGCTGAAAATCCCCTCGATCCACTGCTCTTGCGGGACATTGAAATTCACACGCTTCGCCGGATCGGCGTTATTCCCCAGCACGGCGATGATCGTGTTGCTTTTGTCCAGGATCACCAGGCGGCCATGCAGGTCGGGCACCGAAACGTAGTCGCCTTGAACGGCCGCCGATGTCGGCATCCCCAAGCCCGTCACCACCTCCTCGATGAAATTCCCTTCGAGGTCATAGTGCAGCAATCTGCCCTTGGGCTCATGGTTACGATCGCAGATCAATAATCGCGGCGGCTCGTAACGAGTATCCAGCGTCATGCCGTGCGCCGTGTTGAACTGCTTCAGATCATTGCCCTTGGAACCGAAGTGCATTAAGTACTTGCCGGTCTTGTCGTACTTGAAGATATGATCGCTGGCGTAGCCGTTGGAAAGAAAGATGTCGCCATTGGGAGCGACCGTGATCGCCGTGGGATTGAACTTCTCGAGCTTCAGCCCGCTTTCCTCGGGGTACTTCAACCTCAGCACGACATCGCCGTCGGCGATGGCGAACTTGATCCCTTCGGCGTTGTTGTTGCGCAGCTCCATAAATGAACTCGCGTCCATCCTCCTCGCGGATCTCCATGTCATGGAGCTGCGTGTAGTCCTTGCCCAAATAGGAATGGATCACTTTGCCGTCAGGCGAGAACACGAAGACGCCCGCCTGGGCGCTCGTATAGATGTTGCCCGCCTTGTCGACCACCACGGCCCCATGAGTGGGTCCCAGAGCGGACTTGCCATCAGGACGCAGTCCCCACCCCGGCACGGTGTCGAAGGTCATCAACCCGCAACCCATCCGCACGGGCTCGACGGCCTCCTCGGCAAGCAGCGAAGGCGTCAGGAGCATCACGGCGGTCAAGACAATGCGAGTCGAGTAGTACTTCATGAACGGAATCCCATGGCGAGGTTCGTCTTGTGGAATGATCGCAGTTGCGGCAGACTAGACGCGGAGTTCGGTCAGCCCCTCTAGTATCCTGGCGGAGGCCGTGGATTTCAACCAAGGAGTCATCGGCGTGGCCTTCAGAGCCTCCTTCTCGCTGCGGACCTGGCTGCTGGGGTTCACCTGCATCGCCGTCGCAATCGGCCTGGCGATGGGGAGATATCACTATTTAAGGGCGACGGTGGCCGAACTCGAAAACCGCGGCGCGTTGGTGCATTTCACGTATCGATTGACGAAGGATTCATGGAATCCCGAATTCCAGAATGTGTTTCCGCAACCGTATTCGGATTTCGCGCCGGCGACTCCGCGTTTGAAGGAGGTCGAGTCGCTGAGCGACTTCGTGAAGATGTTGCGTGGGACGGCGGAAACCGTCTGTCTTGGGGAACAAGCGACCACCGCCGACGTCCAACTCGCGGCGCGATTTCCAAGGGTCACGTCGCTTGTGGTCAGGAGCGACACATTTGGCGATGATTCCGTGCCGTCGATTTGCGGTCTGAACGGACTTCGCCAACTGATGCTCATCAGCAACACGATTTCCGGCAGAAATCTGGGCTGTCTGGCGGCATTGGATGAACTGGAATACCTCGAATTGGCGAGCGACTCTCTGACCGCCGAAGCGATTGGCGAGCTGAGCAAGCTGAAGTCCCTCAAGACCCTCGCGCTCATGTGCCCGGCGCGGGTCGGCCGCGGGGCGACGGAGTTGGCCGAGTCGCTACCGGGTTGTCGGATTTATGTCGGCCTGGAGTTCCAGAAAATTGGGGGCCCCGGTTGGATTCAAGGCCCATGATCTCGGGGACTTACTCCGTGGCTGCCAGTCCCTCGCCGTCGCGAGAGCGCGCCAAAACGACCCAGCACTCTCCATTTCTGCGCGCTGAAGCGACCGCGCCACGCCCCGCTCTGAGTCAAAACGCACACCTGCGGGGCGCCTCACTCATGGCCTGCACTTGGCGCCCGATTTGCGTACAATGCGAGCTCGCCAGGGTGTAAGTGTCGCATCCCACGGCGCCCGCGCAGCGCGCGACTTGCGCGCGAACACGGTATGATGTGGCGACGAGCGAACATCAACAGCAAATTCATAGGGAGTTCACTATGGGGCTGTTTCAGAACATGCAAGAGGAGCAGGTCAGCAGGCTTGATCTGCGCGAGCCCGTGTTGATCCAACCTGAAGCGACCGTTCGCGAGGCCGTGCGAGCCATGCGAAAAGGGGCGTTGGGCTGCGCGATCCTTATCGACAAAGATCGCAAACCCGTAGGGATGTTCACCGAGAGCATGGTAACGCAGCTGGTGGCGAGCAAACCCGAGGCGATCGACGACCCGATCAGCACCCACGCCGCCAACCGCTGGCCGCAAGTCACTCTCAGCGACCCCATCGCCTTGGTGCTCGACGCGCTGGAGACCAACAACGTGCGATTTCTCTCGGTGGTCGATGAGGACGGACGGATCGCCGGACTGACCGGGCAGAAAGGCCTGATGGAGTACGTCGCCGAGCACTACCCGGGACAAGTCATGGTGCAGCGAGTGGGTCAGAAACCAGGCATGGAAACGCGCGAAGGAGCTTAGCCATGAACAACGAGAAAAAGCCCGACGAGGGTTTCCAGGATCCGCTGGAGAACTATGAACCCAAGACCTACGACGATCCGCTGGAACATGCGATCGCCGAGGAATCGGTTTCGCATATTCAACACAAGCCTCACGCCACGATTGACGCCAACGCCACTACGGCGTCCGCCGTTCAGAAACTGGCCAACGAGCATGTCGCCTGCCTGCTGGTGGAAGAGGACGGGAAGTTGGTCGGAGTCTTCAGCGACCGCGACGTGCTGAACAAAGTGGCGCTGGAACAAGATCGACTGAATCAACCCGTGCGGGACGTCATGACGCCGAATCCCGTATTCGTCTACGAAACCGACCCCATCGCGTCGGCCCTCTGCGTCATGGCCGTTAGTGGTCATCGGCATGTGCCGATCGTCAACTTGAAAGAACAGATCGCCGGCATTGTCAGCCCGCAGCGCGTCACCGCTTTCCTGTCGAACTACTTTCGCAAGTAACCACGAAAGGCTCGAACAACCACGAAAGACTCGAAAAACACGAAAGTCCTGAAGACACAGAACCCCCGCCATGGTTGACCACCACGCCAGACTTTGCATCGCTCGCCTTGTTGTGATCCTCGCGGGCCTTGGCATGGTTGGCGGAAAAGCGTCTGCTGGCGACGATGAGGGCGTGGCGTTCTTTGAAAAGCACATTCGCCCGGTGCTGGTTCAGCATTGCTACGAATGTCACGGTCCGCGGGCGGAGACGCCCGGCGGCGGCCTCTTGTTGGACTCTCGCCAAGCGATGCGGGTGGGTGGAGAAAGCGGGCCGGCGGTCGCTCCCGCCGAAACCGAGTCGAGTTTGCTGTTGGACGCGATTCGATACGACGGGCTGGAGATGCCGCCCAAAGGCAAGTTGCCCCCCAACGTGATCGCTCGCTTTGAGGAGTGGGTCAGGATGGGCGCGCCGGATCCTCGCCAAAGCGACGCCGAGTCCAAACCAACGCGGGCGGCGATAGACTTTAAGGCTGGCTTAGAATTCTGGGCGTTCCAACCGCCTCAACGCAGCCCGCTTCCACAAGTAGGTCAAACCAGCTGGCCGCGTCAAAGGATCGACTCGTTCGTGCTCGCGCAACTCGAAGCTCGCGGACTGCAGCCCGCCGAGCAGTCCACGCGAGCGACGTTCATTCGCCGAGCAAGCTTGGACGTGACCGGGTTGCCTCCCACGCCCGACGAGGTCCGCGACTTCGTCAAGGATCGCTCCCCGTCCGCCCGCGAGCGGTTGGTTGAGCGTCTGCTGGCGTCGCCCCACTATGGCGAACGTTGGACGCGAATGTGGTTGGATGTGGCCCGCTACGCCGAGGATCAAGCGCATATCGTTGGCGACAACAGCGCCCTGTTTTATCCCAACGCCTACCGCTATCGCGATTGGGTGATCGACGCGTTGAATCGAGACGCGCCCTACGACGAGTTCTTGCAACAGCAGTTGGCGGCCGATGTGATCTCGCCCTCTGACGAGGCCGCGCAGGCGGCGTTGGGCTTCATCGGACTCGGCCCCAAGTACTATCGCCGCGGCGACTTGTCGGTGATGGCGGATGAATGGGAGGACCGCGTCAACACCGTGGCTCGCGGCGTGCTGGGACTCACCGTCGCCTGTGCTCGCTGCCATGACCATAAGTTTGATCCCATCGCCACCGAAGACTATTACGCCTTGGCGGGCGTCTTCGCCAGTACGGAAATGTACAACCGACCGCTGGGAGACGCCGAGCAAGACAAAAAGGGCCAAGCGAAGAAGCCGGATCAGGCGTTGCACATCGTTCGCGACGCCAAAGTGCGGGACTTGCCTGTTTTCATCCGCGGCGATGTTACGGCGAAAGGCCCGATCGTCCCGCGTCGTTTTCTGAGCATCCTGAGCGAGGGCCCGCCCAACGCGTTCACTCAAGGCAGCGGACGCTGGGAGCTTGCCCAAGCCTTAACGGCCGACTCGAATCCACTGACGGCGCGCGTGCTGGTGAACCGCGTGTGGGCGCAGCTCTTCGGTCGAGGCCTGGTCGGCACGCCCAGCAACTTCGGCGAACTTGGCGATCGTCCGAGTCACCCTCTTTTGCTTGACGATCTCGCACAACGCTTCATGGCGGAGGGTCGTTGGTCGTTGAAGTGGTTGTTGCGCGAGCTGTTGCTGTCGTCCACCTATGACCAGAGCAGTCAAGGTCGGCCCGCGACGGTCGCGGCCGATCCGTCCAATCGATGGCTAGGACGTATGAGCCGTCGTCGCTTGTCCATCGAAGCCTGGCGGGACATGCTCCTTGCCGTGAACGGCCGCTTGACGCGGCAAGTGCATGGAGAGTCGTTCGATCCGCAAGACCCAACACAGGTTCGTCGAACCGTCTACAGCCGCATCAGCCGCCTGGATCTCAATCCTCTGCTGGCGCTGTTCGACTTTCCCGACCCCAACGCCCACGCCGCCGCGCGGGCGGAAACAACCACGCCGTTGCAAAAGCTGTTCGTGATGAATAGCCCATTCATGGCGTCGCAAGCGGCCGCATTCGCTGATCGCTTGCTTGACGCCCCGCATGCTGACTGGCGTGCGCAGGTTCAACTGGCTTACCAATTGCTGTACAGCCGAGATCCCGCCGAAGCGGAATTGCAGGCAGCGGTGGAGTACTTGCGGCAATGCGGCGGAACTCGCGAAGCGTGGCGGCAGTACGCACATGTCTTGCTGGCCTCCAATGAAGCACTCTTTGTGGATTAAGCACGTGACGGCGCCCAACCATTCAGCCAACGGTTTCTTGTCACGACGCCGCCTGCTGCAGACAGCCGGCGCTGGGTTTGGCATTGTGGGGCTGGCCGGCGCACTGCAAGCCGCGGGCGACTGGGCGCCGGCGACCGGCGCGTCGTCTTCCGAGGGCTTGCATCATGCCGCGAAGGCCAAACGCGTGATCTTCCTGTTCATGAACGGCGCGCCTTCCCACGTCGATACGTTCGATCCCAAGCCTGCGCTCAAGACGCATGAAGGCGAAAAGCCGTCCGCCAAACTCGAGCGGTCGGCCAAGGCCGGATACATGCCGTCGCCCTTCAAGTTTCGAGCACATGGACAAAGCGGCGTGGTAATGAGCGAGTTGTTCCCGAACCTCGCTCACCTGGCCGACGATCTGTGCGTGCTGCGTTCGATGCATACCGATCAACCGAATCATGAGCCAGGTCTGCTCATCATGAATTCGGGGAACCCGCAACCCATTCGGCCATCGATGGGATCCTGGTTGTCTTACGGGCTGGGTTCGGAGAACCAGAATCTGCCGTCGTTTGTCGTGCTCTGCCCAGGCATGCCCGTGGTGGGCCCGCAACTCTGGTCGAACTCCTTTCTGCCAGGCGAGCATCAAGGCATGGCCGTGGACACCAACGACTTGAGAGTCGATCAACTGGTCGCCAATCTGCGGCATCCGTCGTTGGATCGCAATCAACAGCGGCGCCAATTGGATCTACTCAGCCGATTGAATCAGATGCATCGCCAGCAGCGGACGGACGACACAGCGCTGGATGCTCATATCCAAGCGATGGAACTGGCGTTCAATATGCAGCGAGAAGCATCGTCCGCGTTCGATGTCGCCCGCGAATCGAAAGCAACCCGCGAGATGTATGGAGAGACGACCTTCGGTCAGTCGTGCTTGCTGGCTCGCCGACTGGTCGAGCACGGAGTGCGGTTCGTCCAGGTGTATTATGTGACCAAGTCGGGCAAGCAGCCCTGGGATACGCACGCGGACAACGACAACAAGCATCGCCAGTTGTGCCGCGACAGTGATCGAGCGACCGCGGCTTTGCTAATGGACCTGAAACGCCGCGGGTTGCTGGAGGACACCTTGGTCGTATGGGGCGGCGAGTTCGGTCGCACGCCATACGCCCAGCCCAACAGAGAACAAGCCAGGCCGCGATCACCATGCGATGGGCTTTTCGATGTTTCTCGCCGGCGGCGGAGTGCACAGCGGCATGATGTACGGCGCCACCGACGAATTCGGCATGCAAGCCGTTGAGAACCGCGTGCATGTCCACGACCTGCACGCGACGATTCTGCACCTGCTAGGGATCGACCACCAGCGCTTGACGTTCCGCTACGCCGGAAGAGACTTCCGTTTGACCGACGTGCATGGCCATGTCGTGCGTGACATTATCGCGTGAATCCGCCACCGCTGGCAACGCCGTAGCGGGTTCTCATCCAGCACAGCCGATCCATAGAATCAGTCCCAACGGGACGCCCCCCAATCAGCCCAGGGTGCAGCGAAGCGCAACCCTGGGTAACCCGGCGCCAGTCGCGGCACGAGAACGGGACGGCCCCAAGCGCGCGACCTTAAGTCCACGCCAGCTGGCGGGCGAAGCGATGCTGCTCGTTCGCCATGGTTCAGACATGTTGGCCGTTGATTTAGCCGGCGCGCACTTTCTCGATGATCTTCTTGCAGTCTTCGCCATTCAGTCCCAGCCGCTTGGCGAAGACTTGCAGCACGCTCGCCTCGTCCTTGTTCAATTTGCCGTCCGCGTCTCCCATGCGGATCAGGACTTCCATGGCTTCATGCGGATCGACCGTCAGGATGCGAAACTGTTGTGCACAGAAATTGTCGTCGCACGTAGCCATTTCGATCATGGCGTTCAGCGACGCCATGCCAACGCCCACCTTGTCGGCCAAGCTTTGTAGGAACTCCAATTCCTTGGGATCGATCACCTTGTCGGCGCCCGCGACGCAGCAAGCGGCTCGCAGCACTTCGACATCGCCCATTGCGGACATGACATCTTCCTTTCGTTGCTATCCCTGAGAGCTGAAATTCAGTTCGCTTTCCCGTGCGACTCATTTTCCCGTGCGACTCATTTTCCCGTGCGACTCATTGCATCTTATCGACCATCAATTCGCCGTATTGCCCGCGCGTGGGATCGAAGCGATATCGCTGATTCGGGTAAAGATCGGGCAGACGCAAACGATTCGCTTCAATAATCTCTTTCATAAATACGTCATGATTGGCGGGCGGCTTGCCGTTGAAGGCGTGGTAGAGCTGCAGCGCCTTGGGGATGGCGATCTCGAAGGTGGCTTTCTCGCGTAGCTGAAAATACGCCCGAGCAGGCTCCGCGATCACCTTGCCCACCGGATCGTTGATGTTGTCCAAGCTGCGGCCGCGGCGCCCGGATCCAGCCTGGGCGGGTTGGGAACTGGTCGGCGCGGCGGGTGATTGACCGCCGGGCGGCGGATTCTGGGCGGGCGGCGGACCCGTGGCCGGCGGCGGATTGGCTGGCCCGCCCAATGGCGGAGCGGCTGGCCGACTAGCGGGCCCTGTCGGCGACGAATCGGGGGGCTCGGCCGCCGCGTCGGGTTCGGGGTCGATGGCCTGCACGCGAGTTGGATTGCCTGTCGCGGCAGGGGAGGGAGCGACCGAGGAGGGCGGATCGTCCGCGGGCGCCGGGACGTCCGCCGCAGGGGCTGCCGCGGGCGTGTTTTGCGCGACATCATCGTAGGGCGACGGACCGCAACCCGCAGCGAGCAGGCACACCGTCAGGGCCACCAACGTGTGGCCGACCGCCGCGCTCAGCGAACGATAGGGAAGCAACATCGACGAACTCCCTGAAGAAAAGAAGACAAGCCGGTTTGCCGGGGAGCCAGACCTACCGACTCCACTTCCAATGCTGCATCTCGGGCAGCAAGCTCGTCTTGGTCATATCAAAACACAAAGGCGTGAGCGTGACAAACCCTTCGGCGAGGGCGGCGAGGTCCGACTCGTGGTTCGTCTTCTCAGGGGGCGGCTCATTGGTCGCCCAGTAGTACGGACGTCCTCGAGGGTCAAATCGCTTGTCGTAGTGCTCGCCGTAGCGCTGCACGCCCATCGGGACCACTTTGATTTCGGGAGCAGGCTGGGTGAGCGCGGCGGTCGGGATGTTGAGATTAAACAGCTCCGGCGTGGGTCCCTTCTGCCGCAGAATGTCCTGGATCGCGCGTTTGGCGATGCTCGCGGCGGCGGCGAAATCGGCGTGCTCGTCGTACTCGAGACTGACGGCGATGCTGGTGATTCCGAAGAACGCGCCTTCGATCGCGGCGGCCACGGTGCCGGAATAGAGTACGTTGATGCCGGCGTTCAATCCGCCGTTGATGCCGCTGACGATCAGATCCGGCTGCCGGCAATACTCGAAAACGCCCAGCTTCACGCAGTCCGCGGGGCTGCCTTCAACGGCCCAACCGCGTCGCAGATCTCCCTGGAACACCTCTCGGCAGACCAAGGGGTGCAGGAACGTCACCGAGTGGGCGACGCCGCTTTGTTCGGTCAGCGGCGCGATCACGGTCAAATCGCCAAGGCCGCGCAGCTCCTGCTCCAAAGCGGCCAGGCCGGGCGCATAAACGCCATCGTCATTAGTCAACAGAATCTTCAACCCGGGAGCTCCGAGAGGTTGGGACGGGAGTATTCAGGCGCCGGGGGCAGCCTTGGTCCAGGTCATCCTACCGTCGTGCTGGTGTTCAAGGTACCGGGCCCCCCGTATAATCAGGCTTTGCGTCCGACATCGCTTCGCGGTGGCGGGCGTTTTTGTTTTCCGAGGAGCCCAACATGAACGCCAACGCTCCAGCATCTTCATCTTCGGCTGACGAATCCCCCTCCACCTATCCGGGCGCCGAACTGCGCGAATGCGTTCTGGTGCTGGATTTTGGTTCTCAATACGCCCAATTAATCGCCCGCCGGGTGCGCGAACAAAACGTCTACTGCGAAATCGTGCATCATGGCATCACGGCCGAGCGGGTTCGGCAGCGGGCGCCCAAGGGGCTGATCCTTTCGGGCGGACCGGCGAGTGTGACGGCCGACGATTCGCCAAAATGCGATCCCGAGTTGTTTCGGCTGGGTATTCCCGTGTTGGGAATCTGCTACGGCATGCAGCTGGCGTGTTCGGCGCTGGGAGGCGAAGTGCAGGGCGCCCCCGCCCGCGAGTACGGCCGGACGCAATGTCGCGTGCTCGAACCCTGTGAGGAGGGTCTGCTCGCTGGCGTGTCCGACGAATTCCAGGTTTGGATGAGCCACGGGGATCAGGTGGCTCGCATTGCAGATTGCTTTCAGCCTCTGGCGGCCACCTCCACTTGCTCCATCGCGGCGGTGCGGCACGACGAGTTTCCGGTCTATGGCCTGCAATTCCACCCCGAGGTCACGCACACTCCCGAGGGCGGCCGCATTTTGTCCAACTTCCTGCTGGACGTTTGCGGCTGCAACGGCTCGTGGAAGCTGGGCGATTTCGCCGAAGAAGCCATCGCCGGCATCCGTCAACGCGTCGGCGACGCGCGGGTGATCTGCGGTCTCTCGGGCGGAGTCGACTCGGCGGTAACGGCGGCCCTATTGCATCGGGCCATTGGCCCGCAACTCTCTTGCATCCTGGTGGACAACGGCCTGCTGCGACAAGGGGAGCGGGAGTTGGTGGAGCGTGAGTTCACCGACCACTTTCGGACGGACTTGCATATCGTCAACGCCGAGGAGAAGTTCCTGGACACCCTGGCCGGCGTCGAGGAGCCGCAGGAAAAGCGCCGCCGCATCGGCCACGCGTTCGTCGAATGCTTCAAGCATGAGGCGAGCAAGATTGAAAACGCCCATTTCCTCGCGCAAGGAACGCTCTACCCGGACGTCATCGAGAGCGGCGCGGCCGCCGATGGCCCCGCGGCCACGATCAAGCTGCATCACAACGTCGGGGGCTTGCCCGATGAGCTGGGATTTGAACTGATCGAACCACTGCGCGATCTTTTCAAGGACGAGGTGCGAACGCTGGGGGAACAACTGGGGCTGCCGCAGGAAATCGTCTGGCGACACCCGTTCCCCGGCCCGGGACTGGCGGTGCGATGTTTGGGAGAAGTCAGCAAGCCGCGACTGGAAGTCCTCCGGGCAGCCGATGCGATCGTCGTGGAGGAAATCCGCAACGCTGGCTGGTACCGCCGCACCGCTCAGGCCTTCGCCGTGCTGCTGCCCGTGCAAAGCGTCGGCGTCATGGGGGATGCGCGAACCTACGAGAATGCGGTCGCGGTCCGCTGCGTGGAAAGCGACGACTTCATGACGGCCGATTGGAGTCGCTTGCCGTATGAATTGCTGGCCACCATCGCCACGCGATTGATCAATGAAGTCCGGGGCGTGAATCGCGTCTGCTACGACATCAGCTCCAAGCCGCCAGCGACCATCGAATGGGAGTGAAGCGGCTTTGATCGTAAGATGGTCCACTTGGCTCTGATTGTAGTGTCTTTTCCGCCAATGCCTGTCGCCACAAATGCTTACGCGGCGAGCAAGCCACGACGGGGCTTGGCGGCTTGGCCCCCGTCGAGCGATGCTCCTCGCCAGCAACGATCCCGCCGGGGGAGCCGCCACGACGGGGCTTGTCCCCGTCGAGCGATGCTCCTCGCCAGCAACGATCCCGCCGGGGGACGCCGCCACAACGGGGCAGGTGGACGGCCTTACGATCAAGGCCGAGTGACGTCAGATGCGACAACCTCGGGCGTGCCGGTCGGCCAAGAAAAAAAACGGGATCCGGCCGTGGGGAGCGACCGGATCCCAGACGTGCAATGGCGCCCTTCCTTTTTCGACTGCAGGGCGAGCGGGCCAAATGCTCGATGTCGATTGGGGAAGGGAGGGGTGAGGGTCGCGGTGTTTTACCGCACTAATGGGATCGGCGATCCTTTTCGGAATGAACACCAATTCCCAATCGCCCGGCGCCACAGTTACAACCGTAGCTTTTTTCCGAGGCGTCATAGTCTCCGCAACGCCCCAAAATGTGCGACCGCTCGCCACGGGCGCAGGCAAGTCGGAGCGATCAGCAAAAACTGCACCCGCAAAGCTCACGCGGCCATCGCCGGCGTCTTGGGCCGATCGCCCGCTTGCTGAGCTTGATCCGCTGGGGGCGGGCGTTCCTGGAGCGCCGCCTTAGCCCCAAAAAATGTCCAGCGATTGTAATCTCGCCTGGGGGGACGTCTCTTTCGACGGGTCATTCCTGCGCCAAGCGCGTCGCAAAGCATCGAGCGTCGCGGAGAAGGGGCGGGCCAGCGGCGCGGTGACGCTGGCCACCGGCGGCGAAAACTGCGGCTGCGTCGCCAGCGTCGCTCCCGCAAGATCGGCATAGGGCGAGACCAGGTCGCGGAGATCCTGTCCGCCAGCGGGTGGGACGGTGGTGCTGGTCGGTAACTCGGCAATCTGCCGCGTCGGCGACACGTCCGGCGAGGCGGCGGGCTGCGCGGCCAGCGGGCGGCCTTGGGGCGGGAATGCGGATTGGGCAAGTTCGGCAGACCCCACTGGAGCTCTTCCACCCAAGGGAGAGGTGGATTGCGTGAGCAGGATTGCCGCGGCGACGGCAGCGGCAATCGCCGCGATTCGCAGGCGACGGTGGCGATGCGCCGGCGGAGACGCCAAGCGCGAGGCCCGTAACGCCGCCGCTGGGGTGACGCTGGCTTGCAGCCTCGAATATCCCGCTAAAGATTGCCGGCACGCCAGACAGCGGGCCGTATGACCGCGGAGAGTCGCATCGCTGCTTGGATCGTAGCGCTGATCGAGCAGCGTTTGCACGCGTTCTTCGAATTGGACGCAATTCATCATGCTGATCGTCCGCTGGACGGGCCTCGTTCAGGCGACTTCGCGACGTTGCAGAGTCTCCACAATCTGGCGGCGGGCCCGGTGGACCCAAGTCTTGACGGTGCCAATGGGCCGCCCCATCTGCTCCGCAATTTCCTGATAGCTCAATTCACGCTCATGAAACAGCTCAAAAGCAAGCTGATATTCCGGGCGCAATTGATGCACCGCTTGTGATACTTCTTCGCGAAGTTGGGCGGCGGCCTGCCGTTGTGCTGCGCTATCATCGGTGACGGCCCCTGGCAACATCGCGACGCTTGGGCGACGTACGCGAGTGGCCAAGGCGGTGCGGCAACGGTTGCCAGCAATGGCCAGCAGCCAGGGCTCAAATTCGCGAGCCGGATCCCAGCGGTTGAGATGCCGCAGAACCCGCACGAAGGTCTCCTGTGCGGCGTCCTCCGCGTCCTCGCGCTGTCCCAACATTCTCAGGCACAGACCATAAACGCGGCTACGAAATCGACCGACCAAATCTGTCATCGCCGCTTGCTCGCCGACGAGGCAACGTCGCACAAGCGTCCGCAAATCGTCCGACACAAATCACCTCAAGCTCTTTCGATTTCGACGCCGTTAAGAAATACCGTGACGCGGAGGTCGCGGTTTCACTCAGGGTGGTGGGGCGTGGATTTATTCGAGGCCGAATCGAGAATCTTGGGCGAAAAGGTCCAGGAAAAGATTAGGTGCGATTGAAATATCGCTTGAGGATATCGGCCGCCGCGTCCCGCGAGTTATCCGATGTCGGGGGCGTCTTGCGGGCCAGTTTTTTCTGCTTGTCGTCCAACTCCGCCGCGTCCGCCTCGCCCCCGGCCTTGTCGCCCCCGGCCTTATCGGTCACGGCCTTATCGGTCACGGCCTTGTCGCTGGATTTGGTCTCGTCATCAGGCTGGGCCTTCGCCGCGTTGATCGTCTCGAGATCCGAAAGCCGGAATTGACGCGTCTCCGGACCGGAGATCCGATGTTCCGACGCGTGGACGTCCGCCTCCTCCAGCCAGTCGGTGATGTCGCCATCCAACACGATGCGGGAGGACGCGTCGGACTTGGAGGACGCGTCGACTTCGCTGTCGATGAGCAATTCAAACCGCATTTTTCCGACGCGCAACAAGTCGCCGCTCTTCAGCTCGACTTCGCCTTCGACCGGCTTGTCGTTGATGAACGTGCCGTTCTTACTTCCCAAGTCGGAACATACGGCTCGCTCGCCGTCGATCACGATTTGGCAATGACGGCGACTGACCGAATCCGTCTTGGGGCGAAGGTGACAATCCTCGTGGCGTCCGATCAGGAAGCGAGACTTCTTGATCTTGATATCCTTGCCTTCGCTTTTCCCGGAGAGCACGCGGAGTGTTACTTGCATGGCCGCCTCATACGTGCAGAGCTGCGACATTTCGGAAAAGGGCCGGAAACGTCGCGCTTAGCAATCTAAAATTTTGCCAGTGTCCACCGCATTCCATTGTATTCCAAGGATACATCACTTAGGTAGTGCGCTTCTCTCCAAATTGGGAAAAACGGTTAACGGCGATGTTTCCAGTCTGGCGAGAGATGCCGCTCAAGCGGACCTTGCTCAGCGAGCGTCCGTTCCGATTTCCGCAAACGGCTGGGCACGAGCGTGGCCTTCAATTTCCGGGCCATCCTCACCGACCATTCCTCGATCAGGTCCTCGGTCCGGCATTCTCGCTGCGACAGTTCTTTGATCCCGTCCAGCTGAGGGGCATGTGCCGACCGCGCGAGCAGCACGCTGCCATGCTGCAGCAACGCGCCTTTTCGCTTTCGTTGAGCACTACCGGCAATCTTCGCCGCCCCACACAACACGTCCCCCTCAGCCCGCCGCTGAAAGCACAAGAAAGGGGGAGGAGCCAGCGACTCGGCCTCCGCCAGCGTCGCCACAATCCCCCATTGCCCCAGCGACTCAATCAAGGCCCCGTGCGCGGCGTCGTACCAGTGGCGGGTATCGCCGCGAGCATCGCCCGGCACGGCCAGGCTATATGTCAAATCGTGATCGTGCACCAACGCCGCCGCCGCCGGTTCCGCGGCGGACCCAGGGCAGTGGCTGACTTTCGGGATGTTCCGCCCGTTGCGCCGTCTTTTGGAAGTACCCCAGGCTCTGCGTCGCTGTTTCCCACTGGTAGAAACGCAGGCAAGCGGTTCCTTGCTGCTGGGCCAGTTCCAGCAACAGTTCATCGACGGCCATGTTCCAGGGGCCCGTGGCGGGCGGATCGATCAGGAAGCGGATTTCCATACTTGTGAAGGAGGTCGCCTGCGGAATCGGGCGGGACGCAGACGGGCTAACCCTCCTCGGCGCATTGCTTTTGGTAGGCGGCGAAATCCATCAGCTTGGCCAAAGGCTGCTCATCGGCCAGCTTGACCTTCATCATCCAGCCGGCCTCGTAGGGGTCATCGCCCAGCGTCTCCAGTCGATTGGGCAGGTCGCTATTGACGTCGATGATCTCGCCGGTGACGGGGCTGTAAAGCGGGCTCACCGCCTTGACAGACTCAACTTCGCCAAATTCCTCGCCGGCAGTCACTTTCCGCCCCTTGGCGGGAAGCTCCATGAACACGAGATCCGTCAGCTGTTGCACGGCGAAAGCGGAGATGCCCACGACGGCGGTCTTGCCGTCCGGCCCGTCTTCCACATGAGCCCACTCATGGGTTTCGGCGTAAGAGAGGTCTTCGGGTTTGCGCATGATCCAGATCTCCGGTAATCACCAGGGGCGAACCTCATTTTCCTGGCTGACGCCGAGACGAAAACGGGGCGGACCCTTTTTTGGGGGCTGATAAAGGTTAGGCTTTGGCTCGTCGATAGAAGGGCAGGGCGGTCAACTCGGCGGCCTCGGACTTGCCGCGAATGTCGATGGCCCATGGTCCCGCCGCCGAAGGAGCGACATAGGCCAAGGCAATCGGCTGTTGCAGCGTCGGCGAAAACGTGCCGCTGGTCACCACGCCGACCGGCTCGCCGGCGGACAGCACCGGGTAGCCTTCGCGAGGCACGCGACGCCCCGGGCACTTCAGGCCGATCAGCTTGGGATATCCGCCTTGTTGTTCAGCGGTCCGCAACACGTCAACTCCAGGAAAATCGCGGCCTTCCAACTTGACCGCGAACTGCAATCCGGCCTGCAGCGGGTGCGTGTCCTCGTTCAGCTCATGGCCGTAAAGCGGCATCGCGGCTTCCAATCGCAACGTATCGCGGGCGCCCAAGCCGGCCGCTATCAGGCCGAGGGAACGTCCGCTGTCGACGAGCTTCTCCCAGCACTCCATCGCACGCTCGGCAGGGACAATCCACTCGCAACCGTCCTCTCCGGTATAGCCCGTGCGGCTGACGAATCCTGAGACGCCAGCCAACGAAGCGAGGGCGCCGCTGTAGTATTTCAGCGCCTGAGGTCGCTCGAGCAGATCGGGCGGCAAATCTCGAGCGCCGCCGGACCTTGCACGGCGATCATGGCGGTTTCCATTGTCTCGTCGCGCATCCCCACCGATCCGCTGCCAGCCCCGTGATCAGCCAGCCAACGCACGATTTTTTCGCGGTTTCCAGCGTTGACGACCATCATCCAAGGCGACGGTCCCTCGGGAACGCGATAGACCAGGATGTCATCCAAAATGCCGCCGGCGTCGTTGGTGAGCAAGCTGTAGCGGATGGCGCCCGGCTTCATGTTGGCGACGTTGCGAGTCGTCATGCCCTCGAGAAATTCTCCGGCGCCCGCGCCGTCGAATCTCAGCCGCCCCATATGGGAAATATCGAAGAGCCCGGCGGCGGTTCGCGTCGCCAAGTGTTCGGCGACAATGGCGTCGTACTGCACGGGCATCGACCAGCCGGCGAAATCGACCATCCGCGCTTGGCGAGCGGCGTGCCAGTCGTAGAGCGGCGTTCGGCGTAGATCGCTCATCTGCGGGGTGCTCCAACACGGTCCGTCGACGACGGCAGACTCGGTGATGGGCCCCCGCCGGCGAATGCGGGGGCCGTGCTCCGCACGCGCCGCTTCTTTGCTATGACGACGCTGTTTATCGCCGCCAACTGGTCGCTATTCTAGGCCGCGTCATGGTGCGCGGGTAGTGGCCGCCGAGCCTGGGGTGCGCTGCGCAACCCGGGCTTTGGGGTTGCACCGCATTGCGGTGCGGAGGCTGGATGCGTGTGTCCGGGCGGGCGCCGCGGTTCCTCAATAGGCTTTGGCGAAGACCGCTCGGACGCGGGCGGCCTGCCCGGTGAAGACGCAACGACCGGCGGACTCGCCACCCTCGTAGGGGATGCAGCGGATCGTGACTTTGAGCTGCTTGAGTATGGCTTCGACTTCCGGCGACTCAACGAAATGACAGATGCGCGAACCCGCCGTGAATTCCAGGTTTCTGGGGATCCTCGGGGGTGAAATACGCGGTGAATTCGTCAAGCGAGTCGATCTCGCGAGTGTTCTCCTGGCGCATCGCCAGCGCGCGGTCGTAGAGCCGTTGCTGCATGGCGTCCAGCCACTTGGGCGCCGAATCGATCAGCTCTTGCCGGTCGTAGGCTTTCTTTTCGCCGGTGTCGCGGAAAGCGACAAACGCCTTGTTGTCCGCGATGTCCCGCGGCCCAATCTCGACGCGCAAGGGCACGCCGCGCTTGACGTGCTGCCAGTTCTTTTCGCCGCCGCGAAGGTCGCGGTCGTCGATCTCCACAATGACTCGGCCTTCGCGGTAGGGCTGATCCCGCAGCGCTTGCTGCACCTGGTCGCAGTATTGCAGCACGCCGGCTCGCTCCTGATCATTCCGATAAATCGGCAAGATAACGACATGTCGCGGCGCCAGGCGAGGAGGCAACACCAGCCCGTCGTCGTCGCTGTGGGACATGATCAAGGCGCCGACCATGCGAGTTGACAAGCCCCAGGAGGTGGTCCAGGCGAACTGTTCGACGCCGGCGTCGTCTTGAAATTTGATCTCTTGAGCTCGAGAGAAATTTTGCCCCAAAAAGTGCGAGGTCCCGGCCTGCAGCGCCTTGCGATCCTGCATCATGGCCTCGATGGTCAGGGTGGAGACCGCTCCCGGAAAGCGCTCGGCGGCGGTTTTCTCGCCGCGGATCACCGGCATCGCCATCTCGTTTTCGGCGAAATCGGCGTACACGTCCAGCATCTGCCGCGTCTCCTCCCAGGCCTCCGCCTCGGTCGCGTGCGCGGTGTGCCCTTCCTGCCACAGAAATTCCGACGTCCGCAGGAACATCCGCGTGCCGCAGCTCCCAGCGCACCACATTGGCCCATTGGTTGATCTTGATGGGCAGATCCCGGTACGACTGAATCCACTTGGCGTACATGGCGCCGATAATGGTTTCGCTGGTGGGCCGCACGATCAACGGCTCCTCCAAAGGCCCGGCGGGCCGCAAGCCGCCTTCCGGGGAGGGCTCCAGCCGATGATGCGTGACGACGGCGCATTCCTTGGCGAATCCCTCGACGTGCTCGGCTTCCTTTTCCAGGAAACTCATCGGGATGAACAAGGGGAAGTACGCGTTCTGATGCCCCGTCTCCTTGAAACGGCGATCCAGTTGTTGCTGCATGTTCTCCCAGATGGCGTAGCCCCAGGGCTTGATCACCATGCAGCCGCGGACCGGCGAGATCTCGGCCATGTCGGCGGCCCGGATGACTTGCTGGTACCATTCGGGATAATCTTCACTGCGCGTGGGAGTGATGGCGGTCTTGGCTTTCTTGCCCATGGCGTCGTCCTCAAGATCTCCGGGGGGCTGTTCGTGCAAGCGTAATGTAACCCCATCCCGCGGGAAGCAGCGAGGGGTTCGGCGGCGGATCCGGACGCTGGCAAGTGGAGGCCGGCGCCGGCCAACATGGCTCGCCCTACTCGCCTCCCGCGTCGCTGGCCCCTAGAATCGCGTCTTTGCCTACGGGCGTTTCCGCTTTTCAATTGGCCTGCAGCTGAGATCTCATGACACGGCGTTTTATTAACCAGTTCGGTGAAGGCGAAAACATCGACCAGGTGTTCCTGGTTTCCGACAAGCAGCTCCGCACCAACCGCAACGGGAATCTCTACCTGCAGATGCGGCTGAGCGACCGTAGCGGGGCCATCACGGCCATGCAATGGAACGCCAACGAGCGGATGTACGGCCTCTTTGATTCAGGCGATTTCGTGCACGTCCAGGGCGCGACGCAGTTCTACAACGGGGGACTCCAGATCATCGCTCGCGATCTTCGCAAGGCGAGTGTGGACGATGTGGATGAAGCCGACTTTGTGTCGTTGAATTGCGAAGCGATTGACCGCATGGCTGGTCGCCTCGCCGAAATGCTGCGCGAAATTCAGAATCCGCAACTGCGGCATCTGGCCGAGTGTTTCCTGGTGGACGAAGCGTTCATGCGTCAATTCAGCATGGCCCCGGCCGGCATCAAACACCATCACGCCTATCAGGGAGGCCTGCTGGAGCATGTCCTGCAGCTGATGGAGCTGGCCGCCGCGATCGCTCCTTACTACGCCGAGGTCAACCCCGACGTCCTGCGCATGGGCGCTTTCCTGCACGATGTGGGGAAAATCCGCGAATTGTGCTACGAGCGCGAACTCGGCTACACCGACGAAGGTCAGTTGATTGGCCATCTGGTCATCGGCGTGCAGATCCTGGATGAGAAGATCCAAGAGGCCGAACGTCTGATGAACGAGGAGTTTCCGATTTCGCTCCGCTGGCGGTTGCAGCACATGATCCTCAGCCACCATGGATCCCATGAGTTCGGCAGCCCCAAGGTTCCCATGACCATGGAGTCGGTCGTGTTGGAGCACATCGACGCGTTGGATGCGAGGATGTTCACGTTCCGACAACTGATCGTCGAGGATGTCAACGGCGACAGCAATTGGACCAACTTCCATCCGCCGACGTCTCGCAAGTTGTACAAACCTAGCCTGCGCCCGCGGACGGCCCTCACTCCGCGGACGGCCCTCACTCCGCGGACGGCCCTCACTCCGCGGAGGGGCGGACGCCGTCGGCGTGATGTGCGGGCGTATTCGATTCAGGCGACTTGCATGACCGACCCCTCGTCCGTGGATGACCTGCGACAACGACTGCTCAGCCTCGTCGCCGACGCGCACTACCAGCCCGTCAAACCGAAGGTGCTCTCCAAACGACTGGGGATTCCGGCTGACGATCGATCGACTCTGCGACGCTTGATCCGCAAGCTGGTGAAACAGGGCCTGCTGAGCTATGGCCGGAACCATCTGGTCTGCCCTCCGCAACCGGTGAAGGCCGCCGCGCTGGCCTCGGGGTCCGATGAAGTCGTCGGCAAGCTGCAGCGGATCGCCAGCGGCGCCGCTTTCGTTCGGCCCCTGGGCGCGACGAATCGCGACGCGGATATCTATGTCGGACCTCGCGCTCAAGGCCGCGCCGTGCACGGCGATATCGTGCGGGTGCGAGTTCGCGGCGGCGGCGATCAGGCCGAACGCGTCCATGGTCGCGTCGTCGAAGTCATCGAGCATGACACGCGGCAATATGTCGCCACGCTCGGCCGCAGCGGCCAGCATTGGCGGGCCTTCGTCGATGGGAAGCTGTTCGACGAGCCCATTCCCGTATCCGACGTGGAAGCCAAGGGCGCGCAGTCCCGCGACAAAGTGGTGATCGAGATCGTGAGGTTTCCGGACGGCCGCCAGGACGCCGGCGAGGCGGTCATCCTGGAAGTTCTGGGAGGCCGCGGCGAGCCCGGCGTCGACACGTTGTCGATCATTCGCGAATTTCGCCTGCCCGATCAGTTCCCCTCGGAGGTGATCGAATCGGCGCGGCGCCAAGCCGACGCGTTTGACGGCTCGCTGTCGCCCGATCGCCTGGATCTGACTCAGGCGACGGTCGTCACCATTGACCCCAAGGACGCCCGCGATTTCGACGACGCCATCTCGTTGGAGGAACTGGACAATGGGCATTGGCGCCTGGAGGTGCATATCGCCGACGTGGCGCATTTCGTTCCGGAGGGATCGCCGCTGGACGACGAAGCACGCCAGCGCGCCACCAGCGTGTACCTGCCGGATCGCGTCATCCCCATGCTGCCCGAGATCATCTCCAACCATCTCGCCAGCCTGCAACCCGATTCGGTTCGCTACACCCGCACCGTGAGCATCGAGTTCACGGCCGCAGGCGCGATGGTGGACGTAACGGTTCGCGCAACCGCCATTCGCAGTCGCCGTCGCTTCACCTACGAAGAAGTCGACGACTACCTGGCCGACCCGGCGCCGTGGCGGGACCGCCTGGAACCGGCCGTGCACGCTCTGCTGGAGCGAATGCACCGCTTGGCCATGCTCCTTCGCCGCCGCCGACTCGATCGCGGTTCGCTGGAATTGGTGCTGCCGGAACTGAAGATCGAACTGGACAATGCGGGTCGGGTCCAGGGCGCCAAGCTGCTGCCCAATACCGAGAGCCACCAGATCATCGAGGAATTCATGCTCGCGGCCAACCAGGCCGTCGCCACGCGTTTGCACGACCTGGAGATTCCGTTTCTCCGCCGCATCCACGAGACACCCGACCGCCTGAAGCTGGAAGGGCTGACCGAATTCGCACGCTCCCTCGGATTGGACTGCCGCAGCCTGGAAAGCCGCTTCGAGATCATCCGCCTGATCGAGCAAGTACGCGGGCGGCCCGAAGAACGAGCGCTGAACTTCGCCGTGTTGCGAAGCATGCGGAAAGCCGTGTACGCCCCTGGCGACGACGGCCACTACGCTTTGCACTTCCAGCACTACTGCCATTTCACCTCGCCGATTCGTCGCTATCCCGACCTCACCGTGCATCGCATCTTCGCTCGCTTGCAGGGCGGCCGTGGAGGCGCCTCCGACGCGATGGCTCACCTCGAGCGGCTCGGCCAGCATTGCTCCGAACGCGAACAACGGGCCGAGAAAGCCGAACGCGAACTCATCAAACTCAAACTGCTGCTCTATCTGAACGATCATGTCGGCCGACAATTCGACGCCGTCATCACGGGCGTCGAGGAATTCGGCTTGTTCGCCCAAGGCGTGGATCTGCCCGCCGAAGGCATGCTCCCCACGCAATCCTTGCACGACGATTTCTACCGTTTCGATAGCGCCACCCGCACGCTGACCGGCCACAAGGAGGGCCGCCGCTTTCAGATGGGCGACACCATCCGGGTCGCCGTGCAGCACATCGATCTGCAACGGCGCATGCTCCAGTGGAAGTTGATCGCGCGAGTGCGATCGGCCGCGCACGACGACTCGGCCGCGGACAAGGGAGCTCGCCAAGGCAAGTCCAGCCAAGGCAAGTCCAGCCAAGGCAAGTCCAGCCAGGGCAAGTCCAGCAAGGGCAAGTCCAGCAAAGGCAAGTCCAGCAAAGGCAAGTCAACGAGGAAGTCCAGGCCGAGCGGTCGCCGCAAATCCAACAAGGGCTGAGGCCACACATCTTGGCCTTGCCTCGGTCGCCGGAAAATGAGCCATGGGAACGATCTCCGACCCAATCCGCGTCTTGCCCATCGCGGCGATCTTCAGCCGCGAGGGGGCCGCATTGGATTGGGCCACGCAACGATTGAGCGAGTATTTTGGAAGCGTTGTCCTGGCCAGCCCGCGTCTGGACTTTCACTTCACCAAATTCTACGAACGCGAAATGGGCGCGGACCTGAAGAAGCAGTTGCTGGCCCTGGCGCCTCTGGCCGACCCGGCCGACTTGCCGGACTGGAAAGTCATCAGCAACGCCTGGGAAGCGGAGTACGCCCAGGATGTCAGAGGGGGACTCCGTGGCGGAGCGTCAAGCGGCGGGGCCGCGCCCGAGCGTCCCTTGAACATCGATCCCGGGTATGTCAGCGAAGCGAAGTTGGTGTTGGCCAGCACCAAGGATCGGGATCACCGCCTGTATATCGGAAAAGGCGTTTATGCGGAAAACACTCTCTTCTTTCATGCCGGCCAATGGCGGTCGCGACCCTGGACATACCCCGACTACGAATCGGTCGAGTATCATGAGTTCTTCCACCAGTGCCGTCAGTGGCTGCGCCGAGAGCTTGGCCGCCGCTCCTGACGGCAACGCCCGACTCGCCAAGAGGCGCTTCGCCAAGGAGATCCTTCGGTTGGATGCGGCATCGATTTTGGCGCGACGCCAATCGCCTGAAGCGGGCGCCGACGGGCGGAAGCGTGGCCGACAAGCCCCTGGGCGAAAGTGCTGACCTCATCGAGCGATTCACGCTTTGGGGTCGCCGGACCGGGCGCCTTTTTGATCCTTTCACGAGCACCGCCGGACGACTGATGGTTCACACCTGGGCGCCAAGATGGATTGCGGCTTGGAGCCTTTGGCTCGGCGGCGTCGCGACTTCGCCCGCCGCCTGGGCTCAAACCACAGCACCACCCTCGCCCCTTGGCGAGGCGCCGCAACGGACCCCATTGACGGCCGAACGCTTGCCCCCGCCTCCGGCGGATCTGGCGCCTTTGCTGGAGCGGGCGCCGGTCTCCTGGGAGTTCTATGACCGTCGCAAAATCAAGCCTCGCTATGAAGCGTTCACGCGTTATGACCTGCGCGTCGAGCAGCGTCATCGATTCCGCTACGAGCTGAGTCGCACCAGCGGCGGCGGCGTGTTGATCACCATTCGAGTTCGATTCACGCACGTGGAGCACCAGCAAACGTATCGGATTGAAGCGCCCGACCACCTCGATCCGCAACGCTTCTGGCAATCGCGTCTGATCCGCCACGAGATGGATCATGTCAAAATCTCTTCCCATCCATTTGTCGCGGCGGAGATGATCAGGCAAGTCAAGTCGGTGCGTGAATTCCAACGCGAACTGCGTCCAGGCGAGATCCCCACCCCAGCCGTGATCAGCCAATGGATCGACGAGGAAGTGGGGAGAAAGCTCAAACCGGTTCTGCAACTGGTCCAGGACAACAACCACAAGCTGGACGAAATCACCCGACACGGCCTCCGGGCGTTCGATCATGAAGTGTTCTTCGCACTGTTGTACACGCGAGAAAACCTACGGGCTGCCGGATATGTGCAGGATGAGTGAGTAACACGCCATGGATTTCAAGACCTGCCTTGTCTGGATCGCGGCCACGACGGGGCCCTCGTTGATTCTCGCGTGGGCGTTGGGATTCGTCGTGCGGCGATTTGCTCCGCAGTGGGGGCTCGTGGATCAACCGGGGATTCGCAAAGTACATTCGGTCCCGGTGCCCCTGGGCGGCGGGTTGGCGATTTGGGGCGGAGTGGTCGGGACGTTCGCGGTGGCGACCGCGGTGTTGCTGCTGAGCGGGCCGCAGCTATTGGATGCCTGGACGCCGACCGCGTTTGTCGAACACCTCGAAGGCCTGAAGTTTCGCTTGACCGATCTTTGGGTGTTGCTGAGCGCCGCCTCGGTGCTCATGGTGTTAGGACTGCTGGACGACCGGCGAGGCTTGCATTGGACGGTGCGACTGGCCGTGCAATTTGGCGTGGCCGCTTTTTGCGTGGTCTGGCAGGGTTGGCGATTGACCGCGTTTATCCCGCTCCCTTGGCTCACCGCGGCGCTGTCGGTTCTCTGGATCGTGACGCTGGTCAACTCGTTCAATATGCTGGACAACATGGATGGCCTTTCGGCCGGCGTGGCGGCGATCGCGGCGACGATCCTCGGCGTGTTCCTGCTGTTGCCCGGCCAGGAGGGCGGCGGTCCGCAGTTGTTTGTCGCTGGCTTGTTGTTCGTCCTGGTGGGCGCGCTGCTAGGATTCCTCTGGCACAACAAGCCGCCGGCCAAGATGTTCATGGGCGACGCCGGCAGCTATTTCATCGGCTTCTGCATCGCAATCGCCACCCTGTTGGCGACCTACACGGGGTATAACAGCCAATCCCAACACGCGGTGCTGGCGCCGTTGTGCGTCATGGCCGTCCCGCTCTATGACTTGTTCACCGTGCTGGCGATTCGCCTTGGCGAAGGCCGCAGCCCATTCGAGGGCGACAAGAGCCACTTCTCTCATCGTCTCACCGATTTGGGCCTGACCAAACCGCAAGCGGTGGCGACCGTTCATTTGACAACGGCGGCGTGCGGCATGGCCGCGCTGCTGCTGCATCAAGCCGGCTGGTTTGGCGCCATGGTCGTGGTCGTGCAAGTGATGAGCGTGCTGGCGCTGATCTACATCCTGGAATCGGCCGCCCGACGGACGCGCGGCTGAAGTGCGGACGCCGGACGTGGATGGCCGAGCCTACATGGGAACGGTTTGCCAGTCCGCGGACTCGTGGGTCAAGCATAGCAAAGTCACGAATTCGTAAGCGGCTTGCAGGCGCCTCTCCGAATCGGGGCCGCTCACCCGCTCGTTTTCGCGGTAGATCAGCAGCCGATGGCCGCAGCCCTCAATGCAGAATTCCGTTTGGTTCAGCAGGGCGATGAGCTCGGGGGTGAACAAAGCGTGCACCGCCTCTTCGTCCTCGCCGTCCACCAGCCAGGACTTGGCGAACGTGGGGTCGATCACCAGATGATTCGTATCGGGGGTCAGCCAGCGATCGGTGCTGGACTTGCGACGGACGTAGAATTCCGGCAGCGCAAGACGCTCGCTTTGAATCATCACCACGGTTTGGGCGGTTTCGGGAGTTTCGCTGTCCGGGGCGTAGTGAAGGTCGAACAGGTACACCGTGGCGCCGCAGGACTCCCCCGAGAAGCAATTGCTGAGATGGAAGCCTTGGCCGCGACGCAGCAGCGGCAGTCCGTCCAAGAGCGTCGCCGGCAGCAACCCGTTGGCTTCGGTCAGACCGAGGTCGGCGGCGTTCTCACGGGACTCGACGCGCTTCGCTCGACGCCGCCGCCAGCGATTCGCGGAAACGCCGCCAAGGAACAACACGAGCGACCCCAGGCCGCCCGCAAAACACAAGAGAATCAACTGCTGAGTCATGATGAACAATGCCTGAGAAGGATCATCGAAAAAGGCCAGTCCATGATGAAGAATAGCTCGACTTCCGAACCGATAACTTTGCCCGAGGCATCAAAACCGGACAATGGCCGTAAAAAAGAGGGCGCCTTTTCGGGGTGGGGCGGGAAACACCCCCAGATTAGAGGGGGATGATCTCGCGACCGGGGTAGCGTCCAGCGCCTGGGATCGCCAGAGGGCGGCGACGACTGCGGGGGTTTGACGTTGCCGCCTTTTTCGGCGACGCTCAAGCGAGTGCCCGCGCGGCCGCGGGGGTTCGATTGGACGTGAAATCGTGACGTTTCCGGAGACCTGGATTGACCAAATCTCGCAAGCCGCGCCGGTCCTCGACGCCGCCCGCAACGGCAGGCCGAACCAACGCCGATTCAAAGAGGGCCGCGGGCGTCGCCTCGGAACGGCCATCTTGGCTGGCCCCAGTGCTGGGCGGCGCGTTTGCCGCCACGATCGTCGCCTCGACCTGCGCCTCCACGGAACAAGCGGCCGAAAGCGGCGCGAGCCTGCCGTTGGTGATGATGTGGCTGTTGTTGTGGGTCTTCTGGATCCTGGCCGCCTGCCGCTGGCCAACCCCTGGGCGTGCGACCGCCTCTTTGGCCGCGGCGGCTTGCTTCCTCGCCTTGGCCGCCGGCAGCACGCTTTCGAGCCTTGGTCGTGAAAACGCGCGGGCCGCCTTGAACGGGTTTTGGAGCTTGGCGGCGTGTGGGGCCATCTTCGTTCTTTCGTTGAACCTCTTAACCACCGGCGTCCGGCGGAGGGCCCTGCTGGCGTTGTTGATTGGACTCGGCGCGGCGGAAGCGGTGATGGGGCATTTCCAGTTCTTCTACGCCGCGCCCCAGCGAGCGGCCAACTACTTCCAGGCCGACGCCCGCGAAAGATCGCTCATCCTGCAGGAAGTTGGCGTCCAGGATGAACCCGGCCGAGTGCAATTCGAGAATCGACTTCGCAGCACCGAACCCAACGCGTCGTTTGTCTTGGCCAACTCGTTGGCGGGCCTGCTGGCCGTGGCCTGCGCCGTGGTGCTGGGCCTGCTTTGCTCGCCCGCGAGCGTTTCGCGTTGACCGCTGTACGTCATGCTGGCGGTAATGGGGCTCTGCCTGGTGCTGACCAAGAGCCGATCGGCATGGCTGGGGATGGGCGTCGCGGTGCTGCTGTTGGTCTGGTTCCAGCGGCGGCGGATTGCCTGGAAAGGGGTCGCTCTGGGCGCGGCGGCCCTAGCGCTGCTGACCGGGATTGGCTGGGGAGTCGGCGCGCTGGACTGGGAAGTGGTCAGCGAGGCCGGCAAGTCATTAGGCTATCGCATGCAGTACTGGCGAGGCGCCGTTCAGATCGCGAACGAACATCCGTGGTGGGGATGCGGACCGGGGAATTTTCAATATCATTACCCTGGGGTCAAGCCGCCGGAGGCAAGTGAGACGATCCTGGATCCGCACAACTTCGTGCTGGAAACCGCGGCCACTTTGGGCTGGCCGGCCACGGCGGCGCTGTTGGTTTTCTTGCTGCTGATCGCCCGTGAATGTTGGCGAATCCGCTTGGCCTCCCCGGCCGATCAAGAACCCGCCGGCGCGCGGCGAAGGGGCGCCGCAAGCCAATCCCGCGGCGCGAGTTTGGTTATGGGCTACGGCGATCGGCGCCGCCCTGGGACTGATTCTGGCCTGGCCGTTAAGCGTCCTGATGCAAGCTCCGCTGGAGTGGCTCAGCGACTCGGCGGCCGTGCCGTTGGTGTGGATCGTCGGCGGCCCGATCGTGTTGGGCGCCCTCTGGCTACTGCGGGATTGGGTGGAACGAGGCGAGTGCCCCGAACCGCTGGCGGCCCTGGGGCTGGTGGTGCTGTTGGTCAACCTGACAGCGGCTGGCGGTTGGACCTACCTGGCGATTGGCCAGTGGATCTGGTTGCTCGCCGCCGTAGTGGCGGGAGGAGCGTACGACCCGAGTTGGGAAAAGACGGGGCGGAACCGCGAGCCGGATTCGGTCGCGAGTCGGCCCTCGCCATGGCGAACCTGGACCGTCGCCGCGTTGTCGGTGGTGGTCTTGGGCCTTTTCCAATGGACCGCGTTTCAACCTCATTGGCTAGCCGCCGGCCGCGTGGTCGGCGCGGACCGCATGAGCCTTGACGCAGCGTTGCAAGCGTATCGGGAGGGCGCCGCGCTGGATCCTTGGTCGGCGACGATGGCCCGCAACCAAATGCAGCTTGAATTCCGTCGCTGGACGATCGACTCCGCGGACGAGTCGTGGGCGAAGTTCCTCGCGGCGACCGACGAAGCGCTGGCCCGGGACCCGCACTCGCATTTGCTGCGCAGCGAAGTGGGCGATCTGATGCTGACCGCTTGGCGGGCGACGGGCGACGCCGACCAGTTGGAGCGGGCCCTGGTTCATTATCGCGAAGCCGCCGAATTGTACCCGAACTACGCTCGCAAACGAGCCCAATGGGCGTGGGCGGCGCATCTCGCGGGCGAGGATCCGCAAGCCGCCGAGCTGGCCGAGCGGGCGTTGCAATTGGATGCGGCTAACCCGCACGTGGAGCACAAGCTGCGGCGCCAACGCCTGACCGATCCCGGCGCCCCAGAGCTTCGCAGCCAAACTGCCGAACAAGTGATGCTGTCGTTGCGTAAGGAATCTACATCGCGATCCGCCGATAGCGAGCCCTGACCAGCTCTGCAGCTGGCCCGGGTTCTGGCGGGCGCCCTGAATGATGCAAGTCGAGGAGCCCAAATCATGCGGCGAGCTGTGCTGATCGCGGTTGCCATTCTCGTTGGCGTGTTGTCCGCCGTGTCCACCACGCGTCTTGAATTCAGTCGCGGCGAGAAATTCGTGGTCGCGTCGGAGCCCCAACCAGCGGCCAAGCCGCAGTTGAGCGACACCGAGAACCTCTCAACCGCGCCGCGAGTCGCCGTGCTCAACGGCGAAACGCACGACTTTGGCCAGATGATGCGATGGGGTACGTTGGCCCACAAATTCATTTTCGCCAATCAAGGCAAGAGCCCCCTGACCCTGACCAAGGGCGCAAGCTCGTGTAAATGCACCATCGCCAATTTCGAGAATGGCGAAGTGGTGCTGCAACCTGGCGAAACGGCGGCGATCGAATTGGAATGGACGGCCAAAACGAACGCAACGTCGTTTCGTCAGACGGCCGAAATCCGCACGACCGATCCGGGCCGGGAGATCGTCCAGTTGGTGATCAGTGGATACGTGATGGAGTCCTTGCGCACCGAGCCGCCGGAAGTCGCCTTCGGCAACGTGCTGAGCAGCGAACCGCGCGAGCTGAGCGTGGTGGTGGTGGACACGCGCGACGAACACTTTGAAATCACCGACCACCGCTTCGCCGATCCAGACAGCAGCCAGCTGTTGAGCATTAGCTATGCCGCCGTAGGGATCGAAGAGGCCAAGGCCGCGTTCCCCTACGCGAAGTCCGGCGTCAAGGTCGTCGTACGCTTGGCGCAAGGATCTCCCGACGGCGCCTTGGCCAACACGCTGTATCTGAAAACCAATCTGGAAGACGCGGTGGAAGTGGAGGTCCCAATCAGCGGGCACGCCATCAGCGACATTACCGTGATTGGCGGCGAGCGGTACTTTCGCGAGCGGAATCTGTTAATCTGGGACGCCGTGTCCTCGCCGCAAGGCGTGGAAGAAAACCTGGCGATTGTCGTCAAGGGCGAGCTGCGAGACGAAATCGAAGTGAAGGTGAAGGAGGTGTTTCCACCCGAAACACTGCGCGCCGAGCTGGGCGAACTTCGGGGGTCCGGCAAAGCGCGGGTCGCCAACCTCAAGCTCAGCATCCCCCCCGGCTCATCCCCGATCAATTGCATGGGCGGGACCCAGAATCCCGTCGGTTATGTCGTGTTGGAAACCAACCACCCGACGATCAAGGAAGTGCGCGTCGCCGCACGATTCGCGGTGAATTGACGCGCTCCGCCGGCCGACCGACGGGATTGACTGGACGAAACGGGCCGCGGCGGCCGAAGATTGTCAGAACAGTGCGCACCTATGAGATGGAGAGACCTGATGATCCGCTGGCGACGCGGCCTGTTGATGATTTCGTTGATGCTCAGCTTTCGCCATCCCCGCGGCGACCGCCTGGGTGCAGGGGCCGCGCAATCCGCTCCGATCCGGAGCACGAGCACGTCTCCCCCTCGGCGCCTACCAAGTCGTCACGTCGCGAAAACCCGGTCGGCAGGATCCCCCCGCGAACTCCAACCAATCCGCCGAGAACGGCGAAAAAAAGCACGAGCCGCTTTTCGAAGGGTGGGAGAAACCGCGTCTGGCGTTGATCATCACCGGACAGCAACGCGGCTACCTGGAGCCCTGCGGTTGCACGGGGCTGACCAATCAGAAAGGCGGGATGGCCCGCCGCCACTCGATGATTCGCTCCCTGGAGAATCGCGATTGGGAGATCATGCCGCTGGACGCCGGCAATCAGGTCCGACGCGTCGGCAAGCAAGCGGAACTGAAGTTCCAGTTCACGCAGTCAGCGCTGACTGAAATGAAATATGTGGGCGCGACGTTTGGCCCGGAGGATCTCAAGCTCTCAGCGGCCGATCTGGCGGCCACCACCTCGGACATCGGCGACGTCCCCTCGCCCTACTGCAGCGCGAACGTCTCGATCTTCGGCCTGACCGCGCCCTACCGCGTCGCGAAACAAGCCGGCGTGAAAGTCGGCATCACCGGCGTTGTCAGCGCCGAGGAAGCCAAGGCGCTGGCCAAGACGCAGCTGGACGCCATGGCGCCCGCCGAGGGACTGCGACAAGTCGTCCCCAAGCTGCAGAAGGAACAATGCCATCTGCTGGTCCTCTTGGCTCATACCTCGATGGACGAGGCCAAGGAACTGGCGCGTCAGTTTCCCGTTTTCCATCTCGTGATCGTTACAGGAAACGCCAGTGAACCGGCGTACAAACCCGAGCTGATCAAGGGCCTGACGACGCAGTTCATTCTCACCGGCGATAAGGGCATGTACGTCGGCGTGGTGGGCCTGTTCAACGACCAACAGACTCCGTTTAAGTACCAACGCGTTCCGTTGGACGATCGCTTCCCCGACTCGCAGATGATGCTGGACAACTTGGAGGCGTATCAGAAGAGACTCATGCGGGAGGGACTGCAAGGGCTGGGCGTGAAGCCGATCCCGCATTCCAGCGGCCACCAATTCGTGGGCAGCGGCAAGTGCGCCGAATGCCATGACGACGCGTATGACATTTGGAAAGATACGTCTCACGCCCACGGGACGGATTCGCTCGTCAATCCGCCGGAACGCCGCGGGCTGGCTCGGCACTTCGATCCCGAGTGCCTGAGCTGCCATGTCACCGGCTGGAACCCGCAGAAATTCTATCCCTATGTGTCGGGTTACACGGACTTGGAGCAGAGCAAACATCTGCATGGCGTGGGATGCGAGGACTGCCACGGCCCCGGTTCAGAACATGTAGCCGTCGAAAGCGGTGAAAAGCAAGTCGCTCAGGACGTTCGAGACGCCTTGCGAAAACAGATGCAGTTGCCGCTGGCCAAAGCACAAGAGCAATGCGTACAGTGCCACGATCTGGACAACAGTCCGGAATTCAAGTTCGACGAATACTGGCCGCAAGTCGAGCACTAAGGGCGCGGCGAAGTTTGCGCCGCAATCACGCCTTCCCGCCACCGCCGGGCTTGTCCCAAATGGCGTGGATGTATTAAGGCCGCACCATAAATCAGTCCCCAACGGGACGGCCCCAAATCAGCCCAGGGTGCAGCGCAGCGCAACCCTGGGTAACCCGACGCCAGTCGCGGCCACGTGAGGATCGCTTGTCCCGATCGCTCGCTGGACTTACCATCGAGGTTTGACTGGGCACTGAATTGGCGACCGCGGCGGAGGAATTGCGAAGTATGGCTGGCCATTCGCACTGGGCTGGGATCAAGCACAAGAAGGCGCTGGTTGACAGCAAACGGGGCAAACTCTGGAGCAAGCTGTCCAAGACGATTATCGTGGCGGCCAAGATGGGCGGCGGCGACCCGGACACCAATATCCGCTTGCGGACCGCCATCAATGACGCCAAGGCCGTCAGCATGCCCAAGGAGAACATCGAACGGGCCGTGAAACGCGGCACCGGCGAACTCGACGGCGGCGATGTCGACGAGATCCTTTACGAGGGGTATGGTCCTGGCGGCGTGGCGATCATGTGCGAGATCATGACCGACAACCGCAACCGAACGGCCCCCGAGCTAAGAAAGCTGTTCGAAGTTCACAACGGCAAGTTGGGAAGCACCAACTGCGTCAACTGGATGTTCGAACGCAAGGGGCTCTTCATCATCGACGCCGAGCAGGTTGCGGAGGATCGCCTGATGGAAGTCGCCCTTGAAGCCGGGGCCGACGATTGCACGCGAGACGGCGAGCGGTTCGAAGTGCTCTGCGACCCCGAGACCTACAGTGCCGTCTGCGATGCGCTCGACTCCGCGGGCATTCAGGCGCGGGCGAAGGAGGTCACGCGCATTCCCAGCAACACGGTGAAGATTGACGATGAGGCCGATGCTCGTCTGATCTTGAAGCTGATGGAAGCCTTGGACGAGCACGATGACGTGCAGAACGTGTCGGCGAACTTCGATTTCTCGGACGACATGATGGCCGCGTTGGAGCAAGAGGGCTAGCGCGGCTTGCGTTTGGTCAGTCGTTTGGTCGCGCTCTTGGACGCGCTCTTGGACTTGGCGCCCGCCGCCTTGGGCGTGGAGGACTTGGGAGCCGACGACTTGGACGCCGGCTTCGGCGACGAAGGTTTGGACGCTGGTTTTTTCGCCGGCTTCTTGTTCGCCGTCGGCGTCGCGGACTTGGCGGTTGCTTCGGCCGACTTGGTCTTCGATTTGGACTTGCCGGTGGACTTACTCGGCGCCTCCTTCTTGGACTTGGAGGATCGTTGCGGCAGGCGTTGTTTGGCGTCGCTGTCGATTTCCAACAACAGCGACTTGATATGCGGTCCGAAGGGAGCGGCGGCGAGTTCGGCGGCCAATTGCTGCAACAACGACGCGAACTCGATGCCCTTGGTCTTGGGAATCGCGCGTTCCAAGCCCGGCGCTCTCTTCTCACGGGCCTCGGCGTCGGAGATGACGCCAATGATCCTGAGCACTTCGATGCCGCCTTGGCTGAGCGGAATGGCGTGGCCGCCAAAGGCGTGCTGCACCAAGTACGACGTGACAAACGGCGAAACGCCTTCCAGGCGCTCTACGCGCTTCACCGCTTCCCCCAGGTTCAGTTTCTTGAAAATATCCTCGAGGGCGAACGTGTAGTATTCCTCGAACACCGCTTGCAAGGAACGCTTAAGTCGGTTGGCCGCCGCGGCGGGGGACTTGAGCGCCCCCATGACCTCGGCCAACTCGGTTTGACTGGTGACGCGCACTTCGTTCCAGTCGAAGTATCTCTCTTGCAGGAGGGCGAAGACTTGATCGGCGGCGTCAGGTCGGGCGTCTTCCAGGCAGCAAGCGTACAGCAAGTGCTCGAGGATGGGGCGGTCGGCTGGCGGCAGGTGGGGTTTGAAGTGCTTCTTGAGCACTTTCTGCAGCTTGGTGATCAGCGCGGTTCTCTTGGCGGCGCTCATGTCGAATTCTTTCTGGGGAGTCGTACCGCGGAGGTCTCGCCGTCCGGTCGGGGGACCGAAACGGGATCGCTGGCGCCCCGCGGCGCTTTAGCCGCGATCGGGTGGGTCGGGAAGGAATGCGTCGGGCGAACCGTCCGCGGCCGAAGGATCGGCCGGCGCGGAGGATCCTGGCTCGACCTCGTCCAAGGAGTCGTCCGACGCGTCGAGCGGATCGTCGGGCTCCTCGTCGTCGAACAGTTCGCCCAAAATGCGATGCACTTCGGCCGACTTCTTCACGCCTTGATCGAGCACGAAGCGCAACCGCGGCGTGTAGCGGGTGTTGATGCGGTCGCTCAGTTTATGCTGCAGGAATCCCGCCGAGTGCCGCAGGCCATGCAGCGCCAGTTGCTGCTGGCTTTCGTCGCCCATCACCGACACATAGACTTTGGCGTTCCGCAGGTCGGCCGACACCTCCACGCGAGTCACGGTGACCAATTGGATGCGGGGATCGCGCAGTTCGACGAGAATGGCCATACTCACCACTTCGCGAATCGCCTCGGCGGCTTTCAGTACTCGACGTGAGGTCATGGGGAAAGTTGCAACGGTGGACGGAATGCCTGGGGCGACGCGGAGGGCGCCCGCCGATTACAGCGTACGAGCGACTTCTTCGATCTTGTAGGATTCCAGAATGTCATCCTTCTTGATGTCGTTGAAGCCCTGGAGTTTGATGCCGCACTCCATGCCGCGGGGCACTTCCTTGACGTCCTCCTTTTCACGTCGCAGCGAATCCAGAGCGTAGTCGCCGATCGTTCGACCATCGCGGTTGACTCGAATTCGGCAACCGCGTTCGATCGTTCCCTGAGCGATATAGCAGCCGGCCACCGCTCCGACGCGACTGATCTCGAAGACTTGCTTGACCAGCGCTCGGCCCAGTTCAACCACCCGCTCGTCCGGTTTCAGCCGGCCTTCGATCAACGCTCGGATATCATCGGTGACCTTATAGATGATGTTGTAGCGGCGGACTTCGACGCCGCGTTCATCGGCGAGCAGGCGGGCGTTCTCGTCCGCAATCACGTTGAACGCGACGACCACGGCTTCGGAGGTGTGCGCCAATTCGATGTCGCCCACGGTGACTCCGCCGACGGAAGCCTGCAGGATTTTGATGCGGACTTCCGGATGATCCAGCTTGTCCAATTCCTTCAGAATCGCTTCGACCGATCCGCGCACATCCGCTCGAATGATCAAACGCAACTCGACCAGATCCTCCGAGTCGCCGATGCGTCCATCGGTGAGCATCTGCTGGAACTGCTCGAAGGAGATTTTCGTGGTTCCGCCCGAAAGGCGGCTGCCGCGAGATTGCGTCGCCCGTTGGGAGGCCAATTCACGAGCCTTCGTGATATCGTCCAGGACGTAGAGCATATCGCCGGCTTCAGGCGCGACGTCGAACCCGGTCAGGTTGATGGGCATCGACGGGCCGGCGGCTTCAATCCGTTGCTCGGGTCGCAGCGTGTCGTACATGGCGCGAACACGGCCATGGCTGGCGCCGCAGACAAAGATGTCGCCTTCGCGCAGCGTGCCCTTGCGGACCATGGCCTTGGCCACCACGCCGCGTCCGGGTTCTTGCTGAGCTTCCAGGCAGGTCGCCATGGCGGGGCGTTCCGGGTTCGCCGTCAGCTCGTGCAACTCGGCGACGGTCAGCAACGTCTCCAGCAATTCGTCCATGCCTTCGCCGGTGATGGCGCTGGTGCGAACGACTTCCACCTCGCCGCCCCATTCGCTCGGCATCAACCCATGCTCGGCCAATTGGCCAAGGATGCGAGTGACATCGACGCCGGGCAGGTCGATCTTGTTCAACGCGACGACAATCGGCACCTCGGCGGCTTTGGCGTGATTGATCGCCTCCTCGGTCTGCGGCATGATGCCGTCGTCGGCGGCCACGACCAGGACCACGATATCGGTCACATTGGCGCCGCGAGCTCGCATGGCGGTAAACGCTTCGTGGCCCGGTGTATCCACGAAGGAGACGGTGCGGCCATCTTCGGTTGGCACCTGGTAGGCGCGGATGTGTTGCGTGATGCCGCCGGCCTCGCCCGATACGACATTGATCCCGATCAAGTAGTCCAACAGGGACGTCTTGCCGTGATCGACGTGACCGAGGAAGGTGACGATTGGGGGCCGGCCCACGAGCGTCTCCTCGGCGTCGTCCGTCTCGAACTGATCCCGCAGGTCGTTTTCCAGAGACGCGGCGGCCTTGAATTCGAGATCCACGCCGAGCTCCTCGGCGAGCACGTCGGCGGCTTCCTCATCGAGTTGCGAGTTGATGTTGAGATTGGACACGACTCCCATCCGCATCAGGGCGCCGAGCACCTGGCCGGCGGCGACGCCAGCGGCTTCGGAGAAGCTGCGGACCGTGCACGGGAGCTCCAGAGCGACTTTGCCTTTGCGGGGCGCCGCGGTGTTGCGTCCTGTTCGGGTGAGTGTGCGATTGCCGCGACGTTGCCGCGACCCACCCGGCTCATCATCACGTCCGGTGCGACCGCGACTGCGGGTCCGGCGGCTCTTCTGTCGATCAGCCCGGCTGCTCGACATGCCGGCCAGATCCTTCTCGCCCGCCTTCTCGCCGACCTTCGCTTTCCCTTTTCCGCGACCGACGCCCTTGGTTTCGGATGGATCCGCTTCGGTGACGGTCTCGCCGCGCCGATTGGCGGCGGCCTTTTTCTCGAGCTTGGCGGTAATGTGCTCCAGCGGCGGCCGAGCGCCCTTGCGGCTGCCAGTGATCGCATCCTTCGGCAGTCGAATCTCGGGCTTCTGAGGGGTCGGCTCGTCCGAGCGCGGTGCGGCGGGCTGTTGCACCTCGGGCATCTTGGCCACCTTGATGACCGGCTTCCGCGTTTTCTTCTTGGCTCTCTGTTCGTCCGGCTTGGCTTCGTTGCCGCCGGAACGCCCCAGCACTTTGATCTTGCCTTGGTTGGCCGGCATCATGGTGTCGCGACGCAGGGCGTCGCGCCGCGGCTCTTCCCCCCCGGGGGCGGCCTCCGGAGCGGCCTCAGCGGCAACCGTCGGCGGCTGATCGCTGGCGGCGGGCGAGGGCGGTGCGGCCGGCTCGGCGGGAACTGGCGGAGCGGCCTCGGGCGCGGCTTCGGCCGAAACGACCGATTCCTTAACGACGGGCGATTCCTCCACCGGCTCGCGGGTCACTTCGGCCGGCGCCGCCTCGGTGGCGGCTTCCGCAACGGCGGCCGAGGAGGCTGTCGTGGCGGCGTCGTTGGAGTCCTTGGACGCTCCCTTTTTGACAGCGAGCACCGGTGGTTTTCCGGGGGGCTTGGCGGGTTGAGAGGGCCGCGATGGCGGCAAAGTGCGCACTGGGGCGCCAACCCGCGGTTGGGCGGGAGCGCGTTGCGGCGCGCCGCCGGGAGAGCGGGCTTCGCCGGCCGGCTTGGCAAGGTAGTCCTTGACCTTCACCGCCTCGTCGTCGTCCAGACTGGCCAACGCCGAGCCTTTGCCGGTAATCCCCGCCTTCTTGCAGGCGTCCACGAGGTCTTTGCTATCCAGTCCCAGCTCTTTGGCCAGGGCGTAAATCCGAATCGGCACGGTCGCTCCCTTGTTCACGCAGCAAAAAAAGCTGCTTTCGTAAACGCACTCGCTGGTTTATCTCACGGCGAGCTCCTTTGGTTCTTGCCCTTGGCCACTCCTGGCGGGCGAACTTCCAGTTGGACGCTGGAAGGCTAACCCTCGACTTGTTTTTCGGCGGCGTCCGCCGAGTCGCTGTCCTCGGCGTCCGCTCCGGAATCCTCTGGCGCGGAAGCCAGTGTCGCCTCATCCTCTGAATCTTCGGTCGCTGCGGACTCGTCGTCCGGGGGTGTCGCCTCCAGCTCCCCAGTCGCTTCCTCCCCAGTCGCTTCCTCCCCGGTCGCGTCCTCCCCAGTCGCGTCGTCGCCGGTCGCGTCCTCGCCGGTCGCGTCCTCGCCGGTCGCTTCGGCGGCAGCCGCCGCGGCGGCGGCTTCCGCGGCCCGAGCGGCTTCCCGAGCCTGTTCAGCGCGATCCTCTTCTCGCTGGCGACGCTGCGTTTCGGCGGCGGCGATCTCCGCCTCCTCGGCGCGAGCCTCAGCCTGCTCCACAATTAAATCCACCTGCTGCGGCGTCAAGCCTCCCATTTCGGCCAATTGATCCGGTTCGATCACCGAGAGATCGTCGTAGGAGAGATACCCTTGCTCCACGAGGCGTTGAGCGAGTTCCTCATCGACGCCCTCCAAGGAGCTAAACCCGCCGACAGCGCGGGCGATCTGTTGCTCCAGCTCATCGGCCGTCATGATCTCGATATCCCAGCCGCAAAGTTTGCTCGCCAGGCGGACGTTCTGTCCCCGCCGCCCGATGGCCAGGGGCAGCTGATCCTCGCGAACCAGCACGATGGCCCGGCCAATCATATCGCACAGCAGGACCTGATCGACCTCCGCCGGCTGCAGGGCGTTGGGAATCATGACCTCGGGGTCTTCATCATAGCGGACGATATCGATGCGTTCGGAGGCGAGTTCATCCACAATATTGCGGATGCGATTCCCCCGCATTCCGACGCAGGCGCCAACGCAATCGACGCGTTGATCGGAACTGCTGACGGCCACCTTGCTACGATAGCCAGGCTCGCGAGCGATCGCATTGACGGTGATCACGCCATCGGCGATTTCGGGAATTTCCTGCTCGAACAGGCGTTGCACCAATTGCGGGCGAGTGCGACTGAGCACCACTTTAACGCGACTGCCTTGGGGCTTCACCTCAAAGATGACGGCGCGAATTCGCTGGTTCGCGTGGAAGCTGTCGCCGGGGATCTGCTCGCTACGCGGCAGGATGGCCTCAACGCTGCCCAGTGCCACCGTGGTCGCAGGCCCTTCGTGGCGTTGAACAATCCCACTGATCATATGCCCGATTTGATCCTGGTACTCGTCGATCAGGGAGTCGCGTTCGGCTTCGCGAATCTTCTGAATAATCACTTGCTTGGCGGTCTGAGCTCCAATGCGGCCGATCATCTCCTCGGGATCGAGGGGGTCGCCATCACAGGTCGCCTGAATCGCGCCGTCTTCACGCTGGATGCTGACGGTGATATCGCTTTCTTCGCCGTACTGTCGTTTGGCGGCGGACACCAACGCGGCCTCGATCGCCTGGAAGACGATTTCGGGCTCGATATTTTTTTCACGATGGAGCGAATCAACAATTCGCAACAGCTCGTTCGGATTCATAATCCTGCTTTCGCTTTCCGGCGGTCGCCGGGCAATCGCTTGGGGGGACTGGCCCGCTGAGATCGTGTCGCCGGCCTTCCGTCATGGGTCGCGTCTACTGCTCTCCTCACACGCATCGGGCCCAATCTGGCGGCGGCAAGCGTCTCTCCGGCAACCAACAAAAAATCGCCGTCGGCTTGGCGGACCGCTGCCCTGCCGACGGCAATTGCTAGGCTTGCCGTATGCCGAAGACGCCGCGAAAAAAACGACGGCGTCTCGACTCCTCATCGCGAAGGCGAATCAGGCAGCTTGGGACATTACAACTCTCCGCTCGGCACTTGGCGCCTTCGTCGGCCCCCTCGGACACGGCAACGTCCTGGCGTTACCCAGGGCGAAGTCCAGCGGGATCACGGCGAAAAACCCTTGTGCAGGTAGGCTTTAGCGTTCGATCAGTCCGAGCATCTTACTCGCCGTCCCAAGAACTGTCAACGGCCGCCGCCCGAGGCGGTCTTGCCGATTTGCCGCGAAATCGGCAAAGTAAGTCGATTCCGCGACGTTTCCCCAAGGTTGAACCATGACCGCTTCCCCCGCCCTGAACCTTGACCGTTCCGAGACTTCGATCGTCGTTACGGGATTGGGCGCCATCTCCCCGTTGGGTATGGACGCCCATTCCATGTGGCGAGCCCTGCGAGAGGGATCGAGCGGCGTGGGACCGCTGCAGCGCCTGCCCAGCCAGGCGTATCCGATGCATTTCGCCGCGGAAGCTGATCAGTTCGACGGGAAAATCGATTGCTTTGGAGAACTCTCCAAAGACCTGTTCCGCGTCGTGCGTAAGGGCCTGAAGTTGATGTGCCGGGAAATCCAAATGGGCGTGGCCTCGGCCCAGCGAGCCCTGCAGGACGCCGGCTTGCGATCGGAAACCACCGTCGGCCCACGCCAGGGCGTTTCGTTCGGTTCGGACTACATGATGACGCAGCCGTCCGAGTTCGTGGACTGCGTCGCCCGCTGCACGCCCGCCGACGAGTTCCAATATCAACGCTGGGGCAACGAAGGGCTGCCCCGCGTGGAACCACTCTGGCTGCTGAAGTACCTGCCCAACATGCCGGCCAGCCATATCGCGATTTACAATGACTTCCGCGGCCCCAGCAATTCCATCACCATGCGCGAATCCTCGTCGAACCTGGCGCTGGGCGAGGGTTTCGAGGCCATCCGCCGCGGCAAGGCCGATGTTGTGGTTGCCGGCGCGACGGGGACTCGCATCCACCCGCTGCGCAGCCTGCATATCGTGCTGCAGGAACAAGTGGCGGTGGGCGACGATCCGCTGACACTCAGCCGCCCCTTCGACCGTCAACGCAGCGGGCAGGTTCTGGGCGAGGGCGCCGGCGCGTTGATTCTCGAATCCCAGGAGCATGCACGGCAACGCGGCGCGACGCCGCTGGCCAGGATTCGCGGGCACGGCTCGTCGGCCGTGGTGTCGCCCGAGGGAATCGCTCGCATCGATCGCAGCGTGGCCAACGCCTTGCGGGCCGCCCTGCGAAGCGCGGGGCTGGCGCCCAAGGAGATCGGCCACATCCACGCACATGGCTTGGGCGCGGTCCGCGCCGACGCGCTGGAAGCGGCCGCGATCCTCGACGTCTTTGGGCCGACGCCGCCTCCGGTCATTGCCGCCAAGAGCTACTTCGGAAACCTGGGGGCCGGCGGCGGCGCCGTCGAAGCCATCGTGAGCATCCTCGCCATGCGCGAGCAATGGCTCCCGCCCGTGTTGAACTACCAGACGCCGGATCCCGACTGCGCGGTTGCCGATCGTGCGCCCGGACAGAACACTGCGGCCGGTCGCACCTGCGCCAACATCAGCTTCACCCCCAGCGGCCAAGCGGCCGTCATCATCCTCGAAATCGCCTAACCGGTTAACGCGTCGCGAGCGGTCAATAACGCCCGGAAAACGAAGCGCTTGGGGTCGCCGCGGTGCGCGGCAAGGCGCCCTGCTCGGCGCGCCCCTTCGATTCGATGAACAGCAAAGCGTCCGCCCGCTTGGCGGCGCCGGCAAACGGCGAGGAGATGCCTAGGGGGTCGGCCACGCGGAAATTGGCGATCCCGCCCAGCATCGGCGAGCGTTGCGGGGCCGGGCTGGCGACAACGCCGCAACTAAGCACCAACACGTGATCCGCCGGCCAGCGAAACCGCTCGTGCAGTCGCCAGCTCACAAATTGCGGCACCTGGATCTGAGCCCGTTGAGTCTGCGCCGATCGTGGGCACCTCCACGTTCACTGGCACCATCCGCTCGACCTGATCGATCTCGCAGCGAATGACCGCATCGATCACATTGTCAGCCGCCGAAATCAACGGACTGACCTGCAATTGATAGCCTTCGAGCAGCTGTCCCTGCACCAGTTCATAGCCTCCGAAGGCGCCGTTGCTGGACCGCACCGAGCGAGCGTAAACTCGGGGACGGCGTTGAGTCAGCGTGTGCCCCTGGCCGTTGTGAATCACCAGGCTCGGTGAATTGTGCTCGCGGTAATCCGTGCGCTTCCTCAATTCGGCCGCCAGCACCGCGGCGTTTTCCTTGCTCACCAGCCAGGCGTCAACACCCGGCGACTGCGCCGGCACGCGCTGCATCAAGGGCAAGACCCGCGATCGCCAGGACGGACTATTGATGGTCACCAACTTCAGAGAAAAGTGCTGCGCCGCGCCCTCGGTCGCCAGAAAGCGATCCACCACATCCCCGACCAGTCGATGCATTTCGGGAGTATGGTAAACGCGCAACTTGTCCTTGGTCGCGCTCAACATCCCGGCGGGCTCGGAAAACCAGATCTCGGTGCCCGTCTCGCGCAAAATCCAGTCCACCACCGCCTGCTCGGGATGCTCGCTGCCCTGGACCTTGGACGTGTAACCCGTCAGGTCGTACTCGCGATAGACCTGTCCCTGAGCGTTGGGCAACCCCGCAATCGAGCGGGCGGCCTCCTGCACAGGGGCGTCCGACGCTCCGCCGGCGGGGGCCTGAGCACCCGCGAGCCGCGGCGAAACCACCCACACTAGAACCCACGCCAGCATCCATGCACGCGTCATGATTCGGCCACTCGCAAAAACGGTCTCACACTAACCCTCGCTCCTCCATGAACCGACGGGGCGGCAAGAGTAGGCAAACAAGACGTGGAAAGCAAGAGGGTTCTTGGTTCTTGGTTCTTGGTTCTTGGTTCTTGGTTCTTGGTTCTTGGTTCTTGGTTCTTGGTTCTTGGTTCTTGGTGGTTGGTGGTTGGTTCTTGAGTTGCAAGTCGAAGGCTCGGAGGGACGTCACAATCGGAACTCGGTCATTTGTATCGCCCCCTCGCGCTTGTGTTCGTTCCGGCAACGCAAAATTCCCGCCACCGCTGGGCTTGTCCCAGCGTAGCGCTGCTCCTCGCCAGCCCGTGCGCCGTGCCCATTCCCGCCACCGCTGGGCTTGTCGCTGTCCAGCGGGGCGCTGCTCCTCGCCAAATAGCGATGTTTGCTGGGCGAGGAGCATCGCCCAACGGGGGCAAGCCCCGTTGTGGCGGCGTCCCCGCCGGGATCATTGTTGGCGGGGAGCAACGCTCGACGGGGACATGCCCCGTCGTGGCGTGCTCGCCCCGGCCTCGCGCTTGTATTCGTTCCGGCAACGCAACCGTGGACTCACGGGGAGCCCTTTAAAACTAGCGAGAAGCGAAGCGCGAATAGCCGTCAAATTCCCGCCACCGCCGGGCTCGTCCCAGCCGGGCGCTGCTCCCCGCCAGATCGCGCTGGTTGCTGGGCGAGGTGCATCGCCCAACGGGGGCAAGCCCCGTTGTGGCGGCGTCCCCGCCGGGATCATTGTTGGCGGGGAGCAACGCTCGACGGGGACATGCCCCGTCGTGGCGTGCTCGCCCCGGCCTCGCGCTTGTATTCGTTCCGGCAACGCAACCGTGGACTCACGGGGAGACCTTTAAAACTAGCGAGAAGCGAAGCGCGAATAGCCGTCAAATTCCCGCCACCGCCGGGCTCGTCCCAGCCGGGCGCTGCTCCCCGCCAGATAGCGCTGGTTGCTGGGCGAGGTGCATCGCCCAACGGGGGCAAGCCCCGTTGTGGCGGCGTCCCCGCCGGGATCATTGTTGGCGGGGAGCAACGCTCGACGGGGACATGCCCCGTCGTGGCGTGCTCGCCCCGTAAGCACTAGTGGCGACAGGCCTTGGCTGGAAAATGGAGCTTCTTTGGGGAGACTCTGAAGAGACTCCCCTGCGGGACGAAACTGCAGGTTGCTGAGCTTGAAAGGGCTCGCCTCATGGCCACGGCTGGAATTGTTGCGGCCCTGCGGGCCTGAGGTACTCAAACAACCCACCAAGAACCAGAACCAAGAACCAAGAACCAAGAACCAAGAACCAAGAACCAAGAACCAAGAACCAAGAACCAAGAACATTGACTCTCCCCTGAGGGTGCGTTTCAATGAGAGGCATGGTCAAGTTGATGCTACCAACTGGGCTGAGGTTCCTGGCGTCTTGGGGCGGCAGCGCGGCGGTGCATGCTGTGGCGCTGGTCGCTTTCAGCTTGTTGGCGGCGCCCAATGCCTCGTGGTCTTCTCGGGAGCGGGTCGTCGAGCTGCAGGTGGCGGTCGATGCGCCGGCGCCGGAAATCCAGGTCGCTACGACGCTGTCGCCCGACACGTCGGGAGGGTCGCTGGGCCGGCTGCTCGCCGACGGCTGGAACGCTCCGGAACTCGTTAAATCGATAGACGTCAGCGTCGATACTCTGACGGCAGATGGCCTGGAGAAGGTCGAGCTGACCGACGCCTGGCGATTATCGGCGGACCTGCTGGGGCAGGGGGTTCGCGACGGCAAGGGCGAACGAGCGGGGACAGGCGAGGGCGCCGAGTTTTTTGGCTCCCGCGCCCAGGGGAAGCGGTTTGTCTTTGTTCTGGATTGCTCCAGCAGCATGCGAGGCTACCGGTGGCGGGAGGCGACGGCGGAGTTGAATCGGTGCCTGGAGGGTCTCACCGAATCGCAGCAATTCCTGGTGGTGGGTTTTTCCCATGTCCCAATGCCGTTGCCCGAGCCGCGCGGCGTCCGTTCGTCCCGGCCTCGACTGAGGTCAGCCACGCCCGAGGCCGTCAAGCACGTTCGTCATTGGCTGCGATCTCTGGAATTCGGCTACGAAACATGGCCCCGTTCGTCGATGCAAATCGCTTTATCGCTCGAACCTGACGCGGTGTTCTTGCTCTCCGATGGAGAGCTGCACGATGACACGCAGGCCTATCTGAAGACGGCGCAAGCGGCCTCGCCGCGCACGATACCGATTCACACGATCGGATTGCACAGCCCCGCAGCCAAGACGGTCTTGCGATTAATCGCCGAGCAGAGCGGAGGAGAATTCCGCTTCATCCCGCGATTCGAAGGCGGCTGAGGGCAACAAGTTAAGAAGGATCCCGAGGGAATTGACCACGGAGCACACGTGCAATTCTGTCCTCGGTGCTCCCTGTGGTGTTCACGAGCCCGCAGGCGCCTTGCAGCAGCGGGCCGCGCCTCCACCCACTACTCTACTCTCTACTCTCTACTCTCTACCCTCTACCCTCGATCCCCTAATTCAGCGATCACGACCGAAGCGTTATGTCCGCCGAAGCCGAAGCTGTTGCTCATAGCGCGGCGAATGGGGCGTTCTTTGGGGGTGTTGGGCGTGTAGTCCAGGTCGCAATCCGGGTCGGGCGTGTGGAGGTTGATGGTGGGCGGCGAGACGTTTTCGCAGATGGCCTTGATGGTGGCGACCATTTCCAAACCGCCGCTGGCGCCAAGGGAGTGTCCGATCTGGCTCTTGGTGCTGGAGATGCTGAGCCGGTACGCGTGCTCGCCGAACACGGACTTCATCGCCTTGGTCTCGGCCTTGTCGCCCAGCATCGTGCTGGTGCCGTGAGCGTTGATGTAGTCCAGATCCTCGGGATTCAGCTTCGCGTCTCGCAGAGCGCTGGACATGGCCTTGGCGGCCCCGGCGCCGAATTCATCCGGTTGCGTGATATGGCCGGCGTCGCCGCTGGCCCCGAAGCCGAGGACTTCGCAATAGATGTTGGCCCCGCGGCGCTGCGCGTGTTCCAGCTCCTCAAGGACGAGGATCCCGGCGCCTTCGCTCATGACGAATCCGTCGCGATCCTTGTCGAACGGGCGACTGGCGCCCGCGGGATCATCGTTTCGCATCGAGAGCGCTTTCATGTTTTGAAAGCCGCTCAATCCCATCTCGGTGATGGCCGCTTCGGTGCCGCCGGTGATCATGACGTCGGCGTCATCGTATTGGATGCTTTTGAGCGCATCGCCGATAGCGTTGGTCGCACTGGCGCAGGCGGTGGCCACGGTGTAGTTGGGGCCGCGCAAGCCGTAGCGGATGGAGATATTCCCGCCGGCGGCGTTCAGCATCAGCTTGGGGATGGTCAACGCGGAAACGCGGTCCGGCCCTTTTTGCATGAGCCGGGCCATTTGCGTTTCGATTTCCGAGAGGCCGCCGATTCCCGACCCCAGGATGACTCCACAACGAAAGGAGTCCTCCTGCGAGAAATCCAGGGTGGAGTCGGTAATCGCGTCGATGGCCGCCACCATGGCGAATTGCGTAAAGCGATCCAGCCGCTTGACCTCACGGGCGTCAACATACGACGAGGGGTCCCAGTCCGGGATATCCCCGCCGATTTGCACCTTGAATTTGTTGGCGTCGACAATCGTCAGGCGATGAATCCCGCTTTCGCCCGCCAGTAGGCGACGCCAAAACAAATCGACTTTGTGCCCGAGGGGGGAAACGACGCCCATCCCCGTGACGACTACGCGTCGCTTCATGATGACCACTCAATCCAGACAGGAATTAGGAAGACGAGGACGCCTTCGAAATGAAGTCGATGGCTTCGCCCACCGTCTGGATCTTTTCGGCTGAATCATCCGGAATATCGATGTCGAATTCTTCCTCGAGCTCCATGATCATCTCGACGGTATCCAACGAATCGGCGCCAAGGTCGTTCACGAAGTGAGTTTCGCGACTGATCTTTTCTTTTTCCACACCGAGTTGTGCGGCGACGATCTCAATGACTCGTTCTTCTACAGACGCCACCTTCACGGTTCTCCTTTGGAGGCACTAAAGCGGAGGCCCAGCGTGCGGGCAAAAAGCCCATCGTTGCGGGTCGGAGCCCGACCCTGCGACTTGGAAGCAAGCTTCCCACGCCATTGGCGTCCTGAATATAAGATCCTACAGAATAGAGCAATTCATTCATCAGGGTCAAGGTGACGCAGGCCAGCCGGCCGCCGAATTCTTGACCGGCACTTACCTAACCTGTCATTCCACCGTCGATGGTCAAGACCTGCCCGGTGATGTACGAGGCGTCCGGGCTGGCGAGAAACAGGACCCCCGCGGCCACGTCCGCAGGCAACCCCACGCGTTTGGCCGGGATGCGTTTCTTGACTTCATCCATGATCGCACTGCCCAGCGCCTTGGTCATTTCGCTCTCGATAAAGCCGGGCGCGACCGCGTTCACCGTGACCTTCCGGCCAGCCAATTCGCGGCTCAGGCTCCGCGTAAGGCCGATCAGGCCCGCTTTGGACGCCGAGTAGTTCGTCTGGCCGGCGTTGCCCATGATCCCGGAAACGCTTGACATGTTGATGATTCGCCCATAACGGGCCCGCATCATGCAGCGGGAGGCCGCGCGACAGAAAAGAAACGCGCCGCGGAGATTGGTTTCAATCACCGAATCCCATTCTTCATCGGACATCCGCGGCAGCAATGTGTCGCGGGTGATGCCGGCGTTGTTCACCAGAATATCGAACCGGCCCCACTCGTCGTGCACCGTGTCGACGACTTTTTCGACGCTCTCGCGTTGCGTCACATCGCAGGCGAAGGCTTCGGCCGAACCACCCGCGTCGGTGATCGTTTGCACCGTGGACGCCAGCTTTTCGGCGTTCCGCGCCAGGCAGGCGACGCGAGCGCCATTGCGAGCCAATTCGATGGCGACCGCCGCTCCAAGCCCCTGGGAGGCGCCGGTGACGATCGCCGTTTGGCCGCTCAGGTCCACTTTCAAGCTCATCTTGTATCTCGCTTATCTAGATTCGATCGTCGCGTCGTCCCAGTGGAATCTGGCCTCGCCGCGACGGCGCTGCTTGCCGTGACTTCTCGGCGTGCTTTCGCGCACGCATGCCCCGCACGTCCGCCCTGAGCCTCTCCCAGCGAGGGCACGCGGATCGCGCCGGCGCCCTAGCACTCCACACCCTCGCAGGCCGCCTTGCGGTGGATCCGCTTCAGCAACCCCCGCAAAACTCGGCCGGGCCCCACTTCGTAGAACATCTCGATGCCTCGATTCAACAGGTGACGCACGGACTGTTCCCATTGGACGGGCGCCATCACTTGCCGAACCAGCAGGCGGCGAATTTCCTCGGGATCCTCGTGAGCCTCGGCGTCCACATTGCTGACCACCGGCAAACGAGGCGATTGCAGGGGCACGGTCGCCAGCGCTTCGGACAACCGGGAGACGGCGGACTGCATGATCGGGGTGTGGAAAGCGCCGGCCACCGGCAAGGGCACCACTTTCATCGCGCCGGCTTCCAACGCCAGAAGGGCGACGCGTTCGCAGGCGTCATTGTCGCCGGAGACGACAATATTGGAGGGGCACAGAAAATTCGCGATTTGCAGCACTTGGTCGCCGCGGGCGTCGTCGCAGACTTGCTGCACCTGCTCGGTGGACATGCCCAGGATGCTGACCATCCCGCTGGGCGTTTGATCCGACGCCGCCTGCATCGCTTCACCGCGGCGGCGGACCACTTGCAGGCCGTGCTCGAAGTCCATCACGCCCGCAAAGGTCATCGCCGAATACTCGCCGAGACTCAAACCCGCCGCCGCTTGACAGGCTTCCAGGGCGCCGGGTTTTTCCCGCTTCAACGCCTCCACCGCCGCCAGGCTCACCACATACAGGGCGGGCTGGCTGAATTCGGTGGCGTCCAGCTTCTCGGCCGGCCCTTCGAAACAGACCTGCGCCAGGTCATAGCCAAGGATCGCCTCGGCGCGGTCAAACAGCGCCCGGGCCGCCGGAAACGAATCATACAGCCGACGCCCCATACCGACAGCTTGGGCGCCTTGGCCAGGAAAAAGAAAGGCCGCGCTCCCGCGCGGACCACTTGGCTCGCTCACCTGCAGACCCTTCCAAACGAAGCGGGTTGGTTGACGACGGCTAGTCTTCCGAACCGGTCACCATTTGCCGGCCCATGTAATGCCCACACGTGGGACACACGACATGCGTCGGAATCGCGGTGCTGCATTTGGAGCAGAACTGCAACTGCTTGGGACGCTTCGCATCATGGGCTCGACGGGAGCCGGTGCGAGCGTTGGAGTGTTTTCTCTTGGGTACCGCCATGGCGGAAAGCTCCCGGTTCGATCGGTGCGTCGGGCAAACGGGACATCGTAGGCGAGCGGCAAATCCTTGTCAACGAGAGCTGGCAATCGCGAAAAGGCCGAATGACCGACCTGGGCGTCCGCAGATCGCCGCACGCAAGAGTAATGGAGAAAACGGAGGTGGGGCGGCGAGGCTCTTTGTGGCGATCGTGCTGACCGGCCTGGACGACCAACCTTGCCATACTTAGCGACCGCCCCCTACACTGACGGCATGTCGCGTGAACCCATGTTTACTGGTGAACCCGCCCCGTCTCCGGGGGACGATGATCAGGGCCTGCGCCCGCAGCGATTGCGCGACATGGTCGGGCAGTCCTCGGTCAGGGAACGCATCGAGATCGCGGTGGAGGCGGCGACCAAACGCAACGAGGCGTTGGGTCATGTGCTGTTTGACGGCCCCCCCGGCTTGGGAAAAACCACTTTCGCCCTTTGCATCCCCAAGGAACTGGGCGTCAAAGTCCAGCTCAGCAGCGGGGCCATCCTCAAGGCCCCCAAGGATCTACTCACTTTCTTGACCAACCTCGAGGAACGATCCGTCCTGTTCATCGATGAAATCCACCGCATGCCCCGAGCCGTCGAGGAGTACCTGTACACGGCGATGGAGGATTTCCGCATCGATATCCTGCTGGGGGAAGGGGTGAACGCACGGACGATCAACTACTCATTGAAGCCCTTCACGCTGATCGGGGCGACGACGCGGGCGGGCATGCTGTCGGGGCCGTTGCGGGATCGATTTCAAATCCGCGAGCACTTGGGGTTCTACGGGATTGAGGAATTGACGGACATCGTCCGCCGCAACGCCGCACGACTGCAAGTCGAAATCGCCGAGGAGGCCGCCTTGGAAATCGCCCGCCGAGGCCGCGGGACTCCCCGCGTCGCGATCAACCATCTTCGCTGGTCCCGCGACTATGCCGATAGCCGGGCTGGCGGCCAAATCACGCTGGACGCGGCCCTGAAGGCTCTGGAGATGGCCGGCGTTGATAGCGCGGGCCTGATGCGGTTGGACCGTAATTATCTGGACGTGATCATGCGGATGCACGGCGGCGGACCCGTGGGCGTGGAGTCGATCGCACACACGCTGAATGTGGCCAGCGACACGCTTAGCGACGAGATCGAACCGTACTTGCTGCGAGCCGGTTTCGTGGTCCGCACGCCTCGGGGCCGCATGGCGACCGAGCAAGCCTACCTGCACCTGAAGCTGGAGCCCCCGCCGCCGGCGAGCGGCGGGCAGAAGTCGCTCTTCTGAGCAACGCTATTTCGCTATTTCTGTTTCTCGTAGATGGCGTGCAACAACGCTTCGACGTCCTTGTACTTGCGTTTGGTTTGCAGCGCCGCTTCGATCAGCCGACGAGCTTCCGCTTCGTTGTGCCCCAGGGCGATCAAGGCGGCGTTGGTTTCGTGGACCACGTCGGATTCGACCTCGGCCAACATCGGCTCGGCGTCGCTGACCATCAGGGCGAAGCGGCTCATTTTCCGTCGCAGTTTGGCGATAATCCGCTCGGCGGTCGCCGCTCCCACGCCCGGCAGCGTGGAAAGTCCCTTGGCGTCCTGCTCGGTGATCATGACGGCGACGTCCTTGACTGGCCGCACCATGGCCCGCAAGGCCTTGCGCACGCCGACGCCGTCAACCGAACAAAAAGCCTCGAAGAACGCCAATTCGACTTCGCTCAAGAAGCCCACCAACCGCGGCGTCAGTCGGCCCTGGGTCGGATTCCCTTCAATGTACTGAATGGTGTGCAGGGAGACTTGCGTTCCCAACTCGGTCTGCAACCGCCCCCGCACGAAGTCGGGGATCAGCACCTGGTATTCGAACGCGTCGATAGCCAAGATGGCTTGATCGCCCTCCACGGAAACCAGCTTGCCGGAAATACGCGTGATCATGAGACGTCTCGCAGAGAACGATTCGCTTTTCCTGGCCCGCGGACTTCGCCGCGAGCCGGCTAACAGCTTCCCAACTTGGTCGCCAAGTGCAAATGGCACAGGGCGATCGCCAAGGCGTCGGCGATGTCCGGCGGTTCGGGGATCGCGGCGAGTTGGAATTCACGGGTAATCGCCTGCTGCATTTGTTGTTTGGGAGCTCGACCGCTGCCGGTCAACATCCTTTTGACCTGCGTGGCGGCGTAGTGTCGTACGGGGATGCCCGCCTGTTCGGCCGCCAGGCAGATCACGCCTCGGGCGTGCCCCATCAAGATCGCGGTCCTGGGTCGTGCATAGTGGGAATAGAGCTCCTCGAGCGCCATCACCGTGGGCCGCAGTTGGCGGATGACGTCAATCAACCCGGCGTGAATCTCCTGCAGTCGCTGAGCCATGGGCGCCTTGGCGCGGCTGCGGATGACGCCCGCTTCGATTAACTTCGGGCCGGAATCGGTCGGCTCCAGGACGCCGTAGCCGGTGATATTCAGTCCCGGGTCAACGCCCAGAATGCGAGCTGGCGTGTCGGCTTCAAGGCGCGTATTGGCGGCATGGCTCATGGGCGCGTTCCGTCGCTGGATTGGAATGGCTATCGCACGGGCCGAGGCTCATTCCTTAGGATTCGGCCGCCGCTTGCAACAAGACGATGCATTCGGCTTGAATCGCTTCCTCGTGCCCGACCGGCCCCACGCGTTCGCCCGTCTTGGCTTTTACGTTGATGCGTTCCGGCTGCGTGTCGAGCAGCAGCGCGAGGTGGTCGCGGATCTGGGCTTTCAAAGGCCCCAGGCGTGGCCTCTGAGCAAACACGATACAATCCGCGTTCACAAACTGAAAGCCCGCTTGCCGCACGCGCACGTAGGCCTGCCCCAGCAGCAGCGTCGAATCGGCATCCCGAAACGCCGGGTCGGTGTCCGGAAACATGTCGCCGATGTCGCCCAAGGCGGCGGCGCCCAGCAGCGCGTCGATCAAGGCGTGCAGCAAGACATCCGCATCGCTGTGCCCGTCGGTGCGCCGATCATGCTGGATGTCCAAGCCGCCAAGCCTTAACGGCCCGCCGGAGACCAAGCGATGGGTGTCGTGCCCCAAGCCAATTCGCAGTCCCGCCAACATAGTCGCACCTCGATCCGCACCTGAGAGTGGCATTGTGACGCGCCGCCGTGCAGCGCTGGGAGCTCCGTTGGCCCCGACTTTGCCCGCCAACGCCCGTAATTGCCTGATCCACTTCCAGGTCTATAATCCCAGACTATGGCAATCATCGAGATCAACGGCTTGGCCAAATCGTACCGGGTCTACCAGAAAAACGAAGGCCTGATGGCCGCCGTCCGCGGGTTGTTCCATCGGCAGCACCGTGATGTGCATGCGGTGAAGGGCATCGATCTGCACGTGGACCGTGGCGAGTTTGTGGCGTTCCTGGGCCCCAATGGCGCCGGCAAGACCACGACTTTGAAGCTCTTGTCGGGCGTCATCACGCCCACTCGCGGTTCGGCCACGGTGATGGGTCATGTGCCCTGGAAGCGAGAGAACGCCTACCGCCGCCGCTTCGCTTTGGTCATGGGCCAGAAAAACCAACTCTGGTGGGACCTCGCCGCCCAGGAGTCCTTCCGGCTGCATCAACAGATCTACCAGATCCCGCAAGACCAATTCCAACGATCGATCGACCAGCTCACCAGCCTGTTGGATGTCGCCCGCTTGATGAAGCAACCGGTTCGTGAGCTGTCCCTCGGCGAGCGGATGAAGATGGAGTTGATCGCCGCGCTGCTGCACTCGCCCGACGTGCTGTTCCTGGACGAGCCGACGATCGGTCTGGATGTCGTCGCTCAGCACAACATTCAGACGTTTTTGAAGGAGTACCAGCGCGAGCAGAAAATCACGATCTTGTTGACGAGCCATTACATGAAAGACGTGGCGGCGCTCTGCCGTCGCGTCGTGATCATCGCTCAAGGAAGGATTCACTATGACGGCTCCTTGGACGGCGTCATCGATCGCTTCAGCGGCCATAAGATCGTCACGGTGCAGGTGGCCGACGCCGCGGCCCGCGAAGTGATGTCGTCGTTGGGAGAAGTGTTGGATCATACGCCGCCACGATTGCGGCTGCGGATCCCTCGAGCCGAGGTCGCCGCCAAGCTGGGGTCGGTCTTGGCCCGCTATGTCGTGGAGGATGTGGCGGTCGAGGATCCGCCCTTGGAGCAAGTGATCGCGCAGGTTTTCGCCGAGGCCGCCCAAGGCGCCGACGATGCCGAGGCCGCCGAACAACTCGCCGCCGAGGCCGGTGGAGCGAGTCGATGATCCAACGCCTCCGCAGTGGTTGGACCATTTTTCGCATCGCCTTGGAAGAACGACTCGTCTATCGAGGCGATTTCGCCTTGGGAACGTTGATGCGGTTTCTGCCCATCGTCACGCAGATCTTTCTTTGGTCCGCGATCTTCGAGACGGTCAAGGACGCTCAAGGTCGCGATGACCTGGCCGGCTACCGTTTCGGCGACATGGTCGCCTACTATCTGCTGGTGATGGTGGCTCGCGCGTTTTCCAGCATGCCCGGACTCGCATCGGGCATCGCCTTGCAAATCCGCAACGGCGAAATCAAGAAGTTCATGATTCAACCGGTCGACATGATCAGCTTTCTGTTGATCAGCCGCGTGGCTCACAAGACCGCGTATTATTCGGTTGCGGTCCTTCCCTTCGCCTTGGTGTTCTATCTTTGCCGCGGCTACTTCCCTTCGGCGCCGCCGCCGGGCGTGATGCTGGCGTTCGCCTGCTCGTTGATTTTCGGCTTCCTGATGGGCTTCTTCCTGGAGGCCGCCATCGGCATGATCGGCTTCTGGTTCAACGAAGTCTCCTCCTTGTTGTTCGTTTACATGCTCTTCAGCTTTTTTCTTTCGGGACACATGTTCCCCTTGGATCTGTTGCCCAAGGAAGGTTGGTTGGGAATCGTCGCATCCCTGGTGCGCTACCTGCCGCTGCAGTATCTGGCGTATTTCCCGGCCGCGGTGTACCTGGAAAAGCTGACCTGGTCGGAGATTCTCCTAGGCTTGGCGGTGGAGGCGGGTTGGCTTCTGGCCTTGATGCTGTTGTGTCGATTCCTCTTCGCGCGGGGTGCGGGCCTACGCGGGATATGGTGGTTAGGATGCCCTCTCACGAATCGCTCAGGAACGTCCCCCCCGTATCGGAATCGCCGACGATTCGGCAGCGAGCCGGCTTGTATGGGCGGGTTCTGTTAACGTTCATTCGCAACAGCCTGATTCGCGACATGTCGTTTCGGACGAACTTCATTCTGCAATGCGTCTCATCGGTGTCCTGGACCGTGATGAATGTGGGCTTCTATCTGGTCATCTTCGAGCATACTCCAGGCATCGGCTTGCACACCGGTTGGGGCAAGCACGAGTTCTTTGTCTTCCTGGCCACCACGTGGTTCATCAACAGCCTGGTGCAGACGTTCTTCATGCCCAACGCCCAGCAATTCAGCGAGCTGATTCGGACGGGCGATATGGACTTCGCGCTGCTTAAACCGATCGATACCCAATTCTTGATCTCGTTTCAGCGGATTGAATGGTCGTCGCTCAGCAATCTGCTGGTGGGCGGCGTCGTCTTGGCGATCGCCTTGGCCAACCTGATGGTGCGCCCCGAACATCCACTGCAGTTGCATGCGTCGATGCTGATCCTGTATCCGTTTTACATCCTCTGCGGAGTCGCCATCCTGTACAGCGTGATGATCTCATTGGCCGCCAGCAGCATCTGGCTGGGCCGCAACCAGACGCTCTATAACTTCTGGTTCTACATCACGAATTTCTCGCGTTATCCGATGGAGATCTACGCTCGCGGATGGGGCTGGCCGATCTGGGGCTTCTTTACTTTCGTGGTGCCCGTCCTGGTCGTCGTGAACGTGCCGGCGCGTTTGTTGGCCCAACCGCTCACGCCGCGGGCCGCCTGGGAATGGCCCTTGGCGGGATTCGCCATCCTGGCCACGCTGGGTAGCCTGGCTGGCTCGAGGCTGATCTTTCTGCTGGCCTTGCGCAGCTACCGCAGCGCCAGCAGTTAGGGCAACGCCGTAGCGGATTTCGCACAGCGAAGAAGGACCATAAATCAGTCCCAACCCGGACGGCCCTAAAACCAGCCCAGGGTGCAGCGCAGCGCAACCCTGGGTAACCTGAGCGGCCGCGAAGTCCCACAAGGGACGGCCCCAACCCATAAATGGACATGTGGGAGACATCTCCATATGTCTTCCCGGAACCCTGAGGACAACGAACAAGAATCCGCTACAGCACTAGCAGTTAGGGCCTTTAAGTGGAATAGACCCAACGCCCCAAGATCAAGGCCGGGGCCGCCAAGGCGACCACGGCCACACCCATCCAGGGACTGGCCCCGCAAAGCAATGTGACCGCAGCGTCCAGGGTAATGAGCGAGAGAATCGAGAACTTCACGGCGGCCTGCACATTCCGCGGCGTCGCGTTCAACAGGGCGGGCAGGCAACGGCGCACGATCGTCGCGCCCAGCAACAGAACGAAAGCCACCCACCAGATCGGCTCCAAGCGAAACACGGCCGCGCGTTGGGCGCCGGCGATCCAGGGCAGGGCGGCCAGCAGCGCCAAGCCCATCACCATCACGATCACAGCCGCAGTCAACTGCGCCGGCTTGCTGTGGCCCGCCTCGCGTCGAGCCATCCACGTGACGCCGGCGATGTACACCCCGATCGCCAGGGCGACGCCCAGCATGTCGGGGGTCCACCCCAGCGAGAAGACTCCGCCCGCCTCGGCGCCAACAACTTGCGTCGGCGCGAGGCTGCAAGCCAACAAGACGTTGGCGACGCGACAAGCGCCCATCGCGATCGGCCCGGCCGCCGTGCGCTTCAACCAGCCGTCATAACCCAAGATCAGCACCACCAAGGCGCACGCCGTCGCCGGCGCCAGCCACCGGGAGTGCGGCTGGGACGCGGTCGCGCCCGCCAACACCGCAAAGCCAAGCCCCGCCAACAGCAATCCCAAGCCAGCGCCGCGAGCAAACGCAAGCGAGATCTTCCCTGACGGCAAGGGTCGCGTGGGGCGCTCCCGCGAGTCCTGGTCGATATCGAACACATCGTTCCAGACCATGCCGGCCGTGTATAGACAGGCCGAGGCCAGCACCAACCACGGCAGAGCCTGCACCCCTCGCCAGTGCGGGTCGGCGAGAGAAAAACCCATCAAGATATCGGAGATCGCGGTGAATACATTGGGCAGGCGGAACAGCCGCAGATAGTCCAACAAGGTCGCCCGCGCAGCCTCGGAACGAGGCGGCTGCTGTTCGGTCATCAAGAACGCTCACAAAGCCAAAGAGGAAACGCCCGCCAATGGTCCGCATTCTGCATCATGCCGCGCGCGGAATAAAGGAGGCGCAGCCATGCCGCCGCCGCGGCCAAACCATCGTGACGTGTCGAGGCGCCGCGGTTGCTGGGGTGCGCTGCGCGACCCCAAGCTTTGGGGTGGCGCCGCGTTGCGGTGCGGAGGCTGGATTCAGCCCCGCCGGCGTTGCTCTTCGGGCCCGTCCACGCCGTCCTTATGGCCCGCGGTGCGTCACGCCGCCTGACGACGTTGTTTGATGGGTTTGCGAGCCACCAATGCAAACGTCTCGCAGAGGTTCTCCGCGCCCAAGGCCATCAGGGTCGTCTGCCGCAGCAATTCCAGCGCCTGAGCCGGCGCGAAGAACGCGAAGTACTCCGATTGAAAATACGGAGTGACCTCGATGTCGTGAAGCCCATAAGCCGAGCAGAGCTGCAGCATTTTGGCCGGCGTGCAGCGATGATAAAACGCGGGAAACCCTTGAGTTTCGCTCTTATCGGGATAGATCGCGAACAGGACCTTGCGGGCGGTGCGGTTGCCCAGCATCTGGTTCAGCCTGGCGAACAGAGCGTTGCCGCAGGGAATGAAGTGGGCCATCACTCCGCCCGCAGCGAGTGCGGCGGCGATGTTGGCCAGCGCCGCATCGTTGTTGGGCAGATGCTCCAAAACGGCCCGCGAAATGGCCAAATCGAACTTGCCGTGCGGCAGCTCCAACTCGGTCACGTCGCCGACAATCGTCTGGTCATAAGCCCCCTGCGGGGCGCGTCTCAGTTCGTCGCCGCAAATGTCGATGCCGGTCACGTGCAGGTTCAAACGCCGCTTCACATCCAGCGAGATCGCGGGTTGCTTGCCGCCGCCCACATCCAGCACGCGGAGACCGTCGCTCAACAGCCCCGGCAGGATCCGGTCGCAGAAGTCAGCGCGGCCGTTGCGGCGTCCCGTCCATTGATTCACGATCCGCGACTGCCAGCGAGAGATGCGCCGATTCGTCTCGATCCAACGCCTGATCCACGAACCGCTCATCATCCTTGACCTCCTGACCGCGGCGCCAGAGGGCGCGTGTTCCATCCTTCGCGCCGCACAAGCAGGCTCGCCTGTTGGCGCGGCGCGGTCTGATCATTCCATCGGCGCCTCGACGCCCGCAACTTTAACGGTTCCGCGGGCGGCGAGGTTTGGGCAACCGATGGTCGATCTCTACTTCAGCACCGTCAGCTCAATGTCCTTGAACTGCACGGTCATGGGCGGACCGGCGTGCAATTGCAACGCCAAGACGCCCTTGTCGCGTCGCTTGCCTTCCTGGCGATCGGTGACGTCCACGGTCGTGAAGCCATTGATCTTTTGCACCAGGTGGGGACCTTTTGCGATAATCTCGTATTCGTTCCAGCCTTCCTTCTTGATGGCCGCCAACATGGCCTTCTCGTCGCAGGTCTCACCCACGACTTTCTTGTCGCCCGCGGCGTTGACCTCGACCTTCTGGTTTCGCAACGCCAGAATGCCGCGGCCTTTTTCTTCGTAGAGTATGCCAATGTATTTATCGCCGGCTTCGAAGTCCGCCTGATAGCCGGAAACGACATGGTCGCCGATATCCACGCTGCGATACTGAATGCCGGAGTTGCCGCCGACGATGCGGAACTTTAGCTTCAAGTGGAAGTCCGCCACCTCGCCCGCCCGCCAGATCAAGAAGGTGTTGCCCTTGGTGGGATTCTCGGCGGTCGTGCGGCCGGTGATCGCGCCATCCTCGACCGACCAAAACTGCTCCATCCCGTCCCAGCCATTGAGGGTCTGGCCATCGAAGAGCTTTTGAGTTTCGCCTTTCTCTTGGGCGATGCCGGGGCTCGCCGCGAAGAGAACCAGGAGCAGCGGAAGGCACATTCGTCGGACCATGAGTTGAACTCGTTGGGTTAGTGGGACGCGCCCTTGGGGGCGCAGGCGGCGAAGCGGCGACCACATCCGTCGCCCAATCGTTTGTTCGCTCCTCAATAGTAGATTCGCGAACCTCGGTGATGCAAGCCGCGATCAGGAGAAGAGTGCTTCCACGAAAGCCGCGGGATCGAAGGGCGAGATATCGGTTTCTTTCTCGCCTTCGCCGATGAACTTCACGGGCAAATTGAATTTCTGCCGGATCGGGATGATCACGCCGCCCTTGGCGGTGCCGTCCAGCTTGGCCAGCACGATGCCGGTGCAACCGGCCGCCTCGGAAAAGCCCTGGGCCTGGCTGACGCCGTTTTGGCCGGCGGTCGCGTCCAGCACCAGCAGCACTTCATGCGGCGCCTCGGGAATCTGCTTGGAAATGACGCGTCGGATCTTGGCGAGTTCCTGCATCAGGTTGTTTTGCGTCTGCAGCCGCCCAGCGGTGTCGATAATCGCCACATCCGCCCCGACCTCCAGCGCGCGGGCGACGGTGCGATGAGCGACACTGGCCGGATCGCCTCCCTGTTGGCCTTTGACAATCTCCACGCCAATCCGATCCGCCCAAACCGTCAGTTGCTGGACGGCCGCCGCTCGAAACGTGTCCCCGGCGCCCAGCACCACGCTCTTGCCCATTTGATGGTGAAACAGGTGCGCCAGCTTGGCGATCGAGGTGGTCTTGCCCGAACCGTTGACGCCGACCACCAAGACGATGGTTGGCCCGGCGTCGGCCTCCGCCACGGGCGAATCGGGCTGGTCGAGCATCTCCAAGAACTTCGCGCGAAGGATCTCCAAGACATCCTCGCGTTCGACCTTGCGGCCACGGAGCTGGCTCTGGAGCTCGTTTCGCATCGCCGTGGCCGGCCCGCCTCCCATGTCGGTCTTGACGAGGATCTTGAACATGTCGTCCAGGAATTCGTCGTCAACCAGCCGCCCCTCTTGCTTGAACAGATCACGGATGTCGGTGCGGAGCAAGTCCGAGGTGCGTTGCAGGGCTTTACGAAGCCCGCTGAACAACCCGCCGCGACTCGCCGTGCCTTCGTCCCCTTCCTCCTTGCCCTTGCGGAATCGATCGAAGATGCCCATAGCTGCTTGATTTCCCTACGTTGGTTCAGACGTTCGCGACGACCGCCGATCGCCCACTTCCGACTCTTACTTGCCGCTCTCTTGCAAAATGCGGTCCAGCACGCCGTTCACGAACTGGGGCGACTGGCGGGCGCCGTAGCGCTTGGCGAGCTCCACGGCCTCGTTGATCACCACGCGTCCCGGCGTATCGGTGTACAGGATCTCGTAGGCGCCCAGGCGGAGTACGTTGCGATCGGTGACGGCCATCCGCTCCAGGCTCCAATTGTCGGCGAACCGGATCAACTGACTGTCGAGTTCCCGGCGATTTCGGAGCACTCCGTCCAGCAGTTCCCGGGCGAATTCAACCAGGGGCCGTTGGCTCAACAGGCGGCTCTTCAGGAAGCTCCACTGTACCTGGCGATGCACGCCGGGATTCAGGTCCTCCTGAAACAATAGTTGCAGAACAACTTCTCGCGCTCGACTGCGACGAAACATGAGAGCCTTCCGTCGTGCGACGGACTGTTGAGGCGCGGGGGGTGCGTGAGGGGGGACAGCCGGCAGGAACGAACGCCTCGGTTCCGTCCGGCGACGCGATTATACCGCTGACCCGGAAATCGCCAAATGGCCGCCGGATTCGAAGTTCCGCGTCAGCGGATTTGCCGCAACAGGTCGGCCATTCGCAACGCGGCCTCGGCGCAGTCGCGACCCTTGTTTCCGTGGTTCCCGCCGGCTCGCTGGATCGCTTGCTCCAGCGTGTTGCAGGTCAGCACGCCGAAGATCACAGGCAGCCGGTGCTCCAGAGCAATCCGCCCCAGACTCTGACTGACTTGTTGGTTGATATGCTGGTCATGCGTCGTTTCGCCTCGGATCACGCACCCCAGGCATACGATGGCGGAGAAACTGCCGGTGTAGGCCAGCTGTTGAGCGACAACCGGCAACTCCCAGGCGCCGGGCGTCCAGGCCAGGGTGATCTGGGACGGCGCGGCGCCCGCCTCCTGGAATCGCTGCAGGGCGCCCCGCAACAGCTTGCCGGTGATGTTTTCGTTGTATCGCGACACCACGATCGCGTACCGGCCATGGGGATGCGGTTGGCCTTCCAAGGCAGTGATGTCGGGCGGAGCAGCAGGCTCAGTCATCGAGTTTCATGCTCATCAGGAATTCGGCGTTGGTCTTGTGCTTTTCCAGCCGCGACACCAGCAGTTGCATCGCGTCGGGAGGGTTCATTTCGCTGAGCACGCGGCGAAGCATGCAGATCCGCCGGTATTCTTCGGGATCCATCAGGATTTCTTCGCGTCGCGTACCGCTGCGGTTGATATCGATGGCCGGCCAAACTCGCTTATCGACCAGTCTTCTGATCGAGCACGATCTCGAGGTTGCCGGTGCCCTTGAACTCCTCAAAGATCACCTCGTCCATGCGGCTGCCGGTATCGACCAGGGCCGTGGCCAGGATGGTCAGCGATCCGCCTTCTTCGACCTTGCGGGCCGAACCGAAGAATCGTTTGGGCTGTTGCATCGCGTTGGCGTCCAGGCCGCCGGAGAGGATCTTGCCGGATTGCTGGACACTCGGAATTCCAGGCCCGAGCCAAGCGAGTGATCGAGTCGAGGAAGACGACGACATTGCAGCCGTATTCGACCATGCGTTTGGCCTTCTCGATCACCATCTCGGACACTTGGACATGCCGTGAAGCCGGCTCGTCAAACGTCGAACTGATCGACCTCGCAGTTCTTGGCCCTTGACTTGGCGCTCCATGTCGGTGACTTCCTCGGGCCGTTCGTCGATCAACAGCATGATGACGTACGAATCGGGATAGTTGTGCAAGACGGCCTTGGCCATCTTCTGCAGCAGGATCGTCTTGCCGGCCCTGCGGCGGCGAGACGATCAAGCCGCGCTGACCAAAGCCAATCGGCGTCATCATGTCCACAACGCGCGTGGCCATATCCTCCGGCTTCCATTCCATCACGATCCGCTCGTTGGGATGCAACGGCGTCAGATCGTCGAATTGCGACCTTTTCGCTCAACGAGTTGGGATCCTGGAAATTGATCGCTTCCACGCGCAACAGCGCGAAGTACCGTTCGTTTTCCTTGGGCGGTCGAATCTGCCCGGAAACGGTCGCGCCGGTCTTGTAGTCCAAAGCGACGGATCTGGCTCGGGGAAACGTAAATGTCGTCGGGGCAGGAGAGGTAGTGATAGTCGGGGCTGCGGAGGAAGCCAAATCCGTCTGGCAGGATCTCCAAGCGTTCCCTCGCCATACATCAGACCCGTTCATCTTCACGCGTTCTTTCAGGATCCTGAAGATCAGATCCTGCTTCTTCATTCCCGCCACATCGGCGACGTTCTCTTCGCGGGCGTCTTCGATCAACTCGCCCATCGACAGTTTCTGGAACTCGGCGATATGGATTTCGCCTTGCTTGACGCGCTCGTAGGTCTCATCGGAATCGAGGCCGCCGCGCTTGGCCTCCACGGCGAGTTCTTCGGCCAGCGAGAGAGGTTCGCTGTCGTCGTAGGAATCGCCGTTGTTGCCGCCGCTCTCGCGGACGCGCTGGCGCGACCGCTGGGTCTTGCCGCCGGACCGTGGGGACGAGGAATTCCGGGATCGACCGCCGCGGTTGTTCGATGAACTATTGCCAGTGGACATGGTGTTCCTCGGTTGTCGCGCTGTTCGCTGGGGTCCGAGCGATCGGCGAGCTGTGGGGACGCGGCTGGGTATGGGATCTGGGGAACATGGCATTGCCTCTCGCCGGGCCTCGCGTCACACGCCGCCTTCACTTTTGCAGGCGGCGAGAAAGCGGCTCCAGAGGTGAGCCGCCTGGCGCCGTGTTGATTCTGGGTCGCCGGAGTTGTCGATCACCGCGTCGGCCCGCTGCCTCTTGAGCGACTCCGCCGCCTGTGATTGTTCGCGAGCCTCCAGTTGCTCGTGACTCCAGCCTCGCTCGCGAACTCGCTGCACGCGTTGCTCATGGGCGCATCGACAAACCAAATCTGATGACACAAGTCGTCCCAACCAGCTTCCAGCAAGAGCGGCGCGTCAAGGACGACTCCCGCCGCACCGGTGCGCAGGGCCTCGCGGGCTTGACTCTCTAAACGCAGGCGTATCTTGGGATGGGTCAGCTGCTCGAGAAAACGACGCTCTTGCCGCTTTTCTACAGTGTCGCCAAACACCAACTCGGCGACGGCTGGTCGATCGATGGAACCGTCAGCCTGCACGACACGATCGCCCCAACGCCGGCGGAGGGCCGCCATGACATAGGGATCCCCCAACACCTTGTGACCCGCGGCGTCGGCATCCAGACGAAATGCGCCAAGGGAAACAAGCGTCTCAGAGACAAAGCTCTTGCCGTGAGCTATCGTGCCCACCAGCCCTAACACAGGGAGCGTGCTAAGGGGAGCGTCGTATCCGCGGCTGAGTGGCGGATGATCGGAAGTGATGACTAGGCCCCTCGGGGGAGGGCGAATTGGATGGGATTGTGAGACGACGGAATCGTCGAGCTTCGAGGAAGGTACTCGAATTGTACCCGAGAAATCACCCCCATGGCGAACAGACTTGGCTGAAATCCGCGCTTTCGTCGGAATTCTCCCGGCCGCACCGTGGCGGAACAGGCGGAGTCAACGCACCAACCACGCCAGACCCCCTAGCCATTCCAGGGATCACAGCTCGCCCAGTCCTCCCCCGCCTTCACATCCACCACGACCGGCACATCCAATTCCGCCGCCGCGATCATTTCTTGCCGCAGGAGCTTGGCCGTCTGGGACACTTCCTCCTGAGGGGCCTCCAACAGCAACTCATCGTGAATCGTCAACAACATCCGGCTTCGACAATCCGGTTTGGAAAGGGCCCAGCGGACGCGGAGAATGGCGGCCTTGATGAAGTCAGCCGCCGAGCCTTGAATCACGGTGTTGACGGCCACGCGTTCGGGCTCGGTGCGCTGCAACGAATCGCCTCGGCGATCGGCTGAGCGAATCCCGCGCACTTCTCTCCGGCGCCCCAGGATCGTGGACACGAAACCAGTCCGGCGGCAGTCGTCCAATGTCTGCTGGACAAACCGCTGGACGCCCGGATAGCGAGCGAAATAGGCGTCAATGAATGTCGGCGGCTTCGCTCTTGTCGATGTTCAGCGCTTTGGCCAGACCATATGGCGACTGGCCGTAGATGACGCCGAAGTTGATCGCCTTGGCGCGCCGTCGCATTTCGGGCTCCACAGCGTCCAGCGGCACGCCGTGGATCTCCGCGGCGACTTGCGCATGCACGTCTCGCCCGTCGCGAAAGGCCCGCATCAACTCCTCATCGCGAGAAAAATGCGCCATCACCCGCAACTCGATTTGCGAGTAGTCGGCGGAGACCAGGCGCCACTGCGGGTCGCCGGCGACGAACGCCGCGCGATGCGTCGGCCGTCGGCCGTTCGAATGGGGATGTTCTGCAGGTTCGGGTCTTGAGAACTCAACCGCCCGGTGGCCGCGACATCCTGACGGAACGAAGTATGGACACGCCCCGTCTCAGGATGCGCCAACTGCGGCAGCGCATCGACGTACGTGCTCTTGAGCTTGGCGACCTGCCGGTACTCGATGATCTTGGCGGGCAGGGCGTGCAGTTTGGCGAGTTCGACCAGGACTTCGCTATCGGTGCTGGGGGCGCCTGATTTGGTCTTCTTCTGGGTCGGCAGCCCGAGCTCCACGAAGAGCTTCTCGGACAATTGGCTGCGCGAATCAATTTGGAATTCTCCGCCAGCCAGCGCATGAATTTCGGCGATCAGCTTGGCGAGGCGTTGTTGGAACTCCTCTTCGATGCGAGACAGCAACTGCGTATCGACCTTGACGCCCAGAAACTCCATATCGGCCAAAGCGGCCTGCAGCGGCAATTCCAAGTGGGTGAAAAGTTCGTCCAACTCCATGCCGTCCAGCCGCTGCTGCAGCACCGGTCGCAGGTCGCGACAGACTTCCAACGCCGCCTGCGCGTACCGCACAGACTCGGCCAAGGGACGTTGATGAGGCGCTTGGCGGTGCTTGCCGGAGCCCAGCCAAGCGTCAATGTCCGGCTGACGACGTCCGAGATGACGATCAGCCAAGTCGGCCAGTTCGTGCCCGCGTTGGCCAGCCGCGGTTAAGTAGTCCGCCAAGGTGAAATCAAACCCGGCGCCGGCCAACGTCAAACCGAATCGTCGCAACAGGACGTCGGCTTCCTTCAGATGCGGACCTGACTTGGCGACTTGCGGATGCTCCCAGAATGCACCCCAGATGGGGATCCAAGCGTTGTCGCGCCGCCGCGCCTGCAGCGTGTCCGCATCACTATGGATCGGCAAGTACCAGGCTTGCTCGGCGGTGCTGGCGGCCAGCCCCGCCAATTCGGCCCACCGCGGATGTCGTCCGTCGGACAGCACCAGCACATTGGCTTGGCCGGCGAGCAACAACTGCTCGCACATCGCGGCGCAGTCCTCGGGCGACTCAACCACCTGGATCGGCAACGACGCACGTTGCGGCGCTACGATGTCCGAAGCGTCCGAATGCTTCTGCAGGCGTTCGGCCAAGCTGCGAAATCCCAATTCATGGCAGAGCTTTCGCACCGAGCCGCCGTGAAACTGGCCCACGCGAGCGGCCCCCCAGTCGATCGTCAGCGGCGCGTGCGCGTCCAGCTTGACCAGTTGCCGAGTGATCCTGGCTTGCTCTTGAAACTTGGCCAGGTTCTCGCGCCGTTTCGGTCCAGCGACCTGATCAAGATTCTCAAAGACGCCTTCCAACGTGTCGAATTGCTCCAGCAGTTGTTGAGCCACCTTGGGTCCAATCAGCGGCACGCCGGGGATATCGTCGATCTTATCGCCAACCAGCGTTTGGAAATCAACGACTTGATCGGGGCGGACGCCCCATGTCTCCGCCACGCCCGCCTGATCCATAAGTTCGCGCTTGCGAGGATTGAAGATCATCACCTTTTCGGTGATCAACTGCCGGCAATCCTTGTCGTTGGTCACCAGCCAACAACGTCCCTGCAGCGCTTCGGCCTCGCGAGCCACGGTGGCGAGGATGTCGTCGGCTTCGTACCCGGCGAGCTCCAGCATGGGAATCCTCATCGCTTCCAACATGCGATGAATCAAGGGAATCTGGGGGCGGAGTTCATCGGGCATGGCCTCGCGACTCTGCTTGTAGTCGGCGTACAGCTCATGACGGAATGTGGGATCCCGATGATCAAAGGCGCAAAACAGATAATCCGGCTGCCGCTTCTCGATCAGATCCAGGAGGTCGCGCGTGAAACCGAAGACGGCGTTCAGCTGCTGACCCGTCGGTCCGGTGACCGAGTCGATCGCGTGGAAGACCTGATAGATCAGCGACGGAGCATCGATGACCAGGACCAACGCGTCGCGCAGGGGAGCGGGGCCCGCCGCTGACGAGAGCGGCTCGCCGATCGTTGGCTCGCCGGTCGTGGGCTCGCCGATCGGGGGCTCGCCGGTCGGGGGCTCGCTGTCGGTCGGGTCGGGACCGGCGGCCGACTCTCGGTCGGTCATGGCGAACAAGGTCGGCTGCGTGTCAGACGGTCGGGACTTTCGGCGCGCCACGGGAAGCTCCTGATGTCGGGAGACGGCATTGTAACGCAGCGCTTCCAAGGGGGTTGGGAGTCAGCGGGCGAAGCGCTCGCTTCCCCGGTTTTCGCGTACTTTCCAATCTTCGCGCCAGCGAGTACAACAGGCCGAAGTTGGGCCTTGGGCCCGCAGCCAACCTCCGCCACATCCTCCCAACTACGAGCTGTAAGCCGCGATGAGTGAAGCGACCAACGATTTGGGCTGGGCCGCCGCCGCGATCGGCGGGATTCTCGCCGGGTTTCTGGGCGCCGTGCTGGGCGTCGTGATGGCCTCGCTGTACATGGAAGGCGAGTTCGCCGAAGTCGCGCTGACCGGCGCCGTTTTTGGCGGCGCCCCGGCCTTCATGGCGGCGGCGGCCATGGCCTTTCATGGGGCCGCCATCGGTCGCAACAACGACCTGCCGTCAGCGTCGCGATGGGGCGTCGTCACCGGGGTGGTCGCGGGGTTGTCGGTCGCCCCGCTGTTGGGGGTCCTGGCCGGTTGGGCGCTAGGTGCTCCAGGACTCGCCGGAATGACGGGCCTGCTCAGCGGAGCGGTGGCCGGAGTGGTTGGTTGGCAAGCCGGATACTGGCTGGCCAATATGTCTAGCCGCTAGGCTAAGGCTAGATCCGGATGGAATTGACGGAGGACGCGGGGAACCACAGAGGCGGACGCAAGTGGTGACCCGTTTCACGGCTTCGGTGTCGGCGGCGTGCGGTTGCTGACGTCCGCCCGTTTCTTCGGGTCGGCGCGGTTCTTGGGACCCGCGCGGTTATGGGGTCTGCCGCTGATTTTGCGTTCCACGCGGCGGGGCGTCCCGATGAGACTTCGCCAGGACCTCCTAACTACCGTAATTTATTGACGACCAGGGACTTTCAGCCTACCCTGGAGTCAGGAGTCTGCAGTCTGGGATGGTCCTTGGCGGCGGCGTCCGCCATTCCATCTTCCCCGAGTCCGACCTCGGGACGCTTGGATTCACCCGCAACGCGAAACGTTCGTTGACCTCCCTAGGAGTCCTTCTATGAGCCGTGACAGTCGAGGCCTGACAGCCGCCTTGATTATCTTGACGATCTCGACGCTCGCCTGCGGCGTTGGCTTCTTCATCTATTGGAAGCTGGCCAACGAGAAGATCAATGAAGTGAACACCGAGAAGAATCGCGCGGTGGAATTGCGGGCCGAGCGCGACCGAGCGCTGAATCAAGTCGCGTTACTGAAGTACTTCATGGGCTATGGCGAGTTGACCAAGAGCGAGGTGGAAACCAACTTGGCCGGGGAAACCAGCGACCCGGAAATCGAAACCATTAAGAGCAACTACGAAGCGGATATGGTGCTGTACGGCGAAGGCCTGCCGGAAGCCGAGCGGAACTACCGCACCTTGCCGTCCAATCTACTGACCGCCATTCAGGCCAAGAGCGAGCAAGTCGCCGATCGCACGGCCGCTGAAGTCGCGGCCAATCAGCGGTATGTCGCTGACGAGGTCGCTCGCCGCAAGGCGTTCGACGACAAACTCAAGGAGACCTTCGCGACCGAGGCCGCCGCCTACCAGGCCGTGCGCAACGATATCGCTCAGCAGGTCCAGAAGCTGCAAGCCGATCAAGCTCAAAGCCAGCAAGTCATGCAGAAGACGGCCCAGGAACTGGTTCAGTCCCAGGCGGCCGCCCGCAAGCAATCCGACTCGCTGACCACCGAGATCAGCAAGAAGGACAACCAGATCGACATTCTGAAGAACAAGCTGGCCTCCAAGGAAGAAACGACCTTCGACAACGAAGATGGTCTGGTGGTGTACGCTAGCGCCAAGCAGGCGACGGTCTGGATCAACCTGGGCGAAGCTGACAAGTTGCGTTCGCAGATCACGTTCTCGGTCTATGACAAAGACACCGAGGTCCTGACCGAAGGCAATCGAAAGGCGCGCATCGAAGTCATTGAGATCATGGGGCCTCACATGGCGCAAGCGCGGATCCTGGAAGATGAATTGACCAACCCCATCCTGCCTGGCGACAAGATCCACTCGCCGGCCTGGCAGCCAGGACGAGCCATCCATTTCGGCTTGGCGGGCTTCATGGATCTGAACGACGATCGCCGGTCCGATCGAGACTACATCCGCAATCTCATCTTCATGAACGGCGGCGAGATCGACGCCGAGGTCAAGGACGATGGCGAGTTGACTGGACGGTTGACGCCCAACACGCGATACCTGGTGGTTGGCTCCAAGCCGGATGAGAACTCCACCGCGGAGCTGCGCAGCGGCTGGAACGACCTGCAAACCGCCGCGGACGATCTGCAAATCAAACAGATCAGTTTGAACGAATTGCTGTCGTTGATGGGTTGGAAGCCCGATGTTCGCACGGTGAAACTGGGCTACGGCGCCAGCTACGATGCGGATCGGCTCGCACCCGGCGGCATTCGGCAGAAGACCGAGGAAATCGAGAAATAGCCTCCGCGAATTTGCGGGTGGCCGATCGCTTGCACAATTTCGCTGGGCTGATCATAATCCGCACATGAAACAGAACGCTGCGTATTCCTACTTTTGGTTTAGCTTCACTCGCCTCAGGGTCGAGGGGATGTAGGACCGCGCAGCACGCCAAGCTCCACCAATCCAACCCCGAAGGCCTCGCCGCCTTCGGGGTTTTTTTGTTCCTCCGGGCGCCGTCGCCAATGCTCGCCCACCCGCAATGACCATGCTGCTTACCACCGCCCCGGCGCTCGCCCGAGCGTCCCATCAGGAGTTGTTCTCAATGATCGTCGTGATGAAAAAGAATGCGACGCCCGACCAGATCCAGCACATGACCGAACGTGTGGAACAACTGGGCCTCAAGGCGCATCCCATCCAAGGCAGCGAACGAACCGTCATCGCCGCCATTGGCGATAAGCGGCAGCAAATGAAGGAATCGCTCGAGGCAGGCGCCGGCGTGGAGGAAGTCGTGCCCATCCTGGCGCCCTACAAGGTCGCCAGCCGCGAGGTCAAACCCGAGTTCAGCACCGTCCGCGCCGGCTCGTTGGAAGTTGGACCGGGCGTCGTCGGCGTTATCGCCGGCCCCTGTTCGGTCGAGAATGAAGAGCAGATCCTGCTCGCCGCCCGAGCGGTCAAGCGAGCCGGCGCCACGGCGCTCGCGGCGGCGCGTTCAAGCCCAGAACCAGTCCCTACAGCTTCCAAGGATTGAAAGAAGACGGCCTGAAAATGCTGGCGGCCGCTCGCGATGAAACCGGTTTGGCGATCGTTACCGAAGTGATGTCGGAATTCGACGTCGAGTTGATCGGCCGCTACGCCGACGTCTTGCAAGTCGGCGCGCGGAACATGCAGAACTACCGACTTCTGGAAGCCGTGGGCGATTCGCCCTGCCCAGTGCTGCTGAAGCGGGGCCCCAGCGCGACCATGGACGAGTTGCTATTGGCGGCCGAATACATTCTGAATCAAGGCAACCCGAACGTCATGCTCTGCGAGCGCGGCATCCGGACTTTCGAGTCGCATACGCGATTCACATTGCCAGTGGCCACGATTCCCTATCTGCATGAAAAAACGCACCTGCCCGTCGTCATCGATCCCAGCCACGGCACGGGACACGCGTATATGGTTTCGGACGTCGCCAACGCCGCCGTCGCCGCGGGCGCGGACGGCCTGATGATTGAAGTGCATCCGGAACCGGAAACGGCCCTGAGCGACGGTTACCAGTCGCTGAACTTCGAGCAATTCGACGCCGCCATGCAACGCTTGCGGCGCATCGCCGCCGCCGTTGACCGCGTGATGTGACCGGCCGACTATTTCCCGCGAATGTTCCGACGCAGCGTCACCAACATGGAAGCCAGACGCACCTGGTCCCGTTGCGGCAGCCTCGCCAGGATGCAGCCGCTGACCGGGTCGTAATCCAGCCGCCAATCGTCGCCGCGTTGCTGAGCGTCCGCGGGCGGGTCGAAATGCTCCTGCCCCAAACGGAATTGGAGGGCCTTGGTCATAGTCGCCGGATCCGCGCCCAGTTTTACAACGTCGGCGATCGAATGCATGCGACATGTCGTGCTGCGTCGCACCGAATCGGCCGAACTGACGACAATCGTATCGCCCGCGCCGATCATGAAGTCCATTCCCAAAGGCGTCAGCAGCAACGCCAGTGCTCGCGTGGCGGATTCATCCTGGCACAGGAGCGTGACTTCGAAATCGGGCGTCCATCCCAACGGCGCCAATTCCCGCCAGTCCACGACAAAATGCTTGCCCAACTGCCCGCCGATCTCGTCCAGAACATCCATCAGCGGAGTCTTGAACGAACGATTGATCGTAATCTTGGCGTTCAAAGCCGCTTTGACGCGAACCCATTCCAAGGGCGGCGGCGGCGGTTGCTCGCCGCGGGCCAATTGCAGCGCCAGCAGGAATTCCTCAACACGACGGGCTTCGATCGGAGTTAATTCGCCAATCAGTTGCTCCTGGTTCAGCACCAGATTCGCCGCGGCGCCTCGAGCCGATCCCAAGACGAGCGAGCGAATCCACAGCAACAGCTTCACTCGATCATCGGCGGCGCGCATCACATCAGCCGTCGGCCAGGCCCGTTGGACGAGTTGCTGGGCGCCTGGGGCGGTGATCACGACGCAATAATCGGCGGGTAAGAGCTTGAGTCCCAGGGGCTGGATGGCGGCGCTCAAGACCTGCCCCAGATTGCCCTCCAAAGACGCAGCGTCCAGACGGGTCCGCGGCGAATGCCCGAGCAGCGCCACAGACTCCAAGTCCAAGGCGATCGGCACGTTGCTGATCCGCTCGCCGAAGCGAACCAATTCCAGCAGCGACATCTCGGGCAGCTCGAGATTCGCGATGGGCAAACGGAACTGCCTTTGCAGGTCCAGACGTCGAGGCGTCGGCGGGCGTTCCGGCGTCGATCCCGCGAACAACCAATGGTCCGCCGGATAGAGCTCGAAATCGAAGTCGCGGGGGTCCTGCTCGACAAGGTCCGGCTCGCTCGCCCCCTGAAACATCTTCTCCAGGTCGTCCAACGCCGCCCCGATGCGAGCATTATTGACCTGACCAATATTCGGCGTCAGGCCCGCGGGAGCGTTGGCGCCCGCGTCGGGCGAAGCGGGCGGCGCGCCGCTGCCGGGAAGCAGCGGTTCTCGATTCGAATTGGCGCCGGCGCCCGGCAACGGCGGGTCGGCGGGCAACACGGGCTCGTCGCCAGACGTCGGGGGCGGCTCGCCGCCGACGCCCGCCGGATCTTCCTCCCCCGGCGCGTCGGTCGCGGCGGACTCGGGCGTGGCAGGGTCCGAGTCGGGCGGCGCGTCGGCCGCCGGTTGGCCCGCTGGGTCCTCATCCGTGGAATCGCCCGGGCGAAGCGAGTCGCCCGGATTGGAGGGACTCCCCGCGTCGGCCAACGACTTCGCGCCGTTTTCCTTGGGGACGTCGGCCAGTTTACTCTGCTGGGCGATCCAGAAGCCCGCGACGCCAATGGAGACCAGCACCACGGCCATGCCCGCCGCACCGATCAGTAGCCACCGCCGGAACGCTTGCGATTCATGAGACGTCCAGTGCCCGCCCGGCATCACGGGCGCGACGCCGTCCTCGGCGGACTCGGTCCCGCCTCCAGCGCTCGGGGCCGACAACGGTTGGGAAGCGACGAGCTGGGATTCGGCCGGCCTCTCTTCCGCCGAGGCTGCGGTTGATCCCGGCGTCTCCTGCGCGTCGCCGGCCGAGCCGATCGACGAAGGCGATTGCTGCATCGAATCGGAGACCACCGTATCGATGTCGTCCGAATGGTCAAACGAGTCCGAGGAGGCGGGCGGCGCGGGGTGAGAGGCGAGCGGATCACGGCTGACCAGGACCATGCTGCCGCACTTGGGGCACGGCAGAATCTGACCTTCGGCCTTCGCATCGCGGACCGTAAGCCTGGTTTGACAGGTGGCACAGGTGATGGTGAATGCGCTCAAAGGTCACGCCATTCTTGGTTGTTGGCTTGTTCCAGCCCGTGGCTGGACCGCCGGGCTTTAGGGATCGGGCAGGAAGGCTTTGGGCAATTGGTACTTCTTGGCCATGGCGGCTTCACGCGTGGTGATCAGCACAATGTTTTGCGAGGCGTCATCGGGGTTGGGACCGATCGCCCACACCAGGGTCTGTTTCGGATCCTGCGGCCCGGAGGCGCCCGGGTCTGGATTCGCCTTCAGGACCATCGCGGTCAAAATGTCGGCAATCGCCTGATCTTGCTGATTGAAATCGCGGATCTGTTGATTGCGAGTGATGCTGCCGATCTCCAGGTCAATGCCCAGCATTTTGATGGCGAAGGGGAAGGGCAAGTCGGCGTACGTCTCCCGCACGTCTTCCAACACGGCGTTCATGGCGAACTCCAGGGACAGCTGCGAAAAGGCGATCGTCGTCCGCCGGGCGAGCAATTCGTCCAAGCTGGCTGGCGCATCGCCGCTTGGCGCGGCGGCGGCGACGATCGGCGGCGCGTCGGGAGTCGCCGACAACAGCATCTCTCCGGCGAACGCCAGATTATGCGCCGCGGTGGTTGGCAAGTGCGCATTGACGACAGCGTAGACATCCTCGGTTTGAATTCGCAACTGGTCATGCACAAACCGCAGCATCAGGGGCAGCTGGAAAGCGACTTCGCGCCAATAGACCGGCGGGTTGATGCGCTGCGCGAGATAGGACTGAAGAGTCCGCGGCAACTCGTTCAAACGCAGCCGGAGCTTCTCCGCCAGGTCGTAGCGATCGAGCCCCAATTCGGGCGCCATCCGCAGCTCGAGGTACACGCCGCGATCGTCGACATGCATGCTGAACAGAGCGGCTTGCAGGCCGTCGCCCAACAGCCAATGGAGCGGTTCACGAATCTTCTTGGCCTCGCCGAAGTAGAACGATCGTCCGTCGCGAAACATGTCCGCTTCCAGATCGTGGGGAAAGACCAGAACGTTCAGGTGCCGCTGGCTGTCGGAGAACTCCATCAGCTTCTGAGCGACGCTGCGTAGCGGCGGCGCCGCTCCTTGACGCTCGGCGACGTCGGCCATTTGATCAGGCGTGCCCACGGCGAATTGAACAACTTCGTCGCCGCTGGGCACGAAGAACGACCACTCGCCCAGGGCCAGGACATCGCCGGCCTCGGTCGATTCCGCTTTCGCATCGGGCCAGAGTTGCAGCAATTCGGCGCGAGACCGGGGTTGCCGCAAAGCGATCACGAACGCCGGCCGAGGAAACTGCTCGCCAGCGGGGTGCAACGTGCACACGAGTTGCGACATCTCGGTCCAGGCTAACCCGACGGCGGTTTCCCACTGTTGACGCCACTCGTCGAAGCGCGGTCCCAGAGCACGATAAAGCCGCCGCCCTTCGTCGCTCTCGAACAGTTCCGGCCGCACCGCGACAATCGCCTGGACTTGCACCGGCGCCAGCCGCAGATCCACCGCCGCCCCCTGCGTGGGAGGGGCCCACAAGGACTTCCCGTCGTCTTCGTCGACAACGCGATACGCCGCCGATGAACCGGCGGCGCCGATGGATTCGCCGTCGCCGCCCGGCGTGGAGTTGGGTGCACCGGCGCCTCGGACGCCGGTGCGATTGGCGTCGGCCGAAGCGAACTGGCTGGGCGGAGGCCGCCGCTTGGGTGGGTCGCGATCTCCGCCGGAGAGCGTGAGCAAGTACACCAAGCCGCCAAGCAACAACGCCGCCGCGCCGCCAAGCAGCGATTGCTTGATCAAGTAGGCGGCCGTGTTCACGCGCCGCCGGGGCGCCGCTGGCCGCTCCACAGCCTCTGGATCGGCGACCTGCATCAGGGGGGGCGGCGGGGCCACATCGGGCTCCGCCTTGACCGTTGTCAGTCCAGCGAACATCGAAGCGAGGTCACTCGACGCGGCGGCGGCTGACTCCCTGTTGGCGTCAACATCCGCCGACGCCGCGGCCACCGCCGTCCCGGTCGTCGCGGGAGCGGGATCGGGCGGCGGCGGATCGGGCAGCAGAATAGGTCGAGAAGCCGTCGCAGTCGCGGCGGTATGGTCGGCGGAAACCCGCCGGGTCTCGCGGGCCGTCTCGCGCGAGGCTTGGCCGGCGAGGGGCACGGGGGTGGAAGTCGAGCCGGAAGCCGATAATGGGCTCGCCGGCGGGGCGGAAGTCGCCGCCGAAGGCGGGGCCGTCGCCGAGGCGGGAGCGGCCGCATCGCGGGTCATCGTCGTGGTTGGAGCTTGATCCCGCGTCTGGGTCGCTGCCGTTGGGACCAGAAGCGGCGAGGTTGCCAGGTTGACCGACGGCGGCGCCGCGGGCAACGGGGGCGGATCCGTGGGCGGCGGGTTTTGCCGCAGGTATCGCTCCAAAGCTCGCTGGGAGGGCTCCGGCGGAGTGGGCCGAAACGCTTGCCATCTGGCGGACACCCAAGGCCCTAGTTGTTGAGCGGCCGCCGCGGCCGAAGGAGTCCGCACGGCCGGATTCTTCGCCATCAGAAAGGAAATGGTCCGCATCAACTCGGCCGGAACCTGGCCAGGCGTTTCAATCGCCTGAGTGGCGTGGCGATGGTGTTTGTCTTCGACTGAACCGCCCAGGAAGGGAGGCCGGCCGGTCAGAGCTTCGTACAAGACACAGCCCAGACCGTACAAGTCGGTCGCCGTTGAGACGCCTTGAAGCGGCAATTCGGGCGCGGCGTAGTCAGCCACTTCCTCCACGATTCTTCGATCCTCTCCGTAGGATTCGTTGTCGTCGGTGGGATCGGGCAGCCATTTGACGTTGCCGTCGTCGCACAGCCAGATGGAATGAGGCGTGACGCGACCATGCCGCAAGCCCGCCTGATGCAGGACGCCCAGTCCCAAAGCGGCCAGGCGGCCAATATGAGCGACCTGGTTGACCGGCAGGCTGCCGCATTGCAAGCACTCGGCCAAGGTGCAGCCCTGCAGGTTCTCCAACACCAGAAAGCGAAAGCGAGGCGAAGCTTGTGCGTGATAGTAGGCCGCCAAGTGCCGATTAACGACTTTGCTCCAACGCTCCGTGCGAGCGACCACCTGCTTCCAGAGCTCATTGTCGCGCAAGTAGTCGCCGGCCAGGAACCTGAGCAGAACTTGGTGCGTGGTCGGCAAATGCTCGGCGCGAAACATGCCGGCCAACGCGCCATGCGTCTTGCGGGCCACCACGCGATAATCGCCATAGTCGAAGGGGCCCGCGTGACCGGCCAGCAGCACGGTGTTCTGGTAGGCGGTCGTGGCCTGTTGATCGGCCAACCAGGCGGCCAGTCCGTGCGGGGTCGTACTCGCCGCCCCCTTCATTTGGGAGAATTCCCGCCGCAATTCCTCGAAACGAGCCGCGTCAAGCAGGCCAGACAACGTCAGCAGTTCCCAGAATTCCTCGATCGAAACCGCCATACTCGCCAATGTCCTTCCCTCTGCTCGCGCGACCGTCCATTACCTTCCTTTAATGTACCGCGCGGCGTGTCCATAGGGCAAAATCACCCAGGAAACGCTCTGGCGGTCGCCGGCGGTGGCGGCCAACCGCGGAGCCCCCGAGCGGAAGCCTTGCCCCGCCGGTCTGGGCCGCCGCCAAGCGGAATCCGGCGGGAGGCGGAGTTTTTCCCAGCCCGGAACGGATCCTTTTTCGGGCATCAGCTAGACTGGTGGTTTTGGTTGTCGACGCCGTGCGCCGGCCAGGCGCGTTCCTCCAGCGAGTCCCTTGATGAGCATCTATGAAGCCACTCGGCAATACTTCGAACTTGGGGCCGATCAGCTCGAATTGGACCAGGACATCCGCAAGCTGTTGCTGACCCCGCAACGCGAAGTGCAAGTGCAAATCGCGATCGAAATGGACAACGGCCGCATTGAGACGTTCCTGGGCTATCGCGTGCAGCACGATCGAGCTCGCGGGCCCATGAAGGGCGGGCTGCGATATCACCCGACGGTCGATCTGGATGACGTCCGCGCCTTGGCGACGTTGATGACCTGGAAGAACGCCGTGGTCAATCTCCCCTATGGCGGAGCGAAAGGGGGCGTCGCTGTCGACCCGCGTCAGGTCAGCCGCAAGGAACTGCAACGCATCACGCGAAAGTTCGTCGACCAGATTCATGACGTTATTGGGCCCGATACGGACATTCCCGCTCCGGATATGGGCACGGGGGCCGAGGTCATGTCGTGGATCCGCAACCAGTGGGAGAAATACCACGGCTTCAACCCCGCCTGCGTGACCGGCAAGCCGGTGGAGCACTTAGGGCCCGCGGACGCGAGGAAGCCACCGGACGCGGCGTCGGGTTGCTGAGCGTCAAGTTGCTCAATCGACTCGCGCGCGCCCCAAAGAAACGACCGTCGCGATTCAGGGGTTCGGCAATGTCGGCTCGCACGCCGCCAAGTTCTTGCAAGAGGCGGATTTTCCCGTCGTCGCCGTGAGCGACCTGTCGGGAACTTACTACCGAGCGGAAGGTCTCAATATTCACGCCGTCATGCGGCATTGCTTCGCCAACGACGGATTTCTCAGCGGCTATCGTGAAGCCGAGTTGCTGCCGGCCGACGCCTTGCTAGGCATGGACGTCGATCTGCTGATCCCGGCCGCCATTGGCGACGTCATTCGCGAGGACAATGTCGACACGATCAAGGCGAAGCTGATCGTCGAAGCCGCCAATAGCCCGATCTCGCCGGAAGCCGATCGGATTCTGGACCAGCGGGGCGTGGTGATCCTGCCGGACATCCTGGCCAACGCCGGCGGCGTCACCGTGAGCTATTTCGAGTGGGTGCAGAATCGGCAGTACTACGAATGGAGCCTGGACCGCGTCCGCCAAGAACTGGATCGCGTCATGACCGATTCCTTCGAACGCGTCTGGACCGCCGCCACCGAACGAAAAATCAGCCTCCGCACGGCCGCCTACGCCCTGGCGATTCAACGCGTCTATAACGCCACGAGGCTGCAGCCGGAATCGCCTAGGAACTCGAGGGCCGCGACCAGGTAAACTCGGGGGCCCAGATCCCACTTCCAAGCCGGGTGCATTTGAGTTGGGACGCCCTGGTCCAGCAGTTTCTTTTGCAGGCTCCACGGGTTGGCGCCGGTGAAGAAGTTGCCTTGCACCACCTGCCGCATGAGGTACTCGCTCAGCAAGTGCTCCTGGACCGCCGCCAGATCGGGGCATGTCAGACTGGAGACCACGTCGGTGATCAGCAGCACGACGCCCGCCGGCGACGCCCACCGCCGCAGCAACTCCAAGTGCCTTTGCTGCAGCGCGAAGGCCAGCGCAACGAACAACTCATCGTGCCGCAAATCTCTGGCGTGGGCCGCCGAATCCACCAGTTGGGTCAAGAGGTTCAGGGAAGCCACCACGTCAAACGGGCCCGGAAGTTCCGGCCCCGCGGCGCTACGAACCTGTTGCAGCAGATGCGCGGCGTGTTCGGGGGCAAGACTCGCGGCCCCCTGCAAGACGTCCAGCGCCCGGTGACGTCGGCCAGGTGCAATGTCCGCGCTCAACGCCCTGGTGTTGCAGGGCTCGCCGCATCGCCTGCTCATCGACGTCCACCAAATGAACCTCGGCCCCGGCCATCGCCAGGCTTGCCAAATCCACATCGTTGCAATTGCCCGCCCCCAACAGGCAGACGCGCGGCCGTGGCTTCTCGCACCGCTGGATGGCTTGCAGCAGCAGGCGCGTCACCTGCCGCCGGTGCGAGGCGAAGACGTCCCACCGTTCGCGGCTCTGCAGGTTGCGGGCGCGATGCATCTGCAGCAAGCGATTGCTCGCTTCCATCGAGCCGTCGGCGGATTCAGCGGCGCGGGATGGGGGATCTTCATTCATGCCCGTATTGTAGCCTGCGATTCGCCCCCACTCTCGCCGGATTTGACCTTGGGATACACTACCCCGGGGTCCAAGCCGCCGGCGGTTGGCCGCCGATCCTCGCCGATCGCGACCCTGGCGCCCGTCCCCGATCTCCTTCCTTTCGCACACGCTCCTTCTTCATCCCAGCGTTGTCCACATGCAGCCGCCCATTGACCTTCGCAGCGACACCGTCACCAAGCCCTGTCCCGCGATGCGTCGCGCGATCGCCGCCGCGGAAGTCGGCGATGACGTGATCGGCCGTGATCCCACGGTCGAACCGACTCCAAGCGATGATCGCGGAGATCCTGGGAAAGGAAGCCGCGATCTTCATGCCCTCGGGCTCGATGACCAACCAAGTCGCGGTGCGGATCCATTGCAAGCCGGGCGACGAGTTTCTGTGCGAGGAGAAGTGCCACATTTACAACTACGAACAGGCGGCCTTCGCCCAGCTGAGCGGAGTGGTCGCTCGAACGGTCATGGGGGAGTTTGGCGTCTTGCGGTTGGAACAGGTGCAGGGCTTGATACGCCCCGTTGAATGAGCACATGGTGCGAACTCGCCTGCTTTGCCTGGAGAACACCCACAACACCGGCGGCGGCCGCGTCCAGCCGCTGGAGGAAGTCGCGGCGATCTGGCGTCCTGGGCCCGAGGCAACGGCCTGGCGACGCACCTCGATGGAGCTCGGCTGTTCAACGCCGAAGCCGCCAGCGGCGTCGATGCACGGCAGTGGGCCGAACCGTTCGACACCGTCAGCGTCTGCTTCAGCAAGGGACTCGGCGCCCCAGTGGGCTCGGCTCTGGCGGGAACCAAGGACATGATTCGCGAGGCGAGGTTTCACCGCAAGCTGTTTGGCGGGGGCATGCGGCAAGCCGGCGTCCTGGCCGCCGCCGCCATCTACGCTCTGCAACACAATCGAAGTCGGCTTGCCGAAGATCATCGGAAAGCTCAGATCCTGGCCGACGCGGTCCGGCAATGCGACGGGCTGCGACTCTACCCGGACCAGGTGGACAGCAACATCGTGATGTTCCAAGTCGCTCCAGAACTGGGGGACGCGCGCCACATGGTGCAGCGGCTGAACGAGGCCGGCGTCGCCATGTACGCGATGGGCCAGGATTTGGTCCGAGCCGTCACGCACCTGGACGTGTCCTTGGAAGAAGCCGAACGGGCCGCTGAGGTGATCCAATTGGTCGCCGCGGGCCAACAACTTCATTAACTGATCACGCCCCTAGCCGATGGTCGCCATCCATGTTGATATGCACGGATTGATGCTCGAGATCAAGACCCCAGGGACGCGCTCCGTGAGTTGCGAGCGGCGGTCAGCCCGTCGGGAAACATGGTCAGTGAAGCGGGCCGTCGCAAGACCATGGAGGTCTTCGGGGAGCCGCTCACGCCTTCCCAAGTCGTCGAACGCATTTGCCTTGATGTTCGGCGGGAAGGACTGGCCGCCGTCCTGCGATACACCAAGGCCCTGGACGGCGCGGACCTGCCGGGATCGGAACTGCGAGTCGCCGCGGAATCATTGCAACAAGCGCACGCCGCGGCCGCCCCCGAACTGCTGGACGCCGTCCGCGAAGTGCGGCGAAACATCTTACAATTCCAAACGGCCCTGCTGCCGCGAGATGTGACGGTGGCTCGCCCTGGCGTCTCCCTTAAACAACGCTTCCTGCCCTTGGAACGAGTCGGCGTTTGCGTGCCCGGCGGGGCCGCGGCCTACCCGTCAACGGTGCTGATGACCGTTGTTCCAGCCCAAGCCGCCGGCGTCAGGCAGATCGCGGTGATCGCTCCGCCGACGCCTTTCGGCGCCTACAACCAGGATATGCTCGCCGTTTGTCATGAACTGGGAGTCCACGAGGTGTACCGCGTCGGCGGCGCCCAAGGCGTCGCGGCCCTGGCCTATGGTCTGGAGAACCTTCCGCCCGTCAACAAGATCGTCGGCCCGGGAAATCTCTTCGTCGCGCTGGCCAAGCAGTTGGTTTATGGCGATGTGGATATCGACTCGATCGCCGGCCCGAGCGAGGTGGTCGTCATCGCCGATCAGACCACGCCGGCGCAATACGTCGCAGCCGACCTGTTGGCGCAAGCCGAACACTCCCCCGGCGCCAGCATCTTGATCAGTTGGTCCGAGCAGCTGCTGGAGGACGTGAGCCAGGAGACGGCGACGCAGTTGCGGCGACTGAAACGAGCCGCGGCGACTGAACAAAGCCTGCGGGACTTCGGCGCCATGATCCTCACGCGGGACGCCCAGCAGGCCTGCCGCCTGGCCAACGACCTCGCCCCGGAGCATTTGCATATCGCCACCGAGGACGCGGAAACGCTGGTGGACCTCGTCCCCTGCGCGGGTGCGGCGTTCCTGGGCCCATTCACCCCCGTGGCGCTAGGCGATTATGTGGCCGGTCCGTCCCATGTCTTGCCCACCAGCGGTACGGCCCGTTGGGCGTCCGGCTTATCGTCGCTGGATTTCCTGCGCCGCGGCAGCGTGATCCAGTACACCCGCGAGGCGCTCGCCGAAGCCGCGCCGGCCCTGCGAGTCCTGGCGAACAAGGAAGGACTGACCGCCCATCGTGCGAGCGTGGACTGCCGCCTCGAGTAAACAACCGCCCCCCGTCCGGCCGTTTCGACCAAGGCCGTTTCCGTTGCGATTTGTTGGGCCCTGTTTTTCCTGTCCTGTTTTGTCTTGCTGACTTAAATCGTCGCTCTCCGCGGAAGGACCTTGTTCGTGGATTCACTTTCATCGCTGGTTCGGCGTTATGTTCGCCCCGAGGTGCAGGGCATGACGGGCTATGTGCCCGGCGAGCAACCTCAGGGGGGCAAGGTGATCAAGTTGAACACCAACGAGAACCCCTATCCGCCGTCTCCCCAAGTCCTGGCCGCGATCGAGCATGCGTTAAGCGAGCCGCTGCAGCGTTACCCGGACCCCAGGGCCACCGCGTTTCGGCTGCAAGCCGCGGATGTCTTGAACGTCGAACCCGAGTGGATCCTGTGCGGCAACGGCAGCGACGATGTGCTGACCATACTCACGCGCACGTTGCTGGGCGCCGGACAGTTCTTGGGCACGCCCACGCCCACGTATGTGCTCTACCCCACCTTGGCGGCGATTCAAGGCGCGACGTGTCGGCAAGTTCGGTTTCGCGACGACTGGACGTTGTCCGACGAGTTTTTTGAATTGGCCGCGGACGCGCGCTGGTCATTCTGGCGAACCCCAACAGCCCCTCCGGCACGCAACTGAGCGCCCAGCAAGTGGAAGCCGCCGTGGAGCGTCTGTCGTGCCCTGTCCTGGTGGACGAAGCCTACGTCAACTTCGCCAAGGAGAACTGCCTGGACCTCGTGCGGCGAAATCCTCAGGTGATGGTCTCCCGCACGCTGAGCAAATCGTACGCGCTGGCCGGCATTCGGTTTGGCTTTCTGGTCGCGCACCCGCTCTGGATTCGTGAATTCGACAAGGTTCGTGATTCCTACAATTGCGATCGACTCGCGGCAACGGCCGCGACGGCGGCCATTGGCGATCAGGCTTGGCTGCAAGAGAACGTGGTCAAGGTGCAAGCCACGCGCGCTCGGCTGCAAGGCGCGCTGGCGGACCTGGGATTCAGCGTCACCCCGTCGCAGGCCAATTTCGTGTGGTGTCGGCCGCCCAGGCGACCGCCGTTGGAGCTCTATCAGGACTTGAAGAACCAAGGCGTTTTGGTTCGCTACATGAAGTATCCTGAATGGGGCGACGGCCTGCGAATCAGCGTGGGAACGGACGCGCAAATCGACGCTTTGCTGGCCATCCTGCGAAGCGGCGAAACGCATGTCTGAACCCGTCGCGCCACCCGCCAACGCAAGGCGTCGGCAATCCGCCTCTAACCTCCAGATCCCGCTCATGCGCACCAGCGAAATTCAACGACAAACCAACGAGACCAAAATCCACCTGCGAATCAATCTGGACGGGCAGGGCGTCGCGGAGGTCAACACGGGGATTGGGTTCCTGGACCATATGCTCGACCTGTTCGCCCGCCATGCGGCCATGGATTTGATGGTTCGCGCCGAAGGCGACTTGCATGTCGACCATCACCATACGACCGAGGATGTCGGCATTTGTCTGGGGCAAGCAGTTCTGTCGGCGGTGGGGGACAAGACCGGCATTCGTCGTTATGGCGACATGACCTTGCCGATGGATGAAACGCTGGCCAGCACCGCGATCGACTTGGGCGGCCGCAGCTTCCTGGTGTTTCACGCGCCGATGCCGTCGCCCAAGATCGGGTTGTTCGACAGCGAGTTGATCGAGGAGTTCTGGCGAGCGTTTTCCAACAACGCGCTCTGCAACCTGCACCTGCAAGTCCACTACGGAAGCAACACGCATCACATCGCGGAAGCGCTCTTCAAAGCCGCCGCCCGAGCGCTCCGGATCGCCGTGGAATCCGACCCCCGCATGCCAGGCCTGCCCAGCACCAAGGGAAGGCTGTAGTGGTTCTTGGTTCTTGGTTCTTGGTTCTTGGTTCTTGGTCGTTGGTCGTTGTTGGTTTGCTCCCTGAATTACTTGTCCGAATTTCGTCCCTGCAGAAGGGTCGAACTCGGGGTGACGGCTGACTCGCTTGGGCTCGCCGACGTTCACCAGTCTGCGTCGTAATGCCCATTCAGGGCGGCGCCATTACGAGACCAACTGGCCCGCGACATGGGGCTCGTCCCTGCAGCGGCAATCCGAGGGAACCAAGAACGAAGAACCAAGAACCAAGAACCAAGAAGCCAAGAACCAAGAACCAACTAATCATTAACATCGCTTTCCAGGAAGCGGGCGAGACGGTGGAAGTCGCTTCCTGGTTCGATGTAGCGAACTTTGGTGACGAGGGTCTCGGGGTCGACCAGTTGGTTGAAGTTCACGTAGTGGAGTTCGAGTTGGCCGACGACGGAAATCATGACTCCGTTGAGCTTGCGCTCCACGAGCGCTCGATAGGCGCCGACGCCTAGTTGGCTGCCGAGCATGACGTCGAAGGCGTGTGGTTGTGCGCAGCGGGCCTCGTAGCCAAGTTGCACGCCGGTGACTTTGCGTTTGATCCCGGTCTTCTTCTTGAAGGCCGCGGAGACCCAATCAGCGAATCTTCTGCCGAGGTCGATTTTGGCGATGGCGATATGGCCGTGCTCGTCGCGGGGCACGCCGGCCAACTGCTGGATCGGCAAGTATTCGGCCAGGCCTTCGGCCATCACGACGACGCCATACTGCTTGCCGATCTTCTCGCGAGCGGCCATCGTCCGCACGATCCGATCGATGACCTTGTCCAAGTTCATGATCTCGCGTTCCACCGTCTCGCCGGTCTTTTCATCCTCAACCGTCTCGACCATGCGATAGTCGCCGATAATATCTTCGACGCTGAACACCAAACTCGCTTCGCCGGCGATCGCTGCGCCGTAGGCCAGCCAACCTGCGCTGCGTCCCATGGTCTCGGCCAGGAAATAAGAGCTCGCCGCTTCGGCGTCATGGAGCAGGTTGCGGATCTCGGTGCCCAGCGTGTCCACGGCGGTGAAATAGCCGAAGGTGAAGTCAATGCCGGAGTAGTCGTTGTCGATCGTCTTGGGCAAGTGCACGATCGGAATCCGCACTTGGTCGGCCGGCAGTCGCTCCTGGAACATCTTGAACTTGTTGGCGGTCTTCAGCGTGTCATCGCCGCCAATCGAAATCAACGCGTCCACTTCCAAGGATCGCAACGCATCATAGGTGCTTTGCAACGGAGCACATCGTTGGGGATCTTCAAAGTGCGATGGATGCGAAATCAGCTTTCCAGGATTGGCCCGCGCCGTCCCAATCAAGATCCCTTGGGAATTGCGCGTCCGCTTCAGCGCTGCGGCGTCCAGGAGCATGTAGTCCTGGTTGATCCGCATTGGCCGCTGCGGCTGGTATTCCACGAGGTTCCGGTAGCCGTGCTTGATTCCCAGAACCTCAATTCCGTTGTCCAAGAACGAGTAAGCGGCGGTCGAAATCACCGCGTTGGCCGCCGGCGCCGGTCCACCAGAAAACAGCATCGCAACTCGGCGAATCTCGCGCTGATGATATTCCAGCTCGTTCATGGCAGGCTCCTGATCGTGGATGAGGGGAGGTGAGGTGTTGTGTTGGGGAACCAATAAATACCGGCTGGAAAGATCCTACCCGGATGGACCGACGGGGCCGAGCTGACGCATTCTAAGAGGGGCTCCGCAGCAGTCCAAGGCCGCCTGCGACACGAAGCGGCCCGACCTGGGCCAGAAAACCAAGAAAGGCCATCCGCACGCCATTGCCGCGCAGTAAGGCGCGACGGCTGGCCGCAGCCGATTTTCCGATTCGGATCGCCGCGAACGTCCCGCGGCTTAAAAGCGGAAAAGCCGGCGGCGGAACACGCGAAACTGCGGGCTGGAACTGTCGTCTGGCGGCGATCCGGAGCTCATTTTCGTGTTTTCATGTGCGAGCGCCCAGCACCGTCACGTTGCCGAACACCCGCGTCTGGTCAACGTCGATCCCTCGGCGCGTTAGCTCTTCGACGAACCGGCGCCGAGTCGCGTCCCCGGCGTGCAGCATGAACCAGATTTGTTGCGATTTCTCCGGGTCCCCACGCGGCGCGTATTTCCAGCTATCGGTCGTCGGCAACGGAGTCCAGTGACGCGGGTCGCCAAGTGGGCGATAAAGCGTGCTGATCGGCGCCAGGCAGTAACCGCGCAGCAAATCGTCCCGCGGCAGCGCTGGCAGCAGGTCGGCCTCCAAGTAATCGCTCCGCAGCCAAAGAGGCTCGGCGGGCCCGCGACGCGCGTTTAACCACAGAACCGCCGCCCGCCAGTCCTCCGACCGCGCCATCGTCAAGCGGCCGTCCAACCGCCAACGCGAGATCGCGTGGTTGTTGTTCAGGAAACAGGCCAGGACGAAGATCGCCCCGACCATTCTCCAGCGGCCCGTGGGCAGACGTTGCAGCAGCAAGGCGGCCGCCGCCATCCACAGAGGCCAAAAGAGAATCAAGTAGCGGCGATAGAAGACCAGCGCGATTTCCGCCTTGGCGGCCAGCAAGGCGACCAACGTCCCGCCCAGGCAGGCGATCAAAATGAGCCCCAGCGGCATGGCGCCCATGGCTGGAGAACCGCCCGTTTCCCGCGGCGCCTTGGTCGCCGGGGCGAAGGAGGCCGAAGGAAACCGTCGCCGCCAGCGAGCCAGACTTCCGGCGACGATCAGCAGGACGGCCGGCGCGACCACGGTCGCCAGCAGCGGGGTCGTCGTCCACAGGCTGCTCCACTGGGGCGCCGGCACGAAGGCGCGCCAATCGTCGCGGTGCGCCGCCACGCCCCATGCGAGCCAGGCGAGCGGCGCGGCCAGCACCAGGATTCCGAGCGTGTCTTCGATCGCCTGGCGGACGGTTCGCCAACTGACGCCGACCACGACCAGGCGCGCCGCCAACAGCGCGGCGACGATCAACGCGCCGGTCAGGTGCAGATGCACCACGATCGCCGAGAAGACAACCGCCAACATACGCGCCCGCCCGCCGGTTCGCCCCAGACGCTGCTGTTCCGCCGCACACAGATGCCCCCAACACGCGGCCAAGGCGAACAGCTGAGCAATTGCGTAGGGGCGTGCTTCCTGCGCATAGAAGATGCAGTCAGGATCGATCGCCAACAGCACGGCGGCTGAGCACGGCGCCATCGACGGCGGCGCCGCAACGCCGCGTGAACGCATACAACAAAGGGGGCAGCGCGACGCCCGCCGTCAGGGATCCCAAACGGAGCGACCATTCCGACGGGCCCAGGGCCAGCAGCTGCGCCTTGCAAAGCCAGAAGTAGAGCGGCGTCTGGTTGCCAATGGCCGCCCGCGGAGCCACCTCGGTCCAGCCCGCCCAAGCGGCCCACGCCGTATGCAGTTCGTCCAGCCAGAGGCTTTCGAAAACCCCCGCCGCGCGAAGCAACAGAGCCAGCACCGCCAAGACGACGGGGACGACGTAACCAGAGCGGAACGTGGGCGCCATGCTCTCCCGCGTGGTTAGCTGGCCGCGATGGGTTTTCCGCCGAAGTTCTCGGCGATCCCCACGGCTTGCACACCTCGTTCGCGAATGGCCGTCACGCAGCGTTGCACTTCTTCTTCCGTGGTGGAGCGTTGATCGCGGACGACGATCACCGCGTCCACGGCGTCGTTGCTCGGATGCAGCAAGCGTTCCGCCAATCCGATCGGCCCGGCGTCAATCACCACCAAGTCAAACTCGCTGGCCAGCCGACCCAACATCTGGGCGACGCGAACGTCCGAGAGGCTTTGGCCCATCCCGCGGTAGTCTCGCATCAGCGGCACCAATGTCAACCGATCATCGATCGACATGATCGCGGCGTCCTCCAGCCGACCTCCATCGAAGACGGACTGGCGCCAGTCTTGTTGCAAGCGAACGTTCAGGTATTCCGCCAGCTGAGGATGATCCAAATCGGCGTCCACAACGGCGACACGCGAGCCGGATTCGGCGGCCGCCTTGGCGATGCACAGGGCCATGGTCGAACGCCCCTCGCCGCGGCAAGCGCTGGTGACCATGAGGGTCGCCAAGCCGTCCGAAGCGGCGGCGGTCAACTGGTCTCCCGCTTCCTGCAGGGCGTCGGCGCACAGCTTCTGAAGGTTTCGGCAAACGGCCGGCCAGTGAAAGCAGTCCACTTCCCAATCGGCGTTGAACGGGGGCGGCGGGGTAGGGGAGGCGTTGTCGATCCGAAAGATCTCAGGGGACGCCGAGTCCTCGTCGTCTCCGACCTCCACGGTCGCTTCATCGGCTGGGGCCTGCTCCTCGACCGCTTCGTCGGCGGTCGGCGCGTCGGCGGGGACCCGCCCGTTGCTTGCCAGAGCCTGGTCCACGCTGACGTCCTGCACCAGCAGATCGGCCGACGAGTCCGTAGCGGCCTCGTTGTCGACTTCGGGCTCGGCAGCGTGGCCGGCCGCGATCTCGGGCGCCGCCGCTGCGGACGCTGCGATTTTCGACGCCGGGATCTCCGTTGCTGGGATCTCCGTGACTGGGATCTCCGTTTGGCTCGAAGCGGGCGTGCGTCGCGGCGCGGACGCGGGCTCGGCGAGCGCCTCGACGTCGCTCGCGGACTCATCGGCGGCCGCATCCGGATGGGTTGGCGAGTCGGTCGTTAGGATGTCGTGGAAGAGCACCTGGACCGCCGGCATGGACGCGACGATCTCGGGCTCCTCGTACCAGGCGTACATCGGCGCCGGCGCTTCTGCCGCGGAGGAAGTCCTGGGCTGTTGGGCGGCTGGCGGCTGCGCATCGGAGCCGCCCTGGGCGGTGGGTTCATCGATATACCAATCCTGTCGGCCGAGCACCGAAGCAAGAAAGCCTTGCTTCAGCGTGACGCGACGGGGACGGTAGCTGCGACCGGTGTTGGGAGTCAAGTTGTCTCCGTCGTCATCCGGGCGGTAGGCGTTGATGAAAGCGTCATCGATAGACCGAGTCATTCCCGCTATCTCCGAAAGGCGGCGTGGGCGCCATGGCCGGCGCGGCGTTGGCCGAACCGGATTGGCTGTTTGAATTGGTTCTCATGCTCATGCGCAGGAACTCGACCGTATCCGTGGGCGTCTCGGTGCGAGGGTACGGATTGTAGCGATAGTCGGGGCCCATCGATGGCGGCGGCGTCGCGGCGACTGGAGCGGACTGCGTCGCCTCGCCGGGAGTCGAGTCGCTTTGATTGCTGGCGGCGTCCATGGGCGGCGCCTGCAAGTCCGGAAACTCGGGTGGATCATCGTTCAAGGGGGTGTCGAACACGTCGTCATTCGCCGAAGGACCGGAAAAGTCGCCGAGGTCGCCGAGTCCAGGCGCCTCGATCGTCGGTCCGGCGAAGGCGTCGCCTTCGTCGATTTGAATCAACGGCGCATCGGCTGGGTCCAAGGACTCGGCCGAGGGCCGCATCATGGTCGTATAAGCGAGATAGACCAACAACATCAAGATCAATGTCATCACGATCTTGGGCAGGGCGCCTCGCGGGGCCTTCGTCGCCGGTCGTTGAAACGTCGAACCGCTGGGGGGCTTGCTGCGCCCAGCGTCGACCGCGGAATCCGGCTTGTCGGGGGCGGCGGCTTCCTGGTCCAGATCGACCGTCGAGCCGATTTCCATGGGCTCGACCAGGGCCTCCGACCGTGCAGCCTCCGCCGCGGCGCTCTTGACCGTCTTGGCCGCGGCCTGCTCGCGCTGTGGCTGAGCATGGTCGCCGGGGGCGGCGTGTTCCGCATCCAGGCGAGCCGTCTCGCCGTCGAGCGACAGCACATGCGGCAGTGAAATCAATACGGGCGTCGCGTCGCGGTTCTCGCGGTCTTCGCCGAATCGGACTGTCCTAGCCATGATCTTGCCTGACGTTGTGGGGAGATACCAATGCGGACTGCCAGGCGCATCCCGCTTGCAATTGGTATCGGTAGCGATCGCGGCAATCTTGAGCAATACATCGATCTTAGTGGTCATGGAGCCTAGGGGATCTGGGGGAGTTCGGAGGGGGATTGCGACATTGACCCTTGCCCTAACGACGATTTGCGGTTAGTGGTTGTAAGATTGAGAGTTCTACGCCCATATCCCACCGAACGCACCGCCATGACTACACGCCCCGATCTTCGCGACCTGATGCGCGACCGAGTCCTTGTCTTGGACGGCGCCATGGGCACCATGATTTACGCGCTCAAATTGGATGAGGCTTCCGCGCGAGGCGAGCGGTTCGCCGATCATCCGAAGGAATTGGGCAAGTACCCCGATATCCTCTGCCTGACTCGCCCGGACGACATCACCCAGATTCATCGCAAGTACTTCGAAGCGGGCGCCGATCTGGTCACGACCAACACGTTCGGCGCCAGTCCCGTGGGGGCCGACGAGTTCCTTTTGGCGGACGACATCGTTCGCGAAATGAACATCGCGGCGGTTCATTGTGCTCGCCAGGCGGCGGAGGAATTCACGCGCGCAACCCGTCCAAGCCGCGCTATGTTGTTGGCTCGTTAGGCCCCACCGCCAAACAGATGGCGATCTCCACCAAGGTCGACGATCCCGGCCATCGCGACGTGACGTTCGAGCAAATGGCCGCGTCCTATCGCGCTCAGGCGGAAGCCTTGATCGCTGGCGGCGCGGACGCGCTGCTGGTGGAAACCGCGATCGACACGTTGAATTTGAAAGCCTGCCTGTTCGCGATCGAGGGCTTGATGCTGGAGCGCGGCCAGGACATCCCGGTGATGGTCTCGGCCGCCATCAATGAGAATGGCGTGACTTTCGTCTCTTCCCAATCGGTGGAAGCCTTTTGGAATGCGATTGCTCACTTCCCCTTGGCCAGCGTCGGCATGAACTGCGCGGTCGGCCCGGAGAAAATGCGGCCGTACCTCGAGGAGCTGTCGCGGATCAGCTCGATTCCCATCACCTGCCATCCCAACGCCGGCATGCCCGACGCGATGGGCGATTTCCCCTTGGACCCCGCCGGCATGGGCGCCTACCTGGGCGAATTCGCCGGCCGCGGCTGGATCAACATCGCGGGCGGATGCTGCGGCACGACGCCGGCCCATATTCAGAGAATCGCCGAAGCCGTGAAGCAGGCCAAGCCGCATCAGCCTCACTCCGTGGAGCCGTACACGCGGCTCAGCGGGACCTTGCCCTTCACGCTCCGCCCCGAAGCCAACTTCACCATGATTGGCGAACGGACCAACGTCACCGGCTCCCGCATGTTCGCCCGCTTGATTCGCAACAATCAGTTCGAAGAGGCCGTCGACGTCGCTCGACAACAAGTCGCCAATGGGGCCACGATCATCGATATCAACATGGATGACGCGTTGCTGGACGGCCCCGAAGCCATGCGGCTGTATCTGAACCTGATCGCGGGAGAGCAGGGCATCTGCGAAGTGCCCGTGATGATCGACAGTTCAAAGTGGGAGGTGCTGGAAGCCGGCTTGCAATGCCTGCAGGGCAAGGGCATCGTCAACTCGATCAGCCTGAAGGACGGCGAGCCCGAGTTTCTCGAGCGCGCTCGCCGCGTCCGCCGCTACGGCGCCGCCGTGGTGGTGATGGCCTTTGATGAACAGGGACAAGCGGTGGAGGTGGACGACAAGGTGCGCATCTGCGAACGCGCCTACCGGCTGTTAACCGAAGTCGTCGGCTTTCCGCCCGAAGACATCATTTTCGACCCCAACATCCTGACAGTGGCCACGGGCATCGCCGAGCACGACAACTATGCGATCAACTTCATCGAAGCGATCAAGCAAATCAAACAACGCTGCCCGCGAGCCAAGATCTCGGGCGGCGTGAGCAATATCTCGTTTTCCTTCCGCGGCAACGACGTCGTTCGCGAAGCCATGCATTCGGCGTTCCTCTTCCACGCCGTCCGCGCCGGCATGGACATGGGCATCGTCAACGCGGGACAGCTGGAAGTGTACGAGCAGATCAATCCCGAATTGCTGGAGCACGTGGAGGACGTATTGTTCAACCGTCGCCCCGATGCGACCGATCGCCTGCTGGCGTTGGCCGAGCGTTTCAAGGGGCAGGGACGGGAACGCCCGCAAGAGGAGCAAAAGTGGCGCGAAGGCTCCGTGCAGGAACGCTTGCAACACGCTTTGATCAAAGGACTCGACAAGCACATCACCGAGGATGTTGAGGAGGCGCGGCAACAATACGAACGCTGCCTGCAAATCATCGAAGGCCCCTTGATGGACGGCATGTCGATCGTCGGCGACCTGTTCGGCGAAGGCAAGATGTTCCTGCCCCAAGTGGTCAAGTCCGCTCGCGTCATGAAGAAAGCGGTGGCGCACCTGCTGCCCTACATGGAAAAAGAGCGGGAGGCCGACGGTCTGGCCGCCGCCTCCGATCGCGGCACGGTCTTGATGGCCACGGTGAAGGGCGACGTGCATGATATCGGCAAGAACATCGTGGGCGTCGTCCTGGGCTGCAACAACTACCAGGTCATCGACATGGGCGTGATGACGCCTTGCGACAAGATCCTGGCCAAGCGCCGAGAGGTCGGCGCGGACATCATCGGCTTGTCCGGACTGATCACTCCCAGCCTGGATGAAATGGTGCATGTGGCGAAGGAAATGGAGCGGGAGGGCTTTCAGACTCCCCTGCTGATTGGCGGAGCGACGACCAGCGCCAAACACACGGCCGTCAAGATCGCGCCTCAATATCACGGTCCCATCGTGCATGTCCTGGACGCCTCTCGCTGCGTCGGCGTCGTTGAAAAGCTGCTGAATCCCGAGTCGCATCAGACCTATGTCGCGGGCGTCGCCGAACAGCAAGAGAAGCTCCGGCGCGATTTTCAACAGCGCGATGTGAAACTGGTTTCACTTGAGGAAGCCCGCCGCCGCAAATTCGCCACCGACTGGTCCAACGCGACCATCGACCGCCCCGACTTCCTTGGCGCCCGCGTGCTGGACCAGGTTTCGCTGCAGGAACTGCTGCCCTATGTCGACTGGTCGCCGTTCTTCTGGACCTGGGAGCTGCGCGGCAAGTATCCCGCGATCCTGGAAGACTCCGTGGTAGGGACCACGGCGCGGGAGTTGTTCGACCACGCACAGGCCATGCTGCAGCAGATCATCGCCGACGGATCACTGCAAGCCAAAGCGGTCTATGGCTTCTGGCCAGCCAACACCATAGGCGACGATGATATCGCGCTGTACGCCGACGAAGCCGGGAAGGAAGAAATCGCCCGCCTGCACATGCTGCGACAGCAGTGGGAACGGCGAGGACAAAAGGAGTTCCGTTGCCTGGCCGATTATGTCGCTCCGCTGGAAACGCAACGTTGCGACTATGTGGGCGCCTTTGTCGTCACTGCGGGCGTCGGCTGCGACGCCCTGGCCGGCAAGTATGAAGCCGACCATGACGATTACAACTCCATCATGGCCAAGGCGTTGGCCGACCGACTGGCCGAGGCCTTCGCGGAGAAACTACACCAACAAGCCCGCCGAGATTGGGGCTATGGTCGTTCCGAGAAGCTCGACGCCGAAGGGCTGATCGCCGAAAAATACCGCGGCATTCGGCCGGCGCCCGGGTATCCGGCCTGCCCGGATCACACCGAGAAACAAACCTTGTTCGCCTTGTTGAACGCGGAGCAGTCCATCGGCGTGAAGCTCACCGAGTCGTTCGCCATGCATCCGGCGGCCAGCGTCAGCGGTTGGTATTTCGCCCATCCGGAAGCGAGGTATTTCGCCGTGGATCGCGTTGCCGACGATCAGGCTCAAGACTACGCGCGACGCAAGGCCATGTCGATCGACGACGTCGAGCGCTGGCTGTCGCCTAATTGGGACCGCCCCGCCAAACTCCAAACAGCCTCGACCTGACCCTGCTCCGCGTTAGCAAACGTCCCCAACCCAAACCGCCCCGACGGGGCTCGCCGGCTCGCCCCCGTCGAGCGTTGCTCCTCGCCAACAAGCAACCCCAACCCAAACCGCCACGACGGGGCCGCCGGCTCGCCCCCGTCGAGCGATGCTCCTCGCCAACAAGCAACCCCATCCCAAACCGCCACGACGGGGCCCGCCCCCGTCGAGCGATGCTCCTCGCCAACAAGCAACCCCATCCCAAACCGCCACGACGGGGCCCGCCCCCGTCGAGCGATGCTCCTCGCCAACAAGCAACCCCAACCCAAACCGCCACGACGGGGCCCGCCCCCGTCGAGCGTTGCTCCTCGCCAGCTCGCGCACATGGCGTGCGTTTGGAGTTGACAATCGCTCTCCGTGCCTCGCCAATTCACGCCTCAGCTAGACCATCGGCGTGATACTTCGTACGATGTTGCGGTTACCGGGATGGCGCTATGCCTCTCGTAAATACGACAACTCGAAGCGAAAACCACCAAGGTTGCTCGACCGCCGCGGTCGGGAGGAACGATCCATGACTCAGATCCTCGAAGCTCAACAAGGCCGCATTACGCCGGCCATGGAATACGTCGCCCAACGGGAACAACTGGCGCCGGAACTGATTCGGCAAGAGGTGGCCGCCGGGCGGATGGTCATCCCAGCGAACAAAGTGCATCTGGCGGGGCGTCTGGAGCCGATGGCGATCGGGATCGCCGCTCGCTGTAAGATCAACGCCAACATCGGTAATTCCGCCGTCACCAGCGACATCGACGGCGAACTGGAGAAGCTGCACGAGGCCGTCCATCACGGCGCCGACACGGTAATGGATCTGTCCACCGGGAAAGAAATCGACACCATCCGCCAGGCGATCATCCAAGCCTCGCCGGTCCCGATCGGCACGGTGCCCATCTACCAGATGCTGGAGGAACTGGGCGGCGAGATCGAGGACATGCGGCCGCAGCACTTCTTGGACATGGTCGAGCACCAGGCCAAGCAGGGCGTGGACTATATGACCATCCATTGCGGCGTGCTGTTGGAGCACCTGGCACTGACCACCCAACGGATCACCGGGATCGTCAGTCGAGGCGGATCGTTGATCGCCAAATGGATGATGGCCCATCGCAAGCAGAATCCGCTCTACGATCACTTCGACGATCTGTGCGCGATCATGCGCGAGTACGATGTGACCTGGAGCTTGGGGGACGGCTTGCGACCCGGGTGCCTGGCCGACGCCAGCGACGCCGCGCAATTCGCGGAGCTGGACGTCTTGGGCGAACTGACTCAGCGAGGTTGGAAGCTGGGCACGCAGGTGATGGTGGAGGGTCCGGGGCACGTGCCGATGGATCAGATCGCGATGAATGTCCAGCGACAAATCGAGGTCTGCAAAGGCGCGCCGTTCTATGTCTTGGGACCATTGGTTACCGACATCGCACCGGGTTACGACCACATCACCAGCGCCATCGGCGCGTCTTTGGCCGGTTGGAGCGGCGCCGCGATGCTGTGCTACGTGACGCCCAAGGAGCACCTTGGCCTGCCCAACCGGGAGGACGTCAAGCAGGGCGTGATCGCCTACAAGATCGCCGCCCACGCGGCCGATGTCGCTCGTCAGCGCCCTGGCGCGCGAGATCGCGACGACGCGCTGAGCAAAGCTCGCTTCGAGTTTGATTGGAACGAGCAATTCCGCCTGTCGCTCGACCCGGAAACGGCCCGCGCATATCACGACGAGACCCTGCCGCAAGACACGTTCAAAAGCGCCCACTTCTGCAGCATGTGCGGTCCCAAGTATTGCTCGATGAAGATTACCGAGGACATTCGCAAGATGGCCGCCGAGCAAGATCTGGTGGATCTCGAAACGGTCGATTAGTCGCGTGACGCGGAAACCGCGAACGACGGGTCGATGGTGCGACGCGTCGTGGGAACAACCAGCGGTCTTTCGATGGGCGTCGCAGGTCCATTCCCACTCCCTTCATCGATGACGCCATGCCCGACCTCGCGAGCTCCGCCAATCCAGCGGCCGATGATGATGTGGAGAAACGAACGCTGCCCCGACTGGAGAAGGACCGCTCCTTTTGGGGCATGGTCGTCACTCAGTTCCTGGGGGCCTTCAACGACAATCTCTTCAAGCAATTGATGCTGTTATTGGCGGTGCCAATCGGCGCCGCCGCCGCTCAGGAGAGCGATGCGCAGGCTTTCGCCACGATCCTCTTCTCCCTGCCTTTCGTCTTGTTCAGCGGCTTCGCGGGCTTCCTCTCCGACCGCTATAGCAAACGCACCGTGATCGTCGCCTCCAAGTACGCGGAGATCGTCTGCATGGCGCTGGGCCTGGCCGGGTTCCTGATGTTTGACCGCACCGGCTACCTGGGACTGCTGGTCGTGCTGTTCCTGATGGGAACCCAAAGCGCCTTTTTCGGGCCAGGCAAGTACGGAATCCTCCCCGAGCTGTTTCGTTCAACCGACTTGCCGCGGGCCAACGGCATCATGGTCATGACGACCTTCATGGCCATCATTATGGGCATGGTGGCCGCCGGAGCGCTGGGAAGCCTGGCCAACCAGGGTGAAGGGGTCCGCGACCCAACGCGCCTGTGGATTGGTTCGACGGTGTGCGTGTTGATCGCCCTGGCGGGCACGGCCACGGTGCATCTGGTGCGTCCGGTCAAGCCCGCCAACTCCCAGCTGCGATTCACTTGGGACGCTTTGGCGATTCCCGGGGAAACGCGCGCCTACCTGGCGTCCGACCGGCCGATGGTGTTCGCGATCATGGCCTCCAGCGCCTTCTGGTTCGTCTCGGGAATCGCGGTTCAGGCGATCAATTCGCTGGGGATGGTTCAGTTGGGCTTGTCCGAATTCATCACCAGCCTGCTGGCCGCGGCGATCGCCATCGGCATCGCCGCCGGCGCCGTGGCGGCCGGTCGTCTGTCGCACGGTAAGGCGGACTTCCGCATTGTCCGCTTCGGCAGTTGGGGCATGTTCGTCTGCCTGTTGGTGATGTCGTTCTGCTGGCCCAACGGGCGGCATGTGTTCGGATTCTGGGGCAGCCTGCCCGTGCTGCTGTTGCTAGGCGCGTTGGCGGGGTTCTTCGCCATTCCGCTGCAGGTCTTTATCCAGGATCGGCCGCCGGATGACCAAAAGGGACGGATGATCGCCGTGATGAACCAGGCGAACTTCCTGGCGATGATATTTTCCGGCGTCGTCTATGGCGTCCTGGACCAGATTGTGATCGCGATGGCGTGGCCGCGGGCCTTCCTGTTTGCGATGATGGCGCTGCTGGTGTTGCCGATCGCCATCTTCTATCGTCCGCACCCAGCGGCGAAGCCAGTTTAGAGGAACGGGCGCGATGGGCCGGGCGGGCGGGCGTCAAATGCTCGCGGGTCGCTTTCGTTGAGCGGCATCGGAACAGGTTCTCACATCACGAGAAGGACGAGGGTTTCATGCTGGGCGTTGCTCTGGACGCCGCCGCTTACTTGGAAAGGCTTCAAGAGGAGCTTTCGCGGGTTGATCAAGCGGCGCTTTCCCGTTGGTCGGATTGGTTGTTCGAGGCGTGGCGCGACGGTCGCTTCGTTTACCTGCTGGGCAACGGAGGTTCCGGATCAACGGCCAGCCATATGGCCGAGGACTTGGGCAAGAGCACCTTGCCGACCGACGCGTTGCAAGACCCTGCCCGGCGCCGATTGAAGGTGCTGAGCCTGACCGACAACGCCAGTTGGATCATGGCCGTGGGCAACGATGTCGGGTACGAAGACATCTTCGTGCAACAGCTGATGAATTACGGAAAGGCCGGCGACATCGTGATCGCCATCAGCGGATCGGGCAACAGCCCCAATGTCGCCAAGGCGGTCGCCTGGGCGCGGCAAGCCGACTTGCGCGTCTTCGGCCTGACCGGCTACGACGGCGGAAAGCTGAAACAGATGCAAGACGATGGAGTGCATGTGGACCTCGCCGATATGGGCATGGTCGAAAGCATCCATCTGTGTTTGTTTCACTGGGTGCTGAACGACGTCTTCGCTCGCATCAATCGCCAGGGGCGCCACGCCGACGCGGCGGACGAAGCCCGGCCGCACCAAGCCGAGTAGAGCATGTTGCTGGGTATCGAAATCGGAGGCACCAAGACGCAGATCGGCGCGGCCTCGGCCGCGGACGCCATCGACGAACTGTTGCGATACGACGTCGATCGCCGGTCAGGCGCCGAAGGCATCCGACGCCAGATCCTGGAAGCGTGTGCCCAGCTGTCGTCGCGGGGACCGATCACGGCCATCGGCGTCGGTTTTGGAGGTCCGGTCGACGCGGGCGCCGGGACCACGCGTCTTAGCCACCAGGTGGAAGGCTGGCGGGATTTCCCGCTGGCTCAATGGTTGCGGGAGATCGCCGGCGCTCCGGTAAGGATCGGAAACGACTGCGACGCGGCGGCGCTCGCCGAAGCCCTGTTGGGCGCGGGGCAGGGCCGCCAATGCGTGTTGTATGTGACCGCGGGAACAGGCGTGGGCGGCGGTTTGGTGCGGCAGGGGCGATTGGTCGGACAGGAGCAACCCGCCGTCGCCGAAATCGGGCACCTGCGTCCGGGACTTGCCTGCGAGTCCAACGAAGCGACGGTCGAGTCCTTTGCCAGTGGACCAGGATTGGTCGCCTCCACGGCCATTCTGGCGGCCTACGCGAGCCCTGGCGATGTTGACTCGACGGATCTGGTGCAGCTGAGGCGGAAAGCCGCGGCGGAGGGCCGATTCCCGGATTGGGAGGCCTGGACCCGCATCGCCCGGCGCCGAGAACAGCACTGGCCGGACGCCGCGGAGCTCATCCAAGCCGGGCGGGGCGAACTGCAACAAGTCACGGCGCAGCAGGTCGCCGATCTCGCCGAGCAAGGAAATCAAATCGCCGCCCGGGCCGTCGCCGAAGCGGCGCGAACCCTGGGTTGGGCCGTCGCGCAAGCCATCACGCTCACCGCCCCGGAAAGCGTGATTGTGGGAGGCGGCGTGACGCTGATGCCGTCCCAACGGTTTTGGCGACCCATGCAGCAGGCCATCCAACGCTACGTGTTCCCGCCACTAGCCGGCGCCTACACCCTGGCCCGGCCCCAGTTGGGAGAGCAGGTCGTCGTCCAAGGATCGCTGCTCCTAGCCAAGTCCCTACAAGAGCAAGACAGCAAAAGCTGACCACCACCGCCCGCCGCCATCGGCGCGGTGGCGAGGCGCCAGCGGGGCCGTCAACGGGTCACCGTCCGCCTCTGTGGTTCTCCGCGTCCTCCGTGGTCAATTCCATCCGGATCTTCCTTAACTTGCTGCTTATGGTGTCGCGAAGCGCACCCCAGGGGCCATTCCGATTTTTCCCGGAAATCCTCTGAAAATGGTTGTCAGGTTTATTCGTCATCGTAAGATGAGGCGAGTTAGGGGGGGAGCAACCGACATGATGTCCACACTGCTGTGACTGCTCTGCTCATGACTGCTCGTCTTTTCTGAGCTCCTCGGCAGCGGAGTTCGGGCCGTATCTCGATTGCCTTGAATTCACCTGGTTCGCTATGCGATGTCAGGACCGTTGCGGTGCGGCTCTTAAAAAAAACGTGTTGCTACAGGCGACGCCAATGGATTAGGAGGGTCGGACGATGGTGCAATTATCGAGTGGTTGGTCGGTTCAGGTCGAGCGAGGACCGGATTGGGTGTTCATGAAGCTGGACCCCGATGTGAACCGAATGGAATCCAATGGACTGGCCGATGAGATTTGGACGGTCCTGGAAAAGCATCTGACCTATCGGTTGATTTTGGAAATGGAGGGCGTGCGGACGCTGGCAAGTCAACTGATCGGGCAGCTGATGTTGCTACAAAAACGCATTTACGCCCACGGCGGGTTGCTGCGGTTATGCGGCGTCAGTCATGGTTGTCAGGACGCCCTGATGATTAGTCGGCTGCGCAGCTATTTGCCGCTCTATGGCAATCGCCACGAAGCCTTGCTGGGGCGGCCAGACAAACCCCGTTAACAGCGCCTCGGGTGCGCTGCGCGACCCCCATTGGCATTGCATCCGCCTGTGTGGTTCTCCGTGTCCTCCGCGGTCAATTCCATCCGGATTTTTCTTGATGCTGATGGGGCGCGCTGCGCGACCCTGGGCTTTGAGGTTGCACCGCGTTGCGATGCGATCGGGCCGGCGGCGATTGGTGCTACTGGCAGAGCGCCAGGGCGCAGCCGCTGGCGGCGAAGACGGTCCAGGCCGCCAGGTTCAGCCAGTTGACGTGCCGATGCAGTCGCCTTGCCGCGTCGGGTTCGTCAGCCACTTGCTGTAGCAGGCGGCAACGCGATTCGACGCTGGGATGCAGCCAACTCATCTTGCGGCGGTCATCGGGGTGGGGCGAAGCTTATGCAGCGCCTGCGATCAGGTGGGGGGCCGCGAGTGTTCCCTGCACGTCGTTGGCCAGCGGGCGCGCTCCGGCCCAGGCGTCGGCATCGTGCTCCAGCATCCTCGCCAGCCAGCCCAACATGAAGAACGCGTACACTCCGACCAGGGCCGGCGCCACGATCGCCTGCTGCCAAGTCGGCGAGGCGCCCCAGCGACTCAACCAACCCTCCAGGGCGACCTGGCTTTGCGGCGCCCAGGCTTGCACGGCGGACCAGACCGCCAGCGGCGCGCACAACACCAGGATTCTTAACATGACGTGGCGGCGTTTGACATGCGCCACTTCATGACCAACCACCGCCGCGATCTCCTCGTCGTTTAGCTGTTGCAGTAGTCCGTCGGTGAGAAATACGTACCGCAGCCAGGGCGTGAAGCCCGCTACCGCGGCGTTGACCATTTGGCCGTCGGTGCGCCAGACCAGAATGTCGCGCATCGGCGCCTTGGCTTGTCGAGCGATCGCCTCCAGCCTCGTCCGCAACGGCCCGGGCGCCAACGGTTCGGTTTTCCAAATCCTGGACAACAACCACGGCAAAGCCAGCGCAATCAACACCAGCATCGGTCCATAAAACAGCACGCCGTGCTCTTGTTGACTCCAGTTCGGCGCCAACCAGGCGACCATGTCCTGCGCAGCCAACAGGAACAACACGGGCGCCAGAACCAACCCCAAGTAATGGCGAGCGTGTAAGCCGACATAGGCCATGCGGCGAGCGATCGTGGAAACGGCGATTTCGGAATCCACATCCTCGGCGACCGAATCGTCGAAAGCAACGTTGTGTCGCCGATCGAACGGCCGCTCCCTCGTCTTGCTCGATCGCGTGATCAACTTCGAAGAACGCGGCCCAACCGGCCAGGAACGGAAGGACCAAGGGCGCCAGGATGACCAGGTCGTCGATCAGAATCCAACCGTTCAATCCGGCGTTGAATCGCACGCATTGCGGCCATTTGCCGACCAGCAGAGTGAGCAACAGATTGGTCAACACGAGCCCCAGGTAGGCTTTGCGGAAACGCGCGAAGCGCTGCAGCGCTCGCAGCGCCCGACTCGGCGAGCCGTTCAGCCCCTGGACGGTTCGCCAGGAGGCGACAAAGGCCGCGGCGCTCACCAGCAGCATTCCGCCTAACACCAACCCGCAACGGGCGCCGATATGGTCGACCGGGTGGGGAGGCGCCGCATGGGCGGCGGCCACAACGGCCAAAACGGCCACAATGAGCAGAAAATGCATAGAGATCGCGGGAGAGATGCCGGGAAGCAACTGCGCGACGTGGGCGTCGATGCCCTCGAACCACGCGGGTCGCCTTTACGCCTCCAGACTAATCCAGCCCGTCGTGGGAATCCAGCAGAGGCCCCGGCGCCAACCAGGGGGGCGACTGGTCGGCCGGCGGCATTTCCAGACGGCGGACGCTATGAACGCCGGCAATCCGCAGTGCCTCCTGCACGGCCGCATCGGGCGCGGCTTCATCGAGTTGCAGGACGCCGATCGCGGCTCCCCCTCGCTCGCTGCGCCCCACGAACATTTGCGCGATATTCACTTGATGAGCCGCCATGATGTTGCCGAAGCCGCCAATAACCCCCGGCTGGTCGTCATGTTGAAACACCAGCAAGTGGCCGTCCATGTAGGCTTCCAGTCGATACTGATTCAGCCGAATGAGTCGGGGCATGGTCGTGCCGAAGAGCGTGCCGCCGACCGTATGCCGCTGGCCGTCGGCGGTGATGCTGGCGGTGATCGACGACTTGAAGTACCGCTGTTCGCGTTCGAGTTGAATGGCTGGCTTGACGCCGCGTTCGGCCAGCAGCGCTTCGGCGTTGATGATATTGACCGCCTGATCCAAGGATGACTCGAGCAAGCCGGCGCAGAACGCCGAGGTCAACACGCGCGTGTCCTTCTGGGCGACTTCCCCTCGATACAGCAGTTCGCAGGACGACATGCCGCTGGGCCGCCATTGGGCCATGAAACGCCCCAGACGATACGCCAGATTCAGATGGCCGCGCAGATCCGTGAGGGTTTTCGGATCGAGGGCGGCGACATTGACCGCATGCCGAATGGCGCCGGTATTCAAGAAGTCCGCCAGCAGCTGAACGGCTTCGACGGCGACTTGCGTTTGTGCTTCCTCGGTGCTCGCTCCCAGATGCGGCGTACACAACACGCCCTCCATCTGAAAGAGCGGGTGCTGAGTGCACGGCTCCTCGCAGAACACATCCAAGGCGACTCCGGCAAGGCGACCGGACTGCAACCCGGCGACCAGCGCGTCTTCGTTGTAGATGCCGCCGCGAGCGCAGTTGATCAACCTCGCGCCCGGCTTGAGCAGCTCCAAGGTCTCCAGGCGAATCAGGTCTCGCGTCTCGGCGGTCAGGGGCGTGTGCACGGTCAGGTAATCGACTTCGGGCAGCAAGTCATGCACGGCGGCGAAGCGTTGGATCCGCAGTTGCTCGGCCATCTCATCAGTCAAGAACGGATCGTACGCCACCACTCGCATGTCGAACGCTTGAGCTCGTTGGGCGACTTCGCGACCGATGCGGCCCATGCCGATCACGCCCAGCGTCTTACCCGCCAACTGGGCGCCCATGAAGGACTTGCGATCCCAACGGCCCTGCTTCAAGCTCTCGAAAGCGGGAGAGATTTTTCGCGACAGATCTAACATCAGTGCGAACGTCAATTCGGCGGTGCTCAGCGTGTTGCCGGCGGGCGTGTTCATGACCACGATCCCGCGCCGCGTGGCCGCCGTCTTGTCAATGTTGTCCGTCCCCACGCCGGCCCGCACAATCGCCTTCAGCCGAGTGTTTCCCTCAAGGGACTCCGCGGTGATGCGGGCGCCGCTACGAAGGATGGCGCCATCGAACTGTGCGAGGGCTTCGTGCAACGCTTCCCCGGAAAGCCCCGTGCGGACCTCAAAGTCAATCCCGGGAGCGGCTTCCAACGCGGCGAGCCCCTCGGCGCGATCGAATCCAAGACAATAACGGCGGGCATGGCGGCTCACGGATCCAAGTAAACGACTGCGGGGCGAGGCGTTCAGCGTTCCTGCTGAGGCCTCGCGATGGGGCGGGAACAGGGCGAGCTTTCGCCCTCGGCGGCGTCAGCCGTTGCTCGCGGCGAAGTCCTTCATGAAGTCGGCCAGCATCTGGACGCCTTCGGTCGGCATCGCGTTATAAATCGAAGCCCGCACGCCTCCCACGCTGCGATGCCCGGCCAGGTTCGTCAACTCATGCTTTCCGGCCTGCTCCAGGAACTGCTTCTCGGCCTCCGGAGTCGGCAAGCGGAAGGTCACATTCATCAGCGATCGATCCGCCGCCTCGGCGTGGCCCCGGTAGTACCCTTGGTCGAGCACGTCGTACAACAGCTTCGCCTTGTGCTCGTTGATCCGCCGCATCGCCTCCAGCCCGCCAATGGTTTCCTCCAACCATTGCAGCACCAACTCCAAGACATAGACCGCGAAGGTGGGCGGCGTGTTGTACATCGACTGTTCGTTGACGTGCGAGCGATAATTCAAATATCCAGGCAAGTTCTCGTCGCTGCGTGCGAGCAGATCGTCGCGAATCACGACGACCGTAACACCCGCGGGACCTGCGTTCTTCTGAGCGCATGCGTAAAGCAAGCCGTATTTCTGGATCGGCAAGGGCCGACAAAGAAAGTCCGAGGAAGCATCGCAAACCAACGGGGTCTTGTCGTCGATCAACTGGACCGGATCCGAATCGAACTGCACGCCTTGGATGGTCTCGTTGGAAGTGAAGTAGCGAAACGCGGCGTCGCCGGACAATTCCAGGTCTTCCGCCCGTGGCAGGCTGCGATACCCTTCGGGCTTTCCATTCCAAACCACCTTGACTTCGCCGCAACGGCGGGCTTCCACCAACGCCTTACTGCTCCAGGAGCCGGTGATGAGATACTCGGCGAATCCCCCTGGAGTGAAGAGATTCATCGGCGCCATCGAGAATTGCAGGCGGGAGCCGCCCTGCAGGAAGACCACGCGATAGTCCGAGCCGATCGACAACAACCGCCTCAGACGCTCCTCGGCTGACGTCAAAATCGACCGGAAGTGCGAACCGCGATGGCTGATCTCCATGACCGACGCGCCGGCGCCGGGCAACACCAGCAGCTCGTCCCGGACGCGCTCCAAGACGGGCACGGGCAAGACAGCGGGACCAGGACTGAAATTCCAAACTCGACGTGATTCGGCGGACATGCTGCGCCTCCTGAAAGCGGGACCGGGAGGCGCGATTCTAAACTCTCGGCCGATTTCCGGGAAGGAGAAGCGGGGCGGGCCGGGGCCCGACGGCCCCAGCAAGAGACACTCGCAGGCCCTGCCCGTATCAATAGCGAGTTCGCCAACCCTCCTGGCCGCCGACCGAGCCGCCGGTGACGGCGCCGCTTGAACCAAGGTCGGGGTTGGACGCCAAACGATTGTTCAGCGAAGCAATTCGCTGGGCTAATTCCGGGCGACTCGAGAGCGCATAGGCCCTCTGGTAGTTGGACAGCGCTTGCTGATAATCCCCGCTCCGCTCGCGAAGACTCGCCAAAGCCGTCCAAGCTCGCTCGTTACGATGATCCAACTGCAAAGCATCTTGGAGATGGATCGCCGCCGAATTGGCGTCGCCGAACTCCTCGTACAGCCGAGCCAACTCCACGCGCGCCGCTGGAACATGGGGGCTGGAGATCGCCCAATTCTTCAACAGCTTGAACGCCTTGTCGCTTCGCTGCGTTTCGGCCAGCAACACCGCCAACCCCCGATGGCACTCGGGGTGGTCGCGGTCGATGTCCAGGCATTGGTTGTAAAGCATCTCGGCCTGCGACAAATACTGTTCGTTCCTGGTTTGGACGCCCTGCTGGTGCATCACCGTCGCCAGGTTGTAAACGGCGTCCGAGTTCCGCGGGTTGTTGGCAAGCGCTTGCTGAAATCGCTCCATCGCCGCTTGCTGGTTGCCCTGCCGCTGCAAAGCGACGCCCTGACGATTCTGATACGTGCTCGTCATCCCACACCCGGGCGCACCGGCCAAGCCCAGCGTGATCGAAGCAAGCAAGTACAGGAAGTGAGTCTTCACCTTCGCAGCCTCCATGGCTTTCAACTCCAACGCGTGCATCCCGCGACGCGTTCAGTGAGCCCACCCGCCAGCGTCCCGGCAGGTCGTCCGGCGGAAGAGTAACGTCTAGCAGCCTCCCGGGGCAAGAGTAATCGGCGCTCGCCCAGCGGCAAGCCCGTCGGCCTACGCTGGGAAGCGACCCCCGCGGCGCGACCCCGCATGACCGTCACCACCGCAATCTTCGCCACCGCATGCCCATCAATCTCAAACGCCACAACCTAAAACCTTTCCCTATCGACTCATTTTGTGCAATTTACCTACCGATAAAGAGCTGCATAGCTTGCCCAGAACGCCCCCAGGGCCTAGGTCACCAGTAATCTCGAAGCGGAACAATAAGGATCTCATTGTGGCGAAATCCAAGAAAAGCAAGGTTGGGGATCAAGAGGTGACCATCGACCGGCGGCGGAAGGAACGCCGCGAGACCGAGGCGCGTTCGCAGCGGCGCCGCCGAACGCCGCAAAGCCGTCGAGGCGGAGGCCCCCGAGGACGACCAACGTGAAGGCGATCGCCGCAATCTGGGCGAACGGAGAGAAAAGGTGCAACGACGTCGGCAAATCGACCCGACCACCTGCGAGCGCGACTATACGTTGGACGAGATCGAATTCATGCAAGCCTTGGACGCCTACAAACGGGCGGCGGGCCGCATGTTCCCAACTTGCAGCGAGATCCTGGAAGTGATTCGCGGGATGGGTTACGTGAAGCTCTCGGACCTGCAGGGCGCCGACTGTTCCGCGGGCGAATCAGGATTCGCCCAGGACGACGCAGCCGAGGACGCAGCCTCCCTGGGTGCGCCGTTGCAAGCGGACGACGGCATCGCGGGCTCAGGCCTCGAAGCCGAGGTGTAAGGCACAAGCCGGGCGTCAGGTGTTTCGTTTCCTGGTCCCTTGTTGCTCTTCACGTCCTTGGTGGTCGTCGTGCGCCGCGGGGCTCATCGGCGGCGGCGATCCTGGGGGCTATCGGGCCAATCGCTTGTAACGGAAACGGTGAGGCTGATCGGCGGTAATGCCCAGACGCTCCTTGCGTTGCCGCTCGTATTCGTGAAAATTCCCTTCGCACCAGTGGACGTATCCATCGCCTTCGAAGGCGAGGATATGCGTGGCGAGTCGATCGAGGAACCAGCGATCGTGGCTGATCACCACGACGCAGCCGGCGTAGTTGACGATCGCTTCCTCCAAGGCCCGCAGCGTATCGACATCCAGGTCATTGGTGGGTTCGTCGAGCAGCAACACGTTGCTGCCGCGGCGGAGCAGCTTGGCCAGATGCACGCGATTGCGTTCGCCGCCGGACAGGTCGCCGACTTTTTTTTCCTGGTCGGGACCGCGGAAGTTGAACCGCGAGACGTAGGCCCGCGCGTTGATGCTTCGCGATCCCATCACGAACGTCTCATGGCCGCCTGAGATCTCTTGATAGACCGTTTGGTCGGCGGCCAGCGCGTCGCGATTCTGATCGACGTAGCCCATTTCCACCGTGGGCCCCACGCGCAATTCTCCGGCGTCCGGTTGCTCCTGGCCGACAAGCATGCGAAAGAGCGTCGTCTTGCCGGCGCCGTTGGGCCCGACGACGCCCACGATGCCTCCCGGCGGCAGGCGAAACGACAAGTCTTCGATCAGCACGCGGTCGCCAAATCCCTTGGTGACATGTTGCGCTTCGACGACAAGATCGCCCAGCTTCTTTCCGTTAGGTATCTGAATTTCGAATTCGTCCAATCGATCCTCGTACTCCTGGGAGGCCATCTGCTCGTAGGACTTGATCCGAGCCTTGTTCTTCGCCTGTCGAGCTCGAGGCGCCATGCGGATCCACTCGAGCTCTCGCTCCAAAGTCTTCTGCCGCGCGTCGGCCACCTTTTCTTCACGCTGCAGTCGTTGTTGCTTCTGTTCCAACCAGGAGGAATAGTTCCCTTCCCAGGGGATGCCCTTGCCGCGATCCAATTCGAGAATCCAGCCGGCCACGTTGTCCAGAAAATAGCGATCATGCGTCACGGCGACCACGGTTCCCGGGTATTCCGCCAGATGGCGTTCCAGCCAGGCGACCGCGTCGGCGTCGAGATGGTTGGTCGGCTCGTCCAGCAGCAGCAAGTCCGGGCGTTGCAGGAGCAGTTTGCAGAGAGCCACTCGCCGCCGTTCGCCGCCGGACAGTTGGGCGACATCCGCGTCGCGGTCGGGCAAGTTCATGACCTCCATGGCGACTTCCAGCTCGCGGTCCAGCTCCCAGGCGTTGCAAGCTTCGATCTGATCCTGCAGCTTGGCGAGCCGATCGCACAGCTTCTGCATGCGGTCGTCGTCCATCGGCTCGGCCAGATCGGCGCTGATCTGGTTGTACTCGGCGACCAGCTTTCGTCGCGGAGCGAGGGCTTCGTCCAGGTTGCCGAACACGTTCTTCTCGGGATCCAGCTGTGGCTCCTGGGCGAGATAGCCCGCGGTGAAACCGTTGGTCAGCCGAGCCTCGCCATCAAATTCGCGATCCTGCCCGGCCATGATCCTTAACAGGGTGCTCTTGCCAGCCCCGTTGCGGCCCAGGACCCCGATCTTGGCCCCTGGGTAGAACGCCAACCAGACGTCTTCGAAGACCGGCCGCTTGCCGTGCCGCTTGGTGAGGCTGGCGATCGTATAGATGTAGTTCTTATCCATGGCGGCAAGCTCGGCGACAACAGAGAGCGTGAACGAAGAGCGAAACGCCATATTCTAGCGAGCCAGCCAAGCAGAGTAAGAGGACGGTTTCCGATGCGCCGGACTTCAGGTTCGTTTTCCCGTGGCGAACCATCCTGCCGCCAGCGTCCCGTCGATGCTCAGCGTGTCCCTTGACCGGCGGACCGATCTGCGGTTAGAACGGAGGCTTGGTTTTCGCCGACGCGGCGAGCATCCCAAGTTTCCGGAGACAGTGAAGTGACGATTCTGCGTGTTGGATCCAGCGAGAAGTACGCCGACGGTTGGGACCGCGCATTCGGCGAAAAAGGCAAGAAGAAGACAAGCGCCAAGAAGGCCAAGCCGGCCAAGAGCGCTGCAGCCAAGAGCGCCGCGGCCAAGAAAAAGTCGAAGGTCAAGAAGAGCAAGAAGTGAGTGATCGACCCTGGGGGTCCTTCCGTTGCTTCGCATGCACCGGCGTGGTCGCCGCGAGACCGAAAAGACGATTTGACGGCGGCCGACTCAGAGTTTTGGGAAGCGCGACGTTCGCCGAACGTCCTGCCGCGCAGTCTGGGTCAGAAATCTGAGTGACTGCTCGATTCCTGTGAGCGCCGGTTGAACCTGCCGTGATCGGCGTTGAGCCGCCTGCAGATGCAGCAGCAACCCGATCAACACGAGCGCCTGTCCTAAGCAAACACAGAGGACAATCTGCGCCCAGGGCAATGCCTGGCTGGCGATCCACGCCCCGGCGGCCTGGACCGCGGCCGCCATGCCTGCGCCCAATCCGGTCAGCAGCATGCCCCAAGCGGCCCGCTGCTGAGCTTCGTCGGCCTGTTGTGCATTGGCAAAGGGCGCCGACGGTGTCTCGTCCGTCCCGGCGGGGCGATTCGCCGCGCCGGCGTCAGGGGCCAGGGGCGAGCCCGCCGATGACGAGGCCTCCTCCAAATGCGGGTCGTCGACGCGCCAAGTCTCCAGCAGTTGCTCGACGTCGTTCAGCTCTTGCTCCAGGCGCCAGCCGTCCCAATAGGGGTCCTCCAGGCGCGAGACAGGCGCCGCGGCGACCGATTCGTCCTGGGGCGAGTGCTTGTGCGGCGAGTTTTCCTGACTCAGCCAGAGCTTGCCGCCGCAACGCCCGCAATACGGCGACGCGTTGCCGGAGGCCTGAAGGATCGGTACGTCATGCTTGCACTGCGGACACCACATACTCACCCCGCGCCTCCGTGTTGGTCTCTCCTCCTTCTTTCGACCAGCGGACGGGGCGGACCTTAACGATTCTGACGACGCTGAGATCGACGCAACGAATTTTGGGCGGCCAGCCAGCCGGCCGCCAGCTCACGATCACTCGCCGCGGAGCCAGCGGACGAGCATGTCGAGTTCATGGTCGCTGAGCAGATTCTGCTGCGGATTCTCCGGGTCCACGGCGAACGCCGGCATGCGATCGTTGCCGAGGATGGGATTGCCTTCCACATCGGCGGCTTCGTAGCCGTACATCGACTCATGTTCCGGGTTGGCGATCATCAGCCGCAGCCAGGCGGCCGATCCCCAGCCGCTGAGATCTGGAGCAACTCCCAGGTCGCCTTCGTCGCCGAGCTTATGACAGTCGCTGCACGCGAACTCGTCGACGAACGCTTGCCGACCGGCGTCGAGTTGGCCGGCTTCGCGGGCTTCCTGGTCGATGGCCGCTTGGGCCGGCAAAGCCGCCTCCGAAGACAGTGCCGCGACGACCAATTCCAGCTGGGCTTGTTGCTCGGCATCGAGCTCACTGAGCGAATCGGTGGTGTATTCCACCATGCCGCCAGCGGGGTAGGCGCCATCGGCGTCTTTCATGGCGTGCCGCGTCATGCCGAAGTACTTCGCCGACACAATGCCTTCGGGGGTCAGAAAGCCGGCCAGCCATTGGCGGGAAGCGAAGCCGTACAGGTTGGGGCCGCCATTGGGTTCTCCATCGCTGGCGGGCGGCGGGCCGGCGATCCCGCGGCCTTCCTCATCCAAATAACCGTGGCAACTCGCACAATGCCTGGCGAATAGCCGCGGGCCCATGGTTTGGGGATCGTTCCGCTGCAGATACAGCGCGCCCTCGCGGGGGATGCCTTTCTCACGAGCCAATTCGCGAACCCGTTCATATTCCGCATGTGCTTGGTCAACGGCGGCGAGGAATTCCTGGGAAGCGTTGTAGCGGTCCACATATTGATCGCGGGCTTCGCCTTCAGCGACCGACTCCGGTTTGAACTCGCTCCACGCCGCGAGGTTGTCCAAGTACAGAGCTTCGGCGGTCAAATAGCCGGCGCCGCCCACCAGGCAAAGCAGAACCACGACATTGAGATAGTGGCCGAATTTCCAGCGACCGATCAGGGGCATCAACACCAGGTAGCCGAAGATCACACCGGGCACGACAATCGCGCCGACGAACTCGTTCTTGAACTTCTTCAGCAGCTGGAACAAGAACAGGAAATACCACTCGGGCCGCGCGGCCTTGTAGGCTTCGACCGGATCGGCCGGCGCGGATAACTCGGCGCCCAAGGCGCCCGCATCGGCGGTTTGGAAGGGCGCCAACGGATTGAATTTCACGACCAGCAGCAACACCAGGATCATCAGCAACAGGCAAGCCACCGAGTCCTTCAGGATCTGGTGGGGCCAGAAGAACTGATCGGGGCGACGTCCGTCGGGGTGGGTGGTAATGCCATGGCGACGAAAGACGGCGATATGCATTCCGAGAAACGCCACGAGCAGCGCCGGCAGCAAACCGGCATGCACGGCGAAGAAGCGCGTCAATGTCTGGTGGCCGTAGTTGCTGCCGCCGACGACCAGCTTTTGCAGATAGGGTCCGCCCGGCGCCAGAGACATCAAGTTCGTCGCGACCTGCGTCGCCCAGTACCCTTTCTGATCCCAGGGCAACAGGTAGCCGGTTAACGACAGGCCGAGCACAAGCAACATCAACACCAGGCCCAGCCAATAGTTCACCTCGCGCGGGGCCGTGTAAGCTCGATCCCAGACGACTTGCCACAGGTGGATCGGCAGCAGCACCACCATGGCCTGCGCCATGAAGTGGTGCACTCCCCGCAGCAGCCAACCGCCGTGCATCACGTTTTGAATGTAGTACACGCTCTCCCACGCGTTTTGGCTTCCCGGGCTGTAGCACATCCACAGGATCAAGCCAGTCACCGCTTGTGTGACGAAGGCGAAAACCAACATGCTGCCGGTGACATAACGCCATTTGGCGCCGCCCGGCACGCGTTCGTAGAGGGCGTCTTTCGTGAGCGCCCGAATGCCGGTGCGGTCGTCCAACCAGTTCATCAAGGCGGTGATCATAGCTTGGGCTTCTTCTCCTCGATGCCGGTGTAGTAGTCTTGGTACTTGATCCAGATCTCGCCTTGGGCGAGTTTGCCCGGGTCGACCTCGAGCACATCCATCGGGCGCGGGCTGGGATTCTCTTTGCCGGGTCGGTCAACCTTTTGTCCGTTCAGGTCGAAGGAACTGTTATGGCAGGGGCAATGGTAGGCGGCGCCATCGGCCGAGGGAGATACCGAACAGCCGGCGTGTGGGCAGATCGAGTGCAGGGCGAGCACCGAGCCATCGGGCTCGCGACGAAGATACACGGCGCCGATGGGCTGATTGGGGATGTAGTTCCAGGCGTCGATCAAATCCGCGATGACGGGCATGCGTTGGGGCGAGCCGTCCGCGGGCAGCGCGTCGAGACCGGCGACGCGAATGAAGCCTTCCGGTCCATCCGCCTTCTCATCGCCGGGCGCCTGGGGCGTGCGCGTCAGCGGATCCAGCAGCGTGCGGATTCCGGCCAGCAGGCCGAACAAGCCGACAATGCCGGCGATCACAACCGTGGACAATTCGGTGATGAAACTCCGGCGCTGCGGAGCGTCGGCGGGCCGCGGAGTCGGCTCGGGAACGGCTGCTTTTTTCATGTGCGGGCGGGAGATCAGGGGAGGGCGGGGGAGCATACGAGACGCTCCGGAATGCTCTTCAGCGAGTCTGGCGGCGCAGGGATCGGCCGCGCTCTCTCTTGTACCACGTTCGGGCGAAGGAATCATCCTCCCATGCGAGCTTTGACTTCGGCCAACACTTTGGGCTGGACCTCGGACAGCGTCCCGGCCACGAAAGCGCCGGCCGCCGCCTTATGACCTCCACCGCCAAAAACCGCGGCGACCTCGTTGCAGTTCATTTCGCAGCGGCTGCGGAAGCTGATCTTGAAGCCGCCTTCGGCTTGCTCGATCAGAATCACAGCGGCCTCGACGCCGTTGATCGCCATCGTCAGATTGATCATGTCCTCGGTGTCGCTGGCCAGGGCGCCGGTGTTGGCGAAGTCCTCGTTCTGCACGTAGGTGTGAACCAGGCGCCCGTCGCATTCCAGGGCGGAGCGCGAGAGGATGACGCCTCGCAAACGCACTCGCCCCAGCGTGTCGCGTTCGTAGAGATCCGCGTAGACCGCGGCCGCATTGGCGCCGGCGTCCAACAACTTCGCCGCCGCGCGGTAGGTGCCCGCCTTGGCCGAGCCGAAACGAAACCACCCGGTGTCGGTCGCGATGGCGGCGAACAACGGCGTGGCGATTTCGGGCGTCAAGGCGACCTTGAGATGGTCGGCGGCGTCCACCACCAAACGGCCGGTCGCTTCGGCGGTGGTGTCCTTGAAGGGTTCAGCGCCAAGATCATCTTCGCCAACGTGATGGTCGAAAATCAGCTTCCGCGCCGGCGTCGCCCGGACGACGTCGCCCATCGGACCCAATTGCGCCAGGCGCTGGTGTCCAGGATCATCAGAACTTGCCGATCCTCGAGGTCCGCGAGCTGGACCGTCTCGTGGATCACCTCCAACTCGCCTTGCGGATCAATGAACGCCAGGTTGGGCGGCGTCGCTTGACCGTTGACAATGCGCACGTCCTTCCCCAGCGCGCGGAGCACGCCGGCCATTCCCAATTCGCTGCCCAGGGCGTCGCAATCCGGCCGAATGTGGCTGGTCAAAAGGAAACGTTGGTTGTCGTGAATGATCTTGGCTAGGGCGTCCCAATCGATGGGCGAATTCATGAATCCAGCTCGCTGGCGGAGGGCGATGTTTGGGTGAGCGCGAAAGCCCGGCGAGCGTTTTCGACGTCGGCGGCCAATTGCAAACGTAAGGCGTCCGTGCCGGAGAATCTTTGAATCTCACGCAGGCGAACATAAAAGTCAACCGCCAGCGGGCGGCCATAGAGATCGCCCTCGAAGTCCAGGACATGCACTTCCAGCTTCGGCCAGGCTTCCTGGAAGGTCGGGTTGGGACCGATATGAATCGCCGCCGGTCGCCACAGACCCGCGGCGATCTGCGCGGCGCCGGCGTACACGCCATGGCCCGGCGCGACCGTCGCCGGTTGGTCCAGGTTGGCGGTGGGAAACCCCAGCTGGCGACCTCGCCGCGCCCCTTCGACCACGTTTCCCTCGACGCGATGCGGTCGCCCCAGCAGCGCACGCGCCTGCTCCACTTGCCCGTCGCAAATCAGCCGCCGAATCCGACTGCTGCTGACCAGGGAGTCGTTGGACGGCGATTGCGGCAAGGGTTCGACGATTTCCAGGGCGAGCTTACGAGCCTGGCAGAGTTCGCGGAGCAGGGCGATATCGCCTTCGCGATTGTGGCCGAAGAAGAAATTCGGTCCTTCCACCAAACAGCAAGCCGCCAACCGCCGGACCACGATCGTCTCGAAGAACTGCTGGGCGGTCAGCTGCAGCAGGGCCTGATCGGTGGGGTAAGCCAAGACGCCGGCGACGCCCATCTCCGCCAGCAGTTCGGCCTTGCGAGCAGTCGTCGTCAACGGCGGCGGAACCGCGTCGGGCCGCAGCAGCGTGGTGGGGTGCGGATCGAACGTGAAGATCAAGGACGGCCGATCGCACCGCTGAGCACAGTGCAGCAACCGCTGAACAATACGACGGTGCCCCAGATGCACGCCATCAAAATTGCCAATCGCCACCGCACCGCCACGCAGCGACGCGGGCAGCTGATCAAGATGCAGGTAGAGGCTCACCGAACGGCAATTGGGGGCTGCGAGAGGAGGGGGAGGGGAGGCGACTGCAGAGACTGTAGCATGCTGTGCGCGGAACGATCAAGCGACCGCCGACATGTCGCACGTCAAACAACTACAATCGCCACATGACTCCGACTCCGCCTGATCCAGACCCGATCCTCGCCGCGCCCGCCGTCCGCGAATTCTTGAACCGCGGCCGCGATGCGCACAAGGGCGACTTCGGCAAGGTGCTGCTGATCGCGGGCTCCCGCGGCATGTCGGGCGCGGCGGCCTTGGCGGGTCGAGCCTGCTTGCGAAGCGGCGCGGGGCTGGTCCGTGTCGCGACGGCCAATGCCTGCTTGTCGATCGTCGCGGGATTCGAACCCAGTTACATGACGGTCGGCCTGCCCAGCGACCCGGAAGGGCGGATCGGCTTGGGCGCTCGCGAGCGACTGGCGCCGCACTTGGAATGGGCGGACGTGATCGCGATCGGGCCGGGACTGGGACGATCCACGGAATTGGACGCGCTGGCGGGCTGGCTTTACACGGATTGGCCGGGGCCGCTGGTGGTGGATGCGGACGCGCTGAACGCGTTGGCCGATTCGCCTCCGGCTGGAGCTGGCGGAGTCCGGATGCTGACGCCGCACCCGGGGGAGTTTCGGCGGTTGGCGGTGGGCGCGAGACTCAGCGACACGCAGCCCGGCGACGAAGCGGCGCGGGTGCTGGCCCGAAGACTGAACGCCTTCATCTTGCTCAAGGGGCATCGAACACTGATCACCGACGGCCAATCCCAATGGCGCAACACCACGGGCAACCCGGGAATGGCCACTGGCGGCAGCGGCGACGTGTTGACGGGCATGACCGCGGCGATCACCGGTCAACTGAATCCGCCCGTTCTGGCCTTGCGATTCGCGGCGCACGTGCATGGCCTGGCGGGAGACCTGGCGGCCGCGGAGCTCGGCCAGACGGGTTTGATCGCCAGCGATCTGATCCGTTTCCTGCCGCAGGCCTGGCGCCGCCTGGAGCCTGGCGAGGGGCGCGCCGACCCGGAGCAGGCCAGGTGAGGGGGAGCGAACCGAGTGACGGCGCAGCGCGGCGACTATTTTTCGGAGACGGCGTTGCAAAACCGACGGGGCTCGCTACATTAGGGGCTTGGTTTTGTAAGTTGATGTAATGGTATCTATGTAAGGGTTTTGTGCCGAATAGCGAATCCGCAAGGAGCATCGGCGACCAGAGCGGCACACGTCCAGGCGTGCGGAATGGTGAAAACCGACGCATCCATGCCGTGGGTGGCGGCCAGGGATTTTGAAAAGCCAATGACGATCACGAACGAACGGAAACAGGAACTAATCCAAGAACATGGGCAGAGCGAAGGGGACACCGGTTCGCCGGAGGTTCAGATCGCGATTCTGACCACCAGGATTAACAACCTGACCGAACACATGCGGCAGCATCAAAAGGACTACGCCACGCGGCGCGGCCTCCTGGCGATGGTCAGTCGTCGTCGTCGCCTATTGGACTATCTGCGCAAAGTAGATCCTCAGCGCTATGTGGACGTGATCGCGAAACTAGGAATTCGTAAGTAATTCGCGTTTTCGGGGCGAAGCAAGCAAGGTTGGCTGCAGCGACGGCAATCTCCGTCGGTCGTTCGATCTCGCCCGATCGTGAAGGCGGCGACAGCCGCCAGGAAAACGCGACGGCTTTCGGTGCACTCGTCCCTGGCGGAACCGTCCGCCGGTGCGACCGGTTCCAGTTTCGAGTTCTGTCTCTCCGGCAGCGATCGTATTCAACGGTCTGGCCGAATTTCCGGCCAGCGGCGCGACGTAGCGCCGTGCATTCGCCGCTGTGCTGCCTCGCCCACCCATTCGATATCGGCCCGCGCAAGTCTTGCGCATGTAACACAGGAAAAATGACGTGAAGGTACGAGTAGAAAAGCAAATCGGCAAGTTGACGTTGAGCTTCGAGACCGGCCAATTGGCCAAGCAAGCCGCGGGCGCCGTGATGGTTCAATACGGCGACACCTTGGTGTTGAGCGCCGTGGCCACCGGACCGCCTCGCCCAGGGATCGACTTCTTTCCGCTCATGTGCGACTACCGGGAACGCACGGCGGCGGCGGGTAAATTCCCTGGCGGCTTCATCAAACGCGAAGGCCGTCCCACCACGAAGGAAACATTGACCTCACGACTGATCGACCGCCCGATCCGCCCGTTGTTTCCCGAAGGATTCAACGACGAGGTGCAATGCCAGAACTTCGTCATGTCCAGCGACCTGCAAGTCGATGGCGATGTGTTGGCCATGAACGGCGCCTCGGCCGCGCTGTTCATTTCTCCGCTGCCCTTCCTGGGACCAGCCGCATCGGTCCGTGTCGGACGGGTCGATGGGGAGTTTGTCGTGTTCCCGACCCATGACGAATTGGAAGAAAGCGACCTGGATCTGATCGTCTCCGGCGGCGACGAGCGAGTCGCCATGATCGAAGGCTTCGCCCGCGAGATGCCCGAAGCGGACATGTTGGCAGGCGATCCGCTTCGCCCACGAACAGATTCGCAAGGTTTGCGATCTGCAGCGCGAACTGGCCGCGAGCCTGCTCGCCGAAGAAAATGGAGTTCTCCCCACCCGAAAACGACGGGCTCTTTGACCGGCTGAAGGACACGTACTATCACGAGTTCCGAGCTGCGAAGCAGACCGCAGGCAAGCAGGCCCGGGCGGACGCAGTGCGGGCGCTCAAGGAACGTGCACTCAGCGAGGTGATTCCAGATCCCGCCGCCGAGGGCGCCGTGGCGCCGCATCGTTTCAGCAAGGTCTGGCACGATCTGGAGGAGCGCGTCGTTCGCGACTTGATCCTCGGCGGAACTCGCCCCGACGGACGCGATGGCAAGACGTTGCGGCCCATCGAATGCGAAGTCGACGTGCTGCCCCGCACCCATGGCTCGGCGTTGTTCCAGCGCGGCGAAACGCAAGCGTTGGTCACCGTCACGCTCGGCACGGCCCGCGACGAACAACGCGTCGATGGACTCGTCGATGAGTACTCGCAAGAAGTTCATGCTGGACTACAACTTCCCGCCCTTCTCGGTCGGCGAGTGCCGTCCCATTCGCGGGCCTGGACGACGCGAAATCGGACACGGCGCCCTGGCCGAGCGGAGCGTGAAACCCGTCCTGCCGACGCCCGACGAGTTCCCCTACACGATTCGCGTGATCTCCGACATCCTCGAATCCAATGGATCCAGTCGTCGATGGCTTCGGTGTGCGGCGCCACGCTTGGGCTTGATGGCCGCAGGCGTGCCAATCACCAATCCCGTCGCCGGCATCTCCGTGGGCCTGGTTCAGGAAGGCGATCAATGGATGCTGTTGACCGATATCCTGGGCGACGAGGATCACTTCGGCGATATGGACTTCAAGATCGCCGGCACGCAAAACGGCATCACCGGCATCCAGCTCGATCTGAAGAGTCAGCGGCATCAGCGAGGAGATTATCGAAGCCACGCTGACGCAATCGCGGGATGCTCGGATCGAGATCCTGCGAAAGATGCTGTCCACCATTCCGCGGCCCCGCAAGGAGACGTCGTCCCTGGCGCCTCGCCTGCTGCGAACGAAGCATCGATCCCGATAAGATCGGCGCGCTGATTGGACCCGGCGGCAAGCAACATCCGCATGATCCAGGAAACGACCGGCACGGTGATCGAGGTCGACGACGAAGGCATCGTGACGATCGCCAGCACCAATCAGGAATGGGCCGAGGCGGCGATGAGCCAGATCGAAGCCTGCACGGCCACCGTGCAGGTCGGCAAGATCTACGACGGCCGCGTGACCAGCATCAAGGATTTCGGCGCCTTTGTCGAAATCCTGCCCGGTCGCGATGGACTGTGTCACATCAGCGAGTTGTCCGACGGCTTCGTCAGCAACGGTGACCGATGTCTGCAATGTCGGCGATGAGATGAAGGTCATGGTCATCGACGTGGACGATCACGATCGAGTCAAGCTAAGCCGACGTCGCGCGTTGGAGTCCTTGGGGCTGGAAGACCATTTGGCCTCCACCGAGCCCGGCGAACGCAAGGAACGCCCCGAACGAACCGACCGGGAACCGCGCGGCGATCGTCAAGATCGCGGCAGTCGCGGTGGTTCGGGATCCGGCGGCGGCGGCAATCGACGTTCGCGAGGCGAACGCGACAGTCGCTCGCGCCGATAACAGCGCGTCACTTCAACAGCTTGCCCGGTAGCAAACCCGGCGCACGCACGGATGCTCCTCCTACGATGCGGGGATCGCGGCGCTTACCGCCGCGATCCCCTTTTTCCACCTAGCAGGCATGTCGCGCGCTGAACCAAACTATGTCGCCCGAAGTTGATGACGCGTTGATCCAACAGCTGCGGGCTCAATACAACGAATTGGCGGAACTCGCCGGGTCCTTGGCCCATGAGATCAAGAACCCGCTGTCGGTGATTCGTATGAACATGGACCTGCTGGCCGAGGATCTGGTCGAATCGGGCACGCCGAACGAGCGACGCGCCTTGGCCAAAGTCAAGATCGTGCAGGAACAGTGCAGTCGTTTGGAAAACCTGTTGAAGGACTTCCTGCGCTTCGCCAAGTTAAGCGGACTGCAACTCACGCCAGGCGATCTAAACGAACAAATCGACCGGGTCTTGACCCTCTTCGCGGCGCAAGCCGATGAAACCGGCGTCGAGATCGTGCGGTTCCTCGACCCCGGATTGCCCAGCGTGATGATCAACGCTGAAACACTGCAGGCCGCGTTGGTGAACCTGGTCAAGAACGCCCTGGAGGCGATGCCCTCCGGAGGACAGTTGGCCGCCATCACGCACCCCACCACGCGAGGCGTGGCCCTCGACTTGATCGACACCGGCTGCGGCATCGACGACCACACGCTGTTGAAAATGTTCGAGGCGTTCTACAGCACCAAGGACGGAGGCTCCGGATTGGGGTTGCCGACCGCCCGCAAGATCATCGAGGCCCATGGGGGTCGCATCTCGGTGCAAAGCGAATTGGGGAGAGGCACCAAATTCGTGCTCGAGTTCCCCATGCCGCGCCGACTCGCCTAGCAGGGCTCCGGCTAACTGTCGCTGCGGTTGGCGGCTCCAGGCCGGCGGGGGCTCGTTGCCAAACACGCCGCGAAACGGGTCACCACAGAGTCACAGAGTCACAGAGTCACAGAGTCACAGAGTGTCAGAGAGCACAGAGGCAACACGGAGGCTTTCTCCATGTCTCGGTGTCTCCCTGGTTAGTCCGCCCGCTTAACTTGATGCCTATGGGGCGGCGGCGGTAATGACGGGGTCCGGGCAGTCCCAACCGGAACGGCCGCAACTCAGCCCAGGGTGGAGCGTGAGTGCAGCGAACCAGCGCAACCCTGCGTGAGCGCTCCCAAGAGAAACCCTTCAACCCCGAAGGGGTGGCCGCGGTTTGGAGACCAGACCGCGATGGTCCCGCCATCGGAAAGCAGTACAATCAGCAATCGCGAGCAGCAATCGCCAGATCGCAGTACCGTCCCGTCCAGACTCAGCACCCCGACCACAAGCATGGATTCACTCCGCGTTTTGATAGTTGACAACGACAAGGCGCATGCGTGCGCCATGACCGAGAGCCTGGAACGCGAGGGGTACGATTGCGATATCGCGACTTCCGGTCCCGACGGCGTGCAGCAGATCGAGCGTGAAACGTATGACGTGATTGTCACCGACATGGTGATGAACGACGTTGACGGCATGCAATTGCTGGCCCGCGCCAAGAAGACGTTGCCCGACGCCGAAGTCGTGATGGTCACTGGCCACGCGACCGTGCCCAAGGCGGTTGAGGCGATGCAGCACGGCGCCTTCAACTTTCTGGAAAAGCCGATCACTCCCAACCGGCTGCGAGCGATCGTGCAACGGGCGGCCGAAGCTGTGCAGCTCAGGCGCCAGAACGTCGAACTGCATCAACGGCTCGACGAACGCTTCGGCTTCGAGGGGATCATCTACGCCAGCCCCAAAATGCAAGAGGTGATTAGTCGGCTGCAACGCATCGCGCCCACCGACGCGACGGTGCTGATCTCGGGAGAAAATGGAACCGGCAAGGAGCTTGTCGCCCAAGCCATCCATCAGAACAGCCCCCGCAAGGCCAAGCGAATGGTCGCCTTGAACATCGCGGCCGTCGCTCAGAACCTCGTGGAGAGCGAGCTCTTTGGACATGTCAAAGGCGCCTTCACCGACGCCGTCACCGACCGGCAGGGAGCGTTCGAATACGCCAACGGCGGGACGTTGTTCTTCGACGAAGTCGGGGACATGCCGATGTCGACGCAGATCAAGTTGTTGCGCGTGCTCGAGGAACGCACGGTCACTCGCGTGGGAGACAACAAGAAGATCCCCGTCAATGTGCGAGTCCTTTCAGCGACCAATCGCGACCTGGAAGCGGCCGTCCAGCGCGGCGAATTTCGCAGCGATCTGTACTACCGCTTGAAAGTCATCACGGTGAACCTGCCGCCGCTGCGCGATCGTCGCGAAGACATCGTGCCCTTGACCGATCACTTTCGCAAGCACTTCGCCAAGGTGCATCAGAAGGGCGTCAAGAGCATCTCGCCAACGGCCACCAGGCGACTCTTCGCCTATGATTGGCCGGGCAACATTCGCCAACTCCGCAACGCCATCGAGACCATGGTGGTGCTGGACACCGACGGCACGCTGGGCGTGGACGACCTGCCGCCCGAGTTGGCCGACGCCCCCGAAGAGGCGCCCCTCAGCGGAGGAGAGCCCAGCCACTTGCTGGGCAAGCCCATGGCCGATATTGAACACTGGGCGATCTTGGAGACGTTGAAGCTGACCAACGGCAATCGCGAGGAAGCCGCCAAGATTCTCGCGATCAGCCCGCGGACGCTGTACCGCCGCTTGAAAGAGTATGGCGACGTGTAGCGCGTCGCCAACTCGAACTAACGCAGGAAATCCGATGCCTATCATCCGACAGTTGCCGCCCAGCGTCGTCAACAAAATCGCGGCGGGCGAGGTCATCGAACGGCCGGCGAGCGTCGTCAAGGAATTGATGGAGAATGTGCTCGACGCCGGAGCGACGCGGATCGAAGTGTCGGCCGAACAGGGCGGCAGCCAATTGGTGCGAGTCGCCGACAACGGTTGCGGGATTGCCCCCGAACAACTCCCGCTGGCCGTCGCCAGTCACGCGACCAGCAAGATCCGCGACGCCAACGATCTGTTTAACGTCGCCACGCTTGGATTCCGCGGCGAAGCGTTAGCGTCGATCGCCGAAGTCAGCCATTTTCGCTTGATCAGCCGATCCGCCGAGCGCGACGACGCGGCGGAACTGGAAGTCATCGGCGGCAGCATCCAGCCTTGCAAGCCTTGCGCCCGCCCGGTGGGCACCACGTTGGAGGTGCGGAACCTGTTCTTCAACACCCCGGTTCGCCGGAAGTTCTTAAAGACGACTCAGACCGAGATGGGCCGCATCTCCGAAGCCTTCATTCGCATTGCCTTGTCCGCTCCGGATGTGCATCTGGTTCTGCGTCACAACGAACGCACCGTCCACGATCTGCCGCCTGTGGACGCCTGGCGCGAACGCATCGTCGCGCTCTTCGGCCGCGAGCTACAGGACTCGTTGCTATCGGTTCACAACGACGATGGCGATCTTCAGATTCGCGGTTTGATCGCCGACCCGCAGGTCAATCGCGCCAATAACCGCATGCAATACCTGTTCCTGAATGGACGCCACATTCGCGATCGCGCGTTGCAGCACGCTTTGGCCGAGGGGTACCGCGGCCTGCTCATGACCGGACGTTTTCCAGTCGCGTTCTTGAAACTCGAATTGCCCGCCGACACCGTCGACGTCAACGTGCATCCCACCAAGCTTGAAGTCCGCTTCGAAGACGGCGGTCGTTTGTATGGACGCTTGTTAACCACGATCCGCGAGCGTTTTCTCACGACCGACATCACCGCCCGAGTGGGTCGCCCAGCGGGGTCGCCGCCGCAGGAAACCGAACCGGCCGCAGGGATCGAGCCGGCCGCCGGCCGAGACGCCGCCGGGCCCCTCGCGCCAGGCGCCGATCCCAGTCGAGCCCTCCGCGATGAATGGTCGCAGTGGGCGCGCAACGAAGCGGGGCGCAACGAAGCGGCGCGCGATACGCCGCCGCGAGACCTGCCGTTCGCTCCCGAGCGCCGTGCGACACCCGCTGCAACCCACCACGGCGACGAGGCCTTCGCCAAGGCCTTGCCGGGTTCGCATGGGTCGGCGGATTCGCCCGACGCGGCGCGATGGAGCCAACCGCCCGCCGCATCGGCGCCGTGGGATACGGCGGGCCCGCCCGCCGCATCCGCCATCGCACACGCACGGCATCCCGCCGGCGGATTGCAAATTCACAATCGATATCTCGTGGCTGAAAACGAGGACGGCGTGCTGATCATCGACCAACACGCCTTGCACGAACGCGTGTTGTTCGAAAAGTTCCGCGAACGCCTGGAGCAGGGCTCGCTGGAATCGCAACGCTTGTTGACGCCCGAAGTCGTTAACCTCACGCCGCAAGAGGCCGCCGCGGCGTTGGACAACGCGGAGCTCTTAGCGAAGATGGGCCTGGAGGTGGGACCCTTCGGCGGCGACTCGGTCGCCATCACGGCCTACCCGGCGTTGTTGAGCCGTACGACTCCCGAGGAGCTCTTACGGCGATGCATCGAACAACTGCTTGCCGGCGGCGCTCCCCAGCGGCGCAATGTGCTGGAAGACCTGTTGGCCATGATGGCCTGCAAAGCCGCGGTGAAGGCAGGGGATCGGCTAAGCTCCGCAGAAGTCACCGCGTTGTTGCAGCATCGCGAGTTATGCCAGGATGCGCATCACTGTCCGCATGGGCGTCCCACGGCTCTGCATTTCTCGCAAGCGGAACTCGACCGTCGCTTCAAACGTACCTGAGCCGATTCCCGCTGAAACCAACCACCTCTCCAGCGAAGTTAGCCACAGTGCAACCTCGACCCCATCACGGACTGGTGACCGCCGCCGCCCTGGTGATCATCCTCGCCGGCGTCCACCAACTGGCGCCCATCCTGGGACCCATTCTGGTGGCGGCGCTACTCAGCATGCTCTGCTTTCCCATCATGCGTCGGTTGGAGTCGTTGGGATTGCCCTTCTTGCTGGCCGTTGCGATCACGCTGATCGGGATGTGCGCGGTCGGCTTTGCGATCGTGGTCTTGATCGGCGGATCGCTGGACGATTTGCTCCGCCGCCTGCCGGACCTGCAGCGTCAATGGATCCAATCCCTGCGCCAATCCACTGGCTGGCTGCGGGAGCAGGGATTGAGTCTATCGGATGAAATGGTGGAGTCGCTATTCAACGCTCGGCAAGTGCAACTGGCGTCGACGTTATTGCAAAGCACGATTCGCTCGCTGGGCAGCGGTTTCATTGTCCTGATCATGATGTTCTTCATGCTGGCCGAGGCGCTGCGATTTCCGGCGAAGATGCAGGCGGCGCTCGGCGCGGACCATGTGGCGACGTTGCAGATGCGGGAAATCGTACTGGCGTTTCGCCGGTATATCGCCATCAAGACGGCGATGAGTATGGCCACGGGACTGAGCGTCGGCCTGATGCTGTGGCTATTCAACATCGAGTTCGCCGTGCTTTGGGGCTTCATCGCGTTCTTGTTGAACTACATTCCCAGCATTGGCTCCTTGGCCGCCGCGATTCCGCCGACCTTGATGGTCTTGGGCAGCGATGGATGGGGCTGGGCGGCGGCCGTCGCTGGTTGGTACCTTGCGGTGAACACGGCGTTTGGCAGCTTGTTGGAGCCGCGTCTGCAGGGCGAGGGCCTGGGCCTATCGCCGCTGGTCGTCTTCCTTTCGTTGTTTTTCTGGGGCTGGCTGCTGGGCCCCGTCGGCGTGCTGCTTTCGGCCCCGCTGACCATGGTTGTCAAGATCGCCGCCGATGCATTGGACGATTTGCGCTGGTTGGCCGTGCTGTTAGGCCCGCCGAGGTAACGGCGAATCCGTCCCGCGACGGCCTCAACCAACCCAGCCTAGGGTGAAGCGAAACACGGAAAACCACAGAGGCGGACGCAATCCGTCCTCTGTGTTCCTCGTGCTCTCGGTGGCGCCCTGTTTCGGCCCGGCGGCACATCGCCACAGCCTGGACACTGACAGCGACTCGACTGAACTCTACTTAAAGGGGTCCTTGTCGCCGAACGGATCGTTGGCGTCGAAGGGTGAGTCGTCATCGGTGCTCGCGGGCGCGAACGGATCCGCGGTGGGATCGTTCTTGGCTTTCGGCGCCCCTTGACGTTTCGCCTCGGCAGGCGGCAGATCGTTCGTTTGGGCGCCTTGTTCATCTCGCAGATTGCGGAGCAGTTCGAGCAGCTTCAAGTGGACTCGGTTGCTCTGGCGAACCATCAGCATGGGCGCGTCGGCGTGAAGCAGCACCTTGCCCTCGCCGCCCACCTCTTCCCACGAATCCGCCGCCACATTGTCTCGAATCAAGTCCAGCAGTTGGTCGGGCTCCCCGCCGTAAAGGTCGGCAATCGGATACAGGCGGACATCGATGAACTGGTCTTCGGCGGCGTCGCGGGTGGTGATCAGGACCACGCCGTTGGCGATCGTCCAGTCGACTCCCAGGTCGTGGCAGATCGTATTCAAGAACTGAATCGCGGTAACGTCATGAGCCTTGACCGTGATGAGCGTGTCCAAGGGGATCCCCTCGTCATCGAGACTCCGCTGGTCCACCAGCACGGCGCAGTCAATGGACTCCGAGACGTTCATCAAGGCTTCTTCCAGCGGGACGTCGAAGTAGTCGAAGCGTACTTGGCGACCGGCCAGTTTATCCCAGCAGTTGCGCGTCGCTGCGCTGCCGCAGAAGAAGAACTCCGGCGGTGTTCGCGAGGCGTCGGCCATCGCCTGATTGGCTCGATCGAAGGCGGTGAACAGGTTCAGGATGTTCTGGTGTTCTTGCAGAGTCTGCGAGACGATCAGTCGATTGCCGAGTGCGCCGGCGGAACCTTCGCCGCCAGTTTCCGTCCACGAATCAGGCCGGATGAGCTGCATCAAGATGCGGCTGAAGGACTTGAGGCCGCCGCCGCCGCCCAGACCGCCGCCCAGACCGCCGCCCATACCGCCCATACCGCCCATACCGCCGCCGCCGCCCAGGCCACCGCCGGATTCACCGCCGCCGAATTGCGCGGGCGCGAAGAAGCCGCCTTGGCCGCTGCCCATGCCGCCGCCGCCCATGCCGCCGCTGATCCCGCCCATCATTTTGGGTTCGCTGGCGGCGGAACTGCTTCCATACCAGAACACGTTGGCCCGTTGCGGATAGACCCAAGTCAAGCGGTCGAGACTTCCGTCGACATCGTCGGTGGTGATCACGAACGACCCGTCTCGCATCGAGAGTCGCAGTTCGACATGCCGGAGCAGATGCGGCAACGCCTCACGTGCTGGCAATTCCGGCAGTCGAATGGTGACCGGGTGGTCCGTAGCGATGCCGTAATCCTCCAAGCTCCGTGAATCAAGTCGCACGGCGACTCCCAGGCTTTCGCTCAGGAAAACCGCGACTTCGTCCAATGGCGTGTCCACCAGCTGCAGGGTGATGGGTTTGTCCAGGGCGGCGTCCAGACGCTGTTGCCAGGCGGCTCGGCGCACGATGGGCCGCGTTTCGCCCGGCTGCCCGTGGGCCACGCCGCCGCTGGAGATAAGGCCGCACAAGACACAGACAATCGCCGCTTGTTTCCCACTCAACATGATCTCGCTCCTGGCTCTTCGCAATTCCAAGCCCGATGTGGCTGCAGTCCATTAAGTACGAGGCGACTTCCAGTTGTCAAGAAAACTCCCCCTCCCATGAGTTAGAATGGAGCGACCTACCCAAAGCACGCGTTGACATTCCCAGCCGGCCACCCGCAGACGGACACTTAAATATGCAGTCAAACAGCTTTTGCTCCACGCCATGTCGCTCGCCGTTTTTCCTGGCCTTGCTGTGGGGCGTTGTCGTTGTTGGGCCGACGTCCGGCCCTGCCGCGGCGGAGGACCAACGGCCCAATGTTATCGTGATCTTCATCGACGACATGGGTTACGGCGATGTGGAATTCAATGGAGGGACGGCGGCGAAGACGCCGGCGCTCAACCGGATGGCGGCTGAGGGCGTGAAGTTCACCGACTTCTACGTCGGTTGTGCGGTGTGCTCTGGGTCGCGCACGGCCTTGCTGACCGGTTGCCATTACCAACGTCTGTCCATGGCGCCGGTTCTCTTTCCCGATAGCAAGCTAGGTCTGCATCCCGATGAGACGACCATGGCGGAGATGCTCAAGTCGGCCGGCTATCAGACTGCCTGCATCGGCAAGTGGCACCTGGGGCACTTGCCGCCCTGCTTGCCTACGATGCAAGGCTTTGACTCGTATTACGGCGTGCCTTACAGCAACGACATGTGGATCGATCCCGCCAACAAACTGGCCGACGATCTGGTCTTGCGGGAGGGGTTGACGCTCGAGGAGGTACAAGCCGGCCACAAGAAGAAAAATTGGGTTCCTTTGATGCGGAACGACGAGGTGATTGAATATCCGGCCGATCAGAGAACGCTCACCAAACGCTATACGGAGGAAGCTCGGCGGTTCATCTTGAAGCATCGCGACGAACGCTTCTTTCTCTACCTGCCTCACACAATGGTGCATCTCCCCTTGGCCGTATCGTCCGCCTTTGACGACCCGCAGCGGAAACTGATTCACAACGCGATCGAGGAAGTGGATTGGTCGGTCGGCGAGATCCTGGAGACGCTTCGCCAAGCGAACCTTGCGAACAACACGTTGGTCATTTTCACCAGCGACAATGGCGCGGCGGTGGGTTCGTCCTTGCCCTTGCGAGCGAAGAAGGGCAGCGTCTATGACGGCGGCATCCGCGAACCCACCTTGATGTGGCAGCCTGGCAAGATCCCGGCTGGGTCGGTGTGCAGCGAAGTGGCGGCGACGATCGATATCCTGCCCACGCTCGCCAAGCTCTGCGGGGCCCCGCTCCCGAATCGCCAACTGGATGGAAAGGACATCTGGCCGTTGATCAGCGGTCAAGAGGGCGCCATGAGCCCGCATGAACACTACGTGCTGCTGCACGGTCCCGGTACGGTGCGTTCAGGGCCCTGGAAGTACTACCCCTGGCCCGAGGGTCGCGGCGGCAAGCGCAATGCGGTCGGGGGCGAGCCCTCGCCGCAGGCCGTGCAGCTGTACAACGTCTCCCTGGACATCGGCGAACGCACGAACCTGGCGTCGGCGCATCCGGATGTGGTGGATCGCTTGCAAGCGGCCTATCAGCGACACGCCGACGAGGTGCGACAAAACAAACGCCCCGCGGCGCAGCTCCAACGGCCGGCCAAGGCGCGTCTCGCCCGCCCGCCCCAAGTGAAGGCGTCCGGGGCTCGAATACCTACGTCTAGCTACGCGCTCGCCAACTGGCGCAGCCTCGCCGGGATTTCCTCAAACGCCTGACGTTCGGCGGCGGCTTGTGTCTGAGCAAACGTGATGAAGGACAAGGCGTCATGAGTGCGCAGGCTTCCTGGTTCAAAGAGGATCAGCGATCCCTGCCCGCTTCGATGGTCGTACAGTTCCGCATCCAGCGTCTGAAGCAAGGTGGGAAAGCCAAGTGATCTCAACCCGGGAATCACGACCGAGCGCACGCAGTAGGGACGGCTCTTCCAATCTCCAAACAGGCGGTTCATGAGCGTCATCGGCAAAGACGCGCCTCCCCAGCGACCGTTGCATTCGATGAACTCGCAGCGAGCCTGCCCCAGGGAAGTCGCCAGCAAGATCAAGTCGAAGGAGCAACGGCCCACATAGCCCAGCCGTTGAAAGAGCAGCGCGAGCAGCCAGGATCGCTCCACCATCTCCGCGATGATCGCGTGCGGCAGCTCGGCGGGGTGGACGCCTTCAAAGGCGCCTTCCGGACCTTGGATGGCTTGCACGAACACGCCTTCCACCACCGGCGGCTTATCGAATTCGGGCGGGATCCAGGTTTGCACTGATGGGCTGCAAATCAAGTCGCTTTCCCAGCAATCGACGCGCACCGGCCAACTCGTGTTCCACTGCGTTGGCAGGCGACGTTGAATCAAACCGCGGATTTGCACCAGCGACTTGCCTCGAAACTCGCGCGCATCAAACACCACGTTGCCCCCGCCGCCAGCCGAATTGGGCAGCTTGACGCCGATTTGGCGACAGGACGCGGCCAACTCCCTTAATTTCTGGACGAGTATCGCTTCGCTCCAGGCGGCTGCCGAAGGCGGCACGGTGCAGTCGTCGAAGAGCGCGGTGACGACTTGGTTGAAGGCCGCTTTGCTATTCACCCATTGGGTGAGTTCGGGAGGCGGGGCAATGACTTGCAGGGGCCGTCGGCTTGTGGAAGCGAGCAGCAACGCCAGTTCCCAAATCGACTTGACGCCCATATGCGGATGCAGGTAGCAGAGGCCCTCGTGACGCATGGCCTGAACGAGCGTGCGGCGCACAGACCGGTCGCACCAGGTGGACTCGGCCAAGTGCAGCCAGCCGAATTCGGCGGATGGGCGCAACCAGGTCGGCTCGCCCAAGCCCAAACGATCCGTGCAATAGGCGGCATAGCCCTCGACTTCCGGCGAAAGCGTAACCAACCAGTCGCCATCGCCAGCTCGCAAGCGGGCGCGATCCTGATGATAAGCCAAGTCGGCGGTCGCCCCCAGTCGCATCACGCCGCTCAACTCATCCAAATGCAACGCCGATCCGCCGTTCAATGCGTCGCAGCGAAACGGACGAAAGACGTCGGAGATGGCCAATTCCGGCTGCTCCCGCAAGATTCTCTCGGCCAACTGCAACGCCTTGATCATCATGGCGGAAGTTGGATTGGGTTCGAATTGCTCAAGGACGGGCGCGTACTTCATGAGACACCCCTGGCGTGCGAAACGCGTCGTCGGCATGACGGACGTCACGCGACCGCCGAATCAGCAATCGGCTGAGCGACAACATCCAAATTGGCCTCGACCAACACCACGCCCTGGTTGGGAATCATCTCCCAACGTTCATGGGAAATGGGCTCCGAGGCAATGACCGCTGCGCGGTAGTGAAACCCGGGGCGATGATGCACATGCGGAATGCCGCAAATCTCGCAGTCGCGAACTCCATCGCGTCTGAGTAAGTACAAATCGTTGTTCCAGCGAGTCGCGACAAGAATTCTCCCGTTGGTCAGCACGACGTTCAGCCGAGGCGTCTGGTCGGGATCGACCTCCTGACAACGATGGGCCAATTCCGTGATGGCCGCCGCGACCACTTTGCCCGCAACTTCCGCAGTCAAATCGACGTTGGCGAGATCCAAGCCCGCTTGCTCCATGCGGCTGAGCAACCAAAGAAACAATTGCTCGCTGTCGGTCGAGCCGTGACGTAGTCCGCGCAGCGACGGTCGCGTCTCGTCCAACATCTGGGCTTCCAAAGCGTGGAAGCCCTTCACCGTGCCATTATGAGCGAAGGACCAACACCCGACGACGAATGGATGGGAGTTGACCACGGCGTTGGCGCCCACTGTCGCCAGGCGGACATGAGCCACGGCCGCTTTCGCGTACACGCGTTCGGCCGTCTCGGTGAAATGCAAATCCGAAAAAGCCGCCGTGGCGCGTTTTACCAGATCGGGTTCGAGATCGTGATAAAACGCGATCCCCCAACCATCGGCATGTCGGCGGCCCGTCTGATCCAGCCGACTTTGTAACAGCAGCGCATTTTGGGCGTGCACCAAGGAGCATTCGATCTTGGTCTCTTCGTTCGATCGAAATCCGTAAAGCCGGCACATGGCGCCACGCCTTACTGCAAAAGTGAAACGCCTTCCATTCCCACAGGTCCAACGGTGCAAATATCGTGCCCTTTGGGCGCACGAATTGCACCCGTCCGGAGTAGAAGATCTTTGGGGGAGCACGCCATGCAACGCACGCCACTGGAACTCGAGTTCATTGATGACCATCGCCACATGATCCGCGCGCTGAAAGATCTGCAAGCGGCGGTGGACGCCGGCCACTGGAAAGAAGCCGCCGACTTGGCTGACGAGCTGGACCGAATCGCCGGCCCGCATATCGCGTTCGAAGAGCGCTGGCTGTATCCGCTGGTCGCCCTGCACCGAGGCAGCCAGTTCTCGCAAACGCTTGAGGATGAACACGGCGTCGTGCTGGATGCGCTGCGCTGCTTGCAGTCAACACGCAGCACGCAATGGTCGCCCGAGAAACAACAGGCGATGCACTCGAGCCTCCAAACAGGCCTGGACCACGCGGTCACTTGCGGAACGCTATTGAGCCATCTGTCGGTGCTGGACGCGGAGCATCAGGAGGCGCTTTTGGGACAGCTGCAACGCCTCCGAACGGAGGGCCCTCGTTGGACGGAGCTTCATGCGGAATCGGCGTGAAGTCGGCTCGCCGTTGGTCTTCAGCTGTGTCAAACCGACGCGCTTCGGCCGTGGTCCGCCGCATGGGGCGCGCGATCAGCCCACCGATGGCCGGCTTCTGGGGAAAAAGCTAAGATTAGGCTTCCCTGGGGCTGATTCCGCCGACGCAACCGGACCTGCTGTTCATGAAAACCGACGAACTCCGCGAGAAGTATCTCGCTTTCTTTGAATCCAAGGGGCATTCGCGGCGCCCCAGCGATGTGCTCGTGCCGACCTGGGATCCGTCGGTCCTTTTCACGCCGGCGGGCATGAACCAGTTCAAGGACCATTTTCTGGGCAAAGTGAAGCTGGACTTCACGCGGGCGACGACCTGTCAGAAGTGCTTGCGGACCGGCGACATCGACAATGTGGGACGCACGGCCTACCACCATACGTTCTTTGAGATGCTGGGCAATTTCAGTTTCGGCGACTACTTCAAGCGTGACGCGATCCATTGGGCCTGGGAGTTCCTGACTCACAAGAAATGGCTCGGGATGGACCCGAGTTGCTTGTCGGTGACCGTCTATCTCGACGACGACGAAGCGGCGAGTATCTGGTCGCGGGAAGTGGGTCTTACGCCGGACCGCATCGTGCGGATGGGCGAGGCCGACAATTTCTGGCCCGCCAGCGCCCCGTCCGAGGGTCCCGACGGCGTCTGCGGACCGTGCAGCGAGATCTTCTTTCACCCGCCCAGCGGCGGCAAGGAAGTCGAAATCTGGAACCTGGTGTTCACGCAATTTAATCGGGTGGGCGACCCGCCAGACAATTTGCGCTCGCTGCCCAGTCGCAACATCGACACCGGGATGGGGCTGGAGCGTGCGGCCGCCGTCATGCAGGGCGTGGAGACCAACTATCACATCGATATCCTGCGGCCCTTGGTCGAAGCCGCGGCCGACGCCTGCAGCTTGGCCTACCGGCCGGAAGATGAGAACGGTCGCCGCTTGCGACGCATCGCCGATCATGTGCGAGCATGCGTGTTCGCGGTCCATGAGAACGTATATCCGGGCGCTAAGGCAGAGAAATACGTGATCCGCCGCCTGCTTAGACGGGCGGTCCTGGACGGCCATCAAATGGGGCGCCGAGAAGCGTTCCTCTACCAGTTGGCGCCGGTCGTCGCCGATCTGATGAAGCAACCCTACCCGGAACTCAGCGAAACCGTGGATCGCGTGGCGGGCGTCATGAAACATGGCGAGGAAGAGTTTCTGGCGACGTTGGACGCGGGCCTGGCGCGGATCGACCGCATCTTCACCGACATGCAGAAAGCCGGCAAAACCGTTATCGCTGGGGAGGCGGCGGCGGAGCTGTATCAGACCTTCGGCGTCCCGCCGGAACTGACCGAAACCATGGGCGCCGAAAACGGCATGACGTTCGATTGGGAGGGCTTTCGCCAATCGATGGAGCAACATGCTCGTGATTCCGGCGAAGGCGGTTTCGAATTGTTTAAGACCGGCCCGATCGAAGGCCTCAAGAGCGCGCTGCGGGAAACCGAGTTCCTCGGCTACGAGACGCTGGCCGCCGACGCCGAGGTGAAGGGCATCGTCGTTGGCGACGAGACCGTCAACGCGTTGGATGCGGCGACCGCCGCCGAGCAAGAGGTGGTCGTCGCCCTGGATCGCTCTCCCTTTTATGGCGAATCGGGCGGGCAGGTCGGCGACTCGGGCGTCTTGCGAGGCGAAGGCTTCGAGTTTCGAGTTGCGGATACGCAGAAAGACGGCGGCCTGATCCTGCATCGCGGGCGGTTGCAGGTCGGCCAAATGAAAACCGGGGCGCGGCTGAAAGCGGAAGTGGACGCGTCGCGCCGCGCGGCGATTCGGCGCGCACATTCGGCCACGCACCTGTTGCATTTCGCACTGCAAAAAAATCTCGGCTCGCACGCCCAACAACAAGGCTCGAAGGTCGAGGACGATCATCTGCGGTTCGACTTCACCAACCTGGAGCCCATCGCCAGCGCCACTTTGGCGGCGATTGAAGTCGATGTCGCCGAATGCGTCGCACAAGCCGCCAAGATCGAGTCGCGGATCCTCCCGCTTGCCGACGCTCGGCAAGCCGGCGCGATGATGCTGTTCGGTGAAAAGTACCCGGACATGGTGCGCATGGTCTCGATGGGTGATTTCAGCAAAGAACTCTGCGGCGGCACGCATCTGGCGAACACCTCGGAAGTGCTGGCCTTCGAGGTCGTTTCCGAGGAGGGCGTCGCGGCGGGCGTCCGCCGGATTTCGGCGTTCACCGGCGAGAAGGCGAAGGAATACGGCGCGCGTCTTCAAGAGGCGCGCGTGGCCGCCTGCGGTGTGCTCAAGTGCGGCCCCGAACAATTGCTCGCAGCGGCCAAGGCGCTTGTGGAGGACGTCCGCGAGTGGCGAAAAGCCATCAATTCCGGCACGGCGCCCAAGCCGCCCGGCGAAGCCAAGAAAGGCGATCCGAAGTCGCCGCCTCAGCAAGCCGCCGCCACCGACAGCGTCGTCCTGCGAGAAACCGCCAGGCTCCTGAATACGTCCCTCTTCGACGTTCCCACGCGGTTGGAAACACTGCTCGAGGAACGAAGCAAGCTCCAGCAACAACTCGAACAACTCCAGTCCGCGGGCGCCTGCACCGCGGACACCCTGTTGGAGTCTCGCGAGACCATCGGCTCGGTTCCCGCCATCATCCGGCAGACGCCGGGCGCCAACGCCAATCTGATGCGGCAATGGATCGATCAGCTGCGAAAGAAGACGGGCTCCATCGCCGTGTTGCTGGCCGCTGACGCCGGCGAGGACAAAGTGCTGCTCGTCGCCGGAGTGACCGACGACCTGATTCAACAAGGACTCAAAGCAGGCGACTGGGTCAAAGTCGCCGCCCAAGTCGTCGGCGGAGGAGGAGGAGGCAAACCCGATATGGCTCAAGCCGGCGGCCGCCATCCCGAGAAAATCCCAGCAGCACTCGAAGCCGCAAGGGAGTGGCTGGGGAGTAGGGAGTAGAGGGTAGGGAGTAGAGGGTAGAGGGTAGGAATACAGGGGCCAGCACCGCAACGCGGTGCAACTTCAAAGCCTGGGGTCGCCACCTACGACCTCCATGGGCATCAAGCTAAGGGGGCGGCGTCAACTAATAGGACAGAATCGCATCCGCCTCTGCGGTTCTCCGCGTCCTCCGCGGTCAATTCCGTCCGGATTTTTCTTCACGTGATGCTAGGGGCCGCCTACCACCCCAGGTTACCACCTACCACCTACTTCTTCATCAGCCGCGACTCCTGGTGCAGGGTTTGGCGGATTGCTTCGCCTTGGACGGTCAGGTCCAGCTTCATGTCTTGCTTCATCTGGAAGGAAACCAGATGGCCTTGAGCCGTGTCGAAAAGCAGCTCGCCGCTGCTTTGCTGTTGGCTGATCTTCACTTTCATTGCGCCGGAGACGGCGAACTCCATGACCGCCTTCACCGCGATTTGAGCGATGTCTCCATCGCGTCCCTGCAACGTGTACGAGTTCTTGATTGTCGCAGAGCCAAAGGGCGGCACGCTGACCGTGTGATCGCTGGTCCAGGCGTCTCCGCGGCGACTTCCGCTTCCGGCAAGACAAGCGACGAGCTGGCGAGCAGTTGCTGGATCGTCTCCGAGTTGATAAGCGGGGACGTTGGCGGATCGGCGGGCGGCGCGACCAGCACGACCTCGCCAATCGCCGAGACCGTCGTCTGAAACGGCTTCTCGATCAATTCGCCATACGCCTCGCGGATGCGAGCCGCGGCGGCTCCCTGGTCGGCGTCCTCCTCCGCTGCGGAATCGAAGGCGACATTGCCCAAGGGCAAGTCCGTGGTCGTATTCAAGCGCACTCGCTGGATGGTCTGTTGCACGACAGCCGATCCGTCCGCCTTGACCTCCGCGACCCGCCAACGGATGTCAAAGGTCTGCTTCGCTTTGCTTTCGACCGGCTTGTCGCCGACGAGCATCGTGATGTTGGTTTCCTGAACCACTTCGTAGTCCAACACCTGGTCAGCTTGAAATTTCCAACGCAGCGGCTGGGCTTCGACCGACGGGCCGCGAGCGGTGGCCACGGCGAAGATCGCTACCAAGACGCTCTGCAGGACGATACGCATCGGGAAGTGCTCCAAATAGCTCGGTCGAAATTACCGCGAGTCAGGCCGCGATCGGTGAGCAACCGCGGTTACAGCAGTCCCTTAAGCACCGCGAGCGCGGCGGCGTAATCGGGTTCTTCCGCGACTTCCGTGACGGTTTGGGCGTAGACGATTTTGCCGTCGGCGTCCAAGACAAAAACACCGCGCGCCAACAACTTCAGCTCATCGATCAGCATCCCCCAGTTCGTGCCGAAGTTACGATCCTGATAGTCGCTGGCCGCCTTCATGTTCTTGATGTCTTCGGCGCCGCAGAAACGGTTCATCGCAAACGGCAGATCGAGGCTGACCGTCAATGCGTTGATCTTGTCGCCCATCCCCGCCAGCTCTTGATTGAAGCGCTTCGTCTGGATCTGGCAGACGCCCGTGTCCAGGGAAGGCACAACGCTGATGAACGAGGGTTTGCCCTTCAGGTCGGCGAGGGTCAGCGTCTTCAAACCGCCTTCGAAATAGTGCAGCTTGAAATCGGGAGCTGCTTGCCCCACCGACAGGGATTCGCCGACCAAAGTCATGGGGCTGCCCTTGAAAGTCACTGCTCCGGAACGAGACATCGCTGAATTTCCCTGTAGAAAGAAGGCTCTTCTGAATCAATACCGCCAGCAGCGGTCGGAGAAATAGTATCTGGGCAGCAGCGAGAATGATCAAGGAGGCCGGTCCTCGGCCCACCGCGCCCGGCGCGGGGATTCGGGCGCTGTGACGCCGTACTCAAAGTTCGCCAATCCACCCAGAGTGGAAGGGGCGGCGGGGCGGCCGGCTAGCTCCATTTGGCGGCGGCTTCGGGCAACAGGTAATCCGTGATGGGTGCTTCATGCCCCCACCCCTTGATCTCTCGCAGGCGCCGCCACCCCCGGGTGACCAAGATCTCCCGCTGGCGAACCAGAGCGGCGTCCAGCGTTCGTTTGTCGAAGTCGCCCTCGACTGCAACCGGTTCGAAATCATTGGCGACGATGAACTGGGCCAGGGCGGGATTGCAGCGTATGTGCCGCTCGGCCAACGTGTGCAGCAGTTCAGGGTCCACCATTCCGATTACAAAGCGGAGGTACAGATCGCTCTCCTCCAGCGATTCGACATCCTCGCCGCAAACCTGGCAGCGATAGCCTTCATCGCATTTGGCCATGGTGGTTGTTCTTCATGGAAGGGTGGGGCGGGGGCTGGACTTCGCCGCGGCCTAGATCCCGAGCACGTCATACATGCTGTACAGGCCTGGGGGCTTGCCGGCGAGGAACTTCGCGGCTGCGAGCGCGCCCGTGGCGTAGCAATCGCGATTGGAGGCGCACACGGTCAACTCGACCGTCTCGCCCATCATGCCGAACAGAATCGTGTGCTGTCCTGGATCATCACCGGCGCGAATCGCGTGGTAGCCGATTTCGTCGCCGCTGCGCTGGCCGACCACGCCCTGGCGCCCATGGCGGCTCTCCGTTTGGCCCATCACCGCGGCGATCAGCTCGCCGAATTTCAGCGCGGTTCCGCTGGGCGCGTCTTCCTTAAACCGATGATGCCGCTCCAGGATTTCCACATCGACGCCGGACGCGACATGGCGCAGGGCTCGGGCGGCCTGCTCGGCCAGCTTCATGGTCAAGTTGACCGCCAAGCTCATATTCGGAGCCCAGCAGACCGGCACGGAGTGCGAGGCCTCGGAGGCCTTCTCTTGCTGGGCGGGCGTCAAGGCGGTGGTCGCCAGGACCAACGGCCAGCGATGCTCTTGGCATGCGTCGAGCACGGCGTCGACCGCATGGGCCGTGGAAAAGTCAATCACCGCGTCCAACTCGCAAGGCGCCAACGCGGATAGCGGCACGCCGATCGCGGCGGCGCCGGCGATACCGCCCGCGTCCTGATGCAGCTGAGGATGGTCGGCTCGATCCCAAGCCGCGACGACTTGCAGCCCGGGATCCTCGCTGGCCAGCGCGACCAGTCGCTTGCCCATCCGCCCAGCCGCACCATGCACGGCAATCCGAACTCGCTCGCTCATGCTTGTCTCCTTGCTTGTCGCCTGGATCACGCCCGTGAATTGGCGAACGGGCGCCGAACAGGGCTCACCGGTGGGATGCGACCGGCTACATCGATCGCCGGCGCGCGGCCAGGGCGATCACGCCCAGCACGAGCGACCATTGTAGGGCAAGCGCGGCCAAACACACGCCGGCTTCGGCGCCGCGGACTCCGAAGTGGATCAGGCCGAACAGCGTGGTGGCGAAGAGCCTCAAGCCAGGCGGGGCCACGAGAACGGTCGCAGCCAGCTCGCCAAAGCTAATCGCCACGCCGGCCAGTGCGGCGGCCGCCAGGTACTTCGCCGAGAGCGGCAGCAGCACGCCGGTCCACCGCCGCCAACGCGTTGGGGCTTCCAACAAAGCACTCTCCAACGATGCTTGCGGCAGCGAACGAAACCCATGCCAACAAATCAACAAGACGACCGGCGCCGCCCTCAAAGCTTGAACGAGCACGGGCGCGAGGATCGAATAGCGATAGAGATAATTCAGCGGACCCGGCGCCGCGGAGAAGAATCGAGCAATCCCGACGCCCAGCAGAGGTGCTGGCGTAGCCAACAGCACGCCAGCCAAAAGCGGCACGATCAGCGAACGGCGACCTCGCCGCGCCCACCAGGTCAGCGGGGCGGCTATCAACAAGACCAGCAGCGAGGAAGTCACGGCGATGATCAATGACCACTGAAACTCCTCGCGGTATCTTTGCTGCACGTCCAACATCGTGCGCCCAATTGCGTCAGGCTCCAGGCGCCGGCGACGCCAGGAGCAGTCCCTGCTTTGAGGACCAGGTTGGTCAGCGGCGCCCCGCATAACAGCAACACGCCGGCCAGCGCCAGCGCCGTCAAGGGCCACCGCCAACGTCCCGGCGTCCAGTCGGCGGAAGCGGGTGTGTAGGCGGCTTCTGGAAACCCCAGCGTGGCGGCCCAGGCGGCGGCGCTCAACAGCCAAAGCACGGTTAACATCCCTGGCGCGGCGACCTGCAACCAGGTTAACGGCGCCTCATCCCCTAAGGCGTAGCCGACGTAGATTTCTTCGGCGAATGTTCGCACGGCGTAGATATCGGCGACCGTCATCTCGGCGAAGGTCATGGCCGAGATCCAGACCAGCGCGGCGCCCAGGTAGGGCGCAACGGCGGGCAGCGTGATCCGCCAGAAGACGCGAAACCAGGGGGCCTCCGAGCGCGCCGGCTCCTCCCAAGCCGCCGCCGCTCGCAACGCCGGTCCCAGGAACAAAACCACCCAGGGCGTCCCCAGCATCCCATGCACCCACACCGTGGCTCGCCAACCTCGCAACCACGGCTGCTCGACTTGACCTTGCAGCAAGGTGTACCAGCCCAATCGCCCCCATCCCGCTTCCCAAGCCGACGCGGCAATGACCGGCGGCAAAACAAGCAGCGCGATGACGGCGGCTTGCATGAAGCTGCGCCCGGGCAGCCGGACGCGATACAGCAGCCAGGCCAACACGCCGCCGACGATCAGGCTGATGATCGCCGACTGCAAGCACAGCGCCCAGGATCGCACCAACAGCCCGCGCATGCGCTCGTCGGCCACGAGCAACGCCAGCAACGCGGCCGGCGCCAGCCAAAGCGTCGTGCGCACCAGGATCGCTTGAGATGGGGGCGGTGATTGGATGGTTCTGGTTCTGGTTCTGGTTCTTGGTTCTTCCTGATTGACTTAACCGCTTTTGCTCTTGGCGGCGGTCCCCATTTTGTTGAGGCTCACGATTTCGACATCGACGCCGGGCGAGTAATGGACCATCTCCGGCGCTCCTTGGGCGGGGGGCAAATTCACGGCGGAAAACAAGCTCTCCTGCACCGAGCCGACCAACTCGGCGCTCCACAAAGGGTAGGGCGTGTGCCGCACCGTTCCCCGCCAGATCCGTCGACGATGGGAAACGAACAGATGATACCGTTCGACCAACCAAAACGCTTCGCCGCCCGGCGCCGATTCGCCCAAGGGTTCGGTCTTGCGGACCGTCGCCTCGAAGGCGGCCCCGCCCCTCACCCGCCGGCTGTGGTAGGCCACCGAGTCTGGTTGCCGGGTGATCTGCATGCGAGCGTGATGGTAGGGCAACGACCATCCCCAACGGGCGCCAAGGACCGCCGCCAGCGACGCGGCGTCCAGCGACAAGAAGTACACGCCGGGGACGCCCTGATACCGGACGTAAGTTCGCAGATTGGTTTCCAGAAAGCTCATGGCCAGCGACTTGGGCCACCACCAAGGCCGCACCTTTTCCATCGCGAAGGGAACGACTCCCAGCCAGACTCGCCCCTCCCAGGTATCGAGCTCCAAGGCGGGCGGCACGACTTCCCGCATCGCCTCCAGGGGAACCGACCAATGCAGAAAGCTCAGATCTCGCCAATTCTGGTAGCCAAGCATTTGGGGTAGATTAGAGGGTAGGGGTAGAGGTTAGAGGGTAGGGGTAGGGGGTAGGGCCTTGATCGTCAGCCGGTCCACCTGGGAGAGTAGCAGGCCCGACGGGCGGGCACAACTTTAGCCGTGGCCGTAAGGCGAGCATGAAGCGAAGCGCGACTAGCCGGCAAATTCCCGCCACCGCTGGGCTTGTCCCAGCGTAGCGCTGCTCCTCGCCAGCCCGTACGCCGTGCCCATCCCCGCCCACCGCTGGGCTCGTCCGACTGGTCCCAGCGGGGCGCTGCTCCCCGCCAGGTAGCGCTGTGTTGGGCGAGGAGCATCGCCCAACGGGGACAGGCCCCGTTGTGGCAGCTTCGCCGCTGGGATCGTTGCTGGCGAGGAGCAACGCTCGACGGGGACAGGCCCCGTCGTGGCGTGCTCGCCGCGTAAGCACGTGTGGCGACAGGCCTTGGCGGAAAATAGAGCCTCTGAGCGTCGAGAGTCGAGAGTTGAAAAGAGGGTAGGGGGGGTGCGCGTGGTTGGAACGGCGGCGATCCGCGGAAGATCGGGCGGAAACCGCAAGAAGTGGCGTTTTCGGCCTTCAGCACGCATAATAGCAGAACTCCGCCGCGAGGTTCGCTCCGCCTGTTCCCTGTTCCCTACTCCCTACTCCCTACTCCCTACTCCCTGATCCCTGCTCCCTGCTCCCTGCTCCCTGTTCCCTGCTCCCTGCTCCCTGCTCCCTGATCCCTGATCCCTGATCCCTGCTCCCTGATCCCTGCTCCCTGATCCCTGCTCCCTGCTCCCTGCTCCCTGATCCCTGCTCCCTGCTCCCTGCTCCCTGCTCCCTGATCCCTGCTCCCTGCTCCCTGCTCCCTGATCCCTGCTCCCTGATCCCTGCTCCCTGCTCCCTGATCCCTGCTCCCTGCTCCCTGCTCCCTGATCCCTGATCCCTGATCCCTGCTCCCTGATCCCTGCTCCCTGCTCCCTGCTCCCTGCTCCCTGATCCCTGATCCCTGATCCCTGCTCCCTGTTCCCTGTTCCCTGATCCCTGATCCCTGATCCCTACCCCCCACCCCCTACTCCCCACATGATTTGCGTCAGCATTGCCCGTGGCCGTCACAAACAGATGATCGCTGAGCATCGCCACTTGGTCGAGCGAGGCGCTCAGCTGGTCGAATTGCGGTTGGACTATATCCGGCGCACGGTTGACTTGAAGCGGCTGATCGCCAATCGTCCGGGTCCGGTCATCGCGACCTGTCGTCGTCAGGAGGACGGCGGGATGTGGGAGGGCACGGAGCCTCAACGACTGATGTTGCTGCGGGCCGCGATCATCGAGGGCGTGGAGTATGTCGACATCGAGTTGGACGTCGCCGACCAGATTCGCCGCTACGGAAAAACGCAACGCATCATCAGCTATCACGACTTCCGGGAAACGCCCGAGGATCTGGACGAACTGTACCAGCGGATGAAGATGCTGGATCCCGACATCATCAAGATCGCCACGATAGCGCATACGCCTCATGACAATGTGCGGATCTTGCGAATGCAGCAGGCGGCCGACATGCCGACGGTCGCCCACTGCATGGGCGATATCGGCACGCCCTCGCGAATTCTGAGCGGGCGGTATGGGGCGCCGTTCGCGTACGCGGCCTTCCATCACGACCGTCAGTTAGCGCCGGGTCAACTGAGCTACAAACAGATGCGCGACATGTATCGCTTCGACAGCATCGACAAGAACACGGCGGTTTATGGCGTGATGGCCGATCCCATCGCGCACAGCGTCAGCCCGCAAGTGCATAACGCAATTTTTAAGGCCAACAACAGCAATTGCGTGTATGCTCCCTTCCGCGTGCCGCGCGAGGACGCTGGAGCGTTCTTGACCGACTGCACCGAATTGGGAGTCCGAGGACTTAGCGTCACGATTCCTCACAAGGAGGTCGTGATCAGCTACCTGACCAAGATCCACGATGCAGCTCAAGAGATTGGGGCCGTGAACACGATCTTGTTCGAGGGCGACGAGCGGATTGGATACAACACGGATTTCCAAGCGATCATCGATTGCGTGCAACATTGTCTGATGGGATCGGGGGCCAACAAGATCGCCGGCCAACATGTCTTGATCTTGGGGGCCGGCGGCGCGGCCCGCGCGGCGGCGTACGCCTTCACGCAACTGGGCGCTCGAGTCACGATGACGGCGCGGCGAATGGAGCAAGCTCAAGAAGTCGCGGTCCGTTTCAACGCCAAGGCCATCGATTGGGACGCTCGCCAGAAGGAGCCGGCGGACTTCGTCGTCAACGCCACGCCCATCGGCATGCATCCCAGGCTGAACGAGGCGCCCTATAATCCCCGCAGTCTCCAGCGCACGGCGGTCGTCTTCGACATGGTGTACAACCCCGAACAAACACTGTTGATCAAAAACGCCAGGGAGCGAGGTTGCCGGACGATCACGGGAGTGGATATGTTCGTCCGCCAGGCCGCCTTGCAGTGCAACCTGTTCGCCGGCAAGGATGCGGCGCCGTTGGATTTGATTCGCGATGTCGTCAGGCGATCGATTGGCGCCGCCCGTTATTAGAGCCCCCAGCAAGGAAGCCATCATGATCGATTCGCGGCCAGGGCGCCCGTGGCGGAATATCGCGCTGATGGGTTACCGAGGCGCCGGTAAGAGCAGCGTGGCGGCCGCTTTGTCGCAGCGGATGGGATGGCCCTGGATCGATACGGACCGTGAGGTGGAAAGGCTGGCGGGCTGCTCGATCGCCGTGTTGTTCGCCGAACAAGGCGAGCCGGCGATGCGCGATCTGGAGAGCCGCGTCCTTCGCGAACAAGCTGGGCGAACGCGCACGATTCTCGCCCTCGGCGGCGGCGCGGTGCTCCGCGAAGAGAACCGCGACGCCCTGCGAAACTCCTGGACCCTCTGGCTGCAAGCCTCGCCCGCGACTCTCGCGCAGCGCCTGTCGCAGGACGAAAAGACCGCCGAACTCCGCCCTCAATTGACCTCGCTGGGGACGTTGTCGGAAATCGAGCACGTCTTAGAGAGTCGCCGCGAGGTATACCAACAAGCGGCGTGGCGCGCTGTCTGCACCGAAGGACGCCGCGCCGGTCAACATCGCGGAAACAATTATGCAAGGATTGGAGTGGACGGCGTACGAAGGCCCGCGCTAATCGCGCAGCCCGTCTCGCCCCGCTTCATCGCTTAACCTGACGGCGACTCATCATGACAGAGCTGGTCACTTGGTTTGCGGAACGCCCGCTCGAGTTGCGTTTGATCGTCGTCGCCGTGGCGGGTTGCCTGGCGGCCACTCAAGTCAATCGAGGCGTTTATCGCTTGGCCTTTGGGCGCCGTTGGATCGGGCCCTGGTCGGCGCCCGATCCAACGGCGCCGCCGCGGCGTCCCTGGGATCGCTTGCCCATCGTCGGCTGGATCGGCCTGAGACGCGAATCCATCGTGCATGGCAAGCGGTATTGGATTCGGCCGATGCTGATCGAACTGGCTTTCACGTTGGGCTTGCCCGCCCTGTATTGGTGGGAAGTCGATCAAGCGGGGTTGTTGCCCAATCTGCCCGGATTGAACGGCAGTCCGCTCGTGCTGCATACCTGGTTCTTTGGACACTCGGTGCTTGCCTGCCTGTTAACCATCGCCACCTTCATCGACTTCGATGAGCGGACGATCCCTGACGCCGTCACGCTTCCCGGAACCCTCTTCGCACTGATCCTGGTCTCCCTGGCCGCACACTTGCTGCCGCCGGATTTCACCTACGAGCCCACGACGGCGACCTTCGCCCTGACGCCCTTGCTGGCCGCGCCGGCCCAGGATTGGCCAAGAGCCTGGGACGAAAGCGAAGGACTCCGCACCGGTCTGATCATCTGGTGCTGTTTCGTTTTGGCCATTTCCCCCCGCAGTCGCTTCACCATTCGCCGCGGCGTCTTCAAAGCAGTGCAGTATCAAGTCGTCAGCACCTATCGCTATGGATCGTGGAGATACGTCGCACTTGCCGCGGCCGGCCTGATCGGGATCGCGACGGTGTGGAGCGTCGGCCCGCCGGCCTGGCGCGGCTTGCTCACGTCGCTGCACGGCCTGGCTTACGGCGGCGGGCTGATCTGGTTGGTGCGCATCGTCGCGGGAATCGCGCTTCGCCAGGAAGCCATGGGGTTTGGCGACGTCACGCTGATGGCGATGATCGGCGCCTTCCTGGGCTGGCAAGCCACGATCATCGTGTTCTTCCTGGCCCCCTTCGCCGCAGTGATCATCAGCGTCGTCAGGTTCCTGACCTCCAGGGATCGCCATATCGCCTTTGGCCCCTATCTCGCCCTGGCGGCGTTCTTCTGCGTGATTGCCTGGCAGGACGTCTGGTTCGAGCAGTTCCGAGGCGTCTTCAACGCCCTGGGCTCCCTCATCTCCCCCATGTTGCTCGTGGCCATCGCCGCCATGGGACCCGTTGCTGATCCTGGTGCGAGCCATCACACGGGGGTAGGGGGGTTCGTCCCCCATAAGCATCAAGTTAAGAAGAAGCCGAATGGAATTGACCGTGGAGGACACGGAGAACCACAGAGGCGGATGCAATTCTGTCCTCTGTGTTCCTCCGTGCTCTCCGTGGTGACCCGTCTGACGGCCCGGCTGGAACTTGATGCCTCCGCCAAGAACCAGGAACCAGGAACCAAACCGCTGTGGACATTTTCTGGTGGTTTCAGTACTGTTCGCGGCCCCGGTGCGGGAAGCATGGTCTGTGGACGATGTGGGTTGGTTTCTTGGTCCCTTGTTTTGCTGTGGTTCATGGCTCGGATTCGTTGGCAGGACACCCTACCGTTAGCTTTGGCGGCCGCCGTCTTATTGGCGGCGTTGACGCCGTTGCCAACTTGGATGATGGATATTGCAGTCGCCGCGAACTTGACGTTGGCGGTGTTGCTGCTGTTCACGGTGTTGCGAGTCCGTTCGCCATTTCAGTTGAGTGCTTTTCCCGCCATCCTGGTGGCGGCCACGATGGGGCGGTTGGCGTTGAACCTGGCTTCCACGCGATTGATCCTCTCCCAGGGCGACACTCGCAACTTGGATGCGGCGGGCGGGATGATCCGGGCTTTCGGCGAATTCGTCGCCGGCGATGACTTGATCGTGGGTCTGGTGATGTTCGCGATCATTCTGATCGTCCAGTTCGTGGTGATCACCAAGGGCGCCGAACGGGTCAGCGAGGTGGCGGCGCGATTCGCCTTGGATGCGTTGCCGGGCCGACAAGCGGCGATTGAGGCGGATGTCGCGTCCGGGGCGATTGACGAGTTGACGGCCCGCCGCCGGCGCCGCGATCTCGCTCGGCAAGCGGATTTTCACGGCGCCATGGATGGGGCGAGCAAGTTTGTTCGCGGCGATGCGATCGCCGGTTTGATTATCACGATGATCAATCTCCTGGGCGGCTGGGCTCGTGGTTCGTTCTCCGGCGCGATGAGCTGGGATGAAGCCTGGGGCGTGTACGCGAAATTGGCGATTGGCGATGGTTTGGCGAGCCAGACGCCGGCGGTGCTGGTGGCTGTTGCAGCGGCGTTTCTGGTCACCAGCAACGGACATCGAAGCCCGTTGGCCACGACGCTGGGGCGGCAGATCACGGCGTGTCCGGAAGCTTGGATTGGCGCCGCGGTGTTGTTGCTGGTGTTGCTGTTCACGGAGCTTCCCAAGGCGCCTTTGGCGGTTCTGGCGGTGGCTTGCCTCGCGGCGGGGTGGTGGATTTCGACGCGTCAACAGGCCCGTTCGGGGCCGCCCCGAGCGAATCGCGATCGTCCCCCGGCGGCCGCGTCGTTGGCGCCAGCGGCGCCGCTGATGGCCAGCGCGTCGTCCCCAGCGACGCCGCGAACCCAGGCGGCGTGGGAGCTGGCGCTGGGGCGTGGTTTGGTCCGCTTGGCCGAGGGCCAGGGCGCGGCCGATCTACTGCCTCGATTGACCGAGCTGCGTGAACAACTGACGCTACGTTGGGGACTGCGGTTCCCACCGATTCGAGTGCGGGATGAGCGCGAACTGCCTCCCGATGTGTATTGCATTCGCGTGCACGGCGACGCGTTGGCGGAATCCCGCTTGCCCAAGGGGTTGTTGGTGCGGCGAGCCCGAGCCGTGATGTGGGATGCAGCCTTGGACGAGGTTGCGGGCCCCGCTTGGCGCCATGCGGCGGTGAGCGATCCGATTCATATCGCGCCGCCCACGCTGGCCGATGAATTCCAGCGCGCGGGCTGTGAGTTATTGACGCCGGTGGACCTGCTGATTGAACATGTGCGGCAGACCGCCGAAGGGTTCGCCGACGAACTGCTGGGCCGCGACACGATGCGTGCGATGGTCGAGGATTTCCTCTCCGAGGAAGGCGAGTCCTGGCGGCAAGACCTGCGACCGGCGGGCGACCGGTGGGGGGTTCTGCATCAAGTCCTGGTGCTGCTGTTGCGAGAACGCGTGCCGATCAGACAGCTGGATGTGGTCTTGGCGGCGCTTAGCGATGGCGGATCGAATGCGACGCCTCGTCAAATCGCCGAGGAATGTCGGCGGCGCCTGGCCAGGACGATCTGCAGCCAATACTGGACTTCCCGAAAACAACTGTCCGTCGCGGTGCTGGCGCCGCGATGGGAGCGAGCGTTGCTGGAGCGTCACGCGGAGCAGGACATTCCCCCCGAGACCTTGCAGTGGCAGATTGAGGAATTGGATGGTCTGCGGCGTCAAACCGAACTTGCCGCGCAGGAATGTGCTTCGACTTGGGTGCTGTTGGCGCCGGCGAAATTGCGCCCCGGCCTCCGGCGCGTCATGGAGAGCACGGCGCCGCACATAGCCGTATTGAGTCATCACGAAATCCCCCGCGACGCGCGACTGCAAACCGTGCTCGTGCTCGACGATCCGGGGAAAGCTACGCGAAGCCAGGAACCACTGAGCCGCCCGCAGCGCGAGACGCTGGGAGCGGCTTGAACGGACGATGGAACGCGCTGAGAGGCGCGTTGGTCGGAGAGAAGTCTCGATCGCGACTTCAGAGTTGATTGTTTTCGTTTTTTACTGCACTGCGTTGCTTCAGAAGCCGATAGTGAGAAGGAGAGTCAACACGCGATCGCAGTTCAAACTGTTCGGATTAGGCAAACTCGCTCGCCAATCCGCGCCAAGTGCAATACTCCCAAGCAACTGGTGTCAACGAAGAGCGGGCAGCGTACCGGACAGCGAACAGCGCCGCAGGAAGCGGAAGCGCGTCGCACTCGACTGACATAGCCTCTCGATTGGCGGACAATCACGGAGGATTGAATGGCCACGACGGTAGCCAAGGAAGAGATTCAGGAAATCTGGCATGCCTATAAGGCGGAACCGCACCGAAAGGATTTGCGGAACCGACTTGTCGAGCAATACTTGCCACTCGTGCGCTACAATGGCGAGCGCATCTGGGCGAGGTTGCCGGAAGGCGTGGAATTAGACGATCTGATCTCAGCGGGCGTGTTTGGATTGATGGACGCGATTGACGCGTTCGATCTGACCCGAGGCGTCAAGTTTGAAACGTATTGCGTGCCTCGTATTCGAGGCGCCATGCTCGATGAGCTGCGGACCATGGACTGGGTCCCCCGCTTGGTGCGGAGCAAAGCGAGCAAGCTCGCTGAAGCCACCAAGGCCTTGGAGGCCAAGCATGGCCGCCAAGCCACCGACGCCGAGCTGGCCGACCATATGGGCATCAGCGTGCCCGAACTGGAGAAGATGGTCAGCGAAGCCAATGCGGTCAACCTGATCAGTCTCAACAAGAAATGGTACGAGACGGACAGCTACAAGGACGTCCGCGAAATCGACATCCTGGAAGACAAGAAAGGCGAGGATCCCACTCGTCGAGTGCAAAAGAATGATCTCATGCGATTGGTCACCAAGGGACTGAATCGCAACGAACGCTTGATCATCATTCTGTACTACTACGAAGAGCTGACGATGAAGGAAATCGGCGCCACGCTCGATCTGAGCGAGAGTCGAGTCAGCCAGATGCACAGCAGCATTGTCCAGCGTCTGCAAACGCAGTTGGGCAAGCGACGACCGGAATTCGGCACCTGAGGGCGCCGGATCGGCCGCATCGAAATTCAAGGTCTCCCGCCGGGCGCCAATCCGCGGGGGACCTTTTTTTCGCGCCGGGGAAGCCGCGCGGCCGTCCGCTGGGCTGTGGCGCGTTCCCGCGACCGGTCATGAATCTCACTCCACCGCCTCTCGGGCATTCCCCCATCGGCGGTCGGCGCGGGTATCCTAGCGTGAGGCGATGATTCGCGAGGCATGCTCGGGAAGTTCCGCCACGGTTCTTAGAGCGAGACGGCTACGGATGACGAACGAAAAGAAGACCACGAAGGATGCGAAGGATACGCCCAAGAAAGCCGGGGCCAAGGGCGCCGACTCGGGGAGCTCCGGCCCGTCCGCGGCCAAATGGCTGGGTTTCGATCTCGGCGGAACCAAGATGTTGTCGGTGGTGCTCGACGACGAACTGCAACCGTTGGGTCAAAAACGTCGCCGGACTCGCGGCAATGATGGCGCCAAGTCCGGGGTCAAACGGATCATCCAGACCATCGAACAGTCATTGGAGGAGGCCAAGACCGACCTGGCGGAGATCGCTGGAATCGGCGTCGGCTCGCCCGGCCCCGTGGATACCAACCAGGGCGTCGTACTCGAAATGGTCAACCTGGGCTGGCACGACGTGCCGCTCCGCAAACTGCTCGAGGACGCGTTTCAAAAACCCGTGGTGGTGCTGAACGATGTGGACGCGGGCGTTTATGGCGAATACGTGGCCGGGGCGGCGCAAGGATCGTCGACCGCGTTGGGCATTTTCCCCGGCACGGGAATCGGCGGCGGCTGTGTGCTGCACGGCGAAATCGTCTCGGGCAAGGGCGTCAGCGCGATGGAAGTGGGTCATATTCAAATCGAGCCCGATGGCGACTACTGCGGCTGCGGACGTCGCGGTTGTTTGGAGACGCGGTCGAGCCGCTTGGCCATCGCGGCCCAAGCCGCCTTGGCCGCGTATCGCGGAACGGCGCCGTTTCTAGCCAAGGAAGTGGGCAGCGATCTCAGCGAGATCCGTAGCGGCGTGTTGGCCAAGTCCATCAAGAACGGAGACGTCGTGATCGAACGGATCGTGCGGCAGGCGGCGCAGGACTTGGGCATTGCGATCGCCAGCATGATTCACTTGCTGGCCCCCGATCGCATTGTGCTCGGTGGAGGCATGGTCGAGGCGATGGAGGAAATCTGGGTCGAGGAAGTCACGAAGTCGGCGCGGCGCCGCGTGATGGCCCCTTACCGCGATACGTTTGACGTCGTGACCGCGACGCTTGGCGACTACGCAACGGCTGTCGGCGCCTCCGCCTGGATTCGCAAGCAGGTGCTTCGCGGCAGCGCGCCGACGGTCGCTCCGAAAGCCGCTGCAGAATCGCCTGACGAGGTTGCGGCGGCGGACGTCGACGCCACGGTCTCCGCTTCCGACTCCTGAACGAAGACGTCCTTTCACGCTTAACCGGCCGGCCTCGCTTTCACGACGCTGGACGCGCACTCCCCTTGATCCGCAATCCACATCGCCCATGAACCAGCGCCCCGACACGGAATCGACGACTCCGCCTCGTACGGTCGCCGTTATCGACATCGGCTCCAGCTCGATTCGCTTGGCGATCGCGGAGATCGACGAGTCCGGCGGAGTCAAGACGCTCGAACATCTGGTCAAGTCGGCTCCCTTGGGCGGCGACACGTTCACGCGACGGATTATCCGCCGCAGCACGATCGAGGAATGCGTCCAGATCCTGGATAGTTATCGCCGGATTCTGGTGGAATACAATGTCGCCGCCCCCGAGCAAATCCGCGTGGTCGCCACCAGCGCGGTGCGGGAAGCTCGCAATCAACTCGCTTTCCTCGACCGCGTTTACGCCGCGACGGGGCTGACCGTGGAGCCGCTGGATGAGGCCGAAGTCAGCCGCATCACGTATTCCAGCGTGCAAGCACAGCTGCATGGCGAACCCAAGATCGCCGCCGGCAAGGCGCTGGTGTTGGAAGTCGGCGGCGGCAGCACCGAACTGCTGCTAGTGCGACGCGGCAACGTGGTGTTCTCACAAACCTATCGCCTCGGCGCCATGCGCTTGCAAGAGACGATTGAATGGCATCATGCGCCGGCCGCGAAAACTCGGCAGATCATGACCAACCAGATCCTCCGCACCATCGACCAGATCATGGATCAGACGCGAGTGGAAGGGAAGGTGGAATTGATCGCTCTGGGCAGCGACATCCGCTTCGCCGCCACGCGCCTGATTCCCGATTGGAACCGCCAGTACTTGGCGCGAATCCCCGTCGCGGCCGTGGAGGAAATCGCGGACCACATGCTGAAGACTCCCGCCGACCGCATCGCGCGAGCCTACCATATCAGCTTCCAGGACGCCGAGACCACCGGCCCCGCCTTGCTGACCTATTCGCTGATGGCCAAACAACTCGGCCTGGACAACATCATGGTCTCCGACGCCAATCTGCGTGACGGCCTGCTGCGCGAAATGGCCATGCAAGACCAATGGTCCGAGGCCTTCCGCGAACAAGTCATCCGTTCCGCCAAGGCGATCGGCAGGAAGTACGACTACGATCAAGCGCACGCCGAACACGTCGCGAGCGTCGCCGTCCAGCTCTTCCAGCAACTGCAAGCGATGCATCAACTGCCGGGTCGTTTTGAATTACATCTGCAAGTCGCCGCGCTATTGCACGAGATCGGCTTGTACGTCGGCGTCCGCAGCCATCACAAGCACGCGATGTACCTGATTCGCAACAGCGAGTTGTTTGGCATCGGACAGCGGGACTTGTTGTTGATCGCCTTGGTCGCTCGCTATCACCGTCGCGCGTCGCCCCAACCAACCCATGAGGGCTATCTGGATCTCGACCGCATTGGCCGCATCGCCGTAAGCCAAATGGCGGCCATGCTGCGCGTCGCCGTGGCTTTGTGCGACGCCCGCACGCGTCGCATCTCGGAGATCTCCTGTCAGCTGCGAAAGAGCCGCAACGATGTGTTGATCACCGTGCATGGCGTAAACGACCTGTCGCTGGAACGAGTGGCCCTCTCGCAAAACAAGGACCTCTTCCTGGATGCGTTCGGCAAGGAGATTCGAATTCTGCCGGCGCCAACGTAAATCCAACACGCTGCTCAGCTTTGGGGTTGCACCGCGTTGCGGTGCGGAGGCTGGATGCGAGAATCCGCTCCGGCGTCGCCCTCCAGGACTTTCGAGTTTCGGGAAGAATCGGAATCCGTCCTGATCCCGATCCCTGATCCCTGATCCCCGATCCCCGATCCCCGATCCCCGATCCCTGATCCCCGATCCCTGATCCCTGATCCCTGATCCCTGATCCCCGATCCCTGATCCCCGATCCCTGATCCCTGATCCCTGATCCCTGATCCCTGATCCCGTCCCTGATCCCTGATCTAACCGGGTTCGTCGGACGAGAGGTTGTGGCCAATGGCCAGCCTTGGCCGCACGTGGCCGCAGGAAACGCAGCGGTAGGGCCAGAGATACAGATTCAGACCCAGCGTGGTCACCGTTGCGATCAGAGTCACGACCAAGTTGGCGCGGATCGGCGTATGCCAATCGTCCCGCCAGCACGCGCGACAATAGCAGATGTCCTTGGGCAGAATCCGCTCCAGAAGATCGGGGCTGCTTGGTTCGCCGGGCGCGCTTTCGCGTGGAGCGGGTTCGGTCATTACCGTTTTCCCAGTTCGGCAAGTCATGTCGCGAATCGTGGACATCGCCATCCTAATTGCGGCCAACTCACCAAGCGAACGGGTTGGGCGGATCCAAGTCCGCCGGGCGAATCCACACGCCGCCAACATGGGCCCAGGGCCTTGTCGGCGCGAGACACCCCTTTCGGTACATCGGTCGTGCCGCCCCCTCACTTGATGCCGGCTTGTTTTTTTTGCGCTTCGGCCGTGGGGGCGTTGCCCTTCGCGGCGCCGTCCTGCAGGGGGGGCCTGATCCGGCGAGGCGCGGCGACTACTTGCGCCCCAGCACCACGCCAGTCAAGACAAGGATGGAGGCCGCGATCAAGGTCGCCGTGACTTGCTCGCCGAGAAAAACGACGCCTCCCGCGGCGGCGATGATGGGAACACTTAGCTGCAGTGTGGCCGCCCGGGTCGCGGATAGGCCCTTCAGGGCCGCGTACCAAAGGACATAGCCAACTCCGGAAGTGAGGGCCCCGGAAATGACCGCCAACGTCGCCCCCGCCGGGGAGACACTTGCTTGACGCCAACCGGCGAGCAGAATGAGAGCTCCCAGCGGCGCCGCGCGAAGGAAATTGCCGGCGGTCGTTTCGGTCGGATCTCCACCACTTCGCCCCCAAAGCGAATAGGCCCCCCACGAGGCGCCAGACAAGGCCATCAAGACGCATCCCGCCAGTGAGCGACCTGAACGCAGGCCATCCTCCAGGATCCAACTCGAAGCGGATGGCCAGACGAGGACCGTGAGTCCCATACCGGCCAGCAACAATCCCAGCCATCGCCGACCCGTCAGGCGCTCGCCGCTGCGTAATCCCGTCAGGATCATCGTGACTTGGACGGCCCCAAACAAGAGCAGGGCGCCAACGCCCGCATTCAACCACAGGTAGGCGAAGGAGAAGCAAGCTGCGTAGGCCGTCAAGGCGGCGGCCGATCGCCAATCGCCGGCCGTTCGCCGAGTGCGATCGGTTGACAACGCTCGGCGAAGCCAGACGATCAGCTGCAACATCACCGCGCCGCTCGCCAAACGCAGGCAAGTAAACGTGGCCGCGTCCGCATCGCCATCGGCCAGGGCGGCCCGGCACAGCAGTGAGTTGGCCGCAAAAGCGACAAGCGCCGCAACGGTTAACGAAAGCTGCCGACTCGAACTGGAGGAAGAGGCGAGCATGGAGGGCGGGGACCAGGGATCAGGGATGCAGGGATCAGGGGGCAGGGATCAGGGGCAGGGATCAGGGGGCAGGGATCAGGGATCAGGGATCAGGGATCAGGGATCAGGGATCAGGGGGCAGGGGACAGGCAATTGAACCGGTACTCGAATTCTGAGTCCCAAGGGGACGACGCCAAACCAGCCCAGGGTGCAGCGGAGCGCAACCCTGGGATTCACGGCGGCAGAGGAACCAAGAACCAAGAACCAAGAACCAAGAACCAAGAACCAAGAACCAAGAACCAAGCCCTATCCCAACGCCTTGTCGGAGATGTCCTTTCGGCACCAGGCGCCCGGCCAACGGATGCAGTGCACGGCTTTGTAGGCGTTCAGTTTGGCCGACGAGATCGATTTTCCGCGAGCGGTGACTCCCAGCACGCGGCCTCCGGCGGTGAGCACGGCGCCATCCTTGAGCGTGGTGCCGGCATGAAAAACCTTGACGTCGTCGAGTTGGGCGGCGGCGTCGAGTCCTCGGATGGGGTGTCCTGTTTCATAATCGCCCGGATAGCCCTCGCTGGCCATGACCACGCAGACCGACGGTCGAGGATCCCATTGCAATGGAGGAAGCTGGTCCAGCTGGCCATCGATCGTCGCTTCCAGAAGATCCAACAGATCGCTTTGCAGGCGATACAGGATGGGCTGGCATTCGGGATCGCCGAAGCGGACGTTGAATTCCAGCACCTTCGGCCCTTGGCGAGTCATCATCAGTCCCGCGTAGAGCACTCCACGGAATGGGTTGCGAGAGCGTTTCAGAGCGTGCACCGTCGGGACCAGGACGTCGGCCACGACCGTTTGCATCACGCGTTCGGTCACCAAGGGAGCAGGGCAGTAGGCGCCCATGCCGCCGGTGTTGGGTCCCTGGTCGCCGTCATAGGCGGGCTTGTGATCCTGCGCGGGGCTCAGCGGAAGGATGTTGCGGCCGTCGGTCACCGCCAGCACGCTGGCCTCTTCGCCATCGAGGCGTTCTTCCACAAGAAACGAGTCGCCGGCCTGCCCGAACTCGCGGGCTCGAGCGATGCGATCGATGGCTTCCAAGGCGTCGATCTTGCGGCGACAGACGATCACGCCCTTTCCCGCAGCCAGTCCGTCGGCCTTGATCACCAGGGGCACGTCCTCGTCTTCACTGGGGTAGCGTTCCATGATGAAACGCTGGGCGCTTTCCGCATCGCGAAACACGCGATGGTCGGCGGTGGGGACATCGGCGTTATGCAGCAATTCCTTACAGAACACTTTGCTGCTCTCCAAGCTGCGCCGCGGCTTTGCTGGGACCGAAGATCCTCAGCTTCTCGGCGGCGAATGCATCAACAATGCCCGCCGCCAGCGGCGCTTCGGGGCCGACCACCGTGAGCCCCACTTGATTCTGCTTGGCGAATTGCAACAGTCCCGGAATATCGTCGGAGGCCAGGTCGATGTTCTCTGCATCGACGGCCGTGCCCGCATTGCCAGGCGCGACAAACACGCGGTCGGCGCGAGAACTCTGAGCGATCTTCCAAGCCAAAGCGTGCTCGCGCCCGCCGTTGCCAACAATCAAGACCTTCATTGCCTGTCGTCCATTGCGCCGAATCCCGGGGACTGGCCAAAAACGGCCGCGCGATTCGAGAGAGGAGTTGGGGGCGGCGTTGCGCCGAGATGCGGTGCGATATTGTAAGGCGAGTCGGACGCCGCGAGTAGCCGCTGGCGCAGATGCGCGAATTGACAACCCATAGATGTGTCCGATCGTCACGCGACAATTTGCCACAGCGCTTCGATCCGCTCGCTTCAGCTACAATCTGGCAGACCGATCGACGCCAGCAGCGCAGTTCGCGAGCCCCCAGCCTGGGGTGGAGCGGGCGTTCCGGTTGACTTTTCGGCCCCGGCGATTTACAACAGGTGCAAAAGTTGGCGCCGGATCTGAAATTCGCCCCCTCCGCAGGGTAGGGAGCCTGCCCGGCGGACGAAAAAATGAGGGATCGGCGGAAAGCACGACATCGTCAGCAAGGCTTTCCGATCCTTCGCGGTCACCGCCAGCGCGGGATGGCGCTGGCAGGAAAACGACGATACAGTAGCGACGAAGCGGCCGATGGCAATCGCCCGCTTCGATCAGCATCAGGGACAACGTATGACGAACAAGCCCAAGTCGGTGGACGAGATCCTAGCTGCCTGCCGTCGGCAGGATGGGGAAGGCGGACAATCGCCTTCCCCCGCATCGGCGGAAAACACAGATTCGGCCTCCGCCGCGCCGCCGGACGCGACGCCGTCTGCGGCGCCGGCCGAGCCCGCTTCGCCCGCCGCCAGTGGCCCGGTGGATCGGAGCAAGATGTCCGTGGCCGACATGCTTGCCGCCGCCCGCAGCGCGGCCAAGCCAGCGGGTTCGCCGCCCGCCCAAGCCGGATCGCCCGCGGCCGAAGAGCCCGCGGCCGAAGAGCCCGCGCCCGCAGCCGAGGCGAAGCAACCCGCCGCGGCGGATCGCGCGAAGATGTCCGTCGCCGATATGCTTGCCGCGGCCCGAGGGGAGAAAAACAAGCCCAAGGCGGCCGCGAAGCCGAAACCGCAGGCCGCCGCGGCGGCCAAGGCCAAGCCGACGGCTGCGAAGGCGGCCGCGCCGCCCGCCGCCGCTGGCGGGCCCAAGGACACGGCCAGTATCCTGGCGGCCGCCCGCAAGTCAGGCAAACCGGGGCCGATTTCGAAAGCGGAGGCGAAAGCTCGCGGTCAGGAAATCCCGCAGGCGCCGGCCCGAGCGGAAAAGCAAGCGCCCGTCATGCCGGCCCGCCCCGAATATGTTCAGGCGGCGCCCCGAGCGGCGGCCAGCAGCACGCGGCGGAGCTTCTTCAGCGGGTTGGCCCTGGTCACCGTCGGGTCTAGCTTCGCCATTGGCTTCGCCTCGCTGGCCGTCACCAACGTCCTGTGGGTGCTGGGCTTGGCCCGTTTCATGTTCCCCAACATTCTGACCGAGCCGCCGACCAAGTTCAAAGTCGGCTTTCCCGACGAGTACGCGGCGGGTCAGGTGCAAACGAAATTCAAAGCGCAGTTCGGCGTCTGGATCGTGCGTGATCAGTACGAAGGCGAACCGCAGCTCTACGCTTTAAAAAGCGTCTGCACTCATCTGGGCTGCACGCCCAACTGGCTGGACGGCGAACAGAAATTCAAATGCCCCTGCCACGGCAGCGGTTTCTACAAAGACGGGATCAACTTTGAAGGTCCCGCGCCGCGACCGCTGGAACGGTACGCCATCCGCCTGGCCGACGATGGCCAGTTGGAAGTGGACAAGAGCCGCACGTTCCAAGAAGAGTTGGGGCAGTGGGCCGATCCCAGCTGTTACGTCTCCGCGTAAGTCGGACTGTGGCTATGGCCCGCCGCCGAAGATCATTCCTTCGTACACTTCGATCAGGAAACAGCAACAAGATGCCCTCGCTAAGTGACGAAATCATTCGAGGCTCGCAGATCTGGAAAAGCGTCTTCCGGCACCCGATGCCCGTCGATCGCCGCAACCGCATCGTGGTGATGCTGACCAACTTCTTTCTGCATTTGCATCCGGTATCGATCAAGAAACAGGGCATCGCGCTCAGCTTCACGTGGTGCATGGGCGGAGTCACGTTCTTTCTGTTTCTCGTGGAGACGGTCACCGGCGTGCTGCTGATGTTCTATTACCGTCCCACACTGGAATGGGCGTACCAGGACATTCTGGCGCTGCGCGATGTGACGTCGATGGGCATCCTGCGGGAACTGCATCGCTGGGGTGCGCACGCCATGGTGATCACGGTGTGGCTGCACATGTATCGCGTGTTCCTGACGGGCAGCTACAAACCGCCGCGCGAATTCAACTGGGTGGTGGGCGTGATTCTGCTGCTGTTGACCTTGTTGCTCTCGTTCACCGGATACCTGTTGCCTTGGGATCAGCTGGCCATCTGGGCGATCACCGTCGGTTCGAACATGGCTCGAGCCACCCCGGTTCTGGGATACGAGGGTCCTGGGGCGCAATTGTTGACCGTGGACGGCATTGAGCATGATCACCAGCGCGTCGGACGCGCGGTTCGGACTTCTGGGCGCCCGCTTCGTCGGCGAGGAAACGCTGAACCGCTTCTACGTGTTGCACTGCATCGCCATTCCGCTGGGTGTCGCTTTGCTGCTGGCGATTCACTTCTGGCGAGTGCGGAAGGATGGCGGCATCAGCGGTCCGCTGTAACCGACGACGAACTGTTCATCAACGGGCCTGGCGAGGGCGGGGCGACTGCCCGCAACTTGCTGGGAGACTTTCAAAAGCATCGCGGTCTTTTCCGCTTCCCAACTAGACATCAAGCGAGCGGACCATGCACGGTCACGTCGATCAAGCAGAATTTCTACGGGGTATGTCCACCTTTCTGGGCAGCTACTACCTGGTCATGGCCCTGATGAACGGCGGCCTCTGGCTGGTCCTGTGGCGTCGCGGCGAGGAGAAGGCCCACTTTCGAGTTTGGACGCCCATGTTCTGGTTGGGCGTGACCAATAGCGTCCTGGCTTTGGCGGCGGCGTGCTTCTTCACGCTGATGTCCGCCCTGGCGTTCGGCGGCGCGTACGAGCCCGTTGTTAAGCATCCCCGAGGGGTTACGGGCCGGGGCCGACTGGGCCCTGGGGCCAGCCAGCTACAGCATCGGGACGCTGGTCGTGCTGGGCTTCATGTATTACTTCCGCCGATTCTTCGTGAAGCCCGTGATCGCCTGGATCATGCTGAATGTCTCGCTGCTAGTGATGGGCGTGTCGATGACCGACGTGGACTTCGCCTCCATTGTCACCAAGGCGGATAATGTGCCGATCGTGGGCATGGTTTTCCTGCTGGGCTTCTTCACGTGGTTGGCGACCTACAAGGCGGTTCGCAACGACGATCGCGCCAAGGAGGGACTGCCGCCAGAGGAAGGCACGGAGGACCAGCGTGAGAAGGTCCTGGTCTGGCCGGACCTGGTTTACACCGAACTGATCTGCATGGTGGTGCTGACCGCGGTGCTTTTGGTGTGGGCGATCGGCCTGCAAGCGCCGCTGGAGGAACCGGCCAGCAGCGTCAAGACGCCCAACCCGTCCAAGGCGCCCTGGTACTTCCTGGGCCTGCAGGAGATGTTGGTTTACTACGACCCCTGGATGGCGGGCGTGGTGCTCCCGAGCATGGTTGTGGTTGGCTTGATGGCGATCCCCTACCTGGACTTCAACAAGAAGGGCAACGGGTACTACACGATTGACGAGCGACCGTTCGCGTACTTGACGTTCCAGTTCGGCTTTCTCGTGCTGTGGGTGACGCTGATCGTCATGGGGACGTTCATGCGCGGACCGAATTGGAACTTCTTCGGTCTCTACGAAACGTGGGATGCGCACAAGGTCCAGGCCGCCAACAACGTCGACCTGTCCGAGATCTTCTGGATTTCGTTGATGCAGCAAGCCCGGCCCAAGCCGGCGCCTGACGCCAGCTTGCTCAGCTCGCTGGCGGTCATCGCCTATCGCGAATTACCGGGGATCATCTTGATGCTGGGATACTTCGCCGTCGCGCCATTCATGATGGTGTTGGCGATACCGTACTTCAAACAGATGTTTGTGAAGATGGGTTTCTTGCGGTACATGGTAATGGCCAACCTGCTGCTCATCATGGCGCTTTTGCCCTTGAAGATGGTGTTGCGGTGGCAGATGGGCCTGAAGTACTTCATTGCGGTGCCCGAATACTTTCTGAATTTCTAATCACATACTGCGGCGCGATCGATTTGTCCCCCGAGACAAGTTGCAGCGGAGCTTAAAGACATGCCAGCTACCGAAAAGACCTGGAGAGATCAAAAGCTGTTGAACCTCGTGTTCGGCGTCTCCAGCGTATTGTTGTTGTTGTCCACCGTCTGGATGTTTGCGCGTGACCACAACCGCTCTTGGAAACAATACCAAGTAGCGATGCGGAAGGTCGAAACGCGCATGACCGACATGCGCGAGATCCAGGAAAACACAGCCACCGCGGTGGCCCAACGCGAGAAGATCGAAGCGGATCTGGCGGTCGCCATCGCTCAACCTCTGGACGCGTCGCGACTGGCCGAATTCGAACGGCTGCTGCGGGAAGCGAATCCGGATATCAACGTTCAGGGTTTGCAGGATCTGGCCAAAACCCATGCCGAAGCCGGCGCCGCCGCGCTGGCCGCGCGGGAGAGCTTGGCCGCCGTGGTGGACGAGGCGGAGCTTGCTCGCGAGGCCGCCACCGCCGCCGAGCAAGCGGCCACCGAAGCCGAAGCCGCCAGCGAAGACTCCGCCGACGCGTTGCGTGAGGAAGCCAACGCCAAACGCTCCGCCGCTCGCGAACTGTCCGACCAGGTCGCAACCCTGAAAACCGAACTCGCCAAGGCCGACGCGAAGGCCGAGGACGCGCGAACCCGCCTGGTGGATCGCATGCGAGCCTACGTCAAGACCGCAAAGGACCAGGAAGACAACGCGCTCAAGGTGCGGAAGAACGCCAACGCCCTGCTGGATGAGGTCAAGGCGAATCGCGGCCTCGCCGTGCGGGACGACCAGGAGAATCAACTGGCGGTCTGGCAAGAGGAGATTGACGCTCAGAAGAAAGTCGTGGACGACCTGGATGCGGCGTATCGCCGATCCCAAGAGCACCGCAAGTCGCTGGACACGATCGTGCGGATCATGCAGGAGGACGTCACCGAGGACAAGAAGAAACTTGACGCCGCGCTGTTCACGCTGACGCAGCTGGAAAAGTCGCAGGTGGATCGTCGCTCGCACTTCTTTGAAGGCCTGCTGCCCGGAAAACGCTGGCTCGAGTTGCCGATTCTGGATGCGTTCAATTCACCGGTGAAAGTGGACAACCTGTGGAGCGACGGGCTGACGCAGACGTACGGCAGTTTCGGCGAAGTGCGTCGATTCGATCGCTGCACCACCTGCCATCAGGGCATCGACAAAACAGCGCCGGGCAGCGCCGTGGAGCCGGCTTATCCGGAATCGCACGAAATGGAATTCGTATTAACCACGAGTCTGGACGACGCAGCCCCGCAGGAGGCCCCCAGCGCCGAAGGCGTCGCCGGCCAGCTGTTCGCGGCTTATGGCGTGAAGTTCGCCGAAACCGGCCTGCTCACCGATGAGGCCCTGACGGTCAGCTACGTGCAGCCCGCGTCATTGGCCGCCCGTGCGGCCCCCAGCCAATCGCCGGACATGCTGTCCGCCGACGCGATTCGCACCCTGGTAATGACCAATGGATTGCACGGCGCCACGGCCACGCAACCCGGACTGGAAGTCGGCGACGTTATCGCCGCGATCGATGGCGACCTTGTTCGTGATCCGCAGCGAGCTATGTTCCGTTTGGCGGACGCGATCAATGCAGGAAAAACGTTGCGGATCACGATCCAGCGCGGCCTGCAACAACCTTACTCCAGCCACCCGCGACTTGATCTCTTTGTCGGTTCGCTGAGCCCGCATACCAAGCAGAAGTTCGCCTGCACGGTCTGCCATGAAGGGCAGGGCAGCGCTACGGATTTCAAATGGGCGTCGCATACGCCTGACAGCCGTGAAGACCGCCAACGGTGGAGCGAGGAATTTGGTTGGTTTGACAACCATCATTGGATCTATCCAATGTTCTCCAATCGCTTCGTCGAGAGCAGTTGCTTGAAGTGCCACCACAACGTGACCGAGCTCAAGGCCAGCGAAGCCTACCCGGAAGCGCCTGCGCCGAAGGTCACCGATGGGTATGACCTGTTCACGAAGTATGGTTGTTTCGGCTGCCATGAAGTGAACGGCTACGATGGCCCCGACACGCGGATCGGTCCCGATCGGCGTTTGGAGCCGAACTTCTTCGCGGCCGCCTTGGCGCTCAAGACCGACCCGGCTTTCAGCGAACTGGCGCCGCCCCAACAGGCTTTATTTGACCAACTGATCCAGGATCCTTCTCGCGATGATCTGCGGCACGCGATCATCGGCTTACTCGAGGAGGACTCGGCGCAAGAAGACCCGAAATTCAGCGTTCAGTCCCACAGCCAGATCGAGCCGCTGTTGAAGGATCAGGACGCTCCGGGTTCGCTGCGCAAGGTGGGGCCGTCCTTGCGGTCGGTCGCCAGCAAGGACGATGCGGAGTTCCTTTTCGATTGGATCACCGCCCCCAAGCGATTCCGCGAATCGACGCGAATGCCGCAGTTCTTCCAACTGTGGAGCCACATGACGGCCGAGCCGGAGCAATTGGCGTTGGCCAAGCTGCTGGAGCCCGTCGAGGTGTACGCGACCTCGTACTACTTGCTGGATCGTAGCCAGCAATACGATTACCTGGCTCCGCCCAGCAACATCACTGAAACGACCGCCGATGAGAGCATCGAGCGAGGGAAGGTGCTCTTCGAGCAGCGCGGCTGCCTGGCCTGTCACAGTCATGGCGACTTCCCGGAGGCGATGGCCTACCGACCCGCCGACGAACCGATGCAAGGTCCGGACCTGACGCACTTGGGATCGAAGTTCGACCCCGCTCGCAACCCCAACGGAACCAAGTGGCTTTACAGCTGGATCAAAGAGCCAACTCGCTATAATCCGCGAACGTTGATGCCTCACCTCTACTTGGATCCGATCACCACCGTGGACGCGGAAGGCAACGCCACCACGACCGATCCCGTCGCGGATCTCGTGGCGTACTTGATGAGCAGCAAGTCCGAGCATTGGACGCCCGAAGCCTATACCCTGGACGAAGCCGCGCTGGATCGGATGACCTTGGAGCATCTGAACGACGCCTATTACGCGCAGAAGGCTAAGGACTACTTGGCCAGTGGTATTCCCATGTCGGTGGCCAACGAACTCAAGGGCGCCGAGGTCGAGTTGCTGACCGATGCGGGCCAGTTGACGCGCGAACAGAAACTCGCCTATGTCGGCCGCAAGACCATCGCCAAGTACGGTTGCTACGGCTGCCACGATGTCCCGGGCTTCGAGGACGCTAAGCCGATCGGCACCGCCATGGCCGATTGGGGCCGCAAGGAGCCCGAGAAACTGGCTTTCGAGCACATCCATAATTACGTTCACGGTCATGGCCACGCCGGCCATGGGCCAGAAGCGGACGAAGCTGCCGCGGACGCGGAGAGTCACGAATCCGCTCAGCATCTGGATGGCGCCGCCCCCGGCTCGGAGACGTCGCCGGAGTTTTTCCTGGACCAGTTGGATATGGGGAACCGAATTGGTTTCGCCTATCAAAAGCTGCGCGAACCCCGCAGCTACGACTACCAGAAGACGACGAACAAGAGGTACAACGAGAAGCTGCGAATGCCGCTGTTCCCGTTCTCGCATGAGCAGCGCGAAGCGGTGTTGACCTTTGTCCTGGGACTGGTCGCCGACCCGCCATCGCCGGCGTACATCTATCAGCCGGATGAGCGAGCCCTGGCCATCCAGGAAGGCCGCGCCGTACTGGAGAAATATAGTTGCCAATCGTGCCACGTGATGAACGCCGAGCAGTGGACGGTCGAAGCGCGTCCAGGCGTAATCCCCGAGCAAATCCACGCTCCCGATTATCCGTTCGCCATTCCGCAATACCCCTCGAAAGAGATCGCGCAAAGCGAGCAGACCAACCGCCGCGGAAATATCGTCTCGGTGGTCAGCGGCATGCCGCTGGTCAGCGAAGTCGGACAGCCGAAGCTGTTTGAGGTGGACGAGGGCGAGTACTTCGAAGTCGAAGATGATGTGGAGTACGACCCGTCCAAGTTGGTGTATCAATACGCGCCATGGAAGCCCGCGTTGGTGGACGGCGATGTGTTCCGCGTGGGGTTGGCCCCGATGGAGTTGCCCGATGCCCAGGTGGCCCAGAGACGCGCGGCTTGGGGCGGCTATCTCGCCAAGTATCTCGTTCCTCGCGTGACCGCACGCGAACGCGAAGTGAACCCCAACGCCAATGGTCGCGAATCGTGGGGCTGGGTGCCGCCGCCGTTGATCGGCGAAGGGAATAAGGTCCAAGCTGACTGGCTGCATGGCTTCCTGTTGCAGCCGCACATGATTCGACCGGCCGCCGTCTTGCGGATGCCGCGGTTCAACATGTCGTCCGCGGAGGCCGGCAAGTTGGTGAACTTCTTTGCTGCTCGGGATCAGGCGGACTATCCGTACCAGATAAACCGCACGCAACAAAGCGCTGAACTGGCCGCCAAGAACACCGCGTACGCGGAAATTGAAGGCGTCGCCCCGGCCGAAGACGGCGTCGCCGCTCGCTTCCGCGACGCGATGAACATCGTGACCAGCAACAACTACTGCGTGAAGTGTCACCTGGTCGGCGATTTCATGCCGGCCGGTTCCGATCGGGCCAAGGCGCCCAATCTGGCGATCATCCACCGCCGTCTGCAGGAGGGCTACTTGCGGCAGTGGATCGGCAGTCCCAAGTCGATCCTGCCATACACCAGCATGCCCGTGAATGTCCCGTACGATCCGAGCAAACCCTACCTGGGGACGACGGTGCCGCAGGACCTTTATCATGGGACGGCGATCGACCAGGTCGACGCGTTGGTGGACCTGTTGATGAACTTCGACGTGTACGCCAAGCAACGCAGTGCGGTCGCTCCGCTGGTGAAAACGGGGCCTCCCGCTGATCCGGCTGCGGCGCCAGCCGCCGCAGAGCCAGCGCCAGCCGCCGAAGCGGAGGCGAATTGAGACTCCGCAGGCTCTGGAACGATCCGCCGAGAAGCAACAGGTCTGCGACAATAGGCCTGCGACAATAGGCCGCAAACCGCGGCAAGCGGTTGCTGGCTACGATGTTATGTTGGCGGCAGGGGCTCATGGCAAGCTTTCGCATGGAGCCCTATACTATAGAGCTCGTCGAAACCCGACGTTGAAGCAGCCCCTCGACTCGCGAAGAGCAAATCGAGGGAGGGACTTCAACACCCGCTTACACCCTGGAGAAGACACTATGAAAAGAACCATCGCCGCCCTAGTCCTTGCCATGCTCTTGGCCCCGCAAGCATCCGCCCAGTACGGAGATGTCACGTTGACATTTCAATATGGCGGATCGCCGTTTGCGGCGCCAAAAGTGACTCCGACGAAGGACGTCGAGTTCTGCGGCATGAACAAGATGTTGATTGACGACAGCCTCTTGGTGAATTCGGCCAATAAGGGCGTCGCGAACATCGTCGTTCAGGTCTATGTGTCTCCGGGCAAAACCGCCCCAAAGGCCGCTCCCAGCTATGCGGAATGGATGGACAGCAAGGTCGTCGTGGACAACAAAGGCTGCATGTTCGTCCCGCATGTGAGCGTCGCCCACACGGGGCAAACGGTGATTCTCCGCAACTCGGACGCGGTGGGGCATAACACGAAGATCGACGCCTTCAAGAATCCGCCGCAAAACCCGATCATCCCCGCCAATAGCGAGCAGGAAACCAAGTTTGCCGCGGCCGAGTCGCTGCCCATGAAGGTGAGCTGCAACATCCATCCGTGGATGGGTTCTTGGCTGGTGGTGCAGGATCACCCGTATGTCGGGGTCAGCGACGCCGACGGCAAAGTCACCTTGAAGGATGTCCCCGCCGGCAAGTGGACCCTGCGAGTGTGGCACGAAAAGGCCGGCTACATCGAGAAAGTCACCCTTGACGGAAAGTCCGCCAGCTGGCGACGCGGGCGTTTCGACGTCACCGTCAAAGCGGTGCGTGCCGACGAATGTGGGCACCGCGGTCATCGCCGCTTCTGCCTTCGAGAAGTAACGGACGGTATGAGCACGCGGACAGACGGCGTCCAAGTCGCATCGGCTTGGGCGCCGCCCGCCGCGGGAGCGTTGGAATGGGCTAGTGAAGACGCACGGCTTCGGATGCTATAGCCGAGTGTGCGATCCGTTTTGGTACATCTATCTGCAATGGGTGCGGGTGAGTCGCGATGCGTATGACTTCGGAATTCAATCGGTCGGCACGATCGGCGGGGCGACTCGCCCTAGGCGTGGCCGCGCTCCTGACTGTCGGCTGCCAGAGCTACTCGGACCCAGTCGCCGACGTCGCCGTGGCGACCAATATGCGGCGGGCCCTGAACAAGACGGGCGGCGAAACCGAAGAGGCGGCCGTGATGGCGGAGCCAACCGGATTCGTTGACTTCGCCGGCTCGTTCAAAGTCAACGGCCAGACGCCGACGATGAGCGCCTTGAATGTCACCTCCGATCAGGCGGTGTGCGCTCCGGGAGGAAAATCTCCGTTGGAGGAGTCGGTCGTCGTCGGGCCCGATAATGGCCTGGCCAATGTGATTGTCTACCTCAATACGAGCATCCCTGTCGGTAACCCGGCCTGGGAGCACGAATCCTACGCGGCGACGCGGGAAGCGTTCCTGAGCGGGAAAGAACAAGGCTTTGACCAACAGAACTGTGTATTTCTGTCGCACGCCTTCGGCATGAGATCGTCGCAAACGCTGCAGATCCTGAACAGCGATCCTGTCGGGCACAACACGAACATCGCGGGCGACGGCCGGGCGGGCAGTTCGAACTCCATTGTCGCCGCCGGACAGACGGCGACGTACGCTCCGGGCGGTGAATCAAGGCAGCCTTTCCCGGTGTCCTGCAACATTCATCCTTGGATGAAAGCCTATATGATCGTTCGCGACAGCCCGTACTTTGCCGTGACCCAACCCAACGGCGAATTCGCCATGCCAAAGGTGCCCGCCGGCGTGGAGTTGGAGTTCCGGGTGTGGCATGAGCGGCATGGGCTTCGTACCCGAGGCCACAGTGTCGATCAACGGCGCCGCCGCGGAGACGCAGAAATGGTCTAAGGGTCGTTTCAAAGTCACGCTCCCCACGGGGCAAGAGACGTTCACTATGCAAGTCACGCTCGACGCGGCAGGGCTGCAGTAGTAAGTCCACCGTCGTCGGATCCCGGAACATGAACTGGACTACCCGCTAGAAACAGGGTTCTTATCTCACCTTTCGTCGGCTCGCCTCCATCAGAAGGCGGTAAATGGATGACTATTAATCTTCTCAACTGCATTACTCGAAATCTGTTTTGGGTCGCTGGCTTCGCCGTGATCTTGCTCTCCTCTGGATGCGACGCCCCCGTCGCCCGGTATGAACAGAATCGCGTTTTTTGGGCCAAACAGAATCGCGGCCTGGAAGAGAAGCTGACCGCCGATCAGCGACAAAATCTCGTCAACATCATGGACGCGCTGTTCGGCACGCCGGATGAGCCAGTCGTGCCGCAACTCGCCAACCTGGACCTGTCCAAGATGATGGACGTCTCGAAACTGGAGCAGTCCGCTGGCCCGGTCGGTCGCGACGAGGATGGCCGCAAACACGGCTTGTACCGGGAGCACTGCGTTCACTGCCACGGCGTGACGGGAAATGGTCGCGGTCCCACCGCATCCTTCTCGAATCCTTATCCTCGAGATTTCACGCGGGGCGCCTTCAAGTTCAAATCCACCCCCAGCCTGAACCCGCCGACGCATGACGACCTGACTCGGATCCTGCGCAACGGGGTCGCGGGCACGGCGATGCCCTCGTTCAAGCTGCTGGACGGTGACGAGGTCGAGTCGTTAGTTCAGTACGTGAAGTATCTGTCGCTACGGGGCGAGGTCGAACGCCAACTCATCGTGTACCTGGCCGGCGAGCTGGATCCAGGCCAACTGATGCTGAACCTGACCGACGAGGAAACCCGCAACGATCAGCTGGACATGGTGCGGGGAGTCGTCGAAGAGGTGGCCTCCAAGTGGATGGACGCCGCCTCGACGGTAACGCCGATTGAGCAACGCGCCGTCACGGACAATCCGCTGGAAATGGCTCAGGTCGAAAACGGCCGCGAGTTGCTTTCCGAGAGCGTCGAGCGAGGCCGACACCTCTTTTACGGCGAGGCCAACTGCGTGAAGTGCCACGGCACAACGGCCTTGGGAGACGGCGTGCGGAACGACTACGACATCTGGAACAAGGAACTGGAGCCAGACAACCCCGAGGCGCTCGAGGACTTCCTCGCCCTGGGCGCTCTTCCGCCACGGCACATCATTCCGCGAAACCTTCGCGAGGGCGTTTATCGAGGCGGCCGGCGGCCGATCGACCTGTTCTGGCGAGTGCGCAATGGGATCACCGCCTCCACCATGCCGGAACAGGCGAAGCTGACCGACGAGCAGGTCTGGGACATCGTCAACTACGTACGCAGCCTGCCTTACGAAGCGGCGAGCGAGCCTCGCGAAGATCAACCAAGTTTCAAACGCGATCGTTCCTAGACTGGGCAACGCATTTCTGCGCTGGGGACCCCGTCTTCCGTGCCTGCCTACGCCGTCGATAACGGCAAAATTGGAGCAATATCAAGTGAATCGGCTTTGGAGCATCTTATTCCTGCTGGTGCCCGTGCTCGGCGTTCTCGTTTTCGTCTGGGCGATCAATGGGCTTTGGCCCATGGAAGGAATCTGGCTGCCGGAGAACATCAATGAATACGGCGGCATGATTGATACGCTGTTCATGTTCATCCTGTACCTGACCGGCGCGATCTTCGTCGGCACAAGCCTCGTCCTGTTTTGGTTCCTCTGGAAGTACGACGGCGCCAAGACCGCCGAGCCGGTCAAGTTCACGCACGGCAGCCACACGCTGGAAGTCGTTTGGTCGATCCTGCCGGCAGCCACGCTTGCTGTTCATCGCGATCTACCAGATGAACGCCTGGGCGGACGCCAAGATGCGACCGCCCCGTCACCGACCAACGCGGTCGGCGACGACGTGCCAATGGCCGCCGCTGGCCGAAGTGACCGGGCGGCAGTTCGAGTGGCGGATTCGCTATGCGGGCCCCGACGGAAAGATCGGCGACACCGACGATCTGATCCCGGTGAACGATCTGCACCTGCCGGTGAACGAAGAGATCGTGCTGGCGATCAAGAGCGAGGACGTGCTGCACAGTTTCTTCCTGCCGCAACGTGCGCATCAAGCAGGACGTCGTGCCGGGCATGAAGCAGTACGTCTGGTTCAAGCCCAATCGAACCGGCGAGTACGACATCGTCTGCGCCGAACTGTGCGGCTGGGGCCACTACAAGATGAAGGGCCGATCGACCGTCGAATCTCGCGAAGCAGTTTCGACGCGCTGGCTGGCCGAGCAGTTCGCCAAGGAACAGAGCCGACGTATTCGTTCCGCCGACGCCGTGGAGGAAGAGGAATGAATGAGCGCCGTCACCGCACGATCATGACAGCGCACACGACAGGCCACGCTACTGGCGTCGGCCACTTCCTCTCGACGTATGTGTTCTCCAAGGATCACAAGATCATCGGGCTGCAGTTCCTGTTCTCGACGCTGCTGTGGTTCCTGGTTGGCGGCCTGCTGGCGCTGGGGATTCGCTGGCAGCTGGCCTGGCCCTGGCCGGACATGCCGGTCATCGGCAAGCATGCTGTTCTCCGGCGAAGGCGGGCAGATTTCGCCCGAGTTCTACACGATGCTGTTCACCATGCACGCCACGGTGATGATCTTCTTCGTGATCATCCCGATTCTGGCCGGTGCCTTCGGCAACTTCCTGATTCCGCTGATGATCGGCGCGGACGACATGGCGTTCCCGACGCTGAACATGCTCAGCTACTGGTTCATGTGGCCGGCGTTCATCTGCATCGGCGCTCAGCTTCTTCACGGCCGGCCACGGCGCCGGCGGCCGGCTGGACCTCCTATCCGCCGCTGTCGGTCGATGCATCGAAGCCGCGCCGGGCAGCGGCACGGCACAGACGCTGTGGCTGCTGGGCGTCACCTTCGTCGGCGTCTCGTCGATGATGGGCTCGGTCAACTACATGACCACCATCATCCAGATGCGGGCGCCCGGGCATGACCATGTTCCGCATGCCGCTGACGATCTGGGGCGATGTTCATCACCGCCATCCTGCAGGCCTTCGCCCTGCCGGTGCTGACGGCGGCCGGCTTCATGCAGCTGATGGATCGCGTGCTGGGACACGGGCTTCTTCCTGCCCGAGGGCCTGATCGTCAACAACTCGGCCGCCGGCGAGCGGCGGCGGCCAGCCGCTGCTGTGGCAGCACCTGTTCTGGTTCTACTCGCACCCGGCCGTCTACATCATGATCCTGCCGGCGATGGGCATGGTCTCCGACATGATCAGCTGCTTCGCCCGCAAGCCGATCTTCGGCTACAAGCCGATGGTCTACTCGATCTCGGCGCATCGCCGGACTGGGCTTCATCGTCTGGGGCCACCACATGTTCGTCTCCGGGCATGAATCCCGTGCCTGGGCATGACCTTCATGGTCTCGACGATGATGATCGCCCTGCCCAGCGCCGTGAAGGTGTTCAACTGGCTCGGCACGATCTGGGGCGGCAACATCCAGTTCACCACGCCGATGCTGTTCGCCCTGTCGTTCGTGTCGATGTTCATCATCGGCGGCCTGTCCGGCATCTTCATGGCCGCGACGCCGGTCGACATCTTCATCCACGACACGTACTTCATCGTGGCCCACTTCCACTACGTGCTGTTCGGCGGCACGGCGATGGCCGTGTTCGGGGCGATCTACTTCTGGTTCCCCAAGATGTTCGGCCGGATGATGAACGAGACCGCTGGGCAAGTTGCACTTCTTGCTGACGTTCATCTTCCTCAACGGCACGTTCTTCACGATGCACATCCTGGGCGCCGTCGGCTTTCCGCGTCGCCTGGCTGACCCCTATCACTACGAGACCTTCTCGCACCTGCAGCCGATGAACCAGTTCATGACCTGGTGCGCGATCGGCATGGTCGCGTCGCAGGTGATCTTCGCGTCCAACTTCATCTACAGCATGTTCTACGGACGTCCGTGCGGCCGCAATCCATGGGGCTGCAACTCGCTGGAATGGACGGCTCCCAGCCCGCCGGGACACGGCAACTTTGACTTCCAGCCGATCGTCTATCGCGGTCCCTACGAATACGGTTCGCCGGAATCGGACAAGGACTACTATCCGCAGACCCAACCGCCGCCGGAGCTGAACACCGTCGCATCTTGAGCACCGCCGTGCCCATCATGAATCGCCAACGTCCAGACACCGACGCCTCACCCCGCCTTGCCGGACATTCCGTCTGGCCGGGCGTGCTGGCGCGTTGTCTGGTCGCGTTGACGTTTCCTTTGATTTGCCTGGGCGGTCTGGTGACGACGCATCAAGCCGGCATGGCGGTGCCCGATTGGCCGGGGACATTCGGTTATAATCTTTGGCTCTACCCTCTAGAGACCTGGTTCTTCGGCCCCTGGGACATCTTTGTTGAACACGGCCATCGCCTGTTGGGCACGCTGGTGGGCTTGACGGCGATTCTGTTGCTGGCGTCGGTCGTGCAGACGAGGCGGCCAGCGTGGTTGGTGAAAGCCGCTGGGGTCGCCTTGGTGCTGGTCATCGTTCAAGGAGTTCTCGGCGGGGCGCGGGTCCTGCTCGACCAGCGGAGCGTGGCGATGGTGCATGGTTGCTTCGGCCCCGCCTTTTTTGCGTACGCCGCCTGGTTAACTCAATGGCTGCCGGTGCGAAATCCCGGCGTCAACGCGGGCGCCCGAGCAGCGTTCCGATTCCCGCGCGGCGAAGAACGCTCCGAGTGTCGCGGGCCCCTCGGCCGCACTGGCGGCGCTATGTTATCTCCAGTTGATTCTCGGCGCCCAACTTCGGCACATCTCCGCCGTGTCGTCCACCGATTACTTTCGCACCGCCGTATTCTTTCACCTGCTGGGAGCGGCCGTGGTCGCGGCCACCGCCCTGCGGATGGTTTGGCTGACTTGGGGACGCCAGGGTCTGGCGACCTGGGGCGGCCTGCTCTTCGGCTTGGTCGTGCTGCAAACGGGGCTGGGAGCGGGCGCCTGGCTGGCGAAGTACAATTGGCCGGACGGCTTGGCCGGCACGTCGCTGGCGACGCCATTCACCATCGAGGCGGGCGGCATGCTGCAATCGATGGTGGTAACCTCGCATGTGGCTGTAGGGTCCTTGATCGTGGCCTCGTCGGTCGTGCTGGCGACGCGAGCCTTTCAGAAATCCCAGGGCTCGCTGGCGGTGGCGAGTCGCAACACGTTGGCGCAGGGAGTCGCCTGATGAGCACGACGACGCCCGCGTCCGCGGCATGGTCAGAACACACGCGTCCGGTTTCGCTCGCCAGTCGCGTGGCGGATTGGATTGAGCTAACCAAACCGAAGATCTCGGTGATGGTGGTCGTGGCGGTGGCCGCGGCCGGGTACATCGCGTCCTTGGGCCAAGCGCCGCTGGCCATCATTCTGCACGCGATGTTTGGAGCACTGTGCTTGTCGGCCAGCGCCAGCGCCACCAATCAATGGTGGGAGTCGTCGCTCGATGCGCGGATGCGGCGCACGCGGAACCGTCCGTTACCCGCCGGTCGCTTGGCGCCAGCGGCGGTAATGTCGGTCGCGGGATTCTTGCTAGTCGTCGGCGCGGTGCATCTGGCGCTGTTCACCACATGGCAAGCGGCCGCCTGGGGCGTAGGCACCTGGCTGGTTTACGTGCTGGCTTACACCCCCTTGAAGACGCGCACCCCCTGGAATACGGCCGTGGGAGCAGTGTCCGGAGCGATGCCGTTGCTGCTCGGTTGGACGGCCGTGGACGGCGCCCTCAGCGTGCGGGCGTGGTCTTTATTCACGCTGCTTTACCTCTGGCAGTTCCCGCACTTCATGGCGATCGCCTGGATTTATCGGAAGCAGTACGCCGAGGCCGGCATGCTGATGTTGCCGGTGCTGGACCCCGCCGGGACGCGAACCGGCGTGCAGGCCGTACTGGGGGCCGCGGCGCTCTTGCCAATCAGTTGTTTGCCGGTCTTTTACCTGCCGGGCCCGGGCGCCGCGCTTGCGGAGTGGCGGTCGCCGTGATGGGTATGTTTCAGTTCGCCGTGGCGGTGCGATTCCTGCTGAAGCGGGATGAATCGTCGGCCCGCCTGTTGTTGCGAGCATCGTTGGTGTATCTTCCCTCGGTGCTCTTGCTGCTCGTCCTTCAACCCTTGGTGTAGTCCACAATCATCATGGCAGACCACGGTTCTCACGCTGACGGCCACGTGCATTTGCAATACCAACCGGCGTTGCCGCTTCCTAACGGCAAAGTCTGTTTGTGGTTGTTCTTGTCCACGGAAATCATGTTCTTCGCCGGTTTGATCGGCACCTACATCGTGCTGCGTTTTGGAGCGCCGGCCAATACCTGGCCTGCGCCTCATGACGTGCATGTCTCCGAACCGATTGGCGGTTTGAATACGTTGGTGTTGATCTGCTCCAGCTTCTCGATCGTGATGGCCTACGAGGCCGCCAAGAAGAACAAGGCCTACGCCGCCAAGGTGTGGCTGCTGGTCACGTTCCTGGCCGGCTCCATTTTCCTGGGGGTCAAGGCGTATGAGTACAAGGAGAAGTTCCGCCACGGCATCCACCCCGCCAGCCCGCGCAGCCTGCTGCATGAGCGAGCCGACGTGTACTACGTCTCCGCCGTCCGTGACAAACTGGCCAAGTATCGACTGGAGCTCGCCGACAAGGTACAAAACAAAGTGGCCACTGTCGAAGAGGAGGGTCGCCTGACGATCATTGACGAGTTCAATGAGAATGCGGTCTTATGGACGGAAAAGCAGGTCTCGCTGAAGCGCGAGCCCTTTGCCGCGATGGAGGCGTTGGCCTATCAGATCTATCCGCTGGAGCGACGTCGAGGCGACGTGCAGGCGTACCTGGAATATGAACGCCGCGAGATTCAAGACGAATTGAACCGTCTGCAGTTGGAGTTATCAGAAAAAGAAGCCGTGGCGGCAACCACTCCGGGAACTTCGTCCGCCGGCGAGCAGTTTGTGAGCGTCGCCGCCCAGGAGCAACCCGATGCGGCCGTCGCCGACGATCCCGCAACCGCCGCCTTGAAGCAGCGGATTCAAGCCATCAAAGGGCGACTGCAGTACTTGCCTCAGCTGGAGGAAGTCGCCGCCGACCATGGAATCAACGAGCACTACTCGTGGATGCAGCTTCCCATGATGTTGCCCAGCGGCAACATGTGGGCCAGCACGTATTTCCTGCTTACCGGTTTTCACGCGATCCACGTGATCGTCGGACTGCTGGTGTTCGCCCTCGTGTTGCCGCTACGACTCGACGCGCACCGCGCCAACATTCTGGAAAACACGGGCTTGTATTGGCACTTCGTCAACCTGGTTTGGATCTTTCTTTTCCCCTTGCTCTACTTGTTCTAACCCTCTCTCCGTCGCCCCGCGATCTCGCATGCTCGCGCGAGACGGCGCTGACTTGAGTTGCCCCCACCTATCAAGGATTGCCAGCCCATGGCCGAATCGCACGCCGCCAGCCACGATGATCACGAACCCAGCCATAGCGCGGGCGTTTATATTCGCGTCTTTGCGGCTTTGATGGTGTTGACGATCGCATCCTTCGTCGTCGGCAGCAATCCGATCACGATGTCGCGCCCCGCAGTGGGGTGGGCCCTGATGATCGCGATCTCCTGCATGAAAGCGATGCTGGTGATCTCGTTCTTCATGCACTTGTTGTGGGAGGCCAACTGGAAATACGTGTTGACGATCCCCGCCAGCTTGATGAGCGTCTTCCTGGTGGTGATGTTGGTGCCCGACGTCATGGAGCGATACAAGGGCTACTCGGAAGCGCGTGAACGATTCGCGGCTCCGGTGGAAGCCGTGCATAGCCGATTCGATCACGGCGACGAACCGCACTCGACCAAACTGGGCGAAGCGCCGAAGCAGGAGGAGCAGTCGCACTAGCAGCGACGACTTGACTCCCCCATGCCCGCGGACGCCATCCACATCGTCAACCTGTCTCACCGATACGGCGAGCGACGGGCGTTAGATCAGCTGACCCTGGACGTCGCGGAGGGCGAACTGTTCGCCTTCCTGGGCCCCAACGGCGGTGGAAAGACGACGCTGTTTCGCATCCTCTCGACATTCTTCCCCGTTCAGGAGGGAGAAGTCACGGTGCTGGGCTGCTCGCATCGCGAGCCATGGCGCATTCGCCCGCTGTTGGGCGTCGTCTTTCAATCGCCCAGCCTCGATGTCAAGTTGACGGTTCGCGAGAACCTGCAATGCCAGGCCGCCATGTATGGGATGACGGCCAGCGACTTGGCCGGGCGCCTACCGCGAGTCTTGGAGGCGCGAGGGTTAAGTGATCGAGCCCGAGATTATGTGGAAACGCTTTCCGGCGGGTTGCGGCGCCGCGTGGAGTTGGCGAAGTGTCTGCTGCCCGAACCACGTTTGTTGCTGATGGATGAGCCCAGCACGGGACTGGATCCTGGGGCTCGCATTGATCTCTGGCAGGCCTTACGGCGTTTGCGAGATGAATCGCGGGTGACGATCGCCCTCACCACCCATCTGCTCGAAGAGGCCGAAAAGGCGGATCGCGTCGCGATTCTGAATGAAGGCCGCTTGGCGGCGATCGGCGCGCCGGCCGACCTGAAACGAGAGCTCGGCGGCGAGTCCATCGTGATTCAGACCGATCAGCCACAACGGCTCGTCGATGGGTTGCGGGAGCGGTTTTCCCTTGAGCCGGAAGTGGTGGACCATTCGATCCGTATCGCGGCGGAGGACGCCGCCCACTGGGTGCCCAAACTGTCCGACGCCTTCGGCGAGGCGATTCAATCCATCACTGTCGGCCGCCCGACGTTGGAAGATGTCTTCATTCACCGCACCGGCCGCCGATTCTGGTCCGAATGAAGCTTGCAATCAGGCTTTGAGACGCAATAAAGAAAAGAGGCGCGACGCCGAGTCCGCGGCCTCCCACCATCTGTCCCGCCACGGCCCGTCCCACACGTAAGCTTGGTAAGTATGGCGCCCGCCGAATTCACCCTCACGCAATCGCTTTCCGCTTCCGCCGCCATGTGCTGGCGCGAAGTCGTGCGATTCTTGCGTCAGCGTAACCGTGTGATTGGGGCGTTGGTGCAGCCGCTGGTGTTCTGGGGGCTGTTCGGTCTGGGACTGCATCGCTCATTTCAGTTGCCAGGCGCCGAGGGGCAACAGTCCTTCTCGGTGTACTTCTATCCCGGGGTCATCCTGTTGATGGTCATGTTCACAGCCATCTTCGCAACGATCTCGATTATTGAAGACCGTCGTGAGGGTTTTCTGCAGTCGGTGCTGATCGCTCCGGCGCCGCGTTGGACGATGGTGTTGGGCAAGGTCCTGGGCGGGTCCTTACTGGCTCTGGGGCAAGCGCTGGTGCTGATCCTCTTGGCTTGGCTGGCCGGCGTCCGTCCCGGGGCCGTGTCGTTGATGGCGCTGGCGCTCTTGCTGTTTCTGACCTCGCTGGGGCTGACATCGATGGGAGTGGTGCTGGCTTGGCGAATGGAGTCCACGCAGGGATTCCACGCGATCATGAATTTGTTGTTAATGCCGATGTGGCTCTTATCCGGTGCGTTCTTTCCTGCTCCGACGGCCAGCGACCCCTCGCTGGCCCAGACGGCGTTGCACTGGATCATGCGCATCAATCCGTTGACGTACGCCGTGGCGGAGACGCGTCGGTTGTTGTATGGAGCCACGCCTGCGGGATTCTGGACGCCGCAGGCTTGGGTGAGTTGGGTCGCCCTGACCGTATTCGCGGCGGCGGCTTTTTCTGCGCGGCGAATCGCCGCGCAGAGAAGGAGATGCTCTCAAATGAAGAAGTTCATCGTACTTGGCGCGGCGCTCATGCTCGCGATCGGCGGCGCCGTGATCTACGGAGCGTGGAAGCTGCAGCAAACGCGCGGCGTGAATTCGGTCACCGTCGCGGATGAACAGTGGAAAGGCGTTCCCAGCGATGCGGCGCAGCCGATTCTGGAGTCGTTCACATTGACCGCGCAGAATGGGCAACCGCTAGGTTCCAAGGACTTGGAGGGAAAGGTCTGGGTGGCGAATTTCTTTTTCGCCACGTGCCCCGGCTCCTGCCGACAACAAAGCGAACAGGTGAACCAGCTCCGCGAGGAATTTGGGGACGCAGGCGTCAAGTTCGTGAGTATCAGCTGCGATCCGGCCGAGGACTCGCCCGAGAAACTCGCCGAGTACGCCAAGCAGTTCATTACCCAGCCGGATCAGTGGTACTTCCTGACAGGCGACATGACCTACATTCGTCGAGTCGGCGCCGAGTACTTTCAATTGCTCGTGCAGGAGAAAACCCACCAGGATCGACTCGTCTTGGTGGACCAGAACGGCGAGATTCAAGGGCGGTACAACTGGCATGAGGAAGCCGAATTGAAACTTCTGAAAAAAAAGTTGGCGGAACTCACTTCAGCGGTATCGTAATGGCAGAGCCGGCCGCCCCGCCGGCTTGAAAGCCACCTGCGACGTCGCGGCCTTCGAAGCGACATCGCCTCCGCATCCGCAACCCAAGGCAAGACGACCCGCCTGCCATGTCGCAGATTTCCAGTCCCGCATCCACGACCGTCGAGACACGGCACAACCGTTGGATCGTGATCCTCTCGATCGCGATTCCCATCGTCGTGGCGGTCTTGTTTGGCGTGAAGATTCCTGATGTGGGTCCGTTCCGGTGGCTGCCCCCGACCTACGCGACGATCAACGGCGTCACGGCGATCCTATTGGTGGGCGCCGTGGCGGCGATTAAACAGCGGCGGCGACTGTTGCATGAGCGACTGATCAAGACGTCGATGGCCCTGTCAGCGACGTTCCTTGTGCTCTACGTGGTCTATCACATGACGTCCGACTCAACGCCCTACGGCGGGCAGGGCCCGTGGCGCTACGTTTACTACACGATTCTGATCTCGCACATTTTGCTCTCGATCGGAGTCATCCCGGTCGTGCTGCTGACGTATTCCAAAGGCGCCGCGGGCAACCTGCAGCGACATCGCCAGTTGGCGAAGTACGCCTTCCCGTTGTGGCTGTATGTGACGGTCAGCGGGGTGGTCGTGTACTTGATGATCTCGCCGTATTACGGCCCCTGATCCAGTTTCTCCTACCACGAAAGAGACGAAAGACACGAAAAAAGCGTCAGCCAGACGGACGGACGGAGAGACAGACAGACGGACGGACGGACAGACCTGAGCGGGGCGGCGAATCGCCGCAGCCGGCGCGGACTTCAGATTCCCTCATTCGCGGCCGATGGGGTATAATGCCTAGGTCTATCAGTTCGAGGAAATCCCACAGATGCCTATTTTCAAATCACGCTTCGCCGGGCTGCCCGCGGCGGCGGTCCTTCTGATGGTGCTGCTGTCGGCGTCGGTGGTTTCCGCCTGCCCGACCTGCAAGGACTCGTTGATGCACGATGATCCTCAAGCTCAGACCTTGGTTCAGGGCTATTTCTGGAGCATCCTGTTCATGATGGCGATGCCATTTGTGATCTTTGGCGGGCTGAGCAGCTATTTTTACTTTCAGATCCGCAAGGCGCGTCGGCTTCATCCTGGCGGCTGGGATGCGATGTCCGTGAATGGACAGGGCGCGGCTGGAGCGACTCAAAAAGCTACGCCCTTGGGCGCCTGGGAAGCAGCCACATGAGATGGCTCGGCAAGTCGCTGCAATTGGTAGGTCTGATTGCGCTGCCCCTGGCGATTCTGCTCGAGTTGAGCGAGCGTCTGGATCGCGTCTTCCACGTGAGCCAGATGGTGTACATGCTCGTCTTCGGATTCGCGGCGTTTTACGTAGGCCGGTTGATTGAAGCCTACGGCGTCCGCCAATCGTCGTAAGACGCCATCGCCACTGCAAGGGAACCCTGTGCATCTGCACTGCTTCGTATTGGTGGTCGCAACGCTCGCCGGGTGCGCCGAGCGTCCGGCCATGGCTCAAATCGCCTCGCCGTTGTTCATTGCTCCCCAAGTTGATTCGGGGCAGGACGATCTGAAGGCTGTTTCGGCGGTTGAGCGTTTCGAACAGTTGGTGCAGCAGGAGCAGTGGGAGGACGCGGTCGAACATCGTCGTCGAGTTGACCGAGCAGCAGTCGTTCGCGGACTTGCGTTGGGTGGAAGGGGCGCGTTTCGGCGAGCGACTTGAAGTCCGCGGGGCCGGCGACGGTGATCCCCCTGAAGACGCACCTGCTGGCGCGAGTCAGTCAATTGGCCGCGTCCGCCCCCGAGTTGCTCGCGACCTATCGCAAACGTGTTGACCCGTTGGCCGAGCAACGTTTTCAGGAGGCGTTGCAGACCAACTCCTCCCAGCTCTGGCGACGGCTGGCCCGTGAAGCGTTTCTCAGCTCTCGCGGCGACGACGCGTCGTGGCGTTGGGGCGCCTGCCTGATGCGCGAAGGCCGTTTGTCCGCCGCGCGGCGGGCCTGGGAATGCTTGCATCCCGCCCTGAGAACCCCAGCTGGTTTGAGCGAGGATTCGGTGAATGCGCTCGCTGGCCGCCCGCTGTGGTTGGCGCTGGACCGCGCGGCGATCACGGAAGAGGTCCGGCAAACCATCGAGCAAGCAAATTCGGCCCGTAGCCTCGGACTCGTCTATCCGGATACCGACCTGGACCTGGCTGAGATTCGCGCACGGCTGACATGGATTTCCATCTTGGAAGGCGCCTTGCCCCGAGCTGAAACCGAGTTGCTCATCCTGCAGACGTTGCACCCGCAGGCTCAAGGCGCTGGGAGGCAAACAAGGACGGTGGGTGGATTTGCTCGCTGCACTGCTGGAGGAGGCGAAGCAGTGGCCGCCTTGGCGGGCGCCGCTGCGGGATTGGCCCATGTTGGGCGGCGACCCCAGCCGCGGAGCGTTGGCCGCGCTGGATGACTGGGATCCCGAGTTGCTGCCGCGCTGGACCGCCGACCTGGCGCCGGTGCGAGTTGACAACGACGGATTCAGTGAAAACCTGGTGCGCCCCGGGGAGGGCGGTTCAACTGGCTCTCTCGCATCACCCCATCGTCGTTGGCCGGCAAGTCGTGATCGCGCAAGACGACGCCGTGCGAGTGTTGCAGTTGGACTCCGGCAAACCCGCCTTCGCGAGTCCGGTGGAGGAGCCGGGGCGTTGCGCGGCGCCGTGCATCGCGAGGCTGCTCCCGCGGCGTTCATCCACCCACCGCTGGACGAGGGCGTGTTGGGCGTCCCCCGTTACACGTTAAGCAGCCAGGGCGCCAAGGTTTTCGCGCGGTGGGGGGATCCACGCACGGCGTGGCGAAACGATTGGCGCGACGATTCAGCGGCGGCGCAAATCATCGGAATCGATCTGGCGGCCGAAGGACGACTGCTAACGGGGTTTCCCTTGAATCCGACCGAAGGCTGGCGCTGGGAGGGCACTCCCTTGGCGGCGGGCGATTGCCTGTACGGGGCGCAACGACGCCAGACCGCGCTGTCGGTGGAGTTGGCGGCGGTGTGCTTGGACATTCGCGACGGCGCTGTGCGTTGGCGGACCAACATTCTCTCCACCACGCCCTTGGGACAAGGTCGGTGGAATGAAACATCGCATCATCTGCTGACATTGGGCGACGGGGTCGTGTACTACAACACGCATCATGGAGCGGTCGCCGCGCTGGACGCCGAAGACGGGCAAGTGCAATGGCTCTGGACTTATCCCCGAACGCAGCTCGTGGAAAACGATCCCGATCAGTATCGCGGCTTCCTGCTGCGGGACCTGACACCGTGCCTGCTGTGGCGCGACCTGGTGGTGGCGGCGCCGGCCGATCAAACGGCCGTCTTCGCCTTGGATTCGGCGACTGGACGCATGCACTGGGCTTGCGAGTGGATCGGGGAGGACGCGGTTCACGTTCACGGCGTGGTCGGCGATCAACTGGTGGCCTCGGGAAACCACGTTTATTGGCTGGATGCTCAAACCGGATTGTATCGCGGCGGCTTTCCCGCGCGACAACGCCAAGCGCCCGGCCATGGTCTCAGCGAGCCTCGCGGACATGGTCGAGGCGTGTTGACGGCGGAGCACTTCTACTGGCCGACGCGCGAGCACATCTATGCGTTTTCGGCGAATACGCGCCAGTCTGAGAACGGCTGGAATCCCGTCGTCAAAAGAGTCGTGGATCTCGCGGTTCGACAGGCCAAGGGGGGCAATCTGATCGCGGCGGGCGGCGTGATGTTGATTGCGGCGGAAGACAAACTGTACGCCTTCCCCTAAGATTGGCGGATGACCTTCGTTGAGCCTCCAGCTGCTTGGCCTTCGCGCACGGCTGCCACTGGCAAAAGAGAACGCATGAATCAAGAGAACGACGTCCAGGCGATTGAACGCCTGCACTCCGCCTACCAGCGAGTTCGCGGCGAGCTGGAGAAAATCATTGTTGGACAACACCAGCCGCTGGATGAGTTGCTGTACGCCTTGTTCGCCCGCGGGCACTGTCTTCTGGTCGGCGTCCCCGGCCTGGCCAAGACGCTGATGATTCGCACACTGGCGGACGCCTTGTCGCTTGAAGTTCAGCCGGATCCAGTTCACGCCGGATCTGATGCCGGCGGACATCACTGGCACCGAGATCATCGAGGAGGACCGCAGCGGCGGAGGGCGACGCGAGTTTCGCTTCCTGGAAGGACCGGTCTTCGCCAACATTGTGCTCGCCGATGAAATCAACCGCACGCCGCCCAAGACGCAGGCCGCGCTGCTGGAGGCGATGCAGGAGCACCAGGTCACCGTCGGCGGTCAGCGAGCATTCCTTGCCCGATCCGTTCTTCGTGCTGGCGACGCAGAATCCGATCGAGCAGGAAGGCACCTATCCGCTGCCCGAGGCGCAGCTGGATCGCTTCATGTTTCAAGTCTGCCTCGACTATCCCAGCGAAGAGGAAGAGCTGGAGATCGTCCGCCGCACCACCATCGATGAAGGTCGAGGTGAGTTCGGCGCTGGACGCGGAAGAACTGCTCGAGCTCTCGCGGTTCGTGCGACGCGTGCCGATTGCCGATCACGTCGCTCGTTTAGCCCTGCGGCTGGCGCGGATGAGCCGCCCGCAGCATGACGATGCCCACGACTTTGTGAGACAATATGTGCAGTGGGGCGCGGGTCCGCGGGCCAGCCAGCACCTGGTGCTGGGCGCCAAAGCTCGGGCCGTCCTGCAAGGCCGCATGATGGTCGGCTGGGAAGACATTCGGGCGATCGCGTTGCCCGTACTGCGCCATCGCATCAAGACCAACTTCAACGCTGACGCGGACGGCGTGACCCACGATGATCGTCCGGCGGTTGATCGCCGCGGTCGAAAAGGAACCTCAGGGCCAGCAACGTGGCGAAATCCAGTCAGTTTTCGATCCGCGGACGCTGGCTAAGCTGAAGGGACTTCGACTTGCGCACGAACGCGTCGTGGAAGGCTACACGCCGGCCTGCATCGCAGCCCCGATCACGGCTTCTCGATCGAATTCGCCGAGCATCGCGAGTATGCGCCCGGCGACGACTTGCGTTACGTCGATTGGAAAGTCTTCGGTCGAACCGACAAGTTCTATGTCAAACGGTTCGAGGACGAGACGAATCTCACCGTGTATTTGTTGCTGGATTGCAGTCAGAGCATGGCCTACCAAAGCGACTTGGCGCCGTGGAGCAAATGGCAATATGCTCAATGCGCCGCAGCCGCGCTGGCCTGGCTGGCGATCCAACATCAGGATGCAGTGGGCTTGGGGCTATTTGATCGTGCGATCACGCAATGGCTCGAGCCGTCAAGCAGCTCCACCCACTTGCATCCCTTGCTGAACATCCTCGAAGGCTGCGAGCCAACCGAACCGACCGCGGCGGCGATGGTGCTGCAGTCGCTGGGACAACGCTTGCCTCGCCGAGGCGCGATCATTGTGATGAGCGACTTGCTGGACGACCCTCAGCAGCTGTTGCAAGGCGTGCGGCTGTTGCAGCAACAGCGCCATGAAGTCTCCCTGTTACACGTCATGGATCCCGCCGAGCTCGAGTTCCCCTTCAAGCAGCCGATGATGTTCCATGGCTTGGAAGGCCTGGGCGACCTGCCGGTGGACGCCAATCTGCTGCGCGACGCGTATCTTCGCGAACTGCACGCCCACCTGAACACGATGCGGCGAGGCTGCCAGGCTCAGGGCGTGCATTATTGCCTGGCCCGCACGGATCAAGCACTGGACGCTCCGCTGGCCGCCATGTTGGATCGTTCGCCGCGCAGTTCGGCGGGTAGGTGACGCATGGCGTTGTTGGCAATCGGATTCGGCTACGGCGGCATGTTGTTGTGGGCCGCGGCGGCGGCGATCCCCGTCTTGATCCATCTTTTCAGTCGAGGCAAACGCCGCCAGACCGTCTGGGCCGCCATGCGTTTCCTGGAGGCCGCCGTGCAGAAGAACGTCCGCCGGATTCGCTTCGAGCAATGGCTGCTGCTGGCCGTGCGGGTGGCGATCTTGGCCCTGTTGGCCCTGGCGCTGGCCGACCCTTGGCTGAAGACCGACGCGCCGACAAGCGGCGGGGCGGAAGCCGCCCAGCACTGGGTCTTTGTCGTCAACGCTTCCTATTCCATGCAGCAGCGTTCCGGCGATCAAACCGCCATCGAGCAAGCGAAACGCCGCATCGAGGAGCTGGTCGATTCGGCGACGGCGGGCGACGGCTTCTCGCTGCTGTTGATGGGCGAGCCCGCGCAGGCAATCGTCGCTGAACCGAGCTTTGATCGTGAGCAATTCTTGGCGGAGGTGCGGCAATTGCAGATGCAGGACGCCGGCGCCGACCTGAGCTCCGCATTGCGTGAGACGATCCGCCTGCTGGACCAAGCCGAACGCCAGGAGCCTCGCTTGAAACGCCGGCGGGTCGTTTGGGTCAGCGACCGTCAAGCCGTGACGTGGTCCGCCGTGGAAAGCAGCGCGTGTCGAGAGATCTTGGCCAAGCTCGCCAGAAGCGCGGACCTGCGCTTGGCGACAGTGGGCGACGGCGACCTGGTGGAGAATCTGGCGGCTACGCGGTTGGACGCCGACGGAGGCGCGGTGTTGGCGGGACGTGCAACGCCCTTGAGCACCGCCATCCAGAGCTTCGCCAACTCGCCCCAAGACGTCGCCTGTCAACTGTTGGTTCAGGGACGGGTCGTGCTGCGGCAAACGCTGACCGTCCCAGCAGGCGCCGTGACGTCCTGGCGACCAACGTATGAGTTTCCCGACGCCGGCTTTCAACAAGTGGAAGTCGTGATCGGCGAAGACGCCCTGACGATCGATAACACCGCTCGTTGCGTGGTTGAGGTGCGGGACGCGATCCAGGTGCTGTGCATCGAAGGCTCCCCGGGCGCGGCTCGAGCGGTCGCTTTGGCCTTGGATCCCAACGACGCCGTCTCGCGAAGGATTCAATGGGAGATCTCCGCGGAGACCGCGCTCTTGGAACGAGACCTCTCGCAATACGACAGTTTGTGGTTGTGCAATGTCGCTCGCTTCCATCGCGACGAAGCCCTCGTGCTCGATCGCTATTTGCGGCAAGGCGGTTGTGTGATGATGTTCTTGGGACCCCAAGCCCAGGCTGCCAACTACAACGAAGAACTCGTCGAGCGGTTGGGATGGCTTCCCGCAAGATTGGATTCTCCCGCCGGGCGTGGCGAGTACGTGCTGGATCCCCTGGATTATCGACATTGGTTGACCCAGCCCTTCGCCGGCGCACCCAACGCTGGTCTGTTGTCAACGCCTATCTGGAATTATTGGCGGCTGCAGCCGCGCGCCGGATCGCGAACCGCCATGGCGATTCAGGGCGACGGAGCCGTCTTTGTGGAACAGGAAGTCGGGCGAGGCTTGGCGGTGTTGTGCGGGCTGGACGCCGCGCATCCCGCCGGCCAGGATCCAAGCCAACGTTGGTCCGGTCTGTCGGCGTGGCCAAGTTTTCCGCCGCTCGTGCAACAGATCGCCGACGCCTTCGCCAGGAGAAAACGCCAGGGCTTCAATCTGACGGTCGGGCGGACGCTGCGGCCAAGCGTGCCGCCAAATACGACGACCGTGTCGGTGCAGTCGCCCGATGGCGCCGAGACCGCCTTGGCGGTTTCCACGGAGTCCCAGACGCCGAACGAATTCGGTCGCGACCCACGCGGGATTCTATCGCGTCCGCGCAGGCGGCCGCGAGCAGTGGTTCGCCGCGAACCTGAATCTCGTGGAAAGCGATCTCAGGACATGGGCGGAGGATCGCTTGCCCATGCAATTGCGCGGGGTCGATGACGAAGATTCCGGCGCCCAGCGCGATGTGACGCCGCAGGGCGGCTTGTTTCGCTGGCTGCTGATTCTCGTCATGGCCCTCGCGGCGGGCGAGACCTGGTTGGCCGGGCTCTTTCGCAGAAGGAGCGGCTGATGCTCGCACAGCCAATTCCCGCTGCGACACCCGCAACGACCGCCGAACTGGCCGCGCAGCCGCCCGGCGGGGGCGATGTCGCCGGCTTCCCTGTCCGCGAGACAACGGAGCTGGCGATCGATCAAATTTGGCGCCACAGTTGGCCCTGGCCGATATGGCTGGCCGTCGTGTTGGTTTCCGCGGCGGTGGCCCTGACGGTCTGGTCCGTCTGGCGAGAACAAGGCGTCAGCCGCCCGAAGCGGGCCACGTTGATTGGTTTGCGCGTTGCGCTGCTGGGTTTATTGGCGTTCATGATGTTCGGCTGGTGGATCTCGCGGCATCATTCGGTTCCGCCGGATCTGGTGCTGGTCATCGATGACTCCCGCAGCATGGCGCAACGTCAACGGCTACGACGCCGCGACGTTCAGTCGTTATGTGGATCTGGTGGCTGAAGCAAGGACATGGAATCAAGGCAACAGCCCAGGACAACGGCGCCAGGACAGCGGCGCCGACGACAGCGGCGCCCAGGACGACTCCGCTTTGCCGGGCGAGCAGGGCCCCACTCGCTGGGAAATTGCGCGGGCCTGGTTATTGGAAGACGATGCGCGACGCTTGCGAAAGCTGGCGGTGAAATACCGACTGCGGGTTTATCTGGCCGCTGAGACGCTGGAGCCCTTGCCCGCGGAGCCGGACGAGTTGATCAGGGCGCTCCGCGAGCGATCAGGCCCCACCAAGTCGGCTACTGGCCAACCGCGCCGCGACGGGAGTCGCCTGGGAGACCTGTTGCGGCAAGTGATGCAGTCGCAACGAGGGCGATCCTCCTCGTCGGTCGTGCTGATCAGCGACGGCGTGACCACCTCCGGACCGCTGTTAAGCGACGCCGCCGAAAAATGGCGTCGTCGCGATACGCCCTGGTTCACCATCGGCATGGGATTGGAGGGCGCCGCCAAAGACGTCGCCCTCGCCGATCTGTTGGCGCCGCCGTCCGCCTTCGTCGGGGACTTGGTGGCTTTGCAAGCCCGCATCGATTCCTCTGGTTTCGCCGGCCAGCCGGCCCGCTTGCGGCTCATCTTGGAGGGCGAGTCGCAACCTCGAGTCGAGGAGCTGATCACGCTCAACGGTGGTCGGCAAAATGTCGAGCTGTCCTGTCGCATTGACGAACCCGGGGAAGCTCGGATCCGATTCGAGGTCTGCGCCGCTCGAGGGCGAAGCCACGATCAACAACAACTCGCGGCAAGCCACCGTGCGCGTGCGCGACGAGGCGATTCGCGTGTTGTTGATTGAAGGAGCTCCGCGTTGGGAATATCGGTCGCTCAAATTCCTGTTGGGTCGAACGCTGCAGCGAGCTGGGGAGAGCCGCAAGAGCATCGACCTGCACGTTGTGCTGCAAGACGGCGACTCCGAATTCCTGGCCAGCGAACCGTCAGCCATGTCGGCGGCTCCGGCCACGGAGGAAGAGCTGTTCGCGTTCGATGTGGTGATTCTCGGCGACGCCAATCCGAACCTGATGACCCGCACGACTTGGCGGCATCTGAGGTCGTTTGTCGAAGATCGCGGCGGCGGATTGATCTTGATCGCGGGGGAGCGGTTCAATCCGCTGGCTTACCGCGACACCGCGGTGGCCGAACTGTTGCCGGTGCGTTTGGAGACAGCGGTCGCGCCGTCGGCGGGACAGGGGCGCCAAGAGAGCTTTGTCGCGGAGCCGTCCTCGTTTGGTGCTTCTTTCCCTTCGTTGCAGGTAGGCTCCTCGCGCGCGAATCGCTCGAAGCTTGGAACACCATGCCCCCGCTGCGTTGGCTGTTGGAGGCCCCGGATGTGCGCTCGGGGTGCTGGACGTTGCTGCAACATCCGACGCGTCGGGCGGACGATGGCCGTCCCTTGCCCGTGACGACATTGCGATTCGCCGGCGCGGGTAAGGTCCTGTTTCACGCCACCGATGAATCGTATCGCTGGTCGCGGCATGACCATGGTCCCTCATACTACGAGCGTTATTGGCTGCAAACGCTGCGTTACCTCAGTCGGGCGAAGCTGCTGGGGGGAAACCGGGCGGTTGAGCTGACGACCGATCGGGACGTGTACCGAGGCGGCGACACGGTGACGGTCCGAGCTCGTTTCCTGGACGAACGGGCGGCTCCCGTCGAGGATCAGGCGGTCGAGGCCTTGATGGAAATGGAGCAAGGGCGGCGCCGCAAGGTGCAGCTGGCGAGGGTCGGCGGACAACGCGGCGTCTTCGAAGCGACACTCAACGATCTGGAGCCCGGGCGGTATCGAACCTGGTTGATAGCGCCCGCCCTGGAGGGCGAACCGGCCGCCGCCAATTTCGAAATTCAACAACCGCCGGGCGAATTGGCTCGTCTGGAAATGGACGCCGATCAATTGCGGGAAGCGGCCAAGGCGGCCGGCGGGGCCTATGTCCCCTTCGCCGAGGCCGACTCGCTGTGGGGCCGGCTGCCGCGAGGGAAACGCGTCCAAATCGAGCCCTTGCCGCCGCAACCGATCTGGAATTCGTCGCTACTCGCGGGGTTGTTCATCGTTATCATTGTAGCTGAGTGGTTTCTGCGAAAACGCTGGGGTCTTTACTGACGGAAAGAACCGCCGAAGTGCCCTCCCTCCGCCAACGCATCCATGACGTCGAGCAAACGGCTCACCGCCGCCTGTTGCTGCATGGACTGGCTTGGTTCGGCGTCTGCGTGCTGGCGGCCGCGGTCGCCGTGGGCGCCAGCGACTATCTGCTTCGCTGGCGAGAATTCGGGCTGCGGTTGCTGGCCACGCTGACATTGGCCGGGATCGCCGGCTACGCTTTCGTTCGTTTCGTGCGTCCCATCCTGGACCGACGCCGCAGCGATCTCGAGATCGCCCGCCGCATCGAGCGTCGTTTTCCCGAGCTCCGCGATGAACTGTCCAGCGCGTTGATCTTCGCCGATCAACCCGCCAATGATCCTCGCCATGGTTCGGCTGAGCTGCGGCAAGCGGTGCTCAAGAACGTTTCGGCCCGCGCCGCGGAATTGGATTTCCACGAAGCCTTGGATCCCACATTGCCCAAGACCACGCGCAGAATACTGGGGGCCTGCCTGTTGCTGATCCTGGTCCCAGTGCTTGGCGACGCCGCGTCCGCGGGACGCGCCGCGTTGCGGATCCTGGCGCCCTGGGCTCGCCTGTCATGGCCCTTGCGATCCACCTTGCAAGTCGAAGCGCCCGACGCCATCGCCAGCGGCGGAGACTTCGTCCTGCGCGCGACGGTTCAAGGACATCGTCCCGAGAGCATTGTCATCGCATTGCGAGATGATTCTGGATCCGACGCGCGTCAGTTTCTATCTCAGCGACCAGGGCGACTTCTTCGAGTATCGACTGGCGAATGTCATCGCTTCGTTTGAATATCGCGTGAGCGGCGGCGACGACGACTCGCGTCCCTGGCGCCGCGTGCAGGTCGTGGCGGCCGCGAACGTGACCGAACTGCAGTTGGACGTCGAACCGCCCGCCTACACCGCCTGGCCCCGCGAAGTGCAGCAAGATCATGGCGAAGCCTTGCAAGGCAGTCGTTTGCGCTTCACCGCGCACGTCGATCGCCCGATCGCGTCGGCGGTCCTCAGATGTAGTCCGGATTCCATGCTGCAGCGCGCCGGCCCGTCCTCCTCCCTGGTCTCGAACAGCAACGCCGATCACGACGCACCGCCGACCGGCGAGGCGGCCGCGCAGGCCGCGCCCGTCAGCGGCGGCGATGGTTGGGCGCTGGCAAGGGGCGACGATCGTCTCGCGTTCTCGACTCGCGAACCGTTGCTCCTGCGGGAGAGCGGGAAGTACTGGGTCGAGGTCGTCGACCAAGCCACCGGCGTGGTCGCCGCGTCGGCGCCGCGGATGTTGCGAGCCCGCGAGGACTCGGCTCCAACGCTTGCCTGGGAGTCGCCGACAGACGGCTTTTCGATCTCTCCGCGGGCGACGATTTCGTTGCAGGGCGTCGCCAAGGACGACTTGGCTTTGCGCGCGGTGGAAGTGGAATATGAAATCAAATCGTCCGCAGCGCTACGTTCGCAAACCATGCCGTTGTTCTCGGGGCCCGCCGTGGCGCCGCCCAGTTCGCCACAAGCGAGCGGGCAGCAAGAGCGCGTGCAAAGGCCCTGGGAATTGTCGTCGCTGGGGCTGCAGCCCGGCGAGGAGTTTCGCTTGAGGCTCACCGCCAGCGATTACGCAGGCCAGCAAGTCGCCACGCGCTGGCGAAGTCTTCAAGTCCTGAGCGACGCGGAACTGCAGGATTGGGTATTGCAGCGGCAAGCGATGATTCTCGCGCGGCTGCAACAGGCCTTACGCTCCCAAGTGCAATCTCGCTGGCAAGCCAGCGCCGTGCACGATGTGCTGCGGCAAGACTCCAATCGGCGTCCCGGCGACGAACAGATTGATCGATTGCAAGGAGGGGAAGTGCTACAACGCTCGGTGCGGCGCCTGCTTGATCCGCCATCGGGAACCATGCAGCTGATTCTGGATCTGCTGCGCGACATGCAAGCCAACCGTCTGGACGATCCAGCCGCCTTGCAGAGACTGGAGCGTTGGAGCGCGGGTCTGGCGGAGCTGAGTCGTGGGGCGCTGTCCCAAGCCGAAGACGCCCTGGTGCGGGCACTGCAGAATGCGCGCGAGGAAACAGTCACCGAGAACACCGTGTTGCTCGAAACCTTGGCCCAGGCCGACTTCGCTCAGGGCCAGGTCATCGAACGCCTGGAACAGCTGTTGCAGGACGCCGAGCAATGGGACGCGCGGAAACGGTTGACTCGAGAGCTAGGCAAGACGCTGGCCGAGCAGAAGCAATTGGCCGACCGTGCGAATCAACTGCGTCTGAAAACGCTGGGGGTCACCGAAGATCAATGGACGACGCCCCAGCGTCTCGAGTCCGCCGAACAAGCCGCTCGGCAAGACACGTTCGCGCGCACCCTGCGAATGCAACAACAACGGCTGGAACAAGCGGTGCAGGAGCAACAGGCGCAGGAAACCGCCGGCGAACCTGGGCCAGCCGATGCGCGAGCAACCAGCCGAGCGTCTGAGGTCGGCGTTGGATCAATTGAAACAAGGGGCGTTGGATGGCCGCATGCGCCGCCGCCCGCGAGTTGCGAGCACAGCAACCCGGCAAGGCCCTGGCCGCCCAACAAGAAATCCAGCAAGCCTTGCAACAAGCTCTCGATACGCTCGCCGGCGCCCCGGGAGACTCCGCCAAGAAAGCGGAATCGCCGAATGCGTCTCAACAAGCGGCCGATTCGCTGCTCGAGCGAGACATGGAGCAGTCGCTGCTGAAACAAACGCAATTGCACGATGCGACTCAGCAACTTGATGCTCGCAAGTCGGAACTCGATTCCCAACAATTTGAAAACGAAGCCAGGCAAGCGGGCCGCGATCAACAAGAGTTGGCTGGAGACATCCGCGGCATGAACACCGCACAACGTGGGCGACCGTTGCGACAGTTCGCCTTGGAGTCGATCGAGAACCAGGTCGCCCAGGCTGGCGAGCAATTGATGCAGTCCGACTCTGGGGAATCGGCGCAATTCAAACAACGACAAGCCATCGCTCTCATGCAACAGCTCTTGGACGCCCTTCGCGCACAGCCCGAGCAACCCGCCGAAAATCCCCAGCAAGACGCCGCGCCGTCGGCTGACCGATTCGCCAGCCAACCAGAACCAAGGGCCCACGTTGCAGGATCTGCAGCTATTACGATTCCTGCAGCAACAACTCCGTGAGGAAACTCAACGCCTGCATGCGGCAAGAACGCCGACAGCCGAACAACTGAGACAACTCGGGGCGCCAGAATCGACTCGCCGAATTGACCGAATCGCTGGCCCGCCCGGCGGAGCAGTCCTCCGCCGACGGTGCGACCAACGCCGACGGTGCGACCAACGGCGACTCTGAGTCAATCGCCCCCGCCGAAGAACCGCCGGCCAACTTGGAGAAGTCGCTCGATGATCTTTTCGAGATTCGATAGACCGAAGAGCAAACAACCTCGGCCGCGACGCCGCCGGCAAGGCGCCCAAGGGCGCTCTCTGCTGTCGCTCGCGCGAAGGCGATGGCCGATCGGATTGCTGGCGTGCTGCTGGACCATCGGCGCCGCTCCGCCGCCGCTCGCCCGCTTTGCCATCGCCGCGGCGCAATCGCCAGCGGCGCAATCGCCAGCGGCGCAATCGCCGGCGCCGCAATCGCCAGCCGCCAATCGCCGGCGGTCGCTTCACCGCAAGACAAGCCGACAAGGCCGAAGACGATCGACGAGCAATTGTTACAGGGTCTGCCAGGGGCCAGCAAACCGAGCCAGACGGATGCCGCGCCGCCGCCCGCTGGCGAAGATCTGGGTGCAGCCGGCAATCCGTTGGAGCGGATCGCCAACCGCATGCGCGTCGTTCGCGAACGGCTGGAAACGCGCGACCTGGCGGACAAGACGCAACAGCTGCAGCAAGATATCGTTGCCGACCTCGATCGACTGATCCGTCAAGCACAACAGCAGCAGCCACAGAACCCGCCTCCAACACAACCCGGCGACGACGATGCGACGGCGACCGCCGCGCCTGCCCCTCCGCCCGCTGGGGCGCCCGGCGCGGATCCTGAAACGCGTCCAGGGGAGCCTGGGGCAAGCCAGCCCAAACCGCCTGGCGACGCGCCGGGCGGCAGCGCGGGGCAAGGAGCGGCGCCCGGGACGACAGGGCAGGGGCCCAATCGCCTGCAGTCCTCGGCGTGGTGGGGAAGTCTGCCGCCTCAAATGCGGGAGCAGCTACGTCGTTCCGAAAGCGAACAGTTTTTGCCGAAATACGAGAAACTCATCGAATCCTATTACCGCCGCTTGGCCGAGGATTGGTAGGATGGAGGAAGCGGCAGGCGGAGGGCGGCATGAAGCAGTGGTTGCCGTCGCGGCCATGGTCCGCGACGTGCAGCGGAATCGAACCGAGGATCAGAATCGATGATGGCCTTTCGCCTTTCTCGCCGCCGGTGGCTTGCCGCGTGCGGCGCGTCGCTAGGTTTGGGGTTCAGCTCCAACGCAAGAGCCCGTTCCAAACCCGTCCCGCTGTTGGACTCCAAAACAAAACAAGCCGTCCAACGCGGCCTGGCCTTTCTCGCCGATCGCCAGAATATGGATGGCTCGTTCGCCTCGACGCCCTATGGTCGCAACGTCGCGGTCGTCGCCTTGGCCGGCATGGCCTTCATGGCCAACGGCAACACGCCGGGGCGAGGATCTTACGGCGAGCAGGTGGAGCGCTGCTTGAACTACGTGCTGAGTCAGGCGACTCCCCAGGGATTCATCGTGTCGCCGGAGGGCGCTGTGAGTCATGGGCCGATGTACGGACATGGCTTCGCCACGCTGTTTCTCGCCGAAGCTTATGGCATGGCTCCCGAATACGACGTGCGGCAACCGCTCACCAAAGCCGTGCAGGTCATCGTGCAGGCTCAAGGCGAGGAGGGAGGTTGGCGTTATGAACCCAATTCCCGAGACGCGGACTTGAGCGTCACCGTTTGCCAGATGATGGCTCTGCGAGCGGCTCGCAATGCGGGAGTCGCGGCGCCGGCGATGACGATGCAACAAGGCGTGGACTACGTACGGCAGTGCCAAAACGAAGATGGCGGCTTCGCTTACATGGCCTCGCAGGGCGGATCCAGCCGTTTCCCTCGCAGCGCGGGGGCCTTGGTGGCGTTGAACAGCGCGGGGGTCTACGACGACGCCACCGTGCAGCAAGGCTTGAACTACTTACAGAAGTACACCGTCAACATGGGCAACGCCCTGCGGGATGATTATTACTTCTACGCTCACTACTACGCCGTCCAAGCCATGTGGCACGCCGGCGGCGCTCGCTGGCCGGCTTGGTACGAATCGGTGCGGGATGAATTGCTGTCCCAACAAAAGGCGGACGGTTCCTGGTTCGATCGACGAATCTGCTCGGAGTACGGCACGGCGATGGCGGTGATGGTGTTGCAGATGCCCAATACCTATCTGCCGATCTTTCAACGCTAACGCCTCGAGCATCATGGAAAGCGGCGCGGCGCCGGCGGCCCAACAACGACGATCCGCAAGCGTACGAAGCGGCCAAGACCCCGTCCCCTGGGACTTTCGGCTGGAGGCCCCATTGGCATGACGACTCGCCACCTGATCGTTCCGTTGGCCCTGGTGCTGGGCGGGCTGCTGCTGCATAGCGCCGTGCGGCCGCGGACAGCGGCGGCCGACGAGCCCGAACTGGTGTTCGCCAGCGGGGCGAGAATGCCCGCCAATTGCGCGGGGGTGACGGATCTGATGGCGCCGTTGTGGACCAACGTCAAGGACAAGACCTTGCAATCGATAACCGAGCCAGTGGCCTACTGGGGAAGGCTCTGGGAGCCAACGGCCGCCAAGCTCATCGTCTTGCGAGATGGCTCCGTGTTGGTCGCGGATCTGCTGGAGTTGAACGAACGCGAATTGAAGTACGGGCTGGACCCCTTCGACTTTGGCGCGTTGCCGGTGTGGCGAGACGGGGCGATCGATCGACGTTGGGTCGCCGGCGCGATCCTCCATCCGCCGCCGGATATCGCCGCGTTGGATCGGTTGCTGGATCGACTGCTCTCAGCGGCGGACACCGATGAGTTGATTCTGGTCAATGGCGATTCGATCCAAGGCAAGGTCCTGGCGCCGAACGCCAACGCCATACTGAACGCCCCGCCCCAAGACGCCGCCGAGTCCGCCGCCCGCGAGCAGCCCAACAATACAGAACGGGTCGTGCTGATCGAATCGGACCAGCAGCAGATTCAGGCGCCCTGGTCGCGCGTGCAAGCGATTGCCTTGCAGGGCTCCGCCGCGGAGCCCGCCCCCGCCGGCGCATGGCTGGGGCTGCGCGATGGAAGTCTCGTGTTCGCCCGGCGGCTACCGCGCCAGCAAGACGATATCGTCTTGGGCGTCCTGGGCGACGCCCAGCTGAAAATCCCCGATGAGGAATTGCGGCGACGCCTCGCCTATTACGAACCGGTCGTGGAGGGCGTGACCGACGCCGACCGCCTGCCGGTGCTTTCCTATCGACACATCCCCTTTCTGCAAGACGACGCGGCCTTGCCGTTGAGGCTGCATCGCAACGTTAGAGGGCTGCGGATGCGCGTCGCCGGAGTCTGGCGCCGCAAGGGTCTGGGATTGCCCAGCGCTTCCCGCATCGCTTTCGATATTCCCCAGGGTGCGAATCGATTTGTGACCGAGGCCGCTATCGACGATCTGGCGAAAGGGCGAGGCAGTGCGACGATCCGCATCTACCTGCAGCAAGCCGAGCAATGGACGTTGGCTCTGGAAAGCGACATCCTTCGCGGCGGCCAATCCCCCCTAACGCTGCTCGTGGAACTCGGCCAAAGCCAACGGATCGCCATCCTCGTCGATTATGCGGATCGGGGCGATGTCTTGGACTATGTGAACTTGATCGGCCCGCGCTCGCGCCGTGATGGCCATCCACAAGGTTGGCGCCGGAGATCGTCGCCACGAAGAGCACGAACAGCACGAAGATGGAAAATGGGATGCCCGGCGGATCAGGGGCGATCCGCCGACTTGCGTTCGTCTTTGGGCGTCAAACGGAGGTCCAATGTCCTGTGCGTCCGCACCGTCGCCTCTCCCACATCGTCGCGACTCAAGGTGGTCGCCAATGACTGCTGAACTTTCGCTCGCAGACGGCGAGGGGTTGCGTTGGACAGCCATAACGATCCGTGCTGTTCATAGCGATCGACTTGGGTGCCTCGCCCGGTCAACTTGACGTCGCTGGTCCAAGTCACCTGGCGCCAGGCGCCATCTTGAGTGGGACCGCGATCGCGGAAGGTGTCCAGTTGCTGCAGGGGCCCGGCGGAGGCGATTGAGCGTCGTTGCCTCGTCCACGTTTTTCCCGTGTCCTTGGGCAACGGAATCAACAAGGACTGGAGAACCATGTCCAGCTGTTCGGTCGAACAACAAACGCCGTAAGGGTTGAGGTCGCTTGGCTGCCGCCAACAATCGCCTGGTTTCGTCGGTGAGCACGACTTCCTGGACTTGGCCGTCTGGCCCCAGCAGGACGTCGACCGACGCGCCGATGATCTGGGACAACGGGTCCTTGGCGTTCGAGGGAGGCTGCTCCGAATCGTAGTACGAGGGCGGCTCGGCGGGGGCCTCCATGCGCCACCTTCAGTCGCGCGACGGTTAGCCGAAGATGAGGACCAACATTTTCGGAAGCGGCTTGCCCATCGCTCCCCGCAGCGAAGTCCCGCAGCACCACCCCCTGCATTTCGAACGCGGCCACGGCCTTGAACCGCACTTGCCGCTCGCCGAAATCCGTCGTGCTTTCGGTCGTGTCGCTACTGAGCAACGTGAATTGCGAGTCTTTCTCCCACCGCCAGACGAGATCCGGGCGGGCGATTTGCTGAGCGGCCCCGGGGGACTGCGAAAACGGCCCGCCAACCCAGAGCCCCATCCAACAAGCGTTCATCGCGACGAGGATCATGCCCTAGACCTCGATAACGCCGCCGGGCTCGACGATACAGGGCTCGGCGGTCGTTTGCACGCGGATCTGCTCGGCCCAGGCCGCCGCGTCTTGGGCGATCGGCGGCCACGTGTTGTAGTGTGCGGGCACGGCCTGGCGGGGTTGCAGCAACTTGATCGCTTGGACCGCATCCTCGGGGCCCATGGTGTAGTGGTCGCCAATGGGCACCACCGCGGCGTCCAGGCCGCCGGCGCCAATCAGGCGCATATCGGAGAACAACGCGGTGTCGCAAGCAAAGTAAACTCGCTTGCCTTCCGCTTGTACGATGAATCCGACGGGATTGCCGCCATAAGAGCCATCAGGCAGCTGCGAACTGTGCCAGGCGGGCGTCATCTTTACGGATCCGAAGGGCAGTTTCACCGTCCCTCCGATGTTCATGTCAATGGTCTTCTCGACGCCATGGTGTTTTTGAAACCAACCGGTGATTTCGGGTGTGGCGATCAAGCAGGCCCCTGTTCGCTTGACGATCGCCGCGGCGTCGGCGACATGATCGAAATGACCGTGGGATAATAAGACCACATCGGCGGCCACATCCGCGGCCTTGCACACGGCGGTGGGACAATCGTCCAGAAAGGGGTCCAGGAGAACGACTTGATCCGCGACGGCGATCGACCAGCCGCCATGTCCTAGCCAAGTGAGTTTCATGGTCGTTGGTTCTTGGTTCTTGGTTGTTCGTTGTTGGTTTGGGCGATCAGATGATTCGCTTTTTGGCGCTGGCCCGCTCTCGCGACGGCGGCGAGGCTGGTTGCAAGCGGCGGGAGGCAGAACTACAAATGACCGGCGACGCCCGTATTGTTACACATTTCCCCAAAAACAGAAAACTCGCACGACGCCAATCGCCGTGCATCGCTGCGTTGGTCAAGGGAACCCGCCATGAATATCCATGAGTTGACTCGCGAGTTGCAAGTTCGCAACGATTCCAAAATCATGCTGTTGGTGGCCGATGGGTTGGGCGGACTGCCGCTGCAACCCGGCGGCCTGACCGAGCTGGAAGCCGCCAAGACTCCGAATCTGGATCGCTTGGCCGCTCGCGGCGTGCAAGGCGGCAGCATTCCCGTGCTGCCCGGAATCACGCCCGGCAGCGGTCCGGGGCATCTGGGGCTGTTTGGCTACGATCCGCTGGAATTCAAGATCGGCCGAGGGGCCTTGGAAGCCACCGGCATCGGCTTCCTGCTGCAACCGGGCGACGTGGCCATCCGCTGCAACTTCTGCACGCTGGACGCCGACGGGAATATCAGCGACCGGCGAGCTGGGCGCATCGCCACCGAGGAAAGCACGAAGCTCGTGCATCAGCTGCGCGACGTCAAGATCGACGGCGTGGAGTTGTTTGTCGAGCCGGTCAAGGAGCACCGCTTCGTGTTGGTGATCCGCGGCGACGGCCTGGGCGGCGACGTTCGAGACACCGATCCGCAAGCCGTCGGAGTTCCCCCCTTGGATCCCATCGCCGAAGATCCAGCCAGCCAGCACACCGCGGATGTGGCCAAGGAATTCCTGAAACAAGCTCGAAAAATCCTCGCCGGACATGGTCAGGCCAACTTCCACACGATGCGCGGATTCGCAGCCAAGCCGGCTCTGCCGCCCTACCACGAAGTCTACGGACTCAAGGCCGCCGCCGTCGCCGTTTACCCAATGTACAAAGGCCTCGCCAGCCTGGTGGGCATGGACATCGTCGGCCAAGCCAAGACGCTGGACGAGCAAGCGGAAGTCATCAAGCAGAACTACGATCGTTACGACTTCTTCTTCATGCACTTCAAGTACACCGACAGCACCGGAGAAGACGGCGACTTCGACGGCAAGGTGCAACGCATCGAACAGTTCGACGCCGTCCTCCCCAAATTGGAAGCCCTGAACCCGGACGTCTTGATCGTCACCGGCGATCACAGCACGCCCAGTTTCTTGCGGAGCCATAGTTGGCATCCCGTTCCCACGCTGTTGGTCTCCAACTGCTGTCGCCCCGATGCTCAAACCACATTCAGCGAATCCGCATCGCTGCAAGGTGGTTTGGGACAATTCGAAGCAAAACACCTGATGCTGCTGGCCCTGGCCAACGCCGGACGCCTGGGAAAATATGGGGCGTAGGGGTAAAGAGTAGGGCGTAGAGAGTAGAGAGTAGGTTGTAGGGGAGTGAGTAGAACAAGTCCCGCCAGGGACGACCCCAAGGCCAGCCTCGGGTGAAGCCCGCAGGGCGCAACCCTGGGAACCCACGTCGCTCCAGGCGCCAAGTCCCGAATGGAAGAGTCTCTTGGCTGAATTCACGACCGTTGCCAAAGTGGGAACGATTCCCGAGGGCCAAGGTGCGGCGTTCGCGGTTCAGGGCCGCATGGTCGCCGTGTTTCGCCATCAAGATCAATACTTCGCCATCGACGACTTCTGTCCCCACATCGGGCAGCGGCGCTATCGGGCGGCGGCGTCAACGAACAGGGCATGGTCGCCTGCCCCTGGCACTTCTGGCGATTCTCCGTGCGAGACGGCGCCTGGTGCGACAACCCCAAAATCAAAGTCAACGCCTTCGAAGTCCGAATCCAAGGCGACGAAATCCAGGTGAGGGTTTAGTTGGTTCTTGGTTCTCTGGTTCCTGGTTCCTGGTTCCTGGTTCTTGGCCAAACGAGGCGCACGACCGGGACAGGCCCCCAATGGCGTGGACTGAAGCAATGCCTCGGCCTGCCGGGCCCGCAGAGCAACGCCGTAGGGTTACCCAGGGTTGCGCTGCACTGCACCCTGGGCTGATTTGGGGCCGTCCCGTTCGGGACTGATTTATGGCGTGCGGCCTTAAGTCCACGCCATTTGGAACAGGCCCCGTCGTGCCGGGGCAAGCGCTGCCTTGCGTCGGCGTTTTGGTTTATGATGACCGTCGCCGAGAACACCAAGAACCAAGAACCAAGAACCAAGAATGCCAGACCTTAAGCAACAACTAGTCAGCCGAGTGTTGCCGCATGTTCAGTCGCCCGCGCAATATTTGGGTGGCGAATTGAATTCGGTGGTCAAGGATCATCGGGAGGTGCGCGGGAAGTTGTGCCTGGCGTTCCCGGACCTGTACACGATTGGGATGAGCCATCATGGCTTGCAGATCCTGTACACCTTGATGAATGCTCGGGAGGACTGGGTTTGCGAGCGGGTTTTCTCGCCGGCCTTGGACATGGAGGAGCAGTTGCGGCGGGCGGGCTTGCCGCTCTATTCGCTGGAGACATTCACGCCGTTGCGCGATTTTGATGTGATCGGCTTCTCACTGCAGTACGAGGTCTGTGCGCCGAACATCCTGACGATGCTCGACTTGAGCGAGATCCCCTTGCGGGGCGAGCAACGAACCATGCTGGACCCGCTGATCTTGGCCGGCGGACCGTGTGCGCAGAATCCCGAGACGATGGCGCCGTTTGTCGATGTGTTTGTCACCGGCGATGGAGAACCGAGTTTGCCGGTGATCTGCGACGCCTGGCTGAATATCAAGCAGGAGATGCAAGCCAATGGCGGACTCTTGCGCGGCGCCGCGGGCCGCGGGCAGCGCGAGGAGGCGTTGTTGTTATTGGCCAGGTCGCTGCCCTTCGCCTACGTGCCCCGGTTCTACGCTCCCGAGTATGTCGATGGGCGGTATGCAGGCGCTGACGCCGCTGCGGTCGGACGTCCCGGAATTCATCGAACCGGCGGTGATCTCCAGCTTGGAGGACATCCCGCTGCCGACGCAACCGATTGTCCCCTACATCGAGTGCGTCCATGATCGCATCGCGATCGAGATCATGCGCGGCTGTCCTTGGCAATGCCGGTTCTGCCAGAGCACCGTGATCAAGCGACCGCTCCGCATCCGGAGCGTCGACACGATCGTGCAGGGCGCCCTGGAAAGCTATCGCCAAACCGGCTTCAATGAGATCTCGATCCTCTCGCTCTCTAGCAGCGATTATCCTCATTTCGAGGAGCTCATCGTGCGTTTGAAAGAGGTCTTCCGCCCGTTGGGCGTGAACATCTCCGTGCCTAGTCTGCGAGTGAATGATCAATTGCGTTCGATCGCCGAGTTGATTGGGAATACGCGTCGCAGCAGCTTGACGTTGGCCCCGGAAGTCGCCCGCGACGACATGCGGGAGCAGATTCGCAAGAAGATCAAGAATGAAGACTTGTATGAAGGCTGCCGAGCGGCGTTTCGCAATAACTTCGAGAGCGTCAAGCTGTACTTCATGTGCGGCTTGCCCGGCGAGCGACGCGTGGACCTGGACGGCATCGTCGAAATGGCCGAAACGATCGCCGATATCGGCAAGCAGGAGCGAGGCCATTACGCTCGAGTCACCGCCAGCGTGAGCAACTTCGTGCCCAAAGCTCATACGCCGTATCAATGGAACGGCATGCAGCGACGCGAGTACTTCGCGGAGGCGCATGAGTACCTTCGCGGGCTCCGCCGCATCCGCAGTGTGACCGTGAAGCCTCACGCGATTGAGACGAGTTTGCTGGAAGGCGCCTTGAGTCGCGGGGATCGCCGCGTCGCCGAAGCGATTGAATTGGCCTGGCGGCGCGGAGCGCGGATGGACAGCTGGCGGGAGCATTTCAACGGCGAACGCTGGTGGCGGGCCATGCACGACACCGGATTGGACGTCGAGCGGTTGATTCACGAACCCTATCAAGTCAACGATCGCTTGCCGTGGGACCATCTGAACGTCAAATACGGCCGCACCTATCTGGAAAAGGAACAGAACCGATCGCTCGTGCAACTGGACGCCATGGCCGGCGCCGAGTAGCGGAAAAGTGAGTCAACACCGTGCCCGATGACGTATCCCTGCCGCAATTTCCAAGCTCTCATCCGGCGGATGTACTTCGACAAGGACGTCGTGAGGGGCGTGGACGGCACCTTCATGTGGTTGATGGAGGAGATTGGCGAGTTGGCGGCCGCACTCCGCGAACGCGACACGAAGAATCAGGCCGAGGAGTTCGCCGATGTGCTCGCCTGGCTCAGCACCATCGCCAATGTCGCGGGCATCGATCTGGCCGCCGCCGTCCGCGAAAAATACGGGGAAGGCTGCCCAGGTTGTGCTCAGTTCGTCTGCGTTTGTCCGGATGAGGGCAAGCCCTGACAAGCCCTGACCGCTTTTTTCGCGGTTGGCCAAGGCCGGGCGGCGAACCTTCAGGGATTGGCGTGCGTAGTGCTTGACTGCCTCTAGTCTTCCAGCGCTGTGCGGCTTAGATTTGACACCATGCATCCGCCCCTTTTTGCTCTACGCCGCGCCCTAACGGCCGTGTTCGCGTTCGTCCTGATTCCAACGGCTCTCTGCTGCGCACAAGGACCGCCGTCGATCAAGGCTGCGGCCGTCGGCTTCGCCGGCGTCAGCAAGGCGGGGTTCTGGACTCCCGTCGTGGTCGATGTGCAAGGCGGCGACCAGGATTGGCGGGGAGAGCTGCTGATCGAGACGCCCGACAGCGACGGCGTCCCGACCACCTTCAGGGACGCGCGGCGCCGCGAGGTCAGGGCAGGGGAGACCGTGCGGCTGTTCGGCTACGCCAAGCTGGGGCGTCAACAAACCGAAGTGACGATCCGCCTGACGTCAGCCGATTCGGGCGTTGCGGACGCCACCCAACGGATCACCCTGGGTGGCGCCCGGCGAGCCCGCTCGGCCATGCAGCGTTTGTATGTGACGCTGGGCGATTCGATCGGCATCCAACAAGCTCTGGATCGCCGCCGCCGATCCGAGCGAGAACGGAATGTGACGGTGCAGCTGGATTCAACCGCGGCCTTGCCGGATCGTGCGATTGGTTTCGACAGCGTCACGGTTTTGGCCATCGCGACCAGTCGCGAGGGACTCATCGAATCGCTGACGCGCGATCAACTCGCCGCGATGGGCGAATGGGTTCGCAACGGCGGACGGATGATTCTCTGCGCCGGGCGACGCGCCGAAATCGCGATCGGTCCGCAGGGCGTGCTGCGCGAATACGCACCCGGGACGTTGGTCCGCGTCGAGCAACAACAGGACACCTCCAACTTGGAATCGTTCGTCAAGGCGCGCGAGCAACTTCCGCCATTCACGATGGCCATGCTGGATGAACCACGGGGCGTTTTGGTCGAAGACTTGCGAGTGCGGGATCGCCTGGAACAAATCCGACCGGTGATCCTGCGGACGCCCTACGGCTTCGGCGACGTGGTGTTCATCGCCTGCGACCTGGACCTGCCGCCGTTGTCCAATTGGATCGGACGCTCCGGGCTGGTCGATGCGGTGTTGCGATTACGGTCCGGGCGAATCGCGGCCGACGCATTCGAACCGTCCGGTCGGTCGCAGTACGGATACATTGACATGTCGGCGCAGCTCCGCACGGCCATGGACCAGTTCCGCGACGCCGACGGCGAATTGCAGGTCGCCAACGTGTTCTTCTCGCTGGTCGTGATCTTGATTGTTGTCTATGGCTTGTTGATCGGCCCCGGGGACTATTGGCTGCTGCGCGGACTGCTTGGCCGCCGCATGCAGTGGACCTGGCTTTCTTTTCCGCTGGTGATCGTTGCCTGTTGCTCCTTGGTGCTCTGGCTGAATCGAACTTGGAAGGGCGATCAGATTCGAGCCACTCAGTGCGACATCGTGGACATCGACGCCGAGACGGGTTGGACTCGCGGAGCGACCATGGCGCATGTCTTCACGCCGGCGTCGGGATTGCTGGACGTCCAGCTAATCAGCAAGGCGCCGGCCGAGTTACAGCAGTTGGGCCGGCACGATCTGGTCTGGCAGGGGGCGCCCGGATCGGCGCTGGGAGGCTTGGACTCAACGACCTTGCCGCTGTTCGATCAGGCGTATCGAATTGAGTACGGCGCCGCGTCTCAAGCGGCGATCCTGGGCGTCCCCGTGGGGACCGGCGGCTCGCGAAGCTTCGTCGGTCATTGGAACGCCACCACGTCCCTGGGCCGCTCTTCGTACCTGTTTGACTCCAACGGACGACTGGACGGAGAGCTCGCTAATCCGCTGAACGTGACCTTGCGGGACTGCATCTTGATGTATGGCAACTGGTCGTACCGCCTGGACGCCGCTCTGGCGCCCGGTCAGACCATCCCGGTCGCTGCGTTAACGCATCGCGATTTGGAGTGGCGGTTGACGCGCCGACGCGTCGCCCGCGAAGACGCCACATTCACGATGGCGCCCTGGGACGCCGGCGACCAAGATATCGCTCGGATCGTCGAGATCATGATGTTTCACGCCGCCGCCGGCGGAGACTCCTACACGCAACTGCCCAACGAGTATCTAGGGCGACTTGACCTGAGCCGCCTGTTGCGCAGCGGCCGAGCCATCTTGCTGGGCAAGGCCGAGGGTGTCGGCGCCACCTTGCAAAGCGGCGACAGGAATCTAAGCGAATTGGCCGAGGGCCGTTTGGTGTTCTGCCGCGTGGTTCTTCCCGTCTTGGCTCGCAAGCGAGCGTCCACCCGCGACGCGCCCCAGTCATGATGGCCCCAGTCGTCATCGCCGCGACGCCGCCGCTGACGTTTGTATCCGCTTCCTGGTTGGCATGCCCCACGAGAACTTCACGGTGATCCGAACCAAAAACTTGACCAAGAAGTACGGCGACGTCTACGCCATTCGCGACATCAACCTGGAGCTGGAGGAAGGCGACCTGTTCGGCTTCATCGGTCCCAACGGCGCCGGCAAGACGACGACCATGCGGATCATCGCGACGCTGCTGAACCCCAGTTCCGGGGAAGCGTATGTCTGCGGCAATTCGATCTACACCCAGCCCAAGGAAATCCGCCGCCTCGTCGGCTACATGCCCGATTTCTTCGGCGTGTACGACGACATGAAAGTCATCGAATACCTCGAGTTCTTCGCCGCCGCCTATCGCATCCGCGGGCCTCAACGGCGAAAACGCTGCGATGAAATGCTGGAAGTCGTCGACCTGGATTTCAAACGCGATGCATACGCCAACACCCTCTCGCGCGGCCAAACGCAACGACTGGGCCTGGCTCGCGTGCTGCTGCACGATCCCGCACGTCCTGCTGCTGGACGAACCGCTGAGCGGACTCGACCCGCGCGCCGCATCGAAATGCGGAATCTGCTGCGCCGCTTGGGCGAGATGGGCAAGACGATCATCGTCTCCAGCCACATCCTGCCGGAACTGGCCGACATCTGCAACAAGGTCGGCATCATCGACCGCGGCGTCATGTCGATCAACGCCACCGTCGCGGATGTGATGCGAAAAGTCCGCGAAAGAATCCTGCTGCACGTCCAAGTGGCGGACGAGCAAGTGGACGACGCCGCCAAACTGCTCAAAGATCACGACCTTGTCGAGTCCGTCGAACTTGGCAAAGGACGATCGCTCATGGCCACGCTGATCGAATCAGCCAACGATCTCGCCCCGTTGGCTCAAGCCCTGGTGCAGGCGAATTTCCGCCTACAGTACTTCGGCGAAGAACAAGTCAGCCTGGAGGCGGCGTTCATGACGCTGACCAAGGGACTCGGAAGCAAGATTTAGGGGGGGGAGGGGGGGAGAGGGTAGGCGGTAGAGGGGCCTTGATCGTAAGCCGGTCCAGCTGGGAGGGTAGCAGGCCCGACGGGCCGGCACAATTTTAGCCGTGGCCGTAAGGCCACGGAACGTCAACGGAAACGGGTCCACAGGCCCGAAGGGCCGACACAATCAGGACTTGTGTCGGCCCTTCGGGCCTGTGTCCGATCTGGAAAGGTAACCGTGGCCTCACGGCCACGGCTAGAATTGTGTTGGCCCTCCGGGCCTCGGACAGAGTCGGGTTGACCACCTTACGATCAAGGCCGGGTAGAGAGTAGAGGGTAGAGGGTAGAGGGTAGGCGGTAGAGGGTAAACAATAGACGGTAGGCCTCCCTGGGCAACCCGCCGCCAACCACGGCGCCGAAGTCCGTCGGCCTAATATCTGGCCACCTCCTGGCCTGCGTCCTGCGGCTTGACTTCTTTGAGGACGGCCAGGGCCTGGTCGGTCATCAGCTTGAGGTCGCTGCCGATCGCCAGGAACTGCATGCCTTGGGCGGCTCGCTGGTTGGCCGCGGCGGCGTCCATTGCATGAATGCCGGTGGGCGTGCCGACTTTCTTACCGATGGCGATCACCTGTTGGATCATGGCTTCGTGGGCTGCGGGCGTGGGGAATTCGCCATCAGGGGCGCGCATTTGAAAACGCAAATCGTTGGGCCCGATGAACACGGCGTCGCAGCCCGGTAGGGAGTAGATGGCTTCGGCGTTGGCGACTCCCCGAGGACTTTCGGTCTGCAGCACGACCAGGATCTCCTGGTTGGCTTGCGAATAGTACTCCCCGGGCGTGGCGGCGAAGTTCATGGAATGCATGCCGCCTCCCACGCTGCGGTTGCCCTCTGGCGGGTACTTGGCGGCGGAGATCACTTGGCGAGCTTGTTCGACGGTATCGATCATGGGCGCGACGATGCCCCAGGCGCCGGCGTCCAACACGCGTTTGATATAGTGGTGGCTGCCTTCGGGAACGCGCACCAAAGGAATGCAGCCCGCGTCGGCGACCGCCGCGAAGATCGTCGCCGCTTGCCGCCAGTCGATCGCCGAATGCTCCATGTCCAAGGTCAGCCAATCGAAGCCCATGCGGGCCAGGACGCGGGCCGCGTACAGATCTCCCAGCGACAGCCAGGTCCCAAAAGTCGGCTCGCCGCGTTGCAGTTTTCGCTTGACGTCGTTGGTGCGCATGATGATCGATGGTGGCTGCTGGGGTGGAAAGGGCGGATGGATAACAGGCTGGTCGCCTGAGTCCTTGAAAACAGCGTGTGAAAACAGCGTGTGGAAGCTACTTCACGGCTTCGAGAGCCACGTTATCAAAGGAGATTTCTCCGGTCGCTCCGAACAGGCCCAGTCGCAAGATCGCTTCCGCCGCATCGGGCGGCACGCGCACTTGGCCTTCGACTCGCGTCCAGGGAAATTCACCGCGAAAACGCTCCACGATGCGGTATCCCAAATCGCGGCGATTGGCGTCATAGAAACTGACGACGACGGCCGCGAATTCCTCGCCGAACAAACCGTCTCGCAGCCCTGGAGAACGCGCCGACAGCGACACTTTCAGCTCCTTGACCGTTTGCCCATCGATGGCGAATCCTTGCAAAATATGGGCGGTGCGGCCAGCGTCGGCGTTGCGAAACGTCAGGCAATACTCGCCGCTGGGCGAGGCGGCGTCCTTGGTCCACTTGCCCTGGCGTTGATAGTACCAACCGGGAACGAAGCCGTTGGCGGGCGTGACTTCCTCGAAATCGCCGTTCAGGATGCGAGGGTTCTTCGGGTCCGGCAGCTTATCCCGGTTCTGCTCGGCGACGCCGGTCATGGGTACGAACAGCGTGGGACGCAGGGGCTCGGATTCCAGCTTGCCGTCTTTTTTTCGCATCAAAAACAGCGTCTGCTGATAGCGTTCGCCCACCGGAATCACAATCAAACCACCCTCGGCCAATTGGTCAATCAAAGGCTGCGGAGGTTCTTCTGGCGAGCAGGTGACGATGATTTTGTCAAAAGGTGCGTGCTCCGGCCAACCTTGAAAGCCGTCGCCGACTTTGACGTGCACGTTGTTGTAGCGCAGTCGCTTTAGCGTGCGGGCGGCTCGGTCGCCCAACTCCTTGACAATCTCGATCGTGTACACCTCCTTCACCAGCGGGCTGAGCACCGCGGCTTGATATCCGCTGCCGGTGCCGATTTCCAAGACCTTGTCGCTGGGCTGAGTCGCCAGTGATTCGGTCATGTAGGCGACGATGAAGGGCGACGAAATCGTCTGTTGATCCCCGATCGGCAGGGCCATGTCATAGTAGGCCTTGTCGCGCAGATTCGCTGGGACGAATTCATGACGCGGCGTACGCCGCATCGCGTCCAGGACGCGGCGATCGCTGACCCCCGCGGTCTCGATGTAACGGTCCACCATCAATCGTCGCAGGGCGAGATAGGAATCGTTATTGCGTTGAGCCGAGGCGACTCCAGGGAGCACGAGCAAGAGCAGCAAGATTGGAAATCGGGACATTGGCCAGACCATTCTGAAGTGCGACAACGGACCACTGGCGCATTATGGGCGTTTTCCCAAGATTCTCAAAGCCAGAGGGTCTGCACGAGGACCGCGGGAAGGGCGTCAGCCGCCCGCCAGGCTGACAGAGAACGCCCCACACCACGCACTCCCCCCAGACCACCGAGCGCTCCAGAAAACGCACTTCTTAGCTATCCTTTGCGTTCGGAAAAAACTGCCCAGGTCGCTTGAATTACGAGCTACGCTGTAGTTATGCTGGTGGCGGGTCTTGCCCGCCGGGCGTACGTGAGGCAAGCCATGCTCGCTGGATGAATTTACAAGGGATGGATTTTAATGAAGTGCAACTCGGTTATGACCACGGCCCTGGCAGGGCTCCTGTCCTTGACGCTCACCGCAAACTCCGCTGATGCGGGAAGTTACGGCGGTAGTAGCGGCGGCAGTTATGGCGGCAGTAGCGGCGGAAGTAGCGGTGGCAGCTATGGCGGCAGCAGCGGTGGCAGCTACGGCGGCAGTAGTGGCGGCGGGTTGTTCCGTGGCGGTCTCTTCTCGCGGCGCCATGGCGGCAGCAGTGGTGGAAGTTCCGGCGGCAGCAGCGGCGGCGTGGTCAGCTATGGCAGCAGCGGCGGCAGCTCAGGCGGCAGCAGCGGCGGTGGACGTCGCTGGCGGCGGCGCGGCGGCTCCTCTGGCGGCAGCAGCGGCGGCGCGGTCGTGTATTACGGCGGCAGCAGCGGCGGCAGCTCAGGCGGCAGCAGCGGCGGCGTGATCAGCTATGGCGGCAGCTCAGGCGGCAGCAGCGGTGGAGCGGTCAGCTATGGATACAGCTCCGCGTCGGCGAGTCCCGCAACGTCGTACGCCCAACGCACGACGCCTCAAATCGAGCGCGCCGATGCGATGCTGACGTTGCATGTGCCCGAGAACGCCCAGGTCTTCGTGAACGGGCGTTTGACCAAGACGCCGGGCGCCGAGCGAAATTATGTCTCGCGTAACATCGCGACCGACAAACCCGTCAAGTACAACGTCAAGATTGTCGCCGACGTCGACGGCGAGCAGGTCGAAGTCGAGCGCGAAATCGCCTTGTTTGGCGGTCACCGCGCCAACTTGCAATTCCGTGAATTGGCGAGCAAAGCGGCGCCCCAGGAAGAGGCCCTGGTGACCACGCTGACGGTCAAAGTCCCCGAAGACGCCAAGGTGTACCTCGAAGGCGCTCAAACGTCCACGGGCGGCGAGGTGCGAACCTTCCGAACGACCAAGCTCGAACCCGGCAAGACTTGGAGCGACTACACGGTGCGCGCCGTCGTCGAGCGGGATGGTCGCGAGATCAGCCTCGAGCGACAGTTGACTCTGGCCGCTGGCGATGAGCAGCAGGTCGAATTCGACTTTGAGCAAGAACTAGTGGCGTCCGCCCGGTAACGACCCACAGCCCACCGCGGCAAAATCCGGCGGACCCGAAGCCCGCGTGTTGCAAGACACGCGGGCTTTTTCTTTCTTGCTCGCCGGCGCCGCCGGATCCCTGGGCCGTCGCTCGCCGCCGCGCTGACGACCGACTAGAGCTGGTGCACGGCGATCGCGCTGTGGGCGCTGGTGATCTCCGTACCGCTGACAAAGACGATCGAGTCGCCGGTGGCGGCCCAACCGGCGTCTCGAGTCCATTGCTCGATGAAGGCTCTCAAGGCGACATCGTCCTGCATGGGTGCGCTGCGCAGCGGATGGATCCCCCAACACAAGGTCAAGCGGCGAAGGATCGTCTCCGATGGACTCACCGCGATCGTCGGTGTGGGATCACGTTGATTGCACTTGACGATGGCGGTCGCTCCGCTGTTGGTGGCGATCACGACCAGTTTGGCGCGGATCTCCTCGCTAATCCTCGCGGCGGCGGCGACGACCGACCAGCTGATCGCGTCGGCAACCTGCGGTCGGGCGGCCGGATCGGTGCGAGTTTCCGCCATCCAATGGCCGTCTTGGGCGGCCAGAGCCTCGGTGGCGACCATGATGCGGTTCATGGTGTTGACCGATTGCACCGGGAATTGCCCGATCGCTGTTTCACCCGACAGCATGCACGCATCGGCGCCGTCCAGGATCGCGTTCGCCACATCCGTGGTTTCGGCTCGTGTGGGTCGCGGGGATCGATGCATGCTGTCCAGCATTTGCGTGGCCACGATCACCGGCCGCCCATGCTTGCGACTTGCGCGATGATCTGTTTCTGGGCGATGGGGGTCTGAGTGACATCGATCTCGATCCCCAGGTCGCCACGAGCGACCATCACGGCGTCGGCTTGTTGGATGATGCGATCAAGGTCATCGAGGGCTTCGCTCTTCTCGATCTTGGCCACGAGCCAGGGGTCGCATTGCTGATCGCTAAGTAGTTGACGAAGCTCCACCAGGTCCTCGGCGCGACGAACGAAGCTAAGACTGACGAAGTTGACCTCTTGTTCGCCGCCCAAATGACGTCTTCTCGATCCTTGTCGGTCAGCGCCGGGACGCTCAAGCGGGCGCCTGGCAGGTTCACGCCTTGGCGGCTGCTGATGACTCCCGCGGCGGTTACCTTGCAGGCCGCTTCGTGATCGTCGCTGCGGATGACCACCATCGCCACCGCGCCATCGGCCATCATGACTCGGTCGCCGACATCCAACTCGTTGACCAGTCGATCGTAGGTGCAGGTCAATTCATCGTCTTCGCCGCTCGCCTGGCGTACGAATCGCCAGACTTGGCCTTCAAAGCAATGCGTGGGATCCTCGCGAAGCCGCCCCAGTCGGATTTTGGGGCCGGCCAGATCGACCAGGACTCCCAGGGGGCGTCGAGAGGACGCGCCGATGCGCCGCACCCGCTGGATGATTTCCGCGTGACTAGCGTGGCTGCCGTGAGCCATATTCAGTCGAAAGACGTTCGACGCCGGCCCGCACCAGCGCTTCCAGTTGCGGTTCGCCGCTGCAGGCGGGGCCGACGGTGGCGACAATCTTCGTACGGGCGGGCAAGGGCAACACGAAGGCTCCAGTCTCCAGATCTTGGATCTAGCTCAGAAGGGCAACAGGACACGACGGGGGCTACCGAGGCGTGAAATCGACGACTTTCCACGAGACATCATTGTTGGACGCGCCACTCTCGACTCGCAAGAACTCTCGCGGAAAACCGTACTTCCGGTCGAAGCGACAAAACAACTTGAGCTGTCCGACGCCGGGAACGGGGATGGTCCCGGTGGCGTGATCCACGTCGCGCGTCATGGTTTCGAACATCCCCGGAACGCTCCAAGTGCGAAACGTCCTGGCTTGTTTCAGTGGAGCGTCGTTGCGCCAAGCTTCGCGGGCCTCGCCTTGACGCACCTGCACGCGATACTCGGCGGCCTGCCGACCGGAAACTCGGATCGTGACGTCGTAGTCGGGAATCTGATTGGCCCGCCACAGGTCCTGAGCCGCTTGCAGCTGCTCCTTACCTAGACGGGGCAAGCCGTAGACGACCCGGCCCACCGCCAGCAACACCATGGCGGCCGCGATTAGCAGCAGGATCCAGCGTCGTGTGTTGCGGGGGGGTTTTGGGTCGGTCATGGGTCTTGCCGCCGCCGGCAACCAATCACAGCTGCGAATAATCGGTGGGTTCCAGGAACCACTTCTGGATCTTGGAAACCGTGTCCTTGTAGCGATCCATGGCCTTCATTCGATTCCATTCGGGATGGGCCAGGAATGCCTTCCAGTGTTCTTGATGGGACGTCATGTCGTCGGCCGAGAGCATGTACACCAGGTTGGGCGCGTCGGCGCCGATCAGCGTCTCGCCGTAAAACGTGGGCGACATGCCGGCTTCCCGCATGACTTGAATCTCGCCCTCATTGAACATCGCAACTTTCCGCGCCGCGTGATCTTCGGTATGGCTTTGGTACAAACGCAACTCGAAGATTCGCGGCGTTTTTTTCTTGGATCGCTCGGGTTGCTCGATCACCGGCATGCCGGCGAAGGCCCTCATGAAACGGCTCTCGATGCGATCAAACGCGGGTTCCTTCAGCGGTTGGTCAAAGTAGGCCTTGGCGGCTTGCTGGTAGGCTTCGTCTTTCGCCAGCTTGTCGTTCAGGCCCGTGAAAGTTTCGATGTCGGCGTAGGGGATCAAGACGAACAAGGAGTGATCGTTGGGATCGTCCATGACCGTAAAGACGCCAATGCGCTCCAGACCCAAGCGTCCCAAGGCGGGCAGCAGAGCGTCCTTCAAGTAGTCGCTGACCAGCTGCTGCTTCTCGATATCGAACACGCGGTAAATCCGCAGCTCGTAGTACTCGCGCTGCGACGCGTCTTGAGCGACCGCCGGCCGCGGCGACACAACGCCGCCCAAACATCCCACGACTACGCAAAGCAACCAGAAACGCATCATCACTAGACCCTCAAGAGATTTCAAAAGACCGCATTCCAAGCCAAGCCAGCGGAACCGACACAATACCATCCAGGCGGCAGGCTGTCGGCCCGCGGGGCGACGCCATTGCGGATTATCTTCGTGGATTTGATAGGTTTCGGGAGACCGCCCAAGGCGTTGTTTCGCTGCACCCTTGGCGAACTTGGCGGGAACCAAGAACCAGTTACCCATGCCGACTCGCCGCCCGCCAAGCGGACCACATGACCAGCACAAACGCGGTGCAGATCGCCAAGGCCATCGCGCCCAGCAGAGCGAAGGCCATCGCGCCCAACACGGTGTCGGCCAATGTCGCTTTGTCCTGTTCGTGCGAAGCGAAGAACGTGAATCCGATGGTCCCGCCCAGCAGGGCCCCCACGGCGGAGCCCACCGAGAGCGGCACGACCAGCGAAGTGCGTTCGCTGAGCCGCGTCGTCGGAGCGTGCGGCAGCGGCGCCGCCCGGACCGCCGGCGTGTCTGGATCTGGGGGAGGACTCGCCGAGCGACGCGGCCCATGAACTCGCAGTCGCATGCCGATCGCATTGGCCGCGACATGCGCCACAATGCTGGCCGCGGCAAGCAGCAGGATCGCCGTCGGCAGAGCCCCAAACGAGCGGAAGCACGCCAACACCAAAGCCACCAACGCCGTGCTCAACAACAGCGTCCGCAAACCGAAACGGGGAGCCGAGAAGGGCGGCGGCGAGGGCGAATCGTCCGAAAAGGAATCGGGAGGATGCGACATGGGTGACGAGGCTGGAGAAACGGCGAGTTGACGCGACACCTATTTTCCCTGAATTGTACGCCGCTGACTAGACCGAGACGCTCGCAGCGTCACGACGGGGCCCGTCCCCGTCAAACGCTGCTCCTCGCCAACCCGCGCCCCGCAACACCCCCGCCACGACGGGGCCCGTCCCCGTCGAGCGCTGCTCCTCGCCAACCCGCGCCGCGCAACACCCCCGCCACGACGGGGCCCGTCCCCGTCGAGCGCCGCTCCTCGCCAACCCGCGCCCGCGCAACACCCCCGCCACGACGGGGCCCGTCCCCGTCGAACGCTGCTCCTCGCCAACCCGCGCCCGCAACACTCCCGCCACGACGGGGCCCGTCCCCGTCGGCGCTGCTCCTCGCCAACCCGCGCCCCGCAACACTCCCGCCACGACGGGGCCCGTCCCCGTCGAGCGCTGCTCCTCGCCAACCCGCACCCCGCAACACCCCCGCCACGACGGGGCCTGTCCCCGTCGACGCTGCTCCTCGCCAACCCGCACCCCGCAACACCCCCGCCACGACGGGGCCCGTCCCCGTCGAGCGCTGCTCCTGGCCAACCCGCACGCCGCGCAACGCCCCCGCCACGACGGGGCCTGCCCCCGTCGAGCGCTGCTCCTCGCCAACCCGCGCCGCGCAACGCCCCCGCCACGACGGGGCCTGCCCCCGTCGAGCGCGCTGCTCCTCGCCAACCCGCGCCCTGCGCAACACCCCCGCCAAACTCGCCTTGCGGACTCCGGATGCTTGCGTGTAAAAAAACGCTCCCGCATGAGTCTCGGGCGCCCCTGGCAAAGAACCAAGCACTTACAAGGATTGCGTGATGACCCCACGTCGCCGGATGTTGTTATTGTCCTCGTTGATCATTTTGACGCCTCTGGTTTCGCTCCGCGGAGCGGAACCGTTGGAAGTCCGCTATCGATTGACGCAGTGGAAGACCCTGCATTTTCAGGATATGGGGAAAGCGGAAACGCACTTCCAGACGGTGAAGAGTTTGGGCTGCGAGGCGAAGAAGGCCGCCCACAACGGCCATACCGATGTGACGTACCGGTGCCCGCAGTGGAAAGTCATGAAGACCAAGTCCGACGAGGAGTCTCACAAATGGGAGAAGTGGTTGAAGGCGGTGGGCTTTGAAACGCAGCATTCCCACTAGTGCTGTGTGACAGCTTAATCTGGGTGTGACTGCTTGCCAAAGTACTTGGCTGGCAACAGTTTGCACTGTGGCTAACCCAACGTCTTAGCTGTCACGCAGCACTAGGCGACAGCGCTAACCGTGGAGCTCCGCCAGGTAGTGTTGATCGAAGGCGACCAGGTTGCTTTCCAGATTGGAATAGGGGCCGGGTTGATAGGCGGTCGATGCGATTCCTTGCTGCGACAATTCGCACACTCGCCAATCCTCCCGGTTGACCTGGTCCCAAAAAGCCACCGCTGGCGTCGGATCAAAATCGTCCCGAGCCACCGCCTCGGGATGAAACAGGAACTCGCAGGTGATGCGAGTGTGGTTGACGGCGACGCGATCCACGCGATGCGTCATGACGTAGTCCGGATGCGGGCTGATGAACAGATTGGGAAACACCGAATAGTAAAAAACCTGTCGCCTCAATTCCCCATCTAGCCCCGGAAACGGCACGCCGCAGAATCGACCGTGCTCGGTCATGCTTTGCACTTCGTCGGCGAGTTGCATCGGTCCGCCGAGCACAGGGCCCTGCTCATGATCGTTGCGGGCCGACCGAAAGGACGTCTTGCGATTCAACTGCGGATGGACGCGCGGGCAGTGATAACACTCGTTGTAATTCTGGAAGATCAGTTTCCAATTCGCCCGCACGTCGTATTCGATGGCGGCCGCCGACGCCAGGCCCTCCAGCCCCCACGGCGCCAAGCGGCGGTGCAGGGTCGCGAATGATTCCTCCGGCGGCGCGACTGGCGAGTCGCGGTGCAGCATCACAAAGCCCTGCCAAACCGAGATCGGTTGCTCAAACAGCGGCCACTCGCTGGGGACAAACCCGGCCGCATCCGTCATGTTGGGCGCCGCGGCCAGCTGACCGTCCAGGCCGTAGGTCCAGCCATGATAGGGACACTGAATCGCGCGCCGCGGCGACGGCTGGTCCTCGTCGCACAATCGCGTGCCGCGATGACGGCACACATTGGCGAAGCAACGGATGCGTTGATCATCGTCGCGAACGATTAAGAAGTCATCGTCCGCGGTGCTCCAACGTCTGATCGCGCCGGCAATCGGCGTCTCCGACGCCCGACCGATCGCCAACCAGTGGCGAGCGAAGATGCGATGCGTCTCGAGGTCGTAGACTTCGCGGCTGGTAAAGTACCGCGCCTTGAATGTGCGGGCGCCTCGCGAGTCGCGTGGTTGCGTCATGATCGATTCATCGCTGGCCAGAGAGAACGGAGGAGCGTCCGTGGTCGAGCCGCGGAAAACGCGTTAGCATGGGTGTGCGGACGGTTGGTGAAGTATCTGCTTGGGAAAGCGGCCGAACCATTGAGGTGAGCGTAATGGACTTGGGCTTGGACGGAAAGGTTGCTCTGGTCACCGGCGGCTCCAAGGGAATCGGCGAGGCCATTGTGAGGACGCTGCTGGCCGAGGGCGCAAGCGTCGTCAACGTGAACCGTAGCGAGGCCGAAGGTCTGGCCATGCAACAGGAGTTCGCCGACGCCGGCAAGGTGTGCCGATTCGTTGGGGGCGATCTCAGCGATCCAGCGGTTTGTCAACTGGCGGTCGCCGAAACGCTGGAGCACCTGGGCCGTATTGACGTGTTGATCAACAACGCCGGCGTGAATGACAGCGTGGGGCTGGACGGCGGACCGGATGCGTTCCTGGATTCACTTCGCCGAAACGTATGTCACTTCTACACGCTGCTGCACCATTGCCTGCCGTCGCTAAAGCAATGCCGCGGCGCCGTGGTGAACATCGGATCGAAGGTCAGCGTGACGGGGCAGGGGGGCACGTCGGGGTATGCGGCCGCCAAGGGCGCCGTCAACGCATTGACTCGCGAATGGGCGGCCGAGTTGGCGGCGGCCGGCGTGCGAGTGAACACGGTGATCCCGGCCGAGGTGTGGACGCCGCTCTACGCTAAATGGATCCAGACCCTGGAAAATCCCCAGTCGGCCCGAGCTGCGATCGAGCATTTGATTCCCTTGGAGGGTCGCTTCACCACGTCGCAGGAGATCGCCGACATGGTGGTCTTTCTCGCCTCTCCCCGCTCAAGCCATACAACCGGACAGATCATCTTTGTTGACGGCGGCTACACGCATCTCGACCGCAAACTCACTGGCGGTCCGGCGCGCTCCGAGTCGTAAAGCGGGACGCTTTATCAGGACAGCGCGACCTGCACCATCTGTACGGGGCGGCTGGCTGAATTCTTTGGCCGCCTCACCGCGAGCGTGAGCTAACTTTCCAGGGATCGAACCGTCCGGCGTTGTGGGCTTTGCACCGACGACGCACGATCCGGCGGCCGACTTCGCCCAGCTGTACCAACGCCTTTCGCGCTCGCTGAGACCTTGATCCGCGAGCTGCGACGGGGCGCGACAGGACCCTTGCCGCAAGGAAACCAGCCAACATGACCTTGCCTTCCCAGACGCCCGCCGCTTGGTGGGCGAGCTGGTTGCCATGGGCTTCGCCGCCCGAGCGCGCCGATTCACCGCTGGACGCCATGCGTTTGGAGCAGCGAATCCTGCTCAGCGCCTCGCCGCTGGCGCCGTACGCCGATGATTTCGCCGTCGAGTCGGGGGCCGGCCCGCACGACGCGCAGTCGTTGTGGGCGCCGCTGGGCGTGACGCTGGACGGGCGCCTCGCCTTGGCGCCTGTCCATGTCGTTCCCCCCGGCACAGCGAACATCCTCGCAGTCGATCACCTCTCGTATATCGGCCCCAATGACCTGGCGGGCGGGTGCGACCCGCCGCTCTTGATCGCGCGAGAATACCGCCCCCATCCCGTGGTCGCCTACGCGGCTCCGGTGGCCCTGGCGTCGCCGGTGGCCCGTCTGGCGGTTGGCGAAACCCACACGGCGTTCGGCGAGCCACCGTTCTCCAACGGAGTTCAAGACGCGTTTGCGGCGTCGCACAGCGAAGCTTATTCGCCGCCGGAGAGTGCTACTCCGCTGGCTGGACGAGCTCGAATCGCCATGCTCTGGGACGAAGCGGCGGGAGAGACGCCGCCAATCGAGCCGCCGCCGCTCGTGGTCGAAACGCCGCCGACGGCGGAGCCCATCCTCCCGCCGACGCCGACGCCGACACCGACGCCGGCGATCGATCCCTTGCCTCCTGCGCCCTTGGCCCCGCCGCCAACGCCGCCAGCCGTCCTGCCCTGGTCGCCCGTCGAGCCAACTCAGGGCGAACTGCGGGTCCCGCCGCTGGCCCCGGCCGATTCGTTGCCTCCGGCGTCGCATCCGCCCCGAGAACCGCGTGAAGGCGAATCGCCCATGCCGCTGGCCCAGCCATCAGCGTCACGAGCACAGCCGCCACTTGATCAGCCTCGCCTGGAAGTGGACGTCGAATCGCCGATGCATCGGTCCGCCGGCGACGCGACCGCCGACCTGCCAGAAGTTGACGCGCCCACCGTCAGCGAGCCTCCGACGATTACTGAGCCTCCAACGTTTACTGAGCCAGCCGCGATCGATCCGGCAGGCAGTGATCCGCCAGGCAGTGATCCGGCAGTCAGTGATCCGCCAGTCACTGACCCCTCGGTCACGGATCCACCGCGTCCGCTTGAGGGTGATCCGAGTCTGCTGGAGCCGCCTCCGCCATTGGAGTCATTGCTGCAAGCCGATTCGGCGTCGCTGGAGCGGCCAGGAATGCCCTGGGATCCACCCTCGCACAACGCCGGCGTACTGGACTCGCCGCCCGCCGATGCGTTGCCGGCGACCGCCCGGCGCGCCGATGCGGCTTCCGCCGACGCCTCTACCGGTGGCTGGGAAGCTGCGCTGAAGGCGCCCGCCAGGACCGCCGGGTCGTTCGCACTTGAGCCGGCGTTGCCCGCCGAAACCCCGCCGCCTTCAGTTCCCCAGGCATCGCCACCGACGGTCGATGCGGCCGACTCGCCCGCGGTGCAGGACGTTCCGCCGGCTCCTCGCCCCCAGACGGCGTTGGCGCCGCCGGACGCGGCCGCGATCGAACCCACGCCCACACCAGCGGAGACCAGTCCGCTCGACACACCCCCAGAACCGGCGGTGGAGCTCGATCCTCCCTCGCCCCAGGACGCCCCGCCGGCGCCGCTGGCGCGGGAGCCCGCCGTGGTTGAGCCCGCCGTGGTTGAGCCCGCAATCGTTGAACCTGCCGGGGTCGAACCAGTGCCCGTTGAGCCGGCGCTCAGCCCCGAAGATCCGGCGGTCGCGATGGACGAGCCCAGTCAGGCGTATCAGCAGGCGCTGTTGGAGATGCGGGCGAGGATTTCGCAACCGCAACGGGACGCCAATTTGGCGATGTCGGCCGCGCTGTTGGGCGGCAGCATGGCGACGGCTTTCTTTGCTCATTGGTACATGAAGTTATTGAATCGTCACGCGGATGAGAGTCCGCTGTGGCGCCAGCTGGATTTCCAGACGGCGTTCGACCGTTGGAATGCCGGGCATCCGACCGCGGGCGACCGCGCGAGGGAAGATAGGAGTTCGGAAGATGCGTAGCTCTGGGTCTCGTTCCGCGGTCTTGGCCATCGGGTTGGTTGCGGCGGTTGGCTGCGTCTTTCTGGCGGCTCGGCTGTTTGGCTTCACGTCCAACAGCAACGAGCTGCTGACTCGGCGCATTGCTTTGTGCGAAGGGCTGTCCATCAGCTGTTCTCAGCTGGTCGCGTCCGAGAACTGGAAAGGAATGCAAAAGGCGCTGCATCAAGCCATCCTCCTGCACCCCGATCTCGAATCGGCGGCCGTCATCGACTCGCAGGGCAATCAGGTCTGGCGTTCACTGGCGTCGGAGACCGACCTGGACGCCAACGTTCTCGAGCCCATCGAAGCGCCGTTGTACAACGCAGGCGAGCCTTGGGGCGCTTTGCAACTGAACTTCATCCGACCCCGCTTCAACTGGTTCTTGGCGATCGCGCTGCCGGTGTTCGTCGCGGCGATGTGCTTTGTTATCTTCACGGTCTTGCTCCGCTATATCCTGCAGCGGCTCTCGGGATCGGACGAGCCCTCCTTGGCTGTGCAACGCTCCTTGGACAGCATGAGCGACAGCGTCGTGATGCTGGATGATCGCGAACGGATCGTGCTGGCGAATCAAGCGTTCAGCGCCTTAACTGGCCATAGCCTGGCGAGTTTGAAAGGCAGCAAGATCTGGCGCTGCCCTGGCGGGCTGATGGCGAATTGCCGTGGAAAAAGACGCTGCGAGACGGCTTGGCCAATATGGACGCGACGATTCGCCTGATGCCGCAGCGTCGTGAGCCGCGGAGGCTGTCGATCAATTGTGCTCCGCTGCAGGGAGCCAAGGGGCAGGTCCGCGGCGCGGTGGTTTCCTTGCACGATGTCACGGAGCAGGAAAACCAGTTGCGCGATCTGAAAATCGCTCGGACAGCGTCTCACGACAGCGCGATGCGGCTGGCGGTGCTGACCCGCATTGGTCAACGGCTGAGCGGGGCCCGCCGGTTCGGTGCTGAGTTGCGTGCAAGGCCTGCGACGCGGGCTGGCCGCCGAGGAGGAAGCTCAGCGCAACCACCATAACGTCATCTTCCAAAGCGGCCGATCGCTGGTGAGCTTGCTCAGGGACATCAATGATCTGCAGCGGATGGAGACCGGCAAGTTGGTCGTCTCCTGCCGAAGCTGCTCCCCCCACAGCATTCTGGCCGAGGTCTATCGAGCTTTTCTGGCCCGCGCCGAACAGAAAGGCGTGAAGTTGAAATTCGCCTCCGAGGGCTCGATCCCGATGGCGATTCATACGGACCCCGAACGGCTGGAACGCGTTCTGACCCATCTGGTCGATAACGCGGTTCGCTACTCGCAAGGCGGCGTCGTCAGCGTCAAGGCGAAGATCGAACGGCAGCAGGAAAAGCACCAACTGCGAATTGATGTGGCCGATGAAGGCGCCGGCATTGCTCCGGACCTGCTGAACGAGGTCTTCACGCCATTCGTGGACCTTGGCGGAGGCAAACGCGGCGGACTCGGCTTGCCGGTCAGCAAGCGATGCGTCGAGGTCTTGGGCGGGCAATTGTCGATGGTCAGCGAACTCGGCGAGGGATCCACCGTTTCTTTCCGCGTGGACACGGGTCCGCTCAAGTCGGTGTCCAGTCGCCCGCTCCGCAATCACGACCTGCAACCCCGGCGAGTGGAGGAAGAACGGACCATTACCTCGCGCTTCATCGGCAAAGTGTTGGTCGCCGATAACGACTACCACGTGCGTCAGTCCTTGGCCCTTGCATTGGAGCCGCTGGGGGTGAGCGTGACGATGGCCAGCAATGGGCGCGACGCCCTGCGGGCCGCACGCCGATTGGACTTCAACCTGATCCTGCTCGACACGCAACTCGCCGCCTTGGACGGCCTCGCGGCGACGCGATTGTTGCGGCGCCATGGATTCTCCAATCCCATCGTCGCGATGACGGACAATCCGATGGAGCAAGATGATTGCCGACAAGCCGGGTTCACTCGGCTGCTGTTGAAACCCGTTCAAATCGATCACCTGCTACTGTGTCTACAACGCACGTTGCCCACCGCCAATGTCGAATCCACGTTGACCAGCCAAGGTCCAGCGGCCAGCACCAAGGGAAGCAAGAAGTTGATGTTGAACATGGCCCAAGGACTGGGTGACGCCGCGGCGGCCTCCCCGGAAACCCAGACGGTTTCCATGGCGGCGATGCAAGACGAGGAGGACGGCGAAGAGGATTCGGCGTTGGATATCTCCGCAACGAGCGTGATGGCCGAAGGCCAGAGCGTCGTGAGTAGCGAGGACGACCAACCCGCATACGGCCCGCGTGATCCCATGGTCGTGGAAAAAACCCACATCGCCACGCCGGACGAACTCGACCTGGAGCGCCCCTCGGAAAGAACCGAGTACCTCGCGTCCTCCGACAGCGATACGCGACTGCCGGAAGCCGTCGCCAACGCCGGCCGCACACCGCTGCCAGCCTTGCGGTTCCTGGAGGACTATGAGTCGCGGCGAGTCAGCTTGGCCGAATTGTGTCGTCGCAAGGAATTGGGCAAGCTGCACGACGAGGCGGGAAGGCTGCAGACCGCCGCGGCGGAAGCCGGCTTTCAAGCCATGGCTGACACCGCCGGCAATCTGATCGAGCTGGCTGAGCAAGGCGACGCCGCGGGACTGGAGCTGGTTCTCGAACGACTGGACGCGTTGGCCGAATGCATCCTCTCACCCGGTTCGTCCGGCCGCGACGCGTAAGGGCCGCGAACGGTGGTCTCCTGTCGCGGCGGCTCACCCTTGCGGCTCCGCCCGCTGCCCGCGGGCGGCTCCTTGGTTAGGGGCGGCCGAAAAACAGATTCCCGACCTGCGACCAGTTTCACCGCCGAAAGCCTAGACGCCGGGCGATCGAATCGGGACGTTATTTTTCGGCCGCCCCTTAGCCCAGCGCCCTCTTCGCCTTCGTCGCGTCATTGGGCAGCTGTACATTCCAGGCGAGCCCCAGGCGTTGCATGCCGCGAATGATAAGCCAGCTGACGTCCAATTGCCACCACTTTAGACCGTGCCTGGCGGAAGTCGGAAAGGCATGGTGGTTATTGTGCCAGCCTTCACCGAAGGCCAGCACCCCGCACAGCCAGTTGTTCTTGGAATGGTCATGGGACTCATAGTCCTGCCGGCCAAAGATGTGACAGATCGAATTGATCGACCAGGTGTTGTGATGCGTCAGGAAGATGCGGGCCAGGCCGCCCCATAGCAACCCCATCACCGCGCCTCGCCAGGTCGGCTCGATCCCGAAGCCGATGACCGTGGGAATCGCCAGGCTCAACAGGACAAAGACGTAATACAGGCGATCGACCTTCACCAGCCATGGATCGGCGATCAAGTCGGGGATGTAACGCTGGAAGTGCGGATACGACCAGTAACCGCCGAACAGCCAGCCAACGTGAGCGTTCCAGAAGCCGCGGAGCGGGCCATCATCGAGATGCGGCGAATGCGGATCGCCTTCCCGGTCGGAACATTGATGATGTCGTCGATGAACGGCGCACCAAATCAGCGGAGACCCTTCCACCGACAAGGCGCCCATGGCCGTCCAAAACGCCCGAATCCAACGGTGGGTCTCGAAGGATCGATGCGACAGCAAGCGATGGAAACCAATCGTGATTCCCAACGAAGTGACGCTCCATCCCGCCACCATCATGACCAGATACGGCCAGGAGAACCAACCAAAGCGCCAGGCCATCGCCATCGCGATCAGGCAGCCCACGAAAGGAGTCGTCACCGCAACGGCCATTGCGACCTTATGCCGCATCGTCGCGCGGCCAACAAAGGGCGCCGAGGACACAGACGGTGAGATATCTGGGGGAAGGCGGCGGGCGGACCGGGCGTCGGTTGCCGCGGGCGCGTCAACCATTGCCGGGGAGTGGTGGTGATTCACGGGTGAAACTCAGCAAGCAAGATCGACGGAGCGCAAACGATTGGGTTAGTATAGCGATCCGGCCAAGGGCTCGTTACCGGCCCCTGCGAAGCGACTGGCGACACGAGCCAGTCCAGTGGGAGGGCACTACTAACCCAGCTCGGGGTGCGGCGTGCCAGCGAAGCCAAAGAAACGCCACCGCGGTTTACCGTAGCGGAGTGAAGATGAAGCTGGTCCTGTTCTTCGATATCGATGGCACCTTGATTGACTCAGCGGGCGCCGGTCGAGCCGCTTTGGAATGGGCCGTTCGCGAACTGTATGGACGAGAGATGCCGGCGTCGATCGAATTCCGCGGCCGAACCGACCGAGCGATTGCAGGAGAGATCTTCGCCGGACTGGACGTGCAGGATTCCGCTGAGAACTGGCGGACGCTGGCGGAGGCCTATCAGGGGCGATTGCAGCAATGCCTGCATGACCTTCCCGGTCGCGTCCTGCAAGGCGTGGACGAATGGTTGCGGCGATTAAGCCGTCGCGACGATGTCGCCTTGGGCCTGATTACCGGCAACGGCAAGATCGCCGCGGAAACCAAACTCGCGCATTTTGGCCTGTTCGATTACTTCGCGTTCGGAGGCTATGGAGATCATCATCACTTTCGAGCCGATGTCGCCAGGCAAGCACTGGCCGAGGCGCGGACCGCGATGGCTGACGCGCCCTGGGAGCTCAGCCGGTCCTGGGTGATCGGCGATACGCCGGAAGACATCCGCTGTGCGCGGGCCATCGGAGTCCGCGTCGCCGCCGTCTGCACCGGAGGCTACACGGCCGCCGAACTGGCCCACGAGAACCCCGACCTCCTGCTACAAGACCTGCAAGCCGCCGCGGACTTTCTGTGAGTAGGGGGAGGGGGCAGGGATCAGGGATCAGGGATCAGGGATCAGGGGGTAGGAGGGGATCAGGGATCAGGGATCAGGGATCAGGGATCAGGGACTCGGTAGTCCCAACGGGACGGCCCTAAATCAGCCCAGGGTGCAGCGTGAGCGCAGCGAACAAGCGAAACCCTGGGTCGCGAACCCATGGCATTTGCCAACCCCGAAGGCGTGGCGGCGCCTAGCGAGTCGCTGCTCCTGATCCCTAATCGCTACTCACTGATTTGCACTCAAGCGGTTGCCCAAGGCTACCCAGGGTTGCGCTACGCTGCACCCTGGGCTGATTTGGGGCCGTCCCGGTTGGGACTGATTTGCACTCAAGCGGTTGCCCAAGGCTACCCAGGGTTGCGCTGCGCTGCACCCTGGGCTGATTTGGGGCCGTCCCGGTTGGGACTGATTGCACTCAAGCGGTTGCCCAAGGCTACCCAGGGTTGCGCTGCGCTGCACCCTGGGCTGATTTAGGGCCGTCCCAGTTGGGACTACCGAGTCCCTGATCCCTGACTCCCCTGATCCCTGCCACCTGATCCCTGATCCCTGCCCCTGATCCCTGCCACCTGATCCCTGATCCCTGCCCCCTGCCCCTGATCCCTGATCCCTGATCCCTGCCACCTGATCCCTGACCCCTGATCCCTGATCCCTGCCCCCTGACTCCCTGCCCCCTAATTCAGCATCGTCCGTTCGACGAACGTGGTGTCGACCATGCCTTCGACGAATTCGCTGTGTTGCAGGACCTTTCGGTGGAAGCTGGCGGTGGTGGCGATCCCATCCACGCGCAGTTCGTCCAGGGCTCTGAGCATGCAGGCGATCGCTTCTTCGCGTGTTGGCTTGTGCACGATCAACTTGCCAATCATCGAATCGTAGTGCGACGGCACGGTGTATCCCGAGTAGGCGTGGGAATCAAAACGCACGCCTAACCCGCCGGGCACGATCAGCCTTTCGATGCGTCCGGGGCAGGGTTGAAATTTCCGAGTTGGATCTTCGGCGTTGATCCGGCATTCGATCGACGCGCCCTTCTGAGCGATGTGCTTTTGCTTCCAGGGCAATGCTTGACCGGAGGCGACAGCGATCTGCGACTTGATCAGGTCGATGCCGGTGACCATTTCGGTAACGGGGTGTTCGACCTGGATACGAGCGTTGACTTCGATGAAGTAGAAGTTGTCTTGCTGATCGACGATGAACTCCACGGTGCCCGCGTTGGTGTAGTTGGCCTGCTTGACCATCCGCACCGCAGCCTCGCAGATATGTTGCCGAACCTTGTTTGGCAAGCGCGGCGCGGGACTTTCTTCGATCAGCTTCTGGTGCCGGCGTTGCGTGGAGCATTCGCGTTCCCAGAGATGCACGACATTGCCATGTTGGTCGGCGATCACCTGGACTTCGACGTGGCGAGGACGCTCGACGTATTTCTCCAAATACACGCCCGGGTTGCCGAACGCGGCCGCCGCTTCGGTGCGAGCTTGGGAGAGTGCGGTCTTGAGGGTTAAGTCGTTCGCGGCCACCCGCATTCCCTTCCCGCCGCCGCCGGCGGTGGCTTTGATCAGGACCGGAAAGCCGATCTCGTGAGCCACTTTCACCGCTTCTTCGTCGGATTCGATCAAGCCGGCGCTGCCGGGAACGACGGGCACCTTGGCTTCGATGGCCAGGCTGCGAGCGGTGTTCTTGTCGCCCAACATCGTCATGGCTTCTGGCGTGGGGCCGATGAAGTCGATATTGCAATCGCGACAGACTTCATTGAAGTGCGCATTTTCGGCGAGGAAGCCGTAGCCGGGATGAATCGCTTCCACATTGCCGACTTCCGCGGCGCTGATGACGCGATCGATCTTCAGATAGCTATTGACTGACTTGGCCGGACCGATACAGAACGCTTGATCGGCCAGATCCAGGTAGTGGCTGCCCCGATCGGCTTCACTGAAGACGCATACGGTTTCAATGCCAAGCTCTTTGCACGCCCGAATGACGCGCAGCGCGATTTCGCCGCGATTGGCGATCAGAATCCTGTTGTACATGCTGCCGCTTTACTCGCGCGTGTCGACTTTGAAAAGTGGTTTGCCGAACTCGACAGGCTCCTCGTCGTCGACCAACACGGCCACAATTCGCCCCCGCATTTCGGCTGGAATTTCGTTGAAGACCTTCATGGCCTCGATGATGCAGCACACCGTCTCCGGCTGGACCTGATCGCCGATTTTGACGAATGGCTCGGAGTTCGGATTGGCCCGAGAGTAGAAGGTGCCCACCATCGGGCTGCGAATGATCGTGATGTGCTGTTCATCCTCCACCGGCGCCGCGGGCGCCGCGGCGACAGGGGCCGGCTGAGGGGCGGCCGCCATTGGGGGCGGCGCGGCGAAGACAGGTTCTCCGCCTCGCGCGAGCCGAATCTGTTGGTCGCCCTGCCGCAGATCAATCCGCGTCAACTCGTGCTCTTTCATCAACGCGATCAGGTCTTGGATGCGAGCCAGATCGAAGACGTTGCTGTCCTGTTTCTCGGAATCCGCCATCAAGTTCAATGCTCCCCTAGCTGTCCGCCGGCTGCTGAAGTGGTGGGAGAAATCAGCGTAGTTCAAAAACCATCCTAAGCCAATGGCGCCACGCACTGCGAAAGTCCCTTGGGCGTGCTGGTCAGTATCTCACAGCCCCCCTCGGTGACCAGCACATCATCCTCAATTCGCACGCCGCCCCAACCGGGCAGGTACACGCCCGGCTCAATGGTAATCACCATCCCCGGCCGCAGCGGCTTATTTTCCGAAGGCGAAAGGCGGGGATGTTCGTGGATCTCCAGGCCGAAGCCGTGCCCCAGCCCATGGCCGAAATGGTCGCCATGGCCGGCCTCGGCAATGTAATTCCGCGCGGCGGCGTCGACCGCGTTCATCAACGCCCCAGGGCGGACTGCAGCGATCGCTCGGGCCTGCGCTTCCAACACAACCCCATACACCTCCTCGAGTTGCGGCGAGACGCCAGCTATGGCCAGCACTCGCGTCAAGTCGCTGCAATACAACCCGGCTTTGGCCCCCCAGTCCACCAACAAGAGTGGGTGGCCGCCGACCACGGCGTCGGTCACTTGAGCGTGCGGCAAGGCGGCCCTGGGTCCGGCCGCGACAATCGGCGGAAAAGCACAGCCTCGACCGCCCCGCAAACGGATCTGGTGCTCCAAATCGGCCGCGAGCAGTCGTTCGGTCTGGTCGCCTCGGAGGTGAGCCTTCAAGTGGGCGAAAACCTCCTCGGCCAGCGCGATGGAACGCCGAATCTCCGCCACTTCCTCCGGTTCCTTGATCGCCCGCAGATCCTCCACCCAATCGCTGACCGAATGCCAGGTCGCCTCGGGCATCGCTTTGGCCAGGCGTTCCTGGTGAGCCAACGTCATCGACTCCCCCTCCACGGCCAACGAATGGACCCGGCAGACCTTACAAACGCCGGCCAGGGACTCGGTCATGGTCGTCGGCGTCCGGCGGATCTCGAGCTCCAGGCCAGGACACTCCTCGGCCAATTGCTCCTCATACCGACTGTCGCTGAGCAGAATGGCCTTGTCGCGAGTCAACAACAAATAGCTGTCGTCGCCGGTAAAGCCCGTCAGGTAGGTGACATTGACGAATTTCGTGACCAACATCGCCTCCCCGCCTGCGTCGCGCAGTTTGCGAGTCAGCAGTTCCCGCCGTCGCTGGTAGTTCATGGTCTTGGTTCTCGGTTCTGGTTCTTGGTTGTTGGTTGCTGGTTGTTGGTAGTTGGTAGTTGGCTCTCAGCTGCCGATCGCGGCGACGGCGATGGCCAGGTAGATGATCCCGAAGCAGGCGGCGACGCACAGCAGGAAGCCCAGCACATCGACTCGGTCGGGACGTTGGAATTCCCATTGGGTGCCGGGGAACAGCCGCCGGGACTCCAATTGCTGCGGATCTCGATAGGATGCGGCGAGATTCGCCTCGTCTTTCTCGCGATCGGGATCCACGGGCGTCTTCATCTTGGCGTAGTAGCGATCCAGCGCCGCGGAATCGGTGCGACGCGTGATCAAGCTGATCAAGAACATGACCAGAAAGGGCGTCACGATTTTGGTCGGCAAGCGCAAGGTATCGAGGGTGGCGTTGCTGTAGGACTGCAGGGGAAGTCCCGCCAGATCGTAGAGCAGGTAGTCCAACTGGAAGTTGCCGAAGCCCTTCAGGCGAGTTCCCGCGGGATACTCGAGGAATTCCTCAACCGTCTGATCGTCAACTTTCCGTCGTTCCACGACTTGCCTGGCGACCTTGAGGGGCTCGCCTTGATCGTTGAACGGGCTGCACTCCATCGGGCCAATACACGCTTTGCCCGCCGCTGGTTGAACACAACTTCAATTGGGTCGCCGGCCTCGATCCATTGGGGTGGATTGGCCGACTCGGGGTCGGCCGCTTCCGATGCGGCTCGCCGCCGCGCGTTCTCGGCGGCGGCGTCCGAGGGCGAGGCCGGCCGCGTGACCGTCGTACGAATCATGCGGTTGGTGATCAACAGCGACGGTTGATCACGCAGTTGAGGCGCCAATCGCGGCGCCGCCAAGGGAATCAAGAAGAAGGTCAAGGCGCAGAAGGCGACCGAGCACCAGGCGGCCGCCAGGGTGGCGCGGCGCCAATACATGCCGACCCAGAAGGGAGCGGCGAACAACACGCCAAACACCCATACCAATTGCAGCTGCTTGAAGACATCCATCATGAACAACGAGATGATCACGGCCCCCAAGACGATCAGCGCGCCGGTGACTCGACCTACGAACAGATACTCACGCTCGCTGCCTTTAGGATTGAAGTAGGGCGCGTAAATATTGCGAACCACCAAAGCGGAGCCGACCACCATGTACGCATCGACGGAACTCATCAACGCGGCCAACAGGCAGGCCAGCATCAATCCCGTCAATCCAGGTCCCAGCAAGGCGCGGGAGGCGACCCCCCAAGTCTTCTCTGGATCGGCGGCCAACACCTCGTTGTCGGAGAAGAGAGCCAGCGCGACCAAAGCGGTCAAGACCCAGCCGATCGTGCAGAAACGCTTCAGGAAATTGCCGGTCACCAGTCCGATGCGAGCGGTGGTCTCGGTCTTGGCGGAGCCTCCCCCGGTCGCGATGAAGTGTGGTTGCACGACGATTCCCACGAGGTTGATCAGCACAACGGCCACGATCCGGTGCAATGGAAACTCGCTGGTGCTGGTGCTGCCAATCACGTGAAAGTGCTCGGTCGGTAGTTGCTCGTGCATGATGCGGAAACCATGCCACCATGATTGTGTGGCGGGATCGCCGAATTTCTCGACGAGCGCCGAAAGCCCGAAGGGAACGAGAATGATGGAGAGCAGAATAATGCACAGGCCTTGGATCAAATCGGTGTAGTAGGCCGCTTCCAATCCGCCCGCGATCCCATAGATCAACACCACCAGGCCGATGATCGGCACCAGAATATGCGTCAAGGGAATCTGTTGGCCGAAAAGCAAGATGGTCTCGCTGTCCAGCGTGGTCAAAGGAGCGGCGACTTTGCCGATCGCGGAAAAGAACATCGAGCCATAAACCATGAAGAAGGTCAGGCCGAAGATCGCATAGCCAACGCCCAACGCCTGGGATTGATACCGTTCGACGAACCAATCGCCGAGCGTGAGATGACGCATACGGCGATACCACACGCCAGTGATCCAATAGAACGGCGTCACGAACAGCCAATACATGACGCTCCACATGCCGCTCATGCCGCTGGTGAACGTCGTGCCGGCGGTGTTTACCGGATCACTGCTGCCGGTCCCCGCGCCAAAGGCGGCGAACGTCTGCAACAGTTTGCCAAACGACCGACCTCCCAGGAAGTAATCCTCCTGCTTATGGATCTTCCGCGAAGTGAAGACGCCGATGCCCACCATCAAGGCGAAATAAAACACCAACACAACGGCGTCCAGCGGATGCAGAAAAGCAAGCGAAACGGTGAGCGTCATCGGCGATCTCGGGGGCGAAAGCGGAATGAGGTCGGGCGAGATGAGGTCGCATTGTAAGCGGGTAAGCCGCCGCAACGCCACAACGGGGCGGGCCCCCGTTGGGCGATGCTCCCCGCCAACACCGCCCCACGTATCACCCTCGCCACAACGGGGCTCGTCCCCGTTGGGCGATGCTCCCCGCCAACAGCGCCCGCCCCACGCACTCCGCCACAACGGGGCTCGTCCCCGTTGGGCGATGCTCCTCGCCAACAGCGCCCGCCCCACGCACTCCGCGACAACGGGGCTCGTCCCCGTTGAGCGATGCTCCTCGCCAACACCGCCCGCCCCACGCACTCCGCGACAACGGGGCTCGTCCCCGTTGAGCGATGCTCCTCGCCAACAGCGCCCCACGCATCAACTCGCCACAACGGGGCTCGTCCCCGTTGGGCGATGCTCCTCGCCAACACCGCCCCACGTATCACCTCGCCACAACGGGGCTCGCCCCCGTTGAGCGATGCTCCTCGCCAACACCGCCCCACGCATCAACTCGCCACAACGGGGCTCGCCCCCGTTGGGCGATGCTCCTCGCCAACACCGCCCCACGTATCACCCTCGCCACAACGGGGCTCGCCCCCGTTGGGCGATGCTCCTCGCCAACAGCGCCCGCCCCACGCACTCCGCCACAACGGGGCTCGTCCCCGTTGAGCGATGCTCCTCGCCAACAGCGCCCGCCCCACGCACTCCGCCACAACGGGGCTCGCCCCCGTTGGGCGATGCTCCCCGCCAACAGCGAGCCGCCAACGTCGGTTCACTTCTGTCCTCATTAAACGCGATCCTTTTGGTTCCGCCAGATCGCGCCCAGGCGATACGCTCCGCAAGTTGCGATGTAGGCGCTGTGTTGGAAGATGCGGCCCAAGCCGCCGTCAACGCCAAGGCTGTTCATGTAATTCAAGGCAACGTGCTCCGCAGACTCCTTCACGTCACAGCCTAACGCAACGTGCACGTGATCCCACAGAACTCCGATGCATGAGAGTTGGTGGGAATTTTGCTTGGCGGTCCGTTGCATTAGTTCACTTACTTTCATCAGCACCGGCAGACCACAACCCTCGTGACGCTCATCGAAAGCCAACACCAAATGAAGACTGTTGCAGTATTCTCCATGTCGCGAGCGTCGCATGACGTCCAATCGCACGTTCGCGTCATACCACTGCCGCTCTTGCAGTTGTGGTGATTCCCATCCATGGTGCTGCAACTGGTTTTGCACATACTGAATGACTTCATCGGTCGTGTTGCGACCGACGCTCCGAACTGAGTAATTGCGGCGAAATGCACGCGGCGCTTGGCGCCGTAGGAGATGTTGCAAACGTCCTTTGACGGAGCGCACGATGTCACACGGAGCAACACTCGGCCGCCCACTTAGGAGGAACTGCAACGCCGCCGGGCGAGTGTAGGCGTCCAGGATTCGCACGCCATCAAGTTCCGTTGCGCTGGCAAGCGTCTCACGCCATTGGGGTGGCCATTGGATTTCGCCCGTTGGGAAGATCGCGAGATCCCAATAGAGACGGTATGCCCAATTCAAGTCGTCGGGGATGTAGATTGGCTCCACGCGTCGGCTCCATAAGCGAGTGTGTGGTGGCAATTCACGCCCAATTCGGATCTCCGGCAAGACGTGACAACGGGATGTCGGACGCCGAACAGTTGGCGGTCGGACGTCCGGTTTCCTCGCGTTTCTTCACGCCGGCGGAGAAAAACCCGCCACACTAAGGCAGTCGTTCACGGAGACACTTGGGTGGGTGTGGGTGTGGCGAGAGCAGCAGGCAACGGAGGCTCGCTGTTGGCGGGGAGCATCGCCCAACGGGGGCGAGCCCCGTTGTGGCGAGGTGATGCGTGGGGCGGTGTTGGCGAGGAGCAGCGCTCAACCGGGACGAGCCCCGTTGTGGCGAGGTGATGCGTGGGGCGGTGTTGGCGAGGAGCAGGCGCTCAACGGGGGCGAGCCCCGTTGTGGCGAGGTGATGCGTGGGGCGGGCGGTGTTCGACGGGGACGAGCCCCGTTGTGGCGAGGTGATGCGTGGGGCGGTGTTGGCGAGGAGCAGCGCTCAACGGGGACGAGCCCCGTTGTGGCGAGGTGATGCGTGGGGCGGTGTTGGCGAGGAGCAGCGCCTCAACGGGGACGAGCCCCGTTGTGGCGAGGTGATGCGTGGGGCGGTGTTGGCGAGGAGCAGCGCTCAACGGGGACGAGCCCCGTTGTGGCGAGGTGATGCGTGGGGCGGTGTTGGCGAGGAGCAGCGCTCAACGGGGGCGAGCCCCGTTGTGGCGAGTTGACTTGCCCCGTTGTGGCGGAGCGTCTGAGGTGGAACGCGGGCGAGCGTTGGCCGCCTCCTATGCGGCTTGGGGCGGTCGTTTTACTATGAAGGCGGATGTTTGCTTCGTTTGTTCCGTTTGCCAGCCCTCCTGCGAGTGATGTGATGAGCGACCTCTGGACCTTGGACACGACTTCGGAAACCTTCGAGCAAGACGTCTTCGAGGCTTCGAAGGAGCGGTTAATCGTGCTCGACTTCTGGGCGCCTTGGTGCCAGCCTTGCCTGATGTTGAAGCCGATCCTCGAATCGCTGGCCACGGAATACGCCGGCCGATTTCGCCTGGTGAAGGCGAACGCCGACAATCTGCAGCGCGAAGCCGCTCAGTTCGGCGTGCAAGGAATCCCGGCGGTGTTCGCCGTCCTGGACGGTCAACCAGTGGACGGCTTTCAGGGCGTTTTGGCCGAAGGCGACATCAAAGCCTGGCTCGATCGCTTGCTCGAGGCCAGCGATCTGATCCGAGCCAAGTCGTTGGAGGAAAGCGCCCCGGCCGAAGCGCTCGACATCTACGAAACGCTGTTGCAAAACCAAGATGACTTTTCGCCCGCCTTGATCGGCAAGGCCCGCATCGCCCTGGCCGGGAACGACGCGCCGACAGCTCAGGCGATCCTGGAGCAACTGGAACAACGCGGGTTTCTCGAGGAAGAAGCCAAGGACCTGAAGGCCCAACTGGATCTGGACACGCAATCAGGCGACTTCACCGAATTGCAAGCCCGCGTCGAGCGTGAACCGAACAACCTCGAATGCAAGGTCGAACTCGGCAAGGCGCTCGCCGGCGCCAAGCGTTATGAGCAAGCAATGAGCACGCTGCTGGAAGTCATTGAAGCCGACAAAACCGGCCCAGGCGAACAAGCCCGACTCCTCATACTCGAAATCTTCCGAGTGCTCCCCGACGACTCCGAACTCACCACCAACTATCGCCGCAAACTCTCGGCGTTGCTTTTTTAGTTCCTAGTTCCTAGTTCCTGGTTCTCGGTTCCTAGTTCTTGGTTCTTGGTGATTCGGACACGGCCAGGAGCGCGAACGCCAATTGGCATCGAGTAGGAGTCAAGTGACGCGAGAGTGAGACGGCGTCCCAGCCAAGAACCAGAACCAAGAACCAAGAACCAGAGAAACCAAGAACCATCACGCCCTATTCAGCTTGGCTTCGATGCGGCGGATGATGTCGGCGATGGGCAGGGCGCCTCCTCCCAGCAGTTGCATTTGTCGATCTTCTTGGAGCCACCGGGAGACCTCGCCGCACGCGGAAACCACGGTGCTGTGACTGCGTTTGCGGAAGTAGCCCGAGATCTCCTTCAGCGGCGCTTGCGTGTGTTTGCGAGCCAGGAACATGGCCAGCATTCTGGGATGCGCCACCGACGGGTGGCGTTGGTTGGATTCGATCCCGCTGGCGTCCACTCCCAAAACCATGCTCGTGGCTTGCACGATTTCTTTGAGGCCGATGCGGCGCTGCGTCGAACGAAAGAAGTCCTGCAGGGAGTGTTCGGCTTCCTGCGCGGTGGGCGAGCGTTGCAGAACGGACGCCAACGCTTGCAAGCGATTCACGGCGCCTTGCAACAAGCGAGCATCGCCATGAATCCGCTCGGCCAGCAATCCCAACGTCGCTTGGTCGAGCAGTTCGGGAGGCGCCAATCGCGAGAGGATCCTGAGCCGCATCTCGCGGTCGGGGTGATCGACGGCGCCGACCATGCCGGAGGAAAAGCGGGCGACCAACTCCGGCCCCAATTCATGCAGTTCCGCAGGCGGTCGGTCAGCGGAAATCACCAGTTGACTTCCTTGGCGATGCAGCGATTCGAGCGTATGCAACAGTTCTCGACGCGTCGCGTTCTTGCCGATCAGGAATTGGACGTCGTCCAGGATTAGCACCTGCAAGTCGCGGTACCGACGTCGAAAACTCGGCAGCCCCGAACCTCCCAACGCCTCGAGAAAGTCGACCGTGAATTGCTCGGACGACAGCATCACCGCGCGACCGTTGTTGGCTTGGCGCACACGCTGCAACACGCCTTCCAGAATCATCGTCTTACCACTGCCGGGTGGACCGTAAAGGACCAATGGGGACCAGCGTCCCAGATCCTTCAGCGTCATTTCGACCGCGGTGAGCGCCATGCGATTCGACTCGCCTGAAATGATTTGACTCAGCTTCGCTCGACGGCGACGGACTGAACGTTGTTGGTCTTCACCGTTGCCGCACGCGCCGCCGCTTGTCTGTGAATCCAAGGGTGCAGCGTTTGGCTGCTCTTGGCTTGACTCCGCGTCCGGTGGCGGCAAGACGGTGAAGGCGAGGGCGGCGGTCGCGGTTCCTTGATTCGCATCATCTTGCTCTCCCGCAATCGGCGCCTGGCGGGCGTCCGCGGACGTTTCATACGTCAGCGAGATCGCGCTGGGCGCCGCGTGCCGAACCGCCTCGAGCAGATCGGCGTGCATGATCCGGCGGAACCGATCGCGTAGAAACGCGTTGGGCAACCGCACGGTCAGCACGTCTTCCACCAAGTCCAATGTCAGGCCGCTGTCGAACCAATGCTCGGACAGATCGGCGCCGACTCGTTGGACCCAGGCGCTTCGTATCGCCGCAACGACATCCATATCGTTGAGTTACTCCTCAACGTCGTCCTCGGCGCGGACCTCTAGCGCAGTTCGACCTACGAGGTACAATCAGAGCGCAGTGGAGCCGCGTAAAAACATCCCCCGACACGGTGGTGAAGAAATGGCCAGCAGCCCAATTGGCTGTTGGTTCACCGTCGTGTCTTAACCAATGGATCGCCGATTGTACGGCAGCTGAGCAGTGCTGTCAAACCGTCTCGCCGGGACTCCGCGACCACACCTCGTCCCGGTCGATCTTTCCTCCGTGAAAACACCGCATCTCATCGTGTGGATCCGCCGAAAAGTTTTTTCTCATCGCCATCGTCGAGGGTGGAAAACTTGTTTGATCGCTTCCCCATGTCGCGCGAATCAACGGCCCCTGCGCACGCAATAGCACCTGCTTTCCAGGGAGACGCCGCCAATCCTCTGGCGACCGAACTCATGCGCCACCAAGCGGTTCGGTCATGCCGAGGCAAACGCGAAACGCCGATCGAATCGGGCTCCGCCGGTTTCGGTCAGAGAGTCCTGAGAAAACCACGCACATGCTCCGCCGCAGCGGCTATAATCGGCGCGTTCACTTCACTTCGCGAGAGGATCTGGTCGCATGATTCGGCTCCGCACCACATGCTTGCTGTTCGCCTTGTTGCCGCTCATCATCCCATCGGCGACGGTGGTGGCTCAAGACGCGCCGCCGCCCTTGCCGCCTGTTTTGACGCCCCCCCCGGCCGCCGCTGACGAGGGGCGCCCATGGCTGGGTTTGGTAGGCGATGACATGGGTCGTTCGGCGGGCGTGCGAATCGTCGAATTACGCCCGCAAGGTCCCGCGGTCGAGGCCGGATTGCAGGTAGGCGACCTGCTCACCGGCGCGGCGGGACTCGAATTGAAGACGCTGCAGGACATGCTGAACTTGATGCAACAAGTGAAGCCCGGTCAACAAATCGAATTGAACGTGGTGCGAGACGGCCGACGCCGCAACGTGATGCTGCAAGTAGCGACCCGCCCGTCGCCCCCGCCCGACGCGCCCACGCCCAACGCGCCCACGCCCTTGGAGCCCGCGGATCCGCAACCCTACCTTGGAGTGCGCATGATCGCGCCCGATGATGGCGATGGAGCGTTGGTGGAGCGAGTGGAAGCGGAAAGCCCGGCGCACCTTGGCGGTTTAAGGCCGGGCCAACGCATCGTCTCGATGGACGGGCAGCCGATCAATCGTCCGGAAGACATGGCTCAGGCGATGGCCAACGTGCAGCCCGGCCAAGAGATCAGTTTCGGCGTCATCGCCGCCAACCAACGACGCGTCATCACCGTCACCGTCGGCACGGCCGCCCCGCGCACTCCGCCGCCACGCAATCCAACGCCGCCGCCGTACAATCCGAACGATCCGTTCGGGCCCAAGCCAACAAACGAGCCAGCGCAAACGCCAACCAACGGCGCCGCAGCCATTCGCGCGCGAATCCAGCAACTAGAGAAAGAGCTGGAAGATCTAAGAGCCCAATTGAGGCGCATCGACGGAGATCAATAGTCGATCCTTGATCGCGCCGCCGAAAAATCCGGCTGGAATTGACCGCGGAGGACACGGAGAACCACAGAGGCGGATGCAATTCTGTCCTCTGTGTTCCTCCGTGCTTCTATGAAAGGCCCCGTCGGTGCAACACCAAAGCGCCGATTCCCTCACCGCAACTTGCTGGTTTTGCCCGCGCCGCTGCATTATGATGCAGATGCGCATCCCAAACCAAACGCCACTGCCGCCCCTGGTCGGTCACTGCCGGCGCCGCTATCCCCACCCACCTTCAGGAGTACTTTCGTGTCCACGCCGCAATCGACTTCCGCTCACGACTCCTCGCGACGCAGCTTCCTGAAGACATCCACGGCGGCCGCGATTGGCGGATCTTTGGCGACTTTGTCGGCACCCCGGATGGCGCATGCGGCCGGCGACGACACCATCAAAGTGGGCTTGATCGGTTGCGGTGGTCGCGGGACCGGAGCGGCCAAGAACGCGATGAACGCGGATCCTAATGTCAAGTTAACGGCGATCTGCGACTTGTTCCCCGACAAACTCAAGTACGCCGATCAGATCTTGGGCCGCGGATTGGGCGAGCAATATGCGGTCGAACCGGAGCAAGCGTTTTCCGGCTTCGACGGTTACAAGCAATTACTCCAAACCGACGTCAACGTCGTCTTGCTATGCACGACGCCTCATTTCCGACCGGAGCAGTTGGCGGCTTCGATCGAGGCCGGCAAGCATGTCTTCTGCGAGAAGCCCGTGGCGGTCGATCCCGTTGGCGTGCGCAGCGTGTTGGACACGGTGAAGAAAGCGAGAGAGAAGGACCTGAGCATCGTGTCGGGACTGTGCTGGCGATATGACCTGGGCGTCCGCGACACGATGAACCGAATCTTCGACGGCGCGATTGGCGATGTGGTCTCGATCCAAGAGAATTACTTGACCGGCGGATTGTGGCATCGCGGCCGCAAGCCGGAATGGTCGGAGATGGAATATCAGTGCCGCAACTGGCTGTACTTCACATGGCTCTCGGGCGACCACATCGTCGAGCAACACATTCACAGCTTGGACAAGGCGCTATGGCTGAACGGAGACAAGCCGCCAGCGCGATGCTTCGGTTTGGGCGGGCGGCAGGTCCGCACGGAAGAGAAGTGGGGCAACATCTACGATCACTTCGCCGTGTGCTACGAATGGGATAGCGGAGTCAAGACCTTCGCTTACACGCGACAAATTCCGGACTGCGCCAACGAAACCGAAGACTACGTGATGGGAACCAAGGGTCGAGCCAAGATCCTCGCCAATCAAGTCCAGGGCGAAGCCGGCCAGTGGAAATACAGCGGCCCCAAGCCCAGCATGTACGACGTGGAGCATCAAGAGTTGTTCGCCGGCATTCGCAAGGGCGAGCACATCAATAACGGCGAGTACATGTCGTACAGCACTTTGATGGCGATCATGGGCCGCGAGGCCTGTTACACGGGCGAGGTGATCACGTTGGAAGAGGCGATGGCCTCCGACATGCGGCTAGGGCCCACGGAATACGCATTTGGCGACGTGGAAATCCCCGCAGTCGCCATGCCCGGAAAAACGCGTTTCGCCAAGAAGACGTCGTAGGGCAAGGCCGACAAGCAGCGCCACAACGGGGCTTGTCCCCGTTGAGCGATGCTCCTCGCCAGCAGGACACCACCCGAACACGTACGCCACAACGGGGCTTGTCCCCGTTGAGCGATGCTCCTAGCCAGCAGGACCCACCCGAACACGTACGCCACAACGGGACTGGTCCCCGTTGAGCGATGCTCCTCGCCAGCAAACCACAACCGGACACGCACGCCACGACGGGGCTTGTCCCCGTCGAGCGATGCTCCTCGCCAGCAAACCACAACCGGACACGCACGCCACGACGGGGCTTGTCCCCGTCGAGCGATGCTCCTCGCCAGCAAACCACAACCGGACACGCCCGCCACGACGGGGCTTGTCCCCGTCGAGCGATGCTCCTCGCCACCCAAACGCGACGCGAACATGACGGAATCATCGGAAAAGGAATTCACGATCACTCGTCCCTGGCGTTGGGCGATCAGCATCTTTCTCGCCTGGCATTGCATCGCGTCGAACGGCGCCCGCCTTGCGCAACGCGACCGATTGGGGCGAGCCGTCCTATGCGGCGGTGCAACTGGAGGATTTCACTCGGCATTACACGCGAGCGTTGCATCTCCATCACGCCTATTTCTTTTTCGCACCGGATCCGGGACCGAGCTACCTGATCGCCTACAAGGCGACCTACACCGACGGGCGTCCGGCAGTCGAAGGGCGTTTTCCGGATCTGCAGCGTCATTTCCCCCGGCTCCTTTATCATCGCCACTTCATGCTTAGCGAGCAGTTGGCGAACTTCTATGAGGAGCGGCGTCCGCCGCCGGAGGAAGCCGGCCCCGAGGCCCTGGCCGCGTGGGCGGCTCGTCGAACGGTATTCGAAAACCGAGCGCGAGCGTTTCGCGACCATCTGCGTTATGTGCTGGGAACCGACGATGTGGAACTGACGCTGATTGAACATCGGCAACCCACGTTGTTCGCCTTCTTCGAGGGGATTCGGCCCAGCGATCCACGCACCTACACCGAGATTCCCATGCTGCGCGATGCGCCGGTCGAAGACGCTGCCCCTGCGGACGAAGGGCCCGCGACGCCAGAGCCTCTCTCACCAACGCCCGACGCGCCCACGCCGGTGACGCCAACCCCTGCGGCGCCGACCGTCCTGGCGCCCGCCTTACAAGGCCCAGCGAATCAAGGCTCGAACCCCGGACTGGAAAGCCTCGAGACCTTGCCTTCCGATCCGCCATCCCCTGGCAAGACCAACGCCAACCAAGGAGTGGACAAGGATCAGTGAAGACCGCGCTGCAATTCCTGGCCAACTCGCTGGTCGCCTGGCTGCGAAGTTGGAGCGACGCGTGGAATCGCTTTTGGTTCCAACCAAGTCAGCCGCACACGCTGTGCGCGATTCGCGTGCTTGCCGGCGGGATGCTGTTCTACACGCATCTGGTCTGGACGTTGAACCTGGAACAGTTTCTGGGCGAACACGCGTGGCTGCCGGCCAAGGTCATTCGCCATGAGTTGGACTCGATGGGCGCCGAAGCCGCTTGGAGCCATTGGTTCTGGATCCAGTCGCCGACCATGATCGGCGCGGCGCACCTGGCGGCGCTGATCATCTTCGCGTTGTTCGCCATCGGCATGTGGACGCGAGTGACTTCGATCCTGGCGTGGCTGTTGGCCGTCTCCTATTGCAATCGATTGTATGGCAGCCTGTTCGGCTTGGACCAGGTCAACACGATGCTGGCCATGTGCCTGATGATCGGGCCCAGCGGCGATCTGTTCTCGGTGGACGCCTGGCGAAAACGACGCAGCAGGGCGGGGCAGGGGGGCGCCGCGAGCGAGTTGCAGCCGAAGAGTTCGACCACCATCGCAATCCGCCTGATCCAATTGCACATGTGCCTGATCTACTTGTTTGGCGGAATTGGCAAGATGCGAGGGGCGACCTGGTGGAATGGCACCGCGATGTGGTTCTCACTGGCCAATCAGGAATACCAATCAGCGGACCTCACCTGGCTCGCGCCGGCCTGGCCGATCATCAACGGCATGACGCATCTGACGGTCTTCTGGGAGACCTTTTACTGCGCCCTGATCTGGCCCAAACTCACCCGCCCGATCTGCCTGGCCTGCGCCGTACTGGTCCACGGAGGCATCGCCTTATTCATGGGCATGGCCACCTTCGGAACCATCATGCTGGTCGGCAACATGGCCTTCGTCCCGCCCAGCTGGATCGAGCGAATGACAAAGAAGCGGTCGGGATAACCACAGGGTGGTCGCCGGACCTCTGTGTAACTCCGTGCTCTCCGTGGTGATCCAAAACCGTCGGGGCGCGAGCGGTTACGCCGTTCCCCGCTTCGCGGAGTGGACGCCCCTGGGCGCCGGCTCTACAATCATGCGTTTGCTTTGTCTCTCCCCCCACCGAACTGGTCCGAGTCTATGAACCCTCGCTTGGCCGTTGTGGGCGCCACGGGCGCCGTCGGGTCGATCGTCTTGAAATTGCTGCAGGAACGCGATTTCCCGCATCAATCGATCAAGTTCCTGGCGTCGAGTCGTTCGGCGGGCAAGACGTTGGAGTATCGCGGGCGGACGCACCCGGTCGAGTTGCTGGAGCCCGACGCGTTCAACGATGTGGATCTGGCGATCGCCAGCACGCCGGATGAGGTGGCCGCCGAGTTCGCTCCGTGGGCTCGCGAGCGTGGGGCCGTGGTGGTCGATGAAAGCGGCTATTGGCGGATGGATCCCAACGTGCCGTTGGTCGTGCCGGAGGTGAACGCCGAGGCCGTCCAACAACATCAAGGCATCATCGCCAGCCCCAACTGCTCGACCACGCAGATGGTGGTGGCCATGAAGCCGCTGCACGACGCCGCGCGGATTCGCCGAGTCGTGGTCAGCACATATCAAGCGGCCAGCGGAGCGGGACTCGCGGGCTCGGAGGAATTGTGGGAGGGCTCGCGTGAGCACCTGGCCGGCAAGCCGGTCGCTCACAGCACGTTCGCCCATCCCTTGGCGTTCAATCTCATTCCCCAGATCGGCTCCTTCCGCGACGAGGGTTACACGTCCGAGGAATGGAAGATGGTTCACGAGACGCGTAAGATCTTCGGCGACGAGTCGATCGAGGTCTGCCCGACTTGCGTGCGCGTGCCGGTGGCCAACTGCCATAGCGAGAGCATCCTGGTCGAAACCGAACGGCCCGTGTCCGTCGAGGAGGCTCGACGCTTGTTCGCAGCGGCCGAAGGCATCGAGTTGGTCGACGATCCGGCCAATAAGAAGTATCCGATGCCCAGCCAGGGCGACGGGCGCGATCCGGTGTATGTCGGTCGGATTCGCAAGGACATTTCGTCGCCCAACGGCCTGGCGTTCTGGTGCGTCAGCGACAACTTGCGGAAAGGTGCGGCGACCAACGCGGTGCAGATCGCGGAGTTGGTCGCGCGGCTGACGACCGCCAAGTAACCTTGGACGAAGCCGTGCAGCATCCCCTGCGATGTTTCCGAGGACTGGTGGCCTACGACGGAGCTCGTTACGCCGGTTGGCAAACCCAGTCGGACCAACCGTCCGTGCAGCAAACGATCGAAGAAGCATTAGCTCGGATCTGCAAAGAACGAGTGCGAGTAAGAGCCAGCGGACGCACCGACGCGGGAGTCCATGCCTGGGCGCAGTCGATCAGCTTCCACGCGCGAAGTCGCCTGACCGCCGAGCGCCTCGGGCAAGCCCTGCAAGGCAACGTGCCGCGCGACATCGCGATCCTGGAATTGAAGGAAACGCGAGACGACTTTGACGCATTGAACGACGCAGTCGGCAAACGCTATGGCTACTGGATCCAAGACGGCTCGCGAACGGATGTTTTCCTGGCGAAGTTCGCTTGGCGAGTGCCCGTGGAGTTGGACGTCGCCGCCATGCAACAAGCCGCCGCGCACTTCATCGGCGAGCACGATTTCTGCAGCTTCGAAGCATCCGGCTCGCCGCGTCGTAGTTCGGTGCGAACGGTCCGCGACCTGACGGTGGAAAGAAGAAAGACGCCCTGGAGTCTGCCCCACGTCCTCCCGCCGATCGTCGTCGAGATCGAAGCCAACGGCTTCCTCTACAACATGGTCCGCAACATCGTAGGAACGTTGGTGGAGATCGGCAAAGGAAAACAAACTCCCGCCTGGGCCGCCCAAGTCCTCCAAGCCGAAGACCGAAAACAAGCCGGCCCCACCGCTCCGCCCGAAGGCCTCTTCCTGCAACAAGTGGAATACAACGACTCAAATCAATAGGCCCGATGGGCCGCAACCATCGCTCTCCTTGTCTCTGTGTCTCTGTGGTTCAACCCGTGCCATGCGAATCGCCCACATCATCACCCGCATGATCGTGGGCGGAGCCCAGGAGAACACGCTGCTCAACTGCCGCGACCTCGTCGAGACTCACAACGACAACGTGCTACTCATCACCGGACCGGCGACCGGCCCCGAGGGCGACTTGCTCGAAAAGGTCGGGGCAGGGGGGATCCCCACGCGAATCGTCCCCTCGCTCATCCGAGCCATCCATCCAGCGCGCGACCTGCAGGCCCTCAACGAACTCAAGAAGATCCTCCGCGACTTCCAACCCGACGTCGTGCACACGCACAGCGCCAAGGGAGGCATGCTCGGCCGAATGGCCGCCTGGTCGCTAAAAACGCCCGCCGTCTTGCACACGGTCCACGGAGCCCCGTTCCATCCCTATCAAAGTGCGCCAGCGCGGTGGTTGTTCCAGCAATGCGAGCGTTATGCGGCGCGGCGTTGTCATCGTTTGATCAGCGTGGCGGACGCCATGACCGACTTGATGGTCGAAGCCAACATAGCCCCGAGAGAAAAGTTCATCACCATCTACAGCGGCATGGAAGTCGATCCCTTTCTGCAATCCCAAGAACATCGAGCGCAAGTCCGAGCCGAGTTAGGCTTCCGAGACGACGACATCGTGATCGGCAAGATCGCCAGGCTGTTCCACTTGAAGGGACACGAATACGTATTGCAAGCGGCGCCGCAAGTCGTGAAAGCGAATCCGCAAGTGAAGTTCCTCTTCGTAGGCGACGGCCTCTTACGCGGCGAGTTGGAACGCGAGGTCGAGCGACTCGGGTTGCAGGGCCACGTCAAGTTCGCGGGGCTGGTGCATCCAGCGCGGATCCCCGAGATGCTGAGCGCGATGGACCTGCTAGTGCACGCCAGCCTGCGCGAGGGCTTGGCGAGAGCGTTGCCTCAAGCACTCCTCTCGGGCAAACCGGCGATCAGCTTCGACGTCAACGGCGCCCGGGAAGTCGTGAAGACCGAAAAGACAGGCTTCCTCGTCCCCCCCAAGGACTGGCAAGCCCTAGCCGACGCCATGATCCGCCTGTCCCAAGACGAACAGCTAAGGCAACAACTGGGCGCCCAAGGCCGAGAGAACTGTCGCATCCGATTCGACCATCACTACATGACCGCAAGAATTAGAGAGCAGTACGAAGAGCTCTTAAAGAGGACGAACAGTCCCGAACGGGACGGCCCCAAATCAGCCCAGGGTGGAGCGTGAGCGAAGCGAACAAGCGCAACCCTGGGTAGTGCAACCACCTCTTCCGAAAAACCCCGCAGGGGCGGCCCACGAGACCCGCGAAGACCCGCCCGCCACGACGGGGCTTGTCCCCGTCGAGCGCTGCTCCTCGCCAACACACGCCCGCGAAGACCCGCCCGCCACGACGGGGCTTGTCCCCGTCGAGCGCTGCTCCTCGCCAACACACGCCCGCGAAGACCCGCCCGCCACGACGGGGCTTGTCCCCGTCGAGCGCTGCTCCTCGCCAACACACGCCCGCGAAGACCCGCCCGCCACGACGGGGCTTGTCCCCGTCGAGCGCTGCTCCTCGCCAACACACGCCCGCGAAGACCCGCCCGCCCCGACGGGGCTTGTCCCCGTCGAGCGCTGCTCCTCGCCAACACACGCCCGCGAAACCCGCCCGCCACGACGGGTCGCGGTAGGAATGGCCCTTTCGGGCCACCCCCCGCACAGATCCGTACGTGAGCATTAACTCATACGGCTCCTGCCTTAGGTGGTGACGGCGGAGCCGCTGCTCGGGATAAGGATGCAGGATTCGTGTGGGCGGAAACCAGCGTCTGGTGTGCAGACTGAACCGACTCCAGTTCCAGCGGTGGCGCGCTTTGTGGCTGCGTCGGCGGATGCTCTGCAGCCAGAGGCGTGCGACCAGATCGCGGAATTGACGGAGGCGTGCGTAGTTTCCGGGGACGGCGTGATATTGAGCCATCCTCGAATGACGCTGCGGAGCCACGCCCCCTGCTCGTGGAGCGGGAGGTGCATCTTCCGGCGCAACTTCTCCTTGATAGCTTGGAGTGTGGCTCGCATCCGCTTGGCCATCGTGATACGGACGATCTTAAACGCCCCTTTGCGAGTTTGCCCGCAGCAGTGCGTGAATCCGAGAAAGTCGAACGTTTCGGGTTTACCGTCCCCGCGTCGTTGGCGTCTCGGCGGCAAAGCGGCCGAATTCGATCAGTCGCGTCTTTTCCGGGTGAAGTGTCAGACCGAACTTTTCCATGCGCCTCGCAGTTCTCGGAGGAAGCGTTCGGCGTCGTCCCGGTGTTGAAAGCCCATGACGAAGTCGTCCGCGTAGCGCACGATGATCACATCGCCTCGCGCGTGGCGGTTTCGCCATTGGTTGTACCCACAGGTCCAGGACATAGTGCAGGTAACACGTTGGCGAGCAGCGGTGAAATCACCGCTCCTTGCGGGGTTCCCACCGTGGTCCGAGACCATTCGCCGTCTTCCGAGACGCCCGCCCGAAGCCATTTCTGGATCAGGCGGAGCACTCGTTTGTCGGCGATCCGGTGCTCGAGGAACTGCATCAGCCATTCGTGGTCGATGTTGTCGAAGAAGCCTTGAATGTCTGCATCGAGCACCCAGTTTACCTTCTTCCTGCGGAGACCGACCGCGAGTGCGTCGAGCGCGTTGTGTTGGCTTCGTCCGGTCGGAAACCGTAGCTGAAGCCGAGGAAATCTTCCTCGTAGATTTGCTCGAGCACCGTCACGACCGCCTGTTGCACGATCTTGTCTTCCAGGGCCGCGATGCCAATCGGACGTTGCCGGCCGTCTGGTTTCAGGAGGTAGATGCGCTTGGAGGGTTTCGCACGGTAGGTTCCACGTTGGACGCGGCCGTGGAGATCCTCGAATGCGATCCTCCAGGCCGGTCCCATACTCGCTCCCACGTCACTTCGTCCACGCCCGGTCGCCGCTTCGGGTTGAGCGCCCGGTAGCTCGCCATCAGCAGCGCTTCAGTTACATGGTGCAGCAGGGCGGTAAACCGCACTTCCTTATCGCGGCTTGCGACTCGCCGCACACCTTCCAATTCAAGCGACACCCCTTTCCGGCTCTGTGTCCGGTAGGCGGTCAAATGGAAGGTGTTCCCCTTGGCCGATCCCCTTTCCTCCACGACTCCGCGGGTGGTTGCCCACCTTTGTTCGCCTGCTTCATCGGTACTATGGAATCGTCCGACTCCCCACCAGCGTGCATGTCGGACATTACGGTCGTCCTTCTCCGACCGTCCCAGGTCATCACCCCTGGGAACCGTGGGGTCTCCCGGTTCTCGTGCATGGAGTTTCCACACATGCTCAGGTTCTTCGACTCCGCAGCGTCCCGCGGCACCTCGCGAGTTTAACGGTGCCACCGATGTTGCCTTCCCCTGCAAGCCAGCAGGTCGGCACGCTGAACTGGTGATTTCGGAGCTCAATAGCTGGCCTGTGTGTGCCCCTGTCAACGCTTCACCCGGGATGTTACCACCTCCGGCGCATGACTCGGGGCCAGGGTGGTTCGCTAGACCTTCTCTGTACGACTCTTTCATTCGCTACTCCATGCCGGTTTATCCCGGCGCTTTCGGCTTGTCCCCGTC
>CAVORG010000031.1:0-15970 GCA_963698545.1 uncultured Planctomycetaceae bacterium
CGACGCATCGCTCGAAGTGTGCGTCCAAAGGGCGGGCGTGACGACCCAGGACGCGACGCGAGGGCGAACTCGCCTTCGGAACAAGCTCGCTAATCGTTAGGACCGGCGCGCCGAGTTCGTCATGCGTACCCCTCCAAAGCACGTGGCGAATAGGAAACACGAGACGATGGGGCCCCGCTCCACGAATCCCGCAGCGCACCTCCAGCGTGATCCGATGGCGCGATCCGCGTAAACGGACTGGCGCGGCGACGACCGCACGAGCAAGTTCGAATTGTCAAGTCGATTCTCGACGCGCGATCAGGCGGAACCCATCGCCTGTGCGGCCTGCATCGCCTTTGGCGACGTTGCCGCTGTTCAACATTTCGAGGCGACGGGGCAACCTTCTTCTCGGGTTGCGCCGCGGCCTTCTCTCAAGAACCCCTTGTTTCGCGGGGTTTGACGACTCTTCTCCAAGCGGCCCATGGATTGGCGCGAAATCTGCGTAAGTCAGGTTTCGCCTTGTTCCGCAACTCATGATGTCCGCAGGAGGTGTACTTTGGCGAAGAAGTCGAAGACTCTGGTCAAGCCAACGAAGTCCAAGTCCGAGAAACCTCAAGCGCCACGGAAGAGCCGGTCGGGCTCGAACAACGATCGAGAGTTGTTCGTTACCGACGAGGATCACGATGACGATGCCGATTCTGACGACGAGGAAGCGATCGTCGAAGAAGTGCTCAGCACCAACCGGGAAGGTTCGCCCGATAACACGGATGATCCCGTGCGGATGTACCTGATGCAGATGGGACAGATTCCCTTGCTGACTCGCCAGCAAGAGGTGCAAGCCGCCAAGGACATCGAGGAAGCCCGCACGCTCTTTCGTCATTGCATGTTGGCCACCGACTATGTGCTGCAGGGCGCCTACGAAGCCCTTGAGCAAGTGCGCACAGGCAAATTGCGGTTGGATCGGACGATCGAAGTGTCGGTGACCAACACCGCCGAGAAGAAACGAACGATGCAGCGACTCGGCCCTAACCTGATCACGCTGAAGCAACTTCTGACGGACAACCGGCGAGACTATCGCGTCGCCCTGAACCGCCGCGCGCCATGCCGCAGCGTCGCGAAGCATGGCGCCGCTTGGTGCGGCGAAGAAACAAGGCCGTGCGCCTGGTCGAGGAGCTGAATCTCCGCACCAATCGCCTCCAGCCGCTGTTCGAGAAGTTGTGCGACATCAGCACTCGGATGCAAACCCTGCAACGCCAAATTGAAGAAGCCAAGCGGGAAGGGCTAAGCTACGGTCGAAATGCTCAAGAGCTGCGGTCCGAATTGCATTACTTGATGCGGATCACTTTCGAGTCGCCCGCAACGCTGCGACGCCGAGTGCGGCAGACGCTCGAGCACCAAGAACACTACGATGAGGCAAAACGCGTTCTCTCGGCCGGAAATCTCCGCTTGGTGGTCTCCATCGCCAAGAAGTACCGCAATCGCGGTCTGAGCTTCCTGGACTTGATCCAAGAAGGCAACACCGGGTTGATGCGCGCCGTGGACAAGTTCGAGCATGCTCGCGGCTACAAGTTCTCTACGTACGCAACCTGGTGGATTCGTCAGGCAATCACCCGCGCTATCGCCGACCAAAGCCGCACCATCCGCGTGCCGGTCCATATGATCGACACGATGAGCAAGGTCCGCAACGTCACTCGCGACCTGGTTCAGGAACTTGGCCGAGAACCCTCGCCCGAAGAGACCGCTCAACGGGCTGGACTGTCGATCGATGATACTGCGCTGCATCATGAAGATGTCGCGACAACCGCTCTCCTTGGATCAGCCCGTGGGCGACCATGACGACAGCTACTTCGGCGAGTTCCTCGAGGATCACCGCGAGGACGACCCGCTGTACGACACGAACCAGGAAGCGTTGAAGTTCCGGATCGAAGAGGCCATGCAAACCTTGAACTACCGCGAGCGCGAGATCCTGAAGCTGCGTTACGGTTTGGCCGACGGCTATTCCTATACTCTCGAGGAAGTCGGCCGGATTTTCTCCGTCACTCGGGAACGCGTGCGGCAAATTGAATCGAAGGCCGTCCGAAAACTGCAGCAGCCCTACCGCTGCCGCACGCTGGCCGGCTTCCTGGACGGCGTGGAACTGCCGGCCGATACGACGTCGGCCGAGACCGCATGAGCTTGATGGAACGCCGTGACGGATGACCTCGAGCTCCGTCGCGGCGTCGCTTGCGTCAGGGAGTCCAGACGGCCCAACATCGTCAAGATCGAAAGCTCCAAGCGATTCATGTCCTGAGACGAACGCGACAATTGCCTCGTTCGTCCTTGGCGATCCAAGACTCGCGTCAATTCAAGCGTCGGTCCAGCCTGGAAGAGCCCAACGGCTCGCCCCAACCGCTGCGCCGCCTTGCTAAGTCCGTCGGCGTCTCCCAGGGCGATCGCGCCCCGAGCATCCTCGATTAACGAAGGGTAATACCCGCGGAACATCTCGGTCAATTGCCGCAGCAGGCGAACATCATCGCGCACCCAACGCAAGAGAGCGCGGACGTCCAGCAGCTCGACTTCTGGTGAAGAATTCATATCGGTCGCCCAGCGGCCAAGGGGTCCAGTCCAGAGAACGCTCGCGGACATCAGTCCGCCGAGCTGGTCAACTTCGGTGGCCGCAGGTCGTGGCGACGCATCTTGTTGTAGATGCTCTTCTCGCTGATCCCGAGCGTTCGAGCGGTCAGCGCCTTGTTGCCCTGGCAGGCCCTCAGCGTTTCGATAATGGCCCGCTTCTCCCACTCGGCCAACGGCCGTCCCACCAACTCGCTAATCAACACCGGACGCGAGCAGGAATCATCAGCTCCGGTCGGCGAACCCTGGCCATGATGCGCCGCGGCTCGCGAGGTGGAAGCGTTCACGGCCGCTTCCGCACCACTCGTGAAGGAGGAATGCGAAGCGATCGCGTCGCGCGATAGAGATTCGATGGTCATTTTGCCCCTCATCAGACCAGGATGGATTGGTGTTCAGCAACGGTAGGTCATCTGCCGGCGAACGCAACCCTGCCGGGTGGTTAGATCCTCCCCTTTGGGTAGTTTCTTCCGTCCTTTGGGGCCGTTAACCGCGCTATCCACTGCAGGCCGATTGGCCGCGACGAATGCTCAGGCCCCAGTTCGATTCTGGTCTCACAATGAGATCGCGGTCACCGCGATGTCTCGACTTGAGACGCAATGACGGTCTTGAGGACCCTCATCCCGGACCTCGCTGAAGAACGTAAGGTATGATTTGGCAGGGAGTTTGCACGAATTCTCTTGGAATCGACGAAGCTTGGCACGGATGGTGCGTTACTTGGTGACTTCAACAAGTGACCGCAAGACAACCGCTGATAGGCGGTGAGCATATTTAGGCAACGTGATCCCGCTGATGGGGGCGCGGCAGGCTTTCGAGCTTGTCGCGTCCCCTTTTTTGTTGCCGCCTTGGCCAGTGGCCTGGGCGTCGGCACGGGCCCAGGCGGAGGCGGGCGCGGCGTGTCCTTCGTGATCGCAAGACGAGATAAATGTTCTCAAAAAGAGACGTATCGTCGATCCTTGACGGACAGTCGAAAGCTCAGCTTTCGATGCAAGTCATTACTTGGATAAATCACTTGCGATCTATGTGCCGCCGCAGGCGTGAGTTTGGCACGATGGTTGCTTTAAGTTGTGTCTCGTCAGCAACCAGTGATGGCGCGGAAGTGCTCCTTGGCGCCCAACCATATTGATGCGACGTGATCCCGCTGTTAGGGCGCGGCCGGCCTTGTGCCGGCCGCGTTCTATTTCTTGGCTCAAGCCCGGCCGGTCTTTCTCGGCATGCACGACTCTAAGGCTTGGGGGTTGGTGGCCGATTTCGCGCCCCCAGGGAAGATGAAGAATCGTCCCGCAAACCTTGTGGACCGCTGACGCTTGCGCGGATTTCCGCTAGTGTAGAGCGGCGGTGGATAGGACTTCGAATTGGGTCGTTCTGCAGGGGAAGGTGGATTGCATGTCGGAAGCGCCGGAGACCTTGAGGCAGTGGGCCCAACAGTTGACGGGGTGGGAGGAGCAGCTTCGGCTCGGTGGCGGCGATCGTGCGATCGAGCGGCAGCACGAGAAGGGCCGGCTGACCGCTCGCGAGCGGATCGCGGAGCTTTGCGACCCGGACGCCCCGCTGCTGGAAGTCGGCTTGTGGGCCGGCTGGGAGATGTACGACGAGTGGGGCGGAGCACCGGCGGCGGGCGTGGTCACGGCATCGGCAGCGTCGCCGGGCGGCGCCACATGATCATCGCCAACGACGCCACGGTCAAGGCCGGCGCGTTCTTTCCCATGACGACCAAGAAGGTGCTTGCGCGCGCAGCGGATCGCCATGGCAGAATCGGCTGCCGCTGGTCTACCTGGTCGATTCGGCCGGCGTGTTTCTGCCGCTGCAGGAAGACGTCTTTCCCGACGAGGACGACTTCGGCCGCATCTTTCGCAACAACGCCGTGCATCTCCGCCGCCGGCTCGTCCCAGATCGCGGCCATCATGGGCAACTGCGTCGCCGGCGGCGGCTATCTGCCGGTGCTCTGCGACAAGCTGCTGATGACCGAAGGCTCCGGGCCTGTATCTGGCCGGGCCGGCGCTGGTGAAAAGCGCGATCGGCCAGGAGGTTCGCAGCGAGGAACTGGGCGGCGCGCAGATGCACGCCGCAGATCAGCGGCACGATCGACTATCCGCGAACCCGACGACGACGCCTGCCTCGGACGAATTCGCGGCTGGTTGTCGTCCGCGGTGCGCCCGACGCGTACGAGCCCCCGCCGCCATTCTCCCGGCACGCAAGCGCAAGCCGCCCGCCCGACCTGTGGACGACGTCTACGACGTGGTCGCGTCCGGATCCGCGCAAGGACTACGAAGTCCGCGACGTGCTGCGACTGCATCGTCGATCGCCGACAGCTTCGACGAGTACAAGGCCGAGTACGGCGCAGACGCTGGTCTGCGGCACGGCGCGGATCGGCGGCTTTCCCGTCGGCATCGTCGCCAATCAGCATCACCGCACGCAGCCGGCCGACGGCCGCTATCAGTTCGGCGGCGTGCTGTACGTCGACAGCGCCGACAAGGCCGCTCGCTTCGTCATGAACTGCAACCAGGACTGGCTGCCCCTCATCTTCCTGCAGGACGTCAACGGCTTCATGGTCGGCCGCGACAGCGAGCGCGCCGGCATCATCAAGGCGGGCGCCAAGCTGGTCAACGCGATCAGCAACAGCCGCGTGCCGAAGCTGACGGTGATCATCGGCGGCTCGTTCGGCGCGGGCAACTACGCCATGTGCGGCAAGGCGTTCGATCCGCGAGCTGATCTTCGCCTGGCCCAACGCCCGCTGCGCCGTGATGGGCGGCGAGCAGGCCACGTCCACGCTGCTGGACGTGACGGTCAAGAGTCTCGAGCGTCAGGGCCACGCCGTCGACGCGGAAGAAATGCGGCAGCTGCGCGACAAGGTCAAGGGAGACTACGACCGGCAGATGGACGCTCGCTACGGCGCCGCGCGCGGTTGGGTCGATGGGATGATCGACCCCGCGGCGACTCGCGATACGCTGGTGCACTCGCTGGAGATCGTGACGCGGTCGCCCCGCTTGCGGCCGTTCCAAACCGGCGTGTTTCAAGTGTAGGCGCCAAGCCGCGAATTCCCAGTAGCCGCGAAAGAGTCGCCAACGTCAATATCTCCGTCCCAGGTTTCCTTGCGAGTCATCATCATGACGTTGAGAATCGCCAACGCCGCCGGATTCCTGGGCGACGATATCGACGCGCCCTTGCGGATGGCGCAGTCGGCCGAGTTCGATGTTCTGACCCTTGGAGTACCTGGCCGAGTTGACGATGTCGATTCTCGCGCATCAGAAGACCAAGGCGCCTGAGGCGGGATACGCTGGCGATTTCGTGACGGTCGCCCAGCACTTGGCGCCGGAGTTGAAGCGTTCGGACTGGAAACTGATCACCAACGCTGGCGGCGCCAATCCCGCCGCGTGTGTCGCCGCCATTGCGCGCGTTTGGAGCGACGCGGTTTTCGACAAGATGCTGTTGGCCTGTGTGGATGGCGATGACGTGTTGCCGCGACTAGCGGCATTGCAGGCGGAGGGCTGGGAGTTCCCTCATCTGGACACGGGCGAACCGCTGGGCGATCGGGCCGTGCGCACCGTCAACGCCTGCGCTTACCTGGGATCGCCGCCCATTGTTGAATCGCTCGCCGCGGGCGCCCGCGTGATCGTCACTGGCCGTGTGGCCGACGCGGCGCTCGCGTTGGCGCCCGCCATGGATCGCTATGGCTGGGCCCGGGACGATTGGGATCGCTTGGCGGGCGGCGCCGTCGCCGGGCACTTGATCGAATGTGGAGCGCAAGTCACCGGCGCCTACTCAACGAATTGGAAGGGACGCTGTCTGTCGGATGTAGGGTATCCCATTGCCGAAGTTGATGCTCAAGGCGACTGCGTCATCACCAAGCCGGCGGACTCGGGAGGCGTCGTCGATCGGCAATCCGTTGCCGAACAACTGATCTACGAGATCGGCGACCCGCGGCACTATTTGACCCCCGATGTGGACGTCGATTTCACCAACGTTCAGTTGGAGCAGCAGGGCCGCGATCGCGTCGCTGTGCGAGGCGCCCGTGGCGGTCCCGCGCCCGAGCATTGGAAAGTCTCGCTGGCTTTTCGCAACGGCTACACGGCTTCGGCCATGCTGGTGGTCGCCGGCGATGACTGCGTCTCCAAGGCGCAGGCGTGTGCCGAGATCGTCTGGTCCCGTCTGCGTCGGGCGGGTTGGGAACTGCAGAGAAAACATGTCGAGTTGCTCGGCGCCGGCCAATCGGCTCCTTGGCGGGATGTCGAGCATCCGGTGGAAGTCGTGCTCCGGCTGAGCGTCGCTGATCCACGCCGCGAGGCGGTGGAACGATTCACCAAGGAAATCGCGCCGTTGATCACCAGCGGGCCGGCCGGCCTGGGCGGCTACGCCAGCGGCCGCAGTCGTGCTCGACCCCTCTTCGCCTTCTGGCCCACGACCTTGCCCAAGACCGCGCTGCAGCCGCGCGTGCAAGTGCGCACCGTCTCCCAATGGCGAACTTGGACGGGAGCATCCTCATGAGCGAAACCACCGTGCAACTAGGCGACCTCGCGGTCGCACGCAGCGGCGACAAAGGCAACCACGCCAACGTCGGCGTCATCGCCCGCGACCCTTCCCTCTACGCTCACCTAGGCCAATGCCTGACCGAGCAACGGGTCGCCGAGTTTTTTCGCGATTGGGGCGTCACCAAAGTCGTTCGCTACGAATTGCCCAAAATCCACGCCTACAACTTCCTGCTGTACAACGCGTTGGCCGGGGGCGCCGGCGAATCGCTGCGCATCGACACCCAGGGAAAGCTGTTGGGATCCGCCCTGCAAGCCATGCGTATCCCAGCGCCGGTGGGGAGTTCGTGATCACACCATCAAGTGCCAGGAAGCGTCCGCACGAAGCTTCGATCGGTTTGGGAAGGTGAGCGTGGCAACCTCCGTAGGAACGTCGCCCTCAGGGGCGGCACGGCAACCCGCTTGGCCCAAGGAATGAAGGAAGGAGTTTGAGATGCCTCGTTGGCTGACCCTCAAGAAGCACGCCCCCAGCGGCACGATCATCATTGATCGTCCCGAGAAACGGAACGCCCTTTCCCGGGAATTGCTGGATGAGTTGATGCAAGCCTTTTACGACTTCCACCTGGAACGCAGCGTCCGCGCCGTGATTCTGACCGGCGCGGGCACGGCTTCTTGCGCCGGGATGGATCTGCAGCAGATGCGGGAAACCGCCGAGGCGGAGAATCCATTCGAGCTCTGGGAAAACGACGCGGTGCAATACCGTGAGTTGATCGACACCATGCTGCGGTTTCCCAAGCCGATCATCGCCGCGGTCAATGGACCGGCGATGGCGGGCGGCGGCGGGTTGCTGTTGGCTTCCGATATCGTGGTCGCCTCCGAAACCGCCGCCTTCGGATTGCCGGAACCCAAGCGGGGCATCGTGGCCGGCATCGTCTCTCCCCTGCTCGCCTTTCGCATCGGCGCCGGCTGGGCGGCTCGCCTGCTGCTGTTGGCCGACGTGATCGATGCTCACGAGGCCCATCGCTTGGGCCTCTACCATGAGCTGGTCAAGGGCGATCAAGTATGGGCTCGAGCTCACGCCATGGCGGAGCAAGTCGCGCTTTCGGCGCCCGAGGCCATTCAATTGACGAAAAAATTGGTGAATGAGACCATCGGCGAACACCTCGGCACGTTGCTGTCGGCGGGCGCCGCCGCCAGTGCGACGGCGCGCACCACGGAGGCCGCCGCCGAAGGCTTGCAAGCATTCCTTGAAAAACGCGAGGCCAACTGGCTCTAGGCGGAGCTCAAGAGCCATCGGGACTTGAATCGGGACTTGAATCCACTGTCTAACGTTGTAGCGGCGTCGCGGGGCGGGTCGCCTGCTGATTCAGCATCGCCACGATCACATCGGTGATGTCCAGGTTTGCATGGTGCACCACCGCGCGATTGACTCCCGATAACACCGAATTGCGGTCCAAGGGATCCATCGGGCGAGTGTCGTGTCGGACGACCAGACCGATGCCTCGGGCGCTGGCGAACATGCGGACGGTGGTCAAGATCTGTTGGTAGGCGCCATAGTAGACGGCGGCTTCCTTCTGCATGACGTCCTTGCGTTTCATTTCATTGCGGATCTTAGCTTGACTCAGCTGCTGCAGCAGCGACGCTTCCAGCTTGCGATGTTCGGCGCTGCCGTCGGTCAATTGCTTCAACCCGTCGCGTTGCTGGATCAGTCTTTTTTGCTCTTCCTGCAGCTGCGCATCATGCGTTTTGATTTCCTGATTGATGGCTTCGATCTGCGCCTTGAACGCGTCGTACTTCTCGAACACCTCGCGCATGTCGATCACCGCGATGGCCGTGCCGCTTGGCGCCGACCGCGGAGGACTTTGTGGAGACGCGGTTGGCAATGCGGGCTGTTGCGCCTGGGTCAGGCCGCGCGACGTACAGGCCGCCAAGACGATAATGATGCTTGTACGGAAGCCTTTTGCCGACATAGTCCGAGAAAAACACATCTTCTGCACTCCTTGCAGTACGCGACTGGTCGGCAGGACGCCCCCCCAACGCATCGCACTCCGATAAATCGTCCGCGGCCCGAAAGGCCCTGGTCAAACAACTGGTGGCGTCAGAAGCAACATGTGCGCCAAAAGGGTGGATTGTGCGAAGACAAGTGAAAAGCGCTTGACATCGTCGCTTTGCCCCTTCAGTGAAGCTGGGGGGGCATGTAAAGTTTTCCACCGCCGAAGAAGAAATTACACCCGCCAACGGTTACCCAGGGTTGCGCTGCGCTGCACCCTGGGCTGATTTGGGGCCGTCCCCTTGGGACTGCTTTCCGCTACGGCGTGACCCTGCGGGCCCAACGCTGCCGCCCTGCTGAGCAATGCAGCGCCGTGGCGACCAGGACGTGTTGACAGCCGGCGTCCACCAGACGCTGCACATCGCTTTCAGTCCGCACTCCGCCGCCCGAACACAGCGTCAGGTGTGGGTAGCGTTCGTGCACGGCGCGACACAGGTCCACCGTCCCAGGGCCGCGGCGGGCCCCGACTTGGGCGAGATCCAGCAGGATCATGTTGGCAAAGCCGGCGCCGACGGCGTGGGCGACGAGCTCCAGCGGCGAATGATCCCTCCACGCTTCGATTCGCGTGAGAGGCCGGCCTTGCTTCAGGTCCAGACTGAACACCGCGTCCGGCCCTGCCGCGCTGCATAGCTGAGATAATTCCGCGGGATCGGCAAGCGTCTCCAGGCCAACGATCCAGCGCGTCTCGCAAGCGAGGTCCGCCGCCGCCGCCGTCCATTGCTTGGCTTGCGCGAGCGATGCGACGCCGCAATCAATCCACAACCTGCGATAACCGACCGAGGCGATGTCCTTCCAATCAGACAGATTCGGAGCTTGGCGAAGAATCGCATCCAGGTCGGCGACATACAACTGATCGAACTCAAAACGAGCTCGCAAGCATTGCGCGACGTGCAATGCTCGAGAGCTCTTGGCGCCGCGGGACTGCACCGGCTCATAGCGCTCACGCTCTCCCGCGATCGCATGGACCGCGACGCCGTTCAGCAGGTCGATCACCGGCAGGATGCTGGGATGATTCATGAAGCAAGCACATGGCGAATAGGGCAACTCGAAAAACCACCCACCCCGCTGGTGAGAAGCGCGGTTAGAACAAATCGTCCAGCGCGTCTTCCCCGTATAAGGGCATGTAGCGATAGTACACTTCCAGCGTCATGATGCACATCGCCGTGTTGTAGAGACGTCCGGCAAGATCGCCATGTTTGTCGTGGAAGAACCAGCTGCCGCGCTGGTGTCCCTGTTGGGCCTGCGTTTCCACGAGATAGTCTCGCAGCTTGACGTTCCAGGCCGGCCATTGCGGCCCGTCGTGATGGTTCAGCACCATGGCGGAGTAATAGTTGAAATACATGTCCGATGGCGACGGACCGACCACGATCAGAAAATCAACGCCGCGGCGGAGGCGGTCGTCCTTTTGGGTCCATCCCAGCAGCATACGACACAACAGGGCGACCGCCGTGGGGCCCGCCGCCTTTTCCGCTTCCTGGTATCCATAGAGGGCGCCGTCGGCAAGTTGCACGCTGTCAAGGAACGCTTTGACGAGCTCAATCACAGGCGACGGTACTTCCAAGCCCGCCAGGCGAGCGCTCTTCAGCGCCATCAACTGCCAGCCGGTCACCGTCGTATCGCCCGGCTGTCCCGGGAAATAGCGCCAACCACCGCGAGGATGCTGAGCGTGGCAAATGAAATCGATGGCCGCTTGAGCGAACGGCCGCAGCGCTTCATCGCGAGTCATGCCATAAGCTTCGCATAACGCGATCGCCGCCAGTCCTTGAGCGTACATCGTTCCTTCCTGGAAGTCGCCGCCGTGTGGGGACTTCAACATCCGGCTGGTCAGGTAGTAGATCCCGCGTTGCACCGTGTCGCGATACGGGCCCTCGATATGCGTATGTCCGGCGCCGAGAAACGGCAGCAGGGCCAGGGCCGTGGCCCCGGTCGTGGTGGCGACCGTGCCGGCGTTCTCGCATTGGCCACGGCAGGGACCTTGGAGATCAAATCGCCAACTGCCATTCTCACTCTGATGCTCGGCCAACCATTGCAGCCCCAACGCGACGGCGTCTTCACTGGCCGGCGAGCCCCCCCGGGCCGCCAACAAACGCGATCTGGCTTGTTGGGACCGTCCCTGCCAACCTCCACCGCGTCGGCCGACCTGCTTCATCAACAGATCGGCCGCGGGCGTCAACGGCGGGAACGCCGATTCCCCGCCAGAGTTGCTCGGTTGGCCCTCGAAAGGAGCCGCCACGTGGGGGGCGATCGGCGAAAAGGTAGGCAGCGGCGCATCAAGCTGCAAGGCGCCGGCGGGTTGCGGGGGCGCAAGGTTCGGCAAGGGAGGCGCAATCGGGATCAGGATCTCTTCGGGAGCGGATCGCTGCTCGCCTGCCAACATGAGCTCCGCCCGTCTTCGCTGGTCGGTCGGCGCCAGCAAAGCCAGGATGAACAGCAAGGTCGCATGCGTCAGAAAGCTCCCGATCACGCCGGTGAATCGAGGGTTGATCCAAACACGGGGCGGCGCGGCAAGTGGCGACTCGACCCCTTCACCCGCTTGGCCTGGCGGCGACGTCGGTTCCTGGGGATCCGCAGGGCTCTGCGCATTCAAGGGATGTTGTCGATTCTGCGGCATGCGCGGACCAGCTCAGCAACGCCTGGCGGTTGATAAAACGCAACGTTCGACAAGCATAGGTCGCCGTTGAACGGCGGCGTCGCCAGGGAGGAGACCGCGGTCACGCGGAAGCAACGCTCGCGGAGGCCCGGCGCCGTTGCGCCCGGCGCCCGATAACCCGGCGCCCGTTGGGCGACCACCGTTGGCCTCCGCCGCATCTATTCGAGAGGAAATTCCTCTTCGGCGGCCGCTTTGCCATAGATCGGCATGTGCCGGTAATAGACTTCCAACACCATCGTGGCCATCGACGTGCAGTACAACCGTCCGCCGCGATCCGCTCCATGATCGCCTCGACCGAACCAGCTGCCCTTGGAGGGCCCCTCCTTGCTTTGCGTCTTCACGTAGAAGTCGCGCATCTTGCCGTTCCACTTATCCCAGGGATCGCCGCCGAAATGCCGCATGACTTGGGTCGCGTAGTAGTTGAAATAGAAGTTGTTGTCCGACGGCCCGATCTCCAACAACCTCTTCACGCCATCTTCCAGGGCGCTGTTGTCATGTTTCCACCCCAGATACATGCGGCATAGCAGACCCACCGCCGACGTGCCGCGTCCGTTTCCTGGCGAGGTGTAACCGTACATGGCGCCGCTTTCGGATTGCACGCTGTCCAGGAATCGCGAGGCGCCGAGCACCGTATTGGGCGAGACTTGCAGATAGGCCATATGGCCGCTCTTGAGGGCCATCAATTGCCAGCCAACCACGGATGTGTCGCCCGGCGTTCGCGGGTTGTATCGCCATCCGCCGCCGACTGGATCTTGGGCGTAGGCGATGAAGTTCAAAGACGCTTGAGCCGGCGCCATCAACGCTCGATCATTGGTCATCGCGTAGGCTTCGCAGAGGACGATGGCGCACAGCCCATGGGAATACATCGACCCGCCGCTTTCGTGAAACGAACCATTCGCCTTGATCTGGCTCAACAGGAAGTACAGGCCGCGTTCGACGACTTCCTTGTACTCGCCTTCTTTGTGCGTTTGCCCCGCTCCCAAGAAGGGCAGCAACGCCATGGCGGTGGCGCCATTACGAGCGTTGGGCATGGTGCCGGGATTGGGCGAGACGCGGATTCCTGGACCAATCGTGTGATCGAAGCACCAGCCGCCGTCGGGCAATTGATGGCGAGCCAGCCACTCCAACGCCATGGCGACGGCGGCTTCGCTTTCCTTGGTGCCGCCGAACTCGCGCACCATGCGTCCGCGTTCCGCCGCCCCGCGACCTGACAACCCGGCTCCTACCGAGGCGCCGATCTCGGCGACGAGGTTGCTCTCGGGCGCGGTCATGTCGCTGAAGTCGGAGAACTGGATGTCGGCGGCCGCCATGTCCAGGTCGTCGGCCAACGCCAGCTCGTTCATCTCCAATGGCGTCTCGACTTGGAATTCCTCCATCGCCGAGTCCATCGTCGAGTTGGTGTCCAGCTCCAACTCCTGAGGCAGGTCCTCCGGCGGCGGCAAGTCGTCGATCTCCTCGGTCGGGACGTCGCGCACGGTCAACAAGCTGCGAACCGTCTTGACCGGTTCGGGGATCGTCATCAAAGCCAGCAGCACGATCAACACGGCGTGAACCACCAGGCTCACCAACCAACTGGGCATGGCCGTGAACATCAGGAAGCGGCGCGTATTTTCGGCGTAAACCTCCTCCAGCTCCTCCGCGTCGTCGGCCAACTCGGGGCCGTCCACGGCGACCGCGCCCGAAACTCCTCGGTTGGGGGCGGCGGCGAAGTCCGTGGTTTCCGCGAATTCGTCCGGCGATCCATCATCGGGTTGGAGGTCGATGGTTTCCTCCAAGGGGACTTCGCGGCTTGCAGAGGGATCGGGCCGACTCGCTCGAGGGCGCCTGGCCGGCGCGGGAGCAGGCGCGTCGTGGGACCCAATTCCGCTGGTTGCCATCTGCTACTCCTCTCAACTCGAATCACGCCGCACCGCATCCCTTTGGATCCGGCGGACCTTCCGTCCAAGCCAGGCGGACGAAGAAGCTTCTCCTCGCCCCGCCAGGAAACGCCCACCCAGCTCAACCTCGGGTTCGCGGCGCCTCCCTACATGAAGTTTACCTGAAATCTTGCTATCGCAACAATCTTTCCCACCCATTCGCTGTCAATCGAATGTCCATCCACCCAAAGGGTGGGGGCGCGAGGGCGGCCGGGGCGGACTTCCCCCGGAGCTTGTTCAGCGTTATAGTGGCTCGATTGTACACATCAGACTCCGAGTCCAGGCCTTCTGGATGCGGTCAGGAGTCGGAGCCGCAGCCCGTCGCCAAGAGACGCTTGAATCGTCCCCGGCGGGCAGCACACCTAGCGAGACTAAGCGAGAAGCGTCATGGCCAAGGGCAAGAAAGCGGAAACCGTGTTCCTGGTGTGCGAGGAAACCGGCGACTACAACTACGCGATTCGACGCAAACCGGGCGGGGAAAAGCTGAAGCTGAAGAAATACAGCCCGCGGCTGCGCAAGCATACCGTGCATGTCGAGAAGCGCAAGTAAGTCGATGAGCAGGCGCTGGCGGATTGTGCCGCACGACGCACAACGCATCGCCGCGCTGGAACGATCCGCGCGCGTTTCGTCGGTCGTCGCCCAACTGCTGCTGGCTCGCGGCGTCGACCAGCCGCATGTGATCCAGGAGTTTCTACAGGCCAAGCTGAGCGGTCTCAGAGACCCGTCGCTGCTGCCGGGCGTCGAGACGGCGTCCCAACTGCTCCATCAAGCGATCGCCGACAAGAAACGGATCGTGATCTTCGGCGATTATGACGCCGACGGCATGACCGGCACGGCCATCCTGTACTCTTGCTTGCGAATGCTGCGAGCCAACGTCGCGTACTACATCCCCAGCCGGATGACCGAAGGTTACGGCCTGAACGATGAAGCGCTACGGCGCCTCCGCCAAGACGGCGCCGACGTCGTCGTCAGCGTGGATTGCGGCATCGCCAGCATCGGCCCCGCGGAGACCGCCGCCGAGTTGGGAATGGCCCTGATCATTACCGATCACCATCGCGTCGGCGAGCGCCTGCCAGCGGCGGCCGCCATCGTGCATCCGGCGTTGCCCGGCGGCGACTATCCGTTTGCGGGAATCTGCGGCGCCGGAGTCGCTTTGAAGTTGGCCTGGGCCGTTTGTCAGAAAGCCAGCAACGCCAAGCGAGTCCACGACAACATGCGCCATTTCCTCGTGACGGCGTTAGGCCTGGCCGCCATTGGCACGGTGGCCGACGTCGTTCCCTTGGTGGATGAAAATCGCCTGATTGTGCGGCATGGCCTGCTCGCGCTGAAACGGCAACCGCCGCTCGGGCTGGCCGAGTTAATGCGCGTCGCCAAAGTGGATCAGAAGCCCGATCTCAGTAGCGAAGACATCGCCTTCATGTTGGCGCCGCGGTTGAATGCTGCTGGACGTCTCGGGCAAGCCGCCTTAGGCGTGGAGCTCTTGACGACCGATTCGCAGTCGGCGCCGAATCGTTGGCCGAGTACCTGCACGAGCTGAACAAGAACCGCGACAGCCTGGAGCGAAGCATCTACCTGTCGGCTCGCAAGCAGATCAAAGAGCGTTTTGATGAGGCCCATGACCCAGCGTTTGTGCTGGACGGTCGCGGATGGCACCCGGGAGTGATTGGCATCGTCGCTGGGCGACTGGCGGAAAAGCTGAACGCGCCGGTTGTCCTGATCGCCACGGACCAGGCGGGAGCTCAACCAGGAGTTGGCTCGGCGCGCACCGCCGGCGGCTTGAATCTCTACGAGGCGCTGCATGCTTGCGGGGAGCGGTTGTCGCGTTTTGGAGGCCATGCGCAAGCAGCTGGTTTGACGATCGACGACGGCGAGATCAACGCGTTCCGAGACGCGTTTTGCGAGTATGTCGCCGCCGAAATCCAAGCGACTCGACAATCACCAGAATTGCGGATCGACGGCGAGGCGCCCTTTAGTCAACTCACGCTGCAGACGGTGCGGCAGATCGAATCGCTGGCGCCCTTCGGCGCCGGCAACCCGCGCCCGATCCTCTGTGCCGGGGATGTCGAACTGGCGGACGAACCCAAGTTAATGGGCGGCGGCGAGCGGCACTTGTCCGTGCGCTTGAAGCAACACGGCGTCGGGTTGCGGGCCGTGGCCTTCGGACAGGCCGAATGGATGGAGCCGATGAAGCAAACGGTCGGTCCGATCCGCATCGCTTATCGCGCCTCGATCAATAGTTTTCGCGGCTTCGAAAACGTGGAGTTGCAACTGGTCGACTGGCAACAAGACACGCCGCCGGACT
>CAVORG010000032.1:0-195946 GCA_963698545.1 uncultured Planctomycetaceae bacterium
GTGTATCGCTAGATGCAAGGCCCTCAGCCGAACCGATCCCCACGTTAAGCCATGGCGGCCCAGGCTCGCCGACCCTGCACGGCCTGTTCATGGAGCGATTTGGCGAAGGGCGGCGCCCAGTTTCCCTGCCATGCTTCGGCCCAAGACGCGGAGATGTGTCGCTCAAGCGACTACCAGGACTTCGTCTTCCGCGGCGGAATGCTGCACCAAGAAGATCCCGCCGCCGCCTGGCGAAAACTCAGCGAACAACAGCAACGCATGGTTGACCTGCTGAACACCGTCCGCGAGCTGTGGTTGTTATGCCGCAAGGCACCGATGGACCCGTCGTGGTTGAAGGACTAGCCTGGATCAATTGCGACGGCAAGGAGAACTTCCCCGATGGAGAGGTGTTCACGGGCCGCTCGAGAACGCCACGCAAGGCGCAAGCGAAATTCAGCTTTCCCGCTGTTCATGGCGGGCGCGAAGTCCACCATGCGAGTTGAAGTTTCGCGACGGACGCGTCGTCCAAGCCACAGCCTCCAAGGGCGAGCCCTTCCTGCAAGCGATGCTGGATCTATACCAGGCCTCGTCCGGGCGAATATCTGCGCTGGGATCCAACTACGCGATCACCGAATACACCCGCAACACGCTGTTCGATGAAAAGATCGGGCCGGCACGTTTCACGTGCCGTCGGCGCCCCACCCGCAGAGCGTGCGTCAATGAACGGCCTGCATCGCAATATGGTCCGACCTGCGGCAAGGCGGCCAGGTGTTCGCTGACGGTCGCTTGATCAGCGAAAACGGACGCTTCCTTGATCCCGCCTGGCCGCAACCGTTGTAGTTGGTTCTGGCTTCTGGTTTTGGCTTCTGGTTCTTGGTGGCTGATGGCCGGCGGCGACCAGTCTTATTTGTTGCAGGTGACTCGCCGTGCGATGGCGGCGGATTTTCAAGTGCTGCTGAACGCGGGCGAGTATGGGCGGGGCCCCGATCTCGCGCCGTTGAGGCGCCGGACTTGCTGGAGCCGCTGGAACAGCAGATGTCGGTTTACCGACCGTCCAGCGGGATCCTCTTTCTGCCTGAACGCGCGGGCCTTCTTGGCGCCTCAGCGCGTTGAATTGCGGTTGTTCTATCTCTTGCGACGCGCGGTTGACTTGCATCGTCAGACATTCGGGGCGTTCGAGATTACCGCCGGGCCCTTGGCGCGAGTCCTGGGCTTTCATCAGCGGCAAGGACGCCGCCCGACGGACGCGGAAATCGTCGCGGCCCAGTCCGGAGGATCACAACACTTGCAACTGAACGAGGGGTTGCTGCAAGTGCAGTACTTGCGAAAAGGGCTGGAAATCAATTTGGGGGGCATTGGCAAGGGCTTCGCGCTGGACCGTTGCGGATCTGTGGGGGAGCGAGGGATCGAGAGTTTTCTGGTGCAGGGCGGGCTAAGCAGCGTGGCCGCGCGAGGAATGTGCGGCGCGGGGAAGGCGACGGCGGCGCGTTGGTCTGGCGACATCCCCTGGCCCCCCGCAATGCATCGGCGACTGGCAGCTCCGCGACGCCGTTTTCGGGACTTCCGGGTGCGGCAACCAGTACTTCTTTTTCATGAAGGGAAACGCTACGGCCACATCCTCGATCCCCGCAACGGGTATCCAGCGGATCAAGTCCATTCCGCTTCGGTGATCGCGGACAACGCCGCGAATCGCCGCGCTGGATCACAGCCCTTTTATATCATGGGGCCCAGGCCGCGAACGACTATTGTCGAGCCCATCCCGAGGTCGCCGGGTTGCTGGTGTGCCCGGCGCGACGCCACGGCGGCATCGAAATCGTGCGGTTCGATCTCGACGATTCGCCACGAGCTTCGTTCAAGGCCGCCTAGCTTCGCAAGCTGGAAATGGGGGCGTTTCACGCCTGTCGGGCCGGTCGCGGATCGTGGCGTGCGAGAAAGCCAGGCCCGACGACGGGCCGGCAAATTTTAGCCGCGGCCGACGATTTCCGGCGTGGACGCCGCCACGACGGGGCATGTCCCCGTCGAGCAGCGATGCTCCTTCCTGGCGCAGCCACGATTGCGGCGGGCACGCCGCCATCATGGGGGCATGTCCCCGTCGAGCGATGCTCCTCGCCAGCCACGATTCCGGTGGGGACGCCGTGCGACGACGGGGCACGTCCCCGTGAAGCGATGCTCAGCAGACACACCATCAAAGCCAGGCTGGACGACCTTTCGATCAAGGCCCGACGACCTCCTTGCCTCCCCTAGCTTTCGGTTATTGTCGATTCCTCAACATTTGCTGAACTCAAAGCTCTGCCATGTCCGATAGCCCTTGATGGTGTTCTCCCGCCTTAGGGCGTAAGCAAACCTGCCTGCTACAGGAAAGGGGGACCGCAATGAGGCGACCATTCGCCGCGCTGTGCCCAACGGCCTGCTATGCATTGGTGCTCGCTGGAGTTTTTTCTTCGGCCGGCGCGATCGGGCAAGAATCGCTGCTCCAGCGACAGGGCTCTCCTTCTCGCTCCGCTTCGCCGTCGGCGTGCCGCCAATCCTGGGTCCAATTTCAGGTCAGCATGGGTCTGATTCGAAGCCGTGGCTGAACCATCGCGTGAACAGTGCTGTTGGAACGACGTGCAGGCCGACAAGCAATGCGGCTGACGCGATCTGGAAGTCACGCAAGAGGGCGTCTATCTGCGTTATCGGCGACTGTGCGAAATGGGCTCGCTGGCTTGCGAGATTGTCGGCGGTTGCCAACTCGACCTGCAATGGCTGACCGTCGTGGAGTGCGAGCGACGCGGCGTGGCGCAGCCCTCCTGCGATCTGCCGACGCAAGTTGTAGCTTATCGCCAGCCGAAGACTGGCGGTGTGGAACTCGAGGTCGGCGAAGACGCCCGTACCGCCACGCGTATCGGGCCGCGAGTCTCTGGCATCTCATGCTGCTGCACCCCGACGCTTTCCGCGAGTCGCTCGAGTCCGCTATTGGCGAGGCTCAGGAAGGGCTGGCCCTGCGGAATATCAGCTTCAATCCGCCTTGCAGTGCATTCATGCCTGGAACGAGCAACCGCTTCGTGAGCAGGAAGTGCAGGATGCGATCGAGAACCTTGGTCATGAGCAGTTCGGCGTGCGCCAAGCCGCTCAGAGAAAGCTCTGCGATTTCGGGCTGGCCGTCTTGCCTCAACTGCGCCGGGCGGAGGAGCAACACGCTTGGACGCCCGTGCAACAGCAGCTTGACCCGCTCGATCCGCTGTTGTTGCTCGGGCGTCCAAGCGTGTTGCTCCTCCGCCCGGCGCAGTTGAGGCAAGACGGCCAGCCCGAAATCGCAGAGCTTTCTCTGAGCGGCTTGGCGCACGCCGAACTGCTCGTGACCAAGGTTCTCGATCGCATCCTGCACTTCCTGCTCACGAAGCGGTTGCTCGTTCCAGGCATGAATGCACTGCAAGGCGGATTGAAGCTGATATTGCGCGGGCCAGCCCTTCCTGAGCCTCGCCAATAGCGGACTCAGCGACTCGCGGAAAGCGTCGGGGTGCAGCAGCATGAGATGCCAGAGACTCGCGGCCCGATACACGTGGCGCTGGGCGTCTTCGCCGACCTCGAGCTCCACGCCGCCAGTCTTCGGCTGGCGATAAGCTACAACTTGCGTCGGCAGATCGCAGGAGGGCTGCGCCACGCCGCGTAGCTTTCGCGCCTCCGCCGACGGTCGCCATTGCAGGTCGAGTTGGCAACCGCCGACAATCTCGCAAGCCAGCGAGCCCATTTCGCACAGTCGCCGATAACGCAGATAGACGCCCTCTTGCGTGACTTCCAGATGCAGCGCGTCGCCGCATTGCTTGTCGGCCTGCACGTCGTTCCAACGGCGCTGTTCACGCGATGGTTGAGCCACGGCTTCGATCAGACCCATGCTGACCTGAAATTGGACCCAGGATTGGCGGCACGCCAACGACGGCGAAGCGGAGCGAGAAGGAGAGCCCTGTCGCTGGAGCAGCGATTCTTGCCCGATCGCGCCGGCCGAAGAAAAAACTCCAGCGAGCACCAATGCATAGCAGGCCGTTCGGCGCAGCGCGGCGAATGGTCGCCTCATTGCGGTCCCCCTTTCCTGTAGCAGGCAGGTTTGCTTACGCCCTAAGGCGGGAGAACACCATCAAGGGCTATCGGACATGGCAAGCTTTGCGGTTCAGCAAATGTTGGGGAATCGACAATAACCGAGAAGCTAGGGGAGGCAAGGGGGTCGTAGGGCCTTGATCGAAAGGTGGTCCACCTGGCTTTGATTGGTGTGTCTGTGAGCATCGCTCGACGGGGACATGCCCCGTCGTGGCGGCGTCCCCGCCGGAATCGTGGCTGGCGAGGAGCATCGCTCGACGGGGACATGCCCCGTCGTGGCGGCGTCCCCGCCGCAATCGTGGCTGGCGAGGAGCATCGCTCGACGGGGACATGCCCCGTCGTGGCGGCGTCCCCGCCGGAATCGTTGGCCGCGGCTAAAATTGTGCCGGCCCGTCGTCGGGCCTGGCTTTTGCTCGCACGCCACGATTCCACGTACGTCCCGACAGGCGTGAAACGCTCCCCATTTCCAGCTTGCGAAGCTAGGCGGCCTTGAACGAAGCTCGTGGCGAATCGTCGAGATTCAACCGCACGATTTCGATGCCGCCGCGGCGTCGCGCCGGGCACACCAGCAACCCGGCGACCTCGGGATGGGCTCGACAATAGTCGTTCGCGGCCTCGGGCCCCATGACATAAAGGGCTGTGGCCAAGGCGTCGGCGTCCGCGGCGTTGTCCGCGATCACCGAAGCGGAATGGACTTGATCCGCTGGATACCCGTTGCGGGGATCGAGGATGTGGCCGTAGCGTTTCCCTTCATGAAAGAAGTACTGGTTGCCGCACCCGGAAGTCCCCAAAGCGGCGTCGCGGAGCGTCCATTCGCCGATGCGTTTGCGGGGGGCCAGGGGATGCGCCGACCCGACGCGCCAGCCGTCGCCTTCCCCGCGCGGCGCGTTCCTCGCGCGGCCACGCTGCTTAGCCCGCCCTGCACCAGAAAACTCTCGATCCCTCGCTCCCCCAGCAGATCCGCGCAACGGTCCAGCGCGAAGCCCTTGCCAATGCCCCCCAAATTGATTTCCAGCCCTTTTCGCAAGTACTGCACTTGCAGCAACCCCTCGTTCAGTTGCAAGTGTTGTGATCCTACGAGGGCTTGGGCCGCGACGATTTCCGCGTCCGTCGGGCGGCGTCCTTGCCGCTGATGAAAGCCCCAGACTCGAGCCAAGGGCCCGGCGGTAATCTCGAACGCCCCGAATGTCTGACGATGCAAGTTGACCGCGCGTTGCAAGAGATAGAACAACCGCAATTCGACGCGCTGAGGCGCCAAGAAGGCCCGCGCGTTCAGGCGAGAAATCTCGCTGGACGGTCGGTAAACCGACATCTGCTGTTCCAGCGGCTCCAGCAAGTCCAGCGCCTCAACGGCGCGATCGGGGCCCCGCCCATACTCGCCCGCGTTCAGCAGCACTTGAAAATCCGCCGCCATCGCGCGGCGAGTCACCTGCAACAAATAAGACTGGTCGCCGCCGGCCATCAGCCACCAAGAACCAAGAACCAAGAACCAAGAACCAAGAACCAACTACAACGGCTGCGGCCAGGCGGGATCAAGGAAGCGTCCGTTTTCGCTGATCAAGCGACCGTCAGCGAACATCTGGCCGCCTTGCCGCAGGTCGCAGACCATATCCCAATGCAGGCCCGATTCATTGACGCCGCCGCTCTCGGGGTAGGAGGCGCCGACGGCGGCGTGAAACGTGCCGCCGATCTTTTCGTCGAACAGCGTGTTGTTGGTGTATTCGGTGATCGAGTAGTTGGATCCCATCGCGATCTCGCCCAGAACACGGGCGCCCTCGTCTTGATCCAGCATCGCTTGCAGGAAGGGCTCGCCCTTGGAGGCTGTGGCTTGGACGACGCGTCCGTCGCGAAACTTCAGATGCGCATCGTGGACTTCGCGCCCGCCATGAACGGCGGGAAAGCTGAATTTCACTTCGCCTTGCGTGGCGTTCTCGAGCGGCCCGGTGAACACCTCTCCGTCGGGGAAGTTCTCCTTGCCGTCGCAATTGATCCAGGTTCGTCCTTCAACCACGACGGTCAGATCGGTGCCTTGCGGCGTGACAAATCGCAGCTCGCGGACGGTGTTCAGCAGGTCGACCATGCGTTGCTGTTGTTCGCTGAGTTTTCGCCAGGCGGCGGCGGGATCTTCTCTGGTGCAGCATTCCGCCGCGGAAGACGAACTCCTCGTAGTCGCTTAACGACATCTCCGCGTCTTGGGCCGAAGCATGGCAGGGAAACTGGGCGCCGACCCACCTCAAGGCCCCTTCGCCAAAACGCTCCATGAAGCGGGCGAGATAAGGTCGGCGAGCCTGGCCGCGCATGGCTTGACGTTGGGGATCGGTTCGGCTGAGGGCCTTGGTGTTCAGCTCGCCCCAGGCCGAAATCGAGACGTCGATCACCTCGACTTCCTGCATCGCCACGGGGTTCACATACCGCAGCTGATCGTCGTTGCCGTACTTCAGCATCAATTCGGAGCAACCATCGGGCGTCAATTGAATGATCGGATGCCCGCCGGCTGCCAAGACTTCGCGGAAGACGGCGATCAACAGCGGCTCGGTGATCGACTCCCCGGCGATGCGGACCAGATCGCCGGGCGCAACGCGTGTGGAGTACTGCACCAGCACCCGCGCAAGTTTGTCCAAACGAGCATCACGCATGAAGGCGCCCCTTGAAGTTATCCTAGTTCATTCGCTTGCTGGGAGTACAGAAGCAGCCCCAACATCGTCTTGGCGTCTTCGATCTCGCCGTCGCGAATCATCCGCAGCGCCTGATCGAGCGTGACAATGTGGTTTTCGATCCATTCGCCCGGTTCGCGCGCGGGGGTCCTTCTTCAAGCCCTTGCGCCAGGAACAGATGCATTCGCTCGTCAAGAATGCCGGGCGACAGAAAGAACTCGTGCAGCGGGCGCCACTTCGACGCCGTGTAGCCGGTCTCTTCGGTCAGCTCTCGGCGAGCGCACTCAAGCGGGGCCTCGCCGGGGTCGATCGTGCCGGCCGGCAATTCCCACAGTCGCTTTCCTACGGAGACACGATAGTTGCGGATCAAAACCAAATGGGAATGATCCAGGCAGGGCAGGATCGCCACGGCGCCAGGATGGCGAATCACGTCGCGTGGTTGCACGCCGCCGCTGGTGGTGGCTTCCTGCAGTCGCACGACCTGGAACCGGCGAGATTGCAGCAGCACGTGTTCCGGCTCGGCCATCGCTCAGCCTCGGTCGGCCAATCCAACGAAGGGCCGTTCCTGGTAGCCGGTGTACACCTGGCGAGGGCGGCAAATGCGTTTGTTTTCCGAGTCGTGCATTTCCATCCAGTGGGCGATCCAACCCGGCAGTCGTCCGATGGCGAACAGAACCGTGAACATCTGCACCGGAATGCCCAAAGCGCGGTAGATGACGCCGGAATAGAAGTCGACGTTGGGATACAGCTTGCGCTCGACGAAGTATGGATCGTTCAGCGCGACCTCTTCCAGTTGCTGGGCGACGTCGAAAAGCGGATCGTCGATGGACAGCTTGGCCAGCAAGCGGTCACAGGCGCTCTTGATGATCTTGGCTCGCGGGTCGTAGTTCTTGTAGACGCGATGGCCGAAGCCCATCAGGCGGAAATGCTGTTCTTGTCCTTGGCCATAGTCGACGTACTTCTGCGACGTTCGCAGCCGTCTTCGATGATCTCGTTCCAGCATGTCCACCACGGCCTCGTTGGCACCGCCGTGCAGCGGTCCCCAAAGAGCGCAGATGCCGGCCGAAATCGATGCGAACAGATTGGCGTCGGAGGATCCGACCATCCGCACCGTCGAGGTGCTGCAGTTCTGCTCGTGATCGGCGTGCACGATCAGCAGCAGGTTCAAGGCCGTGCACGAAGTCCTGATCGAGCTCGTACGGCTCGCTGGGCACGGCGAACATCATCTGCAGGAAATTCTCGCAGTAGGTCAGATCGTTCTTCGGATAGATGAACGGCTGCCCGATCGATTTCTTGTAGCTGTAGGCGGCGATCGTCGGCAACTTGGCGATCAGCCGGTGGATCGACACCTCGACCTGTTCGGGATCGTGAGGATCCAGCGAGTCCTGGTAGAAAGTCGACAGGGCGCTGACCACCGACGACAGGATCGCCATCGGGTGCGCATCTCGGGGAAAGCCGTTGTAGAACGACCGCATGTCCTCGTGCAGCATCGTGTGCCGCCGGATCGGCGTTCGAAATCCGGCGAGTTGCTTTCCGATGGGCAACTCGCCGTAAATCAACAGGTAGCACACCTCGACGAAATCGCAGTTCTCGGCCAGGACTTCGATCGGATAGCCGCGATACCGCAGGATGCCCTTGGAGCCGTCCAGGTAGGTGATGTCGCTGGTCACGCTACCTGTGTTCACATACCCTTCATCGAGCGTGATCAGGCCCGTATCCTTCAGCAACGACGAAATATCCAACGCTCGCTCATTCTCCGTGCCCACGATCATGGGCAGTTCGTAATCGCGGTTATCGTAGCGCAGCTTAGCGGCGTCGGACATATGCAGCGGCCTTTCTTGCTCTTTCAAAGATCGCGGAGGCGCCATTCTGAGGTCGCCGTCCCGTGTCAGTCTTGCCGACCGGATTGCCCATTCTATCGCGGGGCGAGCATTTCTACAATTCGCCGCCCGCGATCGAAAAACCGCCCCAATCCGCCGCGCGCAAGACGGCCCACAGCCCCGTCCCACTGCTTCAGCGGCGGGCGCCCGCCGGGGCGGGCAGCCCGATCCGGAGCTCCCTCCGGCCCGGCAACGGTCCCCTTGCACTATAACAGGGGGGCTTGGCGTTTCCTGAAGCCCGTTGCAGGTCCCTCATGCAAGTTGTCCTCACCGCGATCGGCCCCGACAATCGTGGCTTGGCCGACCCTATCGTGCACCTGGTGACCGCCCGGGCGCGAATCTGCACGAAATCCAGATGTACGACCGCGACACCGAACACGTGTTCGCCATGATGTTGCGAATGGAATGGCCCGAAGAGCAAATGCCGCTGGCGGAGCTCAAGACCGATTTGGCGGAGATCGGCCGAGCGAAGCAACTGGAGATCCGAGCCTGGGCTCGGACGCAGCGTTCCGGTCCGGCGCGGTTGGCCATCTGCACGACCTATCGTCCGGAACCGGCCTTGGCCGTGTTGCGGGCGATTCGCGACGGGCGACTTCGCGCCGAGCCGGCTTTGATGCTCGGAAATCGTCCCCATTGCCGAGGCGTGGCCGAACAATTTTCCATCGCCTGGCGCCAAATCGGCGACGCCAAGGGAAGTCCAGACAACGAGCGGATGGTGCAACTGCTCGACGAGTACGACATTGATTTCGTCGTGCTCGCAAGATACATGAGACTCATCCCCGCCAGCACCTGCTGGCGATTCGCGGGCGGGCGGATCATCAACCTGCATCACGGCTTGTTGCCGTCATTTCCCGGCCCTCGCCCCTACGCAGACGCCTTCAGCCATCGCATGCTGACCTTTGGCGCCACCGCTCATTTCATCGTTCCCGAACTCGATGCGGGAAACCAGATTATCCACCAATCCGCCTTCACGGTCTTCCCTGGCACGCCCCTGCAAGACATCAAGCGGCAAGGCCAGCAAGACAACGAACCGGAATGCCTGGTGGAAGGTTTGCGACGCGTGGTGACCGGAGAAGTCGCCCTGCACTTCCATCGCGTGGTGACCGGCGCATGACGGTCGCCAACCGGGTTGGGCGGCGAAACTGGGGCCGGCTCCGCCGCTATTCCGCCGGTTCCTCGTCGAAGATGGTCCAGATGGTGGTGCGGCGCCGCAGATCTTCGAGGACTTCCTGGAATTGGGCCTCCCGCTTTTGGTTTCGCAGCAAATCGCGAATCTCAACCTGCGTCTCGGTGAACGGAGTGACGTACTCGTCTTCGCGTTCCACGACGCGCACGATGTGCAGGCCGGATTCATCTTCGATGATCGTGCTCAATCGATTCAGGGGCAGCGAGAAAATCGCTGTCTCCAGGGGTCTCGAGACCAGGCTGCCCTGCGAAACCCAATCATGCAGCCCGCCTTGATCGGCCAGATAGTCGTGCGAGCGCCGTTTCGCCACGGCGGCCAGCGGGGCGCCAAAGAACACTTCGTTGCCCATCTCGGCGATCTGCTTCATCGCCGATTGGCGGTCGGGGGTCTTGTCGAAGTGCACCGAGAGCTGTTCCCACCGCGCTCGGGCCTTGTGTTCGTATTCCGCCACGTTGTCGCGGTAGTACTGGATCATCTCGTCGTAGGTCACTTCGGGCTCAACGTCGATCTGCCGGATCACGCTGGCCTGCCCCAACTGGCGCTCGCCGTAGAGCCGCTTCTGTTTCATCAACGACCAACCGAACTGCCGGAGGTAGGCGTCCAGTTCGGCGGGAGTCGTGAAGTCGCGTTTCTTCAGCGCTTTGGGCAACTCATCTTCATCGAACGCACGGTAGACCTTGCTCCAAATCTCGTTCATGCCCGTCGTGCGTCGATCGGGCGGCAACCCGCGAACGAATTCGAGGTACAGCATCTTGATTTCGGCGACGTTGGTCACGAATTGTCGAATCAACTCTTGTCGCTTGATCTCCAATTCATCCGGCGGCGCCTCCTTAGCGAAGGGCGCCAACATCTGATTCACCAATCCCTCGACGTCGCCGGCCAGGATGGGCTCGCCATTGACCGTAGCGACGATTTGCGCGGGCTCGAAGAGCGACTTGATCGTTGGGGCGGCCGGTCCGGACGGCGGGTTGGGTTCGACCGGAGGTCCGGCCGCGCCGCGGGGCGGCCCCGCTTGATTGTTGGATGGCGCCGAGACTGGCGGGTTGTAGGCCGGCGGCGCATGGCCGGCGCCGCGTTGCCGGGCATGGTCCGCACGGCGTCCACGGGGAGACTCGCCAGCCGGTCGCCGTTGGCGCCCGCCGATGGGGCGGGTCCGTAGGGCGGCCCGGCGAGCGACGGCGAAACGAGCGGCGGCGCCATCGCCTGATTCCCGCGCGGCGGTTGACCTGGCGGCGTCCCTGGATTCCGCGGCGGGTAGGGCGCTGCGCCCTGATTCAACTGATTTAAGGGCGGGCGGGCGGGGACTGCTCCCAATTGCGGCGAGAACCCCTGGGCGGGAAAACTGCGCGGCGGCAAGCCTCCCACCGATGAGTCGGCGACGGGCGATTGGGGACGCGTGTACGGATTGGCGCCCAGCACTTCGGGGAAGTTCGGCGAAATGTTGGGCTGAAACGGCGTCGAAGGCGGCGTGTACGGCGCAGCCGGATTCGGGGAGCCCGATTGAGCCTGCGACGTTGACGGAACGCTACCGCAGGCAGCGAGCAAGAACATCGCTAACAGGCGAGGGAGAACGAAACAACGCGATCGGGAAAGGCCTTCCATGGCTTCCTGCATTTCTCTCTGGCGACGATCAGCGAAACGAATCCGGCCCTTCTACGCAGTCGTGGCAGATTGGGTTCGACCGCAGGCGGGGCGAGTATAGGGAGCAAGCCCTCAGCTCCGCAACAGCGATTTCGCCAATTCAAAGACATGGTCGGCGTCGCGACCGTCAACCAAGGGAACATAGGCGGTTTGGCGATCCGCGATTCTCAGCGAGCCGGCAAATCGCCGCTTGAGCTGCTCGATCCGTTGCGGCGAAGCGTACTTGATCGCCAGGAAGCCCCCTTCGACGGACAACCCTGAGATTTGCCAGATGGTCGCCAACAATCGAAGGACCACCAACTCCAGCATGCGTTCGGCGGGAGGCGGCAAGGGGCCGAAGCGATCTCGCAGCTCTTGCCGCACCTGCTCCAATTCGTCGAAGGCGTTCACCTTGGCCAAGCGGCGATAGAGGTCGATCTTTAGACGAATGTCGTTGATGTAGTCGTCGGGCAGAAACGCCTCCCCGGGCAATTCGATCTCCACATCCCAGGAGAGGTTCGGCGGCAACTTCTTCAATCGTCGGACGGCGTTCTCCAAGACATGGCAGTAGAACTCGTAGCCGACCGCCGCGATATGGCCGCTTTGCTGCGAGCCCAGCAGATTGCCAGCGCCGCGGATTTCCAGGTCCCGCATGGCGATCGCGAATCCGGCGCCCATCTGGCTGTATTCCTCGATGGCCCGCAAACGTCGGCCGGCGGTGGGCGTAATGTGTCGGCGCGGGTTCAAAAGGAGATAGCAAGCGGCGCGGTGCTTGTAACGCCCCACGCGGCCCCGCAGCTGATGCAGGTCGGACAGGCCGTAATGATCGGCGTCGTCGATGAAGATGGTGTTGGCCGACGGAATATCGAGGCCGCTTTCCACAATCGTGGTGGCCAACAAGAGGTCGAATTTTCCCTGCACGAACTCCACCATCACGCGTTCCAGATCATCCTCCGGCATTTGCCCGTGAGCGACATCGAGGGAGGCTTCCGGCGCGATGCCGCGGAGACGTTCGGCGACTTGCTGAATGTCCTGCACGCGATTGTGCACGAAGTAGATCTGGCCGCCGCGTCCCAATTCCCGCATGATCGCGCGGCGGATCAGTTTGTCGTCGAAACGCGTCACTCGCGTTTCCACCGGAACCCGATCTTGCGGCGGCGTTTCGAGATTGCTGATGTCGCGCACTCCCACCAGCGCCATGTGCAGGGTCCGCGGGATGGGCGTGGCCGACATGGTGAGCACGTCGACGGAACTGCGAATGCTCTTCAAACGCTCCTTCACCGCGACGCCAAATCGCTGTTCCTCGTCGATGACGATCAAGCCCAGGTTGTGGAACTTGACGTCTTTGGAAGCAACACGGTGGGTGCCGACCACCACGTCGATTTTCCCCGCGGCGACGCCCGCCATCGTTTCGCGCTGCTCCTTCGTCGAACAGAATCGACTGAGCTTGCCAATATCGATGGGAAAGGCGGCCATGCGATCGCGCAGCGTGTGGTAATGCTGTTCGGCTAGAATCGTGGTCGGCGCCATGATGGCCGCCTGATATCCATTATCCACGGCCTTGAAGATCGCTCGCATGGCGACCTCGGTCTTGCCGAATCCGACGTCGCCGCAGAGCAAACGGTCCATGGGCCGAGGGCTTTCCATGTCGCGTTTGATGGCCTCAATCGCCAGGACCTGGTCGGGCGTTTCGACGTAGGGAAACGCCGAATCAAACTCCAACTGCCATTCGCTGTCAGGGCCGCACATCACGCCGGGGCGGGCCGCCCGCACGGCTTGCAATTCGAGCATCTCCGCGGCGATGTCCGTGGCGGCGGACTCGGCGGCTTTTTTCTGCTTCAGCCAGGACTTGCCGCCGATACGGGACAATGTCGGCCTCGTCTTGCCGCCGCCGACGTACTTCTGGATCAAGTCCATTCTGGCGGTGGGCACATAGATCCGCGTGCCGCCATGGAATTCGATCGCCAGGTAGTCGGCGACCTTGCCCTCTTGCTCCAGGGATTGCATGCCGCGATAGCGACCGATGCCATGCCCTAGATGCACGACAAGATCGCCTTCGTTCAAGTCACGAAAGCTTTCCAGCGGCCGCGCTGCGGCGCCGCGCTTGGCCGACCGCCGCGCGACGCGGTCTTGCGCCAACAACTCGCGGCAGGCCATCACAACCACGCCGGCCGCCGTCATCCGAAAGCCTTGGGTCAGACCGCCTTGAACAAATTTCAAGCGGTCTTCCTTCGCCGCCGCGGATTCCTCCAACAATTCGCGGTGCCGTTTCGCTTCGGCTTGGTTCTGCGCCACCAGACAGATCGTGCATTTCTTGCCGACGCCGTCAAGCTCCTGCCGCACGCGACCGATTTCGCCGCTGAATCTCTCGACGGACTCGAAAGGCAACCGCACCGTATCGGCGTCGGCGTGGAAGTTCAGCGCCCAGGCGCCGGCCCAGGGAAATCGCTGCAAGCGAGCCAGCTCGTCGTCCAGGGAGTACAGCTCCTGCTGATCGCCCAGCCGCTCGATGAAGGCTTTACCCGACGCGATCACCTCGTCCGGCTCGATGAGCAGCAGCGTGCAACCATCGGGCAGCAGACCACTCAGACTCTGGTCCGACGCCGCGCCGGTCGGGTTGGTGACTTGAATCGCATTCAATGAGCTCAAGCTTCTTTGGGTGGCGACATCGAAGCGCCGCAGGGACTCAATCTCGGTGTCGAACAACTCGATCCGCACGGGGTAGTCCCAGTCAAGGGCGAAGACGTCGATCACGCCGCCGCGCACGGCGAACTCGCCGGGCAACTCGACCGCGCTGACGGCCTGAAACCCGCTGAGGGTGAGCCACTGCTTCAGTTCATCCGGGTTGATTTCGTCGCCAACCCCAAGTTCTCGGGAGACGCGACGCACGGCGTCGCCATGGATCGTCGGCTGCAGCAACCCTTGAATGCTCGCCAACACGACGATGGACGATGTCTCCGGGCTTTGCGACAAGCGTTTCACCGTCTGCAGTCGCTGACCAAACTCGACTTCCCGCCAGGCGCTGCCCTTGGCTTCATTGGACCAGGCGGGGAACCGCAGCAGCGGAGTCTCGCTAAACAGCGCCCAGTCCTCGGCCAAGCCCTCCATTTCGCGATTCGATGAGGCGACCAGCAACAGCAACCCCGATCGCTCATGATGCAAGGCGGCGGCCGCCAGCATGCGCAAGGCGCCCCAGACATTGTCCAACGCCACGGGCGATGTTTGACCGAAGCGATGCATCGCTCGCCGCCAGGCGTCGTCGGCTTGCAGCAACGAGGCTAACTCGCGCAGCGGCGCTTCACGGGTCAGCGCGTCGGTTGATTGCGTGACGGCCATCCTATTCGAGGCTCTCGCTGCGTTTGGACTTGATGGCCGAGAGCTCCTTGGCTTGCGGCGACCTGCGATAGTGATCGTCCAGGGGATAGCAACCCGAGGGGAGTCCATTGCGGGGCGCCGTCGTGCAATCACTGAACGTTCGGCACACCAGCTTGCGGGCCCAGCGGCCTTGAGCCACATCGTCGGGCAGTTGAGGATAGGAGAGCACCATGCGTCCCAGCCCGACAGCGTCCGCCCAACCGGCTCGCACGACGCCCTGCGCAACATGCGGCAAGTACTCCTGCAAGTACGACCAACCGGCGCCGACCACCGCCAAGTCGCCATACGCGTTCTTGCAAGCCCTGGTCGCCAAGAGATGCCGAGCGACTCCCTTCAGCGGATCTTCCGGCGGCGGATATCCGTCGCTGGGCGGATAAAGCGCGGGCCGCTGCTGATGAGGATTGTAGTACGGGCTGCCGCAGGTCGCACTGATCGCCGTGACGCCGCACTCGCGGAGCATCCCGATCAGCTGCAACGGCTCGGTCAAGTCCATTCGCAAGGGATCGTCGAGTTGCAGGCCAAAGCCCCAGGTGTAAAGTCCGTCGGCGGCCTTCCATTGCGGCCGCCCGCGGCCATCGACGCGGCCAAAGGGCGGCGTGTCGAAGACGCTGAGCCGGACCACCCTTTGTAACTGCGGATACTCATCCGCGATCCGCCGCAGGATCTCACGCAATAAGCGACTACGTCCTTCCAGATCGCCGCCGTAGGGCCCCCCTCGAGAGCGAGCGCTGAGAAACTCGTGCAACAGATAGCCATGACAGGCCTTGATGTCCACGAACTCGAAGCCGGCCTTCCACGCCAACCCGGCCGCGGAGACGTACGCGTCGGCCAGACGTTTCAAGTCGTCGTCGGTCAACACGGGCGAGTCATCATCCGCGGCGACGCCCACACGGTCGTCCAGCAACGGGTGGTGGTAGGCGATTCGCGGCTGCAGGCCGTGCGCCGTCGGACGGCAATATCGGCCGGAGTGCGTCAGTTGCAAGCCGAGGAAGAGATCGTCGGCGCCGTATCGCTCGCGATGCGCGGCGATCGCCGCGTCTCGCAATTGCCGCAGACCTTCGAGGTTGGAGGGAGTCGCCAAGGTTTGATGAGGGTTAGCCCGGCCTTCGGGCGTAACCGCGGCGGCCTCTCCTCCCCAAATCCACTTGGCGCCGCTCTCGCCGAATCGGCGCCACCGTCGCAGTGTCAGCTCGCTTGGCGCACCGTCGGGATGCGCGTCCCAGCCTTCCATCGGGTGAATACACCAACGATTTGCGACGGTGCGGCCGCCGACCGTCAAGGGCGCATTCAGCGGCGAGCCCTGCTCGGCGGTGAGCGGGCTGGGGTCGCAGGGGACGTCGAAGCCCAAGTGCTGGAAGTGATGGGCGAGCGATCGCGCGTCGGCGAACTGCGCCAGCTTGGGAAAACTAGGACTCATCGGCGGCGTTTCCGGGCACGGCGGTAAGCGGGCTGTAATGCAGGATCATCTTCTTGTCGCCGGCCTCGCCGACGAAGCGAACCTGCGCCACACGGCGTTGATCTCGACCGCTCACCGCCAAGATCTGCCCCGTGCCGTACTGCGGATGCTGCACGGTGGCGCCGGGCACAAACAGGTTGGGAGCTTCGCGGGGGCCATGGCCCCTGGCGGCTTGCTGCAGCAGCTCGGCCGCCGTCCGCAGGCCAGGCAGACTCTGGGCCCCCACGGTCGGCTCCACGGCCCCGCCGATCGGCTCGTCCACCGTTGGACCGAGTTGTTGATAATCCGTCTCGTCATGGTCCTTGTTCGGATCGCTCCAGGACGTGTCCCAAGCGTCGCTGGCGGCGTCCTGGCAATAATCGTCAGCCGACGGGGACTCCGCAACGCCGCCCCAGGAATAGGGCTGCAGTCCCACAACTTGCATTTGCTCGCGAGGCAGTTCCAGCAAGAACGAGCTGGGAACCGTCGCGTTGCGGGACCCGCGCCAATTGCGATAGTGAGCCATGCTGATCTGCAGCACCTCCTGGGCCCGTGTGATGCCGACGAACAACAGGCGCCGCTCCTCCTCCATCGCGGCGTCGTCGTTTAGCGAACGTTGATGTGGCAGAAGCCCTTGCTCGACTCCCACAACGAACACGACCGGAAACTCCAAGCCCTTAGCGGCGTGCAAGGTCATCATCGCCACCGAACCGCCGGACGAGTCCAGATCGTCCGACTCATTGACCAGGGCCCGCTCTTCCAAATACCGCTCGAGGCCGCCATCTTCGGGATGCCGCGCGTCAAACTCCGCCGCGTCGTTCAGCAATTCGTCCACATTGGCCGCGCGATCCTCGCCGCCATCGGGCAGTTGCCGCACGTACTCTTGAAACTGAGTCTCGGCCAGCAGCAATTCCAAGACGTTCTTGACCAGTCCATGCGATTGCACCGAGAGGTCGTCGATCAACTGGGAGAAGCCGCTGGCGGCCTTCGCGGCGGGCGAGGCGAGCTTATCGACGCCGCGCGCATTGCGGCACGCCTCCAACAGCGAGCAGCGATGCTCGACGGCGTAAGCCTCCAACCTTTGCAAGGCGACCTTGCCGATGCGCCGGGGCGGCGTGTTGATCACGCGTCGCAAGGCAATGTCGTTGCGGGGATTGTTGACCAGTTGCAGGTACGCCAGAACGTCGCGGATCTCCTTGCGTTGAAAGAACTCGACGCCATGCACGATATGATAAGGCACGCCCAACTCGGCCAACGCGAGCTCGAACAATCGCGACTGCGAATTGGTGCGATAGAACACGGCGAAGTCGCCGGCTTTGCGGCGTTGCCCCGTCAACTCCTCGGCAATCGAAGCGGCCACTTGCCGAGCTTCGTCCGTGTCGCTGGGCAACACGTGCAAACGCACCGGCGGCCCGGCGCCGCGGGTTGGCTGCAGCGTCTTGTGTTTCCGGCGAAGGTTATTCTGGATTAACGCGTCGGCAACCGCGAGGATTTGCGGAGTGCTGCGGTAATTGGCCTCCAGACGAATCGTGCTGGCCTCTGGAAAGTCCCGCTCGAACTCGAGGATGTTCTCGATGTTGGCCCCCCGCCAACTGTAGATCGATTGGTCGGGGTCGCCGGTCACCATCAAGTTGGGATAGTCAATCGACAGCGCGCGAGCGATCGCATACTGCGCGTGATTGGTGTCCTGGTACTCGTCCACCAAGACGTAACGAAACCGCGCATCCAGTTGCCGTCGCAGCTCGGGATTGTCGCGGAGCAACGTCGCCAAGTAGTACAGCAGATCGTCAAAATCAACAGCATTGGCTTGCAGTAGTTGTTGCTGATAGTGCGGGTACACTTCGGCGGTGAGGTACCCGGTGGAGCTGTGAAATGACGGCTGGTACTGCTCGGGACCCACCATCCTGGCCTTGGCCCAACTGATGTCCTTGGCGATGTCCGCTGGTGAAACGTGCGTCAATTCGACGCCGCTGGAGGCGACCGCCAGCCGCATCAACATCCGGCTATCGTCGCTGTCGCAGATCGAGAAGTTCGGCTCCAAGCCCACCAGGGACGCGTAGCTACGCAGCATCCGGGCGGCAAAGCGATGAAAGGTGCCAATCCAGAGCTGCTCGGCGTCGGGCGTCAATCGCCGCAGCCGGTGGCTCATCTCCTCGGCCGCTTTGTTGGTGAAGGTCAGGGCGAGCATCTGCCGAGCCGGCACGCCTTCGGCCAGCAGCCGCGCCAAGCGCAGCGTGATCACTCGCGTCTTGCCGCTGCCCGGTCCGGCCAGCACCAAGAGCGGGCCTTCGTTGTGCAAGACGGCGAGACGTTGCGCCTCGTTCAGCGAGTGGGCGGGATCCGTCGCGTTCATGACTCCTCCTTCCGCGCTGGCGGCCACGAAATCGCGCGTGGACCAGCGACTGGCTTCAGCGTAAGCCACAACCGTCGGTTTGAAAACGGGACTCGATGCTGAGCTGTCACCGTGCTGAGCAAATGCTTGGTGTGAAAGGGGTTTGGCACTATACTCCGCGAGCGTTTGCGGGCCGCCGGCGGCGGCCGCAGGTTGTTTCACACACGGTCCCCGCCATTTCGCGCGGCAACGTCGCCGAAGGCAAAAGGACCTAGGAGGGATCCTCAAATGGCCTCGACCCGAATTCCGATTAGCCGAGAAGAAGAACAGCTCCGGCTGCTCCAAGAGCGTTTGGAGTTGAGTACGGCCGAGATCGGCCTGACCGTACGCACCACGAATTGTCTGGAGGAAAAAGGCATTTTCACGGTTCGCCATCTGCTGAATTCGCGCCGCGAGGATCTGCTGAGCATTTCGAACTTCGGCGAGAAGACGCTGGACGAAGTGTATTCCGCCTTGGAGAAATACGGTTTCACCAAGTGCCGGAAATCGACTTAGCGGCATGCGGTAGCCGTCGCGCGATCGAGGGTCGAACGGGCCGGCCCCACGTCAGCCCGGCGCAACCCCATGGGCATCAAGTTAAGAAAATCCGGATGGAATTAACCGCGGAGGACACAGAGGACCACAGAGGCAAATGCGTTTCTGTTCTCTGTGTTCCTCTGTGCTCACTGTGGTAGTCCCTTTTTTCGTGGAACTTTGATCCGAAAGCCCGTTGGATGCGCCGGGTAAACGTCTCCTAAGATTCCTAATTGGCCCGCCAGGCCTCGGATGCAGCTCCCCATCTCGCCACGTTCCTGGTCGGCCGAGTTAGTCCTGCGCTTTTCTCCGCTGCTTGGCGGTCAACTTCTTGAAGGGTTGGCCGACTTGCAGGCAGCGGAGCTGGCCGCCATCGCCTTGGTTGGTGCGTAGCAGCAGCAAACCCTGGTCGACCGCCGGCGCGGCGCGGCAGAGCGAGTCGGCCGCCTGCGTTACGCCCAATTCCCGATACGCAGCGGGGTCGCAAGCAACGCGCAGCAACCGTCCGCTTTCGACTTCGAGGACCAGCAGTTCGTCTCGGACGCGGATTACATGAGCGACGCCCACGCCCTCCTGGGACCAGCGGATCTTGCCGGTCTTGGCGTCCACGCATCGCAGCGAGGTTCCGGGGACGTCTTCACGGCCATGCGAGCCGTAGAGAAAACCGTTGTCATAAACGCTGGTGGAGTATTGGCTGTCGAGCACGCCGGATTTGCTCCACAGCGTCTCGGCCGAGCCCTGGAGTCCGACGAGTCGCGCACCGACGCCGTACGAGGCGCAGACGAACAGTTGTCCATCGAAGACCAGGGGGGTGGCGCCGTTGACTGCGGGGCCGGGCGTGCCAAAGCGAAACTCGAAGAAGGGTTCGCCGTTGTCGGGATTCAAACCCACAACGCTCAGCCGCGTCACGAAGATCGCGCAGGGCTGGCCGTCGAAGGCGGCGATGATTGGCGAGGAGTAGCTCGCGCCGGCTTTCGTTGCCGACCAGACCGTGGCGCCGTCCTTACGGTTCAACGCGACGATGCCGGAATTCTCGGCGCGGCCGCCCACATTGATCAGGATGCGATCCTGATAGACCAGCGGCGTGCTGCCGGCGCCGAAAAAACCTTCCAACGCCCGGTAATCGCCGTAAAGGTCGCGTTGCCAGCGCAGTTGGCCCGTCTCCAGGTCGAAGGCCGCCAGGACGCCGGCCGCTGACATCACCAGCACCTGATCGCCATCCACAACGGGAGTGCACCGCGGGCCGCTGTCGCTATTGATTCCGCCCCCGTACTTGGCGGGATACGAGGATTCCCAGATCAACTCGCCGTTAGCGAGATTCAGCTTCTGGACAAGATTCTTGTCCGCTTTGCGATGAAAGACGATCGCCCACTCGCCCAGAATCACCGGACCGGCGTACCCCGAGCCGATGTCGCGGGTCCAAACGGCGGGGAGAACTCGGGGCCATTTCTCGCCCAGCTGTTGATTGGAATCGGCCACGCCGTTGCGTTGAGGCCCCAGGAATTGGGGCCAATCGGCTCGCAGCTTGCCGGCCGCGGCGGTCCAGGCGGCGATGATCGCCAGCAGGCAAGGCAGGGTCAAGCGACGTTTGCGGTCGGGCATCTTCGGATCTCGGCAAAGGCCATTTGGGAGGGAGCCGATTTGCGGCTAGAATCAGGGGCGCGTGTTCGCATCGATCCAGTGTATCGGACTGGCTCTCGATTGACCAAACCCCGAGCGGTTTGGCCCAGTTCCTCCCCTCGCGTGATGCAGGCGAGTCGCTCTCGTGGAAAACTCCGCTGGAAACAACCCATTTCGCTTCCTTCGCCCGTGGGAAAAGAAACGCGGCGATCGCTCGACCGGCTCCAGACTGGTGGGACGCGTCGGTGAGGCGATGTTCTTCGCGATGTTGTTCCTGCTGGGCGCGGCGCCGGCCGCCGTGTTGCTGACCTCGCAGATCATCGAGCCCAATCCCGAACTGCTGCGGTTCGGCTTCGGCTTCTATCTGATGCTGTTGGTCTTATTGTCGTTTATCTTCATTGGCGGCGTCGGCTTCCTTTATTCGCTGCTGGAAATGGGCGCATCGGCAGAGCGGCGTTCGGCGTTGGCGAAAGCCGCATCGGGGCTGGACATTCTCGAAGAGGCGGGCGGATCCCCACGGGGGTTTCCGACCGTGCCTCGCGGCGTCAATCTGATCAACAGTCCCGGCGTCAAGTTGTCCTATCGCCTGCCGACGGACCAGTCCAAGTCCTGGCGGCTGATCACGGCCGCCATGTTGTCGATCGTCTGGTGCGTTGTCGCCGCCGGGTTGATTGTCGCGGCGGTTGAGGCGCATTGCGCGGGTTCCCCGCAGTGGATGCTGACGCTGTTCAGCGTGCCATTCCTGGGGATCGCCCTGTGGAGCGTTTACTATTTCTTTCGACAGTTGCTGCTGCAAACCGGCGTCGGGCCCACCATTGTGGAAGTCTCCGACCATCCGTTCTTCCCTGGTCAGCATTACGAAATGTGCGTCAATCAATCCGGCCGGTTGAATCTTCGCACCTTGGAAGCCTGGCTGGTTTGCGAGGAGCAGGCGACTTACCGCCAAGGAACGGACGTCCGCACGGAGGTTCGCGAAGTGCTGCGGCGGCGGATCTTCGAGAAACACGAAATCCCGATTGATCCGGGCATGCCATTTCAATTCGAGCATCCTTTAATCACGCCTCGAGGCGTGATGCATTCCTTCGCGGCCAAGAACAACGCGATTTCCTGGAAGATCGTGATTTGTGGATTGGCCGATTCCTGGCCGCCGTTTGAACGGTCCTTCCCAGTGACCATGTTCCCCGAGAACTCGATGGCCGCCGCCAAGGAGATCAAAGAGATCAAGCGAAATCGGCGGGAGCAGCGAGTCCCATGAGCGACGCCTCCAATCGTGATTCCGCGCCGGTTCCCCTGCCGCAGCAACAGCCGTTGCTGAGCGTCGTGCTGGACAACAGCCGCCGCGTGTTTCACCCCGGCGAAGTGTTGGGCGTCGAAACGCAGATCGACGCGGTGCCCGCTTCGGACTTGACCGCCACCGAGTTGTCGGTCATGTGGTACACCGAAGGCAAAGGCGACCAGGACTTCGCCGTCCACTACTTCGAAAGACGCGTCGCCGCCGAAGCCGATGAAGGCGACCTCCGGCGACTCCACAAGATGAGCACCGTCTTGCCCAACAGTCCCTTGAGCTACACCGGCGTCATTGTCAAGGTTCGCTGGTGTGTGAGGCTCCGCGTGTTCATGAAGAAGGGCCGCCAATACCATCGCGATCAAGGCTTCGAACTCCTGGCTCGCCACCAGCAGCAACAACGATGAAGGACCAGCGCGTCGGCGTCCCCATGATCGAAAACCGCCTCGCGTCGAGCGCCGACCCGCGTCTGGTTCCGCCGTTCTCCGCCGAGAACCCATTCAGCGCGTCATGCGTCCAACCCGGGGCGGTCGAATTCCTGCTGGCTGCCGACGACTGGCAAGCGTTGTGGGGTCGGCTGGCGACGCACCGCGGCCCCTGGCAGATGGTCGGCCCGCATGGCGTCGGCAAGACCACGCTGGCCAGGCAACTGGTCCGCCATTGGAGTAAGCAAGGGCAACCCGCCGCCATCCTTGACGCCCGGCGGCGACGCCCGGCCGAGGGGCCCGACGGCGCCTGGTGGTTGGTGGATGCGATCGAAGGCGCCAGTCGCTGGACGCGTTGGCGATGGAAGCGGGAAGCTCGTCGGCGCGCCCAGGGGTTGATCCTGCTGTCGCATCATGATGTGGGCGTCCAGACGCTGATCCGCCTGGAACCGAAGGTCGAGGTGCTGCATTCGGTCGTAGCGCATCTCACCCATCGCGGCGACGCGAACGTGACGCGGGAAGACGTTGCCGCCAGCTTCGAGCGCGCCGAAGGGAATCTGCGCAAAGCGCTGTTCCTGCTTTACGACATTCATGAACGCAACTCCGAGCGAACCACCACCTTGGATCGCGTTGGCCGCACCACCGTCACCTTCGATTCCGCCTGACCTTTCGTCAACTTCGGCGTGTCCCGACCGGCACGATCGATGTGCGTGAACGCACCGGAGCAATCGCGCGGGTTGCCAAAAAACAACGCGGCGAATCAAGAAATGATCGTCCGCGATCTCACGCATCATCTACCGTTTAGAGATCGGTCTCGCCGCAGGTGCGCGACGAGCCAGGCAAGGAGGTCGGCACTTGAGTAGGGCCAGTCTTAGGCGACTCGAGGGCCTCGGACACTCAGGGAGGCGAACGTTCAATCACAGACCACGGCGCCGCCGTCCGCCGCATTGTAGGAAACTCGCCATGCCACACGCATCCAGCCGCCCATGGATTATCCTTGCGATGCTGATCGCGGAACTGGGAGCCGGAGCGTCCACCAGTCAAGCCGGCCCGTTGTTGGACTGGTTGTTCGGCCGCCGCCGTAAACCCGCCCCCTGCGCCGGTGGCGGCGCCGACGACGAGTTTCTGCTACCCCAGCAACATTGACCTCAGCGGGTGCAACACTTGCCAATCACGCACGGTGGTGAATTACGCTCCGCAGACTTACTATCACACGACTTGGGTCAGGGTGCCGGTCACGCAATACAAGCCGATTTCCGGGCAGGATCCCGTCACCTGCTGCAAAGTCACGTACATGCAGCCATGCACCACTTACAAATGGCAGGCCCGCCGGGTTCCTCAGACCGTCTATCGCCCGTTTTTGTCGCGAGTCACTTACGCCAACCCCTGCTGCAATACGGGCGCCTGCAACACCGGCGCGTGCAATACGGGCGCCGCCGGTTATGCGGGCCAACCGGCGATGCTTCCGGCGCAGATGGCGGCCCCCAATGGATATGCGCAGCCGGCGGCGGCGACTGGTCCGCCAGCGGCGCAATACGGCGGCGGTTACTTTGAATCGCCAGCGGTGGGCTCCGCGGTCGCGCCGAGTTGGCCGCCGCCCAATGGCTCTTATCCGCCTGCGGCCAATGGCGCCTATCCCCCAGCGACGGCGCCCGCCGCCCGCTCGGGCGACGCGACGACTGCTCCGGCGCCAGGCTCGGTCGAACCAGCCGACCTGCGGCCTTCCCTGGATCCGCAAGCGGGCCGTCAAACTCCGACGCCGGCGCCGCAACCCGATTACGCTGGCTCGACGAGCGACTGGGCCTCCGGATACCGTTCCCGTGAATCGGCGAACTCCGGGTTCGTACCCACACCGGTGAGTCCGTCGCCGGTTTCGCCTCCCTCTCCCTCATCGCTCGCCCGTCCCACGCTCGCGCCGCCTCCAGCCGAGAAGCCAGAGGACTCGTCCGCCAATACGGGAGGGACGTTGAACCCGATCCCCGATCCGGACATGAATCGCGCCGCGCCGATGGACAACTGGCCCGAAGCGCCGGCGTTGTTTGATCCGCAAGATCGCAGCGCCCGCCACCTGCCGACGACCAACGGCCCCTGGGGCGCCGTTCCCGCGGTTTGGCCCGAGCAACGAGCTGCGTTGGTCGCCGCCCCTTCGCGTCCGGCGCGTCGAGCTCAGACCGCCTTCACCGCGGCGACCGTCCAGCCTCCGCGACTGGTGCAACCCAGCGGCGACGACGCCAGCCAATTGGCGGGCGTGGTCAGGCAACCTATCGCCGCCACGCAGCCTCCGCAAGCAAAGCAGGCTCCCGCCTCCTCCGCCGATGAGGGCTGGCGCCGCGCCGACGATCGCTAAGCGCGGCTTTCGTAGCGATCACTCCGCGGCGCCGTGAGGCGCCGCGCCACGTGCCTCGATGTCAGCCGACACATCGCGGGCGACGGCGAAGATCAGCTCGTCGCCGAGCAGCGATTTGGCCGTCCATTCGAAAGTGATGTAGTTCCCGCGAACCGTGCGATAGCGATTGCGGAAGCGGACGACCGGCTCGCCTTGGGATAAGACGCTCATGCGGAGGAAGGTCTCCTCGCGATCATCGTCATGCACGAAGTCGACAAAGGGTCGCGAAAGCATTTCCTCATCTCGATATCCCAGGACCCTTGCGAAATTGGCGTTGATCCGGCGGAAGTATCCGTCGAATCCGGCGATACAGAAAAGGTCGAGGGACAGTTCAAAGAACCGCTCCATGTCGTCGCCGACGCGTCGCAAGATTTCCTCCTGATACAACTCCAACTCCAAAGCAACTTCGCCGGCCGTCGCGGGCCTGTCTTGCGGCTGTTGGGCCAGGCAACGCTTGACTAGCCGGACCAGGCGAGGATCCGCGCTGCAGTGATCCAACCGTTGAAACGCAGCCTCGGTTTCACAGCGACATGCAGACCGGTAAACGCGTTTAGCCGATTCGCCGCCATAGGGCGGCTTGCCGGTCAAGAGCTCGCAGAGAATCGCCCCCAGACTGAAGATATCCGCCTGCTCGTCGAGGGCTTCGCCGCGAGCTTGTTCCGGCGACATGTAGGCCGGCGTTCCGCGGATGCTGCCCGAGGCGTCCGGACCCACCCGAAGGCTTGCGCGTCCGGTATCGGTGACGGTCGAACGCAACCATTGGGCCAGGCCCCAATCCATCAGGTGCACTTCACCGAAAGCGCCCACCATGATGTTATTTGGTTTGACGTCCAGATGAACGACGCCCTGAGAGTGTGCGCACCCCAGCGTCTGACAGACATAAGAGAAGATCGATAGCAGGCCGGCTTTGCTGCGCTCCTGGCGCCTCGCCAATTCACCGAGCGTGATTCCCTTGACCAGCTTCATGGCGTAGTACGGTCGTCCATCGGGACAGTATCCGCAGTCATACACTGCGGGAATCCCCGGATGCTGCAAGCAGCTCATGATCCGCGATTCGTTGATGAACCGTTCGACCAACTCGGAACTGAAACGGTGCTCGGCGCGGAGGATCTTGATCGCCACGTCCCGGTGCAGGAACTGGTCGCGCGCCCAATGGACCGTGCCCATCCCACCCTCGCTTAACAGCGAAAGCAATTCATAGGTGGTGTAGGTGCCCACATGTTCGGGCGGTTCAGGGATGGGCGGCGTCGCGCCGGCGGCCCCCAACGCGTCAAAGGCCATGGTCGCGGTGGGCGCGCCGGTCTTCGATGGATCCGTCCAAACGCGCGGAACTTCGGCCGATGCGGGCGAATCCGGTGGTTCGGGGGGCGGCGAATCCGAAACCGCTTTCGGCCCACGCCGCGGCCTATTCCCAGGAGTTGGATTACGTGGCGGAGACGCTGGGTCTTGTGACTCGCGATGTTCTCTGGCCATACTGCACCTGCGCCCGTCTCGCCCCGATCCTGTTGTTCTACCCAACTTTCTACGTCAAGGCGAATGCCCCCGTCACTTTCTTCGCCCGCCTTTCGCACCCCCCTTCGATCATGCCCGCCAATCTCACTCAACAGTACCTCAAGGCGGAGGAGGCCTACCGCCGCGCCGGCGACCCCCAGGAGGAGCTGGATTGCTTGCAAGTGATGTTACGGGAGTTGCCCAAGCACAAGGGCACCGACAAGCTCCAAGCGGATCTGAAGCAGAAGATCAGCAAGCTGAGAAAGGAGCTCAGCGGCCCGCGCAGCGGAGCCTCGCGGGCGGGGCACAAGCTGCCTCGGCAAGGCGCCGGCCGAGTCGTCTTGGCGGGTCCGCCCAACGCCGGCAAGAGCCGCCTGGTCAAGGCTTGGACGCGGGCGGAGCCCGAAGTCGCGCCCTACCCCTTCACGACGCGGGAGGCATCGCCCGCGATGATGCCCTGGGAGGACGTTTCCATCCAGTTGGTCGACACGCCGCCGGTGACCGCGGACTTCATCGATCCCATGCTGCTAGGCTTGATTCGCGGAGCGGATCTGGTGCTGTTGCTCGCTGACGTGGGCCAAGACGACGGCGTCGACGGGCTGCAGGAGTGTTGGCAGCGACTGCAACAAGGGAAGACGCGGCTGGCGCGCAGCACGCGCCTTGGACGAGAACGACGTTGGGCTGGCCTACACCCGCGCCTTCCTGGTGCTGAACAAGATCGACTTGCCCGACTACCAAGAGCGGATCGCTTTGCTGGACGAGTTCTTGGCGATCGACTTGCAGCGATTCCTGGTGTCCGCCGAGCAAGGCGCCGGTTTGGCTGAATTGCAGAAGGCCGTCGTGGACGCCTTGGACATTGTGCGGGTTTACACCAAGCACCCATCGCGGAAGGAGCCCGACTTCGAGAAGCCGTTCACCGTGAAGCGCGGCGGCACCCTGGCCGATGTGGCGGAGCTGATCCACAAGGATCTGGCCCAGTCGCTCAAGTTCGCCCGCGTCTGGGGCAGTCAGGTCCACGATGGCGCGACCGTCAAGGGCGACTATGTCCTGCATGATCGCGATGTCGTCGAGATTCACAGCTAACATCGGGCGAGCTTCGCCGTGGCGCCGCTGCTGGCGGGGCGGCCCACAATCCAAGGACGTCGTTTTCCAGGAGATGGCTGGTGGCGTTAAGCAACAAAGAGATCGCCGACCGCTTGGATCTGCTCGCTGACATGCTGGAATTTGAAGGCGCCAACAGCTTTCGCGTCCGAGCCTATCGCAACGGCACGCGGGTCATTCGCGGTCTTTCGCGGCCGTTGCACGAATTGATCCAGGAAGGGGACGATCTGACGCAGATCTCGGGAATCGGCAAGTCGGTCGCCGAGAAATGCCAGACCCTGGTGGAAACCGGCTTACTGCCCGACTTGGACGCCCTCCGCGCGAAAGTCCCCGAATCGGTCCTGGAGATGCTGCGTATCCCGGGGCTTGGTCCCAAACGCGCGGCAATCATCTTCCACGAGCTGCACGTGAAGACGCTGGCCGACTTGCGACAGGCTTGCGAGTCCGGGAAAGTCCGCAACCTGAAGGGGTTTGGCAAGAAGACCGAAGAGACGATCCTGGCGGGAATGAAGGTGGCCGAGGCGGTCAGCACGCGGATCTACTGGGCGGAAGCGGACGCCGTGGTCGCCGAGCTCCGCCAACACCTGCAAGAGTGCGCCGCAATCCAGACGTTGGAGTTCGCGGGCAGTTACCGGCGTGGCAAAGAAACCGTCGGCGACCTTGACGTCCTGGTGGTCTCGCGGCGCCCCGATCAAGTCATGGACCATTTCGGCGCTTTCGAACAAGCTGCGGACGTCTTGGTGCGCGGTCCCACAAAGATGTCGATCCGTACGCGGACGGGACTGCAAATCGACCTCCGCGTCGTTCCGCAGGAATCGTTCGGCGCTGCGTTGCAATACTTCACGGGCTCCAAAGAACACAACGTTATCCTTCGCGGGTTGGCCAAGGCGCAAGGACTGAAGATCAACGAATACGGCGTCTATCGAGTGCAGACGCCAAAGGAAGACGTCTATCTAGCGGGCGCCAGCGAAGAAGAGGTCTATGCCGCCTTGAACCTACCGGTGTTTCCCCCCGAACTCCGCGAGGGCCGCGGCGAATACGAACTGGCCGAGGCGGGCGATTTGCCGAAGCTTGTCGAGTTGGACCAGATTGTCGGCGACCTGCATATGCATACGACCGAGACGGATGGCCTCGCTTCACTACGCGAGATGGCCGACGCCGCCATCGCCCGCGGGCTGAGGTACATCGCCATCACCGATCATTCGCAACGCGTTTCCATGGCCGGCGGGCTGGATCCCAAACGGCTCCGCAAGCAATGGCGCGAGATCGAGCGTTTGAACCAGGAACTGGGCGAACGACTCTTGATCTTGAAGGGGATCGAGTGCGACATCCTGGAGAAGGGCGGGATGGACTTGCCCGACGATGTCCTCGCGGAAGCCGATTGGGTGCTGGCCAGCATTCACTATGGCCAAAGCCAACCCCGTGAACAACTGACCGAACGCATTCTGGGCGCCGTCGAACATCCTAATGTCTCGGCGATCGCGCATCCCACGGGGCGTTTGATCAACCGCCGCGAAGCTTATCCCGTGGACATGGATCAGGTGATCCGCGCGGCGGCGAAGCACCAAAAACGACTCGAGTTGAACGCCAATCCCGCTCGGCTGGATTTGAATGAACTCCACTGCGCGGCGGCCGCCAAACAAGGCGTGCCGATCGTCGTTTCCACGGACGCTCACAGCGTCCCGGGATTGGACGTGATGCGCTTTGGCGTCCTGCAAGCTCGACGCGGCGGATTAACCGCCGCTCAGGTCGCCAACACCGCGCCCTGGCCCTGGACGTGAATTCGCGGCAACCGCCGCGACCGCTTAATCAAACGCGGCGCGCATCTTATCGAGATACCGCGGGCATTCCTCGCGAGGGTTTCCCTGCTCCTCGTATTCCAAGACGACATAGCCCCGATACCCGGCGTCCCGCAGGACGCCCGCCAAGCGGATGAAGTCGGTGGGGCGTTTCTTCTCGTCCGGCCCTGAAGTCACCACCTTGACTTGCACATTCAATGCATGAGGTGCGATTTCCGCGAGTTCTCGATACACATCGTCGCTGTGAAAATTACCCGAATCCAGGTTCACTCCGAACCAGGGGCTATCGATGTCCCGCACCAGCTTCATCAGTCCCTCGCTCGTCGCCGTGGGGCCGCCATGGTTTTCCAAGGCGAGAAAAACGCCTTGCTCGGCGGCGAATTCGCAGCATTGCTGAATGGCCGTGACCATGTTGCGATGAGCCTCCTCGGGCGCCATGTCCTTGGGGACGTGTCCGGCGAAGATGCGAATCACCGGGGCGCCGAGCCAACGAGCGTGCTCACACCATTGCTTCACGTGCGCGATGGATTGCTCCCGCTGTTCATTCCCGGTGCTTGACCGAAGTCATTGCGGATCGCGGTCCCCGATACATCGAGTCCAGCTCGGAAACACTCCCCCTTGAGCTGAACGAGATAAGCGCGAGTCACCTCAGCGGGAAAGTAGTAGGACGTCAGCTCCGCGCCTTCCAACCCGAAGCGAGCACAATCGGCGATGAAATCGCTGAGCGTGAACTCCGCTGACGGATCTTGCAGCAACCCGCGATAGCTGTATGCAGCCAAGCTGAACTTGAACCTGCGGCGGTCAGCTGGCGTCGCCGGCGCCGCGAGCGCGGGCCGACCGTCAACCGCGATCAGCGCGGCCCCCGCCGCGGCGGCAAGCGCGCGTTGACGATCGAGGCGGAGCGAGGCGAAATGCATGGGTGCGTGGTTCATGGGGCGACTCCTTGGATGCGGCTCAAGAGACTCAGGCGTTCGGTGCGCTGGGCGACTCGGTTCAACCCCGCGCAGATGGCTGGTCGTCGGGGAAAGCAAACGCCAACATCCCCGCCGCCATCAGCATGCAAAAGAGCACTTGGCCGGTCAATGCCGCGAACAGCAACCAATGCAAGAGCCCGGCGCCAATCATCCACCGACGCAACGCCGGAACCCAGATGAGCACGGGAAACGCCAACTCAAAGGCGACCGCCGCATGCGTCCAGAGTTCACTCACCCAGAAGGCGTCTTGCAGAAAGGCGAGCTGATCCCCGAGCGGCTGCTCGCGCAACATGGCCAACCACCAAACGGCCTCGCCGTCTTGCCAGGGCGCCACCGAGTGTTTGGCCAACCCCAAACCCAACACGGCGATCGCCAGATGCAACTGCACGCATCGCAAACCTAAACGAGTGGAAACCGCCGGCTCCGCCGCCGGTCGGCCTCGCGCGGCCAATGACCAAAGATGATCGCTGCGAGCGATCATCAGGTAGAACAGCAGCGGCGCCAAAATGGCTTCCAAGGGGCCGCTAATGGCCGGGCCGCGATGGAGCAAGCTCAGGACGCTGATCCACGCCAGCGCGGCGCCCACCCGCGCCCGCCAGCCCAACGCCAGCATCACGGCGCCCAGGGCCCCAACCGCGGGCCAAAACAACACCCAACGCGGATCGCTGCTGAGAAACAACGGCGAAATCCGAAATGAGATCGCCCCGTCGCCCGCCAGCATCTGTCGAGTCAAGCGGGCCGGCAACAGGCCATCGGGGCCAAACCAGACCAGCACATCCCACAACCATCCCAGCAGATGAAGCAACGCGACCAGTCCCACCGCAATGCGGATTGCCGCCAGGGCCGGCGAACGGCTCGGCAGAAAGAAGAATTGGTCCCAGCGCGTTGAAAACGCGTGAACGCGGAAACTCGGTTTGGCGTCGAAGCGGGCACTACTGGTCTTTCGGCGTGGCGGCGGTCTCGTCATCGGGATCGATCTTCAGAATGCGGACTGGCGCCGTGTCCAGCAACACCCGGGCCTCGTAGATCGTCGTGAGGTAGGCAGGGTCGTCCAGCGGTTGCATGGTGTCCGGCGGCGGCAAGAACCGGCGGCGACATCGCAGCCGCGCGGGCCGCTCCTCGAGGGCGATCAGCCGCTGGGCGGCCGCCAACGCCATCTTTCCGGGAATCGCCTCGAAGTCAACGAAGTATCCCCAGGCTCGTGCGTACAGCACCTCTCGCCCACGTTGCGGGCCGCCCGCCGTCGTCTCCGGCAACAGGTCCCGCCATGCCGCATCATCCGCCTCGGATGCGCCTTCGGGAAGCCATTGCACGGAATACGCGGTATCGAACTCGCTGCCATCGGTCCAGTGATAGGGAAAAGGCGGCGGATCGGCCACGGGGTCCAAGTGCATCCATTGGGAATAGGGCCGGCATGCCGAGAGAAACCCCAGCTGCAACCGAGATCGATCGCTGAGTCCGGCGTAGGCGATGGCGACAATCAGGAAATGTCCCGCCAGAACCGCCGATAGCAATCCTCGCCAAGCCGGCAATCCGGCGCCGCCCGCCCCAGTCGTCGAAGTCGTTTTGGATGCGGCCATGAAAGCGTGGGGGAAGAGCGGTTGGAGCCAGGCGCAGAGTGCAACACGATGCGCACAGACAAGAATAATTGCCGCGCTGGGAATTGGCCATTGGGGACGGCCCGAGTTTCCCAGAAACATCATGGCCGACCTCCGTGGGCCGAGAGTTCCGCGACGCAATAAAAAACGGCCGGCAATTCGCTAGGAAGTGCCGACCGCTTTATTCAATCCACGCCACTCAAGTCGATTAGGACTCGGTGGTCGGCGGCGCAGGCGGAGCAGCGTCGGCAGCGGGAGTCGGCTCAACGACATCGCTGGGAACAACGGCGCCCTCAATGACGGGGCTCATCGTGCCTTCGACCACGACACCACCACAAGCATCGCAGCCGGACGAAACCATGGTTCCGCCGCAGCTGGTGCAGCCGGTGTTGCAGCTGTTGCAACCGGTGTTGCAGCTGTTGCAGCAAGTGGGAGCCGGGCAGCAAGTCGGAGCCGGGCAGCAAGTGGGAGCCGGGCAGCAGCTCGGAGCCGGGCAGCAAGTCTGTTGCCGACCACAGCACTTGCGGTCACGGCGTCGAGTCCGACCACTGCAAGCCTTGCGGCCACCGCAGTCGTTCATGCCGCCGCAACGAGCGCGACCACCGCAGCTCTTGCCACCGCAACGATTAAACAAGCCTGCTTCCGCAGGGCTTTCCATCAGCGCCATACCAAGCGCCAAGACCCCAGTCAGGGCCAAAACCGAAAAACGCGTCATCTTGGATGCTCCTCCAGACGGACAAAAAAATGGTCTGAGTTTTCCACCCGCCGCCACTCTGTTCCGCAGCAAAAGATGCCGGTTAGGAAGTCTAGGCAGGTTGAAGGTTAAAAATTACCACTCGCTCAGCAAGATGCAAGCGGTCGATTTGAGAAAATGGGAAAAGAGGGATGAGATTTCCGCCAAATGTCGCGCCAAACAGGTCTTTCCGGATTCCCCTCCCATTTCCCGCAGCCAAGCCCATCGGCCAGCGCGCTGCTGGTTCCGATGGAGCCGATTCTAGCGGCAATCGCCCGAATGAATAGGCCCTTTAGGGCGAATGGGAAACCCAAAGAAATTGGGCAAAAAGACCCAACGGGGCCCATACCAATGGGGTGGAGCTCGCATGAAGCAAAGCGCGACTAGCCTACCAATTCCCGCCGGTCGGGCTCCTCCCGAATCGCGTGGACTTAAGCAATGCCTGCGATCTCTGAGGCCCGGAGGGCCGTCACAATTTTAGCCGTGGCCGTAAGGCCGCGGTTACGTTGCTAGACGGGATACAGGCCCGAAGTCGGGCCTGCGGGACCGTTGGACGAGTGGTCCGTGGCCTCAAGGCCACGGCTAAAATTGTTTCGGCCCTTCGGGCCTGGCAGGCAGAGGCATTGCTTAAGTCCACGCCACTACGGGCTTGCCCCCGTTGGGCGATGCTCCCCGCCAGCCCGGGCGCCGTACCCATTCCCGCCACCGTCGTCCTACATCGAATCGACGATGTCGGCCAAGAGCAGGTCGTCATCATCGTGCTGATCCGTGTCAGCGTGGGTGAATTGACCGAGTTGGCTGAACACGGCATCGGCGTGGGTCGGCGCCAGCGGCGCCGCCGCCTCGCCCTCGCCTTCACTCTCCGCTACGAAGGCCGCGTTGGCCGACGCGCCGATGGAGTTCGCGGGTCCGCCGAGCAGCGAGCGCCGAGCTTCCAACGGCCGTTGGGGGGCCAACAGGCGAAGCAGCATGGCTTCGTCGCCGCTGGCGTCATGGCTTTGATCCACGACATGAGCCGGGGGAGGCGAATCGATGTCCAGAGCGACAGCTTCCATCACGACGCCGTCCTGGCGGATCTCATAGCTCGCCACGCCCGCGTCCGCAGTCACCTCAACCGTCGTCCCTTCGGCCCACGCGCCCTGCAGCCAGGCGACGGTTTGGCCGCTTGCGGCGTCCATCGTCGCAAAGGCGGTGTTTTTGCGAGTCGAGTGGAAGAGGTCACGGATTCCGTAGGTCTGCGGCGCCCTCCCGCCCTCGATGAACAGGTTGCCAGTCGCCTCTTGTCCATCGGCCAGGGTGATGGAAAAGGCGTTGCTGTTGAGGATCGTCGCCGATTCGTCTTGGACGACCAGCGATCCGTCGGCAAGCATGGACGGCTGGGTCTCGGTGACTTCGTAAGATCCGGGGACCAGGTTGTCGAAGACGTAAGATCCGTCGGCGGCCGAGTAAATAACTCGGTTGACGCTCTGCCCATTTTGGTCGGTGCCGGTGAGCGTCAATTTGACGCCTGAGACGGGTGATTCCGTCCCGGCTTGGACGCCGTCCTCATCGAGATCAATGAACACCGCGCCGCTAATCAGGGCGGGGTCGAAATCGAGCACTTCGACCGACACCGTCGCGGTGTCCGTGCTCGTGCCGTCACTGATGGTGTAGCTGAAGGTCTCCGGGCCAGTGTAACCGGCGGCGGGAGTATATCGCACGCTCTTCAGGTCGTCGCTGATTTCCACCAACCCGTTGTTGGAGCCTTGCGTGACCGCGGTGATGGTCAACGTCTCGCTCGTGTCTCCATTCAGGGAGTCGTTCGCGAGGACGAGAATCGTATGGGGTCCGGTGTTGCGACCGAAGCTCAAGCTGTCGCCGGCGGACGGATCGTCGTTGGCGATGGGCGGGTCGTTGCTGCCGATCACGGTCACGCTGACGCGCGCCGTATCCATGCCGCCACGGCCGTCGTCAATGGTGTACACAAACGCGGTCGGTCCGGAGAAATTCGGACCGGGCTTAAAGAAGATGGTCGTGCCGTCCTCGCTGATTTCCGCGGTGGCCCCGTTTTCGAGCGAACCGACCGAGGTGATTCGCAGCGTTTCTCCGACTTCCGTCGTGTCATTATCCAAGACACTCAGCGGGTTGTCCTCGAGGTCGGAATCCTCGTTGACTGCGTAGCTGTCGTTTACCGCGTTGGGTGGATCATTCGTCCCGGAGACCTCGACGGTGACCGTGGCTGTCCTTTCGATGCCGCTGCCGTCGCTGCGGTCGGAAAGCACGTACGTAAACGTCTCGGTTCCGTCGAAGTTGGCCAAAGGCGTGTAATTGACGTGTTGTCCGGCGGCGCCAATGGTGACTCGGCCGCCGGCGCTGGGCATGCCGACGCGAAGGATCGTCAGTTCATCGTCGACGTCCGGGTCCATTTCGTCGTTGGCCAACAGGTCCAGGAAGTTGTTCACGCTATCCTCGGCCACTCGCTGATCACCGGTGAATTCATCGTCCACGGCGGTGGGCGGGTCATTCACCGATTGCACCAACAGGGTCACGGTGGCCTCGGAAACGTCGCCGCTTCCATCGCTGACGCGATAGGTGAAGGTGTCCTCGCCATTAAAGTCCGGCGGGGCCGTGTAGCCGATCAACGTGCCTTGCGCGGTGATGATCGGCGTCACGCCGGCGTCGGAGATGTCGACTCCGACAATCGTCAGTTCGCCGACGCCGTCATTCCTCTGGTCGTTGGAAAGCACCGTCAGGCCTTGTTCCCCGGCGTCTTCGTCGAAACTGAATTCGTCATCCACGGCGCGGAAGGGAGGCACGACATCGAAGACGAGCGAGCCGAAGTTCACGTCCTCGGGGGAGACCGCGCCTGGGCCGACGAGTTCGATGTCCGTGTCCGCCGCGGTGACGCGAATATCAGCGAAGCCGACGGATGTCGCGATCATGGGAATCGTGACGACCAGGAACTCGCCGCCGCCCAGACCGCCAACCGCGGTGGCGCCCAGTTCGTCGATCAGTCCGGAACTGACGGTCCCGGTGCGGCCGGTTGCAAAATTCGCATCAAACACAACACTGCCATCGACGGCCGCGACGCCGCCGTCAAACAGGAAATCGACATAGGCCGCGGCGACTCCCAACGCATCGCCGCGCAAATCGCGCACTCGCATCTCAACCAAGAACGATTCGCCGACCAAGACTTCGGAAATGGCATTCCCCTGGGCGTCGGTCGCCCGCAAGACAACATCCACCAGGCCCAAGCCCACGACGTCGACGGAGATGTCTTGCGAGCCCGTATTGCCGGCCGCGTCGGTCGCCAGAATCTGGAACGTCGTCACCCCGGACTGCGACTGCGTGGGCGTCCAATTCACCAGGCCGCTGGCGGCGTCAACCGAAGCGTTGCTGGGCGCGTTGGCGAGACTGAACTCGGGGTCGTTCGCGTCGTCGTCCGTTTCCGCGTTGTAGGCATAGAGCACGCCGACCTCGCCGTTGGAGTTCGGCGTCGAGGAGAATGCCGGGGCGGTTCGATCCAAGGTCACAACCAGCGGGTCGGTGGCGCCGCTGTCCTGGCCATTGAGGCGTTCAAAGGCGATCCACGAGTGGGCGCCGTCGGCCAACGATGACGCATCGACGGTGATGGTGACCGTGTCGCTGGTCGCGGTGGCCGAGGCCAAAGTGACGCCGCTTTCCTGGACAAAGACGACGGCCCCGCTGGTGACGCCGGTCACGACGACATCCAGCGAATCGAGATTGGTCAGATTGTCCATGTCGCTGGCGCCCGAGTCGCTGGCGGAATCCAGCGTGATGGCCGTTGGCCCGCTATCCGCGACGACAACCGTCAGCCGTTGACGATCGGTGCCGAAGTCGTTGTTGATCCCGACATCGGGTTGCGCGCCCGCACGCTCGCCTCGACCTCAAACGCGCCGGTGAAGTTCAGCGGCGGCGTGATGCGAAATTGCCCGGTGGCCGCGTCGATGGGCTCGATCAGCGCCCCGTTATTCACGACCGGCGAGAGCTGAAACACCAGGTCGTCGTTCTCAATATCGATGGCGTCCAATTGCACCGTCACCGCTTGATTGCGACCGGTGTTGATCGGCTCGGTCGTGGTCAAAAACGGCGGCGTGTTGGCGTCGTCAGCGATAACGTTGACCGTGAAGGTCTGCTCGGCGGTCAGCCCTTCGCCATCGGTCACGGTGATGGTGACTTCGGCGGTTCCGGTAACCCCGTGATCGGCCGCGAGCATCACCACGCCGTTTTCGGTGTCGGGGACGATGTCGACCGTGTCCATGGTCAGTCGCCGGATCAATTCAAATTGACTGCCGGCCGAGGGCGCAACCGGCAAGGTGGTTTCCGGCTTCACGGTGATGGTCTGGGTCGTCGCATCGTAGGTATCAACCACCGCCAACGTGCCGGCCAGATTGCCGGTCGTGAATTTCAAAATGAAATTCCTAAAGGCGTTGTCATTGGGATTGGTCAGCTCAGTGGTGAACGACGTCGTCGAGGCGGTGGTCGAGACTCGCGACCTGGTGGTCGGCGTGCGCTGAATGCCGGCTCGGCCGTCGTCCCCTTCGACGAGCACTCCAAAGATTGAGTGATTGAAGTCGAGGAAACGGGTGGCGGCGTCGGTCACGAAGAACTGGGAGTCGTTGGTGTCGTCGCCTGTCTTGGCGTACGAGAGAACGCCCGAGCGATTGTGTTGCAGCTGGACGTTGTAGTCGTCGTCGAAGTCGCCCAGTGACGAACCACCGGACCCGACGCCGGTCGGATCACCACCCTGAATCACGAAGCCCGGGGCCACTCGGTGGAAGGTGAGGCCGTCGTAGAATCCGCTGTCCGCCAATTGGATAATTCGGCCGGAAGCTCGCGGCGCCTGTTCCTCGAACAGCTGAAACACCATCTCGCCGAAGGGACCGGCGTCGATGACCATGCTGCGATTGCTTTCCCGGTCCAGGACGTCCGCCGTCAGCAAGTCCGGAGACGACTGATTGGAAACGCTGACGCTGATCGTCAGGTCCGTGCTATTGGGATCATACGCGTCGATCGACAAGTGCAGCGGCGAGCCGGCCTTAACGGTTAGCACATTCGCGGCGCTGACTTCAATCGGCACGAAAGACGGAGCGCTGCCGGTGGGGATCGCGATGCCGGAGGCCAACGAGAGGGCCTCGAGCGACTGGAGTCCCTCCAAGACGGTTCCATCAGAGAACTTCCAGGTCGGAAACGACTGGATCTCTTCTTCCACCCCGACCTCGTTCAAAGACCGATCGGCGTTGGTGACCTCGACAAAAGGCAAGTAATTCTCGCCGTCCTCAAACAGCTCTTTCTGCTCCGTACAGAAGGGGCACCAGTCGGCGCCATAGTAGATCGCCCCCTCGGCAGCCAGGGCCTTGGCGAAAGCCACCAGATCCGGCGCCGGTTCTCCCTCGGCCACATCGGAGTCGGTGGTGAGGGCGGCCGATCCAGCCACTGGCTCGGCGACGTCCTGGATTGGGCCGAAAACGTCCGGAGCGGGCGTCAAATCGGCGGCCATCAACAATCGGCCTTCCAACTGCTCCAGGCGGCTGAATCGCCGTCTCAAACGGGCCGAACGCAATGAACTCAAACGACCGAGGGCGGACTTGCGGCTCATCCAGGTAATCTCCAACGATGCGTATTCTCGGGCAGCCAGGCCTCAGGCGCGTCCATCCTGCGCGGACGCGGCATGACCTGCAGCAAAGCGGGGACCGCTTGCTCGTCTCCTGCTAATATCGTCGCCACGCCCGTTACGCGCTCCAAGCGGCTTGTCGACCCCTTAGGCGAAATGTCACGAACAGGCAAACGGCAACAACGGTATTGACTATTCTTACGATAAGTTATCCTGGCGGTTCGTGGCGAGGCGAAATCGCCCCGGCCGGCGCCGGCGGGTTGGCGCCGCTGAAAGCCGCGGATTAGGGGAAGGCGGGAAGTCGCCCCTGCCATCCCCCCGGAGTTTCAGGGACGATCCCGTCCTTTAGACGTCACGGACCCGCCGCAAGTTCCGGATTCGTCGCCTGGCGGCGATTCGCCCCAAACGCGCCACCCCCCCCTTGGGAATCATGCCGTCCAATACATCGGAGAGCCCCATGGTCGAGGGCCCGCTGCCGGGCCCGCTGCTGGTGACCGGAGTCGCCGGAGTCGCGGGATACAACGCGTTTCACTTCTTTCACCGCCTGTTTCCCGGTCAAGTGATCGGAATCCGGCGTCGCGACAATCATCGGCTGGCTCTGCCTGGGGTCGTGGCGTGTAATGCGGATGACACGGCGGAGTTGGAGCGGCTGTTCCTGCAGCATCGTTTCGCCGTCGTGTTGCACTGCGAGGGCACGTGCAAACTGCGAGCCTGCGAGATGGATCCGCCCCTGGCCTGGCGCATCAACGTGTTGGGAACCCAAAACATCGCCGCCCTGGCTCGACGGTTCAACTCGCGGCTGATTGCTCTATCGATCGACCTGGTTTACTCCGGGGAAGGCGAGGGAGGGTACCTGGAAGATCATCCCACCGACCCGGTGACCGTCTATGGAAAGACCATGACGCAGGTGGAGAAGATCGCGATGGACGAGGCCCCCCAGGCTTGCACTCTGCGGATTTCCCTGCCAATGGGTCCCAGCTACAACGGACACGCCGGCGCCATCGACTGGATTCAATCTCGGTTTAAGCAAGGCAAGCCCGCGACGCTGTACTACGACGAAGTACGAACCCCCACTTATTGCGACTGCCTCAATCGGCTGTTCGCTCGTTTGGTGAACCAGCCGGTTTCCGGACTCTATCACGCAGGCGGCCCGCAGCGGTTGAGCCTTTACGAAATCGCTCAAATCGTGAATCGCGTGGGCGGATACGATCCCGACCTGCTGCAAGGTTGCCCCCGAGCCGACGCGGGGCCGATGCCCCCGCGGGCCGGCAATGTCGCCATGGACAGTTCGCGGCTAGAAGCGATCCTGCAAGATCGCCCTTTCTTGCCCTGGCCGGCCGACAATAGCCTCGTCCCCACGCACCGCCGTTGGCACTATGAGAGAACGGAAACCGGGTCCAGCGAGCAGCTCGCGCGTTTGCTCTATCGTTCGCCAAGAGAAGGCTGACGTGGGCTGCCCAGGAGCAACGCTCGTCGGGGTCCCGAAGGGCCGAACCAGTTCGAGCCGTGGCCGTGAGGCGAGCCCTTTCAAGCTAGGATGAAGCAAAGCACGGGCCAGCAGATTCCCGCCACCGCTGGGCTTGTCCCAGCGTAGCGCTGCTCCTCGCCAGCCCGTGCACCGTGCCCATTCCCGCGCCGGTGACTACCTGTATCCGTCGTGGCAGTCGGAGCAGGCCTTGGCGATCTCGCCGGCCGCCTGACTCGCTTGATCGTAGTCCTTGCTTTCCAGCGCGGACACGATCGTGTTGGCCGCGTTTCGCATGTTATGGGCGAATTGCGCGTAGGTCTCGTCGGACGAATCTTCCATTTCGGCGCGGGTGAGCACGTCGCTGAGCATCGCGATCATCTCGGCCTCGTGCCGAATGTCGCTTGCGTTGGCGCCCATCTCGGACTTGCTGCTCAGCAGGGGTTTCAAGCGGTCGTCGAACCCGATTTTGAGGCGTTGCATCAAGGGACCGCGATCGGCGACGGCGGCCCAGTCCGCAACCGGTTCGCCAGGATCGAGCGGAGGGGTCTGACCGCCTAGGAGTTCTTGCAAGTCGCCCTTCCGCAGCTTGGACTGATCATAGACTCGCTTGTCGCCGGTCTTGCAATTGAAGGCCGTGCGCGCGAACACGTCGCGAATTCCCGCCGCATCGGAATTCCAACGCACCTTCTGGTCATATTCGGCGATGACGGCGAAGACGACGGCGGCCACGGAAAACAGGCGCCGGCATTCCATATGGCCTCGGCCGCGGAACTGGCTCACCGAAGTCACTTCGCGATCGACGTCGGCCTTGATCATCTTGATTTCGTTTTCCAGCGTGGTCGCCGAGATCCAACGCGACCAACCCTGGCCGGCGGGCGGCGCCGCCGCGGCGGGTGCGGCGTCGGCATTGACCAACGGCTTGGCGACCGGCTTCGCGCCGCCAGCGGCCGGCCGGGACCCCACCAGCACCGAGAAGACGTCGGGAAAGAAGACGTCGTTGATTTTCTCGCGATCGAAGGGCTTGGGCTTGACTCGCTTCCCTTGGGCGCGCGCCGAAAGCGGCGCGGCCACGACGCAGATCATTCCCAACAGCAAGCTAATTCGCAGCATTATTTGCACGCTCCGCAGCCCATCTGATTTGAAGGTCGCGATCCATCCCTCACCGGAGATTGTACCATGCGACGCCCCAAACGTCGTGCTGTCGCTGGTTCGGCGCGTTGGCTCAGGGCTCCCCCATGGGTCAATGCGCTGGGCCCAGGTGAGGTGCGGCTTCCGCAACTCCCATTTCGATCAGTTCGGCGGCGGCGACGAATCGCGGGGCCTCGCACCAGGCCTGAACCTGCGCCAATTCGACCTGCAACAATCGCGAGATCAATTGATCCATGGCTTGTTCCAGTTGGTGATAGTGCCGAGCACACTCGGCGGCTTCCCGGAGCGTGATGCTTTGGTCGGGCTCCCAACGCATGGGATGGAAGAGCAACGCACAATGCGGGGCCAGGAGCCGACGACGGCAGGCGGCCCACGGCAGAATGGCCGCCGAGGAGCATTCGCCGATGACGATCCCGGTCGTGTTGAGATTCCGCAGCATCAACAGATTCATCAACGCCATACCGACGTATGGGCTGCCGCCCGGCGAATCGAAATAGATCGTCACCTCGTCATCCGGCGTGGCTTCCAGCAACTGCTCCACGACCTCTGTTTCGCGATCGTCCAATTCGCCAGTGAGGGCGATGTCAATCGCCTCGCCACGAGCGGCGCCACGGCGTGAGGCTTTCTTTTTGGCCATCCAGAGTCTCTCCCTTGAGTCGGCGAATCACGTTGCGGCGAGCCGGTCGGATCGGAACGAAAAAAGCGGTTGCGCCCGGCAACGCCGTTTCGCTCGCCCGACAACTTGCTTTTCAGATGCAGGCGCCCGGGAGTATAATGCGAGATGGAACAGAGGATCGACCAGGGGTCGATCTGCAGGAGTTGGGAGCCGCCCACTGCGGCGCCGTGTGAACCGACCCGCGGGAAGAGGAACTATGGGCATTCGCGTCTCTTGCCCCAACGGGCATTCGTTGAATATCAAGTCGTTTCTGGCCGGGAAGGTCGGCGTCTGCCCAAAGTGCGACGCGAAATTCCGCATTCCGGCCGAAGCGGCGCTGGCCAACGAAAGCAGCCCGCACGCGTCCGCCGCGGGACGACGCGGTCCAGCGATCCAGATTCCCTTCACTCCCAGGCAGCAGGAAAGCCACTCCGAGCGCACAACCGCCGTGGGTTCAACGTTTGACGACGCGCTCGACGACCTGCTGGGCGAGACCGCCGATGAAGTCCGGGTGGCCCCAGCCACCGCCTCGGGCCGCCTGCCGGTCGCGGCGCCGGTGGTCGCTCCACGGGCGGGCGCCAAACAGCCCTCCGCAGCAGCGTCCTCAGTAAGGCGGACTCCGTCCACGCCTGCTTCACCGCCGTCCACGCCTGCTTCAACTCCGTCGCCGGCCAGCGAAGCGGCCAGCGTGGAAGCGCCGAGCGTCTGGTTCGTGCGTCCGCCCTCCGGCGGGCAATATGGGCCCGCCGACGAAGCGGCCGTCAGGCAATGGTTGAGCGAAGGCCGCATCAATGGCCCCACGCTCGTCTGGAAGGCTGGCTGGGACGATTGGCGGCGCGCGGATGAAGTCTTCGATTCGCTTCGTCGAGGCGTTCCCGTGAACATCCAGTTGAAGTCGCCCACAAGCGGCGCCCAAGTCGTCTCCGCCGCTCCGCATCTTCTGGATGCGGCCGTATCGCCGTCAGCCGCCCCCCGGAGGAAACGCGGCAAGGGCGGCGGCGTGCTACTGGTGGGCTTTCTCGCGGTGCTGAGCGTGGCGTTGGTCGCCGCACTCATTATGGTGCTGATGTAGGCGGCCAGGAGCGTGCCGGCGCGGCATCTGGCGCCATGGCCGTCAACCGTTCCGCTTTCCGCTTTCCCGGCCACAATGGACGATTGCGCCGGCAAGTCCTATATTGTGGGGGCGGCCGGCGGCGTTCGTTTTTTGTCGCCCGGGCCGCCGACCTGAGTTTAGCCAACGTTCCACTTGACTCGTCTTGACGAAGGAAACTAATGCGTTCCCTGACGTTCCAGAAACTGCTGCTCGCCTTGCTGGCGCCTTTGACATTCGCCGCGATCGGCATCGCCCAAGAACCAGCCGCCGAAGGGACGCGGATCCAACTCGGTCGCGGTCGCCTGACGCTGATGAGCCCCGCTGGTTGGATCAAGAAGACCCCGTCGTCCAGGATCGTGGAATTCGAATTCGCGGCGCCCGGTAAGGAAAAAGGGGCCGACGCGCGAGTCACGCTCATGGGCGCCTCTGGCGGCGTCGAAGCCAACGTTTCTCGCTGGGAAGGGCAATTCGCCAGCGCCGATGGCGAAGCGGTCAAGGCCAGCACCGAGAAGCTCTCGGTGGCCGGTTGCGAAGTCCATCTGGTGGATCTACGCGGCATTTATCTCGACCGTCCGGGAGGCCCCTTCGCCGGAGGTCAACTCGTGCGACGTCCTGACTATCGCATGTTGGGCGCCATCATCATCACCCCTGACGCCGGGCAGTACTACATCAAGATGTACGGTCCGATGGCGACCGTGGAGGCTCAGGCCGAGTCCTTCAAGAAGATGGTCGCCGATTTGAAGGCCAAGTAAGCGCGATCCGGCCGGTCGGGCGACGAAGCACTTCCTTGGCGAGCTGGCCGAAGCGTCGTTCGGCCGGTGCATGTCGCCCAGACGGGATCTCGCCCGGCGACTTGCAGCAGGCTCCAGGCGAGGCGCTGGGTCTCGCCTGTCTTTGTGGCGCAAGCGACCCTTGATCCGCGCCACCGCTTTGCACTTCGCCGCGATCGCCCACAATCCAAGTCACTTGTCTTGCCCTCCAACTCTGTCCCCCGGTCGGACTGGTTCCTATGAAAGTGCAACAGTTCCTCGAACATCACGGCATCGCTCGAAATCCCTTCGCCGAGGAAGATGCGCAGACCGATCCGGTTTTCAAGGATCATTGCATCGACACCACCTACCATCCGGCATGGGACAAGGTTTACGGCGATCCACGCGAACCGTCCACCTCGATTGTTTTCGGCGAAAAAGGCGCTGGGAAAACCGCCATGCGGCTCCAAGTCCTGAAACACCTGAAGCAATTCAATCAGGACCATCCCCAACAGCGTCTGTTCCTGGTCAGCTACGACGACTTCAACCCGTTCCTGGATCGATTTCGCGACCACTTACCCAGCCGCAAACGGCGTCCCGATCGCGTGCTGGCGCAGTGGAAGTTATGGGATCATATGGACGCGATCTTGAGCTTGGCGGTTACCGGTTTGGTCGACGGCGTGTTGGGCGTCAATCCGACCTCATCGCACACCGTCGGCGACATCGACGCCGGCCGCGTCAGCAAATTAGATCGACATCAATCACGCGACCTCTTGTTGCTGGCCGCGTTTTACGACCAATCGACTTCGCAGACTTTCCTGGGACGCTGGCGGAAGCTGCGTAAGAAGCTGCATTATGAATCCTGGTCGGCCCACCTCACGTTCGGGTTGGGCGTCGTCTGGACCGCCGTTGTGGGATCCGGCTTCGCGTACCTCTCCCAAAAGGACGCCGCCTGGTTGAGCCCCAACTATTTGATGCTGGCCATCGCCGTGATGCTTTTGGGCTGGGCGCCGTTCGCGGTGCGTTGGCTTAAGGCGTGGTGGAAATCGCGGGCCATTCAGAAACGCATGCGTATCGGCGTGCGGCAGTCGGCCGAACTCCGCAAGGCTCTGCTGTCGTTCGCCACGCCGGAAATCTCTGGACAACCCATGCCCAGCAAGGACAGCACCGACGATCGCTATGAACTGCTGCTCAAGTTGCAAGGCATCCTGAAGACGTTGGGTTTTCAAGGCCTGCTGGTGATCGTGGACCGAGTCGACGAACCGCACCTGATCAACGGTTCGGCCGACCTCATGAAAGCCCTGCTTTGGCCGATGCTGGACAACAAGTTTCTGAAACATCCGGGCTTGGGACTAAAGCTGATGTTGCCGATCGAGCTGACTCGTTTCATCGAGCGAGAGGATCAAAGCTTCTATCAGCGTTCGCGGCTCGACAAGCAAAACGTGATTCACTCGTTTGAATGGACGGGCCAAGCGCTGATGGATGTCACCAACGCTCGGTTGGACGCTTGCGCGATGGATGGCCAGAAGCCGCGTTTTCGCGAGATGTTCGATGAAGGCATCACCGACACGCGTCTCCGCGAGGCTTTGGCCTCGCTGCGCGTCCCCCGGCATCTCTTCAAATTCATGTATCGCCTGCTCATCACGCATTGCAACAACTACACGGCGGACGAACCGGTCTGGACCATCCCCTTGCAGACCTTCGAATCCACTCTGGCCCTCTACAGCCGAGACAAGGACGCCTTCGAAAGGGGAGTCGGCAGCGGGTAGGGGAAGGGGGATAGGCGGTAGAGAGCAGGGGGTACGGGACAGGCCGTGGAGAGTAAGGGGATAGGCCGTAGCGGATTTCGCAAAGCGAAGGACCCTAAATCAGTCCCATCGGGACGGCCCAAAATCAGCCCAGGGTGCAGCGCAGCGCAATCCTGGGTAACCAACGCAGTGGCGGCCACGAAGTCCCAACGGGACGGCCCAATGGCGTGGACTTAAGGCCCCACGCGGGTATGTCAAGGCCTGTCGCCACAAGTGCTTACGCGGCGAGCACGCCACGACGGGGCATGTCCCCGTCGAGCGTTGCTCCCCGCCAACAACGATCCCAGCCTGGACGCCGCCATAACGGGGCTTGCCCCCGTTGGGCGATGCCCCTCGCCCACCGAACAGCGCCATCTGGCGAGGAGCACCGCCCTGCTGGGACAAGCCCAGCGGTGGCGGGAATGGGCACGGCGCACGGGCTGGCGAGGAGCATCGCCCCGCTGGGACAAGCCCAGCGGTGGCGGGAATTTGCCGGCTAGTCGCGCTTCGCTTCATGCGAGCTTTAAAAAGAGCTCGCCTCACGGCCACGGCTAGAGTTGGCCCGCCGGGCCGGCTGGCAAGTAGGCGGCAAGAGGTGCGTCAGGGAGGCTGCCACGCCCCACTACTCTCTACCCACGACTCTCTACCCACGACTCTCTACCCACGACTCTCTACCCACGACTCTCTACCCACTACTCTCTACCCACTACTCTCTACCCACGACTCTCCCCCCAACTGCTCTTGCTCTTTGGCGTTGGATGCGGTAACTACTGTCGCCCGCTGGCGGCAGGCGCGTTTTGCGTCGGTTTGCAGCGAGTGGTGTTGGTGAGGCGTTCTTTGCGCTGGGCCGGCGCCGAGTGCGTCTTTCGGTCCCCGGGCGGGAGCGTCGCGACGCTGGAATACTTCGCTATCCATCGATTGTGAGCTGCAAGCTATGTCGCCTGGCGCAAGTCTCCGAATGACGTGGTGTCTGGGGTTGGTGGTCTGGTCGAGCTTCGCGGCGTCGGGCGCCTGCGCGGAAGTTCGCACGACGGTCGCCGGCCGAGAAGTGGTGCGCGGGCGGCGGATTGCGTCGCCCTTCGTTCGAGGCGCCGCGGCCTTGCCGAAGGCAACCACAGCACCGCGCGAGATCCCGCTGGACCAGGCGGCACAACCCTTGCCGAAGGCCGTCCCAGCGGCGCCCGAGGCGACAGGTCCGATTCAACGGGCGTCGGCTCAAGAGGACATTGTGCTCGAAGGCCCCGTCTATATGAACGGAGGCGAGTATGTCGAAATGGACGGAGGCGAGTATGTCGCGCCCAGGCGTTTGGGCCATCGATGCACGGGCCGACCGGCTATGCATGCTCCGATTGCGATGGTTGGACTTGTGCTTCGACTGCTTGCCGCTGTCGTTTCGCCCGGCTTGAGTTTCTGACGTGGTGGGGCGCGGGCAGCGACTTGCCGATTCTGGTTAGCGAGGGCGTGCTTCCCTCGCCGGTGTTGTTGGGCGGCGAGACGCTGGACCTCGACCCGCGCACCGGTGGGCGCGTGACGATCGGCAAGTGGTTGGACGGCGGCCAATCGATCGGCCTCATGGCCAGGCTGTACGCCGTGGACGACGGAACATTCAATTACTCCATGCAAAGCGAGGGCGGCATCCCGATCACGCGGCCTTTTTATTCATTAGAGAATGTGGGCGGTCAGGTGGTGGGGCCGGATGGTCTCGAGGTGGCGGGCAACGGCGTGCCCGGCAGCATCTCGGTCGTGGGGCGGCATCGATTCACCGGGGCCGAAGTCCTGTACCGGCGACTGGTGCGCTCTAGCGACTCGGGTTCCGTCGATTTCCTGTTGGGCTATAACACGGCGCGGCTGGACGAAGACCTGATGATCGACAGCACGACGAATCTACCCAACGCGGATATCCAAGTCAGCGATGTGTTTGACGCCAAGAATGAATTTCACGGCGTCGCCGTGGGCTTTCTGGCCCGTCACGACCGCCGTCGCTTCGGCTTGGAGGTGTTAGGCAAGATCTCGATGGGCAATATGCGGCAACAGATGACGCTGGACGGATCGGCGACCAACTCCGACTTTGGCCTGCTGATTCAGGCGAACAACGAGGGCGTCTTCGAAGACCACGCCTTCGTCTTCGCTCCGGAACTGGGCGTCAATCTGATCTACCGCGCGAAACCTAACCTGGACATCGTCTTCGGCTACTCCTTCCTCTATTGGAGCAGCGTCGCGAGACCGGAGAATCACCTGCCGCAGAACCTGGCCGTGAATCCCAATAATCCGCCGGGCCCCAACGAGATCCCTGGCCCGTCATTTCGATTCGTGCATGACGACTACTGGCTTCAGGGCCTGAACCTGGGCGTCGCCTTTAGCTTCTAGGCAGGCTACCCAGGGTGGCGCTGGGCTGATTCAGGGTGGCGCTGGGCTGATTTGGGGCCGTCCCCGTTGGGGACTTCGCGGCCGCGACTGGCGTCGGCTACTTGGGAGGCTCTGGCTCCAGGAACCAGTTGTTGCGTTCCAGTCGGATGGACTGAAGCGGCGGAATCGGGTCGCCGGTGATCTTATTCAAGGCCCAATAGGCGCCCTGACCGACGGGCGAGTTGGCGTTGTCGATCGGAGCGAACTTCTGTAGTTGCGGGATCGCCGAGCGTGCTCGCATTCTCCCCAGCGTCACGGCCGAAAACTCGCGTACGACCTCCACTTCCGCGGGAGAGGAGAGCATGTCGATGTAGCGGGCGACCAACTGCTGAGCCAGCTCGGCTTGTTCCTCGCCCTGGCCTTCATGAATATGCCCCAGCGACCAGATGGCCGCGCCGCGGGCGTCGGGCCCAGGCGGCGACATCTTGGGAATGAACCGCCTCAGGAAACCATCGGCCGGCGCGTATCGCATCACGCCAAAGAGCTCGCAGAGATGTGCGAGCTGGACGTTGGACCGCACGATTTGCAGTTGCGTTCCTTGTCCCTTCTCGATCCGGTCCAACACGCTCTCGCTGAATTTCAGCAGCTCCGGCATTTGCTCAGCAGGGCTCAGCCGCTTCAGCGCCCAGGCCGCGGTGATGAACGCTCGCGGTTGGGGATGCTCCAGCAGTTCGACCAGGCGTGGAATCGATTGGCGTTGTTCCAGGGCCGACAATATCTTGGCGGCTTGCTCGATAGGCCGCCAGTCGTCCGCGTCCAACTTCTCGGTGGCTTGTGCGATAACAAACTCGCGTAGCGACTCTTGATCGGACAAGGTCAGCAACGCGTCGCGGACGGCGCGGCGCACGTTGGCGTTGGGATCGTCCAACATCGAGCCCAGCCGTTCCACGCTGGACGACTGCGCCTGGTGCTGAAGGCTTTGAGTGCTGAGGAGGCGGAGACCGGGATCGCGGTGGGTTACGGCGCCTTCGATGAGATCATACGTCATCTCCGGGCGCAGCTCCAAAAGACGCCCATAAGCCGCGGTCGCAGCCGCTGGATACGGCGAGAACGCCAATTGATGCAGCCAAGTCAGGGCCTCGTCGTCTTCGCGAAGGGCCAGCACGCGAACGGCGGCGAGGTGGCCGATGCGAGTGTTCTCGTCCAGCAAGCGGCCGGCGAGATCACGGCCGCCCGCCTCGTGCATTCGCCCCACGGCCTCTGCGGCGGCCAGTCGCAGGCTGCTCGGCGCATCGGTCGCTTCGGCCAGGCGAATCAAGTCAGGCAAGGCGGCGACATGTCCGACTTCTCCCAACGCTTCGATGGCCAGGCGCCGGCGAACCGAGTCGATTTCCGGCCAAGGCTGCTTTACGCGATCCAACCAGGTTGCGTAAACAGGCTCATATCGCCATTTCGCCAAGGCCGGTTCAACCACCATCGCCAAGTCAAGTCCACGCTCTTGTGCTTGCCCCCAAAGCAGGTCCGCCTGCTCGGCGGCCTCCAAGGCGACCAAGGCGCGGGCGGCGGCGCGGGCCACTTGTCGCTTGGGGGATTCCTTCAGGAGCCGGGCGAGCGGGGCCACCGCTTCCGGCGCCTTCATGTCCATCAACACGGTGCGCGAAAAGCAATCCGCCGCCAACCGCTGCATGTCGTAGTCCTCGCGCTGGAGCCCCTCCAGCCACAACTGCTTCAACCGAGGATGGTAGACCCATTCGATCGGCGGGCGATTGTAGACCGGGTCCGAATACATCTTAAGCTGGACGCTCCAGACATCATCGTTGTAATCCTCGGGGGAGGCGTGCGGGCTGAAGGCGTAAGCTTCCGGCGGCAAGGGCGGCAGACCTGGCGCCCCGGCCTGTCCCCATACGACCGCCATGGGAGTCAACACCAACCACAGCAAACCCGCCAAGGGCCAACCCAATCGCACACCAACCCGCAAGTCATTCATCACTCGAACCTTCGCCAAGAACCCAACGCAGCCCGCCAAGAACCAACAACCAAGAACCAACAACTAAACCGGCCTCGTCAATCGCCAACACTGCACGCAGAGCACGATCAGCGCGAACAAGCTGGCGCCCGCCGTGATCCACCAACTGAGCGGCGCGAGATTGAAGTCGGCGAACCCGGGCGTTTCGATAATGGACAAGGCCACAGCCATCGGATTCATCAGCAGCGCCGCCCGCACCGTGTCATAGCCGAAGGGAGCGTCGCGTCCCAACCAAATCAACAAGGTGCCGGCGAAGATCAACGTCAAGACGCAGTAGGTGGTGGCGGTCGCCGGCGCCGTCCGACTGAAGAAACTACTGATGGCGGCGCTTACCATCATCGTGAACAGCGCCGCCAGTCCGAGGCTGATCAAGACTTGCTGGACTTGCAACCACATCACCGGGCGGATACTGATCATCACCAGGTAGCCGGGCAAGGTGGCCATCAGGATCAACAGCAAAGTGCCGGCGACGCTCATCAGTTTTCCAAAGACGATGGAGGTCGCCGAAAGCGGCGTGGCTTTCAACAGTTCCCAGCCGCCGCTCTCCCTCTCGCCGCTGATCAACCCGGCAGCGAGGCTGGGCGTGACCAAGACAACCAGCATGACCTGCAACACGACCATGATGCCGCCAATGACCTCGACGCCCCAATCCATCACGCCGGTAAGGGTCGCGAGGGTCAAGGTCAACGAAATCACCGCGCACAGGGACACCAATCGCAACAGCCAGTGCATGCGTCCAAAGCGGCGTGTGCGAAACTCCTTGACCATGACGGCGTTGAGATACCAGGGAATCCCCGGTGCTCGTCGCTGTGGGTCAATCAAGCGCGAGAAGCGGCGAAACCACTGCTGCCCGGAGGAAAGCTCGTCGGTGATGACGCCCTGCGAGCGCGACTGATCATAGATGCGGTAATTCAGCCGGTTCACGGCGGCCAAGACCATCACGATCGTGGAGACCAACGTCATCGGCACATACCAATTGGTTCTGCCCTGACCGATCACTCCTTGAGCGCCCAGTTCCCCATTGCCCAGCAAATCCATGACCACGGGAATGGGCGACGTGCAGCGCAGCAGCCAGGCCAAATCGCTTGGCCAGCCCGGTTTGCCTTGCACAAAGAAGTGAGGCGCCATGGTTAACACGGCGATCGCGAACACCGCGCCGTAGGTCACTCGCAACGCGGCGTCGGCCGTCGTCACGATCGTGCTGACCCAGAGCGCCAGCGCCGTGATCTGCAAGGCGACAAGAATCAACACCACATACAACCAGCCAAATTGATGCACCAGCGAAACGCCGCCCATGGCGTAACACGCCGCGGCGGCGGGCAAGCTGGTCAGTAACAGAACGACGACGAAACCGAGGATTCCCGCGGCCTTCCCGAGATAAATCGACCACGGCGACATGGGCGAATTCAACAATAGCGCCAGCGTCCCACTATGACGTTCGCTGACAATCGATGTGGCCGGGAACGCGGGCGTCAACAACAACAACGAGGCCAACATGCCGTAGCCGAAGACTCGGAAGACCTGACGGGATGCTTCCCCCGACATCCCCACGAGATCCGCACTGGGCCAACGCATGACCACCAAGGTCGTGAATAAGACGGCGAAGCCGACAAGGATCGCGAACGCCTTTCGCGTGCGAAGGATCCCAATGAATTCGCGAACGGCGACAGGATTTGCGAACATCAAACGGGGCCTCCCGAACCGGCGGGAGTTTGGTCGCGCTTGGCCACCGACAGGAACGCGTCCTCCAGATCCGTTTGCAATTCCCGGTACTGCACGATTCGGCAACCCTCCTGCACCAGACCGGCGAGCAAGTCCGCGAGTTGCTCGTCCGTCTGTTCGGTCGCGAAGCGAAGCAGTGATTCGGCCTTGGAAAGTGTCAGGTCCTGGGCTGAGTCGCCGATCTGTTGACGAATGATGGACTCCGCGCCCTCGGCCTGCTCGGGCGAGACGAATTGCACTTCCAACATGCGTCGTTGATTCACGTCGCGCATGATCCGCTCCAGCGATCCGAACGCACGCAATCGCCCTTGAGTCACGATGGCGACTTGATCGCAAATGCGGGACAACTCGGGCAGGATGTGGCTGGTGACGATCAGCGACTTGCCCAACTCGGCCAAGCGCATCAGCAACCCGCGCAGCTCGACGCGGACCAGAGGGTCGAGACCATTGGCCGGTTCATCGAAGATCAACACTTCGGGATCGTGCAGCAAGGTCCGCGCGATGCCCACCTTCTTTTGCATGCCGTGACTGAGCGTCTCGACATAGCGATCCTGCATGTAGGTCGAGTCGGTAAGCTCCAACACTTCTTCAATGCGCTGCTTGCGACGGCGGCGGCCGATGCCGAAGGCGGCGCCGAAGAAGTCGAGATACTCGCGCACGCGCATGTTGTCATAGGAGCCAAAACGATCGGGCATGTACCCTACCAATCGTTTGATTCGTCGAGCGTCGCGGACGCAGTCCGCGCCCGCGATCGAGGCCGAGCCGGCGGACGGCTTGGCGAGCCCGACGAGGATCTTGATGGCGGTCGTCTTGCCGGCGCCATTGGGGCCGATGAAACCCAGGATCTGACCACGTTTGACGTGAATGGAAAGATCGTCCAGGGCGGTGAATTCGCCGTATCGTTTCGTGAGATTTCGGGTCTCAACAACAATCTCGCCGTTGGCGGTTGAAGTCATATTGTTCTTCCGTTCCAAGGAGCCCTTCACAGTGATGACGCGCACAGCGACCTGCTTGGCGATCGGCCAGCTAGTTGCCGTCGTCGACGCGCCCGACGACGTCCAATCGCAGGTAATCGATCTTCCAATTGTCGTGCATTCCCGCACTGCCGGTCGGATCCTCCTCGCTGCTGGCCACATCGCTTACCGAAATCGTTAACGGCAAGGCGCCGCGATCATCTAGCCGCAGCGCCTCCGGATCGGTAATCGTCCACGTCTGTTCGCCGGTCGGATTCAGCTCGGAATGCACCGTCACGTCGTTGAATTTCAGCGTCAGGCGGCGCGAAGGGGCGTTCATCTTGATGGTCAGTCGAGCCTCCGTTGGCTGCATGGGCAGCACCTCGTCGGGCAGTTCGCAACGCAACTCCGTGGTGGACGCGTTGGTCACTGGACCGAGCCATTTCCCTTGCCGCTGATTGAAGACGGTGGAGCTGCCACGCAGGCGGATGAACGGAGAGGGAACCAGGATCTCCGAGCCCGGCGCGGGCCGCCGCAGATCCAATGGAATGATCATCATCGCACTGCCGGTCCGCTCGACGCCCTCGGGCAGCAGAAAGTCCAGCGGCAACGGGTCGCCCCAGGCCAACAGCGAAGGGCGCTCGACCAACGATGCTTCCATTTCGTCCAACTGGGCGTACAGTTCGCCGCGGCGCCGCTGCACGTCGCTGACGATCGCTCCGGCCAGGTATTGCCCTTGGGCAAGCACGTTACTGGGCGTCAAGGAGAAGTCCGTCCCGTTGATCTTGGGAACGGCGTCCGGCCCGGTCGGCGAATACAGAAGCCAGTCCTCGAGGTCTCCCAAGCCCTCGCATTCAAGACGACCGGCGAGTCCCCCTTGGTCAAAAGTCGCAACCGCTCGTACAGCCGACGGGCTCGGCCTCACGCCCTGCAACTCGGCAGTCCGCAGCCCGCGGGGAAGCTGCAGGTTCTTCCAGCTCCAGCGACCCAGGTCGGACCACACCATCCGCTTGGGCGCCTGGCTGGCCGTCTCCAAGTCAGGCTGAAACAATCCGTCCTCGTCGCCGCCCAAGGTGGCGGGTCCGCCGTTGGGCCGATAGATCGCGGACACTCCCGCGATGTCCAGCTCTTCCGTTTCGGGGATCGCTCGAATGATCTGCGTGGTCGCGACCGTGGGCGGTATGACTTGCTGCAATCCGAAGCTCCACCCCATCAGAACGCCAGCGGCGGGGATGGCCAACAGGGGAGCGATCCAGGCCAAGTGGTCCAAACGCCCTTGCCCGGCCAGCCACCACCCCGAGCCGATCAGGCCCAGGCAAAAGGCGCCGAGCACCGTGAAGACGGCCCACCGCGGCATGACGCGATAGCCAATGCTCTCGCTTAAGGCCGGCGCCAAGTCCATCCGGCGGGTGACTTTGGCCGCTCGAGGAAAGTAGAAACGCGAGACCGTGGATCGCAAGACCGGGGTGGGATACCACGGCGTGGAAGGACCATATCCGGTCGCCGTGGGGCGAGGCTTCGGCGCCGTCGGAGGGCGGACGACGACCCAGGCCGGAGCGTCCAACGTCGTGAATAGGATTTCTCCCGCGCCCAGCGGAACCCAGAACGCGGCCGGGTAGCCTTCGACGCTGAGCGTCACTTCCGCGTTGTCAGCGGCCACGCGAACCATCTCAACGGGAGGGTCAAAGTCCCGGGGTTCTCCCGCGGACGTCTCGCGGAGCTCCCCTTCGACCTGAAACTCCACGCGATCGAGTTTGACACGATCGATCTCTTGAATGTCCACCGCATGCCCGGCCAACGCCTGCACCGTCTCCGAATCGACGGAATTCAGGCAGACCCACAGCTTGCCGCCTCGCTGGACCCAGTGCCGCAATGCTTGCAAGCCGGCGGAATCCGCCTGAAGCTGATCGGTGTTCAGGAACACGTGGTCCAGTTCCTCGAGCATCTCCACCGAGGGCGGCAAGAAGTCTCCGTACAGATCCAGCGCCGTGGACTGCTTCTCGTTCGCATCGATCACCACCTCGTCCCAGCGCGGAAGTTCGGGCTCGGCGAAAGTGTTGAGGATGCGCGGCGGGATTCGATCCAATTCCATGATCAGCCCGGTTTTTCCAGACTGGGAATCAATGTTCAAGGGGATCGTTTGATTCAGCGTTTGATCGGATTCGCGCTGGATCACATCGGTTTCGCTGTTGGCGTCCAACACGAATGAGATGAGTTCCGCCTGGCGCCCGCCGACCTCGCGAGGCGTAAAAATCGGCATCCACGTTACGCGTCGCGCATGCGCTGGAACCCATACACGCCGCGCAAACTGCAAATCCTTCCTGGCTTCAAAGAAGCTGGTCACCAGCAATTCGCCGGCGTTGTCCGAATCATTGACGGCGACGACCCGCAGGACGCCCCATTTGCCAGGTTCATAACGTCGAATCTGGCTGGCGACCACCTTGGCGTTGATCGGCGGGCTGTTCTGGGCCAGCGCCACAGAGGGCGGCCCGCAGCAAGACAACCAAAGAAACCCAACCCAACCCCAAGCGGCCAACCGCCGCGGTCCCAGCCGTCTTTTCGCCATCGCGCCGAATCCGCCATGAAGCCAACCGCAAACGAAAACGAACGGCCAACGGGTCGTCCGTTGACCGTTCGTTCAAGTCGGGGCGGAGAGATTCGAACTCTCGACCTCCTGCTCCCAAAGCAGGCGCGCTAGCCAAGCTGCGCTACGCCCCGAATGCGGCAGGGCTCTACATTAGCATGAGCCGGACGCCTTGTCTTCACCCAGGCGCCGGTTCTGCTCCCAAGTGGCTTGGCAATCCGGCCGGCGGCGGGCTAACCGACGGCCGAGGCGGGCGTGTGCTGGCAAAGCAACGCTCGCAATCGTTCGAATTCGTCCTTGTTGGCGAAGTGGATCGTGATTTTTCCCTTGCCCCGCTTGTTGGCTTGCAACTCCACCGCCGCCCCAACAGCCCGTTTTAGTTCCTCTTCGAGCACCGCCAGTTGCGGGTTCTTGGACTTCCCCTTGGGCAGCGCCAGGACCGGCGAGGGCTCGTCTTCGTCGCGGATCTTCGCCTGCACCTTGCGTTCGGTCTCCCGCACGTTCCAACCCTCCCGCACCAAACGCTCGGCGAACTCCCGCTGCAGGCTTTCCTCGCCCAAGGGCAAGAGCGCCTCGCGCATGGCCGGCGGTGACGCGGCCCTGCTGCACTTCGGTCAGAATCTCCTGTGGAAGCTCCAGCAAGCGCACCAGGTTGGCGATTGTCGAACGATCAATCTTCAGGCGCCCCGCGAGATCCTCTTGCGTGCACTGATGCTGTTCCAGGTAGCGTTTGAAGGACAACGCCTTCTCGATGGCGTTCAAGTCCTTTCGCTGCAGGTTCTCGACAATGGCCAACTCGGCGACCAAGCGGTCGTCGGCTTCGCGGAGTCTTGCGGGAACGGTGTCCCAGCCAGCTTGGATGGCGGCCCGCAACCGGCGTTCTCCCGAGATCAGCTGATACCGTCCGGCGACACGGCGGACCAGCACCGGCTGCAGCATCTCGTGTTCCTTGAGACTCTCCGAGAGGGACGCGATCTCCGATTCGCTGAAGTCCCGTCGCGGCTGAAACGGGTTGTCCTCGATGTCGTACACATTGATGTGCAGCAAGACATCCTGGCCGACCGCGCCCTGCGCCTCGACGACTTCGTCCATCGGCGATCCCAGCAGAGCCGCCAATCCTTTTCCCAATCTTCGATCCTGCTTATTGGTCATGGTACAAGACCTCCATGCCTAGTTCGATGTAAGCCCGCGCCCCGCGAGAACGGGGTGCGTGCATAGTAATAGGGCGTCCAAAGCTCGGCGCCTCGGACAAGGCGACGTCGCGCGGGATCACCGTCTGGTACACGACGTCGCCAAAGAACTCGCGAACCTCCGTGTCCACCTCGCGAGTCAGTTCCAAACTGGAATCGTACATGGTCAACAGAATGCCGCCGAAGTCCAAGACTCCTGGACGCTCCTGCATCACATCGCGGATGACGCAGATCATCTGCGAAAGGCCTTCCATCGCGAAGTACTCGCACTGAATTGGCATCAGCACCTCACTGGAAGCCGCCAAGGCCGCTCGGGTCAACGGCCCAACCGAAGGCGGGCAATCAAGAAGGACGCACTCGTAGTCGCCCAGTCCCTGCTGCAAGTGATTCCGCAACAACGCCGCGTCGCTCTCGCCCCAACGGGCCAGCCGATCGACATCACGAAATCGACGACTCCCCGGCAACACGTCCAACGACTTCTGCTGCGTGCAGCAGACCTTGTCCAGCAGCGGCTCGGGAGTCACCAACGGGTGACGCTCCGCAACGTCCGCCCCCAAGGCCGAGGTCGCGTTGCACTGCGGATCCAGATCCACCAACAGAGTCCGGCGACCGGCGAGTGCTGAGCACGGCGGCGAGATTGACAGCGGTCGTCGTCTTACCGACGCCGCCTTTCTGATTGACAACGCAAATCGTGCGGGCCACCGTCCATCGCCTCCTTGCGACGTACGACACGGGATGTTGGGGTCGTCCGCATTGTAGCGAGCGACGTCATTCGTTCCTAGACAAGTCGCCACCGCACTCATTGTCAAAAAAAATCGGCTGGGCAAGCGGTTCCACGTGGAACTTGGGGTTGACACGATTAGGCCGAGTTGTCCGCAGCCGGCGAAGAGCAACGCTCGACGGGGGCGAGCCCCGTCGTGGCGGAAGGGATCTGGCGGACGCTGGATTGGCGACGAGCAACGCCCGACGGGGGCGAGCCCCGTCGTGGCGGGAGGGATGTGGCGAACGCGGGATTGGCGACGAGCAACGCTCGACGGGGGCGAGCCCGTCGTGGCGGAAGGGATGTGGCGGACGCGGGATTGGCGAGGAGCATCGCTCGACGGGGGCGAGCCCCGTCGTGGCGGAAGGGATCTGGCGGACGCGGGATTGGCGACGAGCAACGCTCGACGGGGGCGAGCCCCGTCGTGGCGGAGGGATGTGGCGGACGCGGGATTGGCGAGCAGCAACGCTCGACGGGGGCGAGCCCGTCGTGGCGGAAGGGAAGCGAACCGGCCCTGCGGGATTGGCCGTTGGCGGCTATTCCAACGGATTGAGCACCAAACCGCTGAGCAGCTTGGGATAGAAATACGTGCTCTTAGGCGGCATGCGTTCCGCGTTTTCGCTGATCGCGCGAATATGGTCCAAGGTCGCGGGCATGACCAGGGCGGCCAGCGGATACTCGCCGGCTTCGTCTTGGGTCAAGTGCTCGATCACCTCGGCGACCTGATGGACGTATTCGGCCTTGGGCATGTCGTGCGCTTGCAACAGATCTTCCATGACCAGGCGATGCAGAATGCCCACACCCAAACCTTGCCAATCGAGGCTGCGGTCGGCGGCGATCTGCTCCATCCGCTGGGCGCCCTCGGCGGTCAGCTCCGCCAGCGTCCAGGTTTGATCCTTGGCGGTGTAGAGCCCCAAGGCGCCTTGCCCGCCAGCTTCCACTCGCGGCCAAACGAACTCCGCGACATCCGGTCCTTGGCCAACCGTTTGACATTGAAAACAATCGCCCAGCGCTTGGGCCAGTTCCGCGGCGTCTAGCGCCGGCGCCCCTCGAAACAGCCGATGGGTCGGCAGCACGATCATCCCAGGATCGCTCATTCCCACGAACATCATCAGGACGGTGTTGGCGGGATGATTAGGGTCCAAGCCGCCTTGCTCGCGTAGTTGGTTGCGATAGTTGCAAGCCGTTTCGTAGCGGTGATGGCCGTCGGCGACAAACACGGGCTTGTCGGACATCAAGGCGGCGACCTCGCCAATCGCATGGATATCGGTTAGCGGCCACATGCGGTGGATGACTCCCAAATGATCGGTCGCCTCCAAGGGCGCCGTCTCCTCGATCAGTGATTGCAAGCGTTGCTGGACTTCGTTTTGGGGATCGGGGTAGATGCCGAAGATCTGGCTGAGATTGGTTCGGCAGGCGGTCAGCAGTTTCAGGCGATCCGCCTTGGCGGCGGCGTGGGTCTCTTCATGAGGAAACACGCTCCCCTCGCCAAATGGCTCCAAGGTCAAACGCGCCATGAACCCGTGCCGCGTGAACTCGCCGGCGTCGGTGCGAAAGACCTGATGATAGACGTAGATCGCCGGGTCGGCTTCGGTCATCAGGACGCCTTCGCGCCGCCAGTTCTTCAAATAGCGAGCGGCCCGTTCATAGCGCTCGTCGGCGGCGTCGCCCGGTTCATCTCGATTCAGGATCAACCGGATCACGTTGGCCGGATGCCGCTTGTAAAGCTGGTCTTGCAGCGTCGCGTCGATCACGTCGTAGGGCGGCGCGACAACGTCGCTTAACGAACCGACATGCGCCAGGTCGTACCGCAACCCTCGAAACGCTTGAATCTGTACCATCGCATCGCCGCTCCGCCTTGAAGTTCCAGCTGGACTCAAAGCAACGATCGTAGCGGTTGCGACGCTCGGGTCAATTAGACCGATGGTCTCGATGGCGCCGCGTTTGACTGACCGCTGGAGCGCCGACGACGCGTTCCCCATGAAACAGCACAAGCTTCATGGCATTTCAACCGAATCCCGCCCTCGCCAAGGCGAAGCCTGCCCCAATGCGGGTTTCGCAAAGCGGAGGAAGACGATAAACCAGTCCCAAACGGGACGGCCAAAATCAGCCCATGGTGCAGCGCACCGCAACCCTGGGCACCAACGCCAGTCGCGGTCACGCAGTCCCAAACGGGACGGCCTAAATCAGCCCAGGGTGCAGCGCAGCGCAACCCTGGGTAACCAACGCCGCCCCGACACCAAGTCCCAACGGGACGGCCGAAATCAGCCCAGGGTGCAGCGCAGCGCAACCCTGGGTAACCAACGCCGCCCCGACACCAAGTCCCAACGGGACGACCCCAAACCAGCCCAGGGTGCATGCAGTGCAACCCTGGGTAACCAACGCCGCCCCGACACCAAGTCCCAACGGGACGACCCCAAACCAGCCCAGGGTGCAGCGCAGCGCAACCCTGGGTAACCAACGCCGCCCCGACACCAAGTCCCAACGGGACGGCCTAAATCAGCCCAGGGTGCAGCGCAGCGCAACCCTGGGCACCTTTCAAGCCTGCCCAAAGGCGCACGAAAAAAGCCGTCCCCGCAGGAACGGCTTGGCAGTTGGCGTTGTGGCGGCCAACACGCACTGGCCGCGAGGTCTGCTCAATAGCGGTAGTGCGACGGCTTGTACGGGCCGGCGATGGGGATGCCCAGGTACTCCGCCTGCTTGGGCGTCATCTTCGTCAGTTTCGCACCCAGCTTCTCCAGGTGCAGCCGAGCGACTTCCTCGTCCAGCGACTTGGGCAAGAAGTGGACTCCCAGCGGGTACTTGTCCGTCTCGTTCCAGAGCGCCATTTGAGCGAGCACCTGGTTGGTGAAGGAGGCGGACATGACAAAGGAGGGATGTCCGGTCGCGCAGCCAAGGTTTACCAGTCGGCCTTCCGCCAGGATGATCACCGAGTGGCCGTCAGCGAAAGTATAGCGATCGACCTGGGGCTTGATCTCCTCGCGAGTGATGTTGGACTGGCTGTTCAACCAGCTCATCTCGATCTCTAGATCGAAGTGGCCGATGTTGCAGACAATCGCGTCGTTGGGCATGACCTGCATGTGCTCGCCGCGGATTACATCGCGATTGCCGGTGGTGGTCACGAAGATGTTGCCGATCTTCGCGGCTTCCTCCATCGTCGTGACGCGGTAACCTTCCATGGTCGCTTGCAGCGCGTTGATCGGGTCGATCTCGGTCACGATGACCGTAGCGCCGAAGCGCGAGAGCGCCTGGGCACAACCCTTGCCGACGTCGCCGTAGCCGCAGACGACGGCGATCTTTCCGGCGATCATGACGTCCGTAGCGCGTTTGATTCCATCCAGCAGGGACTCCCGACAGCCGTAGAGGTTGTCGAACTTGCTCTTGGTGACCGAATCGTTCACGTTGATGGCCGGCACCTTCAATTCGCCGCGGGCATGCATCTGCTCGAGGCGATGGACGCCGGTGGTGGTCTCTTCGGAGAGCCCACGAATTCCGGTCAGCAGTTCTGGGAATCGGTTGTGGACCATGGCGGTCAGGTCGCCGCCATCGTCCAGGATCAGGTTCAGGGGCTGTCCATCCGGGAAGAACAGGGTCTGCTCGATGCACCAGTCGAATTCTTCTTCCGTCATTCCCTTCCAGGCGTAGACGGGGACTCCGGTGGCCGCAATCGCGGCGGCGGCGTGATCCTGAGTCGAGAAGATATTGCAGCTGCTCCAGGTGACTTCGGCGCCCAGAGCGGTCAGCGTTTCGATCAGGACGGCCGTTTGAATCGTCATGTGCAGGCAGCCGGCGATCCGGGCGCCGGTCAGCGGCTTTTCTTCGCCGTACTTTTCCCGCAAGGCCATCAATCCGGGCATTTCGTTCTCGGCGAGGACGATTTCGCGCCGGCCCCAGGCCGCCTGGTCCATGTCCTTGACTTTGAACGGCACTCTCTTGGTTTCTGCTTGAGACACTGACTGAGCTCCTTCGAGGCGCAATAGCCTCGGAAAAATGACATTCATGCAAACGGGTCCAACTATCGTAATACGCTAACAGCCATAACAACAAGGGTTGGAAATGGCGAGATTTCGGGGTCGCGGCGTGAGCCCCTCGTCTAGTTCGAGCCGACCTTCTGCAGCGCTTGTCGCGCGGCTCGGACAAACTCTCGCACGAGGTGCTGACTTTTGACGCCCGGCGCTTCTTCCACTCCGCTGGCGACATCGACGCCGAACGGCGCGACGGCCGCCACGCCGGCGCCGACGTTGGTGGACGTCAGGCCTCCGGCCAGGATCAGGGCGGTTGGCGGCCTGGACTCCGCCGCCGGGATCTGATCCCAGGGGGCGAGGAGACCTTGACCGCCGAACGCATCACCCGCGTCGGCGTCTATCAAAACCGCAGAAGGCGGATGCTCACAACGACTTAATTCGATCCACTGGGCGGCCAGCGGCCCCCAGCCTTGGCGGCCCAGCCGAAGTGCTCGAATCACGGGCAGAGTCGCTAATTGCTCGACAAGATCCGTCGTTTCGTCGCCATGCAACTGCACGGCGTCCAAGCGGCAGGCCTCGACAATTCGCAAGATCTCCTCCACACCGGCGTTGACGAAAACGCCAACCTTGAGTAATTCCCGGGGTGAAGACTGGATTATTCTCCGCGCCTGCTCCGAATCCAGGCGTCGTTTGCTGAGGGGATAGAAATTGAGCCCGATTGCGTCGGCGCCTGCTTGTGCGGCGAGCTGCGCATCCCGGGGGCGGGTGACCCCACAGATTTTGACTCGGAACATCGCTGCGAATTCCTCCCCATTAGCCAGAATCACCTAGACTTGAGGAAGCTTGCCAGCTGGGGGGACAGCGGCGAGTTCATCAGAAGGCTTCGAATTGGAAGAGTTGAAGACCAAAGCACTTGCGCGCCGAACATCACAGTAAGCGCGCCCCCGAAATCGCCAGCGTCGGCCGCCCACTGTTCTGGGCGAGATCGACGAGGAATGAAGTAACTATGTACGAGCATTACTTTGGACTCAGTGGTTCACCGTTCCCAGCTCACGCCTCGGCCGAGCGGTTTTACGGCACGCCGCCGAGCCTGAGGGCCATCGAGATCCTATCGCGCGTGGCCGTGCGAGGCGAAGGGCCTTGTCTGCTGCTGGGGCCTCCCGGTGTGGGCAAGACCGCGGTCCTGGCGTCTTTGGAGCAAAACCTGCGGGACCAGTTCCAAACGGTTCGGCTGGATCAAAATCGGGTGTGTACGCGGAGGGCCTTTCTGCAGCAACTGTTGTATGAGCTCGACTTGCCGTACCAAGCCACCGACGAAGGGCTGCTACGGATCGCCCTGGCCGACTTCCTGAACTCCATCGAACGCTGCCCACGGGGCGTCGTGCTGCTGGTGGACGACGCCGATGCGATGCCCGAGAAACTGTTTGATGAACTGCTGATGCTGTGCAACATCGCTCGCAGCGGCGCGGCGCTGGTGCATCTGGTCTTGGCCGGAGGCGTCCAACTGGAGGAGATTTTTTCCTCCCCGCGGATGGCGGCCTTCCAACAGCGTCTGGCCGCCCGCGTTTACCTGGAGTGCCTGAATCGCACCGAGACGGAAGACTACGTCAAACATCTATTCAGCGTCGTGGGCGGAGATCCCCAGGTGTTCACGCCCGAAGCCCTGCGGGCGATCCGCGATGAATCCGGGCGCGCTGCGCGTCATCAACCAGTTGGCGAATCAATCGTTGCTGCAAGCGATGCAGCAACAAGTCCATCGCGTCACCGTCGATGAGGTGCTGCAAGCCTGGGCTGAGCTGCAGCAGCTTCCCGCCCCTTCCCGCAAGGCGCAGGCGGCGCCCATCGAGTTTGGTGAGTTGGACGACGAATTCGACGCGGATTTCGGAGACGTCGATGGCGATGGCGACGACGCCTCAACAGCCCACGATACCGATCCAGTCGGCCCGCCCTACGCCGACTCGAATGCCGAGTCCACTTTGGCCGCCTTGGAGCGCCGCCTGGCCCAAGCACAGATGGCCGAGTTGGACACGGACGACGACCAGGATTCGACCGTCTATCTGGAAAACGCCCCGGCGTCGGCCACCGAGGAGTGGCCGCCCGCTCACACCGACAAGCACGAGTCCTTCGACACGCCCTCGCGGGACCAACGCGACGAGCAGATGGCTTTCCAACGCGATCCCTTCGCCACCGAAGACGCGGCGGAAGAGATAATCGCGGACCTCGTGCAGGCCGCCGAGAACCGCCAGGCCGTGGCCGAGTCCACGGTCGGCGCGAGCGACGGGTCGCCCGAATTGGTCTTCGGCTGGTTTGAAACCGAGGAAATCGTGATCGACCGGTTCGCCTCATTGGATTTCGGCGAGTCGGTGGTTGGGGGATACGTCACCACCATCGAACCTCATCCCGCAGGTCCCTGGACCGCGATCCGGAAGCTCCTGGAGTCGTCTCCCGGTTCGGCGATCTCGAGAGGAAGTGAAGGAAAATCGCCGTCGCTGCTCCTTGCCGACGACGCCGACGAGCTCGAGGAGGCGTCGGGACACGCCGATGACCACGACGATTCCCAGGCGATTGACGTGTGCGATTCCGCAGAACTGAGCGAGAACACCGACCAGGATACAATCCAGGACGCCGCGGCAACGGACGACAGCCCCACCTCGCCGGACAACAACCAACCGGCGACGGGGACCTTCAAAGAAATCGAAGAAGACGAACTCGCCCGCCAGCTGCTGCCTTGGACGGACGCCATGGACCTCCGCGCCAACCCGGCTCCCCAACTGTATCCAGAGGCGTCCAGCGAGCCCCCTGCCGCAGTGGACGTGGACGCCGCGCCAGCGGGCGACACGCCCCCGGAGCCGCACTGGGAGGACAGCGAGAACATCACCTCGCCGTGGCCCATCGAAGGCATCGACGCAGAGGGGAAGGATGACGTCGGCACGGACGGATGGCCGCCCCGCGCGGCAGCGGTGGAGCCGGAGAAAGCCAGCGCCCCTGAACCCGACAACGACACCGAAGCGTCCGCCGAGGCCGACGGCGAGGAGCAGCGGACGGTTTTCTTTGACCAAAACCGCGATGATCGAGATATGATAGTGGTCGAAGACGATCAACAAGGCGAAGACCAGCAAGCCGTACAACGCTACAAAGCGTTGCTGGAGAAGATGCGCCGTAGTTGATTCCCACAACCGACGACTTGCGCTCGACTGGCTGCCCCATGCGAAGATTTCTTGTGACCGGCGGCGCCGGTTTCATCGGCTCGAATATCGTTGAAGCCCTCGTGCAGCGTGGCGACGAAGTCGTCGTCGTGGACAACCTGTCCACGGGCCTGCTCGCGAATCTCGCTGATTTCCCGGATGTTCGCTTCCTGGAAGGCGACGTCGCGGACGCCGATCTCATGCGCGAAGCCGTGCAAGGCGTGGACTGCGTCTTCCATCAAGCCGCCTTGGCTTCGGTGCAATGGAGCGTCGAGCGACCGCAGGACACCAATCGCGCCAGCGTGGACGGGACCCTGAACGTGCTGACCGCGGCCAAGGACGCCGGCGTCCGTCGCGTCGTTTACGCCGCCTCGAGCAGCCTCTATGGCGATCAATATGGCGCCGCCAAACGCGAAAACGATCCTCCCGATCCGTTGTCCCCCTACGCCGTCGCGAAGCTGGCGGGCGAATACTATTGTCGCGCCTTTCACCACACCTACGGCCTGGAAACGGTGTGCCTGCGATACTTCAACGTCTTCGGCCCGCGGCAAGATCCCGCAAGCCCGTACTCGGCGGTGATCCCGCTATTCATCACCGCGATGCTGCAAGGGCGACGGCCAGTGATCTACGGCGATGGCCGTCAATCTCGCGACTTCACGTATGTCGCCAACGTGGCCGACGGCAATCTGCTGGCGGCCGACGCCCCCGACGCTGTTGGGAAGTCAATCAACCTGGCCAATGGACGCACGACGACGCTGTTGACGTTGATCGCCACCCTGAATCAACTGCTGGGCTTGAGTGTAGAGCCGCAACATGAACCGCCGCGCGCCGGCGACGTGCGCGACAGCATGGCCGATATCACGCTCGCTCGCTGCCTGCTGCAATACGAGCCGCGAGTCGATTTCGAAGAGGGGCTCAAACGTTCCGTTGACTACTATCGCTCGGTGCTCACCCAAGCCTGACGTCTCGCACGCTCAGGCAAACCGACCGGCGCCAGGACGCCTACGGCGCGTGCGCGTCGTCGCCGCATAGCAGTACGTCGCCAAGGCGAGCACGGCGGACATCACCAGGAACATCGACGTGTAACGGGGCCAACCGGCGGCGCCCGCCGCGAAGAGCACCGACGCCGCTAAAGGTTGGCCCAGCAGCCCGCCCAAATCAAACATCGCCATGATCAGATTCGTGGCCAGCCCCCGGTTGCGAGCCGCGAAGCTGTGGCCCGCTCCCGTCACCACGGCGGGGAACAGCAGTGCGTGAGCGACGCCGGTCGAGATCGCCGGCAACGCGAGGCTCCAAGGCCCGCGGACCAAGCAGAACGCGAGCATGCTGAGCGACAGCAACGTGCCGCCGGTGAGCACCATCGGCCGCACGCCCCAGACATCGGTCCATCGCCGAGCGATCATCCGCACACTGAACGCCGTGGCCGCATAGACGAGAAAGAAGAGCTTCACGCGTTCAATGTGCAACTCCTGCGCAAACGGACGCACGAACACGCCGGGCAAGCCCAACCCCAACCCCATCGCGGCTCCGATCAGCAACAAGGGCCCGGGGTGATAGCGGCGAATGAGAGCGAAGACGCCGATCGAGCGTCGTCGTCGCAGCGTGGCCGGCGCGACCAAACGCTTCTCAGGCGCCGCTCGGCCAGCGCGAACGCCAGCAACAACGCCGCCAAACCGGCGGCGGCCGCCCAGACGAACATCCGCAACATCGCCTGCCGCGTCGCCGGGACATCCGCCAGCAGCGCGTCGCCCAGCCAAGGCCCCAACGCCAGGCCGATAAACCCCGACGACCCCAGCACGCCGATGTACTCTCCCATGCGGCCCGGCGGCGCCAATAGCGACACATGCGTCAGTGAGGCGCCGAACGCGCCGGCGATGCCGATCATCATCAGCGTCCGCAGCAAGTACACCTGGGGACCGTGCACCGAGGTCAAGAGGCAGTGCCCGAATTGAGCCATGATGAACGCCGTCAAGGAGAGCACCCAGACCGTGCGCGGTCCCACGCGATCAATGGCGGCGCCTTGGGCGACGCGGGCAATCAACGAGCCGGTCATGCCCACGCCGGTAATCCAGCCGAGCAGCACGTCGTCGCCGCCTAGAGCGAGCACGAAATCCGCGTAGCGGAAGAGCACGCTGACCGCGATCATCTGCGCGATATTGGCGGCGTAGCAATACCAGAACGCGGCGCCGTAGCTGGCCAGCTGCGCTGGAAACCGGCGAATGAGCGTCACGGCGGTGGAGCTTTCTCGAAGTTCACGTTATCCTTCGCTACCGCCTCCCCTGGACCGGACCCACTCATGCCCACCGACGCCGCCGATAAGCTGTTGGTCACCGTGGTGACTTACAACGAAAGAGAAAGCTTGCCGGTTCTCATCCCGCTCGTCTTGCAGTACGCCGAGGGCGCCGATGTGCTGGTGGTCGATGATAACTCCCCCGACGGAACTGGCCAGTGGTGCGATGAATTCGCCCGATCCGAACCGAGGGTCCGTTGCCTGCACCGCCCAGAAAAGGGAGGCGTCGGTTCGGCGACGGTCGTCGCCTTGCGGTACGCCATCGAGCAGGGATATGACTTGGCGATCAACCTGGACGCGGACCTGAGTCATCCGCCCAGTAGGATCCCAGACCTGCTGGCGGTTCAGCGGCGACTCCAGGTGGATGTGGTGATCGGCTCGCGGTACGTTTCCGGAGGCTCCGTGCAGGGCTGGCCGCTGCTCCGCCGCATCTTGAGTCGCCTGGTGAACTGGTACGCGCGTTGGGGGTTGTGGCTTCCGGTGCATGACAGCAGCGGCGCCTTCCGGTGTTTCCGTGTCGCGCGGCTGAAGGACTTGGATTGGAACTCGATTCGCGCCTCCGGCTACGCCTTCGAGGAGGAACTGCTGTGGCGGTTGCGGCGGACCGGCGCCGACTTCGCCGAGACGCCCATTCAGTTTGTGGATCGCCGGCATGGCGCCTCGAAAACCAGCCTCCGCGAATCGATCGCGGCCGTTCGCGTGCTCTTGTGGATGGGCCTGGCCACCTGGACTCCGAGACTCAAGCGGTCAGAAGTGTGAGAAACTTCGCAGAAGCGGGCGGGTTTCGCCTCTGCGTCGGTTGACGTGGCCGGGAGTCCTCGGGACAATATGCGGATATTCCGAGTGGCGACGGGACGTCCGACTCGATGTTATGGGCTCCGCCGACTTAGGAGTCTTCTCAACGGCTGCGGCAACGGTGAAACCTTGGCGGGAAGCGAACCGCTGAGCCGGGTTCACCGTACGAAGGATCAGGCTTGATCACGTTGGTGGCTTGCGAAGTCGTACGATCGGGTCGAGCCAGTCACTCGCCACGGAATTCCACAGGAATCGTCACGTGCGGGAACCCCGCGGTTTCCGCTCGGTATTGCTCGAGACACCCACAGGAGATTGCTCATGCTGCGTCGAATGGCCATTGTTTGCTGCGTTGCCCTACTGGCTTCCAGCGCCTACGCCGAGGAATTGTCGATTGGCGACAAGGCCCCCGATTTCACGGTTACCAGCGTCGAAGGCAAGCAGTACACGCTCAGCCAGATGAAGGACGCCAAGGCGGTTGTTGTTTGTTTCACCTGCAACAACTGCCCCGTTGCGGTCATGTATGAAGATCGCTTCATTGAGTTCGCCAAGGAGTATGACTCCAAGGGCGTGAAGTTCATCGCCATCAATTGCAACCCCGAGTCCGACGACGAAATGAAGGCTCGCTCGGAAGAGAAGGGTTTCACCTTCCCCTACACGAAGGATGAATCCGGCGTGTCCGCCAAGGCCTATGGCGCTCGCGTGACTCCCCACTTGTATGTTCTGGACAAGGATCGCAAGTTGGCGTATGTCGGCGCCTTCGACGACAACACGTCGGCGGACAAGGCCTCCAAGCCTTATGTCAAAGACGCGGTTGACGCGGTCTTGGCGGGCAAAACGCCGACCGTCACCGAGACGCGTCCGGTTGGCTGCGGCATCAAGATCAAGCGATAACTCGTTTCGGCGAGCTTGAAAGATCAACTCCAAGCCGTCGCCGGCTCCGCTGGCGGCGGCTTGTTTTTTTACCTGCTCCCACATCAAAGTCCGCCGACTGGCCTCGGCCCTGCGGCGGGCGCGTACACGGGCGAAGAATCGATCATGATGCAGTTCACGCGAGCGGCCTGCCGTCTTCCGGTGCTCCTCGGTCTCGCGATTGCGGTTGCGGGGTGCGATTCGAAGAGTCCCACCGAACCCAACGATGATGCGGCGACTTCCGGCGGCGCCACGACGACCGCCGATAGCGACCCCACGGGGCCGGCGGCCAACACGGTGAAGTTGGAATTGGTCAACCGAGCGGGCTTTGACGCCAAGATCGCGGAACATCAAGGCAAAGTCGTGCTCGTCGATTTCTGGGCCACCTGGTGCGAGCCTTGCAAAGAGCGCTTGCCGCACATGTTCGACTTGCTTCGCGATCATCAGCCGCGAGGGTTGACGTTGATCACCATGAGCTGTGACGATCCCGCCGCCAGGGATTCCGTGGCCGACTTTCTCACCGAGCAAAAGGCCTTCGAGGCGGTCAACCTGTTGACCAGCCTGGACATCAACGAAACCTTCGAGACGTACGACATCCCTGGAGGCATCCCCCACTACCTGGCCTATGACCGCACCGGCAAGCTGCGTTATCGGTTCAACCTGGATCCGCAAGAAGGCGAAGGAACCACCTCGGCCAACGAGATTGACGAAAAAATCGCCCAACTGCTCAGCGAGGATGCGCCATCGCGCCTCGCGAGAATGGCGTGGACCTCCGCCACGACGGAGCACGCCACGACGGGGCAGGTCCCCGTCGAGCGGTGCTCCCCCGCCAACCAGCCCCCAACGCGTCTTCCCGCCACGACGGGGCAGGTCCCCGTCGAGCGGTGCTCCCCGCCAACCAGCCCCCAACGCGTCTTCCCGCCACGACGGGGCAGGTCCCCGTCGAGCGGTGCTCCCCGCCAACCAGCCCCCAACGCGTCTTCCCGCCACGACGGGGCAGGTCCCCGTCGAGCGGTGCTTCCCGCCAGCAACGAGCCCAGCGGTGGCGGGAACGCCTTCAGTTCACGCCAACGTCCGGCCGCTCAAATCCCCGCATGGCGGGGCCTTTCGTCCAGCCGACTGCGACGCGCGTTCGTTGACTTTCGCGGTGGGCACTCCTAGAATCGCGGCTTTTGCTTGGCGAGCTTGTCGTGGGGAGCGTTTGCTATGTCCGACCCGTCGCATGGTCAGATCGATTCGGTAATGCAGGAGGACCGCCTGTTCGCGCCCAGCGAGCAGTTCGCCCAGCAGGCGGTGATCGGCTCGCTGGAGGCCTACCAGGAATTGTACGACCGGGCGAAGGCGGATCCGGAGGCGTTTTGGGGCGAGTTGGCTCGGGAGGAACTGCATTGGTTCGAGCCGTTTGAGACAGCGCTGGAGTGGAACGAGCCCTTCGCCAAGTGGTTCGTCGGCGGCAAGACCAATGTCTCCTACAACTGCCTGGACGCGCATCTCTCCGGGCCGACCCGCAACAAGGCGGCGATTATCTGGGAGGGCGAACCCGGCGACCAACGGACGCTGACCTATCAGCAGTTGCATCGCGAGGTCTGCAAGTTCGCCAACGTGCTGAAAGGACTGGGCGTCGGAGCAGGGCGACGTGGTCGTCGATCTACATGCCGATGACGCCCGAACTGGCGATCGCCATGCTGGCCTGTGCCCGCATCGGCGCCGTGCACTCGGTGATCTTCGCCGGCTTCTCCGCCGAGGCGATTGCCGATCGCAACAACGACGCGCAAGCCAAGGTGCAGATCACCAGCCGATGGCGGCTGGCGTCGCGGCAAAGTCACTGCCGCTGAAGGAAACCGTCGACGAGGCGCTCGCCAAGATCCGCCACCGTGCGAGAAGTGCGTCGTGCTGCAACGCGATCGGCAACGACGTCGCGATGCAGGAAGGGCGCGACTATCTGGTGGCACGATCTGATGGAGCAAGCTTCGGCCGACTGCCCCGCCGAGCCGCTGGACAGCGAAACCCCGCTGTTCATCCTCTACACCAGCGGCTCGACCGGCAAACCCAAGGGAATTCGGCACACGACGGCCGGCTACAACCTGTACGCCAAGAAGACTTTCGAATGGGTCTTCGATCATCGCGACGAAGACATCTTTTGGTGCACGGCCGACTGCGGCTGGATCACCGGACACAGCTACATCGTCTACGGTCCGCTTGGCGGCCGGTGCCACGGTCCTGATGTACGAAGGTGCGCCGAACTGTCCCGGCGGAAGATCGCTTCTGGGACATCATCGAGACGTCACAAGGTCACCATCCTCTACACGGCTCCGACCGCGATTCGCGCCTTCATCAAGTGGGGCGACCAACACGTCGAGAAACACGATCTGTCGCAGCTTGCGGCTGCTGGGCACCGTCGGCGAAGGCATCAATCCCGAAGCCTGGATGTGGTACCACCAGAAAGATCGGCGGCGAGCGCTGTCCGATCGTCGATACCTGGTGGCAGACCGAAACGGGCGGCATCATGATGTCGCCGCTGCCCGGCGCGATTCCCACCAAGCCCGGCAGCTGCACCAAGCCGCTGCCCGGCGTCGTCCCGGCGATCGTCGATGAAGACGGCGAAGCCCGTGGCCGCCGAACCACGGCGGATGGCTGGTCATCACGCAAGCCCTGGCCCGGCATGCTGCGCGGCATCTGGGGCGACGACGAGCGCTACAAGAAGCAGTACTGGAGCAAGGTTCCCGGCAAGCTACCTGACCGGCGACAACGCCCGCAGCGACGACGACGGCTACTACTGGATCATGGGCCGCATCGACGACGTGATCAACGTCTCCGGACATCGGCTCAGCACGATCGAAGTCGAAAGCGCCCTGGTCAGCCATCCGGCCGTGGCCGAAGCGGCCGCCGTCGGCCGGCCCGACGAGATCAAGGGAGAAGCGATCGCCGTCTTCGTCACGCTCAAGGACGCCGAGCCAAGCGACGAGCTGCGAGAGGAACTGAAGCAGCACGTCCGCAAGGAGATCGGCGCTCTGGCCCAGCCCGACGACATCCGCTTCACCGCCGCCTTGCCCAAGACGCGCAGCGGCAAGATCATGCGACGTCTGCTGCGCGACATCGCCGTCGGGCAGGAAACAGTCGGCGACACGACGACGCTGGAGGACTACACCGTCCTGGCCAGACTTCGCGAACACGACGAGTAGCGGGGCGGCGCCGGCCGCCGCCCATTACAACGACCGCAGATACGCGACCAGATCCAGAATCTCTTGCTCGGTCAGCGGTTCACCGCTGCCCGCTACTTGCGCGGGATTGTGGGGGCCCTTCAAGAGATCCTCCAGGCTCGCGACTTTCCCGTCGTGCATCAGAATCGTCTTCTGGCGAACGCCGAGCAGGGAGGGCGTGTTGTATCCGTCGTAGCGATCACGGCGGTCGCCGGTGCCGACATCATGCACCTGGCCGTCGCTGAAGCGATCTCCCGAGTGGCAGGTGGAACAGGCAGCCCGTTCACTGGCGAACAGCAGGCGGCCACGTTCAATCGCCTCGCCGCGGCCGGACTCGATGGACGGCGTCCCTTGGGGATTTGGCGGGCGCCGCAACTGCCCCAGAAAAGCAAGCATCGCGTCCACCTCCGCGTCGCTCGGCTCCTTGCCCTGCATGGTGGTCGTCAGCGACTTCCGCATCGCGTCTCGCAAGTCGGTCTGCCAACCGTGCCAGGTCCAAGGGCCGGTGTTGACCACATCGTAGAGCGGCAAGACGGTCTTGGTGGTGCGGGCCGATCCGTCGTTCCAGGTGTCCATGACCACCGAGTTGCCGCCGCCTTCATAGTGGCAAGTGTGGCAGCTATACCATTGATCCAGACTGCGCCGGGCATCGTAGAAGATCTCGGCGCCGCGACGCGCCAACGAGGGTTTTGAAGGGCCGCCAAGGGGGATCTCATGCAGCACGGCACGCTGTGGAAGGCCGACCACTTGCACCGAGTTCAGCAGGTAATTCGCCACATACACGGTTCGGTCGTCGGCGGCGATCCGCAGCCCCATCGGGCGGCCGCCCAGCTCGATACGATCAAAACGATCGCGATCGGTCAGTAACTCCGGGTCGATGTGGTCGGGTCCGCCGTGCGCCTTCAACGGCAACCCCGCGACGCGATACAACAGCAACTCGCGGGTGCCGGAGGCCGATACGACCAAGCGCTGTTCATCCGCAGTCAGTCTTAAACCGTGCGGGTCGGCAATGGCCTTGCCTCGAGGGTCCAACGACATCGCCTCGCGACGCTCGTGCTGCTGTAGATTCGACCTTGCAATGCGGCTTGCCAGCACCCAGCCGAGTTGGATGTTGTTCACCGAGATGGGGTTGTTGCGATAGACCATCCAGGGATAGTACGCTGCTTGGCCGTCGCGGGTCGCTTGCAAGTGGCCGACGTTCAAGCCCACGAACCGATCGGTGTAGAGCACCTCGCCTTGCTCCAGATCGACGATGCTCACCCCGCGCTCGCCGGCGACGCCGACGATCAGCCGTGTGCCTTGAGGATTGACGGCGAGGTATCTTGGCAATCGCCCGACGGCGATCCGGCGCGTTTCGCGCAGTTCCGGCAGCAGCAGCTCGACGATTTCATCGGCGCCCGACAGGGCCGCCCAAGCGCGATCTCCCGCCTCCGACACGGCGATCCCCACGGGCAGGCCGCCAACAACCAAGCGGTCGGCGATGCGCAGTTGGCCGCCCGCGACTTCCAACAAGATCAACTCGCCGCTGTCGCGACAAGCGGCCAGGAAACGTTGGGAATCTGCGATGCGTTCGATCGCGGTGGGATGATCTCCCAGGCGAATCTCATGCACCATCTGATGATCCGACAGGCGAACCAAGGACGCCGAATCGGAGGTTTCATTGACCGTCGCCAACCACGCTCCGTCGGTTGTCAGCGCCACGTCCACCGGCGAGCGATCCGCTTGTTGACCGTCGACCGTTCCGACGCCCCCGCAAAGGAAAGTCGCGACCACGGCGAGCGTGGTCCGTATTCGCATCAACTGACGGCGAGCATCCAACATCGAACAAGGCTCCAGGAACGCGAGAAACCGGGGGCAATTCCGTGACGAGTTGTCGCCTTCATCATACACGAGCGACCAGTTCTTGCGACGCCGCGTCCCGCAGTCGATCACCACTTCAAGGCCCCTTGGTCGAGCAGGCGGTCAATCCTTCGCTGCAAGCGACGGGTGGTGATCACCGTCAGAACCAGGGCCCGATACCGAGCGACATCGTCCAGGGACAAACATGCCCCCGCCGATCCTTCAGCCACTTTCGTAGCGGCTGATGCGCACCCACAAGGTGCGACCAGGTTGCGTTGGATACCCGCCGCAGCGCACGTCCCGGTGCGATCCAGACGACCCCGCCCTGATGTTTGGGGAAGCCGGCGGCGATCGGCGGGTGAATCTCCAGACTCCCCGCGACCTGCGCCGGTGCGCCGCCGGCCGGAGGCGTCGCTCTCAAGTGGCAGGCCAAGAGCTGTCCCCCCAGCTTGCTAAGTTGTGTGAATGCGCGAACATTTTCGCGCCGCGAAGCCGCGGGGAAACTCATCGGAGAGGCATTCCACAAAGCGCTGTTGATATCGCGTTGAGTGCAGCTGCGCGTAGAGAAACGTCAGCACCGAATGAGCGTCGCCGGTCGAGCGGCCCGCGGCCGCCCAGGGACCGCCCAGCCGCTGTGCGGCGTCCGGAGCAAGATTCGCTTGGGCTCGCGTCGCCCCTTCGGCGTTGCCGTTGATGATCCAAGCGGGAAAGAGCGTTTCGCTGCCGCGATTGTCCGAACGCAAGACGCCGTCCAACGCCAGAAAGCGGGAGGCCCAAAAAAAATTCGCTTGTTGCGGCAGCATCCTGCGGCGGGTGATCAGCAGCCAATTGGCGGGTAGCTGCAAGTGCTCTTCCAGCGCTGGCCGAGGCCAATCGATCATCCAGGGGCGCCAGTAGATCCAACGTACGTCTCCGGGACGGTACAAGCAGGGGCGAATCGCCGACTCCAACTCGATGGGCGACTGCGAGGCCAGACGTCGGCGAGCTTCGCCGAGTTTCCACCCTCGAGTGTCGCCCGGCGGATAGCGATGGCTGCGGGCGGCCGGGAACATCTCGGCCCGAATCGCCTCGTCGGGGATCGACAAGTCGGCCAGCCTGCGCAACCGAGCCAGAAGCGCGTGGCGATCCTGGGCCACGACGATGGCGTCACGAGCCGTGACCGGCGCCGTGGAGTGAATCGGCATCAACTCCGGGAGCGGCGCGCCGCGAGCAAACGCCGCGCGGGCGACCTGGTTTCGCGGAGCAAGCAGATAGTGCGGACCCTGCGGCGCCAGGTCGATCGTCGGCCAATCCAGCGTCGGCGCTTCACGTCCGCTGGCCATGGCGCCGGGCGACGATTGCAGCAAGCGCGCGGCGCAGCGATCGAGGCGTCGTCGTTTGGCCTCGGCGGCTCCCCAGAGTTCACCGTGCCGAGTTCGAGCCAACACGGGCGAGTCGCCGGTCGGGTCCTGCGAGTCACTGGCAAGGGCAGCGGCTCTGCCCGACGCTGACGTCAACGGTCGTCGCACCCAGACGCTCATCGAGACGCCTTGCTCAATGGCGAACACGTTCTCATCTCTTGGGAGTCCTGGGCGACGATGACGATGGGTCTCTCCCTTCTTGACGTTGCCGTGAAGATCGAGCACGTCCAGGAAATCGAAATCGTGCAGGAGCCAGCGCCGCATCATGCGAAAGCTGGCGTTGTCGAGATAGCCGTGGTTGGAGACCAGGCCGATGACGCCCGAGCCGTGCTGCTCCACCAGCCAATGGCACAGCCGCATGAATTTGACATAGTCATCGTGCAGCCAGTGTTTCCGTTCGCTGAGCAACTCCTGGTCGAATTGTTGATAGTCGGCAAGGTCGGTTCGTTGGCCGTCGGTCCCTCGCAACAAACGCTCGATCCAAGAACCGCTGTCCCGCGATAGGGCGCGAAACGGCGGGTTCCCCACCACCGCTCCGCGAAAGTTCGCGGAAAGGCGGGCGGCCGTGGATTGGGTCAATGCGTTTCCCCAGGTGAACTGCGGCCCCGCATCGGCGGCGAAATCATAGCCGGTGAGCAGCAGCGTCGCGGCCAGCACCCAGTGCGTCATGACGAGCGAGGGAAGCGAGAGATCACACGCCTGCAGTCTCGGCAGCAGCGAGTCGGCTTGGCGGCTCCATGAACCTCCCTGGCGATCGCACCGTTGCCGGGCCAGTTGGACGGCGGCGGCGAGAAAGATTCCCGCTCCGCACGAGGGATCCAAGAGCGTTGGGCCGCTCGCCTCGGCGCCCAGAATTCCGGCGGGCTCATTCCACGTCGACCGCCACGCGTTGTCGATCCACGCCGTCAAGCACCGCGCCATCTCGGCGGGCGTGTAATAAACGCCGCGAGCCGTGCGGCGGCGCCTGTTCCGGTCATGGCGCCAGGTTTCGAAAGCCGCGCCAAGTGCTTGAGCGACGAGCAGCGGTTCGGCGTCGGCGTTGAGCGTGCGGCGGACGTCGGCGGCCAACGGTTGCAGGGACGCGGAGAAGCGATCCAGCCATTGTCGAGGCGCCGGCGCTTCCTGTCGCCCGGCCGCCCAGGCCGCCAGCAAGCGCCAGGAAGGCCCCGCGGTGGCGACGACCCAGCGATCGACCTCGGGCGTCCAAAGCTCACCGAGCGACAACCGGACGATCCAGCAGGCCGCCAGCGACTCAATCGCCAGATCCTCGATCTGGGCCGGCGCCCAGTCCGCCGGCCGCTCCGCCTGCAAGGCCCGCCCAACGGCGTCGCAAGCATCGCGAGGCAAGGCGCAGTGGGCTGGAGGCGCCATATCGACAGCAGTCCGGGAAACGGGAACGAGGGTTCGCAACCTCGAGGACGCCAAAACGCAAGGCGCCCGGCGTCAAGCACGACCGAGGCCGGTCCGCCCGGATTCTAGCCGCGGCCCCACGGCGCCGTCAGTCCAGAACCAAGAACCAAGAACCAGGAACCAAGAACCAAGAACCAAGAACCAAGAACCAAGAACCAGAACCAGAACCAAGAAAAAAACCCGCCTTGACCTGCTGTGATGGTGATTCTATTTTCCGCTCGCCGCCGGTCCGCATGGAAGCGACCGCGAAAAAGTATGGAGACACGACCGCCATGACACGCTCGACCCCGCCCGTAACCCAAGTCCCGCTTCTGGACGTCTCTCGCAGCCATGACCACCTTCGCGAGGAGATCCTGGACGCCCTGGCCCAGGTCGTGAATTCCGGGAGATTTCTTTACGGGCCGCAGGTAACGGAGCTTGAGAAGGAGGTGGCCGACTACTGCGGAGTTCGCCATGCGGTCGGCTGCGCGTCGGGAAGCGACGCTTTGTTGCTGTCCTTGATGTTGTTGGATCTGCAGCCGGGCGACGAAGTGATCGTCCCCAGTTTTACCTTCTTCGCCACCGCCAGCGCGGTCACCCGCTTGGGGGCGACGCCCGTGTTCGTGGACGTGGATCCCGATACCTACAACTTGTGCCCCGTGCAATTCCAACAAGCGATCACGCCGCGCACCAAAGCCGTCATTCCCGTCCATCTGTTCGGTCAATGCGCCGCGATCGACGTGATCTGTGAGATTGCCGACCGGCATGGCTTCGCGGTCATCGAGGACGCCGCGCAGGCGATCGGCGCACGATACAACGGCAAGGCCGCGGGCGGTTGGGGAAGAATCGGTTGCTTCAGCTTCTACCCCACCAAGAATCTTGGCGCCTTCGGCGACGGCGGCATGATCACCACCAACTGCGCGGACACCGCCGAGCGTCTAAGGGTGCTGGCTTGTCACGGGATGAAGCCCCGCTACTACCATAGCGAGGTCGGCGTCAATAGCCGCTTGGATACGATGCAAGCGGCCGTGCTGCAGATCAAATTACGGGAGCTGCAAACCGAATCCGACGCTCGTCGCGCGAACGCCGGGCTCTACCGCGAGCTGTTGGCGACCGCCGCACCGCAGGTGACCTGCCCGCAGGAGTCCCGCGGCTGCACCCATGTCTGGAATCAATTCACGGTCCGAGTTGCTGGCGGACAACGCGACGAGCTGCGGCGGCTGTTGGCCAGCCGCAACATTGGGTCGGAAGTCTACTATCCGGTGCCGCTGCATCTGCAGGCCTGCTTTCGCGCTTATGGCTACGAGCCAGGCAGCCTGCCGCACACCGAGCAAGCCGCCGAGGAAGTGCTCAGCTTGCCCATCTTTGGCGGTCTGACGGACGACGAAATTCGCTATGTCGCCGACGCAGTCCATCACTTCGCCGCCCAAAGCCAGCCGACGAAAAAGCGAGCAGCATAGGGGAGTGAAAAAGGTGTCAGGGGCCTTTTGGTAAAGCAGGCGGTTTTGGTGCGAAAAAGGTACCGACAGGCGTTGATCGCAAGGCGGTCCACCTGCCCCTTGGAGGTAAAGTACAGGGCGGGTTGAGCTTTGGGAGCGGAAACGGCGTGGCGGGAATGGGCACGGCGCACGGGCTGGCGAGGAGCAGCGCCACGCTGGGACAAGCCCAGCGGTGGCGGGAATTTGCCGGCTAGTCGCGATTCGCTTCAGAACCAGAAAACCAGAACCAGAACCAGAAGGAAACCAGAAGACCAGAACCAGAATTAAAAAAGAACCAACACATGCTCGACGGCTGATTCGGCCAGGGCGTCCAGGTCGTAGCCGCCTTCCAACAAACTCACGAGTTTGCCTTGGCAATGCGCAGTCGGCGACATTGCGGACAAGGCGAGTGAGTTGGCCGAAGTCCTCGCTTTCCAACCCCAGCGAGCCAATCGGGTCGTCGCGATGCGCGTCGAATCCGGCGCTGAGCAACACCAGTTGCGGCCGGATATGGTCGGCGAAGCCCGTCAGTTGTGTTTCGACTTGCCGTAGGTACTCCTCGCGGGGAAGGCCGTATTCGACTGGCAGATTGCAGGTGGCGCCGAGCCCTGGGCCGGCGCCGCATTCATCGCGGCTGCCGGAACCCGGGTAGAACGGGTAGCGATGCACCGAAAAGAAGCCGACCTGGCCGTCCCGCCAGAAGATGTCTTGTGTGCCGTTGCCATGGTGGACGTCGAAATCCACGATCAAGACGCGGTCCAAGCCGTGATCGTGTCGAGCGGATTGGGCGGCGATGGCGATGTTGTTCAGCAGGCAGAACCCCATTCCACGGCGGGCGACCGCGTGGTGTCCCGGCGGCCTCACCAGGCAGAACGCGTTGGCGTGGTCGCCCTGTAGCACTCGCCGCACCGCATCGCATCCAGCCGCGGCGGCTCGCCGCGCGACGGTGTAGGAGCGAGGGCTGACGACGGTGTCGGCGTCCAATTGACCGCCGCCGGCATCGGCCAGTTCGCTAAGGGCCGTCACGTAGCCGCCGTCATGAACCCGCTGGATCTGGGCGTCGCTCAGCGCGGGCCAATCGGCCGGCAGCTCGCAGCGATCGAATATCCCCTGGGATTCGAGGGCTCGTTCGATGGACTGCAGCCGTTCCGGTCGCTCGGGGTGGCGTCCGGTCAGATGTTGCTGGAAGGCCGGGTCGCGGTAGATCAACGTCATGGGCTGGGCTTTCGGCGGCGGGGACGGTCGGTGGCGTGGGTTGTAGGAGTCCTAACTTCTGTTTTGTCAAACGGTTGGCTTCAAGTTGACAAGCGGCGACATAGCGGACTACCTTGAAGCAGTGGGATCCCGCGCCAATCGCGGCGATCCACCGCCTGTCTTCCGCTTTTCCATTCAGGATGGCCGCGATGCAGACCCGCCTGCGAAAGAATATCTGGTTGTTGGTTTTGGCTGCTTCCGCGTCGCTCGCGCCTCTGGCGCGCGTGCACGGTCAGGGCGCCGCTCCGGCTCAACCCACCATCTTGAAGTCGGTCTTCGAGTCCGACAACCCCGATGAGCGGACGTTGCGGTCGCGGCTGAGCCGCGCCAAGAGCGAGAACAACGCCATCTTGATGCAGATCACGCCTTTCGACGCGGGCGCCAAGGACAAGCTGACGCAGTATTATCAGCGCCATTTGTTCGCTTGGATGACGCAGCCCAATCACCTGGGCGAGATCGCCGACATCCGCAAGTCGATGCGCGACGATTTGCGCCGCGCTCGAGGCGAGGCCCAGACCGAGCTGCTGAATATGCTTTTGACCGGGATGCGAGTGCTGGTGGGTCCGCAATTCCCGCTGCCCACGCGCGTCAACGCCGCGTTGCTGTTGGGCGAATTGAATTCCCAGGAGCGATCCGCTCAAGACCGCGTTCCCACCCCCGAAGCCCGGGCCCTGCCGCTGCTCCGCCAACTGATGGCGCCGACGCTGCCGGACGCCGTGCGCGTGGCGGCGATCACCGGCATCCTCCGCCATGTGGACTGCCAATGGGCGCCGGGGCACGCTCCGGTGAATCCCAGCGAACGCAACGCCTTGATCGGCATCATGGTGCAACTGGCCACCGCCAAGGAAACGCCCGCCAGCAGCACCGACGATGGGCATACGTGGCTGCGAGCGCGAGCGATCGACGTGCTGGCGGGCATCAACATCACGGGGCCCAAGGGCGAGGTGTATCAGATCTTCCGCGACGTCTTGCAGGAGAAAGACGCGCCGCTCGTGCTGCGCTGCGCCGCCGCGGACGGACTCGGGCGTTTGCGGTATGGCCAATTGCAGTTGGAAACGCAGCCCGCCGTGGACGGCCTTTCGGTGATGGTCGCCGACAGTTGTGACGCGGAAGTGAAACGCCTCGAGAAGTTCCTCGACGATCAGAAATTGAAGGACAACCTCGGCAAGGCGCCCTCCGGCAGCGGCTTTGGAATCGGCGGCAACCTGGGCGGCGAGAATGACGGCGGCGTCATGGACGGCGAGGAACCCAGCACCTTGGGCAGCGGCGGCGGCGGAGCCGGCATGTCACTCGGCGGACCTCCCGGCGGTATGGCCGGGACCGGCGGCGGAGGCGCTCCCAGCAGCGGCCGCGGCGGCATGTTGATGGGTGGCGGCATGTTCGGAGGAATGCCCGGCCAAGCCGACAACGGAATGATCGGAGACCTACCCGAGTACATCGTCGAGGGAAGTCGCCGACGCTTGTTGTATCGCTTGATCTGCGCATCCACTACGCTCAACGGCGTGAAGGGCAACACAGACCGCGCCGGCCTGATGCCGCTGGCCAAAGGCGAAGCTCAAACACGGGCCAAACAGGTCGATTCAACCGTCGCTGAACTGCTGACCGACTACGCTGAAAAACCCAGCGATCTCGACAAGTTCATCAAGGATCTGAAAAGCGCTTCGGACGCCATGCGGCAACTAGCCGCCGCGGAGGCGAATCCACCCGCGGAACCTCCGGCGGGCCCCCCTGCCGCGGAGCCCCCGGCTGGTCCACCGTCGCAGCCACCCGCGGGCGCACCGTCGAACTAACCGCAGCCGGTCGGTCAGTCGTCCATCGTCAAAACGGCTTTGAGACAACCGTCCTTGCGGCCGGCGAAAACGTCGTACGCCTCGCTGGCGGACTGCAGACCGAAGCGGTGCGTGATCACCCTGGCGGGCGACAAACTTCCGTCCGCCAGCCACGGGCCCAGTCGGTCCATGTAATGACGCGCCGGGCAGCGACCGGTGCGATAGGTCAAATTCTTGTCGTAGGCCTGGGTCGGACTGAACGCGAAGTGGGGCGCGCAGTGGCAGCCGATGACCGACAGAACTCCTCCGGGACGCACCAAGTCGTAGGCCAGTTTTTGAGCCGCCGGCAGCCCCACCAGTTCCAGGACGGCGTCGGCGCCGCGACCGCTGCTTGAATCAGCAAGCCACTCCCGCGCGGCTTCGCCTTGGCCGGTGAAGTCAGCGCCTAGCGCGGCGGCCGCCTCCAGGCGAGTCGGCTCCAGATCAATCGCCGCCACCCGGGCGCCTCGACGCAGGCACTCCTGCAGACACAGCAGTCCGACCGCGCCCAAGCCGATCACCGCGTACACCCCATCGGGCTGCACGGCCGCCATGTCGGCGCAGAAATGCGCGGTGCTCAGGTTGTCGCCCAACAGCAAGGCGTGTTCGTCGCTGACGCCGGCGGGGATCCGCAGCAGGCTGGCGTCGGCCCACGGGACTCGCACGTACTGCGCCTGTCCTCCATGCAGCCCGGTGCGATCTTGTCGCCATCCAAACAGCTGTCCATATTCACACCGCGACGTCAGCCCTTGCCGGCAGTAGAAACAATGGCCGCAATTGGTGGAAAAGGGGCAGCAGACGGAATCGCCGACGCGGAAGTCGCGGACGCCGGCGCCGACCTCGACGATCTCGCCGACAAACTCATGTCCCATGACGACGCCAATGTCCGCTCCGGATTCGCGGCCATGGTAAAGATGCAGATCAGAACCACAGAGCCCGGCCAGGCGCACGCTCACGATCGCGTCTTGATCGACCAGCAATCCGGGGTCGGGAACCTCGCACGTGGCGACCGACTCGGCGCCCAGGAAACACGCGCCCAGCATCAGGATCAGGCCGTCGCGGCCGAACGGACTCGCCGCGGGGCCGTGGCCGCCGCGTACGTTCCAAAAAGCAGGCAGGCGAATGCGAAGTCGCCGGTCAACGTGTGGCGGAAGAACGGCAGAGCTTGCACATAGCACTGCATCAGACCGCTCCAGGTCATCTCGTACCAGCCAGCAGTCCAGACGGCCAGATTCGTCACGAAGAAAAAGCCCAGCGAGGAAACCAGACAGCACACCGTGAGGCCCGCGGCCGACGCCCAACCCGACGCGCCTTGGCCCGCGATTGGCAACGCCCGGCGAAGCAATCCGCGACACATCACCGGAGCGGCCAACATCAAATAGACGCTGGCCATGACCAAGCCACTACGCCAATCTGTCGAGTAACCGCCGATGAGCAGGTCGCTGCCGAGCATGACGCCCAACGGCGCCAGGATCGCCATCCTCCGGTGCGTAAAGAAATAGCCGGAGAACAAGGCGATCGCGGAAACCGGCGCGAAGTTCGGCCAGTCGCGTAAGAACCATCGCACGGACGCCCCGCAGGCTACGATGCACGCCAATATGATCCACTCTCGCCGGATGCTGATACGCGCCGGTTGCTTATCCATCAGTGCATGCTCCGCTGTGATTGCGGCGGAAAGTCGCCGTTTCCTTGGCCCGCCGCCGGTCGAACTTGGGCGGCAAGGGCTCACTTATCATAGCCGCCAAATCGCCATCGCACGACATCCCCCGCCGCCAATTCGTACACCGCGAAGCTGCGATCGCCGAGCTTGTCGTTAACGCGATAGATCCAGTTGCGACCGGAACCTTCATTGGCGAGTCCATCAATCTCGGTCAGGAAGGCCGTGGCCTCTTTACCACGGAAGCGAAACGGCAGCGGTCGCACGTGCTTCTCGGCCCGCCGCATGACGTCCAGAATCGTCATCCGCTCGCGATGTGCAATGTTTGTATAGTGCTTTTCGAAGCCATCGCCGTAGTCGATGATCAGCGAGACGGTTTTCGCCGTCGGCGGGTTGCCGCCCTCCTGCGCAAGTGGCGAACCGCACCAACCATCCGCCGCGCAGCTGGCCGCCAGCAGGAACAACAGGAATCTACGGTGAATATTCATGGGCTACACGATAGTGCCGCGACATGCTTCTGGCAACACGCCCGGTCGTAGCGGGAAGGCGTCGCGCAAAATCGCGCTTCACGCCCACTCGAATCGAGGCGCCTAGGCGCAAGCAACCGCCGATCGCCGATGGGAGCACTTTGCCTGCAGGCGGCAAACGGAGTAGCATACCTCGATAAGCCTCGCGATAAGGAAGACTGGCATGGCGAACCGCTCACTGACGTTGACCTGGCCGGAGGCGGACATCGCCCTGGCGACGTTCGACACGCCCAACAAGGGCGCCAACGTCATGTCCACCGCGGTTTGCGACGAGCTGTCTGAGTTGCTGGACGAAGTCGCGGCGCGGGAAAACGTGGCTGGTTTGATCATCATGTCCGGCAAGCCAGGGATGTTCATCGCCGGCGCCGATCTGCGGGAATTCGCGGCGTCCCTGGATGCTCCCGCCGAGCAGATTATCGAGGTCAGCCAACGTGGGCAGCAGCTGTATCGTCGGCTGGGGCAGTCCGACTTCGTGACGGTCGCCGCCATGGACGGCATCTGCGTCGGCGGAGGCGGCGAGGTGGCGATCTGGTGCGATCGCCGCATCATGTCGGAGCATCCCCGCTGCGAGTTTGGGTTCCCGGAAGTGAAGCTGGGGCTCTTTCCCGGCTGGGGCGGCACCGTTCGCGGGCCGCGGATGCTGGGGCTCGCCAACGCGGTGGAGTTGATTACCGGCGGGGAGTCCATCTCGCCAGCCAAGGCGCGTGACATGGGGCTGGTCTCCGCCGTGGTCTCCAGCGAAAAACTGCTCTCGGCGGCCTGCGAACTGATTCGCATCGAGCGCTCCACCCGACGCTATCTGGCCGACCGCCAAGCGTGGTCGGCGCCGGTGAAGCTCTCCGAGACCGAGCTGGGTTTCTTGGGAGTCACCGCATCGGCGATGATCAGCCAACAGACCCATGGCAAGTACCCAGCTCCCGACGCGGCTCTGGCGCTGATGATGGAGACCGCGTCGGAGGCCGAGGACGAGGCGTTAAGGAAGGAATCGGAGCGTTTCGCGGAGCTGTTCGGTTCGCCGGTGAACAAGGCGCTGCTGAACGTCTTCTTCCTGACCGACCGAAACAAGAAGGACCGGGGCGTGAGCGACGCCTCGCTGGCGGCGGCCCCGATTCGCCGCGTCGGCGTCGTCGGCGCAGGCATCATGGGAGCAGGGATCGCCGCCGCGAATCTTCGCCGCGACCTGCCGGTGGTGCTCTCCGACGAGCGCCCCGAGTCGCTGGCTCAAGGCGCTGCGCCGCCATGCAAGAGGCGGCCTATGAGCGAACGGCCAAGGCCGCGACCGTCGAGCGGTGTCTGCAGGTGGCGCCGTTGCTGGCCGCGGTGACGGATCCACGGGAGTACTCGGGCTGCGACCTGGTGGTGGAAGCGATCATTGAGAACGCCGCGGCCAAGCGGGACCTCTACCAGCGTTTAGAGCCGCTGCTGCCGGATCACGCGATCCTCGCCACCAATACGTCAACGATCCCGATCGCGGAACTCGCCGAAGGACTCGCTCGACCGGAGTTGTTTCTCGGCGTCCACTTCTTTAATCCCGTCCGCAAGATGAAGCTGGTGGAGTTGATCCGCGGGCCGCGAACTTCGGACCAAACCGTCGCCACCGCGGTCGCCTACGCCAAACGACTGGGCAAGTCCCCGGTGGTGGTCAAGGATGGGCCGGGCTTTCTCGTGAATCGCTTGCTGATTCCCTATATGATCGAGGCGTTGCAGTTGTTGTCCGAGGGTGTTCCGATCGATGCCATCGAGCGAGCCGCCAAATCGTTCGGCATGCCGATGGGGCCGCTGACTCTGTACGACATGGTTGGGTTGGATACCGCGGAACACGCTGGGCGAATCATGATCGACGCGTTCCCGGATCGGCTGCACGCCTCGCCCATCCTGGCCGCGATGCTGGCCGCTGGAAGAATGGGCAGAAAGAACGGCAAGGGGTTCTTCGACTATCAGAACAAGAAGGGCAAGGCGGCGCCCGATCCCGCGGTCGAGCAGTTGCTGGACGCACATCGAACCGCCGGCGACACGCCCCCTTCGCGCGACCAACTGACCGATCGCTTGTTCCTGCCGATGCTGCAGGAAGCCACGTTGATCCTGCAGGAAGGCCTGGTTCGCGACCCGCGGGATATTGACTTGAGCCTGATCTTTGGACTGGGTTTCCCGCCGTTTCGCGGTGGGCTCCTCTTCTGGGCGGACCGCCAGGGCGCCACGTCCATCGTGAATCGACTTGAATCCCTGGTTCACTTGGGCGAACGATTTGAACCCGCCGAAATGCTGCGGCGACTGGCCTCCCAGGGCGGCGTGTTCTACGGCGGGTCGTAGCTTGGAACTGGAGCAGTTCATGAAACAAGCCGTTGTTGTCGATTGCGTACGGACGCCCGTCGGTCGCGCCACGCCGACGTGGGATACTACCGCCAGACTGCGCAGCGATGATCTGGCCGCGGCGTGCATCCGCGGCTTGCTCGAACGAAACTCGCTGCCCGTCGAGATCATCGAAGACGTCGTGCTGGGCAATACCCAGCAGACTCGCGAGCAAGGCCTGAACGTGGGCCGCAATGTCGCTCTGATCGCCGGGCTGCCGGTCACCACCGCGGGCGCCACGGTCAATCGACTGTGCGGAAGCAGCTTGCAAGCACTGAACCAGGCGGCGCACGCCATCGCCGCGAACTGCGAGGACGTGCAGATTGTCGGCGGCCTGGAGCACATGCAGCATGTGCCCATGGACCATGGTTTGGACATCAATCCGAAGTTATTCCGCCGCACCAGTCCCGCCGCGCTGATGATGGGCGTCACCGCGGAATTCCTCGCTCAGACCCAGGGCATTGAACGCGAAGCCCAGGACGAATTCGCCTTGGCGAGTCACCAGAAAGCCGAACGCGCCTCTCAGGCCGGCGAGTTTCGCGGCGAGATCCTGCCGCAGATGGTGCTCGATGAACATGGCGGCCTGGTGCTCGCCGATCGCGATCAATGCATTCGCGCCGACACCACGTTGGAAGCGCTAGCGTCGCTTGCTCCCGCATTTCTGCCCCGGTTCGGCACGGTGACGGCGGGAAACAGCTCTCCCTTGAATGATGGTGCGGCGGCGTTGCTGGTGATGTCGGCCCAGCGGGCGGCGGAATTCAACCTGCAACCGATGGCCCGCGTCGTCGCCACCGCCGTGGCGGGAGTCGATCCTTGCGTGATGGGGACCGGACCGGTTCCAGCGGTCGCCAAAGCGCTGGCTCGAGCGGGATTGAAGTTGTCCGACATCGACTTGATTGAACTAAATGAAGCCTTCGCCGCCCAAGCCTTGGCCTGCATTCGCATGCTGCAGATGGATCCCGCGAAGGTGAATGTGCGCGGCGGCGCGATCGCGATCGGGCATCCCCTGGGCGCCAGCGCGCGCGCATCGCCACGACGTTGCTGCACGCCATGCGAGATCGCGGCGCCCGCTACGGTCTGGCCACCATGTGCATCGGCGCCGGCCAGGGGATTGCAACGCTGTTTGAGCGAGCCTGAGTTCGGCGCTGAGTCCCGAAGTCCCGGCGGTGATCGGCTCGTACTGGCACGGCCATCAGGGGTGGTCTACGATTGACGCGGAGCTGGGAGACAATGCCTTTGACTGAGATGGGAGCATGAAAGATGAGTCGCTGGATACTGCCGGGGGCGGCGTGCTTGATGTTGCTGAATGGGGCGGGATTATGGGCCCAGGAGTCGGCGAAGAACTCGGCCGCTCCGCTATTGAAAATCGAATTCAAGGAAGTGGAAGGCGGATTGGAAGTGTCCAGCGGCGGCAAGCTGTTCACCCGCTACCTGTGGAAGTCCGGCGCCAAGCCGATCCTGTGGCCGTTGGTCGGGCCGACGGGCGACGAGTTAACTCGCGGGTACCCGATGCGCGACGCCGCGTCCAACGAGCGAAACGACCATATCCACCATCGCTCCTTCTGGTTCACCCATGGCGACGTCAACGGCGTCAGCTTCTGGGATGAGCAGGGCGGCAACGGCGAGATTCTGCATCGTGAAGTGCTGGTGCAGGAAAGCGGCGCGCCGGCGACGTTGACCACTCGGAACGACTGGGTGGATCCCGCTGGCAAGCGCCACTGCGCGGATCAACGCACGTTTCGCTTTTACGACAACGGCCAGGCGCGGTGGATCGATTGCGATATCGTGGTCTCCGCGCCGGATGCGGATGTGAAGTTTGGCGACACCAAAGAAGGCTCTTTCGGCGTTCGCGTCGCCGGCGATATGAAAGTTGACGCCAAGAAGGGCGGCCGCATCGTCAACAGCGAAGGCTTGACCGACGGCAAGGCCTGGGGAAAGCCCGCGGCTTGGGTCGACTATTCAGGCCCCGCTGGGCCGCAAAACGTCGTGCAGGGCGTCGCCATCCTGAATCATCCCAGCAGTTTCCGCTATCCCACACATTGGCATGTGCGGACGTATGGCTTGTTCGCCGCCAATCCTTTCGGTCTGCATGACTTCGTGTCCAAGGATCAGGATGGCTCGTTGCTGCTCAAGAAGGGGGATTCCTTCACGTTGCGGTATCGGGTGTACCTGCATCGAGGCGACGCCGCGGCGGCGGGCATTGACGATGTCTTTGCGGCCTATCGGAAGGAGTCGTGATCTGGCCAGTGGGGCTTGGCGGCGCTGGCCTTGCTGATTCGTGAAGAATGCGCGTTGGACGGATTGGTCGGGAAGAACGACGCTGATTTCCTCAAAGAAAAATTCATCCTGTTTTTACAGGTTAACCAGCACAAGCTATCTTGCCTAACCTGCCGATAGAGTTGGTACCTCGCCTCGAGGTCAAGCGACCTGTAATCGACTGGCATGGATTTGATCCCCACCATTGAGCTTTACGACAATGCAGCAAGCCATTTCGTTTCAGCAGTTTGGCGAACTAAAGGCCTTTGTGGAGCAACAGCAATGCGAGCGACACGACTTGGAGGTTGGCGCTTTCACGATGACGCATCGCCTTTTGAAACGCGGCCAGGATTCTTGTGGAGTCTGCTTTTGCCTCCACGGCCCTCGGCGCGTCAAGCTAACTGCCATTTGGGAGACGGATCGCAGTCGCGTGCTGTTTTATGATGTGAATGGGCAACGCTGGTCGGAGACTCAGCTTGGCCATGCACCCCGGTTATAGGATCTGGCGCCATGAGGGCGCCCAGAGGGTTGACTTGAGGCGACCCATGGTATATACAAGTGTTCAGTAGCAACACTTCCCAACTCACCGTGTCAGCAAGGAGGTGATCGGCATGTTGGTCCTTTCGCGCCGAGAGACCGAGCGTATTCGCTTGGGTGATTCGATCGTGGTTACTGTCATTCGCGTTTCGGGCGACAAAGTCCGCCTGGGAATCGAAGCTCCGCGAGACATTTTGGTCTTGCGGGAGGAACTGGAGGTTCATTCCGAGGAGCCGCCTGCGGCGGAGGTGGACGGCTCCGCCTCTTCCCCCCTGGCGGCGCCAACGCCCGCAACGGGAGCGGCGACCGCCGGCGAATCTTCCTCGACAACCCAACTGGCGGCCAAGGCCGCCACCCTGTGACGCCCCTGTCGCCGAAGATCCCAGCAGATCTCATGGCAAGACTCCCCCCCCCCCGCTCCTCTTGGCCGCGTTCCGCGGCCTTTTTTCGTCGACCTCGCGGCCACCCCACCCCTTTGGGTGGCCCTTTGACAACCCGCTCTAAAGCGACTATTCTGCGCAACGATCCCAGGCGGACGCCCTTGGTCCCCTGGCGACGCACTCCGCATCGTCGGATGCTTTCTGGCGCCCGCCCGTTATGACCTCCCCCCTCGCCCCGCCGACACCGGCGATGGCGCACGCAAAACCAACCCACCTTGGCCGCTGGCGATGCATACGCATCCAAGTTGCCTCATGTTTCACTGGAGACGGATGATGAAGTGCTTTGGCAATCCGTTAGGACGACGATCTTTCTTGCACGTCGGCCTGATCGGCGGACTTGGCTTAACCCTCGGCGATTACTTCCGGCTGCAAGCCCGCAGCGACCAGAAGTTCTACGAGAGCAAGGAAGGAACGGCGAAGTCGGTTATCTTCATTTTTCTGCCGGGCGGCTCGGCTCACCAGGAGACCTGGGATCCCAAGCCCTACGCGCCGATCGAATATCGCGGACCGATGAACAGCATCGCCACCAACGTGGAAGGCGTTCGGCTGAACGAGATGATGCAACAGACGTCCAAGGTCGTGGACAAGTTGACGATCTGTCGCTCCATGAGCCACGGCGAAGCGGCGCATGAACGTGGGACGCACAACATGTTCACGGGCTATCGTCCGAGTCCGGCGTTGGCGTTTCCCAGCATCGGAGCGGTGGTGTCGCACGAATTTGGTCCGCGCAACAACCTGCCGCCCTATGTCTGCATTCCCAACCAGCCGAACACCTATGCGGGAACGGGCTACCTGAGTTCGTCTTACGCCGGATTCAGCCTGGGCGCCGACCCGGCCGCGGGCAACTTCAGCGTTCGCGACCTGCAGCTGCCCAATGGCGTCGACTTCGATCGATTCACCACCCGGCGCCGCATGCTGGACGCGGTCAACACGCATTTCCGCGAGAAAGAAGAATCCGACGCGTTGGACGCCTTGGACACGTTCTACCAACGTGCTTACTCGATGATCAGCTCGGATAAGGCGCGGGAAGCCTTCGACATCAACAAGGAAGACGACAAACTGCGGGATCGCTACGGCCGCAATCAGGCTGGCGCGCGGATGCTGTTGGCCCGGCGCCTGGTGGAAGCTGGTTCGCGTTTCGTCACGCTCACCTATGGCGGGTGGGATATGCACGACAACATCAACAACGGCATTCGCGCACAAGTCCCGCCGTTGGATCAAGCGTTCGCGACATTGATCGACGACTTGGATAGCCGCGGCCTGCTGGATTCGACGCTCGTTTGCATCGCCAGCGAGTTTGGACGCACGCCGAAGATCAATGGCACCGCGGGACGCGACCATTGGCCCAAGGTGTTCAGCATCGTGATGGCCGGCGGCGGCATCAAACGCGGCCAGGTCTATGGCAGTTCCGACGCGACAGCCAGCGAGCCTGAAGTGGACATGCTGTCGGTCCAGGACTGGGCGACCACGATGTACCACTGCCTGGGCATCGTGGCCGACAAGGAGTTGATGGCCCCGGGCGATCGCCCGATCGAGATCGTTGACGGCGGCAAAGTGGTCAAGCCGTTGTTGGCCTGATGCGGTTCTTCCGGGCTTCCGACCAGAGCGACCGCCTTCCCGGCGGTTCTCGGGCGGAGAGCGTTTGCCGCCCCAAATGGCTCACTGAACAGAACGAGATGCCGTCATGAGTTTCTTGATGTTACGACAACCAACCCTGAACCAGCTCCCGCGAAAACGATCGGCGGGCCTCCGCTGGCTGGCGATGATCTGCGTTGTGAGCATGACCACGCCGGTGCTGGCGTCTTCCCCATCATTAAGCTTGATTCTCCCTCGCGGCGTGCAGCGCGGGGTGGAGTGCGAATTGACGTTCCTGGGCGACCGACTGGCGGATGCGCAGGAGATCTTTTTCTACTCGCCAGGTTTCGAAGTGATCGAGTTGACCGCCGAGCAGAAGAAAGTCGTCGCCAAGGTTCGTGTCTCCGAGGGATGTCAGCTGGGAGAGCATGTCGCTCAGCTGCGGTGTGCTTCGGGAGTCAGCGAGTTTCGCACGTTTTACGTCGGCGCCTTGCCGCAGCTGGACGAAGTCGAACCGAATTCGGACTTTGACGCGCCCCAGGAGATTCCACTGAATCACACCATTCAAGGCGTGATCGACAACGAAGATGTGGATTACTTCGTCGTGCAGCTGAAGAAAGGGCAGCGTCTGTCGGTGGAAGTCGAAGGCATGCGACTCGACGCCACGCTGTTTGACCCGTCGGTGGCGATCCTGGATCAGCGCCGGTTTGAGCTGGCGTTGGAGGACGATACGCCGCTGTTGTTGCAGGATTGTGCGGCGTCGATCATCGCTCCCGAAGACGGACCTTACACCGTGCAGTTGCGGGAAAGCTCGTACGGCGGCAACGGGAATTGCCGCTACCGCATGCACGTGGGCACGTTCTCGCGGCCGCGGGCCGTGTATCCAGCCGGCGGCCAGCGCGGCGAAACGACGGAGGTCCGCTTTCTGGGCGACGTGACGGGCGACATCCCCGCGTCAATCAGCGTGGCGGCGGACGCGCCCAGTGAAGACTACGCGGTGGTGGCCGAAGACGCCGAAGGCTCCGCGCCCTCGGGGAATCCCTTCCGCCCCTTTGACCATGGCAACGTGTTGGAGGTGGAGCCTAACAACGATTTCGCCGCCGCGTCGCCCGCGGAGCTGCCCAAGGCGTTCAACGGAATTATTCAAGAAGCGGGCGACATCGACTTCTTCCGCTTTACAGCAACCAAGGGCCAGACCTTCGACGTCGAATGCTACGCACGGCGAATTCGGACTCCGCTTGACGCGGTGATGCACATCTATCAAGCGGACGGAAAGAACCTCGCGGGCAGCGATGATTCCAGAGGGCCGGACAGCTACTTTCGCTTCACCGCGCCGGAAGACGGCGAATACCTCTTGCGCGTGACCGATCACTTGAGTCGTGGCGGAGCGGAATTCGTGTATCGCGTCGAGTTTGTCCCGGTTCAGGGATCCTTGACCGTGGGCATCCCTCGAGTCGCGCGGTACTCGCAATACCGGCAGGCGATCTTTGTTCCTCGCGGAAATCGGTTCGCGTCGTTATTCACGGTCACCAGACAAAACTTCGGCGGCGACGTCGTGTTGACTCCTGGCGAGTTGCCGCAGGGCGTGCAGATGATCGCCCGCCCGATGCCGGCCAACATGAACACGATGCCGGTCGTCTTCGAAGCCGCCGCGGACGCTCCGCTGGGAGGCGCCTTGAACGATTTCCGCGCCCGACATGTGGACGAGAAAACCGGGATCTCGGGAGGCTACAGCAACCGAGCGGACTTTATCATTGCCGCGCCCGGGCAGTCGCTGTACCAGTATCGCGACGTCGATCGCTTGCCGATCGTCGTGGTGGATTCCTTGCCGGTCGCCTTGGAGATCGTGCAGCCCAAGGCGCCGCTGGTTCGCAATGGATCGATGCAGCTGAAGATTGTCGCGCATCGCCAAGAGGGATTCACCAAGGCCATCAATGTTCAGTTTCCTTTCCGCCCGCCAGGCTTGGGCGCCGCGAGCTCGGTGAACATCCCTGAAGGCCAGAACGAGGTGCTGTATCCGCTGAACGCCAACGGCAACGCGGCTTTGGCGGCCTGGCCGGTGTACGCGATCGGGCAAACCGATGTCGGCGGTCCGGCCTGGATCGCCTCGCAGATGGCCGACTTGACGATCGCCGAGCCGTTCGTGACTTGTGAACTACAAAACGCGGCGTGCGAACAAGGTCAGGAAACCCAGATCCTCTGCAAATTGAACCAAGTCGTCCCCTTTGAAGGCGAAGCAACCGCTCGCATCGTGGGCTTGCCTCCCAAGATCGATATCGGCGAGTTGAAGTTCACCAAGGAGACGCAGGAGTTGGTGTTCAATGTGAAGACCTATCCCGACAGCCCCGTGGGCAAGCATAAGTCGGCGTTCTGCCAGGTCGAGATCACGCACGAGGGCGAATTGGTGGTCGCCAACGCCGGCGGCGTGCAAGTCCAGATTGACGCGCCGTTGCCAGCTCCCGTCGCCGCACCCGAACCCAAGAAGGAAGAGCCCAAGAAGGAGGAGCCCAAGCAGCCAACGGCCAAGCCGTTGTCGCGTTTGGAGAAGCTCCGGCAGGCAGCCAAGGAACGCTCTGACGGAAAGTGATCCCTGTTCCCATGGATCGCCCGTCGTTGAACGTTCGCGCCGCTTGGCTGGCGCCTGGTCGCCCCGAACTGCTCCTGCTTATCGCCTGAGGGTTGATTCCTCGGGCACAAATCATGAAAGGTCACTCCCCCATGTCCCGCCCCGCCTACCTCACTATGGCCATCGCGATCCCGCTGTTTGTGGTCGCGAGTCTTCAGGCCCAGACGCCCCAAATCACCGAACTGCGAGTCTTTCCGCCCGACGCGCACTTGACGACCGTTCGCGACAAGCAAGCGCTGGTGCTGCAAGCCGTCTATGCCGACGGCGTCACGCGGGACGTCACGACGGAAGCTCAATTCCGCTGGGAGGGCGAGCCCTTGGTGCGTTTGGAGGGCAACGTGCTGCACCCGATCGCCGACGGGCAGGGTCGAGTCCTGGCGAGCTTTGAAGGTCAAGAGGTCGCCGTCCCCGTCGACATCGCTCGCAGCCAAGAGGACCCGGCGGTGAGTTTTCAGCTGGACGTGATGCCGGTCTTCATGAAAGCGGGTTGCAATACGGGCAGCTGTCACGGCGCCGCGCGCGGCAAGGACGGTTTTCGCTTGTCGCTGTTCGGTTTCGACCCGCAGGGCGATTATTATCGCTTGACGCGGGAACTCAGCGGCCGGCGGATCAACCTGGCCTTGCCAGAGAAGAGCCTGCTCGTCGAAAAGGCGTGCGGTTTGGTTCCGCATACCGGCGGCAAATTGATGGAGCCGGGAGATCACTTGCATCAGGCGTTCATTCGCTGGTTGACTGCGGGAGCTCCCAACGACGCGGGCGAGATCCCGCAAGTCACCAAGGTCGAAGTCTATCCGACCGCGGCGGTCTTGCAGGGCGAAGGCGCCACGCAAGCGATGAATGTGCGGGCCTACTATTCCGACGGCGCCGATCGCGATGTGACCTCGCTGGCGTTCTTCTCCAGCAACAACGACAATTCCGCGACCATCGATCAAGCGGGTGTAGTGACCGCCGCCAACCGAGGCGAAGCCTTCATTATGGCTCGTTTCGAAACGCACACCGTCGGTTCGCACTTCATCGTGCTGCCGGCGGAGGCCGACTTTGCCTGGAGCGATCCTCAGCCGCACAACTACATCGACGAACATGTGCACGCCAAGCTGCGGAAGCTGCGCATCAATCCGTCGGAAGTCTGCGGCGACGAGGAGTTCCTGCGGCGCGTCTCGCTCGACATTTGCGGCGTCATGCCCACCGTGGAAGACTACCGCGAATTCATGGCGGACACCGATCCTGAGAAGCGAGCAAAGCTCGTGGATCGATTGCTGGAGCGCAAGGAATTCGTCGAGATGTGGGTCATGAAATGGTCCGAGTTGCTCACGATTCGCTCATCACAACAAGTCAGTTACAAGTCGACGTTGCTGTACTACACGTGGTTGCAGGAGCAGATCGCCGGCAATGTGCCGGTGGACAAGATGGTGCAAGAACTGCTGGCCAGTACGGGCGGCACCTTCGCCAATCCGGCGACCAACTATTACCAGAACGAAACCGACACATTGAAGACCGCGGAGAATGTCGCCCAGGTGTTCATGGGGATGCGCATCCAGTGCGCTCAGTGCCACAACCATCCGTTTGACCGCTGGACCATGAACGACTACTACTCGTTCGCAGCGTTCTTTTCACAAATCGGCCGCAAGGGGGGCGAGGATCCCCGCGAGATCATCGTCTTCAATAGCGGCGGCGGCGAAGTGAAACACCCGGTCAGCGGCGCCGTGATGCCGCCGAAGTTCCTGGGCGGCGCCACGCCGGAAGTCGCCGGCAAGGACCGTCGCGAAGTCCTCGCCAAATGGCTGGCCTCGAATGAGAACCCGTATTTCGCCACCAACCTGGCCAATATGGTGTGGACGCACTTTTTCGGCAAAGGCGTGATCAACGAAGTGGACGATGTGCGGGTCAGCAACCCGCCGGTGAATGCGGAGTTGCTTGACGCACTCGCCGGCAAGCTGACGGAATACCAATACGACTTCAAGAAGATCGTGCGGGACATCTGCAATTCCCGCACCTACCAACTGGATACGCAGACCAACCCGAGCAACGAGAAGGACGAAAGCAACTTCTCTCACGCCTCCTTGCGGCGGATGCGGGCCGAAATCCTGTTGGATGTCTTGAGTCAGGTGACAACGACCAAGAACAAGTTCAAGGGCTTGCCGCTGGGAGCTCGCGCCGTGCAAATCGCCGACGGCAACACCAGCAACTACTTCCTGACCACCTTCGGCCGCGCCAGCCGCGAGACGGTCTGCTCCTGCGAAGTCAAAATGGAGCCGAATCTCTCGCAGGCGCTGCACTTGCTCAACGGCGATACGCTGCAAAGCAAGATCAGCCAGGGAGGCGTGGTCAAGGAACTGCTGGATGCGAAGACCCCCAACGAAGAGATCGTCGAACAACTTTACATTCGTACGTTGACTCGACGTCCAACCGATCGGGAACGCCAGGAGTTGCTGGAAATCCTCGGCCAGGAAAAGGACCCGCAACGCGCCTTGGAAGACCTCTTCTGGGCGCTTCTGAATTCGCGTGAATTCGTGTTCAACCACTGATCCTCGGAAAGCAACGAGCTTTGGAAATGAACCACCCGCCTACTCGCCGCCAAACGGTGATCTCCATGTTTCGCAATGAATTTCATTCGCTGTCTTGCCTGTGCTTGATGGGACTTCTCTGGATCGCGCCCAACGCGTCCGCCCAAGAGCCGTCCAACAAAGTCACGTTCGACGACCATGTGCAACCGGTGTTGCGAGCCAAATGCTTCGCGTGTCACAACCCGAACAAGAAGAGCGGCGGACTGGATCTCACGACGTACGCGAACTTGTTGCAGGGCGGCGCCTCCGGAGCGGTGATCGAGCCGGGCGACGCCGGCGCCAGCTATCTGTACATGCTGGTGACCCACGAGTCGGAGCCCTATATGCCGCCGATGTCGCCGAAGCTGCCCGATGAGACGCTGAAAGTGATCGGCGACTGGATCGATGGCGGCGCCTTGGAAAACGCCGGCAGCAAGGCCATGGTCCGCAAACCCAAAGCCTCCCTCGCCTTGGGCGATGTCAGCCAAGGCCGGCCCGAGACGCCCGCCATGCCGCCGCGTCTGGAGCTCGAACCAGTCGTTCACACCGAGCGCACGGCGGTTGTGCCCTCCATGGCCACGAGTCCCTGGTCGCCGTTGTTGGCTGTCGCCGGGCAGGAACAGGTGCTGCTGTTTCATTCGCAGTCCTTGCAATTGCTGGGCGCCCTTCCTTTTCCTGAAGGCACGCCGCATGTGCTGAAATTCAGCCGCAACGGCGAGTTGTTGCTGGCTGGCGGAGGTCGCGGCGGCGCCTCCGGCAAGGTCGTGGTTTGGCAAGTGGCCACCGGTGATCGCGTGATGGAAGTTGGCGACGAATTGGACGCGGTGTTGGCCGCCGACATCAGCGCCGATCAAGCCTACATCGCGTTGGGCGGCCCGCAACGCCTGGTCAAGATCTACTCGACCAAGGACGGCTCGCTGCTGCATGAGATCAAGAAGCACACCGATTGGGTGTGCGCCTTGGAATTCAGCCCCGACGGCGTTTTGTTGGCCACCGCCGATCGCAATGGCGGGGTGCATGTTTGGGAAGCGCATACCGCACGCGATTACTTGACGCTCAACGGTCACACTAACGCTGTGTTCGGCCTGTCGTGGCGGGCGGACTCCAACGTGCTGGCCACCGGCAGCGAGGACGGCGCCGTGCGGTTGTGGGAAATGGAGAATGGCAGGGAAATCAAGAAGTGGGTGCGCATGGCGGCGTGGCTTCCGTGGAATTCGCTCGCGACGGCCGAGTGTGGACCACTGGACGTGATCGCACAGCGCGATTGTGGGACCAGAACGGTGCGCAAGTCCACGCCTTGTCCGGACTCGGCGATATTGGCGTCAGCGCCACGTTTTGCGATGAGACCAATCGTGGATTCGCGTCGGATTGGTTAGGGAACATCATGATCCTGAACGCGGCCGACGGCGCGGCGTTGGCCGACAAGCTGGATGCAAATCCACCGCTGTTGGCCGATCGCGTCAAGCTGGCCGAACAACAGCTGGCCGCGGCCCAGGGCGCCCTTCCCCCACTGACCGCCGCGATGCAACAGGCCGGCGACGCCATGACGGCCGCGAAAGCCGCTCAGCAGCTTTTGGAGCAGCAGTTGGCCGCCAGCAAGCAGTCGCTGGAGCAGCTTGCCGTCGAAATCCCCAAGGTGCAGCAACAGATTACGGATAGCAGCAAATCGCGAGAAGCCGCTGCCCAACTCGTCGGTGTGTTGGCGAAATCCGCGCCACTGCTGGCCGAGTCTGCGGCGAAGGCGGCGGCGGCCGCCGCCGCCGATCCAGCCGTCAAGCCGTTGGCGGATCAGCTGCAACAAGCCAGCGACCAAAAAGCCAAGGATCTCGCCGCTCAACAGCTGGCGATGAAGACGGCGGAGGAACAGCAGAAGTCCTTGACGGCCGCCCTGGCCGGCATGCAAACCAAGCTCGCCGAATCCCAGAAATCGGTGGAGACGTTGCCGCCGCAAGTTCAACAAGCCGCAGCCGCCACGCAGCAGGCCGTGGAGACTCACGCGCAGGCCCAACAGGCCGCCGACGCCGCCGCGGCGAAGGTGGCGGAAGCCAATCAGCAGCTCAGCCACTGGCGCGACGCGATCGCATTCCACCAGTTGATGGTGTCCTTGAAGCAGGAGAAGCTGGCCGCGCAAGACGCCTGGAGAGCCAAAGCGGAGCAGCAAGCCGCCATGGCGGAAATGGCCGAGAAGTCCGCCGCCCAATTGGCGGAAGCCACTCAACAACATGAGGCCTTGATGCAGCAGCTTTCAGCTGCGAACCAGGCCAAACAGGCGGCCGACGCCGCTGCGACCACCGCTCAACAAGCCATGCAAGAGATCCAACGTCAGGCGACCGCGGAGACCCAATTGGCCGCTAACCTCGTCGCCGCGGTACAGTCGCTGAAAGCAGCTGAGACAAGCGCCAAGCAGGCCATCGAAAAGGCCGGCGACGACGCCGAGTTGAAAGCTCTTGCGGAAGCGATCGCCAAACAAGTGGCTGAAAAGGCGAAGCTGCAGGAAGCCAAGCAGGCGGTGGTGAGCGACTTGACCGTCAAGGCCAAGCAGACCGAGGAAGAGGCGGCGGCCAAGGCGCTGGCGGCTCAAAAGGCGGCCGAGCAGGCCCTCGCGATGCAAGACGCCGTCGCCAAGTCGGACGCCGCCATGAAGCCCCTGGCCGCGGCGGCCGCGGAGGCTCAAGCCGCACTGGCCAACGCAACGGCCGACGCCGAGCAAGCAAGTCAGGCGGTCGATCAAATCGATCAGAAGATCGCCGAGGCTCGCAAAGGCTAACGGGGAGCCCTTAAAAGCTGGCATGAAGCGAAGCGCGACTAGCCGGCAAATTCCCGCCACTGCTGGGCTCGTCGGCTCGTCCCAGCCGGGCGCTGCTGCGCGCCCCACACATTCCCGCCACCCCAGCCCTTGCTTTCCGCGATCTGGTCCGCGGGGGCTTCACTGCTGCGAAGCTGATACAATGCCAGCCTCAACTGGGACTCTCTCCCCGAGGCTTGCCGATGCTGAATCGACGCGAATGGATGCGGCGGAACGCCGCCTTGGGATGCGCCGTTGTCTCGCAATTGCCGGGATGCGGCGCGAATGCTCCGCCGCCAGCCGATCCGTCCAACCAGACGCCGCAAGGCATCGGCGCCGTCAGCGCCCCGCCGACGCCGATGACCATGCTGCCCAGGGGCATCCTGCTGAACGACCGCCAGTCGCGGTTGAACGCGACCTCCGTGCTGGGCATGCTGGAGCCCAAGAGCGTTGATGATTTACAGGCGATCATCCAACGAGCGAACCAACAGGGAATCCCGCTGAGCGTTTCTGGCGGTCGCTTCGCCATGGGCGGGCAGCAATTCGGGCAGGAGACGCTGCATCTCGACACGTCGGCGTCCTTGGATCGGATTCTGGAACTCGACCAACAGCGCGGATTGCTCCGAGTCCAAGGCGCTGTGATGTGGCCGGCAGTGCTGGCTTACCTTCGCGGCCAGACGCCGCCGGCCGGCGAGCCGCCGTGGACCATTCGTCAAAAGCAAGCCGGCGTCAACCGCGTCACCTTGGCCGGCGCCGTCTCGTCCAACATTCACGGCCGCGGCCTGCGGTTCGCGCCGTTCGTGGAGGACATTGAATCGTTGTTGATCATCAACGCCGCCGGCGAGGCCGTCCCTTGTGACCGCCAGGAGAACGCCGAATTATTCTCTCTCGTCGTGGGAGGCTATGGGCTGTTCGGCGTCGTGGCGGAGGCGACCCTGCGGCTCGCGCCGCAATTCCAGGTGCAACGCTCCGTGGAGATCATCAAGGCAAGCCAACTGGGAGCACGACTCCAGCAATGCATCGACGAGGGTTACGTCTTCGGCGAGTGCGAGCTCTCGGCCGACTTTTCCCAATCCGACTCGCCGGCGCTGCTGGTGTGCGGAAAGCCCTCAACGGGCGAGTCCCAGAAGGTCGCTGATCAATCGTCGCCCGAGACCGACGAGGCGGAGCGGGCAAATCGGTTATTGCTGCGCCATCGAGACAAACAAGCCGCATTCGACGCGCATTCCCAGCGGCTCCTAGCGACGGATGGTCAAGTCGTTTGGTCGGATCTTCAGCAGATGAGCGACGACTTTGTCGAGGTGCACCCGACCGTGGACCAACAACTTGGAAAGACCGTGCCGGGGACAGACGTCATCACCGAACTCGTTGTGGCGGTGGACCAATTGGCGGCGTTGCTGACAGCGACGAGCCGACTGATCCAGGAACGAGAGATCGACGTGATTTCGGCGAAGGTCTCCTTGGTCGAGCCGGATGACGTCACCTTTCTGAGATGGGCCGTGGAGCGTTCCGCCTGCATTCAGTTCTGCGTGCATGTGGATCATTCCAATGAGGGGCTCGCCAAGGCCGCCGACGACGCCCGCACGTTGGTGCAAGCCGCATTGGATCACGGCGGACGCTACTACCCGACCTACCATCGTTGGCCGACGCGCGACCAAGTGTTGACCGCGTTTCCGCAATTCATCGAGTTTCTCAAGTTGAAGTTGAAGCTCGATCCTAAGGAGCGGTTTCAAAGCCAATGGTACCGTCACTACAAAGCCATGTTCCAAGATGAGTTGCAGGTCTAAACAGGGTTGCAGGTGCTTTTCAGGTTAACTCACCAAAGACTAAATCAGTCCCAACGGGACGGCCCCGAATCAGCCCAGGGTGCAGTGCAGCTGCAACCGTGGGTAACCCCGACGCCAACCGCGGCTACAATTGTGGTTCGGAAAACTCCTGCGTGCTGCTTCTCAACTCTCGCACATCGCGCCTCCCAAGCTCGAGGGTAAACACCCGGTGACGCGTAACCCTCCAGCCAACGATCCGCCTCGCAAGCGTCGTGTCGCGTTAGTCTCCACGGGAGGCACGATCGAGAAGACGTATGACGAGCTTCGAGGCATTCTTGAGAATCGCGTTAGCGTGCTCGATGTGATGCTGGACTCCTTGCAGTTGGAAGGCGTCGAGATCGTCCGCGAACCCTTGATGAACAAGGACTCGTTGGACATGACCGCCGAGGATCATGCGTTGATCGCCAAACGCATCAGCGAGTTGGCCCCAGCTTGCGATGGCGTGGTGGTGACGCACGGTACGGATCGCTTGGCCCAGACAGGCGAAGCCATCCATCGCAAGTTAAGCGAATCGCCCGCTGGACTCAGCAAGCCGGTGGTCTTGATTGGGGCGATGCGGCCGTACGTCATGCGGACCACCGACGCGATGCAGAATCTGACCGAGGCGTTGCTGGCCGTCCAGTTGTTGCCTGGCGGAGTGTACTGCGTCATGCACAATCAAGTGCTGCCCTTTCCCGGCGTCCGCAAAGACACCAAGCGGATGACCTTCGTCCGGCAATGACCCCCCCCTCGCTTTGGGGAACAGCAAGGTCCGGAAAATTCGGGCCTTTGTTTGTGGGTTGTCGCAATCGCGCCGCGGAGCATTTAGAATGCGAAGCGGACTTGCCGCCGGGGTCGGGGCCTCAATGGCGATCCATCCATTTGCGCTGGATTCATCTCTCTTCCCGCAACTTATCTCTTCGAGGCAGCTGATGCGTGGCCAATCACCCAAGAAGCGACGATCCTTTTCCGCAATCCGCAATCGCCGTCGCTTGCAATTAGAAAACCTTGAGGCGCGGCGCGTCTTGGACGCTTCGGCGGTTCTCGGCGACTGGTTCGCCAATGAACCTACGCCCTCGGAGTATCAGCCGAATCAGCTGTTGTTCGCGATGAACGACTCGCGGCAGGCGCCGCCGATTCTGGCGATCCCCAACGTCTCACTGATCAGCACCTCGCAAGCAGGGCTGTACCAGGTGACGAACCCCTCGGCGGCTGTCGCTCAGCAGGTCGAGGCGATCCTCGCCGCCGACCCGGCGGTGCGGTATGTCGAGCCGGTCTATGAGTACACGACTCAGACTGAGGACCAGCTGTTCCCCGACGATGCCAACTTCAATCAGCTGTATGGGATGCACAATACCGGGCAGAGCGGAGGCGTCGTGGATGCGGATATCGACGCTCCGGAAGCATGGTTTCATATCCACGACGCCAGCAACGTCGTGATCGCGGATATTGACACCGGCGTGGACTACACGCACCCCGACCTCTATCTGAACATCTGGATCAATCAAGACGAAATCCCCGCCGAACGCAGGGTGAATTTGGTTGACGTTGACAACGACGGCGTGATCACTTTTCGGGACTTGAATTACGCGGACTCGGAAGGTGTTTTCGTCAACCAGGGAGCGGGGAAGATCACGGACCTGAACGGCACCGGGTACATTGACGGGGGCGACCTCTTGAAGCCAACGGTGTTGCCCGGCGGCGAGCAGGGAGGCTGGGCGGATGGGCTCCTTTCCGCCGAAAACGACAGCTTTTTGGACGACCTGGTCGGTTGGGACTTCGTGAACAACGACAACGACCCCATGGATGACCATAATCACGGCACGCACACAACCGGCACGATCGCTGGAATCGGCGACAACGGCATCGGCGTGGCGGGAGTCGCTTGGGAGGCCCAAGTGATGGTCATGAAGTTCTTGTCCGCCTCCGGCAGCGGCAGTTCGCTGGGTGCGGCTCAATCCGTCGCCTACGCGGCGGACAACGGCGCGGTCCTTTCCAGCAATAGCTGGGGCGGGGGCGGCGCCAGCCAAACGCTTGCCAATGCGATCTCTTACGCCGCCGACACCGCGGGGCATCTGTTCGTCGCCGCGGCGGGAAACAACGGGCGCAACACCGATACAGCGCCGTTCTATCCGGCAGGCTATGATCTTCCCAACGTCTTGGCGGTGGCCTCCACGACGCGCACCGACGCGATGTCCGGGTTTTCCAACTACGGCGTCGCAAGCGTCGATCTGGCCGCCCCCGGCTCCGCAATCCGGAGCACCGTGGTCGGCGGGTATGCAACGTTTAGCGGCACCTCGATGGCCACGCCGCATGTCGCCGGCGCCGCCGCGCTGGTTTACGCCAGCCAACCCGAATGGTCTTACGCGGAAGTCAAAGCGCGTTTGATGGAGACGGTGGATCCCATTCCATCGCTGGCGGGGAAAGTGGCCACCGGCGGCCGACTGAACGTACACAACGCCGTGTACACGCCGTCCGACCCGCCGCCGGCCGATCCGACCGACATTGTCGTCGCGGATGTCTTGCTCGCAGGCGCCCAGGCGATTGTGTCGTACGAAATCGTCGCGGCCAACTCGGACGCTTTCGAACTCTCGTTGGTGCTCTCCGAAGATGGATCAGCCATCGACGCGGAAGTGTTGGGATCGATACTCGTCAGTGAGCCAGAGGATTTGGCCGTTGGCGCCCACAGCATCGCGCTGCCACTTGGCGAAGGCGCCGGAGCGATTCCGCTGCCAGGGCTGGGCGTCGCCGAGACCGACGGACAGTATTATCTGCTGGCGGTTGCGGACATCACCGACCAGGTCGCCGAATCGGATGACACGCCGCTGGAAGATAACGTCGCGATGGCGAAGGGCGCGTACCTGGGAAGCGCCGGCATCGTCTATGTGATCGGCACTCCCGAGAACGACGAATTGCGGGTCACCAACTCGTCCGGCAATGTGGTGGCGACGGTCAATGGAGCTTCCACGAACTTCGCGGCGGGCAGCGTCGCCAGCATTCGCGTTCGAGGCAACGCAGGCAACGACGATATCAATGGTGCGGGCGCCAACGCCAGCATCTGGGCCTCCGGAGGCGATGGCGCTGACGCAATCAACGGCGGCAACGCCGCCGATACGATCTTGGGCGACGGGGGCGCCGACGAGCTGCGTTTCCTTGGCGACAACGCCAACAACCAGATCACCTTGCTGGGAGCGAGCGGCGGGCGAGTCCAGACGATTCTTAACGGCGTGCGCGACACCTACTATCCCGATTCGACCGACACGTACCTCATCGATGGAGCGGGCGGCAATGATCGCATTACCGTGCGGACGAACTTCAACTACCCGGCAGCCACACTGATTGGCGGAACGGGGAATGACGTGATCGTCGGCGGCAAAGGAAATGACTTGATCCTGGGCGGAGCCGGCAATGACACGATGAACGGCGGCGACGGCTTGAACGTGCTCGTCGGCGGCGAGGGCGCGAAAGATCGAGCGACCGTTGCCGGCACCAATGGAGCCGATCATCTGACGGTGACGTTCGAAGATGGCTCCATTCAAGGCAAGCGGCTCAATGGAAGCGGCGTGGCGATCGCCCAGTCGTCCATCTCCGAGACCGAGCAACTCACCTTGTCCGGGCTGAACGGCAACGACTTCCTGGACGCGTCCGGCCTGGACGTCGGCGCCGCGAATCTCGCCGCCCTGATCCTGCGAGGCGGAAACAACGACGACATCCTCCATGGAAGCGAGGGCCCCGATACGCTTAACGGCGACAACGGCGTCGATCAGCTGTTCGGCTTCGGCGGCAACGACAAGCTGAACGGCGGAAACGACAACGACGCGCTTCACGGCGGCGCCGGGAACGACACGCTGAATGGCAACAGCGGCGACGATGAAATTTTCGGGGATGCGGGGACGGATAGCGTCTTTTTTGCGGGTTCTCAAACCGCGGATGAGATCGTGCTCTCAGGGGCTGGCGTCGTCACCGTGGCCATGGGGCCGCGAGGCGGAGTCGCCACCGAAGTCGACACGATCCATGACATTGATCGCCTGACATTATCGGGACGCAACGGAAACGATTTGCTGGACGCCTCCGCCTTCAGCAACGCAGCCCGATCGGCGATCGGCCTGCAGACGCTTTCACTCGCTGGGGGCAACAACAATGACGACATCCACGGCAGCCCGGGAGCCGACAAGATCAATGGCGGCAACGGCAACGACATGCTCTTTGGCTACGCCGGGAACGACAACATCAACGGCGCGCAAGGCGATGATGAGATTTCGGGCGGCGACGGAAATGATGTGCTTACCGCTGGCTCAGGAGACGATCTTGTTTGGGGCGACGCCGGAAACGACCGGATCGTGGGCACAAGCGGCCAGAATGTGCTGGTCGGAAATGCGGGAGATGACACCCTGATCGCGAGCACTGCCGATCCGAATATCCTGATCGGCGGCGTTGGGCGTGATCGCTTGACTGGCCGCGGTGCTGAGCGACCTCTTGATCGGTGGAAGCACCGACCATGACGAGAACGCCGCCGCACTGGTGGCTCTGTTGAACGAATGGGGCAGCGGCCTGGCGTATGCGGATCGGATTGCGCATCTTCGCGATGGCTTGCTCAGCAGCGACACGGTGGCTGACGACGCCGACGCCGACACACTTCAAGGCCAAGGCGACCTCGATTGGTTCTGGGCCAACGAGTCGATTGACAGTACCGATCGCAGTGCTGGCGAACAGTTGAACTAGTTCGATCAACGTGCTTATCGCGAACTCGGCTATTCGCAGCCGGCGCTTTGCATGCAAGGCGCCGGCTGCATCTTTCTGTGCGCCTTTGCGACTCCGTGGCGGATCTATCCGCGTACTTGACTCGATGCGTCGGGGGCGCGCCGCTAACGTTCGCGCCAGACTTGTCGCAAGGCGACGCCCAGCCGGCAGCGAACGTCCTCGATGTCCGCCCGGAATCGCTTGGCGTCCGTCGGATAGCCGGCTGTGGGGCGGAGACTCGGCAGGTGTTGGTTCCAGAATTGATTGAACGCTTGCATCGCCAACTCGCGGAGATACTTGCACGCCATCGAAGCCAAGGCGGCGGGCAGGTAGTTCTCGCCTTGGGCGACGAAGCGGATTTCGTGCTCCTGGTTATTCCAATGGAAACGATAGCGGCTTTGGCGAGCTCCCTCTTGCAAGGCGAGCACGAGGGTGTCGGGAAAAGCGTTCTGCAGAGGAAGCTGATAACGATTACGCCCACCATGCTTGTCGCAATGCACCCAGACTTTCTCGCCTGCGGGGAGCTCGTCCAGCAATCCCCGCACCAACTCCAAGGTGCACTTGGTGAGCGCGGAGGCCTTGTTCCCGCACCGATCGATCAGGTCATTGAATTGTTCGGCGAACACGGCGCGGCTGCGAACCCGCACCAATTCGCAGTTCGCCTCGGTCGATCGCGCGAGAAACCGTTGCCGCAGATGTTCGATACGTTGACAACACGCCGCCCGCGGCGCGGGCTGATCGAACCCGCGATACCAGGGAAGCCGATCCAATTCCGCGAGGCTGTCGGGAGACAACAGACTCCATGCCTCGCGCCACGTCCTCGGCGAGCTGCGACAAGCGGTCGCCAGTAAATTCTCCTCCAGCCGCGTCAGACCGCTGCCGGGCTGATACAGTACCTTGGAATCGGCGATGAACAGGATATCGTCCGGTGGCGGAGCGCCGCCGCGAATCGCCTTGGGGGCGATTGTCGAGCGAACAACGGGGGCCAACGCCGACGCGAGAGACTCCCCCGGCCAGGGCTCGCCCTGGCGTTCCACCCGCCACACCGAGGCCGAAATGAGCAGGGGGCCCAGGTTCGGCCCATATCCGGCTTCGTCGACTCCAATCACATACGGCATCAATCAATGGCTCCGCGGGCTTGGCGTCCGGGAAAACTCGTCGCGAGGGCCGCGAGCGGTCACCTTCCCCGTCCGCCTACGACTGGAGTAGGATAACGAAAACGGGCGGGCGTTGACGAGTGAGCACCGGCGATTTCCGCGGCGGCAAGTCCCTAGAGCGGGAGCAAGAACGAGATGGCAGCTCAAGTCTCCAAGTCCGATTCGAATGCAGGTTGCGTCAGCCGCCCGTTGGATGTGGCGCGAATCCGCGATGACTTTGCGATCCTTCAACAAAATGTCCACCAGGATCAGCGTTTGGTCTATCTGGACAACGCCGCGAGCTCCCAGCGTCCCGAGGCCGTCCTGAATGCCATGGACGCCGCGTATCGCTCTAGCTACGCCAATGTGCATCGAGGCATTCACTTTCTGAGCGAACAGGCCACCGAGTTGTATGAATCGGCTCGCGACACCGTTCGGCAATTCCTGAACGCCGCCAGTTCAAAGGAAGTGATTTTCACGTCGGGGGCCACCGCCGGAGTGAACCTCGTGGCACGCGCCTGGGGCGACGCCAACATCGCCGCCGGGGACGAGATCCTGCTGACGATCGCGGAACACCATTCGAATATCGTGCCCTGGCAGCAGTTGGCCGAACGAACTGGGTGCCGAATTCGCTTCGCCCCATTGAACGACCAGGAGGCATTGGATGCCGAAGCCTGCCGCCAGATGATGAACGAGCGAACTCGACTGGTCGCTCTCACGGCCGCCTCCAATGTCCTGGGCGATATCACTCCCTTGCCAGAGATCGTGCAAGCCGCCCGCGGCGTGGGAGCGGCGATTCTGGTGGACGCCGCGCAAACGACGCCGCATGAAACGCTGGACGTGCAAACGCTCGGCGCGGATTTTGTCGTGTTTAGCGGACACAAGATGCTGGGGCCCACTGGCATCGGCGTGCTGTGGGGGCGCCAGGAGATCTTGGAGAGCATGCCGCCGTTTCTGGGTGGCGGCAGCATGATCAAATCCGTGACGACCAGCGGTTTCACGCCAGCTCGGCTTCCCGAGCGCTTCGAGGCGGGCACCCCGCCAATTGTCGAGGCAATTGGACTGGCCGCCGCCATGGATTACTTGTCCGAGCTAGGCTTGCAGAATGTGCAAAGTCATCAAGAGAAAATGGCCCGCGCCGCGCGGGAAGCGCTGGCGGGCTTTCCGGGGGTGCGAATGCTTGGCCCGGATGCGGGACGCCATAGTGGATTGGTGAGCTTCACGATGACCGACGTCCACCCGCAAGATCTGGCCCATCTGCTGGACCGCTGCGGCGTGGCGGTGCGTGCGGGGCACCATTGCACCCTGCCGCTCCATGAATCGCTGGGACTGAGCGCATCGACTCGCGCCAGTTTTTACGTTTACAACGACCTCGACGATATTGCCCGCCTGATGGAGGGGTTGGAACTCGTGAAACGGACGCTCGCCAGGTGAACGACCCAACTGAACGACCACCACTATCCAGTCGCCTCCGTAACCCGGAGTGGTGGAAAGCGAGATGCCTGTTCTACCCCAGCGTCGCCTGGAACTTGTTGCTGGGGCGAGTCCTGCGAATCCGCAATTGGTGGGATGATGTGGATGAGCACGTCATGGTGGCGCTCTCCCCTTCACCGAGGATGTCAACGCCCTGGCCTCGCTGGGGGTCGTCGGCGTGATCAACACCTGCGAGGAATACGATGGTCCGGTCGTCGCTTATGACCAGGCCGGCATCGAACAACTGCACATCCCGACCATCGACTTCACGCCCCCCAGCCTGGAAGCGATCGAAACCGCCGTGGAATTCACCAGCCGTTTCGTGGACGCCGGCGGCCGCGTGTACATACACTGCAAGGCTGGGCGAGGCCGCAGCGCGACCGTCGCGGCGTGTTGGCTGATCGCCCGCCACCACATGACGCCAGGGCAAGCTCAACTGCACTTGCTTGGAAAGCGGCCTCACGTCAATCGCCATCTGGCGGATCGGGAGGTCGTCCGACAATTCTACCAGCGAAGACTGGCCGAACGAGAAGGCAAGGCGGGCGCCGCCGAGCCGAAGTCCAACGCGTCCAAGCCCTCGTGAGGCGCCGGCCGGCAAGCGCTGGGGTGCTAAGGCTGGGCTGAGGCTGGATGCACATCGGCGGGATCGGCCGCCACGAGCCACCCGCCAGCCAGCCAGAGAATGGTCGTGCACCACAAATAGGCTTGGTGCCAGCGATAAAAGGCCTCGCCATCCCCTGCGGACGTCTCCAGCAGTCGGTCGAGCTGGTAGTGAAGTGCCAGCAGCGCGACTTGGCAGGCCACGGCGATTCCCCAGGCCCATCGCCACGACGCGGCGGCGTGCGCCCGCCGCCTGGGAAGGGTGGACGCCAAAGCCAGCACGCCGGCGGCGTTCAGAAGTGAGTGACTTGCTGGGTCAGCAGGCCTTGTTCGGTGGCGCCAAACCTGGCTGACCCCAGCGGCACGACCACCGCCGCATAAACGGTAAGGCCGCCCCACCAGATGCTGCAAAGCGAGCGTTTGAGCCAAGCGGCCGCGGATTGACGCCAGTGCATGGCTCGTCTCGACGTTAGCTGGACCGTCGCAACTGCAGCAAGACGCAGGCGCCATCCAGCCCCGGGGTCTGATACTCGGCGAACTTCCGCAAATCGACGTGATGCAGCAGGCCGCGATGGCGAGCTTCGCCGCGCTCCTCGACCCATTTGGGCCCTTTGATCAACAGCAGCCGCCCGAACGAGCCCCAATGGTTTTGAAACCAGGTGCAGATCTTCCACAACGGTCCCACCGCCCGAGCGGTAATCGTGTCGAAACGGAAATCATCGAGCAGATCTTCGGCCCGCGAATGGTAGACCGGAAGGGGCAGTTCCAGCGCTTCGACCATCTCGTCCAAGACGCGCGCCTTCTTACCCACCGACTCGCACAGGGCGACCTGCAGATCGTCGCGCAGGATGGTCAAAGGGATGCCGGGGACGCCGCCGCCGGATCCCACGTCCAACACCTCTTCGCCGGGTTCCAGCGCCTGGGCCAGTTGCCAGGCGTCCAAGACGTCTCGCGCCGCAAAGAGATCATACGTGGTATGCCGCGTCAGATTGAGTTGCTCATTGTATCGCCAGAGCAGCTGGCAATAGGCTTCGAGCTTCTCGATCTGGTCGGCGGGCAATTCGATTTCGCATCGTTGCAACGCCTCGGCCAGCGTCGCACTAGGGGGGCGGGTGGGCGCGTCGGGAGCGGGCGCTGGGGAATCAGGCGTTGGGGCGTCGCTGGATGCTGAATCGTTCACGAGAACCGCCGCTGGAGGGTGCGAAAGCCTCTCATTGTCGTCGAAAACGAAGTCGGCCGATATGGGATTGGCCCTCGGGCAGCGACATGTAGAACTCGGAAGCTCCGGCGAATTCGATCTCGATCTGTTCGGGCGCCATGTTTTCCTCAGTCGATTCGACAACAACACGATCGCCCTCGACATCGGCGACCTCCCACGACGCTTGGCTGTCGGTGGAGCGGACCATGCCCTCGAAGGTGACTTCCGCAGTCATCGTCACTTGACCATTCCCACCGAAATCGACCGTCATCAGCGTTGAGTCCAATTGCTGTCGGTGCACCGGCGGCAATTCCGCGTCGGTGATCTCTGGGTTGATTTCAAAACTGCCTTGCCACTTCCCAACCAATCGCTCGCGAGTCGCCGCGAAGTTGTCAGGGGTCTTCGGATCTGACGCGTCGCCCGCCGCGGCGACGCCGTTTTTGATGCTCATCGGCGTGGGTTCGCCTCCACACCCCAAGGCCAAGCCGCCCACGAGCAGGCCCAGCAACAACCAACTCCAAGTCGGCGAGAACTTACCTAACATCCTTTGGCTCCTTCCATCCACGCGCCAGCACCATTCGATCCAACGAGGCCCATCCTGACGGGAACTCGAAGCAGTCTCTGCGTTGGGTGAGACCGTTCGCAAGAAGGTAATCTCTGGGGGCGAAACAGATCAAGCTCAATCAGCCGCATTCGCAGCGCCCCGCCTAGGCGTTTTCCGTATCTCGCTGTCCCCGTGGTAATCCCTTCCGCCTGCCGTGAATTTCGCCCGCTCGAAACGCTGTCAACGGCGACAAAAAAGGCGCCGCGACGATGGGTCGCGGCGCCGGTGTCTTGGCGGTTGTCGCTGCAGCGGTTGTCGCCGCCGGCGACGATTACTCGCGGGGACGAATCGCCCCGGTAAGTCCGGAGTAATCGACGCGATCTTCGCCGTGCCAGAGCGGCTGCCCGCGCTCCACGCGATTGCGGAGCACTTCGATCTTCGCGGGCGAGCCCGCTGGAGCGTCGGTTGGCTCGAACTCGGACGATGCATCGGGTGCAAAGTCCTCGTCGTGGCCGTACTTAAGAATCGCCTCGAAAACGTTGCTGACTCGTTCCATGGTTGCGGAAACCCTTCAAAGAAACTTGGATGGAGCTCATAATGAGCATGTATGTACGACCCGAAGACCTCACCCTTCGAGCACCCACCCAAGATTCCTTCCTGACGTTGCTGCCAACAGCAACGCTGGGTGATCCGCACTTCTTGCGGAGGCGATTCGAATTGCCAAAATGTCTGGTCGAGGGCTGCGGAACTGATTCTCGTCGGACCCCAAGCCGTTTGGCTTCACCGCGACCTGCGTTTCTAATTTCCAAACACAAGTCGCGAAATGATCCTCAATACGCTAAACAGGGCGAAGTTCGCCACTAGCTCCGGCAAGCCGGCGTTCAATCACCGCGAGCAACAGCTGGTGCTTGCGACGATCGGGGAATTATTTTTGGTTTGCCCCAAAATGTCAAGGTTTTCCTGGCCGTGTTATTTTTGATTCGTCAAGTCCCCTTGCGGTTTCTGCCGCCTGGAAACTTCAGCGATTCTGCGGAGGCAGTAACCACCCAAGCGACTTCCGGCGGGTCTGCCGTCCACGGATCCGCCACCGACGCGACATAAGGGGGTCCCGAACCCCCTTGCGACCGCGGCGATCCAGGCGGGGGGCCGGACTTGTCGTCGGCTGCCCCTTCACCTGGCTCATGGGAGCCGCAGATTCGGCCCGTCATAATTTTCAAAAAAACTCGATCGAAGAGGACACGCCGCGATGGTCTGGAGTCAACGCTCCCTCACGCTGAAGCCGAAACCGCGAGGTGCGCATCTCATCACTCGCGATGTCATCGACGCCTTACCTGAGATCAACGAAGTACAAATCGGCCTGCTGCACCTGTTTCTCCAGCACACATCCGCGTCCCTGACGATCAACGAAAACGCGGATCCTGATGTCCGGAGGGATCTGACGATGGCCATCAACCATGTCGTGCCGGAAAAGCTGCCCTACACCCACACGCTGGAGGGTTCCGATGATATGCCGGCGCACGTCAAAGCCACGTTGACAGGGGTCGGTCTCACCTTGCCGATTAGCCAGGGCCGCTTGCTCCTGGGCGTTTGGCAGGGCGTGTATCTCTGTGAGCATCGCGATCACGGCGGACCACGCACCCTGGTGCTGACGCTGCATGGCGCCTGACGCCCTCTGCGACTACCTGATGGATCCCGGGGCGTAGCCTCCTCGGGAGGTCTCCAGAATCAGGGGTTCGATCGGTTGAGGGCGTTGAGGACGCGTCACCGATTGCGATCCCCGCGGCGAAGGACCACCTTGGCGGCGTTGTTGGGCGGCCAAGGCCTGGCGAGCGAACCAGCCGTCATCCAGCGATGTCGGGCTTGACGCCGAGCGCGCCGCGGCGGGCGCTCGAGGAATGTCCGATCCCGCCGGCTCCACGGCGCGATCTCCTGCCGCGCCTTGCACGTCCATGGTGGCCGCAGCCAACGTGGCTCGCGGCGACAAGGCGGTGGGGTCAGCGCCGTTGACGAACCAGCGATTCCAAGTCAATTGCAAGTCGGAGAGATCACGATAGTCGTAGTGCTTACGAATGGCGGCGTTCCAGTTGCCGCTGGCCATGCCGTCGCCCACAAAGGCCACATACTTCTGCTTGCCGCCTTGGGCGACCAGGAACCGTGCGACGGAAAAGCCCTGGGAATAGAGCGGCATGATGTCGTCGGGATATTCGGTCATCGCGAACATCTGGTTGAACGGCAGAGCGCGGCGCGATCCAAGGAAGTCGAACATCATGCGAACATGCTTAGATTTCTCCGATTCATGCTCAACCGTGGTGCAGGCGCCTTCATCGGCCCAGCGAGGCAAGGGGCGCCCGAAATGGGTCGCGAAGACGGTGTGCAGCACCTCATGCGGCAGAACGCTGTCCAGAAGTCGCTGACGGGATCCCTGGATGTTCATCCGCCAGCTGCGGGGTTGGCCGTTGTAGAACGTGAAGCTGGTCGCCCCGCCGGCGCCTTCGCCGCCTCGAGCGTGCGGCAGTTCCTGCACGGTGATCGGGCACTTGTCCGACCAGGGAGGGAGCTCGCGCCCCAACCAGGACTCAGCGAGTTGTTTGCGGAAATGCTCGGCCGCCTTGCCAATCTGCTCGGCCAGTCCAGGCGCATTGGCGCTGACCACGAAGTTCTCGGTCCGGTAGCTGTTATTTCCCCACGCAGCAGCAGGGGAAAACGCCAATCCAATGACGACGAACCGCAAAGCGCGGCGCAAGATGCGAGCTTCCATGCTCCTGGTCTCTCCTCAGCGGGAAGGACGGTCGAACGATCCATGCTCGACCAATGATGTTCTTTGGTAGTACGCAAAACCCGAGCCAAAGCTCGCTGAATTCGCTCGCCGTAGCCCCAACCACTGCCATCCAAGCAGTTTAGTGCGACGGCTGGGAGTGCGGCGACAATACCTGTCGCGGCCACTATCGGAAAATTCTTCCTCCTCGTCGATGCTAACCCTGTGCTTGCTTGATGCGATCAAGCAACCGACCTGGCGACCCCATCGCGTTGTACCCCGCGTCCACATGGAGAATTTCGCCGGTGATTCCGTCGGAGTAGTCCGAAAGCAAGAAGGCCCCGGTCTTGCCGACCTCATCGTGCGTCACGTTGCGTCCCAAGGGCGCCATCTGTTCGTAAAGTTTCAACATCTCGCCAACGCCGGCGCCGACTCCCGCGAGCGTTTTCAGCGGACCGGCGCTGACAGCGTTTACGCGGACGCCCCGCGGCCCCAGGTCGTAAGCCAAGTACTTGACGATCGCATCCAAGGCCGCCTTGCAAATCCCCATCACGTTGTAGCCGGGAACACACTTTTCCCCTCCAAAATACGTCATCGCCGCGATGGACGACTTGGGCGACATGATGTCCTTGGCGGCGTTGGCCACGGCGATCAGGCTGTAAGCGCTGATATCCATGGCCATCTTGAAGCCGGCGCAGACTTGTTTCCACCGTATCGCGTTGCAGATCAGCCAGATCGGCGAAAGCGACGGAATGCAGCAAGAAGTCGAGTTGTCCGAAGTGTTGCTTGGAAAGCGCGATCACCTCGGCGATTTGATCGTCGTCTTGGACGTTGAGCGGCGTCAGGAACGAGGCGTTGGCCTGCCCTTCAATGCACTTTTCCACGCGCCGGCGGTTCTTCTTCTTGTCGTCATCCGGTCGATCGGGCAGATGAGTGAACCCCACCGATCCGCCGCCAGCCAGGATCTCCTTGGCGATGGCCCAGGCGATCGAACGCTCATTGGCGACTCCGATGACGAGTCCCTTCTTTCCTTCAAACCAGTTCATGTTGTGATTCCCGTTGCGTGGCTGTCTGCTAGGATCATCCATTCCCACGAGTCGCGAATTTTCGGGGCATAGGGCGGCGGGAGTTCTCGGCGAGCCTTGAATCCAAACCTCGCCGCACGCGTCCCACGAGTTGAGTGACGGATGCTTGCCAGGACCGCGAATTCCTCCTGCAGGCTCTGGTTTACCAAGATTGAGCTTTTTTGACGAGACCGCATTTCGATGAACGACCTCCAGGCCTGGCCGGCGATTCAAGGGCATCCCGCAGCCGAGGGGCTCGCCGCCGAGTTGCTGCTGCTGGCCGAGCGAATGGATCTCGACGCGTTTCTGGCCGAGGCGGCGGCCCGCACGGCTCGTTCTGCCGGCGGAACGCTGCTGATCTATCGCGCCGCGCAGGCGCCTGGCGCCGGCTGGCCGCCAGCGACGCTCAAGCCGAGGCCCCTTGGAGCTGCTGGCTGACGCCCTGGACCAAGGGCGAGAGGTTCGCCAGGGCGACTGGGTCGCCTTGCCCTTGGCGACCGAGGCGGGCGGCGAAATGCTGGCGCACGAAGGGCGACGCGAAGCAACGCCAGCGAAGGCGATCGCGGCCGCCTTGGCCGCCGCAATCAACGCAGCCCGAAGCAACAGCCGCAAGACGCGCCGCGTACATCGCTTGGAAACCATGCTGCAGATCGCCGGTCGCTGGCGATGCGCCGAACAAGTCGACAAGCTGCTCGAGGAGATGGCCGAGGCGTCAACGGCGCTGTTGGGGGCCGAACGCGCCAGCATTTTCCTCTGGGACAAGACGAGCCGTACGCTGGTCGGCCGCCCAGCCTTGGGCGTGGAGGGAGGCGAATTAAGGATTCCAGACGATGCGGGCGTTGTCGGCGACGTCGTGCATTCCGGCCAGACTCGACGCGTGGATGAGGACCTGGAGCAGGACCAAGGTCAGATCAATCGCGCCGTCGATCAACAGCTCGAATTCCAGACGCGATCGTTGCTGTGCATCCGTTGCACGCCTCCGACGGCAAAATCATTGGCGCGTTCGAGATGATCAATAAGCTCGAAGGCAATTTCAGTGATGAGGACGAATTGGCGCTGATCGACTTGGCCGCACACGCGTCGGTCGCGCTGACCGAGACGCAGCAATATGAACTGCTGCTGAAACGCCGCCAAGTCATTGTTCGACCAAGCCGCCGCCCATGTGCAGTTGATCGGCGATTGCTCCGCTATGCAGAAGTTGCGGGAGACCATCGCCAAGGTCGCCGACACCGACTTGGCGTTGCTGATTCTGGGAGAGAACGGCTCGGGCAAGGAGGTTGTCAGCCAAATGGTCCACTACCTGAGCCGACGCCGTAATGAACCGTTCGTCGCCGTGAATTGCGCCGCACTGACCGAGACGCTCTTGGAGAGCGAGCTGTTCGGCCACGAGAAAGGGGCCTTCACCGATGCGAGGGAAACGCGCGCCGGCAAGTTTGAAGCCGCTTCCGGCGGCACGCTGTTCCTGGATGAGATCGGCGACATGAGCCTCGGAGGTCAAGCCAAGCTGCTGCGAGTGCTTGAAGAAAAAGTGGTCGTCCGCGTGGGCGGTTCGCAGTCGATTCCCACGGACGCCCGCGTCATCGCGGCGACCAACCAAAACCTCGAACAGCTGGTTCAGGAGAAGAAGTTCCGGCAGGACCTGTTTTTTCGCTTGCATGTCGTCCCGATTCGATTGCCATCGCTGCGGGAGCGCGAAGACGACGTCCTGTTGCTCGCCGAGCACTTCCTGCACGATTTTTGCGCCAAGGCGCGCCGATCGGTTCCACAGTTCACCGAAGCGGCGAAGCAAGCTCTGCGGCGCCATTCCTGGCCCGGCAACGTGCGCGAATTGCGGAATGTCATGGAGCGCCTGGCTTACCTGCAGCAAGGCGATTCGGTCGATGTCTCGGACCTGAACCTGTTGGCCGCCGGCGGCAAGCCCGACCAACCCTTGCTGGGCGACGACACGCTCACTTTGAACGACGCCACCCAGGACTTCCAGGCTCAGTACATTCAACGGCATATCGATCGCTGCGGGGGAAACATGACCGAAGCAGCGGAATCGCTGGGGCTGCATCGTTCGAATCTGTACCGCAAGATGCGGCAACTGGGCATGCAGGATCTGTGAACTCCAGGGCTGGCCGGCCGCTTGTCGCCGCCTCCCATCGTGCGACGCTGCCCGCGGCCCCGCGTCGAAAACACGAACCAGCATTGGGCCGAGCGACCGCCTTGCGGTACACTGAACGGAAGCAGGAAGTCATGGATGATGCCTGCGAATCATGAACACTGTTGCGCCCCGGGGCCGTGAGACTGGAGTAAGAGCGGACGTCAAGACAGGCACACAATCGGGAATCGGTCCTTGTGTCGGCCCAGCGGGCCTGTGCGGTCTTCCTGTTCGCGAACCGTGGCCTCACGACCACGGCTAGAACTGTGTCGGCCCTCCGGGCCTCGGAGATCGCAGCGAGTTTGCCTGAAAACACCTGCCATCCTGCTAGCTGCGGACCGCAGAATTCCGCTCCGCCCTGTTTGTGAGGCTCGGCCATGATCGCTCGCTACCGCAACTGCTTCAGGAGTCGCTGGCGCGGCCGCTGGTCCGCGATCCGGATGTGGGCCGCTACGATGCTGATCCTGGGAACAATGCTCGGTTGCCGGCCCGCGGTCACGCCGCCGCCAACAACGCCGCAAGCCGGCCAGTCCGCCGACCAAAAGGCGACTCAGGCGAACGCGGCAATCACCTCGCCCGAGCTGCCGCATCTCATTCGTCCGGACGATCGCAAAGCGTTGAAGGCTCTCCGCTCGCGGGGCGCCATCATGCCGCGGAATCCCGATGGGAATGTGATTGAGGTCGCTCTTCCGGAAGGCGCCACCGATGATGATCTGGCTTTGATTTTGAAGCTGCACATGGTGCGATCGGTCAGCATCAACAACGCCAACGCAACCGCCGCCGGCATCCGCCAACTCGTGGAAATCCACAACCTCAGAGCGCTCAAGGCGGATCGCACTCAGGTTGACGACGCGACGCTCGCTGGCTTGGCGCCGTTGCCGTTGGAAGAGCTGAGCCTCGCGGGAACGCCGATCAGTGATGGGGGCATGCAACACTTGCTGCGACAAGATCGGCTGAAGCGCCTGGACCTCAGCTGGACCTCGATCGGCGATCAAGGACTCGAGGCGCTGAGCAAAGTGAAATCGCTGGAGGACCTGAATCTGAGCTTCACCGACATCAGCGACCAGAGCGTTGAATTGTTGGGGCGGTTTTCAGGGCTGAAGCGAGTGGTGTTGGAAGGCGCGGATGTGAGCGAACAAGCCGCGAGGCGCCTCCGCGAGTTGTTGCCCGAGGCGCAGATTATTCATTCAGCCTTGGATCCGGCGTTGCCCAAACGGATCGAACCGAAGCCGCCCGCCAAGAAGTTGCTCGAAACGTAGCCGCCCACAGGAATCCGCCCATGCCCCGTTTCACCGGCCCGATGTTTCAATCCTCGCCGGCGATCTGCCTGTTGCTAGGCCTCGTCGTGGTGCAGGCTCCCGGAGGCGCTCGGCCAAGAGCAGACACAGGCGCCCGCCACGGCCAGTCAATACGAGGAGGCTGCCGAGAAGCTCAGCGGTCTTGCCGAACAGATCTTGGATGCGATCGCCCAGCACCACATCGCGCCGCCGGCGCGACAGCAGATGCTGCTGGCGATGCTGAACCGCGTCGGCGGGGAATTTACGCCGGAGCGTTTGCGCGAGAACGCCAGGAAAGCCAGCACCGCATCGCCGGAAGACACCGGCGTCTTGCGGGACGCGATCAGCCAGCGTCTGGCCAGCGGCATCGAGTTTCAGCAGGTGCGGGCCGCCATGCTGGCCTCGCTCAACGACGTTGTCGCCGACGTCCTGTGGGCGTCGGCCGACGAGTTGCGCGTGGATCGGCAGCTGGCTGAGAACCAATATGTCGGCATCGGCGTGTCGATTGGGACCGCCGACGGGCTCTGCGTGTTTCACGATGTTTTTCCACGAGGTCCCGCCCGCAAAGCCGGAATTGTCGCGGCAGATCGAGTCTTGGCGGTCGATGGAATCGACGCGCGCAAGCCTCTGGGGGAAGTCGTCGCGATGCTCCGCGGCGCCAAGGGCTCGCAGGTGACCGTGAGAGTGGCGCAACCTCGGGGGGCCCCTCGCGACCTCACGATGGTTCGCGATGTGGTTCCCATCGATACCGTCGAAGGCGTTCGCCGCGACGAGCATGACGATTGGATATGCGAGACGCCGGGACTTGAAGGCGGTCTGTATTTGCGCGTCGTCAACGTGTCCGGCAGCACCGCCGCCGAACTGCGGCAACTGGCCAACCGAGCCTCCAACGGTCGCGGCGTGGTGTTGGATTTGCGGAGTGGAGCAGCCGGGGATGTCTCGCATTTACGCCTGTTGGCTGACGCCTTGCTGGACGCACAGGAGATTGGCCAGCTGCAGCGGGCGACCGGATCGGAGATGCTCCGCAGCACTGAGGACCACGTCCTGCACGGCTTACCCATGGTGGTGCTGGTGGACGCCCGCAGTTCGCCGCACATGCGGTGGCTGAGCTCGCGTCTTGCAGGGCGGGCGAGAGAAGACCGAGATCCTGGGACCTTTGCGGCGCGAGGTCGTGAAAGTGAACGACGTGGTCCTGTTGTCCAGCGGCGACGGCTTGCGGATGGATGTCGGGCTGCTAAGTCTGCCTGGCGATCCGCCGCTGCGGATCGATCAGGTGTACGCTCGTCGCCGCGTGACTCAGGGCCCGCTGGCCGAGGGAATGGCCCTTGAGGCGGGGCGGCCCGAAACGAACTCGCCGCCGGCCGAGGCGATTCTGCTGTTGCGGCAGCTGCTGGGAGAGTGACCTCGCCCGTGCCGGCGGAGTGCGCCGAGAATCGAGAATCGAGACGTTGGGAGTCGAGCTCACCCCGCTTGACTCGCCCGGCGCCCCCGGCTTACATTGTCGAGCTGCCTCCTCAGAGTAGGATCGCGGGCGTGGCGGAACTGGCAGACGCGCATGGTTGAGGGCCATGTCCTCGCAAGAGGGTGGAGGTTCGAGTCCTCTCGCCCGCACTCTTTTCTTCGTCTCTGGCTTTCTGGGCCGCACAGGGTGCGGCGTCTGGCCGAGACTGCAGCCAGGGACAGCCTGACCCGTCCTACCGGTACACGCCGCGCGGCTTGACATCGTGTTTTATCGATTGCGCCGCGTGATCGGGGACTGCAGAACCTTCCACCGCTTTGAACGCCATTTGCACGCGGCGTTGACGGATTTCCGCGACGATATCTGCGGTGGACTCTCCCCGATTCGCGCGCCGTGTGCCCATGGCCGGGCCCCGGGCGAGGACGGATCGCTGAAAAGGACGCACGATCGCAGTGCGTCGCACGTTTATGGATGGCCTTAGCTTCGGGGGTGATTGGAGATGAAACGGATTGTCTTGACTCTAGGCGTATTGGCTGCGTTGGGTTCGACCAGCGTCGCGAAAGCCGACTTGAGAGCGGAATGGCAAGCGTTCTGGACGCGGTTCAGCACGGACTATCACCGCAACAACTGCTGGCCTGCACCTTTCGTCCAGCCGGATCGCGAAGCGGTGCGGGCGCCTTGGGCGGTGATGGAGCACAATGGCTGGCGGGCCTACAACACGTTGGCGAAGCAGTCGTTCAACGAGCACAACCAGCTGACGTCCGCCGGCCGCACCAAGGTGCGCTGGATCGTCACGCAGGCGCCCGTCGATCGCCGCAGCGTTTATGTGCTGCGGGGAGAAACTCCCGACGCCACTCGTGATCGCTTGCAATCGGTCCGCGATGCGATGACGGATGTCACCGGCGCGAACATGGCCGAAGCGATGGTGGTGGTGACCGATCGCGTGCCGCGCACCGGCGGCGGCGACTACATGGACATGATCGATCGAAAGCTGCGGGAGTCAATCCCGGTTCCTGTGCTGCCCGCTCGCGAGCAGGTTGGCAACTAGGCTTCCTGCGCCAGGATGGGCGGGGAACCGCGGCGCTTATGAGGAGCGTCGCGCATGGACTGGCGGCGACCTTGGACATTCGGACCAAGGCGCCGCCGGGCAACCGATTCACGGAGGATGCTACGATGGCGGTCAGAGTTTGGACCCGATTGCTTGCTGTCTCGCTGGCCGCTACGTCGCTCGTCGGCTGCGCGAATATGAAGCCTTCCGGTTTGTTTGCGGGCCTGGGCCGCAAACAACAAAACACCGCGGAGGCCAATACGATGGCCAAGGCGGAAAGTCTGTTGAAACAAAACGGCCCAAGGTCGTCGTCTGGTTGGTCGTTGGGTTCTTCGCTGGGCAAAATCAGCGATGCGATGACGATTCAGCCGCAACGCACCTCGACGCCTGATGCGATCACATTGGCCAACTCGCCCAGCAAGGCGCCGATCGAGGTCTATTTGAACGTCGCCAAGATGAGTGAGAGCCGCGGCAACATGGAGGCCGCCGAGAAGCAGTATCTGACCGCCGTGGAGCGGTATCCCAAGGACGAAGCGGCGGCGATTGGCTATGCTCGATTCCTGGACCGCCAACATCGCGACCAAGACGCCTTGCAAGCTTACCAACGCGCTCTTCGCGAACACCCTGAACAGCGCTGTGGTGCAGAACGACCTGGGCCTGTTCCATGCTCGCCGCGACGACCTGGCCGCGGCCGCGGAACACCTGCACAAAGCCGTCGAATTGTCGCGGCAGCGGCCCATGTATTGCAACAACCTGGCCAAGGTGTTGGTCGCCAGCAATCAGATCGACGCCGCGCGGCAGCAGCTGGCCAAGATCGGACCGCCGGAGGTCGCCGAGTACAATATTGGCGTCCTGTTGCACCAGTTGGGCAAGACCGAAGACGCGCGGACGCATTTGCAAGCCGCCTTGCAAGCGAACCCGCAATTCACGGCCGCACAGCAGTTCCTTAGCGAGCTACCGGGATCCTCGGTGGTGCAGCAGCAAGGGCCGTACATGGCCCAGCGGCTGCCGGATCTGCAACAGCAGATGATCGATAGTCGGGCCGCCCTGGGCGACTCCGCCGCCGAACAAGCTCAGCAGTATCTTCGCGACCGGAACGTGGTCCAACTGCCGCCCACCACGCCGCCAGCCGGCCAGGGGCCCTATCTGGGCGAGCCGTCTCCGGCGCAGGAAAACATCTACATGGCGCCGGAAAACTGGCGATAATTCATCACAATTCCCACCCGAAGGACCACACTTGTCAACTCCCACGCGATATTCAACAGCAGACAGGGAAGCGAACGCTCCCCAAAGGCTCATCTGAAAAACGCCTCGGTTCTCGAGGCTCAAGAACGCCCCTAGGGGCGAGGGAGTTGACAAGATGGCGAAATACTATGTGGAATCGGGCAGTCTGCAAATGGTCGTGCAAGCCGAAGACGCTCATCGAGCGGCACTCTGGGCGGTGCATCGCGTGGTGGAGGATCTGATCTCGCTTTACGACGATCCGTTCCTCAGCCACGACGAGAAGCTGGCCCTGGTGTTGGAGCATGGCTTCTCCCGCTTGGGGGAGGAGCTGCGGATCAATCAACAGGGCTTCGGCCACGCCGCCGAGTGGCGACGGCTTAGCTTTGAGCTGCTGGCTGAATGGGATCAGCTGATGGTCGCCGTGACCCGACTGGAAGGGCTGCTGGCGGCCGCTTAGTTTCCACCCATGGCGGGCAACATCTCGCGGATCATCGTGATGGCGGCTGGGCCGACCAGCACGACGAAGATGCCGGGGAAGATGAACAGCACCAAAGGGAAGATCAACTTCACTGCGGTCTTGGCGGCTTTTTCCTCCGCGAGTTGTTTGCGGCGAGTCCGCATGGCGTCGCTTTGCACCCGCAAGGCCTTGGCGATGCTGGAGCCAAACTTGTCGGCTTGGATGATGATCGAAGCCAAGGACTTCAGGTCGTCCACGCCGCTGCGGATGCCGAGCTCTTGCAGCACCTCGTTGCGGCCGCGCCCATCTGCAGCTGCATATTGCACAGCCCGAACTCCTCGGAGATCACCGGGTGCGTCTTCTTCATCTCATCCGAGACTTTTCGCATCGCCTGATCCAGCCCCAGGCCGGCTTCCACACAGACGACCATCAAGTCCAGCGCATCGGGCAGGCCCAGAAAGATCTTGCCCTTGCGGCCGCTCGCGACAAAGCGGAGCACCAGTTCGGGAATGAAGAACATGATCAGGCCGGCGATGCCCGCCTTGGTCAAGACCGATGTGTCCAATGATCCGGTGAGCAGGGCGAGCGTGCCGCCGCCCAGAAAGAAGCCGAAGACCAGGCCGCCGAACTTGACTGCGCGAAACGCCGTCGGCGCGAACTCGCTGCGGAAACCCGCGTTGGCCAATTGGGTCTTTAGATTGTTGACGTCTTTTTCGTTGGTGGACTCCAAGGGCCGCGAGAGATTCTCGGCGGCCTTTTCCAGCAACGAGGCGACCTTCTTGCCGCCGCCGCCGCCGGTGGGCAGCATCGTGTCGCGGAGCTGTTCCAGGCGTTCTTCCGCCCGCCGACGCCGACGCGACGACATCTCGGTGACCACCCAGCCGAGAATGGAGAAGCAGATGAAAGCGGCGAGCATCGCCACTGTTCCGCTGTCGAAAGTTACGGCAATCAGCATCGACTTAGACCTTGATGTTAACGATTTTTCGAATCACGGCGGCCCCGACCAATTGCATGCCAATGGCGACCATCAGCATTTGGCGACCCAAGGGATCATCGAAGAGTATTTGGCAGTATTCCGGATTGAGCCGATAAATGACGACAAACAACAGCGGCGGCAGCGCCAGCAGGATGATGCCCGAGAGTCGCCCCTCGCCGGTCAGTGCTTGCACGGCGCCCCAGATCTTGAAGCGTTCACGAATCAAGTAGCCGATCTTGTCGAGGATTTCCGCCAGATCGCCGCCCGTTTGACGTTGCAGGATCACGGCGGTGACGAAGAACCGCAAATCCAGGTTCGGAACTCGGTCGGCCATTTCCTCGAGGGCCTCCGGCATCGGCTTGCCCAGATTCTGTTGTTCGTAACAGCGGCGAAACTCCACCGAGACGGGCTCGTGCATCTCCTGGCCGACCAGGCTGATTCCAGCCGCCAGACTATGTCCCGCCCGCAAGGCTCGCCCCATAAGCTCCAACGCTTCGGGGAGTTGCTTGCCGAATTTCGCCAGTCTCCGCTTTCGCATGAAGGCCACGCCCAGTAGCGGCAGGCAACCGATGATCAACGCGACCGGCGCCACGGCCAGGATCGGCAGCCGGACGGCCAAGCCGATCACCACCGTGCCCACGGTCAGGACGAGGGTCAGCAGAATGAACTTCTCTTGCGATAAGGCCAACCCCGACTGATCGAGATACCGTCCAAGCGATGGTACGGCGTTCACCAAGGGCGTGAGCAGGTTCTTGGCGTCATCGAAGGCCGTGCCCAGCACTTCCGATTGCGACTGTTCGGTGCGGCCTTCGGTCAGCGCCGAAAGACGCTCCTCGAATGCTGCTTCCGGGGGCTTGCGCAAGCAGCATCAACGCTCCGCCAACGAGCGTTGCGACGCCAACAAAGCAAGCGACCATGAGAGCAATGCTAGTCATTGCGGGGCGACCTTCATCGAAAAAAGGGGTGCAGCTACTTCGTCCGTTACGCTTCCATCATGACGCGTTCACGGAACGCACAGGATGGCAAGCGGACGCCCGCCGACTCCAAGCGGTCCATGCACTTGGGGCGAATGCCAGTGCAAATAAAGCGGCCTTTGGCGACGCCGTTCTCGTCAACGCCGTCTTTGACGAACTTGAAAATGTCTTGCATCACCACCGTGTCCTGCTCCATGCCGGTCAGCTCGGTGATGTGAGTGATTCTTCGTTTTCCGCCTTGCAAGCGGTTGGCTTGGATGACGATGTCCACGGCGCTGGCGATCTGTTGCCGCATCGCCTTGGCCGGCATCTCGAAGCCGGCCATCATGATCATCGTTTCCATACGCGCGATTCCATCCCGCGGCGTGTTGGCGTGAATCGTGGTCAGCGACCCTTCGTGACCGGTGTTCATCGCCTGCAGCATGTCCAGCGTCTCGGCGCCGCGGCATTCTCCAATGATGATCCGCTCCGGCCGCATACGCAGGGCGTTCTTGACCAGGTCCGTCGCCGTCACCGAACCCTTGCCTTCAATGTTGGGCGGACGCGTCTCGAGGCGAACGACATGATCTTGCTGCAGTTGCAATTCCGCCGCGTCCTCAATCGTCACAATGCGATCTTCATTTGAAATGAAGCTCGACAACGTGTTCAACAACGTCGTCTTACCAGAACCGGTGCCTCCGGAGATCACCATGTTCAACCGCGCCTTGATGGCGCCTTCGAGCAGCATGACCATTTCCGGCGTGAACGCTTGATAGTTCAGCAGGTCTTCCAGCTTCAGCGGATTGGAGCCAAACCGGCGAATGGACACCGCGGCGCCGTCCAGAGCCAGGGGAGGAATGATCGCGTTGACACGGGAGCCGTCGGTCAATCGAGCATCCACCATCGGGCAGACTTCATCCACGCGGCGTCCGACTTTGGACACAATGCGATCGATGATCTGCAGCAAGTGGTTATTGTCTCGGAACGTGACGGCGGTTTTCTCCATGCGGCCCTTGCGCTCCACATAGATGCTCTTGGGGCCGTTGATCAGGATGTCGCTGATCGTGGAGTCCTTGAGCAGCAATTCCAAGGGACCCAATCCGAACGTCTCGTCCAGCACCTCTTCAATCAACCGCTCGCGCTCGTTGCGATTGAGCAAGGTGTCTTCGGAATCGCAAAGGTGTTCGACGACCAGGCGAATCTCGCGGCGGAGGACATCACCTTCCAGGTCGCCGACGCGCGTCAGGTCCAGCTTGTCGACCAGCTTGTTATGAATCTTCCGCTTCAGCTGTTCAAACTGCTCGTGCCTCTGTCCGGCTGTGTCGCTGACTCGCTGGGGCATCATCTTCTTCATCTGGCACCTCAAAAACCCGCGTCACCATCCGAGGCCGCTTCACTCGGACGCCTGCACATCTATCGCCGACGCTCAACGCGTCTTCCACGACAAGAAAACATAGCTCACCTTTCCTGGTGCGCTGGTTGCGGCCTTCAGGGAAGCTTTGAGGGTGGAAAAATGTGCCGCGTCGCGCCAGATTTTCCCGCGATACGGGATGCAACGATTGGCCAAGAAAAGGATCCAACGGCGGCGTTGAGCAAAGTCGTGTTCAGACGCGGCGCGTCGTGCACCGCTTGGCGCCCAGCAGCGTCCCGTCAAACGAGGGGGCGGCGACGCCGCGATCGTGGTCAGCCAGCCAAGGCCGAGAGGGCGACACCGTAGCGGATCAACGAAGGACCATAAATCAGTCCCAGAAGGGACGGCCCCAAATCAGCCCAGCGTGAAGCGCAGCGCAACCGTGGGAAACGGGTCACCACAGAGAGCACGGAGGAACACAGAGGACGGTTTGGCCAAGGCGGAAGGAGGTCACTTCGCCGAACTGGCGTCGCCCTTCTTGCCGGTCTGCCAGAACCGCAGCCAGCCGCTCCCCTTGGAATCCGCTTCATGATTGTCGTCCGGGCCGCCGGTGTCGTCGCCGCAAAGGCGATTGGCGAGTCGGACAATCGCGTGCGTAATTCCTGCTCGGGGCGCACCGAGTGATCAGGGGCACGCCGTTGTTGCGCACATCGACCATGGTGCGATAGTCGTTGGGGATTTGAGCGTAGACCTCGCGGCCGATGGTCTCCTGCGCCTTCTTCAGACTGATCTGCGCCCCATGCCCGCGCGATTCACAATGATCTTGATCTTCTCCTCGAGCCCCTCGTACTCACGGAGCGACGAGAGGAGGCGAACGACATTGCGCAAGCAGGGCAAGTCGAGTTGCGTGACCATCAGGATGTGGTCCGCGGCGCCCAAGGCCAACATGTCGGTCGCCGTGAATCCCTTGGACAAGTCCAGGATCAGGTGGGAGAAGGTGGCCTTCAACAGGCCAAAGACCCGTTGCAAATCCTCTTGGGCGACGATCTCCACGTCCTGCAATTGCACGGGGCGGGGCAGCAGGTAGAGCCCCGAAGAGTGTTTCGTTAGCGAACGCTTGAGCAGTGAGAAGTCAAGCCGAGTGATATTTTGCGTGACGTCGGCCAGCGTGTAATCCGGGATGGAGTCCAGGAAAACGTCGGCGTCGCCCAACGCCAGATCGAGATCGACCAAGGCGACGGTGTGAGCTGGATTGACCGCCAACGCACAACCGAGGTTGACGGCCAGGCTCGTGCAGCCCGCGCCGCCGGTCGCACCGGCCACCGCGATCACGCTGCCGGCGAGGGCTTTCCCCTTGTTGGCGCCGAGCTGTTGGCTGCCGATACGATGCAACGCCGCCACCAGATCCTCGCCGGAAATCGGTTGAGTGAGGAATTCCTTGGCGCCGGCTCGCATCGAACGCAGGATCAATTGCCCGTCGTGCGAGCTGCTGACGACCAGCAGCGAGCAGGCAGGGCAGCGGTTGACCACACGCTCCATCAACTGAATCGCTTTGTCGGGATCGCCGTCCAGGCTGATGATTCCCAGATCGGGCTGAGTCTGGTCAACGACGTCGGCAAAGAACTCGTAGCGCGAACACTCCGCCTCGAGCCATACGATGTCCAGACCAAGAAGCAGCTTTTTCAGCGCTTCCCGGCTGGAGTCGCTGGGATCAACGATCGCGAGGCGAAGTACGTTGCTCATCTTAGGCAGCCAAATCGAACGTGGGTTATCGCGGCGAATCCAGAATCTAAGGCAATCAAAAGCGGGGGCGGCGTCTCGGCCGCTCCCCGCGTGAAACTTGCACTTACTTTAGTACGTCATAGCCAACGGGTCCGTAGTATTGCGGAGCCGACTTCTTTCGCGAATCCAGGGAACCCCCATTCGCATTGGGCGGCAACATGCGGGTTCTGCATGGCGGTCCTGGCGCCCAGCGGCGCCGTGGCCCCCGCCCGCTGAATCGATTCCGGGTAAATGCTTCCCAAGGGAAAGCCCGGATCCAAGGTGGGCGGGGTCAAGCCGTCGGCGGGCGCCGATGTCGCAGCCGGCGAGTTAATGTTCGGCGGCGCTAGCGAGCTGGGATCGAACGTTGGCGCGGTTTGCACCGGCGGCGCCAGATCCATGGGCGGCGCGGCGCTCACGGGTCCTTCGGGCGCCTGGAGACCAGGCGTGATCGTTCCGTGAGCGGGATTGATCGACGCCGGAGGCGAACCTTCGACCGCGCCTTGGATCTGCATCGACGACTCCGATCCGGGCGGGCAATTGCACTTCGGAACTTCCACGTAACCGCGGCCGTACAGCTCCACGTCACTGGGCGACGTGGTGTTCGTGCCCGGCAAGCATGGCGGCACTTCGTGCTTGTCCATGGCGTCCACGAATTCAGGAGTGACCAGGATCAACAACTCGATTTCGTTGGTCGTCTCGGAGACCTTGCGGAACGCGCCGCCAACCCAGGGCAGTTCGCCCAGCACGGGCACCATGCGGTTTTCCGCTTCGACGCGAGTCTGAATCAAGCCGGCCAGAGCCAACGTTTGACCAGCCTGCATTTCCACCGCGGTGTCAACCCACCGGCTACGCAGCCCCGGGACGGTGACCTGGTTGATCGTAACGCTTCGCGTGGGATCGATTTCGCTCACCTGCGGACGGACTTCCAATCGCAACGAGCCGTTGCTGCGCACGATCGGCACGAAGTCCACTCGAGTGCCGAACAGACGATATTCGATGGACAGGGTGCCCAGGCTTTGCGGCACCGGCACGGGGAACTCGCCGCCGGAATGAAAGCTGGCCGGACGTCCGCTCACGGTGACCAAGGTTGGCTCGGCGAGCGTCTTCACCAGGTTATGTTGGCGCAGCATATCCATGAAGCCAAAGAACGAGCTGGCGCCGTTGACCAGGCCAATCGCCATGGTCTCGCCGGCGGCGGTGGCCGCTCCGCCGCCCGAGATGGTCGATTGAGTGATGTTGCCGCCGACTTTTTGAACGAAGTTGATGTTCGGGTTGAACGTCGCCCAATCGATGCCGTAGCGTCGCAGCTTCGTCCGCGACACTTCGTAAACTTTGACATGCAGCAGGACGGTTTGGGCGCCGCCGACTTCGATATTGTTGATCACCTTCGGGTAGAAATCCTCGGCGATTCCCATCACGCGATTAACCATGTCGGCGCTGGGCACGTAGCCGGTCAAGACAGCGCTATTGCTGAGGGGTCGCACCTTCACGCTGGCCTCGGGGAAGAGTCGCTCCAGGAGCAACTGCAATTCACGAGCGTCGCCGGTGACAACGACGTTGACCGTATGGACTTCGCCGTCCATGTCCCACAGATTCAGTTGAGTCACGCCGGGCTTCTTCGCCGAGATCTGCACCTTGGTGGGCGAGATCGGGGTGGCTCGCAACAGTTCTGGATTTTGGACCAGGACTCGCGGGACGCGAAACGGCATATCCAGGATTCGACTTGAATTGACCACCATTTCCAGGCGTTGCGCGGCGCCGGTGATCTTGACGTTCAGTTCTTGAGCGGGTTGGGGGAAAGCCTGCCCGCAAGCGGTTAAGGCCGGCAGCAGGGCGATGAAGCCCACGGTTGCCGCCGCAACCGCTCGCCGAGCGCTCAGCCAAAAGTGTCTTAGCAACATCCGTGTACATCCTTGAAAAGAGTAAGCTCCTGCCGTGGATTGACTAACATGCGGCCTCGCCGCCGAACTTCGCCTGACGATCACCGCGTGATCGCTGGGCGGGTCCCGTCGAAACGGGGTTCATTGATGAGCGAGCGACCATCCTGATCGCTCGCCAATCAAATGACTTGTGGGCGGGCCGCCGAGGACAGGTCCCCGACGGCCGCCGCTTGGTCTCCTTCGTGTCGCTCGACTACTGGTTCAGCAATTGTCGCAACAGGTCGTTATTCATGTCCGCGCCCTTCAGCGGGTCGGCCGGCATCGACGGTCCTTCGTCCGTCCCGCCGCCGGCGTCAGCGCCCGGCGCGGGCGCCGGGGCGCCGCTCAGGGGCGAGTTGCTCGGCGCCGAGGAGGGCGTCACAATGTTGGTTTCCGGCTCCACGCCAACCATCACCGGCAACTCCGATTCGTCGCTCCAGCGATATTGAACGACGCCATCGGGCATGATCATGGTCATCACAAAGTTGGTGTCGGCGCCCAGCATTGGAGCCGCGATCGGCGCTTCCGGCGAGGCCGCGGGACGCGTGAACAGGCTGCTCAAGAAGCCGCTCAGCTTCTGGTTGCTCACGATATCGCCGCCGCCGCGAAGCAGATCCTCGACCGTGGTCTCGTTGTTTGGTTCGTTGTTTTCTTCGTCCGGCCGCCGCAACGACAGCTGCAACTTGCCGAGTTGGCCGGCCAGGTTGATCATCTCGACTTGGTTGGGACGCACCAGCAGCGACACGGTCTTGGCCGAGGAGACAACTCCTTCGGCGTCCACTTGTCGCGTCGTTTCGGAGTTCACGGCGAACACTCGCACATCGCGGAGGATCGTCTTGCTGGTGGTCTGTGGAATGTCGATGCCCTTGCGTAGGAAGGCGATGATGTCCACGTGGTCGCCGGGCTTGATCAAGCTGGCGACCGCCGTCTCCATGGTGACCTTGATACTGGTGGCTCGGAAGCCTTCCGGGATTTCGTTGGCCGAACCATCCTTGCCGTCCATCAACTTCAGCGACAACACGGGTTCGCCGGGGAACATGTTTTGTTTGGCGAAACGGCCGTCCAAGTCCGCGATGTCGCGGATCGCTCCCAGCGGGATCCGGTCGGCCGGCCATTCCTCAAGTCGCACCTTCTCGGCGGACAACTGATCGTTAATATTCACATCCGTGACCGCCACATAAATGGGCTCGGTGACGGGAGCCGCTTGTTCGGTTTCGTTGTTCTTCATCACCTGACTGACCGCGATGGTGGCGACCAGGCCGCAAGCCAAAGCGATGAGCACCATGCCTATTTGTCGCATCGAACGTACCTCTGAGTTATTTCGCGTCGCCATAGCGCCGCGCACCATACGGCCCATCCATGCGTGATTTGAATCGATCCTTCCAGGAAGGCCGCACGGGTTGGACTCGAGCGGTGAAGCACTCGCCGAAGCGAAATGCTCCTTCCTTTGATTGGCCATCTGGCCTTCAAAAATGACTGATTCGTCGCCACTCCGCAGCAGCCGAGCATTCAGGACAACCTACATCGTCGCGACTTTCGTCGCGGGCAGCACAGCCGGTCCGGCGTTGTGCCGATTCCGGCGCCTGTATCGTTTGTGAGCTCGTTGTTCTCTTCATCTTCGTCTTGCTGATTGCAACGCATTCCACCGTCGAAATCGACGAAGTCCTCATAATCGGAGCGACGCCCTGACTACACCAACATGCCGGTCCAGGCGAAGTAAGCGATCGTTCCGATCGCGATCGGTATGCCATACGGCAACAACAGCATTCGTGACTTGCGCTCCGCGGCGATCTCCGACAGTTTCGTGGGATCCTTGACCGAACCGATCTCGTTCAAGATGCCGAAGAATTGCGCCTGGTGCTTCGCCCAGTCTCGTCGCATGATCACCATGATCACCGCCATGATGGCGCCGATCACAGCCGACAGGCCGAAGGACTGAAACATGGCCGTCGGCGTATTGATCAGCGTGCCCGCGGCCTCTTGCATGACGAACATCCAGGAGCCGACGCCGGCCAGCAACTTCACATCGCCGGCGCCCATGCCGCCAATCGAGTACAGCGGCAACAGCAGCAGCAGCCCGACAACGGCGCCGCCCAAGCTCCACTGGAATCCGCCCAGCCCGAACACCGCGGTGGAATAGATCACTCCGGCGAAGAAGAAGGGAAAGGTGAGCCAGTTCGGCACGCGCAGTTCCTTCCCATCGATGACCGCGGCTACGATCAATACGATGGTGACAAACCAGACCGGCCAGTGGGCCCAGATCAAATCCGCGCCGGATTGGCCCAACAGAGCGCTTGTCGCAAACTCGCTGTTCATTGTTTCATTCACCCGCGTGGTTCAAGCCGTCGGCTCCGCAAACTTTAGCGAAGCCAGAAAAAGCAGCTGATCACTAAACTGACCGCTGTGAAAAAATAGCACACCATTTGCGCCATGCACGCCAGCGATTCGCCAGGAATAACGGGAGTCATTGTTCGTTAGCCGAAAAGAGTCAGGTAGTTCGCCAGGGAAACAGAGAAAAACCCCTGCGGCGAGACTGCCGCAAGGGTCTTTCGAATCGCATCGGTTCGAGTCTTGCGACTCGTCACGATCGGGCCGCAGCACTAGCTGCCGGCGCCGCTCGAGCCGATTTGGTCGGCAATGTTCTGGAAGGTGGCGTTGGCGTTCGTACCGATAGCTTGGATTGCGGCCAAGCAAACGATGACGATCAAAGCCAGCATCACGGCGTACTCGACCGCGGTCGGGCCATCTTCCGAAATCAAAAATCGTTGAATCTTCTTGGCGAAACTTTTCATGTCTTCCTCCAGGACCTGGACCCGCAAACTCAAAAGAGGCGGGCGTTTTCAATGGGAACAAACGCGGGCTGATCGCGACATTGGTCGAATCAGCAGGTAAGCGACAGGCTTGAGGGGTGTTGCGTGTTTCGCTTTTTGGCGTCGCTCGCAGGCTCATTGCCTTGTCACTGGAAGACTATGCCGCATTCTCTTCGTGTCAAACAAACTCACCTGAAATCCATTCTTTTTTCGCAGGTGATTTCATCGTTGCATTGGTTGCGTTTTGTCAACCGAGAGCTAGGGTTGTCGCGTTACGTAAAATCAACACCCACTGGAATGTGGCAAGACGAATTCGTACCGCCTCCGCGGGCCGCTACAACCCGTACAAACGTCGTCAGCGTCGCCACCAAGAGCTAGCGCGCCGTCGATCGCGCCGCGGATGACGCCTTTAACGCGTTCGATCGCAACGCGAGAACAACGCTATTATTTCTCGGCGCCGCGATCGCCGCGCCCCTGGACCCAAGCCACGTCGCACCTCAACGGATTCGCTACATGCTTGCCTCGCGCGACGCCACCCACCCGCCACTGCTTGACGCGCTCGCCCAACAACCCATTCGTGGCTACCGTCCGAACGGACCGCCAAGCGTGGAGCCCACGGCGATCGCCGCGATGGCGTTGTTAGCCAACCATCGGATCGAACCGGCGGTGCGAGCCCTGCGTTGGATAACCCGTTGCCAGCAACCCGACGGCTCGGTCGCCGCTCGGCCTGAGTTGCCTGCCGCCTACTGGTCCGGCGGTCCGGCGATGTGCGTTTGGGCATTCGCCGCGCGCCACGTCGACGCGTCCTTCGCCGAGCCCGCGTTGCGAGCCCGCCAATGGTCCGTCGCGTTGTATGGAGTTGCGTTGGAGAGATCCGCCGAACACAAGATTGAACTCGGCCACGACGTCCGATTGCGGGCCTGGCCCTGGGTTGCCGGAACGCACTCCTGGGTGGAGCCCACCTGTTGGCAAATGATGGGCCTGCACGCCGTGGCGCAAGTGCAAGGCAGTGAGAAAGCCGACCAACGAACAAGCGAAGCGCTGCAGTTGCTGCTCGACCGACAATTGCCCGCCGGCGGCTGGAACTACGGCAACACCAGCGTTCTGGGACAAACCCTGCTGCCGCACCTGCAGCCCACCGCGTTCGCCCTGCTGGCGCTTCGCTGCCTGCTGGGAGATTCGGAGCTCGAGTACGCGCGTCAAAGCCGGCATTGGCTGCAGGAAGCGGTCCAGCGGCCTTGTGGCGGCGCGTCCTGGGCCTGGAGTCGCCTGGCGTTGCAAGCCTGGGGCGCGACGAATGCTCCGGAAGACAATTCGTCGGCGGACTTGGAATCGCTCCGCCCACCGACGCCGTACCTGCCAAGTCCGCTGCGCGACGCCTTGGTAACGCTCGCTCAAACGCCGGGCGGCCATCGATTGTTGACCGCCGCGCCCGCAACGACCTAGAGGCCTCCAGGGGAAAGACGCATGCAAGACGACAATCACGCGATGCACGTCAGCCGCCGACAATGGCTGGCTCTGGGAGGCGCCACCGCCGCGGCGGTCGCCAGTCCCTTCGTCCTGCGAGCCATGACGCCCCGAGCGCCGGTCTTTGTCGCCCGCCAACAAAGTTATGCGGGCGACTTGGAGAAGACCATCGCGGACGGCTTGCAGGCTTGCGGAATCCGAGCGGCGGAACTCGCGGGAAAACACGTTCTGCTCAAACCCAATCTGGTCGAACCGTCGCGATTGTCGCCCCAAATGACGACGCATCCGGCCGTCATCATCGCCGCCGCCGAAGTGTTTCGTCGCTGGGGAGCGCGGGTTCGAGTGGGAGAGGCGCCGGGACATGTCCGCGATACAGAACACGCCCTCATGGAATCCGGCGTCGGTGAAGCGCTGCTCGCGGCCGACTTGCCGTTCGAGGATTTGAATTATGACGAGGTAGTTTGGGCTCCCAACCAGGGCGGCGCCTCGAAGCTGGACGGCTTCTATTTCCCCCGCGCCGTGATGAAGGCTGATCTGATCGTCAGCATGCCCAAGATGAAGACGCATCATTGGATGGGCGTCACGGCCGCGATGAAGAACATGTACGGCATCATCCCCGGCATTGTCTATGGCTGGCCCAAGAATGTGCTGCATCATGCCGGCATCCCCGAAACCGTCTTCGACATCAATGCATCGGCGCCTCCCACGATCGCCATCGTTGACGGCGTTCAATGCATGGAGGGAGACGGGCCGATCATGGGAACTCCGAAGGACATGGGGTTGTTGATCATCGGCGCCAACTTGCCCGCCGTGGACGCCACGGTCTGCCGGTTGATGGATTTTCGGCCCGAGCGGATCCCCTACCTGTCCCGAGCCGCGAACCGCTTGGGTCCGATCCATGATGCCCGCATCGAACAGCGGGGCGAACGTTGGGAGCCGTTGCGTCAACCCTTCCAACTGCCCTGCAAACCGCACCTGAAAGGCTTACAGAACAGCGTGAACTGGTCGTGATTTTGTTCTGCGGGAGCGACTTGGCGGACGGCTCGTTTTCCCGCCACGGGCACTTGCCGGGAAGCGATTTTCCCGTAAACTGACTGCTCGCACACGCGGGTGTGGCGGAATTGGCAGACGCGCAGGATTCAGGTTCCTGTGGGGGCAACCCCGTGGAGGTTCGACTCCTCTCACCCGCACTCTTTTTCGGACCGGGGCTCGTCGATGGGGTTCGGCATTCGGCGCAGGGCTTCCTGGGGCCGTGTGCTTGCGACGCGGCTCTCGCGACCGCTTTTGTCGACGCGATCAGTAGCGACGCGGCTCTCGCGACCGCTCTTGTCGACGCGATCAGTAGCGCGGCGTTTTCGGGTCCACTTCCACCGACCACGCGTCGATCCCGCCGGTCATGCTCTGAGCTTCGACGAATCCCTGCTGACGCAGCCAGGCGGCCACCTGATAGCTGCGCACGCCGTGATGGCAATACACGACAAGACGTCGCTCTTTCAAGGCGTCCAACTCTCCGATTCGCGCCATCATCTCCGACATCGGCAGGAACCGTGACGGCTCGATGCCGGCGATATTTCGCTCCACCGGTTCGCGGCAATCGAGCAACTCGAAATCGTGCTGCTCTTCGAGCCAGCGCGACTTGGCCGACGTCGACTTCCAGGGGCAATGGGGAATCGGGCATCGCTCGTCTTCCGTGAAGAAAGGTCTCTCCGCCGCGTCCAACACTTACGCAACAGCATACCACGCCATGCCGGCGTTGAACTCAATTGATCGAATTCCACCTTCGTGCTCTCCGCGTCCTTCGTGGTGACTTTCTCCGCGTCCTTCGTGGTGACTGTCTCTGGTCAGCAAACTGATCGAGCGGCGAACCAAGCCGAAACAGGACTTGTCCACGCTGGATGATCTTGCCGTGGCGGAGTATTCTACCGTGCAAGGACTCCACGCCCGCCCGCTACCGCAGACCAGCCCCGTAGGTCACCATGATCAGCGAACTGGCCGACCAATTCGACGCCCCGCGGAGCCATGCTCGCCATGTCGTGGATCGCCTTCGCGCCGCGGGATATCAGGCGGTTTGGGCCGGCGGTTGCGTGCGCGACCAGTTGCTGCAAGTCACGCCCAAGGACTACGACGTCGCCACCAACGCCCGTCCCGAACAGATTCGCAACGTCTTCGGCCGCCGTCGGACGCTGGCGATCGGAGCCGCGTTTGGAGTCATCACCGTCTTGGGATCTCGGGAGGCCGGCGCTGTCGAAGTCGCCACGTTTCGACGCGACGCCGCGTACAGCGATGGTCGCCACCCGGATGCGGTCGAGTTCTGCGACGCGGAAGAGGACGCGCGCCGCCGCGACTTCACGATCAATGGGTTGTTCTACGACCCGGTCGCCGATCAAGTACTGGACTACGTCGGCGGTGAAGCGGATCTACGTCGAGGTTTGATTCGAGCAATTGGCGATCCCGCGGAGAGAATCGCCGAAGACAAGCTGCGGATGCTCCGCGCCGTTCGCTTCGCGGCGACGTTCGACTTTGAAATTCAACCTGAAACCATGGCTGCGGTGCAACATCACGCGGAACAGATTCAGGTCGTCAGCGCCGAGCGCATCGGCGCCGAAATTCAACGCATGCTGATGTTGCCGCGACGAGCCCTGGCCGCCCGACTGCTCGAGCAGTCCGGATTATTGCACGCCTTGACCGGGCCGTTGCGCAATGCGCAATCCGACAAGGCCAACGACCAGGACTTCTCGCGAAGCTGGTCCCAGGCGCTGGCGACACTCGACCGGCTGCCAAAAGATCAAGAGTTGGCGGACGAGTTGTTCCCCGCCGCGCTGGCCGCCATGCTGCAACCTCTGGCGCCCAAGCCCATCGACGTGGAGCAACAAGCAAAACAGTGGCGTTTGACTAACCAGGACGCCCTGTCCGCTCGACAGGCCCTGGAGTTGGCCGATAACTTGAAGCGGGCGACGGAGCTCCCTTGGTCTCGCTTGCAACCGATCCTGGTTGCCAACAACGTGACGACGCTGTTGGAATTCGCCGCCGCCAGCGCCCAGGCCGGCCAGGAGAATCAGGCCGGCGTCGATTTTTGCCGCCGCCAACGTGGATTGCCGCCGAATGAACTCAATCCGAAACCGTTGTTGAACGGTCAAGACTTGATTCAAGAGGGATTGCCACCGGGACCTGAATTCAGGAGCCTATTGCAAGAGGTGCGCGACTTGCAACTTGATGGTCAACTTCGGACTCGCGACGAGGCCCTGCATTGGCTGCACCGCCGCGGACCCGCCTTGGGTTGACGCACCAAGCAGCCATGGCGGAAGCGCGGCATCATGACCCTTGTTTTCCCGCTCAGATGGAGCATGCTCAAGATGGATAAGAAGACTAAGAAGCGTCTGGAAGTCATACGAGGCCGCGTCGAGAAGCTGCAACAGCAGCTGTCGGGCGTACGGCAACAAGAGGATGAACCGGGCGAAGCCAAGCGACTCGAGGATGAAATCAAAGTGCTCGAGGCCGAGCGCGAGAAACTGAAGGCCTCCAAATAACTCGCGACTGCAAGCTGTCAGGCTTCACCGCCGTTGAGCTAGGCGGCCTGGTCATGTCCATCGGAGGGCGAGGACTGAGGGGCGAAGCGATAGATCGCGCCCTCCTCCGCGCCGTCGCCGTCAAAGTCGCCGACAATGGGCGTGTCGCCCTCTTCGCCCAGATGGAACCGATCATCCTGTGCGTCGAGTTGATGGTTGTGATTGGCGTCGATCCACCAATCGCCTTTGCGAAACACGCCGATTTCATCCACTCCATCGCCGTCAAAGTCGCCGACCACCGGCAAGTCGCCTTCGCGGCCGAAATGAAAACGCTCGTCGTCCTCCGTCAACACGCCATCGCCATCGACATCCAGGACCCACATGCCGTCGCGGAACAGGCCCATCGTGGGAATGCCGTCGCCGTTCCAATCCCCGGCGACAGGTTGGTTTTCCGCGTCGCCAAAGTGGAAGACATGATCAATCAAGTCGGCGCGAGGCTCGCCATTGACCGTCCGCTGCACCATCCGGACGCCCCGCGGGGCCTGGCTCTGTGACGGCGGGGTCGTCTTGGGGCGAGCGTCTCGATTGGCCATGTCCGGCAATCCGGGCTCATGTCGCAACGCTCGCGAATCGCCAATCCAGATGGGTCCGAAGATCCCGATATCGTCCTTGCCGTCCCCGTCCCAATCCCCGGTAACCGGCAAGTCGCCGGCTTTGCCAAGTTTGGCCCATAAATCGTTGTCGTCCCAGACGCCGTTTCCATTGAGATCCAGGAACCAATGGCCCGCCAGGAACAGTCCGACCTCGGTGACGCCGTCGCCATCGAAGTCTCCGGTAACGGGGATCGCTTCCTGGGAGCCCATCACGGCCATAATGGTCGCCGCGCGCTGGGCGTCCTGCGCCGTCTCCGGCTGTAAGCTGGCCGACTGCAGCGGATCGCGACGGCCTAAAATGACCCATTGCCCGCCGCGAAGATGGTCCTTGGTCCACTGGCCGGGGCCGAGGATGATGGTCCGCATCAGTTGATCGACTTGCACTTCGGCTCGCGAATCGCCGCGCAACTGCCCGGCGTCGATCACACTCAGATGCCAGGTGTATTCCCGAATGTTTCCTGCCGGAATGTAGGCCTCCGGCCGCGCGGGCGGGGGCGTGAAGATCGCTGGGGGCGCGGGACGATCGCTAAGCCAAGGCTCCTCGGCCGGCGGAGGCGTGAAGGGTGTTCGCTCCGGCGGCGGCGGAACGAGCGGGTTGGCCGGAGCCTGGACGCGCAATTCGCTGAAGTTGTTGTCCAACGAGGCTTGACCGGGTGCGAGGGGTATCGCAATGATCGCGTCCTCCCAAATCGCCATCTGCGCTCCCGCAGTGAGACCATCTCGGGCGATGGATTCGTGATTCAGGGCGACGCCTCCCGTGGAACCGGCCGAATCCAATCCGTCGCTGAGGTCGGCGGGTTGGATCTCTTCGACAATGTACGACCGACCGCCGCGTAGTCCAGCAAAGCGGTAGGATCCGTCGGGATTGGTTTGGACCTGGATGGAACCCGCCGGATAAGCGCCGGGCAGCGCGTCCGTCGCTTCCAGCCAGCGACCTGTGTCTCCATCGCGAAGTCTGAGGACGACGCCCGCCAGCGGCGTGTCGTCTGCGGTGAACAACCCGTCCTGGACTTCGCGGCGGTCCTCCGGCAGTTGTGCAAGCGTCAATGTCGGACCATCGACGAACACGTAACCCGATAAAACGGCGGGCGGCGATTCGCAGAAATCGTACTCGCGCAACTGCTGGCCGGAACTTAACGGAATTGCGACGATCTGATTGACGCCCGAGGCGTCGCCGCCGCCGGTCCCGGCGGACTGCCCCAGATCGAAGTAGTCGCTGGGTTGCTGCTGGACGACCGAGTACTCGCCGGGCGCGAGGTTCGTGAAGGAATAGCGCCCTTGCGCGTCGGTCGTCGTCTCGCCAACCAGGCGCCCTTCGGCGTCCCGCAATTGCATCGTGACGCCCGCCAACCGCGGTTCGTCCGGGTCCGCTGTGCAATCGCCGTTCACATCCGCGTGGACCATGCCTTGCAGTGAACCTGGAAGCAATTCGCCGAAGTTGTAGTTCCGCCCGCGCGGTCCGCCAGCCGCCGCCCCTTGAGTCGCGTCGGTAAGAGGAGCCTTAACTGACGACTGAAGTTCGATGTTCGCAAAGCGATCGTTCTCGGGGATGCTTCCGCTCAGCCGGCGCCGTCGACGTCGCCCAGCGTTTCGCGGCCATCCTCCCAGGCTTCCGGCTGTTGCTCGCGAAGCCCATAGCTGCCGGGAGGAATCTCGAGAAAGCGGTAGTACCCCGTCGCGTCGGTCCAAGTCCGTACGGCTTCACCGGACTCGCCGCGCACCACCCGCCCGTCGGCGTCCAGCAGCTCGATCGCCACATCGGCTATCCCGGCCTCCGCCGAATCTCGCACGCCGTCATTGTTCTGGTCGTGGTAAACATAACCAGATAACTCGCCCAGTGTCTCGCAGAAGTCGTAGTGGCTTCCTTGTCGCTGCCGGCCTTGCAGCAAGATGTTGCGGATCGTGTTGGGTTGCGAGGCGTCTCCGCCAGCAGTACCCGGCGTCTGCCCGCCATCGAAATAGTCTTGCGGTTGCTCTTGATCCAGCATGTACACGCCGGGAGGCAGGTCCGCGAACGAGTAGTAACCGTCCGCGTCGGTGCGCACGGTCCATTCGCGACCGTCTTCGTGGGTCAGTGTGATCAAGACGTCGGCGATGCCATGTTCGGCGATGTCGCGGATGCAATCACCGTCTTGGTCGTAATGCACCGAACCATCTAGCGAACCCAGTTGTTCACCGAAGTCGTACTCCCGGCCAATGTCTCCCGAGAGCAATGCTAGATCGATCAACTCGTCCGGCTCCTGCGATTGCCCGACCGCGCGATCGACGCCGCGATAGGAGCGAACGACGCCCAAGCGATCCAGTCCGTCGAACCAGTCGACCGGTTGCATCTCGGCGAGCACATAGTCGCCGGGATAGAGGCCCTCAAAGAGATAGGCGCCCTCGGCGTCGGTGGAGGCAAAGAAACGCTCGCCAGACGCGTCGCTCAGCACCAGCTGAACATCGGCGATCCCCTGCTCACCCGGATCCTGTTGGCCGTTGTCGTTCCGATCATGAAAGACGGTTCCCGCGATCGACGCCGGCAAGGCTTCGGCGAAATCGTAGCCAACCGCTTCACGTCCGCCAAGCGGCAAGGCGATCTCGCTCAGCTGATTGGAATCCACGAGAACGCCGGTGGTGATGTTGTCCACGCTTCCCAGAATCGCACCGACGCTGATGGGAAAACCCGTCGGCTGCGTCTGGCGAACCTGATACGTTCCCGGCGGCAGGTTCCGTTCGAAGCCGAAGGCGTAACGGCCCATAGCGTCGGTGACCGTTTCCACTCCGCGGCCGGCCTCGTCCCGCACCGGTTGATAGCCATTCGATTCGAGTCGGTACAGGGCCAGTCGCGCGTCCGCGATGGGGTCTTCGTCCGCCTGCCGCGTCAAGTCGAGGTTCTGGTCGTGGAAGACGGTCCCGGAAATCGCGATCGGCAGCGGCTGTTGTTGCCGCCAGCCGCTGGCGCCGGCGGTTCGATCGCGAAGGCCCCCGTCATTGTCCGCTGGCAGCACAAGGAAGCCGCCGGCTTCGTTCGCATTCTCGGCGAACGAATCATCATAGCGATTCAGGAAAGTGGATTCGATCAGGGCGTCGTGGAATCCTGGCGCCTGGAACTCCGCGGCAAAGAGAACGCCTTGAAACTCCGCTCCGGAGGTGAGCGGATCCAAGCCTTCATTGTGCAAGCCGACACTCTCGATGCGCGGATCATATTCCTCCACTTCGTCCACGTCGATGGAGAATCGCAGACGATCACCGGCGGCGAAATTCTCGAACTCCAGAACCAGCAAGGATTCCCCATCCTGCACGATCGCGCGAACTTGCCCGTCCGTGTGCGGCGAGCCATCGGCGCGAAGCATCGCTTCGATGTGAAAGGGAAAGGCCTCATCGACGCCCAAGGAATCCTCGTCGCGAACCGTGTCAAAAATGACGTCGCCGTTGCTTAAGCCGGGCAGGTTGCCGTAGTCGTTGACCTGGTCGCCGTCGAGAACGACTCGCGTCAGGCGACTCCCTTCGGCGCCGCCGATGAAGGTGAGCTCGAACGTATCACCGGAATGGTCGCTGCCGATGTCTTGCTCGATATAGACCAGGCCGACCAGCAATGCGTCGGCCGCCAACAAGCAGCGGCCCTCGAGTCGCTCGACTTGGGGTCTCCGGGAAGGAAGGGCGTTGCGAGCCGAACGCGCCGATGCGCCAGCGGCATTCCGTTGCCGGTTGTTCATTGCGTGTTAACCTTCCGAGTTCCCAGGAGTCCATTGCGAATCGTCGCCGGGTCCCAGCAGACGCCAGACGTCCATCGTTGCGTCGTAGGCCGCTGAAACCAGCACTTGCTGGTGACAGGCCAAGGCGGAAATGCTGCCGCGATGCCCCTGCAGATTCTCGACTTCACGGCCCTCGCTCAAACTCCAAACCCGAAGTGAGTTGTCGGAACCGCCGGTGACGAAGTGATGCACTCCGCAAAACACTCCGCACAGCACTCTCGCCGAGGTACGCCCCAAGACGTAAGCTTCGTCAGGCGAGCGGAGGGGGACAATGCACACTTGACCGTCTTCGCCGGCTGTCGCAATGAATTCGCCGTTGGGCGAGCAATCAATGCAACGAATCCGTTTGCGGTGCGGCTTCGGGTCGCCAATCACGACGGCGTTGGGAACATCCCAGATTCTCACGACGCCATCGCGTCCACCGGTGATCAGCTTTCCGCCCTCGCGATCAAAGGACATGGCCCGCGTATCCCTACAGCACCCCTCGAGCGTGGTCACGCGTCGCCCGTGAACCATGTCAATGACGTCCACGGATCGTTCGCCAAACGCGCAGAGCGCCGCCAGATCTCCTCGCGGCGAAATGGCGGCCATCGAGATCCCCCGCGGAGCATGCATGATTTCCTGGACTAACTCACCCTGACGGAAGTCCCAGAGGAGCAGCCGGCCGTCGTCGCCGGCCGAGACAAGGTGTTGGCCGTTGGGCAGAAAGTGAACCAACCGAACCCAGCCCGCATGCTGCTCCAACGTTCTCACGCATCGTCCGTCGGCGACATTCCAAGTTCGGATGCGGGCGTCGTCTCCGCAGCTGGCGATGAACTGTCCGGTTGGATCAATGGCGAGTCCGGTGGTGACGGGAACCGCGCCGCCTAAGGCGCGCGTATCCAACGGCACGGCCTTGCGCATCCGGCGAACCGCCGTCGCGCCGTACGAGGCTGGAGCCCAAAACGGGGCTAAGGCGGCGAGTTGGATTCCGCCCAGCATGCATTGCCGTCGTGTCAAACAAGTCATTGGAATAATGTTCGCCGATGAGTTGAGGCGCAAGTCGAGGCGACTCGAGCGCACAAAGAGCCTGCAGTCTCACCTATCGGATCCGTCGCGCCGGCGGGTTGCTGGTTTTCGGCGGACAATCGCTGGCGCGGGGCCAGGAGATGGCAAGCGCTCCCAGTCGTGCCGTCTGCAACGGTTGCCCTACGCCATGCGAGCTCGAATTCAGACGTAACGGCCGACCTTGCGAGTCAGACGACGCAGGCAAGCTACGCGGCTTTCGCGGCGATGGCGTCGCGATACGTTGAATTAAGCATGAGGGCGACCAGCGACCTTCAAACCATCGCTTAGCTGGTTGAGCACCTGCAGCAATCGAGGAATCAGATCCACGTGGGCCGGCGCCGCGCGCTGAGCGGCCCGACCTTGCTCCAGCTCCTTGCGAAACCGAGCGAGCAAAACAGCCGAATCCTGCAAGAATTTCTCTTGCCGCTCGGGATCCCACTCGCGCCGCACTAAGGCGACTTCCTTCGCGCTTCGTTGCCGCTGAAGCTCCACTAGCCGACCCTCTTCGGCTTTGATGAGACTCCCCGCGTCGTACGCTCGACGAAGTTGCAGATCTTGGTTGAATTGCAGCACCGGCGAGGCGCCGAAAAAGAAACTCACCGCGCCGTTATGGCGAAAACCGGCGACAATCGGCTCCGCGAAAGAGGCCACAACAAACTCGGCCCTCTCCACAAGCCCGGTCGCCTCCCGCAGGAGATCCTCTCGATCCGCTTCGTTGCGCGACATCACACGACTCCAGCGTAATAGATAGAGCGAGGGCGACGCCGCCGTGGCCGCCCAGCAGAAACACTAGCGAACTGGCCGATTAATCCAACACAGTGATCTCGCCGAATTGGTCGCAGATCAAGCCGCCCGGCGCGGCGTCTTGCCGGCGGACCATGGCCAGAGCGGTCAACGAGCGCGGTCCATCACTCACCGGCGTGACGACAACCGAGCCCAGCCGGGCGACCGTCTTGCCGTCACGAGTCAGCTCGCCGCCGCGCAAGGAACTGGGATCCTGCTCGCCGCCGGGGAGCAACAAACGTCGCAGCAACCAATTGACATGTCCCATCGCGTCAATACGGGCCACGGTCTCCTGCCCCAAATAGCAACCCTTGCGGAAACTGATGGCTTGTTCATTGCGATCGACTTCCTGAGGCAGATTCCGTTCGGTGATGTCCCGCCCATGGAGCGGTAGTTTGTTGAAGACTCGCAACACGTCATCCCAGTCTTCGGAGCAAGCGGCGACACCCAACGCCTTCAGTTCGTTCTCCAAGGCGCCCGCATGCTGCGGCGTCGTCAACAACAGATAGGCGTCGCCATCGCTCCAGGGCGAACGAGCGATGCTTTGAACGGGCGGCCGGCCAGCAACGTGATGGAGGGGAGGCCCCGGCAGTGCTTCGCACAGGGATCCGAGTCGTTGCGAGATCGACTTACCGCACGCCAAGTACATTCGCCACTGCTCGCTGTCATCAGTTAATTCGACGTCTTCGCGTATAAGGTAGCGCTCCAGATGTCCCATGATTCGCGGCGCGGCCCCTGGTTCGGCCAGCAGCAGGACATCGTCATCCCGGATCAGCGCCCAGACGTAGGCGACGATCTTACCTTGCACATCCGCTACGAACGCTTCGCAGCCCTGGCCAGGCTGCAGGCGAAAGTCATTGCTCAGCATGTTCTGCAGGAATTCAAGCCGGTCTTTCTGAGCGACTCGAACGACCGAGCGATTCCAAGGCAGAAATCCTGCGCCATCGACAAGAACGGCGTATTCCGCAAGCTGTGCGGGCGAATAGTCAGACATGGCGGCTGCCTCTTCTTCGTGCGGGGTTCGTAGCAGGTGGGGCGAATGCAAAGGCCGTTGTGGAGGAACTGGCGAAAACCGTTGCACATTTCGATCAAGATAAAGGATACGCTGCGCACCGCGCCCTGAGAATGGCGGCGTTCAAGGCGGAGAGCAGGACAAATTGTCGGAGAGTACGATGCTCGCCACGGGAAAGTGCTTTCAACTCAAGGAACGGCGACCGGCCATTCATGGCCCGGCCATTCATGGCCCGCCCATTCATGCCGCGCTGCTGCTTCTTTTGGCGTCGACTTGCCTGGGCTGCCGGCCCGCCGCACCGGCTACCGACGCCGTCGAGCTCCGGGCCGACGCCAGCGGCTTCCATCAGCCGGTCCTGGTGCGCCCGCAACGGACTGCTCGCGAGCTCATGGACAGAATGCTGGCGAGTTATCGCAACGCGTCGTTCTATCGCGATCGCGCCGCGGCGCGATTGTCGTACGAGCAGGAAGGGCGACCCTTCACCGATGAAGCTCCCTTGTCGGTGAGCTTTCGGCGTTCGCCCAGCCAGCTGGATGTGAAGGCGTATCAAACAAGACTGACGGTCGCCGATGGCGAACTGCAGGCCATCGTGATGGATCCCGCCACCCGGAACTTGGATGGTCAGGTGCTGGCCCGTCCGTTGGCCGGACCTCTCGCCTTGCCGACGCTCTTGGACGACGACGTCCTGTTCGAAGCCGTCAACAGCGGGCTTTGCCGCGTTCCGCCGCAACTCGACTTGTTGCTGTCGCCCACACCGTGGAGTTCGATACTCCGCGAAGGCGCCCAGCTCAGCAAGCTGCCTGTGGAGGACCTGGGCGACGGGCCTTGTGAGCGAGTTCAAATCACCAATGGCGAGAGCGTGTTCGTGGCCTGGATACGCCAGAGCGACTTTGTGCTGAGGCGACTGGAGTATCCTGCGTCGGTCGCGTCCGGCGTGGCCGGGATGCAATTGGTCGCCGACTTTCGCGACGCCTCGTTTCGCGCGGACGATCCTAGCGTCTTTCAATGGCCGCCACCGCAACAAGCAACGCTGGTGGAGCGATTCGTTCCCCCGCCTCGTGGTCTACCGCATCCGCTCTATGGTCAAGTCACTCCTCCGTTTACCTTGCAATCCGCCGACGGGGCGGCCGTTCATCGAGATGATCTGTTTGGTCGGCCAAGCGTCCTGGTGTGGTTTCGCCGGCACGAAGCGTGCCTGGGAGCGCTGCAGCAAATCGAACCCCTCTGCGCGGCTTCGCAAGCCGGCGTCGCGCCGGCGGTGAATTTCGCGGCGATTGCGGTCGAACCGCACGAGGTCTCCAATGACGAATTGTCGCGAGTGCTTGGGCAAGCCAGGATCAGCATGCCGCTCATGCGAGACCCTCAAACCACCGGCCGCGACGTTTTTGAGATTTCGCTGTTGCCAGCCATCGTCGTGCTGGACCAGCAGGGGCGGATGCAAGCCTTGCATCAAGGCAATCAACCGCAGTTGGGGCGCGTGGTCGCCGACGCGTTGGCGGCCATCCAGCAAGGCGACAATGTGGCCGAAACGCTGGTCGCTCGCATCCGTCAGGAGCAAGCGGCTTATGTGGAGGACCTGCGAGCCGCGGGCGCCGACTTGCCTGCGGCCTCGCTGCATTTGCCGAGCGCGACCAAGCCCAAACGCCTGAATTTGCAGCGAGTTTGGAGCGTGAGCGACGTGATGGCGCCGGGCAACCTGACGACGAGCGAAGGCGTGCTGTACGCAATGAGCGGAGCTCGTAGCGTGGCGGTGCTGGATTCATCCGGTCGGCTGCTGGACACGATCTCCTTGCCCCTGCCGGCTGGCGCCGCCGTCACGCGATTGCGAGTGGTACACCATCGCGGCGATCGTCAAGCATGCTTTTGGTCCACAATGGGGCCCGCGGTGTTTGCCATGGACGAGCAGTGGCGGTTGTCCGAAGTGTATCCGCCATTGTCAGCCACGGAAGATCTGTCCGACTTGACGCGCCGCGTTCGCGATGTGGAATTGGCGGACCTGGATCAGGATGGTCGCCACGAAATCTACGTGGCCTTTGATGCGGATGAAGGCGTGCATCGAGTCGATTCGGGCGCCGGACGTCAATGGGTGAATCGGGCGTGTCCTGAACCGATGACGCTGACTCATTCCGTCAACGACGGAGCCGCGTTGCTTTGGGCCGTCAGTCGAAACGGCGACGCCTATCCCTTTACCGCCGAGGGTGATGATCTGCCGCCGCGGCATCCCTATTCCCGAGCGCTGATTGACCTTCACCGAGCGTCGCCGGAAATCGAGGCGACGGTCCATGGCTTCTGCGGCGTCACTTTGAATTCGCTGGGACAACCGGTGGCGCTAGGCTTGGACGCCCAGTTCGGCGAAGTGTGGAACTACGATCTTCCCGCCGGTTCCTTTGCCACTCAATTGCAATACGTCGCCAGCGGCTCGCTTTGGCCTGAGGATCCCGGACACTGGATCTTCGCCGGCCCGGATGGATCGATTCATTTGGTAGGCCTCGATGGTCGATCACATGACCATTTCTTTCTGGGCCATTCGATCTCCGGCCTGACGCTGTTAAGCGGCGAGCGTCCGATGCTGATCGTGGCCTCTGACAAGGCCGTCTCCGCCTGGCGGATCGAACCGTAGATCGGCGCTGGGAAGAGCTTGCAACGGCTACTCGCGGATGTGGCCGTCGCCGCGAACGATGTACTTGGTCGTTGTCAGCTCGCGTAAGCCGCAGGGACCGCGGGCGTGGAACTTGTCGGTGCTGATGCCGATTTCGGCGCCCAGCCCCAGTTCTCCTCCATCATGAAACCGCGTGCTCGCGTTGATCATCACCGCGGCGCTATCGACCAGCGCGGCGAACTTCTCGGCGGCGCGCACGTCTGCGGTGACAATGGATTCGGTGTGACCCGATCCAAAGCGTTCAATGTGGTCCACTGCCTGCTCGAGGGAATCGACGATCTTCACGGAAATCACCGGGCCCAGGTACTCCGTGGCGTAGTCCGCTTCGCTCGCCGATGACGCGCCAGCGATCATGGCGACCACGTCGTCGTCGCCGCGAATCTCCACGCCGTGACGTTGCAGCGCGGCCGCCACTTCGGGCAGTATCCGCGGCGCCGCCGCGCGATGCACCAACAAGGACTCACAAGCATTGCAGACTCCCATGCGTTGACACTTCGAATTGACGGTCACGGCGACAGCCATCTCGAGATCGGCGGATTCATCCAAATACACATGACAGTTTCCGTGAAAGTGCTTCATCACGGGCATGGAGGCTTCGTTGGCGACACGACGAATCAAGCTTTCGCCGCCGCGCGGAATCACAACTTGAATCGACTCGTTCATCTTGAGCAAATGGCCAACGGCGGCCCGATCAATCGTGGCCACCCATTGGATCGCATCGCGCGGGACGCCGGTCTCATCGGCCGCCTGTAGCAAACACTCAACGATGGCCGTACTGGTGTGATGCGCTTCCTTGCCGCCGCGCAGGATCACGGCGTTGCCGCTCTTGATGCAGAGGGCGGCGGCGTCGGCCGTGACGTTGGGGCGCGATTCGTAGATGAAGAAGACGACCCCCAAGGGAACGCGGATTTGGCTGAGGTTCAGGCCATTGGGGCGGCGTTCGCCGCGAATGACTTCGCCGACCGGGTCTGGCAAGGCGGCCACGGCTTCCAGGCCTGAACGGACGCCGTTCAATCGCTCCGGGTCCAGCCGCAAGCGATCGACCTGGGCGTCGGACAAACTGTATTCGGGGGCTCGTCGTAAGTCCTCGGCATTCGCCTGCAAGATCGATGCAGCTTGTGAGCCGAGCAACTCGCCGGACCGCCGCAGCCATTGATTCTTCACCGCCCCGGAAAGCTGGCCCAAAGGCCTTGCGGCCTGCGCGGCCGCGCGGGCCAGGCGGCGGCAATAATCGAACAACTCGTCGGACGCGGGTTGCGGTGCTTCGAGAGACTTCTTCGCGGGCATTCCATTCGCTCCAGTCGCCGCCGACTTGTGGTCACATGTTGCGAGGCACCGCCGTGGCGGCCGATTCCGCGGCGGGAGGCCGCCGCGCACCGCTTTAGGTCGCTCGCGATCGCAAGGGAGGCAAAGCTTCCTCTAACACTCCGCGAGCACGCTGCGCCACCAAGATCCCCTCAACGACCATCCAGGCTTGAAGCGCGAGGATGGCCGTGCCAAAGGTAACCAGAATCCAGTTCTCGGCGGGCAACCACACGTAGAAAACGTTGTAGCTCATCGCCCAGGCGGGCAACACCAACATCAACAGCATGGGGCCCACGATAAACCAAATCGGCAGGTTGCGGCGCCAGAGGTAGAACGCCGTCACCATCAACGCCAGACCGGCCAGCAATTGGTTCGTGGCGCCGAATAGAGGCCACAAGATCTGGCCGCCCATCCCCGGCTTTCCGCCCGCCCATAAGGCGACCGCCGCGGCGATCAGCAAAGCAAAACCGGTGGCGACATACTTGTCTTGCAGCGGACGAATGTGCAGCGTGTGGGCCAGTTCCTGGACGACATAGCGCTGCAACCGTGTTGCGGTGTCCAACGTGGTTGCCGCAAAACTCGCCACCAAGACCGCCATGACGCCGACGGCCAGCCCCAGCGGAATATACAGCGAATGCATGAAGTTGGCGCCGCCCAGAATAAACGCGCCGACCGTCTTGTCCAGCCCGTGCGTGCTCCAACCATCGGAGACATTGGGATACATCCGGCGCCAAGCCTCCTGGCCCACCAGCGCGGCTCCATCCTGTTGTGCAATCACGTATTGACCAGCATCATTCTTTTCGTAGTACCCCATGCCCATCCCAGCGCAGCAGGCGAGAATGACCAACACGGCCAGGGCGCCTTCCAACAACATCGCCCCGTAGCCGACGTATTGCGCGTCCGTTTCGCAATCGACTTGCTTGCTGGAAGTCCCACTGCTGACTAAACAATGGAAACCACTTACCGCGCCGCAGGCGATCGTGATGAACAAGAACGGCATCATGGGCGGCGCATCCGCCGGCAGCGACGCGGAGGCGACCCACATCGGGGCGCTTTTCGCTAGATCCGCGCGGCGAGCCGGCTGACCTGACTCCGCCGGTCCTCCCCAGATCGAAGCGACCACCATGCCGGTCACCAACACCACCAACGCCACCATCAGTTGATGGCTATTGATAAAGTCCCTTGGCTGCAGCAAGACCCACACGGGCAACACCGAAGCGGCGAAACAATAGACCAACAGCAGCAAGGTCCAGATCACGACCGTGTTCACGTAGTGGCCGTCCCGTCCATCGGCGGCGATCCCAAACCAGCTGGTGAGATCGATCGGCAGATAATACACGCCCACGGCGATGGCCGCGTAGAGCAGGCCCAGGGCGATCAATGAAGGCGCCAACAGCTTTCCCTTGCGTCGATAGACCCAGTAACCGACGGCCACAGCGATGGGCAGCTCGATCCATACCGAGAAGACGGATTCCGGATAGAAAGAGAAGATTTTCGCAATCACCAGGCCGAAAATCGCCAGCACAATGGTCAGCGCCAGCGCGAGAATCAGCAGAAACAGAACCCGTGCGCGAGGCGAAATCAATCGCCCGGCGATCTGCCCCACCGATTGGCCGCGATTGCGAAGTGAGACCACCAAGGCGCCGAAGTCGTGGACCGCACCGATGAAGATCGAGCCGAATACGACCCAGAGCAGCGCGGGCAGCCACCCCCAAAAAACCGCGATCGCGGGGCCGACGATGGGGCCGGTCCCGGCAATGCTGGTGAAGTGGTGCCCAAACACCACCTCCCGCTGCGTGGGGACAAAGTCAACGTTATCCCGCATTTGATGACTGGGCGTGGCGGCGTCTTTGTCGAGTCTAAAGATCCGACGGGCCAACCAGCGTCCGTAGGTGTGATAGGCGACGATGAACCCGACGAACGATCCCAAAGCGACCAAAACCGTGCTCATTGGCGGCACAACCTTCCCACATGAGTGCTCAATTCGCCGTCGCCGTCTCGGCTCGCGGAGGGACTGCTCTTAGGACGGCGCCCTCGCCGAACGCAGAGTTTGCCAACCGGGGTTGCCAATCGGGGTTTCCAGCCGGGGTTTCCAGCCGGGGTTGCCAGCCGGCCTTTGACGCCCGCCCATTCTACACGATTGCCTTTCCCTCTGACGAGTCGCCCGCCGAACGCGGCCAGACAACCGTGGCGCTGCCGGTGGACGGTGCACTGCCGGAACCTATAATGCGAGTTTTCCCGATTCCGCCAGAGGCCAGGCGAAGACCTGGATGGAACCCAGATGCCCGAGCATGTGATCATTATCGGTAGCGGGCCGGCCGGCTGGTCGGCCGCCATCTACGCGGCCCGCGCCAACTTGAATCCACTGGTCTTCGAGGGCGCCGTCACTGCGGAAAACGCAGCCAATGGCACATTGCCCCTGGGACAACTGAATCTGACGACCGAGGTCGAGAACTACGCCGGCTTTCCCGCTGGGCGACTCGACGAATTCATCAAGTCAGCGATTGATGAGAAGCGGCGCCAAACTTACTTGATGGACATCACCGAGGAACATGCGGTCACCGGTCCGGAACTCATGAACTTGATGCGGCAGCAGGCGACGAACTTCGGCACCCGCGTCGTCACCGACGACGTGGTGGATGTCGATCTCTCGCAACGCCCTTTCGTCGTCAAGACTTTGGCGGGGGAGACGCATCAGACCCACACGTTGATCATCGCCACCGGCGCCAAGGCGAATTATCTAGGGCTGCCGTCGGAGGACGCCTTCAAGAACCGCGGAGTGAGCGCGTGCGCCGTGTGCGACGGAGCGTTGCCGCGTTTTCGCAACAAGCCGTTGATTGTTGTCGGCGGCGGCGATTCGGCGGTCGAGGAAGCAACGTATCTCGCCAAGTATGCTTCGGTCGTCCACATGGTTCATCGCCGTGATGAACTGCGGGCATCCAAAATCATGCAGGAGCGCGCGTTCAAGGAAAAGAAGATCAACATCGTCTGGAATCATCAGATTGATGAAGTTCTGGGCGATCAGGAACACGGCATGACCGCCGTGAGAGTGCGATCGACGGTGGATGATTCGACTCAAGAGTTGGAGGCGACCGGCATGTTCCTGGCCATCGGCCATACTCCCAACACCGCATTCTTGAAGGACCAGGTCGAGACCCTCGATCACGGCTACATCCGTTGGACCACTCCGTTTCGAACATACACCAGCGTCGAGGGCGTTTTTGCCGCGGGCGACGTGGCTGATGATTATTACCGCCAGGCAATCACCTCGGCCGGCACCGGCTGTATGGCCGCGTTGGACGCCGAGCGTTATCTCGCCGAGAAAGGCCTCTAGGACTTGGCATGAGCGAATCGAATGAACGCCTGGAACAAGATCGCCAGCTGATCCGGGACGCGAAGCAATCGGGCGTGTTGGCGACGTTAGGCGCCTACACCCGCCTCTCCGGACCGGGTTGGCTGCAAAGCGCGATCACCCTCGGCGGCGGTTCGCTGGCCGGCGGACTCTACCTGGGAGTCATCGGCGGCTACCAAATCCTCTGGCTCCAGCCGCTGATGATGCTGCTGGGCGTATGCATGTTGAGTGCGATCGGCTATGTCGCTCTCAGCACTCGCGAACGCCCCTTTCACGCGATCAATCGGCATATCAACCCGGTGCTCGGATGGGGCTGGGCCATCGCCACATTGATGGCCAACCTGGTGTGGGCCATGCCGCAGTTCTCTTTGGGCGCGGCCGCACTGCAACAGAACTTGATGCCCGACACGCTAGGCGGCGAGTCCGGGAAGTATCTCGCCGTTGGCATCCTGTTCCTGACCTCCTCCATCGTGATTTGGTTCTATGACCAGGGCGGCGCCGGATTGAGATTCTTCGAGCTGATCTTGAAGGCCATGGTCGGGGTCGTCGTGCTGAGCTTCATGGGCGTCGTGGTGGCGATGGTGGCGACGATTCCCTGGAGCGAAGTGGCGGCCGGCTTCGTGCCGAACTTGAGGATGTTGTTCGAACCCGCCGAACGAATCAAGCCATTCCTGGCTGATTCGGCTTTCTCCGAGTTCTGGCGGACGGAGCTCATCGCCACGCAACGCGACTTGATGGTCACCGCAGCGGCGACCGCCGTCGGCATTAACATGACGTTCCTGCTCCCGTATTCCATGCTGAAGCGGGGATGGGATCGGGACTTTCGCGGGCTCGCCACTTTCGATCTCTTCACAGGCTTGCTGATCCCCTTCATTCTGGCTACGACGTGCGTGGTGTTAGCAGCGGCGACGCAGTTTCACGCCCAATATGATCCGGGGCTGGTTGGCGAAAGCGAAGCCAGCGCCGTGACCGAGAAACTGCAAAAAGAGTACCAATCCAACTTGGACAAGCTGCTCGCGTTCGCTCACCCGGACGACTTTCCCAAGTGGACGGCCGATGAAAAAGCCACGCAACGCAGCGAGTTAAGTCTCGCAGACCGGCGAATCGCCGCGATCCTCATCAAACGCGACGCACAGACCCTCGCCTTGTCGCTGGAGAACCTCACCGGCCGCGCCATCGCGCAATATGTCTTTGGAATCGGCGTTCTGGGTATGGCCCTTTCGACGATTATCATCCTGATGCTGATCAACGGCTTCACCATCTGTGAGATGGCGAATCTGCCGTCAGGAGGGCTGTGGCATCGATTGGGCTGCATGATGCCCGGCGTCAGCGGAGCTTTGGGCTTTCTGTACCTGTGGTCCAATCAACAAGCCAACTTCTGGCTGGCCGTGCCAACCAGCGTGTTTGGCATGGTGTTGTTGCCCGTGGCCTATTTCACGTTTCTGCTCATGATCAACAGCAAGTCCCTACTCGGCGAACACCGCCCACAGGGCGTTCGGCGGTTGGGGGTGAACGCGGTGCTGTGCCTGGCGTTGGCGGCGGCGTCGGTCGGAGCCGGCTGGTCGATCTGGGGGCGCACCCAACAGATTCCAGGGCTGCCGCCGGGCGTCCAAGTGCGTCATGCGGCGATCGCCATCGCCGTTCTCTTCGCCGTCGCCGCCTTCTTTGGCCGCGTGCGCGAAGTCGCTCCCGTTACGGAGAAGAAGTGAAATGAAAACCATCACCGTGGCGGCGGCGCAACGCCCCGAGGCCATCGGCGGACAGGTCCGCTTGCAAGGTTGGATTCGCACTCGACGCGATTCCAAGGGAGGATTCAGCTTTCTGGAGTTGAATGACGGTAGTTGTCTCAGCAACATTCAAGTCATCGCCGATCAAGCCCTCGCGAATTACGAGTCCGAGATCAAACGGCTCGCGGCCGGTTGCAGCGTGACGGTGGAAGGCGAAGTCAAGGCCTCGGCCGGTAAGGGTCAGGCGACCGAAGTCCAAGCGGCCCAAGTCGTCGTGCACGGTTGGTCCGACCCCGAGTCGTATCCCTTGCAGAAGAAACGCCACAGCTTTGAAAAGCTGCGCGAATGGGCCCATCTGCGCCGCGCACGAACACGTTCGGCGCCGTGGCCCGCGTGCGCAACAGCATCTGTCGCTCCATCCACGATTTCTTTCAAGAGGACGGGTTTCTCTACGTCCAGACGCCGATTATCACCGCCAGCGATTGCGAGGGCGCCGGCGAAATGTTTCGCGTCACCACCATCGATCCCGAGAAACCGCCTCGCCACGAAGGCAAGGTGGATTATTCCCGGGACTTCTTCGAGCGGCCGTCGTACCTGACGGTAAGCGGGCAACTGGAGGCCGAGATCTACGCGACCGCGTTGGGCAAGGTGTACACCTTCGGCCCCACGTTCCGCGCGGAGAACTCGAACACGTCGCGCCATCTCGCCGAATTCTGGATGATTGAACCAGAGATGGCTTTCTTTGACCTGGACGACAACATGGATCTGGTCGAACGGTTCTTGAAACGCGTGATCCAAGACGCGCTGAACCGTTGCCAGGAAGATCTGGAGTTCTTCAACCAACGAGTGGACGACACGGTGCTCGCCACCTTGCGGAACATGGTCGAAAGCAAATTCAAGCGGATCAGCTACACCGAAGCCGTGGCGATCCTGGAGAAGAACAACAGCGACTTCGAGTTCCCTGTCGCCTGGGGGCACGACCTGCAGTCGGAGCACGAACGGTTCCTCACCGAAAAGCACTTTCAAGGTCCCGTCATCGTGCATGATTATCCGGCCGCCATCAAACCGTTCTATATGCGAGTCAATGACGGCGGTCGCACCGTTCGCGCCATGGACGTCCTGGCGCCTCGCGTCGGCGAGATCGTCGGCGGCAGCCAACGCGAGGAGCGACTAGACGTGCTGGAAAAGCGGATGGCCGCACAGGGACTCGACGCCACCGGCTACTGGTGGTATCTCGACCTGAGACGCTACGGCACCACGCCCCACTCAGGCTTCGGTCTCGGCCTGGAACGCTTGGTCCAGTTCATCACCGGCATGACCAACATCCGCGATGTCATTCCCTTCCCCAGAACCCCCGGAAACGCAGAGTTTTAGGGGTGGGGAGTAGAGAGTAGGGAGAGTAGGGGGTAGGCGGTAGAGACTAGGTGGTGGGTGTTCGGGAGGCGAGCGTAGTTGCTAGGCAGGTAGCGGGTTTTCATTCAGCGAAGAAGGACCAAGAGCAGTCCCAAGGGGACGGCCCGTCAGCCCAGGGTGCAGCGCAACCCTGGGTAAACGCGGGCAACCCTTAAGTGCACGCAAAATGCAAGGCAGTCCCAAGGGGACGGCCCCAAATCAGCCCAGGGTGCAGGCAGCCCTGGGTAAACGCGGGCAACCCTTAAGTGCACGCAAAATGCAAGGCAGTCCCAAGGGGACGGCCCCAAATCAGCCCAGGGTGCAGCGCAGCGCAACCCTGGGTAAACGCGGGCAACCCTTAAGTGCACGCAAAATGCAAGGCAGTCCCAAGGGGACGGCCCCAAATCAGCCCAGGGTGCAGCGCAAGGGACGTAGACCCAACCCTGGGTAACCCCGACGCCAGCCGCGGCCGCGAAGTTCCAACGGCCTCAACCCACAGATACAAAACCGGAATTGACGGGTGAAGGACCAAAAGCAGTCCCAAGGGGACGGCCCCAAATCAGCCCAGGGTGCAGCGGGCGCAACCCTGGGTAACCCCGACGCCAGCCGCGGCCGCGAAGTTCCAACGGCCTCAACCCATAGATACAAAACGGGAATTGACGGGTGGAAGACGAATTCAGGTTCTTCGCGAAACGCGAAAAGCAACGAATAAAAATCCGCTACGGCGTTGCCCTTCGGGCCTGTCTTTAGGTCAGCTTTAGCGTCAATCTCTAGGTCCCGGCCGCAAAAGTGTTAGCGATTCGCAAGAATCATTCATGACTTCCGGCCTGCCCTCTACCACCTACCCTCTACCCTCTACCACCTACCCTCCACCCCCCACCACCCACACCAGCCAGGGCGCGAGGGCGGCCAGAACGATGACGACGGTGATTTGCGGCGGGGGCGGGATCCTGCGAAAGCGGTAGACCAGGGGCGTCAGGGCCAGGGCGATTATGCCCGAGAGGGCGGCGATCAATAACAGGACATTTGGCAGGATGGCCAGCGGGCCATTCGCGGCGCCGCGTAGCAACCCATTCAGCAACAGCGATCCCAGGTCGCCGGCCATCGCCGCCAAGCCGCACAGGGTCCAGGCGACGGTGGTCGCTTCAGCTCGACGGTCCTCGGCTCGTTCGACTTCCGCTGCGGTGGCACGGGGCGGTTGGGAGCGTGGCGTTTTCTGCTTTGGCTTCTTCTTCATCGCGGTTCTTGGGGGTCAGCTCGGCCCATACAACGCCTGCGATCCTTACAGCCGCGACAATCGGCTTTGACGCGGAGAATCGTTTGCCTGCACCCTAGCGGCGTCGTACGTTTTGGAGTCTCTTTTACCAGAACGATCAATGGACCGATACGCCATGGACAGTCGCCCCGTCGAGCAAACCTCTGTTTGGGACTCGTTGGAACGAGATCTAGTGGATCTCGATCGATTCATCGACACCATCGAGGATTCTTCTCGAACGATTCAGGATTCGCTTGACAGTGCGGTGACTCGGCTCGAGGAATTGATCGACGCACTGGACGAAGAGAACGCGCCTCAAACCAGCGCCGATATCTCCTCGACTGTGGAGCAATTGCTGGAGCAACTGCGGGGACTGCCGGAGAAGATGAATCCCGTTCAGGCCCAGCAAGTCGAGCAGATGCTGTTGGACTCAGGCCTCCAGGATGCGGGTAGGGACAGCGAAGACTCCGCGTCCGATGAGCATCAAGCGATGCTCCGCGAGATCTCGTTCCATACTCGAACCGCATTGGCGCATCTGAATTCACTGGACAGCGACGAAGCCGCGCTGGACAACCCCCAGGTCGTCGAGGAAGCGGACGACGACGCGTCCGGCGACGATCAGCAGGCCGCCGAGCAGAACTCCGCCGAAGATCTGCTCCAAGACAAGTCACTCGACCGGTTCCAGGCCGACACCGATGAAGCTCCTTTGCCCGAGGAAATCGCCGATCAAACCCAACCCGATCAAACCCAACCTGATGACTCCCAGCCCGATGAAGCGATCGCCGGACAAGATGATCAACCGGAAGTCGATCCGACCGACCTGACGGCGGCGGGCGACCTCGATGATGAGGAGCTCTCAGCCGAGGATGAAGCGGAGGAAGATTCGCGTGAAGCGAATTCACTGACGCATCTCGATATCGGCTTGGGAGTCGCGTTGGTGGACGACATGTTCGGCATGACCGACAGCCAACCTGCCTCGAGCGACAGCGAGCAGTTCCTGGACCTTGAGGCCGCGGACTACCTGGACGAGTCAACAGGGTTGGAAGGATCAGGGAACACCGCTGAGAGCGAGCAAGACTCGCCGCGGCCCGAGGTGAGTGACGATCAGGGCCAACCCGTCGCCGAGGTAGGTTCGTCCGATGACGATTCGTGCGGCCAAGACGAACTCCGTCCCGTCCGTCGCCGAGGCGGACGAAGAAGCGGCGTTGATTCACGAAGACCCCTTCGCCTCCGATGATATGCAATTCGAGGAGATCGCGATTACGCCAGAGTCGGCCATCTCCGTCGCCACCGACGCCGCGCCGGAGGCGAGGCCCAGCGACGCTACGACGGAAACCGGCGACCTATCCGCCGCACGCGACGACGTCGAATCACAGAATGTCGCCGACGCGCCCAACGACCAACCTGATGTCGATCCGCCGGCCCCAGGCGCCGAACCGGTTTTGTGGAGCCACGACGAGAGCGATGTTGAGCACGAGAAGATCTCGCCCGAGCAATACGCTCGGGTCGGTCTGTCCGAGGAGATCGTGAAGGCCGCCGAAGAATCGCCAGAAGCGCCCGACGATGACGCCGCCGCCGAAGGCATCGAGGCCGCAGACGCGATGGCGGCGGACAAGCCCGCCGAAGACAAGCCGGCCCCGCAAATCGCGGAAGATGCGTCGGCGGAGGAAGCCGCCCTGTTGGAGCACGACTCGGCGGGCCACGACTTGGCGGGCCACGACTCGGCGGGCCACGATTTGGCGGGCCACGATTTGGCGGGCATGGACGCGGCTGAGCCAGAGCAGGCGGAATCGGACGCCGCGGCTCCCATTCGAAGTGAAGCGGAAGACGATGACGAATTGAACAAAGCGATTCAAGAAACGCTCCGGCGCACGGCGTCAACAACTACTTCTACAAGCCCCCGGTCTCCGAGCAAGAACGAGCTTCGGAGCCAGGCCAAGACCCGGCCGCCTCCCTCGACGCCGCCGAGCCAACCGCTGGCGAGGCGATCGAAGCGGAACAAACCACCGCCGACGGCGTCGCGACGAACGACGCGAATGAGCATCAAGTGGCCGTGGACGAAGTCGCTGCGGAACAGATCACCGCAGAGGAGATCACGGGAGAAGAAATTGCGGTAGAAGAGACCTCAGCGGAGGAGATCCTGGCGGAGAAAGAATTAGCAGATTCCGTCAACTTGGACGCCGATTCGGCGAGTCCGGATGTCGAACTGCAGGAATGGCCCGAAGCCGAAAAACTGGCGTCGCCCATTTGGCCGCTGGCGGTCGCTGAAGACCAGCCCCAAGACGCCCATCCGGATTCCCTCGAGCTGCAAGCCGAGCAGGCCGCGGGTCCGTCCGCCGAGCCAGAGGCGCCGGAGGCGCAAGACTCGCTCGAAGACGATGCCCTGGCGTCGCCCGCTTCACCATTCGCTCTCGCTGACGACTTGGAGCCGGAAGCCGACCTGGATTCCCTTGAGTTAAAGGCCGAGCAGCCCAAAGGTCCGCCCAGCGAGGCGCCGGAATCGCTCGAAGACGAGGAATTCGCGTCGCTCATCGGGCCCATCACCGCGGCCGAAGCTGGACACATCGATCACGAGGAAGACCCGAGCGACGCCATCGTCGAGGAGCAGATTCTCTCGGACGCTAGAGATGCGGCCGCCTCGTTGCGTGAATCGTTTCACTCGCAGCGAGAAACCGTTGTGTCTCCTGGGGCGGGCGCGGGTGCGGATCCGCCTGACTTGGATCCGCCAGCCGCGGAGGCCAGGACGCCGATCGCCGAAGAGCCGGCGGAACCCAGTAGCGCCGTGTTCTCGAGAGAAGAAGTGCTCAGCGCCAAGCGATGCAAGCGGGACCTTTGGGATCGCTGCCCGCACCGACGAACCCCCTGGACGCCCCCAAGCAAGCCAGCGGGCCGCCATCCAATCCCGCGGCCAACGACCGCGCCGGGGCGGGTCCCGCCCAACCCGATGAGGCGCTGGTGATGGGCAAACACGTCAAGCCAGCGACCGAAGACGAACTGGCTCTGGCGGATCAGCTCGCCAAGCTGGCGAGCGAGTTCACCGCCGCGGAGGACGAGTTTTGGAGCCTCGACGATGAGCCCGAACCGGAAGCCGCACAACCAAGTTCCGCCGCCAAACGCCCGGTCATTCCGGCGCGACTCAAGAGAGCCAACGTAGAGAATAGCCGACGCAGCCGAGTGCGCGGCCGGCGTCGTCGATAAGTTCGCCGTCGCGGGCGGCGTTTGATTCGCTATCTCAGCAGAGAAACGAACTGGTCAAACAGGTACCGGCTGTCGTGAGGACCGGCGCTGGCCTCGGGATGGTATTGGACGCTGAAGGCTTCCAGTGATCTGTGGCGAACGCCAGCGATCGTGTCGTCATTGAGATTGCGGTGCGTGACGAGCAGGTCCGGGGGAAGCGATTCTTCCTCGACCGCGAATCCATGATTCTGGCTGGTTATTTCGACTTTTCCGGATTCGAGATGAAGCACGGGTTGATTGGCGCCGCGGTGGCCGAACTTGAGCTTAAACGTCTTGGCGCCGCAGGCCAGCGCCAGAAGCTGGTGGCCAAGGCAGATGCCAAAGATCGGCCGCTTCCCCAGTAACTCGCGAATCGTATCGATGGCGTAGTCGATGGGTTCCGGATCGCCCGGCCCGTTCGACAGGAAAACGCCAGCCGGCTCGTAGCTCAGGACTTCTTCCGCGGAAGCGTTGCCCGGAAGGACGACGACATCACAGCCGCAATCGTGCAGATGGCGGGCGATATTCCACTTCATGCCGAAGTCCAAGGCCACCACCTTGCGACGCTGCTTCGGGCGCTTCGCTCGGCTGCAGCTTGGACCACGCACTCAGCGGAGCGTCCCAATGCCGAGGGGCTGCAGGCAACACCTCTTTGACCAAATCGCGTCCCACCAGGCCTGGGCTCTGGCGAGCTTTCTCGACCAAGCTCGAATCGTTCATATCGGTCGTGGATAGAACGCCCTTCATGGCGCCGTCGTTGCGCAATCGCCGCACCAACGCGCGGGTATCGATGCCTTGCAGACCCACAACGCCATGCTGCGAAAGGAAGTCCGCCAAATCGCCGGTTGAGCGGAAGTTGCTTCGCAACCGACTCAATTCGCGGACGACGAAACCGGCAAGATGCGGCTTGTGACTCTCGAAGTCTTCGGGATTGACGCCATAATTGCCAATCTCGGGATAGGTCATGACGACAATCTGACCTCGATAGCTGGGGTCAGTAAGAATCTCCTGATATCCGGTCATGGAGGTGTTAAAGCACACCTCGCCGTCGATCTCTCCGGCGGCGCCAAAGGCGCGTCCAGTAAAGACCGCGCCATCTTCGAGCACAATTTTGCGGGTTGTGCGGCTAACATGAATCGTAGGATGCTCTTTTCTGAAAGATCATAAACATGGAGCCCGTATGCACCCCGCTCCTAAAGTCGGTTCCTAAGGGCTCCGATAAGACTTCTACGGCTGTGGGTCTCCGGGCAAAGGGTAACACCAGCGTCCGGACAGCCAACTTGGGGGCCCCTGTTGCGGCGAGCAGGGGCCCTCTACTTTTTTCTTGGCGGCTTCCGCGAAGCCCCTGCTTCCCCCGGCCATCGGCGAGGTCCGGCGAGGTCCGTCCAAACTCGACCGATTATAAACCGCCCAGCCGTGCTGGGCAGGGGACTACTGCAGTCCCAAGGGGACGGCCCCAAATCAGCCCAGGGTGCAGCGCAGCGCAACCCTGGGTGGCTTAGCTGGAACGCCTCGCATCGAAAAAGCGTCCGATATGCCGGACGGCTTGCCGCAGTCGTTGCTCATTTTCGACCAACGCCATGCGCAAGAAGCCTTCGCCAGCCGGGCCGAATCCGCTGCCGGGACTGACGGCGACATCCGCTTTCTCCAACAACTGCATGCCGAAATCCAGCGTGTTCATCCGCGACTTCCAGGGCTCCGGTATGGGTGTCCAGACGAACATGCCGGCCTTGGGGAGCGTGGGCGTCCAACCGATGCGTCGCAAACCGTCCACCAGCACGTCGCGTCGCCGCTGATAGATCAGGGACTGTTTTTCCACCGCGGCCTCGGTGTGCCGCAGGGCCACGATGGCGGCGACCTGGACCGCCTGAAACATGCCGTAGTCGTAATAGCCCTTGATAATCCCCAGGGCCCGGATCATCTCCGCGTTGCCGCAACAGAAGCCGACCCGCCAGCCAGCCATGTTGTAGCCCTTGCTCATGGTCGTAAATTCAACTCCCACATCGATCGCCCCCGGCGCCGACAGAAAGCTGGGTGGCCGGTATCCATCGAAGGCGACATCGGCGTAGGCGAAGTCGCTGATGACCATGAAGCCATGCCGCCGAGCCAACTTCACTATTTCCACGAAGAAATCAATTTCCACCGTCACCGTCGATGGATTGTGCGGATAGTTGATAATCAGCACCTTGGGCTTGGGAAACAGATGCCGGCAGGTGTAGTCAATGTTGGACAGGTACCGCTCGGTGTCGGCGACTTCCAGCGAGATCACGTTTCCGGCGGCCAGCGTGACGGCGTGCGTGTGGACAGGAAAATACGGCGCCGGCACGATCGCGGTGTCTCCCGGCCCGATGAGGGCCAGGCACATGTGGCTGAAACCCTCCTTCGAGCCCAGGCAAACCATGACTTCTCGATCCGGATCCAAACGCACGCCGTAGCGAGTCAAGTATTTTGAACTGACCTCCCGCCGCAAGTTCACGATGCCATTGGACTTGCTGTACCCATGATTGCGTTCATCGCGAGCGGCCTCGGCCAACTTGGCGATGACCATTTCATCGGGCGGGTCCGATGGGTTGCCCATGCCCAGATCGATGACGTCGTCTCCATGACGGCGTTTATCGTAGAGCATTTGGTTGATGCGGCCGAAGAGATAGGGGGGCAAGCGATTGACCCGAGAAGCAAACTGCACTTGGAAATCCTGCCCGTCGCACTCATCGGTGCGTCGCCGATCTCCACCGTCCGGTCCTTCTCGGCTTTCCTGTTCGCTGCTCATCGGTTGCTCCTCGTCACGGCGGTCACCGCAGCTCAACGCTGCGAGGCGGCGGTGCGTCGCTTTGCTCGACCTTGGGGTGGGTCCGGCGCGTCCCCTGATTCCTGATTCTATCGCGCATCCTGTCGCGAGAGCGTGGCTTGCCTCGCGCGGCTACTCGGGGATTGGCCACGCCCAGCCGGCGGTATATCCACCGTCAACGTAAAGCGTCTGACCGGTCATGAAGGCCGCCGCCGGGCTGGCCAGAAAGATAGCCGTTCCCACCATGTCCTCCGGTCGTCCCAGGCGCCCCTGCGGCGTATTGGCTTTCCCCCAGCGTTGCATCTCGGGGTCGGACCAGAGCTTCTCGGTCAGATCGGTCAAGATGAAGCCCGGCGCGAGGGCGTTGACGCGGACGCCGTGCGGTCCCCATTCGACGGCCAGAACCCGCGTCATATGCCCCATAGCCGCCTTGCTCATGGCGTAAGGCGCCACGTTCTTCAGAGGACGATCTGTATTGAGCGACGCGATGTTGATCTGGTTGCCTCCGCTCTGCTCGATCATCCAGCCGCCAATCTGTTGCGAAAGCTGAAAGGCGCCGCGAAGATTCGTGTTCATGATGAAATCGTAGTCCTCCGCCGAGACCTCGAGCGCCGGCTTACGGCGATTGACGCCCGCCACATTCACCAAAGTGTCCACGCGATCCCATTGGTCGCGCAGTTGTTTCACCAAGCGCTCGATTTCAGCCGGATCGCTCACGTCGCATCCGATTCCCTGCAGTGGTTGGGAATCGGGCGTCCGCGTGAGGGATTCAGTCAATTCAGCGGCGACGGCCTGGGCGTCCGTGGTCCGACGCCCGGTCAGCGCCACGCGCGCTCCGCGAGCGGCGAAGCCGGCGGCGATGGCGCGTCCGATCCCGCGAGTCCCGCCGGAAACAAGAACGTTCTGGTTGCGGACGGAAAACAATTCGTCGGTCATCGAGCAGCCCTTTCGTGGCTTGAAGTGTTCCTGGTTTCGCTGTCGCCGACGCCAAGTCAACGGCCATGCATTCTGGGCTGCTGCGCTTCGACTGATGGTGCAGCCGTGGTTTCACGGCCATGCAGCCGGCCTGTGGCGACGTTCGCCGTCGCGGCCGGTTCGCGGCGGACGCCCAGTATGAGAAGAAAAGCCGGACCAAAGCAACCGCTTTGGCCCGGCTTGACTGAGCAATCAGGTTCGCTGACTGGCGAACGCTTACTTGAGCGCGTCGAGGCGGGGGACGCCTGGGTGCGTTGGTCTCCCACTTGAGCTGTTTTTTCCATGAAGTTGTCGATCTGGGCCGCGCTGTACATTCGGTCCATCTCTTCGTTCATGGCGATTCGCAGCTTCTTCTCGTGCAGGTCCTTGTACAGTTCGTCCTTCACCGTGGCGAGTTCGGTCACGACCGGCTTGGTGCGGCCCAGGCATCGCAACACAATGAACTTGTCTCCGCTGGCCACGACCCCGGAGAGCTCGCCGGTTTTAAGTCGAAAGGCCTCGTCCTCCACTTGCGGATGACCTCCGTGGCGGCGGATCGGCGGCACTTTGCCGTAGTTCGCCTTGGACATGGGCTCCACCGAATTCTGATACGCCAGCTGTCCAAAGAACTGCTCGGTGTTGTTGCTCTTGGCCTGTTCCCAGACCTCGACGGCGTGACGCTGATTGGCGCAGACGATCGCTTGCACCTCCACGCGTTCGCCATAGTTGGCGGTAAAGCCTTTCTGCAGATCCTCGTCAGTCACTTGCACTCGGTTGCTGACCAACTTCTTCAAGGCGGCCGAGGGCCACACGACGTCGCGCATATAGATGTCGATTGGCTGGCCGTCTTCCTCTTCGACCGACTTCAGCCAAGCGTCTCGATCCGGACTGCCATCGGCCTTCAGGTATCCATAAGCATCCGCGGCCCGCAGCACTTCGGCGTCCATGTCGGAGCGAGTCACCTGGACTCTGGCGCGGGCGAGGGCCTGTGAGATGACTTTGCGGTTGATCTCTCCCTGCAACACCTCGCGGCCATAATACGCCATGCACTCCTCGGCCAATTGGCTCAGGGGAATCGGTCGCCCATTCAAGATCGCGGCGACATCGGGATTCTGTTCGCGTAGTTTGGGATCGTTATAGACATTGACAATCTTCGATGACTCCTGGAGTTTACCGAGCAATTCGCCCGAGGCCTGCCGCAGCTTGCCGTAGCGAATCCGCTCGCCAAGTCGTTCCTTGATTGGCTGGACGTCATTGGCCACGACGAAGGTCGCGGGGACTTGCTGCTCGCACTTCAAGATCAGGAACTGATTGGCGACTTCGATCACCTGGGAGATCTCGCCTTCCTTCAACGCGAAGGCGACATCCTCGATTTCGGGATAGCCGACATGCTTTCGGATGGGCGGGATGACTCCACGGGAGGCGGCGCTATTGGGGTCGATCGAGTGCTCCTTGGCCAAGTCGCCGAATCGTTCCGGCGCCGCCAGGCATTGTTGACGAATGTTCTCCGCTTCGACGCGGGTGCGAGCCGAGATCAGCAAGGTGCGCACCTTAGGTCCGTATTCGGCCTCAAATTCTTCCTGCAACTCCTTGGGGTCAACCTGGATCTGGCCGGCCGCCAGACGTTGCAAGCACAACATCGGCCAGACCACCTCGCGGCGATACTTTTCGGCGGGCATGTTGCTGCTCCTGCTCGAGCATCTTCAGGAACTGATCGACTGGCACCTTGACCTTGGCGGCGGTGTCGCGGATCTCCTGGTCGATGTCCTCGGCGGTCACCTCGATGCCCTTCTCGCGACAAGCCGAGAGGATGAGCTGTTTGTTGACCATGCTCTCCAGCATGTCTTCGCCATAGCGTCGGAGGCACTCCTGCGCCAATTGCTGGCGCGTGATCGCTTCGGAATTCACGACCGCGACCACGTCCCTGGCGGATGGCGATGTTCTAGTGGTGTCCGAAGCCTGACGAACCGGCACGCCCGCGCTGGGACGCGTGGTTTGACGGGTCGGAGCCGGGCGCCTTGGACCTTGCTGGGCGACGGCCGGCCGCGGCCGATTAGATCGCACGACGCCCCAGACGCCCGCCGCCCCGATAACCAGCACCAACAATGAAATCGCCCAACGACTGAGCCTTCGAGACGAAAATGGTGAGTACTGCAACATCCTGGCGACTCCCTTCACCTGTCCTGAATTGTTTCTCATGACCAACGCGGTTTCCACCGAGCGGCGGACTTTAGAAAATCCGGCAGTTCCAGTCAAGGGAAGATGGTTGGGTGGTTCTGGTTCCTGGTTCCTGGTTCCTGGTTCTTGGTTCTGGTGAAAGTGAACGCGATGCAAAGTTGAGACAGACGCCACCCCTTTGGTTCTGCGCATAGATAGCCGGCCCGCCAGGCCTGATTCGACCAAGAACCAGGAACCAAGAACCAGGAACCAAGCCAGGAACCAGAGAACCAAGAACCAAGCCCCATCTTCCCTTGACGCCGCCGAGGAATCCGCCTAGTGTTCCCCAGCCCCGTCCCTGGGGGATCTCATCTTGGAGGACGCTGTCATGCCGCCTCGTCCGGACTCGCGTCGTCGATGGTTCCGTAGCTTGGTTTGGAGCCTGGGCGCCCTGTTGACGGCTGTGGGGATCACCATGTCGTTCGCTTGGCAAGCCGCACAAGCGACGCCGGATTTCTATCAGCAAGCGCTCGCGGCCTCGCCGGTGGGCAGTGAAGCGGACGGCAAACTTCTGGAACGGCGAGTGGCCGCCTTGCATCGGGCCGTCAACCAAAGCAGCGTTTGGAGCATGGCGTTCAGCGAAGAGCAGGTGAATGGTTGGTTGGCGTCGGATTTGCCCGAGAAGTTCCCCGAGTGGACCACGTCGGACGTGCGGCAACCGCGCATCGCCTTCGACGACAACCTGGTGCGTCTGGCGTTTCAGTATCAGCGAGGCTCCTTGGAGACCGTCATCTCCGTGGACGCCAACATTTCATTGACCGATCAGCCCAATGAATTGGCGGTGCAATTCCAACGAGCTCGGGCCGGCTTGTTGCCTTTGCCCTTGGATCGCTTAATACCGCACGTTGACAAAGCGGCGGCCCGCACCCAAACCCCCTTGCGGTGGATTCAAGTGGACGACCTGCCGGTCGCCCTGGTGCGCCTCTCGCTGGTCGATCACCGCCGAGACCGCGAGGTCTTCCTGGACGCCGTCTCCGCGACGCCTGGCGAGTTGCGGCTAGGCGGGCGAGCGCTAACAACGCTTGTGAAGTAAACGAGGATCGACGCGCCTCCAACGCCCCCATCATCGCATCGCAACGCGGTGCAACCCCAAAGCCCAGGGTCGCGCAGCACACCCTGGGTTCCACAATCCTACGTGTAGTTGGGCGTCGGAGGTCGGTAGGCGTCCAACTGGATGGAGCGAAACCAGGCAATCGTCTCTTCCAATCCGCGCCGCACGCTTGTGGACGGCTCCCAATTCAGCTTCTTTCGCGCCAGCGAGATATCGGGGCGGCGGCGCGTGGGGTCGTCCTCCGGCAACGGTTGCATGACCAGCTTCGCGCGGGCGCCGGTGAGCTCGATAATCAACTCGGCCAGCTGCCGGATCGTGTATTCCTCGGGATTGCCGAGGTTCACCGGACCGATGAACTCGTCCGGCGCGTTCATCATGCGGATAATCCCTTCGACCAGATCGTCTCGGTAACAAAACGAACGGGTTTGGCTGCCGTCGCCAAAGATGGTGATGTCTTCGCCGCTGAGGGCCTGACGCACGAAAGTCGAAACGACTCGACCGTCGAAGGGATGCATCCTGGGGCCATAGGTATTGAAGATGCGCACCAGGCGGATGTTGACTCGGTTGCAGCGGTGGTAGTCCATGAACAGGGTTTCCGCGGCCCGTTTCCCTTCGTCATAGCAGGCTCGCGGCCCCAAGGGATTGACGTTGCCCCGGTAGCTTTCGGGTTGGGGATGAATCTCGGGATCGCCGTACACCTCGCTGGTCGACGCCTGCAGCACCTTCGCCCGGCAGCGTTTGGCCATCCCCAGGATGTTGATGGCTCCCATGACCGACGTCTTGATGGTCTTGATTGGGTTGTATTGGTAGTGGCCCGGCGCGGCGGGACAGGCCATGTTGTAGATCTGGTCGACCTCCAACCAGATCGGCATCGTGATGTCGTGCCGAATCAACTCGAAATTGGGGCGGTCCAGCAAATGGACGACGTTGGTCTTCTGACTGGTGAAGAAGTTGTCGAGGCAAATCACGTCATGCCCGTCATCGACCAGCCGTTCGCAGATATGCGATCCCAGGAAGCCGGCGCCGCCGGTCACCAAAATCCGTTGCATCGTTGGCATCGAAATCCTCCATGTTGCATGTCGGGCCGTCAGGCGCCGTCGATCGGCCGTTCGCCATGGGTAGCCGCTGCTCCCGTTGATGAATCGAAGCGAGGAACATCGTGGTGCGGTCCGGCTGGCGGCGACGCCTACTTCGCGGATTCTAGCAGATTGCCGTCTGATGTGCGGACGAAGCGATCGAACGCCCATTGGGCGGCGACAAACGCCGCTAACCCGCATGTGGCGCCCGCCGAATCGGCCATCCAGTCGGCAAGATCCGCGGTGCGGCCGGCGACGAAAAACTGCAGGAACTCATCCAGGATCCCATAGCTCGAAACGCAGAACCAGGTATAGACCGCCCCAAGCAGATTAATCGAGCGGTGCGGAAACAGCGTCCAGGCGAACAGGAACGCCAGTCCGGCGTAGGCGATCAGATGGGCCAGCTTGTCATTGCCCACAGGGTATTCCATCTTCGGCAGAGGAATGTGGTTGACCACGAACAGCAGGACCCAGTAGCACGCGAGAAGGCATACCGGGACTCGCGCATTGCGAAGCAAGCTGGGAATGTGAGACATGCGAGCGCAGCTCCTCGGAGAATTCCGAATGATGGACGCCCCTCGACTCGCGGACCCCGCCGGTTTACTCGACGGTCGACTAGCATCACGGGCCGCGATGAGGCACATTGGATATCAGCTGGGCCATGCCAAGCTGCACTTTGATTATGCACATGCCATTGCAAGGCGTTAGCATTCCAAGGTCAGGCGCGCGCTTTTCTTGGTTTTTCGCGCCGAGCGCCCCAGCTGGCGAAGCGGTGCTCCCTAGGAAAAAAGGAACGACGATGAGACTCCCGGGCTTTCAGCAACCCTTGCCGGCGGCGATCTTGCCGGCGGCCATTCTGGTCATCTTCGCGGTCGCGTCGGCCCCCGCAGCGGAACCCCGTCAGACGGACGGTGCGTGGAAATCGCTCTTTGACGGCAAATCGTTGGGGCCATGGAAATCCACGAACTTTGGCGGCGAGGGCGAAGTGGCCGTCAAGGACGGCGTCATTCAAATGGAGATGGGCAGCCCTTTGACGGGCGTTACACTGACCGGTAAGCCGCCGGAAGGATCCTACGAAATCGAATGGGAAGCTCGACGCTTGAAAGGCATCGACTTCTTCGCCGCCCTGACTTTCCCAGTCGGAAAATCCTATTGCAGTTTCATTGTCGGCGGTTGGGCCGGCGCCATCGTCGGCATCAGCAGTATCGACAACCGTGACGCGTCCGAGAACGAAACGACCGTCTTCGAGAACTTCAAGAACGACCGCTGGTACAAATTCCGGGTTCGCGTCACGCCCCAGCGCATTATCTGCTGGATCGACAAGACGCGCTATGTGAACGTGAAAGTCGCCGGCCGCAAAATCTCGACGCGCACGGAAGTGGACCTCAGTCAACCGCTGGGAATCTCGGCCTATGAGTCCCAAGCGCAAGTCCGCAATATCCGCTGGCGGACGCTCAGCGATCAAGAGGTCAAGGCCCACAACGCAGACGAGGCGCTCGACGAGCCGGACACGGCGAAAGAAAAGGACAAGGAGTAGGGGGATTGAAGAAGAGCCGACGCTAGTCAGTCCCGAACGGGACGGCCCCAAATCAGCCCAGGGTGTAGCGCAGCGCAACCCTGGGTAACCTTTTACGCGGCACAACGCCCCATGACAACCCACGAATTCTACATGGCGCGGCTCTGCAAGAGGCGCAGGCCGCCATGCTTGAGGACGAAACGCCGGTGGGCGCCGTGATTGTCCGGCAGGGACGGATGATTGCCGGCGCCCACAATCAGCGTGAACAACTGAAGGACCCCACCGCGCACGCCGAGATCCTGGCCATCACGCAGGCCGCCGCCGCCATCGGCGACTGGCGGTTGACCGAATGCACTCTGTACGTGACCCTCGAGCCCTGCTGCATGTGCGCCGGGGCGATTGTGCAGGCTCGCATCCCGCACGTCGTCTATGGCGCCACGGACCCCAAGGCTGGCGCCGCACAGTCGTTGTTCCAACTCCTGAACGATCCGCGATTGAACCACCGCGCCGAGGTGCTCGGCGGCATTCTTGGTCAGCAATGCGGGGCACTGTTGACGCGCTTCTTTCAACAACAGACGATCGATGGGAAAGAAGTAGTCGAGCAACAAAAAACGGCCTCTTTCGAGGCCGTGAGGTTGCTGGCGATGAGCGAGTGGGTTTAGGGCTCGAGATCCGTTGCGCTGAGGATGTAGGACGGGCTGCGGCGTATCGGACTTGCCGCCGTAGGGCGTGCAAAGCTGTTGGTAGACGTTGTAGTCGATATCTTCCTTCAGCTTGCACATGGCCGTCACAGAAATGCCGCGTTCACGTGAGCGACATGAAAGGCGGAGGGTCGCGAAAGTACCGGGAAAAAAGTGCTCCATTCGACAGCAGGGTCAAACAAGGCGCCCGGTTTCTCATCCAGATCGCGAGTTGATCCTGATGATCGGGGAAGTCCGGGATTGATATACCCACCGGTGATCGCGGGCTTAGTCCGGCTCGGGGCGTGCTGGACGCGTCGGTGTCAGTGTAAAACCAAACCATCCCGTGGATCGACTTAGCGATCCGTCGGTCGGCGTCCACGGGGTCCTGAGCGGTGGAGTCGGTCCCATCCAAGCCGCCATCTGCCCCCAGCGCATGGCGTGGAGATTCTCCGAGAATGCCATCGTGTAGCTTTCACCGTCCCGGATATCCGTCGTCTTCAGGTTGGTTCCCAGCGTATGGTCGTGAAACACGCCATTGGCACTCGTCATTACTGCAGTCCACCGATCGAGCGACGTAGGCTGGAATACCACGGGATCGACGCCCCGAGGAAAGAAGCCGACATTGCAGACGATGTTGTTCCAATCGGCCAGAATCGGCGGAGTTGCCGCCAGAGCCCTTGGCGCTCGGGCAGACAGCGGTCTTGACTCGCGATAACGGGCCGGGGCCGCTATCGTCGGGTCGTTCCACTGATCCGCCAGGGCCGTTTCCCCCATTTCGGCTGAACATCTGCACGTGAAATCCGGCGAACTTTGTTCCGGCCGACGATGCGGCGGTAGTGGGGATAATGCCCTTTGCCGGCGACGAATGTCTGGCAAGCCAGACCCCATTGCCGGAAATTGTTCTTGCAGGTGACGTCGCGGGCGGCCTCCCGAGCTGACTGGACGGCCGGCAGCAACAAACCTACAAGAATCCCGATAATCCCGATAACCACCAATAACTCTACAAGCGTGAACCCGCCGCACCGTCGCTTGGCCATGGAAGACCCTCCAATAGATGTGATTACGCAATCGTGTGCGCGCGTAAAGCAGAAGGCCCGGAGAAGATTAGATCCCGGCCCTGCACTCGTACCCAAATTGTCACAGATTTTCCGTGCCAAGTCCACTAGATTCCGCGGAATCATCTCGCGAAACGCCTCGAATCACCGCTCGCCGAAGGGCCTTATTTTGTGTTGCCGCCCTTTTTGCTCCCTTGCCCGCGTCCTGGTATGCTGACCCGTTTTCGCTCCGACCCTCGGCGACGTGCATGAAGTCCATCTATCTCGATTACAACGCCACCACGCCGGTCGCACCCACGGTCTTGGAAGCCATGCTGCCGTTCCTGGCGGAACACTACGGAAATCCTTCGAGCAGCCACGCCATGGGCCGAGCTTGCCATGAGGCGATCGAGGACGCGCGGGCCCATCTGGCGATGGTGCTCGGGGCCGACAGCGACGAGATCTTCTTTACGTCCGGCGGCACCGAGAGCAACAACCTGGCCATTCTGGGGACCATGCAGCAGTTGCGGCCCCAGGGCGCCGGTCACGTCATCATCTCCACCATCGAACATCCGGCCGTCGCCGAGCCAGCTCATCGCTTGGAACACCTGGGCTTCGACGTTTCCTATTTGCCCTGCGACCGCACGGGCCTGGTCAGCCCACAACGGCTGGAGGAATTGCTGCGGCCCGATACGCGATTGGTCAGCATCATGCACGCCAACAATGAGGTGGGCACGATCCAACCGATCCCCGAGATCGCGAGCGTTTGCAAAGCTCGCGACGTGTTGCTGCACACCGACGCGGCTCAGACGCTGGGCAAGATACCGACTCAGGTTCGCGATCTGGGCGTTGACTTGTTGTCCATCGCCGGCCACAAACTGTACGCACCCAAGGGCGTGGGCGCGCTGTACGTTCGCCGCGGCGTGGCCCTGCAACCGATCATGTACGGGGCCAATCACGAAGCGGGCTTGCGGCCAGGAACCGAAAACACCGCGTTCATCGTGGGCCTGGGCGCCGCCGCACAGTTGACCGCCAAACGCCTGGACCAAGCGGCCGAACGCCTGGAGGGGTTGCGGGACTCCTTGTTCGAAAGGTTGCTGGACTACATCCCCGACCTGATGCTCAACGGCCATCCCTCGTTGCGGTTGCCCAACACCTTGAACGTGAGCTTTCCGGGCGTCTCCGGATATGATCTATTGCAAGCGACGCCGGACATTTGCGCTTCCACCGGCGCCGCCTGTCATAGCGGGCCCAGCCCCGTGTCGCCAACGCTGGCCGGCATGCAATGCTCCGTCGAGCAGGCGGTCGGCGCGGTTCGCTTCAGCCTCGGTTGGGGCACTTCGGAAGACGAAATCACCAAGGCCGCGGACTTGATCGCGCAGGCATGGTTGGTTCTTGGTTCTTAGTTCTTACGTTCTTGATTCTTAAGTTCTTGGGGGACTTGTTTGGCGATGAACGGGGAACGTTTTTCCACTGGGGTTCCGGGATTGGATGCGCATCTTGGCGGCGGATTGCTGCCGGGGCGTTTGACGGTCGTCGTGGGGGCGGCGGGCGCCGGGAAAACGCAACTCGGCCTGCAATTCGCCCACGGCGGGCAGCAAGACGCGGCTCACCGAGGCATCCTGCTGGACCTGATGACGCGCGGCGACGCTCAAAGCCATGCCGAATACGCGGAGCGGCTTTTTGGCTGGACGCTGCGCCCGGCCACAAGCGGGCCCTTGGACGCGTCCTTCTTCGAAGACCAGCAACACGGGGACTACCTGCGCGTGTTCCAACGCAGCGGCCGGCGCGTCCAGCGCGGGCAACTCGACTTCGACCAACAACGGCTCTGGCAGGCGGAGCTGAATCAGCGTCTGCACTCGGTGGTGGCCTTCGTCTATGGGCGACTGCTACAAGGCTCGCGGCGCGTGGTCGTCGACGGAGTCGAACCCGTGGATAGTCCGCTCGACTCCATCCAATTCGACCTCTTCGAATACCTGTATCACCAGATCCTGAGGAAAGACCCAGAATGGGTCGCTCGCGATCTGTTTCGGCAGGCCTACCGCAGCGTCGCTCGCCAAGCCGCCGAGCATCGCTACGACACCGAACAGACCTCGTGCCTGTTGCTCTGGACGTCGCCTGAGAGCCTGCTGGACGACCTGATCGCCAAACCCCTCGCCGAAGGCGACGCCCTAGCCAACGCCAACACCGTGATCCTGATGGGAAGAGTGCGAGACGGCGCCCACATCCGGCGAGGACTCTACATCGCCAAGCATCGAGGCAGCGTCTGCACCGATCGCATCCTGAACTACGACATCCATGACGAGGGGGTGGTGGTTAGTTCTTAGTTCTTAGTTCTTGGTTCTTAGTTCTTGGTTCTTAGTTCTTGGTTCTTGGTTCTTGGTTGCGGCGACGCCCCAAACACGGTCTCCGTGCCACTGTGTCTCTGCTCCGAAAGTCTGGCGACTGTGGTGATCCCCCACGCCCTGACGGTTTTGGATCACCACGGAGAGCACGGAGCGGCACAGAGGTCCGGCGACTGGAGTTCATGCCAGGACGGCAGGGCTTTCGCCAACGTAGCTCAGCAAACACCGGCCTTCCCGCCGTTCCCTGCTCTGTGTTTCTCCGTGCTCTCCGTGGTGATCTAGACAGGCCGAGCATGAGAGTCAAGAAGGACCATTTTCATCGTCTCGGGCGCCGCTTGCGGCACAGGCGACTGCGTTTCGCCATCACCCTAGAACCCACAACCAAGAACCAAGAACCAACAGAACCAAGAACCAAGAACCCACAACCACAACCAGAACCAAGAACCAAGAACCAAGAACCAAGAACCAAGAACCAAGAACCAGAACTAACCACCCACCAACTCTCTGACCGCGCTTTCGATGTTGGGTTGTCGCATCAGGTGTTCGCCGACCAGCATGGCTTGGACGCCTTGTTCTTGTAGCAGGATCGCGTCTTGCCGGGAGGTGATTCCGCTTTCGGCGACCACGACGCGGTCGGCGGGTATTTGTCGCCGCATGCGCACCACATGCTGCAGATCGACTTGAAACGTACGCAGGTCGCGGTTGTTCACGCCGATCAGCAGCGCGCCGGCGTTAACGACTCGCTCGAGATTCTCTGGCTCGTAGAATTCGACCAAGGGAGTCATTCCCAGTTCCAAGGCGGCGTCGTGCAGCATTCGCAAGTGACAGTTATCCAGGCATTCGGCGATCAACAAGACGGCGTCCGCGCCGGCTGCTCGAGCTTCCCAGATTTGGTGGCGGTCCAGGATGAAGTCCTTACGCAACAAGGGTGAATCAACGTGCTGCCGGATTGACGCGAGGTAATCCAGACTGCCTTGGAAGAACGGCCCGTCGGTCAGGACGCTGATCGCGGCCGCGCCGGCGCTTTGGTAGGCCCGCGCAATCTCCGTCGGATGGAAGTCGGCTCGGATCAAGCCTTGTGAGGGACTGGCCTTCTTCACTTCGGCAATTAGCTGAATGCCCGGGCCCTCGCTCACCGCCTGGAAGAAGTCGCGCGGCGCCGGCGCGTCGGCCGCCAGCGCCTGAAGTTGTTCCACAGGGCGTTGTTGCTTGGCGCGCTCGATCTCGCGACGCTTGGAAGCAACGATCTTATCCAGAATTGTAGACATGCGTGCGAACCACAGAGACCCAAAGGCACGGAGAGCGGGCCGGCCCACCCAACCAAGAACCAGACCAGAACCAAGAACCAGAACCAAGAAGCCAAGAACCAAGAACCAGAACCAGAACCAAGAACCAAGAACCAAGAACCAAGAACCACTAATGTTTAAAGTGTCGCCGGCCCGTGAAGACCATCGGCAATTCCCAGTGGTTGCAAGCGTCGATGACGGCTTGGTCCTGTTTGGATCCGCCGGGTTGGACGATGACCCTCACGCCGGCTTTGGCGGCCAATTCGATGGAATCAGGGAAGGGAAAGAAGGCGTCCGAGGCGAGGACCGATCCTTCGGCGCGTTGCCCGGCCTTGCGAATCGCCAATTCCACCGAGTCGACGCGGCTCATCTGTCCAGCGCCGGCGCCATACAGGGAGCAGTCGCCACAGAGGACAATGGCGTTGGACCGTACATGGGCCACCGTTCGCCAGGCGAAGTCAATGTCCGGCCACAAGTGTTCCGGAGGTTCTTCTTCGGTAACGACTTTCCAAGTGGCGACGCGTTGGGTGATGGAGTCGCTGTCTTGGATCAGCACGCCGCCTTGAATGAAGCGAAACGCGCGCTCATCGGGATCTTCGTCCAGGCGGCCCACCTGCACGAGACGGACCGATTGTCGCCATTTGGGGCGCGAGGTCAGGATGCCGGCGGCGGCGGCTTCAAAGTCGGGGGCGACGATGGCTTCGATGAACAGGCCTGGCTCGGATAATAACTCGGCCGTCGCGCTGTCTACGGTGCGATTGAATCCCAAGATCGAGCCGAACGCGCTCACCGGGTCTCCGGCAAGTGCTTTTGCGGTCGCATCGACCAGCGTGTCGGCCACGGCCGCGCCGCACGGATTGTTGTGCTTGATCACGGCGCAAGCGGGTTCATCGAAGTCGCGGGCCAGCGACAAAGCGCTGTCCAAATCCAGGTAGTTGTTGTAGGAAAGCTCCTTGCCGCTGATTTGTCGAGCATTCACGAGGTTCGCGCCCGCGCGCCGGCCCAGCGATACAATGCGGCTTTCTGGTGCGGGTTCTCTCCGTACCGCAATTCGGTCTTGTGATGCAGGCTGATATTCAGATGCGGCGGGAATTCGCCTGTGGATTCTTGATCGGAAAAGAACCGGGAGATCACCCTGTCATAGCCGGCGGTCATCGCAAACGCCTCGGCCGCCAACTTCTTCCGCAATGCGTCGGACACGGCGCCGGTTTCCTGGATCTCACGCAGAACACTGGAGTATTGCCCAGGGTTGGTGACCACCGCCACGAAGGCATGGTTCTTGGCCGCCGCGCGGACCATGCTGGGTCCGCCGATGTCGATCTGCTCGATCGCCTCGGCCCAAGTGGTGTGAGAGCGGGCGATCGTGGCTTCGAAAGGGTACAGGTTCACCACGACCAGTTCAAACGGCAAAATGCCGTGCTCGTCGGCGGCGTTCATATCGCCGGTCGCGTCGTGGCGGCACAAGATGCCGCCAAACACGCGCGGATGCAGCGTCTTCACTCGGCCTCCCATGACTTCCGGGAAGCCGGTGTACTGGGAAACATCGTGGACGTCGGCGCCGACAGCTTCCAGATGCCGCCGTGTCCCGCCGGTGCTGAAAATTTCGACGCCGGCCTCGATCAGACCGCTGGCGAAATCGGCAAGACCCAGCTTGTCGCTGACGCTGATCAACGCTCGGCGAATGGGAGTAGCTGGCACGATACCTGGCACGGCAAGAGGGAGAGGATCGATATCAAGAGGAACTCCCGATTGAACCCGATACCACTAGGCTTGGCAAGTTCCCCCAAGCTGCGGACGGAGAGGGGAGACTCCGCTGAGACGCCCGAAGTTCGAGCCCAACACCGCGTCGGCGGCGTGGCGAAGAAAACCGGCTCGCAGCGCCGCCCGGCAAGCCTACGGCTGCTCTTGCTCGCCGACGGCGCGCTCGATCTGATTCATGACGGCGAAGAGCAACTGCTCTAACTCGATGGCCAGATCCACGCCGACACTGCTCACGCCATCGGGCAGACTGAGCGTCACGGGAGCGAAGTTCAAGATGCCGTGGATCCCAGCCTGCACGAGTTGCTCGGCGACCCTTTGCGCTTCGGCGGCGGGGACGGCCAGAACGACTAACCGTACGCCGGTGTGCTCCACCTGCTCGCCAATGCTCCGGAGATCCAAGACCGGCACGCCGCCCAACGTGCGGCCGATTTTCTTCGGATCAATGTCAAAGGCCGCCACAATCTCAAACCCCTGCTCGCCAAATCCCTTGTAGCCCAGCAACGCCTGACCCAAGTGCCCCACGCCGACCAGGTACACCGGCCAGCGGCGATCCGTCCCCAAAATACGGCGGATCTGCTCGGTCAATTCCTGGCAGCGATAACCGACCCCGGGGTAGCCGAATTGACCAAAATAGGCCAGGTCCTTGCGGACCTGAGCGTCGCTGAGGCCCAACAGGCGACCGAGTTGCGTGGAGCTGATCGTCTCCTCGCCGTCCCGCTGAAGTCGCTGCAATTCGCGCAAGTACAGGCTGAGTCGATGAACGACAGCCTTGGGCGGCGGCGACAAGGGTTCCTGTGACATGTAGCCGAAGGCCGAGATAGCGAGGGCCCCGGTGGAGCCAGTGGAAGGCAGCCGCGGGTGTCGATGGGTCGTAGCCAACGATCTGGCGGCGCTCTGAAGACGACCAAAGACCAACGACGCCTGATGCTGCCGGCGGGCCCAAAAACCCACACCAATCGGCGCCATCGTCAACGCCCTCACTTTAGCCCCGGCTCCCAGGAACCGCAAGAAGGCGGGGACCGGGTCGCGGCCACCGCAGGACTCTGGGCGGCTCTCCGCCTCCCAAAACGCATGCGGATCTCGCAAAGCGGAGGAAGACCATCAATCAGTCCCAAACGGGACCGCCCCAAATCAGCCCAGGGTGCAGCGCAGCGCAACCCTGGGGCGCCGACGCCCCTCGCGGCCACGAAGGTCTCAACGGAACGGTCCGACCCCCTGGAGTCCTGCCTACGGATCCGTCGCGGGCGTGGTGCTGGTCGATTCGTACGCGGCTTCGACGTCGCCGGTCTCAGGCCAGTAACGCCAACCGGTCGTCCCCGAGCGATGCCCCACGAGGACGCCGCGAGAGCCGCTCACGGGTTCCAACGGCAGCTCGTCAAGATACGGACCAAACGTCGGGCCCTCGACCGGCGCGGTCGATTCGCCGGCGTCCGCCTCCAGCAGCCGACCCGATGCATCGGTGACTCGCGTCAAATCGGACAATTCGCTGGGCGGACGGCCCTGGTGGTCCTCGCGATATCGCTGCACGTGCAGTTCGAGCAGTTGGGCGTAGAACTTGGATTGCTGACGCTTTTTCTGGAGCCCGCCTTGGAGCTGCGGGGCCAGCGCCGCCAGGATCAAACCAACCATGACCAACACGATGGTCAATTCCAGGGCCGAGAAAGCGCGGTGCTCGCGGGACATCATGGATTTCCTGAAGTCGAAGACGAAGGCGAATGCGAGGAGTACTCGCAAACATAGCTCGCCAGCGGCGCCTCGCGGATCCTCAGAAGTCGGACAAGCCGCATTGTCGCCAGCGGCGAAGGAGGATGGTGCGGTCCTCCGCGGCGGCGTTGGAAGGGCCATCGGCGGCGGCCGCGACCCCCGCCGACCGGGCTTGGGATGGCGCATCCGCTACAGAGCACACGGTCCACGGGAATTCCGAAAACGTGAAAGACGACGAAATCCAGCGCGTTGACGCCAGAAAACCATTTACCCCCAACGACTTACGACCCCCAGCCGCCCCATTTAGCCTGTTCATCCAACTTCAAGCTGTCCACCCAATTTGACGATCAACACGACTACCGGTCATGAGTCAACATGGGTCGATCGCGGCTGCCTAGCGGCGAGGTCCCCGGGAGAGATGGCTTACTGCAATGCATGGCTGGCGGGTGTGAGTGAATTTGGCGAGCCGTTTCGCCAGACCAGATCTAAGTTCAGTGGTACCTTGAGAGGAGACTGGAAGATGAGAAGGCTCCTGGGTCTGCCGGCCCTCACGGTGTTGATCGCCGTGGCGTCGGTAAACACGGCTTCCGCTTCCTATTTTGGAGCGGTTAGCTATCACAATGTCAGCAATCAGGACGCCGGCTCGGCCGTCGCGGTTCAAGATTGCTGCCACACGATCATGACGACTCGTCGTCGCGTCGTGTGGGAGCGAGAGGCCTACACGGCCCATCGCCAAGTTCGCCGAATGGTGCATGACACCAAGGTGGTGAACGAGACCAAGTACGTTCCGGAAACGCATTATCGGGACGAAGTGTACACCGTGCGAAAGCCCGTGTACGAAACCAACTACCGCACGGTCAACTACACGGTCTGCAAGCCCGTGTACGAGACACGCCAGCGGACGATCAACTACACGGTCTGCAAGCCCGTGTACGAGACGCGTCAGCGGACGATCAACTACACGGTCTGCAAGCCCGTGTACGAGACTCGCCAGCGGACGATCAACTACACGGTCTGCAAGCCTGTGTACGAGACGCGTCAGCGGACGATCAACTACACGGTCTGCAAGCCCGTGTACGAGACCCGTCAGCGGACGATCAACTACACGACCTGCAAGCCCGTGTGGGAAACCAAGACGCGGACGATCAACTACACGGTCTGCAAGCCCGTGTACGAGACCCGTCAGCGGACGATCAACTACACTGTGTGGAATCGGGTTCAAGAGCAGAAGACTCGCATCGTGACCCAACGGATCACGAAGCCGGTCAACTACACTCGCGAAATCACCGTCAACGGCGGTCACTGGGAGACTCAAGTCACCGAAGTCCCCGGTCCGGTTGTTCGCCGCGTGGTTCGCGATCCAGGTACTTGGACGTGGGACGAAGCCACCTGCCGTTGCATCTACTGCCCGGGCGCCTGCCGCACCATCGAGTGCCAATGCCCGCCGCGCCGTTGCTGCAAGCGGATCTGGGTGCCGGAATGCCACACCAAGACGATCTGCTGCGTCCGCTATGAGACCGAATGCGTTCAGAAAGAGTGCCCGTACACCGTCTGCCGCATGGTTCCCGAGTGCCGCACCAAGGTCTGCAACTACACGGTGTGCCGTATGGTGCCCGAGTGCCGCACCAAGGTCTGCACCTATCGCGTCTGCCGCATGGTGCGCGAGTGCCATCAGAAGGTGTGCAACTACACCGTCTGCCGCATGGTCAAGGAATGCCGTCAGAAGGTGTGCAATTACACCGTCTGCCGCATGGTCAAAGAGTGCCGTCAGAAGGTGTGCAATTACACCGTCTGCCGCATGGTCAAAGAGTGCCGTCAGAAGGTGTGCAACTACACCGTCTGCCGCATGGTCAAAGAGTGCCGTCAGAAGGTGTGCAACTACACCGTCTGCCGCATGGTCAAAGAGTGCTGCAGCAAGCAGGTCCCCTACACGACCTGCCGCTACGAGTGCCATCAGTGCGTGCGAAAAGTGCCCTACACGGTCTGCAAGCCCGTGTGCACTCAACGCACGATCTGCGTGCCCCGTTGCGAAGTCACTTGCGAGCCTTACACGGCCTACCGCTGTGTTCGCCGCGTGATCTGCGAGCAAGTTCCGGTGCAGTGCTGCCCGAATCCTTGCTGCTGCTGCTGCTGCAACTAACGGCCGCAAGATGAAAGCCTAGCCTTCCTCTCCCAGGAAGTGTAATCTGGTCTGGCTAACCTGCGGCGGTTCGAGATCCATCTCGAGCCGCCGCTTTTGTGTTTCTTGAGCTCTTCTGGGACATCCCCCACGGAGACATGGCAGGGTTGCCCGATTCTCGGCACTGACGCCTGGCTTGGCTCACAGCGGCAGCCGCTTGACAGCCCCCGGACGCAGGGGGCGGCCGCGATCGGCGCTGGCCAGCGCCGCGAAGCATAACTCCAACGTCGCCAGATTTCGCTCGGCGTCGTGATACGGTCGGCGACCCTCCTGAACGGCGCTCTGCAGCTCCGACATCGCCCCGTCGAAGCCGTCGTTGAACCACTGCGTGGTCAACTTGGGACGCGACCAACCATGGTCGTTGTAAAGCGTGACCGTCTGCTCATTCAGATTGGGGCCCTCGCTGATCAGCGCACCGCGATCGCCGACAATGAGCGTTCGGTCGCCAGCACCGCGCAAGGTGTCGCCGCGCAACAACAGTGAAGCCTGCGCACCGTCGAAGTCGACCACGGCTTGGGCCGACAAAGCGGGCGCCGCTTTCTGTCCCGGCGTCGCCAACACCGAGGCGAACACCCGGCTGGCCGTACGATCGGGCAAATAGCAGCACATCATGTCGAACCAGTGGATGCCGAAGTCGTACAGCGCCAAGTGCCTCACGGCGTCAAAGGGCGTCCCCGCCACCCAGTTATGATCCCAATAGACCGACAGATCGACGGTTTGGACGGCCCCCAACAGACCGGCCTCAATGGCCAGTCGGGCGTAACTGACATGCGGCGCCCACCGCCCATTCTGATTAACGGCCAGACATAAGCCTCGGCGACGAGCCAATTCGACCAGTTTCCGCCCCGAGGACAGATTCGTGACGAACGGCTTTTGGCTCAACACATGCTTTCCCGCAAGCAACGCCTTGCGGATCAACTGTCCCCGCTCTTCGGGATGGGTCGCGATGTCGACAATCGGAGCATGCGTTTGCGCCAGCAATTCGTCCACGGAATCGAACACGCGAGCTTTCGGATAGTATTCGCGGCGGCGCTCTTCAGCCCGCCGACGATCCAAGTCGGTAAACGCCACCACGCGATACTTGGCCTTGCGGTAGGCCGCCAGATGCGACGCCGTGATGCCGCCGCAACCAATCAGGGCGATGGCCATCCGCCGAGCCGGGCGAGTCGGCTTGTAGCGAAGTTTCGGAGCGGCAATGCGCGTCGTTGAGCCCGCTGATCGCGAATCTGATAGTCGCTGTCACTGGTCATGCTGATTCCGAGGTGTTTTCGATGGATGCGTCGGGCGAGGGGCCCTCGAGCGACGATTCCCGCGCCCCCGACGACTCCAAGGTCACGGTTCGTTTCAAATCCGCGCTCCTCACGGCCGCATCGACGATGCGTTGCCCAACATAGCTGATGGCGGGCGTCAGCGGACCGTCCAGCTCACAGCGGCCCTCCAAGGCCGCCACCAAGTTGGCGATTGGATTGGACTGCTCCAACGGCAACTCGTCCACCAGCAAGTCGCGTCCGGCGGGGCGACGGCGGTCCTGCAGATGCACGGTCGGCTCGTAATCGTAGCTGCTGATCGTTCCCTCGGCGCCCACCAGCACGAAACCGCACTTAGGCTGAGGCTGATGGGTCCACGGATCGGTAAACGTGCCCCAACGGGTTTCGAACTTGGAAAGGCCCATATCGTATCGAGCGACCACGATGGCGTGCTCGTCCACTTCCAGGCCCTTCGGCTGGTCAACCGCGGCGGTCACTTCCAACGGAGCCTTTCCTTGGAAGAACCAAGTGGCCAGCGTGGCGCCGTACCCCAGGTAGTCCTGCAAGGATCCGCCACCGTGTGACCGGCGGTAAAACCAGCTCTCCGGTTTCTCGCGCCGCACGTCCTCCTCGGTTCGCTCGACCTTCTCGGCGGCGTGCCAGAGGGGGCCGCGATTCCCGTCGTAGTAATGAACCTGCAACAATTCTCCGATGGCGCCTTCCCGCACCAAACGCTCGGCCGTGCGGTGGCACGGGTACCAGGCCAGGGGCCAGTTGATGGCCAGTTGCTTGCCAGTGGCGTTCAGGGCTTGGATCATGCGGTCGGCTTCGGCGACGCTGGCGGCGAACGGCTTCTCGACCAACACATGGCAACCAAAGGGCGCCACGCGCTCGGTCCAGTCGCCGTGCCGTGCGGCGGCGGGACACAGCAACACGATGTCCGGCGCCGTCTGCCGCAGACATTGCTCGTAGTCCGTGAATATCTGCGCGTCGGACAGCCCCAACATGGCCGCCGCGTCCTGCATGCGCTGGGGCTGCTCGTCGCAGATCGCAATGACCTCGCAGTCCGGATGCTCGGCCGCCAGCCTCAGATTGTCGCCCATGTGAAAGTGGTCGAAGTTGATTCCCGCCACGCGCCATTTGGCCATCACTGCATCTCCTTTATTCTTGTGGCAATCCATTCTCCGTCAGGCAGGCACGGTGATCCTCTCCCCGCATCTGGGCGGGTGATAGGGCTGTCGCAGTTCCCGACACTTGGCGACAAACGCGTCCGGCGTTTCGGTATTGAATTGGAACATCTCGTAGTGACAGGGTATGACGAGCTTGGCGCCAAGGCTATGAGCCAAGGCGGCGGCCTCCTGGCCCCACAGATTGCCGGCGACTTGGCGCGTTGGCAGAGCTCCATTGATGGGCAGAATGGCCACATCAATGCGAAACGGCGCCAGTTGTCTGTTCAGCTCGGGATCCCAACGCGTATCGCCGCTGTGATAAATCGTGACATGCTCGCTTTGCAGGACGTACCCCATACACCGCGGGCGTCCGGCTTCGTCTCGCTCGATCGCGTCGTGGGCCGCGACGACTCCGTGCACTGTCCAGGAAGAGACCCTGACGCGGGCGCCGTCGGCTAACCCGATGGGCAGGGCCAAATCGCAATGCAGCCGCTGGGCGACGAACGGTCGATTGGCTTCGGGGATGACCAGCTTGGGCGGACTGGAGGCCTGCAGCAAGGGGACAAGCGTCTCGGCGTCCAGGTGATCGGTATGGTTGTGCGAGCTGGTGACCAGATCCAAGGGCGGCAGCCGATCGCTGCGAATGGGGATCTCCGTCATCCGCACGTGGGGCTTCTTGGTTCCGGCGTATTTCCGCGTGAGGGAGTCCGAGAGGTAGGGATCGAGCAACGCGAGTCCAGCGCTCGATTTGACAAGGAACCCGCTTTGACCCAGCCACCACAGGCAGACACCCGCGCCCGGGTCGGCCGCCGCGATATCGTGCAGTAGTTCTTCGTCTTTCAGCGCTGCGGGGATCATCGTGCGTTTCGAAGCAGGGTTGCAGGTATTTTTCAGTGAAACTCGCCGTGACCTCTCAGGCCCGGAGGGCCTGCACAATTATAGCCGTGGCCGTGCGGCGAGCCCTTAAAGCTAGCTCGCCGCGTAAGCACTTGTGGCGACTAGGCCTTGCACATACCCGCGTGGGGCCTTAAGTCCACGCCATTTGGGCTTGCCCCCGTTGGGCGATGCTCCTCGCCCAGCCGAACAGTGCCCTTCCGGCCAGGAGCAGCGCCCCGCTCGGACGAGCCCAGCGGTGGCGGGAATTTGCCCTTCGGCCCTGGCTTGAGGCCAACTCTTCAGCGCGGGCACAACAGCGTTCATAATTCGCAGGAATCAAGCGTCATCAGTCCAGTTCATCGCGAACTTGTCGGACGCCAGCGACCAGATTGGCGAGCTTCTGGCGCCGCCCAGCGAGCCGTCTGACTGAGGCCGCAATCCGGGGCAAACGCCAGCCGCTCCGCGGGAGCATATTGCAGGCACCGACGAACGATCGCCGCGACATCCTCGGGAGTTTCCATGTAGTAGGACTTCACATCGATAATCCCCACGGCGACGTCGGCGTGTTGGGCGATCTCGGCGATCAACGGCAGATCCACGTAGTTCGCGGCGGCCATCTCCACATGGATCTCATCGGCGTGCGCATCAAGGAATGCCGGAAACAAAGCACTCAGGCGGCGCGGCCCGATGGCGCGGCCTTTGTAATTGCCGAAGCACACATGCATTCCGACCCGGCAATTGCCCCGCAACGGCGCAATAGTTCGATTGTAGATCTCCACGAATTGGCGAGGGTCCGACTTGTGCGCGTAGCAACTCATCGAGGGCTCGTCCACGCAGATCTCGCGGCAACCGGCCTCCAGCAGCGCCCGCAGCTCTTGTTGGACCAGCGGCAATAACGCCTCGGTGATCGCCAGGCGATCGGGATATCGCGAATTGGGAAGCAACCTGCCGCTCAGCGTGAAGGGTCCTGGCAAGCTCGCCTTCAGCGCTTGTCCGGCCGGCGCGATCCTTTGCAAGCGTTGGAATTCCTCCACGGCCCCCAGGCCGCGCGGCGCTCCCAGCACTCCCGTGATTTCATGCTTGCCGCGTTGATCGTGCGCCGGGGGTCCAAAGCGGCGCGGCGGCGCGGATTCCAGCGCGACGCCATCCAGATAACCATAGAACGACAAATTGAAGTCCAACCGCGACTGTTCGCCATCGGTGATCACGTCCAAGCCTGCGTCGACCTGGTCATGAACGGCCGCCAACACGGCGTCCTCTTGCAACTCGCGCAGATCCGCTTCCCCGAACTGATCCAGATGACGGCAGGCAAACTCCAACCAACCTGGCAGAGGATAGCTGCCCACCACCGTCGTTCGTAGCTTCGACATGTTATTCCGTTCGCAATCGCCTGAAGTGCTGAGCCTTCGCCTGACGGTACAACGCCAGTCCTCTCAGATCAACAGCCGCTAAACCGGCCGCGAGTCAACCACCAATGACTTTGGCGAGGCGTCGTCCGTGTTCGTCGTACGCCGCTTCGAAGAGGGCGGCCGAGCGATCGGCGCCGACGATGGCCGCGGCCGTAAGCACACGGGGCGGTGCTCCACCGGCGGCCAACCGCGCCGCGATCTCGACCTTCAGAGCATTGATCGCCATACAGCCGCCGATCGTGGATCCAGGACCCACCGGTTCCTGCAGCCCGGCGACCCGCACCATCGCGTCGCCTAGAGGCGCTCCGGTGTCCAGCACAATGTCGGCCAAATCGGCAAGCTTGTCGCCCGAGGCGTGCCGGGTCTGGCTGCCATCGGCGTGCTCGCGGCTGACCAGAGCGATGACCGGGACGCCGCGTTCTCGAAAGCCTTGCGCGATTTCAATGGGCACGACATTGCAGCCGCTGGAACTCACGACCAGGGCCGTGTCTTCGGACGAGATATGGAAGTTCCGCAGGATCCGTTCCGCGAAGCCTGCGGCGTTTTCCAGGAACATCGCTTGCCGCTGGCCATTGCTGCCCACGACCGGATGGTGATACGTCAACGACAGCTCAACGATCGGATTGAAGCCAGGGAACGATCCGTACCTGGGCCACATCTCCTCCACCATGATGCGGCTGTGTCCGGAGCCGAAAAGGTGGACCATGCGTTCCGCCAGGATCGACTTGGCGCACAAATCCGCCGCCGCCGAAATCGCGGCTTGCTGTTGCCGCACGCGGTCGAGCAAACGCTGGCAATGATCCAGAAACTGTTGCGCGGGCGGCGGTTCAGCCGTCATTCGATTCGTCCTTCGCTGACCGTCCAACCGCCGTCCACCGTAATCACTTGACCGGTCATCATGGCCGATTGGTCGGACAAAAGAAACACCACCGCACCATTCAGATCCTGGCTTTGGCAAATGCCGCCGGCGAGTGGTTGCTTCGCTTGGATGTAGTCCTGAATCTTTGGATCGCCGGCCGCTCGCTGGGCCATCGGGGTATGGACCAGACCAGGGGCAATCGCGTTGAAGCGAATGCGCCGAGGCGCGTAGTACGCCGCACACGCCTGGGTCAGGCCGATGACGCCCGCCTTGGTTGCGGCGTATGCATGGGTCGCGAAGTGAAGTGGAGCTGGGGAGAACGCGAGCACGCTGCTCATGTTCAAGATCACGCCGGGCTGATCGCGCTGCACCCACCAGCGGACCGCGGCGCGGTTGGAATAGGCCACCGAACGCAGGTTCCACGCCCAAACCTGCTCCAACGCCTCGTCGGTGATCTCGTGCAAAGGACCGTCGCCGAACCGTCGGCCGCTCCCACCGGCCACATGATACAAAGCGTCCGCCCTGCCAAACCGGGCGTAGGCCAGGTCCATCGCTTGCTCGGCGGTGCTCGGTTCGAGCGCGTCGCCGATCAGCGTAACGCACGACTCTCCCAGTTGCTGGCTGATCGCGGACGCTTTTTCCTGCGAGCGGCCGACAAGCACCACGCGTCCTCCGGCTTCAACGCAGGCGGCGGCCGCCGCCGCGCCGAGTCCCGACGTGCCCCCCACGATGACAATGACTTGGCCTGAGAGGTTTCCTTGCATCAAACCCGCTATTTCGACCACTTCCAGGCCGTGGTCGCCTTTAATTCGCGAATCACCACGTTGTCGCCTTGGATGGCAAGGTGCGCCCAAGTGGGCTCGCTGGCGATCTGGCGGCGGCCGAGCAAATCGAATTTCTCCGGCGTCGCGTGAATCAGGAAGAGCTCGCCCCGCTCATCCAAGGCCAAGATGCGATCACCCGAAGCGACCAAGCTCCAGTACTTGCCGAAGCCCTTGGTTCGCCAGGTTTCCTTCCCCGTGCTGAGGTCGATGCAAGTAAAACGCTGGTTTCGTAAATGCAGGTAGGCGTGCCCCTCGTAAATGATCGGCGAGGACATGTAGCCTTGAGCTGGCGTGCTCCAGGACTCCCCGACCTGAAACCCGTTGGCGCTGGGAGACACCTCGTATAGGAAACTCTTGCCGCCGTAGCTGCTGGTGAACACGCCGTTTTCAAAGACGGTGGGAGTCAAGATGTTCATCCCTCGAAACGCGGGAACTTCCTGACTCCAGAGGACCGCACCGTCTTGGGGATCGACGCCAGCAAGCTTCGTACGCGTTTGCACCAGCAGTTGCTGACGGCCGGCAAGCTCCACGAAGTAGGGCGAGGCGAAGGCGCTGCCGTTCATGCCGCCGCCATCCTCCAGCACGCGCCAGAGCACTTCGCCGGTCTTCTTGTTCAGCTTGACCAGCCCGCCGCCGGCTTGCACGAAGACATAGTCGCCCAGGATCAGCGGCGAGGAAACAAAGCCGAACGATGGCAAAGCGGTGCCGAATTTCTTCACAAAGTCCAATCGCCAAAGCTCTTTGCCATCGGCGCCTTGCAGCGCCACCAGCACATCGCGCATGCCGGCCACGTACAGCACTCCGTCGTCAAAAGCCGGCGTGGCCCGGATCCAGTCGCCGTTGGATCTGGCGAAGAAAGGAACGCTCATCGCCCCCTCCCAGCGGGCTCGCCAGATCTCCTTACCATCGGCCAGTTGCAAGGCTCGAACCTGCTCGTACTTCGCGTCGAGCGTCTCGGTCACATAGACCTTGCCGTCAACAATCAACGGGCCCGAATAGCTCTCTCCCATGGGCAGCCGCCAGGATTGCTTCAAGGACTGCTCGTCCAACGTGGCCGGCCAGTCGGCCGCGGGAAGCGTGCCATCGCGGAAGGGGCCCCGCCATTGGCTCCACTGGGGCGCCGGTGACTTGTCGGCAGGCTCATCGGCGGCGGTTGAGGGGAGCACCCAGCTGGTCGCCAGGCAACCAACAAGAATCGCTAAGGGGAGGCCGCTGGCCAACTTCGAACAACAACGATGGATCACAGTGCCAACCTCGAGCGGAGAAGAAGTGTTGGGCGGGGGCAAAGAGAGCGTTTCCCGGGACGGAGCATTTTTATACGCTGAGCGTTTTTTTCAAGTGCTGAATTGGCAAGAATCTGGGATTCCCTTCGTCTGGCTCGTTTACGCGCTCACCTGGCTGTCGCCCCTTTCCTGAAACGCTTCGCCGAGAACTGATCACGGAGTACATTGAGAGGAATTGAATAACTACGGAGCATCTCGATGATCCACCGACCCTTGCTACGACCCATTCGCGCGGCCTAGGCGTGATCATGGACGTCGTCTAAAACCGTATCGATCCGGTCGAAAACTGCCTGGCCGGCGGGAGAGACGAAGAACCGGCGCTTGCCGCATTCGGTGGCTGTTCACAAGAAAGATGACGATCGGCAGGCACGCGAACGGTGAATGCCGTCCAGGAGATTGAGATGGATGAAGACCCGGTCGAGAAAACCATCATCGGCCTAGGCAAACGCGTGCGCGGCGTACGTTCGCAGGTGCAGCGGACGGGCGTGCCCTTGAGCCAGCGGCGAGTGTGGCCGGGCAAGCCCTATCCGCTGGGTGCGACATGGGACGGGCGCGGCGTGAATTTCGCGATCTACGCGGAACACGCGACCAAGGTCGAGTTGTGCCTGTTCGATTCGCCCGACGCCGACAGGGAATCCGAGCGAATTCCGATGCCAGAACAGACCGACATGGTCTGGCACGTCTTCCTGCCGGACGTCGCTCCCGGCCAACTCTACGGCTACCGCGTTCACGGTCCGTACGAACCGGCACGAGGACATCGGTTCAATCCGCCAACAAGGTGCTGCTCGATCCGTACGCCAAGCTGATCGGCACGTCGCACGCGCTGGGACGATTCGCTGTTCGGCTACACGATCGGCTCCGCCGACGAAGATCTGTCGTTCGACGAACGCGACAGCGCCGCGTTTGCGCCGCTGGCGCGCGGTGATCGATCCGGCGTTCACCTGGGGCGACGACCGTCCGCCCAACACGCCGATGCACAAGACGGTCATCTACGAAATGCACGTGCGCGGCTTCACGAAGCTGCACCCGAGCGATCCCCGAAGAATCTGCGCGGCACCTACGCCGGTCTGGCCACGGCGCCGGCGATCCGCTACTTGAAGAAACTGGGCGTGACGGCGGTCGAGCTGATGCCGGTACACCATTTCCTGCAGGACCGGCACCTGGTCGATCGCGGGCTTGTCCAACTATTGGGGCTACAACACGCTGGCGTTCTTCGCCCCGGAGATCGGCTACGCTTCGCGCACGGGCATCCGCTGGACGCGGTCCGCGAGTTCAAGTCGATGGTCCGCAACCTGCACAAGGCGGGCATCGAAGTGATCCTGGACGTGGTCTACAACCACACGGCCGAAGGCAATCACCTGGGACCGACGCTGTCCTTTCGCGGCATCGACAACGCCGCCTACTACCGGCTCGTCGCCGACGACCCGCGGTACTACATGGACTACACCGGCTGCGGAAACACGCTGAACGTGATGAACCCGCGCGTGCTGCAACTGATCATGGACAGCCTGCGGTACTGGATCACCGAGATGCACGTGGACGGTTTCCGGTTCGATCTGGCCAGCGCGCTGGCCCGCGAACTGCACGCGGTGGACAAACTGGGCGCGTTCTTCGACATCATCCATCAGGACCCGATCATCTCGCAGGTGAAGCTGATCGCCGAACCGTGGGACCTGGGCGAAGGCGGCTACATGGTCGGCAACTTTCCCGCCCAGTGGTCGGAGTGGAACGGCAAGTACCGCGATTGCGTGCGCTCGTTCTGGAAAGGCGACGGCGGCGTGGTTTCCGAGTTCGCCACGCGGTTTTGCGGCAGCAGCGACCTGTACGCCTGGAGCGGACGGCGGCCGAAGGCCAGCATCAATTTCGTCACCTGCCACGACGGCTTCACGCTGGAAGACCTGGTCTCGTACAACGAAAAACACAACGAGGCCAACGGCGAGGACAATCGCGACGGCGCGGACCACAACATCAGCTGGAATTGCGGCGTCGAGGGTCCGACGAAGAACCGCAAGATCCTGGCGCTGCGCGACCGCAAGAAACGTTCGATCCTGGCGACGCTGATTTTCTCGCAGGGCGTGCCGATGCTGCTGGCCGGCGACGAGATCGGACATACCCAGAGCGGCAACAACAACGCCTATTGCCAGGACAACGAAATCGACCTGGCTGAATTGGGCGGACAGCAAGCACAAACGGAATCGAGCAACTTCTGGAATTCTGTCCGCAAAGTGATCGCCATCTTTCACGAGCAGCCGGTGTTCCACCGCCGCAAGTTCTTCTCCGACCGGGCGATCGGCGGCGCGGAAGCTCCCGACATTGCGTGGTTGAATCCCGACGGCACCGAAATGACCGACGAACAATGGAACGCACCGCACGTGCGCTGCTTCGGCGTCGTGCTGTTCGGCGACAGCATCGACGTGGACGAAGAGGGCGAGGAGATCAGCGGCGACACGATCTTGATTCTGTTCAATGCCGACCATGACCTGACGATTCCGTTTACGTTGCCGAACATCGAAGAGAAACTTCCGTGGCAGCGACTGATTGACACGTTTGAAGACGTGACAACCGAGGACGAATTCGCGGAAATCTCGACTTACCAACTACGTCCCTGTTCGATGGCTGTCTTTCGGATGGGAGTCGAGGAATAGAGGGAGGGAAGTTGGTCATGGCTTTGCCTTTGGGTTTGCCCCGCTGGCAGTGAGAGCGACTGAAGCTAAGAAACAAAGACGTAGCTGCTCCCCGCAACGTTTTGCGATCATGTCGCTGAGGAAACGGCCATGCCCGATCGTCTGTTCTTGACACGCCGAAAATGGCTCGCGAACGCTACCGCGTTGACCTTAGCCTCGGGGGCGCCTGGGAAAACGTTTCCGCAGGAACGTCCATGGTTTTCGCAAGCTAGGGATCATCAGGCGTCCGGCAAGAAAAACCTGGTGACAACAACATCCAGGGAGGCGTCCGAGGCGGCGATGCTGGCGTTGTGAGCCGCGTCGAGAAGCGAACGCTAGAGGGGAATTACCGCGGCTATCAGATCGCAGCAGCGGGTCTGATCACGTACGCCTTACATTTGAACGAAGCACTGGATTTACGATCGAGCGGCCCGGCGCGCACGAATCCGGAATCGTTGTTCCGTCAATACCGCATCATGGAAGAGGTCTTCCTTTCTTCGCCCGGCTACTCCAAGAAAACTCACGAACAGTTCGTCTCCCCCGAATTCGCGCACGCACGCGCGGACGCTGTCCTGAAGAGCCCGCTGCGAAAGCTGACCTTCGACGCGATCTTCAATACCTGTTTCCTGATCGTCCGCGATCAAGCTGGAAACGTCGCCTGGGGGACCCATTCGATCAACACTCCCACCGCGTTCGGGGCGGGAATCATCGTCGATGGGGTCTACGCCGCACACGCCATGAATCGAGAACACGTTCGGGGGGCCGGTGGGAGCGCCCCCGGCGTGTCAACCAGTTTGGCGTTGTTCAAGAAGGGCAAACCGTACCTGATTGCGGGTTCGCCCGGCTTCGGATTCGTGCACGGGCCTTGGCAATACTGCACGGCGATCGTCGAATGGGGACTGTCCCCCACCGAATCGATGAACCAACCTCGCTTCGGTTTACCCCGTCAAGATGGCGATTTCTATTTCGAGCGCCACTACGACGATCGGGTGTTCGAGATGTTGAAGGAAAAGAAGATTCCGTTCTTCCAAGGGCGCCCGTCGCCGTTCACCGGATTGGTGGGAGGCGCTGACGTCGAACGACGATTCGACACTGCACATCGTGCAGGACGGCCGGGTCGATGGTTACGCTCTGGCGGACTGATCCGTGGCCGGCGTCAGCGAACGCACGCTGCGAAACGCATTCCTTTTAGCGTAACGCCTTCTTGGAAGACCGGAAGTTGTTCTTCGGACGCCCCTAACCAAGCTCATCGGGGATCATGCGACAATGGGAACGGAAGCAATCACGATCTGGCGGATCTCGCGCCGCTCACTTCTTGTGGACTGCCATCGGCGCTATCATGACGCGATCTCAACCTCAACCGGAGATCCTCACGATGGACGACAAGCAATTGCAAGCGTTGCTCGCGCGACTCGAACAAGGCCAACTCACCGCCGAGGACGTCGCGCGGTTCAAGCAGATCACGGAATCCTACCGTACCTCGCGCAACTGGTCGTGGACAAGAACACGACCATTGGACGCTTTCGAAAATTGTTCGGCAGCGGCCTGACGGGGGGAGTGAAACGGGGAGCCGTTTCATTGTCCGGTAAGCTGCGAAGCCTGGGAGGCTCCACCATGCCCGCGCAAAACATCCCATTCCTCCCAAACACCCAAGACAATTAAACTGCTCCCCGTTTCTCCCCCTGACGAGTGAAACGGGGAGCCGTTTCATTGTCCTGGTAAGCTGCGAAGCCTGGGAGGCTCCACCATGCCCGCGCAAAACATCCCATTCCTCCCAAACACCCAAGACAATTAAACTGCTCCCCGTTTCTCCCCCTTTTCCTGAGGGAAAACCGGTCTTGTGCGGCCAGCGACAACGAGGCAAACTTCGGCTAGTTTCCGAACTCTGGCGGACGTCAGAACAATGCACGCCAACTATCGAATTGGGCAGCGGGAAGTTTGCGGATTGATCCTGGCGTTGTCCCACGCTCTGCCGAGTTTGGCTCAGGACTCCGAAGCGGCCAACCCGCCGCCGCGACCGGACATCGAGCATCGAATCTCCTGCCGTGTTGAAGAGTTGGTGACGCATCTGTCACCATGTGGTCGAAGTCCAGAAACAAACGGCGCAGCGTTTCCGCAGGGAACTGGCGGAAGCGGACAGAGAAAGAAAACGGAACGGCGACGGTCTTTCGACGCTGGTTCTGTCTTCACCCCACGAACCTCGAAACGACGAGCGATGAGGGGCTGCGGATCACAGCGGAATATGACCTGCCGAACACTTGCCGGTATCAGCTTCCCAACCACCGCACCGTCGTCCACCTGAGGCGCATCCTCGGATGCGCCTTGACGCCCGTTGGAGCCGAGACGGCCAAAGCCCTTCAGCGCGCTGGCGAAGCGGGCGCCGCCGACCTTCCGCCGTTGTGGGTCAAATGCGTGGCCCGAGTCCAAACCGGAATCGAGTATCAATTCCGCGAGTGGCCGCAGAGGCTTGCCGTCCAATGGGACAACACAGCCTTCGACGCGAGTTGCAGCTTGTCAACCGGCGCACTGCAGATTCACGCCGAGTCACGAATTAGACAATCGCGTCGTACGTCGCCGGAACTTGACGTCACTCTCGATCGACTCGAAAAGCTATGGCGATCCGATATCCTAACCGCGCACGCTTCCGCGGTTCATTCGGCCAGCGAGCACGCCTCATTGGGCAAGTACTGGTTGGCCGAAGCCCGTTATCGCCAGCACTTGGTCACCAACCGTCGCACGGCGAGCCTTCATGCGGGCTTGGCGATGGCGATCTTTGGGCAAGAGCCTCATACGGACGATCGTCTGTTGGAGGCCCATGAACACGTACGTGAAGCGATCCGATTGGAACCGGCGTTTCTTTTCTTGTTGGCGGCGTTTTTTACGGACACGCTCGATGGCGGCTCGGCCTGGGCGACCGCCAAGACGAACGCCTCCGGGTCGCCCTTCGTCTCGACGCTCGACTGCGAAGCGAAGATACTCTCGGCTGTCTTGAGGGAGTCGAACCAGATTCTCGCAGGCGAGATGGCGTCGAATCCCAATGACTGGCAATATTTGACCGCTTGCGCTAAGGCGTTTGACTTGTCCGTTTATTCGACAGACAAAAGCATTCAAAGAGAAGCCGATGCGATGTGCGCGGAGAGCTGGCGAAGAGTCCTGGAGAAGTTGCCCGACGAACCCGCCAATCAAGATGTGTTCGAGGATGCGATCGTGGCCATGGTTCGCACGGGCAACACATCTTGATTGGCGGCTCGTCGGGCAACTCTCCAGGACTCTTCGCCAGCTCTCCGCCGCGTCGCATTCGGCTCTCTTTGAATGTTTTTGTTCTGTCGATGAACGGACAAGTCAAACGCCTTAGCTGCAAGCGGTCAAATATTGCCAGTCATTGGGATTCGACGCCATCTCGGCCTGCGAGAATCTGGTTCGACTCCCTCAAGACAGCCGAGAGTATCTTCGCTTCGCAGTCGAGCGTCGAGACGAAGGGCGACCGGAGGCGTTCGTCTTGGCGGATCGCCCAGGCCGAGCCGGCCGTGAGCATCTGCCGTAAAAAACGCCGCCAACGAGAAAAAGAAACACCAGTTCCAATCGGATCGCTTCACGTGTTCATGGGCCTCCAACAGACGATCGTCTATTGCCCAAAGATCGCCATCGCCAAGCCCGCATGAAGGCTCGCCGTGCGACGGTTGGTGACCGAGTGTTGGCGATGGGCTTCGGCCAACCAGTACTTGCCCAATGAGGCGTGCTCGCTGGCCGAATGAACCGCGGAACGTGAGGTTAGGATATCGGATCGCCATGGCTTTTTGAGTCGATCGAGAGTGACGTCAAGTTCCGGCATTTACGACGCGATTGTCTAATTCGTGACTCGGCGTGAATCTGCAGCGCACGTGGAACAAGCTGCAACTCGCGTCGAAGGCTGTGTGGTGTCCCTCGACGGCAAGCCTTCTCCGCCCCTTTCGCGGAATTGATACTCAATTCCGGCATTTGACCCACAACGGCGGAAGGTCGGCGGCCGCCGCTTCGCCAGCGCACTGAAGGGCTTTGGCCGTCTCGCTCCAACGGGCGTCAAGGCGCGTGGAATGCGCTCAGGTGGACGACGGTGCGGTGGTTGGGAACTTGATACCGGCAAGTGTTCGGCAGGTCATATTCCGCTGTGGTCAGGTTCCCTCATCGCTCGTCGTTTCGAGGTTCGTGGGGTGAAGACAGAACCAGCGTCGAAAGACCGTCGCCGTTCCGTTTTCTTTCTTGTCCGCTTTTCCGCCAGTTCCCTGCGGAAACGCTGCGCCGTTTGTTTCTGGACTTCGACCACATGGTGACAATGCGTCACCAACTCTTCAACACGGCAGAGAGTCGATGCTCGATGTCCGGTCGCGGCGGCCAGGGGTTCGCCGCTTCGGAGTCCTGAGCCAAACTCGGCAGAGCGTGGGACAACGCCAGGATCAATCCGCAAACTTCCGCTGCCGAATTCGATAGTTGGTGTATGCTTCTGACGTCCGCCAGAGTTCGGAAACTAGCCGAAGTTTGCCTCGTTGTCGCTGGCCGCACAAGACCGGTACATCCTCCAGGAAGGAGAAACGGGGAGCAGTTTAATTGTCTTGGTGTTTGGGAGGAATGGGATGTTTTGAAATTAGCAGGGCATGGTGGAAAGTTGTCCCAGGTTTCGCAGCTTACCAGGACAATGAAACGGCTCCCCCTTTTCACTCGTCAGGGGGAGAAACGGGGAGCAGTTTCGATCTGTCTTGGGTGTTTGGGAGGAATGGGATGTTTTGCACGGGCATGGTGGAGCCTCCCAGGCTTCGCAGCTTACCAGGACGATGAAACGGCTCCCCCTTTTCACTCCCCCGTCAGGCCGCTGCCGAAGCAGTTTTTCGCAAGCGTCTGGTCCTGTTCTTGTCCACGACCAGTTGCGCGAGGTATTCCGTGATCTGCTTGAACCGCGCGACGTCCTCGGCGGTGAGTTGGCCTTGTTGAGGATCGCATCAAGCAACGCTTGCAACTGCTTGTCGTCCATCGTGAGGATCTCCGGTTGAGGTTGAGATCGCGTCGTGGTGCACGAGAAGCAGTCCACGAGAGAAGTGAGCAGCACGAAGAGATCCGCCGGATCGTGATTGCTTCCGTTCCCATTGTCGCATGATCCCCGATGAGCTTGGTTAGGGGCGTCCGAAGAACAACTTCCGGTCTTCCAAGAAAGGCGTTACGCTAAAAGGAATGCGTTTCCGCAGCGTGCGTTCGCTGACGCCGGCCACGGATCAGTCCGCGAGAGCGTAACCATCAACCAGCCTGTGCACGATGTGCAGTGTCGAATCGTCGTTCGACGTCGGCGCTCCACCGATCCGGTGAACGGCGACGGGCAACTTCTGGAAGAACGGAATCTTCTTTTCCTTCAACATCTCGAACACCCGATGCGTCGTAGTGACGATGAAATCAAAATCGCCATCTTGACAGGAAACCGAAGCGGAGAAGTTGTCATCGATTCGGTGGAGGACTGCCCATTCGACGATCGCCGTGCCGTATTGCCAAGGCCCGTGCACGAATCCTGCGGGGCCAACCCGCAATCAGGTACGGTTTGCCCTTCTTGAACAACGCCAAACTCGTCGAACACGCGGGGCGCTCCACCGGCCCCCCGGAACGTGTTCTCGATTCATGGCGTGTGCGGCGTGAGGAGAGACCCCATCGACGATGATTCCCGCCCCGAAGACAGATGGGAGTGTTGATCGAATGGGTCCCCCTCATACTTCTCGTCTTTCGCAGGGTCCCAGCGGGCCGAGGACGCGTAAAAATAGCCGGACTTCGCATCGTAGTAGTTGAGGAAACTTTCACGATGGATGTGGAGCGGTCTTCGACAACCGGTTGTGCGTCAAAGCGGCAGTCAGGTAGGCATCGGCAGCGTTGCCCGCCTTCGGACAACGCCAGCATCGCCCCGCCTAAACGTCTCCTAGATGTTGTTGTCACCAGGTTTTTCTTTGCCGGACGCCTGATGATCCCTAGCTTGCGAAAACCATGGACGCTCCTGCGGAAACATTTTGCCAGGCGCCCCGAGGCTAAGGTCAACGCGGTAGCGTTCGCGAGCCATTTTCGGCGTGTCGAGAACAGACGATCGGGCATGGCCGTTTCCTCAGCGACATGATCGCAAAACGTTGCGGGGAGCAGCTACGTCTTTGTTTCTTAGCTTCGTCGCTCTCACTGCCCACGGTGAAGCCCAAGGCAAAGCCATGACCAACTTCCCTCCCTCTATTCCTCGACTCCATCCGAAAGACAGCCAACGAACAGGGACGTAGTTGGTAAGTCGAGATTTTCCGCGAATTCGTCCTCGGTTGTCACGTCTTCAAAAGTGTCAATGAGTCGCTGCCACGGAAGGTTCTCTTCGACGTTTGGCAACGTAAACCGTAATCGTCAGATCATGGTCGGCATTGAACAGGATGGATCGTGTCGCCGCTGGTGCATCGCCCTGTCAATGCTGTCGCCGAACAGCACGACGCCGAAGCAGCGGACGTGCGGTGCGTGCGGCGATCTTCTTCGGTCATTTCCGTGCCGTCGGGGTTCAACCACGCAATGTCGGGGGTTTCCGCATACAGCCGATGCGCCCATCAGCAAAGGACAACGGGCTGCTCGTGAAAGATGGCCGTCACTTTGCGACAGAATTCCAGAAGTTTTCGATTGCGTTTTAGTTTATTTGCACCCAAATTGAGCCAGGTGATCTCGTTGTCCTGGCAGTACGTATTGTTGTTGCCGTTCTGAGTTTGTCCGAACTGGACGCGTCGCCGGCCGGCAACATCGGCAGCTCCTGCGACAGAATCAGCGTTGCCAGGATGGAACGCTTCTTGCGTCGCGTGGGCAGATCTTACGGTTCTTCGTCGGACCCTCGCTGCGACACCGCCATTCCGGCTCATGTTATGGTCCGCCCGTCGCGGTTGTCCTCGCCGTTCGCCGCATTGTGCTTTTCGTTGTGGACCAGGTCTTTGTGAAGCCGTCGTGGCATGTGACAAAATTGATGCTGGCCGCGTCTTCGCTGCGTACAGGTCGCTGCTGCCGCAAAAGCGTGGCGAATTCGGAGACCACACCGCCATCCCCTTTCCAAAACGATCGCACGCAGTCGCGGTACTTGCCGTTCCACTCCGACCACTGGGCGGGAAAGTTGCCGCCCCATGTAGCCGCCTTCGCCCAGGTCCCACGGTTCGGCGATCGCTTCACCTGCGAGATGATCGGGTCCTGATGGATGATGTCAAAGAAGGCGCCGTTTGTCCACCGCGTGCAGTTCGCGGGCCAATGCACTTGCCAGATCGGAATCGGAAACCGTCCACGTGCATCTCGGTGATCCAATACCGCAGGCTATCCATGATCAGTTGCAGTACCCCGCGGGTTCATGGCGTTGAGCGTGTTTCCGCAACCGTGTAGTCCATGTAATGCCGCTCGTCGCGGCAACAAGCCGAACATCGACTCCGCAGTGGAACAGCGTCCCAGGTGACTGCCCTCGGCCGTGTGGTTGTCAACCACGTCGAGAATGATTTCTATGCCCGCCTTATGTGCAGTTCGAACCATCAACTGAACTCACGGAGCCGCGTCGCATCCCCACGAAAACGTGCAGCGATTATGTGCAAGTCTAGAAAAACCCAGCGTGTTATAGCCCCAATAGTTACGGGACAAGACCCGCGCTCGACGAGGTGTCGGTCCTGCAACGTTGTACGGGTAATAGCTCAACCACCGTACGCCAAGTTTCTTCAAGTAGCGGATCGAGCAGGCGCCGTGGCCAGCCCCGCGTAGGCGCCGCGGAACTCGGGGCGGCTTCGTGAAGCCGCGC
>CAVORG010000033.1:0-16166 GCA_963698545.1 uncultured Planctomycetaceae bacterium
GAGAAGCAGCGCGGATGGTGGTCGCGCCCGTAGTCGTCTCGCTTCAGCGTCCCCTGGCAATACGTCGTGCGGCCAAACTCGCCGGTAAAGACAATCAGTGTTTCGTCCAGCAGTCCCCGTTGCTTCAAATCCTGAATCAAGGCCGCGCAGGGTTGATCGACATCAAAGCACTGGCCCGGCAACTGCTGGGGCAGAATCGTGTGGTGGTCCCAACCGCGATGGAAGATCTGGATGAACCGCACGCCCCGTTCGACCATGCGTCGAGCCAACAGGCAATTGCGAGCGAACGAGCCGGTCTTCGCGACTTCCGGGCCGTAGAGGTCGAGAATCGATTGCGGCTCGCCGGACACGTCCGTCAGCTCGGGGACGGACGCTTGCATGCGGAACGCCATCTCCTGTTGCGCGATGGTCGTTTCGATCTCAGGATCGCCAATCCGTTGGTAGTGCCGGCTGTTGATTTCACCGACCGTATCCAGCATGCGGCGCCGGATGCGGGGATCGACGCCGCGCGGATTGGAGAGAAACAACACGGGGTCGCCGGACGTCTGGAACTTTACGCCCTGATGTCGCGAAGGCAACGGACCGCTGCCCCAGAGTCGGCTGTACAGCGCCTGCACATTGCGCGTTCCGCCGGTCCAGTAGGCGGAAGTGAGCACGACGAAATCCGGCAAGTCCTGATTCATCGATCCAAGTCCGTAGCTGAGCCAGGCGCCCATGCTGGCCCGCCCCGGAATCTCCGAACCGGTGCAGATGAACGTCTTCGCAGGATCGTGATTGATCGCGTTGGTGTGAAAGGAATTCACGATGCAGAGATCATCGGCGACGCGGGAAAGGTGCGGCAGCAATTCGCACATCCACATGCCGCTTTTCCCCTGCCGATGGAACTTGTACATGGACGGCGCCACCAATTGCTCCTTGCCCTTGGTCATCGCCGTCACGCGCTGGCCCATGCTGATGCTGGGCGGCAGCGGCTTGCGGAACTGCTTTTCCAGATCCGGCTTGTAGTCGAACAGATCGAGTTGACTGGGAGCGCCGGCCATGAACAGGAAGATCACGCGTTTCGCGCGAGGCGCCGGCGCCGACCCGGTGGCGGCAAACGCCTGGCGATTCTGCGGCAACAGGCAGCCCAGCACGGCGGCGCCCAGTCCCATGCCGGAGGTTTGCAGGAACTGCCGGCGAGCCAGTTCCCAGTCGGTGAATTCCGCGTCGCTCGGTTGGTCTGTGGTGCAGCGCATGTCGCTCATTGCCGGTTCTTGGTGATATCGAGATTGAAAATGGTGCTGGTCAGCAGGGTCCAGGCCGCCAACTCAGCGGGCGCTGCGCTCGCAGGCGGTTGCTGGTCTCCGCACAACTCCCGGGCCAACTCCGGCGAGTCGTCATACATGGCCTGCAGATCGGCGACCAGCTTCAGCAGCGACGCCTGCTCTTCTTCGCGAGGCAGCTGCGAAGTGATCGTTTCATAGATCAAGTTGACTCGCTTCGCCGCATCGCCCTGATGTGCCTCGAGGGCCGAGGCCGCCAGCCGCCGAGCCGCCTTGAGATACTCCTCTTCGTTAAGCAGCAGCAGAGCTTGCAGAGGCGTATTGGTCCGCTCTCGGCGCGCGATGCATTCCTCGCGGCTGGGCGCATTGAAAATCGTCATTTGCGGCGGAGGCATGCCGCGTTTCCAAAACGTGTACACGCTGCGGCGATAGATCTGCTCGCCGGCGTCCGGCTCGAATTGCCGCGGATAAGAACTCGGCATCGTGACGGCCGTCCACAATCCCTCCGGTTGCGGCGGCTTGACGCTGGGGCCAAACAGTTTTTGATTCAGCAAGCCGCTGGCGGCGAGCACCTGGTCTCGGATCATCTCCGCATCCAGCCGGAATCGCGAGCCCCGGGCCAACAAACGATTCTGAGGATCCTTCACATAAGCTGCGGGCGCCGCGATCGAGGACTGCTGGTAGGTCTCCGACATGACCATTTCTTTGAAGAGCTCACGGACATCCCAGCCGCTCTCGATGAATCGAACGGCCAGGTAGTCAAGCAGCTCGGGATGCGACGGCCATTCGCCTTGCGCGCCGAAGTCCTCCGCCGTTCGCACGACGCCGACTCCAAAGAGCTGCTGCCAGAATCGGTTGACCGCGACGCGGGCGGTCAGCGGGTGCTGCCGATCGACGAACCAGTTCGCCAAGTCCATTCGCGTGGTCACGCCGTCGGCGTCTTGCAGAGGAAGCAGAAAGCCAGGCGTGTTGCGGGCGACTTCGGTCGCCGGGCTTGTCGTAGGCTCCGCGGATCAGAATATGGGCCGGTCGTGGTTCGGATCGCTCCTTCATGATCATCGCCGCGGGAAGCGTGACGAGATAGTCGTCCACAGCCTTGCGGGCGGCCTGCAAGGACGTTTCCGCCTGCTTGACGGCGGCTTCGGCTTGCCCCTTGTCTTTCTCGTCCGCGGCGACTTTGCAGTGCCGCGCAACGCTGAGCTAGTTCGGCCTCGGCGGCGACGACCGCGGCTTCGCGGCGATCGAGTTCGGCTTGTTGCTCCGGACTTGTCAGGTTGATGTACGGCGGCTGCAGCCCGCGCTGGAAATCCGTTCCCCGGCGCCCGCCGGTTTCTGGTTCCGCGTCGATGTTGTTGAAGAAGGCAAACAGCGAATAGAAGTCCTTCATCGTCACCGGGTCGTACTTGTGGTCGTGGCAGACTGCGCACTGAACGGTCAGACCCATGAACGCAGTGCCCACCGAGGTGACCCGATCCAGCACGTTGCGAGTGTAGCTCTCTTCCGGGAGCGCCGTGCCGCGGTCGATGATCAGGTGCAAACGATGGAAGCCCGAGGCCACCAACTGGTCTCGCGTCGGCTCGGGGTACAAATCGCCGGCGAGCTGGTAACGCGTGAAGTCGTCGTAGGGCAGGTTGTCATTGAAGGCTCGAATCACCCAGTCGCGATAGGGCGACATCTCGCGGTAGTGATCGTGGTGAATGCCGTTGGTGTCGGCGAAGCGCACCAGGTCCAGCCAATAGCGGGCCATGTGCTCGCCATAACGCGGACTTGCCAACAAGCGGTCGACGATCCTCTCGTAGGCGCCGGGGGAATCGTCTTCCAGATAACGATGAATCTCCTCGCGCGTCGGCGGCAGGCCGGTCAGATCCAACGTGAGTCTGCGGATCAGCGTGCGCTTGTCGGCGCCGGCGCGGGGGCGAGCCCCTCTTCTCGCAACCGCTGGCGCACGAGACGGTCGATCGGTGCGCCGGGAATATCGGGCGGCATCGTGGGCGAGACCGGCGGAACAAAGGCCCAGAATTTCTCGTAGCGAGCGCCCTGTTCGATCCACTGGCGGATGAGCGCCTTTTCTTCCGAAGTCAATGGCGGCTTGGACTGGCTCGGCGGCGGCATGACCACATCCGGATCGTCGGACGTAATCCGCATCCATAATTCGCTCTTCTCGGGAGAGCCCGGCTTGAGGGCCAATGCGTGGGCCCCGTCCTCGCCCTCGGCCCGGTCCAAACGCAAGTCCGCCTGCCGGTCGGCTTCATTCGGCCCATGGCAATGAAAACAACGGTCCGACAACAACGGACGAATGTCGCGGCTGAAACGGACTTCCTCGGCCGAGACCGAGGCAACCGTCAAGGCGACGACAGTGAACCAACCAACGCTGAGCCGGCCGGCGATGTGCTTCGTGTTCAGCAAGTCCTGGCGATCGATCATGGATTCAACAAAAAGAGAGTGTGCGAGCGACGACTGCAAGGACTCCATTCTACTCGATTTTTGACCTTTTTGCCTGCGACCCCAGGCTTTGCGGTTTGACCGCGTTGCGGTGCGAGGCTGAGCATCAGAGTCAAAGAACCACTTCCCTTGTCTCAGGCGCCGCTTGCGGCATGGGCGACTGTGGTAAAACCATTTTCACGGAACGCTCCGCCGAAGGCCCATTCTGGAAGTCAAACGGTTTGCGCCCACAACGGAGTTTGGTCGCGTTGCAGCGCCTCGGCAAGCAAATCGCGGCCGATCTGCTTGCCACGACGCGCTTTTCAGGGCGTGACGCTACACGGTGCGCTGTTCGACATGGAGTATCCGTTCTGGGTGGCGATGGCCGTTACATCTTGGAGCAGGAAGGATAGGATATATCAGGAATTCAGCCGAGACTCTCACACCACCGTTCTCAGACTGTCGGTCATCGTTCTTTGCTTCAGATGGCGTTGGTGATCCTGGAGTCCCTGCCCAATAACCAGTAACCGCTGAGAAATGACGAGGAGCCAGGCCGTGAAAGTCCTTCCGGGAATTATCCTGCTGATCGCTCCGCTGTTGGCGTCCGCGGAGGAGTTCGCTGATCTTATTGTGCGAGGCGGGAAGATCGTTACCGTGGATGCCGACTTCCGCATCGTCGAGGCGATGGCGATTCGTGAAGGGCGCATTATTGCACTGGGCGCAGCCGATGCATTGAAGGACCTGATACGATCCGAGACGCGCGTCGTCGATCTCCAAGGCAAGATGGTCTTGCCCGGCCTAATTGACTCGCATGTTCATCCTTCCGCCGCCAGCCTGTACGAAGCCGATCATCAGATTCCCGAAATGGACTCGATCGCAGACGTGCTGGCTTATGTTCGACAACGGGCTGCTGTGGTTCCCGAGACCGAATGGATCAAGCTCTCTCAGGTCTTTATCACTCGGTTGAAAGAACAACGCTATCCCACTCGCGGGGAACTGGACGCCGCCGCTCCCCGGCATCCCGTCGTTTTTCGCACCGGTCCCGACGGCAGCGCCAACACGTTGGCTCTGCGGGAAAACGGCATTGACAAAGCGTTTGCGGCGAAGCATCCCGATCAAGTGCTGGTCAACCCCCAAACGGGCGAGCCCAACGGGCTGCTGCGTCAGTTATCGTCGGTGCTGAAAACACGACCGAGTTCCAGTGAGCGGACCATCAGCCAGGCCGAACGGGACGAACGGCTGGTGAGTTTGCTCGAAGACTACAATCGCTCGGGAATCACCGGCATTATCGATCGCAACTGCAATGACGCCTCCCGTGTTCAATTCGAACGATTACTGAGATCGAACCGGCTTCCGGTTCGAGTGCGAATGTCGCGCAGCCTCAGTCCCAGCGAAGACCTGGCGACGATTACAACGCGTCTTGACAGCTTTGCTGCTGATCCGTACTTCACAAAGCCGCATCCGCGCCTGGGAGTGATCGGCGTCAAGGTGTTTCTGGATGGAGGCATGCTCACTGGAAGCGCGTACTTTCGACGCCCATGGGGCGTAAGCCACATCTACGGCATCGAAGATCCGCGCTATCGGGGCATGCAGTACATTGATGAGAAGCGGTTGGAAGAGCTTGTGCGGGCATGTGCGAGTCGCGGCCTTGCTTTCACAGCGCACTGCCAGGGTGACGCCGCCGTCGAGGGCCTGATGCAAGTCTATGAGCGCGTCAATGTGGACACTCCCATCGCCCCGACGCGCTCAACGATCACTCATTCCAGTTTTATGAGCGAGGCGTCGATCGCCGGGGCTGCCAGGCTTGGCGTCGGAGTCGACCTGCAACCGGCATGGTTGTACCTTGACGCCCGCACGCTGAGCATGCAGTTCGGCGAGGATCGGTTGAAGCACTTCATTCCCTTGCGGAGCCTGTTCGATGCCGGAGTCAAGGCGGGAGGCGGCAGCGATCACATGCAAAAGATCGGCTCGCTGCGGAGCGTGAATCCCTACAATCCGTTCCTGGGGATGTGGGTCGCCGTGACACGCAAGGCGCGTTGGTATGAAGGGGAAATCCATCCCGAGCAATCCTTGACGCGGGAACAGATGATTCGCTTCTACACCATCAACAACGCCTGGCTCATGCGAATGGAAAGCGAGGTGGGTTCGCTAGAAATCGGCAAGCGGGCCGACTTTGTCGTCATTGACCGCGACGTGCTCACCTGCGCTGCGGACGAAATCCGCCTGACGCAAGTGCTCTCAACATGGCTGGACGGGGAAGCATCGGACGCCGCCCGGCGCTAACGGCGGATTCCGGTAGAGCGAAACTGACGGAGGTTTCTGATCAACGTTTTTCCAGCTCGCGAAGCTCGTCCTTCGAGACGGTTTCGTTGTGCAGGTCGCCATAAATCACCTGGAAGTCGCCATCGACGGTTTTCCAACGGAAGAGCACTTTGTCCTTATCGGCCGCAGTGACCGTTTGGCCGCCGTATTTCGCATCCGAGTTGTCACGGCAGATCGCGCTCATGTGGGCGAAGCCCAAGGTGGATTCAACGTATTCGGCGTAGGATTGCTCCGTGACGGGCGTATTCCGCGTAACTCCCAACTTGCTCTTTAACTTGTTGATCACCACATCGCCATAGATCTTCGGATAAGGCGGATAAGCGCCGTCAAATGCCTTGGCGTAGATCCTGAGCGCCTGCACAATCGCCTTGATCTGTCCCTCCAACTCGACAGACTTTGGCGTGACGTCCGCGAATCCGTTCGGCGGGCGGGCATCGAATAGCGAGTCCGCGAGTTCGCCGTCCCAACGGAAACTTCGCAGGGTCTTGACGCCCATTCGCGGATCGTCGGAGGCGTACTCAATTAGCAGCGGCAGCCTGGACTCCGCGTCCACCCACATCCGGACTTTGCCTTCGCCCATGGCCGGATCCACCAACTGAAAAGGAACCTCGACGCCGTCGGCGGCAGCATGGTCAATTCGCTGCCGAGCGAGCTCGTACTTCGGTTGGCCGAAGAAACGAGCCACGTTCAGCATCAACGCGGGTGGCAGATCACCGTTCCGCCGAGCCGGCAAGTCGCGGTACGTCTTCCGCTCCAGGTCGATGGCGATCCCTGCTTTCTCTGCTCGAAGGATGTCGACCGTCGTTGCCTGGTTGCTCTCGCGCCGGTCGAATCGATACGCACGTGGATTCGCCCGCCAGGAAACGACGCCCTCGACGATTCGATCCGGTCGAGAAAAAACAGTTCGCATCTCAAAGCGACAAGTTCGGGCTCTCTTGATCGCGATCGCGACGTCGTTCTCGCCACGGGATGCGCCCATGGCAAGAAAGGCCGCCGCGCCAATCGCCAAGGACGCCACCAGGGTGATCGATCGTTGCGAAACCGTCATGACTTGCTCCTGGAGATCACATAATGCAGAGGAAACGCAAGGTGGGGAGAAGTTCGGGCTTGCCCGTGTTCCTCTGTGAAATCCGCGGTCGATTCTATTCGCCTTGGATCGACTCGCCACGGAATCCGGAATCCCGCACCTGCGCCCGTTGCTGTTCGCCCCGCGGGCTTCACACTTGGGCTGGCTCGGGGCGATTCTTTCGAAATCGGCTTTGAGCCGGCCAGGGACGCAGATTCTCTGTTTTTCACTGCGGGTTGGCTATGATATGCTGCTATCGTAGTACGTCAGGATTCTGAGTAAGCCGGGGAGTTTGAAATGAAACCCATAGGCATCAGGTTCAGAAAATCCCGATGGAATTGACCACGGAGGACACAGAGGGCCACAGAGGCGGAGGCATTTTTGTCGTCTGTGTTCCTCTGTGCTCTCCGTGGTAGTCCCTTTTTCTCTATGATGCCTCTGGGGAGTTTGAAATGAACCCAAGAGTTGTCTCGTTGGTCGGCGGCGTCATTCTGGTTTTGGCGTGCTCCCGGGTTTCCTTTTCGCAGGAACGTTCCCAGCGCGAAGGCGACCTGCTACTTCAGGAACTGCAAGGTGATTGGATTCTTGAATCCGTCGAAATGGCTGGAATGAAACGCGAGGGCGAGCAACTGCCGATCCGTTTCCGTGGAATGAAGCAGTCGATCCGTGGCGACCGAGTGACCGTAACTCGTGTTGACGGTAAGTCGTTCGAGTGTCGGCTGACATTGAACGCCGCAACAGAACCAAAGCAACTTGACATGGTGATGATCGCGGCAGGGGAAAATCAATCCAAGTCCCGCACGGCGAAATGCATTTACAAGATCGCCGACGGCAAACTGATTATGGCGGAAGGCAAGACGTCGCGACCAACATCATTTGAGACCGGCCCGGACACCTCAGCGAAAGTTTCGACGTTCACGCGCAAGCGTTAAGTAGCAAGGGTTTGAATGCGGAGCCGCCGATCACGCGCTTTCAATGGAGAAGAGGCCGTGGCGGCGCAGCTCCCCCATGCGTTCGAGTTCGTGTCAACAAGTGATGGCGACCAGTTTCGGGAGTGATCGATGCTTTCCATTTTCGGCGATTCTTGGGGCGGCGGAGGTTATTGCGACCGGCATTCACGACGCGACTTCATCAAGATCGGGGGCATGGCCCTGGGCGGCCTGTCCCTCGCCCAGATGCTGGAGGCCGACGCCCAGGCGGCCAACGGTTCGAACCATCGCGCGATCATCAATATCTATATGCCCGGAGGCCCTTCGCATATCGACCTCTGGGATTTGAAGCCCGACGCGCCGAGCGAAATCCGGGGCGAATTCCGCCCCATGAAAACCAATGTGCCGGGAATCGAGATCTGCGAACTCTTCCCCCGCATGGCGAGTATGATGGACAAGTTCATCCCCATCCGCTCCATCTGCGATGCCGATGGCCGCCACGACGCCTACCAGTGCATGACCGGCTGGAAGGTGGGCCAGCGTGAGCCGCGCGAAGGACGCCCGAACTGGGGCTCCTGGGTTTCTCATCTGCATGGCCAGGTCAATCCAGCCACGCCGCCCAACGTGTCGTTGATGTACCCGACGGGTAATCGCACCTGGGGAGAAACCCAAGACGGAGGCTTTCTCGGCGCCCGCCAATCACCGTTCGGCTTGGTGGAAAAAGATCCTTCGAAGGCCAACGCCAACATGGTGCTGCAAGGCGTCACGCTCGATCGCCTCCGCGACCGAGAAGCGTTGCGCAACGCCGTCGATCGGTTCCAGCGGGAGTTTGACGCCAGCGGCGCGGCCGAGAGAATGGATGTTTACAATCAACAAGCCTTGGGGATTCTAACGACATCGAGGCTCGTCGATGCGCTCGACCTCAGCCAGGAAGATCCCAAGGTCCTCGAGCGGTATGGCGAGAACGATCCCAAGTACCAGCGCGATGGCGCCCCCAAAATGATCCGCAACTTCTGCATCGCCCGCCGGCTGATCGAAGCGGGGGCGCGAGTCGTCTCACTCAACTACAGTCGCTGGGATTGGCACGGAGGGGATGGGATGAACTTCCCTCGGTCACGGCAGGAATTTCCCTTGCTCGATCGAGGAATGTCGGCGCTGATTCAAGACCTGCACGAACGCGGATTGGATCAAGACGTGTCGGTGGTGCTTTGGGGTGAATTCGGTCGGACTCCCAAAATCAACAAGAATAACAGTCGCGACCACTGGCCCAATGTGTCCTGCGCCATGTTGGCGGGCGGCGGCATGAAAACCGGACAGGTGATCGGCTCGACCAACAAATTCGGCGAACACGCCGTCGATCGTCCGGTGAAGTTCCAGGAGGTTTTCGCCACACTCTACAAGAATGTCGGTATCGACGTGGGAAAGGTGCGTTTCTTCGACAAGACCGGTACGCCCCAGTACATGGTCGAGCCGGGCATCGAACCGATTCGCGAAATCATTTGACGAGCTCAGCCATCTAACGGGCGCGGTCGACCGAGGTGAATGCAAATCGAGCATGCCATATTCCATCCAGCGGCTATTCGCTCCGACAACTTTCCTCGCCGTCGCTGCCTTGAAGCGTCTCTAGCTTCGCCATGCGGGCAGCGGCGAATGTCGGGGGGCTTGTTGTGCTCGGCGAATGAGGTTGGGCACGCTGTCCCGACGACCTAGCCCCAAGACTTCGGCGAGATCCGCAAGCTTGGCCCCGCTGAGCAAGAAAGAACAAACAACAACGGCTGTCCCACTTCTGCCCACGCCACGTAATACACGACAGACGCTTCGTCGGCAATCGCCTCACTCGATTGTGCTTTCGGTGCCTCGTAGGGACTCTTGGGCATATTTGATTATCGCTGTTCTCTGCCCCATCTCGGGTTGTCATGGGTGGAGATCAGGTCCGAATCATGGGCGTGGTTGGTTCATCGCGGAATTGTCGATGGTGGATCACGACATCGGGGAGAATCTTGGGGGAGAATCTTGGGGGAGAATCTTGGGGGAGAATCTTGGGGGAGAATCTTGTCAGGCTTTGTTTTTTGGTTTCCTGTGCTCAGCGTTGCTGTCATCGAAAACCAAAAAACAAAGCCTGACGCGCTTTTCCCCCCAGGCCGAATGCGGATCGGATGCAGGAGATATGGTTTGCCCAGTGAGCCGACTCGGCTGGCTCGTTTACGCGTTTACGTTGATGAGCAAAACGAGCTCGCGCTGACCGGCGCCAAACCGCCGACGCTGAGCAGCAAAAACCACGATCGCTCTCGGCGTCGTGCGGCGCCCGCCAATCGCCAAGGCGCACACACCACCAGACGGTTCCGACGCCCCCGCAATTACCCCTGTACGCTGCTGACGCAGCAAAAACCAAAAACCAAAGCCTGACGTGCTTGGCCGTTCAGATTCTGCCGAAGACCCCTAATAGTTTCCCTTTGGTAGTGTTAACCCTAGGTGGCCAGTGTTAGTGCGAATGTGGACATATCTATGGGGGGCGGCGTCTTCGTCGTCTAGTTGGGACAAGTCAGCGTACCGGACCGTTGTGTCGAACACGTCGATCGTGGAAAGTTCGGGAAGCTTAAGTAGCTGTATGACATCCTTGGTAGTGATGTCCGTACGAGACAAGTCGATGGCACTGAGTCTCCGGAGCACCAACAGATGCTCGACGAAACGAGCGACGTCCCTCACGCCACACAAGTCGATTCGGACAAGAGATGGCCATTGCTTAACAAACCTGAGAACCGAGCCATCCACGTGAGAATCGGCCAATTCCAAGTGAGCTGAGCTTTGGCTTCTCGCCGATCGCGGCAACGCCTGAAGTGGTCACCTTGCAGTCGTTGACGGAAAGATACACTAGGTCAGGCTCAGAAACCAGGTTCAGCAGATCCTCGTCTTCGACGTGAGTACCTCTACAGTCCACCCAAACTTCGCGTGGTGGCTCGGCCAAGACGGAAACTTCAGCGCCTTTCCTTGTCATTGCGTCAAGGTGTTTCACAGAATAGCGCTCCGAGCCAAGCACGTCAGGCTTTGGTTTTTGGTTTTTGGTGCTCAGCGTCGGCGGTTTGGGGCGGGTCAGCGCGAGTTCGCGGGAGCCAAGCACGTCAGATGCACCGTAGTAAGTCAAGCGGCGTCCGATGAAATGGACGCGAGATTTGTGTTCGTATTTACGGGCTCCTCTTCTCTAGCCGGTTGGTTGGGAGGGAGCCAAGCACGTCAGGCTTTGGTTCTTGGTTTTTGCTGCTCAGCGGCGTACAGGGGTAATTGCGGGGGGCGTCGGAACCGTCTGGTGGTGTGTGCGAGAGTGGTGCTGAGAGCGATTTTAGTGCCTTGGCGGGTGGCTTGGGCTCGCCATGCGCCATGCTAAGGCTTGGGAAGATTCAACAAGCAGCAAACGCGGTGAAGCGTTTGCAGGAGAGAGGAGCCGCAGTTGAGTTGGGGGGAGCGTTTTTCGCTGACGGCTCGAGTCACCTTTTGCAGCAAGCTGGGCACGCTGTCCGGGCGACTCAAGCCCAGATGGACCGCGATGTCCTGATGGGTGGCGGCGCTGTGGCGACGAGCCAGATAGGCGACGATCGCTCTCGGCGTCGTGCGGCGCCCGCGAACTCGCAACTGCTCCGGCGTCAACTCGCAGACCTGGCATGTTGCTCCGATGATTTGCGGCATACTGACGGTTGGGATTCTCCGAGCCTGCTTTGCCGACGGTTGGCGGGATGCAGGCGAGATCAGGCCACGAATCCGCTCCACGAATTGCTCGCTGCCCAGAATCCAACCGTCCGCGGCGGAATCAAACGGAGAGGGACAGCATCCAGGCAGGGCGGACTCGACGTACCGTCTGTAGCCGGCGAGCGCGTCGCCGCCAAAAGCCCCTTGCCAGGCCTCCAGCCATTGGTCGTAGCACACCCATGGTAGTCGACGCGCCGGATCGCAATATCCCGGGTAGCTCGACCATGGCCAGGCGTTGGGATGCCGCGCCAAGGCTGGGACAGGGTTCAAGTGCACATAGCGACTGACGGTCCAGGCGTACGTTTCGTCTTCCACGACGCCGCAGCGGAAGCGAGCTTCGAAGACGTGCCCGCTGAGACCATGGCGGCGATTGTACGCCCTAGCGTAGCCGCCGAGCAGCCATTGCATGCCCTGGCAAAGGTCGGGCCGAGGCGTGCGAAAGAAGAGGTGGAAATGGTTGCTCATCAACGTAAACGCGTAAACGAGCCAGCCGAGTCGGCTCACTGCGCCGGCGATCCGATTGAGAAACAAGCGGCGATCCGTGTCGTCTTCGAAAAGGGTTCCGCGACGCACGCCGCGACTTGTGACGTGGTAGAGCGCGTTGGGGTACTGCACGCGATGCCGACGATTCATGGCCAAGCTCCCCGAGGGCGCCGCCATTCTCCATGCTTCCGCCAACACCGCAATCACTTGCCAAGCCTCTGACACCGGCAGGTCGCCGTCGCTCGGTGGCTTCGGTCAGGCGCCGCCCGCCCAAGAACTACTCCAAGTCAACGGCACGAGCTTGCGCTGGCCCGCACCAAACCGCTGACGCTAGCAGCAAAAACCAAAAACCAAAGCCTGACGTACTCCCCTCTAAGCCTGACGTACTCCCCTCTCCCTTGCCAAGCCTCTGGCACCGGCAGGTCGCCGTCGCTCGGTGGCTTCGGTCAGGCGCCGCCCGCCCCCGCGCTACTCCAAGTCAACGGCACGAGCTCGCGCTGGCCCGGACCAAACCGCTGACGCTAGCAGCAAAAACCAAAAACCAAAGCCTGACGTACTCCCCTCTCCCTAGCGTTGCTGTCATCGAAAACCAAAAAACAAAGCCTGACGCGCTTTTCCACCGATTCGCTGATCGGAGTCGGGATGGATGCAGGTTTCTCTCCTACAGCTCATCGGCGTCAGTCCGCGTCAGTCCCCCGGCCGCCCAGCGTCTTCCGCTTGGAGGCGGCGGAGTCGGCGAGCGATGAACAGCAGGGCGCCGCTCCAGGCGAGGCCGAACAACACGGGCGCCATGAACTCCAGCCAAGGCGTGATCACCGCCAGCGTAAAGAACCCGGCCACCAACGCGTAACACATGCCCCAGTATTGTCGAGCCAGCGCCAAGAAGAAGATTCCAGAGTAGATGAGAAACGCCGGATAAGATCCGTAGTATTGCAGGGGTTCGCCGGTTTCCGCCACTACGTGTTGCTCCACAGCGATGACCACGTCCAGCCAGCACGCCAGCAGGAACCCCAGGGAGAGGTTGCGGATCTGCACTACCGCGGGATGCCGGCCGAAGAACTGCCGGCGATAACCGATCACCACGCCGGCAAAGGCCAGCACTTGCAGAACGCGAACGATGAGGAAGGGCGTCACCGGACCGCTGCGGTCCAACAATTGGATCGCCCCTTCGGTGGCGCCCACGATCAGCGCGAACCAGGTCAGTACAGCGCTCCAGGCGTGCAGGTGAACGTCATCGCGATTGCGTTGCAGGGCTCGCAGCATGCCGGCGCCCCAATGCGACGAAGATACGCTGGCGGGTTCTCCAGCCAGTACGCGACTCAAGTCGGCGGCCAGCGCGTGGCAATCGGGATAGCGATGCTGCGGGTCCTTCGCGAGACACTTCTGGCAAATCGCATCGACATCATGGGGCACCTTGGCGTTCTGCAGCCGCAGCGGAACCACTTCCTGCTCCAAGACTTGGATCAGCGTGTCCATAACGCTTGCCGCCTGAAAGGGCGGCTTTCCGCTCACCAGGCAATACAGCACGGCGCCCAGGGAGTAGATGTCGCTGGCTGGGCCCGCCTGCCGCGACTTGCCCGAGGCCTGTTCGGGAGGCATATAGCTGGGCGTTCCGAGAATCTGTCCCGTGGCGGTCACTTGACTGTCCCGCTCGATGCGTTTCGCCAATCCGAAGTCCGTTAACTTCGCCTTGCCGTGTCCGTCCAGCAAGACATTGGAGGGCTTGAGATCCCGGTGAATGACCCCTCGATCATGGGCGTAGGCGAGCACGCTTCGGCAATCTGTCGCGTCACTTCCACGGCCTCCATGACGGAAAGCGGTCCTTGCTTGATCCGTTCCGCTAGACTTTCGCCTTCCACATAGGCCATGGAAAAATAGTGCTGGCCGCCGACCTCCCCGACTTCATGGATGGGGACGATGCCGGCGTGGTCAAGCCCTGCCGCGGCCTCGGCCTCGACCAGGAACCGACGCACGTCCTCGGGCGAGGCCAGATTTCCGGCGAGGATCATTTTCAGCGCAACAATACGATTCAAGCTTCGTTGACGCGCTTCGTACACCACCCCCATTCCGCCTCGAGCAATCTCCCGGATGATCTCGTAATCCCCGAACGACGCCGGGCGGTTCGCTTCGCCGCCGGCTAGACGGGCTGGCTGGCTGGAGGCTGGAGCGGGGAGAGTCTCTTCGGCATGATCGGTCGTCAGGGCGACCGTCTGAAGCGTCTCGTCGAGAATGCGAAAAACGGCCCGCAGCGCAGTCGGCATGTCGAGGATGTCGGGCCAGCCACGCATCTCGATCCGGCGACTCCCCCTTACGGATTTGCCCTACGATGGCGAGCAAGGCTTCGGTCAGACCAAGATCATCATTCATCGGCAGGGGCGGGCGTCCTGATGTGTCCACAAGTGGGTCAGCCGTGGTTGTTTGTTCTTTCATGGTATCACACGTGGCGCGGATCTCGCTGGGTCGGACTTAGCTTCTTCCGAGGCGTTGGGCCACGCGGTCCAGGCGGACTCGGAGCGGCGAATGCCGTGGGCACTGGTGCAACTCGGCGAATGAGGTTGGGCACGCTAAGACTTCGGCGAGCTCCGCAAGTTTGGCGCCGCTGATGCGTTGCCCCAGGTAGGCTTCGATGGGACGCGCGAGGCTGCGACCGTATCGCTTTCGGAGTTGCTCAGGCGATACGCCGCAAACTTTGCAGGTCGCCTCGATGACTTGCTCGCGTGTCCTGGGTGGCATGAATCTCGCCGCGATCGACGAGGGTTCTTTGCTGTCCGGCGAGATCGCGCCGCGAATCCGCTCGACGAAGGCGTCGCTTCCCAAGATCCAGCCGTCGGCCGCTCGGTCAAAAGGAGAAGGGATTGGACTGGCGAGCCCCGCTTCGACGAACTCCCGATAGCCGACGGCGAGTCCGCCGCCAAACGCTCCTTGCACGCCGCCAGGACATCATCGTACCGCACCCAAGGCAGCCTCTGGCTGGGATCGCACAACCCCCGGTAGCTGGACCAAGGCCACTATGCCGGGTGCAACGCCAACGCGGGCGTCGGGTTCAAGTGGACATAGCGACTGACGCTCCAGTGATACGTTTCGTCTTCGATGACCTTAAACCGAAAACGACCTTGAAAGAGGTGGCCGGAGCGGCGGTGGCGACGATTGAACCTCCCGGCGTATTGGCCGAGCTTGGGCGGCCTGGGAAGAAGCCTTGCCCACAACGGCCTGGGGCCGAGCGACCCCCGGTGTCACGCTTCGGTTGCGCTGTTTGCCAAGTCGAACCGTTTCAAAAAAACAACGACCCCATTTCGTTCAAGAGGGGCAGGTGGACCAGCTTAAGATCAAGGCCCAACGCCCCCATTTCGTTCAGTGGGATTGGATGTCGATTCCGGCAATCATTCTTCGTCTGATCCGGCGGCATTGCGAACGAGTTCACGAAACGTGGGTCGGAGGGATTTGTGTAAGAAGCGAGCGAACGATCCGTCGAGGTGGCGGATTGCGATAAGTTCCACCACGTCGGCGAAGTCCTTGTGAGTGCGACGCAGATTGCTCATGCCGCAGGCGATCTTCATCTCGATCAATCTTGAAAGCCGAACCACAGATAGCCCTTCGATCCGCTCGACGTTCAGATCCCCAATCGGTTCTGATACCGCGACTTCGGTTCCTTTGCCAGCTTTCTGACCAGCGATCAGAAACTGAATCGCGATGCCGTCATGCGTGCGAAACTCAGCTTTCTCTGGATCCCATGTGAATCCAGCCTCGGTCAAGACGCGCCGGACAGCATCGCTGTCTTCGGATCGTATGACCAGATCCAGGTCCGTTGTGTTTCGATGGTAACCGTGAAGGCAAACTGCAACACCTCCGCAAACGCGAATAGGCGATTCCGGCATCAGTGAGCAAGGCATGGCAGCGAGGAATAGAGCATAGGAAATGAACGAGGAGGAGGCACAAAGACAG
>CAVORG010000034.1:0-256183 GCA_963698545.1 uncultured Planctomycetaceae bacterium
GAACTAAACCGCTCGGCTGAAGAGTTTGTGGTCTGAGTTTTTGGTGAGTTCAGCGGCAACGTGCTTCGAGCGTCTTCTTCTCGGGCTGCTCCCTTCTGTCAACGTGGGCCTGGTGCTTTGCTACGTGTGGTCTTCGGTCGTGTGGCTCAGCGGCGATCTGCTCTCGCACGCGATCCTAGCGACTGCTACCCGCTAACGATTAAAACGATTGTAGGACTTGCATTTTTGAAACGTCAAGCATCCTGGAGTCATCGCAGGTTGGAGATGTACTCCACCGCGTACCCACACTTCTCCTGGAGGTTCACCACGATGCCCAGTTCCTATCTCAAGCGGCAGACTCCGATCACCCAACGCATGGCCGAAGACATGCTGGTGCGAAATCTCGCCGTTCGCACCATCGATACCTACACCTATCACGTCGATCGATTCGCCCGCCACTTCGGCAAATTGCCGGAAGATCTCGGCCCGGAACAGATTCGCGAGTTCCAACTCTGGTTGATTCAAGTCAACAACGCTTCTTGGAGTCAGTTCAATCAGGCAGTTTGCCGCCTACGCTTCCTCTACACCGTCACCATCCCGCGGCCCTGGTCGGTGGCGATGATTCCCTTCGGCAAGCGGCCCAAGAAACTGCCCACGGTGCTGGGCCAAGAGGAAGTACACGACTTAATCCAATGTGTCGCTCATCCCAAGCATCGAGCCGTGCTGCTCACGCTGTATGCCGCGGGACTGCAGGCTGGCCGAGGCCACTCATCTCAAGCTGCCGGACATCGACTCGCAGCGGATGCAGTTGAAGGTCAACGGCGGCAAGGGGAGCAAAGATCGTTATGTGCCGATCTCGCCGAGGCTCTTGGAAGAGCTGCGAACTTATTGGAAGATCGGCCGCCCGTCCAACTATCTCTTCCCTGGCAAGACGCCGGACGTGCCCTTGTCTGGAGCGACCGTGCAGAAAGCCTGCAAGCTGGCGGCGGCTCAGGCCCGGATTACCAAGAACGTCACACCGCACACGCTGAGACATTCGTACGCGACGGGATTGTTGGAAGCGGGCGTCGACTTGATGGCCATCAGCAAGCTGCTGGGGCACAGCAGTTTCTTAACGACCATGATCTACTTGCACTGCCGCCGTCAACACTTCAACGCGGTCCCCAGTCCGATCGATTGGCTGCCCACGCGACAATGTCCGCGGTGGGTCGATCCGACGCTGCAAGCTCCGCGGCAGACACCGCCCGAACAGGACGAGGACAACCATCCGCATTAACCGTCGCTTCGATCTTGAAGCAATACACGGAGCCGTTCTTCGAGCGGCATCACGACCGCTTGTCTTGTCATGTGGAAAGCACCTTGCTGCGGATCGGCTTCTGCCGCACCGCATCGATGAAGGGCCACGTGTATCGTTGTCCGAGTTGCGACTCGAAGGTGCCGGTTTACAACTCCTGCACGGATCGGCATTGCCCGCAGTGCCGAGGAGCCAGCCGCGCGGACTGGGTCGACAAGACGGCCCAGTTGCTGCGCGGCGACACCCCCTACTTTCAAGTGGTGTTCACCCTTCCCGACAAGTTGTCGAGCCTGGTGCTCGGCAACCGACGCGCTGCTCTACCGCTTGTTGTTCCGCAGTGCGGCGAGTGCCTTGCAACGATCGATCGGCCAGGAATGCGGCATGCAAGCGGCATCGACGATGGTGCTGCACACTTGGAATCAGCGATTGGGACATCACGCACATGTCCATGCGCTGGTTCCCGGCAGCGGCCCGTCGCTGGATGGCACGCGGTGGGTGCCGTGTCGGATGACACAAGCCACGCGTAAGAAACCAGCGACGCCGTTCTTGGTGGACAACAAGGAACTGGGACGACGCTTTCGCGACAGTTATGTGCGGGGCGTGCGTCGTCTGATCAAGGCGGGCGTGTTGGAGATTGAAGATCCCGCCGAACTCACTACGATTCTGGAGGACGTGCAAGCCTGTGACTGGGTGGTCTATATTCAGCCGCCGCCGAAAGAGACGAGCGACCCGGCGGATGTGCTCAAGTATTTAGCGCGTTACATGACGGGCGGCCCGATCTCGGATCGACGGTTGATCGAAGTCAAAGACGGTCGCGTGTACTTCTGGGCGCGATCCAGCGACAAGTCGGGCCGTCAAGTTCCCGTGTCTCTGCCCACGCTGGAATTCGTTCGCCGCTGGACACTGCACATTCTTCCCAAGGGATTTACCAAGGCGCGCCGTTACGGCGGTTGGAGCAACACTCGGCAAGCGGCTTACCAGCAGCAGTGCGAGCGATTACAGCCCGCTCCGCCGCCAGCGGCAGGCGACCTGACTGATTCAACTCAGCAAGGTCTCGAAGCACCGCCGGACGAAAGCAAGAAGTGTCCGCACTGCCAGACCGAGATGGAGTTGGAATCTTACACCCGTCGTCCGTCTTGGCGCACGTTGTTCTATGGCCCCGACCATTCGCGCTGGATGGAATGGCGGGGCAGCGGATGATGCGCCTTCTGGCCAGCTTCCCGCGCGGCGTTTGGCCGCACCTGACAAACGCCGATAGTGTCACCCAACGATCGACGCAGCTGGCGCTTTGGACACACGTCCTGGACGGTCCACCACAACCATCACAACCGTCAACATCGCGGCTCGCGTGTCAGCCGCATTCTCGCCCCGCCGAGTTGCAACGTCTCCTCCGCACGCACTAGAATGCGGCGAGTCGAGACCAACCGGCAATGCATCCGCATAGGCGCCAAACAGCCCCCAGCCAAGCGTCTCAGTTCAACGCACAATCTATCCGTCCGAGTACAGACGGATAGATTGATATTCGTTTTTTCACAATCTATCCGTCCGAGTACAGACGGATAGATTGATATTCGTTTTGTACAGACGGATAGATTGATATTCGTTCGACACTCTAATTCTTACATTCATTCGAGACGAACATGCAACCTTTAACATCTATCATCCTCCTGTTAACAGTTTGTCTTGCACAAGCGATTGCCCAGGACGCAACGAAGATTCAGTCGAACGATGCCGCGGCAGCGATTGAATGGTACGATATTGAGTCCAGGCAACTTTCCGAGGCCTACGAGCAGAAAGTCGCGGATCTCGACAAAGCCTACGCGGATAAGCTGAAGGTGATGAGGCAAAAGCTCAAGTCAGCTCTCGCTGAAGTACTCAAACAGATTGCGGCGAATGATCTCGATGACGCCGTGCGAGTCCGCGATTTCTCAAGCTCACTCGACACCTTGCCTCTTTCTCCACCGAGCCAGAGCAAAGAAAACGCAAGACTAACTGCAGAGAACGAAAAGTTCCGAAAGGAAAATCAAATACTAAGGGAGGAACTCGCCCTTCTCAAGAAAGACGCGAAGCGTCCTGGAAAGATAGGGAAACAAGAAGCCGACCCTGCCGATGACCCGTTTGCTGTTGGGACCGTTTTCACAGGAACCCGTTTCTACAACAGAAAAGGAGCCGACAAAGAAGGCCAACCTTTGATGCTCGAGATAGTTGAGCGGGATGAGCGGAAGTTTAATGGAAAGATCAGTTTTGAAGCGATCGATGGTAATCAGGTTTCGTATGTCGTAAAGGGATTGGCTCCAACGAAAGCCCCTGGGGCAATTGAGTTTGAAAGCGAGAAGAAAGGGCTTTTCAAACAGTACTTCTCTGGTCAAATCGACAAGGCCGGTGAGGTTTCGATGATTTTTCGTGGAACAGGTGTTCCCGGTTTTTATGTTGAGGGCCGTGCTGTCTTGCGAAAGAAATGAATGACGAACCAGACGATCGAGATAGGGGCCCGGTTACCCGGGCCCCCTCTCACAACACCTAGCATGCGGGTCCGCCCAGGAACATCTGCAACCCGTGCGCCAGCATCTCTTCGGAGCAAGCTTGCTCCAGAGTTCTGATAGACTGACCAAGCCGGTTGTCGAGAGATGCGGGCGAAGTGGGTCAGCCATTGTTGTTTGTTCTTTTTTGCTAGCGAGGCGGCGCTGGTGGTGAGTCCGGCGGATCGCGTGGCGGGCCTTGCTGTTGGGGGCGAATGACACTTGGCTCTTGGCCGTCAGACGATTGAACCTTCGCGGTGAAGGTCGTCCCCAGACCCGCAACAATTGATCGGGCCGGCGCGGCCCGCAACGAAACCACGCGACCGCTAGTGGATGATCCGTGCTTGCGGCAGCGCCGCGCAGCATCCGCAGTTGCTCGTCGCCAACGGGCGTGCGTTCCAAGTACAGGATGCGCAAATTGGACAGCGTGGTCAGTGAACTGACGTCGCGCAAACGCGGGCAATCATTCAAGTCCAAGCCGCGCAGATTTACGAGACTGGCCAACGGGGAGACATCCTTCAACATCGCGCAGTCGGAGATGGATAGGTTCTCCAGGCTGGTTAACGATTTCAGCCCGTCGATGTCTCGCAGCCTGGGACAGGAAAAGAGGTCCAACTTCACCAGACGATCCATCCTCGCGAGATCGTCCGCCGACGACAGATGGTCGTTGTCGGCGATGTTCAAATCCACTAGTTGAGTCATGTCGGCCAGCGCGTCGAACCTCGAAACATTGTCGCAATCTCGAATGCGGAATCGATCGATCCGCCGATTGGAACGGATTGCCTCGATGTCGCTCAATTGCTCGCATTCAACGCACCACAGTTTTCCCAGGTTGGGGAATTCCTCCAATCCATCGAGCGTTGTGAATTGAGGGCACTGCTCGATGTTCAACTCGAGCACCTCGCCTGGATCGATCCCGCCGCGGGTCCACTCGGCAAGCTGGCGCAGCGAATCGACTTTCTGGTTGCGGACGGTGAGCGCCTGTGTCCTGGAGTCCCACCCCGCCCGCAGGACTTGCCATTGCTGATGGGCTTCTCGCCGCTGTGTTTGATTCCGCGTGTGAGCGACGAACGCCCCAGCGCCTCCAATGGAGACGATCGCGATGATGGCCGCCGCGACCCAAGGGGCGTGGCGTCGCGCCCACATGCTCGCCCGTCGTAGAATCGAGGGAGGGGCGGCATGGATGATCCGCCCATCGAGAAACCGCCGCAGGTCCTCGGCCAATTCGCCCGCCGTTGCGTAGCGATTCCCCGGCTCCTTTTCCAGGCACTTCAGGCAGATCGTTTCGAGGTCTCGAGGAATGTCAGCGTCCAGCTTTGTGGGCGGAATGGGTGGGTCCTTGATCACCTTCACCAACAGCATTTCGGCGCGGCCCCCGAACGGTCGCTTTCCAGTCAGCATCTCGTACAAGATCACGCCGATCGAGTAGAGATCCGAACGAGCGTCCGCGTTGCGGCTATCTCCCTTGGCCTGTTCGGGCGACATATAGGCCAGTGTGCCCACCACTTCGCCATCGAGGGTCACGGAAGCGTCGATGTTCGTGCGCTTGGCGAGCCCGAAGTCCATCACATGCGGCACGCCCGCGAGATCCATGATGATATTGCCGGGCTTCAGGTCGCGATGGATCACGTTCCGCAGGTGCGCGTGGTGCAGCGCATCGGCGATTTGTCGGCAAAGTTCCGCGGCCTCGCGATGCGTTGGACGTCGATCCTCGAGCCACTTTCGCAGGTCGGCGCCCTGCACGTATTCGCTCGCCAAGAACAGGACGTCTCCGTCGCTGCCGGAGTCATGGACGGAAACAATGTTGGGGTGCTTAAGCCGGGCCGCCGATTTCCCCTCGCGGAGGAACGCTGTGATTTCTCGCTGGCTCATGTCCGAGTTCCGCGGCGTCTTCAGCGCGACCAGGCGTTCGAGTTCCGTGTCCCTCGCTTTCCACACCTCGCCAAACTGTCCCGAGCCCAGGCGTTCCAGCAGGACGAAGCGGCCGATCATGCGTTGCGTTGATTCGTAGGACGCCGTGGCGCCCATTTCGGTTTGCGTCAACTGGTTGCCGCAATCGGGGCACCGCGACTCGCCAGGTCGCGTGGAACCAGCCGGTTCAAATGTTTGATGACAACTGACGCATTGTATCCGCATGTTGGCGTCGGCCATTGAAGTCATAAGCCATGAATTGAAAGACGCGTTCGCCATCGCGCTCAAACCGCTGATTCTGCCAGAATCCCCGATCGAATTCCACATGGAAAGCGCGACGATGGGGCTTGGCGCCTTGGGGACTCGCTTGGCAATCCCGATCAGATGGTTGCATCACCTCCCCCGACCAGGGATATTGACTCGCTACCGCCCCGTGGAGAAGTCGAGCCGTCATACTGAATGGCTTGGCTGGTGAGGGTGTAGTCTGGCCAGGGCGCAAATTGACGCGGGACTTGACTGAAGGGGTGGCGATCGTTCCGGGGAGGTTCAGATTGGTATTCCAATAGAAGGGGGCATCACGGCCAAGTCGTCCGGCTCGAGTGCTCCAACGGCTGCCTGACGCCCTAAACCCCGGACACAAAAAGCAACGACCCCATTACCGTCCGCATAGCCGAAGTGGGGTGATTTCGCCATCAGCGAGGCTCCGCGTCCAGGGCAACGCAGGTCACCACCCAAAACTACCCACAGATTCTGCCGAAGACCCAATAACAACAATAGCGCCGCAACTCGCGAATCGCTGGTGTCGGCAGAACTACGATCCGCGCAGGCAACACCTCTTGAACTTCTTGCCGCTGCCGCAGGGGCATGGATCGTTGCGGCCAACGCGTGGTTGCGTGGCGAACGCGGGACTCGATGGCGCCAGCAGGGCGGCGTCGAGCTCCGCGGCGGACGAACGAGCTGACGCTGGAGGCGGCTTACGCATCTCCTCTGGGCGAAACGCCGCCCACCCTCGCAACTCGGCAAGGGTGTCTGCAATGCCGGTTGGCGGGCATTGCTCCATGGACGCTCGCAGCGTCGCTTCACCAGCCCTAAGCTCCTCTTGCACCGATTCGAGGTCCATCGCCATCGGGTCAACGGGGCCTCGCTCGAAGGCTTCTTGAATCTCTTCCCAGGCTTCGTACCCGCCGAACCGCGAGAGTTCGCACACCAGTGCCGGTACGATCTCCACGTCACGATTGTCCAGCCCCTGCCGCAATTGTTGGCGGAGCCGTCCAATCGCTTCCTTCCGCGACATTCGGCCGTCTCGGACCAGGTAAATGTAGGTCTGAGCAGCTTCCCAACGCACGTATTCGTTTAACTTGCGGTCGGCGATCAACTCCTCAAGCGTTTCCGGGAAATCGCCATGGAACTCGGCCAGGATCCGAGCCAGAGTCTCCGTAACAGCGTCGCCGAACAACTCGAACGGCCATTCGCCCGGCAACGTGATGGCCTCCTTGATTGCGTGAAATCCCTCGGTCGCATGAAACTCCGTGAGCAAGAGCATCGCCAGGAAATGGGCGTTGCCCTCGAGGCGCCCGCATTGCACGTCCGCGGCCGCCTCACGCACCACTTCCGTCAGCAGGGGGATCATCAATTCATGATGTCGTCGCGTTTCTTCAATGGCCGCGACCGGCAATTTTCCCGGCTCGGCCTCGAGATCGACAAGGATCCGGACCATTTCATTCTCAATGGCCTTCGTCGCCGTTTGGGACATGACAGCCAGCGCCTTGTCGAGGTCGGCGTCGCTTATCGCCTGACAGTCCTCGAACGCCTTCAGGTCATACGATGCAAGCACTTGGTTGCACTCGACGAGCCCCCTTTCGAACTCGTCGCGGACTTCCTCGTCCAGGGCCGCAAACTCCAGTCCGGAAAACGCCTTCGCCATCTCTTCCAGTCGCCGCCATTTGGGCAGCGAGCGATCGATGGCCAACGCGTCTTGACTGCGCTTGATCAGATCCGACATGTTCGCTTCGCTGGTGGTTGGAGCCGTCGGGCCGGAAAGGGAGATTGCCGCGACACCCTGCAGTTTCCGGCCTCCGCGGCCGGTCGTTGGACAGTTGTCCTAAATGAGATCGAATCGAACAGTGACTCGTCACCAGGTGCGGGGAGTCGCGCTGCCCGATGACTCGGTCTCATCGTTTTCCAGCATTTCCAGCTAGATTGTAAACTCTGATCGTCTCCCGGTGGCGACTAGCGACTCGAAGAACCCCAAGCGACGCCTTGGCGGAAAATGGAGCCTCTTCGGGGACACTCTGAAGAAACTGCAGGTTGTTAGCTTTAAAGGGCTCGCCGTAAGGCCACGGAACGTCAACGGAAACGGGTCCACAGGCCCGACGGGCCGACACAAGTTCTGATTGTGTCGGCCCTTCGGGCCTGCGTCCGATCTGGACAGGTAACCGTGGCCTCACGGCCACGGCTAGAATTGTGTCGGCCCTTCTTCGGGCCTCGGACAGAGTCGGGTTGACCTTACGATCAAGGCCGTCGGGAAGTTACTTATCGGCCGCCCCTAAGCTGGTCCACTTGGAATCACCACGAAGGTCGCGAAGATGCACGAAGGAGGAGTTCGACGATTTGTTCGTCTACCCGGCCGCGGGAAGCAAACAAGGAGTACGGGGACAAGCGTGTGGTTCTCCGAACTCTTCGTGCTCTTCGCGAACTTCGTGGTCGTCCCTCCCTGGGGTTGGCGAGAGAGTCACGCAGACGCGGTTACAGTTTCGACATTGGCGTCAGTCTCTTCGGCCAGCCGCATTCCGTTTTCGAGGGCTCTGGCCCAATGCGCCACGCCGTGATCGCCGTTAAGCGGCAAGGCGTAGTCTTCGAGGACGGTGTTCAGAACAACAGGGATGTCGATTTCCATCACAGCTTGGCCTCAGCCTTCACATAAATCTCTTCGGGTGCTTCATCGAAATACCGGAACAACGCCGGGCACAACCAGCCTTCGCCTTCCGGCTCGTCGCTCGAATACCACCAGCCATCGAACTCCTCACGCAACCGGGTCAGCTTGCGCTGATAGCCGGGAAACGGCGCCGCCGAAAACAGCAGCCGAAATCCCTGCCGGGCATTGGAGGCGGTGCTTGCGAGTTGCTGGAAAGATCTGGTTGGCCATGGCTGGGTCGCTCTCAGAAGTTGGGGCCCAAGCCGGGATCAGTGTGTTTGTCGTGTCGAGCTTCGACACGGACTTTGTGCTGGTTCGAGAGGCCGACTTGGAGAAGGCGGCGGAAGCGTTGAGGTTGGCTGGACACGTCGTTTGAGGATTCTCGATTTCCAGCTTCTCGATGCAGACTGACGACTGAGGGTACCGGCTCGACGAAATCGGCAAGCTCGGCCACTGGCCCGTGTCAGCGTCCGGCGACAGCCTGCATCTAAAGGAGCGGGCGCGTTTTGACACCTGCTAATTCGCGCGGCTGAGCGAACATCCCGTGAAACGCCCGGAGTGGTTTTCATTTGACCGTCAATTTCGCGGCAGCCAAAGTTCCTCGCCGAACCGCGGGGCGTCTTGCTCGGACTGACGGGAAGGGCTTAGACTTGGCGGACCCGAAACTGTCGCAAATAGCCAGGAGGCCAACGTGAAGATCACAATCAATGTCGAGTGCACGCCTGAAGAGGCCCGACGATACATGGGGCTCCCAGACGTCGCACCGCTGCAGCAGGACATGCTCAAAGCGATGCAGGAGCGGATGATGGCGAACGTCCATTCAATGCAGCCCGCCGAAATGATCAAGGCATGGATGCCGATGGGGATGGAAAGCTGGTTGGAAATGCAGAAAGCGCTGTGGACAAAGATGACGTCTGTGACCTCGCAGAGCGACGATCGATCCTAGCCCGCCGCAAGGAACAGTCTGATGTTGTGGGGAGCAAGTACGTCAGATGCACCGCAGTAAGTCGAGCGGCGTCCGATGAAATCCACGCGAGATTTGTCTTCGTGTTTACGGGCTCCTCTTCTCTAACCGGTTGGTTGGAAGGTCGAAGGTTTGGGCGAGGTTGTTGGCGGCTTGATGGATGGTTTGGTTGTGGATTTTCAGTTGCCCGGCAGATTCTCAAGCTCATCGATCAAGCCAGCTTGCACGAGTTGATCCTCCGTCTTGCGGTGTCGAGATCGAAAAACGGGCGAAGAAGACCAGCAAGAAGAAATGACACGTTGTCGGCTCTTAACCGTGTCCGTCTTCTCCGATCAATTCTACGGGCCGCGCAGCAAGTTTGGTAGAATGTCGTCGTCGCACCCGCGGAGTTGAAACATCGAAAGGAAAGCCATGCGCTGCATCTCGGCCATGATTGTTTTGCTGGCTGCCACGCCGGCCTTCGCCTTAGAAATGAGGGTCCAGCGGAACGTCGCCTACACCGATCCCGCCGACGCTCAGCGGCGTCTGGATGTGTATGCGCCGACGGACGGCGCGAACCATCCCGTTGCCGTTTGGATTCATGGCGGCGGCTGGCGGCGAGGCGATAAGGCTGGCGTGCAGAGCAAACCAGCAGCTTTCGTCGCAAGGGGTTACGTCTTCGTCTCGGTCAATTACCGCTTCGTGCCGGACTTCACCGTCAACGAAATGACCGGCGACATCGCCAAGGCCATCAAGTGGGTTCACGATCATGCTGCTGAGCACGGCGGCTCACCCGATACAGTTTTTGTAGTGGGCCATTCAGCCGGGCGCATCTGGCCGCTATGGTTTGTACCGACGACCGCTATCTTAAAGCCGAAGGACTGTCGCTGGCGAATATCAAAGGCTGCGTTCCTGTCGATACCGCCGCCTACGACGTGCCGAGTCAGGTCAAGAATATCGGCCCGCTTCGCAAGTCAACGTACACGTCGGTCTTTGGCGAGGATGAGAAGAGTCAGAAGGAGCGTTCGCCCATAGACTATGTGGCCAAGGGCAAAGAGATCCCGCCGTTCCTGATTCTCCATGTCGCCGACCGCCCAGATTCCAAGCGGCAGTCGAACGCATTTGCCAACGCTCTGCGGGAAGCTGATGTGGACGCCACAGTTGTCGCCGCCGAGGGCAAGGACCACGGCAGTATTAATCGTGATCTGGGGCTTCCTGATGACAAGCCAACGATTGCGATGTTTGAGTTCCTTAAACGTGCAGCGTCCCAAGACTGACTGGACTGCGCCACTTCGATTGCAGCAAACCCGAAGCGTAGGCGAGGGAATGGGTTAAGAAGACTCCCTCGCTTGCACTACTTACGCTGCGGGTTTCCATCCTTTGTCTCGCTTCGCCGACGTTGCCATCCAAGACTGTATCCTTTTCCGGCCAAGAAACTTTTGGTCAGGTCTGTGGAACCCGCCGCCAATTCGTGTCGGGACCGTATGCGATGCGAGATTCAGTGAGTCGCGTTCTCGCTCGGAGTGTCCTCGGTGCGATCGGTTTTGTCGTGGTGGAGTTGCCTGGTCAGCCAATCAGTCAGGTGAGCAGCGAGTCTTTCGCCGACTTGTTGTTCGTCGCCCGCCACCGCGTGGGCGCCGGCGGCGATGTAATCCGCCGTGTGGCGATCGTAGCGCGAGCGAACGATTGTGTGTACGTGGGGCGCTGCCCTGCGGACGTGCTCCAGGATGGTGATCGCGGACTTGTGATAGGGAACGGTGATAACGATCGCCTTGCACTCGTGCAGCCGAGCATGTTCCAGAACATCGATTTGCGTGGCGTCTCCGACTTCGCTGTGAAAGCCCTGTTGCTCGGCCTTACGCACGCCCTCGCGGTTGAGATCGATGACCGTCACGCGGACTCCGGCGTCGACCAGCGGACGCGACGCGATTTGGCCGGCCGGACCAAAGCCAATGACGGCGACTTCTGGAGCAAGGTCTCCTTCGCTTGTTTCATCGGTCGCATCTTGCCGTGACCGAAACAAACGGGCCATCCGGTCGCCGAATCGCGGAGCCAGCGGGACAAGGAACGCGCTGAGGAAGAACGAGACGATTGCCACCGAAACGATGAGCGCATAGGTGTCTTCGGAGACCACACGGCTTGTGCGGCCGATGCTTCCCAGCACGAAGGCGAATTCGCCCACTTGAGCGAGACAAAGGCCGGTTGCGGACGCCACGCGCGTCGTTTGGCCGAGCAGTAGAAAGATCGCCCAGATCACGACCAGCTTGCCGATGGTCAACAACGCGACCACCAGCGCAACGATATGCCAGTTCTGCAGTATCCAGATCGGGTTGGCGACCATGCCTGCCGCACCGAAGAAGAGAGTCAGCAACACGACGCGCAAAGGCGAGATGTCGGCGCGAATTTGGGTCGCAAACGCCGAACTTCCGAGCAGCATGCCGGCCACGAACGCACCCAGCGCAGGAGAGATTCCCACCCAGTGCGACGCCCAGGCCGCGCCCAGGCCGGCCACCACCGCGAAGACCACCGTGAGTTCGCGGTTGCGCTGAAGTGTCAACGTGCCAAGGGCAAGCACAGCGACTTGATTCAGCAGCATCAACCCAACGACCAGCCCGGCCGCCAGCAGTAGCAGCTTGCCAATACCCCATGCAATTTCGGCTGCTTCCCCTTCGCCGCCCAAAATCGTCATCAGCAAAGCCAGGGGGACGACGGCCATGTCCTGGGTCAGCAGGACGCCCAGGCTGTTTCGGCCGTGCGGCATCTCCATCTCGCCGCGTTCCATGAGCATGCGTAGGACGACCGCCGTGCTGCTGAGCGCCACCATGGCGCCTACGGCGACTGCTTCTTTCGCAGCCAGACCGAACGGGAGCGCAGCGGCGAAGACCAGCAGGATCGTCACCACGACTTGAAGCGCTCCGCCGAACAGCGGGTTCGCCCCCAATTTCTTGAGGCGCTGGAAAGAAAACTCGAGACCCAGGCTGAACAAGAGCAGCGCCACGCCAAGTTCGGCGATGGCTTCGATTTCGTGTTCGGAACTGACCGCCTGAATGCTGCCGGGCCCGCCCAGCATCATTCCCGCCAGCAGGTAGCCGACGATCGGACTCTGCCCAAAGCGGGAAAACAAACCGCCAATCAGCAGCGACGCGGCCAACAGAACGACGATGTCGCCCAAAAGAGTCCACAGATCCATCTCGGTCAGCACGATCCTTTCCAAGGCTCGCCAGATCGACTCGCCAAGGGGCGAAATCGCGTCGGCATCTAACAAATCGGCAGTGAGTTGTCCTCTTTCACAACTTCTCCCAACGCCTGCGTGAGTTCGCCAATTCGAACGGCCTGAATCGCGAAGTTCTCGGCTCCGAGCCGATCAGGTTCTCCGGGAAACGCTGCCCTTCTTCCTCCGACATCGTTCAGAACAGTACTTCACCCGCTCCCAACACTTGGCCCATTTCTTGCGCCATGTGAACGGCTTGCCGCAGGTGGCGCAGGTTTTGAGGGGGAGAGGCTTTTTCATTCATGGTCGAAGGAGACGCGGAAGGTTGGCCAAGCGTTGTTTTAAAGTTGATCAGCCATCCAATCTGCAATGGTCGTCGGATTCCACCTTCGTGATCTTCGTGTCCTTCGTGGTGACGATCCCTGGTCGCCAACCTGGTCGAGCGGCGAACTCGGCCTTAACTCGATGCGTCTGGGGGGTGCGCTGCGCGACCCCAGGCTTTGGGGTTGTGTGCACCGCGTTGCGGTGCGGAGGCTGGAGGGCGACGCCGTCGCGGCAATCGTGCGTCCCTTCCGATTGCGGCTCGAATTCCCATGTCTCGTGAAAAGTCGTTGCCAAGCGAGACAAGGGAGGGGAGAAATCGTGCATGTGCAATCAATGCCAATACAGGCAATCTGCTGTTCCTCGGCAAATCCTCCGCATGTTCATCAAGCGCACCGCCCTTTGTGCGTCATCTCCGTCGTCGCCTCACAACTCCGACCCCAACTCTTCGTAAAAGTCCTTCAGCGTATGCGTACCAACGCTCGGAGCCACGAAGTCATTCTGTGTCATTGTCGCAATTCCCGCTGCGATTGTGTAGTACCGTCTGCTGAAAAGTCGGATCAATGGCAGGATGGCCTTCACCAACCACAACGGCACTCGCCGAATTCGGGTCGGCTTTCCCAGCACGGAAAACGCCAGTTCCACGATTTCCTGGTTACGAATCCGGACACATTGCTGGGACTGTGCGACGAGGAACGGCCCCGGCGTCTTCAGCTTGTCGGGCTTGCGGGCCAGCACTCGAACCCAATCGCCACGTTCCTTGAACTGGGCCGCAACAAACAGCCGGCGACCGTCAGGAGAAAATGAGAGTTGTCTCGCACTTCGATCCCCCACCCGATGACGGCGCACCCGTTCCAGAGTTCGCATCCCAGATATGGACCCAGCCGCCGCCGGACGTAGCGAGATAGTCAGCGTGTTGCCCACCGCGAGTGCTGCGAGAGCTACCCGCCACTTTCGATGTCCCAGTGGCGAATGGTCCCGTCGGTGCTTGCGGTCAAGAGCTCACCGTCTGTCGACGAAAAGCAAACCTCAGTAACAAAGCCGTCATGTCCAGCCAATGTCGCGACCAACCCGCCGTTCTCAGTGTCCCAGACTCTTGCCGTGCGGTCCTTGCTGCCGCAAGCGATCCGTTTTCCATTGGCTGAGATCGCCACAGAAATCACGGCTGTGTAAACGCCGACATCCGGCACCTGGAATCGAGCAAGCTCCTGGGCGTCTTTGCTCAGCACGTGGACGCAGCCGTCCCAGGAGCCGATCGCGATGCGCTCCCCATCGCCGTGCGTGAGTTCGCGGCGGCGGAGGCCGTTTACGATGGTTCATCGATGTCTGGATGGAGCCTTCACTTACTGCGGCCGCTCTCGATTGACACGATCAATCCGATCCACTGGACCACCGACAATGCCGTCGCTAACTTTCCAGTCCAGTCAAAGCCATCGCCCGAGTAAAATAACCAAGCAATCGCCGGCGTTAGAAACAGAAGTAAACCAACTCGCCTCCAAGGAAACCGATAGTCCGACGCCGGCTCGCCTTCGTCTTCGCCTTTCGCATGAGACATCGCAATGAAAGCGAGCGCGGTCATTAGTGCGGCCGTGATAGCTATCGGAACCAGAGGGGCTCGCCATTTCCATGTCTGGCCTACGAACACTGCTTGCCCTTGTGTAAGCACCGTCGCAACGATTGTAGAAATAGCAATTGCGCCATTCCATGCGATGAGCATTGCGGCCCGCATCCAAAATAGAATGCGACGGCCTTCAAGGTAAAACAGCAGAAGAACGAAAGGCGCGAGGCAGGCGAACACCCAGAACGTGAGAGTCTGTCCATGCCCTTCGTCTCCGAGCGACGCCGACGATATCGACGGACGCCAAAGCCCCCGGTTGGTGACGGTCCAAAGAAAGACGGACGTAAAAGCCGTCCATCCCCAGACAGCCTTTCGTACAATCGCTCGAGCTTTCGGCTTCATCGTTCCTCGCTCATGTTTCCTGAAACCCCAGCGTCATTCAACTGCGGCAGTCGCCAGAAACCTCGCATGGCGATGGGCAGCCGGCGTTGGGAGATCTGCTTCGGGGTGTCTCACGATTGCATCGAACAGCGTCCGGCGGCCGGCCGCGATGGTCTTCCAAAGGCACTGATAGCTCGCGCGCACTTTCATCCCTTGAAAAGCGAACCTGAGTGTTCAGTTGTTGAAATGTTGTTGCCGTTGTTCGAAGCGTTGGAAGCCTGCCCGAAATGGGTCGAGCCTAAGACTCTTGTACGCCGGCCCCTCGGGCGAATTGTTGGTCATACACGCCTTGCCACACAGCGAATTGCCTCCAGAATGAAGGGCGTTTACTGTTTGTTTGGAGAGCGTTGAGGATATCCAAGTGCGTGTGCCAACCGGCTGCCGTTCCGCGCAGTGCTTCGATGCTGTCCACTCCGAACTGCGTGAGAATCAACCGAACTTGCTCGTCTTGTTGCAGGAGCTCGAATCGAACTCGAGACCAGGCTCCAGCGGACTCCGGCCAAGCAATCTCGATCAACCGAGGCGGATCGATGTCGAGAACTTCTCCGATGAAGGCGACCTCTTGTTCGCCAGTGCCAATGGAACTGGGTGGTTTGTCATCGGCGTCGGAGAGGTTTTCGTTTTCGAATATCAACTCGGCTCTGCCGCCCACTTTCAATTCCCACTCACCACCGGCAAGCCAGGTTGTGCGCTTTTCCGGCTCAACAATCAGCGCCCAGATATCGTGGATGTCGCCCGGCAGAATTCGTTCGAAAGTCAAGGTGGATGGATCCATCAAGATTCCCAGGTTCCGCATCGTTTCCTCCCTTCAACTACTTGTTACGTTTCTTGTTCTTGGTTTTCGCAACGGCGTTTTCCAACGCATCCAAGCGTTCTTCCCAGAAAGCGCGTTTCTTTGCGAGCCAGGTCGCTGCTTCGCTGAGTCCATCCGGGAATAGGGAAATGTGTTGTTCTCGCCATACTCGCTCCCGGCGCACCAAACCAGCTCGCTCCAGCACCTTAATGTGCTTTGAGATCGAGTTGAGTGAGGTGCTAAAGGGCCGCGCAACCTCCGTGACAGTCGCCGACCCTAGACTGAGTCTCTCCAGGATGGCTCTGCGAGTGGGATCGGCAATCGCCAAAAAGACGGAATCCAAATGTCGATCTCGGTCGCATTCCATTGTCATTCACCTCCTAGGGTGAATGATAGCAAAGACGCCTCCGCAGTCAAGGCGCATCCCTACGCGGCGGCCGAAGAATGTCCGGGGCGTCAACGGCGAGTGGCTGACATGCATGACCGGCGAAATGAAACGCGGGAAGAAGATCACGCCCTGGCGCCGGGTCAAAGTCAAGAACGGGGACGCCGGTCTAGTGCGGAGTCTCGTTGGACAAGGCGCTTCGCGACGGCGCCGCCAAGATCTGACTTTGACACCGCCGCACGGTTGCCTAGTTCGGCGGCGTGGAAGGATCCTGTAGGCCACGAACGCCTTGGCCGAAGGCCATAGTTCACCGTAGCCTGGGGGCAGCCCCAGGTCTAGAACGCCAAACCACACGTTTGACCGAAGGCCATCATCACCCACATTCCATAAAAATGGCGTTGTCGGATCATCGGGTATTTGCGACGGCTGCGGCAAGACTCGCCCGGGCTATTCAAGAGTGGCCGCAAATCTGCGGCCGAAATTGTCGAGGCCTCGTCGAAGCGAAATCGAACGACTATCGTCGACAACGGACCAAGATCAACCCTAGTGCCGAAACAGAGAGGCTGCGACGCTTTTCGGAGTGGCTCGAGGTGAAGTTCAAGCTGCCGATCTCGTCAAATTGGGCTGAAATCCTGCAGTTCGTGACGGCAGATGACGCTCAGGCGTTGTCCCGCTTTTTTGAACTCTATCGCGAGTGGCGGCGAGCGGGCTGCCCGGAGGTTTATCATCAACCTCCAGAGGCGTAAGCGGGGAGAAGTTGGTAAGGCGTTTGTAGTGCAAACCTGCAAGCTGAAGTTGCTTGCACGAAGCTACCACAAACAACGCCTGACCAACAAGACGCGCGCTAGGTTTCGGCGACGTCGGGCGCAGCGAGAGTACGAGCGGGGCTCTCTCCGAAGAACTTTCGATAGTCCTGGGAAAAATTCCCCAGATGTCGGAAGCCCGAGGATAGGGCGATTTTCGTCACCGTGGCCCTTTCCCCGGTGGCGCGTTCGAGTCGCCGCCTCGCGAGATGCAATCGACGCATTTTGATGTACGCGTTGGGATTCAGGCCCAAAACACTCTGAAATGCGTTTCGCAGCGTGCGTTCGCTGACATCGGCGACCATGCACAGTTCCGCGATGGTGAACATCGCATCCGGTTGGGCCGACAGGTAGCCCTCCGCGATCTGCACAATCCGGGAATGGGAATGCGTGGACCGTTGACCAACGGTGACGCGATCCGTTGCGCCGGTCACGAGGACTCCGGCCAAGTGTTCGACTAGCTCCCAGTGCAGTTGTGCTTGGAGTTGAAAGTTTGCGCCAAGCCCTTCGGAAGGCGAGTCAAGAGCCAATGCGCTCGCCGCAATCTGGCGAGGCTTTGCGAGAAGGCCTGGAGGGGGTTGCATTGCCGCGGTGGAGCCAAAGTTGTTTGGCAGTTCGCAGCGAAACAGTCGTTGGGCGACTTGGCGCAAGATTGCGTCTTCCACGGTGAAAACCCAATCCTCGAAGTGCCCCTTGGTTGTTCCGGCGAATTCTGCTCCCGGCCGGTAGGTGATCACTCGCGAGGGTTTCAGGGGCTGGCAGTTGAACATCCCCTCGACTCGCTCCGAAACCAGAACGAAGGTCCATCGCGTTACCGAGGAGGGCCCGCGGCCTCTCACTGACAGGTTGAACTGGTTGAAATGCACCGAGCTTCCGCCCAGTTCGACGTGCTTAAATTCGCCCTGGAGACGTCCTCGCTCGAGCTGAACGATTTCCAGTGACGCGCCGCTAACGACCTCCTGCAGTGCATCGAGCCCCCCTACGGAATGGATGCTCTCGCAATCCGCCGGGGGATTTTCGCGTTTTTGCCGATTTTGGATAGACGACTCTGACATCGAAAAAGGACCATGAGGTGAATGCGAGAGGATCCATTTCCCATTTGGGTGCGGCAGATTAGAAGCGTTCAGTGTAATCCAAGAAAAATCGCCGGGACAGCGAGGCTGCTCCGGCACGCCCGGGATTACCGAGCGCCACCCCGCCGATCCGGCGTGGGTTGAGATCCTGCTCGCCTACTGAATCTGGATTTCTGATCACTGGATGAGGGTTACCTTCGAGGCGCCAATGAAGACAACAGCAATTGCGTTGGGGATCGGATTGATCGCCCTTATCGTTCGCCCAGCCGTTCTTGGGCAAATTCCAGTCAACGAGGCAACGGCGATCCGCCAGCGCGTCGAAGCGTATGTGGACGCTTACAATCGACAGGATGCGGCGGCTGTCGCCGCCCTTTGGTCCGAGGATGGCGTGTATGTCAGTCAGGACACGGGCGAGCGAATTGTTGGTCGCGAGGCCATTGCGGAGATGTTTCAGGGCCTGTTTCAAGGCGCTGAATCGAGTACGTTGACCGTGGCGATCGACGCGATTCGCCTTGTGACCAATGACGTTGCGATTGAAGATGGTACGGCGGAGATTGTTTTCGCCCCGGGCGACGTGGAGAAAATCGCCTATACGGCCGTTCACGTGAAGCGCGACGGGCAATGGTTCTTGGATAGCGTGCGCGAGACCATTACGCCCGCGCCCGTCGTCGACGATGAACCAACCGCTTGAGCAACTGGCTTGGTTGGTGGGCGAATGGGTGAACCAGGACGAGAACGCGACGATTCGCACTCAGTGGGAGTGGGCCAAGAACCGACGCTTCCTGACGGGCTCCTTCAGCGTAAGCGTGGGAGACGCGGTCGAACTGCGAAGGCACGCAAGTCCTGGGCTGGGACCCTGTCGCCAATCATGTTCGGTCCTGGGTGTTTGATTCCGAGGGCGGCTTCGGGGACGGAGTGTGGCGACGTGCGGGAAATCAATGGACCGTGGAAGCGACCGCCACGCTCGCTGACGGTTCAAGCAGCTCGGCGATCAGTGTGTACACGCGGATCGACGACGACACCTTCACGTGGAAGTCCGTCGATCGGCAACTCAACGGCGAACCCCAGCCAGACATTTCCGAGGCCACCGTGCGCCGTCATAGCGCCGAACAAGCAACGCAACCAGCTTTTATCCCATGGGGAGTTTTCGTGATGATTCGACTTGGCGCTGCACGCTGTGTCTCTTGCTGATCGTTTTGTTGTCCGGACCGGAATTGCACGCCCGTGGCGGCCGCGGTGGTCGTGGCGGCGGCGGCGGCGGGTTTCGCGGCGGCGGAGGCGGCGGGTTTAGTGGCGGCTATGGAGGCGGCGGCTTCAGTGGCGGCTATGGAGGAGCGAGTTTCCGCCCAGCCAGCCCGGCCATCAATCGCAGTCCATCGATGAGCCGCATGCCGTCCAGGTCGCCCTCTGTTCTCGCGCCGTGCAAGCTTCCCCAAGGCCTGCGAGCGGCAGGCCGTCGTCGGCCAGAAGTCCGGTTAGCGGGCCAGCAGCGCTTCGTTCGCCGTCTTCCTTTCAGCGACCCAGCCAAAGTCAGTTGAGTAACTTCCTTAATCTTCCCGCCAATGGAAACGCCGCGGCCCGCAACACGGTCGGCGGCCCTTCCATCCAGCCAGCTGGGCCCAAGTCTACACGACCAGGCGCGGCGGCACCATCACTGTCGGCGGCCGAAGCGGCGGCGCCGCAGTCGGCGACGGCGCGATCGGCGGCGCCGTCGGCGGCATCAAGATCGAAACGGCGGGAGGTAAGACCATCGGAAAAGTCGGCGGGGCGGTCGGTGTCACCGACGGCTCCAATGCGGCCGTACGCGGCGGCAGCGTATCCGGCGCCCAAGGCAGGCGCGGCTCCATCGCCAATGTGAGCCGCGGCTATGCGGACACCGCTGGAAACCGCGTTGGCGGCAGCGTCACGGCGGCCCAAGACCGCTTCGGCTATACCGGCGTCAACGTTCGCGGCGGATACGCGTCCGGCGGAACGGGCCAAGTTGGCTCCGTCTCCGCCATTCGCGGCCCGGGAGGTAATGTCATCTCCGGCGGACGTGGAGCGTCTTTCGTGAACGGACAATTCGTCGGCGGCAAGAGCTGGTCCGCCGTCAACGGGGCCTATACGCGCTGGAATTACTTCACGCCGCGCTGGCCAGCGCGCGTATCCCGGCTGCTGGTGGCCTGGCAAGTGGGCCGTGGCGACGACCGCCTGGGCTGTCGCGACTTGGCCCTATGCGTCGGCGTATAGCGGCTGCGTCGGCGAACCGGTGTACTACGACTACGGCGGCAACGTCGCCTATGAAGACGGTTCGGTGTATGTGGATGACCAGCCTGTCGCCACCGCCGAACAGTATTACGCCCAGGCCGAGACCATTGCCGACGCCGGTGCGGAGTCCAAGAACGAAGATTGGATGCCCCTAGGCGTGTTCGCCGTCATCGCCGAAGAAGGTCAGTCCCAGACCGACAAGGTCGTGCAGCTGGCGATCAATCGCGACGGAGTGATCCGCGGGAACTTCCAGGACATGCTCACCGATAAGGTGACTCCCGTTACGGGGTCGGTTGACAAATCGACGCAACGCGTATCCCTGAAACTTGAGGGCAACGATTCGCTGATCGTCGATACGGGCCTTTATAACCTCACCAATGACGAAGCGCCGGTGCTGCTTCATTTCGGAACCGACCGCCAGGAAGGCCGAGTCCTAGTCCGACTGAACAAGCCGGAGGACGAGGCTCAAACCGAAACGCCCAAGTAACGGACATCAATCGTGCCAGAGAACAAAGAAGGACAAATGATAAATACGAAACGAATGAAAAACACGCTGGCCGCATCACGGTCGTCGCAGCGCTGCTTTCGACTGGCGTTGCTGCTCCGACGTGGCGCAGCCGCCGAAGATGAAGATGACGACGGACATTCCCGCAGCCATCACCACGCCGGACCGCGTCGAGACGCGAATCGGCACGCTCGAGTTCTTCGATGGAATCCCCACCAAGGAGACGTCCCAGCTGGTCTACGACTACCTCGACTTCTCACGGGCGAAAGAGGCCTTCCTGGACGGCATTCCCGCGGCCTCCCTGGAAGCACTTCGGCGCGGCGCGGCTTCACTCGGCATCAGAACTCGAACCAGGTCTTGTACTTTGACAAGCTGATGGACAGCAAGGCCCTGTTTCTCACTGGCAACACCAGCACCGTCTATTGCACTCCCTTTCTCGACCTGAAGAAGGATGGCCCGACGGTCGTCGAAATCCCCTCAGGAGCCGGCCCGGGAACGGTGAACGACGCCTACTTCCGCTTTGTTATCGATATGGGTGCGCCTGGACCGGACAGGGGCAAAGGCGGCAAGTACCTGATCCTTCCGCCGGACTACGAGGGCGACCTGGAAGGCCCGATCGGCGGCAAGGCGCAGGAAATCAACGGAGTGACCTACTTCGTCGCCAAGTCCACCAGCTATGTGAACTGGGTGGCTTTGCGCGGATTCCTCGTCGATGGCAAGCCTGACGCAGCCGCCAAGATGTGGAGAGACGGCCTGAAAATCTATCCCCTCGCCGAGGCCGCCAATCCGCCCGCGATGGAGTTCATCAGCTGCTCGGGGAAGGCGTTCAACACGGTTCACGCCAATAATTTCGAGTTCTACCAGGAGCTCCATAGCGTCATCGAACGAGAACCCGTCGGAATGCTTGACCCCGAGCTCCGCGGGCTCTTCGCCTCCATCGGGATCGAAAAGGGCAAGCCCTTTGCCCCGGACGCCCGGATGAAGAAAATCATGACCGAGGCCGTGGCGGTGGCCAATGCGACCGCACGCGCCATGCTCTGGGATGAACGCAATAAGGACGAGTTCCTTCATGAGGACAGTTATTGGAAAAAGGGCTACGTCGGCGATTCCTATCAGTTCCTCAAGGATGACGGCCTGGGCGGGCGCAACCTGGATGCACGGACCCACTTTTACTACTTTGCAACGGTGAACACTCCGGCGATGGCGATGAAGCTGATCGGCGCGGGCTCGCAATACGCCTGGGGCTACCTGGACGCCAACGGCGACTACCTCGACGGCGGCAAGACGTACAGGATGAACATCCCCAAGGATGCTCCCGCCGAGAAATTCTGGTCGATCTGCGTTTATGATCCCCAGACCCGCTCGATGCTCCAGACGGATCAAACCTTCCCCAGCAAGCAAAGCCAACGCGACAAGTTGATCGTCAACGAAGACGGGTCGATCGATCTTTAGGAGCTGTAAAACAATTAATTACCGACATTGATATTGCCCTTGTTTGGCGATTCATGGCATTTTACCGAAATGCCAGACGCGTCGGTAGTTGAATGGATTCGCCAGAAGTACGTCGCGGTCGTTTACGACCTGGATGAGCGTGGTAGGCGTCGTTGGGCGGCGGCGGAAGCTCGCTCACTTGGCTGGGGTGGAGTATCCGCGGTCGCGGAAGCCACCGGCTTGTCTGATCGCACGATCCGGACTGGCGTGCGCGAACTTGATGACCCGAACGCCTTGCCTCCCGATCGACAACGTCGCCCAGGTGCTGGGCGACCGGCGATTGAGGTCGTCTTGCCCGACGTTGTTGAAGCGCTGAAGCGGATCGTGGACGCATCGACACGTGGCGACCCCATGTGCCCGTTGCGGTGGACTTGCAAGAGCACGCGGTCGATCGCGGAGGAGTTGGACAAGCAAGGCTTTTCAGTCAGTCACTCCAAAGTTGCTGGTTTGTTGCGAAGCTGTGGTTACAGCTTGCAGGCCAATCGCAAGACGATCGAAGGCAAGCAACATCCAGACCGCAATAGTCAGTTCGAGCACATCAACAGGCGCGTTCGCGCGTATCTACGAAGCAATGATCCGGCGATCTCCGTCGACACGAAAAAGAAGGAACCCCTGGGAAACATGAAGAATCCCGGGAAAGGCTATCGGCCAAGGAAGCAGCCGATCCAAGTCGCCACGCACGACTTTCCGGATAAGAACCTCGGAAAGGCTGTGCCGTACGGAGTGTATGACTTGGCGACCAACGAAGCGGGAGTCACTGTTGGTGTCAGTCACGACACGGCGGAATTCGCGGTCGCGGCAATTCATCGGTGGTGGAAAAAACTCGGTCGCAGACGATACAAGTCGGCGCGAAGGCTATTGATCACAGCCGATAGCGGAGGCAGCAATAGTCCACGAACGCGATTGTGGAGATGGGAACTGCAACAACTGGCGAATGCAACGGGCCTCAAGATCGAACTGTGTCATTTCCCGCCGGGCACGAGCAAATGGAACAAGATTGAACATCGCCTCTTTTGCCACATCACGCGAAACTGGAGAGGCGTTCCGCTCGAGACGCTTGAGATTGTCGTGAACCTCATTGGCAACACTAAAACGCAGGAAGGTCTCGAGGTACACGCTTGGCTGGACGAGAAGGAATACCAAAAGTCGCGAAAAGTGTCGGACGAGAAGCTGCTCGAGGTAAGAATCCGTCGCGCCAAGTTTCATGGCGAATGGAACTACACCATACTACCTGAATGACAGCAAGACGAAACCGCAATTCGGTAACTAATTGTTTTACAGCGCCTTCTTGGCCCCAAGGCTCCAGTCGGCAAAGAGGCGAACTGGACCCAGACGGTTCCCGGCAAGGGGTGGTTTTGCCTCTTGCGTCTCTACAGCCCCACCGAGGCATGGTTCGACAAGACCTGGCGGCCGGGCGAGATCGAACTGGTGAAATAAAACCCCGCGAGCTCACAAGCACAGCGTCTGATATGGAAACGCTGCGCAATACCAGACGCGCAAACAGAAGGAATGGCAATGATGAATAAATACCACCGTGTGATTGTAGTACTGATTCTTCGCACTTTGTCAGTTCAGCTCGTTCAGGCCGATGAACGCGTCACCGTGGACAACTTCTCCCGCGCCGAGACCGACCGCACGATGGCGGACTACGTGAAGCTGGGCGGCTTCGGCTAGTTTTACCATATCCGCAAGCGTTTCTACAAACGACGAGACAAAATCCTTCGTGCCAGGCAGCATTCCGAAAATTTGTTCAGACAGGTCGATAATCGATGATCCTCTGAACATAGCTCTAAAATCACTGTTACTTGCATACTCTTTCCATCTTTCACCCGTTCGCATCTTCCGCGGGCGGGGACCTCGCCACTCAAACGGTTCTCTTCAAGCTGCTCCAAAAAAAATCCTGGTGCGGCGCACCCGATCCCAAAACTCCCGCTGCTCACCCGCAGGAACATGCTCGCCAGTTTACCACTAATGGTTGTATGCTAGCATGGCCTGCGAGCGGCTTCCACCGACTTGCAACGGCTTTTGGCGTAGTGGCGTAGGCGACGACCGACCTCAACACGGGCTTCGGCGCCGCTCTCACTCCTAAGTGTTTCCTCGGCGACACGTCCGGCTTGTGGAGGGTTGAAGATGAAGAAACGAATCGCACTTGCATCCAGCGTCTTGGCAATCTTGTGTCAATTCGGTCGCGCCGACGAACTAGCAGATCTGCAGGCACAGCGGGTGCTCGCGTGCGAACGAGCTGTCGAACTTGCGTTCCGGCGGTACCAAGCCGGGGCTGACACATTCAGTCTGGCTCTAGAAATGCGGGGACAACTTGTCGAAGCAAGGCTTGACGTGGCGCCGACGCGTGAGAAACGCATTGAATTCTTGACTGGGCTAGTGAAGACAAGCATGGAAGAAGAGGGACTGGCTGAACGAAACTTCAAAGCTGGACGGGTGAGTGGGTTCGACCTCGCCGCCGCCAAAGCGGCTCGCTTGCGCGTCGCGATCCTGTTGGCAAAGAATCGCATCGACCAACTTCCAGGTGAACATGTGAAGAATCTCCAGGGGCAGCTCGTCCAGGCATGGGAAAACGTTGTCGAGCTTGCTGACTCTCGTTACAGGCAGGGGAGTGCTCCATTCCAGCGAGTCATGGAGGCGCGGGAACGACTCGTCGAAGCAAGGCTTGAGCTGGCGCCGACGCGCGAAAAACGCCTTGAGATCTTGGCGGAGCTAGTTGATGTTTGCAAAAACACAGAGCAACTCGCTGAGAGAAACTTCGAAGCAGGCGGAGTGAATGAATCCGAAGTTGCAGCCGCCAAAGTGGCTCGTTTGCGAGCTGCCGTGCTGTTGGCGAAAGGAAAGGGCGGCGATAATTTGGCAGACCTGCAGACTCAGCGGGTGCTCGCGTGCGAACGAGCTATCGAACTTGCGTTCCGGCGGTACCAAGCCGGGGCTGACGCATTGAGTCAAACGCTTGAAATGCAGGAACAACTTGGGGAAGCAAGGCTTGACGTGGAGCCGACGCGTGCCCAGCGCATTGCAGTCTTGACAGAGCTAGTTGAGGCGATCACTGACCTGGAGAAACTCGCTGAGAGAAAGTTCAAAGCTGGACAGGTCGGTGAGCTCGAAGTCGTAGCCGTTAAGGCGGCTCGCTTGCGCGTCGCCATCCTGTTGGCTAAGAGCGAACTACCCCCGCCTTCAGTGGAATCGAAAAAACAGAATGTTGCATGGAATGCTGATGGGCATGCATTCTCATCAGGTCACCACCGACAGTAGAATGCGCATCGAAGTCATAAGCAAGACGTCATGAATCATTCCTGCCAATGCTGTTGCGTCCGGGCCCCAGAGATTTAAGTCTGAAGCGAAGCGCGACTAGCCGGCAAATTCCCGCCACCGCTGGGCTTGTCCCAGCGGGCGCCCCGCCAGCCCGTACGCCGTGCCCATTCCCGCCACCGCTGGGCTCGTCCCAGCGGGGCGCTGCTCCCCGCCGGATAGCGCCGTTTGTTGGGCGAGGAGCATCCCATCGGGATCCTTCTTCACTTGCTGCCCATGCAGTGAAGTGAAGATTACTCCCAACCGGGACGGCCCCAAATCAGCCCAGGGTGCAGCGTAGCGCAACCCTGGGTAACCCCGACTGACTTCTGGTCTGCCACAGACTGGCCGAAATACCGATCACCACGTGCGGACGAGTCGGCTGAGCTGCGCAAGGAGTTAGTGAGTTTGTACGGCAAGATATTTGGACCTGAGCATCCATAACTCGCAGCGAAATCGAAAAAGCAGGTGGCAACACAGAAGATTCACCAGCGAAGACGACTGCCGAAACAGGATCTTCACCCACATAACACGACGAGGGCCATGCCTAGTCGCCATGTTGATCGGGCGGTTTGCCACGCCCTTTTTGTGGGGCCTGGCTCATCGTGAAGATCCGCAATTTAAAGCGGTTGGAATCGATGAGATCGCCGCCAAACGAGGCTGCCTTTACCTGCCCCTGATCTACCAGATCGATGAAGGCTGTCGCCGCTTGCTGTGGGTTGGACGGGAACGAAAGGAAGCGACGCCGCAACGATCAAGCAAGACCCCCTGCGCCCGGACGACGAGCGCACCGCCCGGGCCACTTGTACAGCGACAACTATTTTTACCCACCGACGACAATTAGTTTTACCCATCGCTGGAAAGCACAGTCAGGGAGTGGGGATTTGGCGACAATTAGAATTCCCCCTCCTTTTAGCGTGGGCTTGGCCGGAGTTTTGGTTGTCGCGGGAGGGGGTTAATTGTCGTTGCGTTGGAGGCGATCTTCGCTGGCGACAATTAGAGTTCCCCACACCATTGGGCGTTGGCTGCGGTTAGATTGCGACCTCCTACAACAGGGAGGTCCTCATGGAGGAAGCGGCCAAGTATAACGTGCTGCCACTCGACGACCGGCCAGAAGAGTTGACCACCCCTCAAAGCGAGGAAACACAGACCACGATCGGAATCAGCGAACTGTTCGCAAACGGGGCGGTGATCTTTAGCGAATTGGGAGTGCCGGTGATACCCAGGGTTGCAATGCGCTGCACCCTGGGCTGGTTTGGCGCCGTCCCGTTGGGACTGCTTTGCACTTGAGAATTCACTTGGCTTGCCCCGACTAGCAACTTGCCCCTATCTAAGGCGACTGTGGCGCGCACCCGGCGGTTTCTTCCCATCAAGGAGCCGAACGGGGCCCACAACAAAACGTCAGCGTCAGCGAACGACTGGTCCTTGGCGACGCTCCACACGAAGAACCCACATCGTGATCGCACCCAGATGGACGACGCTGGCGAAGCCGAGCCAGAAATAGTAGGTCGGAAGCCTGGCGTCGTAGGCGGCGATTCCCTCCCAGATCAGCCAGAGGGGCAGCACGACTTGAAACAGCAGACTCAGCAACGCCACAAGGCCAACGGCAACCAACCACGGCGGGCGATGGTTCTGCGGCGTGGACTTCGAAGTGGTCGCTGGAATCGGGGCTGCCGCTTCGTCCATCGTCGGACGCGCCGTACGCGCTCCACCCAGAGCAGCAAGACCGGAGTACAGCATTGCCGAAACAAACCACAGCGGGATGGCAATGAAGAATTCGTGCAGAGTCTCCGTATAACCACAAGCCGAGCGCGAGACCGACAGAGATCATCCAGGACGCGACGGCCGGCCAGCTGATCGACTTTCCCGTCGTGCTGAACCAAAACTGACGAAGCCCCATGCGGGGAAACAACCAGTGTTCGACGAACACAATCGCTCCCACGGGCGACAGCAGAATTCCGAACAGAGCAACAAAACTCAGCAACTTCGAAAAGACGAACGGAAAGCAGGCGACGATCGTCGTGCCGATGCCGACCAGCAGCGTCACCAGCCAGCGAGGCCAGCCCTGGCGTGACCGCCTGCAGGGCAAGTCCCGCCCGATAGAGAGTGGGATTGGATGTCGCCCAACCGGCGATCAGCACCGCCAGAATTCCAGCCACTCCGAGTGACTGATAAGCGACTTCTCCCGCGTCGAGTTCCACGAGCGGCCTCTGCAAAACCAACGCCGCAGCCGCCCCCATCACGCCAGCACAGACCCAGGCAAGGTAATGGCCCAAGGTACATGCCGCACGCCGAAAACAGGCCGTAAGACGCCCGCGGCGCATAACGCAACATCGCCATGTCTGAAAGACCCACGTGAAATGCAAGGTTGCAGATCCACGCGAACGCCGTGATGTGCCAGATCGCCAAGCCCCTGTCCGGATTGATGGATCCAGATCTGCTCCTGAGCGATTCTCCAGAGGTCGTCCAGACTACCGATCGACGCCATGCCGGGGTTGGCGTCCGCTAGCACCGGGTAACATGCCAACTGCGCCGGCGGTGAACATGACGAACAGCCACGGCACGCAGACTTCGGAAAACTGGGCCAGTCGCTTAAATCCCATGATGGCCACGCCCACCACAACCGCGCCGACCAGAACACGATCAGTACGAATCGCAAGTCTTCCGGATACCACTTGGTCTGCGGCGCGATTCCGAAAGGAATTCGAATGGCCGACGCAGAAACCGTGATCATCGTGCCCGACAGGATGCAGAACAGAAACGCGTTCAGCACGTTGTAGACGGCGGTCACTCCAGGGCCGGCGATCTTTCGCAGATACCAGTACAGAGTGAGCCGCGTGCGGACGGCAATCGGAGCACAGATCAACGTCCACGACAACACGGCCAGCGCGTTGCCGATCGCGCAGCCCGATCAGCACGTCGCGGCACTCGCGCCCCAGGCCACGAAGGCCGCACCGATGACGAATTCGGTGCCGGCGACATGCTCGCCGGCGAACAAGCCGCAAAGTGGCTGTCCGATTCGAACCTGTCGGCGGAGACCGGTTCTCGCTCGAACTCGTACAGCTTGTCGACACGTTCGATGACAGAAGCGTCGGTGTGATTCATGCTGTTGCCGCAACGCGAGCGGATAGGATGTGAACCGCAGAATGAAGGGACTGCTGTCCAAGGAGGCGGTAAACTCGAAATGTCCCGACCCAATCTCAACCACGACTCGCGTCGCTTGTCTGTCTCCCGCACGCGGACTGCCGGAGCGACATCGAGTGATTGGTTCGGATTCACGCACATCTGTCCGGTGGTCGATGCAGGGATGTATGCCGTCGCGGTGGTGTTAGGCGGCACGACGACATGCCAATGAAAGCGTCACCGTCTTTGATTTCCCACGAACTGCTGCGATTCTGCCATACACGCACTCGTGCGAGGCCGTCGACCCACGTCAGGTCGCCGACCGGTCCGGGGCCGCAGGATGATGTGTTTGAAGCCGGGACTGCTCGGGGTCGTAGTTGATCCCCGCCAGCGTCTGGTAGCACCAGGCTTCGAAGTTGCCGGACAGGATCTTCTGGCTTTCGCCGTTCATGCCGCCGTCCTGCGTGTCGGTGTCCCAGCGTTCCCAGATCGTGGTCGCTCCTGTGGAGATCATGTAGCCCCAACTGGGGCGCTGCGGTCCGCGTGGCGATCCGGTAGGCAACTTCCGGATGACCGATGTCGGTCAGCACCTGCATCTGCCACTGCGTGCCGATCAGGCCGACCGACGTGTGTCCGTTGTGCGTAACAGGATATCGTGGCACCAGGTTCTCGACGACGGCTGCGCGATGTTCGTCGGGAACCAGGCCGAAGGCCAATGGCAGCACGGACGAGCACTGCGTGTCGCTTTCGTACGTGGCCGGACCTCGGATCGAAGAATCGGTCGATTGAAGCCGCTGCGTACATCCGGTCGGCCAGCTCGCCGAAAGTAGCGTTCGTCGTCCGCGTGTCCGAGCAGTCTTGGCGGCCCGTTCGACAATGCGGCAGTTGTTGTAGAGGTAGGCCGTCCCCATCAGCGGTCGCGACGTTGCCCCCGAAGTTCCGCGCTGTTGCCTCCGATCGACGCCGTGTCGACCCAGTCGCCGTACGTGCAATGGTCCATCGTGTCATCGGGCTTCAGATTCGTGCTGTTCGTGATACAGCACGAATCGTTTCATCATGTCGTAGTTGTCGCGCAGCAGCCGGTCGTCGCCGTAGAAGTTGTAGTACCAGTCCGGGATGATCGTGACGACGCTGGGCCAGATGATGTCTTTGCTGTTGAACAACCAGTAGGGCGGGAGAATTTCCTGCAGGCTGCCGTCCTCCGCCTGATGCACGCGGTAGTTGTGCAGGAAGTGTTCGTAGAACCGGGCGACGTTGAAGGCCCAGCCCTCGCTTTCCGATGTCTTGGCCGGGATGACCCGACCACGGCATGCGCTCGTCGCGATCCGGCTCCATCGGCACGCTGCGGTTCTGCATACGGGTGCCCCAGCGGGCGTTGCTGATAGACCTGATTGATCAGCTCGTTCGAACAGGCGAATTCGCCCACGGGCTCGTGGTCGGTGTGAGTGACAAGTCCGGCGAAGCTGTCCTTCGTTGGCGTTACCTGGAAATCCTTCCACCTGAACCCAGCGGGTGGCATTGCCGCGAAAACGCGGATGCCAGGTTTCGACGCCTTCTCCTTTGAGAGTGTACACATCGGTGTTCTGGGCGCTGCGATCGTTGAGATAGTTCAGCGTTCCGTCGGGCAGCACGTTGAAGCTGGTCCTCATCGCGACTCGCGTCCCCGCTGGCCCGGAGACTCGTAAGCGAACGACTCCGTAGAATGCTTGTCCAAAGTCGACCATCCAGACGCCCGGCTGGGCTGAACGAGCTCAACCGGCTGCAAGACTTCGGTGACGCGAATCGGCTCGACCATTTGCGCTTCGAGTTGTCCTGCGGGGGGATCCATCGACTCTGCGCCGCCTGCCAGGCGGCGTCATCAAACTCGGCCGCCGACCAACCTGGCATCTCCATCCGCGCGTCATATTCTTCGCCGTCGAATTCGTTGCTGGCTCTCAGCGGACCATTTGACGTCGCTTTCCACGATTCGTCCGAGACGACTGTCTGCTCGCTTCCGTCCGCGTATTCGATGTGCAGCTGCGCGATCATTCGCGGCTGGCCATAGTTGTGCATCGGGACGGGGTTCCGGAAACGGGTGCGAAGAATCGACCGTTGCTCAAGACGGCTCCGATTGCGTTCGCGCCGGACCGTAGCGAGTCAGTGATGTCGAAGGTGACATAAAGTCGCCCGCCGGTCGTATCCGGTCAGCGCCGGGTTCATCAGCGAGTCGCCGATCCGTTCCCCGTTGATATGCAGATCGAAGAACCCAAGTCCGCAGACGTACGCGGTCGCTCGTTGGACCTGCTTATGGGGTTTGATCTCGAAATCGCGGCGCACGTAACGCCCGGCCAGACGCCGGTGCTCCGATTGCCAGTGATCCTTCCAGGGAAAGCCCCATGGGTTGATGCCGGCTTTTCCAAGTTCCATCGCCGCGACCCAGTCCTCGCCGCCGAAGTTGGCGACCTGCCACCCTTCCACAACCGACCGGGAACTCCTCCAGTTGGAGTCTGAGTAAAACACAAGCGGCTCGCCGCGATCGAATTCAACGCGGACCGCGCCGATCCAGCCGGCCGGATTGGCGGGAACGTCGGCGGCGCCATTGGTGTTGGCCACGGCCAATTCGTTGGCGCCGGCCCTGAGTTTTCCCGTGATGTCCGCACCAACGAGTGCAGGATGCCCGCGACCAACGCCGATGTGAGCACCGTTGACGTAGAACGTTACGGCGTCGTCACCGGCGAAAAAGCACCAGGCCTTCGTAACACGTCGATCGTCAGGCAGCACAATGCGCCGTCGGAAGTATCTGGTGTCGACCGGTGCATCAACGGCCGCATTTCCTTCCGGATACCACAGCCACTGGGCCTTTCGGACGTCGCTGGTGGCGACTCCCGGATCCTCTTTCTCGGAAAGGCCAATCCACTTTGCATCAAGCCACGCTTTCTGATCTAGCAGGCCCATGGACCAGTGCGCAACGGGGCTCCACGCGGTGGCGTCGCCGTCTTCGTCCCAAACTCGGACCTTCCACCAGCAATCACTGCGCGACGGCAGAGGCTTCCCCTTGTACGGGACCAGGTGCGACTGGTCCGACGCGACCTGGCCCGAATCCCACAGGTCCCCCTGGTTCTGGTCCAGCAGTGACCGTTTCGAAGCGACCAGCACATGATACGCCGACTGACTCTTCCCTCGCACATCCTCCCGCGCGGCGACGAGCTTCCAGCTAAGCCGCGGTCGCACATCATCGATTCCCAGAGGATTGGCAAGGTGCTCACAACGCAGATCATCAATACGAAGCGGCGCCGCGTCGGGCTCGGCTGAGAAGACAGGCCGCGCAACCAGGTGTAAAAGCAGAAAGGCGAACCCATGGCGGCGCGGCATCAGGTATTCCTCGAGCGGATGAAGTCACGAAACAGGATTGTCTCAGAGAGGTTGTCCACTTCGTTGCAGTGTTCCCAGTCGATCCAGACATACTCCACGCCAACGTAGCCGGAGTATCTTTTCTCCCTCATCACGTCAAGAATGCGTCCATAGTCAATCACGTTATCCTTAAACCCGCTTTGTAGGCGCCCTTCGCGAGCCCCGCGTACATGAAAATGGCTGGCGTGCGCCAGCAGCGGTTCGACCCGTGCGTCCGGTAAGCCGGCCCGAGTGAAATGCGTGTAGTCGAGCGTTAACGTCAAACCCGAAACGGCGTCAACCAGCGCTTTTGCCGCTTCAGGAGTCGGAACGATCGAGCCGACATGAGCCTCAACACCAAACACGACGCCGGCTGACTGAGATCGTTCCACCCGCCATGCCAACTCGTCCCGACACCGTGCTAGTGAATCGCCTGCCGATTCGTCTGGAAAACCCACGCCCGGCAGGGCGGTGACGTGCGAACATCCACACGCGTTGGCGTACTCAAGCTGCGCGGCGAAACCAATCGCGAGCTTTTTCTCGACGTTCAGCGTCCGGATGGTTGATCGCGAACAGGGTGAAATCCGGATCCATCTGCAGGAAGACGTCGGCCACTTCGAGGCCTCGATCGCCGATCTTTTGTTTGAGCGTCCGTGCTGAAGATGGATTGGCAAACTCCCTTGAGGGATGCAAATGCGAACGTCCTTCGAAGAGACCAATGTCGACGCCCTCAAATCCCAACATCGAGATCACATCCAGTGAGTTGTCGTGCGACAGAAGAGGAAAAGTGAAGTCGGCACACGCGAGTCGAAACGTCATGCGTTGTCTCCCGGCTCTACGGGGTCATCGGCCGTGTCCCATTCCGCGGCGGCAAGGTATCCGCCGTCGACAACAAGCGATGTTCCATTCACGCCTGCGGAGTCTTCGCACGATAGATACAGAATCGTGCGGGCGACTTCGGCGGGTTGAATGGCGCGATTCAGTGGGACTCGGCGGACTCGCCGCCGCAGGGTCTCGTCTGGATCACGCGTCGTGTTGAGATGGCGCCGCAGCATCGGCGTATCGGTGATTCCCGGACATACACAGTTACAGCGGAGACCTGACGCCGCATAGTCCAGGGCGATGGATTGAGTCAACGACAGCACGGCGCCCTTGGACGTGGTATAGGCTGGCGTAAGCCGTTGCCCGACATGACTGCTAATCGAGCCGACGTTGACCATGTAGCTGCGATCATTCTGGCAGAGATGCGAGAAGGCGTGCTTCAGGGAAAAGAAGACGCTCTTCAGGTTGACGCCCATGATCCGGTCCCAATCCGCTTCCGAGCACTCATGCAACGGCCCAATATGAACGATGCCGGCGCAGTTGACGACAATCTGCAACCCGCCAAATCGCTCGACGGCCGTGTTAATGGACCGTGCCACGCGGTCGCTGTCGGAAACATCGCACGGGGTGTAGACCGCGCTGCCGCCGCTGGAGTTGATCTCATCCGCAACCCGCTTCGCGTTGGCGTCCGCAACGTCGGCGATGACGACCGCCGCGCCTTCAGCCGCAAACAGTCGCGAGGTTGCTTCGCCGATGCCGGAAGCACCGCCGCTGATCCACGCCACTTGCCCAGTCAGTCGGAGGCTCATCCAAGTGACTCCCCAGGAATGCCGGTAATCTCGTGCCCACTTGGCCCGGAAGCTGGCGCGTTCAAAGAGCTCTGGATTCAGAACGCCGCGTGGCCGCTTGCCCTGCGACAGGTCGAGCATGCTCTGACACGCCGTCCGGCCAATGTCGCGAAACAGCTCGGTGGTCCAGGCAATGGAATGAGGCGCGAGAATCACAGTCTCCAACTCGCCAAACCGATGCGGCCGCGTGACGGGTTCCTCCTCGAAGCAATCGAGTGCGGCCCCGGCAATTCGCCTTTCTCGTAGGGCGTCGAACAACGCTTGTTCATCAACGATGCCGCCGCGCGCCGTGTTCAGCAAATACGCTTCCGGTTTCATCCTCGCAATTTCATTCGCACCGATCAGTCCGCGAGTCTGCTCGTTGAGCGGGCAGTGAACGGACACGAAGTCCGCGGTCGTGAGCAACTCCTCCAGCGACACGCTACGCACATCAAGTTCTTCCAGCACGGCGTCGGGCACGAACGGGTCAAAAGCGATCGCCTGCTTGCATGCCAAATCCTCGCAGCAGCGAGACGAGCTTGCGACCAATGCCGCCAAGCCCAACGATTCCGAACGTTCGGTCCCGCAGTTCGCAGCCCATGTAATTCGTGCGGTCATGCCAGTGTCCCGTGCGAACCAGTCGATCCTTTGGCAACATGTGATGCGACAGCGCGATCATCCAACCAATCGTCGCCTCCGCAACCGGACGGTCAACGGCGCCGGCCGTGATCATAGCCAGGACATCCCGTTGCGTGCAGGCAGGGACATCGACCGAGTCATAGCCAACACCAAACCTGCCGATCGCCAGCAGCTCGTCGCTGTCCGCGAGCGAGCTGGCTGTGACCTGCGGGGTCAGCACCACCAGGCCAGCACAACCGACGAGTTGATCCGGCGTAATCTCCGGACGATGCTCGCCAAAGCGAGTCACCTCAATGTGGTCACTGCCTTCCAACAGATCAAGGCCGAGGTCCTTAAACTTCGGGTCGCCGTTCTCGTCAAAGAAGTCGGCAGTCAATTTCACTTGAAACATGGGTCGCTGAAGGTTGTTCACTGGCTGCCGCTCCACGTGTCTCGACTGTTCGTGCTGCTGGCTTCGTCCACTACGATTCGCGTTCGTCGCAGCCCGATTGCATGGGTTCCGGCGGACGGGGAAGGGGACCTTGAGCCGCCCGGCCGTCCCGCGGATCGAGACTTGTTGCTGGTTGGCGATCGCGTCTGATTGCCTGCAGCGACTGATGCAGGGATCGGCACAGGAGTCCGGTGTCGGAGCCGAGGCCAAGCATTTGGAAACCCTGCTCGACACGCTCGCGCAGGTTGTCGATGCCGGTTGCGAGCACGCCGCAATGCCTGCCTGCGGAGTTGATCGTGTCTTTCAGGGCGAGAATCTGCTCGGCGACTCCCGGTCCTTCCCACTGACCGCGGAAGCCGGCCGAGGCTGAGAGGTCGGCGGGGCCGAAGTAGAAAACATCAACGCCCTCGATTTCGCACATCTCGGCTACATTGGGAGCGGCCCGAACGCTTTCAATCAGCGGCACGACCAGCACGTTGTGATTGGCTTCCGCCGTGTGTTCGGCCAAGCACTGTCCCCAGACCGTGGCGCGTTCGCCGCCAATGCCGCGTCGTCCTTGGGGCGGATAGCGAGCGTCGCAAATGGCCTCGCGAAGCTCATCAGCCGTTTCCACCCACGGAATGACCACCCCATCAGCCCCAATGTCGAGCGCTCGCTTGGTGAGCGAAGTGCTGCGTTCAGCCAACCGAACCAGAACGACGGTGTCGCTGCGCAAGCCAGCGCGGATGTGCTCGTTGATGTCCTTCCAGTCAAGGTGGCCATGCTCAGCGTCGATCACCACCCAGTCGAGACCGAGAGCAACCGCTATCTCCGTGAGCGATGCGGACTCAAGCGTCACCCACAGTCCGCAGACGGTTTCGTGACGGGCGAGTTTCTCGCGGAATCGCTGCAGTGCCCTGATTTTCATTGCTTCGATTCCGGATCGCGAAATATTGATTGCATGCTGATCCTTAACATAAACAAGCAAACTGACGGCGTCCAACGGAGACAGCGACAAAGCGAACGTCCTCCCCTCTTTGACGAAGGCTGTTGCGCCGGGCCCCAAAGATTGAAGTAAGAGCTGACCCCAAAAGCGAGGCCTGCAGGGCTGATACAGTTCTAGCGTGAGGCCCCACGGTTGCTTAGCCGCCAACGATGCGGCGATACAGGGTCAGATAGGCGTCCGCCATCCGATCGATGGTGAATCGATCAGCGACGGCGCGACGGACGGTCGAGCGATCAATCTCGTCGATGCGCTCGATTGCCTGAATCGCTTCGTCAAGGCTGTCGACCAGAAAGCCGGTGACGCCATGCTCGATCAGCTCCGGCATCGATCCGCGCCGCGATGCGATAACGGGCGTGCCGCAAGCCATCGCCTCGATCACCGCGAGCCCGAACGGCTCTGCAAAATTGATCAGATGTAAAAGCGCGGCGCTTCGCCAAGGGCCCGTAGCCGCTGCTCGCCACCGACTGCGCCGTGATAGATAACCGATACGCCGTCGATCCCTGGCAGGACATCCCGCTCATAGTAGTCGTTATCCTGCACGATGCCGTACATGTGGAGTTGGCGGCCGCTTGCTCGAGCGGCGGTGATCGCCTCAGCAACGCCCTTGTCGACGTGGATGCGCCCGAAGAAGAGCAGGTCGTCGCTGCCGACCGGATTGAACGGAAAATCTTCGATCGGAATGCCGTGATGAATCGTCGCGGCATAGCGTAGGCCGGGATAGCGGTCCGCGCCGCTGATGGCGACGTAATGCACCACGTCCTGGTATTCCGCATACATCGGCAAAATGCGCTCTGATGAAAAGCCGTGGATGGTTGTTACGATCGGCGTGTGTGTCAGACGCGCGAAGGCGTGGGCGGGGAAGTCCGCCTGATTATGAATTAGATCGAACCGGTCGGCTTGTTCGAAGAGGTGCGCCAAGTGGCGGAATTCCCAGACCTTCGCGTCGATTGATGGATCGTCCCCATAAGGAGCTGGCACAACGCCATCGAGCGTTGCGGCGGTGATGCTGTCAAGTGTGGCGAAGAGAGTCACATCGATCCCACGCGCGACAAGCGCCTCGGTCAGCATACTCGTGACAAGTTCCCAGGGGCCGTAGGTTCTCGGCGGCGTGCGCCAGGCGATCGGGGCCAGCATGGCTACGCGCATTTCAGCGTTTCTCCTGCAGGCGCATTACGAGACCCTCGTTGGGGGCAAGCGCGCCGTCTATCGGGCGAAGCGTTAGGTCCGATGGCCACAGCGTCGATATAAGAACCGCAGCGGCGCAGGTATCCGGTGGCAACGATGAGGACAACGGCAGAGGCTGCGTCCGATCGCTAAGGTTTAGCGCGATCAACAGGCACTCGTCAGCATGTCGCCGCAGGTAGGCGAGCACATTCTCCGCCGCGTCGACGAGCGCGATATCACCGATTGCAAGCGCCTCGTGTGAGCGCCGCAGCGAGAGCAGAGATCGGTAGAGAGACAGCAGCGAGCCGTTGTCCGCGGCTTGCGCCACGACGTTGCGCGACTGCCAGTCTTCGTTGAGCGGAAGCCATGGATCGACGGTGCTGAAGCCCGCATAGTCCGAACCATCCCACGGCATCGGCGTGCGTGAACGATCGCGACCGATCCCCAGTCCGGGCTGACGCAGGTCCTGTGGGTCTGCGCACCCGATCGGCGCGATCCGCACCTTGCCAATGCCGATTTCGTCGCCCTGGTACATCGTCGGCGTCCCGCGAAGCGTCAGCAGCAGCATCGCTGCGACTCGGGCCTGCGCCTCGCCGACCCGCGCCGCGATGCGCGGCGCGTCGTGACTGCCCATGACCCAGTTGGGCCAGCCGAATCGGGGCAGCGACGCCTCATAGGCGGAAATCGTCCGCCGGAGAGAGCCCGCATCCCAGGCGTTTTCGATGAGTTGGAAATTGAATGGCAGATGCACCTGTGGACGATCCGGCTCGCCATACCATCGGGCGAGGCGGTCGTTGGGCAAACAGATCTCGCCGATCAAGACGCGGTCGCCATAGCGATCGGCCAGCGCGCGGAACTCGGCGGAGATTTCATGGGCTTCGGGCTGATCGGTCGAATAGAGCTGGATCAGGCGGTCTCGCTGCGTGCGGTCGGGCGTCCACTCCGCATTGATCGGATTGTCGCTCAGCGTTTCGGCCTTGATGATGTGCCAGAGCACGTCGATCCGGAATCCGTTGACGCCGCGTTCCAGCCAGAAACGCAGCACCTCCATCATCGCTTCCCGCACCTCCGGATGGCGCCAGTTGAGGTCGGGTTGCGACTGGAGGAACGCATGAAGGTAGTATTGGCAGGTCGTCTCGTCCCACTCCCATGACGAGCCGCCAAAGTCGCTGATCCAGTTGTTCGGCGGTCCGCCGTCCGGCGCCGGATCACGCCAGATGTACCAAGCTCGCTTCGGGTTCTCGCGCGAGCCCCGACTTTCGACAAACCATGGATGCTGGTCCGACGAATGATTTGGAACGAAATCGAGAAGAAGTCTCAGTCCGCGCGCGTGGACCGCCGCAAGCAGCCGGTCAAAACCGGCAAGGTCGCCGAACATTGGATCGACGTCACAATAGTCAGCAATGTCGTAGCCGAAATCCGCCATGGGAGAGGGGTAGATTGGTGACAGCCAGATCGCATCGATCCCAAGCTCAGCGAGATAATCCAGCCGCGACTCCATGCCGGCAAGGTCGCCGACGCCGTCCGCATCGCTATCCTGAAACGATCGAGGGTAGACTTGATAGATCACCCCGCGCTCCCACCAACGAGCCTTTCTTTGACCTTCGCACACCAAATTGACCTGCCTCTGTTCGTCTTCGCGGTCGCGACGGATCATTCATCGATGAGCGTTTCGCTACGTTGCTGGGAAGCGACAAAGCCGCCCAATAACCCGGCGAGAATGCGTCCGCAGTTTGAAAAGGCAAGCAAGGGAGAAATCGCACCGCCGCCTCCGAGCGCTATGGCGAGGATGAAATCGAGCACTGCGGCGCCTCCGCCTACCGCGAACCCATGGAGCAGCGCCCGCTTTGGAACGGCGCGCGCGGCCCACCAGGATAGACACATCGTCGCTATGAAACCGCCGATCGGTCCCACCCAATTACCGGCGATCGGCGCGAACTCTTCGGGTTTCATCGAATCCGGCCGAGTTTGATCGGACGCGAACGCGTAAACCATGACGATCGCCACGAGCAGCAGGATCGGAAGCAATTCAGCGACGACGATAGCAATAAGTGCTCGCAACCACCTGAACTTGTGCGGCTCAGCCATCATGTTTCTGTTCAACCCCAACCGCGCCGAGCACTCGGGATCGACCCTTTGTTCAGCAAACGTCACAGAGCTACGACTCGAACTAGGTGTTGAGTCAGCTCTTTTCGAGCCTCATTGTACGCGATACGACACTGCACGTATTCGTAATTCTTGCCGAAAGATCGCTGCGCGTCAGTCGGGTGGCTCAAGCAGCCTTGTGTTGCACTCGCGAGCGCGACGCCGCAGAATGATGGCCTCAGGGTGATACTCCCCCGCCTGGCTTGCCGGGATCGGCTCCCCGTTCCGCGTCCGGCTTGGCGTCGGCAGGTTCCCCGACCGGCGCTACATGCGTGAAGTACGAAAACACGCTGAGGACGCTTAGGCCGTAAACCATCGCCACCAGTCCGACCGCCAAGTCGTAGGGCTGGGGAGTCGATAGCGAGAACCGCAGCAACACGGTGGAAATGACGAAGCCGGCGTTTCTGATAACGTACTCGTATCGCTCGTAAAACGGCAACGAGACGATCAACAGGAAAACGTCCGTGAAAATCATCAACTCAAAGAAGGCAGGGAAAAAGAACAGATCCATGTCCTTTGCGTGCTCCGTTCGCCCTTGGATTATCTCCCACGCTCCTGTCGTCCACTGAGCCAGGTTGTAGGCGGCCAGGAGAATCAACACAGCGCAAAGCAGCACGGAAGTCGCCTTCTTGATGGCAATGAACCTTGTGAGTTGCGGGTGGGGCCCTCCTCGCACGACGGTCTGACGTACGCGTCGAAAACCTGTGACCAGCAGGAACATCAGCATCGCGGCGAGCATGTCCAGCAAAACCATCCCGGCCGCCTCAGTCTCAGACAACCAGAGTGCTGGATCGGTGAACTCGCCGATGTCCTTGAAGACTCGGCGAATGACGATTAACGAGACGATTTCGTATTGCTTGCCGATCGAACTGGAGAGGGACTGTGGCAAGGCCAGCACCAGCAGCAACACCTCGTAGAAAAGTAGGAAGCTGAAGGGAGTGTAAACCGCGTGCAGAAAGTTGCGATCCAGTCCCGCCAGTGCACTCGAGCCCAGCGCTGGCGCTGTCCGGGCGAGTGCAATCAGGCAAAGATGCACGATGAAGCCGCCGGCGGCCAACCGAACGACCCACTTCTCGAGCCGGGACTTTTGCCGATCGTTGTCGTAGGCGTCATAGATTCGCGCAGAAACGCCGTCATTCGCTGAAACAGAGACAATTGCCGCCCTCGAAGAGTGGTCTGCTAACGCCGGCCGCCCGACGGAGGCCGATCTGGCTACATCCGGCTCGGGACCCGCGTTCCGAAGCGTCGCCTCCAGCTACGCCTGGGTCGCCAATGAACAATTTCCGAGGAGTCCCCATTGGCCAACCACCGTATACGGTCAGACCGCAGCGTTAAGGCGATCTTAACCAAACTCGACCAGACGGCGCCTTCGCCGCCGGCTCGCGGTGCGTTTCAGGCTGGGGGGCGGCCTCCCCCACGGGGCTCACGCTGGATGGGGCGGCCCGATGGCTCCGTCGTGGCGGATAGGCTCGTGGCGCACGTGATGGCGAGGAGCATCGCTCCGCGGGGCCGAGCCCAGCGGTGGCGGCTTGCGGCCTTGAGTCCAGGCTATTCGCGCTCAAGCGCGCCGGGCGTTGCCAAAGGGCGGTTTAGCGTCGCACGTCAGGGCGACTCTCTTAGACTCGTCCACTTTCTGGACCCAGCCGATCGATAAAGGCGTCAAGCTTCTGTTGTGCATCCACCGGATCGTAGCCGTACCTGTTTGCGAGAATTCTGGTGAACAAATCGCGGTCGCCATGGATCATCGCCAAGTCGTCTTCGTCGAACTTGCCCCAGGTGCGTTTGATTTCCGCTTGAACTGTCGGCCATTGTTGTTTGACTTGATTCCATTTCATGACACGAGCCTTTCTTCAGCGGCGCGGGAGATTGCCTGCACGCGATAAGCCTGCGACGTCTCGTCCAGAATCAGTTGGTGCGAGATCGCGACGGTGTCCGAACCAAGTCGGAACGACTCCAGAACGGCTTGCATCGTCGCCGCCTGCATCACCGGCTGCTTGTCGCAAGTTGCATCAAGAACCATCAGTTTCAACAGACCGATGTCCGGCGATGCTTGATTCTGCAAGAAAGCGTTTGACCAGTGGATAGGGCGTCAGCGCCACGGTACTGGCCTTCAAGAACACGTCGTACTCTGGCTTCTCGGAGAATCCGAAAATCACCGTTGCTTGTGCGTCCGGTGATGTCTGCACAATCGACGGACCAGTCGGATGAGAACCATCCCTCAAGACATATCGGGGTGTCTTGGCATAACTATTTTCCATGATCGCCTCCTTTGGCGAACGCGAAACCCGCGCGATTTGTCTGACGAAGAGAGTCTTCGATGAAAACAACTCGGATCGCGAAAAGCTTGCCTTTTCACCCGGTTATTGTTTTCCCGCAGGTCAGGATTCCAACTTACCACGATTCCACTCGCGAACCGTTGGAATAAAGTCGAGATTGACGAATTAGATCGGGAGGAGCTACACAGGGTTGCGCTGGGCTGATTTGGGGCCGTCCCGTTCGGGACTGATTCGAGTACGCTTGTTCGACTCGTTTTCGAAAGAGATCTCGCATGTTGCACCTAGGACTGGAACGCGTTGGCGAAGACGCGGCTCAACCATGACCAAGGGGCGAGTGCGGATAACGCCGACTCGCACTGACCGGCCTTAACCTTGGCTCTGAAATAGGTACACGACACCACCGACGACGACTAGATTCAACATCACGCACAGCCAGAACACGATTCGAAAAGCGAGCTTCTGTGTTTTGTGCCGAAAGAATTGTTGGCCCATCCATGCACCCGGCCACCCGCCAAGCAACGCCATCAGGTGAAGGCTGTTCTCCCGAATTCTGCGGCCATCCGTCTGAGCACGCCGTTTGTCAAATCCGTAGAGAACGAACGTCAAGAAGCTCAGGACGACGACTATGGCAAGGTAAGCGAGAGCGAATCGATTCATGGCTCGTCCTGTCCCAGCTTGGCTGGCTTCCCAATAGCGAGGCTCGGCTCTCCATGCTTCGCAGGGATCAGCATCCCGTTCGGCGATCATAGCCGGCGACCCCATTTTCAGCTACAGCGGTGACGACAATGACCTGAGGCTCAGTGTGTTCTTTTCGGCCGCGACCTACTGCCTCAGTCCTCCTCTCTGCGGCCACGCCAGAAGTTCGGAGCATTTCTCCTAGAAGTCGAATAGGAGAACCCCCAGCCTCGGAAGCTCCGCATCAGTCTTCAACAAGCAGCGCCGACAGTACCTGGGCATAGACGCGATGCCCAAAATCGTTCGGATGGTTGACTCCATTGCCGGTCAGATCGTGATCGCTTTTCCGTGTCAGGAATTCACGCCAGACGGAAGTCATATCGGCAAGTGCAATTCCTGGTTGGCGGAGGCGCCGCCAACTGGTCACGATATTTGGGAAACACGTCATGCTTCAGCGCTGTCCAATCTCGGTTGCCCAGCATCGGTGCGATGAGAATGAATTCGACGTTGGGCAGGGTTTTGCGAGCCGTAGAGATCATCAGGGAGATGTTCTTCCCGAATTCCTCGGCGGATCGTCCAGCGGAGTCGTTCATACCAAACGCCAGAATGATCAGATCAGGATTCGACTCCATGGCCTTTGGGATCTGCGAGATTCCCCAGGGAGTGGATGTGCCGCCGACCGACAAGTTCACAAGATTGACGGTTGTCGAATAGTGCGACTCCAAGTGGATCTTCACAAGGTCCTGATAGGCGGGCTGGAAAGGCGCCGCGTCGCCCCAGCCCGACGCGTTGCAACCGGTCGAGATACTGTCGCCCAGCAGGACCATGGAAAGCGGCTGCTTTTGCTGCAGCCGACTAATCGTTCGCGGCAGCGCCGATGGTTCGAAAGTCGCCATCGCTACGGGCCAATCGGCTGCCGCTTTGGAATAGGTAATCCAGGTCTGCATGTTGTGGTATTCCAGCGCGCCGCCGAACAGAATCTCACCGTTGCCGTCCCGATGAGTAAGTTGGAATTGCTGAGAGCCTGCCGGTCGCCTCAGGTCCGCCGGCGTCTTCATAACGACGCCCGACTTGGCGGGCGCCGAGATCTCACGAGACCCTCTCTTGTACTGGAAATCAACCCCGCGCTCGTACGTTATGGCGCCCGTGGAATCCTGAATCGAAAGAATCTCCCGGATCGGAAACAGCACGGACGCACGAGCCTCACCCGTCGCCGCGTCGCGAATGAACAAGACCGACTCGCGATGAATGATGTCCGACGTCCAAAACGGCTGTAGCTGCTCAGGCGAGTACCTCCAGCGTGCGGGCTCATCGGCCCGCGCTGAACCTGAAACGCCGACCAGAAAGCAAGCGACTACAATGGCGGCGAGCACCGAATGCGGAATTGTCGCGGGAGGCGATCCTCTCCAAAACTGTGATTACTTGACGATGAACGCACGGTCATGGTTGAACTCCTTCATGGAACAAAGCTGGTCGCCGCATTAGATTAGCAGGGTTGCCGCACAGGCCCGATGGGTAACGCTTAAGGGTTGCCCAGGGTTACCCACGGGCTGATTGGGCGTCCCTTTGGACTCGGCGCTGTGGTTGGCGGCGGTCCCAGGGTTGCGCTGCACCTGGGCTGATTTGGGGCCGTCCCTTTGGGACTTCGGCGCTGTGGTTGGCGGCGGTCCCAGGGTTGCGCTGCACTGCACCCTGGGCTGATTTGGGGCCGTCCCTTTGGGACTGATTTGCACATTGCGCTTTGCACTTTGCCGTCTGGCGACACAATCGTAGCCTCAGAGATCGCAGCGCAGTTCGCAACAGGACACGTCGTGAACATGGTTTTGGACAGCTATACTGTAGCTCGGATCCGCGAAGCGAAAGCACGGCGCCGGCAAAGGTTCTTTGTTTCCCTCGTGATTGCGCCCACTATGACCTACCGCATCAACTTCGTCATTGGTTTTCTGGTCGTGATTTCCGGCGCCTGCCTAGCGCCGACGACTTTCCAAAGCCGGTAAACACTGAAAATTCGGATGAAGAACTGATGTCTCCGGAAGATGCGTTGAAGGGGATGACGCTACCCGATGGTTTTCAGGTCACGTTGTTCGCGGCCGAACCGGATATTCATCAACCGATCGCTCTCGCCACGGACGATCGCGGCCGGCTATGGGTTGCAGAGAACTACACCTACGCCGAAGCGGCCGTCAACTTCGACGCGCGGATGCGCGACCGCATTGTGATTTTCGAAGATGTCGATCAGGACGGCAGCTTCGACAAGCGAACCGTATTCTGGGATCAGGGCAGACGTCTGACGAGTCTCGAGATTGGGTATGGGGGTGTTTGGGTGCTGGACGCGCCGAACCTGTTGTTTATCCCCGATGCCAACAAGGACGACGCGCCCGACGGCGAGCCAGTGGTGATGTTGAACGGCTGGGACGACAACGCCGCACGACACACCATCGTCAACGGGCTGCGTTGGGGGCCCGACGGCTGGCTGTATGGGCGCAACGGAATCATGGCAATTTCCAGCGTCGGCGTCCCCGGAGCAACACCCGACCAAAGGCTGCCGCTGGACTGCGGCGTCTGGCGATTCCATCCGACGCGGCGCCTGTTCGAGGTGGTTTGTGCTGGCACGACGAATCCATGGGGGATGGATTGGGATGAGAACGGGCAGTTGTTCTTTATTAACACCGTCATTGGACATCTCTGGCACGTGGTTCCGGGCAGCTCGATATCGTCGCATGTACGGTGAACACTTCAACCCTCACACCTACGGCGTGATTGAGCAAACGGCGGATCACTTTCATTGGGACACCAAGGAGCTTTGGCACGACATCCGCAAAGACGGCGTGACCATCATGACCAAGTCAACAGACGAGGCGGGCGGCGGCCACGCGCACTGCGGCATGACGATTCTGCAGGGGCGGCCGTTCCCTAAGACCTTGCAGGGCTCTGTGCTGGCGCTCAATCTCCATGGTCGCCGAATCAATCGTGACACGCTGCATCGTGACGGAGCCACCTATACGGCCCGGCACGCTCCCGACTTTATGAAGGTTGCGGATCCGTGGTTTCGAGGTGTCGAGATCATTAACGGCAGGGCCGGCGAACTGTTCATCGCAGACTGGTCGGACACGGGAGAATGCCATGAAAACGACGGGATTCATCGCACCTCCGGACGCATCTACCGTCTGACGCATGAAAGGAAATCCGCAAGCCGGACACCCGGTCGCCAAGCCGGCGGATCAACTCAGCAACGAACAACTGGCGGAATTGTCGGCGTCTGAATGGGAGTGGCTGTCGCGAAAATGTCTGCTGGAATTGGCCGAGCGTGCCGCGCATTCAGCGACCGCGCCAGAGATCCATCAGTTTCTGCTGGACAAGTTCCACTCGGACGAATCGGAGCAGAAGCGGTTGCGGCGACTCTGGGCGTTGCACGTGACTGGCGGCACAACCCGCGAACTACTTGCCGACTGCCTTGACGACACGAGCGAACACGTTCGATGCTGGGCAATTCGCTTTCTCACTGAAGACGGCGACTTGTCCCCGTCGGTCCTCGCGAAGTTCCAGACCCTGGCCGAGCACGATGACTCGGGCTTGGTGCTGACTTGGCTGGCTTCCGCGCTGCAGCGACTGCGTACGAAGATCGCTGGCCAATCGCATTGGCTCTGGGCAGTCATCAGGAATATGCAGATGATCGAGTGTTGCCGCTGATGGTGTGGTACGGAGTCGAACCCGCCGTCCTGGCACAGCCGGATCAGGCGATCGAAATGGTCGTGTCCTGCCGCTTGCCGATGGTTCGCGAATACATCGCCCGCAGAGTCACTCTGGAAATCGAACGACGGCCGGACGATCATCGCGCGGCTGTTGAAGCGTCTGTCCACCCCCGGCGTCAACGCCCTGGCGGTTGTTGATGTCCTGCGCGGCATGACCGAAGCGCTGCGAGGCTGGCGAAAGGCAACGCCGCCGCCAGGCTGGGATGTTTTTTCCGCCGCGAATGCGAAGAACGCGAATGCCGAGGTTCGCAGGCTGAATCGCGAGTTGTCTCTCGTCTTCGGCGACGGTCGTGCTTTGGATGAACTTGCGCACAATCGCCGCCGATGGTGAATCTGAGTTGTCGGAACGTCGCGCTGCGATCCGCGCTCTGGTCCTGGCGCGAGACACCGATGTCGTGCTACTTCTGCAACGCCTGCTGGGAGATCGCGACATGTCCCGCGACGCAATCAGCGGCTTGGCGGCCTTTGGCCACGATGAAACGCCAAGAATGTTGGTGTCGAGAAGTTCGGCGGCTTCAACTACCCGCCCAACAGGCGGCGATTACGACGCTTGGTGTCGCGTCCAAAGTTCGCCAGCGTCCTGCTGGACGCGGTCTCCAACGGAAGGATCGATCGGTCACTCGTTTCGGCCTTCCAGCTTCGACAGATGCAAAATTCCGGCGACGCTGGTCTCAGCGAACGTGTGGCCGACATGTGGCCGGAACTCGCTGAACAATCGAAAGAGAAGACGGCGCACATCGCTGAGCTCAGAGCAATGCTGACGCCGGAGACGCTGGGAGAGGCCAACGCTTCCGCCGGACGATTGCTGTTCAGTCAGTCGTGCGCGAATTGCCACACGCTGTTTGGCGAAGGGAAGAAGATCGCCCCCGACCTGACCGGTGCGCAGCGAAGCAATCTGAACTATCTGCTGGAAAACATTGTCGACCCCAGTGCCACCGTTTCGAAGAACTTTCAGCTGTCGATCGTGTTGCTGGACGACGGACGGGTTCTCAACGGTGTGGTCGTCGGCCGCACAGAGAAAACTCTGACGCTTCAGACGGCGACCGATCAGGTCGTGGTTCAGCGCGATGAAATTGACGAGATGAAGCGAGTCACCCGTATCGATGATGCCCGACAAACTGCTGAACGTACTCAGCGATCAGCAGATTCGGGATCTGATTGCCTATCTGATGTCACCCACCCAAGTGCCGCTTCCAGAAGGCAAATAAGTTTGAAGATGAAAGCCGGGCCCCGAAGGGCCCCGAAGCGAGCCTTGGCGAGATGCACCCGTGAGGTGTGGCGCCGACAAAATTCAGCAAGCGAAGCAGGACCATGAATCAGTCCCAACGGGACGGCCGCAGATCAGCCCAGGGTGAAGCGCAGCGCAACCCTGGGTAACCGTGCGTAACCATTACGTGCACAGTGCAAATCAGGCCCAACGGGACGCGTGGCCGCGAATCGGGACTGTTGATGTTGTTCCGACGGCGATGTTCAACCATGTGCGAGAGCGACCGAGCGGGATGACCCTTTCACCGCAGCAACACTGTTGCAGAGATTTAGCGAGCTTCCGGTAGGGCGCGCCACGTGGTCAGCGGTTCTTTGGCCTGAAGGTTCCACAAGGTAATGACTCCCGACTGGTCGCCCGTTACGATGGTTGAGCCGTCGGGAGTGACCGCGAGGCTGGAAAGCCAGGCTTCGCCCAAGAGGAATTCCTGTTGGACCTTATCATCGCTGACCTGCCGCAAGAAGACCTGGTTCGAGCCGCCGGCGGCAACGATACGGTTCGTGCTTAGCAACTCGAGGTGGTTCAGGTCGCCGTCGAAGCCGGAGTGTATTTTTGTTTCTTTGGCGTCGGCGACTCGCCACACGCGCAGCCGACGATCGTGGCCAATGCTGGCGACGTGTTCGCCATCCGCGAGAAAACGTACGCTGGTGACGTTGGCGGCATGGCCGTTGAACGTGATCTTGACGGCTCCCGTCGCGGCGTCCAACACCTTGGCCGTCTTGTCACGACTTGCCGTGACCGAGAACCTTCCATCCGGCGACCAGGCGACGTCGTTCACCCAATCTGAATGGGAGTTGATTAGCAGCGGCTTGCGTTTTTCAGCGGAAGCAAGATCGATCAGCACGACCAGCCCTTCCGCGCCGCCGGCCGCCAGTCGTTGTCCATCGGGGGAAAAGGACACGGCGAACATGGCGTCTTCGGAGACGAACACGTCGGCCAGAAGTTCGCCCGTAGGGACGTGAAAGAGTTTGACCTCGCCGAGCCGCCCCGGAGTCCCGCTGGCGACCGCCAAGCGTTGCCCGTCCGGATGAAAGGTCAGGCCGTAGCCGCGTTCCGCTACGTTGGTGATCCGGCGAACCAGGCGACCTTCAGGCAGCGACCAGAGCAGCACTTCGTGATAGCCGGAACTCGCCAGCAGACGGTCGTCGGGATGAACGGCCAAGGAGGTCACCGGAATGGGAACGCGGTAGGTTTCCGGCGGATCCAACTGTCGCACGCGAGGCATCATGCGAATCAGCGGCTGGTCGGGATCAGCGGCGACGTCAAGCCGGGCGCCCTGGTCCACCCAGCGACGAATCAACTGAATCTGTTCCGCATCGAGCGGTTCGGCGTCCTTGGGCATGGAACCGTCTTCAGTAAGCACGCACAGCAGCGAGTCAGGCGCTGTCGCCCGGATGAATCGCGCCACCCGATTCTCCCGACGTCATGATCGCGGAATAGGTGGTCATCAGGTACTGCCCTTGAGGGTTCCTTGGGTTATGACAGGCCAGGCAGCGTTGATGAAAAATAGGGGCGATCTGGTCGCTGAAAGAAAGCCATTGCCCAGCGTCTTTCAATAGCGTTTCAATCTGTTCACGATGGGTCCGGCGTTGCTGGCGAAATTCGGCGACGTCCTCGTTTAGCAGTTCCAACTCTTGCGAACTGGACTGATTCTGTTCCGCAACTTGATGCACCGCGTCCTGCAAGGAAGGCAGCTTCTCCGCCAGGGCGGAGAGTTGTTCGGCGGTTTTGCTGCTGAGCTTCGCGGCCTGCACCGCCGCCAGTTGGGCGGCTTCGGCCAGCTTGCGTGCTTCTTCGGCGGCGGCCGCCGTCTGCTTCCTTTGGACTTCGGTCTTCTCCGCAGCTTGGGCTTGTTCTTCGTGCGCCTTGCGGAGTTCGACTTGTTGGTTTTGAATGGCCTCGATCTGTTTGGTCAAATTCTGCAATTGCAACTGAATCTCCGACGACCGCTTGCGCACTCCCGAATCTGCGCTAGCTTGGCTTGCTCCCGCTTCTCGATCTCGGCGATCTTTCCGTCGATTTGCTCGACCTCTTTCCAAACGCGTTGTGCTGCTGGTGATTGTTCGTTGCTGTCTTGACAGGCGAGCAACAAGCGGGAGGAGCCCGCCGCGGCCAGCAGTATGAACAAGCCGAAGAACCGCAGCGGAATGGGGCGACGCGTCATCGAAGCTTCTTTCGGGCGGGAGACGGAGCGGCGGGAGACGACAGGCGAGAATCGGGCCGCGGCGTGCGTTGAGCGGCGGTTGCGGGGGACCCGTGGTTTACGCGAACACGTCCGTGATGGGCTTGCCGGCGATGACCAGCGGTCGATTGGATCGATCGTGGACTTCGGCGCCGGGGTCGATGCCCATCAGGCTGTAAAGCGTGGCGGCGAGGTCTTCCGGACGAACGGGGTCTTTGTCGGGGTACATCCCGTTGGCGTCCGAAGCGCCGTACACATGACCGCCTTTCACGCCCCCTCCGGCCAGCAGCGCCGTATAGCAGTGCGGCCAGTGGTCGCGACTGACATTCTTGTTGATCTTCGGCGTGCGGCCAAATTCCCCCATCCACACCACCAGGGTTTCCTCCAGCAGCCCGCGATCTTGGAGATCATCCAAGAGGGCCGGCAACGACCGATCGGTCATGGGATGATGGTACTTGTCGACAATCTCGTACATCCGAGTATCGTCAAAGCCATGAGTGTCCCAGCCTCCATCGTTCACGCGTCGGCCTCCAATGGAGCGGGAGAAGTAGACGGTGACGAACTTGGTTCCCGCTTCCACCAATCGGCGGGCGAGCAGGCAACTTTGGCCATAGGTGGTGCGGCCGTATCGTTCGCGAATGTTTTCTGGTTCGCTCTCGAGATCAAACGCGGCGCGGACTTCCTTCGATGTCAGCATGGCGATGGCTTTTTCGTAGTAGTCGTCGAAGCCGCGAACTTCCGCGGAGCGATCCAGGAGCCGCGCTTGCTGGTCGACCAAACGCTGCAGGTTACGGCGACGCTGCATGCGATCCAGTTCCAGGTTCGCCGGCAGGCTGAGTTCGGGAAGCGTGAAACCGCTTTGATTGGGGTCGTTCTTGAAGAAGAACGGGTCGTGCATCTTCCCGAGAAAACTGGCGTGTTGCCCCGGTGTGACTGAGCCATCGGAAATCGTATGCGGGTAGGAAACGAAGGTCGGCATGTGGCCGGTGGCGGGAGCAAGCGCATCGACCACCGAACCATAAGCTGGCCAAAGTTCCGGCGAGTCGCGAAGCCGCTGATCGTCGCTGGGCGGCGCATGTCCCGAGAGTGCGTAGTATCCAGCCGAATTGTGATTCTTCATCGTGTGCGTCATGCTGCGAATCAGCGTGACTCGGTCCATGCGTTTGGCCATTTCGGGAAAGTGTTCGCAGACAGGCAATCCCGGCACGACACTGGAGATGGGCCGCAACGGGCCACGGATTTCCGCCGGCGCGTCGGGCTTCATGTCGAAGGTGTCGAGGTGACTGGGACCACCCCATTGAAAGAGGAAAATGACCTGTTTGGCTCGCGCCGGCAAACGGCGCCCGGGTTCGGCGGCCTGGAGCAACTTGGGCGTCGTCAAGCCGAGCATGCCGAGTCCGCCGATCCGCAGCATGCTTCGCCGCGAAAACGCGAATCTTTGGAAGTTCCAACACGAGGTCGAGCGTGCGTTCATGAACGTCCTTTCCAGTCACGGTCCCAGCCGCGTGGAGTCAGGGAGGGTGTCGCCTTGGCCGCCGAGGATCTCCCGCGGGCTAGTTGCGGAAGAGCAATTCCTTGGAATTCAGCAAGGCCCAGGTCAGGTCCTCGAGCACGACACGGGCGTCGCCGGTCGCTTCGATCAGGTTAAGAGTTCGTGTGAGTTCCTCGCTCGACGGCGGACGCGTGATCGCCGTCCAGAACAACGTTTCAATGGCGGTGCGATGATCCATTCCTTCAGCAAGCATTCGCCCGATACGATTGTCGGACCGGGCGAGTCGAGCGTTGAGACTCTCTCCGCCCACCAAGCTGAGCGCTTGGCCGAGCGTTGGTTCATCGCTCCGCTCACATTCACAGGCAAGTAAGCGTTCCGGCTTGCCGAATAGCCGCAGGAAGACATCGCCATCATCGAGACGTCGGCGCTCACGTTGCACGCCCGCGATTTCACCGGCGCGCGTCCCGGCGGGGTAGCCTCGGAAGCTGGCTGGGAGTTCCGAGAATATGCGATTGGGCGTCCAAGATCTGCTCGGCGGAAAGCCGTCGGACGACGGCCCGAGCGTAAAGCTCCTCGTCGCCCTGCGGGTCGGTCGTTCCTTGCGACTCGACTGCCGAGGCCAGTTGGTAGGTCCGCGACAGAACGATTGTTTTCACGAGGTGCTTCACACTGAAGTTGTTCGCTTGCAACTCGTTGGCGAGTCTTTCCAGCAGTTGGGGATGCGAGGCCGGATTGGTGAGCCTTAGATCATCCACCGGTTCGACCAAACCCCGCCCCATGACGTGATACCAGATGCGATTGGCTTGTGCGGCGGCGAACAGCGGGTTGTCCTCGGCGAGCCAAGCGGCCAGTTGCCGCAGGCGATCGCCCTCGATGTCTTGCTCGGCCCCCAGGAACCTCGCTGGCGCCGCTTGGCCGGTCCGTGCGTTCTTTACGTTGCCTTCCGACTTGATTTGGACGATTTGATCTCCAACGAATTCATGCTTGTCCAGCTTGTCTTTCCGTTCGTTGGCGACGATCTCGTAGTCGATCACCGAAAAGAGACTCGCCCATTGGTAATACTCGTCCTGCGACCAGTGGTCGAACGGATGGTTATGGCATTTTTCGCATTGCAAGCGAACGCCCAGAAAGACCTGCGCGGTCGTCTCCGCGCGGACGAAGGGCTCTCGATGCGCGCACGAAAAGTTCGCCGGAGGATTGGCGTACGTGCTGCCGCGAGACTCGATGAGTTCCCTGGCGAATTGATTCAGAGGTTTGTCCTCCGCGAAACTCTGTCTGATCCAGGCATGTAGTTTTTCAACACCCTGTGCATCCAATTGCTTCTCTTCATTGCGAATCACATCCGACCATTTCAACGCCCACATCGATGCGAACTCGGGACGCGTCAAAACGGCATCGACTAACTTCTCGCGCTTGTTGGGCGAAGTGTCCGCGACGAAGGCCCGTGCTTCATCCGCCGCGGGGAGGGTTCCCAGCACGTCCAGGAAAACTCGCCGCACGAAGACTCGATCTTCAGCAAGCGGAGCTGGGTTAATTTTGAGTTGTTGCAGTCGGGCGAATACAAACTCGTCGATGAAGTTGTTAGCCGGCGGATTGCTCCAAACGAATTCGCCGAGGGCCGGACGACAGGCGATTCGTACAGGCGTTTGGCGATCGAGATAGCGGACAACCACGGTCACGACGCCGGGCTCCGCAAACTGCACGACGCCTTCGGCCGTGACTTCGACTTGCGGATCACTGGGCTCATAGACCGCGAGCCGCGTGACGTCTCGCCGCGCCCCATCACTGAACTCCGCCACCACGTTCAAAGCCGCCTGTCTTTCCGGATGCCACAAAACCAGATCCAGTGGAGTGATTGTCAGGCGGGTGACCGTCGGCGCCCCGGAATCGACTCCGGCGAGACCTTCGGTGATCCAGCGCGACATAATCCGGTACTCGGGCGATTCCCGGGCGAAGCGTTTGCCTCCGCCATGCGGGACGTGCGCGGTCGCTTTCAGCAGGGCCAGGCTTTCGGCGGGAAAAAGGCGATTCACGCGTCGTCCAGCGTCGGCCTGGACGAGTTGTTGATAATCGTATCGCGAATCCTGTCCGCGAAGGGACAGAAAGAACCCGCCCTTACCGTTCACGTTCCCGTGACAGGTTCCCGCGTTGCAGCCGGCCTTGGACAAGACCGCCATCACGTCGCGTTCAAAGGTCACCGCATCGCTGCGTTCGTTCGCCCAGCTGGCAATTGGCGCCGCAGCGGCCACGATGAGTGCCGCCGCGATGGCGAGCTGGATTGTGAATCTGAATGCGTCATTGTCGCCTGAGTTCCCGCCTGGGACCAGTGGAAGGAGTCTCCCCCTAGTGTACATCAGAGGAGGACCATCAATCAGCCCCAGCCGGGACGGCCCCAAATCAGCCCAGGTTGCAGCGCAGCGTAACCCTGGGTAACGCTTCCCGAAACGCGAAAAACAATGAATGAGAATCCGCTGCGGCGTCGCCCTTTAAATCTAGCATGAAGCGAATCGCGACTAGCCGGCAAATTCCCGCCACCGCTGGGCTTGTCCCAGCGTAGCGTTGCTCCTCGCCAGCCCGTTCGCCGTGCCCATTCCCGCCACAGCTGGGCTCGTCCCCGTTGGGCGATGCTCCCCGCCAGAGAGCGCCGTTTGCTGGGCGAGGAGCATCGCCCAACGGGGGCAAGCCCCGTCGTGGCTTGCTCGCCGGTAAGCACTTGTGGCGACAGGCCTTGGCGGAAAATGGAGCCTTCTCGGGGACACTCTGAAGAATCCGCAGGTTGCTAAGCTTTAAAGGGTTCGCCGTGAGGCCACGGTTATCTTTCCAGATCGGCAGAAGGCCCGACGAAGGGCGTCACAAGTCCTGATCGTGTCGGCCCTTCGGCCGTGACTTGTTCACCCAGGGTCTGCGCTGCGCTGCACCCTGGGCCGATTTGGGGCCGTCCCTGTGGGACTGATTTATTGATGGTGCTTCTTCGCCTTGCAGTTAGCCACGACGTCAGAGACGTCGGTGGTTCGCGTCGCTCGCCGACGACTGGCTTGCCGCCGGATTGGCGTCCGTGCCGAGGTCCCATCGGATCATCTTGCCTGCATTCGCGCCTGCCCGCCCGTCCAAGACGATCGTGATGGACGGTTGCTGTCGTCCGACGAGGATTTGCATGATGCTGGCGCCGCCGGTGTCAATGGCGCCCAGAGGCTCGGCGTTGGCGGACTGCCAGAACCTCAGCACGCCATTGGCGTCGCCGCTAACAATCGTTTTGCCGTCGGTGGAAAACGCCAGGCACAGTGCGCGTGCCTTGTGGCCCAAGCATTGCAGGACCCGCCGCCCGGACGCCACGTCATAGACCGCTACGGTACGGTCGTGACTGGCCGTCGCAAGGCGCCGCCCATCGGGTGAGAAGGCGACGTCGTGGAGAACGTCTTGTTCCTCAGCCAAGATGCGCAGCGGCTCCAAAGCGGGCAATCTCCACAGCCGAGCGACGCCAGCGACGCTTGTCGTGGCCAGCATCGTGCGGTCCGGCGAGAGGGCGCAGGAGAGGATTGGCTTTTCATGCGCGCGGGCTTCAGCGCGGACCTCGCCGCTCCGCCAGTCCCACAGACGCACCGCTCCATCGGCTCCCGCCGTCAGCAACAATTGATCCGAGAGGAATTGGCAGCACCACACGGTTCCTTGGTGCGCCTTCAGTTGGATCTCCGGCTGCCTGGCGGCAATGTCCCAAACGATGACGGATCCATCATGGGCGCCCTGCGCGACTCGGCTTCCGTCCGGCGAGAACGTCAGGCTGGCCGTTCGCGCTGCCTGTTCGGGAGTTCCGATTCGTTGACGGCGTCGGCGACAACGAGGATCTGGACGAGGTGCAACGGTTGCACCTCTCACAGTGCCACTCTCGCCAGTCTTGGACCAAAGTTCCGCGAAAAAGAGATTACCACAGAGAGCACAGAGGACAGAAATGCATCCGCCTCTGTGTCGTCCGTGGTTCAATCCATCCCAGTTTCTTGACTTGATGCCCCAAGGGTGCGCTGCGCGACCCCAGGCTTTGGGGTTGCGCCGCGTGGGGATTGACGAACAGGGGCTGATCGAGTGTACTTCTTGCGACGCTGATGCTCAAAACGACGAGTGCATCGGATGGGTGGCCGAGTGGTCGAAGGCGGTAGTCTTGAAAACGTTCCGACGAGAGTCTACAACCACCGAAAAACGCGTATTCCTCGGGAAATAACGCACTTTCCGGTTCTTGCTGCACCCTCGAAAAACACCCCAAACCACCCGACGCAGGTGTACGTACACCCGTTGCCAAACCTGATGGGCATGCATTCCCATCAGCTCAGACGGCCGGCCAGGATGTCTCTTCCCATCAGCCGGGGCCGGGCCCCTCAGATTGCCTCAGAATCGACGCGGCCACCCTGGGGCGACATAGCAGTCATGGCGACGGACCGACGCGTTAGGACGCGAGTCTAGCGTTCTTGTTCAGCGATCGCGCAAGTGGTCAGCTTGCTCGCCTTGCCGAATCGCGTTGAAGACATCGCCCAACCACGCGTTGGTCGGCTTTTGCGATCGTACCGTCTCTTGCTGTGGATCCCTCAGACAATCGCAAGATGAACTTGGCGGACCCACGCAACGCCGCGTCAATATCGCTCACGCTTCCGCCCGAACGATCGGCGGCGAACTTCAGCCGCGATAGTTCCTCGACAAGCACGCCCGTCCGCGCGGACATCTTGTCCATTGCATCGCCAGCGGCGGCGAAGTCGAAGACGCTTTTCGTAATCCCGCCAATCACGCCCGCGATAGGACCGAACGCCAAAAGCCCCTTGAGACCACCTAACACCGACGTGATACGACCGGTGAATCCCTTGACGCTGGACTCGGCGGACTTGAGACCTGTTGCAAGCCCCTTCTGATCAACACCTAGTAGAATCGCCAATCGTGATATCTGAATCGCCATATCATCCCGCCTTATATAAACCACGTCGCCCCGTGCTAACCTGGGGTATGGTCAGTCGGGGCGACATGGGAAAGGGTCTCTCATAAAACGGCGGGGGGCGAGAGGATCCTACATCGGACCGTCGCCCGTCCGCCGCCCAAGCGATGCTCAACTACTCGCAACTCCGGCCCCGCTTCTTTCAGTCATTAGCGCCGCGAACGGATCCTCAACGGGCTTTTCAATTTTCAGACTCGGCCGAGCCAATGGTGACATGCCGAACGCTTGCTCCAAGCGATGCATTTCATTCGCCAGCTGGGAGCAGATTTTCGTTTCCGGTCTTGCGGCCGTCGCCCCGCGAAACTCGTATGTCTCGCCCTCGCGCCGCAGCACTTCCACAAGCCGCCGCCAACGCGCCACGCAAACGCAGTAACGGGCGAGTGAGTTACCGTCCGCGCGGCACAACACGCCCGCCTCCGCCAACATCGGGCACAATTCCCGCCAGATCGCTTGGGCGGAGTCGTCAAGGTAGCTGGGCATGTCGGGCTCGCCTTGACCACCGATTGCAGGACCGGCAGGTCTGCCCTTTGCCAGGGGGCTGTTCGCTAGTCGCAAGACGTCGGGGTGCTTTACTTTTGGTCCGCGTAAGCCCATGGCTTGATCCTATCCGTGAAAATCTCGTGTAAGCATGCGACGGTATCGAATGGTCTAGCGTGCCGCTCGTGCTCTAAAAAAATGCCCCCTCACGAGGCCCTCAGCACGCCCACCACGCCGCCCGTCAGCAACAGGGCTCCACACGCCACCAACGACAGCCGAACGTCGTACGCGCCAAGCCCGACGGCCAGGGTGGCGAATCCTATCGTGCCTCCAACGTCGCTTGCCGACCAAGTGAATCGGCGGGGCTTGGGGGAATCGCTCATACCGTCGCCTTGTGGTGATGGCTCCAATGGCTCGCGTTCCATGTATCGGGGTGATTGTCCATCACCGCCAGGTTCAGCAGCAGGACCTCGTGATTCAGTTCAGCCCACATCGGCAGCAACTCGCCCGCCTCATAACCAAGTAAGCTCGCCAAGCCGACAGCACGCTCACGTGGTAAGACCCAACGCACGGGAACGCCTGGTGGTCCAGGTAATCGGCAATCGTTGAACTCGGCGGATTGCAGGATCGCCAACGCGCGATTCCTCACGCCGCGCCTGATCTCCGCCAGCTGTTCCATGGTCGCGGTCATGTTAGTCCCTCAAGCCGAGGCGGTGACGGAATAACAGGCGCTCAACGCGTCGCAACGTCTCTTGAACTTGGATCCGCTCCAACCGCAAAGCAACATAGCCTGGCGACGTACGATCAAGCGGGGCGGGGCGTGGCGTGGCGCGTGATGACGGCGCGTGACTCGAAAGGGCGACCGTTCACCAGGACTCGCTTGCGGCGGTGATCCACTTCGATCGTAGACCCTCGGGGTATCTGGTCGCGGTGCTTGCGGCGGAATGCCTTGATCGCTTGCCACTGAAGCCACACTTGGCGGAGGTAGGGGCTCATCGCTTCGCCCTCGCCGCTTTGATTGCCACGCCGTGCAAAGGGTCGGACTCCAACTTCTCCAGTTCAGCCGCGTCACTTTGCAGCCGACAGAATTTGACCGTCAGCTTGGACGCTTCAAGTTCCGCGTTGTCGCAAGCTATGCGTGCGGCCCGCAATTGTTTTTCCGCATCAGCAACGCGTGCATCGGCCGCCGCTTTCAACTTCTGGACTTCCTTGTATTCGCCCGCACGATCTAGCAGCGTCTGAACGCGTGACCAGTCCGACCAAATGTGATCGCTGGCGATTCCCGTCGAATTCAACCGCAGCGCCTCCACCACGCTTTCGAGAATCGCCCGTCCGGCGATGCCCATGTTGAACAACTCCGGCAACCTCGCGCCGATCGCCGCGCGGACCGCGTTCAGCTCGTGCGGCTGAGGAAACATTGCCAGGAAGCCCGGCGGGCATTGGGACAGAATCTCGTGAGCAATATCGCGGCCCGTGGTTTTCGTGGTCATCGTCATCTATCGGGGTCCTGTTTTCTGTTCGCGTTGTCCTAACCAGTTCAGAATCTCAGCCGCCGACCACCGCACCGAACGCCCGGGCAAATCCAAGGGCTGAGGGATCCGACCTTCACGCTTCCACCGATCGACCGTGACCGGGTGGACTCGAAACAACGCCGCCAGGTCTTTTCTGGTCAACGTCGGGGCGGTGCTGGTGAGCGTGATCATATGTATATAATACCGTACAAGTGTACACATATCAAGAACGTGACCATTGCTCGGCGGCGGCTCATACTTTTGTCGCGTGAGTGCTTCCCTTCCGCACCGTTCAACGGTGGTCCGCCAGGTAGGACCCACAAGGTGCTCGGTCACCCAGTGCGTTCGCGGTAGTCGGCTTGCCGACATGCACGACTGCAATACTTGGCTTGCGGTCGCAAGTGGTCTATCGGGCGGTCGCATCCAATGAAGGAACATCGGCGGCCAGGGCCTTGTTCAGTCACAGCCGGTCCGAACGGCCGACGAGCGATTAGCCATTGGACGAAAGACTCAAACGGCTTTCCCTCATCGTCGGTCGCTTGTCGCCACGCTTCCGCATCAAACACACAATCAAGGGCGACGGCATCGGAGTTGTCTTCCACCCGTTGCTGGGATCGCCAAGCAGCCACCCGGCATCGGTCGGAACAGTAGTCACCACGGAGCGTATGCAGCCCGTCACAGTGTAGGCAGGGTCTTCGCTCATACTGCTTCGGCATCGGTCAAACCGTAACAAAGGGTCGGTGTTTTCGGGTAGTATCTTGTCGATCTTGTAACGGCAACTCACGTTCATGCATGGGGTCGATACTTTGGTCGAAGGTCGCCTTCGTGGCGTCTTTCATTGGCGACTATTCCGTTGCGTCGGCGGCAATACGTTGCTGGTCAGCACAGCGAACCGCGGCAGTCTCACGGTTAAGGTCCACCATATCGCGGAATCGCCGCATCAGTTTCGCCAACCTCGCGAGCTCCTCTTCGGCAGTCGATATGTCGTGGGGGAATAGATCTTCAGTAACGCAAGTTTGCGGATTGATCGCTTCAAGGGAATCCGCCCAGCGTCTCAGGTCCCTGGTCAATTGAATCAAGTGGTTGCTCAACTTGGAGGTTTCCAGCTCTGTCTCGATATAGCGTTTCCGGGCATCCTCCCATTGTTGGCGAAGCTCAGCCGCCCTCGCCGCACGATCAATTCCAAGTTCCTGATCGACGGATTTTCGCAGTTCACCTACCGACGGCGTCTTACCGCCCGCCAATTCGTGAGCCTGATTCAGAACGCGTGAAACCGCGACCTTGGGAATCCGCGAATAGTCCTTTTCCTTCCCGCCCGAATCCTTCCCGATGTTGGGAGCCAGTCGCCCGATTTCGAGTAAGTGCTTGGGGGTAAGATCGCCGGCGATTTTACTCTCGGGGATTCGGCGGAATATCTCAGCCGCACGAATGTACTTGACCGCCTGGCCGAAAGACTTTCCGATCAGGGCGTTGGCTCTTTCCTGCAGGTACTGGTTCCAGGATGGAAAACCGTCCTTCCACAATCGCTTGTCGCGGATTTCGCAGAGTGCTTGACCGATCGCCAGACCGTTGCTGCGAATCGCGGTCGCCGCTTCGGCAATGCTGCTTTCCAATTCCGATAGTCGTTGCTGTGCGATGGTATTCATGATCTCACCCGCCCCATGAACCTGTCACAACAGGGACAGAACGCCGCCCCGTCGCGATGCTCCCAGACCTCGGGGTTAGTGTGGTCGCATTCCAGGTTCAGACGCGAACGCGAAAATTCGATCAGCTCGCCGCCATGGCATCGCTCGGGGTAACACCAGCAAGCAAGCACCTTGCCCTGGATATCTTGCGGCGGTTGGATTCGGCCGCTTTCCAGGTCGGCCCGATACAGGTCGCACACATGGTCACGGTCGCCATCCTTGCCAATCGCGTAGGGATTCCCGAAGGGGGTTGATCGGTCAACCCTGATCAGCCGGCCAGTATCCTTGGCCCAAGCGATTAGCGACTTGTCGGTTTTCAGATTGGCCAAGACCGGCCGGCCTTGCTCGGCCAGTTCCCGGGCGCTGATCGGGCGGCGTCTGCGGTACAGGAGGTACAGGAGGTACAGCCAGCCCCCTGGTCTTATATGCGTCTAATAGACTCCCCTCGCGTGTGTAGTCGGGGGGATCCTGTACCTCCTGTACCGCTGTACCGCACTCCACACGCCAAACCAGCCCCAATCTGGTATCACGTGACAACAGTTGCATATTGCTGACAATTGCTTGTCTGGCGTCCCGCAACCGGCGACCGATTACCCTGGTGGTCGGCGGCCCCTTGTCTGTGGTCAGATATTCCATGAGTCGCTGGACGGCCGGATGGTCATCATCGCCCATGCTGACCAACTCTTTGACGGTCACTTCGCCCGCGTCGTTGGTCGCTTCCTCCATCGCGGCAAAGATGATCCGGAGCAGTTCGCCCGATTCGTCATGTTGGTCGCGAACCACAAACCGGGTCGCTGCCGGGTCGCCGATGCCAGCCCAAACACACGCGCCACGCACCACGGCCGACCACTCGTCGTATGATCCCCACGCACTCACGTCCGGCGATGGTCGGCCGGCGGCGGCGTATCCTCGCAGGATGGTCAAGACGGCCGTCAGTAGCTCGCGGCGATGTTGGGCCACGTACATTCGCAGGTTCGGATACTTGAAGTCAGAACGGTCCTCGGGGTGTTCGCAGTTCGGAACCAAGCGGCAGTGATAAACTCGCCTGGCCGTATCGGCTCCAAACTGCAATTGATTTCCGGTGACTGACCATGCAACCAACAACGGCAGCTCGCCGGTCGTCGCGGAGGATCCCAACACGCGATCGGTCCACAACGTACTCGTCAACGCCTCATCCAGCGGCCCACAGCCAACACGGCCGAGCACGTTATCGAACGCAACCAGCTCTCGCCCTTCAATGGCGACGGCCGTAATCACCTTTCGGCATTCGTCAGACTCGCGCGGCATGGTGGTTGTCGCCGCTCGCCGGCCGGTGGCGATGATTGCGGCCACGTCCACGCTCAGCCCCTTGCCGGATCCACGGCGGGATGCGTCGCAAGCGAACATGGGCGACGGCCCGTCAATCAGCGAACGCCCGATCAAGGTGAACAGATAGCCAAACCATGCGGCCCGATGCAGGTCTGATTCAAAGGGGAAATCACTGACGACATCCGCCAGCAATTCAACGGCCGTCTTTACTTCATCCCTCGTAGGCGTATCGGCAACCGCTGGCCACTCGCCAAACAGGTCGCAAAAAATGCCGCTGGCCTCGTCGAATCCTGGTTGCTGAATCACGCGCCAATCAGGCGACATGGCGGGACCATGGACAACGCGATCCAGCTTGGGCAGTTCGGGCCACTCGGGCCGGGCGAGGATGGCATCCACGCACCATGTCGGCGGCGGCGCATCACATTCCACGTACTCTTCCCCTCGCTTGCGAAGGATCCGCCAGCGAACCGAATCGGCCAGCAATTCACGCAACCGTGCTTTCACAATCGGCCGAATCACTTTCCGGCCCGTGTCATCGCCGGCCAGTTCGACAAGCATCTGACCACGGCGGTACACGCCACCCTTCGCGGCGAGCGAGGCGATTGCCTCATCGGCAATACGCATTTCCTCCGTGGTGATGATGATGGTCGGCGGCGAGAATGGCGGCTTGACGCCCGGTGCGTCGTTACACAATCCAGCGGCGGCGGCGCTGGCGTAGGCAATCAACAGGGTCGCCCCTTCGCTGATCGTCTCGGCCAGTTCGGGGTCTTGCTCCCACAGAGGTTGTGGGATTTCCACGTCATCATCCTGGATGTCGCAGCCATGCCGGAGGGCTGCGCTGTAGAGTTCCGCCACGGTGAGATTAACCATTGGTGCTCGCCTCCATGCGATTGAGCAGATGATCCAGCTCCCGGTGGAATCCTATCTCGGATTCACGATCGGCCAGCGATTCCACGGTTGCCGGCTCCCACATATCAAAGTGGATGGGCCGTTCATCCAGCACAGCGGCCCACGACCACGACGGCAATCGTCGGCAGGCGTACTGGAATAGCTGGTCCTCGGCCTCAGCCGTATGAACGGCCGGCAGACTTACATATTGCACGTCGATTCGGATCGAAGAATCGGTGGGCGTGCGGAATTCGATCCAGCCATCAGAGTATTGGACGGCCAGGACTTTCACTGTAAACTTCATGGTGTTCCGTCTCCATATTTGGAACATGGCTGGCGCTTTCTGAGGGGGAAGCACGGCCGCTTTTGTTTCTTGGAATGCGAAGTCAGTCATCTGAAACGTGGGCCCATGTCTTGCCCGCGAGAGCGGCTTGCATGGTGGGAGGCATCACTTGGCCCCCCCGAAGTAATCCTTGGCCGGCTTGGTCGTCTTCCGCCGCTTCGATGGTGCGCCATCACGCAGGGCGATAGTATCGCGATTGCTGCGACGAGTGAGAAAGGCGTCAAGGTCGATCGGATCGATGCGCCAGCGAGGGCGGGATCCGTCAGCAAGATTGACGGCCCGAAGTTGCCGGATCCTATCCAGCCGCGAACACGATCAGGATGTACGTGCAGAATCGCGGCGGCTTGTGGCGGCGTCAGATAGCGAATGGTCTTGGCCATGAAAAAGGCTCCCGAAGGTGTTGATGTTCAACCCATCGAGAGCCATTCTTTAGGCGGCCAGCAAAGAGAAAACGGGGAAAATGACTTTCCCCTATTTCGTTTGCTTCACAGCATAGCGCGTTTCTATTTCGACTTTCGGCCCGGCCGGCCCGGTGGTCGCTCCGGCGGCGGCGGAAGTTGCACCACTTGCAGTAGTTCTTTATCGCCTTCTTCACGCCTTTGACTGTTAGGTCAAATCGCTTCGCCAGGGCTGGCCATTTTTCGCCCTGATGTCCCCGGATGAATAGTTCGCTGTCACGCGCGATGTCGCCGGTGTACGGCCTTTCCGGCGGCTTCAAGTAATCCAGCAACTCGGCCATTTCCTGCCGGATGGCTTGGCCCGTTTCACCCGCCGCGATGACGATATGTTCCGATGCTTGTTGCAACGGGCCGCCCGGATGATCGCATATTTCCCACAAGTCAAACTTGAGTCGGGCAGTCACGAACAACGACACACAATCACCCGCTTCAAACGATTCCATGTAAGCTAAAGGATCAACTCCGCCATCGCCCATCACGCTGAACAGTGTCATGTTCCAGCGTTCCCAAGTCGCTGGGTAGCGATCACGCAGCACGCGAACTTTAGCGAGCACTCGCAGCACGTCCTCGGCGGAAGGCGTCTTACTCATGACGCGCACCGCCTTCCTCGCACGCGGCCAGGTGCGCGGCCTCGCTGCCTTCCGGCCAGAGCCAAGTGCGAACGGCCTCAGAGACTTTGACAAGCCGCTTGTCGCTGATCGACTGGCGATAGATTGACGCGATATCGTCGTCGCCCGGTTGATGGCCGGTGACGAGATTCACAGCGACTTGGTCGCCAGTCTCGCCGGCGGCGGTTTCGAAGCACCGTCGCGGCGCGTAGAACTTGACGCCCGGCTTGTCGATTCCGGCGGCGTCGAACCACTTGGACGCCTGCTTGGCGACGGGGTTGTCGGGGGTGTCCTTGTACCAACTCAAACCGCGTTTGGTGATGAACACCCGCGAACGCGCGGCGGCGTCCTTGGCGTCCCTGCGATGCTGCAACGACAACTCGATCGCGGCGACGGTTTCCGGCCAGAGTTTCGCCCGGCGGGGAATGCCCGTCTTCGGCCTGGGGAAATCCACCCAACCGCCGGCCAGGTCCAAATGCGACTTCTCAATTAGGCCGATGTCGCCGTTGCCGAAGGCGCAATTGACGCCCAACAGAATCATCGCCCGCCCATGGACGCCCGCAACCTCAAGTAGCGTCCGAACCTCATGGGGATCCAATCCGCGGTTCCTTGCTTCGCGCAATAGCGGGCGCATGGTCGCCTTGGTCGGCTTCTTGAAATCGCCGAACTTGACGGGCCTGCTGATATGGTCGCTCTTGAAGGCGAACAGAAACAACGAGCAAACGCGCTGGATCTCGTTGCCTAGTCGCGTCGGCCCGTATCGCTTCGCCAAAGTCGCCCGCAACGCCTGGAAGTCCGACGGCGTCAGGTCCTCGACGATGGCGAGCTTGCCGAAGGTGCTCAACACGGTGTCGAACGTCGCCTTGTAATCCGCGAAGGTGCGGCTTGCGACTTCGCCCGAATTGACTCGGGCCTCCTTGGCGATCAGGAACAGATTCGCCAGTTGATGGACCGTCACCCGCTGATCGTCCGCCGGCGGCGGCGTCTTGCCGGCCAGGAGATAGTCCTTGACTCGCAGCCACTCATCGAGGGCGCCGTCAGGATCATCCCATGGGCCGAAGTAGTGAAACTTTCCGCGAACTTTCTTTGCCCAACGCCTGGTGGCATGGGCGAACAACGGGAAGTCAGGGCGGGGTTTGTCCGGTTTGGACGGACGCGCAGAAGTGCTAGACTTGCTCACGGCATCACCTTGGCTAGAGACTTGGTGGTGTCACTGACACCCGCTCGCCGCAAACGGGCGGGTGTCTTCGTTGCGTCTCAAACCCGTGCAATAGAGGGTTTTGAGTGCGTTTCTAGCCTAGCAGGTGTCAGAACGGGTGTCAGCCCCTCGGGGCTAATCGTCGTAAGTCTAGTACACCCCAGAGGATTCGAACCTCTAACCTTCGGTTCCGTAGACCGATGCTCTATCCAATTGAGCTAGGGGTGCTTTGAGTCGTCGGATTCTACCGGGTTCTTCGGGGTGGGGCAAGGCGGCGCCTTGGCGTTCAGCGCCTGGTCGGTTGATCTTGGACGCCTTTGGACTGGCGCCTGACGGGCTAAGGGGAAGATGCCTGGCTAGGGAAAATGCCTGGCTAGGGAAAATGCCTGGCTAGGGGAAGATGCCTAGGGCGGCGTACGCTACGGCGATCTTGTCGATGGCGGCGATGAAGCTGGCCGTGCGGAGATCGGCCTTGTGGTTGTGCTTCTTCTGGAGTTCGTGGACTTCGCGGTAGGCTTCACACATGGTCTCCTCCAAGCCCGAATAGACCAGGTCCTGCTCCTCGGCGCCGTGCGCCAACGACGCGAGCATGTCCTCCGAGAATTTGCGTTCGGTGGCGGATTCCACGGCCTGCAGCAGATTGCGAAACGCGTGCTCCTCGAACCGCTTTTCCAACCGGCCGAAGCGCACATGCTCCAAGTCCTTCAGCCATTCGAAGTAGGAGACCGTGACGCCGCCAGCGTTCAGAAACGTATCGGGAATGATCCAGACGCCGCGCTCGAATAGCTGCTGATTGGCCTCCGCCGTCGTCGGGCCATTGGCGGCTTCGGCGATGATCTTGGCCTGGATGCGAGCCTGATTGTCCACCGTGATGACGTTCTCCAGGGCCGCGGGGATCAGGATGTCGCACGGCAGTTCCAGGGCGGCCTGGGTGGGTTGCAGATCCTTGCCTCCGGGAAAGCCCAGAATCGAGCGTTTTTCCTGGCGATATTGGTCCAGCGCCTCGATGTCCAGCCCCGCGTGGTTCACGATGGCGCCGTCATACTCGGATACGGCGATCACTTTCGCCCCGGCCTCCGATAGGAATTTCGCCGAGTGATACCCCACGTTGCCGAACCCCTGCACGATGATCCGTTTGCCCTCCAGACCGATGGACAGCCCCAATCGCTTCATATCCTCGGCGATCGCGCAGCATTCGCGAACTCCGTAGAAAACTCCCAACCCCGTTGCTTCCACGCGGCCGCGAATGCCACCGAGCGCCACGGGCTTGCCGGTCACGCAGGCCATCGCATCGATCTCGTGGCGGACCAGAGTGGTGTAGGTATCGGCGATCCAAGCCATCTCTTGAGCGCCGGTGCCGAAGTCTGGGGCGGGGACATCGACTCCGGGCCCGATGAAGTTCTTCTTCACCAATTCAAACGTATAGCGTCTGGTGATCCTTTCCAATTCCGCCGCGGAGTAGTTGCGTCGGTCAATGCGAATGCCTCCCTTGGCGCCGCCGAAAGGCACATCCACCACTGCGCACTTGTAGGTCATCAAGGCGGCAAGGGCCTTGACCTCGTCCTCGTTCACGTCCTCGGCAAAGCGAATGCCGCCCTTGGTGGGCAGTTTGTGATGGCTATGCTCAGCTCGCCACGCATGAATCACCTCGATAGCGCCGTTGTCTCGCCGCAGCGGAAACGACATGCGATACACCGCGTTGCACGCCTTGATCTGCTGCAATAACGTGGGGGAATGCTGCGTGAAGGCCGCTGCTTTGTCGAAGTTGCGGCTGACCTGTTCAAAGAAACTGATCTTGCGTGTGGACATCGCGACGCCCTTAACGAAAATGTCACCCAAATCGACCGCATTTTCGCGAAAGCCGCCTCGCGCAGCTAGTCCCAAGACGTCCGGCTTTGTTAAGCCGCGCCCGATTTGTTCGGGTGTTCCGTAAGTTCGAAGATGTGACCGAGCAGCTTGAGGACGGAAAACACTTCCTGCACGCAGTCGTTCATGCGGCACAGCTTCACGTCGCCTCCATAGCTGCGGACGCGATGGGCGAGCCGGATCAGCGCGCCAATGGCCTCCGAACCGCAGCGAGTGACGTTGTGGAAGTCAACAATTAACTTCTGCGGCCGATCCTGCTCGGCGTACTCCATCAGGTCCTGTTGGATCATCAGAATCGCCAGCGGATCGAAGAGATCCTCCGGCAATTGCACGACGGTTCCACCGGGGAATTGCGACAATTCGAGCGAATGGGAAGATGACATCGTCCGCCTATTCCGAGCTGAGTAGATCAGGGAGTTCCGTTGTCCCATTGTCGCTAACAAAACGTCGTCTTGCCCCCTTGCCCGACAAAAAAAATCGGAAAACGCGGGGGAAAGAGGCGCCGGATGCGCCGCTTAGGGGTGCTCCGCGCCCCAACCTGGGTTGGTTTGGAGTCGTCCAGGCTGAGACTGGTTCCCCCACGCGGTGGTTTCCACTTCGGTCACATGCCGATGATGTTGCAATTCCCTTGCCTCTCCTCCCGGCCTGTGCAACGCGTGAGTAAACTCAGGAATCCCGCGGAGGGCGGCTGGAATCCTCAACGCTTGAGCACCCCCAGTATGAACGAGATCATTCGGCTGCAGGTTATTGACTCTCACACCGGCGGCGAACCCACTCGCGTTGTGGTTGGTGGTCTGCCGGATTTGGGGACGGGTTCTATCAGTCAGCGGCTGGCCCGACTGCGACAAGACCACGACTGGGTGCGGCAAGCGTCCGTCCTGGAGCCGCGTGGGTCCGACGTGATTGTGGGGGCGGTGTTATGCGAGCCCGTCGATCCTCAATCCGCCGCGGCCGTGATTTTCTTCAACAACGCCGGCTACCTTGGCATGTGCGGGCACGGCACGATTGGTGTGATGGTCACCCTCGCTCATTTGGGGCGGATTCAACGCGGAACGCACCGGCTGGAGACGCCGGTGGGGCTGGTCGAGGCTTCGCTGTTGGCTGATGGGCGGGTGCAGGTGCGCAATGTTCCCAGCTACCGGCTTGACGCCGATGTCAGCGTGCATGTTCCCGGAGTTGGCGTGGTGACGGGCGATGTGGCCTGGGGCGGCAACTGGTTTTTCCTGACGAGCGCCGGGGATCGCGAATTGACGGTCAAGAACTCCCTGGAGTTGACTGACCTGACTTTGCGAATCAAAACGGCGCTGCGAGCCGCGGGAGTGACCGGGGCGGACGATGCCGAAATCGACCACATCGAGCTGTTCGGGCCTCCGCAAGACGCCCGCAACCACAGCCGCAATTTCGTACTTTGTCCCGGGGGCGCTTACGATCGCTCACCGTGCGGCACGGGCACCAGCGCCAAGATGGCTTGCCTGGCGGCGGACGGGCGATTGGCGCCGGGCGACGTCTGGCGGCAGGAGAGCATCGTGGGCAGCGTCTTTGAAGGCAGTGTCGTCCTGGACGGCGAACAAGTGATTCCCACCATCGTGGGCTCCGCATTTGTCACTGCGGACGCCACACTGTTGCTGGATCCCCGGGATCCATTTCGCACGGGTATCTCTCGATGACGCGACGCGACGCCGTGATTGTGGGCGGCGGGATTATTGGCGGGATGGTTGCGTGGCATCTGGCGCAGCGCGGCGATCGCGTCACGATTGTCGACCGCAACGGGTTCGGCGCCGCTTGCTCGCACGGAAACTGCGGCTATGTTTGCCCAAGCCATATCCTGCCTTTGCCGCAGCCAGGCGCGGTGGGGCCGGCGCTGCGGGCTTTGGCCAGCCGCAATTCGCCCTTCAAGATTCGGCCTCGTTTCTCACCGGATCTCTGGCGCTGGCTTTATCAATTCTGGCGGCGTTGCAATCGCAAAGACATGCTCGAGGCGGCGATCGCGCGGCATGGATTGCTGCAATCCTCGATGGATTTGTATCGAGAGTTTCTCGCACTGGCGGGGATTGATTGTGAGTGGAAAGAACTTGGCTTGCTGTTCGTCTTTCAGTCTGGCAAGGCCTTTGATCACTATAGCCACACCAACGAATTGCTAACGCGGGAATTCGGCGTTACGGCCAAGCCCTACGACAGCCAAGAACTGGTCAAATTGGAACCGGCTCTCAAAGAGGGACTCGCCGGGGGATGGCATTATCCGACCGACTGCCACCTTCGCCCGGACGCGTTGATGATCGGCTTACGAGGCCAATTGGAATCGCTGGGAGTGCGGATCGTCGAGCAAGCGGAAGTGCGGCGATTCGATGTCCGCGGCGACAGCGTCCGAGGGGTTTTCGCCGGACAACAACGGATCGAAGGGGACGTTTTCGTTGTCGCCGCCGGAGCGATGACTCCGTGGTTAAACGACGCGGTCGGCTGCCGGATTCCCATTCAACCCGGCAAAGGGTATTCCATCACGATGACCCGCCCATCGCGTTGCCCGGCGATACCGCTGATCCTGGAAGAACACCGAGTGGCCATCACGCCTTTGAGGACAAGCTATCGGATTGGATCCACGATGGAATTCGCCGGCTATGATACTTCCCTGAATCCAGCACGGTTGCGGTTGCTGCATGAGGGCGCCCAACACTACTTGCATGAACCGCGCGGCGAGCGAGTCGAGGAGCAGTGGTTTGGCTGGCGCCCCATGACCTGGGACGGCAAGCCGATCATTGATCGCAGTCCTCAATTGCAAAACGCCTGGATCGCCGCCGGCCACAATATGCTGGGGCTGAGCATGGCGCCCGCCACGGGGAGACTCGTGTCGGAGTTGATCCATGGTGAGACGCCTCACCTGGACCCGACGCCGTTTCGAGCCACTCGTTTTTCGTAGCTCAACGGCCAGGTCCTGCGCGACTCCATGAGCATCAAGTTAAGAAAAATCCGGATGGAGTTGACCGCGGAGGACACGGAGAACCACAGAGGCGGATGCAATTCTGTCCTCTGTGTTCCTCCGCGCTCTCTGCGGTGACCCGTTGAGCTTGGCCTGATGGGGGAGTGCTAGATCGGTTGCGCTTCTTCGCCATCCGCTTCTTCACCATGATCTTTGTGCATCGCGACGGCCACCAGCACCTGGTCGTTCACCACGCGAACCGGAAACGTTCGCGCGTTGCACTGTGGTTTGTCTTCATCCAGATAGGCGCCATCCACGAGGGAGAACCGCCAATGGTGAATGCGGCAACGCACCGTGGCGCCTTCGATCAAGCCGTGGGCCAACGACGCGCCCGCGTGGGGGCAGAGGTTGTCCAGGGCGAAGTGCTCGCCGGCCACGTGAAAGACGCCGATCAGTTGCTCCGCAACGACGAACATGCGGGCTTCGCCCTCGGGAATGTCGCCCACGCGACAGACGCGCTGGAACTGTGCCGCATTCTCGCGAGCCATCAAGTACTCCACTCGCCCGGACCGCCGACGTGCAGCCCCTGACTTGGCGCCGTCTTCCGGGTTACTTCCAAGTGTTTTCCTGCAGGGGCTTACCATTGGTGGTCAGGATCTGAAAATGATGGAAGCCCGCGGGCATTCCCGAGTATCGCCAGACCACTTTTTTGTCGCGAGTCACTTCGAAGAGCTTGACGCTGTCGCCCGTAGCATGATAGCTGGAGATCACCGTATTTCCGTTGGGCAGCCTTTGGGCGCCGCATGCGTCGTCGAGAAGGTCTTCGCCAAGATCCTCATTGGTCACGCTCCAGACGATGTTTCCCTTGGCGTCCACCTCAATGATGCGGTTGCCGTTGGTGCAAGCAATCAACGTATTGCCGTCGTTCAGGCGAATAGCGGTGAACGGCCAATCATGTTTGTCCTTGCCGCGATCATCCGTGGCGAATGTACGCACCACTTTGCCGGTCTTTGGCTCGTACTCCTTGACTTGGAAGTCCAGCAGATGCGGCGCGATGTAGTTTCCGTTGGGCAGAAGTCGCAACATCCGCGTTTGCATGTGATGGTTGCTTGTTTGGCACTGCAGCGGAGTTTCAGAGACCACTTCGCCTTGCCGATCGATGATCAATGCTCGGGGCTTCTCGCCTAATTCGGCGACCAGGAATGCGCCGCCCGGCAGTGGTTGCACGGTGCTGATTTCGCTTTGCTGGCCTTGATATTGAAAGACAATCCTCTTGGTGTCGCGTTCCACTTCGATGACGCCGCCCTTGGGAAACTCCTTGGTTCCATAGAGCGCCAGCAGCACGTTGCCGTTGGGCAAGACCCATCCGTCGCTGGCGGGCATATCCAGTTTCCACTGCACCTTTCCATCTTCGCCGACGATGACCGTGCGATTCGCCTTACCGACTCCCAGGAAGGCATGGCGGATTTCTTCGTTGTTGCCCGCCGCGGCGGAGCCAAGGCTGAAAAGTCCGCAGCTGCAAACAGCCAGCACGGCAAGGACGGGCGTCGGGACTCGGATCATGGTGGGGCGCCTTGTGCGGTGACGATGTTAGCTTTTACGCATTCTAACACGAAACGCTCGAAGCACACGGAAGCTCGCTCAGTCAACGCTCAAGAAGATCGGGAGAGCAGCGGCCCCAAGGGCCTCAACGGCATGGCGTTCTGGCGGTGAATCGAATTGACCGAGTCTCGGGAATTGCCGGCCGTCGATTTAGATGGACTTGGGTGAGCCGACGGTGAGATGGTTGGGGGGAGCGTCCCCTGTGTTGATGGCGCCGGCTCGTTCGAGCAGCAGCACGTGGCACTCATTTTTTGCGACAGGCTTATGCTCGACGCCTCTGGGCACGACCACCAACTCGCCTTCCTTCAGGTCGATGACCCGATCGCGAAGCTCGATTTGTAGTTCGCCCTGCACGACCAGAAACACCTCGTCGCTTTCCGGGTGGCGGTGCCAAACGAACTCGCCTTTCAGCTTGGCAAGTTTAAAGTGACAGCCTTCAAACTCCGCGATGATTCTTGGCGACCAGAGTTCGGAAAATAGACCGAGTTTCTCGCGCAAGTTGATCTTGAAGGGTTTTTGATCAGCCATCGGATATCCCGAGAGTCACGGTTGAGCGGTTGGAGATAGCCTCAACCTACTCGATTTTCCGGCAGGGCGGTGAATCCCATGAACGCGAAGCCCCGCGTGGTTCGACGCCGCATCGTTGCCGGGAGTCAGTTCGACGGGTTTGCAGCGTAGGCGCCGCTTTCTGGTGGGCCTCGGTTGCTGTTTGGCGGTGTTCCGCCAGTTTAGACTCGGCCTTGATCGTAAGGTGGTCAACCCGACTCTGTCCGAGGCCCGGAGGGCCAACACAATTCTAGCCGTGGCCGTGAGGCCACGGTTACCTTTCCAGATCGGACACAGGCCCGAAGGGCCGACACAAGTCCTGATTGTGTCGGCCCTTCGGGCCTGTGGACCCGTTCCCGTTGACGTTCCGTGGCCTTACGGCCACGGCTAAAATTGTGCCGGCCCGTCGGGCCTGCTATCCTCCCAGCTGGACCGGCTTACGATCAAGGCCGCGCTGCTCCTCGCCAGCCCGTGCGCCGTGCCCATTCCCGCCACCGCTGGGCTCGTCCGGCTCGTCCCAGCGGGGCGATGCTCCCCGCCAGAGAGCGCTGTTTGCTGGGCGAGGAGCATCGCTCGACGGGGACATGCCCCGTCGTGGCTTGCTCGCCGCGTAAGCACTTGTGGCGACAGGCCTTGGCGGAAAATGGAGCCTCTTCGGGGACACTCTGAAGAAACTGCAGGTTGCTAGCTTTAAAGGGTTCGCCCTAAGGCCACGGTGTTGGCCCTCCGGGCCTCGGACAGAGTCGGGTTGACCACCTTACGATCAAGGCCGTCGGGAAGTTATTTATCGGCCGCCGGTTTCAGGAGGCGCTTTCCGACAATTCGCGGCTTGGCGATTTGGCGATCTTACTGCGATGGTCCGCCCTGGCCGAGCGAGCGCGAGGCCGTCCGGCCGAAGCCGATTTGTTTCAATCCAAAGCGGCTTTGCTGACCAGGCCCAGTGATTGGATTCGCCGCACGGCGATCGATGTGCTCGACGCCCAATGGAATGAGAAAGCGCAGGCCCGTTAGGCAACGCCGGAGCACGGGGCGGCTCGCGCTACGGCAACGCCGGAAAAGGAGTTGCCTTCGCGCAGATCAGTCCGCCGAGAAAATGCTCGCATCGGGTTCGCCATGGGGGGTTAGGGAGTTGTACTTGCTGAACGTATCCCAATGGCGGCCAATGAATCCGAGCACGAACGCCGCAATCAGATAGCCCCAAAACACGTAGAGACGCGATTCGACGGCGTGAAAATCCTCGCGGTCTTCGAGCATGGGCGTCAGGTCCGACGCGATTCGAGTGCAGATGGATCCGGACTCGCCGGCGATGCCGGGGACCAGCAACGTCTCTCCCGCGGCGCCGACCAGAAGTACGCCCTCGCCCGCATCCATCACCGCCGAGTGCTCCCAGGAAGCCACATCGCGCAGGTCCGCGTTCTCGATCGGGATCAGCCCGAAAAAACGGTGAATGCGCAGCTTCGCCCGGTTGCCCCCGTTGTGAAAAGTAACGTCCAGGTTCAGGCGCCGAGCTTGGTAGCCGCCGGCTACAAGCAGCGCCAAGCCGAGCGTTCCGTAGACGAGCAGCACGTCCAAACCACGATGTGGCGCGCGATTGAAAATGACTCGCAGTGACGCGAGCAACCCCGAGGCCAGAACGATGAAGGCGGCAACGGCGATGGCGGTCTTCAAAAGGAAATTGTTTTGGACGGCCGCCAACTGCACCAAGGCGATGCCAGCCGCAAGTTGCGCTGCTCGCACGAATAGCCACGGGGACGGACGGAATCGTCCACTGAAGAAGAGCGCCACGCCCACAATGCAGCCGTAGAGCATCGCGGCGATGATCACGGCCAGGTGACGATTCTCTTGCCCGCGTCGAGGATCGGCGCCCAGCACGAAGCTCCAGGCCAACAACGCTGCAAGCGAACAGCAGACCGCCTCGATGAAGACCATGCGGAACTTCAGCAGGGCGACAAGCCATCCAAACAGTCTGCGAAGGACCCCCATGGCTTCAGGGCGCCCCCATGCTCGAAAGTGAGTGATCGGCCACGCGTCCCAAGTCGCCCGCCACGTTTGAGCGGATGTCACCCCAAGGGAGGCTGAAACATCCGCTCAGACAAGACGCAGCGGCGCGAAGGCGAATCCACCAAGCCTGCCCTAATGGCGGTTGGCGATGTTGGGGTGCGGACCTGAACCGGGGTGGTGGTTGAACTCGGCAGCGCTCGCCGAACTTGTGGAATCGCCAACCGGCAACGGCCTGCGAGCAACTGGCGCGAGCTCGCCTACCCTAGCTTCGCGAGTACTTCATCCATCTCCGCGGAGGTGTAAGCGCGGGAAGTGGATGTGTGCACATTGCCGAGCGAGCCTAAGTGCATCAGCATGGCCGCTGCGGATTCATCATCGGGCGCCTCGAAAATCAACAAGCCATCGTATTCGCCCATCGTCCAGAAGATGCTCTTGACCTTGACGCCCATTTTCTTAGCGCTGGTCTTCAGGGAGTTTGCTCGCTTAGTTGTCTCGGCAATCGCTTGCGCGCCTTGGTCCGTGAATTTGATGGTGCTCACGAATGTCGCCATGTCGATGCTCCGTTGTCATGGTGTTGAATGGTCAGGATTCGCGACACATTCTAACGAATCAAAATCCCGCGGCCATCAGCCCGCGGCGGTTTTGTCGGCGCGACGCGATTTCAAGGAATAAGGGACTTCACTACCGAGCCGCCCAAGGCCGTGAGGGGCCGAAGCTTCCTGCGGATCTTACGCCTTCGCATCTCTGAGTCCCGCAGCTTGCGCGGGTTCGTTAAGCAAGATTGCAGGTGTTTTTCAGGTAACTCGCCTTGATCTCTCAGCTTTCCACGCCGGGCGAAGGCGCCTCTCGATTCCTTGGCCGTTGACTCATGCGACCCCGAGAATCCAGCCCTCCAAGTCCGCAATGGCGCGCTCGCTCTCGGTCAGAGGGGGCTCGAAATACCTGGGCAGCAAGCCGCGGCGGTCCGTTTCGGCCAACCATCGGGCTGTGGCGTAGGCGTCTTGTTGATCGACGGTTCGACCGCGCCGATCGTATCGATTACGAAAGATCGAAGGAAAGATCTCCGCCACGACGCACTTTCCCGGCTCCGGGGTCCATCCGTCAAATGGCCAGACGTGAATGCGATCTCCCGCCTCGACGCGAAGGCGCCGCAGCCAGGGCAGCCCGGCGTAGGTCGACTTCGCGACCGAACCCTGTACGTCGAACTGAAAGACCGATTTCGCGGATGAAGTCCAAAGTTCGGTGAGTCGGAACTCATTGTTTCGGCCGATGCGCGAGGCGTTGGCGGCTCGCAACGCGTTGACTTCCACGTCGTCGCCATCCGTCGGGAAGTGACGAACGAAGTCCTCGAGGAATTGCAGCCAGCTTGAGAAGCAATGCCGTTGGAAATAGGCCACGGGAAAAGAGAATCCGTGGTCAACGCCGGCGATGAAACGGGCGCCCCTGCGTGACTCCCTGAGCAGCCAGTCGAAAATCTCCCGGCGTTGCCAATTCCGACGCCGCGAGCCGTTCGAGGCGGGGGATCGAACCGCGCGGGGTGGGCCCCCATGCCTCGCTGCATAGACTTGCAGAGCCGCCGTGCGCGTGGTGGGGGTCGCTCGACCGGAATAGTCGATGCCGATGTGCAGATCAAAACTCATGGGCCGGAGACCGTGATTCCTGCGGAATAATGCGGCGGCGAATGTCTGAAGGCCATTGAGGGACTTGTTGATTCTGCTCTCGGGAATATTCTTCGTGTCCCGAGGCTCTGTCAAGGCGGAGGATCGAATCATGAGCAATCTGAGATGTCGTCGCCAAGCGCCCTGGCTGTTGATCGTCGCGAGCGCCGTACTGGGCGTGAGCGGTTGCGAACCGGTGCGTGAGGATCGCGCCATTCAATTCAGCAGCGACGGCGAATCCGTCAGCTTTCAGCACGGCAACGAAGGCGTTTTTGTCGCCGACGCCAACGGCGAGGAACCACAGCGAATCTTCGATTCCGCCGACGCCGTCGCCGTCAGCTCGCCGCTTTGGTCGCCGACCGATAAACGGCTGATCTTCACCGCCGCTTATCCCGCCGACAAGGAAAACGCTGCTTCGGCGGGTCCGCCGCAGGCTTGGGACGCCAATCCCCAGGGGCGCCTCTTCTTCCCGAACGAAATCATCTACACATGTATGCTGCGCGGCGATCCCGCGGATGGCGACGCGGAACCCATCGCTTTGTTTCAAGCGTCTTGCAATCACGCGGGCTATGTGGCCGCGAACCTCGCGGTGCGTTGGCGCCCCGACGGGCGGAGCATTCTGTTCATCGATCAGACCGAAGCGGGCCGCCATGGCCTGTTTGAGTTTGACCTGAAGTCGCAAAGCCGACGGCCTATTCTCGCGGCGGACGCCGACGCCTTGGTTTTTGATTGGTCGCCAAGCGGCAGGTACTTGAGCGTTGCGTTATCAAGCGGGAATTCCGGCGCCAACGCCGATAGTGGCTCGCAGGCGAAGCCGTCCGGCGTCTGGATCTGGGACGTCGGCGCTGATCAATGGTGGCGACTTCCCGGTTCCGAAGAGGCCGTGTCGAGCATGGCCGCGGCGTCGGTGATCGAGAACTTGAGGTCCCGTCAGCCTGCTTGGGATCCCGGCGAAACGCGGTTTGTTAGCGTTGTCCCGGCGGACGTTGGCGGCGAGCAACCAGAGCGGCGGATCCTGCTGGCGGAGATGGCTTCGAGAGAAGTCGGCGAACTCCATCGCAGCGCTGTCGCGGTCAGCGACCTTCATTGGCGACCGGATGGCCGACAGTTGGGATGGATCGAAGGCTCAGAGCCAGGCAACTTGCGATTCCTGAATTTGGACGGAGTCGCAGCAGCGCCTTTGGAATCGGTGGAAGTGCGACAGTTTGTCGGCTGGAACGCCGCCGGCCAACGCATGGCGTATCTGACGCCAGCCAACCAACGAAGCGACGCGGAACGTTGGGTGCTCCTGTTCTCGCGGATCGCAAACGCGCGCGACCAACTGTGGATCGAGAGCGCGGATGGTGCGCAAGCCGCGCGCCTCGTTCTGGACCAGGTCCGAGTCACGTTCCCACGCTGGTCGCCCAAACGCGATGAGCTTTCGTTGTGGTGCACTTACGCGCCGACCCACCGTAGCTGGCTCTCCATGTTCCTGCCCTGGACGCTCCGCCGCGGCGATCCGGCGGCAACGCTCGACGTCGAAACCGGCGAGATTCGCTGGCTGGCCGTCAACGCCCACGAGGAAACACAGGTTGGCCACTACTACTCGCTGCAGCGAGACTATCCAACGGCGTGGACCTGGTATGATCGCGCGGCAAAGCACCGTGAACCGATCGAACGCATGAAGCTCAGCGAACTGGATCGCTTCCTGGGCGGCGTGAGTCTTCATCAGAACCCGACATTCTTCGAGTATTACTGCTTGACCAAGCTTGGCCGCACCGAAGAGGCCGCCGAGCGCTTGCGGCTATTTCGCGAGTCCATGAGCTTCGATGTCGAAGACGCCTTCCAGGTGCTCGGGCTAAGCAGTGAACAGGAAGACGAAGACGCAAACGAAGGTGAGGGCGAAGACCCAAGTACGACCAGCGAACCCAGCGAGCTGAGTCAACCAGCCCTCGCGGCGTTGCGGAGCGAGTGGCGCGAAGTGGCCCGCTTCGCCGACGCCATGCTGCAAAGCGCCTACGCCACGGAAGTCTACTTCAGTCTGGGCGCCCAGGACGATGGCGTGACCTTCTTCCAAGCCGAATTGGAGCACGCCACCAATGATGCAACTCGACTTGCGGCTGCGATCAGCTTAAGCCAGCTGTTGTTGGCCGATGGCCGACGAGGGGAATACACCGAGTTGGTCGTGGATGCGCTGCTGCCGCTGCTGATGCGTCTGCATCGCCAAAGCGATCTGCAATGGAGCGACCTGGGGGATTTGTCGAGAGCCCCCGGCTTCTTGAAGCAAGCGGGGACTCTCGGGCCGGGCGCCGCTGCGTGCCTTCCTCTCTGGTCGGCGGATTTCTTGAGCGGCTATTCCTCCGAGGAATTGGCCGCACTGGCCGATCGCCTGGGAGAGCTGAGCGATCAGGCGACGAGCGAAGATGAACGCATGGTGGCCGACGCCGTTTCGCTAGGAGTCCTGGCGAAGTTAGCGGATTCCGAGCGGTGGCAGGCCGCCAAAGAACGCCTGGAGACGAATCCCTGGTTGACGGCCAATTCACCCTTGCAACTGGCGGGCGCCCAGCAGTTCCTAGACGAAGCTGAGACGCTGATTCAACAGCTGCGAGCCCTGACCTCGACCGAGTAACGGGATCGGACGAACGCGCGGCCGCCGCTGCGAACGCGTCCCTACCGCCTACGCCCAAGTCTCACCCCCCTACTCACCACCAGCTGCCTCATACACGGCCAACCGCAGGCCTTCGGAGTTTCGGTCGAGGGTCTTGATCAACCAGGGTTGATGCTGGAAGGGGTCTTCTTGTTGGATGGGCAACACATAGATCAAGGTTAGCTTCCTGGGGGAACGCTGCAGGGAGTCCGCCAGATTCTGGATGACCTTTTTCAGAGTCGCCCCGCGAAAGGGATTGAACAAGTAGAGGACCGAGACATCGTCGGGAATGGCGTAGGTCTCGGCGGGGCTGGCAATGATCTCGATTTGCTGGCAGCGCCGCCGTGCTTGCTGCAGGTTCCGGCGCCTGCGCCGCATAACGCCTCGGAGAGTTCCACTCCGATCACGCGGCGAAAGGGATGCCCGGCGGCGAAGACCAAAGCGCGGCCTTTGCCGCAACCCAAGTCGAGGAAGACATCCGTCGGCTGCACATCCAAGCGGCGAAAGGCGCGCTTAAGCGTGTCGTAACCGCTGGCTTCGTAGTCTACGCTGTCGGCGTTGTCAGAGAGTTCATTCCAAGCGATGAAGCCTTCGGTGCGAACGCCGTAATAACGTTCGGCGGCGAAAGTGCGGAGCAAGAACCAAGCTCGGTGGACCGTTCCGCGAAGTCCTCGGGAGCGCAGGCCGCGGGCGAAACGCTGCGGCAATCGCGTCAACCTTCGCCAGGGATTGGAATCCGGCGAGGTGGGCGGGATGGACATAGCTTGCCTTAGGGAAGAGAATCCGAGGTCAGTTGGACAAGTCCAGCATGTTGCTCGGATCGTGGCCTGACGCAAGCAGGCGGCGCCGACCAACATCCAGGTGGATTGTCGCATGCCGACCCGTCGTCAGGAAGTCCGCGCGGACCTTGCGAGTCCCCGTTCACTTTAGGAAACCGAAATTCATGAAGCCGCCGGGCGGATCGCTGGATTTTCAAAAGGCGGCCCAGTGGACGCCGCCATCCGATTGGCTGCGGATCCACGTGGTGGATGCACATGCCGCTGGAGAACCGCTGCGAGTCGTCTTGGCCGGTCTTCCCGAGATCGCGGGAGAGACGATCCTGGAGCAGCGGCGATTTGTCCGCGAGCACCTCGATTGGGTGCGGACGACATTGATGTGGGAGCCGCGCGGGCATGCGGACATGTATGGTTGTCTGGTCGTTCCCGCCAAAACACGCGATGCGGATTTCGGCGTGCTGTTCCTTCACAATGAAGGCTACAGTTCGATGTGCGGCCATGGAATCATCGCGGTCACCACGGCTCTGCTGGAAACCGGAGCGATTTCCAACGAAGGCTGTTCGCCGGTTCAGCTGCGGATTGATTCGCCAGCGGGACGCGTGACGGCCACGGCGGAAATGGTCGCCGGAAAAGTCGTGCAAGTCGCCTTCGAGAACGTCCCGTCGTTCGCGGTTGAACTGGATGCGACCGTCCATGTGCCAGAGGTGGGCGCGGTCAAGTATGACTTGGCGTTTGGCGGCGCCTTCTACGCATTTGTCGCGGGCGACCAGTTTCATCCTGAGGTCTTGTGCACTCGGCAAGATGTCGAGCGGATGCGGGTGCTCGCCAAAGCCATCAAGCAGTCGGTGCTGGCCGCACGGGAGATCCGTCATCCAGTCGAGCCGGACTTGAGTTTTCTGTACGGCGTGATTTTCACTTCGTCGGCGCGATCCGAGGGCGCGCAGAGCCGCAACTGCTGCGTATTCGCCGATGGCGAGGTGGATCGCTCACCCACGGGAACTGGGGTATCAGCTCGCGCGGCCATTGAAGTGGCTCGAGGCCGGCTCGCCATCGGTGCGACGCTGCGCATCGAGAGCATTCTGGACACCTGTTTCGACGTGACAGCGGTTCGGTGCTTGCCCTTTGGGCCTTACTCCGCGGTGATTCCTCGCGTGTCGGGATCGGCTTTTCTGACTGGTCGCCATGAGTTCTGGGTTGATCCGTCAGATCCTTTAGGCCATGGCTTTCTGGTGCGGTGAGACCATAGGCATCAAGTTAAGAAAAATCCGGATGGAATTGACCGCGGAGGACACGGAGAACCACAGAGGCGGATAGCTCTTACTTTAATCTCTTGGGCCCAGTGCAACAGCTTTGATTTGCACGGATAATCCATGACGGCCTGCTGAGCATCGAAATAGGGAATAAGGTGAAGCGCATGACGTTGCCAAAGTCAATCCTGGGCCGCACCGGACTGGAAGTCACTCGGCTTGCCTACGGCGGCATGGGGATTCGGGGCCCCAGGACTTGGGGAGTGCGTGTGGTTGGCGAGGGCGACGCCGAACGAATCTTGCATGCTGTGTTGGATTCCGGCGTCAACCTCATCGACACTTCGCCGGACTACGGATTGAGCGAAGAGAGAATCGGCCGCTACCTGGCCGGGCGTCGCCAGGAATTCTATCTGGCCACCAAGTGCGGTTGCGTTTACACGCAGCATGAGGACCATCTACAGATCGATCATGCGTGGACTCGCGACGTGATTGAACGCAATCTACGAACGAGTTTGCAACGGTTGCGGACCGACTACATCGACATTCTGCAGTTTCATGGCGGAGACGCCGAGACGCTGCAGCGCGCGGGTTTGATCGACGCCCTCGCGGGATTTCGCGAGAAGGGACTCATTCGTTTCTTGGGCGTTTCCAGCTCACTGCCCAACCTGCCCGCCATGATCGAACTGGGAGTTTTCGACACGATCCAGCTGCCCTACTCTTGCCTGGCGCCGCAACACCATCCATGGCTTGTGCGAGCCGCGGACGCGGGTGCGGGAGTTATCGTCCGAGGCGGCATCGCTCAGGGCGGCCCGAAAGCCGAGATTCAACGGCCCGCTCTCAACGACGTCTGGAGTCGTGCGGGGCTAGACGACTTGCTGAGCGACGCAATGTCACCCGCTGAGCTGATCCTGCGTTACACGTTGACCGAACCGCGCGTCCACACGACGATCGTAGGCACATGCAACCATGCACATCTGACGGAGAACCTCCAGGCCGTCGCCAAAGGACCGCTTCCGGAGTCGATCTATCGAGAGATTCGCCAGCGGGTTGCGAGTTGCCTGCATTAATCGAGGGCGGGCAAGCGATGCTCGGGCGGGGGGATGCCCCTGCGTGACTGTGGTATAATTAACAGCTCGCCCGCCGGTACTTTCAATGTCCCGCCCAAATCGCCACGCCCTAGCGTCGCGTCGTTTCCGACGCGGCGGATTGGACGTCCCAGGCGAAACCCGAGATCCCGCCATGAACGCGCACCGATGGATGCTGGTTGCTACTTGCTTTTGCATTGAGCTGTCTTTCTTCGCACCAAGCCGGGCGGAAGACGCGCCACGATTCAATCAGGACATCCGGCCGATTCTGTCGGATAAATGCTTCGCTTGTCACGGCCCGGATCCTAGTCATCGCCAAGCGGACTTGCGGCTTGATCTTCGCGAGTCGGCCACCGCCGACCAGGACGGCGTGATCGCCATCGTTCCAGGTTCGGTGGACCAAGGCGAATTGGTAGCTCGGATCGATAGCGATGATGAATCGGTCGTCATGCCGCCGCCGGAACATGGGAAGCCGTTGACCGAGGAAGAACGAGCGCTGTTGAAGCGATGGATTGCGGCCGGCGCCCCGTATGAAGAGCATTGGTCGTTTGCGCCGTTGGTGAGGCCCGCGACGCCTCAGACTGAGGATGACGACTGGACGCGAACTCCCGTGGACGCGTTTGTACTGCGCAAATTGCAAGCGGCAGGCGTCGGCCACAGTCCGACCGCGGACCCGCGAGTCCTGATCCGACGGCTTTCCTTCGACTTGACGGGCTTGCCGCCTAGTCCGGAATGGGTGGAAGCTTATGAGCAGAATCCCACGGCTGAAGCCTACGATCAAATCGTTGAAAGGCTGTTGACGTCGCCCCACTACGGCGAACGCATGGCCATGTATTGGCTCGATCTGGTGCGATACGCCGATACGCTGGGCTATCATGGCGACCAAGACCGAAGCGTCTCACCCTACCGCGACTACGTGATCCAGGCCTTCAACCAGAACAAGCCGTTCGACCAATTCACACGCGAGCAGCTTGCCGGCGATCTCTTGCCTGAGGCCGACTTGGCTCAGCGCGTCGCATCGACCTACAACCGATTGAATCGAGCTTCCGGCGAAGGCGGCGGTCAACCCAAGGAGTATCTCGCGAAGTATGCGGCCGATCGCGTCCGCACCACCGGGGCCGTTTGGCTGGGCGCTACGTTTGGCTGCGCGGAATGCCACGATCACAAGTTCGATCCGTTTACCACCAAGGACTTCTACAGCTTCGCGGCGTTCTTCGCCGACATCAAGGAGCAAGGCATTGTCGGCGGCGCCAATCACATCGAGCAGCTACCGGTGCCGACGCCGCGGCAACAAGCCGAGCTGGATCGACTGGCCAAGGAACTGGCGCAAGCCGAAGCGACGTTCGCCGCGTCGCCCCCGGAATTGGACCAGGCTTTCGCGGCTTGGGTGGAGCAGCTGCGCCAGCAAGAGAAACGCTGGCTGACCCTGCGCCCCATCGAGGCGCAATCCGAAGGCGGGGCCACCCTGACCGTGAAGGAGGACGCCTCGGTCTTGGCGTCCGGCGCAAATCCGGACAAGGACGTTTACATGCTGACGGCCGAAGCGCCCGTCGATAAGATCGCGGCGTTGCGGCTCGAGTTGCTTCCCGACGATTCCTTGCCGGCCAAGGGGCCCGGGCGGGCGAGCAACGGAAACCTGGTGATCCATCGCGTGGAAGCAGCATTGAACGACCGGGCCGTGGATTGGCAAGCGGCCAAGGCCACGCACTCCCAGACCGATCACGCCGCCGAACACATCGTCAATGGTAAGAAAAACGGTTGGGCGATTCTGCCGCAGGTGGGCCAGGTCGTGCAGTTGCTGCTGGTGGCGAAGCCGGAGACGGAGAGGGAACCAAGCGCCGCGGCGACGGACGCGTCGCAGGGCGCCGCCGCGCCCGTTGGAGAAAGCGATGAGGGCCGGCCAGCGAGGCTCAGCGTACGCATTCATCAGAATCACGGCGCCGGCCACAACGTGGGGCGTTTCCGTTTGCATGTAGCGACCTCCCTGACGGCTCCGGAGGCCGAGAGCTTGGACGCCCTCGAATCGTTGGAACTAGCCGCCCTGGCGCGGACGCCTGACGCGCAACGAAGCGAGCAACAAACGCGACAGCTCCGCGAGGCGTTCCGAAAAGCGACGCCCTTGTTGGCCTCGCTGCGCCAACAGATCGCAGCACTCAAGCAGCAAAGAACCCGCATTGAAAAAACGGTGGTGACCACTTTGGCGACCAAGGCGGCGCCCGAGCCGCGCTTGATGCGAGTGCTTCCGCGGGGAAATTGGATGGATGATTCCGGACCGGTCGTCTCGCCCGCCGTCCCAGCTTTCTTGCCGCAGCCCAAACAGTCCGAGGCTCGATTGAATCGCCTGGACCTGGCGAATTGGCTGACTTCGCGAGAAAATCCTCTGGTTGCTCGCACTTTCGTCAATCGGATTTGGATGTTGTACTTTGGTCACGGCCTGAGTCGGTCGGTTGACGATCTGGGTTCGCAAGGCGACTGGCCTACTCACCCGGAACTGCTGGATTGGTTAGCGACGGAGTTCATCGATAGCGGTTGGGATGTCAAGCATATCGTGGAGCTCATGGTCCGCTCCAACACCTACCGTCAAACGTCGCGATCCACGCCGGAGCTACGAAAGCTTGATCCCTTCAACAAGCTGTTCGCGCGGCAGTCGCGGTGGCGATTGGACGCCGAGGCGATTCGGGACAACGCTCTGAAGGTGAGCGGTTTGTTGGTCGACGATGTGGGCGGGACCAGCGTCAAACCCTATCAGCCGGCCGGTTATTGGGGACAGCTGAACTTTCCCAAGCGCGAGTATCAGCATGATTCCGGGGCCGCCCAGTATCGTCGCGGCTTGTACACGCACTGGCAACGCACATTCCTGCATCCGAGCTTGCTGGCGTTTGACGCGCCAGCGCGCGAGGAATGCACCGCTCGACGGGAACGTTCCAACACGCCCTTACAGTCCTTGGTGTTGTTGAACGATCCGAGTTACGTCGAGGCGGCTCGCATGCTGGCCGCGCGGATCATCACGGAATCGACGGGAGATTTCTCCACGCGATTGCAGTGGGCTTACCGTGAAGTGCTCTCGCGCCAACCCACCGACGCGGAGCGGGATCTCTTGGAGTCGCTCTGGATAGAGAATCAGGAGACGTACGCGGACGACCTGGACGCGGCGCGACGCATTCTGCAAACCGGATTGACCAAGCCGCCAGAGGAAGTGGCCGTCGAGGAACTGGCGTCGTGGACGGCCGTCGCGCGAGCGCTGCTGAATCTACATGAAACCATCACCCGTTATTAGTCGCCTGAAGCCGCGTCGGCGGCGGTGGCCCCCGCCGGTCCTCCCGCCATGCTCCGCTCTTAAGAAGAAGCCCCGTCATGAAACCTTCTGCTGACCGCGAACCGTTGCAGTCGATCCAGCGCCGCAGCTTCTTGCAACGCTCCGTGCTGGGCGTGGGGCCGCTGGCCCTGTGGTCGATGTTAACCCATGACGCGACCGCCGACCGTTTGGCGGAAGGCGGCGATGCTTCATTGGCCCAGGGCGTGGTGACCAAGTTGGATTTCCCGGCGAAAGTGAAGCGGGTCGTCCATCTCTGCATGGCGGGCGGGCCGTCGCATCTGGAGACTTTTGATGAAAAGCCGAAGCTGAAGGAAATGCACGGTCAACCGATGCCCGAGTCGCTCACCAAGGGCCAGCAAATCGCCCAGCTGCAAGGACAGCAGTTGAAATGCTTCGGCCCTCAGTTCGAGTTTCGGAGTTTCGGCGAGAGCGGTCAGAGGATTTGTTCGCTCTTCGAGAATGTCGGCAAGGTGGCCGACGATCTCTGCATCATCCGCTCGATGTACACGGATCAGATCAACCATGATCCGGCGCATACCCTGTTCAACACAGGTTCGTCGCAGGCTGGCAGACCGAGCATGGGATCATGGCTTCTGTACGGGCTGGGGCAAGAGTGCGACGACTTGCCGGGCTATGTCGTGTTGACATCCGTGGGGAAAGGAGGCCAGGCGCAGCCGATTGCCGCTCGACAGTGGCATAGCGGCTTCTTGCCCTCGCGATATCAGGGAGTTCAGTTCCATTCCAGCGGGGCGCCTGTACTGTATCTGAATCGCCCCGACGGCGTGTCGCTGCGGCAACAGAGCCGCCTCGTTGACGCCGTCAATCAACTGAATCGACAATTCGACGACGTCGTGGACGACCCGGAGATCGCAACTCGCATTCGGCAATATGAGATGGCCTTCCGCATGCAAACGAGCGTGCCTTCCTTGATGGACTTTTCCAACGAATCGCAGCAGACGTTTGATGCGTATGGAAGTCAGGGCGGCGACGGAACGTACGCCTCGAACTGCCTGCTGAGCCCGCCGGCTGCTGGAGAAGGGTGTTCGATTCGTGCAGCTCTATCATCGGGCTTGGGATCATCACGGCGGGATCAAACGCTCGATGGAGATCACGGCGAAAGAAGTCGATCAAGCGACCGCCGCCTTCATTCAAGACCTGAAGCAACGCGGCCTTTATGATGACACGCTGATTGTCTGGGGCGGCGAATTTGGCAGAACGCCCATGGCGCAAGGATCTGGACGAGATCACCATATCAAGGGCTTCTCTATGGTGCTCTCTGGCGGCGCGGTGCGCAACGGTTTTAGCTACGGCGCGACGGATGAACTGGGATATAACGCTCAGGAGAACCCGGTCCACGTGCGAGATTTTCATGCGACGCTGTTGAGGCTGTTTGGGATCGATCACAAACGCTTCACCTATCGCTTCCAGGGACTCGACTTCCGCTTGACGGGCGTCGAAGAAGCACATGTCCTGGAAGCGATACTGGCGTGATGGGGCTCGAAGCAACGACGGGTCAGATGTGCAATATGCCGGAGGTCGGTGATTCGATGCCGCTGAGCACGGCGTTCAGAATCCATGGCCCCAGTATCGACACCGCTCCGCACAAGCCGTAAACCATCGCCCTGCTCCGCCCCAAACGACGCTTGCCGACGATCAACGCCATCGTTCCGTTGCGCAAAAAGACGAATCCGGTGAAGAATGGAGTGAATCCCAGCGCCCCGATGAGCACGATCAGACCCAGTAAACTGAAGGGGAGCAAGGCCACGCCAATCAGGAACGCGAAGACCGAACCAGACAGCATCGCGCCGCCCGAAACGCATGCGATCACGGCGCCAAAATCTGATTGCAGGGAAGAGCGGATGAACCGACTTCTTCCCCGGATCCAAACGCCCAAGAGCAGGATCTGAATCCCTGCGCCCAGATATCCCACGATCCAGAACTTGGACAAGAGCCCATCGCGAATGAATACGATGGGATCGAAGAGGAAGCAGGCCAGTGGCAGGAGGACGCCGAAGCTGATGTCGAACGCCATCTGTTGCGATGAGTAGCGCATTTGAATCTGGCGGCGGCACGTCGTGCCGGGTCTCCGGCGGGAGTACAGCACTCGCCACAGCAGCAACACAAGCAACAGGAAGTGCAGCCCCGCAATCGCTTGTTCACCCAATCGCGTCAGCGAAAGAAAAGCAGCAATCACCGTCGTCAGCAGCATCACGCCGCCAATCGAGAATTGGTACGGTTGGTCGGCCTGTCGCGGCGGACGTTGTGGGTGATCCAAATTCAAGCGATATGCTCCGACCGCGCTGATCGGACAGTCCGGATGGCCGCGACAAGCCTGGGACTTATCCAGAAATGAGTAACCGCTTCGCCTGTCGGCACGCCTCGGAAAACAGGACGCGTCGCGTCATTCGATTCTTCAACTTGTATCCGAAGGATCCTTCGGCGGGACCGCGAGCGGCCCGAGATGATCCCGTAGCCCTGACAACCCGCTTACTTTTTCTTGTTTCGCGATTCCTGGAGGTGCTCGTACATATTGAAGCGTTCAGGGAACGCGACCCCCTTACTGGTGGCCCAGGTCTCCCAGAGTCGAATCATTTGCGCGCGCCGCTGGGTCTCCTGGTCCGACAGATCATGCAACTCGGTGCGATCGGTGCTCAAATCGTAAAGCTCCCATGGTTTCTGGTATTCGCGAACGAGCTTCCAATCCCCCCAGCGCACCGCGGCGTTGCCTTCATGCTCCCAGTAGATGGGATCCGTGTGCAACGGTTGGGCGCCCGCCTTCAGCAGCGGGGTCAGGGACAACCCCTCACAAGGCGGTGCTTCGCTGGGGTACTCGGCGCCGGCGAGTTCGACGCACGTGGCCATGAAGTCCGGCAGGTAGGCGCATTGCCGGACCAGCCCGCCTCGTTGTCGTTCCTCGATTCCTTTCGGCCAGTGCGCGATCAGCGGAGTGCAGGCGCCGCCTTCATGGACATAGTGCTTGTACAAGCGAAATGGCGTATTGCAGGCGTTGGCCCAAGCCAATCCAAGGCGTACGCCGGCCGTACCCGGCGGTGGATTCTTGACCATGGCGGCGCTGCCCTTTCCCAGCCGACCACCCTCTTGGCAAGCGCCATTGTCGGACAGGAAAAGCACCAGGGTGTTGTCCCACTGGTCGAGTTCCTGAAGTCGTCGCCGCAGCTTGCCCATGTTGTCGTCGATCGAGTTGATACACCCCGCGTAGGCGGCCATGATGGCGTCCAGATCGGTCCGTTGCTTCGCCGACAGGGAGTCCCACTTAGGACCCACATGGGGCGCGGGCTGGAGCTCCTCGGGGAAAAGACCGAGTTGCTTCTGTTTGGCCAGGCGGGTCCGCATCAGCTTTTCCCAGCCGCCCTGATAGCGTCCCTGGTTGTGCTGGAAATGCTCCCATTTCGCATTCAACGGCCAGTGCGGCGCGTTGTACGCCAAGTAGAGAAAGAAAGGACGGTCGTCCTGCCGGCTGACTTCGCCAACAAAATCGCACGCGTACTCCGTGAAAGCGTCGGTCGTGTAAAAGCCCTCGCCGGCTTCAAAAGGTTCGTTGTCCAACGTCAAGCCGCGATTGCCTTCTGGGTGGAAGTAGTTGAAGGCCCCGCTCAAGCCGCCAAAATAGCGATCAAAGCCGCGTTGCAACGGCCATTGATCCTTTTGGCCCAGCCCCACATGCCACTTGCCCGTCATCAACGTGTGATAGCCCGACTTCTGCAGCACCTCGGCGATTGTCGCGCAATCGCGATTCAAGAACCCTTGGTAGGCGCCGGTCACGCCCAGTGGTTCGCCAGGCGGAGCGGTCATGTGGCCGATTCCCACCTGGTGCGGATGCAGCCCCGTCAACAGACTGGCCCGCGTGGGACAACATCGACCCGCATTGTAGAATTGGGTGAAGCGGAGACCGTCCTCGGCAAGACGGTCGATATTGGGTGTTTCGATCTCACTGCCGTAACAGCCCAGGTCCGAGAATCCCATATCGTCCACCAGGACGATGATGATGTTGGGTCGCGAGTGGTGGGCTTGGCCCGCTTGGATCGGTGCGGTAAGAAAGGCCATCGCCAAGGCGACAAGTCCGAGTCCGATTGTGCGTGGCATGAGTTGGCGCCCGAGAGAAGTGAGGAAATGGAACCAAGTATGTCGCATAACGCGCCCGTCGGCAAAGGCGTCCAGCCTGGTTCTGAGTTTCGTGGTCTGGGATTCCCTGGCCTGTTAGCGAGTGCTCACTCACAGAGCGAACATGTGCGATGATTCCGCGTATCATGAAGCGGGACACGCCGTCGCGGCCATTGCGCTGGGCGGCTGGGTTGGACACGTGACGATCACGCCAGACCGCGACGACGGACCTGACCGCCATGGCGATATCGAAGTTCGTTGGCCCAGAGGACGATTCACTCCCCTGGAACTGGCCAGCCGCACGATTCAAGTCGCCTTGGCTGGACCGGCGGCCGAGATGATCCATCGCGGCGAGCCGTTTCATCCCGCTTTCATCGCCGAATGGTCGGCGGACTGGAAGATGGCCTGGGAGACCGCCGTCGCGGTGCATGCTCATCAGCGCCGCCGCCTGAAATACCTCGAGCAAATCACGGTGGAGCTGTACCGCTGGATGAATCGAGACGATGTTTGGGCGGCCGTCGCGGCGGTCGTGGATGAGTTATTGGCTCACGAAACGCTGGAAGCCGAGCAAGTGAATGAAATCGTCGCCTATTGGCTGGCGTAGCGGATTCCTGATCGTGTTGCGTGAGGTAATCCAGGGTTGCGCTGCGCTGCACCCTGGGCTGATTTGGGGCCGTCCCGTTGGGACTTCAGAATTCATTGTCAGCTTAGACCTTGATCAGGTGCCGTCCCTGCTCCCTGCTCCCTGCTCCCTGATCCCTGCTCCCTGCGTCCCTGCTCCCTGATCCCTGCTCCTGGATGTCGCCATCACGGGCCGGCTGCGAACAGATCGGCAACGCGCTCCAGCGACGGCAGACTAGTCTGTGCTCCCCATTGCGTCGCGGCGAGTGCTCCTGCCGCGCAGGCGTAGGAAGTCGCTTGCCCTAACGTGTCGCCCGCCGCCCACCGCACCGCCAGGGCGCCGGCGAAGGCGTCTCCGGCCGCGGTGCTGTCGATGGCCTGGACCGAGAAGGGGGCGAACCACTGGACATTGTCGCCCTGGGCCAAGACCGCGCCTTGCTCGCCCATGGTGATGATCGCTGCTCGAGGTCCAAGATGGATCAATTGACGCGCTGCGCGTTCGGCATCGTCGCGCGATGCAACGGGTTGGCCGACGAGGGCGGCGGCTTCCTCTTGATTGGGGCAAATCACATCCACGTCCAGCAGTCCTGGCGGAATGTGCGCGGGCGCCGGCGCTGGGTCCAAGATCGTCCGCACTCCAGCTTCGCGCGCCAGGTGCATGGCCCGCATCACGGTCTCCAACGGGATCTCCAACTGCAGCATCAACACGTCCGCCGCGCCGATCACGCTGGCCATCGCGTCGATGTCGCCGGGGGTGAGGCGGGCATTGGCGCCGGGAACAACCAGGATCGAATTCTCGCCGCTGCGCTCCACGGCGACAATCGCTAGACCGCTGCCGCAGTCATCGTTGCGAGCTAGGTGGAGAGCCACGCCGTTATGGTCCAGGTTGGCTTCCAGTCGTTTGGCGAAAGAGTCGTTCCCTACGCGACCTATCATGGCGACATCGGCGCCAAGTTGCGCCGCCGCCACGGCTTGGTTGGCGCCCTTGCCTCCAGGCGCTTCCGCCGCCGACTCCGCCAAGAGGGTTTCGCCCGGACGCGGCAGGCGGGCGCATCGCAGGACAAGATCCATATTGATGGAGCCGACGACGACAATGCGCGGTGCGTGCATATCGGTGCTCACGGGGCTTTGGTGAAGATTGGGCGGCGGTTCAAGCCTGCCGGCGGGACTTGGGCAAGCAGGAAACCTCCGCACCTTGCCGACCTTGTTTATACACGGGAAGAGCCCGCCGTAGTCGTTGGTCGCGGCGCCGCCGCTTGAATTGAGAGTGCGCGATGCTTAGACTGCCTGCGGATGCTGCGAGAGAATTGAAATAGAATCGTAGGAAGGAGTACACACGTGACATTGCCGCCCTGGCGTTTCCTTGCCCGCGAACACACCGGTTCTTTTGGGCGGTGGGAGCGAAGCGTCCGACTTTCCTTCCTGCGTGTTATCATCACGTTAGCGGTCAGCCTCAGTGTCTTCGCGACGGGCTGCCAAGGCGGCGCCGACGGCGTGGACGGCGCCGCGGCGACGAAGCCGAATGACAAGCCGCGGATCGCCTTGATCATGAAGTCCTTGGCCAACGAATTCTTCGCCACCATGGCCAAAGGCGCCCAGCAGCACCAAGCGGAGCATCTCGAGCAATATGAGCTAATCGTCAATGGAATCAAGGATGAGCGAGATTTGAATGGACAGCGGCAGATTATCAGCGACATGGTCGCGGCGGGCGTTGACGCGATTGTCGTGGCCCCGGCTGATTCGAAGGCGTTGATTCCTGAGTTGCGTCGTGCTCGCGAGGCTGGCGTGGTCGTCGTGAATATTGACAATCGACTTGATGCGGACATTCTGCGGCAAGAGAAACTGGCGATCCCGTTCGTCGGTCCGGACAACCGAGCAGGCGCCCGCAAGGTGGCGGACTACCTTGCCGCGAAATTGAGTCCCGGGGATACGGTCATCGTGCTGGAGGGGATTCGCACGTCCTTCAATGGCGCGGAGCGGCGCAAGGGATTCGAGGAGTCCATGCAGGCCGCCGGCGTCAGGATCGTCGACAGTCAGTCGGCCCAATGGGAAATGAGTCAAGCGAACACGATCGCGTCGTCCATGCTCAGCGAGCATCCGGAGATCAAGGCCATTCTGGCGGCCAATGACAACATGGCGCTGGGCGCCGTCGCCGCGATCCGCTCGGCGGGTCGCGCGAAAGATGTGTTGGTTGTTGGTTTCGACAACATCTCGGCCGCTCGACAGGCCGTCGCCGACGGCAAGATTCTGGCGACAGCCGATCAGCACGCGGATCAACTCGCCGTGTACGGGATCGAATACGCCTTGACGTTGTTAGCTGACCGCGAAGCCAGTGTCGTGGATCGGGAAACGCCCGTGGACTTGATCACGGCGGAATCGCTGCAGTGAGCCACAACCGGCGAAATTCGCCGGCCGACTTCGAAGGTCCTTCAAACTCGTGATGGCGACGCGCAAGCTCGACGAAACGACCCATGAGAGCCCGCTTCTCGTCGCCGAGGGCGTCTGCAAGGACTATTCCGTTCGCGTCTTGCACGGCGCCAGTCTATCCGTCAAGGCTGGCGAAATTCACGGCCTGCTGGGCGGCAACGGGGCCGGCAAGAGCACGCTCTGCCGGATTCTCGCGGGACTTGATCGGCCGAACGCCGGCGTGATGCGGCTTCAGAACAGGGCCTACGCACCGTCCAATAAGCAAGATGCCGAACGTCGCGGCGTGCAGATCATTCAGCAAGAGCTGAACCTAACGCCGGAGTTGACCGTTGCCGAAAATCTGTTCCTGAACCGCATGCCCCATCTGCTCGGAGTGATTCGTCAGCGTCGCCTCGAATCGTCGGCCCGCGCCGCCCTGGATCGCTTTGATCTTCAAGATGTCTCGCCCAGCGATCCTTTGCACACTCTGGGAGTGGGCAAGCGTCAGATGATCGCCATCGCGGCAGCGCTCGACCGGGAATGTCGCGTGTTGATTCTCGATGAACCCACGGCCGCGCTCAGCGAGCGAGAATCCATGACCTTGTTTGCCTGGCTTGACCGTTTGCGTCATCAAGGCGTTGGCGTCGTGTACATCAGCCATCGTTTGGATGAAGTCAAGCAGTGGTGCGATCGCGTCACCATCCTTCGCGACGGCCGCAACGCCGCCACGCTGCCCGTCAAGGACTTAACGGCTCGAGCGATGGTTGCATGGATGACCGGCGAGGAGCCGGCGGACGATGCGAGAGCCAACGCCATCCGCCCTGCCCCGCAACCCGCCGCCGCGTTGCTGGAGGTCGTTGAATTAACTCGCCGGCCTTGGGTGCGGGCCGTGTCGTTTCAGGTAGCTGCGGGGGAGTGCCTGGGGATCGCCGGGCTGGTCGGCGCTGGACGGACCGAGTTGCTTGAGACTATCTTCGGCGCGAGTCGCCGATTCAGGTTCTATCCGACTGGCCGGACGAGCGCCAATGCTGTTGACGAGTCCCCATGCAGCGGTCGAAGCAGGATTCGCCTTGCTGACCGAGGATCGCCAGAAGACCGGTTTGCTGTTACAACAGGACATCCGTTTCAATGCAACTCTCAGCAGCATGCGCGAAAATCCTCACCGACTGGGGCTTGATTCGAGGCCCTGAGGAGCAACGACTCACCACCGAACTTTGCGAGACGCTGAGCGTGCGGTGCGCAAGCACAGCTCAACGCGTGGGCGCTTTGAGTGGCGGGAATCAGCAGAAGATCGCCATCGGCAAGTGGTTGCTGCGGGACGCGTTGGTGTACTTGTTGGATGAGCCGACGCGTGGTGTGGACGCCGCCGCGCGCAGTCGGATTCACGCGTTATTCGCGGACTTGAAAAGGAAGCAGAAGGCGTTGGTTGTCGTCAGCAGCGACCTGGAGGAATTGATGCAAGTCTGCGACCGCATCGTCGTTATGTCGGCTGGGCGAATGTCCGCTCCGTTCCACCGGGGAACCTGGACGCGCAAGGCGCTGGTGCGAGCCTCCTTTGCTGGCCATCGCTCGAATTCCACAGATGGGGAACGAGAGTCTTGAGTCCTGATAAGGCAACCGGGGGGCTGCGCGCGTCGGCGTACAACTACGCGGGGATGGTGCTGGTGTTGGCGGCGCTGGTGTTCCTGTTCGGCATGACCAGCAAGAACTTCCTCCGCACGGCCACATTCATTTCCATCGCCAATCAGGCGCCTGATCTCACGGTGGTCGCGGTGGGCATGACCTTGGTGCTGATCGTTGGAGGCATCGATCTGTCCGTGGGATCGCTCCTGGCGCTTTCGGCGTCCGTGCTCGGCGCCTTGATGGTGAATCTTCAGTGGCCGCTGCCGGCGGCTCTCGCGGCTTCCTGCTGTGTTGGCGGGCTGTGCGGGCTGTTTAGCGGGATGGTAAGCGTGATTGGCCGCATTCCTTCCTTCATCGTGACGTTGGGAATGCTGGAAATCGCCCGCGGTGGCGCCTATTTGATGACAAACTCGCAGACGGTGTACATCGGTTCGTCGGTGGAGTGGCTGGGCGCCCCCATGCCGGGCGTCGGTTTGGCGCCCTCCATCGTTATCGCTTTGGTGATCGTCGGCTTGGCGCATTTCCTGCTGACGCGAACGGTCTTTGGCCGCTACTGCATCGCCATAGGAAGCAACGCCGAAGCCGCCCGATTGTCCGGCGTTCCGACGACCCCCTACCGCATCGCGCCGTTTGTGATTTCCGGAGTGCTTTGCGGCCTGGCCGGGGCCATGCAGACGTCTCGGTTATCCTCGGCCGACCCCAACGCCGCGATTGGACTGGAGCTGTCGGCCATCGCCGCTTGCGTGATCGGCGGCGCCAGCTTGATGGGTGGCAGAGGTTCGGTGGTGAATACGTTCTTGGGCGTGCTGATCATCGCGGTGCTGCAAACGGGTCTGGCCCAAGTGGGAGTCTCCGAGCCCGCCAAGAGAATCATCACCGGCGCCGTGATCGTCATCGCCGTGTTGCTCGATTCAGCACGATTGCGTTGGACGGAAGGGAAACACTAGGCAACTCGTCGCCGGGCGTCGGCGCCGCCCTTGGCTCGTCATGACGCTGACCAACGGCCTGATTTAGCTTTCTTGCCAGCGGCGCCTGGATCGGCCATACTGCGCCTGGAGTCGTTGGCCGCTCCCAACTTGGATGAGTGTCGGTCGTGAGCAAGTCCTTCGTTAGCACGAGCAAGTTTCTCAGCTTGGTGCTCCGGCACAGACCGGAACTGATCGGCATGCAGCTTGACCCTGATGGATGGCTGAATGTCGGCGAGCTCATCGAAAACGCCAACCGACATGGAACAGCGATCACGCTTGATTTGCTGCATGATGTCGTGGCCCGTAATGACAAGCAGCGTTTCGCCCTCAGTGACGACGGCTTGCGAATCCGAGCCAATCAGGGGCATTCCGTTCGGGAAGTTCAATTGGACCTGGCGCCCGTGGTCCCGCCTGCACAGTTATTCCACGGCACGGTCGCGGCATTTCTGAATTCGATTCGTCAGCAGGGACTCTTGAAGCGCTCTCGAAATCATGTTCACCTGTCGTCCGATAGAGAAACCGCCAGCAAGGTCGGCGCACGGCGCGGCAAACCCATCGTCCTGACCATCGACAGTGCGGGAATGCACGAGGCGGGACATGCCTTTTTTCTTTCCGCCAACGGAGTGTGGTTGACGGATTGGACGCCCGTGGAGTTCATCACATTTCCTTAGCTCGGTCGTCTACAATCGACCCAACAAGTCCCGGGTCAACACGAACCCTTGGCGGTACCTTTGGAGCCGATTCAAAATGAATGATGTAGCAGCATCCTGGCGGACCATCGAAGCTTGGCTGAAGTCGCATGCGCCGACGGTTGCCGCGTCACTGAAAGGGCCGGCGCCATCGGCCTCCATTGCTGACGTGGAAAGCATCATTGGCCTTTCCTTTCCCGATGACCTGCGAAGCTCTTATCTGTTGCAGGATGGAGGGGACTACGGCGAACGGGAACTCAACATCTTTCCTTCGGACTCGACCGACTCGGGCGTCTTTTGCCTGTTGCCGATCCAGGCGGTCGCCGAGGAGTGGGTGGTCTGGAAGGAGTTGATCGATGGAGGCGACTTCGAGGATTTACGGGGAGAGCCCGATCAAGGAATCGGCGAGGATTGGTGGAGCGATGGTTGGATTCCGGTCGCGGGAAACGGCGCGGGTGATTTTCTCTGCGTGGACATGCGGCCGGCCGCGAGCGGAACCAAAGGACAGGTTATTTGCGCCTGGCATGACATGGAGGAACGCAAACTGCTGGCCCCCTCCTGGGAGGCTTACCTGGCGGACCTCGCCGCGGCCATGGACGCCGGGAAGGTCTCCTATTCCAAGGACGAGGGACTCTTGCGTCAATGAGCTGTGCGAGCAGCGATCCGAAGTCCACGGAGGCGCTCAGGGCGACGCGATATCCGCACCCCATCCGCCTACCAGACTCCCGGCACGAGACGAAATCGGACTCGCTCGGCGTACTCCCGATAGCCCGGAAGTTCGGCTTGAAGCGTGCGGTCTTCGAGCCACGTGCGGAGCACCAGGCCGAGTACTGAAAACACGGCTGGCAGCGCCGGCCATGCGGCGGCAAGCAGCAATGGTGTGGCAAGTAGAACAGCGCTGATGCCCACATAGCCCGGATGGCGGATAAATGTGTAGGGTCCCTTATCGATGACATGATGGCCATGATCCGTTTGAATGCGCACCGTCTGCTCAAAGAACGGATTGCTGACCATGGTCCAAGTCAAGAGCATCCACCCGACGACAAAAATGCTGGCTCCAAGCAGCCACATTAGCCATGGCGAACCAGGATCTTCGACGCGAAAATTGATGTCGAAAGATGCGACAATGAATACGGCGACCATGGCGGGTCGGAAAATGGCGGACCAGATCAGATCCCATTTCTTGGTGTTGGCCCCGATGCGCATTCGTCGCCCGAATAGCGGGCGATTCCAAACGTAAATGCACGACATGCACATCGTCACATGCGCTGCGCAGAGGCCCAAGAAGATCCAACCAATCGTCCAGTCGAATCGGCTCGCGAGCCAGAAAAGCAACGCTACGCCAAGGAGGCCCGTCGCCGCGCCGACCATGATGGTTGGAATTGCTGCGGAAGAGCGACCAGAATCAAGTTGTGCGTCAATGTCCGCGTCGGCCATTTTGCAATGTTGAGAATTGCGTCCTTCGGATGTTTCGTCGATGCGTACAGGATACGGCGCACGCGGCGCTTTTTCCATGCGGCCTTCCCATTCTAAGCAGGGGTGCAGGCGTTTTCAGGAGAACTCGCGGCGATCTCGGAGGCCCTTCGGGCAACGCCGTAGCGGATTCTCGCATCCGGCCACCGCACCGCAACGCGGTGCAACCCCAAAGCCTGGGGTCGCGCAGCGCACCCCAGGAACCGCGGGGCACGCGCCTTCTCCCCATTGCTCCTTTAGGAATTCATCGCGGATTGCTTCAAGTTTCCGCAGCGTTGTGACGATCGGCTGGGTAATGACGGAAAAGCGTGCTGGCGAACTTTGAAGGAGAGGCAAGATGCGCAGGAAGCTGGGCGTATGGACGGCGATATTGGGATTTACCGTCGGCGGTTTGGGATGCCAAACTCCATCGCGTCAGACACAGACGGCGTCCTGGTCGCGCAATCCCTATTCGTCCGCCGCCGAGTACGCCTCTTTGGCCTCAACTGCGCCGCCTACAAACAGTTGGCCGGCGGGCCACCCCAGGGCGACGGCGCCGCCGCCGCGCACCGCACAGTCAGCAAGGCCGCGACTTGGCGCCAACTGCTTTTCGTGACGATAAGCAGCCAGCGCATGGTTCATGCGCGTCGTGGGCTCGCCCCTAGCCGATCATCGGTTGGGCGCATTGTGTTCTGACACCCCGCCAAGGGGTTGCCCAGGGTTGCGATGCGCTGCACCCTGGTGTGATCTTGGGCCGTCCCTTTTGGGACTTCGTCGCCGCGACTGGCGTCGGTTACTTGCCACTTGCGTCGGTTGCGGTAGGATTCTTGTGAGCCTCCGATTGGGCCAGTCGTGGCCCCGCCAAAGGGAACCCTGACTCGATGTCCACTAGCACCAGCATTCCTAGCACCAGCCGTCAGGTCAGCTATTCGTCTTCGCGACAGGCGGCGGCGCTGCTTGGGTTCGTTGTCTTGTGTTTGGCCGCGGGTGGTTTGGGGGCTGTCGCGACAACTCCTGAGATCGCGGGGTGGTACCAGACGCTTGCCAAACCCACATGGAATCCGCCCGCCGCGGTCTTCGGTCCGGTTTGGACAACGCTCTACATCTGCATGGCGGTGGCAGCCTGGCTTGTCTGGCGCCGCGGTGGACCGCTCGTCCACTTCTTCGTGCAGCTTGCTTTGAATGTCGCCTGGTCTTGGATCTTCTTCGGCCTGCATCAGCCCGCCTGGGCGTTGGCGGAAATCGTCGTGTTGTGGGTGATGATCGCCGTCACGACTGCTGTTTTTTTCCGTTACAGCAAAGTCGCGGCGGGTCTCCTGGCGCCCTACCTGGCGTGGGTCACGTTCGCCACCGTCTTGAACGCGGCCATCGCGTGGCTGAACTAGCCTATTGGGACTTTTCGAGCGCCAGCGTCAGAGGACAATCGCCTGGCACGACCTGCCCCTGGCGATAGCGCGCGAGCAACTGACGGGATTGTTCCGCCAATTCCCGCCGGACTTCCCGACGTTTGCCTTTGACACGGGCGATTTTCATCTCGTCATATTCGGTAGTCCGATGACGCATCCAGGCGATGACGGCCGCCTCGGCGCGGCGTTCGATCGGGATTCGCTGTGTCCGCGCGACGGTCCCGCTTCCCACGGGAGTCGCATGTTGGGCGACGGCGGCCGCGACTCGCTGGGCCAATTCGGCATGCGGTTCAGCGAAGCCCAGGAAGCTCAGCACGGCGCCCTGGAACTGCTCGGCGTACGCGGCTTCTTTCTCTCCGCGGCGTTTGCGGGCCGTCGCCAGGCGGCGCTCATGGGCTGGATCGGCGCGCTCCAACTTCAGCTGACTTCGAATGCGGGCGATGCGCTCGGCCGGCGCCCAGACCCCCTTGGAAAAACGCTTGCGGCCACGTTTTTCCTGCACCGTCCAGGCCGGACCCTCGGCCTTGACGCGTCGAGTCAAGGCGGCGTCGCCCGGCGGTAAAAGCTCCCAATCAGCGGGCGCCGAAAGCACGGCGCCCTCCGCGGTCACGACCGTCCGTTCCTTCGGCCCGGGCGAGACAACTAGCGAGCTCTCCACGTAACCATCCCCGTTTTGAAGTCGGCGCCGGCGCCGCGTCCCCCGATCGATTGACGCTCATCGGCTCAGCAGTTGGTTTATCGCCGCCATGAGCACGCTTTCCACCGCGGGTGCAACACTTGAAGCTCGCTCGCTGGTCTCGTAACCGCCCTGATCGTAAGCGATTTCCGTTCCGATGTAGCCAGGAGCATAGTCGCCGTAGGCCGCCAGCGCGACGAACAGATCGGGTCGCATTTTTTGAGCCGCCAGTTGGTACTCCACGAACAGTTCGCCGGGCAGATGCAGGATGCGGGCGTCGCCCAGCGTCAGGCAGGCTACGTCGATGGCCTCCTCCGCTTCGCAACGCTTCAGCCACACCAATTTGGTTGCGGCGGTGTAGCGGGCCGCTGGTTGGGCCGCGGGGTCGTCAAGGACTTTTCTGAGACTCTCCGAATCCAGATGCTTCGCCGCCGGCAGCGTGGCTTGAGCGACTTGCCAGGACACGTTTTCGGCTGAGAGAGGCGTTTTCCGCACATTGTCCCAGGCGAGCTCCATGCCACGAGCAACACGGTCGGCCAGCACTTGACGGTTTTCGGGAGAGCCGTCATTCCATTTCCCCGCGCCGATATTGCCGCCGGCGCCGTTGAAGTGGATATGCGACACGCCCGTCTTCTCCTGGCGAGCGTTGCGTGCGAGACCTGGGAAATCAGGATTCGCCATTCCCGTGCGATAATAGCTTTGCGGATGCGTCGCGTAATACGTCAAAGCAACGAGAGGTTGGTCCTCATTCCACAAGCTGATCAGTTTCAGCTGCGGATCGATCACGCCGGCTGGGAATGCCCGCAGCGCTGGATCCTTGGTTGCGGTCCAGCGGGTGAATTGCACTTTGCCGTCGGGACCCAGGATGCGGCGGTTGGACGCCACTTTCTCAACGACGCCGTTGCCGATTCCGAGATGCGTGACAGGGCGTGTTGCGGCGGCCGCCCGCTTGGCGGCCGAGGCGACGCGTTGGACAACGTCTCGGGCGAACGCGGGGTCAAATCCGATCCCGCCAACTCCCCGATGGTTCAGCAGTTCTTCCGCCGCGAAGTCGCATCGCGGCGCATCGTGTTGATGGAGGGCGTGCACGGCGACTCGATCGGCGTCCGTATCGACCGCGCTGGCCAACGCTTCACGAAAGGCGGTCTGTCCTCCATTGGCGACGCCGATCCAATCCACGGCGCATAACACGATCGGCTTGCCGGCGCCAAGCAGCACGAGTCCGCGACAGCTGAGCGGCGTTTGCACGCCTTTGGTCGGGTCGTACGCCAGTGGACTACCGACCGGGGGCGATGCATCCACGTCGAATACGCCGACACGAAGCGTTTCGGCGAACGCGCTGCCCGACGGGGCGACCATCGTGATCAGGGCGACGATCAAGCTCACCCACGCCATGCTGCACGGGGTCATTCTTTCAGTTGCCGGAGTTGGATGGCATGACGGGGCGGAATGAGGGCGTTTCACTGGGGCTTCTCCGGCCTGGGAACAAGTCCTGCAGCCTTCAAGCGGGCTGCCATGAGGCGACCATTATACCGCGGCCAAGCCCTCGCGTCGTCGCCGCTCCCAGGGGCACGGTAGTGGACGCGCGGTGGTGGACGTTGCGTTATCGAGCGCTCTCGAGACCGGCGCGGGTGTTCTCCGCTTCTTGCAGGTCAAGCACCGCGCGCTCGTAGGCGAGATTGGCCAGCTCAAGTTCGGACTCGGGCGCCAGCTGTCTCTCAAGGAGCTTCGTGGTTTGCTGGAGCCGGCTCTTGGCGGCCTCGACTTGCAACCTTGCTTGTCGAAGGCGCAGGTCAGCCTTCACGAGCGTCGCCTCGAACTCGGACATCAACGATTCGGAAAACCTGCGCAAGGCGCTCAAGACCTCGCTCGCCGACTCGTCCGGGGAGCTCTCAACGTCGCGTTCCAGAGCGCGCTGTTGCACTTCGACGTACTTGAATATCGCAGACCATTCGCTGGGCGACGAAGGCGTGCGAAAAGCCGCGAGCGCGTCCATGATGGCCGCCGAGTTCGGCTTGTTGTTGGGTTTCGCGGCAGGCCTGACGCCTGATCCCAAGCCCAACTTGGCGGAGTTGGAAGCGGCCTCGTTGTCGCCCTGTTTCGCTTGCTTCGCCCACTGCTGGATCCAGTCTTCACGACGCGACTCACGCGACTGGATCACGTTGCGGATGCGCAGCAATCGTTGTTCCAACTCGGCGGCCTGCGCCAGGTGCAATCGTTGCCGCGCGTCAAAGGCTTTCCTCGCCGCCGCCAACAACTGTGGTTCAGAACCCTCGGCGCCAGCGAACAACTCGGAGCGAGCCTGGCGGTAGTCTGCTTCGAGTTTCCCGATTTCCACCGGCGGCGTCCGCGTCGTTTCGCCGCCGCCCATCATGTCCACCGGGGCCGACGAGCTCAGCAGTCCCAGATTCGCCTGCCCCGGGTCGCGCCTGCTGCTCTGGCCGAACATCTTTTCCAGCAATTCCTCGCCGCTGATTGGCTTCGCGTCGCCAGGGCGCGAAAACCTACCGGTGGCTGCGGAAAACGTATAGAGCAATTCGCCGTCGCTAACCAAGGTGACTAGCTCATCCTCAACCCCGATGGTCAGCTTTTCTCCAGCGGGCTTAGGTCGGGGGATGCGATCCCAGCGGCCCTTGAGTCCGCTGAAGGCGAGCACCTCGTCTCCCAGATCTATGGCCGCCACTTGGCTGCCGACCACCGGTACGATCTTCAAGTCGGCCGGCGCGTCAATGGCGATGGAGCGCCATGCGCCAGAGCTCGACTGAACCCGCGCACCGCCTTGCGATCTTTCGGGACCGTGATGATGAGCCCGCTGCTTTGAATGTAACCAGCAGACTTCGCGGCGTCCGTGGCGTCTGAAGCAAACCCACTCTCCGGTGCTGGCGTTTCCGAAGTCCCAGGCAGGTCCTGAGCCATGCCGCGATTCGCGACGGTCAGGGCGGCAAGCAGCAATACGTTTCCCAGTCGATTCGTCATGCGGATCTCCACTTTCATTGGTAAGTTGACTCTTGATTCACGGCGACAGGCCATCGGTCTCGTCCAGTTCATTTTCCAAACGCCGCACGTCATCCCACAAAGCATCCAACTCGGACTGCAAGGGGTCGCCTTGAAGTTCCGCTTCGCTTAAGGCGTCTGCTTGTGGGACGCCAGTAGGATTAGACTGCTTCTTCGAAGATTCAGGCGCAGTCGTGTGGGATCCTTGATCTCCACCCGGCCTCGGCAATTCGTTCGCCTCTCGCCACGGCGGGTTCACCGCGACGATCAGGAGCGAGCAGGCGAGAGCGACCACCATCAAGATTCGGCTTCGGCGGGTAAAGTTCCGCAAGCCACCGGGGCCTTGCGACAACGCGGGCGGTTTCCAGCGGCGGACCATATCTGGCAACGGAGAGATCATCGGTTGTTGCACGTGCGCCAGACAGCGTCGCAACAGGTCGGCGGTCTGTTCGGCCGACGCAAGACGATCGACGGGGTCCTTGGCCAGCAGCTTGTGGATGAACGCGTCCAGCCACGCCGGGACATCGGGGGATTCTTCACGCAATGGACGTGGTTGCGATTCCACGATTCGGCGCAGGATGGCGAAACTGGTCTCGCCTCGAAAGGGCGGCTTCCCGCTGGCCATCGCATACATCACGCTGCCCAAGCCGAACAAATCGCTGCGCGCATCAATTGACTCGCCGCGAGCTTGTTCAGGCGACATGTATTGTGGAGTGCCGGCGATGAAGCCGGTGCGCGTGACGCTCGAATCATCAACCGCTCGAGCCAAGCCGAAATCCACCAGCCGCAAGCGTTCGACGCCGTCTTCCAGCAGGATGTTGCCGGGTTTCACGTCGCGATGCACGAGTCCCTGGGCGTGTGCGGCGGCGAGACCGGCGGCGCACTGCATGGCGACGCGAAGAATCTCGGGAACGCTCAGCGGTCCGAGTCGTCTCAAGCGGCTTTCCAAAGATTCACCGCGGACGTAGGTCATGACCAGGTACGGTAGATCGCGCCACTGATCGACTCCATGAATGGCCACGACGTTCTCGTGGACGACGGCGGCGGCGGCCTGTGCTTCCCGTGCGAACCGGCGCCTGGCGATTGGGCTGGCGGCCAGTTGAGGGGCCAGCACTTTGATGGCGACGTATCGGTTCAGGGGCGCGTCGAATCCCTTAAAGACGACGCCCATCCCGCCTTGCCCGATGACGCCGAGTATTTCGTAGCCGGCGAACCGTCCCATCATCCGCGGGTCGTCCGATGCGTCCAGCAACTGCTTCAGGTGCGATAAGGACGCGCGTGTTTCGTCGTCGGGCTGCGTTTGCCGAGCTTCGCTGTCGCGCGGTGCTCGGTTGTTGCCGGGCGAGAGGTCGTCCGCGGGCGACCAATCCGCAGAGCTTAACCACTCGCGAGTTTCACGCCATTGCTCCGGCGCCGCGGCGGCGTGTTCCAGCGCCTCACAACAGGAAAGGCAATCGTCCAAGTGCGCCTCGAGATCCGCCGACGCCTCGGCCGACAAGTCGCGGCGAAGAAGCTGGTCGATTTCGTTTTCGCTCAGGTGAACTTGGCGAATGGACATGACGCACTCAGTTTTCTCGGTGAAAGAGAGTCGGGGGATGAGGTCAGGAATTGGCTTTCGGAATCGGGCTTCAAGTGTCTTTCTGATTTTCGTGTTTGCGCACTTGCTCTTGCAGGCGTTTCATCACGCGGCTTCGGGCGGCGTAGATGGCTCCGCGCTGTTTGCCTTGCTCGGCGGCGACATCATCGATCGAACGACCCTCCACGGCGGTGTCCCAGAACGCCCGCCAGGTGTCGGGTTGAAACTCAGGCTCGATATGGCGGGCGGCCCAGCGAAACACCTCTCGACGATGCTCGATATCCAAGAGCTTTGAGGCGGCGGTCGTGTCAGGCTGGTCCTGCATGTCGCCGCCGGTGGCTTGGCCCAAGGGTGAATCAACAGGGCGACGGGTCAGCGCGTTCAGGATGGCGTTGCGCGCCACACGTTGGAGCCAAGTCCGGAAGCGAGCGTGACTCTTGTCAGGCTTCCAGTCGCCGATGGCTTGCGAGATCGAAACCAGCACTTGTTGGGAGAGATCCTCGGCGTCGCAATGCTGTAAGCCCTTGATCCGCGCCAAGCGTTGAATCAACGGCTCATAAATCTCAACAAATTCCGCCCAGGCCGCCTGATCCGCGGGATTGCGCACCCGCATCAGCAGGCTGGCTCGGGTTTCTGGTGGTTGATTCATGCCGAATGACGCGCCTCCACCGACTTACACACGCCAGACCATGGAATCTGACGAGAATTCTTGGACTATTTTCGCACATCTGGCCAGCAGGGCCGAGGGGAATTGGGCGACGCATCACACGACATCGTTCTCCGTGTCTTGGCGTCTCTGCTCCGAAAATCTGGCGACTGTGGTGATCCAGACAGGCTGAGCATAAGACTCAAGAGACCCATTTTCATCGTCTCGGGCGCCGCTTGCGGCATGGGCGACTTGGGTGAGTCCCTTCACCCGCTTCACGGTGGGACGCCGGCAAGCGATGATCTCTCGCGGCGCCCCCCTCGACGATGGATGGCGTTCGGCCGATATTCGAGGGCTGGCAACCAGCGCTCGATCCAGAAAGCAGATCATGTCCGGCGACGAAACGTCCCGCCCCCTCGCCGCCCCTTCGCCGCGTGCGGCCGTCGATGTCGCCTGCACGGTTTGCGGGTGCGTCTGCGACGACTTGACGGTGGGGATCGTGGACAATTCGGTGGTGAGCATCTGGCCGCCATGTTCTTTGGCGGAGCCTTGGTGGCTTGCTCCCGCCGTGTCCTCTCGCAGCGACGCCTTCATCGGCGGCCGCGCGGCGACGCGATCGGCGGCCGTCGCCCATGCGGCGAGCTTGTTGCAAGTTAGCCGCTCGCCGCTCATCTATGGCTTGTCCCGCAGCAGTACACCCGGTCAACGCGCCGCCGTTCGTCTGGCCGACGCCCTCGGCGCATTGATCGACACGACTGCATCCACGTGCCATGCCCCAAGCATCATGGCGTTGCAGCAGGTGGGAGAAAGCACTTGCACTCTGGGCGAGGTGCGGCATCGCGCCGATGTCGTCGTGTATTGGGGCAGCAATCCGCAGCGAAGCCATCCTCGCCACTGGTCCCGTTTGGTCGAGCCGCCAGGTTGCTTTATTCCTGAGGGTCGCAAGGGCCGCCGCGTTGTTGTGGTTGACCATCGACGCACCGAAACAACGGAGTTGGCTGATCGCTTTGTGCAAGTCAACCCGGGGCGTGATTTCGAGTTGCTCTGGGGGCTGCGAGCGGCGATTCAAGGCGAATCGCTCGGTAGCGAGACCATCGGCGGCGTGCCGACAGGCGATGTGGAGTCGTTTGCCAAGACGCTGAAGGAGGCTCGCTACGGCGTGATATTCTTCGGATTAGGCGTGACCCGCCACACCTCGCCGCACGCGACCGTGGAGGCGCTGCTGCGTTTGGTCACCGATCTGAACCGCTATACCCGATTTACCGCGAGACGCATGCGAGTTCCCGGCGACGTCGCGGGCGCCGACAGCGTGCTTTGTTGGCAAACCGGATTTCCATTCAGCGTGAACTTAGCGCGAGGATATCCGCGTTATAACCCGGATGAGTACACTGCGGATCTGGTCCTGCGGCGCGGGGAAGTCGACGCCGTGGTCTTGGTGGGAGGCGAAGGCGTGGAACAACTCTCGCTCGAAGCACAACGGCGGTTGCGGCGCCTGCCGATCATTCAGCTTGACCCGCCCGCGGCGCCCAACGCCATCGCGGATGTCGCCGTCAGGTTTCACACCGCCGTTTATGGCGTCCATTGCAAAGGAACCGCGTATCGCATGGATGAAGTGCCGATTCCGTTGCGACCGATACTCACTTCCGATCTGCCGGCCGATCATGACGTGTTGCGGGAGATCCAACAGCAACTTCCATAGGTGAGACATGCCGCCGATGCGGGGAGATCGACTGTACGTGCGGCTGAGCGCTTCGCAAGCCCGCCGCCGGCTGAAGGGAGTCGGCTACGGAGTGCGCAAGGTCGAGAGCGCTGGTCGAGGGCGCTCGGCGATTCTGCATACGGCGACCGGTCAGAATCTTGCCAACTTGCGGCGCCTGCTGGCTGATGTGCTGATCGATTCGGATGCGCCCGACGATCTAGCGCTGCTAAGAAATCTTGGCCCTGCCAGCGCAATGGTTGCGGGAGGCAGGCCTCCACAATGAAGAACAGCTCAGAGACGTCGGCCCCGTCTTCGCCTTTCAACTCGTGCGACGACTGCACCCCAAGGTCAGCATTAACTTGCTATGGGCCTTGGTCGGCGCCGTGGAAGACCTGGATTGGCAAGACATTCCACCGAGCCGAAAAGAACAACTGCGACGAGAATGCGAGCCCTAGCACGAGCAAAACCCAGCCCAGAGCACGCAGCGACACGGTGCAAAGTGCGAAGTGCAAATCAGTCCCAACCGGGACGGCCCCAAATCAGCCCAGCGCAACGCTGGGTGACCCTACCCTCTACTCTCTACCCTCTACTCTCTACCCTCTACTCTCTCTACTCTCTACCCTCTACTCTCTACCCTCTACTTCCCCGCCTTGCGCGTGTACTTGTGGCAGCGTACGCATTGCATGGTGACTTCGAAGTAGGCCAGCGTGGCGCCGTCCAAGTTCTTCTCGTCGGCGGCTTTCTGCAACCGCCCGGCGCTCGCCTGGAACTCCTGACTGAGATCGAGGTACTCTTCGGTTTGAAAAACTCGCCAGTTGGATTCGTTGCTCATCAAAATCAGATCTTGGGCGCTTTTGGCGATTAAGTCGTAGCGCTCCAACGCCAGGCCCTCGACCACGGCTTGGGCGCGTTTCAGTTTGATCCGCATGAAAGGTTCATTATCGGGCATCGGTTCTTGTGCGGAAACGATCACCCAGGAAACGCCGAGGAGCATGGGAATCAGAATCAAAGCAAACCAGCGGGCGTTCATGGAAGCACCTCGGGAAAGAAATCCAGTTACCTTGCACAGGGACGTCCCAATCGGTGCGCTAAAGGTGCGAAACCGCACTGTCATCGCGACCAAGGGCGGCAAAGCGTAGCGCTGGAGAGTCGTTGCAAAAGGCGTTCCCAAGCTCGTTCAAGGCGCGCCATTTTCGTCCGTTTCGCGGACCACTCGAAAACCGGCGAACTCGGGAGTCGCCACGCGGCTCGCGAACCGCGCCGCCGAACGACACTCCGCGGGATGGCTGTCGATGGCGCCGCCTCGTTGCACACGAATGCGTCCCTGGCTGGGGCCAGTTGGGTTCACCGGCGGCGAATCGCGGTAGTACTGCGCGTGGAAGGGATCCGCACACCACTCCTTGGCGTTTCCCAACATGTCCCACAGGCCCCAGGCATTGGGCTCTTTGCCGCCGGCGGCTTTCAGGAGTGCGTCGGCTTGGCCGTTGCACCAGGCATAGCGTCTGAGCTGCGACCCATCGTCTCCAAAGAACCACATCGTGGACGAACCCGCGCGGCAGGCGTACTCCCATTCCGCCTCGGTGGGCAGTCGATACGTCGCCGCCTCCACGTCACCCAGCCAACGGCAGAAGGCGACCGCGTCCTCCCAGGCCACGTTGATGACCGGCAACCGTTCATCCAGCGGTTGGTCCCCTAACGACTTCCAGCTACCGCCTGGCCGCAGGCGCCACTGGCCGTCTTGGAGCATCCAGCCACGACCATTTCGCTCGACCAAGGTCTCGTAGCCCTCGGCTTCGACGAACTGGCGGAACTGCCCAATGGTGACCTCATGGCGCCCGAGATAGAACGGCCGCGAGATGCAAACGTCATGCGAAGGAGTTTCCGAGCGAACCAGCATGGCGTCCACGGTCTTCAGTAAGCGTCGTGCAAGTCGCTGCGCGCTCTCGCGATCCGTTCCCATCGAGAAGACGCCCGGAGGGATCAGCACCAGTTGCATCGACGTCTGGTTGGTTCGCTCGATCGGCGTGCCGAGAAACCGGGACCATTCTCGCTGATAGGCAAGCGCCTCTTCCGCCGTACAGCGGCGCACCGCCGGCGCGTTGAGCGATGCGGCTTCCGTGGAATCCTTGCCCCCGCTGCGCGACCTCTGCAGTCGATCGGAGAACGGGTCTCCAGTCGGGCGGATCGCGGCGTCAGGATTTCCCGCCGCTGGGCGCCGTGTATCGAGCGGGCCGTTGTCGGCGGGAAACGGTGTGGCCAAGGAGCCTTCCGTGGGATGGCGGAGTAGTTCACGTAACGGATCGCCGCTCGCCGCCGACGTCGCACTTAAGGTCGCCTGTCTGGCGCTCCAGAACACCAGCCCGCTGGCGACGACCAGCGGCGCCAGCCACCACCAGGCAGGGAAGCGTCGGGGTGGGCGGGGTCGGGCCCGACGGGTCGCCCGCGGTTGCCCCTGGCGGGCCGCCGCGGCGACGGTCTTGATGGCGTGGTCCGCCGCGGCGATTGACGGCGGTGCTGCGGGGAGCCCGTGTGTTGGGAGTGTAGCGGGCAGGAACATCGGCGGCGTGGAGTGCGATGTGCGTTTGCCGTGGGGGGGCTGGGATTGGAGTCCTGCGCAGCACGAGCAAGACCTCATCCATGGACTGAAAACGCTGCTCCGGCGCCTCGGCGATCATTTTCATCAGCACCATCTCCCATCCCTGAGGAAGTCCGACTCTCGCTTTATCTGGAAGCGACGCCTGCCGCGGTGGCGCGTGCCCACTGGCTTTCCACCCCTTCAGCCCGTGATACACGCGTTGGCCGACGAGGAGAAAGACGAGCGTTCTGCCGAGGCTGTAGACGTTGACGCGATGATCGGCCGAACGCAAGTCGCTGGCTTGCTCCGGCGCCATGTATTCCGGCGTGCCCATGAACATCGTGCTGCGCGTCAAGCGAGACTCGTCGGCCGAGGCGTCGGCCGACTCGTTCACCGCATCGCACACCCGCGACAGACCCAGGTCGAGCAGCTTTACCCTTCCCTTCCCGTCCAACATCAGGTTCGCCGGTTTCACATCGCGATGAATCACGCCCTGCTGGTGCGCGTACGCCAACGCTTCGGCGGCTTGGATGGCGATGTCCAAAGCGATCCGTGGCGCGACGGCGCCGTCGCGCGCGACCTTCTCATCCAGGTTCTCGCCCTCGATGTACTCCATGGCCAGATAGGGACGACCGCGATGCTTGCCCGCATCGAAGGCCGTCACGATGTTGGGATGAGACAGGTTGGCGACCAGGCGAACTTCGCGTTGAAATCTCTGGAAGGCCTGGGCCCCCAGGTGAGGCCCTTGATTAAGGACCTTCAAGGCCACGATGCGATCCATGTCGCGGTGGACCGCCTTGAATACCGTACCCATGCCGCCACGGCTCATCCGATCCAGCAGAACATAGCGGCCGACGGTCAGTTTCGCGTCGACGGCGGTGACCAATTCGTCAAGTTGATAGTCGGTCAAGAGACCGCGTCGAGCGAGTTCTTCGCGAAGGGCGAGCAGGTCGTCTGACTTGTGTTGCGACGCCAGCGCTTTTTCGATCTGGGTCAGGTCTTCAGCGGCGACCAGCGTGCTGCTCCGCAAGCGTTCCAAAACATCGTCGTACGAAAGCTCGATTTGTGGGGCTTCATCGCCGGCCAGCAGCGCGGACAGCGATCCGTCGCCTTCACCAAGTCGGCTGCCCGGGTGCAGCGAATCCAGGCGACAGGCGCGTCCAGCAAGCTCCTCCACGAATCGGTCGTCGCCGTGCAAACCGCGGTCGCGGTAATCTTCGGGTTTCGGCGTTTCCCCCGATAGGCGACGATAGTCCGCGTCCAAGGGCAGCAGTTCGCTCAGCAACATGGCTTGATGAGGTGCTGGCAAACGAGCCAGAAAGGCCTCGATCCTGGGGCGCTCGCCCTGTCGCTCTTGGGCCGCTTGCCATTGTGTTTCGAACAGATCGCACAGGCGATCCATCGACCGCAGGATGTCGGCGGGCGCGCCCGATTGAGAAGAGTCCGTCAAGTCTCTGACTCCTCTCCCCAGAGCCGGCGGATGGTCCTCAGCTTCCGCTCCACCGTCCGCGGGACGCACCGCAATTTGTCAGCGATCTCCGCGGTGGTGTAGCCTTCAAGCTTCCATAGCGCGACCTGCTGCAGACCCTTATCCTCCAGGGCTTCCAGGCGTCGTTGAAACTCCTCGGCCAGCTGCAATGCGAATTCGGGCGTCGGTTGACGAGCGGCTAACTCGCTGAGTCCAAGCGGGTTCGCGGGCGGCTGGGGACCGCTGCGTTTGCCGCGCCCTTGATGTCGGAGCAAGTCCACCGCCTTGTTGGACGTGATCGCCACCAACAACGGCCAGAGGTTATTGCGATCGGATAACTGCGAGAAGCGCCCTCGCTCCACGCCCAAACAAAAGCTCTTAAATGCGCTGAGCGCCACGTCTTCCTCATCCGCCACGCGGCGCGGCGCATGGCGAAGGATTTGATGAGCCAAGCGGACCATCCGCGCAAAGTAAAGCTCCCATAACCCCTGCGCCGCCCGCGATTCGCCGCCGCGCAGTTGGTCGATCAGTTCTGTGACGTCGCCCGCAGTCATAACTTCGAAACGCTTTCACGCCAGGGGATGGCCATACCCAATTATAGTTGATCGCTTTGGGTTTGGGCCGCGGATACTCGCGTTCGCTTTGGCGAGGAGCATCGCCCAACGGGGGCAAGCCCCGTTGTGGCGGGAAGCGTGCCTGGGTGGTTGTTGGCGAGGAGCATCGCCCAACGGGGGCGAGCCCCGTTGTGGCGGGAAGCGTGCCTGGGTGGTTGTTGGCGAGGAGCATCGCCCAACGGGGGCAAGCCCCGTTGTGGCGGGAAGCGTGCTTGGGTGGTTGTTGGCGAGGAGCATCGCCCAACGGGGGCGAGCCCCGTTGTGGCGGGAAGCGTGCTTGGGTGGTTGTTGGCGAGGAGCATCGCCCAACGGGGGCGAGCCCCGTTGTGGCGGGAAGCGTGCTTGGGTGGTTGTTGGCGAGGAGCATCGTCCAACGGGGGCAAGCCCCGTTGTGGCGGGAAGCGTGCCTGGGTGGTTGTTGGCGAGGAGCATCGCTCGACGGGGACGGGCCGGACGGGCCCCGTTGTGGCGGGGATGTGCTTGGGTCGCGCCGCAAACATGCATTCCCGCCACCGCTGGGCTTGTCCCATTTTCAGACCGCTGTGGCTTTGAGCGTCGAGCCGCCGGCTATCAGTTCCGTTTCGAATTCCGTCGGATCACCGCTGGCGTCCTCGGTGGAGCGCACATGGAGTCCCTGGTCGATGATCAGGCCTGATCGAAGCTTGCGCGAGTTGGATCATGTCGCCTTCTTCGATCTCGATGGCGGTCACGTCAATGATGATCAACGACTCGGGAGACAACACCAGGTTGCCGGCGCCCACCAGGAGATGCGGCGTCGGGCTGGCCGATTCGACTCGAAGCCGTGCCTGAAGAACGCCCCACTGCTCGACGCCGCGCGTGCTCATGTGGCCGCGAATCTGGACGTAGGTATGATCCAAACGAACGTCGCCTCCTCGAGTCGCCACGTCGCCGCCGACTTGAAGCCGCGTTCCGGAACTACTGAGATCTCCTCCGGCAGTCAGAATGCCTTGTCCGACGCGCTTGGCGCCGGCCTGGTTCAAGGCGACGTTTCCGCCGCGTGTTGCGATGGACCCTCGTACCTCAAGCGTCTGGCTTCTGGTGGAGATGTCTCCGCCATCGGTGGCCACGGCGCCGAGCATCACGGCGCCCGGCGACGCGATCGTGACGCCTCCTTCGCCGCTGTTCAGTGCGCGGACCGCGCCCATAACCAGGATCGGTCCCTCGTCCGCAACGAGGACAACATCTCCCGCTGTGGCGATCAGGTCCACGCCGGGGCGAGTGGTGAAGGCGCCCATTGACGCCTGGATCTCGCCCCCGTGCAGATCGCCCCCAAGTGCAACGCGGCCAGATTGCTCCAGGCGAATTCGACCGCCGCGCACATCCACCGGGCCGCCCACGGCGAGGTTCTGCGAGCCTACGAAGAAACCGCCGCCATCGGCTCGCACCGCCTCAACCGACACGGCGCCGCCCGCGCGTAGTCTCACCGCTCCGGCGCCGTCCTTGCTGGCGATGAGCGGCCCCTGCACGACGATTTGGTTCGCCGCGGCGACGTGGATATCCCCGGCCGTCGTGCGCAGGCCGCGTCCGACGTAGAGCGAATCAAGACTCGTCGCCATGAACGAGTCGCCGAGCAGTCCTCGCTGGAGTCGAACAGCCCCGGTTTGCCTGGTCAAGTCAACATCGCCGGCGAGAATGGCGCCGCGCGCTGTGAACGATGCGCCGCCAGACGCCAGATCACCTCCATGTGTGGACAACGAGTCGATGAAGGTCGTTTCGGCGTTCAATCGCACGTCGGCGCCCGACACGTTTTCACCCAGAGAAACTGATCCCAGGAATCGAATGCCGTCATCGCCTTCGCCGCCGGCGACGGTGAGCGCCGCGATGTCGGCGGCCAATAGGGATTGCACGCCAGGCTGAGAGTTGTCCAGGTCCGCGCGTCCCTCGAAGCCAGGATCTCCCGACCGATTGTGGGCCAGGCGGCCTTGGGCGTCGACGCTCAAGACAATTCGATCATCCGCCTCGTCGCCCTCAAACGCGACGCGCCCGCTCTCCAAGTCCGCGAATGCGTTGAACGCCATCAAGCGTCGGCTTTCCAAGAGCTCTGCCGCAAACGCCAAGGGGCGGCGCGATCGGGAGGGCCGGGAATGGGGCTTTGACGATTTGTTTCGGCGTGATGTCCAAAGTCGATTCCAGAAGCTGTAGCGCGTCATCGGTGGATTGCCTCGTGAGAAAGCGGATAAGAAAAGTGCTTCACCGACCATCAGCGCCGGACGGCGCCTTGGTCCCGATCCGCAAGAGGCTCGCCAAAATGATCGCTGGACCGACACATTTCTGTGCGGAAAAAGTCGGCGCCGGGCAGGAAAACGCCGCGAAGATGCTCTAAACTGAAGGTCTCGCCCCAATTCCCGCCAGGATCAGCCACCAGGAGCCAGTTGATGTTGAATCTCGCCGAACGGACGCCGCGACGCCTCTGTGATGGAGTTTCCCGCCGCGAGGTTCTGCAAATCGGCGGCTTGGCGTTGGGAGGTCTCAGCCTGCCGCAGTTGCTGCAGGCGGAGGCCCTGGCCGGGATCCGCAACTCGAAGAAGTCGGTGATCATGATCTACCTGGTTGGGGCGCCGCCCCACCAGGACATGTATGACCTGAAAATGGACGCCCCAGCCGAGATCCGCGGCGAATGCCGACCGATTGCGACGGCGGTGCCCGGGATTCAAATCTGCGAGTTCATGCCAGGCGTCGCCCGCCTGATGGACAAGTGCGTTCCGCTGCGCAGCGTTTATGGCTCGCCCGATGGCGCCCACGATTCGTACATTTGCTACACCGGTCGCGCGAAGCGGAATGAACCGCAGGGCGGCTGGCCTTCGATGGGATCGATTCTCTCTCGCTTGCGCGGCCCGCTGCGACCCGATGTGCCGCCGTTCATCGGTTTGGCCCCCGACGCGGGGCATCCGCCCTACGGTTCACCGGGCCTGCCGGGATTCTTAGGTGTGGCGCACGCCGCTTTTCGCCCGTCGGGACCGGCCAAGGAGGATATGGTGTTGCGCGAGATGCCCGCGGAACGCTTGGACAGCCGCCGCGATCTTCTGCGGCAATTCGATCAATTCCGCGAACGGATGGACGAACAGCGGATCTATGAAGGCGTCGATGCGATCACGCAGCAAGCGCTGGGGATACTCACGTCCAGCCGGCTCGCCGAGGCCTTGGATGTGTCGCGTGAGGATGAAGCAACGCGATTGCGGTATGGCAAGGGAGATCCCAAACGCTATGGCGACGGCGCACCCGCAACTTGGAGCATTTCTTGATGGCCCGCCGCCTGGTCGAAGCCGGAGCTCGCGTCGTCACGTTGAACTTTGGACGCTGGGACTTTCATTCGCGGAACTACACCGAGTTGCGCGACACGCACTTGCCTTGGTTTGACCAAGGGCTCTCCGCCCTGATCGAAGATCTTCACCAACGCGGGATGGCCGACGACACCATGGTGATCGCGTGGGGCGAGTTCGGACGGACGCCCAAGATCAACAAGGACGGTGGCCGCGATCATTGGCCGCGCGTCGGCGGCGGGTTGATTGCCGGCGGCGGACTTCGCACTGGTCAAGTGATCGGGGCTACCGACCGCCTGGGAGGCGAGATCGCCGACCGCCCCGTGCATTTCGGCGAAGTTCACGCGACCATCTATCATCAAATGGGGATCGACGCCAACCGCACCACCGTTGCGGACCTATCCGGGCGCCCTCAGTATCTCGTCACCGGCCACCGTCCCCTGCCCGAGTTGCTTTGACAGGGATGACGCGTTCCCCTAACGCACCGCCCTCTTGAATGGATCCAACCATGCGCACGATGGTGCTTCACGCATTGAAAGCTCCTTTGGACCTGAGGGAGCAGGAGGCCCTGGCGCCAGCGCCCGGCCAGGCGATTGTGCGTTTGCGAGCGGCGGCGTTGAATCGTCGTGATGATTGGATCACGCAAGGACTTTATCCGGGGATTCGCCTACCAGTCGTGCTGGGCAGCGATGGAGCGGGCGTTGTCTCGGCGGTCGGGGAAGGCGTGGATCCCAGCTGGCTCGACCAGGAAGTCGTGTTGAACCCGGGAATGCGCTGGGGCGACAATCCGCGCAGCCAGTCGGCCGATTTTGAGATCCTGGGGATGCCGACCAACGGCGCCTTGGCGGACGAAGTGGCGGCGCCAGGCGACGCGCTCTATCGCAAACCGTCGCATCTGGACTGGCGGGAAGCCGCCGCGGTTCCCTTGGCCGGAGTGACGGCTTATCGCGCCGTGTTCACTCAAGGTGCACTACAGCCGGGCGAACGCGTCCTGGTGACGGGCGTCGGCGGCGGCGTCGCCACGTTCGCCGCCCAAATGGCCGTGGCGGTCGGGGCGGAACTGTTTGTTACTTCCTCAAGTGAAGTCAAGTTACAACGCGCCCGCGAGATGGGGGCGACGGCCGGCGTGAATTACCGTCAGGAGGATTGGGCCAAGAACTTTCTCAAGGAACATGGCCCCATGAACCTGATTATCGATAGCGCCGCCGGTGAAGGCTATCAGCACCTGCTGCAGGTCGCCGCTCCGGGCGGTCGAATCGTCAACTATGGCGCGACCAAGGGCCCGCCGCCCCAGTTGGACATGTTCAAGTTGTTCTGGAAGCAACTGCACCTGATCGGCTCAACGATGGGATCACCCCAGGACTTCACGGGCATGTTGGAACTGATTCAGCGGCGCCAGATTCGCCCGGTCATCGATCAGGTATTCCCCTTGGAGGCCGCCAATGACGCGCTGGCCCGATTGCAAGACCCGGCGCATCTTGGCAAGATCGTCCTCACCATGGCTTGAGCTGTCGCGAGCAATCCTGCGAGCACCTGAGAATGAGGATCTGGATCGATGCGGACGCGTGTCCGCGCGACATTAAGGAACTGCTCTACCGGGCGGCTGAGCGGCGCGAACTGCGCGTCACGCTGGTCGCCAATCAGCCGCTGCGCACGCCCCGCTCGTCATGGATCGATAGCCTCGTCGTGGCCGGCGGGATGAACGAAGCCGATCGAAAGATCATCGAATTGGCCGAGTCCGGCGATCTGGTAATCACGGCGGATGTGCCCCTGGCCGCCGAAATCGTTCGCCGAGGCGCTGAAGCCATCGACCCTCGCGGTCAGTTGTATTGTGAAAGCAACATTGGCGAGCGGCTTGCCGTCCGAGACTTGTTGGATGAGCTGCGCGGCGGCGGCCACGTGGGCGGCGGCCCACCACCCTATACCCTGAAGGATCGCCAAGCGTTCGCGAACCAGTTGGATCGGTGGCTCGCCAAGCGGAGTGGCGGGTAGTTGGTAGAGAGTAGTTGGTAGACAGTAGTTGGTAGACAGTAGTTGGTAGAGAGTAGTTGGTAGAGAGTAGTTGGTAGAGAGCAGAGCTTAGAGAGTAGAGGTTAAGCGAAGAAGGACGGTGAATCAGTCCCAAGGGGACGGGCCCAAATCAGCCCAGCGCAACCCTGGGAACCCCCTGGCCTTGTTCGATCGCCCTAGGGCGCGTCTTAGTTGGACAATTCGATTTCGAGGCCGCCCGACATGCTGGCAACGAGATTGAAGATCAGCGCGTAAACCACTCCGCCGATGAAGCCGAGAATGCCGTACATCACCGGCGCAAACAGCAACACCGCGATGCCCATGCCGGCCAACATCGCCGCCGGAGCGGCCACCCCGCCAGCGGGCCCGCCGGCCGCACCAGCACCCGCACCGGCACCCACGGCCATGACGAGAAAGAAGAAACCACCCACGAAAATGCCAACCAGGATGCCGCCGGCGCCCATGAAGACGCCCAGCGACAGAACGCCGACCTTGCGAAGCCGCACCCGCTGACTCCCGCCGGGAACCATCGATAACGGCTCACCCATGACCTCGGAGCTCTTGTAAGGATTACTCATCGAAGGTGGTTCCTTTCATTCGTTTTCATGCGTCCGGACCCCGCTCCTATTTCATCAAGCCGTGCTACGGAAGCAGGGCCGCCTCAGAACGCGGAATACGCATGCTACAGCACGCGATATCCAATAGCCAACGGTGATCGCGAATTGGCGGCCGCCGAAGTCCGCCTCGGATGACGCCCCGCTCCGCCCCCCGCCACGAAGTTCAGCACGCCAGGGATCGGCACAAAGACCAAGAGCCCAGCGAGTTTTGCAATTCAACCGCCCAGCGCGCTACTGCTTGACCAGACGTTCGACATAAACGAAGTAGGCCCCGTGAATGGCGCCGTTTGGCTCATGCAACAACGCCGTCAGGCGGGCTTTCCCAGCGGGCAACTGCACTTGGAACGCCGCTTCCTTATCGCCGGGGTGTACGTCCGCTGCGACGCTCAGATCCCCGACTTGCAAGGTCGCCTTGACCGGATGGATCGCTCTGCCGGGCGTGGCGCGGTACGCCTTGACTCCCGGAACATCGGCGCCTTTTGGCAGCGCTGGCGTCAAGCGGTTGATCCGTCTCCAGCGGCCATCGTCGCAAGCGGACTTCATACTGGCCGGCTTCGACAACATTGACGTTCCAGTAGCCTGTGTTCTTTTCGCCGTTCATGGCTTGACGTACGTGACTTTGGTTCCACGGCGTGGAGCCCGTGGTGATCCAATCGTGAGAGGTGAGGCGCGCCGGATTCTCCGCCGGATGACCGAGGTAGATCGCCGTCTCATTAGCGAACGTGGGCTCCAGTTCCTTCCACCATGCTTCATAGAAGTTGACCAGTCGCCGCACGACTTGAGGGTGTGAGCCAGCCACATTCGTGGTCTGGCCGGGATCTTCTCGCATATCGTACAGTTCGGTCTGGTTAACCAGTCTCCATTGCGACGTCATGACGGCGCTTTGCCGCCATTTGATAGGATCCTTGACCCGTTGCGAGTCCGTAATCAAGATGCGGTCCGGCCAGGCGCCGTCTTCGCCTCGCAAGAGCGGAGCGATGCTCCGACCGTCAAACTTCACGCCCTGCGGCGACGCGACGCCGCACAGATCGATTAACGTTGGCAACACGTCAACATGGGCGGTAATTGGCGATACGTCGCGACCGCCAGTGAATCCGCCCTCCGGCCAATGGATGAAGAATGGCACGCGGTGCCCGCCATCGTAGGGACTGCCCTTCTGGCCTCGCATGCCGGAATTAAACACGCGAGCGCCGCTGGATGTCCCGTTGTCGGTTGTGAAGATGAAGATCGTGTTGCGTTCCAAACCTTCGTCGCGCAAGAACGACCGCAGCTTGCCGACGTTGTCGTCGATGTTGGCGATCATGCCGTAGAAGTTGGCAAGATTCACGCCCTGATCCTCGTAAGGCTTGCTGCTCGCTATGGGCGAATGCATCGGGCCATGCGGCGCATTGGTGGCGATGTACGCCAGAAACGGCTTGCCTTGCTCTTTCTGTTCCTGAATGAACCGCTTGGCGCCTTCGAAAAAGACGTCGGTGCAGAATCCGTTGACCGGTTCGACCTTGCCGTTGCGCCAGTAGGCCCCGTCAAAGTACGCGTTGTCCCAGTAGTCCGGGGTTTGTCCGACTCCGCCGCCGCCATGTCGCAGCACTTCACTGTATCCGCGGTCTTCGGGCCGATAGGGATAGTTGTCGCCAAGATGCCATTTGCCGAACATGCCGGTGGCGTAGCCCGCATCCCGAAACACCTGGCCCATGGTCAGTTCATTGACGCGCAACATCGATCGCCCCATGATCGTGTGCCATACGCCCGTGCGGTTGGTCCAATGCCCTGTGAGTAATGCGCACCGCGTCGGCGAGCAGGTGGGCGCGACGTGATAGTCGGTCAGTCGCAACGAATCGCCGAACAACGCGTCGATCTGGGGCGTCTTCAAGACGGGATTGCCATGGCAGGACAGATCGCCATGACCTTGGTCATCCGTCATCACCAGGACGACGTTGGGAGGCGATTGTCCGGCCGCATAGGCGGGCAAGATCAGCAGTAGGCAGGCGACGCATGCTCTCATCAATCGATCCTCTCGGTGTTTCACTTGGTTCGAAGCTGGGGACATTGTATCTCAGTTCCACAAGCGTCTCTCAATACGGTGAGACTCCGCCATCTCTAAGCATGGGTTGCAGGTGTTTTTTAGGTGAACTCGCTGCGATCTCGGAGGCCCGAAGGGCAACGCCGTTGCAGATTTTCGTTCGTTGTATAACTTGACTCGGGAAGGTGGTCATGCGTGCCGCGACCCCAGGCTTCGGGATTGCACCGCGTTGCGGTGCGGAATTCATCGTCCTTCTTCGCTTGATGAAAGCCCGCTATGGCGTTCCAGGGAAGGTAGTCGTGCTTAGTCCGGCCCAGCTCACAGTCTCACTCGGTGGCCGAAAGCTCGAGCCAATGCGGGCCGGCTGCTCAGGCCGGTGCAGTTGACCAGAGAAAGCCGGTTCAGCTTGGGTAGGCGGTGGGACTGAAGCACGGCCTTCACCGCTTCGTTGGTGGCGGCGTTGCCGTTGAAGCTCAATTCGCGGAGCTCCTTGAATTCCGCTCTCTCCGCGAGTGCTTTCAAGAACGACGAAGATAGCGGTAGGTTATCCAAATGCAGTTCATGCAACATGGGAAACGCGGATCCCAGCAACAACTCGCACATCTCATCGTCGTGGACTTGGAAATCGCCGTGGAACGTCGAACTGAAGTCCAGTGCGACGAGCCTTGGGAAAGAGGACCGTCCTAACGCGATCGCGGCGTCATGGTCAAGCCGTTCGCCGCTCCAGCCAAGCGAACCGAGGGATTCTCGAAAAGTCGCTGCGGCCAGCTGCTTCGCCGGCTTCCCGCCCAATCGCGCCGCTGACCATCCGCAAAGCGCGCAGCTTCGCCAGGTGCGGAGAGCGACAGAGGGCGGCGATTTCCGCGTCGTTCAGCCGACCCGCATGAAGCCACTCCAGATGCTTCAATGGCTCATGGTCCGCGAGTCGCTGGACGATTGGCTGGCGGTTCGCCTCGATAGCGGGACCACCAGCGGACAGGAACAAGCGGCGACACTGGCCAAGTCGGTCGCCTTGAAAGAGGTGCGCTGCGGCTCGCGGCCCAAGCTCGCAGCCTCGCAGGTCCAGGACTTCCACGGCGTCAAGTCCTCGCTGTTGTCCGATGATCTCGAATCCGGCGGCGGGCATCCTTGTTCCCAAGAGATCCAGTGTGCGGATTTGCGCCGACGGGGCCGTGGGTAATTGTTCAACATCGCGAACGCGTAAACGCCCACGAATCTTGAGCGAAATCAACCGGGGCGCGTGCAACTCCGATGCTCCGGAAATCCCCCCGGAGCCGAATTCATCTCCCAGGGCGAGGTGTTCCAAGTGTTCGCACGCCCCGCTGGAGGAGAGCATCGACCAGAATCCCGGATAGAGCCTGGAGTCGGTCAGATCAAGATGACGCAGCTGGCGCAAGCCCTGGCCGATCGCTTCCGCAAAATGGCCATTCAAGAGATAGTCCTGGCGTGAGAGATTCAGGCCCTGTAATGGAGAGGCCTGCTTCGACCGCAACACCGCAAGAACGTCGGTGGCGGGCGTCTTCAAATCGCTCAAATCCAGGTTCCGCACATGTCCGAGCGCCTCGCAAGCGGCTAGTCGTTCTCCGGCGCCCTTCAAGTAGTTGATGCGCACCCAGGCAAGCGGCGTCAGTTGAAACAGGCGTCGAGCATCCTTGATGAATGCGCTGGTGCGCATGGTAATCGTTTCAATGAAGCCGCGACGAAATACCGCCTTGTTCACGTCTTGATGGAGTTCGGCGGTCCACGCGTCACGATGCTCGTGCAACAATTGCCGGCAGCGATCCGAGGCGTCGTAAAAGCGAGGCGAGAAGCGATCGACCTGCTCCATCTCGCACTGCACTCGAATGAACTCGCCTCGAGGATCTCCAGCCTCCTGCAGCCAGTCCGCGTAGATCAATCGCACGTCGTCGTTCTCGGGCGCGTCGATCACTTCGCGTAGAAAAGCCGAACGCTCGTCAAATTCCATGAGCTTTGCGATTCTCTCCGAATGGACCGGGGCGGGCCGGCGCGCCCCGTCATGGCGGGTCGTAGTTGGGGGACCTCATGGGACGACCATGTCCTGGAGCGCCGGCTTTGTTCCGGGCTTGTTTTGAAACTCTGAACCTAGATCCAGGATTGTAACAACTCGCCCAACATGGCTCGCCATGACTGGTTCGCGTCCTGGATGACGTGACTGCCTGTCCGCGGGTTGTCCGTTGGGCTGCTCGCCCGGGCCGAGCGCTCGGCTAGATGCTCCAGCGCGGGCCTGGGACCAGCGACACTCAACACGCTCCAAGCGCCGAGGTGGGGGATTGTCTCGGGGGCGCCTTGCGAGATCAGCACCCCTTGGCAGTGAGCGCGTTGGTGTTCGATCTTCAGCGTCTCGAGGAGTTCGGGCATCGTCAGGCGAGAGAGGTTCGCGAGTCCACTAGAGAGCTCCTGTCGAAACAGCACCTCCAACAGTTCCTGCTCTTCCCGCAGCAACGCCGCTTCGTTTTCCTCAAGTGGCAGGACGATTTGGACGCTCAACGCCTCTTCCCGGAGCCAACGCAGCAGGCAGTCCACCGCGGCGCGTACGGTTCCCAAAGCGAGAATCATCCTTTGATAATCGAGTTCCGCGTCTTTATGTCGGGCGCCGATCAGGTTCGCGTCGAAGTGAAAGAAGAACGTCAGCCGGTGGCGCGTGAATTGGTTCTCATCGCGAGCATAGTACAGCAGTTCGTCTCGCACATATTTCATGTCGAACAAGTCAGGCCGCTCGCTTGGGTCCATGTACGCCAGCTCCGAGCGAAGCAGGCTTTCCAGTGTGCCGCGATTGGTAAGCGACGTGAAGCCGCCCACGGGGTAGGCGTCTTCCTGTAGCAAGTGCGTCGCCGCCGCGGCGCTTCGACTGCGGTTGGTCGGACGATGCGGCGGCAACTCGCGCTGCAGAAAGTCCGCCGCTTGGATGGTCTGTCGCAGGGCGACCTTTTGGCCGAAGTCCCGCACAGCTGTCCCTGATTCCAGCTCGAACACATCCTCCGGCCCGAGCCAGGCGCCGGCCGATTGAAACGCCGTCACGACTTGTTCCAATTCACTCTCGAGACGCGTCGTCAATCCCAGCGAGGCCAGTTCGTTCCACGCGGACATGCAATGCGGCAACAGGGAATCCGCGGGTTCTTCGAGCAGCTTGGCCAAGGCGGTAGGATTCAACAGAACGCCGGGCGCCGCACAGCGACGACACGCCTGACCGACCACGAACGCGACGGCGCGATCCTGGTCCGCCTTGGGGTAACCGTCGATCGCATCGGAAGCACGTTCCATCGTCGAGTCAACGAATAGTTTTCCCAGCACATAGTCTTCATAGCGCCGCGTCAAACCCGCGTCGAGCACGCACTCGGTCAACACCAGCGGATCACTCCGACCGCGCATGCCTGAGAGGATTGCGTCGCCCACGTTGACGATCAATCCCAGTGGCGGCATGGCCGCACCCTCGGACAGCAATTCCCGCGCCCAACGCAGACCGTTGATGACGCGTTCGCCGGTCAAGGGACCGCAGCGTGAAACGAGGGCGCTCGCCAATGCATACCGGCGGGCTTCCACGGGATCCCGCAACTCAGCATATGATCGCGTTGGAGTCATTTCGCACCTGTTTCGTGCTGGCGTCCTTCGACACAGGCTCGTTTCGGTCGCGTCGTTCATCGGAACAGCGCGAGGGCGCCTCCCGCGAATGCGACGACGGGGGAAGGCCGCGTTTAGAACTTGCGAGTCAGCGAGATGCGTTTCCGATTCACATCGACTTCCAAGACCTTGACTTTCACGACATCCCCGACGGAGACAACATCGCTGGGGTCCTGCACGAATCCATCGGCAAGTTGCGAAATGTGAATCAACCCATCGTGATGCACGCCCACATCGCAGAAGGCTCCGAAGCGAGTGACATTCGTGACGACGCCCTCCAAGACCATGCCTTCTCGCAGGTCCTTCAGCTCATGGACGTCCTCGGAGAACCGGGCGACGCGAAATTCGCTGCGAGGATCCCTTCCGGGTTTGCTTAGCTCCTGGACGATGTCTTGAACGGTCGGCAGCCCCACCTTTTCGTCAACAAATTGTTGTGGGTCGAGCTTGCCTGCGAGCGCGGCGTTCCCCACAAGTTGTTGCGGCTTCACTCGCATGCACTCGGCCATTTTCTGAACTACGTAGTAACTCTCCGGATGCACCGACGAGTTATCCAGAGGCTCGTCGCCATCCCGAATCCGGAGAAAACCGGCGGCTTGCTCGTACGCCTTGCGGCCGAGCGTCGGAACCTTCAACAATTGGTCCCGGCGGCGAAAGCCGCCGCAATGGTCCCGATACTCAACAATCTTGCGCGACAGTTTGGGGCCGATCCCGGCCACGTGCGAAAGCAGCTCGCCGCTCGCGAGATTCACGTCCACGCCGACCAGGTTCACGCATGACTCGACTTCGCGGTCCAGGCACTTTCGCAACAGCGGCTGGTTCACATCGTGTTGGTATTGTCCAACGCCAATCGACTTGGGTTCAATCTTGACCAATTCGGCCAGCGGATCTTGCAATCGGTGGGCGATGCTGATGGCGCCGCGCACCGTCACATCCAGATCGGGGTACTCCTGAACGGCTAATTCGCTCGCCGAATAGATCGAGGCGCCCGCCTCGCTGACGACGACCTTGGCGACGTCGAGCTTTTCGGCCTTCAAAAGAGCGTTGACAAACGAATCGGTCTCGCGTGAAGCGGTCCCGTTGCCGATGGCAATCAGACGAACATCGTGCTTTTCGATCAAGGCCTTCAAGACGCGGCCGGCGCCCTGGACGTCGTTTCGCGGCGGCGTCGGGAAGATCGCGGTCGACTCCAAGTACTTGCCGTTGCCATCCACCACCGCCAGCTTGCAGCCCGTCCGAAAACCTGGGTCGATGCCGATGGTGACCTGGTGCCCCGCCGGAGCCGCCAGGAGCAGATCTCTCAGGTTGCGAGCGAAGACGGCGATGGCCTCTTCATCGGCTTGTTCCTTCAGCCGCTTGAGCGTGGCGGATTGGGCCGCGGGCAAGAGCAGGCGTTGGTAGCAGTCTTCCACGGTCGCCCACAATTCCTGGTGGAAATCACATGCACCGTTGCTGATGAAACGCTGACGCAACTTGCGAAGGTTGAACTCGTCATCCATGGCCAACTCGACTCGCAAGAGGCCTTCGGACTCGCCTCGCAGCATAGCCAGGAGACGATGAGAGGGAATCCGCTTGACCGATTCGCGGTGGTCCAAATAGGCTTCGAATTTCTCGGAGGCTTCGTCCTTCTTGCCTCGCTTGGCTTGCGAGCACAGGGAGCCGAAGCCCATCGCTTGCTCCGCCAACCATCCTCGAACGTCCGCGTCCTCGGACCATTGCTCCGCGATGATGTCGCATGCGCCTTGGAGAGCGGCTGCTTCGTCGGGGACGTCCTTCGCGGGGCTGACATACGGCTTCAGCAACTCCACTCTGGAATGCCGCGTTTGTTCTTGGCTTAACAGCACATCGGCCAGCCCTTGCAATCCCCGCTGACGGGCCAAGGCGCCGCGCGTCTTGCGTTTGGGTTTATAGGGCAGGTACAAATCCTCGAGTTCCTGGCGATCCATGCAGGCTTCGATGCGTCGTCGCAGTTCGTCGGTCAACGCGCCCTGTTCGGCGATTGTCTTCAGAATGGTCTGCTTACGTTGAGCGATGTCGCGGGCCCTTTCGAGCGCATCCTCAATGGCCCGCAACGAAACCTCGTCACACCCCTGGGTTGCTTCCTTTCGATATCGCGCGATGAAAGGAAGCGTATTTCCCTCGTCGAGCAGCTTGACGACCGCTTGCACCTGGGCCAACGGCAGCGATAATTCCCCTGCGATATGTCTCAGCAGAGCTTCTTCGTCCGGCGACATTTTCAAGTCCCTTTTTTCCATCTCGCAATTCGACGAGCCACAGCGGGTGGATTCAGTCCAGGCCCAGAAGCAATGGCACGCGCTCGCGCAATAGCGCCATCTCTTCCGGCGTCTCGCCTAGATACATTAGCAGACGCAGGTCGTCACGGGTGACGGAGCCCCCGCCCAACAGCCAGGAGCGTACTCGAAACAACTTGTAGAGCTTGACGAGCTTCCGATCGCTGATGAAGATTCTCTCTTCGCGCACGAGCGTTTTGACAAGTCGGCGGAACTCTCGGAACACGTCCTGCGGGAAGAACGCGATGCGATCCGCGGCCCCCTCCTCCTCGACAGCGTGGGGCGCCGTCGCGGCGAACAGCCGAGTGATGTATCGGTTGGCTTGCGCAAGGTCCTCCAACGAACAGTGTCCCTCGATCCAAGGCTTCTGATTAAGGCTGCGATGGACTTCACCGCGGATGCCGGCGTCGATCAGCTCTTCGAAGTAGTCATCCTGAACGGGCAGGCTCTCCGCCTTCAGCACGAAGCGGTCCTTGAGCGCGCTCAGCTCGCCGTGCTCGGGGATCTCATTTGTCGCTGCGAAAAGCACCTGCAGACGCACCGGTTGCGGCGCCCCGTCCTGGTAGAATTTCTTCTCGTTGATGATCGTCAACAGAATGTTCAGGATGGCCGAGTTCGACTTGAAGATCTCATCAAGGAACGCGAGGCGGGCCGTGGGCAGCTTACCCTCTTCGCGACGCAAGTACCGCCCCTCGCGCAACTGATTGATGTCGATCGGGCCGATGATCTCCGACGGCTCGGTGAAGCGGGTCAGCATGTACTCGAAATAGTCGTCCTCGGCCAGGCCCAACGCGTCTTTGAACTTCAAGACCAAGTCGGACTTCGCCGTGCCTGGCGGCCCCACGAGCAGCAAGGGTTCCTGTGCAACCGCGGCGACCACCATCAAGTCGATCAGATGCTGTTTGTTCACGAAGAAGCGACCCAGCGACTCGCGGAAGCGATTGATGCGAGTGCGTAGCGCGTCGGCCTCGTTTGCCTGAGCCATTCAGTAGGTCCTTCGGGGAGGTAAACCGAAAATAAGTCCCACGGGACGCCCTCAACTCAGCCCAGGGTGCGGCCCAACCCTGGCAAGCGACGCTGATTCTTGCTCGCGGAGACGCCGCCGGAATTCGCGACGGCGCTGCCCAAAAGGGGCGTCACAATTCTAGCCGTGGCCGTGAGACGCCGTGAGGCCACGGTCGCGGCCATTTGGAATTATCGCGGTGCGTGCTCCTCGGATCTAGCAGAGGCGCCGTACGTCTTGGTGGATTCGGCGGCGGACGCTGTATTCGTCTTCATCCAACCAACGATTGGCTTCCGGCGATAGCGACATCTCGCCGCCGACGAGGGCGAGGATGCTGGTTTCGACGAGATCTAATTGGTAGATGGAAAAATGGGAAGACGGGGTCAGGTTGTCCTCGACGCCAGGGATCTTGCGAACGCCGTCGTCGTTCTTGGCGAACAACTCCGCGATCCTGATCATCGCCTCGCCGCGCGGCGCCTGCGAGACGGCGTGCGCGTAGGCGCAGGCCAGGTCCTTGGCCTGTTCCGCCGGCAAGTGACCCGCGTGCAGTAGCTGGCGGACCTCGTCGGCGACGGCCGCCGCGCGATCATGCCGCCCGAGGTAATACCAGCCTGCCGCGACGCAGCAGAGCATCCGATGCGCCCTGCGCTGCATCATGGTTTGCGGCGGCGGACGGCGTCGCAGGTTGCTGGACCAACTCCGCCAGTTGTTCATAGAGGGCTGTCATGTCGGATCTCATGCCCAGCTTCCGCAACTCCCAGAAGGACTGCATGAAGAGCTCTTCGACGAGGGAGATCCTCTCTTTCGCATCCGGCTGGAACTTCACCTGCAGGTGAAGATACTGACGAACCACCGCCGGCAGCGCGGCGGACAGGGCGTCGAGGGAAGCCTGAGCTTGTTCGATGCGGCCGAAATGCCCGGCGACTTGGAGTGCCCGCAAGAACAACATCGACTTGGCGAGTGGATCCGCTGATTGGGGCGCTGGCGTTGACCCGATCCAAAGTCATGATCGAGAACGCTTCTCCCAGCCGCGGGCCAAGTTCCAGGCAGCAGGCCAGCACACGCAGCGCGTCCTCGGCCTTGGCCGATTGTCGTAACAACTGTTCCAGCGAAGCTCTCAGTTTTTCTGGATCGCTCTGGTCGCTGAGGGCGCCCAGGTCTTGGCTCAATGGATCCTGGAACCGCCGATGCCAACGGCGGTAGGGTTGGATGCGCTGGTGAGGCTCAAGAATCCGCGATTGCTGGCGCAGTCGATCGACCTTGTACAGCTCAACTCGCTCCAATCGTTCCAGACTCAGCAACAAGTCGGCTGGAAGATGGCTTGTCGTCGGCTCGTTACGAAGTCGCCTGGTCGATGCGGGCGCCGAACGCGGTGCTCACCCAATGGTGGATCGGATCCCGATGTTGCACGTCGGCCATGGCTAGTCGCCTCAGCCGCTGCGCATTCAGCCGACTCGCCGATGCGCGCCAGGGCGAACGCGATCATCAATCGCGCGAATTGCCGCGTATGCGGTTGACTGGAAAATCTCGAATCGACGACCCAATTCTGAATTAGATCATCCAGCTTCAATAGCTGCTCGGCGTGACCGCTGAAAGAGGTTTCCGGCTCTCCCCGCAAGAACCGCGGCATGTTGACTTCGGGTTTCAGTCCGTGCTGAAACAGTCGTCGGAGCAAGCGATCTCGTGCGCGGGCCAGGGATAGCACGTCGCCAGAACTAAGTCGATGCACCGCGCACCAAGCCAGCCAAGCGACGCGAGCCGGCAGAAACGACTCATGTCGCTGCAAGAACTCGGCGTATACCCGGAGATGCGTGCGAGCGTCTTCCGCGGGCGTCGCCTCGCAGGCCGCGGCGTGCAGGTACGCCGCCACCGGGCCGGCGTGGTTCATCATGTCGGGTTCGGCAAGGAGTTTCGCTGCTGGGGAGACCAGGCGGTCAGGCCGCCAGTTCGCGGTGCGGGCTTCCGCCCGCCACCAATCGCTCGCGTCCCGCGGGTCGGGTGGCTGGGTTTCCCAGATGGCGTTGGCCCAACACAATGTCGCCTCATGGCGATCGTCCAATTTGGCGTGCAGTCGCGCCATTTCCCGCCACAACGGAATTCGCGTCGCGTCGTCATGATCGACGCTCAACTGTTGAAAGGCGAGCTCAAGCGCCGCCAGCTGGCTTTGCAAATCGTTGGGCCGCTCTGTCTCAAGTCGCAGCTCCGGCAACGCTCTCTTGATGGCGTCCGGCGGCGCCGTCGGCTCGTCCGCCGTTGGTTCGACGTCGCCGTTCTCCCACAGCTTGGCTGGTTCGGACGCCGCCGGCGGAGCGGGTGGTTGATCGTTCTCGCAAACGAATGACTCGAAGTCGAAGCGATGCGAGTCGCGCGACGCTTGCAGCTCCGAGTAATCGCGATCGATGATGTAGTTGACCCATTCACTGAGTGGTCGAAACGCGGCATCCGGGATGCTCGTGGCTGTGAAGGCGCCGTTGGCCTCGGGCCATAGCCAAGTCACGTTGGCGGGATCCTGGCAGAGCAGCTGGGCCACCACATCACGGCGCAGCGGCGGCTGTAATCGCCAGCCGATGGGCAGAAACAGGTTGGGGAGATTGAGAAAGGGTCGGAATGCGACTGCGTCCAGAGCCAAGACCGGCGGCGCCTCGCGAGAGGGTCTGGCTCTCAGCACGATGAGATCCTCGATGTTTTTATCGTCCGTCGCGTCTTCGCGGCGTGGAGAGTCTGCTGTCGCTGGCGAGGCGACCGCGAACGCCAGGCGGGAGATCAAGCGGTCGTCGCTATGGCGAAATAGCTCCTCGATTCGCTCGGCGGCGTTGTCGCGCACGACCCACAATTCGGCGGGCGCCAAGGAGGTGCTGGCGACCAGCCGCAGGGCGACATTGATCGGCGAGAGCGACGCGTTGTCGCGCAGGGCGACGGGCTCTCCGGGCAAGACGCACCGTACCAGTTCGTAAACGTCTCGCATCGGCCCCTCGGGGACCATTCGCCAGCGCCGCGGCGCCCCCAACATCAGGAGCATGCCGCTTGGCGGTTCAAGGCTGCTCCCGCAATCATGTTCATGTCCCGCTTCCACCCAGACTCGCGGCGCCTGTTCCACGTACGCGGTGAGGTTCGAGCGATCCCCGTTGGGCGGCTCGTTCGCATCGTTCGGCTCTAAGGCCCGCAACAGGGTGTAATACGGCGGATCGACAACTCGCAACAAGGTGAAGTCGCCTGACTCGTCATTCACGTGCAGAAAACTCAGCCGATCATTGCCGAGACGCAGAATCTCCGACACGAGATCCGCCAACTGGCGCTCGTCGCGGACCTCAAGAAGCACAGGGGATTTCGCGGCATGCTCCTTCGGCGTGGGCGGCGCCATCTTGCGCAGGGGCAGCAACTGCAGCCAATGCATGAAGGCCCTCAATTCCAGCGTCGTGGATCGCCGCTGTTCCACCCCCAACTTCGCCAAGTCGGCAACCGCTTTTCGCCCAGGACCGCGAGCCGTCTTCACATGCCAGGCGCCGCTGTCATCGTTGGCCGCCTGCACCGGCTTCTTGAGCAACGCCTCACTGATCAGCCCGGAAGTGATGGCGAGCGTCAGCGTCTGTTGATCGGGGAAACAAAGGAGCATCTATGCGTCTTCGGAAAGCCCGAGTTGTTGTTCCGGCGCCTGGGAATTCGCGGATTCTCGAGTCCCGCCGACGACTTGCTCGGCGTCTTCCCGTTGCACGATCACCACGCCCGCCTCATCAGGGTCCAGCACGCCCCGCCCCAAGAGTTTCTCGACCAGCGCTCGATGCATCTGCTCATGCTCATGTGGAAGAGCATCCGCGTCGCTGGACAGCTTGACGACAATATCCTTCTTTCCCGTGGCTGGATTGACCCGCAGGGTGATCGTAAGTTCGGGCATTTTTCTTGGTTCTTGGTCTTCGGTTCTGGTTCTTGGTTCTGGTTCTTGGTTTACTGTTTTGGGGAGCTTAGCTGCCTGGCTTCGACGACTTGCTTTTCGAGCAGGAGGTCTCGGAGTGTTTTTAGGGTGTCTTGGTGCTCGGACAGGATGGTTGCGGCGCGGCGGCTTGCTTCCTGCAAGATCTCCGCGACTCGCAGATCCAGAATCCGCAGCTGTTCCGGCGAGAACTGAGAGCGGTGCTCCCTTGGATGACCGCGAGTGATGTATTGCGCGGGGCCGACCGCATCGCCGCCCATACCGAACTCTTCGACCAGGGCCCGAGCGATTTCGGTGGCGCGTTGCAGGTCGCCCGCGGAACCGATGGATAGGTCGTCGAGCAACAACTTCTCCGCCTCGCGTCCTCCCATCAGCACGCACAGGTCGTCGAGCAGTTCGGCTTGGGTAACGACGTACTTATGTGATGGGTCTTGATATCGCACGAAGCCCAAGGCGCCGGCCATATCGCCGCGAATGGAGATGCGTTCGATCGGCGGTGAATGCGGGCAGTGCAGTGAACACACCGCGTGGCCTGCTTCGTGGGTGGCGACGACCTGTTGTTCCGCGAGCGTCATCGCGGGACGCTCCAGCCATTGGTTGATCGCCAGATCCACGTCATCAGGCTCGGTCGCATTCTCCCGACCTTCCCGTAGACGCCGCCGCGCACAGCGCCCGACAAAGGGCGTTGATGTGATCCCCGGTGTAGCGAGCGCCGGCCGCCGCCCCCTCAACGTATTCGCCCGTTCGCTTCACGGCGAAGTCCAGCGCGGCCGGCGAGAGGTTCAGCTTCATTCGGTCGTTGTAGATCTGCAGAATCGCGCGGCGATCCTCGGTGTTGGGATGAGGAATATGGAGGTGGAATTCGAACCGACCTGGCCGCAAGAGCGCCGGGTCCAGGACGTCAACGAAGTTCGTGGTTCCGACGACGAAGACGAGTTCCTCCTTGCGGAAGCCGTCCATCTCGGTCAGCAGTTGATTGACCATCGAATGCTCGACGACGGAGCCGCTGTACGAGCCGCGCGCCGCCGCAAACGAGTCCAACTCGTCAAACACGATGATGGCGGGGGCCGATTGCCGAGCTCGATGGAAGATCCGCCGCAATCGCTCCTCGCTCTCGCCAACCCAACGGCTCTTGAGTTCCGGGCCGGAGACGACGGTGATGGCGGCGCCGATGGCGGTGGCGATGGCCTTGGCGAACAGCGTTTTGCCGGTGCCTGGCGGTCCCCAGAAGATCATGCCGCGCGGAATCAGCTCCTCAATATGCGTGATCATCGCGGTGTCGACCAGCTTCTCCTTGCCCGCCAAAACGTCCAGAATCTCCGTTTGCAGTCGCTGTTTGACTTTGGAATACCCGCCGATGTCTTGATGAAGATCAACTCGCGGGACTTCCAGCGCGCCTCCGGTGGTCGCGTTGCGGATTTGCTGATAGGCGTGGGTTGAATCCTGCGGGTAGTCCTCACCGTCCAAGGCCGACAACAGCTTTCGCAGCCGCACCGCGTTCATCCCCGAGACGTACTTGTACAAGGCCCAGGGATTCAAATCACGGCCGAACTTGCGGCTTTCCCGTTGTGTGACCAGGCGCCGAAGTCGGTCCCGCGGCACGCCCAGCAAAGAGCGACGATGCGGAAACAGGTTCTCGATCACCGACGGCAGCGGGAAAGATGGATCCTTGAAGCCTAGCCAGACAAGTTCTGGATTTTCGTAGAGCAGTGGAATGACCTCGCGTGCTTCCGACGTCAGACCTCCTTGGCTGGTTGTGAGCAGGTCCAGGTGCGGCAACACGACGACTCGACGTTCAACGGCGCCGCGAACGGCGTCGCGCAGCTGAGCGATCATGCCGCCGACCATGCCGCCCACCGACGCGCAGGCTTCAGCGTCCTGGATTCGACCGTCCAGGTACATGCAGCGTAGTTCATGTTGTTTCAATCTTGCCCGCAAGTTCACAAAGACAAACGGAGCGAGATCCTTGTCGCATTCGATCAGCACCGGCAGACCCCGGCGCAGATCCGCGGCCGTATCCGCCAGCGCTTCCGCGTAGGCCGCGGCAACCGCCTCATCCCGCGAGATTTCCAGCGGCAATTCATGCTCGGGGATCACAGTCATGCGTTGGCTCGAAGCTCTCGTGATCGTGAAGGACAGAACACCGCTGACGTTAGACTTCCAGGATGATGGTCAGCGAGCCGGCTTCATGATCCTCGCTGATGTGCTTGATTTGACCCATCTGTGAGGCTTTGACCTTAAGCGCCGCGGCGGTGGCTCGATTCACGGCCTGATCGAGCTCTCGACGCAGGTCCGCCAGTTGAGCTTCCAGCGCGTCGGTGGCCTGTTCGCGCAGCGCTTGTCGCTTGGCGTCGGCCCTCTCGGCGAGTTCCTGCTCGGCCCTGGCCTTCAAGGCTCTTTGCACTTGCTCCTCGCTCGGTCCAACATCGTCGTAAACGACGGCTTCTTTCTTGAGTTCGAGATTCACGTCATCCGACTTCTCCACGCTGACCCGCACGACCCCAGTTTCCGCATCCACGGCGACGAGTGTTTCACCCTGCTTGCGATGGGCTGTCTTGCCGTCGCGCTCAAACCCGAGTCGTTCCAACTGCGCAGCCAACAGGTCGGCCATTTCCTCCGAGGGCAGAATTTCCAGCAAGTCCAACTGCGATTGCACTTGATCGCCCGCGCGAACCACTTGGCGAAGCGACTGGCGCACCGTGACTCGATAAGCGCGACTCATGGGTTGAGCTCCGTGTTTTCTATTGACAAAATGTCCGAGGAATAAGACCGCATTGGTCTCTGTGCCTCGGTGGCGCTGTGGTCGATCGTAGCTCTGTGGTCGATCGCCACACGATATTTGGCCTACAAGGCGAAGGCCCCGCAAATCGCACTTGCCGCCCGCATGCTCTTCGCCGCATCGTAACCCTCCCAGTAGCTTTTCCACAATTGCGTGGCCGCGTAGTGCTCGTCGAAGAACCCTACTGTCGAAAGCTCCTGATTCCATTGTTGCAGATCTTGATGGCAAGACATCACCGCCATGGCGCCGCGATAAGCGCGGGACCGCTCGGCCAATTTCGCCTGGCCGACGCGCAGACTTCTGGTCCATGCTCTCGGGTCGCAGTCCGCGCGTCGCCAACTGCTGGAAGAGAATCAGCAGAAATCGAGCGAGGTCGCGGCGTTCCGCGGCCGCGACGGCCTGCAAAAAGCCGCTCAGGATCGTCTTTTGCGCCGTCCCCAGACGCTGCATTTGCTCCAAATCCTCGATCGCGCTCTTGGCGTGTTCCCCTTGTTTCCAGTACTTCGCCAGCCGCTGTTGCCAGGCTTCCAGAACAAAACAGCCCGGAGAAGTGAGCCACGGCGAAAAATCCGGAGTCGGCCGTTGGCGAGTTTCGGCGAACCATTCGGGGTGCAATAAACAGAGGAAACCATTGGAGGCGAAGAGGGCTTTGCGAACCCAACGACGCACCGCCCCGGATTGGGCGAAGCGATCGGCGGCGATCGCGATCAGCCACAAGTCGCCCAGCTTGGGGGCGGCTTCCGACCGCATCTTCAAGTCCTCGGCGTCGTCCGCCGTGAGCGCCATCAAGAAGTCCAGGCTCAACGAAGAGAATTCCAAGCCCAAGCGATGCGGCGGCACTCGCCGCCAAAGACGACCGCTGACGACTCTTTCCCCGTCGACCGCGCGTTCCGACCGCCAACCTTCCCTGGCGAGTGACAGCACGGCGCCTTGGGCCAGCGTTCGTTGCACCAGACGGACCGTGGTATCCGTCAAACAAGGCGGACGCTCCTGGCGACGGAACAGGATCGGCATCACTTGCTCGGCGGGAGTCTTGCCGACGATCGCATGCAGGATGCTCAACAAGTCAAAGTCAAAAGCGCTGACTACCTGCATCGATACGGCTCGCTGTTGAGCTTTCGCGGATCAATTTGGCGCGGCGATCAAGATGCGTCGAACCGTCAGTCGTTTTGCGGGCTCTTCAAAGCGCGGGGACGACGCCAAAGTCCAACTGCGGAAGTCGCGGGGAAACCGTTGACGCTTAGGCTTCCATCCCGCCAGCGTAATTCCAGCGTGTTGGCTTGTCGCCAACATGGGTCGTCCATCCTGTAACGCTCCGTGAAAAAGTGCACTCGCTGATTTCGCGAACCGACCCAACGCCGCTGGTCGTCGGGTTGCTCTTGGTCATACCTTCCATCCACCAGGATGTCGAGCGATTCAAGTAAATCGCGACATCCGGGCGACGACATTCCCTTCAATTCTTCGAGGGTGTAGCCGGTGAAGGCCATGACGCTGAGGCCGACGCTGCGAGCGTACCGGGCCACATGAGAAAGAGCTTCCGCTTGGGCGAAAGGTTCGCCTCCAAGGAGACTGATTCCCTCCATTTCGCCCACTTGGCGGGCGTCGGCAATCATGGCGGCCAACTGGCTGACGGTCATGGGTGTTCCGCCTTCAAACCCCAACATCTCGGGATTACAACAGCCTGGGCAGCGCAACGGACAACCCATCACCCAGATTGCGAATCGACATCCCGGACCCTCGGCATGCGTCCGGGGGACGATTTGCGCGACGTGCAGCACACGGTCTGGGAGTGGCGGAGACATCGCTGCATTGTACAGTGGGCGGCGGCGGTTCCTGTGGGGCTGACCCGGCGCAATCCCAAATCGCAATCCTAAATCGTGGCCAGCACGCGCACGCTTGCCGCATATTCGTTGATGTCGTGCTGTCTCAACAGTTCGCCCAAGCGCTCGTGAAGCGAGGGATCGAGCGAATCGCCCGAACCGCAACACGATTCCGACGACAGGGCCAGGGGATCGAACGAAGCGGCGGGCGGCGAGCAGCACGCCGCTTGATTCTCGACCTTCGCATAGGCGTTCAGGTCGGCGCCTGTGTCGGTGATCTGCACGGACTGGAAGCCCGCTTCCAAGAGAGCTTGACGATAGGCTTCGATCTCCACGGCGCCGGCGATGCAACCGACGAATGCCGAGATGTCATTGGCCAGCTCGTCCGGCAGCGCTCTTTTCAGCGCGATATCGCTGATCGCCACGCGACCACCAGGTTTTAGGACTCGCGCGATTTCTCGAAACACGGCCGACTTGTCTTCGGCGAGATTGATCACGCAGTTGCTGATCACGCAATCCACTGAGGCGTCCGGCAGAGGCATCTGGTCGATCGTCGCCAAATGGAATTCGACGTTGGCGTAGGGCGCTCCGTCAGGACCCTGCTGAGCGTTCCGGCGAGCTCGCTCCAGCATGGCCTCGGTCATGTCGATGCCGATCGCCTTTCCCTGCGGGCCAACCTTCCCCGCGGCGAGAAACACATCGAGGCCGCCGCCACACCCCAAATCCACGACGACTTCGCCGAGTTTCAAGCTGGCCATGGCGGTGGGATTGCCGCAAGACAAACCGAGATTCGCCTCGGCCGGGATCGACGCCAAGTCTTCGGCCGTGTAACCAAACGCCTCCGCCACCGCTCGCACGCCGTCGTGGTTGGAGGATAACGAGCTCTTGGCGGCGGCGCCGTATTTGTCTTGCACCGCCTTGGACAGGTTGCCGGCCATAAACACCCTTTCTTGGAAGTTCGTTCCGCCATGCTGGAAGCCAATCCGACGGCGCCTAACGCATTGCGACGTGACACAGATTAGAACTGATCTTCGAACGCGTGCAAGTACGCTTTAGCATCCCGCCACGACGGGGCTCGCCGGCTCGCCCCCGTCGAGCGTTGCTCCTCGCCATCACGCAACCCGCGCTATCCCGCCACGACGGGGCTCGCCGGCTCGCCCCCGTCGAGCGTTGCTCCTCGCCATCACGCAACCCGTAACGTCCCGCCACGCAAAGCCTGGTGGTCCGACGATCCCGCCCACCACTGCTTGTCGTCCAACTCGACTACGGCTTCATGTAACGATCGGGAAACTTCCGCAGGATTTGATCAACCTCCGCCCTTTGGGGTTCGAGGAAGCGATTGAAAGGCTCGGCAAGTTGGTCGCTGCAGACTCCCATTAAGGAGAGTGCAGACTTGGTGGCCTTGATGTACCGCGACGCATATTTGCCGACGGTGTAGATCTCTTGAAAGGCCACGATTTCGGCCAGCAACTTCTCGGCCTTCTCCAAATCCCCTTCGCGCCAAGCGTCGTAACAATCAACAAAGAGCCCTGGGAATACGTTCGCTCCTCCATTGACGCCGCCATCGCCGCCCATCCGCAGGCTTTCGATCAAGAGATGCTCGGGCCCCATCATGATGGACCAGTCCGGCCGTCTCGTCTTGAGCTGCAGCAGTCGGCGGAAGTAGTCCAAGTCGCCGCTGCTGTCCTTGACGCCAATGATCTTCGGCAGATCGGCCAGCTGCGAGATTGTTTCGACGTCAAACCAGACCTTGGTCAAGCTTGGCATGTTGTACAGAATCAGCGGGAGAGGGAGTTCTTCGGCGATCTGGCGGATGTACCGCATCAACTCCGTTTGCCCCGCCGGGAAGTAGTAGGGCGTCGAGAGCACGACCGCATCGGCGCCGGCCTGCGCGGCGATCTCCGCCACCTTCAGGCATTCCACAATGGACGTATCAGTGATTCCCACGAGCACGGGGCGGCGTCTCGCCACGACCTGACAAGTCACGCGGATCATTTCCCCGCGAAGGCGGTACCCGAGACTCGGCGCCTCGCCGGTGGTTCCCAGAATGAAGACGCCATGCACGCCGCCTTGCAAGACATGTTCGATGAGCCTCGCCGCGCCGGCGACGTCCAGCACGTCGCGTCGCTCCAGAGGTGTGACCAGAGGGGGAATGATGCCGTTCACCATGCGGGCGTCTCTCAGAAATAGGTGCGTCCGCGTGGTGGAGTCGCGGCAGCTGTGAACCGCAAGCGGCCTCAGGGTATAGTACACTAAATAACAAGTTTGCTTGAATCAGTGAATGGGGGACCGTCATGCTGCGAGTCTTGATTGCATCCATCACGGTGTTGTTGGTCGTTCCGGCGTGGGCCCAGGCTCGCTTGCCCACCTTGGACGAAGCACTGGAGCTTTCACGCGCTTCGGGGAGGCCCATTCTGGCAATGGCCGGCCAGAAGACCTGACCGCCTTGCCAAAGACTGCTCGAGCGACTGTCCAAAGATCCGTCGCTTGCGCCGTTCGCGGGACAGTTTGTTCCGCTGAAGATCACGACCGACGGCAATCCCGAATGGTCACGCTGGTCGCGCCTCTACGAGCATGAAGGCCGCGGGATTCCGATCTTGTATGTCGTCCGCGCTGATGGGGAAAAGCTGTACGCGAAAAGCGGTTCGCTGCCTGGCGCTCAATTGCCGGCCATGTTGGCCTTGACGCTATCGCAGTCCGGCCGCACGTTCAACGACGCCGAAATGCTCTTGCTCTCCCAGGCAGTCACCCAAGCCAAACGCGCTGCGGAGGCCAACGACTATCCGGCGGTCGCGTTAGGTTTGGCGGAACTGAAGCGGCTGGGCACACTCGGACAGTTAAGCAGTTTTTCTCAATTGGCTCAAGAAGCCGACGCCTTGGTCGCCGATCTTGTCGCCACGCAACAAACGGCAATCAACGCCGCCCAGCAACAAACCGCCTCAGTGGATTCCGCGTTGCAGGGGCTATTGTCATTGGTCGCCTATGAGGACGCTTTCAGGCAATTCCCATCGCTGCGAAAGTCGGTAGGCGAAGCGCTGAAGGCCGTGCGGCAGGACGCGAAGCTGAAGGACTTGCTGCCCCTGGCCGAGTCCCTGCAGCGAGCCCGCCGCTATGCCGCGTCGGATTCCGCATCCAGTCGCCGCAGAGCCGTCCAAGTCTATGAGCAGATTCTGCGACGCGAACCGCCGCAAGCCTGGCGGGAAACGGCTCGCAAGGAACTGGCCGAGTTATCGCCCAGTTCTCCTTTGCTACAGCCGAACTCCTTGGAACCATCCGAGGGATTTCGAACCTGGACCGACGCCTCGGGCAAGTTCACGATCTTCGCCAAGCTACGCGGAGTGCAAGATGGGAAAGTGGCCTTGCAGAAACAAGACGGGGAACTTGTCGTGCTTCCCCTCGAAAAACTAAGCGAAGCAGATCAGAAGTTGCTGAAATGAGTCGCGTCACGCCGCCGAGCCGACGCGCGTCCACGTGGCGGGGTTGCGGGTTGCGTGCTGGCGAGGAGCAACGCTCGACGGGGACGAGCCGGCGAGCTCCGTCGTGGCGAGTGCGTTTGGCGCCGGCGTCTCCGTCTTTGGTCATTGGGCGTCGATGGGACGAAGCGGAAACAGCGCTGACGGCGTGTGCTCGTGAGCCATGATCCGCTCCAGTTGCTCGACGATCTCCGGGTGCTCTTGGGCAACGTCGTTCTTTTCACTGGGGTCCTCGGCCAGTTGATACAGCTCCGTTTTGACGACGCCCTTGCTGAGGTTTTGTCGCACAGCTTTCCAATCGCCCATGCGAACGCATTGTTGCCCGCCATAGCTGGGAAACTCGCGATACAGGAACTCTCGCGGAGGCTGTTCTTGGCCCAATAGCGTCGCGGCCATGCTCACCCCGTCAATGCTCTGGGGCGCAGAATCGGCGGCGCCCGTCAACTCCAGTAGGGTCGGCATCCAATCCTCAAAACCGCTGACGCGATGGCTCTGCGAATTCGCCGGGACATGGCCGGGCCATCGCACGATCGTGGGAACGCGGATGCCACCTTCATACAACGATCCTTTCAGGCCCCGAAGTTCGCCGACGCTTTGAAAGAATTCAAAATCGACCTCCTGATCTAAATGCGTCGTGCCATTGTCCGAGGAGAAAACCACAATCGTATTGTCGGTCAAATCCAGTTCATCCAGCAGATCGAACACTCGCCCCAAGTAGCGATCCATTCGCGTGATCATCGCAGCGTAAGCCGCTCTTGGTGTGAAATGCGGCGTGTAGCCGTAGCCTTCCGCACGTGAGAAAGGCGGGTCGGGCCAGCCCAACTGGGTGTAGGGTTCCAGCTCCTCGTCGGGAACATGAAGCGCTACGTGCGGGATCACCGTGGGGTAATACAGGAAGAAGGGTCGATCGCGATTGTCTCTGATGAATTGCAACGCCGCCGCGTTGATGCGATCCGGAGCATAGTCGGTTCCCTTGAACGCATCGTAGCTGCGGGGATCGCTGGCGTCGGCGCCCTCGGCCAGCGCCGCGTGACCGGGAACCGGCGGCGAGTTATCTAATGCGATTCGCTCGCCATCGTTCCATAAGTAAGCAGGATAGTAGCTGTGGGCGTGCGCCTGACAGTTGTAGCCGAAGAAGCGATTCAGGCCCTGCAGCAAGGGAGCACCGTCGTGCCGGGACCGCCCAGTCCCCATTTACCAAACGCGCCGCAAACATAGCCCTGTTGCTGCATCAATTCCGCGAGAGTCACCTCGCTGGCGGGAATCGGCCATTGGCCTTCCGGCTCCATCGAGAGGTTGCTGCGAATGAACGCATGGCCAGGATGCTTGCCCGTCATTAGCACGCAGCGCGAGGGCGCAGACCGCATTACCACAATAATGTTGAGTCAACCGCATGCCCTCCGCGGCCAGGCGATCAAGATTTGGCGTCTTGATTTTCTGTTGACCGAAACATCCTAGCTCGCGGTATCCTAGGTCGTCCGCCAGGATGAACACCACATTGGGGCGATCCATGTCCTGGCAGCGAGCAAAAGCCGCGGCAATGGCTGGGAGGATCAGCGCTGCGCTCACCAGCAACGGCGATGCCAGGCCACGTAGATTATAACGCGTCCACCACCGCGAGCGTCCGGCGTGGAGCGTCCGAACGGGCTGAATCTTCATGCTGGACCTCTCCATCATTAGCACAGGCGCCCAGTCTGCTTTTCGGAGTGCCCGCGAAGATGCGGCGACCGAGTCCGACCAGGAAATGACGATCAACAACGGGTATTGTCTTCTCGGCCGAAGGGGCCGTCAACGTGGCCGTTGACGCCCGGGTCCCGACTCAGTCACGACAATCGACTATACTTGGTGCTTAGCGTCGCCAACGTCGCGACAAGAACGAGAGGAGAGCTGTTTTCATGAATCGATCCGCCGGCTGCATCCCCCTGCTCTGTTTAGGAGCCGTCGCCAGTGCCTTGGCGCAGGACGCGGCGGTTGACGGCGTCGACTTTGACCAGCAAATTGCGCCGATCCTCGTGGCGAAGTGTTTGGAGTGTCATAGCGGCGAGTCGCCCAAAGGCGGCCTTTCGCTCGTGGCGGAGCGTTTGGTGCTGAAGGGTGGGGAAAGCGGAGCGGTCGTCATTCGCGGAAACGCCGCCGACAGCCTGTTGTGGCAGCGCGTCAGCGACAACGAGATGCCCCCCAAACACCCGCTCGATGCGAATGAGAAAGCATCGCTTAGAACTTGGATCGAGCAAGGCGCGACCTGGGGCGAGAAACCCCTGGATGCTTGGGCAATGACCACCGCCGCGCGGGCTGGGCGAGATTGGTGGTCGCTGCAGCCGCTCCGCGGCGTTTCGCCGCCGGTGATTCCAGCCACGAATTGGCCGCGCAATGATGTCGATGCGTTCGTGCTGCGGCGTTTGATCGATGCCAGCCTGACGCCCTCGCCCGAGGCGGACCCGCGAGTCCTCATCCGGCGCCTGTATTTTGATCTCATCGGCTTACCGCCAACGCCAGAACAAATCGCCGCCTTTGCTGAAAATCCCTCCGACGCCGCCTATAGCCAAGTGGTGGATCGGTTGCTTGCTTCCCACCACTACGGCGAGCGCTGGGGAAGACACTGGTTGGATGTTGTGCGTTTCGGCGAGAGCGACGGCTTCGAACGCAATCAACCCCGAGAAAACGCCTGGCCTTATCGCGACTGGGTGATCTCCGCGATCAACGACGATCTGCCGTATGACGTTTTTGTGCGCCTGCAACTGGTGGGCGATCAACTCGCCGGCGGCGTGGAAGGAGCCTCGGCGACTGGATTCTGGGTGGCGGGCGTGCATAACACCGTCGTCGGCGGCAGTGATCGCATGAAGCAATTGGCTCGACAGGACGAAATCGAAGAAGTGTTGGCGACCGTCGGGCAGACGTTCGTAGGGCTGACGGTCAACTGCGCACGCTGCCATGACCACAAGTTCGATCCCATCACGCAGAAAGAATACTATCAACTTGCCTCGACGATCTCAGGTCTTGGGCATGGCGAGCGAGACGCGTCGTTCCCCGAAGAAGAGAAGAAGCTCGCGACGATGAACCAGCGGTTGTCGGTGTTGCAGGCGGAGCTTGCCGAGCTAGATCAGCGGGCTCGCCGCGAGATCATTGATGCTCGCACCGCGGGCCAGGCTGAGACTCCGGACGCTCCCGCAGCGTTGGCGCGATGGGAGTTTGACGGAGATCTGCGGGATTCCGTCGGCGGCCTCCACGGAAAAGCGGTCGGGAACGCGCAAGTGGCCAGCGGCGCTGATTCTCGACGGTCAGAGCTTCGTCGAGACGTCTCCGCTCCCGCGAGACATAGCCGAGAAAACGCTGGAGGCCTGGGTGCAGGTAAACAACCTGGATCAACGCGGCGGCGCCGGCGATCTCCTTGGAGTCGCGCGACGGGAGCCGGTTTGATGCGATCGTCTTTGGCGAACGAGAAACCGAAACGCTGGATGGCGGGCAGCAATGGGTTCGTCCGCACCGAGTCGTTTCATGGCGAGCAGGAGATCGACGCCATGCAGCGCCCCGTCCATGTCGCGATCGTCTATCGGCGGGACGGAACGATCATCGGCTATCGTGACGGTCTTGCTTACGGCCAGCCGATTCACAAGGCGCCGTTGCAGGAATACCAGGCTGGACAGACTGAAGTTCTCTTCGGCCTACGTCATAAGCCGCCAGGAGGGAATCGATATCTCTTCGCGAAAATCCACAGCGCCGCCCTCTACGATCGAGCTCTGACGGCGGCGGAAGTGGCGGCTTCGGCGGGGAACGCCATTGAGTATGTCTCGGAGGAGGAGATTGTCGCCTCGCTCAATGAATCGCAACGCGAGCGTCGCGCGACGTTGAAGTCACAGGTTGCCGCGGCCGTCTTGGCTCGCGATCAGCAGGCAGCGCGCACCCGTCGGAAAATCTATACCCTGGCCCCGGGCGCCGGCGCGACCATCAAGGTCCTGCTTCGCGGGGATCCGGATAACCTTGGCGCGATCGTCTCCCCAGCGTCCACCGCGGCGATCGAAGGGTTGTCGGCCGACTTCGACTTGTCTCCAGACGCGCCCGAAGCAGAACGCCGCCGGAAATTGGCCGAGTGGGTGACGCACGAAGGCAATCCGCTGTTTGCTCGGGTGATGGCGAATCGCGTCTGGCACTATCACTTCGGTGTCGGGATCGTGGAGACCCCCAACGATTTCGGTTTCAATGGCGGCCGTCCAAGTCATCCTGACTTGCTCGAGTTTCTGGCCTGGAATTTCCGAGAGAACGGTTATCAACTGAAGTGGCTCCACCGGTTGATTGTCCATTCGGCGACGTATCGCCAGGCGGCCTCGGGAATCTCGCCGGCGCGATGGACGCAGGCGACCGCGCAAGACGCCGGCAATCGCCTCTTGTGGCGAGGAAGTCCTCGGCGATTGGAGGCGGAGTCGCTCCGTGACGCGATGTTAAGCGTGGCAGGCAAATTAAATGACGCTCTGGGCGGCCCAAGCTTCAAGGACGTCTCGGTCGACTTCAACAGCGGCACAACCTATTACGAACCACTCGATGTGGACGGGCCGGAGTTCTGGCGGCGGCACCGTGTATCGCTTTAATCCGCGCGGCGGCCGCAGCGCTTTGCTCGATACATTCGACTGCCCCGACCCGGCGGCGACCGCGCCGCGCCGCTCTGTCACCACGACGCCTTTGCAGTCCTTAAGCCTGATGAACAACGCCTTCGTGTTGCGGATGGCCGACTACTTCGCCGAGCGCGTCCAGGCCGAGGCGGGAGACGGCGTCGGCGATCAGATCGATCGCGCTTGGCGACTCGCCATTGGACGTGAGCCGGATGATCTGGAACGGCGCCTCTCGGAGAAGCTAGTCAGGCGGCACGGCCTGCCAGCGCTCTGCCGCGGCTTGTTCAATGTTAATGAATTCGTGGTGATCGATTGACCAGGGAAAGACCGGCGATGAAACACATGACGACTCCCACTCGGCGCGACTTTTTTCACTGGGGCGTCCAAGGATTGGGCGCCACCGCGCTGGCCTCCTTGCTGGCTCGGGAAACCGCCGGATCGCAGGCCGCCACGAAACGGTTGGAGCCGAAAGCCAAACGCGCGATTCATATCTGCCTGGTTGGAGGCCTGAGTCATGTCGATTCGTTCGATCACAAACCTGAGCTGAAGAAGCTGCACGGCAAATCGCTGCAGATGAACGAGCAGCCGGATATCTTCTTCGGGCAGGTTGGCCTTCTGCGACAGGAAGATTGGAAATTCAAGCCGCGCGGCGCGAGTGGTTTGATGATCTCAGACATGTTCCCGCGGATCGCCGAACTGGCGGATGACTTGACGATCCTGCGTTCGATGGAATCCAAGTCGGCCAATCACACGCCCGCTCTGTTCCTGGCCAACAGCGGTTTTGAATTCAACGGCTTTCCGTCGATGGGAAGCTGGATCTCCTACGGCATGGGACTCGAGAACGAATCGCTGCCCGCCTACGTGGTGTTGAATGACGAACGCGGTGCACCCAATACCGGGGCGTCGACTTGGAGCAGTTCGTTTTTGCCGTCGAACCACCAAGGCGTCGTGTTGCAAGGCGGCGAGCAACCGGTTCGCGACTTCTTTCCCGCCAACGCCTTGACGCTGAGGCGGATGCCGCGACGCGAGAGTTCGTGCAAGCCGTCAACCGACAACACGTGGATCGCAGCGGCGACGATGCTGCGTTGTGGCTCGGCTGAAGAGCTACGAACTGGCGGCTAGTATGCAGACTTCGATTCCCGCAGTCAGCAGCTTTGCCGATGAGTCGGCGGAGACGCTGCAGCAGTACGGCATTCACCAGAATCCGCAGACCGCCGACATGGGACGTCGCTGCCTGCTCGGACGGCGTCTGCTGGAGCAGGGCGTGCGTTTTGTGCAGCTCTTCTCCGGCGGACCGATCGCCGGCAGCCCGCGAGCCAGCTGGGATGCACATGAAAACGTCAAGGAAAACCACACGCTCGAGGCGGGCCGCATCGACCAACCCGTGGCTGCGTTGTTGCGGGACTTGAAACAACGGGGCATGCTAAACGACACCTTGGTGCTGTTCACGACGGAATTCGGCCGCACGCCGTTCGCCCAATCCGCGGCGGACCAAGTGGGACCCGGACGCGATCACAATCGTTACGGATTCAGTTGCTGGATGGCGGGCGCGGGATTACGTCCCGGCATAGCGTTGGCAGCACGGACGATATTGGCTGGAAAGCCGTCGAACGCCCGATTCCCTGGCACGACTTTCACGCGACGGTCCTGCACTTGTTCGGCATCGATCACGAGCAACTGACGTTCTACCACAACGGCATCCAACGCCGCTTGACCAACGTGCATGGCGAGATCATCCAGGAAGTGCTCGCCTAGGCGCACCTGGCGAGGGAGCAGGGGGCAGGGAGCAGGGAGCAGGGAGCAGGGAGCAGGGAGCAGGGAGCAGGGATCAGGGGCAGGGATCAGCGATCACTTAGGCTCCGCGCCCTTCGGACCAATCTGTCTGGTGGCGAATTTCCAATTTCGCTAGACTCCCCCCGACGCAGGAAGTCTGCGCTGATGGCGTACATCGATCGAACGCGTAGGAATGCAGGCCATGTCCATTGTGCAGAGGAACGAATCGGAGCCGGCGGGCGCACCGCCATGGCCGCGCCGGCGACGCTTGCAGCCGCGCCGTGCAAACTGTGATCGAGCGGCGGCGATCGGTGCGTCGCTATACCGACCAGGGAATTCAGCCCGGCGAGCTCGACCTGCTGGTCCGCGCCGGGATTCACGCGCCGAGTGGATCGAATTGGCAGAATCAGCGATTCTTGATCGTCGATGACAAGGCGGAGATTGAACGGATCGGCGCCGCCCGTTTTGTCTGGCCGTATCAGAATAGCGACTCGGCCCGCATTCGTGAGACGCACCCTGGGGGTCTCCTGGGGCACGCCTCCGCGCTTCATCCTGGTGTTCGTCAACGCCAAGGAAAACGATCGTCGCGGCATGGGAGAGTATCACATTTGGGAACCACTCGAGATCCAAAACTGCGCCGCTTCCATGCAGAACATCCTGATCCAAGCGACCGCAATGGGGTTGGCGACATGCTGGATTTCCGCCAGCGACGCCATGAACCACACGCGACTCTTCTCGGGCAAATCCTGGCGGTCCTTGTTGTCGAACTACGTCATCCCCGAATACTACAAATTGCAGGGGATCATCACCGTCGGACGACCGGCCAAAGTGGATGAGCTTGGCTTCGCGGTCGGTGAATCCAAGCACGGCGCCACGGTATGGCAAAGCACGACGCGGCGGGAAACGGAATACTACACGATCCAGCGCCGGACCGAGGCCAACCATGTCGCGCCGATTCGCCTGTCGCGGTGGCGCTCCTGGAAGTTGAAGCTGTATTCCAAGACGCTGAAGCAACTGGTGCGTTGGTCCGCCTCGCTGGACCGGCGCATCCACCGCCTGGAGGTGGGCCGGGCGTGCGCGATCCGGCTAGTTGACCGCATGGACCTTCCCGTTGTTCGCTCGACTGCAGGCCGCATGTTCGGTTCCGCTCGCTGTTGGAGGTAATGGTTTGAATGCGAAAGCAGCGGCGGGCGCCCGCCGACTTCGGATGGCCGTCGCCGGCAGCTATGGCTTCATGGACATCGGCGATGAAGCGATGTTGACCGAGGACCTGGACTATGTTCATCGGGTCATCGGCGTCCCTCGCGAACACATCTATCTCTATGGCGCACAGCCCGACTATGTCGCCTGGTACCATCGCCATCCCCCAGGCAACTGCATTTCATCGGAGATCCTGGTCCAGGCGGCACGCGCGGCTTGGCAGGCAACGACTTCCAAGAGTCTCCGTAGACGGGCCAAGGCGACATTTCGTAATTACGTCGGGCTGACCCGACGCGTCGCGCGGAGGTCGGTGCTCGGCGATTGCGATTTCGCGCTGGTCACCGGCGGCGGCACGATCAACACTCGAGAAGGTCAACGATGGAGTCTGGAACGGATTCATCTGATCGTCTCGGAATTCAAGCGGCACAAGCTGCCTGTCTTCATGAGTGGTCAGACTATCGGTCCGCTCGGCGCTTCCGAAGAGGACGATCGATTGGCCCGCGAGATTGTGGAGATGGTCAACATCTTGACGGTGCGCGACGCCGACTACTCCCGCCGTTACCTTGACCTGATCGGCGCCAAGCCGCGCGAGCTGATCGAGACCTTTGATGACGCCTATTGCCTACCCTACGATGACGCCGAGTTGCCGGAGGAGATCGACCTGCTGCTCGAAACGCGCAAGGTGGCCGCCGTCAACATCACGGATTATACGGCCGACGAGCCACACAAGCGGAATTTTGTCGCCGAACTGATCGAAGAGCTGATTGCCCGTCGGATGGTCGAGCATGTGATCTGCGTCAGCCATTCGCCCAGCGATCTGCAACGATTGTGGATGATCCGCGATATGGTTCGCAATGAGATCAAGCCGCAAGTCTCCGTGCCCGATACGCGGTACTGGCGCGACGCAAGTCTGAAGAGGCTGATTTCCCGCTGTGCGGTGGCGATCGGGGGACGGTATCACTTCATCGTCTTCGCGGGGACTTCCAACACGCCGTTTGTCGGAATGACCGGCAACCACTATTCCTACATCAAGCAGGACGGCTTCGCTCGACCACTGGGCCTGTCGGACTTCATCCTGACGGAGAAGAAAAGCTGGGATCAACAGGCTGTTCTCGACCAGGCCAATCAAGCACTGAACAGCCAATTGTCGCTCTCCGACAAATTCCAACGCCCTTCGGTTTCCATGGCCCGCCTGGGCGCTTGGCTGAAGGAAGACCTCGGCCTGCTCTAAGCCGCCCGGAGTCCTGGGGCATGCGGCGGACGTGCGGCGTACGCTCAAAACAGCGTGTAAATGAACGGCGCCAACCCAGTTGAGCTGAGAACGACAAGGACGCCTAAAACCGCCAGGGCGATGATGATGGGCGCCAGGACCCACAGACGATTTTCGACGACGAACAACCACAATTCGGACAACAGCGACAACCGCGGCTCGGCGTTTAGCGACTCAAAGTCGCTATCGGTCGACGCGACCTTGTGCTGTTCGGCGGCGGCCCTTTGCTCGGGCGCGTTGGATTCAGGCGACTCGGGCATTTCTTTTAGCGCTACGGGTTGGGCAAGGTAACGGCGTTGGCCGCTTGATGCAGTTGGCGATCGATGGCCTGTCCAAAGTGCTTGGCCTTGGCGCTGGAACGGGCGTTGAACAACGCCGCGAAGGTCCATCCATCGTGCCTCCGGATCAGGATCGCCGCCGTTCCAGGAAGGCTGCCTGTGTGCCAGTGATTTAGTTTCCCGTCGGCGACAACTCGGTTGAACCAGCCCAAGGAATAGTACGTGTCGGCGGGCGCGCCCTGATCATTGTAACCGGCCTTGCCGTCAGGGCGACCGTGCATAAGTTCAATGCTCGCGGCGGAGAGGATCTTGCAAGCATCCGGCGAGTCCAACGCGGCCGAAAGGGCGGCTAGATGGCCGGCGGAGGCTCAGCCAGCCGCCATGTGAGTCCATGGCCTCCACGCACCAGGCCCCATAGGGCGCCGAGGTCGGCTCGTCGAGGTCCTCTTCAAAGACCGAACGGGCGACGCCAGCACTGTAGTATTCCACTTCGCCAGCTTGTCGTTGATTCCACCGCGTCGCGCCCAGGCGAGGACCTTCGATTCCCAGTGGCTGGAAAACGCGTTGGTGAACGTAGGCGCCGTACTCCAGTCCGCTGATCTTTTCGATGACGCGGCCAAGCAAGCAATAACCGAAATTGGAATAGGCGTAGCGATCCCCGGGATCGAAGTCCAGCGGACGTCGCAGCATGCACTGGATGATGTCCTCTTTCGAGGCTGGGGGCGTCGCGTCTTCTTCGTTCGCGAATTGTACGGCGCGGAACATGGGATCAAACGCCGCGGCACGATCCCAACCGCCTCGATGTTGCAACAGGTGTTCGATCGTGACGCGCCCGAGGCGCTCGTCGAACTCCGCGTCCGCCTCTGGCTGCAGCTGCAGAACGTCCATGAATTGGTCGTCGAGTTTCAGCTTGCCCTGTTCGACCAGCTGCAGGATTGCGATGGCGGTCAAGGGTTTCGAGATACTGGCGATGCGAAAGAGACTGTCGGGGCGCACGGGTTCGCCGCTCGCCACACGGGCATAGCCATAGCCGCGCGTCGCCAGAATTCGTCCCTTGTACGCGACCGCCAAGGCCGCGCCAGGGATGTGATGCTCCTCGATGAAGCGGCGCATGAGTTCGTCGAACGGCGCCAGGTATCCGGGAAGCTCGCCGGTGGCGACCCGTTCGGCGGAGCGAGTCCTATCGTATCCTGGTCCTCGCAAAACGCGTCCGGGACGGGCGCCGGTGTAGGCCCCGTTCTCGAGAACAATCTGGCCATTGACGATCACATGCTTCACACCTTCCGAGACAGCGCTCGGCTCGGCGAACGTCGCGTGGTCCGTCAATTGCTCGTAATCAAAGAGGATCAGATCCGCCGCAAGTCCTTCGGCCAGTCGGCCGCGGTCATACGCCAGGATGTCGTTGGCGGCCGCGGCGGACGCTTGTGAGACGGCTTGCTCCAAGGGCAGAACGCCAAGGTCGCGTACATAGCGAGAAAGCAAGCGCGGGAAGGACCCGAAGGCTCGAGGGTGGGAGGCGAAGTCGCCTCCGGAGGCTGGCCCCACATCCGTGCAAAATGAGATGAACGGCTGCTGCATGGCGAGGATCTTATTGGCGTCGGTCATGCTCTCCGGTAGCGCGAAAGCGCCGGACCGCACCAGTTCGAAAAACACCTCCCACGCGTCGTCGCCCGTTGCTTCGGCGATCGTTTGCAGGCTGCCGCCGGCATGCTCGCGGTACCTTGGATGGGCGGTCTGGCCGATGACCACTCGCCGCCAGTCGTTACCCACATGACGAAACCAATTCTCCCATCCTGAGGTCGTTTCCATTTCATGGCGAATCTCGGCGCGGACGTCCGCTTGCTTGAGATTGCGCAGCAACGCGTCCCGGCCTTGTTGGAAGTGTCGTGGGTGGATGAACGCGGCGATGCCCAGACCGTTATTGACGTAGGGGTAGATATCGGCGGTGACTTGCTCGCCGGCGGCGCGAGCCGCCTGAATTCGCGCGATCGCCTGTTGCATCTTGCCCCAATTCTGGCGACCAGCGGCTTTAAGGTGGAAAATGTGTACTGGCGTCTTGGCGTCGCGTCCAATTTGCAGAGCTTCATCGATGGCTTCCAACAGCCGATCGCCTTCATTGCGCATGTGCGTGTAGTATCGTCCACCATGGCGGCCGGCGACTTGGGCCAACGCCGAGATCTCTTGGGTCTGAGCGAACACGGCGGGCGGGTAGATCAGTGCGGTGGAGACTCCGATGGCGCCGGCTTGCATAGCTTCCTCCACCAACTGCTGCATCCGCATGAGTTCCTCCGGGCTGGGACGGCGATCCAAGTCCCCGAGTACTTGGCGGCGAACCTGCGTATGCCCGATGGTCTGCACGACATTGACCGGCAACCCATGCAAGTCCAGCAACTGGAAGTACTCGGACATGGTCGCCCATCCGCGGGTTGCTCGAGCTTCTTGCTCCAGCGGCGCGGCGGAGCCGCCCTCCCCCGCGTTGATCGTAGTGATCCCCTGCGTGAGCAAGTTGAGCGCGGACTGCGGGTCGTCCAGCATCGGTGTCGCGGTTTGCCCCATCATGTCGATGAAACCGGGCGCCACGTACAATCCGGCGGCGTCAAGTTCCTTCCGCCCGCAACCGGCGGCGATCCGCCCGATCGCCACAATCCTCCCTCCGTCAATCGCGACATCGGCTGCGTACCAGGGCGCTCCCGTGCCATCGACCACGCGACCGTTGCGGATCACCAGATCATAGACCGCCTGCGCCGAGGCGTCCGAGGGAAAAGACAGGAGTGGCGAACCCATCGCGAAAATCAATAGCAAGATGCGCATGGTTTTAGGTCTCTGCGTTGAAACGTCTTTCGCACGCGTATTAGTGAGGGCGACGCTTCGCGGCGTAGCGTCGCCAGCCGAGGCGAAGATCGCGGAAGCCTCACTCTAACTTGCGGATCGCGCTTCGCCAATCTATGCTCGAGCTCTCAGTTGAGCCGCACCACCGCGCAACCTCGTGGGAAAGATCATGAAGAATCACCAACGCCTTCGTCAGTACGCTCGGCTTGTCGCCATTCTTGGCTTGCTAACGCTTTCGCCAGGCTCGTTTTCCTCGTTGCGGGCGCAGGAACGCTCGCCCAACATCGTCGTCATTTTCATGGATGACATGGGCTACGCGGACATCGGCCCATTTGGCGCCAAGAACTACGCAACGCCGAACCTGGACCGAATGGCGAAAGAGGGTCGCATCTTCACGGACTTCTACGTGACGCAGGCCGTTTGTTCCGCCTCGCGAGCTGGCTTGCTCACCGGCTGTTACAACGTTCGCGTCAGCATCTTGGGAGCTCTCGGTCCGAGCGCGAAACACGGCATCCATGCGGACGAGGTAACGCTAGGAGAAATCGCCAAGCAAAAAGGATACGCCACCGCGTGCTACGGCAAATGGCACCTGGGCCACCTTCGTCCCTTCCTGCCCATGCAGAACGGCTTCGACGATTACTTCGGTCTGCCCTACTCCAACGACATGTGGCCGTATCACCCCGGCGTGCTGCACTTGTCCATGGAGGAGCGTCTCAAGAGATGGCCGCATCTGCCCCTGATTGACAAGAACGACGTCGTCAACCCGCAGGTGACTGGCGAGGATCAAGAGCAATTGACGACTCAATACACCGAACATGCTGTTGAGTTCATCGAGAAGAACAAGGATCAACCTTTTTTCTTGTATGTGCCTCACAGCATGGTGCATGTGCCGCTGTACGTTTCGGAGAAGTTCCAAGGCAAGAGCGGCGCGGGTCTGTTCGGCGACGTCATGATGGAGGTCGACTGGTCGGTCGGCCAGATTCTGGACGCAATCCGAAAGCACAACTTGCAGGACAACACGTTAGTGATCTTCACGTCCGACAACGGACCTTGGCTGAACTATGGCGAACACGCTGGATCGGCTCTCCCCTTGCGCGAAGGGAAAGGAACGATGTTCGAGGGCGGCTGCCGCGAGCCGACCCTGATGTGGTGGCCCGGCAAGATTCCCGCCGGCACGGAGTGTCGCACGCCGGCGATGACGATCGATATCCTGCCGACCGTGGCTCATCTGATCAACGCCGAGTTGCCCGACCATCCCATCGATGGCAAGAACATTTGGCCGTTAATGACGGGCGAATCGAACGAGTCGCCGCAGGAAGCCTACTATTTCTACTACGGCAAACAACTGCAAGCGATTCGCAGCGGCAAATGGAAGCTGCACTTCCCGCATCCGTATCGCACCTTGGCGGGGCGACCCGGCGGCAAAGGCGGTATTCCGGTCAACTATTCACAGGCCAAGATCGAGCTTTCCTTGTTCGACCTGGAAAACGACGTCAGCGAAACAACCAACATCGCCGAGCAACATCCGGATGTCGTCGAAAGGCTCTCCCGTTTGGCCGAAGTCATGCGCGAGGAGCTGGGCGACGTCGGCCGCGCTGGCAAAGGCGTTCGACCTGCCGGCCAAATTGAGGAGTAGGCAACGTCCAATCCGGACCGAGGAGCCGCACCAAAGCCTGGGATGGCGCAGCGCACCGGACAAGCATCAAGAGAAAGAGCCGGATGGAATTGACCACGGAGGGCACGGAGAACCACGGAGGCGGATGCAATTCTGTCCTCTATGTTCCTTCGTGCTCCTCTGTTTTCCTTCGTGCTTTCTGTGGATACCCCGTTTTCCCGGAACTTGGTGCGGACCGTTACTCGCCCATGAGCTTCTTGATGGTTGGCTCCATGGCTTCGGCCCATCGTTGGTAGCCTTCGGCGTTTGGGTGCAGCAGGTCCGGCATCACATCGGCGGGCAGGTTGCCTTGGTCGTCTAGAAACGACTTGTTGATGTCCAGGTAGAAGACCTTCTCGCCGTCCGCCATCGCTTTGATCTTCTCGTTGATGGCGTCGTTCAACTTTCGCGGCGCCGCATCGGCCTGGGCGGCGCGAGGGAAGATGGCCAGCAACAACACCTTGGTCTCCGGCGTCAGTTTGCTTACGCGTTCAACAATGGCCTGAACGCCGGCGGCCGTTTGCTCGGCTGGATCCTGGCGGTGTCCGGTGTTGTTTGTCCCGATCATGATGACGGCGAGTTTGGGAGTGATTCCCTCCATGGCGCCGTGATCCAATCGCCAGAGGACTTGTTCGGTGCGATCGCCGCTGAAGCCCAGGTTTAACGTCTTGCGAGAAGCATAGTACTTGTCCCAGACTTCCTTGCCGGCGCCTTCCCAGCCATGCGTGATCGAGTCGCCGATCATCACCAGATCGACCTGCCCCATGTCCTTTTTCTCGGCCAGCTTCTGCTCATGTCGCGGCATCCACCAGTTCTTCGCCCATTCGGCGGTTTGAACTTCGGGCGTCACGGCGGGAAACTGGGGATTCGACTCCTGCGCCAGGGTCGGCCAAGCGCCGCCAAGGGCGACGCCCAAGGCGGCCAGGAACAGGACGGCGGGCTGCAAGTGAGCGGCGAGGCGTGGCATGGGGAGATTCCGGGGAAAGGTTAAGGGGGTGGTGCGGGTTAGTGAGATTCCCTTGGCGACTCCGTCCCGGGCCGGCGGCGATCCTGCTTTCCTGAGAGGTTATTATAATGCAAGCTTGCAACGAGAGGTTTCAACCAGAATTCAGGATTTTGACACATGCGGCACGCTGCTTTCCCTGATTGTTGTCGCGATGTTCGCCGGGACCGCCGGCGGTGATGAACCGCGGATGACCCCCGAACTGTTGTGGAAGCTGGGCCGTTTGGGTGAAGCGGTGCAGCACAAGACGGCGGGGATCGCGTATTCAGTGCGCCGCTACGAGCTTGCCGAGAATTCAGGGAAGACCAGCGTTTTTCTCACCGATCAAGATTTGAAACCCGTCAAGACGCTGTTGCAGGACCAGAAGTCGATCTCCGCGCTGCAGTGGGTCAACACGGCGTCGGGGGTGCGGCTTTTTTACCTTGCCATGGGCGAGGGAGACGATGCGAAAATGCAGGTCTGGTCACTGGACCCAGCTACCGGTTCCGCCCAGCAGCACACGCAGATCAAGGACGGCGTAGCGAATTTGAAGGTCTCTCCGACCGCGACGCATCTGGCGTTCACCGTCGACGTCAAGATGGATCCGACCGTCAACGAACTCTATCCTGATTTGCCGAAGGCCGACGCGCGGATCATCGATCAGCTGATGTATCGCCATTGGAACGCGTGGCATGATTATGCGTACTCACACCTGCATGTGGCGGCTCTCCAAGACGATGGCAAGGCGGGCCCGGCGGTCGATCTGATGAAGGGCATGCGCGCGGATTGTCCGGTGCCGCCCTTCGCCGGATCGGAGCATTTCGCCTGGTCTCCCGACGGCAAGGAACTCGCCTACACCGCGAAGCTCGTCAACAACTGGGCGGAGTCCACCGACAGCGACGTCTATCTGATCGACGCCGCCGGGGCGGGGCCCGCTCGCTGTATCACCAACGGGATGGAGGGTTACGACAACGATCCGGTGTACTCTCCCAATGGTCGGTATCTCGCATTTCATTCGATGGAGCGAGCCAGCTTTGAGGCCGATCGCAACCGCATCATGCTATTCGATCGCGCCGATGGCGTGATTTCCGAATTGACCGAGGGCCTGGATCAGCAAGCTCATGGCGCTCAGTGGTCCGCTGACTCCAGCCGCGTATTCTTCACATCGGAACGACGCGGCACGGATCAGATCTTCGCGATCGATGTCAAGTTTCCCGGCCAGGCCAAACAGATAAGTCATGGCCGGTACAACTTCAGTCTGCGCCAAGTTCTGGATGACGACGATTTGTTGCTGGTGTCCAGGCAGGACATGTTGCGGCCCCATGAACTGGAGTTGATGACGCGCGAGACAGGCGACTCCTTCGCAATGACCACCATCAATGACGACGTGTATAGCAAGCTTGAGCTGCCGACCGTTCAGGAACGCTGGGTGCGGGCCAGCGATGGAGAGATGATTCACAACTGGGTCATCTATCCGCCCGACTTCGATCCGACGTCCGACAAGAAGTGGCCCGTGTTGACCTATTGCCAGGGCGGACCGCAGGGTCAGATCGGTCAGTGGTTTTCCTATCGCTGGAACTTCCATTTGATGGCCGCGCAGGGATATGTCGTACTGGCCGTCAATCGACGAGGTTTGCCTGGCTTCGGCCAAGCCTGGAACGACCAGATCAGCGGCGATTGGGGTGGCCAGGCGATGCAGGACATTCTGGCCGCCACCGATTCGATGCTCACCGAACCCTATGTTGACGCCAAACGTCTGGCGCGATTGGCGCCAGTTTCGGCGGGTACACGGTGTATTGGCTGATGGGCAACCACAAGAATCGGTTTCAGACCATGGTGGCCCACTGCGGCGTGTTCAACCTGGAGTCCATGTATGGTTCGACCGAGGAGTTGTTCTTCGTCAACTGGGATCTGGGCGGCCCGTATTGGAAGAGCGCGGCGATCCAGGAAAAATACAATCGCTTTTCGCCGCATCGCTTCGTGCAGAACTGGCAGACGCCGTTGCTGGTGATTCACGGAGAGAAGGACTTCCGCGTTCCGGTCACGCAAGGGATGGAGGCCTTCACCGCGGCCCAAGTGAACGGGATTCCGTCGCGTTTCCTGTACTATCCCAACGAAGGCCACTGGGTGATGTCGCCGCAGAATGGAGTGCTTTGGCACCGCGTGTTCTTCGACTGGCTGGATAAGCATCTGAAGTGACGCCGAAGGCGCAGGCGTCTTACGGAGCGAACAAACGCTGCGAGCGCCCGCTGCATGGCGGCGGGCGCTTCCGGCCCGACCCAGAGCCACTTGTCGTCAAAGCCTTCGGCGAAGGCTCTCTGAGTCGGGATGTAACCTGGCCAGCATTCTCCGTAGCCGATCGTCAACAGGTGCTTTTCGCTGGCCAATTCTTGCGCTTGCAGTTGATACCCCACGAACGATTCTCCGGGGAGCAACAGAATCGACGCCGCTCCCAAGTCAACCAACGGCACGTCGATCGCTCTCCCGGCGGCGACGCGCCGCCGACTTGCCAACCCCATCGCCGCGAGAATGCGATCCTCCGGCGACTTGGATTCGTCGCGCAACACGGCGACCAGTTGATCCGGCTGCAACTCGTCCTTGGGATGGAAGGGAAGTTGAAGCAGCGTCTTGCGGAAGCGGATGTCTTGCAGCGCGATACGCCGCGCTGATCGCCAGGATTCGCGCAGCGCCCGGTGCATGCGGTCGATCAGATCTTGTCGGGCCCCCTCCGAGCCGTCGTTAAAGCGACCGGCGGTGACGTCGCCGCTGCAACCCGAACAGTAGATGTGAGCCACGTTCGGCTCTTCGCGCTGCAGTCGATCGCGGGCCAGGCCGACAAAGTCGGACGAGACCACGCCTTGCCCATAGACGCTCATCGGATGAGTGGCGTAGACGTGGATGGCTGCAAGAGGGTGGTCCTCGTTGTAGAACCCAAGGGTCCGCACCCAGGGGTCGATCAAACCGTCATCCGCATCCCGAAAGAAGGCGTCGCCGCCGCTGCGACTGCCGCGGGAGAACGCGACGCCGCCATTGGCCAGAACAACGCGGCGATTCGAGGCGACTTGCTCCACCTTGGCCGCACCCAGCGCCAGGTGCGTAACCGGACGCGCAGCCTCCACGGCGTTTCGGGCGGCCTCAGCGACGCGACGCAGGACGTCCCGGTGAAAGGTCTCATCGAACAACTCGCCCTTCAATCCGACGGTCGCCAGCGGCGCCGCGGCGTCGAGATCCACCACCGGAGCATCATGCTGATGATTCGCATTGACCAGAACGCGCGCACGACTTGTACCCGTTGCCGACGCCAAGGCGTCGCGCCAGGCGTCATAGGCGCCATTGCGTATCTCGCACCAGTCCACACTGCAGAATACGATCGGAGTTTGATCCGCGGGCAGCAAAACCCAGCCCTTGGCGTACAAGGGATCCGCGACGCGTCGGGACTTGATCGGCAAGACGCCCATGCAGCGATGATTCAAGGGGATCGTCACGTCCACCGAGAAGACGCCCAAGCGAGCAACCGGGGCGGGCGGCGCAGCGGGGCTGCGCACCGGCCGATGATCGGCAACAGCACACCGCCGATCAAGGCCATCGCGAACCGACGCCACGATCGATGCGAAGAAACGCCGGCACGCGGCGTCCCCGCAACACAAGTCCAATTTCCCCAAGATGACATCGCGCCTCGCCTCGCCAAGAACCAGAACCAAGAACCAAGAAGCCGAGAACCAAGAACTACGCCAACGCTGCGAACAGCTCGTCCAGTTCGCGGTCGATCGCGTCGTCGTTGTTGCTTTCCAATGTCTGCGCGATCCGCAGTCGCAACTGCCTGCGAAAGCGATCGCGGAGACGATGTACAGCGACCTTCACGGCGCCCGTGGTCATGTTCAATCGCTCGGCGACTTCAGCGTATCCGTTCTTCGCGCCGGGAGCGATGAACTCGACCAATTCGGCGAATCGCCCTGTCGCGTCCTGAGCCGCCAATTCTTCATGGACGTCATCCATCGCGTTTTGCAATACGGTCATCGCCCAACGGCGTAGGAAGAGACGTTGGGGGTCATCGAGATCGACGGGCTCTTGCAGGTAACGACGTTCGCCTTCCCCGGCATGGAGCGAGTGGATGGTCGTCGCTCCTCCTCGCTTCTGAGCGGTGCGCGCCTTACGCTCGTTGGCTGCATAACGCTTCATGGCGTGCATGAGAAACCAGCGGAACTTGCCATTCTCGGGATCGACGGCGTCCAAGTAGTTCTTTTCCATCAAGGCGGCGAAGAAGCCTTGGGTCAAGTCACTGGCGTCTTCCGGTGAATTCCCCCGGCGACGGAGGTAGGCGTAGAGCGGATACCAATAGGTTTCGGCGAGCTGCTGCAAGGCGATTCGCCACGGCGGCTCCCCGAGGGCCGAGTCCGCCTCGCCCGCTTGCTCGGCGACGGGGGGATGGTTCTTTGGCGTTCTCGCGGCGAGCACGACGCTCCAGTGCGTCGTCTGAAAATCCATGGACTGTCCTTTCACGCAACTGCGGCCCTGTTTTGCCGAGTGATGGCTATTTTTGACCCTGGCAAAGGGGATCTGTCCAGAAAACAGGGAAATCAGTGTAACTTGGGGCGAATTCCGCTTATTGACATGATAGCGGCTGATGCTGCAGCCCGATGCGATCCGACCGAGCCCAGGATACTCGACCATGCCAAATTCGAAACCCTGTCCAGATTGTTCGCAACCGATTCCACCCGACGCGCCTGGCGGCATGTGTCCCAGCTGCTTGCTCCGCGGAGCCCGTCATCAGGCCGAGAACGGAATGGGCGCCACATCGGCGCGTCCTTCCTCGCTTCCGCCCGCCCCGCAGCCCGCCGAATTACAGAAGCACTTCCCGCAATTGGAGATCGTTGAGCTCATTGGCGCCGGCGGCATGGGCGCCGTCTATCGAGCTCGACAGACCCAGCTGGATCGCTGGATCGCCTTGAAGGTCTTTCGCGAGCAAGACGACCCGGCTTTGGCCGAGCGGTTCCTGCGCGAGGCTCAGGCGCTGGCGCGGCTGAGCCACCCCAACATTGTCACCGTGTACGATTTCGGCTCCGTGCCCGGCTATCGCTACCTGACCATGGAGTATGTCGATGGACCGAACCTGAGACAAGTGATTAACGCCAAGTCGCTCACCGCGGGCGAAGCGTTGCAGCTGGCGCCTCAGTTGTGCGACGCGCTGCAGTATGCGCACGAGCACGGCGTCGTGCATCGCGACATCAAGCCGGAGAACGTCCTGCTGGATATGCAGGGACGATTGAAGGTCGCCGACTTCGGCTTGGCCAAACTAATGCAGCAAGGAGCGAATCCGGGGTTAACGCACACGCAACAAGTCATGGGAACTTGGAGCTACATGGCGCCAGAGCAAATGGAGCGTCCGTTGGACGTCGATCATCGTGCCGATATCTACTCGTTGGGCGTGATTCTCTACGAACTGCTCACCGGCGAGCTGCCCATGGGACGTTTCGCACCACCGAGCCGCAAGTCCAATATCGATTCCCGGCTGGACGAGGTCGTGATGCGAGCCTTGGAGAAGGAACCCGGTCAACGCTACCAACACGTCAGCGACTTCCGTACCGACATGCAGCGATACGGCGCTCTCCCGCCCGTGCGCACCGCCGAGTACGCCGAGTCGCCCGAACCGATGGGCAAGCCCTTGCCGCCAAAGCCAGCCGGCCCCCATGCCCAGGATCTCTCGTACGGCGACGGAGCGCCGGGCTGGCTCAATCTGGTGGTACTGGCCTTGCCTGTCCTGGCGATGATCTTTGGCGTGTTCAGCGCGCTCTTCTTTGTTGCTGGCGGAGGTTCCTTCCGCTTGATCGACCGTTCGATATCCGTCTTGGGAGGCGTGGCGATGTCCATCGCGGCCGCAATGATGTTCGTCGTCGCCGGCGATGTGCGGCGACTGATCAAGAACTGGCCAATCCATGATCCCCAAGGGCAGGCCAAGATGATTGTAACGTTGGCGCTCCGGTTCATGGGATTCAGTCTGGCGTCGTTTTCGGCCGTGTTCTTTGTGGCGAGCAATCTTGGCTTCCCGCAGCTGCCTAAGTCGTACGCAGTGCTGGCCGGCATCGCCACGGCGATGCTGGGCGGGGGGCTCATTGCCGGCAGCTGTTCCCTGGCGTCTTTCTGGGCAAAGCACGCCTCCGGCCGATCCGGCTTTACCGCAAGCGGCGTGACCGCGATCGTTGTTCGGGGAGGCGGGGCGGTGTTCTCAACCCTGGGCGTCCTGTGCTTCATCGGCGGCGGGTTGGAGGTCTTTCCCAAAAAGATCGCCAACTTCAGTGGAATCGCCTTGTTGATGCTCGCCGGAGGGCTCTGGTCGTTAGCGCACCGCATCACCAAAACGAAATAGTTAAGCGTAGGCGAAACGGGCGTCTGCAAGGACGCCGCAGCGCAGGGGACGACACCGCACCGTGGCGGCATGGCGAAATGCGAGGTATTCGCAATAATGGGGGATCTGCTCGACGCCCCTCTGCTTGGATCTTGCTTCATGGCTCACTTTGCAGTGATTTGCCCGGACGCTTCGGGTCATTTCCACCCGATGGTCGCTCTCACGGCGGAACTCGCTTCCCGCGGGCATCGGATAACGTACTTGACGACTCCGGATGGCGTCGTGCGTTGCAAGGAAGTCGGGATGGAGAGTCGCGAGCTTGGCGCCGCCGAATTTCCTCTGGGGGCGACAAGGAGCTTGCTCGCGGAACTGGGAAAGTTGTCCGGCATTGCGGCGGCCCAATTCACTTTGCAAGTGTTCGAACGCGGCATGCGAGTGATGCAGGACGAAGGGCCTGGCGCCATTCAGGAATGCGGCGCCGATGTCCTGCTGGCCGATGAAAGTTGCTTTGTCGCCCGGAACATCAGCGAACAACTGCAGACGCCTTGGATCACCGTCTGCAACGCGCTGCCGATGCATCCGGATGTGGACCATCCACCGATGCTGCCCGCCTTACGGTACAAGCTGGGGGCGTGGGCTCGACTCAGGAATCGCCTGGCGGACCTGCCCGGGGAGTGGGCGCTGCGGCGGCTGCGGCGGTTGGTGATGCAGCGGCGGCGGGAACTGGGCCTGCCCCTGTATCGTTTTCGTCATGAGAACGCGTCGCGGTTGGCGACCCTGGCGCAGATTCCGTCGGAATTCGACTATCCGCGCACCGAGCCTGCGCCCTGGTTTCACTACGTGGGAGGATTACATCATCACGCCGCTCGACCGGCGGTCGATTTTCCCTGGGAGCGTTTGGACGGTCGGCCCTTGGTGTACGCGTCTCTGGGCACCGCCCAGAACCGCTTGATGCACGTGTTTCGCGCGATCGCCCAAGCATGCGAAGGACTTCCAGTGCAACTGGTCCTATCGATGGGCGGCGGCGGAGATCCCGCGGAATTAGGGCGGCTTCCGGGCGACCCTGTCGTGGTGAAATTCGCGCCCCAGTTGAAGCTTGTGGAGCTCGCGGATCTGGTCATCACGCATGCGGGAATGAATACAACGATCGAGACGCTCGCCCAGGGAAAGCCGCTGGTGGCGGTGCCAATCGCCAACGATCAACCTTCGGTGGCCGCTCGGATCGCCTGGTCCGGGTGTGGCGTTGCGATTCCCGTTGCGAAGGCCACGGCGCGGCGCGTGCGCCGCGCGGTGCTGGATCTTCTCGAAAACGGGGCGTACCGCGAGCACGCAGAGCGAATCGCTGAGGCCAATCGTCAAGCTGGCGGCGCTCCCAGGGCCGCCGACATTATCGAATCGGCTTTGGCTCGCTAACCCGCACTCGCGCAATCAAGCGTCGCTTACTCTGAAATCGCCAGCAACTCGCCGCGAATCGACAGGTAGAGCACGCCTTTGTCAACTGCGGGAGCCGCATAGACAGGGCCTTTCATCGTCACCACCGTCAGCGGTTGCTTGAACGGCATGGCGATGTTCGGATCGCGGTCCGCCGCGAAGACCATGATGTCGCCGTCTTCCGTTCCGACATAGACATGCTTGCTATCCGCGAAGAGCGCCGCCCAGCCATTGGCGAACAAGTCATAGGTCCATTGCCCCTGGCCGGAACGCAAATCCACGCAATGAAGCAAACCGTAGCTGTCGCTGCAGAACACCAGATCATTGACCACAAGAGGGCGGCAGAGCGAACGATGAAAACTCTCGCCGTCTTCGATCGTTCCGTTGCCATTGTAGTCCGCGCCCGTGTAGCACCATCTCAGTCGGCTCTTGGGATTGGGCGTTTCGACGTCTCCCGCCTGAGGGTCGCACGCTTGCAGACGCATCTCATCGCCGGTTCGCGGGCCTTGCTGGACGCCGCCCTTCGCCAGGGCGACTAGCGTAGGACTTACGTCGCCATTCCCATCGCCGCTGATGCACCAGAGCGATGCGGGGCCATCGCCGTGTTCAGGATCTTGCCCTGTCGCGAAGAGAACGTGCGAGCCAACGACCGTCGGAGTCGCCAGCAGACTGTTGCGTGATCCCCTGCCCCCCAATCGCCAAAAGGCGGATTTCTGATTCGCGTCGAACCGCCAGAGTATGCGGCTGCCGCCCTTGCCGTCGCCCTTGGGATCGAAGCTGTACAGCCAACCATCGCCCGCGGCGAACAGAAGCTGTCGCCGACCAGCGATTTGCGTGAGGACGGGCGACGACCATTGTCCGTGCAGGATGTTGGGGCCCGGCGAGTTGTCCGTCCAGGCGACTTGCCCCGTCCGCTTATCCACGGCGATCAAGGACGGCGCCAAGGGATTGACGACGCCGCCATGCGACTCGCCGACGCCGTTGCCTGTGTTGACAAAAAGAAGGTTCGCGTCGGCGACGACATTGCTGCAACTGCAGTTGTGTGGGTGGACGCCCAGCTTTCCGATCATGTCCAAGGACCAGACGACGTCCGCGGCGTGAGCGCCGGTCGAAGTCTCCGCCAGAAACGGTCCATCGTTCCTGCCGTCGCCAAAGCCATCCACATCCAGGCAAATGAGCTCCGCTCGATTACTGACGTAGTACAGTCGGCCCCGCTCGATCAAGGGCGTGCTGCAGGTTCCCTGCAGTGGCCAGTCGTTGCGCGACCGGATGCGAGTTTTGGTCGAAAGTGTTGCCACAGAAACCGGCCATCGTCCTGGGAGAAGCAGAGCAACACGCCGCCATCCACCGACGCGGGAACAGAGGGGTCCCATGCGGCTGAGTTGTTGCAACCCAGGAAGACCCTGCCCTCGCCGACCGCCGGAGACTTCCAGGCCATGCTGCCGACCTTGGCGGACCAACGGATATTCTTGCCGCTCGCGGCGTCCCATTGCAGCGGCAGCAGAATCGGCGGGTTCAAGCGTGGAAGATAGATCCGCAAGGCAACGGCCGCTGCGCAGACGACGATCAGGAATGTCCGCAGGCTGAACCGAAACCATGACCGATCAAATTTCATTGCGGGTTGCGCCTTGCCGACCGTGGGCTGTCCGCCAACGGTTCATTGAGAGTCGCCTTGCCGAATCCAATCCTCATTGAAATGGACGTGCTTCATGCTCTTTCCTTCCGCGACGAAGTAGCTGTACACCGCGTGCAGGTCGCCGGCGCGACTTTGGATGACACAGGGATAATGGAACGAGCCGGATTCGGCCGACTCCAGATGACGCGTCCACTTCCACGTCGCGCCGTCGTCGTCCGACAACGACACCGCGAGACTTTGACGGCCGCGCGCGGTGTCATTGTAGACAAGGACCCAATTGCCATTGCTCAATCGTACGGCGTCCAGACCAGACCCGGGATTGGGCAAATCGGACTGTTCCACGTTGCTCCACGACTCACCGTCATCGGTCGAGTACGCGACGCGAATTCGTCCCGTCGCACCGTTCTCCCGCATGAACGCCGTCAACCGTCCATCGCGGCCCGCCAAGACCGAAGGCTGGATGTTGCCAAAGCCAATCAGCGGGCGGCTGGCTCGCCATGTCCGCCCTTGATCGTCGCTGATCGCCATGATCGAAATAGAGAAGGTGTCCGTGTAGAGCGGCAGCAACCAGCGTCCCGAGGCGAGTACGGTTGGCTTGCACCGCGGTTGCCAGCCCAATCGTTGATACAATTTGTCTCCCAATCGCGTCCGAGCCACCCGCAACTCTTCCTGCAGCGCGCCGCTGAGTTCGACCCCGAGTTTGCCAAGCCATTGTTGCAGGCGGCCTTCGACCTCCTCTTGGAAGTCGGCCGGTTTGAGCAGCACCAATCCTCGTTGACGCCAGACCGGTGGTCCAGCCGACTGGTAATCGCTGGAGACGCGATAATTCGTCAAACATGACTCCCAGGTGTTGGCCAACACGGTGGGCCAGAACAACCAGAGCCGTTCCTGATCGTCGATCATCATGCACGTATTGCCGTCGGGAAAGCCCGGGGTGTCGGCCATCACAAAGGGCTGGCCCCATGGCTTGGCGTCGTGGCGCTTGCGAGCGCCATAGACCGCGACATCATCGGCCTTTCGCTCACCGGAACCACGATACCACGACGCGAGCAAGTCTCCGTTGGGCAGTTCGACCAGACCCGGCGCGTGATTGTGATCCGTTCGCAGCGGGAAGATCAATTCGGCCTCATACACGCCTGGGTCTTGAACGACTGCGAGCAGAAGCGATGAGCAAAGCACCAAGGGGATAGGCATCGGCCTCGTTCTCCGGAGGAAGAGCGAACAGTCGGTTTCGCTCGATGTGCAGTGAAGATGCGCGGTGAATTCGTGCAGTGAGAATATGCAGTGAAAGTATGCGGGCGCGGGTCGCCGCCTGAGTCGCGTCTCCGGTGGCTGACAGGGGGTCATCTTAGCACAATCGCTCCGACGATAACCGGAAAACGAGCGCGGGGAGTGGTCGGAGCCGAGAAAAGCCAACGCTTGGGGGCTCGTCTCCCCACGCAGTCGATCTTGGATCTTGAATCTTGGATCTCGCCCGGACTGTGGACGTTGGGGAAACCGCCACTTACAATTTCTCTGGCGGGTTTCTTCTCAAGGAGTTTTTCATGCGCGGTCGCCTGATCTTCGCTTTCTTCGCCGCCTGGACAACCTGCGCCGCCGCGCAATCGGATCCGCCTCCGGACGCCAATCCGCCTCGACCATCGGTTCGGCCGCTGCCGTTGAAAGCTCCTGCGCATCCGTTGTTGGTCGTGGTGCGCGCACCTTCCCGGACGGCGGGCTGCTAATTGAATTCCATCAACAGGCGCCCGACCAACGCACGCGGATCGTGACAATCACGGAAATGGAGCAACGCGACGGGCAACAAACGCCCATCCAGCGGCAAGTGGAGCAAGCCTATACCGTCGAGACGTCTCAATGGCGATCTCTGGTGCTGCCCAGCGACCAGTTCCGAGTCTATCAAGTGTCCGGCGAAGTGCTGGCCAGAGATGAGATTGCGGCGAGGTTCGAGGAACCTCGACCCGTGCTCTACTTCAAACTTGGGCAACGCTTGGAGGACTCCCAACGGCAGCTTCTTCGACCTGATGCGCTGATGGTGATCGATCGTCGCGACGGGGAATGGAGCGACGTGGGAGTCGCAGCGTCGGCCGTCGAAGCCGCCCCAAAAAAGAACGACGCTCCCCTGCCGATACTGCGAGATGATCGTGCGATCGTGTTTGGCGGCCTGGCCGAGTTGCGGCAGGGCGACCAGTTGTTGGGCGTCGTTCCGCTGGGCGCCCATGTGGAAGTGCTTGACCGCACGGCGACCAGCCTGTTGACGGTCTGGCAAGGCAAACGCGGTTGGCTCGATCAAGGCCAGGCCGTCACCTATCGCGAGGCGTTTCAAGCCTTGAGCGACGTCTTGAAGGACCGTCCGTCCGTGGAAGACTATCGTCGACGGGCGGAGTTGATCTGCGCAATGGGGAGCGCCGCCTGCTTTCCACGGCGCTGGAGGATTACAGCGCCGCGTTGCGGATGGATCCGTCTCGCGCCGAGGTTTACTGGGAACGCGCCACCCTTCGATGCGAGATGGGCGACATCGACGCCGCGCAACTGGATTACGCCATTGCCGAGCGGCTGGATCTGGACCATTCGTTGCCGCCCAAGACCACGGCGTATTCCAACATTGCTCGCGCCTACTCCGCGCTCGGCCAACACCAGACCGCCGCCATCTGGCTTGAGAAGGCCCGCAGCGCCGCACGGTGACCTCGCCTCGACGAGCCAGCCTCCACGAGAGCCCGTTCGACATCACGTCTGACCTCAACCATTGGCTAAGGTATGAGAAGTCAAAGCATCATCATTATTTCCCTGCTCGTCCTGACGGCGTGCTCGCGAGAATCCGCTGAATCCAACCCGCCGATCGAAGCTAATCCGCGCATCGCCGAAAGGAATGAACCAGCGCCGTCGGTCGCCGGCGTGGGTGAAGCAAGTTCCGCGGAGGCAGCGGCCGGGCAAGGCGATGAGGCGTCGCCCCCCGCGGCAACCGGGCCCGCGCCGCCGCGTCTTGAGCAATGGGCTTTCGTACCGCACCAAGCCAGCTCGGTCGAGTTCGCGTATCAGCAGGAGAACTTGACAATCGCTCGAGCGAATGCGGGATTCCTGGCCCAGTCACGACCGCCCTCGGGGCCGATGGATCTCGTCCATCGTCGGCGGATGAGTGGCGACTTCGTTGCCCGCATCCGTGTACGGACGCCGTCCCGCGGCGACCCGGATGTCCAGCAACGCGGTGGGACGGCGATCCCTTACTTCGGTTTCCGGGAGTTGGATGGCAAACGCTACGTGACCGCGCCGGCGCCGCAACTCGTGGATCAACCCCTGGAACATGAACTGACGATTGAGCGTGTTGGCGACCAGTTCTACTTCTCCGTGGATGGACAGCCACGGCAAGGCGGTTCACGAGGTTCGCGGCAACCCGGCCATATCTTCTTGCAGCTGAATCCGCCGGCCAAGTTGTGGATCACCGGTTTCGAGGTCAACGACGATTCGATGTTGTTCGATTACGGCGTGCCGCAATTGGCCCCGATCGACATCGAGCCCGAGCGCTGGGTGTTCTCCACCGGCGGCACGGACCCTCGCGACATCCAGGATCCCGGCGCATTGCAACTGGCGTTGGACGAGGACGGACTTGTCATGACCGCCGTCGATATCGGTCCCACAAGCACGATCCGTCATCTCGAGACTTTTCACGGCGATTTTCTGATTCAAGCAGAGCTGCAATTGCCGACCATCGATGAGTCGGGAGGATACCATACGCTGGGCGGGTTGGGAGCGAGCATCGGAGTTGAGTTCAAGCCCGAATCAAGTCGGACTGCCGGGGCGCGATTCTCGAAGCACCTGACCGAAGAGCCGCAAACGTTCCTGCTCGCCATCCAGCGCGAAGGCGATCGCATCCACTTGATACAAGATGGCAAACGCGTGGGAGGATATCGGTTTCCCGGTTCCGAAAACCCTGGGCGCCTTTACCTTCGCATCGGCGGGGTGGGTAGTCTGCGTCTGAAGCGTCTGGAAAAGGTCATCGCCGCCCAGCCAGCGCCGGGAAGTGCTTTGGCCAGCGGCGCGCCATCATCGCAGTCCTCGACTTCGCCGCCCGCGTCGTCACACTCCGTCCGCCCTGACGCGCCGCAATGGATCAACTTGCTCAGCGGACTGGATCCGCCCAATCAAACGCTGCGGGGCAAGGCCCACTTCTCCGACGGCGCCTTGTTCACCGACGCGGCGAAAGCACCCGCGCTGATCCGCACTTCATTCACGGCGCCTCGCCGTTATGAACTGCGGGCCGCTGTCACCCGCAGAAGTGGGAAGGGGGCTTTCTATATGATTGGGCCGATTGACGGGAAACCCTGCGCGGTGATCGTGGAAGCGGAAAATGGCGGGAAGCTGTCCAGCGGGCTGGCTTTGATCGACCGTATGGCTCCCAAGAACCCCAAGTATCCGGCCGAAGCATGCACCAAGAAGCTATTGCCGGTTGGCAAGCGGGTTGACATCCATTGCCGCATCGATGGGAGCGCCTTCGAGCTGACCGTCGGCAATGAGCGGGTGTTTCGCTGGTCGGGCGATGTGTCGCGGTTGTCCTTGACGCCCTTTTTTCAATCGAAGTTTCCGTCGCACGTCTTGCTAGGAAGCGCCAACTCCGAATTCGAAATTCACCGCCTGGAGATGCGCCCGCTGGAGGGAAGTTTGGCGAGCGTCCCGCACGCCAAGCCTGCGTCTTCGCCCGCTGACCAGCCCGCTAACCAGCCCGCTAACCAGCCCGCGCAGGCGCCGTCGGCGACCACACCACCCCCTGTGGCGGCCTTTGAGGATTGGTACGTTCCGGCGTCGCCCAAGACCGATCAGGATCTGAAGATCGAGCAGGATCTCACGTTCGCCCGCGACGAACAAGGTCTGCAAATCTCCAAGAGCAAGGAGCCTGGTGATTTCTGGCTGTATCGTCAACCCGCGTTGGAAGGCGACTTCCTGGCGACCCTGCGGATTGTGGTCCCCAGCAGCAGCCTTGGCCAGATCACCGTGGGCGTCCACCCGGCGGCCAGACGAGGCTCCATCTTCATGCTCACTCTGCCGCCGCCACTGCCGCAGAATCAACGCGAGGTGATTGTCCGCATCCAGAAAGTTGATCGCGAAGTGATCGGTCAGATCGAAGGCCAGCCCGCCCGTCCGCCAGCGAACATCGAAGGGCCAGTGAAACTGGGTTTGCTCCTGCGCGACGACGTACGGTTCTGGATTTCCGACTGTCAGGTCAAGTCGCTCGGTAAGAACGTCGCCGCTGCTTCGCCAACGAGCGACGGCGGTGACGGCGCGAGCCAGTCCACGGCTCGCGACACGCCGCCCATTGCTGAGGCCATTCAAGAAATCCAGCTTCCAGCGCCCGTCGACAACGCGACGCTTGGCGCCGGTGGACGTTACTTGATCCTGCATATCAAACCGCTGTTCAAACTAGCTGTGTTTGATATCGAGACGCTGAACATCGTCGGATACGTTCCCGTGTCGGACGGTCGAGTTTTGTTCGCGGCGGGAGCGGAACATCTGGTTGTTGTTCAGCCGGAGGAAGGCACGATCACGCGATGGAGCCTGGCGAACCTTCAGCGTGAGTTGACCACGTCTTTCGCGGCGACTTACTCGGCGACCGACTTGGCGATGGGGTCGGCGTCGGCGGGGCCGTTGGTGGTTGCCTCCAGCCAAGAGGGTGCGAATCGATCCGACGTTCAGTTCTTTGACCTGCAAACGCTGAAACCTCTGGAAGTGGAAGTAACGACGCAGGCCAATACTCCGCCCCGATGGTACGACGTGTCCGCAGTCAGGGCTGCGGCCGATGGATGCACCTTCGGCGTGGCCGGAGCGCGCGATGCGAAGATCCTGGTTCTCTCGGGCCAACGCGCCGAGCTTTACGAAGACCCGTCGCGGAAAGCTCACTTCGCCTCACCCGGCCCTATTAGCCAAGTTGTGTTTACTGACGCCGGTTTGTTTAACTCTCAATTCAAGCCTTTGAAGCAGGACGGCATTTCTCGCTTGCAGCCAACCGTGCCCGCGACGCGGGGGCCGTTTTATCTGAGCGTCGATGCTCCCATTTCCTATTCCGTAGGCGATCCCCTGCTAGGCTCCGTTTCGTTGCAGCTGGCTCCTTACGTCGCGCCCTTGGCCACGTTCCGAGACCTGCGACTGAAGGGAAACCGGAGCGAGTACTTCAACCGTCGCGGCGGATTATCGTTGGATCGACGCCTCGTCTTTCATCCGCCAGCGGGTCGGATCGTTGCTATCGCTGATGAGCACGATCGGTTGCTGATCAAGCAGATCGACTTGGCCGCGATCCTTGCGCGAGCAGACATTCACGATCTGCTGGTCATGTCGCAGCCGCCGCCGATGGTCCACCCCGGACAGAATTACCGCTATCAGCTGGAAGTGCTGTCGAGTTCCGGCGGTATTGAGTATGAGCTAACCACCGGGCCTCAGGGGATGACCATCACACCGACGGGGTTGGTGAGTTGGCGGGCGCCCGAGTCAAGAGTACCAGCCACCGCGCATGCGGTGATCAGCATCAAGGATCAGTCGAGTCAAAGCGTCTTTCACACGTTTGCCGTGAACAATCGACCGCTAGGGCCGCCCGCGGATTTGGCGAACGACGCGACGCCCCGCTCCCCGGCTGCGCCCGAGACGACGGACGGCGAAACGGCGGCAAGTGGTAAGCCGTCCGCTGACGCCGCCGCGTCCTCCAATCCGCTTCCACCGACGAAAAGCGATTCGAAGACGACGATCCCACTGCCCCGTCCTTTCGATTCCGTTTGCGTTGGCGGCGGCGGGCGATACCTCGTTTTCTGGCTGAGCGCAGTGAAGCAGATCGTTGTGGTTGACGTGGCAACGGCCAAGATCGCCAAGTTTATCTCGATCGACGATTCCTCAACGCTCATCGCGGCGGGCGCGACCAAGCTGTTCGCCGTGCTCCCCGAGGCGCGCACCATCCGATCTTGGAGCATGGGGACGTGGGAGGAGCAACGTCCGGTGGCCTTGCCAGGCGATTACCGACCCCAGGCGGCGATCCTCGGGCATGGCTCCAGCGGCCCCCTGTTGATCGTGGGCGATGAGCGAACCTCCAGTCCGCTGCATTTTCTGGACTCCCAGCTCCAGCCGCTGAACGTGGACCTCGGCCAGCAGCCGCATCTGATGGGCGCCGGCGAATTGCGCCTGCGCGCCGCCGGCGATGGCGGATTTTTCACCATGTGGCGCGTCAACAGCAGTCCGCGCGGCGTCTTTCTCTTGCAACTTCGCGGAAAAGACGCCAAGCTCCGCTACTTTCATGAAACCATCGGCTACATCGCACCCAGCAACGATGGTTCGCGCATCTACTCTCCAGGCGGCGTTTTCAACTTCCAATCTGACGACATCGGTGGAATGGCGGATCGCGCCGCGGCGAGCTTGCCGACGCCGGCGGTCAATGGAGATTTCGTCGTCCAAGTGGAACGCATCGACCGTGACCCCAATCGGCCGGCTTCGACGCCCTCGGTGTCGATCTTCCTGGCTGGCGAGAAGACGCCGATCGCTACGTTGACCGACATCGATGTCCGGCCCGGCGATGACAGTGACTTCTTTGCTCGCGCTCCCCTGACGCTTGACAAACGCATCTATTTCTTTCCCTTGGCGAGCACGATCGCCACGCTGCCCGAGTCGAATGATCGCGTCGTCTTGCACCGCATCGACCTGGATCGCGCCTTGGCGAGTTCCGGATTGAACTTCCTGGTCATTGCCAGTCGCCCGCCAAATCGTGTCGTCGTCGGACAAGAGCTGCAATACCAGATGATCGCGAAGTCGAAGAATGGCGGCGTAACCTACGAGCTTGCGAAAGGGCCAACCGGCGCAGCCTTGACGCCCGGCGGACTGCTCAGGTGGAGCGTCCCGGAGGATTTTCCTGTGGGCGACCAGAGGCTTCTGTTGACCGCGCGAGACGACTCGGGTCGCACTGCGTTTCAGAGCTTCGTTGTCGAAGTCGCGGCAAGTTCGCAAGGATTGCGGACTTGGACGGACGTCACGGGCGAATATCGAGTCTTAGCCAAGTTTGTGAAGCTCGAGGCGGGACGGGTGCATTTGCTCCGCCAGGATGGCGGACAAGCGGCTGTCCCCCTGGATCAATTGAGCGCGGAGGATCAAAGCGTCGCGCGGAAGCTTGCCAACGGACGTTAATTTAGCGTTCACGGCCGGCAAGCTTCGCTTTGCCAACGACGCCGATTTCGGCGGCAGAGGCCCAGGGGCCGCCGTTGACTTCCGACTTGACGACGATCTTGACATAGCGTCCGACAACTGGCTTGCATTCAACCTCTTGGGCTTGCCGGCTCTTGACGAACTGGGCGCTGGCCACTGGGTCGCCAAACCCGTCCACGGAATCCGCAACATAGAACTCGCAATCCTTGAATGCGCCGTTCCAGCTGTTGTCCTGTCGAGCCAGATAACGAAAGCCCTCGATCGTCGCCGTGGACCCCAGGTCGACGATCAATTCGTGCGGATGTTGATCGGCTTCGTTGGAGAAGTTCGTATGCCAATGCGTTGCTGGTTTTCCATCGAACGCCAACTGCGAGAACTTGCCGTTGCCGCGAGACTCGCTGCTCACATGCAGGATTTTTAGCTCGGCGCGAAAGGAGCCCTTCGGGCGAGAAGTCGCTGACGGTCCGGCCTTTGTTGTTGGGACGACGCCCCGCGGGCGCTGGACGGGACGTTCCCCATTTCGCCCACCGATCACGTTCATGGTGCGTGCGATCGGTGAACTCGCCTTCCTCCACGGGTTCATGGGCGGCTTCCGCGTGACCAATCAGTTGTTGCAGCACTTCCGAGTGTTCCGCGGACACGTCTTGCCGCTCACTGATGTCGCTGGACAGGTCGAACAATTGCCATGCGGAATTCGCCTTGGGACGAACGGCTTTCCAGTGGTCCTTGCGCACGGCGATTTGATTTCCTAGTTCCCAATACAGATACTCGTGCTGCTGCTGAGGATGGCCGGCCTGTTCAGGACCCAACAACTCCGGGGTGAGGGAGACACCGTCAGTGTCCTGGGGCGCCGCTTCGCCGCACAGCTCCGCGACGGTGGGCATGAAGTCGGGAAAGTAGCACAGCAAGTCGCTGACGCTTCCGGCGGCCACGCGGCCTGGCCAGCGCGCGATCAAAGGCACGCGCAAGCCGCCCTCATAGAGCGTGCCCTTCGTGCCGCGAAACTCGCGATCCGAGCGAGGATCAACATTCGGACCATAGAAACCCCGCCGATGTTCGGGGCTCTTGAAATAGTCGTTGCCGCCGTTGTCGCCGCTGAAGAACACAATCGTCTTTTCATCAAGCTGCAACTCGCGTAGCAGATCCAACACCTCACCCACGTTGCGATCGATCATGGCGACCATGGCGGCGTATCGTTTTGCCTCCTCGGGCCAGGGCTTGTCAGAGTAGAGGGCCCAAGCAGGGTCGTCGTCGGGAATGTCGAACATGCCATGCGGCGGAGTCACGGGCAAGTAACAGAAGAACGGTTCCTCCTGGTGGTCGCGAATGAACGCCAAGGACTCTTTCATGATCTCGTAGTGCGCATAGGTCTCTCCCGTCCGTCCGCCGGCGTTGCCTGGCAGCGGAACCTCGGCGGAGTTGCGAATCAGGTACGGCGGATAGTAGCTGTGCGCGTGAACTTGATCATAGTAGCCAAAGAACACGTCAAAGCCATGTTGCTCTGGAACGCCTGTAGAGCCGCGACCGCCGCAGCCCCACTTGCCAAAACCGCCGGTGGCGTAACCCGCTCGCTTTAGCAGTGAGGCGACGGTTTCCTCGCCGGCTCGCAGCGGCGTCCCGCCGCCGTTGCTGCGCACGGACGTATGACCGCCATGCTTTCCCGTCATCAAGCAACAACGCGTCGGGCGCAAACCGACGAACCCGCCAACGCCTGCGTAAACCGCATTCCCTCCGCGGCCATCTGGTCGATGCGCGGAGTCCGCAGATGCGGATGTCCCATGCACGACAACTCGTAATAGCCAAGTTCATCCGCCATGAAGTAAACGATGTTGGGCCGCGCGCCCGACTGTGCGAGAGCCGGAAGGCTTGGCGAGAACGCGGCGGCGACCGCCAGGGCGACCAGCAGTTGTGGAAAACGTCGAGATGACATGAAGCAAAGTCTCTCTGCTTGGAGCAGCAACAGAAGGCGACCGGCAACGCCGAGTGCGACTATTCTCTTCGCCGATTCATCCGAGGTCAATTGCGCAGCCCTCCCGCAGCCCAGGGTGCAGCGAAGCGAAACCCTGGGACCAAGACGCCAGCGCCAGAACAAGTCCCAACGCGACGCCCCCAGACCAGCCCAGGGTGCAGCGAAGCGAAACCCTGGGGCCAGACGCCGGCGCCAGAACAAGTCCCAAAGGGACGCCCCCAGACCAGCCCAGGGTGCAGCGAAGCGAAACCCTGGGGCCAAGACGCCGGCGCCAGAACAAGTCCCAAAGGGACGCCCCCAGACCAGCCCAGGGTGAAGCGAAGCGAAACCCTGGGACCAAACGTCCACGCCATTGCGTGCGGGTTGGCCGGGGTTAGAAGTCGATCAAGGACTTGGGAGGCCAAGCCACACGCAACGCGTTCAATACCGCGACCACATCGATCACTTCCTGGGTGATGGCGCCGGCAACCGGCGGCAGGTATCCCGCGGCGGCGAACAGCATTCCGATCACGCTAAAGGCCATTCCGCCCAGAGCGCTTTGCAAAGCGATTCGCCGCATTCGCTGGCTGATGTGCATCAGCTCATCGACTTTGGAAAGCGAACTGTCCATGATCACGGCGCCAGCGGCTTCGGTGGTGACGTCGCTGTTTTGTCCGAAGGCGACGCCCACGGTCGCAGCCATCAAGGCGGGCGCGTCATTGATGCCGTCTCCGACAAAGATGACCTTGCCGTCCTTGGCCGCCGCCCTCACGAACTCCAGTTTGTCCTCGGGACTCTGGCCGCCATAGTATTCGCCGATACCCACCAGCTCCGCCAGGTACTTGACTTCCGAGTCGCGATCACCCGAGAGCAGAACCACTCGGGAAATGCCGTGCCTGCGGCCCAGGTGATTGACGAACAGCGCCCCTTCGCGTCGCGGCGCATCGCGGAATCGGTAGGTCGCCTGATAGGCCCCATTGACCAGGATCACGCATTCCAGGCCGTCAGCCTGGGGCGGCAACGAATCGATTGCCTGGGGATCGACTTGGATCAGCTTCTTACGGCTGGTGACTTGCACCTCGTCTCCCGAGATCACGCCGCGCAGCCCCTCGCCGGGACGCTCGCTCATTTCCTTGGCGTCGTGTAGAGCAAGGTTCTCCGTCCGCGCGGCCGTCACCAGGGACTCCGCAAGCGGATGTTTCGAGTACTGCTCCAAACTCGCCACCAACGAAAGCACATGCTTTGGATCGCTGCCCGGCGCGCATAACTGTTCAGTGAGCTGCGGTTTGCCGTACGTCAATGTTCCGGTCTTGTCGAACACAATCGTTCGGCACGTGTCGACCTGCTCGAGGATCGCCGGATCGCGAATGATGATCGCTCGGCGAGCGGCGAGCGAGATGGACCCGATAATGGCCACTGGGATGGCGATCAACAACGGACAGGGCGTGGCCACGACCATCACCGCCAGAAATCGCACCGCTTCGCCCGAGGCGATCCAGGCTGCGATCCCGATGGCCACGGCCAGCGGCGTGTAGAAGGCGCCGAGTTGGTCGCCCAATCGGCGGAGCCGCGGGCGATGCTGCTGGGAGCTTTGCATCACTTGCATGATGCGCGCGTATCTTGAATCGACGGCCAGCTTGTCCGCGCGAATGGTCAAAGCTGACTCGCCATTGACGGATCCGGACAAGACAGTCGAGCCCGGCGTCTTCGACATCATGTAGGGTTCGCCGGTCAGGTAGGATTCGTCCATCACTCCATGCCCTTCGAGCACCGTACCGTCGATGGGACACACTTCATGAGGCCGCACGAACAAGACATCGCCAATTTGCACTTCGTTCAATGCGACTTCCACCAGGGTCGAGTTGCTCTTGCGATGCGCCGTGGACGGCACGCGTTTGGCCAGAGCCTGCAGCACTGACGACGCACTGCGAACTGCGTAAGCTTCCAACGCCTCGCCCCCGGACAGCATCAACACGACCAGCGTCCCCGCCAGATACTCGCCCAAGATCACCGACGTCACGATGGAGATCCCGGCCAACAAGTCCGATCCAAATTCGCGGCGAAGCAACTTCCGCAACAGGTCCCAGACCAAGGGGCCGCCGCCCAGCAATAGCGCCGTTAGCAACGGGAGATCCGAGACGTTTCGCTCAAAGCGGAATCCGTACCGCAACCCCAGATGAAGGGCGATCGCCGTGATCGCCAGGGCTGCGATGACGCCCTGCTTGCGACTGACGGTGTTTAAGGGAGCGGGATCTTGGGGCGTGGACATGGCGAAATTCAGGGGCGAGCGAAGCGAGGGTGATCGGGCGTCGGAAGGCCATGGCAGTTTAGACCAATGGCCGCCGCTGTCGCCAGGGCCCGACGGTGCGCGGCGGCTTGTTGGGCGGGGCAGTTGGCGTTAGGTTACCTGCTGATCTCGTATTCGGGCGCGGAGTCTCCCCAGAACAGAGCGGCATGATGGTTCTTGGATGGCTGAGAAGACGTCGCCGGCGCCAGTTGCGAATGCGGCCATTTCCTGAAGACTGGCTCGCCATTCTGCGGCGCAATGTGTATTGCTTCGCGCGCCTGAGTGAATCCGAACAGCGCAAGCTGCTGGGCGACGTGCAAGTGCTGGTCGCGGAGAAGAACTGGGAAGGCTGCGGCGGTTTGCGGATCACGGATGAAGTCAAGGTCACGGTGGCCGCGCAGGCATGCCTGTTGGTGCTCGCGTTCGTGGACGAGTACTTTGATTTGGCGGAGTCCATCTTGGTTTATCCCGACGCATACGCAGCGCCGGGGCGAGCCGAGATTGGCGGCGGAGTGGTGCTCGAAGGCAAGTCCTTCCGAGAAGGCGAAGCCTGGTATCGCGGGCCGATCATCTTGTCGTGGGCCGACGCTCTGGCCGGAGCTCGACATGAGACTCGCGGCCACAATCTGGTCCTGCACGAATTCGCACACCAACTCGACATGCAGAACGGGCGCCAAGCCGATGGCGTCCCACCGCTTGCGACTCCGGCCGAGGACGCTCGATGGCGCCAGGTCCTGGGCGTGGAATTTGAGAAGTTGCAGCGCGCTTGTGAAGAGAGACGTCCCGCCTTGCTGGATTGTTACGGCGCCACCGAGCCCAGCGAGTTCTTCGCCGTCGCCACCGAGTGCTTCTTCGAACTCCCCCTGGCGCTGGCGGAACAACACGCGGCGTTGTACGCAATCCTACGGGATTTCTATCGTCAAGATCCAGCAGAGCGATGCTGAGCAGGTCGGCGAGGGCGCGGACTTGGTTTCAACAATCAGGCGTTCCGCGGGTCCCAGCGTGACGCTGCATTTGGCCGAGACACGCGCGACGGGTGTGTTGCCTCATGGATTCATAATGGCGAGAAGCAGTTGCATGAATGCTTTGCACGAGGCCAAGGCGGCGGACTCCGAAGCCGTGTGATAGCCGGTCGTGGGAATCTGCAGCGTCGCGCCGCGGACCTTTCCCTGGGAGGCGGACATGATGCGTCCCAACTCCGTGCTGCCGTACGAATGCGCCTCGCGTCCTTCCGCCATGGCGACTTGGTTTTTTCGGTCGATGTACTGATCCTTGAAGGAATAGCTGATTCCCAGCGACTCGCAGGCCGTCATCATGCGGTGGGTGGCCGATTGATCAAAGTGGTAATTGGCGTCGCGTCTGCGCAGCACCACTTGCTGCGCGTCGGCGGCTGCTCGGTCGGGATAGGGACTGGTGTCCACGACGATCAAGCGGTTTGTGGAGTGACCGAATCGCCGAAACCACTCGAGCAAGAACCGCCAGCTACGACCCGCCTCCTCTTGGGCGGAAAAGAACGCCGTCCCTTGGAATCCGTGGTCGAACAAATGGACCAACATGGCCGCCGTCAACACGTTGTCCAGCTGTGCGCTGAGCAGCCCCTCGGCGACTCGCAGGCGATCGGCGAACGCGACAGGAGTGCCCGCCACTACATGCTCCAAACCGGCGACCTCGAACACCAAATTGCGGCGAAACTCGCAAACCTCCGACCGCGTGATGGCCCCCGATCCAAGGTAAGCGCCGGACCATGGGTCATAGGCCACGACCTGCATCGACGCGAAACGACCGGCGACCTTCCTCATCATCTGTTCGGACACCGAGTTGCCGAGGAGATCCGAACGGCTGCCCGCGACAAAGGCGGCATATTGGAATTCATTGGGACCGGTGCAGATCAGGCCGTGTCGGTTGACATGGGCGGAGATCATCAACGAGTCCGGTTGATTCCCGTGAGCGACCAGCAAGCCTTCGTACCAGGAGACCTGTGCGTTGCGCTCCTCAAGCTCTCGCTGCAAGACGCGAAAAAACGAATGCTCGGCGCCCACCACGCTTGGTTGTCGCACAAGGACCTTCAACAGATCGATGAATTGCTCAAGCAAATCCGTGCTTCCTTTTCAGACACGCATGACTCGGCCCACGTCTCACGCGAAATCAACGGCCACGAAGTCTGGACACCCACCTTGGGACTGGCGTAGGTTAGCCGGGGTTGCGCCGTGATGAAACGCGGGCTGATGCTGGGCCGTCCCGTGGGGCCTGATTTTATGGTGATTCTTCGCTTTGCGAGTGGTCAGAACTGCCGGCCGTTAACTGACTACACATTAAACAAGAAGTGGCAAATGTCGCCGTCTTGCATGATATAGTTCTTGCCTTCCACTCGGAGCTTGCCCGCGGCCCGAATGTCCTTCTCACTGTGATGTGTTTCCAGATCCTCCAAGGTGTAGACCTCGCAGCGAATGAATCCCCGTTCGAAGTCCGAATGAATGACGCCGGCCGCTTGCGGCGCGGTGGCGCCGATCGGGATGGTCCACGCACGGACTTCTTTTTCGCCCGCGGTGAAGTAACTATGGAGTCCCAGGGTGCGATATGCGGCTCGCGCCAACAGGTTCAGCGCCGGCTCCTGCAATCCCGCGGATTCGAGAAACTCGCCCCGATCCGCCTCGTCCAGCGCCGCGATTTCAGCTTCCAGTTGAGCACACACGGGCTGGACCAAGGCTCCGTTCCGCTCGGCGTAGGCGCGGACGACGTCCACCAAGGGACCCTCACCGGCCAGGTCGCCCTCGTCAACGTTGGCGACATAGAGCACGGGCTTGGCCGTGAGGAAACCATAGCTCTTGATGATTCGCCGCTCCGGCTCGTTGAGCGAGAGTTTCCGTAACGGTGATTCGGTTTGTAGATGGGCCAGGCACTTCTCCAAGACGGCCACTTTGGCGATGGCCTCCTTGTCTCCGCTGCGAGCGGTTCTTTGCGCCTTGGGGAGCGAAGTCTCGAGCGACTCCAGATCCGCCAACAGCAGCTCGGACTCCACCACGAACATGTCGCTTTCCGGGTCGACGGCGCCGGTCACATGGGTCACGTCTTCGTCGGCGAAACAGCGCACCACCTGAATGATCGCATCGACCTCACGGATATGGCTCAGGAACTTGTTGCCCAAGCCCTCGCCTTGGCTGGCCCCCTTCACGATCCCCGCAATGTCCACCAACTTGAGAATGGCGGGCACCAGCTTCTGCGGAACGATGTACTTGGTAATCCGGTGCAGCCGCTCGTCAGGGACGCTAACAATCCCCTCATTGGGCTCGATCGTGCAAAACGGATAGTTCGCACTCTGCGCCGCCTGCGACGAAGTCAAGGCGTTGAAGAGGGTGCTCTTGCCCACATTCGGCAAGCCAACGATTCCAGCTTCCATGGGATCTTTGCATTTCTGGGGGTGGGGGGTGGTTTGCGTCGGTGGTTGGCGGGACCGAACGGGATAATGTACCTTTGCCGGCCCATGTTGGAACAGGGCGTTCGCTGACGGCGTTCGAAAGGCTGGCTTTTGGGGGGCGGCCCGGCCCAACGGTGTTGCACGGCGATGCGCTGCGATGGGTGGCGGGACGCGTCGCAGCGAGGATCGCGTCGATCACATCGTGTGCAGCTCGGAGTCCAGATGTTCGGTGCAGTTGTATCGCACCAACTCGAAGCGCTCGCGGTTGGAACGCAGTTCGGTGACGCTTGTATTCCAAGGCGTGTGGCGAACCGGCAATTGCAGGTGTTCCAGGAAGACCACCTTGAAATCGGCGTGCATGACATAAGCGATCCGTGGTTCGGTGGAATCATCGGCAAAGGATTCGAGCGTCCAGTGCTTCAAGCGTTCCGCCCTCCGCAACGCATCGTGTTGTGATTCGAAGGGACGTCCGGCCCACCAGCCTTGATGGTTGATTTCCTGGCCCACTTCGAAGTCCGGAAAACGCTGTCGAATCTGCTCGCCGCTCATGCCTGGGCGACCGGTTCGCTGGTGCACTCCCGCGTAGCAGCCGCCGACTTCGTGCAGGTTGACATGCACTTGCGGCCGCAGCGAAGTGCGTTCGGCGATCGCCTTCGTGGTCAGCAGCGTGCGTAGGAAAGGACTGGTCACCACGTGCGACAAACGGAGCGCGTCAACCCGCTCGGCGAGTCGTTGGGCTTGTTGGACGCCAATGTCGGTGAGATCGGGGTCCTCCACACGCTGCGACTCCGGCAACGCGTTGTTCCGCGATTGAGCGTGTCGTATTAAGAACAAACGCATCTTCGGCAGGTGCTCCGGTGAAGGGATTTAGCGGCCTTGATCGTAAGGTGGTCAACCCGACTCTGTCCGAGGCCCGGAGGGCCAACACAATTCTAGCCGTGGCCGTGAGGCCACGGTTACCTTTCCAGATCGGACACAGGCCCGAAGGGCCGACACAAGTCCTGATTGTGTCGGCCCTTCGGGCCTGTGGACCCGTTTCCGTTGACGTTCCGTGGCCTTACGGCCACGGCTAAAATTGTGCCGGCCCGTCGGGCCTGCTACCCTCCCAGCTGGACCGGCTTACGATCAAGGCCGGATTTAGCTCATGTCGGGTAGCGATAAACTGTCCGGCCGTTACTTGGCCCATCCCAGGGCTCGTTCAACGCCTTTTCGCCAACGGCCGCAGCGAAGCGCTCGCTCTGGTTCGTCCATGGAAGGCTCGAACTGTTGATCCAGCACCCAATTCGCCTCCACTTCGCTGATGCTATCCCAGAAGCCGACGGTCAAACCGGCCATGTAGGCGACTCCCAGGGCTGTGGTTTCGCTGACGACGGGCCGCTGCACGACGGCGTTCAGGATATCGGCCTGGAATTGCAGCAGCTGATTGTTGACCGCCGCCCCGCCATCGACCTTCAGGACCTGCAAGTCAACGCCGGAATCCTGCCGCATGGCTTCCGCCAGATCGCGCGACTGGAAGGCGATTGACTCCACCGCGGCTCGGGCGAGATGCGCGGCCGTGGTGTCCCGCGTGATTCCAAAGATCGCTCCTCGTGCGTAGGGATCCCAATAGGGCGCTCCCAACCCGACGAGCGCGGGAACAAAGACCACGTCGCCGGAGTTCGACCACGCGATCGGCGAGTTGCTGCACCTCGTCCGACGCGTTGATCAAACCCAGACCATCGCGCAGCCATTGGACCACGGCTCCGGCGACGAACACGGATCCTTCCAGGCAATAGGTAACCTGACCCTGGTAGCCCCAGCCGATCGTCGTCAGCAGTTGATGCTCCGACAGCTTCGGTTCGCCGCCGATATTCATCAACATGAAGCAGCCGGTGCCGTAGGTGTTCTTGGCGCTGCCGGGCTCGAAGCAAGCCTGGCCGAACGTGGCGGCCTGCTGGTCGCCGGCCATCCCCGCGATGGGGATCGGACCGCCAAACCACTGATCCAGCGAGACGCCAAACTCGCTGCAATTGGGCGCGGTCTTGGGCAGCATGGCGCGAGGAATCTGCAGCAATCGCAGCAGCTCATCGTCCCAATCCAGCGTATGGATGTTGTAGATCAACGTGCGGCTGGCGTTGCTGAAATCGGTGGCGTGTACGCCGCCAGTCAGGCGCCAGAGAAGAAAACTGTCGATCGTGCCAAACAGGATCTCGCCGCGCTCGGCTCGCTCGCGCGCGAGGGGTATTGGTCCAAGAGATGCTTGATCTTGGTGCCCGCGAAATAGGGATCGATCAACAAGCCCGTCTTGCGGCGGATCATCTCGCCGGCGTCACGAGCGCGAAGTTGCTCGCAGATGGGCTCGGTGATCCGGCTTTGCCAAACGATGGCGTTTCCCAACGCCAAGCCGGTTTGCTTGTCCCAGAGAACCGTGGTTTCGCGCTGATTGGCGACGCCGATGGCGGCAATGTCATGATGTTCAGCGCCGACTTGTTGCATGGCTTGGCGAGCAACCTCCAACTGCGATCGCCAGATCTCTTCCGGATCATGCTCGACATGTCCCGGCGAGGGCATGATCTGTCGGATTTCCTTCTGCGCATGGGAAGCGATGCGTCCATCATGCGTGAACAAGATGGCGCGGCTGGAGGTCGTCCCCTGATCCAAGGACAGGATGTACTTCTTTGGCGCCACGATCGGTCTCCTTGGCAACAACCTGGACTAGCGGATGGCGGGATCGACTTCGCCGATTCGGAGGTCAGCGGCAACCCGATGCTTCACCCCGGCGTCCGACGTCAAGGCTGGGAATCAGCGGGGGGCTTTTTTGCTGACTCCACTGGTTTCGCCGAGCCGTCCAAGTGAGGCCGATGTGAGGACGCTTGGGGATGCAAATAGACGAAGCTCTTTCCCAAACGCCCTCCATAGTTCCCCGCACTAATGCGCAGCAGTCCAGGCGTTTGTCGGGACGCTTCGATCGCTGCTTGGGTCGCATCGGAAATTGCCTCCAGATGGCGACCATTCATGATGATCTCCATCACCGAATGAACGCCCTCGGGCAGTTGGCAATGGGCGCCGGGTTCGTCGCGCAGCAGCGGGCAGTACTTCTCGTAGGTGCTGGCGATGGAAAACGCATAGCGACTGCCCGCCTTGGAGCCGCTGCCGGCGACGCCGCCGGGAAATGTCGTGATCACGCCTGGCGTACGTCTCACCGCCGCCACGCCAAGTTCGGCGGCCGTCAGCGCGGACGCGACGCTATCGCCGAAGAACCACAGATTGCCACCCATCAGCCCGTCGGCGTATCCGAGTCGTCGATCCAACAGGAACTCGCCGCCCAGTGTGGGAATCCACCACATCTTTCGCCCGTACCGTTGCGTGCGACGCTGAAACCCGTCGCCAAAGTAGGCGACCTTGCGGCCCATCGCGTAGTAATCGTCCGAGTCGATCAGGTTGAAGCACGCGGCGGTGGGACAGGTCAGTACGTTCTGGCTGATTCGCGTCAGCGCGGCGCTGCTCCAAGGCTCGCACCCGATCCTTGCGAAAACGCGGCATGTGCAATTGCACGATCGCGCCGGGCGCCCGTCCGGCGTGGTAAAGTCCGCGTCGTCTCCCTCCGGCCCGACAAACCGATCGAGGCCCGCTTCGCAGTCGCACATGATCGTGCTGCTGCCGTTGCCCGTCGCCGCATGGACGGCGTGCTCGACCCATTTTCGAGACTGGGCCGTAATCAGAAACTCGACATACAGACTGCGAAACGCCTCGGCGTAAGTGTCTTCGACGACGGCGGTCATGAACTCGCCCTTGCTGCGCGACGCGGTCGAGTGCTCCGGTATACCGCCCGCTCGGTGATCACCAGATCCATGAACACGTCGTGAGGCCCCACGATCAGATCGTCGAACAACTGGCTTTCGTAGCACAGCGCCGCGAGCACGCACGACTCGCGGACCTGGTCCAACAACCTGTCGTAATATCCCTGTCCATTGCCCATGCGGGCGCCCTCGCGGCTGAAGCCCACGCCGGGAACGATCACGAAGTCCAGGTCGTGCGGCTGCACTTCCTTCCGCGGGTCGCCCCAACTTTCGCGCGGCGGCTCGAGGATCTTCCATTTGCCAACGACCAGTTCGCTCATGCTGTCCAGTCGCCAGAGCCCCAGTTTGTTATCTCCGTTTTCATCGACCGTGCAGTAGGGAACGACGATCCGCTTCTCGCTCTCCAGGGCTCGCGGCAGAGCGTGCTGCGTCCGCAACTCGGAACGACAGTCGATGTACCACATGACGGTGGTCGCCGACTGATACTGTGGCAACTCCAGCAAACGCGCCACCGCCTGCTCGCTTAACAAATCCTTGTCAGCCTGCGCGTTGCGAGCGTCGTAAGCCGCTCGTCGCATCGCGTTTTTTCGTTCAAACAGTTCCGTGTCGGTTTCCATCTGCGCCTCAGTGGTTTCTCGTCGCGATCGCCTTATGATAACACCAGCAACGCCTCGTGCCAGGGCGCACCGGCCGCCGTCCGCTGCTTGAAAAGAGTTCCCAATCGACCCCGGCCGATCGCGTCGCGAAGCAGGGTTGCTAGTGTTTTCCAGAAACTCACCGTATCCTCTGAGACGGTCGCCAAGGGAATGCGGTGATCGACGCGGTTGGGATGCGGGGTGCACGGAGCCGCCCGATGGATGATCGCCTTGACGGCCACGGCGACTCGGTCCGCTTGACGATTGGCACGGCGCAATGGGGCATGCCCTACGGCGTCGCCAATCGGTCCGGTCCGCCCAGCTACTCCACCATCGTCAGGCTGGTCGAGCTTGCCTACCAGGCGGGCGTGCTTTGCTTTGACACCGCCGCGGCGTATGGCGATAGCGAGAGCCTGTTGGGACGGGCGCTGGCGGACTTACGACTTTCCAATGAAGTGGTGGTCGTCACCAAGACGTTGCCGCTGACCGCCCAACAGCATCAGGATGGTCGCCTGGCGGCGGACGCCTTGGCGGCGTCGATCCAGCAATCCAAATCTCGGTTGCGTTTGGAGCGTCTGCCGCTGGTCCTCTTGCATCGTGAAGAGGACCTCCTCCGCGCCGATGTGCTGCAGAAGCTGATTCAACAGGGGGATCTCCAGGCGATCGGTGTTTCCTGCGGGCATGAAGCGGCCGTCGCCAAACAGCTTGCGGAAGATCCTCGCCTCAGCGCCCTGCAACTCCCCTGCAATCTCCTGGACCGACGGCATGTGCGCGGCGGAGCCATGACCGCCGCCCGCGGCTGCGGCAAGCGGGTGTTTGTGCGCAGCGTTTTCCTGCAGGGCCTGTTGGTAATGCCCGAGGATGAAGTGCCCCAGCGGCTGGCCAGCGCCATTCCCTGGAGGCGACGGTTCGAACAACTCGCCTCGCAGGCGGGTTGCTCGATCGCGGAATTCGCCTTGCGGTTCGTGATGGGGCAGCCCGGCGCAACCGACATCGTGCTGGGAGTCGAGTCGGAGGATCAACTGCGAGTGAACCTGCAGTGGTTTGCCCGCGGGCCTCTCCCCCCGGAAGCATTCCACGCGGCGGAGGGCGTCTGGCCGACGCTCCCGCCCGAGTGCATTAGTCCTGTGATGTGGAGGTAGGCGAGTCGTCCTGTCGGGGCAGGGTTGTTGGCGGCGAGGGATTGACATATCGTGAACTCGCGATATATTGATGGTTGTTCACGGGGACGATCCGAAGGCGGTTCGTCCCACTCGCTTGGCGCCAGGGACATTGCAGGCCTTATGGTTGGATTGGCGATTCTTTTTGGCGGCGTGGTGGGATTCGCGCTGGGGCTCACCGGCGGGGGAGGCGGCATTTTCGCCGTGCCGCTGTTGGTCTATGGGTTGGGCCTGCCGGCCCGCGCGGCGGTAGGGGTGTCCTTGGCCGCGGTCGGCGGAACGGCCCTATTCGGCGCGGCCCCGCGGGTCGTGCGGGGCGAGGCGGAACTGGGCGTCGGCGCGCTGTTCGCCGTGGCCGGCATGTGCGGCGCCCCGGTGGGCAATCTGCTGGCCGGGTACCTTCCCGAGCCCTTGTTGTTGGCGTGTTTTGCCGTGTTGATGCTCTTGGTCGCCGCGCGAATGTGGGCGGCCTCGCGCGTCCAACGCGCTGCTTTGTTGGAGTCCCACGCGGTTCAGCTTGACGGCGAAGGCGAAAAAACGCCCGCCCCTCCGGCGGCCTCGGGGAGGCGTTGGGGGTTGCTGGCCGGAGTCGGATTGGGGACCGGCGTGCTGTCGGGGCTGTTTGGCGTGGGCGGCGGTTTTGTCATCGTCCCGGCGCTGGTGCTCTTGGGCGGCATGGACATGCATCGCGCGGTGCCCACCTCGTTGTTGGCGATCTTCTTCATCAGCGTTAGCGGCGTTGTCGCCTACGTGGCCTCGGGCGGCCAGCTTGACTTGTCGGTCGCCGCGCAGTTTCTTGTGGGCGGATTCGTGGGGATGGGGCTGGGCGCCAAGGTCGCTCGCGGTTTAGACAATGCTCTTTTGCAGCGGATATTCGCGGCGGCCATGGTCTTGGTCGCGGCATTCATGATTTTCAAGTCGATGGCTTCCTGAACGAACGCACATCAATTGGAGGACTCTCAAATGTTGCTCAAATACTTCTACGATCCCGCGTTGGCGCACGCCTCGTATCTGGTTGGATGTCAGCGAGATCACGTCGCGGTGATCGTGGATCCGGGGCGGGATGTTGATCAGTACATCCAGACTGCACGCCGCGAGGGCATGACGATTGTCGGCGTCGCCGAAACGCACATCCATGCGGACTATGTCTCCGGCGCCCGGGAGTTGGCCGCGCGCGTGGGCGCCAAGCTCTATGTCTCCGACGAGGGGCCGGCTGACTGGAAGTACATGTATCTGGACGATTATCAGTCGCAGCTCTTGAAGGACGGCGATTCGTTCATGGTGGGCAACATCAAGCTGGAGGCCATGCACACCCCCGGCCACACGCCGGAGAGCATTTCGTTTGTCCTCACCGATCAAGGCGGGGGAGCGGACAGGCCGATGGGAGTCTTCACGGGCGACTTTGTCTTTGTTGGCTCGATTGGCCGACCGGACTTGCTGGAAGAAGCCGCTGGCGTGCAGGGCAGCGCAGCCGAGGGCGCCCATGAGCTGTTTCATTCCTTGCAGCGTTTTAAGCAACTACCGGATTACCTTCAAGTCTGGCCCGCCCACGGAGCCGGCAGCGCTTGCGGCAAAGGACTGGGCGCCATCCCCTCATCCACGGTCGGCTACGAGAAACTGTTCAACCCGGCGTTGCAATACACGGACGAGCAGGCGTTCGTGAAGTACATCTTGTCCGATCAACCCGAGGCGCCGAAGTACTTCGCCGTGATGAAGCGAGTCAACAAGGAAGGCCCCGCGTTGCTAAGCGACGCGGGCCCGCCGAAGATTCACGGGATTCAGAAACTGAAGCCGGCGTTATCCGCCGCCGCCGTCGTCGATTTGTCGCCGGCAGCCGAATTCGCCAAAGGCCACGTGCCGGGCACGATCAATATTCCTCTGTCGATGTTGGCGAGTTGGGCCGGCTGGTTGTTGGACTACAGCAAGCCCGTGTATCTGCTGGGCGGCGTTTCGCAGCTGCCCGAAGCGGCTCGCATCTTGCGCAAGATCGGCGTGGACGACATCGGCGGAGCGTTCGATATCGCGGAGGCTCGCGAGGCGGGGCTTGCCGCCGAATCGTACGAAACGGCCTTGCCCAGCGAGATCGCCAATCGCATCGAGTCCGAGGAAGTGCGATTGCTCGACGTTCGCTCCGACGTGGAGTGGAACGAAGGCCACATCGCGCAGGCCGAGCATCGTTTTCTGGGAAAATTGGGGGACCATCTCGACAGCATCCCTCGCGACAAGACCATTGTCGCCCAATGTCTGGGCGGGGGACGTTCGGCGGTCGCGGCCAGCATCTTGCAAGCCGCGGGCTTCCAAGTGATCAATCTCACCGGCGGTTATCGAGCATGGCGGCAAGCGGGACTACCCACAACCCGCACCCCTGCTTCGACCGCTCAGGCGACTTCCTAACAACCACCGTCAGATCCCCGGGGCTGTTTCGCGGCCCCGATTTTCTTTCCGCCGCTGCGGATTTCGCCGACAAGGAGCATCACTCATGACCATCACGCGACTACGACCATCGTCTTGGCTGACGATGGTGATTCTCTTCACTATTTGCTCGACGCTGTTCGCTCAAGGGCCGGGGCGCGGCCGGGGGTTCGGCCGTGGTCTGGGAAGAGGTTTTGGACGCGGCGCCGGAGGGCCAGGCGCCGGACAAGACGACCGTCACCAAGCCGACCATGAACTGTTCCAGTTCCTGCTGTCCAATCATGAGAAGATCACCCGCAAGGTCAAGGATCTTCCCGATGGCGTGGAAACGTTGACCGAGTCGAAGGATCCCGCGATTGCCGAGAAGATCCGCGAGCACGTCAGCTGGATGCAGCAGCGGGTCGAGAATGTGAATCCGATTCGCATGCGCGATCCCTTGTTCGCCGAACTGTTCGCCAACGCCAAGAAGATAAAGATGGAGCATGAGGAGACCCCACACGGCGTGCTTGTGCGCGAAACGTCCGCAGACCCCTACGTCGCCAAGTTGATTCAGGCGCATGCGGCGACGGTTTCCAAGTTCGTCGAACGCGGCTTCGCCGAAGCCATGAAGAACCATCCCGTCCCCGGCAGAGACCCCCAGACCGAGTTGCAGGCCTCACATCCGGTGATCAAATCCTATGGTTCGGTGGTGCGCTTGCCTGAAGCCGCCCAGCAGCCCCGCGCGGCGAAGATCATCGTTGACGTCACCGCCGGCGGCGAAGCGAACGAACTGAACTCGGCCGTCGCCAAGGTGGCTCGCTATGTGAACATCTACGCCGGGGCGGGGCAGAAGCCGGCCAAGGCGCAGATCGCGGTGATTCTTCACGGCGACGCCACGCTGGCGGTCCTGAACGCCGACGCCTATGGCGCGAAGTTCGGCGTCGATTCCAACCCTAATCTGGATTGCCTGCACGCTTTGCATGAAGCGGGCGTGGAGCTCTTTGTCTGCGGCCAATCGCTTGTCTCCAAGGGCGGCAAGCCGGACGAGGTCGTCGTGTTCGTGGATGTCGCCGTTTCCGCGGTCACGACGCTGGTCAACCTGCAAGCGGACGGCTACGCTTACGTTCCTCTGAAATAGTCGCATCGACCTATGTTGTGGGAGCAAGCGCGGCGATGGAATCCAACTCGGTGGAGGCGAAGTTAACCGCCGACGATTGGCAACAGCGGTACGAAAAGGGTGAGACCGGTTGGGACCGAGGCGCGCCGAATTCGGCGATGCTGGATTGGTTGCGGGCCGGACTGTTGCAACCTGGGCGCCTTCTCGCGCCGGGTTGCGGCCGCGGCCATGAAGTGATCGAATTAGCTCGCCGGGGCTTTGACGTCACGGCGGTTGATTTCGCGTCGGCTCCCTTGCAGTACTTGCAGCGGCGACTTGAAGCCGAGGGCTTACAAGCCAATCTTGTTCAAGCCGATGTCTTCGAATTCACCGCACATCACGCGTTTGATGTGATTTACGAGCAGACCTGCTTGTGCGCGCTGCATCCTTGCCGTTGGGCGGATTACGAAGCGAGGCTTCGTCGCTGGCTGAAACCCGGCGGGGCGTTGTGCGCCCTGTTCATGCAATCCAAATCGCCCACGGGACCACCCTTCGGTTGCGACATCAAGACGATGCAAGCGCTGTTTGCTCCCTCGCACTGGGAGTGGCCGGCGACCCTCGAGCGTTTTTCGCATCCGGCGGGAATCCACGAATTAGGCGGCGTCCTGCGGGCGAAAGCTCCCGCCAACCCGGCGACGCGAGCCAACACGGGGTGAAAAGCCGCCAGGCCCGTGGTAAGGCCACGCGCCCCGCCGCTGGGCGCGACCAGCTTGTCCCAGTGGGTCCATGGGTTCCCGCACATGGATGCTGCTCCTGGCCAGTCGCCGTTGATTTAACCAACCAGGGCGATTAGCAGCGGCGCCACAATGGTGATCAGGACCAAGGCGAGCGGATAGACGGTGGCGTAGCTTGTGGCGGGCAAGCTGGAATCGCTATTGGCCGTGGCGGCCCCCAGTCCGGGCGTGGACGTCATCGCGCCGCAGATCGCGCCGAACATCTCCAGAGCGTTGATGCCCAGCAAGAACCGCGCCGCGGCCAAGCCTGTGAGCAGAGGGACTGTCACCAACACGATGGCCGCCAGGCACAGGACCGGCCCGTGTTCGGCGAGCACCGGGACAATCGTCGCGCCGGCGGCGGCCCCAGCTTGCCCCAGAAAGAGCGCCAGCCCGAGTTCGCCCAGCAGGAGCCGTCCGGCTCGTGGAATCCGAGCGATGAACGGACCGATCTGGCCGCAATGTCCCAGGAACAGGCCCACCAGCAAAGGGCCGCCGGCCAACCCCAGCGACACCGATTTTCCGGCCAACGTCAATTCGACTCGGCCCGCCAGCACTCCCAACAGCAGACCGAACGCGAGCGACATCAGGTCGGTTTCGTCCAGGGTTCGCTCGCGGTGCCCGGCGAAAGCGACAAATCGATCCAAGCCCTCGGGTTCGCCCACCGCGTACATGGCGTCGCCGTACAGAATACGGTCTTGAGGACTCGGCACAAATTCGATGTCCTGTCGGGTGATGCGAGTGATCGTGACGCCAAACCGCGATAGCAGATGCAGTTTTTCGAGCGATTGCCCGATCAACTGATCGGACGTCGCCACCACGCGGCGGCGCTGCCGCTCCAGATCCAGCGTGTAGTTGATCTCCTCGCAACGCTGCCCGAGGACCTCGACCACTTCGGCAAGCCGATTGCGGGCGCCGACCAGCAGCAGTTTCTGCTTGAGCTGCAACGAGAAGTCGGAAGGGATCGGCTGGAATCTGTCGTCCACCAGGACTCGGGAGATCTGGCAGTTCGCATGGGAGATAATGGACACGTCGCGGGGCCGCTTGCCAATCACTCCTGGATTGGCCACCTCGACCAAGATGCGAACAATCGGACCATCCTCATCGAAGTCGCCGACCTCGGAATCGCCCAAGCCCAGACGCTTCAGCAGCCTGGGGGCGATCTTCACGAACAGGATCACCCCCACCACGCCGATCGGGTAGGCGACGCCGAAGGCGACCGCAATCCTCGAGTCAGGGGGCAAGCTCTCGGACGCCGCAGCCAGCGCCGGAGTGCTGGTCAGCGCCGGCGAACAAGCCCGCAATCAGGTCCGCCGAAATTCCCAACCATGACGACAAGGCCCAGGCGGCCGCCGCCGCCGCGGAAATCATCAACACCGCCATGAAGGCCAGCGCCTTGCCGCGCTGCAGGAACATCCTCAAGAAGCTGGGCCCAGCCCCGATGCCCAGACAGTAAACGAAACCGACGACGCCGACATCGCCCGCGGCGCGGGGAATCGAAAAACCGAAGTGACCGGCGGCCAAGGCCACAAAGAGAACGCCCGATGTTCCCAGCGAGACGCCTCCGATGGAGATCCTTCCCAAGGCCAGCCCAAGGCACAAGACGGCGAACAAGGCGATCATGGCTTCGGTCGTGTCGTTCATCGGGTCTGGCCTGGTGCTGATGTGGGCGCAAAAGGGTGTAGGCTTCCAGAGTCCGGCAATTCTGGCAAGCCCCTGGAAGCGCATCGCAGGCCCCGACACGCATCCAGCCTCCGCACCGCAACGCGGCGCCCAGCTCTTGGGGCCAGGCGCAACAGCGTTGATGATTCGCAGGAATGACGTCTGGCGTCCTGCTGATCTGGCGCCCTGCCCGCGGGTATCCGCGTTTTCCGATGAAAGGTACACTCGCGCAAGAGCGTTCTACCGATGCATCCATAGTGGAGCGGCCGGATGACCCAGGATCAAAGCGTCAGCTGCAGTGTTTGTGGAAAACGACTCACCATCAACGACGTGGTCCCTGGTCGTTTCGTTCGCGCCTCGATGGCCGCGTTGATCGCCGGCGACTTCCCTTCCTGGGATGCGGATAGCTACATTTGCCACAGCGACTTGAACCGCTATCGCAGCCTGTACGTGGAAGACGTGTTGACGCGTGAAAAGGGCGAACTCAGCTCGCTCGAACAAGAGGTGGTGGCCAGCCTCCGCGAGCATGATATCCTTACGGAAAACCTCAACGAGACGGTGGCCCAAGAGGCCACGTTTGGCGAGCGTTTGGCGGATCATGTGGCTTCGTTCGGAGGGAGTTGGGCGTTTATCCTCTTGTTCGCGAGCGTCCTGGTTGTCTGGATCGTCATCAACTGATTCGAATGACCATCCGGTTTGCCCATCCCAAAATCAAGCGTTGACGCGGCACTAGGCGGCAACCAGTCCTCAACGAGAGGTTGAAAGTCCGGCATGACGACTCGCCAGATAAATGACCGTCGCTCCTTCGCCAGCGAGTTCGGCGCATCGGTCTGGGGGCCTTCGCGGGCGTCGCCGCCTGTCAACTCGGCGAAATGGTGGATCCCTCCGTCGCCCTGGCTAACCAGCGGAGCGGCGAACAGGTTCCGCTGGTGACGCATGGCGTGGCCAGCGGCGATGTAGACGCGAGCGGCGCCATCCTCTGGGCTCGCGCCGATCGGCCCTCCAGAATGCACGTTGAGCTTGCGGCCACCGAGTCGTTTCGCAACCCGCGCAAGCTCCGTGGTCCGGCCGCGCTCGAGGTCAGCGACTTCACCGTCAAGCTGCGGGCGGGCGAACTTCCCTCGGGTGAGGAAGTGTTTTATCGCATCCGCTTTGAGGACCTGGAAAGGCCAGGGCGTTTTGGGCCGCGCGTCAGCGGCAGGCTGAAGACCGCATCCCGCCAAGCGGAACCCATCCGCTTCCTGTGGTCCGGCGACACGGCTGGTCAAGGCTACGGCATTAACTCGGCGCTGGGAGGCATGACCACGTATCGCGCGATGGCTCAGCGGAACCCCGATTTCTTCGTTCATTGCGGCGATACGATCTACGCCGATAATCCCATCGTGGAATCCATCACGTTGGATCAGGGACGGATCTGGAACAACGTGACAACTCCGGAAACCAGCAAGGTCGCCGAAACGCTCGCGGAGTTCCGCGCGAACTACCGCTACAACCTGATCGACGAACATGTGCGAGCCTTTCAGGCCGCCACGCCGATGCTGGCCCAATGGGATGATCACGAGACCACCAACAACTGGTATCCCGGCGAGATGCTGCTGGACGATGAGCGATACACCGTGAAAAGCGCCTCGCTGCTCTCCGAGCGATCGCGGCGAGCCTTCTTTGAATACTTGCCGCTTCGCGATACCGCCAACGGCATTTCGCGCATTCATCGGCGGATCTCCCGGGGCCCCCTCTTGGACTTGTTCTTTCTTGACATGCGCTCTTTCCGCGGGCCAAATTCCCGTAACCAACAAACGGCGCCGAGTCGCGCCACGGCGCTGTTGGGAGACCATCAAGTACGTTGGCTGCAGCGCCAGCTCAGCGAAAGCCAAGCCACCTGGAAGATCATCTGCAGCGACATGCCCCTGGGCTTGATCGTTGGCGACGGGGCGGAGAGGTTCGACAACGGCGCCAATAAAAACGGTCCGCCAAAAGGACGGGAATTGGAGCTGGCCGGATTGCTGCAGACCATGAAACGGCTGGCGGTTCGGAATGTGGTTTGGTTGACGGCCGACGTCCATTATGCGGCCTCCCATTACTACAATCCCGCTCGAGCTGTCTTCGACGAATTTGATCCGTTTTGGGAGTTCGTCAGCGGTCCCTTGCACGCCGGAACATTCGGCCCCAATCCCCTGGACGACACCTTTGGACCCGAAGTCAAATTCAGCAGTGTTCCCCCGAGCATGCAACCCAATCGGCCGCCTAGCGACGGCCTGCAGTTCTTTGGGCAGATCGAAATCGCCGGCGATGGCGAGCTGACCGCGACGCACTTCAACTCGGCCGGCGAGCGGCTTTGGGCCACGACCTTACACCCAGTCTAGGGCGTCAACAGCGAGCGGAATTTGCTCCTTGTCATCCGCAACCGCGCTGGTTACAATTCCGCCGATGTCATTGAGCACCCGTTTCCCATCCGCCGTTCATATTCTGACGCTGTTGGCGATCAAGAGCGACCAGTTTGTCAGCTCCGAGTGCATCGCCAAGAGCGTGGGGACCAATGCGGTGGTGGTGCGGCGGTTGCTGGCCTTGCTGCAACAGGCGGGGTTGGTGGTGACGCAGACTGGATTTCAGGGAGGGACTCGACTAAACGCCGACCCTGACACGCTCACGCTGTTGGACATTTACCACGCGGTCGAGGATCAGAGCATCTTTCGAATGCACACGCCCCACCCCGATTGTCCGGTCGCCTGTTCGGTGAAGGAAGACGTCCTGGGTCTGCTGCAAGCGGCCGAGGAAAAGATGCGTGAAGAACTTCGTCAAACCAAACTGTCCCGGATCACTCGTCCGGCTTTGGCGCAATATCGCCAGATGTCCTAGTCCGACAATCCAGCTAGGGCCTCGGCGATAGCAAACGGGAGTCGCCCACTGGTTTTCGGCCGATCTTTGCGGCCGCAGAACGAGGGGCTTCCAAAACAAGAGTCAACAAAGCAACAGCTTCCCGATAAGAAGCAGATAAGCCACGGAAGAGAACGATCATGAGAACGCTGGTTGCCCTGCCCGTCTTCAACGAAGCCGCACACGTATCCGGTGTTGTGGACGAGGTGAAGCGATTCGCCGACGATGTGTTGGTGGTGGACGACGGTTCCAGTGATGGAACACGGGAGCTGTTGGCGACGCGAAACGACATCTCGGTCGTGCGTCACCAACGGAACCGAGGATACGGCGCCGCGTTGCATTCGGCGTTTGGGTTCGCCGCGGCGCAGCACTATGAAGCGGTGGTCACCATTGACTGCGATGGGCAGCATGAACCCAAGCGGATCCAGGAATTCGTGGACGCCTTGGAGGACTGGGACATTGTGTCGGGAAGCCGGTATTTAAGGACGTTCGACGACGACTCGGCTCCGCCGGAGGATCGCTGGAAGATCAATCGCATCATCACTGCCGAGCTGAACAGCAAGCTCGGTCTGCAGTTGACCGATGGCTTCTGCGGCTTCAAGGCCTACCGCGTGGACGCGTTGGCTCGACTGCACTTGACCGAGACCGGCTACGCCATGCCGTTGGAGTTCTGGGTGCAGGCGGTTTCGGCGGGATTGCGAATTCGAGAGTTGGCGGTTCCCCTGATCTATTTGGACGAAACTCGGTCGTTTGGCGGATCGCTTGATCATGCCGAAACGCGACTGACGCATTATCGAGACGTCTTTCAACGAAGTCTGCAGCGGGTGCGAAGCGATCGCCCTTGGCTCTGCGACGACTTCGCATCGGGCATTCTTGGTCCCAGACGTTCCTGAATCGAGTTCGGCTGGCTGCGCCGCATGCGTGTGAGCGCGTGCAGCGATGCGCTTTCGACGACGGTCTCTTTCCAGCTAGGCAATGGCGGCATCGTCTGTGTACGAAGACTTCGAAAAGACGCGGATTGAGCCGGCGCTCGATCAATGGCCGCACTTGGTGGAGCGGAATCGGTCGGCTGATGGGCGACGCAGCGAGGCGTTGGGCGTCAACGTGCAGGCGGCGCGCGAGTCGTTCGCAGAGGTAGCCAAGCGATTCCACAACGATTTGGACTCGCTCGCTCAAAGGATGGGGTGGGACTCGCCTTCGCCGTCGCGCCGGGAAGCCGCGCATGGGCCGATGATTATGACGGGCCACCAGCCGGTGATTTTTCACGGCGGGATCGAATTCAAGTATCGTACGGTCGAGCAATACGCAACGCAGCGGGGTCTACCGGCGTCAGCGGTCATCATCGATTCGGATGAAGGCGACCCGGGCGCGTTTCCGTACCCTGAGATTCGCGCCCTTGCGGAGGACCATCGCCCCGAATTGGAGCAACCCGCGGCCGGGCCGCCATGGCCCATGGGGATGCGGCAGACCACTTTCGGGGCAACCGCCGGGTTGTACGCGTCAGCCCGGTTGGCTTCGGCGGCGTCCATTGACGACGTGATTCGCGATGTCTCCGATCAACTCTGTCGGCTTGAACTGTGCGATGCCTCGGCCAGGTTTCAAGAGGTCGCACGCGACTACCAGGCGTTGGCCGGCGAGTCAACGCTGCTGGCCAACGTACTCATCCGTCGCCGCTATGGAGTCGGGGCCAGCCTCCGCGAGGCGCCCTTGAGTTACTTGGCGGAGTCGCCCGAGTGGATGCAGTTGGCCGAGGGCGTGTTGCGGCGAGCAGCTGACTTCCACCAAACGTACAATCAGCAATTACTGAAGTATCGTGCAGCCCGCAAGATCCGCGGCGCGGCTAACCCCTTCCCGAATCTGGAGCGACGCGCGGACCGTTTTGAGCTTCCCTTCTGGCTGCTACGTGAAGATCGCACTCGGCGTGACCCGCTATGGGTTCGGTCGCAAGGGTCCACGCTGCAGTTGCTGAGCGATGACCAGCATGTCGCCACGTTCGACTCGCGGCAGCCGCTTTCTAAGGCCCTCCCTCCTCGATCAGTCCTTGCTCCGCGCGGTGCGTTGATCACCACGTTCTTGCGATTGCTGTGCTGTGATCTCTTCGTCCATGGGCTGGGCGGTTTAAGCTATGACGGATTCACGGACCACTTGATTCGCGCCTGGTGGCGAATCGAGCCGCCTGCGTTCGCCGCGGTCAGCGACTTCGAAGTATCTTTTTGCCGAACAGCGGCGGGAATTACTCGGGCTGACGGACCTGAAAAAGAACCTCCGCGAATTGTCCTTCAATCCCCAACGGTTTTTCGCGAAGGACGTCTATTCTAGCGAATTGGAAGCCGCGCTACGGGACCTCAGCGATCAGAAGCAAGATCGCATCTCGCGGATGAAGGAGAAGCAGGCCCGTGGCGAATCCGCGGCGGAACTGGGCGCGAGATGCAGGCGCTTTCCGATCGCATGAAGATGCTGGTCGAGGCGGAATTCCAGCCTCAACTCGCGAGACTTGCTCGACTCGCTCCAGGAACCGCCGAAGCCGTGGAGGATCGCACCTATCCCTGGTTCTTTTTCCGGTGATGGTCGCCGACGACGGCGTTGTCGGTGGACGCATTATGCGGCAGAATGAAGCAGCACCGCGCGCGGAACGCGCCGTTTGCGTGCTCACGTCCCTTGCGCCCCCGGAGTCGGACCCGATGAAATGCCCTCGCGATGGGACGGAGTTGCAGCCACTCAAAGCCGCCGATTTGGTCATCGACAAGTGTCATCGCTGCGACGGGCTTTGGCTGGACCACGGTGAATTGAGTCGACTGCTCGACGAACGGGCCGTCGGCGTGGAGGAGTTGTTGGAGCAAGCCTATGGCGATCCTGAATTCGTTCCCGGTTCTCCTGAAGGCTACATGATCTGCCCGCGTTGCGGGGGCCGCTTGCAAGGCGTGACGATTTCCTACGCCGCCGCCGTTCGCGTGGATCGCTGCGAGAAGTGTCTGGGAGTGTGGATGGACGCCCGCGAGTTGGACCTGGTTTTGGGCGAGCTGAAAACGCTGCAGACTCCCGAAGGCGTGAAGAAACTGGTGAGCTTTCTCGCTTCCCTTTGGAAAAGGCCTTCGCACTAAACCACGGCGCGCCCCACGCGCAGATCCCCGGGGGCCGATCCCACACGCGTGAATCCCATGCGGTCGGCGATGCACATGCACCCCCAATGAAGACGCGATGAATCCAAAACGTTAAGGAAATGAAGATGAACGAGCACGCCGATAAATCGCCGGAACCGTACCGGGCGCCGGACGCCGCAGCAGCCTCCGCGGCGCCGCCAGGCGCCGCTGTGTGGCCGTTGCGCATCTGGCCCGCCATCGCCTTGCTGGCGGTCCTTTGGGGATTGAAATCGTTGCCGTTGATTCTGCCGAACATGAACATGGCGTTGTTCATGGCCAGCATGATGGGGCCCATTCTTTGTTGCTTGTTGGTGGTCCTGTGGTGGGTATTCTTGAGCCGAGCGTCATGGAAAGAAAGGATTCTTGGGGCGGTCGGCCTGGTGGTGATCGGCGGCGCGACGTCCTTCTTCGCCGACAAGTCAGTGCAGGGATTTGGCATCGCGTTGTACGCCATGCCGATTGGGATCACCGCCTTCGCCGCCACGCTGATTCTGCTGCGTCAACGACTGCGAATCGATCGCACCTGGTTGGCGTTGGGCGCGGCCTTGCTGGGTTTCGGGTTTTGGACTTTGATCCGGATGGACGGCGTCTGGGGCGATTTCCACGCCACGCGCAACTGGCGTTGGGTTCCGTCAACCGAGCAGCGATTCCTGGAAACGATGGACGAGCGCACCGCGGCGAACGCCTTGTCCGACGAGCCTCTAGGGGAAGTCCAGTGGCCAGCCTTCCGAGGTCCCCAGCGGGATGGCCGCCAACCCGGAGTGGTGTTGCTCGAAGATTGGGAGGCGTCGCCTCCAAAGATTGTCTGGCGCGTGCCTGTAGGACCTGGCTGGTCGTCCTTCTCGGTGGCCGGGCGGCGGCTCTTCACGCAGGAGCAGCGCGGCGAGAACGAAGCGACGGTTTGCCTGGACGCCCAAACCGGCGCCGTGCTCTGGGCTCACGAGTATCCCTCGCGGTTCTGGGAGCCAGTGGGCGGCGCCGGGCCGCGAGCGACTCCGACCCTGGACCAGGGGCGCCTGTTCGCCCTAGGCGCCCAAGGCAACCTGCATCGCCTTGATCCGGTCAGCGGCGAAGTCGTATGGGAAGCCGACCTCGCGCAAGATGCACAACGCCAGCCGCCCCAATGGGGTTTCTCCTCGTCGCCGCTCATTTACCAGGAACAAGTGATCGTTCATGCCGGCGGATTGGAGGATCTGGGACTGTTGGCGTATGACGCCGAAACGGGCAAGCTGCTGTGGACGGCGCCGTCGGGCGATCATAGCTACAGCTCGCCCCAACTCATTCAACATCAAGGCCAAGCGGCCCTGTTGATGGTCACCAATGAGGGGCTCGCTGTGCATGATCCGAAGGACGGCGCCGTGCTTGCCGAGCACTCTTGGGACGTTGGCGACGGCTATCGCGTCCTGCAGCCGCTGTTGATCGATGAAGACAACATCTTGATCTCGTCCGGCATGGGGATGGGCAGCCGCCGCTTGGCGCTGAGCGGCGGGGAGAACCAACTTTCCCTGGCCGACGTCTGGACATCGAAGTCGCTCAGTCCCGACTTCAACGACAGCGTCGCGCACCAGGGGTATCTCTACGGCTTCGATCGCAATATTTTCTCCTGCCTGCGTCTGTCGGACGGCGAGCGGATGTGGAAGAAGGGACGCTATGGCAACGGTCAGGTGTTGCTGCTTCCCGATGCGGATCAACTGCTCGTGCTGACCGAGAAGGGCGAGGTCGTGCTCTTGCGCGCAACCCAGACATGCTGGAAGAACTGGCGCACTTTCAAGCCATTGAAGGAAAGTCCTGGAATCACCCCGTGTTGGTCGGCGACAAGCTGTACGTTCGTAACGCCGAAGAGGCCGCCTGCCTGGAGATGGGAGTCCGCGAAGCCAGCGAGCCCGTCGCGCCAAGCGAACCAACGGAACCAACGGAACCAACCGAACCAAGTTAACCCCGAGCTAACCCCGAGTGGACGAACACAAATGAACGATTTGGCGGAGTCAACGTTCGTCTTGACCGGCGGCGATCGTCTGCCGGCGGTGGGCATGGGCTTATGGAAGATCGATTTGGAATCGGCGCCGACGCTCGTCGCCAAAGCGGTGGAGATCGGATACCGGCATTTTGATTCCGCCTGCGACTATGGCAACGAAGCGGAAGTCGGGCGAGGGCTTGCCCAAGCCGTTCAACGCGGACTATGCCGCCGCGAAGAACTGTGGATCACGTCGAAGTTGTGGAATACCTACCATCGGCGCGAGCATGTTCGCCTGGCGGCCGAACGCTCCCTCCGCGATCTGCACACCGATTATCTTGACCTGTATCTGATTCACTTCCCGATTGCTCAGAAGTTTGTCCCGTTGGAGACCCGTTATCCGCCAGGTTGGTTCTTCGATCCGGATGCGGCGACGCCTGCAATGGAGCCCGATCAGGTCCCCTTGGCTGAAACCTGGGAGGCCATGGAGCAGTTGGTTCAGGCCGGCCTGGTGCGGAACATCGGCGTCTGCAATTTCGGCTGCGCCTTGCTTCGCGATCTGATGTCCTACGCGAGGATTCCTCCCGCTGTGCTGCAGGTCGAGTCGCATCCGCTGCTGGCCCAACCGAAGCTACTGCGGTTCTGCCAGGAGCAAGGGATCGCCTACACCGCTTTCTCGCCGTTGGGTTCCCTCTCGTATGAATCACTGGGCATGGCGAAGCGCGAGGACTCCTTGTTGGATCACCGTGTGATTCGGGCCATCGCCCGAGAAATCGACCGCTCGCCGGCGCAAGTTCTGCTGCGTTGGGGCGTTCAGCGAGGCGCGGCGGTGATCCCCAAGACGTCTCAGGAGAGGCGCCTGCAAGAGAACCTCGATCTGTTCCGCTTCGCTCTCACCGATGATCACATGCAGGCGATCAACGCCCTGGATGAAGGCCGCCGTTTCAACGATCCAGGTGTTTTCTGCGAAGCCGCTTTCCACCGCTTCTTTCCGATCTACGAGTAGCATCGTGGCTAATGTGGTGAACATCGCGGCGTACCGCTTCGCGCCGCTCGACGATCTTCCCAATCGACGAGCTGAGTTGAAGCAACTTTGCCAACGCTTGGCTTTGAAGGGAACGATTCTCCTGAGTCGCGAGGGAGTGAACTTGTTCGTCGCCGGTGATCGTCACGCCGTTGATGAATTGGTCGCCTTCCTGCGCGAGGATCCGTTGTTGGAGGATCTGGAAGTCAAGGAGAGCTTAAGTGATCACCAACCCTTTCATCGCATGTTGGTGCGACTGAAGAAGGAGATCATCGCCTTTGGAATTCCAGACATTGACCCCCGAGGGGCGCCGGCGCCGGCGATTGCGCCTGCTGAGTTGAAACAATGGCTCGATGAAGGTCGGGACGTTGTTTTGCTGGACACGCGCAATGATTATGAAGTGAAGCTCGGCGCTTTCCGTAACGCGGTGCACCTGAACTTGAAGTCGTTTCGGGACTTTCCGGCCGCCGCGGCGACGCTTGGCGAAGCCATCAAGACCAAGCCGGTCGTGATGTATTGCACTGGCGGCATACGGTGTGAGAAGGCGGGACCGTTCCTCCAACAGCAAGGCTTTCAGGACGTCTATCAACTGGAAGGCGGCATCCTGAAGTACTTCGAGCAGTGCGGCGGTCAACACTATGACGGCGAATGCTTTGTGTTCGACCAACGCGTTGCGGTCAGCCCCGCGCTGAACGAAACGGACGCCGCGATCTGCTTTGTTTGTCAAAGTTCGCTAACCGCCAGTGAACAGCAATCGCCGTTGTATGTGCCGGGCGAGAGTTGCCCGTTTTGCCACCAGACGCCCGAGGAGAAACTGCACCAACGTCGACAGGCGTTCGCCGAGCTTCTGCAACGAACAGTCGCGCCGCTTCCCGGCGCGACGCCCTACGACCATCGGCGACCGATGAACGTGCCAGCCCGCTTCGACGGTCTGAGCTTACTGGAGATGCTCGTTCGCTGGCATCCCCACGTGGGCCGCGAACACTGGCGCGAAGAGTGCCGCGCGGGACGCTTGGAAGGAGAGCGAGGCGTCCTGATGGCGGACAGCGTGGTGCGAGCGGGCGAGAGGATCGAGCACTTGCTGCCGGCGATCAGTGAACCAGACGTCTCGGTCGCGATTGAACTGCTCTTCGAGGACGACGATCTGGTGGTGCTCAACAAGCCGGCGCCTTTACCGATGCATTCGGGTGGCCGATATCATCGCAACACGTTGATGAACCTGCTGCAACCGATCTATAAAAATTGCAAGCTGCGCGCCGTCCACCGCCTGGACGCGAACACTTCCGGCGTCGTGGTCTGCGCCGAACACGCGCCATGGCCACTCGTCTGCAGCAGCAATTCCAACGCCGCGAAGTCGAAAAGGTTTATCTCGTGCTGGTGGCTGGCAACCCGAAATGGGACCATTATCGCTGTGAGCTGGCGATTGGATCGGCGAGAGAGCAAGCGGGAATTCGGCTCCCCGCCGCCACCGGGCGACCGGCCGTGACGGATTTCGAAGTGGCCGCTCGCGGACCCCGCGGCGCGCTGCTGACGCGCGCCCGCTGACCGGCCGCACCAACCAGATCCGCGCTCATCTGTGGAGTCTCGGCGCGCCCGTTGTCGGCGATCCCGCCTACTTGCCCGCCGGCGCCTTGGCGGCTTCGCAGACCCTCATGGTGGACGATCCCCCAATGTGCTTGCACGCGCACAGCATCACGTTGCGGCATCCACGATCCGAGCAGCCAATGCGTTTTGCAGCCCCTGCTCCAGCCTGGGCGAGCGAAGCAAAACCCTAGAAGGCGAAGATAACAACCGGTTTCTCAACGATCCTCACCTGTGAGTTGACCCATGCCAATCACCAACGCGTCATGCAGCCTGCAGCCATTCTGTCCCGCGATGATCGCGGCCCCAGCCCGACCATTCCGCATTTTCCTGCTGGCGGCCTGGGCCTGTATCGCAGCAGCAGGGTTTGGCGCCGCCAATGAGTCGGCGGCTGAAGAGCCTCAGCCCATTCCGTTGATCTTTGACACCGATATCGGAAATGACGTGGATGATGTGCTGGCGCTGGGCGTGATTCACGCGTTGCAGTCGCGCAGGGAATGCGACCTGCTGGCCGTCACGATCACCAAAGACCATCCCCAGTGCGCCGCGTTGGTGGATGCCGTCAATACATTCTATCAGCGGGGCGACATTCCGATCGGCGTGGTTCGGCAAGGGCCCACGCCCGAGCAAAGCAAGTTCACCGGACTTGCCGATCAACTGGACGACGGTCGCCCACGCTTTCCCCATGACTTGAAATCTGGCGCCGATGCGCCCGAAGCGGTGGCGCTGCTCAGAAAGACACTGGCCGCCGCCAACGATCGTTCGGTTGTCGTGGTGCAAGTCGGTTTTTCGACAAATCTGGCGAGATTGCTCGATTCCGAATCGGATGGCGTTTCACCGCTCGACGGACGTGAACTGGTCGCTCGCAAAGTCAAACTCCTGTCGATCATGGCGGGGGCATTCGAGCCGATCGACGGCAAGGAGCATCTGGAATACAACGTCGTCAAAGACATCGATTCGGCGCGGAAGTTGGCGGAATCGTGGCCGACCGACATCGTGTTTAGCGGTTTCGAAATCGGACTGGCGATCACCTACCCGGCCGAGAGTATCTTGCAGGACTATCGCTACGTAACGCATCACCCACTCGCGGAAGCCTACCAGTTGTACCTCCCGCCTCCCCACAACCGTCCGACATGGGACTTGACCAGCGTTTTGTATGCGGTCCGTCCCGGGCGTGGATACTTTGAACTGTCGCCGCCAGGAAGAGTCGCCGTGCAAGATGACGGGCGCACCACGTTTACAACTCAGGACAAAGGTCGCCATCGCTACTTGATCGCTTCGCCTCTCCAGCGCGCTCGCGTCCGCGAAGCGCTGGTGCACCTAAGCAGCCAACCTGAATGGGGAGTGAGGAGAGGGTAGAGGGTAGAGGGTAGGACTTTAAGGAAACCAAGTGCGCAGGCCAAATGCGGCACACCCTCCGCACCGCGGAGCGGTGCAACCTCCAAAGCCTGGGCTCGCAGCGCACCCCAGGTGCTTTGGGTTGTCGGCGTCCTTAAAGTAATCTGTGGCCCCGCGTCCAAGACCTTGCAAGAGATTCTCCATTTATGTTTCCTGTGCTGTTGATCATTCACATGGCTGCAACTTCGTTCATGACGGGGTTGATTTGGTTTGTGCAGATTGTGCACTATCCCTTAATGGCGCGTGTCAATCCACAGGACTTTGACGCCTATGAAAGCGAGCATCGTCGTCGAACGACGTGGGTCGTTGCTCCGGCGATGGGTGTCGAATTGGCCACCGCTTGCGGCTTGCTCTGGTTCGCACCCTCGCCAGGCAAGGGATGGGCGATCCTGAATCTGTGCGCTTTGGCGGCCATCTGGTTGCTTACATTCTTTGTCCAGGTTCCACAGCACGTTCGGCTAACTCGATCCTTTGACGCGGCGACTCACAGGGCTCTGGTTCAAGGCAACTGGCTCCGGACGTTCCTTTGGTCCGCCAGAGCGGTCTTGGTTGGCTGTTGGTTTTGAGCTGTTTCTCTACCGCGGCGGCATCGGCACGGCTAAACTGTGCTCGGTCCCAGCGACCCCAACTACCTACCACCTACCACCTACCACCTACTCCATGTCCGAATCCGCACCGAAATCCGTATTGGCCCTCTTTGTGGGCGCGTTCTTTTCGATGTTGATCAGTGGAGCGTTGGTGATCGCGACGGCCAAGGCCGGGATTTCGCCGGGCGTCAGTCCCTTGGTGGTGTTGCTGGGATGGGTTCTCTTTGGTCCCTGGATGCGTGGACGGTTGAAGCCTTTCTTGGCGTTGATGCAGGTCACCGGATCGGGCGGCGCCGCGGTCAGCGCGGGTCTGATTTTCACGGCGCCGATCTTGCAAATCACCGCTCGCTTGATGGGCAAGCCGGCGCCGGACGTGAATGTCATTCAGATTCTTGGTTCGTGCATCGCGGGCAGTTTGATGGGTTGGGGGTTCGTCGGCTTAGCGTCTCGGCGTTTCTTGACCGACCCTCGGTTGCCCGCGCCTGAAGCAGTGGCGTGTGATCAACTGATTCGGACCGCCGCTCAGAATCCCGATGATCGGCCGCCGGTGCGGCTATCGCTGCTGCCCGCTCTGGTGCTGGGATTTCTGGTCCAGTTGCTGACGACTTTCAAGTATCTTTCGGCAACGGCGGGTGCGGCCAGTTTTCGCGTTCTTGGACTTTCCAAGTTGGGCGTCGCGACATTGCCGATACCGGTCAGCGCGTTGTACTTGGGGATTGGCGGACTATTGACGTTCCCCACCGCGGTGTTGGTGTTCGCGGGGGGGATGATCAATGCGCTGACCAACGCGGTGGCCGCCGAGACGTTGCCCGCTGGCGAAGCCAAGGAGGCTTTTCGTTGGGTGGGCGGCGCCGCGATGGTGATGGCTGTTTTGTTCAGTCTGTTGAACTACTTGTGGGAAGGCGTCCGAGCCAAGCAATCCGCGGCGGTCACAGGCGACGAGCATCTTTTGACCATCTCGCGCTCGATGCGTTGGGGGCTAGTCGGCGCCATTCTGTTGGGCGCGTTGGTTCTGCTGGGCATGTTGCTGAGCGTCCTGCCCGTCGGCAAAGCGCTCGCCCTGAGTGGCGCGGCGTTCCTGCTGATCAGCTTGTTGTCGGGGCTTGGCGGCTTGCTGTCGCTGCAAGTGGGCGGCGTCCGCATCGCCAGTGAGCGGGACGGTGTTCATGGCGATGCTGGTGCTGAGTCTGGCCGCGATTGGACTAGGCCTGGGCGACTTCGCCGCGATCGAGGTGCTGTTGCCCGTGCTGGTGGCCAGTTGCGTGGCGATTGCTGCGGCCAACGACAGCAGCCAGGATTATAAGACCATGCAGTTGAATGGCTTTCCCGTCAGCGCCGCTTTCAAAGGCCAATTGATTGGTTGCCTGGTGGGCGCGGTGACCACGCCGTTCGCCTTATGGACGGCGCACAACGCCTTCACCTTGGGCAGCGAAGCGATGCCGTGCCCTCAAGCCAGCTTCTTCAGCACCGTACTGACCAGCCTATTCGATCCCGAGAAGGGCGTGCCTTGGGGCCCGGTGAGCGTTGGCGCCGCGTTGGGAGTCGGCGCCATTGTCCTGGAGTTGGCCGGCCGGGCCCGGGGCGTCTTGTTAAGTAGCTTGGCGTTCGCGGTGGGGATTTACTTGCCGGCGGAGATGGGCATCGGGATCCTCTGCGGCAATCTCGCGCGCGTGGCGGCGGCGAGAAGCACTCGGTTGGGATCGCATCGCGGCATTCTGGCGGCCGCCGGTCTGATTGCGGGCGACGCGATGTTTTCCTTGGGCGCCGGCGTGGCGATCGTCTGCGGAGTCGCCATGACTCGCTTCGAAGCCAAGGCGACCTGGCCAGTGTGGGCGTCGGCCGTCGCCTTGGCCTTGATGATCGGCCTGCTGTGGTTCGCCTTCAGCGATTCGCGGGCCCAAATCGCTCGACAACTCAAATCAGTTCCAGACAAGGAGTAACCGATGAGTCGTCCCGTACCCGCTCCCGGGCAGGAATCCGTGTGGGACTACCCCCGCCCGCCGCGACTGGAAAGCTCGCCGGACCGTCTGCGGGTGGAGATCAACGGAATCAACGTGGGGGAGACGAGCAGCGGTTATCGCGTCTTGGAGACCAGTCACCCGCCGGTCTATTATTTCCCGCGATCGGATGTGCGATTGGAATTGCTCCGCGAATCGACGCGTCGGTCGTTCTGTGAGTGGAAGGGAGAGGCGGCGTACTATCATCTGCAACTGCCGGATCGCCTGATAACCGACATCGCCTGGTACTATCCCCAGCCAACTTCAGCCTTCGCGCCGATTCGCGGCTACCTGGCGTTCTACCCCAGCAAGTTCGACGCCTGCTGGTTCAATGACGAACCGGTAAAGGCTCAAGAAGGCGACTTCTACGGCGGCTGGATCACCTCGCACATCGTGGGCCCGTTCAAGGGACCACCGGGAACGGGAAGTTGGTAGAGTGCAGGGACGTCATGGTGGGTGGAGAAGCGTGAGTGGAGAGTGGACAATAGGTCGCTGGATCGGCGTGGTCTCACGTCTCTCCCCCTACCCCCTAATCTCTCCCCCCTACCCCCTATGAACCGACATTTGCTTGTTGATTTTCCTTCGTACTCGACCGAGGAGATGATCCGTCGGTCGGCGGAGTTGCTGGCGTACATGCAACGGCGTCGAACGGTGCGTGATTTCCAGCCGACGGCGCCGCCTCGGGAGGTCATCGAGGCTTGCTTGTTGACTGCCGGTAGTGCGCCCAGCGGCGCCAATCAGCAGCCGTGGCATTTCGTGGTGGTCAGTGATCCCCAAATCAAGCGAGTGCTGCGTGAGGCCGCGGAGGCGGAAGAACGTGAATTCTATGAGCATCGCGCGCCGCAGCAGTGGCTTGACCTACTGGCCCCGATCGGCGTTGACGCGAACAAGCCCTTTCTGGAAGTCGCGCCTTATCTGATTGTGATTTTCCGGAAGACCCATGAGTTCTTGCCGGACGGCGCCGCCGCGAAGACGTATTACTCGAGCGAATCGATCGGCATCGCCACGGGCATGTTGATCTCGGCTTTGCACCATTGCGGACTGGCGACGCTGACCCACACGCCCAGCCCGATGGGATTTCTGAATGACGTGCTGCAACGGCCCAGCAACGAGCGGCCTTTTCTAATTCTGGTGACCGGCTACCCGGCTCAAGACGCCACGGCGCCGCGCATCACCAAAAAGAAGCTGGACGACATCGCCACGTTCCGTTGATTTCTTGGGTTTGGTTCTGCGTGCGCCGCGAGCAATCAGTCCCACAGGGACGGCCGCAAGTCAGCCCAGGGTGCAGCGAAGCGCAACCCTGGGGAGGAGATTAAGAACCAAGAACCAGGAACCAAGAACCAAGAACCAAGAACCAAGAACCAGAACCAGAACCAAGAACCAAGAACCAAGAACCAGAACCAAAAAAGAAAAAGCCCCCGCCGTTGTGAAACGGCGGGGGCTCGAGGGGTCCTAGGGAACAGACGAAGGAACACCTTAATCGGTGACGATCAACTTAGCTTCAGGCACGTCCGACGCGACTTCGCGGAACGCATCGAGGGCTTGCCCTTCCATTTCGGAAACGGTTGAGCCGCCGGGGACGTTCAACCACACGCCGTTTCCAGCGAAGGCGATCGCTTCCATGAGATCGCGGTCCGCGTTGGCGCCGACGCTCATCGTGTGGATGGTGTATCCGGCCTGAATGCACTCGCGGGCCATGGCGAAGGCGTACAGCTTATCGTAGTCGCCTGTTGTGTAGTCGGGCGAGCCGTCGCCATCGAAGTCCGTCAGATCCGCCCAATCCCAATCGCCGGGCAACGACCAGCCGTAAGGACGTTCGTTGGCGTTTCCGTCGGTCATCACCAACACAACCTTCTTGGCGCCGCTTCGTCCATGGGTGTCCAGCAGTTCCTTAGCGGAGGAGATGCCGGCCCCGATGTTCGTACGGAAGCTGTAATGCGCCGCCTGCTTGTGCGACTGGATGGTGTCGATCGCCGTGTAGTCGTAGGTTAGCGGCGGGTCGAGCGTCACTTCCACGGGAGTGTAGGCGTCATGCAAACCGTACTCGATGCGAGCTTCGATGTCGTAGGTGACCAGGCCCAGCGTGTCGCTGAAACCCAGGGCCGTCAGGAATTCGCAAAGCAGCGAGCCGCCCTCCTTGACCGCGTGGAACGGATAGTGCCGCGTCTTCCACAAATCAGGCGTCTGATAGTACGCCGAGCGGGTGTCCAACCAGTAGTGGGCCAACGTCGATGCGCCGAACTTGTACAGCAAGTCGCCTCGATTCAAATCGCTGCTCGAGTAAACGTAGCTGATGTAGCTGTTCCAACTTCCCGAAGGATACGGGTAGGAAACGCTGTTCAAGCCCAAGCCCGCGCGGATCGAATCGTCGTAGTCGAACTGATTCCAACCGTTTCGGTAGGCGTACACGGTGGTGATGGTGCGGCTGGCGTTGTAGTCCTTCGTTTGCCCGGAGTTTCCGCCGGAGAAGTACCCGCCGCTGCCATTGCTGTAGCGCAGATAGACGGAGGAGACATTGGCGTCGAAGTCGAGTGTGACTGAATTTCCCTTCCAGGTGATGTCCACCGGGTAGTGGTTCGACTTGACAAACGTGGCGCCCTCGGGATCATCGTTGAAGTCCGGCAGGGAGCCATACACGGGCGGTCCCAGATCATCCCAGATGTCGGACAGGTTGTTCTTGATCGCCGTGACGCCAAGCTTGTTGATCGTGTCGGAGTGGAATTGACTGTCGTAGTTCATCGAGCCCGAGTAGTCGAGCACCACGGCGATGTCTCGTGATTGGATGAACGCCGTCGCGCTGGCCTGGATGGAGATGGTCGGCGAGCCGACAGCCCAACCAAAGGCCATGGGGTACTCCGAGTCCGCGGCTTCGGGATCCGAGTTGTCGCGGCGAGCGGTCACTCGCACGACGTTGTACGGAGCCTCGCCCCAAGCGATGGGCCATTCCCCCGTCCCCTCGTTGAACGTGCGGCGGCCAAACTCGACATCGCGTTGCGGATCGAGAAAGACGTCGTTCTGGCCGGCGACAGCGGCCGCCACATCGCGTGCGGCGGCAACCGCCGCGGAGGACGAGTCCAGCACGATGCCGTCGCCTTCGGCGGTCTGCACGGCGCCGACCAGTTCCTGGGCGGCGGCCAGGGCGGCGGCGTCCACCGCATTTTGCATTTCGACCTGCGTCACCGCGATTTGGCCGGTATCCAGCCCCATCGCCATGAACGCGAACATCGTCACCAGGACAAAAGCGGAAAGCACCGCCAAAGCCCCTCTGCGCTTATTGAACTTGGGAAGTGTCATGGGAGTCTCACAGTTGCGAAGCAAGGTTAAAACGGCTGGGTCTGGGGTTACAGGGGATCGCGAGGCGACGCTTAGTCAACCAGGGATGCTTGGGCGTTGCGGAACACTTGGTGTGATTCTATGTTGAAGCCAATCGGAGTCACCATGTGACTGACCGACGAATAGGAAACTGTCAGGTTGATGCGAAAATCCAGAAAAGCATTGTCCGGGTCCTCCAAGTCGAATGGTGTTTCATTGTCCGAAGCATGTACGATTTCCAGCGTGGCGGCGGTCCCATCGATTCCCGAGGCGATCAGGAATTGTCGAATGTCCTGTTCGATCTTCTCGTTCATCGTTTCACCCGGCTCCAACACCTCGTCGGGGTCCATCGTGGCCAGGCGAGAACCATCGCGGAGCGCGGTTTCCATCACCATCTTGGAGTCGATCAACCGCATGATCTCGGCGCCTCCAAGGACGACAATCAGGAACACAGGGGCAATCACGGCGAACTCCACAGTCACCGCTGCTCGGCGACGGCTTCGACCGTGACGACGAGGGGAGGTTGGCAGCTTATTCATGGCGCATCACCGCTTGTCCTGTAAGTGTCAGGTTTCCAAAGAAGGGAAGGTTCAGGATGGCGATGGAGTCGTAGTTCACCTGGGCCCGAACTACGAACATCTGCCGAGATTCCGCGCTGCTGAGCTCCAGATCGTCCAACGCTTCATAGTCCTCGTTGTCTTCCGGGTAAGGGCCGTCGGTGTCGAAGACGGAAGCGTCCTTGACCGACAGAGTGACAAATCCGGCGGGAACGCCGGCGTTGACGATCGCTTGAGCACGCGCCAGTGCTTGCTCGCTGGTGACGCCTTCGATGGATCCAAAACGAGCCGCGACTCGGCAGGAACTGCGAAGGAGATTCAACACCATCTGTGCGTGTGCGTACTCATAGAGAAACGTCACGAACATCAGAAACACGGGCAACACCATCGCGAACTCAATCGCCGCTGCGCCGCAACGTCGCCGTCGCGTCTTTCGCTGGCTGCTGTTCAACATGGCGTTCATGGGACGACAATCCTGAATGGAAACGGAAGTGAAAGGTCCGGGCGTTTTGCCCGCTATTAAATACTTAGCTCACATTCCCAAATTGAGACGAAAAAAACTTTGACATTTCCTCAAGTCTCGCCGACCTCCGATAACGGGGTTGATAACGATTGCAACGATTGCAACGATTGCCGCGTTCCCCTCGGCCGCATCGCGGGCGCGGACTTCCGATGCGGCGACCAAGCCTCGCCGGCCTAGGGTCTTAGGGATCTGATCTGTTTGGTTGGCGTCTTGGTGGTTCACAGCTAAAATCGCGGCTTTGCCCCAACGTTCATCAGCACGGACAGTTGAACCATGCTTCACAACACCCTTCGTCTCTTGACGCTCGTCGCCCTGGCCCTTCCTTGCGCCGCTCAAGAGACCCGTGAGCAGAAGGTGCGCGGCGACCGCAGAAAGTGGAGGCCGCCGGATTTTGGATCTACAACGACTTTGCCGAGGCCCAACGGCGATCCAAGGAAAGCGGTAAACCCATCCTGGTCGTGCTCCGTTGCATTCCTTGCGAAGAGTGCGTCAAGCTGGATGACGAACTCGTCGATCAGCATCCGGTGATTCGACCCTTGCTCGAACAATTCGAGTGCGTGCGATTAGTCGCCACCAATGGACTGGATCTGAATCTGTTCCAATTCGACACGGATCAGTCGTTCGCCGTTTTCCTGCTGAATCAAGACGGGACCATTTACGGTCGCTTCGGGACGCGTTCCCATCGGACGGATTGGAACGGAGACGTTTCCCTAGAGGGACTCGCGGAGGCATTGAAGGGAGCGCTGCTGGTGCATGCAGGCTACCCAGCGAACCGCCAGTCGCTGGCCGGGAAACGAGGCGCACGCCCGAGTTTCCGTCGCCCGAGAAGTACCCCGATCTGGATGATCGCTTCGGACCGACTCTGGACTACGCGGGACAGGTCGCCAAGAGCTGCATTCATTGCCATCAAATTGGCGATGCGCAGCGGAACTACTATCGCAATCGTGACGGCCAGTTCCCCGAAAAGCTTCTCTTTCCCTACCCGCACCCGAAAGCGCTGGGACTGATCCTCGATCCGCGGACGCGGGCGACCGTGGCGCGCGTCGTTGCGGGCGCGTACGCCGACCAAGCTGGACTCAAGGCGGGTGACGAGATTCAAAGCATGAACGGGCAGCCGTTGTTATCGATCGCGGATGTCCAATGGGTCTTACACAACACGCCGGCCGAAGGCGGCGCGGTCCACCTGGAGGTGATGCGCGACAAGACGCCCATGCAGCTCACGATGCAGCTCAAAAGCGGTTGGCGGCGCCTTGACGACCTCTCCTGGCGAGTGTCGTCGTGGGGACTGCGACGCATGACGACGGGAGGTTTGGTTCTGAAGCCAGCCAACGAGGAACAACGCAGCCAGCTTGGAATCGCAGACGGCCGCATGGCCCTGCGTGTCGATCATGTTGGGCAATACAACGCGCATGCGGCGGCCAAACGGGCCGGCTTCCAAAAAGACGACGTGCTCGTCTCCTTCGCCGGCCGCGACGATTTGGTGCGCGAAGCGGACCTGTTCGCCCACGCGCTAAACAGCACCCGAGTCGGTCAAACGGTGGACGTCGAACTGATCCGTGGAAAACGCCAGATGACGCTGGAATTACCCATGCAGAAATGAAGATGCGCGTCGGTGACCCAGGGTTGCGCTGGGCTGCACCCTGGGCTGATTTGGGGCCGCCCTGTTGGGGCTTCGTGGTTGCGACCGCGTCGGTGACCCAGGGATGCGTTGCGCTGATTTGGGGCCGCCCCGTTGGGACTGATTTTTCGTTACCCGTTGGGACTGATGATGGTCCTCCTTCGCTGGACGAAAACGCCGTCCTGCTTGCATCTTCTTAGCGAACACGGCGGCGATTTTCGAATTGAATCTGCGTCACGCCCGCGGGTTTCTGGCGGGCGGCGCCGATTCGCCGCTTCAGCTCGTCGTGAAGCTTCGACTGCAGTTCCGCCATGTCAGCGCGTCCCGCGAGATTGGTCATCTCATGCGGATCGCTCTGATGATCATAAAGCTCCATACCCAGTTCGCCGTCCTCGCCCCAGGCCGTCAAGCGATACCGTTCCACTCGCAGACTGTAGCCATTGTTGTACTGCGTCAGTGCAAAGGACTTCGCCGACGATTGGGGATCTCGCAGCACCGGCGCCTGGCTCACGCCAGCAAGGTACTCGGGTGGAGTTAGCCCGCAGATGTCGGCGAGGGTCGGGTAAAAGTCGATCATCTCGGCGAACCCGCACGTTGTCGCGTCGCGCGACGCCCGGAGGCGCTGATGATCAGGGGAACGCGAGCGGCGTTTTCAAAGAGCGTTGTCTTCTGGTAGTGGCCGTGTTCTCCCATGTGATATCCATGGTCCGAAGTGAATACGACCACGGTGTTCTTGGCCAGCCCCGTGGATTCCAACGCGTCCAGGATTCGGCCCACCTGCGCGTCGGCGAAAGTAATCGACGCGTAGTACGCCTGGATCGCTTGTCGAGCCACGTCGTTGGGCAAGTTCATCTGCTGCTTTCGGGTGATGGACTCGCGAGCCGGGGCGGGAAGCGTCTCCAAATAGCCGTCGGGCGTTTGCGGCACTTCAAGACGCTCGACGGGGTAGAGTTCGAAGTACTTCTTCGGCGCCACGTACGGCGTATGCGGTCGATAAAGTCCGACGGCCAGAAAGAACGGTTGGCGCTGATCGGCATACTGCTTCAACAGGTCAATCGCCTGTGCGGCCGCAATTCCGTCGGTTTGTTCGTCGTCTTCGCCATCGGCCGCGAGCCAACTGAGCGTGCCTCCGAAAGCCCCCGGAACCAGACTGAATATCTTGTCTTCATCGGCCACGTCACGGCCTCGAGGGTTGAACGTGAAGTCCCAGGAGTAAGGATCATCGTGACCGCTGGTTCCGATGTGTTTGGGCACGTTGTAGTGAAAGATCTTGCCGACTCGCGTCGCCAGATATCCACTGTTGCGAAACATCTGCGCCATCGTCGTGACGTCGGGGACGTGTTCCCGAATGTAGATCGCATTGCGTCTTACGAGCGTCTGGTCGGGATAGAGTCCCGTCATGAAGGATGCGCGACTTGGACCGCACAGTGGGAACTGGCAGTAGGCTCGCTCGAAACGGACGCCTTGCCGCGCCAGACGATCGATATGCGGCGACTCTACCTGGGGGTGGCCGTAGCAGCCCAGATCGCAATTCAAGTCGTCGCAGATCAGAAAAAGCACGTTAACCGGCTGCTCGGCTTCTCGCTGCTGGGCGTTCGCGGGTGAAGCCCCCCAGCTGCCGACGATAAGCGCTAAGCCTGCAATCCGCACTCCCCATGAGATTCCTGAGAACGACATGACCGGGCGCCTTTCATCGGAAGGTACAGCGTCAAGTTGGCAAACGGTGTTGATTATAACGACCTTGACGCCTCGCATCGGCTTGTGCGGCCGTTGGGAAGCGAAGAAACCCCGCGGAAGCCGCGAAACGTCGAATTCGGGACACTTCGGGCCTTTTGCCGCGCCTCAATTCGGTGAATAATTGAGGTTCCCGATCGCTTCGCAACTCGGGGTGGTCGCGCCGGTTTCTCGGTTGGAGTGCGCGCGAAACACCGCCCCGTGCGTTTGCGTCCCGCCTCGTCTCTCAGGATGTTCGACATGCTCTCTTCCTCAACGGATATCTATCTGGATGCGAACGCGACGACGCGAGTCTTGCCTCAGGCGGCTCGTGATGCGCAAGATGCGATGGAGGAGCTTTATGGCAATCCCAGCAGTTCCCATATCACCGGCCTTCGGGCGCATCACATTCTGGAGTCGGCGCGGAAGCTGACCCGTCGCGTGTTGGGCGCGGAAAGTGGTCGCGTGATCTTCACCAGCGGCGCCACCGAGGCGATCCACCTGGGCGTGTTCTCCTCCTTATGCGCCGCCCGCCAGCGTCAGTCGGAGCCGGCCGCCGCCGATCGCGTTTTGCTCTACGGAGCGACCGAGCACAAGGCGGTTCCCGAAGCATTGCAGCACTGGAATCAATTGTTGTGTCTCAACGCCCAGGTGCTGCCGATCCCGGTCGATGGCAAAGGGCGGCTGGACCTGGGTTTTCTGGCCGAACACGCGCCGCGGGCCGACCTGATTTGCACCATGGCGGTGAACAACGAGACCGGCGTCATCACCGATCTGGAGGCCGTCCAACGGACCCTGCGACAAGCCAACCCGGACGCCCCTTGGCTGGTCGATTGCGTGCAGGCGGTCGCCAAGATGGACTTGAATCTGTCCCGCACCAGCATCGATTATGCAGCGATCAGCGGACACAAAGTGCATGCGCCCAAGGGAGTCGGCGTGCTCTACGTGCGGGACGGCGTGCCCTTGACGCCGCTGTTTTCCGGCGGCGGGCAAGAAAGCGGCGCCCGTTCCGGTACGGAGAACCTGCCCGGCGTCGCCGCCTTGGCGGCCGTCTTTCACTGCTTACTTGACGAGCGCGACCACACGTTTTGCGATCGATCGTCGTTGCATCGACATCGAGATCAGCTGGTGGCCAGCTTGCAAAGGGCTTTTCCCTCCATCGTGTTCAATACCCCGTTTGCATGCTCGGTGGCCACGACGATCAACTTCACGGTCCAGGGCTTCGCCAGCAAAGAGATACTGGATCTGTTTGACGCCGCGGGCATTCGAGTGAGTTCCGGCAGCGCGTGCGGTTCCGCCAGCCAGGGGTCGTATGTCTTGGACGCGATGGGCGCCGCCGCCTGGAGGAGTGAAGGGGCCGTCCGTATGTCGTTTGATCTGACGACCACGCCGGGCGAGATCTCCGTCGCTTGCCGGCGGATCGAAGATGCGGGTCGGGCGATGCGCGAATCCTGCCTGATCGTCTCCAATGAATCGCCAGTCACAGACGGAGCTCGGCTCGACGGTTTGATCCAATGGAAGAAGGAAACGGCGAGCTCATGGATGTTGATCGACGCCAAGTCCAATGAGTGTCTGGTCGTCGATCCCGCCGAGGAACACTTGGAGCGGATTGCCAGCCTGATTCGCTGCCAACGCAGTCGGGTCGTCGGAGTCATGGACACGCATTTGCATGACGACGACAACACGGCCCGAATGCACTTGCTGGAGATGCTCGGCGGGCAGGCCGCGGAGACCGCGTGGCAGGTGGACGAGTTGGGTTGGCCGCTGGGACTTGACGAACGCAGCCAGTTGGCCGATGGCGAGGAGACGGATTCGCTGCAGGTCGGCGAGCGGTGGAAGGTGCTGCGCGTCGCTCTGCCTGGACACACCGCCGACAGCGTCGGGCTGCTGGTTGCGTCGGCCGATTGTGGAACACCACTGGCGCCTCAAGACATTCAATTCGCCTTCACCGGCGACACGATTCAAATCGGCGGATTGGGCCGCACCGACGCGGCTTGTGGATGTCCGCGGGCGATGCACCAGTCCCTGCAACGATTCAAGCAAGTCGTCGGTATGGATACCGTCATTTGCCCATCTCACGATTACGTGAACGGCTTCTGCACGTGTTTGCGGAATGAAGCGGACGCGGATCCGCTGCTGGGCGCGGTGCTGAACGCCGGGTTGGAGTGCGAACCGTTCGTATCCGCCAAGGAGAGCCTCGACGCTCAGTTGGGTGAACCAGCCGACGCGTCGCGCGAAGGTTGGATTCACCGCGCGGCGACGCCGAAAACCCTGTTGGATGTCGCCGAAGATCTGCGGTCGTTCTTCACCAAGCACCGCCACGCCTTGATCATCGACGTCCGTGAAACGCATGAGTTCCTGTTCGATCAAGACTGGAGCGCCCTGGGCCTGGACCAACCGCCCGAAAATATTCCGCTCAGTCGCCTAGGTGATTTCCTGCAGCAAATCATGCATCAACGCGATCGTTTCGCCGACCGCGAGATCCTCTTCCTCTGCCGTAGCGGTAATCGCAGCGGGCGTGCGGCCGAGGCGTTAAGGCGGTGGGGCTTCGCCAACGTCTGGCATATCGCCGGCGGCATTGCCTTGGGCGTCCGTCGCCGCGAAGGACTGACCGTGGATCAGGACGATATGGAGTTCGTGATATAATTGCGGCCGATCCGGCGACTCGAAGCACTCTTGATCGGTCCGAGACTTAACGATGCGAGTGAATCCTCGAACCCGCTTGGCGAGTATCGCGGCGATAAGTCTATCGATGACGCTCTGGGTGCTGCCGCTAGGGACGGCGAGCTTTGGGCTCAGCGGGCCGCGACGCCTGTGGTGCGGGTGTCTCTGGCGCGAGCTAGACGAACAAAAGAACTCTGTCTTTGGGATCGCGCTCTCGCCGGATGGCGGATTGCTGGCGTGCGTGGGCGCCGAGAAGAAGATCGTTCTTTACGAGACGAAATCCTGGGAAGTCGTCGCCACGTGCGCTGAGCCCGAGGGCGTCATGTTAGGCGCCGCTTTTTCCCCCGACGGGAAGTGGCTGTTCGCCTGGGGCGATCCGCAACAGGTCCTGGTGCTGAGCGTGCCTTCGCTGGCGTTGCAAGAACGCATTCAGCTGGGTTTCCGCCCCGAACGACTCGCCGTCTCGCCCGTAGCGCCCAGATCCTCGTGGGCTCGGCGAAGACGGCGCCGCAGATCTGGCGGGTTTTCCCCAGCGTCCGGCAACTTGGCGAAGTGAACCCGACATCCGCCCAGGGAACGCGGGGTCTGGCGTACTCGACTGATGGTCGCAGTGTGTTCAGCGTCAGTGGAGACAGCGACCAAAACGGCGTGCTCCAGCGGTGGAATCTACAAACGCGGCAAGCGACGTTGCTGGCGAAGTTGCCCGCGACGCCAGTGCAGCTGACCTTGGCGAGCGACGGCGGTCGGATCTGCGTAGCGCTCGAACAGTCCGCCATGGTTTTCGCGGCCGATAGCGGCGAACTGGTGTACGATTGGGCGTTCCCAGGCGTGCGCGTCGTGCGGCTGCGCCCGTTGGAAGACGACGGTCTTTTTGTCGCTTGCACCCGCGACGGTCGCGTGCATGTTCTAGCGCCCGAACTGCCTCAAGACGTCTTCACGATGAAGGTCGAGGGGCAAAATGTGTTTGATGCGCTGCCAGTTGGCAAACGCTTGATCACATGCTCGCAGAAAGGCGCCAAGGCGGCGGCAGTCTGGGATGTTTCGGTTCGCTCGCCGATCGTTTACCCCGTCGTCGCTGAACGATTGCCCCAAGAGGCGCGGGGCAACCACCAGTGGACGGACGCTTCCGGGCTGTTTCAATTGACCGCCTCCCTGCAAGAGGCAACCGCCGGCGAGGTGTTGTTGTTGCCGGCCGAAGGCGGCGCGCCTTTACGCATCGCTCGTTCCAAGCTGAGCAGCGACGACCGCCGTTTGCTCGCCGATTGGGTGGCCAATGCGGCAGCGCCGGTGGATCGCGGCGTCGAAGGCTCGGATCCATCCGCGGGCGACGCCCCGCCCACTTCGAACAAGGCGACTGAAACCGCGTCGACGCCGACCCGCGAGCATGAAGAAGCTGACGAGGGCGACCTCAAATACTGGCCGCTCGGCGAGGACTACGAAATGGCCCCCTTGTCGCCGGTTTCCGCGGGCGCGGGAAGAGTTCAGTTGGGCGCACCCAATCGCTGGCGAATTCGTGACGCCACGGCGACCGCCGACGGCTGGGTCTGGTTGGCCACCTCGGAAGGCTTGGCGATGATCCGCGGTAATCAGGCCACCGCCGTCCGCGGTCCCCGCTTTTCTGACGACTCCGTGCTGGCGGTCTGTCCGCATCCCGCGGGCGGCGTCGCCGTCAGTCTCGCGGCTCGAGGAGTGGTGCGACTTGCCGCGGATCCGCAGGCCGAGGTGGAAGAACTCGGTTTCCCAGCATCTGCGCCCGACGCCGACGTTGCCGCTGCGGCGCCGACCTTGCTCACGATGGATGCTCTGCAACGGCTCTGGGCGGCGGGAGGCTTCCCAGGCGCCGCCTGGCTCGCTCCGGACGGCTGGCGCCTGCACCAACCCAAGGCCGGCTCACTGCAGCCCAAAGCGCTCTGGCTGCAGGCGCATGACGACGGCGTTCTGGCTTGGCTGGAAGGCGGCGCTGGATTGTATGAAGCCGACGCGAAGGGAATGGACCGCGTCAAATGGCCTTACCACAATGGTGTTACTTGCGTGGGACTTCACGGCGACGGAAAGTTGGCCGTGTTCACGATTCAAGATCCAACGCAGACAGGTTTCGTGATGATGAAATCGCGTTTCGCCGCCGTTGTCCAAAAGCAGTTGAGCCCCAATGTCCGTGTGCTTTCGGCGGCGCCCGACGCCAAGGGCGGCGTCTGGGTGGGATCCGATCAAGGACTCGGTCGTTGGGAGAACAATCGCTTTGAGTTTTGGAATCAGCCTTTTCGCGGCGAGCCCTTGGACTGGATGCGTCCCCTGGCCGCGGGTTCGATCCTGGTCGGTAGCTCCGCCCTGGGCAGGTATTACGTCGTCCGTTCCAAGCAAAGTTGACGTCTCAACGAAAGGCGATCGCCGTGCCGATCCGCAGACCCTACCTCATGTTCGTGCTGCTTGCCTTGTGGCCAGTGGCCATCCCCGCTTTCACCCTCGAGATCGCGGCGCAGGAACTCGCCGGTTCGCGTCCCAATATTGTCCTGGTGATGACCGACGATCAAGGATATGGACCGCTCGGGCGACATGGCCATCCCTGGATCATGACGCCCAACCTGGATCAGCTGCATGATGCGAGCTTGAGGATGACGCGTTTTCTTGTCAGTCCAACTTGCTCGCCCACGCGCTCGGCGCTGATGACGGGCCGACACCCCATGCGCAACGGCGTGACGCATACGATCTTGGAACGCGAGCGACTGACGCTTCAAGCGACGCTTTTGCCTCAGGTGTTGAAGACCGCCGGCTACGCCACAGCCATCTTCGGCAAGTGGCACTTGGGCGACGAAGACGCCGCACCAACCCGACCGTCGAGGTTTCGACGAGGCCTTCATTCACGGCGCCGGGGGAATCGGCCAGGCCTACGACTGCAGTTGCGCCGACGCACCGGGCAACAAGTACTTCGATCCGATCGTGCGGCACAACGGCAAGTTTGTGAAGACCGAAGGCTTCTGCACGGATGTCTTCTTCACCGCGGCGCTTGATTGGATTGACCAGCAGAGAACGAAGCCGGAACCGTTCTTTGCCTACCTGGCGACCAATGCGCCCCACGGACCGTTCTTGGCGCCCGCAAAGAACACGCGGCGTTTTCAAGAACTGGGCTTCGCGAAGAACACCGCCGGTTTTTACGGAATGATCGAGAATATCGACGAGAACATGGGACGATTGATGCAATCGCTCGACCAGTGGCGGTTGCTGGAGAACACGCTTGTCATCTTCATGTCAGACAATGGAATGACTGGGGGAGGATCGGGGCGCCGCAATCAAGCCCTCGGCAAGACGTCTGACGGGATGGAACTGAAGCCCTACAACGCCGGCATGAAGGGGTTGAAAGGAAGCGCCGACGAGGGTGGAGTGCGCGTGCCTTTCTTCGTTCGTTGGGATTCGAAGCTCGCCAAGGGCGTTGATATCGACAAAGTCGCCGCCCACATCGACCTCTTCCCCACGCTGGCCGATTTGGCCGGGGCGACCTCTCCCTTGGGGCAGGTCGAAGGACGCAGCATGTTGGCCCTCTGGAGTCGTCCGCGACAAGCCGAGTGGCCGGATCGTTTCTTGTTCACCCATCAAGGTCGTTGGCCCACCGGCAAGGAGCCCAACGATTATCAATGGCGGGGGTTCGCCGTTCGATCGGAGAGGTTTCGCCTGGTTGGCCGAGACGCGTTGTACGACATGCAGTCGGACCCTGGGCAAACGACCAATGTGATTGAGAGCCATCCCAAGCAAGCCGTCGCGATGATCGAGGCCTTTGATCGCTGGTGGAAGGAAACTCGCCCCATGATGGTCAACGAAGACGCCCCGCTTTCCGCGACGCGTCCATTTCACGAAGCGTATCGCCTACAACAAAGCCGCATCGGCGTGCCCGCTTGGAAGCCGCTCAGTCGACGCTAAGCGCCCGCGTCAGGACCAAACTATGTCTCTGGAAGAACTCGGCCCATACGCGATCGTCCGCACGCTTGGTCGCGGCGGAATGGGCGCCGTCTACGAAGGCGTCCACCGCGAGACACAGGAACGAGTCGCCATCAAGGTGCTCTCACCGGCCTATATGGACGACCCGGGATTTCGGGACCGATTTTCGCTGGAAATCCAAGCGCTCAAGACGCTTACTCACCCAAATATTGTGAGACTGACCGGCTATGGGGAGCAAGAAGGCCGCTTGTTTTACACCATGGAATTGGTGCCGGGCCAGTCATTGCAGCAACGTTTGAACGACGGCTATCGCTTTTCCTGGGAGGAGACGATCGAGATCGCGCTGCAGGTGTGTTCCGCACTCAAGCATGCGCATGATCATGGGATCATTCATCGCGACTTGAAGCCGGCCAATTTGATCACGGGCGACGGCAATCAGATGAAATTGGCGGACTTCGGCATCGCCAAGATGTTCGGCGCGACCGGCCACACCGTCGTCGGCGGCGTGATCGGCACGGCCGAGTACATGGCCCCGGAACAAGCTCGCGGACTGGCAGTGACGCCGAGATCGGACCTCTTCAGCTTGGGCTCAGTGATGTACGCGCTGTTGACCGGACGGGCGCCATTCGAGGGCGCGTCGCGGACGGCGGTCTTGCAGCGCTTGGTGAGACAAGCCCCGGATGCGATCAGGAACACGGCGCCTGATACCCCGCCGCAACTTGTCGAATTGATCGCCCATCTCATGCAAAAGGAGCCCGAGCGGCGCATCCCCTCGGCCGCCAACCTGATCAACCAACTGCGAGCGCTGCAACACGGGCTTCAGGCCGAAACCACCAACCCCGCGTCGCAGCCCGAGGCCGATGATTTTGAATTGGATCAAGATGATGCGACCTTGGTGCCGGGAGCTCCCAACGCTCCCAAGCCCAACTCGTCGCACTATTGGCGCGAGACGATTGTGGCGGACGCCGATGAACTTTCCACCGTCGCCGGAACCAAGGCGTCGCATTACACATCCGTCGGCGAAGGCGGCGAGGGGCGAGCCGTCGTTCGCTCCCACGACGCTCTCGATGAGCACGGCAACAACTGGCTCAGCATTGCCGGGATCGTCGCGGCGCTCATCGTGATCATCGGATTGGTTTGGTACGCGTCGCGTCCACCCACCGCCGACAAGCTTTATTCCCAGATCGCCATTGTCGCAAACAACAACGAGGAATCCGCCCTGATCGACGTGAAAGCGAAGATGCGACGCTTTCTCGAACTCTATCCCGAAGATCCGCGCCGAGGACGTCATGGCTTGGATGCGTGATCATGATTGCCACCTGCTCTGGAGGAAATTGGAGCGCGAAGCGGACACGCGCGGAGGCCCCGAGTACCTTCCCGAGGGACAGCGGCGATTCCTGCAAGCATCGCGGGATTCGCAAAAGGACCGTGAAGCCGCCGGTCATGATTTTCACAGACTCGTTGAGGATCTCGCCGGCGCCAGCAATGGAACCGATGAACAACAGGAAGTGCTGGAAGCCGCAAAACATCGAGCCGCTCGCTACCTTTCCTCCGAGCGGAACGACCTGACTTCGCGGTGCGCCTCCGATGCGAAGTGATTCCTTTACCCAAACGGAACCCACTCAGATCATGATCACTCGATTCGCTCTGGCGGCCTTCGCGACCCTGTCCGCGGCCGCCCCCTGGGGCTGCGTTATCGCTCAAGACGCTCGCCCCAATGTCGTCTGGATCCTCTCGGAAGATAATTCAAAGCACTACCTTCAACTCTACGGCGATCCGTTGGCGCCGACGCCAACGATTGAAGCGCCGGCGCCGACGGCCTGGTGTTCGAGCACGCGTTTTCCTGCGCCTCCGGTCTGTTCGGTCGCGCGAACGACGTTGATGACCGGCATCCTCGCTCCACGCGTCGGATTTCAATATCACCGGAAGTACCAGACAGCGCGACTGCCCCCTGGAAGCGCCCTGTTCCCAAGCTACCTTCGCGAAGCCGGGTACTATTGCACCAACAACGCCAAGACGGACTACAACGTCGATGTCAACCTGAAAAATGTTTGGGACGAATCGTCCCGCCGCGCGACCTGGCGGAATCGACCCGACAAGAGCACTCCGTTCTTTCACATGCAAACCTTCACCGTTTCGCATGAAAGTTCCTTGCACTTCGACGAGGCGACCCTAGGGAGCGAGCAACTGAGAACCGATCCGACCACTGTCCGACTCGCCGCCTACCATCCCGATACGCCCACGTTTCGGCACACGTACGCTCGCTACCATGATCGGATTCGAGCGGTTGACGACGCTGTCGCATCGCTGATCGCCAAACTGAAGGACGACGGCTTGTGGGATACGACCTTCATCTTCTACTTCGGCGACCATGGCGGCGTGCTGCCGCGCAGCAAAGGCTATCTTTACGAAAGCGGTTTGCATGTGCCGTTGGTGGTTCGCGTTCCTGATGCGTTTCAGCATCTGTGTCCTTGGAATTCGGGCGACCGACCGCAAGGTTTTGTGAATTTCACGGACTTTGGCCCCACCGTTCTCGCGCTGGCCGGGATCGAGACGCCCGCCACGATGGACGGTAGCCCGTTTCTCGGCGAGGAAGTCGCGGCGGATGAAGTCGAGTCGCGCAACGAGGCCTTTGGCTATGCGGATCGCTTCGATGAAAAGTACGATCTGTGCCGCTGCTTGCGAATCGGCGATTTCAAGTACATTCGCAACTACCAGGCGTTCTATCCCGACGGTCTGCAGAACAATTACCGCTACATCATGTTGGCCTATGAAGAATGGCGTGAGTTGTTTCAGCAAGGCAAGTTAAATGACGCCCAAAGACAATTCTTCTTGGCCAAACCCGTCGAAGCATTGTACGACCTCAGCCAAGATCCCGATGAAGTGCGAAACTTGGCGGGAGACCCCGAGTTCGAGCAACCATTGCAGGCAATGCGCTCTCGTCTGCAAGAGAGGGTCAAGTCGCTGCCGGATTTGAGCTTCTTCCCCGAGAGCTTCTTGATTGACAATGCGCTGGTGGATGGGGCCGCATTTGGCCAGGTGAATCGAGACCGGATTGGACGTCTTGTTGATACGGCCGATCTGGCGTTGCTTTCCTGGGAGGAAGCGCGTCCGCGGATACTCGTGGCGATGCGCGATGAAGACCCTTGGAGGCGTTATTGGGCCGCCCTGGTCTGCAGCTGTTTCGGCGAGCAGGCCAGTGACCTGGCGGGGGACGCCCGAGGACTGCTCGCTGACGAGGAGCCCCTGGTGCCGCGCACGCGCTGCGGAGTTTCTGGGTTCGATCGGCGCCGAGGATCCGCGCCCGGTCCTCAAGGAGGTGCTCGCAACGTTGGATTCGGCGCCGGCCGCGACGATTGTTTTGAATATGGCGGTCTTCTTGCAGGACGGCCCGCAGGCCTACGATTTTCGGCTCAGTCGCAGCGACGTGAAGGCCGCCGGCGATGGAGTGACGCGTCGCCTGGCGTACTTGAGCGGGAGCAAGAGCGAGCCGCGCAAGCGAAGGGCTAAGAAGGACTGAGCGGCATGCCGCTCGCCGAAGGTCCGGCCCCCTTCCGACCCCCTTTCGACGCGTCTGCGGCTGGGCGTCTCTGCGGTTACCGGAAATCGCGGCTGCGGACTTCGGGGGCGGAGAGTTGCTGGCTGAGATCCTCGATGCGGCGCACCAGGACGTGAATAACTTGCTCCTTGCGTTCGATGCGCCCGCTGGCGAGCCATGCGGAACTGCGGCGCACGACGGTGTAAAAACGCTCCCAAGTGTTTTGCCTGACCACGAGATTGATGGTCCCCGTTTCATCCTCCAACGTCACGAAGGTAATCCCCTTGGCGGTGCTAGGGCGCTGCCGCAACAGGACCAGGCCGGCCACGCGGACCGGGCGTCCGTGGGGCGTGGACAACAAGTCGTTCGCGGTGCGGACTCCCAGTTCTTTTAACGGCTGGCGATAGAACGACAGCGGATGCGACTTCAACGACAGGCCGGAAGCCTGATAGTCGGCGAGGACTTCTTCCAGCGGATGAAGTTCAGGTAAGGCGGCCGCCGGTTCTGCGGCGCCCGCCAGCTGATCGAACAGAGGCATGTCGCGATGCTTATGCTTCGCCATGCTTTGCCATAAGGCTTGGCGCCGATCTTGTTGAACGCTCTTTAACGCGTCGGCATGCGCCAGACGAGCCACTTCGCCCTGATCGAGTCGGCAACGCCCCACCAAGTCGTCGACGGATGCGAAGGCCTGGTTTCGCCGCTGCTCCACAATGCGTTCGGCGGCTGCTTGAGGCAGCCCCCGGACCAATCGCAACCCCAGGCGGATCGCCCAGGGCCTGGCGGATGATGTTGGCGGCGATTGGTCGTCGCTCAGGGGCGAGTCTTCGAGCGTGCAATCCCAGTCACTCTGGTTGACGTCGATCGGCAACACCTGGACGCCTTGCCGTTTGGCGTCGCTCACCAGTTGGGCTGGGGCGTAGAAGCCCATGGGTTGACTGTTGATCAGCGCGGCGGTGAAGGCCGCCGGATAGTAATGCTTGAGCCACGCCGAGACATACACCAGTAGTGCGAAGCTGGCGGCATGAGATTCGGGAAATCCATATTCGCCGAATCCGCGTATCTGCGTAAAGACTTGCAAAGCGAACTCGTCGGACAACCCCTGCTTTCGCATGCCTCGAATCAGCTTGCGTTGAAAGCGATCAATCACGCCTGGTCGTCGCCAGGCGCCCATCGCTCGCCGCAACTGATCCGCTTCGCCAGGGGTGAATCCCGCCGCGACCACCGCCAGCCGCATGGCCTGTTCCTGAAACAGCGGCACGCCCAAGGTCTTATGCAGGACTTCCCGAATGGCTTCATTAGGGTAAACAGGAACCTCCTCTCCGCCGCGCCGCCGCAGATAGGGATGCACCATCTGGCCTTGGATCGGGCCAGGTCGTACGATCGCGACTTCAATCACCAGATCATAGAAACAACGCGGCTTCAAACGCGGCAACATGCTCATCTGCGCGCGACTTTCGATTTGAAACACGCCGATCGTTTCCGCGCGACAGATCATGTCGTACACCTGCGAGTCGCCCTGAGGGATATTGGCCAGGGTGCATTCACGGCGGTCATGCCGCTTGATCATATCGAAGCAACGATGGATGGCGGACAACATGCCCAGCGCCAGGCAATCCACCTTCAGGATCCCTAACTCGTCCAGATCGTCCTTGTCCCATTGAATTACCGTGCGGCCCGGCATCGCGGCGTTCTCGACAGGACACAGTTCGGACAAGGGGCCGCGGGTCATCACCATGCCGCCCACATGCTGCGACAGGTGCCGCGGGAATCCAATCAGGTCATTCACAACATAGATCAAACGTTGCACGGCGTCGGAAGTCGGCTCCAAGCCTACTTCTTGACAACGCTGAGCCAATTTGGGTTCATGCGAGTAGCCTTCCACTTGCTTGGCCAATGCGTCAACGCGGTCCAATGAAAGCCCCAAGGCCTTACCCGCATCGCGAATCGCCGAACGTGAGCGGTAGCATGTGGCCACGGCCGTCAACCCGGCGCGATCCCGTCCATATTTTTCGTAGAGGTATTGCAACACTTCCTCTCGTCGCTGATGTTCGAAATCCACGTCGATATCCGGCGCTTCGTTGCGTTCGCGACTGACAAAGCGTTCGAAGAGCACGTCGGTGGTTTCCGGATCGACCGAGGTGACCTCCAGGCAGTAACAGACCGCGGAATTGGCCGCCGACCCTCGACCCTGGCACAGGATGTCGCGCCCGCGAGCGAAGCGAACCAGGTCCCAAACTGTGAGGAAGTAAGCTTCGTACCGCAATTCGCCGATCAGCGTCAATTCGTGCTGCAACAACGAACGAACCTTTTCGGGGACGCCTTGCGGATAGCGTTTTGCGGCGCCCTCCCATGTCAATTGCTGGAGGTATTGCAAAGCGGTCAACCCCTCGGGCGCCAACTCCTCGGGATACTCGTACGCGCAGTTGATCCAGGGAGAACTCGCATTGCCGGGCGATCTCCATGGTGCGTTGCAGAGCTTCGGGCGCGTCCTGATAAAGTCGCGCCAACTGATCCAGGGAACGCAAGTGTCGCTGCGCGTTGGGTTGCAGATGCGGTGCTGCTTGATCGACCGTCAAGCCCAAACGGATGGCGGTCAAGACATGCTGGAGCACTTGCCGCCGCGGCGTGTGATACAACACGTCGCCGGCGGCGACCAACGGCAAGCCCCAGCGCCGCGACCAGTGAAGCAATTGTTGCAAGCGGCCTCGATCATCGGGGCCTTGATGCAACGCTCCCAGGAGATATCCGCGCTGGCCAAAACAAGCGGCGAAGTCGCGCCAGGGTCGCGAGTCGAATCGACCGTCCGCCGCCTGCTCGCGAGCGGGAGGCGTCACGCCCGCGAACCACTCGGAAGCCTCCTCGCACACATCCTCCCAGCGCAACCAGCACTCTCCCTTGGGCGCTCGACGGCGCCCCAGCGTTAGCAGACGGCAGAGCGCGGCGTAGGCCGACCGCGTCGGCGCCCAGACAACCAGAGTCGGCGCATCTTGCAGCGCCAATTCGCAACCCACCACCAGCTTCACGCCGGCGTCGCGCGACGCCAAATGAGCTCGCACCACGCCCGCCAACGTATTGCGATCCGTGGCCGCCCACCCGCCATAGCCCAAAGCCGCCGCCCGCCCCGCCAACTCCGCCGCATGCGAAGCCCCTTCCAAGAAAGTGAAATTGGTTTTGCAGTGAAGTTCGGTGTAGGTGGTTGTTGGTTGTTGGTTCTTGGTTCCTAGTTCTTGGTCCTTGGTTGTGCTGTTCTCTGGGATATCCATAAGCGAGCTCCTTTCGCGTCGCCGACTGCGTGACGTTTTGCCTGATGCGCCGACGGCGGCGGGTCATTGGTTCTTGGGAGTGATTGATTTCAAGTAGGCGTTGAGCATCGGAATGAGTTCCCCGATCATTGGTTGCAAGGCGGCGGTTTGCTCCTCGGTCAAGAGCTTGCGGTGATAGGCTCTTCGCAACCAATGTCGTGTTTCGTAGAGCGATCCTCGAGCTATGCGTACGAACCGCCGGTTGTCATTGCAGGAGCCGCGCCCGCAGCCTTCAGCGATATTGGCGCCAATGCTGTCGGCGGATCGCACGATCTGCTTGCCGAGTGTGTCGCTCTCGAAGCGATTCCATTGCTGCACGATCCTCCAAATCAAATCCGCCAGGGCTTCCGCCTTCTGATAGACGCGCAAGTGTTCGAACCCGGAACGGTTGTCAGCCATCGCATCACCGCAGTCTCAAGAACCAAGAACCAAGAACCAAGACCGAAGAACCAAGAACCAGACAGAACCAGAACTACCCAAACACTCCTTGCAAAGCCCATTGCTGGTTGGTTTGGTCTTGGTAGATCCAGTAGGTTTCTCCTTGGCGGGATTGGATGCGGTAGTAGGACCGTCGCACCGAGGGGCCTCTCCACCAGCCGGTTTCGACTTGTTCGGGGCCCCAGCAGGCCGCGACTTGCAGGGTGCGGTCGCCGTCCTGTAGGCGGAGCGGGCGGCCTTGCGCGTCGAGTTCAGCATGGAGTGGGCGAGGAGTTCGGAGCAGCCAGAGCGGTCGCTCCCACAGAGCGGCGGGCGCGTTGGCGGGGGAAGCATGGGTGAGGGAGTTCTTGGCGGTCGAGTCCTGGATGGGTTTCGAGTTGGGGTCGGCTGGAGGCGACGCGACGGCGCGGCCGCCGTTTGAACGCTTGCGGCGAGCCACAGCCGCCGCGTGTGTCCATGGCAGCCATTTCCAAGCACGTTCGGGTTGTGCGTCCGAGGTCAAGCGAGCTTGCAGCACTCGGCGGCCGCCCAAGCGGCTGCTCAAGCGATCGATCAATTTCGCCACCTCGTCCGCTTGTTGGCGTCCTTGGTCGAAGAGTTCCTGTTGGCGTAAGATCAACGGCGCGGCGAAGACCTGCAGAGCGACTCGCATGATGGGCGCGGGCGCTGGTTGATGTTCGACCTGCAGCCGCAGTAGTTGCTGAAGATGTTGCGGGTCGGCCGAGGGGCGGTAGAGTCCGGCGGTCAAGGCATGCGTCTTGCCGCGTTCATCGCGGAAGCGGCAAACCAGCCGCACGACGCCTTGTTGCTTGGGCGCCAAGCCGGCGAGCAGGCGGTGCAACAAGTCATCCAGAATGGTCAGCACGCACAGCCAGTCGGGAGCGGGCGGCTCCAAGTCGCGTTGCAGGATCCAAGGAGATTCCGCGCGCAGCGGTTCGATCGTCTCCGCGGCGTCGCCCAGTGCTTGATCCAACCGCTGCAACAGCGATTCACCCAGGCGAGCCGGCACCAGTTGTCGAGGCAACTCGGCGGCTTGCTCGACTTGGCGAATTCCCAAGCGATGCAAGTCCCGCACCAGTTCGGCCGAGAGGCGGAGGCATTCCACGGGCAACTTGGCCAAGGCGGCGGCCGAACGGCCCGGCGCGATTCGCACCAGCGGGCGTTGGTGGCTGGCGTGATGCCGAGCGGCGGCCCAGGCGGCGCCCACCGTATCGGCCACCGCGGCTCGCGTGTAGTAACCGCGTTGCTCCAACGTGCGCCGCGCGGTTTGCAACAAGCTTGGTTCGCCGCCAAACAACACATCCAGATTGGCGACATCCAGCAACAGGCAATCTCGTTGCGGGTTGGCCTCCAAGCGCCGAAAGGCGGTCAAGCATTGCCAACCCACGCAGGGGCTGAGCACATCGCATTGCCGCGCCAATGCTTGAAGTGCTTGAAGATCCAGTTCGGGTTCGTGCGGCAAGCAGATCGCGGACGCCTGGTCGGCGCGTCGCAGCAAGGCGTCGGCTTCGGCCAAAGGCGTGTCCACTTGCACGCCCGCGCGGCGAGCGACCAGCGAGCAAGCGGCGACGCGTCGCGCACCCCGTTGGACGTGCACCAACAAGATCGCCCGCTGGCGATCAAGCTCGGGCCGAGCGACGAGGCGCCTTTGGATGGGCCAGTTGGGCAGCCAAAGGCAGAGCACGCGAGGAGAAATCATGGCGGCTGACGGGGAGGTGAGGCAAATCGATTTCGAGTTCCAAGGCGGCGGCCCGAGTGGCGCCGAGAGCCGCTCCGCGCAGCACGGCAATCTGAAACTTGCGGAACGCAACGGCAGAAGCGACGGCGCCTGTGGCGGATGGGGGGGGCCCTACGGGCCGCACCTGCAGCCGAACCTCCGCCCAATGAGGTTGCCGTTGGGCCGCCGCGGGACGCACCAACAAGCCCGCCCCGCCGCCCTGCTCGGCCGCCAATTGCCAACGGCGCAACAAGGGCTGCAACAACCGCGGCGGTTGCTCGGGCGCTTCGGTCCAGACCGCGGAGACGCCGGGACACCGGAGCGCTTGGGCGACCGACCATTGCCATTGAGCGACATCAGCCGGATGCAGGACGATGGTTCGTTGCAAGCACAATCCCCAGGCCTCCGCGGCGGGCGGATAAAACCGGCGGCGGCGATCCACCACGACCAAGAAACCGCCGTCCCGCATGGCTTGTCCTGCCGCCAGCAGCGCCAAGGCCGCAGCGCCGCTGGCCGCGCCGCCCAGCCATTCCACCAGGCAAGCTCGAGGCAACCCGCCCTCGACCAACAAAGCGTCCAACGGCGGCGCGCCACTGGAAAACACGCCGCCTCGGCGCGGACTGCTGCCGGCCTGCAACTGTTGCATGCGGCGCTTGAGATCGTTCAGCAATGTGGGTGGGGCGGACGCCCGACGATCGGTTTCCCGCGGACTTTCTGGGTCCATGGACAAGCTCCGCTGATCAAGAGGCCAATTCGTTTGGCGGTCTGGCGCGTCGGGTCGAGTGCTCAGCGCCGGCCGTCGATACTGTACAAATGTATCGTCCTCGCCGTCAAGCAACCGCCAGAAATCTTTTCGAAATCCATGTTCCCGCCGCCGCCCCACATTGCTCCCCGCGGTTCGCCGATGTACTTTTCGCCCATGTACTTATCGTGTGCCGCGGCGTACGCTGATGGAGACGGGCCGGAACGCATTTTTTGAGCAACGCGTGCGGCGTCCACCCCATTCCTCTTTCCCAGGACCTGACATGAGCAGCAGGCTGCAGCAAGCCTTGCATGAAGGGCTCTCCCAAGGCTGTCTGGACGAGCGTTTGAAGTACCTGGGCGACTACACGATCGAGACCCGAGCGGACGCTGAAGCGGTTTGCGAGGCGGTGCGTTGCCTGCCTCCTCCCGGAATGCGGCGCAGTTGCGGCTGTTCTCCCGTCGCCTCGGTGCTCAACCTGTTCGACTGTGTGAACGATGACGCCTCTCCCGCCGCTCAAGTGTTCTATCAGCAAGGTTTGCCGGAACTGATCAAGCTTCTGGCGCGGTTGGACACCCGTTGCGATAGCGACGCTTGGGATTCGCTGGTGACCTTAAAGGTGCTGGCCGCCTACGGCACTCGCGAAGGCGCCGAACAAGTCATCCAAGCCGCTCGCCGCCCCTTGGATGAAGAGAGTTTCTTCTGGACGGCCGTCATGGGGCAGTTCACCGCCGATCACCCGCAAACTCCCTTTGTCTTTCGCGAACTCGCCAAGACGCTGCCGGTCGGGTTCATCGGCGTGGCCTTGCTGGACTGTGCGAACGCCGCGGCCTTGGAGGGCGCTTCGCTGCCGCATCCGTTCAACTCCACCGTCGGTCGCCGCCGCCTGCACGATTGGTTAACCGATGCGGATCCCGAGCATCATAGTTACGCGCTCAGCGCCGCGGCCGCCCTGCCATTCATCGACGCGCCGCACCGAGATCAACTGCTGGCGCTGGCCTTCGAGCATCAAGATCGCTCGGTGCAGATGGAAGCTTCCTGGGCGTCGGCCAAACTTGGCAGTCCCGCTGGCCTGAAGTGCTTGGCGCGGTATTGCCTGGACCGCAATCGAGCGTTGGTGGCGCTGCGTTATCTGGAAGAATTGGGGCAAGCCGACTTGGCGCCGCCGGAATGCCTGGAGCCCGATTTCCAAGCCATCGCAACCATGTGCGATTGGCTTGCCCATCCCAATGAATTCGGCCGACCACCGGACCATATCGAACTCTGGGATCGTCGCCGCGTTTATTGGCCTCCCACGCGCAAAGTCGAAGATCTCTGGCTGTTCCTGTATCGCTATGATGAAGAGTCCGGCGACGAACAAGAGGCCTTTACGGGCGTCGGCTTAAGCGGCCCCACGCCCTGGTCTTTCGGCGAACAGCATGATGAGCAGCTGACGCCGGCCGACTACTACGCCCTGCATTGCTGTTGGGAGCTGCAAGTCAATTCGGATCCGCGCACTCCCGAACAACGCACCTTGGAATGCGGACACGCGCTCATCAAGCAACACAATCCATGCTGGCCAGCCGCGAGCTTCTAAATTTAGCACCAAGCGACGCCGCACGACCGGCGAGGAGCAGTGCTCGACGGGAACAGGCCCGTCGTGGCGAGGCGATACGCGGACCCGAACCAAGAACCAAGAACCGCTAGGAAAAACAACATGTACTGGGTTCTGGGGGTGCTCGTGTTCCTGGCGGCTTGGGCCGTTTGGGATGTGAGACAGCGCAAGCATGCGATTTTGCATAACTTTCCGATCATTGGCCACTTCCGCTATTGGCTGGAAACCGTCGGACCCGAGTTGCGGCAATACATTGTCACCAACAACAACGAAGAGCGGCCCTTTGATCGCGATCAACGAAGTTGGATTTACACTTCCTCCAAACGCAAGAACAACTACTTCGGCTTTGGCACCGATAACGACTTGGAGGACTCACCCAACTACTTGATCATCAAGCAAGCCGCGTTTCCGCTGAACGACCCGCCGGTCGGCCACGAAGGGCATGATCCACTCCACCATATCGCCTGTGCGAAGACGCTGGGCGCCGCGAGGCAACGTCGGCGAGCATTTTCGCCGCCGTCGGTTGTGAACATCTCTGCCATGAGCTACGGGTCCTTAAGTGCGCCCGCTGTCGAGGCGATCAATCGTGGATGCAAGCTCGCCGGTTGCCTGCAAAACACCGGCGAAGGCGGCGTCTCACCGCATCATGACCATGGCGGCGAGTTGGTCTGGCAGATCGGCACCGGCTATTTCGGTTGCCGGGCCGCCGACGGCGGATTCGATGAATCCAAATTCCGCGACGCCGTGCAACGCCATCCGATTCGCGCGATTGAAATCAAGTTGAGCCAAGGCGCCAAACCCGGCCATGGCGGCGTCTTGCCGGCCGCCAAGATCACCAATGAAATCGCCGCGATTCGCGGCATCCCCCAGGGCGTTGACTGTTTAAGCCCCGCCGCGCACTCGGCCTTTCACGATGTGGACAGCATGCTGGACTTTGTGGAGCGTCTGGCCGATATCAGCGGCCTGCCCGTGGGCGTGAAGTCCGCCGTCGGTCAGCAGTCTTTCTGGATCGAACTGGCGGAGCAGATGGAGTCGGGGCAGCGCGGCGTCGATTTCCTGACTATCGATGGCGGGGAAGGAGGCACCGGAGCGGCCCCCTTGGCCTTCGCCGATCACGTCGCCCTGCCCTTCAAAATCGGCTTCGGCCGCGTTTACTTGGAGTTCCAGAAGCGGAACCTCACCGAGCGGATCGTGTTTATCGGCGCCGGACGGTTGGGATTTCCGGAGCAAGCGGCGTTATCGTTCGCACTCGGATGCGACATGATTAACGTCGCTCGCGAAGCGATGCTGGCCATCGGCTGCATTCAAGCACAGAAGTGCCACACCGGCCATTGCCCCACGGGCGTCGCGACGCAATCCAAATGGCTCATGAGCGGATTGGATCCGACCTACAAGGCGAATCGCCTGGCGAACTACATCATCGTCCTCCGCAAGGAACTGCTCGAGCTCACCCGCGCCTGCGGACACTCTCATCCTTCGATGCTGACGGCGGAGCAATTCGAAATCATTGACGAGTGCTTTCGCACGAGATCGTTGGCGGAGGTCTTCGGCTGCGCGAAAACGGCCCCCACGCAGCACGCGTAGGACGCGTCGCCCGCCTCGCGTTGCGACTCGCTGCTCCCCGATCACACGTCTCGATGAAGCGGGAGCGTTGTGACGGTCGTGACGCGGTAGGCGAATTTTCCGCGCTTCTCCTCGCCGATGTTCGATACTGCACAAGGATCGCGACTTGGTTCTGCGCGAGCTTAGCGAATGCGCGGGTTGTTCATGGTGGAACACCCGCAGCGATCCTGCGTAGTGTATGGGTGAAGGGAGTCGCCAATGAGCGGTCGAGTGACCTCGCGCGCCGCGATCACGGCGATCCTCTTGCTGTGCTGCTGGCTGTCCCCATTGGGGCGCCCCACGCTGCCTTGGACTCACGCGGATCCTCCGCCTGTGATCAACGGCAAATCGCATCCCTTTGATCCCAACTGGCTGCTGGTCGAGAACCTGCTGCAAGAGAAGTGCGCCGGTTGCCATCGCGGCGGACAGACGGAACGTTGGGACCTGTCCTCGTACTCCGCGGTCATCGCCGCTCGAGATGAGGCGACTCGGGCGATCGTTCCCGGCAATCCTCGGGAGTCGCTCCTGGTCGAATACGTGAATTGGAACGTCGATGCGCTGGACGCCACGGACGCTCCGGATACGCCCATGATGCCTCCCTTAAAGCATGATTGGTTGACGGCGGGCCAATTGCGAACGCTGCAGCGGTGGATCGAAGGCGGAGCACTGGAATATCGCCTGCCGAGCACCTGCGACTCTCGCCCGTTGCTGGAGACCGACTTTCCTTCGGCTCAGCAATGCCGCCAATGCCATCCGACACAATACGCGCAGTGGTCGCGCTCCATGCACGCTTACGCGCAACATAGCCCCGTCTTCGAAGCGTTCAACTTGACATTGCAGGAACGCACCGGCGGCACGATCGGCACGTTTTGCAGTCGCTGTCATACGCCTGTGGGAACCACGCTGGGCGAGTCCGGAGCACTTCGCAATGTGAATCGGTCGCGGCTATCGATGGAGGGCGTGACTTGCGTCGCCTGTCATCGTCGCAGCGTCGCCGCCTACAAGTCGAGTGGTCGCGTGGCCATCCAACCGGGCGAACTGGCGAAGACATGCATGTATGGTCCCTTTGAATCCTCGTCCTCTTCGCTTCCCGGCGTCCATCCGGCGGCGGAATTCCCCTACATCAAGTCATCGCAGTTCTGCGGCGAATGCCACGACGTGACGAGCCCTCAGGGCGTGCGTTTGGAGGAGGCCTTCAGCGAATGGAACCACAGCCCCGCGGCCAAGCAAGGCGTGACTTGCCAATCGTGCCACATGGGGCCTGTGCAAGGACGTCCTTGTCCGGATGACCGGCGTCCCTGGGGCCGCGCGGCGTTCGTTCCCGGCGCGCGCCCGAGACATTGCCGATGCGCCGTCTGTCGGATCATACCTTCGCGGGTCCCGACTACTCTCTTCTGCCTGACACGGAGTTTCCGGAGAAACTCGACTGGATGTACGAAGTCGATTATCGCGACTTGCAAGCGTTGACTCCTTTCCAGCGCAAGAGTTTGGACGACTTGCGCAGCAACAACCGCCGGAGCTTGGAAATCTATCGCGAAAAACGCGCTGAATTGCTGCGCAACTCGGCGCGGATGGATTTGCGGGCCCCGAAGAGGCGCAAGCCGGCGCGGCGCTGGCGATCGAAGTCGCGGTGCACAGCTTGACCGCTGGACACAGCCTGCCCACCGGTTTCACCGCCGAGCGGCAGGTGTGGGTGGAGCTTACCGTCATCGACCCCCACGGCCGCGTCGTGTACGCAACAGGCGACTTCGACTCGAACGGGGACTTGCGCGACGATCACAGCCATCAAGTCTTGGCGGGGCATGCTCGCTTCGATCATGACCTGTTGAATTTTCAAAACAAGTTCATCGCCCTCAACAACAAAGGAGCGGAACGCTCCGTGGTGCTTTCAGTCAATCGCAACCTGGCGCCGTTGAACGTAGTCCGCCCGGCGGAAACGGCGGCCGCGTCGTTTGGACGCCCGCCGGCGTTTCGCATCGCCAGGGGCAGCCTGCCGCCGTTGCGTTCCGTGCACCGCGACTATCGCGTATCACTTCCCAAGAAGACTGGCGACTACTTGATCACCGCGCGGCTCAATTTTCGCCATCTACCGCCGACCTTGTTGGATCACGTTGGCGCACCGCACTTGAAACACCAGTTGGAGGTTTTCGTCATCGACGAAAGACAGGCCGTGGTGCAGGCGACTCCATGATCACACCGTGTTTCCTTCGCCAAGCGGATGCCCGCCCCTGAATCATGTTCGCCCACTCCGGTAAACTCGGCTGCCTGACAACGGCGATCGTCTGCCTGGCGCTGTGGCGCGCGCCAGTGCCGCCGCGAGACCTGCGGCGCTCGCCTCCCGTGGCGAGCCAGAGCATGCGCCGGGTATCGCTCGGCCAGGATTCCCAACAAGTCGGCGCGCCTTGGCAATCGCCACGCTCCCCTTTCCCAGCGGATCGGGCGGCGGCTCAGCAGGCGAAGTCAATCGACGTTCCTGTGCGACTGCCGGAACCGCCCGGCATCACAGCGCTCGGCCCTCGACCGCCGCCGGCAATACCCGCGGCGCGGCCCTTCCCACCATTGGAGTCGCCGACCACGCGCGCTGGCGGCCCATTCCAGGCAAGTCGAGGCGCGGGGGCGCCGGGGCCAGCTCGGCGGGCTACGCTCGGTCCGCCCGCAGCGCTTGGCGAACAGTCGGCCCCATCACGCAGTTCGATGATTGGCGACGATGTCTTGCAGGCGCCAATCGGGCAACATCGTCGTTTGCCGGAGCCGCTTCCGCCGCCGAGCGATGTCCAGCGCCGCGCGCCTGCGCTGCCTCCTTCACCCGATGCCGGCGACGCGACCATGCCGGAATTGAACGAGGAGCTACGGCGACATGGCGGTTCTTATCTCTATGAGCCGGAGGGCGAGAGACTCGGCGTCCAGGGCCACGATGAGGCTTGCGGACATCCAGCGCATGCCGAGTACTTGCGGTTGCCAGAATGGTGGATCGGACCGCAACCGGTTACCGCCTTTGCGGACTTCCTGGGCGCCGACCCGGTCGTCGTACGCCCCTGGGCCAAGTGGCCAGGGCTGGGAGGCTATTCGTGGGAGCCCCGCTTTGTCGGATACGGCGACTACACGATATTCGCCTTGGCCTTCGAGCAGGGCGAGCAGCGCAGCGACTCGATTGGGCATCGACTGCGCGTGGATCTGGACCTGCGGCTGACGGGGACCGAACGTTTTCACGTCCAATTCCGACCCTTGGGCGATGTGGTCACCGGAGGATCGTATTATCAATTCAGTGAACCGGCCGGCTATGTGGATAATGCGACCGCGCCGCCAAACCGTTACTGGTTCGAGGGGCAGTTGAGCAGCATGCTGGGCGCGTGGCTGGATCCGTACGTCGCCAACGACATTACTTTCGTCGCCGGCAAGTTCCCGTTCGCACTGCACAATGCGCTGTTGATTAACGACCAGATTCTCGGTGTGGCTGTCAGCCAGAATAACAACTACGTGGGTGATCTAAGCAACTTGAATTGGCAAGTGTTCTATGCGCTCGACGATACGGATGTCTCGGGCGATGCGCAATCCACGTTGTATGGCGTGAATCTCTCAGCCGATCGCCACAGGACGTTTTACGAATTGACCTATGCTCGAACGGAGGGCGCTTCCGATTCCACGCGTGATCGGCATTACGCGGCTGGCAGCGTCGTGAAGTTCGTCGGCCGGACGACCGTGGCGGGGCGGCTGCTGGCGTCGTGGGGCGAGCAAAGCGAGAGCGACGGGCAACTGGCGGTCTTGGAGGCTAATCGCACGAGCTACTTCGATCAGCGGCCGTTGGGCTTTGACTACGGGGTTTGGTTCTGCAATGCGTTTTGGGCCAGCCCGAATTGGACGCCGATCGCCGGCGGCAACTTCAATCGCTTGCGAACCGCCTTCGAAACCAATCCGCTGGTGCGCTTGGCGGCGGCGACGGGACCGCTGGGCCGCGACACGGCTGGCGTGGCCGCCGGCTGCCAGCTTTTTCGCGATCACGAGAATGCGTCGCTCCTTCCCGAAGCGGCGTTCGAAGCCCCCGAGGGCACGCCGGTCTGGGGCGTGGGGTTGCGTTATCTTCAAAAGACCAGCCAGCGGAGCTTCTTGGAGGTCCTGGGAACGGCCAACTTCTCCCGCGCCGCGCAGTATCGTCGCGACGGCGTCTTCGTGCAGCATTCCTGGCTCTTTTAAGTTAACGGCCGGCAGTCGGCCCTCGCTCGCCCGGGAAGCCTCAGCCAACCCCATCGGCCTCAAGTTAAGCAGGCGGAAGGGATTCATCACCGAGACACCGAGACGCCGAGAAAATGCAGTGTTGTCCTTGGGGCGACTCTGTGGCCTCAGGCGCTGTACGGGATTCCTGGAACCGAACGCCCACGGTGACACCGCGGCGTGACCCAGCTAGAATGGCGGGTTTGCGTTTCTCCCGCGCAGGTTGAGGATTAGTTCATGCCGACTCGTTTGACTCTGGCGCTGTTTCTTCTGACCGCTAGTATGACACCGGCGTTCGGTCAGAATCAGGACGAACTCGCGAAGCTGACCGATCAGTTGGCGCAGGTTGGAGCTCGGGGGAAAGGGCATGTCGCCGCACAAGCGGCGGTTCGTCAACTCGTCGCCATGCCGGCGGCGAGAATTGTTGAACATCCTCGCTCGGATGCCCGAGGGCAACGTGCTGGCCGACAATTGGTTTCGCTCGGTGGTGGAGTCCCTAGCGGATCGCGCCGACCAGGCGAAGCAACCGCTGCCCGTCGCCGAACTGCGGAAGTTCCTGGATGATCGAAGCCAGGCGCCGCGGGCCCGCTGGCTCGCCTATCAGCTGCTCGTGCGAGTGAACCCCGAGCAACGAGAAACGCTGGTGGAGCAGCGTCTGGATGATCCTTGTTTGCCTCTGCGACGCGAAGCCGTACGCTTGGCCTTGGTCAAAGCCGAAGGCATTGAAGACAAGACGGCCATGATCGGTGCTTATCGTTCGGCCTTGGCTGCGGCGCACGATGTCGACCAGATCGACGCGATCGCCAAAGTCTTGACCGAGGCGGATGAGAAAGTCGATCTGGCCGCGGTCTTCGGATTTGTGACTCGTTGGAAACTGATCGGCCCTTTCGATAACAAAGAAACAAAGGGCTTCGAAGTCGCCTATCCTCCGGAACTCAAGATCGAACTGGACGCTGAGCTGCAGGGCAGCGAAGGAAAGGTGGCCTGGAAAGACCACGCCACGTCCGACGATCACGGCCTGGTCGATTTGAACGAGGCCCTTGGACGTCATAAGGGCGCCATCGCCTACGCCTACGCCGAGTTTCCCGCCGAAAAGGCGCAGGACGTCGAACTGCGCTTGGGTTGCACCAATGGGAACAAGATCTGGTTGAACGGGGAACTGCTAAGCTCGAATCACGTTTATCACTCCGGCATGTTCGTGGATCAGTACGTCGGACGAGGTCGTTTGAAAAAGGGCAAGAACACGATCTTGCTGAAGATTGCTCAGAACGAACAAACCGAACAGTGGGCGCAGGATTGGCAGTTCCAATTGCGAGTTTGCGATCCCTTGGGCGCGGCCGTGGCCGCAGCCAAGTCCGCCCAAGCCGCGGCAACCCCCTAGCGCCTACGATTTCGCCAAGGCCCAGGCGGCCTTCTCCAGCAACGATCACTCCCGCCAACGACGAGGCGCTTGAAGATGCCAACGATGGAAATCTTGTTGATTGCCAGCCTTGCTTTCCTGGGTGAAGGCGACTGGCTGCAGTTTCGCGGCGATAGCCGCAATGTCGCCGAAGGGAACCCGCCCACGACGTGGGCCAACGGCGAGAATGTTCAGTGGAAGGCGCCGCTCGTCGGCCGCGGACCCTCGAGCCCAATTGTCGTCGGGGATCGCGTTGTGGTGACCAGTAGCGACGGCGTCTTACAAGATCGCTTGATCGTCAGCTGCTTCTCGTTGAAAAGCGGCGAACAGCTCTGGCAACGGAATTTCTGGGCGACTGGGCGCACGGCGACGCATTCGATGAGCGCCAATGCGGCGCCCACACCGGCCAGTGACGGGGAGCGCATTTTCGCTTTCTATTCCTCCAATGACCTTGCCTGCCTGGACCTGAATGGCGAGCTGTTATGGTACCGCGGCCTGGCGGCTGACTTCCCCAAAGCCGGCAACGATGTCGGGATGGCCTCGTCGCCAATCGTGGTCGATGGCGCCGTGATCGTGCAGATCGAGAATCAAGGCGACTCGTTCGCGGCCGGCCTGGACGCCAAGACCGGCGAGACTCTGTGGCGATTGGATCGACCCAAGCAAGCGAATTGGGCGTCGCCCACTGAGTTGCCCACGGTCAATGGATCGCAAGTGCTGTTGCAAAGCCCCAATGGAGTTACCTCGCATCGTCCTCGCACGGGCGAAGAGATCTGGCGATATGAGGCAAATTGCCAATCGGTGGCCTCGCCCACCGCCGAACCGGGAAAAGTCTACTTGCCCACCAATGAGGGGCTCGCCCTGCTGAAACTGTCCGACGATTCGGACTCGCCGGAGCTGGTCTGGCAGAAGCAATCATTGAATGTCGGGCCGGCCAGCCCCGTTGTCCGCGGCAATTTCATCTACGCCCTGCAACGAGGGATCCTCTCCTGCGCCGACGCGGAAACCGGTCGCGTGCTTTGGAAAAAGCGTTTCAGCGGCGAGTACTGGGGAACGCCTTTGTTGGTGGGCGACAAGCTTTATCTGGCGAACAAAGACGGTGAAGCCCAAGTCGTGCTTCTTGATTCGGATGAAAAAGACCCAACCGTCGAAGTCACCAAGATGGACGAAACGATGCTCGCGTCGCCAGTCGTTGCCGGGGACGCGTTGTTCATGCGTACAGAGGATCATCTGTGGAAGATCGCTCGCTAACGCCGCAGGATGCGGACTCCGCTCACGAGAGTAAATCGGCGTCCTCCGAGTGGATTGAGGCCAGTTCGACCTTCAGCGAAGACGATTTGGCGGTCGGCTATCTGGCCTACATGAAGCACTACCAGTGGCGCTACAACTTGTTGTACGTCGCCGCGATCGCCGTGCTGTTGCTGACCGCGTGGCTGGCTTGGCGATTTGGCTGGTCTCCCATGCTGCTGGCCCTGATCGCCTGCGCTGGCAGTCTGGCCAGCTTGCGTTTCTTGCTCGCATCGTATTTTCGGAGATCCTTAGAAGGGAATCCAAACCTCGGCCAAATCGTTCACTGGCGACTCGATCCGCAGGGATTTGAAATCACTTTGCCCGACGCCGGCGATGCGCGCCCCTGGGGGGCGCTGTATCGAGTGATCGAGGCTCCGCGCGGCTTCCTGCTGATGCCGCAGCGGCAACGCTTCTATTGGCTGCCCAACCACGCATTTCGCGATCCGCGGGATCAACAACTCCTGCGGCAATGGTTGCAGGAATACCTCAAGTAAATGTCGCCGCTACGTCAAGCGGCCACGGCTGCCTGACGCTCCTTATCACCGGGGCGGTTCATGAGCGAGTGCATCGAGATCCAGCCGCAAGGGCCATTGAACGCTGTCGTGCGACCACCGGGCTCCAAGAGCCTGACCAACCGGGCGCTGGTCTGTGCCGCCCTCGCTCAGGGATCATCGACGCTGCTGGGCGTGCTGCAAAGCGAAGACACGGAAGTCATGCGCGATGCGTCGCGCACCCTCGGCGTACAGATTGAGCATGATCTCGCTCAACAAACCATGACCGTTGCTGGATGCGGCGGCGTCTTCCCAGAATCATCGGCCGACCTGTTCGTGGCCAATAGCGGAACGACGATTCGCTTTCTGTCCGCGGCCCTGGCGACCGGAGCCGGGACATACACCTTGGACGGGGTCGCACGGATGCGCGAACGCCCCATGAAAGATCTCTTGCAAGCGATTGGCCAGCTTGGCGGTCGGGCGAAAAGCGCGTCGGGCAACGGATGTGCTCCGCTAAGCATCGGCCCTGGCCCTCTGTTGGGTGGAACTGCCCGCGTCGCCGGAGACGTATCCAGTCAGTTTCTCAGCGGCCTGCTGATGGCGGCGCCTTACGCTTCCAAAGACGTCTTGCTGGAAGTCAACGGACCGTTGGTTTCCCGCCCCTATGTCGACATGACGCTGGCCGTGATGCGCTCTTTCGGAATCGAAGTGCAAATCCCCACTCGCTCGTCATTCCGGATCAGCGGCGGGCAGCGGTACCGCGGCGTCCACTACGCGATCGAGCCGGACGCTTCGGCCGCCAGTTACTTTTGGGCGGCGGCCGCGGTGACGGGCGGCCGAGCAACTGTCGTCGGCTTGAGCAAGGACTCGCTGCAGGGCGACGTGGGATTCTGCCGGTGTTTGGAGCAGATGGGGTGCACCGTCTCGTATGAGGCCGACCGTGTCACGGTGCAGGGGCCTGAGACGCTTTCTGGCATCGATACGGACATGAACGCGATTAGCGATACGGCCCCCACGCTGGCCGTGGTCGCTCTTTTCGCCAAGGGGGCCACCACGATTCGCGGCGTGGCGCATAACCGACACAAGGAGACGGATCGAATCGGCGACCTTGCCCGGGAGCTTCGAAGAATGGGTGGGCGGGTGACGGAATTCGAAGATGGTCTAACGATCGAACCGGCGAACGTGCAACCGGCCGTAATCGAGACCTATGAGGACCATCGAATGGCGATGAGTTTCGCCATCGCCGGATTGCGGCAACCAGGAGTGGTGATCAAGAACCCTGGATGCACCGCGAAAACCTACCCGAATTTCTTTCGGGAGTTAGCGGAAGCTTTCACGCAACGCAGGTGACGCCGAATGGCGAAGCACCGGATTCTTGCTAGGCGCGGACCTGCAAACGGTCCGGAGTCAATCCCAACAACCGTTCGACACGCTCCATCAGCAACGCTTGATCCATGTCCGGCGTGGACGGATCGTTCGCCGTGAATTCGGCCGAGCAGTGTTGACAACGCACCTGACTACCGAGAAGTTGCACGCGGATCTGCGATCTGCGTCCACAGGTAGGACAGGGCTGCACGAAAAGTGTCATGCCTGGCATGGGGGTATCTCCTACTACCACAGGCGTCTAGACGAGTGCCGCCAAGGTAACAAGTGACGCTCCCATGTCAAGCATTAGGCAGGTGCGGAAAGTCTGTAAGTCGTTGTGCTTAAATGACTTATATCGTGGAATTTTTCTACGGCAACCACTGCAATTGCACCCAGTATTCGTAAATCCAGGGGTGCGTCCAGGGGTTTAGGCCAGGCAGCCAGGCGGAGAAGACGCTGCCCATCAAGAGCAGCAACGCCGCCGCTCGCCCCCACCACGAACCGGCCAGGCGATCGGCCACTGGCACGACCCAAAGCCACCAGACCGGCGTTAACCACAAGGCCCAGCGGAACATGCAGCAGACTCCGCCATAGTTTCGGTCCACCTGGCCCCGCGAAAGGTAAAACGCCAGGCAAACCGCCGTCATCACAATCGTGGCCGCGGCGAACCAGCGCAGGCGATTTCGGCGACTTGCCAGCCAACACCAGGCTCCCCACGGCGCCAACCACCAGATCGGCGTTAGCGACAACAGACCGTGATGGCCGACAAAGACGTTCATCGCGTAGGTCGAGCGGCTCGCCTCGCCCAGGTCGACGCCCTGCCTGCGCTCTTCGGTCCAGTAGGTTCCGGGATAATCATACCAATTGTCCCAGGCGTGAAGCCGCCAGGTCTGGGCGTCCTGCCCCGCGGCGGATTCGACCGGTCGCAAGGCCCATTGCATTGTGGACTCAGGATCGAACAGCACCCACCCTGGCGCCAGCTCGGCGGGCCGAAGCATGGCTTTCGGCGAAAGGTCAAGCCGCTCTTGGAGCAGCTTCCGTAATGGCGGCGCCAACTCGCCTTCCCGCAACCAGCCAGCCTGCGGCGTCGTCACCGTCGTCAGCAGTGGGCCGTCGGAGCGGTGCATGTACGGCGGGCGCAGGGAGCCGTGGGCGACATAGTTGACGGCCAGGTAAGCGACGACCACCAGCGAGAAGGCGGGCCAATAGCCCATCCAGGCCCGGCGAGGATTGATGTACGTCAGGCCCGCGCCCGCGATCACGCCCAACGCCAAAGCGGGCAGTTCATTGGCGGCCGTGCATCCCGCCAGGAGGCCGGCCAGGAGAAAACGCCACAGCGAGTCCTTTCCCCAGACCAGAATGCCCAGCGCAACATAGGCCGTCGCCAGCGCCGTCACCGCGGCGGGCGTGTGGTTATTCAGGGTGACTGAAAACGTTGTGACGAAGCCGCCGAAACATGCGACCGCCATCATGAAGACGCGCCCCCAATCGGTGCGCCCAAACGCTCCACAAGTTGCGCCGCCAAGGCGAAGTAGATCGCCAGCGGCGCCACATTCACGAGGATCAACAGAATCCGGCCCACGTAGAACGGGTGCTCGGCAATCGTTGCGCCGGTTGCCTGTTTGACGCACCAATAGAGGCCGGCGATTAGCGCCGGATAGAGCGGCGGCTTGCTTGAATAGTACCGCCACTGTCCGTCGGGGCCGCGATGCCGAACCATATCGATGCTGTACCATGAGCGGTTGCGGCGGCCGTCGGGAAGAAACGAAACCTGATCGATGGCGAAGGCGCCCTGATCGCCCAGCGCCCGAATCATGGCCCACCGACTGCGATCGTTCGCACTGAGAAAGGGAGTGTCTTCCTTGTCCGACCGCACCTGGATGATATTGGCGGTGGTTTGCCCCAAGGCGATCGCAGCCAGCAACCAATAGAGGCTGATGCGCAGTCCGCGAGCCACGTCGCCAGTGGCTGTCTTCGGCGTCGAGATGGGTTCCATAAGGGTAGCAACCTTCCTGCCAGTTCAACGGGGTGCGCTTCGCGGGATGCGGGATCGGGAGCAACCGGTCGTCAGGGGTGCGATTCGGGCGCAGCCTCGACGCGGGCGGGACCATCGTTCCCGGTGCGTTCGGCGATGGAATAGGGAAGTCGCGTCTGCTGTGCTTGCGCGGTTAACATCTCCGCGAGAAAACCGAGCGACAGCAGCTGCGCGCCAAGAGCAAGGCGCCGAGTGAATAAAGCACAGCCGGACGTTGATGCAGCGGCAAGTAACCCGCATCGGGCCAAATCCGGGCCGCGAGCCAATATCCCGTCAGATAGATCATCCCCGCCAAGCCGAGCGAGAAGGCGCCCAACCCAAGGGTTCCGAGCAGGTGTTGCGGCCGCTGCTGATAGCCGGTCAAGAAGTACACCGTGAGCAGATCCAGCAAGCCGCGCGTAACTCGTCTCAAGCCGTACTTGGATCTTCCATAACGCCGCGAACGATGCTGCACCTCGCGTTCGCCGACGCGGAATCCGCGGGCGGCCGCCAATACCGGCACGAAGCGGTGAAGTTCGCCATAAATTCGCACTTCGTCGAACACCTCGCGGCGATACAGCTTGTAACCACAATTGTGATCATGCAGCTTGACCCCGGTGAGCCAACTGACCAGCGCGTTAAAGACGCGTGAGGAGGCGACTTTATGCGCCGGATCATGCCGCACTCGCTTCCATCCGCTAATCACATCCAGTTGCTGCTCTTGCATCAGGCTCACGAACTTGGGCAATTCGGATGGATCGTCCTGCAGGTCCGCATCCATGGTGCAAACAAGTTGCCCCCTCGCCAGGTTAAAGCCCGCTTGCAGGGCCGCCGCCTTGCCGAAATTGCGGCGAAAGCGAACGCCTTGCACGCGCGGATCGTCGGCCGCCAACCCTTGGATCGTGCTCCAGGAATCGTCGGTGGAACCGTCGTCGATCAACAGCAACTGGAAGTCCCAAGACTGATTCGTTGAGGCTTCCACCAGCTCCCGATGCAACTGGGGCAGGCTCTCGGCTTCATCCAATACGGGAACGACGACGGAGACAATCAAGGCGGCGATTCCTGGCGGGCGTCGAGGCGACTTTGTCTGGACGTAACGGGGTATAGGATAGCCGAAGCGGCAAGCTCCGACAGCAGCCACACGATCCGCAGCAGCACCGCCGCGCAGAAGCCAAACACCGCGCCGTACCGCGGATCCTGCGAAAAGGCCTCGGTGATGATCAATTCGCGGATCCCGGCCCCCCCAGGAAGCAGGCTCACGAATCCGGCGACCAGGGCCAGCGAACTGGTCGCAATCCACAGGGGCAACTCCGCAAGCGTCTCCTGCCAAGGGGGAGCAGTTGGGATTGCCTGGATGACGGCCCACAAGCTCAAGCCGACGCCGACCCACGCCAGCCCCGACAGGCACCAGCCTTGAACAATGACCCCGGGCGTCAACCCGCGCAACCAGGGCTCCTGCGAGGCCGCCGAGCGGAGCGCGATTCTGCCGACAATCCAGCGGAACAGCGGGGGCCACGTGGGCGCCCCCGCCGATACGGCCAGCAGCACGCCAAGGAGGATCAACCAGGCGGAGCCAAATCGCAAGGCCAGGATCAGCGCCGCCAGCGCCGCGCCGCTGGCCATCATCGTCAAGGTTTCGATAAATACGGCCGCCACCGCCGGCGCCGCGGCGACGCGCGGGCCAGCGACCAGACCGGTTCGCATGATAACGACCAAGGCCTTACCGGGAACGTATTTTCCCAAGTGGCTCAGGTAGTACGCCCGAATCGAGTCGGCAATCGAGGGCGATTGTCCCAGGGCTCGCAGGACGCGGTGCCAATAGACGGCAAGCGGCGCCAGCCCGGCAAGGTAGAACGCGCCGCTGGCCAACAGCCAGCGCGGGCGGATGGCTCGCCAATCGAACCGCTGTTTCGTGAGTTGCTGGCGCTGGGACTGCAGCGCCCGCAATCGCGAACGGGTCGTTTCGCTGGAAGGTTGCCCCTGGAGAGATTGTTCAGCGGACTCGATTTCCGCGATCCGCTGCGCGAGTTCGTGTTGGCGTCGCGTGAACTCACCGGTCGCGCGTTGGCCGGCCCGCACCAGGCCCCAAGCGACCAGCAGGGCAATCACGACGCGAACGGCCGCCATGGTCCGCCGGCGGGATGGAACCATTCGTCATTGCCTATGGATCAGTCGGTGGAGTGCGGGTTGTGTCGATTCAAGAAGGCGTTTGCCCGTCGGATCTTGAAGGGCGGCAATTTCGGATCCGATTTCTCCAGGGCGGCGGTGAATTCGACAGCCGCCTCGTCCGGGGCGTTTTGCAGGAGATGATACTGCGCGAGGTTGTAGCTGAGCCAGGCGTTGTTGGGGCACAGTTTGGCGGATTCCGCGAAGTCGGCCTGCGCCGCGTCGAATCCGCCGAGTCCTGCCCGGGCGATCCCTCGACCGCTCAGCGCGTAGGCCAGCGCCCTACGCTCTCCCGCCTCGCGGGCCAGTTGAATGGCTTGATCCAAGTCGCGCACGGCGTTTTCGAATTCACGCAGCTCAACAAATACTTGTCCGCGACCGTTCAGGGCCCAGAGATCGCTGGGCGAATCCCCGAGAATCCGATCGTAATCGTCGATCGCCTCCACATATTGCTCGCTGTAGAAATAGCCGACGGCCCGCATCGCACGAGCGGCCTCCAATTCCTCATGTTGCCCCAACAACTCGGTGGCTCGCTCAATGGCGGATTCGAAGCGATCCTGCTCTAAATCGTGGGAGATCGAGGCCAGTTCCCGATGAGCACGGATCTCATCGGCCGCTTCGGGCGCCAGTTGTTCGGCTTCCGCGAAGTCGTCGCGCGCCTGATCTTGCAAGCCCAGTCGAGCGAGCAAATTACCTCGCTGCATGTACGCGCCGGGAGCGTCCGGACGCAGGCGGACCAATTCATTGAGATCCTTCATCGCTTCCTCTTCCCGCTTCATCCGCGTCAGCACCTGAGCGCGTTCATGGTAGCCGGCGGCGGATTTCGGTTGCCGCTCGAGAAACGAGTTCAAGGCTTCGAGTGCTTCGGCGAACTGTTCCTGCTGAGCGAAGACCTGCCCCTGGGCCAGCATCGCCTCATCCAGCGTTGGATCGAGATCCAAAGCATGACGCAGGTCCTGCAGCGCCTGATCAGCTCTCCCCAGATCGGCGTAGGTCAGGCCGCGCTGCAGGTAGGGTAGTGCTTCACTGGGCTCCAGTTCAATGGACCGCGTGTATTCCTCGAGGGCTTCCTCCAACTCGCTGCTGGCGCGGCGCAGGTTGGCGCGATTGGCGTGTGGCACGCCCCAAGTGGGTTCCAACTCGGCCGCCGTGGCGAAGTCGTCCATGGCGCCCTGGGAGTCGCCGGCCGCGGTCTTCAACATACCTCGGCAGTTGTAGGCGGCGGCGAAATCCGGCGCCAACCGAATCGCTTCGTTGCAATCCTCCATCGCGGCGGCGTGTTCGCCCCGGCCAAACAAGCAAATCGCGCGGCTGACATAGACGGCCGGCGCGTCACAGCCCAGCGAAATAGCTCGATCGCAATCAACAAACGCCTCGTCCAGCCGATCGCTGAGCTGATGCGCGTGTCCGCGAATACCCAAGGCCATGGCGTTGTCGGGTTCGATCGCCAAGGCTGCCGAGCAGTCTTGGGCCGCTAACTCCAACTTGCCCAAACGAAGATACGCTTCGGCTCGATGGTTCAGCACCGAGGCGTGCGGGCCGTCCTTCAACGCGTTGGTGAAGTCGCGCACGCTGGCTTCAAACTCCGCCGCCGAATCCGCCAACCGCATGACGCCAAAGCCTCGCATGGCGTAGGCTTCCAACAAGTTGGGGTCCAATCGCAGCGCCTCATCCAAGTCGGCGATGTATTCGCCCAGATTCTCTTCGGCGAACCATGTCTTGCGCGCTGCACATAATAGTCGGCTTCCATGGGCGCCACTTCGATGGCGGCCGTGAAATCGCTTCGCGCCGCGCGAAGGCTTCGAGATCCAGGTACAAGATGCCTCGCCGCACATACCCCGCGGCGGAATTGCGATCGAGCTCCAAGGCGCGATTGAAGTCGGCCAACGCGGCTTGTCGCTGCCCGGATAGGAAGTGGGCCGCACCGCGCAGATCGAACACGCGAGCTCGCTGGGGGAATCGGCGGATGAGCGCATCGCAGAACTTTAAGGATCGTTCATGATTGTCGCTCGCCAACTCGCGTTCGCCCAACTCCAGCCAAGGCTCAAGGTACATCGGGCACTGCTTGGTCCAGCGCCGGAGTTGGTTCAGGTCCGCTTGACGCACGGCCGCTGTGGCCTCCTCCTGGGTCAGGTCCCTCAGTTCGACCGGCCGTGCTGATTCGGCGCCGATGGCCGCCGGCGGCTCGAACTGGCGGTCGGCGGGCCGCCTGCGCCAGCCGAACACGCTGGCGAGGCGATTCAGCTGCCGAGCCAGCCGCAGTTTCCATCGCTCGAGCCAGCCGCTGTTCTGCGGCGGCGGCGGACCTGTGGACAGTTCGTTCGCCCAGTCCCCCACGGGATCCGGCAGCGTGCTGAATGGGCGTTCGAAGCGGACTTCCGTGGTGGCGCCGCCAAACAACTCCACCGCAATCACCAAGCCAACGGCGCCTTGTCGGACAACAGGGGTCGGGACCGAACGGAGGGCCTCGCTGATCAGCTGCTCCAGCCGCTTGCTCTGCAAACGCGATTGAACCTCAACGCGACACTCAGTCGAAGGCAGCAGCGCGATCGAGCACTGGAAGACGCGGCCCATCGGACGCTTCTGCATTTCGTCGGCGGCCAAAGTAATCAGCAGTTGCTTCTGACAGGCCTGCACGAAATGCGCCAGAGCTGTCTCGCTGATGCGATTCGCCCAGGAGTTCAGGGGGAAAGTCGCGAAACGCACCGCCATCTCGCGGGAATCAGTCTCGAGCGTCATCATGCACCTCCTGCCCTCACCTTGCTGCAGGGTCTCTCCAGACACCAGCCTGATCCATCATCACCAAAGATCGCATGGAAGTCCAGCGCGCGGGCGCCGCCCTGCCCCTCCGCCGCCACATGGCCAGAGGCGATCACCCGGAATCCCGCATCGCGCCGCACGAGACCCGCGACCCTCGAATCGGGGCTGGGTGCGCGACTTCTAGTCGCACTCGTATAATACCCGCACCAGGGGTCAATTGACCACTCGTGCCTGAACGGCGTGGACTTAAGGAAGACGCGAGCGACCCAGGCCCACCCAGGACCCAGGACCCAGGGGCCGACGGCGCCCCGCTACTTGTCCGACTCGGGGCGCTGTCCAGCTCGCCTGGACGCCACGCCATCGACTTGGCCACTGAGAATTAGTCCACTGAGAACCTAACCTCGAAAGGAAATACAATGACCGAAGAACAACGCGCGGAGATCATCAAGGAGTTGCAGGTGTCGTACTGGATGGAGCTGGAGACGGTCATCAACTATCTGTCGAATTCGATCAATCTGGATGGAGTCCGGGCGGAAGAAATCAAGAAATCGTTGGAGGCGGACATTCAAGAAGAGCTGATGCACGCTCAGACGATCGCCAAGCGCATTAAGACGATCGGCGGAGTCGTCCCGGGCAGCAAGGCTTTCAAGGCTTCGCAGGATTCACTGCAACCCCCAAAGCCTCTGACAGATGTCGTCTCGGTCATCAAGGGCGTGATCGCCGCCGAGGATGGCGCCATCGCCCAGTATGGCAAACTGATCCAGTTGTGCGACGGCGTGGACTATGTGACTCAGGACCTGTGCATTCAGGCTTTGGGCGACGAGGAATCGCACCGGCGCGAGTTCGTGGGGTACCTCGCGGAATATGAGGGCTGAGCCAGATTCGAAATCGAACCGCGTCCGTCTAAGGGGCCTGCCATCGCAGGCCCCGATTGATGGCTGGCCGTCGATTTACGCCAGGATCTCCTCAGCGACCGTACCGTACACGTCGGTCAAACGAAAATCTCGACCGGCGTAGCGGTACGTCAATCGGGTGTGGTCCAAGCCGAGCAGATGCAGGATGGTCGCGTGCAGGTCATGCGTGTGCATCTTGCCCTCCACCGCTTCCGCCCCGTAGTCGTCCGTGGCTCCGTGGGAGAACCCGGCTTTCACCCCGCCGCCAGCCATCCACATCGTGTAGCCCTTGTTATTGTGATCGCGGCCGTCATTGCCTTGGGCGGCCGGAGTGCGGCCGAATTCGCCGCCCCAGATCACCAGGGTGTCGCGCAGCATGTCGCGCTGCTTGAGATCACGCAACAGCGCGGCAATCGGTCGGTCGATCGCCGTGCATTGCTCCTCCAACTTCTGCTGCAACTGCCGATGCTGATCCCAGCCGTTATGGCCAATCTCGACGAAACGCACGCCGGACTCCAACATCCGACGGGCCAGCAGGCATTGACGAGCAAACGCGCCGGTGGCTCGGTCGTCCACGCCGTACGCCGCGCGGGTGTCCTGCGACTCGCGGGCCAGGTCCATGACCTCGGGCACGATCTCCTGCATTCGGAAGGCGAGTTCCTGCGAGGCGATCACCGCTTCGACCGCGTCGTCTCCTCCCGAACGCTCCGCCTTGATGCGGTTCAAACGTTCAAGGTAGTCCAACTGCGATCGTTGTTGCTCTGGGGAATAGCGAGAGTTGGCGATGTAGGGCACCTGCGGCTGAGCACCGCCCCGCGGACCCGTCTGCCGGCCACCGCCGCCGATGGGCGTTCCTTGATAGACGGCCGGTAAAAAGGCGCTGCCGTAATTGTTCGCGCCCGTCCTGGGCTCAAGGCGACATAGCCAGGCAGGTTCTCGTTCTCGCTGCCCAGCCCGTAAAGCGTCCAGGCGCCCAGCGATGGTCGGGTGAATCGCGAGGTCCCCGTGTGCAAAGCCAAGGTGGCTTGCGGATGCGCCGGCTGATCGGTGTGCATGCCCCGCAACAAACACAGCTCATCCGACATGCTGGACACTTCCGGGAACAGATCCGAGATCCAAAGTCCGGATTCGCCGCGCTGTTGAAAAGCGAAGGGCGACCCCAACAAACGGCCATAGCGTCCAGGGCGTCCGTCGCGTCCCACCGCCATCGTCTTGCCGTGATCGGCTTGAAGTTGCGGCTTGTAATCGAACGTGTCAACGTGCGACGGACCGCCGCTCATGTACAGAAACAACACCCGCTTTGCACGCGGTTCGAAGTGAGGCGCCTTCACCGCCAGGGGATTCGAGTCGCGAGCCTGCGCTTGCTGCGCGAGACCGGCGAAGGCCAGATAGCCAAATCCCGCCGAAACGCCGCGAAGCATTTGCCGGCGTGTGAGTGCGTAAACGCGGTTGCTGCAATTCGTATGGGGCATGGTTCTTGGTTCTTGGTTCTTGGTTCTTGGTTCTCGGTTCTGGCGTTCTTGGTTCTTGCGTTAGTCGATTTGGCGGAATTCGGCGGTGGCGAACAGGCTTTGGCAAAGGGCTGAGAGGGCGTGGGACGTCTCGGGCGGTCGGCGACCAAAGACTCCGAATCGTCGTCCGGCGGGCGGCGACGCGGGGAACGACTCCAGGAATTCGACCGAGGCGGCCACTTCGTCCGCCGAAGGAGTTCGGCCCACGGCCAGCTGAAAGGCCAACTCCACCTGCTCCGCTGGCGAGCCGGCTTCGTCGCTCACCCGCTCGGCCATGGCGTCCGCCTGCTGGATCACAAACTCGGCGTTCAAGAGGAACAGTCCTTGGGTCGCCACCGTCGTTTGTTCGCGTAGTCCGGTAACCAGACTCGAGTCTGGGAAATCAAAGATCTCCAGGGCCGGTTCGCCGCTTGTCCGGACGACTGGCAAGTACACCGACCGATGATTTCGTTCGCGATTCGGGTCCGCCTGCAAAGCCATCGCGCCGGCGGTTCGCTGGAAGGCGCCGCCTTGACCGGCGGCGGGCCGGCGCCGTTGCGCCGCCATGGCTGCCCGCATCCGCTCGGCGTCGCCGAATCGTTCGCTCAACGCACGAGCCACATCCAGCTGCGCTCAGCCCATCTCCCAGGCGAGCGATCAACGATCCCACGGGACGCTCGAGATCCAACTGCCCGCTGGCCAGCAGCATGGCGTCGCGTATCGCCTCGGCCTCCAGACGCTTCGGATTGTGGCGCCAGAGGTAGCGGTTGTCGGGATCCAACGTCATGTTCTTGGCGTCTTCGGTGGAGGACATCATGTAGGTGCGCGTCAGCACCATGCGTCGAATCGCCGTCTTGATCGACCAGTCCTGGTCCATGAAATCGACGGCCAGATTGTCAAGCAGTTCCGGATGCGAGGGGGCATCGCCGGTGGAGCCCAGATCGTCGGGCGTCGCCACCAGGCCGCGGCCGAACAGATGCAGCCAGATCCGATTGACCATGACGCGAGCCGTGAGCGGGTTGTCTGGGCTGGTGATCCAATCGGCCAACTCCAGGCGACCGCTTCCCGATTGGATTTCGGCGCCGTTCCGGTCCAAGACTTCCACCAAGCCGCGAGGCACGATGTCCGCCGGCTTGTCCAGGTCGCCGCGCACGAAAAGCGGGATATCGCAGGCTTGCCATTCGCGCACGCCCATCGCCACGCTCTTGGATGATCCGTCGTCTCGATAGCGTTCCAAGCGGCCGGCAAGTTGCTGAGCCTGGGTGACCAGTCGTCGCGCTTCGGGGCTGGCGTTGGGGCCGTTGATTCCCTGCTCGCGCATTTCCTTGCGGAGACTCTCCAGTCGCTCCCGCATTTCCGCCACCTGCTCGCTGGTTAGCGGCGCGGGATCCTCCGAATCGTAGCCCTCGGGCAAGGCAATCAACTCGGTGGCGTTGCGCACCTGCAGTGAACGGACGCCGCCGTAAAGCGTTTCCGTGCTCGTGAAGATGCCGGCCAATGCGTAGTAGTCGCGCTGCGAAATGGGTTCGAACTTATGGTCATGGCACCGAGCACAGGCGATGCTCACGCCCAAGACGCCTCGCGACACCGCGTCGATTTGTTCGTCGGCGATCTCCAGGACGAGCTTGCGAAGATCCGTTTCACGGGGCGATTTCGAGCCGACCGCCAGATACCCGGTGGCGACCCGCAGTTCGGCCCGCTCTTGCGGAGTGCTTGCCTGTAGCAAGTCTCCCGCCAACTGCTCCCTCAAGAAGCGATCATAGGGTTTGTCTTGATTGAAGGCGTCGATCACATAGTCGCGATACCGCCAGGCGTGGGGATAGAGAACGTCAAACTCCTTGCCGGTCGATTCCGCGTACCGCGCCACATCCAGCCAATGGCGTCCCCAACGTTCGCCGAATTGAGGCGAATCCAGCAAGCGATCGACGACGTCGGCCAGGGCGTCGACCGTGTCGGCCGGATCAGCGAGGAACTCCGCGACTTCCGCGGGCGTCGGCGGCAAGCCCGTGAGATCGAACGTGACGCGTCGAATCAGTACCTGCCGGTCCGCCTCTTGCGCCGGCGTGAGACCTTGTTGCTCTAGTTGCGCCAACACGGCGCGATCGATATCGCTCAGTGGCCACGTCGCGTCTTGGACGCTGGAGGCGGCGGTTTTCCGCGGCGGCTGAAACGACCAATGTTCGCGGCCCGCTTCGATGTCGATCGAGTCGCGGGGGGCGGTCCGCACCTGCTGGAATTCATCCCGGCGAGGATCCGGCGCGCCCATCTCTATCCAACGCTGAAAGTCCTGCAGGACCTCGGCCGGCAACGGATCCTTCGGCGGCATCTGCGAATAGCCGTCGCCAATCAAGGCCAGGTACAGCGGGCTTTCGTCGGGCTTGCCAGAAACGATCGCCGCGCCGCTGTCGCCGCCGACCAAGAGCCCGTGCCGCGTATCAACTCGCAATCCCCCGCGCAGCGTCGCCGAGTCGGCCGAATGGCAGCGATTGCACTTGCCCACCAGCACCGGTTGGATCTTCTCCTCGAAGAAGGCGATCTGTTCGGACGTCAACGCCGTCTCCGAGCTTGGCTCCTCGACCGTCGCGCTGCCACCGCGGCGGATCGCTTCGACGAAACGCGGAAAAGGATTCTCTCGCGGTCCCTGCCCTTGCCGTCCGCGATTGACCAGCTGTTGCATCAAGGAAGCCATCTGCTGGAATTCCTTGGGGCTGAGCTTGCCGTCCGCGTCTGAGTCAAGGCGAGCGAAGAAGCGTTGAGCGAGCTCGGCGTTGCCCTTCAGCCTTGGGTTACGCTGGGTGAATTGCTGGAACTCCTGCTCCGACACAGCCCCGTCGCGGTCGCGATCGACGAAGCGAAAGGGCGGCGCCGCGCCAGACCGCGAATCGCGCCGCGCATCGCATTTGCGACATTCCCGCCGCGGGCTTGTCCTGGCCGTTGGTCGGGTTTCTTCGCCTCTCCATCGTCTTTGTTCGCCGGGGTTTTGGCCGCTGGGCCGGCAGGACCAGCACGCCGGCCCCTCTGACCGGACCGACCTTGCATCGCGGCCAGCTGCTGGATCTCCGTCGGATCGAGGTCGCCGCTCTGATCCTGATCCAGTCGCGTGAACACGGCTTGCGCCCGTTGGGCCAATGGCCGCAGCCGGGGCGTCGCGTTCAAGAACGCCTCAAATTCGTCGAATTGCAGGCGGCGATCGCCGTTTCGATCCGCCCTTTGGATCTGAGCCTGCGCCGCCGCGGGCCACATGGCGCCAACGCCCAGGCCGACTACAAGGACAAGGACGGGAGAGATTCGGCGAGCGGATTTCATGGTCTCTTCTCGTTTGGCGGGCGAGCGTAGCAAAGAAAAGTCGTGGATTAGCAACAATGCGTCGTGTTTACCATGGTAGCGGAAGCCGGCCCAGAGGAGCCGTGCCAGGGATTCCCCCCCAGCTTGAGCTCCTTCACCCGCGGCCGCTACTATGGGAAACACCCGCCCGGCCGACTCGTCTACCAAGAAACCGAATTTTTTTGCGAGTCGCCCATGGCGTCCGATGGAGAAACCCTGCAAGCAAGGCTTCTGGCGGGGGACGACAGCGTATTTCCGGCGGCGTTCGAGGCGGAGCGCGGCCGTTTGTGGCGGTTCGTCTATTTTCGCATGGATCGGCGAATCCAGGGAAGAGTCGATCCGGACGACATCGTGCAGGAAATCTACCTTGCAGCGGAGTCTCGCCTGTCGAAGTTCGTCGCCGGCGACTTCCCCTCGCTGTTCTTCTGGCTGCGTTTGGTGGCCGCCCAGACCTTGAGCAACGTGCACCGTACTCATTTGGGCGCGCAGGCCCGTAGTGTCCATCAAGAGGCCCCAGCGAGCCTTGACGGACGGTTGCCAGACACGTCCGTGTCCCTGTCGTATCATTTGATTGCCCACATGACATCACCCAGCCAGGCGTTGTCTCGCGACGAGCGGGCGGAACAATTGCATCAAGCTTTGCAGCAGATGTCGCCGTTGGATCGTGAGATCATCGCCCTGAGGCACTTCGAGGAGCTGACCAACCGGGAAACAGCAATGCTCCTCCAGCTGAAGCCGCAGGCCGCCAGTATTCGCTACGTACGAGCGCTCGAACGGCTGCAACGCATCCTGGAGAGCCTGGGGGAGAATCTGGGATGAGTCATCCAAGCCACGAACACCACCCAGACGACTCGTCGCAACGCCCGACCGATGCGTGGTCGGATGACGATCTGGATGATTCGGAAGCCTGCGACCCGGTGGATGTGCTGGCGGGCGACTTCCTGCAGCGGCTGCGGGCCGGCGAGCAACCCACCATCGAGCAATACGCGCAGAGGCATCCTCAGTGGAGCGCTCGCATCCAGTCCGCTTTTTCAGCGGTGCTTTCGGTGGAGCGGCACAAGGCCGCCGCCGCCCGCTCATCGGATGGTCGCGCCCAAACCGGCGGAAGGTCCTTCCAACAACTGGGCGACTTTCGCATCGTCCGTGAATTGGGACGCGGCGGCATGGGCATCGTGTACGAAGCCCAACAGGAATCGTTGGATCGACGAGTCGCCTTGAAGATTCTGCCGCCCGCGGCCTGGAGCAACATCGATAACCTTCGCAAGTTCCAGCAAGAGGCGCGCACGATCGCCAGCCTGCATCACACGAACATTGTGCCCATCCACGGAGCCGGGCATTGCGACGGCGTGCATTTCCTGGTGATGCAACTCATCGACGGCCATGGCCTTGACGCCTATGTGCGGACCACTTCCACTGACTCAGCGAAACCAGCCGCCGGCGAACCTCCCGCACGCTTGACGCCGCGCGAGGTTGCTCGCATCGGCGTGCAGGTTGCGGATGCGTTGTCCTACGCCCACGAACAACAAGTCCTGCATCGCGATATTAAACCGGCCAACATCCTCGTCGATGCGGAGCACCACGTCTGGGTCGCCGACTTTGGTCTCGCCAAGTGCCTGGATGAGGAGCATTCCGCATCGCTGAGTTTGGAGGGCAGCCTGCGCTACATGGCGCCGGAGCGATTTCAAGGCGCCGCCGACGTCCGCAGCGACGTCTATGCATTGGGCGTTACGCTCTACGAACTGTTGACCGGTCGCCCCGCCTTCACCGCGCGCGACGCAAGTCATCTCTTGCATGAGATCGTCCATCGCAGCCTCCCCTCGTTGCGACGAACTCAGGCGAACATCCCGTCCGCGCTGGAGACCGTGATCCAGAAGGCGACCGCCAAAGACGCTCGGCAAAGATACGCCACGGCGGGCGCCTTCAGGGACGACCTGTCGCGGTTTCTCGAGGGATACCCGATTCGCGCGCGGCGGACTTCGCTGGCGAAACGCTGGTGGTTGTGGACGCGAAGGAATCCCGCGGCCAGCAGCGCCTCGGCGTTGGCGGCCTTGGCTCTGTTGGCGGCGACGGCGGCCTCCAGTTGGGGCTGGTGGGCGACCTACCAGGCGCAACGCCTGACGACCGCGTCGCTGAACCGCGAACGCGACGAACGTAATCGCTCGGATCGCACGTTCCAATTGGCGCTGGATGCGTTGAACGACGTTGCTGATGAACTTAGCCACAGTGCGAATCCGCCCCAAATCGCGCTGCCGCAAGATGAAACCTTCGAAGAAGGCGAGAGCGCCGCGGTGTTGATCAGTTCCCTGGCGCCGCCTTCCCCGCAATCCGCCGCCATCCTGCAGAAAATTTTGCCGCTCTATGATCAGCTGTCCGTGGAAGCGCCCGAGCGGACCGACGTGATGCGCCGATCGGTGGAAGCAAGTCAACGCCTGGGGCAAATCCAATTGCAACTGGGCGCTTTGGACGAGGCGGCCGAGGCGATCGATCGCGGGCTGGCAATGCTGCGGACCACTCCCCTCCAGCAACCGTCAGACGCCGCCGAGTTAACGCAGTTGCGGATCCTGGAAGGCCGCTTGAACAACGATCTCGGGCAACTGCACCACTTGCGCAATCGCCCCCGGGAATCCGTCGAAGCTTATCAAAACGCGATTCGGTCCCTCTCGTCCGTGGGAGACGACCCGGCGGCGCGGCTTGAATTGGCGCGGTCGCATTTGGCGCTGGCCGCCACGCCGGCGAGCCCGGCGGTTGGCGCTCGCATCGGCGCCGCGGCCAGAACCAATGCGACTCGGCGGCGCCCGCCGGAGGAAATGCTGAAGCACCTCGAACAAGCCATCGCCATCCTCAGGCCGATTACTCAAGACGCGCGTCATGGCTTCGCCGCGCAGCTTAACTTGGCTCGCTGTTTGCGTTGGCGCGGTCAAGCTCCCGAGCGATCGTTTCGTGAACGCCAAGCCGACCATCAGCAAGCGGTTGAGATTCTCCGCGGTTTGACCGAACAACAACCGGATTCGCTCGAAGCTCGGTTCGAGCTGAGCCAAACGCTAGGCGTGGGGAATTTCTCGTTCGCTGCATTCAGCGAGCGAGGTTTGTTGAATGCGTTGCAGCGCAGGTGGGAGGAAGCGTTACAGCTGGCCAACGACTTGCACCAGGCGCATCCCGCCGTGCCCGCCTACGCCTTGGCCGCCTCGCAGATGTCGCACAAACTTTCGAGACTTTGCCGTTTCCGCCGCCTGCGAGCGCCGGCCAGGCAGTTCGCCGCCCAAGCGACAGACATCCAACGCAAGCTGGTTTCCGCGTTTCCCGAAAACCCAGCGTATCTCGCCGCTCATCTGCAAATGTTGGCGCAGCCAGGCCGAATTGACGCGTGACGCCGGACAACAGCGAGAAGCTCAAAATCTTCTCCTGGAGGCCGCTGAACTGATCGAGAGTCGGCGGCCAGCCTCGCCAACCAGACAATGGCTGCAAATGCATGCGGCAATCCAACGAGCATTAGAGCAAACACACAGCGCCCCAGATTAACCGCGCACCCGCACTGCAAAGCGGTGCAACATCAAAGCCCGGGGTCGCGCAGCGCAACCCAGGAGACCGACCTGGGGTGCAGGTGTTTTTCGGGTAAACTCGCCGTGATCACTGAGGCCTGGAGGGCCGGGCTTTTCGTCTGCTCTTCCTTCATCGGCGCCACAGCGTTCATGATTCGCAGGATCTATTCATGATGTCCGGTTCTTGAGCTGCAGTCGATGAAAGTCGCCGGCCACGCAGGGATCAGGCGCCCTTGAGCGGCCGCGTGACCGTCGGGTTGTCTTGATCGCGAGCACGCAAGCACTCAATCAGGCCGGGGTGGTCCGCCAGTAGCGATTGAGCGATATCCAGTCGCGTTTGAGCAATCAGGGCTGGCGCCGTCGCAAATCGGGTCTTCAGTTGCGCGACGGATTCAGAAAGCCCAAATAAATTCTTGAGCGTCGCCAACTGCTTCAGCGGCAATTGTCGGGTCAGAATGAGATCGATATAGACAAACTCAGGCTCTGGGGATCGCAGTGATTCTACATTCTCTCGTCCAGCGCACGCGTCAAGAAGCGACTCGGCAATGGTAACGGTGAAGTCGTCATCGAACCCCAGCGCCCCGACCCGCAGCAAACGATTGGATACTCGCCATTCACCGGCGGGCTGCGCATGTCAAACATGTAGAATGTACCGCCGCCATTGAACGCGAACGGTACGGCCAGTGGCATGTATTCGGGAACATGGTAGGCCAGCATCATCGCGAACACCATGGGCGGCGTCCAGGGCCGAGAAAAAGCCGAATTCTCGATCTCCCGAGCGACACGATGCGCCGTTGGACCAGCGAAGCAGGTCCAGATAAGATTGAGGCAACGCATACTTCGGAAACGTCCACACTCTTGGGTCGATGGGCGACCACGATCCGTGGTGTGGGTCGCTCGCTGGAAAAGGGTTGAACTGTTCGGCTTGGATGCGAACGGCTTCCTCCGCCGAGACCGGCGCGAACACCGTGCCTAAAAGGGCGGCGATGACGTCATCCGACGCGCCAGCCTCCGGGTGGCTTCATCGAAAACCGATTCCCAGTCTATGTGACCCATCGCATCCCCATTGCATCACGCTAAGGAGCGGCGTCCGCGCCGGGACGTGCTGGGCTTCCAAGCAATTCCGGTTCCTCCTCCTGAATGATGAAACGTGGACCGCGAGCGAGCAGAATCCACTTGTCTCTGGAGACCGGCGCGAGTACGGAAGGTCGCAGATCATTCCGAAAATCCAGGCATGGAACGTTGTAACCACGGTAACGTTGTCCGATTTCTTAACGCGCAACAGGTAGGGGGCGACGACCTCGGGCGACCATCCGTCGGACGCCGTCTTAACGTCCCTCAACGCGAGTTGTTTGCAGACATTCCACGACGCCAAAGAAACGCAAACCAGGGTGAGCGTTCCCAACAGCGCCCGAAATGAGAATCGTGTCCACTTTCGTCCCTTCATGACGTCGTCTCCGCAATGTACGACAGATGGCCGCTGCGTTCAACGATTGATCACGCCCACCCGGTCGTGACAAGCAGTTCCCTCGATTCGTTTGAGTACAACTCGGCCGACCTGGACGCCCAAAGACGCGATCATCCGCTTGAATCGCCTATCCGCGCGCGCGTTTGTTCTCCGCCAGGCGGCATCGTGGATGAATTGAGGACGTGGCGAACCCAATCCGCGTAGCGACGAATGTAGCCTCGGTCAGATCGTGCCGCAAGCTCCGCAGCGTCCGCAAGTCGATCAGGATCAAACCGGATCGCCATCGAGAGTTGATCCTTGAATTGTTCCGAGAACCGCCCATCGAGCAGGCGATTGACAATCGCATCGACCATCCG
>CAVORG010000035.1:0-150281 GCA_963698545.1 uncultured Planctomycetaceae bacterium
ACTTCCTGGCGGCCATCGCGCCGTCGCTCCTGGAAGCGATCGCCGCGACGCCTGATCCAGATTTCACGCTCTTGAACCTCACGCAGGTGAGCGATTCGCTGGGCGGAAAAGGCGTGCTCTGGGAGTTGTTCAGCTACAACCCGCCGACCCTGCACCTCTACGTGCACCTTTGCGCCAGCAGCCCTTACCTGACGGGGATCCTGACCAGCAATCCGGGGATGATTGACGAACTGATGGATTCGCTGTCGTTGGCCCAATGTCCGGATCTGCAGACCTTGGATCGCCTGTTGGGCGATCTGTTGCGTGGAGCTGAAGACGCCGAACCGATCTTGCACAGCTTCAAGGATTCGCATCACCTGCGCGTGGGCATGCACAACATCTTGGGAAAAGATGATGTCAGCACAACGCATCAGGCCCTCTCGGATATCGCGGAAGTCTGCTTGCGACATATCGCCAATCTGGAGCTGACGAAGCTGATCGAGAAGTACGGACAGCCGATGATGGAGGAGGACGGCCAATCACGACCCTGCGAAATGGTCATTGTGGCGTTGGGGAAGCTGGGCGGTCGCGAGCCCAACTACCATAGCGACTTGGACGTCATCTTCATTTACGAAGGCCAAGCGCAACGCAACCCGTTGGCGCCAACGCCCGTAACAACTCGACCAGCAACCAGCATTTCTTCGGTCAACTGGGGCAGAAGATCATCAAGGCGATCACCCGAATCGGGCCTCACGGGCGACTCTATGAACTGGACGCCCGCCTGCGGCCGACGGGCAAAAGCGGCGCTCTGGCCGTCAGCGTCGCGGAATTCGAGCGTTACTTTCTGGAAGGCTCGGGGCAGCTTTGGGAGCGGCAGTCGCTTTGCAAGGCGCGTCCGGTATTCGGGTCGCCGGCGGCCAGCCAGCGCGTCATGGATTTGATTCATCGCATCATCACGTCGCGCGATTGGACGCCTCAGGATCGCGACGAAATCCGCCGTATGCGATTGCGGATGGAGGAGACGGCTCGCAAGGCGAACCTGAAACGCGGCCCCGGGGGCACCGTGGATGTCGAGTTCATCACACAGATGCTCCAACTCAAGTTCGCCAGCCAGTCCCCGCAGGTCTTGCAGCCAGGCACGTTGGCGGCCTTGGAGGCTCTGAACGGCAGCGGCCATTTGGACGATAATGAATATCGCTACCTGGCGGAAGCCTACCGTTTCTTAAGGAACGTCGAATCAAGATTGCGGCTCATGAACACCACCGCGCGCCATGACTTCCCCGAGGACGAACACGACTTGACCCGCTTGGCCTTCCTGCTCGGATACCCGCAGGCCGCAAAACTGCAGGAAGACTGCGCCGCTTTCACCCAGACCAATCGCGTGCATTTCGACCGGATCTTCGCGACTTGAACGGCTTGCGCTCCCTCGCGACGTCACGCCCTGCCGCGAGCGGCGAACAGCGGCGCTCTCAAGCTCGCGGCGGGCGGCGAAAATTGTGCCGCCACGCGGGGCCTAAGGGGGCGGCGAGGCCGATATAATCTCTTGCCGAGGCTTCCGCGTCACACCGGTGGTCGTTCAGTGGTTCGAGGTTGTCCTCCGTGAGTAGAAGGGTCCACCAGGTCATGGGTCGCATCGGTCTTGCGTTTTACGCGTTCTTTCAGTGCTTGTTCCACGCCCAGGCGGCTCAACGCATCAAGGCCGCCTTGGCCCAGCCGGGAACCCCTGCGGACACCCCGCGCGTCGAACCCTCTCCGGCTAAGGTCAGCAAGCCGCCGTCCAAGACCTCCGCCCCCGCACGCAGCGACTCCTTGACCCTCATGGCGTCGCTGCAACGCGAAGGGCGCTTCGTTGATTTCTCGATGGAGGACGTGAGCGGCTATTCGGACGAGCAGATTGGCGCGGCCGCGCGGCAGATCCATCGCGGCTGCCGCGATGTCGTGGTCCGCTGTTTCGCTCCGCAACGCATGGTCGAATTGGGCGAGGGCGAAGCGATTGAAGTGCCGGCGGGCTACGATGGCCAACGGTTCCAACTCGTGGGGCAAGTCGCGGGATCGCCTCCCTTTCATGGCAAGGTCACGCACCATGGCTGGCGAGCATCGCGACAGGATCTCCCCCAGTGGAAGGGCGACGTCAAGGCCGCCGACGTCATCGCCCCCATCGAAGTGGAAATCTAAGCCGCCCAAGGCGGTCCACCGCCAGCGATCCAGCAAAAGGAACAGGCATGCAACCTCGGTTCGCCGTGGGAATCGATCTTGGCACGACCAATAGCGTGGCGGCGTATGCAACGCTGGACGGCGAGCAGCCGGAGATTTCTCTGCTGCGCATTCCCCAGTTGATTGCTCCGGAAACCGTGGAGTCCTCAACGACCCTGCCGTCCTTCTTATATCTGGCGACCGATGAGGAAGCCCAGGCGAAGCTGCTTGCCGAACCTTGGAATGAGTTGCGGCATGTGGTGGGCGCCTATGCGCGACAGCGCACCGCCGAAACTCCGGATCGCACGATTGTCGCGGCCAAGTCCTGGTTGGCGCATCACGGCGTCGACCGACGACAGGCGATTTTGCCCTGGCACGCCGCGGCGGACATCCCCAAGGTCTCGCCCTTGGAGGTCGCTCGCCGCTACCTGCAGCACATCGCGTCGGCCTTCAACGCACTGCATCCCGATGCGCCCTTGCGGGACCAGGAAGTAGTCCTCACGGTGCCCGCGTCCTTCGACGCAAGCGCCCGCGAGCTGACCCGCGAGGCCGCATTGGATGCGGGACTGCCTGCCTCCTTCGTCCTGCTGGAAGAACCACAGGCCGCCGTCTATGCCTGGCTGCATGCGCAACAAGATCAATGGCGGGAGCATCTTCACACCGGCGACGTGCTGCTGGTTTGCGATGTGGGCGGAGGAACGACGGACTTGTCCTTGATCGAAGCGTCCGAGGATCAAGGCGAACTGGTGCTGCAACGACGCGCGGTCGGCGATCATCTGCTGGTCGGCGGCGACAACATGGATCTGGCCCTCGCGCATCTGGCCGCTCAGCGATTGCAAGAGGAACATGGCGTGGAGTTGGACCCATGGCAGTCCGTGGCGTTATGGCACAGCTGTCGTGACGCCAAGGAATCCTTGTTGCATAGCGAAGGCCCCGACAAGTTGCCCATCTCGATCGCGGGACGCGGCAGTCGATTGGTGTCCGGCGCGATCTCGATTGAATTGAACCGCAAGGAGGTGCGCGAATTCATTCTGGAGGGATTCTTCCCGCTTTGTCAGGCGGACGAAAAACCCCAGCGCGGTCCTTCGGTGGGATTTCAGGAGATTGGACTGCCGTTTGAAACCGATGTCGCGGTGACGCGTCACGTCGCCGCATTTCTGGCGAGCCACGCCACCGAGGGACATCCCGCCCATCCAACAAGAGTGCTGTTTAACGGCGGCGTGTTTCAAGCCAAGTCGCTGCAACAGCGACTGCTCAAGGCGTTGGCTCAATGGAGCGGTAAGCCCACAAAACTCGCCGGCCAACAGGACCTGCACTTCGCTGTCGCTCGAGGCGCCGCCTACTACGCGTGGACGAAGCGACATGGCGGCGTGCGAATTCGCGGCGGCACAGCGCACGCCTACTATGTGGGTGTGGAAGCCGCCGGACTCGCCATCCCCGGCGCCGCGGCCGCTGCGAGCTCTCTGCGTCGCTCCCACGGGCATGGAGGAGGGAACTTCCATGGATGTGCCGTCCAACGAGATCGGCCTGGTCGTCGGGCAACCGGCGAAGTTCCGCTTCTTCGTTTCGTCCACTCGCAAGCAGGACCAGCCGGGCGTCATGCTGCAGCGCTGGGCGGCGGACGAGTTGCAGGAGATCGATCCCGTGGTCGCCGAATTGCCAGCCGATGACGCGATCGACGAACCCTTTCTGCCCGTCCGCTTTCAGACTCGGATCAGCGAGTTGGGCATGTTCGAATTGTGGTGCGTCAGCGCCAAGACGGGCGGCCAATGGAAATTGGAATTCAGCGCCCGCGAAACTCGCCACAAGTAGCCCTCGCGCCGACGCGGCTCGCGCGACGGCGGAATCCAATGTCGAGAGAGAGTTCACGTGCAGGCCAAGCTCGCCTCGGAAGTCGCCGACCTGAACCAGGAGGAAACGCCCAGCCGCTTTGTCGTCGGCGTCAACCTGGGGACCACCAACTGCGCGCTCTGCTTCGTCGATACCGCCCAGACAGCGGCGGGCAAGGCTCCCGCGGACGCCCGCGCCAACATCCAGACGTTTTCGATTCCGCAATTGACCGCCCCTGGACAAGTCGAACCCCGGGAAACGCTGCCATCATTTCATTACCAACCCGCTGACGGTTTGGATCCGCAACTGTTTCGCTTGCCGGGACGCAAGTCGAGCGGATCTTCCTTGGACGTTGTGGGCGTGCTGGCGCGAGAGCAGGCGGCGTTGACTCCCGGTCGAGTGATTACTTCGGCCAAGAGTTGGCTTTGCCATTCCGGAGTCGATCGCACGAGCGAATTGCTCCCCTGGAACGGCGCCTCGGATGTTCGTCGCCTTTCGCCCGTCGAGGCAAGCAGCCAATACCTGCTCCATCTCCGCGAGGCCTGGAATGCGCGATTCCCGCAAGATCCCTTGGAGCAGCAGGACGTCGTGCTCACATTGCCGGCGTCGTTCGATGAAGTCGCCCGAGAGCTTACCGTCGAGGCCGCTCGCCGGGCCGGCTTGCCCCGCGTGGTGTTGATTGAAGAACCACAGGCCGCGTTCTACAGTTGGCTGCATCGGCACGCCAACCACTGGACGGAACAAATCTCCGCCGGGCATCGCATCCTGGTGTGCGATGTCGGCGGAGGGACGTCGGACTTCACGTTGATCCACGTCGAGCCCGGCGATGAACCGAATGCTCCGGTCAAGCTTCATCGAGCGGCGGTCGGCGACCACTTGATCCTGGGAGGCGATAACTTCGATCTGGCGCTGGCTCAAACGCTCGAACGCGAAGCCATGGGCGAGGAGCGACTACCGCCTCGGCAATGGGAGTCGCTCTGGAAGCAATGCCGCGCCGCCAAGGAACAGCTCTTCAACGACGCGTCGCCCGAGCATTGGCATGTGCATCTGCCAGCGGAAGGAAGCAAGCTGATTGGCGGCGGCAAACAGATCGAAATTCGACGCGATGAGATGCGGGATCAGCTGCTCGACGGCTTCTTTCCACTCGCCGCGCTGCACGAATCACCGGACCGGAGCAGCACGGGATTCCAAGAGTTTGGTTTGCCCTACGCCACGGACCCCGCAATCACCAAGCACCTGGCTGAGTTTCTCCGGCAACATCCGCGCCGCGACGCCGCCGCGAACGATCCGCTCGCAGTTCGCCCCGACGCCGTGCTTTTCAATGGCGGAGTCTTCCTGGCGGATCGCATCCGACTACGCATTTTGGACGCTTTGCAGCTCTGGTTCGCCGACGATGATCCCCAGTGGCGACCGCTGGAATTGGACCACGGAAGACTGGACCTGGCGGTCGCTCAAGGCGCCGCCTATTACGGGCTGGTGCGTCGCGGCGAAGGCGTCCGGATTGATGCGGGATTGGCTCGCACGTATTACGTGGGGGTGGGCGGCGAGCCACCGACGGCGGTTTGCCTCGCGCCCGCCGGGATCCCCGCGGGACGCGAGATTCAACTGCAGAAACGATTTCAGCTCTTAATCAACCGCCCCGTCGTCTTTCCGCTCTATTCCTCCAGCGTGCGTCTGGAGGACCAACCGGGCGACCTGACGCCGTTGGACGACGAGCAATTGCGGCGCCTGGCGCCGATCACCACCGTGGTGCAGGGTCAAAGCCGCAAGGAACTGGGCGAGTTGGAAGTGGAATTGCTGGCCCGCACCACGGAGATCGGCGCTTTGGAGTTATGGTGTCGGGACGTGGAGTCGCGCCGTTGTTGGCGCCTGCAATTTGACGTCCGCGCCGCCACCGAGACCGATCGATCCAGTCAGGAATCCACCGGTGAACAATACGGGCTGGTCGATGAGGAAGCCTGGCAACAGTGCGCCGCCATGTTGCGCGGCGCGTTCGCCGCGCCCTTCGAGTCGCCGGCGGGTCTGATGAAGCGACTTGGCGAGGCGCTGCGGCAACCACGCCAAGACTGGTTGCCCACGTTGCTGCGCCGAATGTGGGAAGAGCTGTTTGAATTGAACGATGGTCGCCGACGTTCCGCCGCTCACGAAGCCCGCTGGTTGAACCTGGTGGGTTTTGCGTTGCGACCTGGATATGGAGTAGCCTTGGACGATTGGCGAGTGGACGAAACATGGAAGCTGCTCCAAGGCAAGCTGATGCATGCTGCGGCGGAGTGTCGCTCGGAGTCGTGGATCCTTTGGCGGCGGATCGCCGGCGGCCTTTCCAGTGGTCAGCAACAAGCGTTGGCGGACCCGTTGTTGAAGTCCGTCAGGCAACTTCATCGGAAACTCAGCCGAGGCGGTAAACAGGCCTCGATGAAGGGACTCGACTTCAGCGCTCATGAAGCGGCGGAGATGTGGCGCTTGCTGGGAAGTTTGGAACGCCTGCCGCTGCGCACCAAGATCGAACTCGGCGACATGCTGGCCTCGCTCGCCGATCAGCCCAAGGCCAAACCGTTGCGAGAGGGATTATTGTGGGCGCTGCGCGCACGGGCGCCCGCGTTCCTTCTTATGGCCTGCTGAATGACGTCGCGCCGTGCGAGGTGGTCGCTCGTTGGCTGCAGTCTCTGTTGGATTCGAACCATCCCGATGGCGTCACCGCGCTGAGCGATCGCGCAACTGGCTCGGAAGACCGACGACCGCTATCGAGACATCGATGCGGAACAACGCAAGCAAGTCCTGCAGTGGTTCGCCGACCACGCGGCGCATTCCCATTGGCTGCCGCTGATTGAATATGCCGGCGAACTCGACCAGCAACAGCAACAACAAATCCTGGGCGACTCGCTGCCGCTGGGCTTGCGCGTCGTGGGCTAAGCGACGCGTGGCGCTCCTCCTTGGAGACCATAATTCCCGCCACCGCTGGGCTTGTCCCAGCGGGGCGATGCTCCCCGCCAGCCCGTGCGCCGTGCCCATTCCCGCCACCGCTGGGCTTGTCCCAGCGGGGCGATGCTCCTCGCCAGATAGCGCTGTTTGCTGGGCGAGGAGCATCGCCCAACGGGGGCAAGCCCCGTTGTGGCGGCGTCCCCGTCGGGATCGTTATTGGCGAGGAGCATCGCCCAACGGGGGCAAGCCCCGTTGTGGCGGCGTCCCCGCCGGGATCGTTGCTGGCGAGGAGCATCGCCCAACGGGGGCAAGCCCCGTTGTGGCGGCGTCCCCGCCGGGATCGTTGCTGGCGAGGAGCATCGCCCAACGGGGGCAAGCCCCGTTGTGGCGGCGTCCAGGCTGGGATCGTTATTGGCGAGGAGCATCGCCCAACGGGGGCAAGCCCCGTTGTGGCGGCGTCCCCGCCGGGATCGTTATTGGCGAGGAGCATCGCTCGACGGGGACATGCCCCGTTGTGGCGGCGTCCCCGCCGGGATCGTTATTGGCGGGGAGCAACGCTCGACGGGGACATGCCCCGTCGTGGCGGCGTCCAGGCTGGGATCGTTATTGGCGAGGAGCATCGCCCAACGGGGACATGCCCCGTCGTGGCGTGCTCGCCGCGTGAGCATTTGTGTCGCCGGGCCGGGGGCGCGGCGGCTTGGGCTACCACTGGATTGGCGGATAGCCTCGGGCTTGCAAATGCGCATTGGTGCGACTGAAGGGTTTGCTGCCGAAGAAGCCGCGGCGCGCGGACAACGGGGAGGGATGGGCGGAGGCCAACACGACGTGTTTGTCGAGTTCGATCAAGCTCTTCTTCTGCTGGGCCGGCTTGCCCCAGAGCAGGAAGACGACGTTCACGTTGTGCTTGCTGACGGCGGAGATTGCAGCGTCGGTGATTTCCTCCCAACCTTGCTGGCGGTGCGAAAGAGGCTCGCCTTCAGCTACGGTCAAGACCGTATTCAACAGCAAGACGCCTTGCCGCGCCCAGGCTTGCAGGTCGCCGTCGGGCGGCGGTGGTTGTCCCAGGTCGTCGGCCAACTCGTGATAGATGTTCTTCAACGACGGCGGCAACTTGACCGTGGGCGCCACGGAGAAGCACAGCCCGTTGGCTTGGCCGGCTCGATGATAGGGATCCTGTCCCAACAAAACGACGCGAACCTGTTTCAATGGCGTGAGCCGCAGAGCGCGAAAGACCTGATCTTCAGGCGGGTAGATGGAGCGATCCCGCCGCTCGCGTTGCAAGAAGTCCGCCAGTTCCTTGGCCCGTGGCGCGGCAAGCGCGGGGGCCAACGCCGCGGACCAATCGGTTGGCAAGCTATCGCGCCCGAGCACCGCCGTCTCCATCGATAAGACCTGCAATCAGCCGATCATGATCGCGTCGCTGGACATGCACATCCACGAGTTGGCCGGCTTCGAGCAACGACGGATCGTCGCGAAGTGAAATTTCCACCGGAGCATAACGGCACGAGGTTCCGGTCCAGGCGCCCGCGTCGTTGCGGGATTCCAACATGACTTGCAAACGGCGGCCGAGCAGTGAATCAAAATAGTCAGCGCGAAGCTCTTCTTCTAATTTCGACAGGCGGCGGCAGCGCGCCTTGCGGACATCGCCATGCACTTGATCGGGAGACTCGGCCGCCGGCGTGCCTCGACGGGCGCTGAAGGGAAACACATGGATTTTGGAGAAGCCGGCGGTTCGACAAGTTCGTAGGGTCTGCTGAAACTCGTCCTCCGTCTCGCCCGGGAATCCGACGATCACGTCGGTCGTAATGGCCGGTTGGTCCAAGGTCTCGCGCAACAGGCGACAACGATCCAGGAAACGCTGCACGCCCCAACGGCGCCGCATCCTTCTCAGCACCGAGTCGGCGCCGCTTTGCAAACAGAGATGGACATGAGGGCAGATGCGGTCGGCGTAGTCCGCCATCACGGCGATGAGTTCGCGGGTTAACTCCGTAGCTTCGATGCTCGACAAACGGACGCGAAACTGACCGGGAAGTTCGGCGATGGCGCAAGAGATCGCTCAGCCGATACCATTGTTCCTTGGGCCGCTTCCAATTCCAATCGACGCCGTAATGCCCCAAGTGAACACCGGTCAGGACGATCTCGTGGTGCCCGTTGGCGACGAGTCGGCCGACTTCCTGCAGCACATGATCGACGGGACGACTGGTCAGTTGCGGGCGTACGTGCGGAATGATGCAGTAGCTGCAACGTAACAAGCAACCGTCCTGGACTTTCACATAGGCTCGGCGGCGATCCCCGAATTCTGAGATCCCGGTCGGCAAATCAACCACGCCAAAGCGGCCCAGCAGGTCGGGCAACTCGCGTTTGTCGGTGACCACTTCCGCCACGCCGGGAAGTTCGGCGACCTCCTCCGGCGCTCGCGTCGCATAGCATCCCATGACCAAAATGCGAGCCTGCGGGTTGTCGCGATGCAATCGCCGAATCACCTGCCGGCTCTTGGAGTCGCCTTCGTTGGTGACCGTGCAGGTGTTCACCACGCACAAGTCGGCGGCTTGCTCGACGTCGGCGTCAACGTAGCCAACCTGCAACAGCCCTTCGCGGACATACTGGGTTTCGTATTGATTGACCTTGCAGCCCAGGGTCACGGTTTTCAGACGAGCAGGCATTGGCGGCTCTCTGGGTTGGGGAAACGGGTAACCACAGAGACATAGAGAGCACGAAGGACTTGATGCACGAAGCAGGTTTCTTGCGTTTCGCACCCAGGGTTGCGCTGCGCTGCACCCTGGGCTGATGTGCGGCCGTCCCGTTGGGACTGCTTCATGGTTCTTCTTCGCTTGATGAAAACCCGCCGCCCCAACCTCACGACCAACTATTCCGGCACTGGTTCGATGCTGGCGCTCATGGAGCCTTGGCAGCGATCGATCATGATGTCCTTACCGTAGGCGTGGATCTGATCTCGCTTGAGTTCAGCGTGCTCCATGGTCGTGGTCAGGCAGATTGCTCGACCGCGTTGATCGACCTGACTGGCGATCTGGAGCCCCTTGGGGGTGGGGTGGCCAAACAGCTGTCGCATCATGCGAATCACGTAGTCGTAGGTGTGGTCGTTGTCGTCCCACAGGATCACGTGATAGCGGGGTTGCTTCTTGGGGCGGGTCGCCGCAATTTTCTTGGGGTCGGCCACCTGGGTTTGGTCGTCAGACACGGCTCGCGATTCCTATCGAGCGGTAGCGGCGATTCCCCTCAAGGGGACTTTCCCGGCGGGAATGCCAATCGGTACGGTACAGCGAAACGAAGCGAGGCGATATGATGCACGATCGCCCAGTGGCGATTATACCTCGCTTCTCCATTCAGGAAAGTTCTCCGCATGACGGATTTCGCCCAGTACCTCGCCGCGAACCAGGTTCGTTTTGAGCAGAGTCTGCTGGAGTTACTCCGCATTCCCAGCGTGAGTGCGGACAGTCGCCGCCACGCCGACGTGGAGCGGGCCGCCGATTGGGTCCTGCGCTCGCTGCGAGAGTTGGGCTTGGAGGCGGAGCTGATCCCGACCGCCGGAAAACCCATGGTCTTCGCCCAATCGCCGCCGGTTTCCGGGGCGCCCGTCGCATTGGTCTATGGACACTATGACGTGCAGCCGCCGGATCCCTTGGAAGAATGGCTCACGCCGCCGTTCGAGCCGACGATTCGCGACGGCAACGTGTATGCTCGAGGCGCCACGGATGACAAGGGGCAGGTCTTGACGCACGTCTTCGGCGTGGAAGCCTGGCTGAAAAGCGGCCGAACGCTGCCGTTGCAGGTGAAGTTCCTGATCGAGGGCGAGGAGGAGGTCGGCAGCAAGGGACTCACGGATTACCTTCCGCAAGCCGCGGAGAAGCTGGCCTGCGATGTGGTGGTGATCAGCGACACCTCGCAATTCGCGCTGGATCGGCCGGCGATCACCTACGGCCTGAAAGGCATCGGCTACTTTGAGTTGCGCGTCCAAGGCCCTCGACAAGATCTGCATTCGGGCGTCTTTGGCGGCTGCATCGCCAATCCGATCAATGTGCTTGCCCGCGTCCTGTCTCAGTTGATCGATCAGCGCGGCCGCGTGCAGATTCCGGGATTCTACGATCAAGTCAAGCCGCCGACCGATCAAGAGCGAGCCCAATTCGCCGACTTGGACTTTGATGAGGACGCATTCTTCCAGCAGATCGGCGTCAGCCAGGGTGTCGGCGAGGAGGGCTTCACGACGCTTGAAAGGCGATGGGTGCGGCCAACCTATGACATCAACGGCATCTGGGGCGGCTATCAAGAGGAGGGAAGTAAAACCGTGCTGCCAGCCCGAGCCGCCGCGAAGTTCAGCTTCCGCCTCGTCCCCGAGCAAGACCCCGCCGAGATCGCCAGGCTGTTGCGAGCGCACTTGGAAACACTGATGCCGCCGGGCGTGACCTGGGAGTTAATCGACATGCACGGCGGCCGCCCCTTCTTGACGCCCTTGGAGAGCCCCTATTTGCACGCCGCCAAAGCCGCCATCAGCGCCGGCTTTGGCGTCCCGCCCGTGATGATCCGAGAAGGCGGGTCCATCCCGATTGTGAATCAATTCGTTGAGCAACTGCAGGCGGCCGTGTTGCTGCTCGGTTGGGGCTTGAACGACGATAATGCCCATGGCCCTAATGAAAAGTTCCGGTTGCTCGATTTCCACCGAGGCATCGCGTCCAGGCGCAGCTTTGGGAGGAGCTGGCCAAGATCCCCATGGCCTGATCGAGAACGGGTCGGGCGCCGCTGGTCATCGCGCCCGGCCGACCAACATCTACCACGAAACAACACGCAATCTATCACGAAACAACACGCAGGGCTGAGCTACGTTGCCGAGAAACGACGACCAGGCTCGGCGCCATTGAACGAGGACGAGCGATCGACGCCAGCCCCGCGAGCCTGGGAGCTGGCGGCCTCGGTCGGGTTGCTCGCCAACATCGCTTCTCCATTCCAGCACAGGCAAACTAGACATGCTCGATCGTAAGTTCATCGTTGAGAACGCGGACGTAGTGCAACTGAATTGCCAGCGACGGAATTCACCCGCTGACATCAAGGCCCTCGTGGACGCGGAAGCTCAACGCCGCGAGCTACTGCAACAAGTGCAGAACTGAACCGACAAGCGAACGAAGTCGCCAAGTCGATCAGCAAAGCGTCGGCGGAGGAACGTCCCAAGATCATCGAGGAAGGCCGCCGACTGCGGGATGCGAAGGACGCCGCACAAAAACAACACGATGAATTGGAGGACAAGATCCTGGCGATTCAGTCCACCATTCCCAATCTCTCGCACCCCGATGCGCCGGTTGGCGAGGACGATCAGGCCAACCTGGAGATCCGCCGAGGATCCCTGGCGCCGCCGACCTTCGACTACCCGATCCTGGATCATGTCGAACTCGGGGAAAAGTGGGACATGATCGATCTGGAGGGCGGGGCGCGAGTCGCCGGCGCCGGTTTCTATTTCCTCCGCAACGACGCGGTCTTACTGGAGCTGGCGCTGCAGCAATACGCGGTCCGCACGTTGATCGACGCCGGCTTCACGCCGGTCGCCACGCCGGATCTGGCGACCTCGGAAATCCTGCATGGCACCGGCTATATTCCGCGTGGACCAGAAACGCAAATCTATAGCATCGAGAACAGCAACCTGAACCTGGTGGCGACCGCGGAGATTACCCTGGGCGGCCTACTCGCCGGCAAGACGCTGGAAGAAGATGACTTGCCAATGCGACTGTGCGGCATCAGCCATTGCTTTCGCACCGAAGCCGGCGCCGCGGGAAGAGCCTCTCGAGGCCTGTACCGCGTTCACCAGTTCACCAAGATCGAGATGTTCGCGTTCACGTTGCCCGAACAAAGCGAGCAAACGCTGCAGGATTTCTGCGACTTGGAATGCCGCATTTTCGAAGGACTGGAAGTTCCCTTTCGAGTCGTTGACACCGCAACCGGCGACTTGGGGGGACCCGCCTACCGCAAGTACGACCTCGAGGCCTGGATGCCGGGCCGCGGCGACGGCGGCGAATGGGGCGAGGTGACCAGCACTTCCAACTGCACGGATTACCAGGCCCGACGCCTGAACATTCGCTTCAAACGCAAGGGCGAAAAGGGAACGCACTTCGTGCATACGCTGAACGGCACGGCGATCGCCGTTAGCCGAGCTTTGATTGCGTTGATGGAGAACCATCAACAACCCGACGGTACGATTCGCGTTCCCCAAGCGTTGCAGCCCTGGGTCGGCAAGGGCGTGGTCGGTCCCTTGGCGCCGCGACCACGATAGCCGCCGAACCGCCGTTCCCGGGGTGCGCTGCGCAGACGTGCCGCACCAAGGCGAACCACAGAGACACAGAGGCACGGAGGACAGCTTGACCGTTCGCCGTGTCTCTGTGTCTCCGTGGTTAATCCGTTTCGGCTGCGTAACTTGATGTGGATGGGGGTGCGCTGCGTTGCGGCGCCAGGCAGGGCTCCTACTTCGCGGGCTCCGGCAACCCAACGGCGGGCGGCAGGTACTCGCGCACCGCAGCGAGCCTGGCGCCCACGTCGGTGGACAACAACTGCGACGCCTTGTCGGCGCCGACCAATTGCTCGTAAGCGATGCGAAGATGCTCGTCGGTGAGCAAATCCTTGGCGTGATACAACCGCACTTCGTCCAGAAGCTGCAACATGTTCGGTCGCTCGGTGGCTTGAAAGAGGCTGATCAAGCGTGTTTGGACATGTTGGGGTTGAAGTCCTGCGGGCATCGGCGACAACAGCAATTCTTCGTCAATGACGGCGAAGATCTTGTCTATTGCTTGTTCCACCGGATCGTCGCCTTTGGGATTGTCGTCCATCCGATATTGCTGCACCTTCAGATTGTTGACCGCCGACGTCTTGGAACGGGGAATCGTGCGTCCAGTCGTCACATCGATCAGCTCCACGGTCGTGTTGTTGGTGATCAGCCGGTTTTGGCGATTGAAGCTCACTTTGACGTGAAACAGCACCAGCAGATCCGCCGAGGCTTGTCGAGCCTGTTCGATCAGCGTCTTAGCGTCCTCGCTTTGCCCCAGCATGGCGACGCCGGGCGGCAATCCGCCGGAGCGCCCCGAGGCAATGCGGCGGCGGGCGCACCTTCCCCTTCGAAGCCTTCCTCTTCCTCGCGGTCTTCGCCGCCAGCCGCGGCGGCCGCCTGCGGATCCAGGGCTTCCCGCAAGATTTCCCCGCAAGCGCCGTCCTCGATACGACGGGCGAGGCGCGTCAGGAATTCATCACCCAGGTCGCCAGTCAAACGATGCAGTTCGCGGTGGACAACTTTCCCGCCAGGGCCCGCGAGCGCGGCCCCTTCCTCATCGTCCGACTCGGTGAGCAAACCGCCTTCTTGGCCTGCCGATCCCTCATTCTCTTCTTCGTCGCTCCCGCTGCTCGAGCGGCGACTGCTTCGCGATCGCTGGGGCAACGCCTGTCGCGACCCCGCGGGTTTGAGATCGTCGTTCGCCTGCAGGCGCCCTTCCACTTCCACGCCGATCGCCCAGCCTACTGCCTGGGTTGGTCGGCGCTGGTAGGCGAACCAGGCGGCATGAGCATAGTTGGTCTCTTCGCTGTCGTCCGTCACATTGTGAGCTCGCAACAAGGGAAGCGCTTGATCGAGTTTGCCTTCCACAAGAGCCGAGAGCGCCCTCTCGCGCAGCGTCGGAGGGCGTCGCGGCGGGCGACGGAAGCCGCCTTCGTCCGCCATCTCGGCGCCCTCGCCAACCATAGCGCCGTCGCCGGCGACCATCCGGTCGTCGTCGTCGCCTTCGCCCTCGGCGATTTCACCCACAGCGCCGGAATCCATGCCGACCATGTCCTCGCCTTCCTCCTCTTCGGATACGGACTCACGCGAGGCTCCCGCATCGTTTGCGGCGAAATCGCTGCGTCCCTCGTTCTCGTCCTCGCTGGACGACGCGGCGGGGGGGACGTCGGCGGCGCCCTGCGGTGCGGGGCCAGGCGACGCGTTGGCGGGGAACTCCACGGTTTGGGCGCCGCCGTCGCAACCAAACGAGAGGACGAGCGTGATCAGGACCGGCAAAACGGTGGATCGAGGCATGGGAGGACTCTCATTGCTCAAGCGTCGAGAAGCGACGCGTGCATTATGACCGGCTGAGCAAGCCAGAGAAAGCGGTTCTGGCTTGCTGGCGCTCGCAGGCAACCACGACGGCCTGAATGAGGCCCGGTGGGAGCTCGAGCCCAGTGAGCCAGCGGAGCCTCCAGACGCGCGTGCGCCGCTACGGGTCGCGGCGAATTTCGCGGCGCAGAGTGATGGACGAACTGGTGGTCCAATTCTCGGGGAGCCAGGGAGTAATCACCCAGAGGTTGCTGATGATGGGCACATCCACGGTCACGGTGATCTCCGACGTGGAGTTGGTGATGTCTTCGGGGGCGACATCCACATTGAAGTCGCGGATGCCGGAAACGGTAAGCAGTCCTTCCGCTTCACCGCGAGCATCATCGGCGACGGCGCCGGGCATGATCGCCGCCCGTGCTCCGCAATAGGCCGCGTATTGCGCGAGATCGCGCATCTGGTGCGCTTGCATGAACACGATCAGCGCGAAGAAGAACAGGAAGATGACCGGCGCCACCAAGGCCATTTCCACGGCGGCGGCTCCATGGCGCACCGGTCGCGGTGCGATCCTCGGCGCGGCCGCAGTCGAGGGCGTCGCGGTTTCATCCTGGTTCATGCTCGGCACGCTGTGCTTACTCCACGATCGCCGCGACCGGCAGGTTAGCGATCTCACGGAAAATCTCGGCCAAGGCTTCGCCGTCCGGCGCGTGGAAGTGCATGCCATTAGCAGCTTCGGCGGTGCTAATCATGTCGGCTTGGTTCGCCTGGTTGCTGAACGTCACCGTATGCAGCTCGATCCCCAGCGCCGCCGCGTCCTCGGCGGCTGAGCCAGGAAGCGCGCACCACATTGTACTGCCCGTCGGTCATGACAATCATGGTCTTGTAGGCGTAGGGGCGCGCGGACGGTCCGGTCAAGAGTGCGGCGGCCATGTCGATGCCGGCTGAGATGTCGGTTGCTCCCGCGACAGGGTGCACATACTTGTACTTATGGTCGAAGGCCGCCACGGCGCTCAGGTAGTTCGCTTCGCCCACCATCGGCGACTCGACGCTCGAAGCGCTAATCGCGACGTACTGAACCTCGGCGCTGTGATTCCAAATCGCGGTGCTTGCGGAAGCCGACGAATAGCTGACCATCGCGAAGTTCTCTTGCTGTCCAGTACGACTCAGCTCGTCGGTCAGCGCGTAGATCGCGGGGACCATCGTCGACCAACGACTGCGATCGGGATGCGGCCAGAAGTACCACCATTCGTAGGCCCATTGGCTGTACTGGCTGCTGCAAAGCGGATTGTAGGGATGGTTGGAGGAATCATCGAGCCACGTCCCTGTCGCCAGGTCGAAGTTCATCGAGCCGGAGCGATCCAGCACGAGGCACAGGTCGCGCTCGATGATCGCCGAAGTCGCATCGCGCTGGACGCTGTAGGTATTCGATCGAGTCGCGGCGAATCCCACCATGTTGACATCGCGTTGCAGGGCGACTCGGACCGCGTTGTATGGCGCTTGATTCGCTTGAAATTGAACGCGGCCGTTGTTGATGTGCGTGTTGCCGAATTCGACATTCACTCCCACCGAATCGGCGCCAGCTTCACCGACGAGGCTCCAATTCGCCCGCGCCACGCTTTCGGCGACTTCGCGCAGTTGATCCGTGTCGTTACTCCGCGACAGTTCATCCACGGTGGCCCGAGAAGCCAGGTCGGCCGAGATCTGCCCGGCGGCGTGGTGCCGCTCCAACAAGGAAATGTTGAGCGTGAGGAAAGCGAAGGCCGTCATCGCCACGAACATGAACACCATCAGAATCATCGCGGCGCCACGGCGCCGAAGGACTGGGCCATTGTGGCGAGTCAATCGAGGTTGCATGATCAGAGCCCTTCCCGACGGTAGTTAATGGCGCCGCTCTGCAGCGTTCCGGAACTCCAGAACACGGCGGAGGGCAAGAATGTACGATTGGCCGCCCAATTCGCGGTGGCGGCGACCGAGATCTCGTGGCCCGGCGTCGGGTCGTCAAAATCCTCGCTGAACGTCAAAGTCGCTTCACTGATTCCCAGGGCGGCGACGTGCGCGTCAAACACGGCTTGAGCATCGGTGCTGTCCGAATTCCGAGCCGCACCGGCCTTCATCGCTTCGGCCGCCACCAGTTTGAGCATGTTCTCCAAATGCCAACGATGCGTCGTCTCAATCGAGGCGAACATCGTGAACACCAGCAACGGCATGGTCATCGCCACTTCCACGGCTTCAATGCCGCGTCGGCGCCGGCCGCGGCGAACTTCCTGAGGTGCGGAATTTTGAACTGCCATCGCGGCTGACCTTGGGGGCGCGCACTGGGGACTCCTATAGAAACCGGTAGTTCATTCGGGGCAGGCGTGCGGCCGAATTCCGGGCGCAATCGCGCTAACGAGCATGCCCTTCACGTCGACTGCACCGGTTATCGGGCTTGGAGGGGATCAGATCGCAGCGAGTGTTCGCCTCGAGTCGGTCCTCATCGAGGCGATCCTTCTCGGTCGTCCGCCTCGACGCGACGAACCCGATGATTCTCGGTATCGCCGATGTAGACGGCATGGTCGGGGCCGATGCAGACGCCGTGAGGTCGCGCCAACCAGGCGGCTGTGGCCGGTCCGCCATCGCCCGCATAACCTCTCTGCTGCGGCCCGCCGCCAGCCAGGGTCTCGATCCGCTGCGTTTTCGGATCAATGCGGCGAATGACCTGATTCTCGGTGTCCGCCACGACAACTCGACCCTGATCATCCACCGCGACGCCCTTGGGTCCGTTGAATTCGGCGAGTCGCGGATCGCCTCCGTCACCCGAGTAGCCGGGCGTTCCGCGGCCGGCGACATGCACCCACTTTCTTTCGTCCAGATGGAACTTCCACACGCTGTGGCCCTCGCGCAGGGCGACATAGACCTCCGCGTCCTTGACAAAGAGGGCTCGCGGCCCGAGGAGCGGACCGCTGAGGGGTTGTCCGCCGGCGGGGAGTTTTTTCTCGCCGTTGCCGGCCAGCGTTTCCAAAGCGCCAGTCTTCAAGTCGATGCGGCGGATGCGATGATTGCCGATGTCGGCGACCAGCAGTCCGCCGCGGCCGTCCAGGGCGATGCTATGGGGGCGATTGAAGCGAGCCCGGAGCGCCGGCCCGCCGTCTCCGGCAAACCCCGCTTGGCCATCGCCAGCGATGGTGCGAATGACGCCGGTCTTCCTATCCACGCAGCGAACGATATGGTTCTGCATCTCGACGAAGTACATTGCGCCTTGGGGATCGAAACGCAACTCGTAGGGCTCGTTGAGCGACGCCGCCAAGGCCGGTCCGCCATCACCTTGGTAGCCCTTCACGCCCGTGCCCGCCACGGTCTTCACCTGGCCGGTGGCGATGTTGACGCGCAGGATGCGATGGTTCTGCACTTCGGTGACATACAGCATGGAATCCGGACCGAACTCCACGCCAAAGGGCTGACCGATCGCGACGCGAGCGACCGGGCCAGCGTCCACGTTGCGTTGAGCAACTCCAGTGCCGGCGACGGTGGTCATATTCTGAGCTGCGCAATTCGGAGAAACGGCGGACATGACGACGATGACAACGGCGGCGGCAAGACGTCTTCGGAACCGCGCGAGCAAAACCTGCGTGCTATAATCCCAGCCGCTTCGCAACCTCTCAAGAACGGGCGTCGTCACCACAACAGGCCGCATCGTAACCGGCGATCTTCGTCGCTTGGCGATGCCTGGCGACGCCCAGGCCGGTAAGGCGGGAAAACTCATCATGCGTTTGGCGCTCCATTGGCAGATTTTTCTCGGCATGATCATCGGCGCGGGCCTGGGATTGACGCTGAACACCTGGTCGGGCGCGCGCCGCAGCGTCCTTTCCGAGGACTTGCCGGCCGGCGTCGCGAGGGCTGAGATTCATGATACGACCGATCGGATCGAAATTCAGCTGACTTTGGAGGATGGCGAAGAACAAGTCTGGATCGTCGATCCGGTGAGCGACGAACCGCAGGCGCTGGCGTCACTGGATGGGCTCAAGGAGAAATCCCCTCAAGCATACGCCCTGTTTCAAGATCGCGGGCGCTCCACGGCGAGATGGGTGGGCGACGTAAGCCAGAGCCTGGGCGGGTTGTTTCTCCGTTTGCTCAAGATGGTCGCGGTCCCCTTGATCATCACCTCGCTGGCCAGCGGCGTGATGAGTTTGGGTAAGGCGGCGGACCTCCGCCGATTGTTCACTCGCACGTTGGCCTATTACGTCTGCACCAGCATGTTGGCGATCATCATCGGCTTGTGCATGGTCAACTTGATCCGACCCGGTCTGCGAGGCGCAGCAACCCCGTCCGCGCCAGGAAGCGGAGGTGATCTCCGGCGACTTGACGACGGTCCTGTACGAACAGGTGCTGAACATGATCCCCACCAATCCTCTGGGAGCGATGGCCGAGGGCAATTTTCTGTCCATCATCTCCTTCACGTTGGTCTTCTCGGTGTTCACGCTGATCGTCGGCGGCGAGTCGTTGCGCACGCTGAAGCAATTTTTCGACGCGGCTTTCGAAACGATGATGGCTTTGACGATGGCGATCATTCGACTGGCGCCTCTGGGAGTGCTGTTCCTGATGCTCTTCGTCACGGCCACGCAAGGGCCGGGCGTGTTTCGCGCGCTGTTCTTCTACATGCTGGCCGTGCTGATCGCGTTAAGCATTCACGCCTTCATCGTCCTGCCCTTGATCATCTGGCTGGTCGCCAAACGCAATCCGTGGCGTTACGCGCAAGCCATGGCGCCCGCCCTGATGACGGCCTTCAGCTCCGCCAGCAGCAACGGCGCGCTGCCGCTGACCATCGCCAGCGTGGAAAAACGGGCGGGCATCAGCAACAAAGTCAGCTCGTTCGTGCTGCCCTTGGGCGCCACGATCAACATGGACGGCACGGCTTTGTACGAAGCGGTGGCCGTGTTGTTCATCGCGCAATTGCACTTCGGCCGCAACCTGGAGTTATCACAACAAATCATCGTGGCCTTGACCGCGCTATTGGCGAGCATCGGCGCGGCGGGCATTCCTCATGCGGGCCTGGTGATGATGGTGATCATCCTGCAAGCCGTGGGGCTCCCCGTCGAATTGCAGGGCGTGATTCTCGCGGTCGACCGCGTGTTGGACATGTGCCGCACCTCCGTGAACGTTTGGAGCGACGCCTGTGGTTGCGCCGTGGTGGCGCGGCTGGAGAATCTCGACGGGCAAGGGGCTTGAACAGAACTCTCGCTCAAGCAGGATACTTCTTTCGATTCTTGACCATCTTGCGTTGCACCAACGTGGCGACATCGACCTCCAGCGAGTTGGCCATGGCCAGAAGATAGCACAGCACGTCGGCCATTTCTTCGCCAACGGCCTGCAGCGCATCTGGATCACTCGTGATGGCGCGGGACTGATCGATCGTCAGCCATTGAAAATGCTCCATCAATTCAGCCGCTTCGATCGCCAACGCCATCGAGATGTTCTTTGGCGAATGGAATTGCTCCCAATGACGTTCGGCGACAAAGCTGCGAACGATTTCGCGGAGGTCGGAAACGCTGGTCGATTCGTCGTTCATTCGCTGCTGCTCCACAGGCGGCTTAACTGGCGGCCAATTGTTGAAGTCGCTGGTGATAAGGTCCGTCGCCTAAGAGGTCGAGACTGCGGGCGATGCGGCTTCGATCTTCGCTGCGAGGCGTTTGGGCGACCGCGTCTAACACGCGCTCCGCGTGATCCTCCGTCACGGATCCGGTGAGCGGGTGGCCCAGGCCCATGATGTACTTGGCGCGTTGCAGGTCGGCGAACCGCGCGGGATCGTCCTGCATCGAAGCGAAGACGAGCGACACCGCTTCCTGGGCGGCGAGAAGCTCTTGCCAATCGCGTCGCGCGGCGGCGGCGAGCATGTGTTGATATTGATGAATCGCCAGCGACATCGGACCCGACGTTACGCCGCATCGACCCGGACCTTCCTGGAGCGCTTGCGCGAGATGAGGATCCCAGCCTTGCACGATCTTAAGGTGGGCCAAGTCGGGATGGTGAAGAAACGTCCTCGTGCTACGTTCGAAGTCGGCTTCGGTCACCTTGATGGCGACCACATGCTCGCCGCCAGGGCCTTGCACGATCCGCGCCGCCGCATCGGCGGTCAACGGCAAACCGCTTACGTCCGGAATGGAATACAAGCCAACGCCCAAGTCCAACTTGGCCGCGGACTCGACCAAGGGCTGCAGCTGCCCGACCACTTGATCGTCATCGGCCTGGTCTGGCAAGTCGGTTCCGGGACGGAAAAACACGACGCCGCAACCCGCGGCTTGAGCCGCCTGGAGCAGGATGCGATTGGCGGCCATGCCGTCCTCCGGCCGAAGCAACACCATCTTCATCATTCGCCGCAACGGCGCCTCGCCCGCGGCGAGCAACCATTGCCGTAACTCATCGACCGTGCGGAGGTGTCCCTGGCCAGTGGAGGAAGCCAGCAACACGGCTTCGGCGCCGGCTTGCTCCAGGGCCGCAAGGAACTGATGCAGTCTCGGGACGTCAAGTTGGCGGCGCGGCAAATTGCCGCAAGTGGGATCGAACGCCGCGACGGTGGCCGCCGGGTAGTTGGCAAGCATGAGATCAATCGTCTCCAAGAGCGTTCACGAATCAAGCACATGCGGCGGCCTGGGACGAGCAATGTCGCGGACGACCCGTGATGCGTGGATTCTGGCTGAGGGGGAAGCGGAACCGGAGGGGACGGCGCCGTTGACGGATGCCGGCTGCGGCTTGACAATATGCTCCAGACGAATGTTGCCTTTCAGACGGTGGAGCGAGCATGGCCAGTTTACGCGAATGGGATCCCGAGGTGTATGCGGCGATCCGCGGCGAAGAGCAACGTCAAGAAGACGGGCTGGAAATGATCGCCAGCGAAAACTACACCAGCGCCGCGATCATGGAAGCCGCTGGCAGCGTACTGACCAACAAATACGCCGAAGGGTACCCGGGTCGCCGCTACTACGGCGGTTGCGAGTTCGCCGATCAAGTGGAGGAGCTCGCCCGGAACCGAGCCAAACAGTTGTTCGGGGCCGAATTCGCCAACGTGCAGCCCCACTCCGGATCCCAAGCCAATCAGGCGGTGTACTTAACGGTGTTGCAGCCCGGCGACGCCGTGCTGGGTTTGGACTTGGCTCATGGAGGCCATCTCTCGCACGGAATGCGTTTGAATCTCTCGGGTAAGTTCTACCGATTCCACCACTACGGGGTCCGCCAGAGCGATCATCGCATCGATTTCGACCAGGTCGCCGCTCTGGCCAAGGAGCACCGACCGAAGTTGATAGTCGCCGGCGCCAGCGCCTACCCGCGGGAGATCCCTCATGGACGTTTCGCGGAGATCGCCGCCGAGGTCGGCGCCAAGCTGCTGGTTGATATGGCGCACTACGCCGGCCTGGTGGCCGCGGGTCTTCACGACGATCCAATCCCTGTGGCCGACTTCGTAACAACCACCACGCACAAGACGCTGCGCGGGCCTCGCTCCGGGCTGGTGCTCTGCCGCGAAGAGTACTCCAAGGACATCAACCGCAGCGTCTTCCCTGGACTGCAAGGCGGCCCCTTGATGCACGTGGTCGCGGCCAAGGCCGTCTGTTTTGGCGAGGCGATGAAGCCCGACTTCAAGCAGTATTCCGCGGCGGTGATCGAGAACGCCCGCGCGTTGGCCGAACGCCTTGCCGCCGGCGGCGCGGTGCTGATCAGCGGCGGTACGGACAATCATCTCGTGCTCGCGGACGTGACTCCCTTGGGCCTGAGCGGAAAACAAGCCGAGAACGTTCTCGACGCCTGCGGCGTCACGGTTAACATGAACTTGATTCCCTTCGATCAACGCAAGCCCGCCGACCCGTCAGGGATTCGGATTGGCACTCCGGCGCTGACCACCCGCGGCATGGGGACGGCCGAAATGAAGTGGATTGGCGACCAGATGCTGCAAGCGCTCAAGCACCCCGAAGACGCCAAGCTGCATGAGGGGATCCGGCAGAGCATTTTGCAGTTGTGCCAACAGTTTCCGACGCCCTTTCAAGCAGCACGCAGCCAAACTGTGTGATTCCCGCAGGCGGCGTCACCTCAGCGACGCCAATCATGGATGACGGAGAAATCGATGTCCGCTCGTAATCGAATTCTGATCGCCGATGACAATCAGGCTAACTGCGAGCTGCTGGAAGCCTATCTGGCCGGCGTGGATTGCGACATGGAGTTCGCCGTCGACGGTCAGGACACGCTGGACAAGGTCGAGGCGTTTCGGCCAGACTTGATCCTGCTGGACGTGATGATGCCCAAGCTGAGCGGGTTCGAAGTCTGCAAGAAGCTGAAGCGAGATCCCGCCACGCGGCGCATCATGATCTTGATGGTCACGGCGCTCAACGAGTTGGGCGATATCGAACGCGCCGTCGAAGCCGAGACGGACGACTTTCTTTCCAAGCCCGTCAATCGAGTTGAGCTGACCAAGCGCGTCGAGAACATGCTGAAGCTGAAGGACGTCACCGACGAAGTCCAACGCCTGCGCCAGTACATCGAAGAGATGGAGAAGGGCGAACGCTGACCGGTCGTGCGGCATGCGCCCATCCCGTGAATCCTGACGCTAGTGACGGATGCTCTGATCCGACTGCCGTAATCCGCGGCGAGCCGTCGCAAATCCGCTCAGTCGGAAGGCCGGCCGAGACGATTGTTCGATTGGGAACGATCGTCCCGATCCTCTGGGACCCTCGTTCGATTAAGGGCGGTCCTTTCCGCCGCTGCTGACTTGGTGAGTTGACGCGAGGGAGTGCTCCATCATGCCTGAGAAATCCATGGATGTTTGGGCGGCGTTGGCCGCCATGCTGGTCGTGAGCGTCACCAGTTCGGCCGCGCGGCGCAAACTCCCCAACCGGCGCCCTATGCGGGACAATACGCACAACCGTTGCATCCCATGGCCGCAAACCAGGCGCCATTGCCTTGGTATGCGGGAGGCTGCCCGACCAGCGGCCCGTTCTATGACGCCGGCGGACAAACGCCTTTGTTGGGGTTGTCGTCGGTGGGTTGCGACGCCCCTGCGGCCGCACCGAACTGGTCGCCCTGTGAGCCGACCGACTACATCGCCCAGCCCGGCTTCTACCAACCGCTGGCGGCTGACGGATGGTACGCCGGCGCGGCCGCACTGCTGATCACTCGCACCGACGAAAACCCCTACACCTTCAGCTACGACTCGACCAACGAGTCCATTCAGCTCACCGACAGCCGGGATGCGAATATGGGCTTCGCCGGCGGAGTGGAAATGCGAATCGGCCGTTACTTTGACTGCGGGCGCCAAGCGCTGGAGTTGGTGTACTGGGGAGTCTATCCCAGCGTGGGCTCGACCATCACCACGGCCGATCAGGTCAACGGAAATCTCAACGGCATCTTGAACTGGGACCAACTGAACTACGCGGGCTTCTCCGCGGCTAACTTCGTCAACAACGCCGAAGCCCACGCGGTGTTTCGCGAGAACACCATCCAGAACATCGAATTCAACCTGCTGAACTTGGGCTCGCCCTGCCAGGCGTCGTGCGGCGGATTGCAAACCCAATGGACGTTCGGCGCGAGGTACTTCCTGTTCTCCGACCACTTGACCTTCGTCGCCGACACGGTCGACCGGGCGATTACCGGCGCCCCTGAAGAACTCGCCTACTCCATCAACACCAACAACCACCTGATCGGCGGGCAAGTGGGCGGGCGAGCCAGCTATGGCGTCACTTCCTCTCTGATGTTTGACGTCGGCGCAAAGATGGGATTGTATTCGAATACGATCAATCACCGCTCTCGAATCGGAGGCGCCGCCGGGGATGCGATCATCAACAACGGCCCGTTCGACCAGGAAGCGTTTCGGATTGGCGGCAGCACCACTCGGCTGTCGTTTCTGGGCGAGCTGAACGCCGGAGTCGCCTATCGCTTCTCATGCCAGGCGTTCGCCGCCATCGGCTATCGCGCTGTCGCGGTCACGGGCGTCGCCCTGCCGACGAATCAGATCTACCCAGATCTACGCGGCCTCAACGACGTGCGCGTCATCGACGCCAACGGCGACCTGGTGCTGCACGGCGCCTACGCCGAATTGGGCTGGAACTACTAGGCCCAGAGCCTGGGCCACACCCATTCCCGCCACCGCTGGGCTCGTCCGGCTCGTCCCAGCGGGGCGCTGCTCCTTGCCAGATCGCCCTGTCTTCTGGGCGAGGAACAACGCTTAACGGGGACATGCCCCAATGGCGTGGACTTAAGCAATGCCTCGGCCTGCCGGCCCGCAGGGCAACGCCGGAGGGGGTTACCCAGGGTTGCGCTGCGCTGCACCCTGGGCTGATTTGGGGCCGTCCCGGTTGGGACTGATTTGCACTTTGCTCCTGCGGGGTTACCCAGGGTTGCGCTGCGCTGCACCCTGGGCTGATTTGGGGCCGTCCCGTTCGGGACTGATTTGCACTTTGCACCTGCGGGGTTACCCAGGGTTGCGCGGCGCTGCACGACATGCCCCGTCGAGGTGTGCTCGCCGCGTGAGCATTCGTGGCGGCGACCGGAGCCTCTCTGGGAAATTGCTTAGTGGTAGTGGAACGCCTTGACGACGATGCAGGAGGCGTTGTCATGCGAATCCCGCCGCAGCGCCTGCACCACCAGCGCGTCGGCCGCGGACTGGGGTCGGCCGTGGGCCATAACCACATCGCGGATGATCCGATCGTCGAGCACTCCGCTAACGCCGTCGGTCATCAACACGATGCGATCACCGGAAAGCAGAGGACACTGATGGACGTCAAGATCCATCTCGGGGTTGGAGGCGCCAATGCAGTTGGTCACGCAGTGCTTCCACCGCGACGATTCGGCGTCGGCCGCCGACATGAAGCCGCGATCGACCATCTCTTGCGCCATGGTTTGGTCGGACAGCAAGGCTTGAATCTGGCCGTCGCGAATCACGTACAGCCGGCAATCGCCCAGCCGCCCGTAAAATAGCGACTCCCCAACGATGCAGGTCCAGGCCAGCGTGGAGCCCATCTTCATCAACATCGGATTCTCGGACGCTTGGAGCAGCATGCTCCAATGGGCGCTGGCGGCGCCCTCACGGACCGCGGAGAGATACGCTTCGACCTGGGTTTCGCCGCGGGTGGCTAACGGCAGCAATTGCTCGACCATCTCATTCAGAGCAATGCGGGCTGCGGCGACGCCGCCGTCATAGCCGCCCATGCCGTCAGCGATCACGAAGAGTCCGTGCGTCGTGTCGCAGTAACAGCGGTCCTGGTTTTCCTTGCGGTAGGGACCCTGCGCCGAGCGACTACCAGCGCGCAACCAAAACTCATCAGGGCTCCGCGGCGGCCGATCCTTTTGGGAATGGACGTCTTTACCCAGGACGCACAACAGGTGGCTCAAGTCCTGATGATTGGGGAGCTGATTCGAGTCTCGCGGCACGGACCTCATCTCCGTCTCCTGTCTGTTCTACATCAACGGCAAGGAATCGATTGCTCAGACCCTGCGGGCCTGGCTCTGCGAATCGCCCCCTTGCAGTATTGTACCACCCGGATGGCTCGGCAACCCGCCGCCGGTCCTCGGCCGTGATGGCCTCCCACGGTGCGGACCGCACTTTTGGTGAAATGGTGAAATCCTACCGATTGAACGCCGATGAGATGGAATGGAAGACCAGACCGGTTATCAGAGTCATGAGAGCGAAAACGATGCCCGACGGTTCCAAAAGAAAACGACGAAATGATCCGCAGCGGTCGGCCGCTCAACGGCGTTGGTACGCCCGCCATCGAGCTCGCCGTTTCGCACGCCGCTTTGGCGGGGCTTAACTCCCGCACGGATGGCGATCGGCGAAGCCCGCCCAACTACCGCATTTCATCATCACGCAAGCGATAAGCTCGCCGCAAGGAGAGCACATCGGCCCTCCATTGGGGCAGTACGTAGGTGATCGCGGTCGCCTCGATGTTGGTCAGCGTCACGGCCAAGGCGGCCAAACGGAATGGCCAATTGGACCACTCCATGACGGCCGACAGCGCGCCCAGCAAGACAATCCACTGCGACAACTTGGCGCCCCGAGTGTGATAGCTGGGGATCTTGCCGAACTTCCAATACCCCGCGGCGCAAGTGACGACGTAGCTGAACAAGGCCACGGCCACCCAGGGCCATTCGCTCAGAATCACGTCGAACTTCAAGCAGAGAAAGCCAATCAGCAACGCGCCATACAACGTGAAATCGGCGAAGCTGTCCAAACGGGCGCCGAAGCTGGACCGCTGATTCAACCAAATCGCGAGCTTGCCATCGACCCAGTCGGACAAGCTCAAGATCACGAACAACGCGGTGAAGGCCGTGGCTTCGCCGCGGAGGGCGATTCCCACCAGCACAAATGATCCCAGGATGCGGCCAACGCAGATCACATTGGGAATGGTCCAGCGGCGAGCGTCGCGCTGAGCGCGCTCCGACACCTCGTCGCGATCGGCCATGTTCCTTCTCCCTTGTTCTACCCAGGTAACGCCAACAGACCTTGGATCATGTAGTACGAAACCGGCGCGGTGAACACCAGACTGTCCACGCGATCAATCGCGCCGCCTTGCCCCGGCAGCAAGTGACTGCCGTCTTTGACCCCGGCGTCGCGCTTGATGGCGGACATATTGATGTCGCCAAAGAACCCTGCAATCGACAAAATCGCTCCCAAGGCGGCGGCCCTCGCCGATCCGCCCAGCCAACCATACGTCGCCGCCAACGGCGTGAACACGCCCGCCAGCAGGATCGCCAACACCACCGTCGTCGCCAAGCCGCCAAGAAAGCCCTCCCAAGACTTGTTGGGCGAGACTTGCGGCGTAATCCGATGCTTTCCAATACGCCGCCCGACCAGCGCCTGGGCGATGTCGTTGCATTCGGTCAAGACAACAACCAGCAGAAACCAACCCACCGCGCCGATCCCGTTGGGATCGGACGGCAAGCGAAACAAGAGCGCCGCATACGACAAGGCGACGACCAGCAGCATAAAGCCCCAGAAAACCGACGCCAGGGATTTTACATAACCGTGGGTCATGCCTTGCGACGAACCAAGGACGCTCAGTCCAAATAGCAAAGCCAGACACAGCACCAGATACACCCGCTCGTCGCCGCCCATCGCCACAGCGACGTAATGCACCACGACCATCGTCATAGCCATCCAGGCGAGCGGCGACGTTCGCAGGCTGACGCCTTCGATCGTCAGGAACTCGCGCATGCCGAGCAGGCTGGCCGCCGCCAACAACACGATCGCGCCCATCTCTCCCAGTAAAGCAGCCAAGGCCAGAGCAATCGCCAACACCCACCACGTCCCCAGACTCGCCAAACGCGACCGAACGACTTGCTCCGCCGAACGACGGAGTGCCACAACGCGGATCAGCGAGCCCACGGTCAAGACGGCGAATCCAGCCGCCAACACCCACAACAGCTGGCGGTTGATCACCGCAGCGAGCATCAGTGTGGGCGGGTAGTTTCCGAACATCGAATCACCTTGTACGGAGCCTGGCGGGAGTTGCCAAGGAACACCGTCCTGGGATTCGCCATGCGGATTCTACGCGGCTTGGCAATGAGTGCAAGCTGCGCACCGTTGACCGAAGCGTCGTCAGGCAGTCGCCGAATCCCGTTTCCCGGCGCCCCATCGTGAAGCCAACCGCCAGCCCAATGGCGCCGCGGCCGTGAGCACCAACACCGCGATCAACCAAGGATCCATCACCGCCCACACGCCGCCGCGGGCGACACTGGCCAACGTCGGAAGCCGGGAGCCTGCAAAAACAAACACCATCGTCGAGGGCAGCAATCCCAGTTGAGTGGTCCACCAAAAAGTCAAGGGCCGCGAATTGGTGGCGGCCCCCAAGGTATAGTTCACCGCGGTAAAGGGGACATGAGCCAAGCGGAGCATTAACAGGTAACCCGCTGTGTCCCGCTGCAGGTGGTTGTCCAGTCGTTCCAGGAAATGCCCAAAGCGTGAACGGATCATGTCGCGCAATAGAAAACGACTCGCCAGGAAAGTCGTCATCGCCGCCAGTGTCAGGGACAGGTTCACCATCACAACCGCAGGCAGCCAGCCAAAGAACCACCCGCAAACGACCGACTTGCCCGCTGAACCTGGCGCGAGGCTCAGCACGAAATAGAGCGCCAGCCCCAGCAGCCAACTGCGCAGCGGATGGGCCGCGATGCTTTGACGCAGACTCGCCTCCCGGGCCACCAGCCAGCCAAGATCGGCGGACTGGCTGACCGCCAGGCCCACGGTCGCCAACAGCACCACCACAATGGCCAAGGCGGCGACGCGACTGACATACATCATGGGAGCCCTCCTCGGTCAACCCACAAGTGGCGGGAATCCCGTTATGCTGAATAGTGCGGCCTCGCTTACGTTCGGTCAAATCGGCAGGCAGCGTTGCCAAAGTCCATGGAGGCAGCAAAATCGAGGCCAGCCGGCGGATTCCCAAACCCAGGAACATGCGCCCATCAGCACACCTCCGGCGACCCAAGATGGGCGAAAGAGCGCATTGACCGCTGGGCGCCTTGGAAGCTGCTGGGATGATGATTTAATGGTCTTCCGAGGGCCCTCGCCAGGAGTGCTTGACGAGTGGCGCTGGGAGCATTCGAGGACACGACCCGTCGCTCCCTGTGGTCCCGACAAGGAACCACAGGCACTGCGCCACCTAGACGCAGGAATCAACCGCCATGTCACAATTGACGCTGCTACACATCTCCGACTTGCATTTTGGCGGACCCTATGTGGAGGAGGTCGGCGAATCACTGCTGCAGCTGGCGAAGAACCTCCGCCTGGACGCGATCGTGGTCAGCGGCGACCTGACGCATCGCGCCAAGGCCAGCGAGTTTCGCGCGGCCAGCGAGTTCTTGGTGCGTCTGCCGCCCGCGCCTCGCTTGGTGATTCCGGGCAATCACGATGTGCCTTTGGATCGTCCCTGGCAACGACTCACCGATCCCTTGCGGTTGTATCGTGAACACATCTGCCAGGAACTGAATCCCGTGCTACGGATCCCCGGCGCCGTCCTGGCGGGAGTGGATTCCACATCGCCGCGACGAGCCGTCAGCGGTGGGCGGGTGGACGCGTGGCAGCTGGACCGTTGCGAGCAGGCCTTTCTCGAAGCGGACGCCAGCGACGCGCGCATTGTTGTCGCGCATCACCACTTCGCACCCGCCCACGACAAGCTCAGGGATTGGAGCATGCCCAAGGCGAAGCGAGCCATGATGCGGTTTGTCGAGCTGCGCGTGGATCTCGTGCTTGGCGGCCATTTGCATCGAGCCTACATCGGCAACTCGCTGGATTTCTATCCCGGCACGCATCGCGAGCGGGGCGTCATCATCGCTCAATGCGGGACCACGACGTCGCGGAAGGGACGCGGGAAGGAAAGAGAAAAGAACTCTTTCAACCTGGTCGAAATGGACCAGTTGACGATCGCCATCACGCACTACATTTACTTTGACGCGGCGGAGGGATTCGTACCGAACAGTCGCCACCTGTTCGCTCGAGGCTTGAATCGACTGGACGTTCCCAGCGACCCGTCAACCAGAGCTTCGCGGCTGCCGTTGCAAAATGGCGCGGTCGCACCGCAGTGACGCCGGCGGGCCAAATCCCGCAGGGCCGAATCAGCTGAGCATCGCAAGGAACCGGAAAGGGAACCGCCCGCATGGCCACGACGATCTTGAGCGATCTGTATTCGTACAATGACTGGGCCAACGCCAAGCTGCTGCAGCGTTGCGACGGCTTGAGCGACGCGCAGCTTGATCAACCGCGGGAAATGGGATTGGGAACGTTGCGCACGACATGGCGTCATCTTGCGGCGGCCGAACAAGTATGGCTCGAACGGTGGCTGGGACACCCCTGGACGCCGCTGGACGTCGAGGTGAACGGCGTATCGCTCGACGACATCCAGGACAATCTGCGGAGCGTCGCGGGCAAACGCGCCCAGCTAATGGCTGACGAAAAGGAGCCTGACTTGTCGCGGATCGTTCCTTACCAGAACAGTGCGGGGCTTGCATTCGCTCATCGCCTCTCGGACCTGATGTTGCACGTCGCGAATCACGGCGTTCATCATCGGGCGCAAGTGCTGAATTACATGAAGCAGTTTGGCCGCACGGTTCCCGGCGGCGTCAACTACATCTTTTACAAGCTCGCGTTCCCCACGACGCCGCAGGACTCCGCATCGATTGAGGCGATTCGGGGATATGGCCTGGACGTCAGCACGGGCGAGGGCGATGTGCTGCAGTGGAACGCGAACTTGCTGCTGCGATACTTCGCCTACGGCGATTGGGCCACCAACACGCTGCTGAACCTGGCCTGCGCGCTTGACAATGAGCAACTGGATCGCGACTTCGCCATGGGAGCGGGCTCCATCCGCAAGACCTTCTTGCATCTCTTCGACGCGGAGCAATGGTGGGATCGCAACTGGCATGCGGGCCCAGGGCCTTTGCCGGAAACGCCGGAGACCACGCCCATCGCTGAATTGATCGAGCGTTGGACGACGTTGGCCGCTGTTCGCAATGCCATGATCGCGGCGATGAACGCCGAGGAGGCTCAACGCGTGGTGACGGCCTCCGCCTGCGGCCCGCCAACTCATTTTCGCGTCGTGGAATCCATGCTGCAGTTATGCGTCCACGGCACGCACCATCGCGCCCAACTGGTGAACATGTTGCGTCACAGCGACGCAGCGCCGCCAAATATCGATTATGTCCTTTGGTTGCGGGAAGAACCGGATCTGGCCGCGTAGGACCACTCGGAAGCGGCGCCATGGTCCCAGGGGAAGCCCCACCCGAACAGCGCGACTTCCGCCGGCGCGGCGCTCGCGGAATTCGCCGTCGCCTAGTCCACGGCGCGGGTCTGGTCGTTTGCGAGGACGGCGCCATAGTATCCTGGCGCGTTCGTGAGAAGCGACTTGCTGAACGCTGCACTCTCTATCCCGTTGGTGGCTGAGACAGATGCCTGAAGGTCACACCATTCACCGTTTGGCGCAAGATCACTCAAAACTATTTGTGGGACAAGTGCTGCGCGTCTCGTCGCCGCAAGGTCGATTTGTGGAAGGCGCCAAGAAGATCGACGGTTGCGAACTGAGGCGGATTGAAGCCTACGGGAAGCATCTCTTGTATTTTTGGAAGGGACGACGCGATGCGATGCACATTCACTTGGGGTTGTACGGCAAGTTCCGCAAGCACCGCACACCAGCGCCTGAACCCCGCGGCGCCGTCCGACTACGCCTGGAAGCAGCTGAGCATGCCTGCGATCTGAACGGCCCCACGGCCTGCGAACTGTTATCGCTCGCCGATCAGCGAAAGCTGCTCGCGCGGCTGGGCCCCGATCCGCTTCGAGCGGACGCGGACGTCGCCCAAGTCCAACATCGCATCAGTCGTAGTCGGGCTGCGATTGGAAAACTGCTCTTGGATCAGTCCGTGATTGCGGGCGTCGGCAACGTCTACCGAGCGGAGGTGCTTCACCTCTTAGGCATCCATCCCGAGAGAGCGGGAAAGGATCTTCAGCCTGATGAATTGGACTCGTTGTGGCGATCTCTGGTGCAGTTACTGAAGATCGGCATGCGTTACAATCGCATCATCACCACGGATCCGGAGACGATCGGCAAGACTCGCGGGCGGATGAATCGCGCGGAGCGTTTGCTGGTGTACAAGCGAGAGAAGTGTCAACGTTGCGGGAGCTCCGTCGAACACTGGGAATTGGGGGCCCGCACGATCTACGCATGCGTCGCCTGCCAATGCTGATGCGGATCCGCCCGCCCGCCAAAGCCTGAACCTGGAGTAGCATTGCACTCACTGGCGCACACAGCCTTCTCCCGGGCCAGGTTGTCATGCCCTTTCAGGGTATTCCCATACGGGATCCCACCTCAGCGCCAACTCAATCCAGGTCCAGGTCGCCGGGAATCACGCGTGAGATCTCTTCCAGGCTGGTTATGCCTTGGGCGACCTTGATGAGCCCTGCGCGATAGAGGTCGAGCATGCCGTTGTCTCTCGCGACGCGATTCAATTCGCCAGCCGGTCGGCCTTGCGAGATCTTCTCCTTTAAGGATCGCGTCTGCCGCATGACTTCGAACAAACCGGTCTGTCCCGAATAGCCTCCCTGCGATTCACGGTCGTTCGGGTCAGGGCCGTAGAGCGTATCGCCCTGGCCGCCATGCAGGAATTTCCGCACGGGTTCAAAGGCCTGCATGGCCTCGGGAGCATCGTAGGCGATGCGGCTCCTTGGATGGAGCATGCGAACCAGCCGCTGAGCGAGCACTCCCAGCAGGGCGTTGGCCAGATAATAGGGATTCACTCCCAGGGCCAGCAAACTCTGGACGCCGTAGGCGGCGACCGGCGCATGCAGCGTGGAGAGCACGAGATGGCCGCTGTTGGCGGCTCGGACGGCGATATCCGCGGTGATCTCGTCGCGGACTTCGCCGATCATGATCACATCGGGACTTTGGCGTAGAGCCCCTCGAAGCAGATCGTCGAATCCCAATCCCGTGCGCGCCTGCGTCTGGGTCTGCCGCAACCCCTTGACCTCGTACTCGACGGGATCCTCTAGGGTGTTGATCTTTCGGGCGCCATTGTTCAACACGCCCAAGCACGAATACAGGGTTGTCGTCTTACCGGCGCCGGTCGGGCCCGTGACCAGAATCAAACCGCTGGAGCCGGTCAGCATCCCGGCGACTTGCATTTGCTGATCCGCGACGAAGCCCAGATCATCGAGCGGCAGGTTGCGTTGCCGCTGGGTCAGAATCCGTAACGCGAGATCTTCGCCGTGCAACGTGCCGAGCGTGTTCACTCGAACATCCATCGCGTTGTCGGGGCGATGCAAGCGGCCATCCACGGGCCGCCGCTTTTCGGTCAAATCCAATTCGGCGGCCGACTTGATGAAGTTGACGAGCTGAGCGCCCTGATCGCGCGAAACATTGGTGACTGGCTCCACCATTCCCATGCGTCGCATTTCGATCTTGTAGTGATCGCGATTGGCCAACAGGAACAAATCGCTGGCGCCAACTTCGCTGGCGTGATTCAACAAACGATCCATCGCCTTCTCGGCGTCCAAATCACTGATGTCCAGCGCATGGAATTCGATCGGAGTTTGAGGGTCGTCCGCTTGGTTCATGAGTCTTCCCCAGGTGAGACCGACAAGAGTAGCTCGGCGTCATGTTCGTTCTCGGCCAGGTTCAGCGCGTTCTCCAGACGCAGCATGGTGAGGACGCGGCCCACCTGCTCGGTGACGCTATGCAACACCAATTTGCCTTGGCGATCATTGAAACGACGGTGACATTTCAAGAGCCAGCCGATTCCGCTGGAATCCAGGAAACTCGTCGCGGACATATCCAGCAGCACTCGTCGTTGATAAATGTCGTCGCCCAACGCTTGTTCCAAAGCCGCCGGATCCGAGTCGATGCCGATGCGAGCGACTTGTCCCGACAATCTCGCCCGCAAGACGCCGTCAGCGTCTTTTTTCAACTGGATTTCCATGAACGTCACCGTGGGTGTGAGGGAACCCAATCAAGTGCGGTCCGCCGCTTTCCCGCTGAAGCGCTCCGCAGCCCGCCGAATTGACTAAGCGTGGCCTGATTATTGCATCTGCCGCCGCGCATGCAAGAAGCTGTTCCCTGGGCCGCCCATGGCTCACGCTCATCCAAGACGCCAAGCGGCGTCGGAGACGGAGTCGCAAGCGGGCTCTGGGCGATCCATCTCGCGTCCCCGCTTCGTTGCAGTTGCGGCCCCGAACCAACGCCGCAGCTCTTACCGCAACTGAGCCCGTGGGGAGGCGGGCGGCGGGGAGACGGCTCTCAATTGCAGAAGGAAAGTCAGCGGATCGCGACCGACGGTCAGAATTCGCCGGAGTTCTTGTTCCGAGGGAGTCGCGGGCCCGTCTTGGTAGGCAATGCCTAGATTCACAAGCGAACGGGCGCCGCGCAAGGCCTCGCACTTGGCGACGCTCCAACTCGCTGATTCATCGCTCAGATAGAGATTCGTCAAGTACTTCAGTCCAGCAATCGACTCGAGATCGGCGACTTCGATGTTCAAGCCGGTGAAGGTCAGATCCGTCAGGCTGGGCTTCCCGGCCAGGTCGCCTAGAAAAACACGGGCCGGCCATGGTCGCTGGGCCGTTTGCACAACACGCAACTGGGCCAGCCGAGGAAGAGTTGGAAGAGGCTCCGGCAACGCCACTCTCCGCTCGATGCGCGGGGCATCGCGTGTCGGCGCCGTCAAAGGCGCCAGCAGGTGGCCGTGCAGTATGCGCGGTTCGATGATCTCCAGGGAATTCAGCTCGACCAGCCGCCCAAGTCCTTGCAAGGCGTCCGCCGTCAACAGCCCGCGGACAATCGTCAGGGATCGCACCGATGGGGGCAACGCGCCGAGTGTTTCCTGGTCCACGACCACATCGCGGAGCACCACCTCATTTAGCTGCTCTAGCTGCGTGATCGCATCGACTCGCAAAGGAGCTGAGCCGACGTCCGAACGCGTTGCGTTGGCCACGCTCAAATTCTGCAAGGCGTCCAGATTGCCGAGCGTCGCCGGGAGCTTACTGCCGTTCATTCGAATTTGGAGCAACTTCAGGGAAGGCAGTCCCTGAAGGCGGCAGTCTTCATCCATAGTCTCCTGGAGGTCCTGGCCGGACAGTGAGCCGACCGACAATCGAAGCTCCGCCAGCTTGGCTGCGTCCACGATCGAGACCTCGCGGGCCAAGGGCAGCGAGAGCCCGGTCAAGCTGGGGAGGTTCTTGAGCTCGATCCTTGAGACGGTGAACGGTCGTCCGTTGGATCGCTGTTTCGCGCACTCACTGGGAGACACAACTTGCAGGGACTGCAAGCGAGGCAAGTCAACCAATTTCAGCGCGGCCCCGCGCGTCGCCACGCGCAGCTTGGTCAAGTCCGCCGCGCCTGCAAGCTCCAATCGCTCCAACTGCCAACCACCAACGGAAAGCTCGCGCAAATGGCTCACCTTGGCAAGCAGGGACGAAGGATCTTTGACGAGCGTTTGCATGATGTCGAGGATCCGCAGGTTCTGGCATCCCGCCAGCCAGGCCAGCTGCTGCTCGTTGACGTTGGCGCCGAAGGCTTCGAACGTCTGCAAACGCGTGAGGTTGCCGAGCTTGGCGAGCGCGGGGCCGATATCAGAGCAGTTACTCAGTTGCAGCAGCTCCAACTGCGTGAGGTCTTGCAGCTGCTCAATGGTCTTGTCGGTAATCGCAGTGGACTTCAAGGACAGCGCTTGTAATGACTTGAGTTGAGCGAGATGCACGGCGCCGTTGTCGCTGATCCCGGCGCCGTGCAGCGAAAGGCGACGTAGCTCCGGCAGGAAACGCAGCAACGCCAGGTCGCTGTCGTCAACGGTGCGCACGCCATGCAAGCTCAGGTGCGTCACATCGCGAAACGTGGTGGGATCCGCGAATCGCGCCAGGATCCAGGGCGTGCCAGGTTGCGAGCCGACATGGACCGCCTTGGTCAGGACGGCTTCGGTCATCATCGCTCGAAAGGCGTACTGCTCCATCCGCCAGCGTGCGGCGCCCATCGCCAGTGCGGAGAGCACCAGCAACGCGAGCAACGTGCGGAGACGGAACTGCAACAGGCTCCGCCACCGAAAACCAGTGCGATTCGGTGAGGATTGGTTCATGATGGCTCGCAGGAATGGGCGAACAGCCTCGCCTGGGAAGGCGGAATCCGAGGCGTTATGATGACCGTCGAATGGTTGCGGCGTTCGCCCGCTCTTGAAAACGTTCGTTCACCGGGAAGGGCGCCGCTTGCCCCGTCCAGCCGTGTATCAACCGCCGGCGCCCGTCGCGTTCTATGGGCGAGATCCCGTCTCGGTCGCTCGCGATTTGCTGGGGATGATCCTCGTGCGTCGCGACCGATGCGGCCTCGCCGCGGGTCGAATTGTGGAAACCGAAGCGTATTTGCACGAGGGCGACACCGCCAGCCATTCGCATCGCGGCCGGACTCCCCGCAATGCATCCATGTTCGGACCCGCGGGCCGCTCCTATGTATACACGATCCACGCTCGGTTTTGTTTTAATGTGGTCACCGATTGCAGACGGATTGCCTCGGCGGTGTTGATCCGCGCCTTGGAGCCGCTCGCGGGGCAACAGCTCATGCACCGGCGCCGCCAGGTGGAGAAACCGCGATTGCTGACTCGAGGGCCCGCGCGATTGTGTGAGGCGTTAGCGATCAATCGTCGGCTCGATGGTTGGGATTTGACGCGAGGGAAACGCCTCTGGATTGCGGAAGATCCCCACGATACAGGGGAGCGCGAAATCCGTGTTTCAGCGCGAATCGGCGTGACCTCGGCAAAGGAATTACCGTTGAGGTTCTTTCTCGCCGGCAATCCCCATGTGAGCCGCTAGATCGACGAAGAAGGGACCGTTTCCCACGGGGGCGATTCGCGAACTCGGGTGGCGATTCGCGAACCCTGGGCCAAGTTGAGGCCGTTCCTTGGGGGACTGACTCTTGCTAGAGTTCGAGATACTCTTCCAGGGCTTCGCGCATGACATGGGCGTCGGGGTCCACGCCCGTCCAGAGCTTGAAGCCGATCACGCCTTGGTTCACGAGCATTCCGAGACCATCGAGCACGGAGCAACCGCGTTGACGCGCGTCGCGAACCAGACGCGTCTCCGGCGGATTGAAGATCACATCGGCGACGACCATCTCCGGCTCGAGCGAGGAAATGTGAACAGGTACGCGGGCGTCGGGGTCGCCCAAGCCAATGGAGGTCGCGTTGATCACGACCTGCGTCTCGGCGGGCAGGGAGAAGTCGCCCTCCCAGGGAACCCATGTGGCGCGGACGTTGACCCGTTGGCTCAAGAGGTCCGCCAGGGAGCGTCCGCGACCCTCGTCTCGATTGACGACCGTAATCTCGGCGGCGCCGGCCAGCCCCAACTCGACCGCGATCGCCCGCGCCGCTCCGCCGGCGCCCAGAATGACGATCTTCTGGTCCTTGGGATCGGTCAATTCGCGCAACGACTGCACAAAGCCCTTGCCGTCGGTGTTCTCACCGATCAGGCGAGCGTCTTGATTCCCGGCGTCGCGGATGACGACGCAGTTCACCGCTCCCATGAGCTCGGCGGCTTGGCTCAATTCATCCAACAGCGGCACGACCGCGACCTTATGCGGGATCGTGAAGTTCCCGCCGCGAAAGCCCATCGCTTTCATACCAGCCACGGCCGCCTGCAAGTGATCCGGCGACACCTCAAGCGTCAAGTATCGCCACTCCAACCCGGCGGCGGAGAAAGCACGTTCCATCATGAACTGCGTTGGGTTGCCTTCCACGGGCTGCCCCATGCAACACACGATTGGTTGAAGGGACGACGAATCCGGCACAGCGTTCTCCTCACAGCGGACTAAGTCGGTTAGAGAGCTCTATTGTTGGGCCGTTTGGCGAGCTTTGCAACTGAGCAGCGAGGCGCCCCCGGCAACCTGCTCGACGAACCGTTAGAACCAGATTCGGAATCCAGCAACCATGGAGTCCAGGTGGGCGGATCCGATTTGGTAATGGTCATAACCCAAGTAGGGCTCCAGGTGGTTGATGTGAGCTCCGATGGTCGTGCGGTAGTGCAGCAGGCCAGCCGAACCGATTCTGCCCAAATCCAACTCCGACGACCAGATCCACGGCTGACGCAGAAACGCGTCGATTTGGTACGTGAAATTGAATCCCAATTCCGATTCGATTGGATCGTTCAACCAGTTGCAGCCGAGGCCGGTGCGGAATTGGACCGTCTCGGTGAAAGCGAAGCGGTACGTGACATTGACGTCGCCGGTCCACAGAGGTTGGTCGGGCAGAGCGGCCAGATCAAAGCGATAGGCGGCCGAAGTATCGACACCCCATCCCGCCAGGGACTCGATCTGGAGCTGCCCCTGAAACGCCTCGGCGTCGGAGAAGTCCAACTGATACTCCGTCATGAGTCTCCCGGCCCAGGTCTGCTTGCGGTGACTGGCGGGCGCATAAGCGATGTTGCTCAGCTGGTTGTTTTTGAACGGCCGGCTTAAGAGGCGGCTGTGGTTGGCGTCCCCGTCGGCCAGTTGCGCGGGCAACCAGAACGGCGACGTCAAAGTCCAGAAGACCGACTTGGCGACCACATCCTCCAGCGACTCGTCCAGGCTAGTCTCACACTCCGGGCGGCGGTCCGGCCGGGGTTGGCGCCGGCGAGGGCTGGATGGCGAGGGATCGGGCGAAGTCTCGGCGGTCGTGGAGGCTCCATGGGCTTGGGCGGCCATTTCGGCCAGTTCCTGGGTGAAGGCGGATTTCGCCCAGAGGGCGAACACCAGGAGCAGCGAACCGCTCACCGGCCGACCGAGGGACCTCACCAAAACACCCAAATCACCCAAGCTACCAAACTCCAGAAATCAGACAGAAATCAGACAGTCTGAAATCGGGCAAATCCGGCGGCAAAAACACCCCAGACACCGCAAACAACCCGAATCGCCACACCCTCGATTCGCTCCCGCAGCGCGTCGAAATCCCCGCCGACCAGGCGGACCGGGGATCTGGCCACGACCGGCTCTTGGCTTAGCGAACGAGCGCGTTGGTAGCAAGCTCACAATGCTGTGGCCAACGCGCCATTCTTCCGGATTGCGGCGGATTTCATTGCAGGCGACCCTTTACAGAGACTGAGTATCAATTACAATGCGAGCGACGAGGCCAGACCAAGCTCGCCACCCACCTCGCTGTTTCCCGGAGCTGATTCCCGTGATTCGCATTGAACATTCGGCCCACCATGTGACCCTCGACAGCTTGCGGCGACGCGAGCGAGCTCGGATCGTTTCGGTGGAGGGCGGCGACGGCTTGGCGGCTCGACTGGCCGAAATGGGATTGCAGCCGGGAGAACCGATCGAAATGCTCGGATCGGCGCCCTGGGGCGACCCCCGCGCCTACCTCGTTCGCGGCTACCGCTTGGCGCTGCGATCCAGTGAAGCGCGACGCGTGGTCATCGCCGCCGAATAGCGCATCGCCGTGGGGGTTTGATTTCGCGATCCTCAACCGCTTACGCACCTCCCATGCCTCAACGGACGACGACGCCCACCTCGCCCGCGCCCGCCGCGGCAGTTGCTCAAGTCGCCGTCATCGGCAATCCCAACACCGGGAAGAGCACGCTTTTTTGTGGGCTCACGCATGCCCGCTCGCGAGTCGCCAATTACCCCGGCGCGACGATCGAAAAAGTCGAGGCCCGTGTTTGCTGGGACCAGCGGTCGTTGAACCTGATCGACTTGCCAGGCGCCTACAGCCTGGCGCCTCGCTCGCTCGATGAAATGGTCGCCGTGGAGGTCCTCACCGGCCAGCAACCGGACATCGGCGAACTGGACGCCGTGGTGTGCGTCGCGGACGCGTCGAACCTGGAACGGAATCTGTATCTGCTGAGCCAGCTCTTGGAGCTGCGGATTCCCGTGGTCCTGGTTCTGAATATGTGGGACGCCGCGGAACAGCGGGGCATGCAGATCGACAGGGATTCCCTGGCCGCCCAACTTGGCGTCGCCGTGGTGGCCGCCAAAGCGCATCAGCGCGTGGGCCTGGAGGACGTCCGGCACGCGATCATCGAAACGCTGGATCGCGAGGCGCCGCCCAAACCCCATGCTTTGCCTCAAGAGCTGCTCGAACAATGCGGAGCGATCGTCGAGTGGTTTGGCGAGCAGAATCTGGAAGCCCCGCCGGACTACATCGTCCAACGCTTGATTCTTGACGTGGACGGCTACGTCCAGAGAAGGTTCGCGCACATCGACGGCCTGCGCGATCGGCTCAGCCAAGTCCGCGAACGACTCGAACGCGACGGTTTGGAAATCCCCGTGTGCGAATCGGACGCCCGCTATGCCTGGGCCCGAGGGGTAATGCAGAAATCCGTCGCCTGCACTAAGGACCGAACGGAAAACCTGACGGATCGCCTGGACGCTGTCTTGACCCATCGCTTTGCCGGCTTGCTCGTCTTCGTCGCCGTGATGTTTCTGCTCTTCCAAACCATCTTTCGCTTTTCCGAGCCTTTGACCTGGGTCATGCAGACGGTGCAAGGCTGGATCAGCGACGGCGTCGTCATGATCATGCCTCCCGGGGCCTTGCGGAGCTTGCTGACCGATGGGGTGATTGAAGGAGTGGGCGGCGTCTTGACCTTCCTACCCCAGATCGCGCTGCTGTTCCTCTGCATAGCGGTGCTCGAGGACTGCGGCTATATGGCTCGGGCAGCCTACATGATGGATACGTTGATGACGAAGGTGGGACTAAGCGGCAAGTCCTTCGTGCCGTTGATGAGTTCCTTCGCCTGTGCGGTTCCCGGCGTGCTGTCCACGCGCGTGATCGAAGATCGACGAGATCGACTGGCCACGATCCTGGTGGCGCCCCTGATGAGTTGCTCGGCGCGGCTGCCGGTGTATCTCCTGATGATCCGTACATTCTTGCCCGCTGAAACCTATCTTGGCGGTTGGCTCTCGTTGCATGGGATCGTGCTGCTGGCCATGATGAGTCTGGGCGCGGTGATCGCCGCGCCGATCGCCTGGCTGTTGAAAGCCACGATACTGCGAGGTCCTACTCCCGCGTTTGTCATGGAGTTGCCCGAATACAAAGTCCCCTCGTGGCGCATCGTGTTGCACCGAGTGTACGACCGCTCCCGCGCGTTTGTTGTCAGAGCGGGCACCTTGATCTTCGCCGCAACCATCCTCGTTTGGGCGGCCGGTTACTTTCCCGGCGACCGAGGCGAGTTGCTTCAGCTTCAAGCGGAACGGGAGGGCTGGCGTCAGACAGACGCGGAGCGCGACCGACCGGCGGACGACGCCGCTCAACTCGCGTTGGAAAACCAATTGCGATCCCAAGCGCTCGAACAGAGCTTTCTCGGGCGAGCCGGCAAGTTCATCGAACCGGCGGTCAAGCCGCTGGGTTGGGACTGGCGAATCGGCGTCGGCGTCATCGCCTCCTTTCCGGCGCGCGAAGTAATTATCGCCGCCATGGGCGCCATCTACAGCATGGGAGGCGACGTTGACGAGGAAGATGAAGGCTTGCAACAAGCCTTGAGAAAAGCGAAATGGCCGGATGGCCGACCCGTCTTCACGATCGCCACCGCGCTCTCGATCATGGTCTTCTTCGCGCTCTGCGCAATGCGTCTCGACCCTTGTCGCCATCCAGCGGGAGACCGGCGATTGGAGGTGGGCCGCCTTCAGCTTTGGGTACATGACCGGCCTGGCCTACTTCGGCGCCTGGGCCACTTTCACGATCACCTCGAATTGGTTGGGGTGAGGCATGTTCGATTGGCAGACAATCATTGCGCTTGCCTTGGTGGCGGCGGCCGCTGCAGCCGTAGTTCGACGGGGTTGGCGGTCCATCCAAGGAAGAGTCGGGACCTGTGGCGCGTGCTCGGGCTGCGGACGCGCCGGGAACGAAGCGGCGCAGCAGTTGTTTACCTTGGACCCTGTTCCCAGAAACTCCCGCAGCAATCAAAGCCATTGATTCTCGCCAGGGATCGACGCCCAAGACTTGCGACACGAGATATGCGAAACTAGGGGTGGCCCCGCCTCGAGGTTGTCCCCGACGTGTTCTTGCCAGTCGCTGTATTCATGTCGCTTGCCTACACCACGCTTTCCGGCGATCATTATCCGATCGATCCCCATCGCTTTTGCGGCGACGATCAGGCGTTGCTGAACTTGGACGCCCCCGTCCCCGCCTTCCCCTGGACCGTAATTGCAACGCGTCCCCCGACGCTCTGGCGGTATGAAGAGGCGTTGCCGGTCAGCTGCGACGCTTGGCGGCGAACGACGCTGGGCGAGGGAATGACTCCGCTGATCCCCTTTGGGCCCGAGCACGATCGCCTGTTCTGCAAGCTGGACTACTTGACGCCCACGTTGTCGTTCAAGGATCGCGGCGCCGTGGTGCTCGTGGCCAAAGCATTGGAGTTGGGAGTCCGATCTTGCATCGCGGACTCCAGCGGCAACGCCGGCGCCGCAATCGCCGCCTACTGCGCGAGTCGGCATCGCCTGCGAGGTCTTCGTTCCAGCTGCGACTTCGCCGAAGAAGCTGAGTCAAATCGCAGCGTATGGAGCTCGCTTGACTCGTGTGGCCGGCAGCCGGGAGGACGTCGCCGCCGCGGCGCTGCGGGCGGTTCGGTCAAGCGGCGTCTTTTACGCCAGCCATGTTTTTAACCCCTTCTTCTTTGAGGGGACGAAGACCTACGCCTTCGAGTTGTTCGAACAGATCGGCGCGGCGCCGGACGTGTTGATCTTGCCAGCAGGCAACGGCACGTTGGTGTTGGGGTGCTTGCGAGGCTTTCAACAACTACTGGAGGCAAAACAGATTGCGCGCCTACCGCGATTTGTAGTGATACAAGCCGAAAACTGCGCGCCCTTGGCGGCCGCCTGGGCTCGAGGCGACGAAATGGTTGACGAGCGCAAGGCGCGACCGACCGTCGCCGAAGGCATCGCCATTGCTGCTCCGCGGAGGGGCGTCCAGATTCTAGACGCCGTGCGGCGGACTCAAGGCGATATCCTCACGGTCGGCGAGAACGAAATCCAACTGGCCCAAGCACAGCTTGCCAAGCGAGGACTTTTCGTCGAAATTACGGCGGCGGTGAACTACGCCGGATATCTTCGCTTCTTGAACGAAACGCCCAATGCGGATCAGCTCATGGCCGTGATTCCGCTGTGCGGGGCTGGTTTGAAATCGGCGTAAATACCCGTGCAGTCAAGCAGGGAGACCCATCATGGCGGACGGATTTCAGGCTTTCGAATGCGCCTTGACGCAGCCGCAACATGTGCGGCACGCCGATGCGCCGCTCATTCTGGCCAGACATATTGACAAGGTCACCGAGTGCAGCGGGGACGGCACGACGTTTGGCGTCGTGCTGCGTGGCCCGTGTCGGCTGCGGGCAACCACGGCGGATTACACGCTCGCCGAAGGCATGTACTTCTCTCTGCCGGAGCAAGGCCGGTTGGAAGGAGGCGCGGCGTGGTGTGTGACGCATGTCGGCTATCGGGGAATGTTCCAGATCGGCGGTCCGATCGAGGATACAGGCCGGCTACGGTACATCAACGGTTGTTCCGACACCGTCTTGGTGGCTCCGCCCATCCTTGGCGACCCTTGCCTGAACCTGCTTTGTATCCCGCCGGGCGTCGCCCAAGCAACGCATACGCATCCTTCGCTGCGGTGCGGCGTCGTCATGAACGGGACAGGCGTCTGCCGCGCCGCCAACGGCGATTTCCCGTTGAAAGCCGGGCTGGCGTGGCTGATCCCCGCCGATTGCGTCCACAGTTTTCACACGACCGAGGACTCCTTGCGGATCGTGGCCTATCATCCCGACAGCGACTGTGGGCCTAGCGACTCGGATCACCCGATGTTGAATCGCACCGTCATCGACGGCGTCACCGCCAATCGAATCCTCCAACCCAGACAACACCACTCATGAAATGCCCGCAATGCAGCGTGAATCATAAGCACAAGGACGGCATGCGATGTAAGTGCGGCTATGCTTTCGCATTGGATCCAAAGACCGACAAATTCTCTGACGGGAAGTTCATCAAAGCCATCCGCTCGGCCAGCGCCAACAATACTCGGTACTACACCGAGAACATGCTCTACGGCGCCGTCGTAAGGCAAGCAACCCAGCTCAGTTTTTCTTGGACGGTGGCGTTCGTATTGTTGGCGGCGACCATTGCTACCGCCATCTTTGCTTGGCGTTTCGTGATGCTGCCCGGCCTCTTGACCTTGGCTGCTTTCGGAGCTTTGCTTAGCCAGTACTTCCAAAAACCCATGCGGCAGGAGCAATTCGAGAAGCTGCTCGCCAAGTGGCGGAAGGCGAAGAAAGAGACGCCGAGATTGATTGAGCAGCCGTCGCTGGGCGCGCCGCCGCCGGACTGGCCGGAAGCCGACATCTACAACTATGGCGTGGAGGGCGTGTTGATCGTCGACCGCGACTTGACCGTCGATTTGCTGGTGCTCAACGGAGTGCACGCCGAACAACGACTACTAGTGCTCAGCGAAAGCGGCTACCCGGACTACATCGCTCCCCTTGCACAACGTTGCCTGGACGACAATCCGGAGCTGCGAGTCTTCTTGTTGCATGACGCGTACGATGGCAGGAAGCTAGGTATGCGAGAACGGATGGCGACCTCTTGCCCTCTGCGGGTTCGTGATGAGCGGTTCGTCAACCTCGGGATTTCGATCGAAGACGCCAAACGCATCAAGAAGCTGAAGAACTTTCGAGTTGGCGAATCGACCCGCTATGTTCCTGTGGAGTGGATTCCCTTCACGCTGTTGACGCTGGCCACCGCCGAAGCCGTTGCGGAGGGCGTCGCCTTCACCGACTTGTTGGAGAAAGCCGAGCAAAACAAGGTCAGCGACGGCGCCGGCGGCAGCTTTGGATGACGCGTCGCTCAATGCGAGTCCCATGTCCTTTTCCGCTCTTGAAGGAGCTGCCCGTGAATCGAAGATACGACAGAAACCTCCTCCTCGCGCTGGCGTTCAGCGGACTTGGCTGCCTGACGCTCGCTGGGTGCGGCGCCGCGCCAGGGCGTCATCCCAACGCTCATCAGCAGTTCGAAGCGATTCGCCTCAAGGTCATCCATGGCGACTATCAGGCGTCCATCACGGAACTACGCGCGTTCCTGAAAGACCATCCGGGAAGCAAGGACGCCAGTCGCGCGTCGTTCTTCATCGCCAAGGCCTGGATCGGCCTCGGCAAGTTGGATGAAGCGAGCCGACAATTCCAGGCGACCATCGCCAGCTATCCCGAATCCGAGGAGGCGCACAAATCGCGTTACAAACTGGCGATGATCGATCTCTGGCAAGGTCGATCCGCCCAAGCCTTGGACGCGTTCGAAACGCTGGCGGCGAATCCCAGCGGTCCACTCGCCCCCGAAGCCGCCGGCTTCGCAGCCTATTTGAAGCAGCGCCCGCAACCACCGGCCGAAGCGGATCTCCCTCAGAACGCCAAGGAGCCATAGTGCAGGCGCTTTGGGGATACACCGGATCCACCGACGCGGATCTCACGCGGAACATGACCGCCGCGCTGGCGCATCGCGGCGAGCGGCAACAGATCGCCTCCACCGACGCCTGCACAATCGGCTTGCGGTGGTTTGATCCATCAGGAAACGCGCGGCCCGACTGCCTGGCCGGAATTTGGCTGGACGACCAACGCTTGCTGGCCGTGGCCGGCGGCGTGCGAGAGACTCAGATGGACAGTCTGGCGGACCTGTGGAGCATGCTGGCCGCCGACGGTCCCGAAGTGCTGGAGCGGTTTCGCGGACCCTTCGTGCTGGCGTTCGCCAACGCTCATCAAGTGTGGCTGGCGCACGATGGCGTGGGCGCCCGCTCGTTGTACTACGGTCGCTTGGGGGAGCGAAGCCTGTTCGGCAGCGAGCCGAAATCGATTTGGTCGGCCAGTGGATTCCAACGACGCATCCGCCCCGCCGCGATCGCGCAGTACCTGTCGTACAGTTTCGTGCCGGGTGGCGGCACGATGCTCGAAGGCGTGCACGAGTTGCCTGCCGGCCATTGGCTGCAGGTTGCCCATCGCGGAAGAAATGGTCATGCATCACCAAGTCAAGACCGCGCGGCGACGCAGACTCCACAACGCTACTTCTACTTCGAAAGGCAATACCTCGAAGGAGCTCACGTCGGCGATGACGCGCGGCTCAGCGAAGAGCAAGTCGTGCATTGGTCATCCGTCTTCAGCGAGTTATTGCGAACCCACATGCAACGCGACTTGCCCCAAGGCGAACCATTGGCGCTGTTCCTTTCAGGCGGCTTGGACTCCAGCATCATGGCGGCCGAGGCGGCGAAGCTCCGCGGAAGCGACACCTGCGCCTGGGCGATCCACTTCGGCGAGCAGTACCCGAATGAATTGCCGTTCGCTCGCTCGGTCGCTCAGCACGTCGGGTTGCCCCTTCGAGAGGTCAAGATCCAACCCAGGGACTTCCTGCCGCGAATGCGGGAAGCGATCTATCGCCTGGATGATCCGATCGGCGACCCCATCACCATCCCCAATTATGAACTCGCCCGTCAAGTGAGCGCGACCGCGCTGGACTCTCAACGGCGAGGGCGGCGATCCGTGCTTTGGCGGCCCCAAGAACATTCCGATGTTGTTGCAGCACTTCTATGGCGGCGTTCCTCGTGATCCACTCTTTCGAGAAAGAAGCTACGTTGCATCCTACCGGCGGGGCTTCGATGAACTCCGCCACTTGTTGACTCCCGAAGTGCTCCGCGAGATCGACGAAAAGCGGGACCTGTATGACGTGCTGACGCCATTCTTTCAAGAACAAGCCGAGCGACCGTTTCTGGACAAACTGGCGGAAATCAATATTCGCTTGAAAGGAGCGCAGCTGATCCTGCCGAAAGTGGAGCGGATGCTCGGCGGATGGGGCCTGACGCCCATTTCCCCTCTCTTCGCCGAGGACATCGTGCGATTCAGCTTTCGTATGCCGCCGACCTTAAGGCTGAAGAGCGGCGTGGAAAAGGTTGTCCTCAAGCACGCCTACCAACACGCGCTGCCGCGGGAAGTCGTGTGGCGCCCAAAGAGCGGGATGCGCGTCCCCGTGCACTACTGGTTTCAAAAAGAGCTGAAAAGCTATGCCAGAAAGATCTTGTCGCGTCGCGCCCTGAACGGCGCCGGAATCTGGCGCCATGAACGCGTACAACAACTCTTGGACTACAACATTGAAGAAGGCGCCGGCCGATATGGCTTGAAGCTCTGGATGCTGATCACCTTCGAAATCTGGCGCCGAATTGTGATCGAAGGAGAATCCGTCTAAGCAGGGGCGCCGGTGTTCATGAGCGGTTGCTGGGGTTGCATCGCGTTGCGGTGCGAGGCTGGATGCGAGAATCCGCTACGGCGTTGCCCGAAGGGCCGACACAATGCCCCTGGGAAGCGGCCTGGCGAAGAGGGTTCAGTCCAGAAGCGGACCGAACCAGCTAAGGGCGGCGGGAGCCCTACGCCAGTAGTTCGTTGACCACCTGACCATGCACGTCCGTCAGACGGTAGTCGCGACCTTGAAAACGAAACGTCAAACGCTCGTGATCGAATCCCAGCAAATGCATGATGGTCGCCTGCAGATCATGGATGTGGACTTTATTCTCAACCACGCCAAACCCAAGCTCGTCGGTTTGTCCATGGTTGAATCCTCCCTTCACGCCGCCTCCCGCCATCCACATCGTGAAGCAGTCGGGATAGTGGTCGCGTCCCAGGATCTTGCTGCCGGCCGTGCGGCCTTCACGGAAGGGGGTGCGGCCGAATTCGCCGCCGCAAATGATCAGCGTGTCATTCAACAGGCCGCGTTGTTTCAAGTCCTTGATTAAAGCAGCGATCGGCTTGTCGGTGGCGGCGCATTTGTTGGTCAGTCCGTCGGTCAAGCCCGTGTCGGCGCCGGTGCCGTGGAAGTCCCAGCCCCAATCGAACAGTTGCACGTAGCGAACGCCTTGTTCCACCAAGCGGCGGGCCAGCAGGCAGTTGTTCGCGAAGCTGCTTCCTCCGGGCTGAGCCCCGTATGCGTCCAACGTCGCCTGGCTCTCGGCGGAAATGTCCATCACTTCGGGAACGGAAGCCTGCATGCGGAAGGCCAATTCGTATTGCGCGATGCGGGTCAACGTCTCGGGGTGTCCCATCTCGGCGGCTTGCAGCTCATTCAGTTGCTTCAATGCATCCAGCGAGCGACGGCGCAAGCCGCGATCCATGCCCTCGGGGTCCGAAACGTATAAGACGGGGTCTCCCTTGGAACGACATTGGACGCCTTGAAACACGGAAGGCAGAAAGCCGCTGCCATAGGAATTCGCGCCGCCATTGGGTTGAACTCCGCTGCTAATCAGCACCACAAAACCCGGTAGATCTTGATTCTCGGTGCCCAGCCCATAGGTGGCCCACGCGCCCAATGAGGGACGTCCCGAGCGGGGCGAGCCGGTGTAGATAAGTAGTTCGGCCGGCGCGTGGTTGAACTGGTCGGTGTTCATCGAATGGATGAAGCACATCTCATCAACGACTTCCTTGGCGTGGAAATTCGGCACCGCGTCCGAGAGCCAGGTGCCGCTGTCGCCGCACTGGACGAACTTGCGGGGAGTCCCCATGAGCTTAGGGGTGCCGGATGTGAAGGCGAAGGTCCGCCCCTCCAGGAATTGTTGCGGGCATTCCTGGCCGTCGCGATCCACCAATTCGGGCTTGTAGTCGTACAGATCCAGATTCGGAGGCGAGCCCGTGAGATGCAGGTAGATGATCCTCTTGGCCTTGGCCGCCAAGGGCGGTTTCCGCTCCGCCAAAGGCTGCATGGGATCGATGGGGATATCGGCCCGAGTCGTCTCGCCGGCTAACGAGGACAGCGCGATGGCGCCGACGCCTAAACCGGCCGAGGACAGGAAATGCCTGCGGGTCCTTGCTGTGAGATAGTGCAGGTTCATATCGATTTCCAAGTCCTTTGGCGAATTCAGCTGGCGAATTCAGCGTTTGAGAAACATCTCGTCCAGGTTTAGCAGGACGTTGCCGACGACGGTCATCGCCGCGGCGTCGGCGGCCTCGATCCCCGCGGGCAAGGGTCCCCGGGGCTCGACCGCCAATCTCTTGGCATCCTCCGCCTTGGCGCCCATTTCCGCTCGCGCGTCCGTATACAAAGACGCCATCGCATCGAGTTCCGCCGCTGTGGGCGGCCGAGCAACGCAGCAGCGAAAAGCGTAGGCGAGTTGTTCGGGCAGCGTTTGGTCGTGTTGCAGCGCACGGCGGGCCAGCGCTTGAGCCGCCTCGACATAGACGGGATCGTTCAATGTCACCAGCGATTGCAGCGGCGTATTGGTGCGATTGCGGCGCACCGTGCAAACCTCGCGATTCGGAGCGTCGAAGGCGGCCATCGACGGATAAGGATTGCTGCGGCGCCAGGTCGTGTAAACGCCGCGGCGGTACCGGTCGGCGCCCTGACTCGCTTTCCAATCGGTCGATCCGCCAAAGGCCGCCGTCAGCCCGAGATTGGGTTGCGGCGGCTTGACCGGCGGGCCGAACATCTTGTCGCTTAGCAAACCGCTCACGGCCAGGGCTTGATCGCGCACCATTTCGGCGCTCAGCCGCACTCGAGGCCCGCGGGCCAACCAGCGATTATCGGGATCCACGTCCGCGGCCTGATCGACCACCTTGGATGACTGTCGGTAGACGGCGGAGGTGACGATGGTTCGGATGATGTTCTTCGTATCCCAACCGCTTTCCATCAACTCCACAGCCAGCCAATCCAACAACTCCGGGTGCGTCGGCGGTTCGCCCTGCGAGCCGAACTCCTCGCTGGTCAAGACAATGCCTCGTCCGAACAGCGTCTCCCAGAAGCGATTCACGATGACTCGCGCGGTTAGCGGGTTGTCCTCATCCACCAACCACTTGGCCATAGCCAGTCGATCCAGGGGACGTTCGTCATCCGACCGATGGAACACGGCGGGAAGCCCGGGGTCAATGACCGGCCCTTTGTCGAGATAGTTGCCGCGATATTGCAAGCGCGTCTCGCGGTGATCGCTTAACTCGCGGAGTATGGGCGCCGACGTCGCCGGCTTCATCTCCCGCAACTCAACTTCGGCTCGAGCCAACTCGGCGCGTTGGTCCGCCAACGACGGCGCGATGTTCGCGCGGAAGAACGCCGCCAATTGCTGCTGGTCTTCGTCGGAGCGTTGATCGAACTGCAGATCAACGATGGCGAGCATCTCTGGCGGAATTTGAGCCCGCCGCAGCGCCAGCGGATGGCTTGTCGTGCTGACGCGGAATCCACCCAACAGGTGGTTCTTGTGCGGCGACTGTTGCTCAATGATCATCCGCAAGACGCTGCCGCTGGGCCATTCCCAGGCGCGCGCAGGCGCCAGAATTAATGCGTGCTCGGTTTGGGCGGCGCCACCGACCGCCCAGCCGTCTTGGGCGCCGACGGCGCCTCGAAGGACGTCCGCCGGTTCGAATCCTGGCTGATGGTAATCGGCGGTCGCGGAGACCAGCGGGATGTCGCGAATGCTGCTGGGCAAGACTTCGAGCGACGGATTGGGCGAATCGGAAAGCTCCTTTCGCCAGATCACTTCGCGCTGCGCGTCGAGCAACTCGACGGAGAAATTCTTTAAACGAGTGTGCAGGTTGTTGTCCGTACGATTCCAAATCGCGATGCGTTCGATCGACGAATCGGCGCCAAGATCGAGTTCCCACCACGGATCGTCGACGGTCTCGGTGTGGGTCACGGATTTCTTCTGGTAGTCGCCGTTGGTGTCGCCGTCGATCGCCAATTCCGCTGGTCCGTCGTAGGCTGTCGAGTGTTGCCGGGCGACGCCTTGCAACGCAATGTTCCGTCCTCCGCTAAGGACCTGTACTTCGGCCAAGGAGAGGATCTGCTGGGACCCTTGATTGGTAATCCGCAGATACCGCGCCCTGGGCGATGTCTCGCCTGGCGGGATCATTTGCAGCTTGACGCCCGTGATCACGAAGTTGCCGCCGCCATGGCCGGATCCAGCCTGAGGCAAGCTGGCGTCGGGTTGCGTTTCCAGGCGAATCGCCGTTAGCCGATCGGCGCCCGCGTCCAATCGCAGGTCGACGGTGTAAACATCCTGCTCCGCGGCGTCCTTGATGCGGATCAAACCCTCGTCGATGTCCGCCGTCCCCAGCGACGACCGAGTCACGGATTCGGGTTGCGCGGCGGACCATAGCGGATCGCCCTGTAATTGCCGCTCCCATTGACGCTGCTCGTCAACCAGTGCGTCGGAGGGCGTGTCGAGGATCGCCCGCAAATCAGCGATTTGCTCTTTCAGTTTCGCCTGCCGAGATCGCTGCTCAGCGGTGTAAATCGGCAAGACGGGAGATTCATCGCGGCGATCGGCGTCTTGCGTGCTGTTCAGAATCGCGAAGAACTGGAAGTACTCGGTCTGCGAAATCGGATCGAACTTGTGGCTATGGCATTGAGCACAAGCGATGGTGGTTCCCATCCACACGGCCATCGTCGTGTTCACTCGATCGACGACGGCCACGTTGCGGAACTCTTCGTCCTGCGTTCCGCCCTCGTTATTGGTAAGCGTGTTACGATGAAAGGCGGTGGCCAGCAGTTGATCATCCGAGGGGTTGGGCAGCAAGTCGCCGGCTAATTGCTCGATCGTGAATTGATCAAAGGGCTTGTTGTTGTTGATCGACCGAATGACCCAATCACGGTAGGCCCAGATCGTTCGTGGTGGATCGTCGGCGTAGCCGGCACTATCGGCGTAGCGGGCTAAATCCAACCACTTGCGCGCCAGTGTTCTCCGAAGGCGGGGCGCCGCAGCAATTCGTCCACTAATTTTTCATAGGCCTGGGGATCTTGATCTTGAACGAACGCGTCCACCTCTTCCACGGTGGGCGGCAACCCGGTCAGGTCCAAGTAAACGCGCCGCACTAAAGCGTAGCGGTCTGCTTCATCGGATGGATGCAGATCATGGTCGAGCATCGCTTTGAGGGCGAAGTGGTCAATTGCGTTGCGCGGCCAATCGCCCCACGCCTTGATCGGCGTCGGCGGCTGGGGACGCTGGGGACTGGCGTACGACCAATGCACAGCGTAGCGGGCGCCTTGCGCGATCCATCGCCGAAGCGTCTCCACTTCCTCCGTCGTCAGCGTCTTGCCAAACTCCTCGGGCGGCATGCGCAGCGATGCGTCTTCCTCCGTGATGCGGCGGATCAACTCGCTTTCGCTCGGTTTTTCAGGCACGACCGGAATCGCGCCGGAATCGAGCGTCGATGTGGCCGAACTTCGATCATCCAAGCGCAGGCCGGCTTCGAGGTTGCCCTCATCCGGCCCATGGCAGGCGAAACACTTGTTGGACAAGATCGGGCGGACATCGCGGTTGAAGTCAATGTCTTGCGCGAATGAGCTGGGTCCGTCCCAACACGCCAAGAGATAGGTCGCCACCAAACAAAGCGTGGAGAGAGCTCGCGAACGGAATTGCGGAACCATGAGAACTCGGGGGGATGCGGCGGGGAGGGAGAACGGGCGCGCCTACGCTATTGTGGACGATCGCCGCCAAGAATTCAAACGAGGCGAGCCGACAGCGGCGGCGTTGTGATGGGATTTCCCGGCAGTTCTGGCCGGATTCGACCGGCGGAGCTCGCTTGTGAGCGTTGGGAGCGGGGACTACCATAACCCTAAAGCAGAGGCCTGTTTCGTTTTCGAGCGAGTTTCCCCCCTCGACGCCTGCTTCGTTCGCTTCGTCCCTCGCAGAACCGAGTCGCTTGATGAGACCTGCCAGACCCTTCTTTTCGGCGGTCTGGGTCCTGGTGGCCTTGGCGCCGCATGTTCCACTGCAGGCGGCCAAACGGCCGAATTTCCTGCTGATTATCGCCGACGACATGTGCTGGCGGGACACCGGATTCACCGGGAATCGTGACGTACACACTCCCAACATCGATCGCCTCGCAGCCGAAGGCATGTCGTGGACGACGATGTTCTCCCCGGCGACCACCTGCTCGCCGTCTCGGCACGCGCTCTACACGGGGTTGTACTGCGTCAGGGCCGGCGCCTACCCCAACCACACGCGAGCGTTCGACGGAACCAAGAGCATCTTCACGCACTTGCAGCAGATCGGTTATCGCACCGCCTTGCAGAACAAGACCCACGTCGGTCCGCCCGCCTCGTTTCCCTATGAGCACCTCGTCGGCGCTGATGATCTGACCAAGACTCGCGAATTCATCGAACGCGATCCGCAGCAGCCTTGGATGCTGGCCTACGCCTCGAATGATCCCCACGGTCCTTGGAATCGAGGCGACAAGTCTCTGTATGACGCATCGTCGCTGACCGTTCCTGAGTACCTGCACGACAACGAGATCACGCGCACGCAGCTAGCGAGTTACTACGCTGAGATTTCGATGCTGGACACTCAGGTCGGCAACTTGATGAAACTGCTTGAGGAAGTCCAGCAGGTCGAGAACACGTTGGTGATGTTCGTCAGCGAACAAGGGAGCTCCTTTCCCTACGGCGGCAAATGGTCGGTCTACGACAATGGCATTCGCGTGGCGACGGTTGTGCGTTGGCCGGGACGCGTCGCACCCGGCTCCACCACGGAGGCCTTGATGCAATACGTGGACGTCGCGCCCACGTTCCTTGCCGCCGCCGGCGCCGCTCCCGAGTCCATTGACACGGGCTGCCCGGACGCGAACGGCGACCGCGGATTTGACGGCGTGAGCTTCCTGGACGTCCTAACGGGGAAGTCGCCACAACTTCGCAGCTACGTCTTTTCACAACACACCACGGTCGGCATCAATGGTTATCAGGATCCCTATCCCATGCGCGCGGTGCGCGACGCCCGTTACAAGCTGATCCGCAACCTGGCGCCGGAGAACACGTATTCCATCGGCGGCATCCACAAGGGCCAACCCATCGAATCCTGGCGCGAGGACGCGAAACGCGATCCGCGACTGGCGGCTCGCGTCAAATGGCTATCCCATCGCCCCGCAACGGAGCTTTATGACTTGCAGTCCGATCCCCTCGAAATGAACAACCTGTCCGATCACCCGGAGTTGTCCGAGGTGCGGAAGCGACTGCAAAATCAAATGGATCTGTGGATGAAGCAACAAGGTGATCGGGGGATGGAGACCGAATTGAACGCCAAGAGCCGTCAGGGAAAACGCAGAGCAAAGCAGGAAGCGGATTCCGCCGGTGCGGCGAAGAAAAAGAAAAACCGCAAGAAACAGAACTCACCGTAAACGTCGCCAATTCACGCCAAGCTGCAGGCGCAAGTCAACACCATGACGGACCATGCCCACTTCATGCGACACGCCATCGCGACGGCAAGCAGCAACCCTCGGCGCCCCTTCGCGGCGGTGTTGGTTGACCACAACGCCAGGATCATCGTCGCCGAAGGCGTGAACCGCAGTCAGGAAAACCCAATCTGGCATGGCGAGATCGACGTCATCAATCGCTACGCGGCGCAGCGTAATCGAATTCCCTGGTCCGACTTGGATCTATACTCCACCGCAGAACCGTGCCCCATGTGCCAGGCGGCGATTCTCTGGTCCGGGATCCCGCGAGTCATCTTCGGGACTTCCATTCACCGACTGACAGAAATCGGCTGGCGCCAGATCAACATCCCGTCGAGCGAGGTGGTCCACCGCACGCCATTCGCTGAATGCGAAGTCCTTGGCGGCGTCTTGCAATCCGAATGCGACCGACTGTTCCTTAACGCGTTCGAAATTCGTTAGCACTCGTCAGAGGCATGCAACATACTTCCTGGTTTACATTTTGCCCGCATTGCGCCGCCGCACTGGAGCCATACACCAGTGACGGCGTCCCGCGCCGAAAATGCCCTCAATGCGACTGGGTGCATTATCGCAATCCCACCTTGGGCGTCGCCGTGGTCCTGCTGGAATTCGGCCGCCTGCTGGTCGGCGAGCGGCGCGACGGCGATTGGTGCATCCCGTGCGGTCATGTCGAGTGGGATGAGTCCACCGAAGACGCGGCCGTCCGCGAAATGGCCGAAGAGACCGGCTTGGAGGTCTCGCTGGAGGGCGTGCTGGCCGTGAAATCCAATTTCCATAATCCGGAAAAACAAACCGTGGGCGTCTGGTATCACGGGCGGCGAACCGCCGGGGCGCTCCGCCCTGGGGGCGACCTCCTCCAGGTCGCCTTCATCGACATCCAGAGGCTTCCGCCGCTGAAGTTCCCCACCGATCGCGACGTCGTCGAACATCTGCGGCGCTCGACAAGCCGGCCATGAGGCTCGCTCTTCATCCTCCCACACCACCGCGACTCCCGAGACCTTCCCTCATGCCGACCTCTCGATTCCGAACGGAAAATGCGCTCGCGAGCCCTGTTTTTCTGGTGCTGGCGATTGTGCTCCATGGCCTTCCCCAACCGGCGCCCGCTATCTCGGCGGAAACTCCGCAACCGCCCAACATCGTGCTTATCTTCGCCGACGATCTAGGCTGGAAGGATGTCGGTTACCAAAGCGATGGATCGTTTCTGACTCCCGTCATCGATCGGCTGTCGCGAGAGGGCATGGTGTTCACCGACGCCTACGCCGCGGCTGGGAACTGTGCGCCCAGCCGAGCTTGTTTGTTGTCCGGCGCTTACACGCCACGACACGGTCTTTACGCCGTCGGCGATACGAATCGAGGCCCCAATCGCCTGCAGAGACTGATTCCCATCCCCAATCGCAAGGGGCTGGGTCAGGAGTTCGTGACCATCGCCGAAGTGCTGCAATCCGCCGGCTACAAGACAGGCCATTTCGGGAAATGGCATTTGGCGGGGCGCGATGGCGCTTTGCCGAGCGAGCAGGGATTCGACGTCACGTTGGATTCCTTCGGCGAGGGACCGCTCACCGAAGGCAGCGAAGGAAACAAGAAGGGACCGCCCGAAGACCCCAAGGGCGTCTTCACCTTGACTCGGAAAGCTTGCGAGTTCATCGAGGCGAACCAAGACGGGCCGTTCTTCTGCTACTTGGCGCACCACGCGATTCACACTCCCTTGCAGACTCGGCCGGAAACCCGGGAGTTGTTCAAGTCGCAAGCCAACGAGGCGCGCGGCAAAGGCTCGCCAGGTCCAAACTATCTGGGCTGCACCTACGACCTGGACGCGAGCGTAGGGATGCTGTTGGACAAGCTCCGTGAGCTGGATCTGGAGCAGAACACGCTGCTTGTCTTCACCTCCGACAATGGGGCGACGGGCGGATCCTCGCAAGAGCCGTTGCGCGGCAACAAAGGCTGCTACTACGAGGGCGGCGTCCGCGAGCCCTTCCTGGTGCGCTGGCCCGGCGTCGTCAAGCCAGGAACGCGCTGTTCGGTTCCGGTCATCAACGTCGATCTCTTTCCCACATTCATCGCGGCCGCCGGCGCCAAGCCGCCCCCCAACCAGCCACTGGATGGCGAAAGCCTCTTGCCGCTCTTGAAGCAGGAAGGGGACCTGCAACGCACCGCCATCTTCTGGCACTTTCCGGGTTATCTGGATCGCCCGGTGACCCGAGGGCGTGATCCCGTCTTTCGCACTCGACCGGTCAGTGTGATTCGCAAAGGCGAATGGAAGCTGCACCTTTATCATGAGGAATGGCGATTGGACGGAGGCCGCCGACAGCTGGCCAACAACCGAGCTGTGGAACTTTACCATCTTCGTGAGGATGTCGGGGAGCGGCGGGAGGCGTCGGCCGCCAACCCGTCCAAACGCGACGAACTGCTGGACGACTTGCTGGCCTGGTTCGAAAAGACCAACGCCAAGTTGCCGAGTCAGCCGAACCCGAATTACGACCCTCGCCCGTAAGAATCCCGAGGCTGACCGCGTCCCATGAGAGGAACGCGAGCCATGGTGACTCGCTCAAGCAGATTTTGCGAAGGACACAGCAATGAGCGCGATTCACGCCGACGACCGTACATTCGACAAAGCCGTTTTGCAGAGCAGCAAGCCCGTGTTGGTGGACTTCTGGGCCCCCTGGTGCGGTCCCTGTCGCGCGATGGGCCCGCTGGTGGACGAGGTCGCCGAGGAACTGGGAGATCAGGCTCGCGTGGTGAAGATCAATATCGACGAGTCGCCAAGATCCGCCGACTTATATGGCGTACAATCCATTCCGACTTTCGCTGTCTTTCGCGATGGTGAATTGGAAAAGCGGTTCTCTGGGGTCGTGCCCAAAGAACAACTCGTGAACGCGGTGAAACAACCCGCAGTCTAGACCGACAGGGGATGGCGGGCGATGAGTCTTGGCGGTTCGTCAAGACGCGCCGCCGTCTGGAGGAGCATCACTTGGGCGAGCATCTTGATTGGCCAACGCGACTGGCCGACGGATCACCGGATCGCGAACAAGCGATCGCCGAGTTACGGGCGATCCTTGTCCGCGGCCTTACGCGCTCGTTGGGCCAACGGGGGGCGTCGGCCTTGGCTGAGGATGTCGCTCAAGAGGCGGTGATCAAGATCCTCGCGTCCCTGGAATCCTTCGAGCGCCGCAGCCGCTTCACAACCTGGGCGATGACCATCGCCAATCGCCTGGGGGTCAGCGAGCTGCGCCGGCGAAGACATCGAGACGTCTCCTTGGATGCGATTGTCGCCGGCGACAGTCTCAACGTCCAATCGCCGGATCCCTCGCCCAACGCCACCGAAATCATGCAACGCGCCGCTATCGTGCAAACGCTGCAACAACTCATCGATTCCGCGCTGACCGACAGGCAACGCCTGGCGGTTCGCGGACTTCTGGAGGGACTGCCCGTGGAAGTCATCGCCGACAAGACCGGCAGTAATCGCAACGCTGTTTATAAATTGGTGCATGACGCGCGATTGAAGTTACGACAAGGCATCCTGGATGCAGGCTACACCGTCGAAGACATCCAGGCCATTTTGCCGTGAGGAATTCCGTCATGACTCTGTCAGAAGATCAGATCGCCGCCCTATTGCGGTTGGTCGCCAAGTGCCGCGACGACCGCTTCGATTGCGACGGCTGCCTGCGGCATGTTGCGGAATTCGCGGACCTGCAGCTGGCGAACAAGAGCGTACCCAACGCCTTGCTCGCTGTGCAAATTCACTTGGAGCAGTGCCCTTGCTGCGCGGACGAATATCAGGCTCTGCTGGAAGGTCTGCGCACGATGGCCGACGAATGACGATGACTCAATCCGCAAACTTCGATCGACCGCCGCCCGACCCGTTCACTCAGCTTCGAAGCGAAATGGTCGCCAAGCAACTGGAGCGGCGCGGCCTCAGCGATCCTCGAGTTCTGGACGCGATGGGTCAAACGCCCCGCGAGCTCTTCATTCCTGCGGAACTGCGCTCACAAGCCTACGACGACTGCGCTTTGCCCATCGATTGCGGACAGACGATCTCGCAACCCTTCACCGTCGCCTTCATGCTGGAGGCGCTGGAGTTGAATGGGAGCGAGAATGTCTTGGAGATTGGAACCGGGTCCGGCTACAACGCCGCGCTGCTCTCCCACCTGGTTCGCCAGGTTCACACCGTCGAACGCTGCGAGCCGCTGGCCAGCGAGGCCGCGGCGCGACTGCAGGCTCTGGGACGGAATAACGTCCAAGTGCATTGCGGGGACGGGACCCTGGGGTTGCCGCAAGACGCGCCCTTCGACGCGATCATTGTCACCGCCGGCGCTCGCCATTTGCCTTTGGCCTACGAGCAACAACTGGCGGAAGGAGGCCGGATCATCATCCCCATCGGCCCCCGCGGGCAGCAAATCATGACGCGGTTCAAGAAGGTGCAGGGCCGCCTGCAACGCGACACCTTGGGGCCCTTCGCGTTCGTTCCGCTCATCGGCGCCGACGGTTGGAAAGAAGACTGATCGCCTCCGGCGTTACGGCCTTTGACTGATCTGGTCGTCAAGATCAGGCGGGGCGGCGTTTTGCTCCTCGTCGGTCGTTTCTTCGCTGACGGATGTCCATGGCTCCAGGTCCTGCCGGCGGCGAAAGGCGATCAGGCCGCTGACGCCGGCGATGAACCACAGCAGCACCAGGGGCGCCATGGTCAACGTCGCCAGTGCCGAATAGATCGCGGCTCCCCAAAGTGCGGTGGAAGCGCCCGTCCAGGACGTCGCCGGACCGAAGCTGCCCAGCAAGTAGTCGTGCACGCCGAAGACCGCGAAGTGGATCAGCAACGAGAAGTTCAGCTGCAACGTCGCCGCCAACCCAGCTCGGAGCAACGCCAGGGAAATCACTCGCGTCTCCACTCCGTAACGCACGCAGAGGCCGGGAATGAGCAACACGAGAACGAAACTCAAGACCCACCACGCCGGCTGCCAGCCCCAGGACGTTCCCAAGCCGCAGAACACGGCGACGGTGGAGACAGCCGCCAAGAGCGTCGCCAGTCCGAACTGGCCTCCGCTGCCGCGACCGCGGGTCAGCAAATAAGCAAACCCAAGCACCGTGCAGCCAAGAACCACGAGCTGGATCAACATCGCCACGGACACGAATACGATGGCGACCGAACTTGTCCCGAAGCCCTCGATTCCCAACAAGACAATCAAGTTCGCGACGGAGACGGCCCCCACCAGGGCGGCCAAGACGCGATTGTTGATCCATGCACTCATGGCGGTGCGAACGAAGCGCCAGACGCCGGGAGGGCCGTGGCCGTCCAGACTTCGTGGCCGTTGATTCAGAGCGCCCGACGATGACGCTTCGGGGGCCGTTTCATCAGGGAGGTGGGCGGCGGTGGTGGAGGCGTTGGCGCTAGGCCGCGCGTGGCGGACGCGGTCTGCATGCTGTGATCGAATCCTTCAATGGTGTCCCGTTTCAATTGACGATTGATCCGTTGTTCGATCCGAGTCAGTTCGTGGCCCTCCTCGGGAGTCACGAACATGTAGGCGACGCCCTCTCGCCCCATGCGCCCCGTTCGACCCACACGATGCACGTAATCGTCGCAGAACTGCGGCGTATCGTAGTTGATGATGTGCGAGATTCCCGTCACATCAATACCGCGCCCCACGACATCGGTGGCGATCAACAACGTCAAGTCGCCGGCGCGCAACTTCCGCATCACTGCGTCGCGAGCGCTCTGCGCCATGTCGCCATGGATGCAGTCGACGTTGTCGAATTGCTTGGAAAGGCGCCGCATGACGCGATCCGTGCCCCTCTTGGTGCGGCAAAACACAATCGCCTGCTGGGGCTGGTCGCGGTGCAGGAGCTTCGCCAGCAGGTCGAACTTGCGTTCGTTGGCGACGGTGAAATAAAACTGCTCGATGGTCTCCACGGCGATGTCGCTGGGTGAGCAATCAATCGTGGTGGGATCCACCATATACCGCTTGGAGAGACGTTCGATGGGCGGCGGCACCGTGGCGCTCAACAGCATCGTCTGCCGGTCCTTGGGGCAGTCGCGGAGGATCTTTTCGATGTCCGGACGGAACCCGATGTCGAGCATGCGGTCCGCTTCATCCAGCACCACGCACCACAGATCGCGGAGATCCAACGTCCGGCGGGCGATATGATCCAGGACTCGCCCAGGCGTGCCGACCACCACGTCGGCGCCTTTCCGCAGTTTCTCGATCTGACCGCGAATCGGCTGGCCGCCATAAACGGCGATGCACTTGGCCTTTCGGCCGCTGGCCAGCTTGATGAACTCGTCCCGCACCTGCACGGCAAGCTCGCGCGTGGGCGTGAGCACCAAGGCCTGCGGCCCATAGCGAGGATCGTGAGGCTCCAGGTCTTCGATGATCGGAATCGCGAAGGCGGCCGTCTTTCCCGTGCCGGTGCGAGCCTGACCTAAGATATCGCCCCCCTCCAACGCCAGGGGAATGATCTGAGCTTGAATCGGAGTTGGCGATTCGTAGCCAGCCTTGGTCAACGATGCCAGCATCGTCGGCGTCAGCCCCAAATCGGAAAACTTCTTCGGCTTTTCCGTCTGGTCTTCGTCTTTTTTACTTTTACGTTGTGCCAAAGCTGTCTCAACAGGCCCTAGGGGAAAGGATTCGTTGCAAACCGTGTATAGCGTAAGCTTCCTCGGGCGAACGGTCAATTGCGGCGACCGACGGCGACGAGCGATCCGCCCCCGCCGGCTCCGCGGAGATGAGTGTCAACTCACCCCGCGAGCGTCGGCGTCTTTCCCATTTCAGGACTTCTTGGAAGTCCTGGAAGTCTTGGCGGCGGGCTTCTTGGCGGCTTTGGGCGCCGCGCCTCGTTTCTTCGGCGAAGCAGCAGCCTTGGCGTTCTTGGCGGGCTTCGCCTTGGCGACCTTCGCGGCGGCGGGCTTGGCGGCCTTGGTGGTGGTCGCGGTGCGTTTCTTCGGCGAACGCTTGGCGGCCGCTTTCGCGGTCGTCTTGCTGGTGGTCTTCTTGGCGGCGGGCCCCTTGGCGACCTTGGCCGTGGAAGCGCCTTTCTTCTTGGGCGAGCGAGTCGCCTTCTTGGCGGTCGTGGTGGCTTTGCTGGCCGCCTTCTTGGCGATGCGTTTCGTGGTTGCCATTCCTATCGGCTCCTCGACGTTGGGCGGCTTTGGTTCGGATGATACATGCAACAACAGCTCGCGTCGCCGCGCAGCTCGTCGTTGTGGTGGTCGCTGAAGCCGTCCGCGCCAGAGGACTTAAGGCTTCATGCGAGCGATTCTGTTCAACAACTCGCCTCGTATTCTCCTGATCGCTGACCTTCGCATGACGGTTGAATGCGACAGGAGAGTTAGAGAGGATATTGCTGTTGCGCAAATTCAACCAATTGTCACTGTTATTCGTCAAGCCGACTTGCGAAACTTAAGCAAACTTGCGCAATGGGCGTGACTTGGCAAACAATTCTCTCTAAGTAAGCACCAAGCGGCATGTGGAACGAGTGGCTCTTGCGACTTCAGGCGACTTTGCAGCAACAAGCGCCCCCCGATCCCAAAGACTTGCCGCCGCTGATCGATGAGGATCCCTCGCGGTTCGCCAGCGCGTTGGCGGCGCTGGGGCACGTCGCCGCCAAAGCGCCAGGGATCGACGCTACTTGGTGGCTGGACGTGATTGATCACCTGGGCGTCTATCTCGCGGATCGCTCCGAACTTTGGAATCGCGAAGCCGTGCAGGCCGTCGCGTCCCTGCATCATGCATTGACGATGCATCCTCTTCCCCAGGCAAGGCTGCTGCAAATCCTGGCCGGGGCCAGATCGGCGGACGCGGTCAAGGAGTGGGTCGAGTTGATCTTGAAGCAACCTCCCGAGAATGAACGCTACCTGGGATTGGCCATCGGTCCGTTGTTCCAACGACTGGACTATGATCCCGAGTGGGTGTTCCCACGTTTGCTGGAGGGCTTAAGCACGCCGCTCTTGGCCGCCGCCGTGTTGGACTTGGCGAATTACCTGACGCGCGCCGAAGCATGCGACGTACATCCCGCCAGGGAGCGTCGAGCCGCCTTGGCGGAGTTATTGGGCCAAGTCGCTCAACGTCTGATCAATCTGGAGCATCAGCCTCCGCGCGACGTGCAAGAAGCACAACAACTGCAAGCGCTGGTGGGCAACGCCGTGGCGCTGGGCGTCTCGCTGTGCGACGCCTTGGCGTTGATCGGGGACTCGGCCAGCGTTGGCAAACTGAATCAAGCCCTCCAACCACGCCACCGCCGGTTGCGAGTCGAAGCCGCGGCCGCCCTGGCAAAACTGGGCGACGAGCAGGGCAAGGCCGCGTTGTTGGAGCTGGCCGCTGAACCGGTCGCTCGATTACGAGTGCTTCAATACGCTGAAGAACTTGGCGTCCTGGCCGAAGTGCCCGAGGAACATCGCAACGACGTCGCCCGAGCCGCGGGACGGCTCGCCTCCTGGCTTTCGGAGCCCCTGCAATTCGGCGTGGCCCCGGGCGGCTTGGAACTGCTGGATCATCGCCAGATGTACTGGCCGGGCGGCGAAGAGTTGGAAGATTGCTTCCTGTTCCAATTCGAATACGCGCTGCCCAACGGCCAGGTGTATCGCAACGTGGGGCTCTGCGGGCCCGCCGTACACGCCTTTGAGGCCAATCTAAGCGAGCTGAAGGTCGATGAAATCTACGCCGCCTTCGCCGGCTGGCAATGCGAACATGAGGACATCTATGAAGTGCCCGCCGAGAAATTCGAACCGGCCCATGAGGTCGAAGTCGCTCGCCTGGCCCGGCGCCTGCACGATGAAGGCTACGAGCGGATCGAAGCCAGGCTGCTGGGCTTCTTCCTGGGCCAGCGAGTCCTGGTCGCCACCGCCTTCCAACAAGGCGAACCGATGCTGCTCGCCGCCGACGAGCGCGACACCTACGCCCGCCCCCAAGCCGCCAAACTACGCCCCGAAGACGCCTATTGCATCTATAAGGGCCGCCAATTGTTGAGAAGTTTTAATTGATTGGTTCTTGGTTCTTGGTTCTTGGTTCTTGGTTCTTGGCTGTTGGCTGTTGGCTGTTGGGATTCCGTACACCGAGCTTTCGCGTTTCAGGAAGCGCTTGCCGGAATATGCGGGCAGGACGCGCGAGGTACTTGGCGTTTCGACTTGGTTCGGGCCCGAATTCGCGGTGACCGGCGACGTTCATTCCCAAGAACCAGAACCAAGAACCAAGACCGAGAACCAAGAACCAGGAAGCCAAGAACCAAGACCAGAAGCCAGAACCAGGAACCACTACCTATCCGCATAGACTCGCGTTGCTTCTTCCTTGACTACGGGCGTGGGTGATCCTTGGCTGACGACTTGGACTCGGATGCGATGGTCTCCGGCGGCTTGGCCGAGCGCTTGGAAACGCAGGGTGGTCGAGGCGTTGGGCGCCAATGTCTCAAGGTCGGGGAAGGCGACGATCTGTTGCTGGACGGTGTATTGCTGCCCGTCGGCCGGTGGTTGCGGCTGCATGCCTTGCGGCAATTCGACGAGGACTTGGATGCCCGCATCGGCCTTCGAGCCCTGATTGGTCACTCGGATCTCATAGGTTGTCTTGCTGCCGACCTCGATGGGATCGGCAATGTCGGCCACGGTGAAGGACAATTCGTTCAGCGTGAAGACTTCGAGTTGATGTTCCTTCGAAATCGTGACGCCCAGGGCGCCTTTGCCTTCCAATCGCAGCGTGTGTTCGCCGGTTTCCCGCGGAGTGGCGACCAACTCGACCGCGTCGTTCTGATTGGGTCCTAGTTCGACGAGATTCCAATACACGGCGTGTTGGCGAGCATCGTATTCGCCATGATTGTTCGCGGAATCGAACTTCATGCCGCGCGGCAAGTAGGCGACCAGTTCGACTTCGCTGGCGGCGGCGGTGCCCACGTTGGCCAGGCGAAATTCATAGCGAGCGGGACGATCGACATACCGTTTGGTGGGCGCTTCGATGGAAGCCTGAATGTTGGGCGCGATGATTTGCAGTTGGCTCTTGTCCTCCATCATCAAATCGCCGTCGCCGCGGACCACGAGTCGGTTGGCGACCACGCCCGCCTGCTCGGCGGCCAAGGTGAGTTGCAGCGTCCTCGATTCGCCGGGCTTCAACATGCCGACGGAGTACTCCAGGGCTTGTCCGCGAGGGTGACGCAGACCTTCCGGGATGTCGGCCTCCAGGGTTACGCCGTAGGCGGCTCCTGTCCCGGGGTTGCTGATCGTGATGGCGTAGGTCACGTTACGCCCAATCAGGACTTTCTCGGGACCGGTGTGCTCGATCTTCAACTCCGGGCGAGTGGCCATCGTGCGGGCGGAGGCCGCGGTCTGGAAGACAACGCGAGCGACGCTGCCGATTTCACCTTCCTGCTCGGGAATTACCTGCATGACCAATTCGCGAGTCGCACCCGGCGGCAACTCTCCCAAGCTCCAGAAGAGCGCCCCATCGGCGGTGCGCTGCGCGTCGGGTTCGGCGCCAGCGAACTTCGCGCCTTGAGGCACGCGATCAATGACCATCACATCCTGCGCTGGAACACGTCCGTCATTGCGCACGAGGATGGTGAATTCCGCTACGCGGCCGACCTGAACCTCTTCAGGCGCTCGTTTTTCAATCGTCACCGTGGGCGTCAGGCGACCTTCCAAGCCGACATCTCCAGGCAAGGCTGAGGCGGCTAACCCTGCCGAATTCGGCATGATGGATGCGGCGGAGGCTGGACCGGCCGAAGTGCGAGCCGATAAAGACGGAACGGTGCGAGCTGGCGGCACGGAATCGGCAAGGTTGGCGGGCGCAGGATTCGCCGGCGCCGGAACATCTCGAGGCGCCGTAGGCGCGGGAATCGTCGTTGGCGGCTCATCGCCGCCGTCTCCAGATGCCGCCGCGTCAGCTGCGGCGTACGCAGAGGGGTCATAGGCCGAGGCGCCATCTTGCGGGTTGCCCGCCGCGCCTTCCTGGAATTCGTTTAATCCCGGCGCCGGCGCCGGGGCCCCCGCAAAGGCGTTGGATTCGCCATCTTGAGTCGAGGGCGCGACTGCGGCGAGCCCGGAGATCGTGGCTGAAGGCCGAGGCGACTCGGGCGGCGACGCCGCGCTGGGCGGTTCTGCTGGCGGCGCACCGCCATACGGGTCGCCCAGGTTGTCGTACGGGTCCACCACTCCATAGGCGTTCGCCGGAGCGGAGTCGCCCAACGACGCGAACGGCGGGCGAACCGGCGTCGCGCAGCGAGTCGCCCTGGCTGGAAGCGGCTGCGGACGCCGGCGGTGAAGCGTCCGGCGCCGGATAACTCGCCGTGGGATCGAATGGCGTCGCGGCATAAGGGTCGCTCGAGCCGGACTCCTGGCCAGTGTAGGCGGTGGGATCCGTCGGCGGCGGTCCAGTGGGCGGCGGTCCGCTCGTCGCGGGACTCGCGTCATGGAACGGTTGACCGTAAGCGGAGTCACCCTTGCCCGTTTGCGCATAGCCCGGGTCCGTGTAGGCGTCGCTGCCGCTGCGGCTGCCGCCATAGGCGTCGTCAGGCGCCGCCGCGGGCGCGTGCGTGGCAGGTGAATCTTGCACGTAAGCACTCGTCTGAACCGTGGAGCCGGTATCGGACGAGTCGAGCGGGTCGCGCAAAGAGAAAATGGGATGCGGGAGGGTCTCCCAGCGGGTCGGCGCCAACCTCGGTGGGACCGATATCGTCGTAAACGCCCGTATCGGCCGCCGCTCCCGGTTCCACGATCGGCTCCGCCGCCTTGGCCTTGGCCCGAGGCGGCAGCACCAGATTTTCGCTGTCCTCCGAAGCGATCGCGTCGCCGCGTCGCTGACTTTGCACGATCAGGTACACGCCGCAGGAAACCATCAGCGCGACAATCGTCAGCCGAATGATCAGTCGTTGCATCGATTCGGTCCTCGAACTCAGGAAAGTACGGTCGCCGCGCCTCGAGTTACCATGACAGGCGCACAACGCCGCGGAGGGTAACTACCAAATCTAGGCGAATGGGAAAAGAGCAGTGTCAACGATCGCGCCGATTCACCAATCAAGTTGGCGCCATGGCTGGGCAATCACCGGCCCTTGCCGACACAGGCCCTTGCCAAAGATGTTCTTCAAGAGGTAGCAAGCGTCGCCGATCCCGCGACGGATCAAGTGAAGCACGCCTGCGGATCGTCGCGACCCGTTTCGCGAGGAACGGGCCGCAAAGCCAGGGCCCGAACCTGGGAACATCGACGCCCATAGGGTATGTGGCTGCGCAGCTGCGCCGGGTTGGCGCCGTCCGGCGCGACGGATCACGCCGGCCAACGGTAGGTCGAGCGTTTACGCGGCTCTGGTGGGATTCGCCGTCGCCTCATCCTCGGCTAAAGCGACGATGCTCACTCCATGCTGCTCCGCCAGACGCACCACCTCGGCTTGATCAAGGATAATCGTCCGCTCAGCCTCGATGGCCAATGTGGCGCCGCCAGCCTGAATCAGCGTCTCCAACGTCTTTCGCCCGATGGTGGGCACATCGAACCGCATATCCTGTTGCGGCTTGGCGACTTTCACGACGGTGAAGCCTCCGCTGGGGCAGAGTTGACCGGCGCTGAATGCACAGATCCGTGCCCTCGACCGCCTCGACGGCGATCACGGCGCGGCCTTTGACGGCGACGCTTTGGCCGACATCCAAACGCCCCATCTCCTTGGCGAGTTGCCAGCCAAAAGCAATGTCTTGTCGTTGCGCCGCGCTGGCAGCGCGGCGCGTCAGAACACCGTGTTGCACGAGTAGCTCCGGGGCGAAGTCCGTGGGAGGCGCGAATCTCAATGCCGTATCGTTGATAGGCGCCGACCAAGGCGCCCAGCAAGGTGTCGTCCTTGCGGTCCTTGGTGCGGGTCAACCAATGCGGATAGAAGGTGCTTAAGAAACAGGGATCGGGAAAGTGCTTGATCCAGGCGAAGCGCTGGAACATCAAGACCTTGTGGATCTTGCCGGCCATCGTGGCTTGCTGCGCTCCATGGCGCCGCAAGAACCGGATACAGGCGCCTAATCGAGCCAGCCCGACCTCGCGATAGGCCGTGCACCAACGCCGCAATTCAGGGCTGACATGGTCTTTGACGCCCAGTCCCACCACGGCGACGCCTTGACGGTTGAGCGCTTGAGCCACCAGTAGGGGCAAACGTCCCCAACCGGCCAACAGGCCGATCCGAGGCGCATTGGCTGGAAGTTCCCGCGGGTGCATCATGGTTCTTCGGGCGTCATGCCGCATCGGCGTGAGGATCGGGATGGCCGGAGCTGCCGGCGGTGAGCGACTCGACAAGTTTGCGCAGCTCGCGCAACTCGCGACGCAGCTCGGGCAAGCGGTGCAGCGTGCCCGTCACCCGATGGGCTTGGCGAGCCGGCAACGCCGGGCTGCCGAAGTAGCTCTCGCCGGCGGGTATGTCGTGGGAAACTCCCGATTGAGCGCCCAATCGCGCTCCGGCGCCAACGTTCACATGATCCTTCACGCCAACCTGTCCGCCCATCACCACATATTCGCCCGTGCTGCTGCTCCCGGCGATGCCGACCTGCGAACATAGGAGGTTCGCCGCGCCGATGCGGCAGTTGTGTCCGATCATCACCAGGTTGTCGATCTTGGCGCCAGCCCCGATCGTCGTCGGGCCATAGGTGCCGCGATCGACCGTTGAGTTGGCGCCAATCTCGACATCATCGCCGATTTCAACCCAACCAAGTTGGCTGCAGGCTTGAAACTGGCCGTCCCGTACGGAATAGCCAAAACCGTCGGCCCCCAAGACGACGCCAGCGTGAATGCGGCAGCGATTCCCCACAAGCGTGCTTTCATAGAGCACGACATGGGGAAACAGCACGTTGTCCTCACCCAGGCGGGAGCCGGCGAGAATGCACACGCCCGCATGCAACACGGTGCGATCGCCGACGACGACGCCTTCCCCCAGAAAACATCCGGGGCCCACGCGAACATCTTTCCCCAGAACGACCGAGGGATGAATATGCGCCGCCGGTGAAATCCCCTCCACCTGCTGCCATTGCCGCGGGTGAAAACGAGCCACCACCTTGGTGAAGGCCTCCTGCGGATCGGCGACGATCACTTGGGGAAGCTCCAACTCGTCGTTGGCTTGGGCCAGTAGAACCGCGGAAGCGCGCGTTTTTCTCAGCGACCTGGTGAGTTGGTCGGAGACGGAAAACGTGATCTCTCCTGAATTCGCTTCCAGCAGCGTTCCCGCACCACCGATCACCAAAGACGCATCGCCCAACACACTGCCGCCTAGCTCGTCGGCGAGTTGTCCAAGAGTCACTTGCATCAGGAGTCCTTTCCAACTGGGAGTAGCCGCTCATCCTTCGCGACCGAGGCGCTCATCGGGGCAAGTTACTCCAAAAGCGGCAAAAGGGGCAAGGGCGTTCTTGAGTCTTCAACCTTGGAACCTTGGGACCTTGGGTCGCTCAGCGGCGCGTTTCCGCCCAGCTGTCCCTGGTGGCTTATTCGCCTCGTTGCTTTGGGCCAAGTCGTTGCTCGTTGGCGAATCGGGCGCTGCAGGCGTCAGGATCACTACGACCCAACCGCGGATTCCACCATCGGCCGGCGGGTTGATGCCTGAATGCGACATGGGCGGTTGGCTTGGGTTGTAGCGAATTCGCCCGTCAGTGCGCGGCACGTAGAATAGATGCGTTAAGACTCGCGGCGGACCCGATATCTGCATGGGGTTCCCTTCGACTCAAGACTCCGCCGCCTGGGGACGTTGACGTCCTGTCCCGTGGGACAGTTGCATCAGCGATGGCGGTCGCCACGATACTCGAGATTCACGGCGCCATCGCCAACGGCGTCGCTCGGTCGGTCGGCTGGAATCATGGGTCTTCGGGAAACGTCGTGCAATGTGTCGGCGGCGCAGATCGCTTTCTTCCCACGCGCTCTCGCGTGCGGTGAAGCGGCGCGTTTCCATTCGTCCGTCCACCGAATCCATATCGCTTGGCAGCAGGGACCAGAAATGCCGATCAACAACAAGAAGTACCGCGTGGTCACTCGAGGCGCCGACGGCGAGCTGCGCATCAAGGACTACCCCACGATCGATCCCATCGTGAACTCGCACGACCAAGTGGGCATCGAGGACTGCAGCACGAATCTGTCCCTCCGCGGCATGCCGATCTTCCGTGGATTGATCGGCCCGATGACCGAAGCTGGAGATCGTTCGGTCGTCCGTTACGAGTCGCCCGAGGTCTTCGAGCGTTTGACCAAGGAATGGATGGCGGCCCAGACGCCCAAACGTCGTCGTCGCCGCCGCACCGCGGAAGTCGAAGCCACCTGTTAAGGGATGGCTGGCGCCGAGGCCCGCCTGCGAGACGCCTAGGGCGGCGCGGCGGATCGCCAGGGGCGACATGGTGACGCCGTCGGGGTGGGCGGACCTGATTCGCGGGTCGCGCTTTCAGCTCATGCGTTCTTCGAGTTGATCGAGTGCGGTTTGCACATTGCGCCGCGCCGCCGGCTCCAGTTCGCGGCGACCGAATCGAACGTGATAGTAGGCGTTGACGACGTCCATTGGAGTTTGCGCGAGATTGGCGTAGGCCGGCTCGGCGGCCAGCATCTTCTCGGCGCTTCCGGCCCATTCGCGTTGCGTCTGCGTTCCGCTTCGCCGCAAGCCCGCCTTTTCCAGCAATCTCTCTAAACGTTCGTAGAAATCGACTCGCACGCCGCTGCGCAGCCAAGCTCGTTCCGCCGCGAGTCGTTGGCGAGCTCGAATGCGGCTCCATAACTTGCGAACTCCCAGAAAGGCGCCGACCAGCAACGCGCCCACCACAAAGACCGCCAGCCCTTCTCGCCAACTGACGCCCTCCTGGAAGAAATCCGTCAAGGAATCCCCCAAGCGTCCCCAGAAATTCCGGAAGAAGACGCCCCAGTTCTCAAGGTTCAGCCACTCGCGGAGTTCGGTGGTGTTGGCCAGCAACGGATTGTAGACCGACTGGTTTTGTCGATCCGCGTCAAGCTCGACGACATAGTCGTTCCAAAGTAGTTTCGCGTAATCCAGAATCTCGTCCAGCGTGTTGCCCGCACGCGTGGAGTCCGTCTCCAGTGCGGCCGCCGGCGTGGGGTCCAATCGCAACCAACCGCCGCCGCGAATGCGGCCGAACGCGGCGACCGTCTGCAAGTTGTCGGGGAGTTGGTCGCTTTCGACATAGGCTTCGACCCAGGCGTGGGCGTGCAATTGGGCGACCTGATAGTACCCGCCGACCTTGTTGAAGTTGCCGCCGTGGTAACCCACGATCATGCGGGCCGGAATACCTTGGCTGCGGAGCATCATGGTCAGGGCCGCGGCGAAGTATTGGCAGTGTCCCGTGCGATGATTGGTGACGAAATCTTCGATGGGGTCAACGCTCTCGCGGCGCAGCTGAGCAACTTGCGTGAAGTCCAGCGAGTAGCGATATCGTTCATCCGACAAGAAGTGGTTCTTCAAGACCTGAGCGGCGAGCAGACGATTGCCGCGGGCGCCGCTTTCATCAAGTATCTCAGCCGCCAGGGCGGTGATGCCAGGGAACCGATCTCGTTGAATATCGGTCAGCGTCTGTCGCTCCGTCGGCGTCAGCTCCAGGTTGCCGCGGCCATGAGGCCGGATCGCCAGTTGCGTACCCGCGCGAAAGGCGGGCGTCAGCAAGCGGTACCGCAGCTGCTGCGTCCTCGTCTCCGACTCCTCATCAAGGCGATGAACCAGGCGCTGCGACGCGTAGTCAAAGAACACCGAGCGGTCGGCGTTGTCGGCGTATCCCGGCAAGACGCCAAACAAAGTCCGGCGAGTGGTCGGCTCCAACAAGTACTCTTCCCGAACGATGTCCACTTCCTTGGGAACCTCTTGCGGAACTCGAGGCATCGTCGATCCGAGCGAGAACTGTCGGCGAGGCCGGGACCAGCGCTGCTCACGTTCGCTGTAGTTGTCCAGGGCCGCCCCGTGGAAATAGGGCCCCGCGGCGCCGTCGGAAAGCAAGTAGGGTTGCCCCGTCCTGGCGTCGGTGAAGTTCACCCGCATGACGACCTTGCGGCTCTGCAAGACCTCTCCCATCTCTGGAAACGAGACGCTATCGGCGAATCCCGTCTCCACCTGGCCGCCAGCCCGCAGACGCCGCCAACGGGAATCTCCCATCCGCGGTGCGCCGTAGAAGAAGAACGCCGCGAACAACACGGACACCAAGGAGAGCAGCAGCAGCGGCCTCACCAACGCTCGAAAACGAATTCGTCGCTCCAGAGACTCCACGGTTTGATCGGGCATGGTGAGCGGCGGACCGCCAAGCAACTGGTACGGATCGTCGGCCTGCCGCTTCAACGCTTGAACCAGCAACAAGCGGGAATTCGCAATCCGCTGTGCTTCGCGATGCACGAAGAACAGCATCAACGTCACCAGCGCCACCAGGACAAAGAGGACGAAAACGGGCCCGATCTGCAAGCCCATGTTCAGGATGGACGCAACCACAATCTCCAACAAGCTGAGAATCGCAATGCACCAATAGACGCGCGTCGATTTCTCTTGAAACATCATCACGATCTGCCACCACATCAGCAGCTGCCCCATGGACATCAACTGCGTGTAGCTGTCGTTCCGCAGGAAGTCTCCCAGCAGGATGAACATGGCGGCCAGCGAGGCGAAGTTGACCAGCGCCCGATGCAGTCGCAGCCACCCCAGCGCGTCGCAAAACACCACCGAACCAACCGCCGCCAGGACCATCACGGCGAACATGCCCATGGCGTTGCCGGTCCAGCATAGAATCGCAGAGCCGATAACGGCCATCGAAGCCACTAGAATCTGCAGGACGCGTTCAATGTGCATTAGACTTCCTTGGCGACAGCCGGGCTGGCCACGGGTTCGAGGCGGAACATCGTGTCGAGCTGCACTGGGTCGCCGACATCGATCCACTCCAAGGGAAGCTCCAATTCCAGCGGATTGGCGGCGGGACCGGCGGCTGATTGGGGACGTGTGCTGATGACTACGATCTTGGCGCCCAGCGGTCGTTGTTCGATCGATCGCTCCATCGCATCGATCAAAGTCGCGCCATCGCCCGGCTGGGCGACGGCGAACGCGTCGAGCAACTCCTGGGCCAGCAGCGACGATCCGGCCGCCGCCCAAACTTCCGCCGTTTGAGAAGCCAACGCCACCACGATGCGACTACGTCCCTGTCCGGTCAAGTCGTTGATGGCGGTGGCGGCGAAACTCAAGGCCAGCTCCACTCGAGTCTCCGCCTTGGGCTCGCCCGCCTGTTCCGGCGAGCGATAAAGATCGATCAGGATCACGAGCGAGGGCGTCGTTCGCTGCTCCAACTGCCGAACCGCCAGACCGCCGATCCGCGCCGATGTTCGCCAATGGATCAAGCGGCGACTGTCGCCCGCCCGCCATTCGCGCAAGGCGTAAAAGTCGCCATCGGCCGATCCGGCGCGCGAACGCGAAGCGTGAGCGCCCGAGCGATCGCCGCGAATCAGCTGTTGCCAGACCGGCGAGAGAATCCCCAAACGCGGACAGACCACAAACTGATGGTGAACTCGCAACGTGGCCGACGAGTACACCAGCCCCAAGGGAAACTTGGTCGAGCAGCGCATCGGTCCGATGCGGTACTTGCCGCGGCGGCTCAACAAAACGCGATAACTGGCCGTGCGGCTCTCGCCGGCCGGAATATGCGGAAACACGACCTCGGCCGCGCCGCGTTCCCGTCGTGGAGAGCCCTCGCGTTGAATCGTGTCCACGACGTTCAACATCCAGTTGTCCATCCGCCTGCGGGTATTCCCTGCAGTGACGAAAACAGGCAGAAACTCCCCGGCGGCGATTCGCGGGGGCGTTTGTCGCGAGCCGGTCAGCTCCCGAGTGCTGACGGCCACATATCGCCAGCTGTACAGCAACGGCCCCATCATCAAGCCAGCCATCAGGACCAGCAGATTGATCTCGCGGAGCACGGCGCCGACCAGGATGAACACGAGCACGAAGAGGTAATACCACCCCTCGCGACTCAACATAATCACGCGACCGCCGAGCATGGCAGCTGGACTCCGCTAGGTGCCGATCATTCGGCGATCGGGTCAGGTGGGCGTGCGAGTCTCGTCGACCAGCCGCTGCATCAACAACTCGACGGTGGACTTGCTGCCGGCGCAGGAAGCCCTTGGTCAACAAGCGGTGGGCAAAGACAGGCACCGCCAGCGCCTTGATGTCGTCAGGAACGACATAGTCTCGCCCTTCGATTAGCGCGCGAGCCTGGGCCGCACGGTAGAGACTCAAGGCGCCCCGAGTGCTGACGCCTACATGCACCTCTTCACTGTTTCGCGTCGCGTCAACGATGTCCAGCAAGTAATCGTGAATCGACCCGTCCACCGAAACCGTGCGCACGGCCCGCTGCATCGCGGTCACCTGTTCGCTAGTCACCACCGGCTCCAACTCATTCACCGGCTGCCCCCGGCGATGGCTCTCCAACACTTGTCGCTCGCTGGCGCGGTCCGGATACCCCATGGAAACGCGCATCAAGAAGCGATCCAATTGGCTCTCCGGAAGCATGTACGTTCCTTCGAACTCAAATGGATTCTGAGTGGCGATGACCATGAAAGGGGAGGGCAGGCCGTGCGTGGTTCCGTCGGCCGACACCTGCCGATCACTCATCGCCTCCAACAGGGCGCTTTGCGTTCGCGGCGGCGCTCGGTTGATTTCATCGGCCAGGACAATATTCGAGAAAATCGGGCCGCGATTGAAAATAAACTCGGAGGAATTCGAATTAAAGACGCTGCTGCCCACAATATCGCTGGGCAACAGGTCGGGCGTGAATTGAATCCGACTGAAGACGCCGTGCAAGCTGCGAGCCAGGGCCTTGCCGACCAACGTCTTGCCGACTCCAGGCACGTCCTCCAACAAGATATGCTCGCCAGCCATCAAAGCGATCAAGCACAGACGCACCACCTCCGGCTTGCCCATAATGACGCTTTGCAAGTTGTCTTGCAGGGAATGCAATAGCATCTTCGCGTCGGCGGCTTCCATGGCCGAATCGACGGCGGTTGGTTGAGTCATACGGTTCACGATGGCTAAACTGCAGTTTGCGGGATTGGGATCGAGACGCGTTTGAACCTCCGGCCCAAGGCCCTCGTATTGTACCCAGATCGCCGGCTCGCGGAAGTAACGCATTTCCGGCAACCTCAGAGAGGCAAGCGGACGCTTATGGCCGAGTTCGGTAACGAGTTCTGGGAGTCTCGCGATCCGATCTTGCGGTCGATCGCCGCAACGCCCGCTCCAAAAGCTCCCGGCCCCTTGCAGCTCTCCTGGGACTCGTCCTCGGCGTTGCCGACCGACGGCAATGTAACGCAGCGTACGGATCAACGGCGAATCAGTCCCAGCGCCGCAGGCCGCAATGGGTTCTGGCTGGATGGAGACGTGCTGCTCTGCGCCTGCCCCGACTGCGGTTGCCCCATGACGGTTCGCTTGTGGCTGATGACCGCCGATTGCTGGAATTGCCAACTCACCATCGCCTTAACCGAGGAGCAGGAGCGCGAGGTCCAGCGACTGCTGGCCGAGCGGGAGGATCCGCAGCGGAGGCCGCTCGCCGCGAATGCGGCCCCGAATTCGGACGCGAATGCGGCCCCGACTGATTCCGCGGCGGCCCCGAACCAAACAGCCGGCGAACATGCCACGGGTCCTCGCCGCCGTCGCAAGAGGCGCCGCCGCGCCGCGCCGGCGCCCGCCGCGCACTCCTGGACCGACCTGCCCGCTTGGTTCGTCAGCTTGCTGCTGCATTGCATCGCCCTGACCTTGTTGGCGTTATGGCATTTCAACCGAGACGACCTCGGTCCAGAGATCCTGCTGTCATCGGAAATCAACGATGTGCGGATGCCGGGCGGCGAAGTGGATTTGGCTGAAAGCGAGGGAGCGTGGGACTTGCCCATTCCCAAAGACCTGGACATGCAGGACCGGCAGACGCGGGAGGCCGTGTTGCGAGCCAATCAGGAGGCGCGGCAATTGCGCGTCGATCCGGAGGATGAATCCCGCATGCGCCCTCTCACTCAAGTGAAGCAGGAGCTCTCGCGCTCCGGACGCACATCGGCCGCCTTGTCGGCTCGAGATCCAAGGCTCCGCGTGGACCTGGTCCAGCGCGAGGGCGGGACTACGCTGACCGAAGCCGCCGTCGCCCGCGGCCTGCGCTGGCTGGCGTCGCAGCAGCGCAACGACGGCAGCTGGGAACTCGATGGCAACCTGCGCAGCCGCGCCGCGGGAACCTCGTTGGCGCTGCTGCCGTTCCTCGGCGCCGGCCAAACGCATCTGGCCGGTCGTTACAAACACACCGTCGCACATGGTTTGCGCTGGCTGATCGAGAATCAGAAGAGCGATGGCGATCTGCGCAGCAATCCGAATCAAAACAGCGGGATGTACGCTCATGGACAAGGGGCCATCGTGCTCTGTGAAGCCTACCTGATGACTGGCGACGAGGGCTTGCGGGCCGCCGCGCAAAAGGCGATCGACTTCATCGTCGAGGCCCAGCACGCCGCCGGCGGATGGCGATATCAACCTGGACAAGCCGGCGACACCAGCGTCGCGGGGTGGCAGATCATGGCCCTGCAAAGCGGCATCGCGGCGGGCTTGACCGCGCCCAAACACGTGATGGAATTGGCTTCGCAATACTTGGATAGCGTGGAATACGGCCCGGACCTCCGCGGCTGGAAGCGTCGCTGGCGATCCCCGGCCGACGATTCCGGGCTCACCGAACTGGCTCGACTGATGCGCGGCGGCGAAACCAAATGGTCGGACTACCGATCGCTCAGCAACGCCATGTCCGACTATCAGGAGAAAATCGAACGCAGCAGCAAGCTCCGCCAAATGCGCGAGGAACTGCGGGAGTTGCTGGCCGAGCGCGGGCGGTATTCCTATCAACCCAAGCACACCGTGACTCCGGCCATGACGGCCGAAGCGCTACTCTGCCGCGTCTACATGGGCTGGAGCATGGAGGAACCTGGGTTCCTCGAAGGCGTGGACTATGTGGAGCAGCATCCGCCTTCCAACGATGATCGCAACATCTACTATTGGTACTATGGCACGCAGCTGATGCATCACGTGGGCGGCGAACGCTGGGATCGATGGAACAAGAGCCTCCGCGGCATCCTCGTGGAGACGCAGCAAAGAGCTGGACGAGACGCCGGAAGCTGGAGCGATCTGGGAGGCTTCTCGGACCAGGGAGGGCGGATCTATGTGACGTCGCTGGCGGTTTGCACCTTGGAGGTGTACTACCGTCATCTGCCCATCTTTCGCCAGATCGATTTGCAATAGGCCGGCCAGCGAGACTCCCTCTCAACGGTACGCCGGCGCTCGCCCAAGGAATACTCATGCATCGTTCATGGCTTCTCTTGATTTGCCTGGCCGCGGCGGGTTGTTGGTCGCCGGCTGAACAAGAGGTGGTGGTCTACTCGGCGCTGGATCGCGAATTCTCCGAGCCGGTGCTGCAACGCTTTGAAGATCAGAGCGGCGTCACCGTGCGCACGGTGTTCGATGTGGAATCCACCAAGACCGTCGGCTTGTACAATCGCTTGCTCGGCGAGCGAGTTAACCCGCAATGCGACGTGTTCTGGAACAACGAGATTCTGCATACCCTGCAGCTGCAGCAGGAGGGCGTATTGCAGGCTTATTCATCGCCGGCCGGACAGGCTTTTCCCGCCGACTACCGCGACGCTCAAGGCGCATGGCATGGCTTGGCCGCGCGAGTGCGCGTGCTGCTGGTTCATCGCGAGCGGGTCGGCGCCGACCGTCCGACAAGCGTCCAGGACTTGGCGGATCCGCAATGGAAGGGACGTTGCGGCATCGCCAAGCCCCTGTTTGGAACGACCAAGACGCATGCCGCGGTGCTGTTCGCGCGGTGGGGAAACGAGCGAGCGGCCGACTTCTTTCAGGATGTTGCGGAGAATGCCGTCGTGCTGAGCGGCAACAAGCAAGTCGCCCAAGCGGTCGCGTCGGGCCAGTTGGCTTTCGGACTGACCGACACCGACGATGCATTCATCGAAGTCAACAACGGCGCGCCGGTCGAGGTCGTGTTTCCTGATCAAAGCGAGCAGCAGGAGGGCGCGTTAAGGATCCCCAACACCTTGTGCATTCTGCGCAACTGCCCACACCCCGAGCAAGCGCGGCGACTGGTCGACTACCTGCTGGGTCCCGAGGTCGAAGCCGCCCTGGCGCGCGGCGAGAGCACCCAATTCCCACTCAATCCAGCCGTAAGCCAGTCGCCGCGATTGGAGCTGCCCAAGAGCGTTCGCTGGATGGACGTGGACTTCCAAGCCGCCGCCAACGCCTGGAAGAAAGCAGGCCCCATCCTCCGCGATCTGTTCCACGAATAGCGCGCGGAACGGCACAAAGGTCCGGCGACTGGATTTCCCGCCGTTCCCAGCTCCGTGTTTCTCCGTGCTCTCCGTGGTGATCTAGACCGTTGGGCGTATCGGTCCCTTGAGCATGTTGAGCCTGCGCACTGAAAAACTGATCTTTGCAAAACTGGCGATTGGGGCCATGATCTTGATCATCTTGTTGGGAGCTCGCCTTCACTCAACGCATGGACGCCGCGATGCTGATCTGCTCGGTGCAACCCACTCGTTCACACACGTCGGAGACCTTCATCCGCGCGATCACCACTCGGCTTCCGGAGCAGGTGCGCGTGCTCCGCGGCCCCAAGGCGCTGGGCGGCTGGTTTGGCCGCGACCTTGTCGCCCATGCGGCCGATCTGCGGAACCGCTGCGCGGGAATGGATGCGATGTTCTGCGCCGATGATTGTTATTCGCGAGCTCTGCGGCGATTGCGGCCGGATGTCGTGCTTGCTCAATATGGAACTCTAGGCGCCATGGTGCAGGAGGCATGCCGCGGTTTGGGCATTCCGCTGGTGACCTACTTCCGAGGTTACGACGCGACCAAGGCGCATGTCATCCAACAGTATCTTCCTTCGTACTTGCGGTTGTTTCAAACGGCCGCGGCCGTGGTTGCGGTAGCGCCGACCATTCGCGACTCGTTGATCTGCCTGGGATGCGACGAGGACAAGATCGAAGTGAACCCCAGCGGCGCCGACTGCGAGATGTTCCACGGCGGGCGACCGGAATCCAGCAGGGAAGTGTTCCTTTGCGTCGGGCGATTCGTTCCCAAGAAGGCGCCGCAATTGACGCTGCGGGCGTTCGCCGCGGCCTGGAAGTATCGACCGAGCATTCGGTTGCAGATGATCGGCGACGGTCCGTTGCTTGCTCCCACTCGCCAACTGGCCGAATCCCTGGGCGTCGATCGCGTCGTACGCTTTCTGGGCGCGCGGCCGCAGCCCAGCGTGGCTCGGAGCATGCGTGCGGCGCGGGCCTTTCTGCAGCACTCGGTGGTCGCCCCCGATGGGGACAGCGAAGGCACTCCCGTCTCGGTAATGGAAGCCAGTGCTTGTGGACTGCCGGTCATTGCGACCCGGCATGCCGGCATCAACGACGTCGTGATCCATCAAGAAACCGGCTTGCTGGGCGAGGAAGGCGATGTTGTCAGCATGGCCCGCCACATCTTGATGTTGGCCGAGCAACCTGCGCTGGCTGGGAGACTCGGACGCGCCGGACGCAGTCGAGCGACCCGAATCGTTCTCGGTGGAGCGCAGCATTCAGCGACTGCATGAGATCCTGCTCAGGGTCGCCAGCGTCTCGGCGGACAAGCCCAGACGCGCCGCCACGCAAGGAGACGCGCCGTGTGCGGCATAAGCGGGTTCGTTGACGCCGGCGTTCCCCTCGCGGCCGACTCCAGCGAATCGATCCTGCGCGAAATGAACTCGCTGCAGGCTCATCGCGGTCCGGATGACAACGGCGTCGCGACGGACTGGGCGGTGCGCATGGGGCATTGCCGACTGGCCATCCTGGACCTTGACGGCAGTCGCCAGCCGATGACCACCGCCGATCGACGGTACCTGCTGAGCTTCAATGGCGAGATCTACAACTTCCGCGAACTTCGCCAGGAGTTGCAAGCGGCCGGCTGTTCGTTCCGCACGGCGGGCGACACCGAAGTCTTGTTGCAGGGATTCGCCGTATGGGGCGAAGAGGTGGTCGAGAAGCTGCGCGGCATGTTCGCCTTCGCCATTTGGGACGGGGACGCCCAGCGGTTGTTCTTGGCGCGTGATCATCTGGGCGTCAAGCCGCTGTACTACGCCGAACACGACGGCGGCCTGGTGTTCGCCTCGGAGCTCAAGGCGGTGCTGCGTCATCCCGGCGTCTCGCGCCGCTTGGATCTGAACGCCGTCAGCCTGTACCTCGAAGCGCAGTACATTCCGACGCCGTACACGATCTATCGAGACGTGAAGAAACTGCCTCCCGGCCACACGCTGAGTTGGCGTCTGGGTGAAAGTCGCGTTCAGCGATACTGGAACTTCTCCTGCGGCGACACCCAGGCGTTCGAGCACATCGACGAAGCCGCCGACGCCTTGTTGGATCGGCTCCGAGCCAGCGTCCAGAGCATGATGGTCGCCGACGTGCCGCTAGGAGCATGGATCAGCGGCGGGATCGACTCCGGGTTGATCCTGGCGTTGATGAGCGAGTTCAGCAGTAAGCCCGTTCAGTCGTTCCACCTCGGTTTTCAGGGCGAGCACGCCTGCAGTGAGCATCAAGAGGCGGCGATGGTCGCGGCGCACTTGAATTCGGATCATCACTGCTTGCGGATTCACCCGAAAGACTTGCTGGCGGAACTCGAGGGCTATGTCGAACATTACGACGAACCGTTTGGCGACCAGGCGGCGCTGCCGACCATGATGCTGGCCAAGCTGACCCGCGAACATGTGAAGGTGGTGTTGTCGGGCGAGGGCGCCGATGAGGTCTTTGGCGGCTATTCGAATTACGCGCGACACGATCAAGATGAAAGAGTATCGCGCTCGGTGCGCGCGGCGCCTTTTTTGAAATGGCTGCCCGCGCACTGGCGGCGCGACCGTTTTCTGCGCACCGCCCTGCTGCCGCCCGAAGAAGCCTACACCTCGCAGTCGAAGCAATTCGCGGAAGAGACTCAGCCCAGCCTGTACACCCAGGGCTTTCTGCAGGCGCGCAGCGCACTGCTGCGACACGTCAGTCGAGATCATTACCTGGACTGCGACGCCGACCAAGGCGCTCAGCGGCTGATGTTCATCGACACCAAGCTTTGGCTGCCCGATAACTTACTGACCAAAGTCGATCGCGCGACAATGGCCTATTCCCTCGAGGCGCACGTTCCCTTCTTGGACCATCCGTTGGTGGAGTTTGCGGCCGGAATGCCGTCGCAGTGGAAGTGTCGCCGCGGCGCCACCAAAGTGTTGCTGAAGCACGCCGCTTGCCGCTACCTGCCCAAAGATCTGGTCTATCGCCGGAAGCAGGGCTTTCGCTTGCCGTTAGATTCCTGGCTGCGCACCGAACTGGCTGATTTCTCAAGACGGATCCTGGGCCCAACCGGTTTGGCCGGTCGGGGGCTGATACAACCGCAAGCCATCGAGCGTCTGCTGGGGCAACACGCGCAGGGCCGAAATCTCGCCGGGCGCCTGTGGACGTTGATGATGCTCGAACTGTGGTTTCAGCGGTACGAACCGGATTTCTGCTGCTGACGCGGAAGAAAGCAACGTCCGCTGCGGCGGCGCCCTCGGGCTCAGCAGGCTACATGTTCTCTTTGACGGCCGAGATTATGTCCAGCACGGCTTGTTGGCCGTCGCCGTAGAACATGTACGCGTTGTCGGCCGCGAACAAAGGATTGGCGATCCCCGCGAATCCAGGGCTGAGACTGCGTTTGATGACCACGACCGTGCGAGCCTTGTCGACATCGATGATCGGCATGCCGGCGATTGGGCTTTGCGGATCCGTGCGGGCAACGGGGTTGACCACGTCGTTGGCGCCAATGACGATCGCCACGTCGACGGTCTCCATCGTCGGATTGATCTGGTCCATTTCGACCAGCTTCTCGTATTCAATGTCCGCTTCGGCCAACAGCACGTTCATGTGTCCCGGCATGCGGCCGGCCACGGGGTGGATCGCGTATTCGACCTTGACGCCTTTCTTTTCCAGCATCCGTCCCAGATCGCGAACCGCGTGCTGAGCTTGGGCGACCGCCATGCCGTAACCGGGAACGAAAACGACGCGTTGCGCCTGTCCAGCAGAATCGCGACATCTTCGGCCGCGGCCACCTTGACGGTCTTGTAGATCTCGTCCAAGTCCTCCTTGGCTTGGCCTTCACCACCCATCACGCCGAAGAGCACGTTGAACAACGAGCGATTCATCGCTTTGCACATCAGCTTCGTGAGAATCACTCCCGAGGCGCCGACGAGTGAACCGGAGATGATCAGCACGTTGTTGTTGATCACGAACCCTGTCGCCGCTGCGGCCAAACCTGAATAGGAGTTCAACAGCGCGATCACCACGGGCATATCCGCCCCGCCGATCGGCCCCACCAACAGCACGCCGAGCACCAGGGCCAACAACACCAGCGGGATGTAGAGCCAACTGACGTGCATCGCCAGGCCGATCGTGGCCAGCACGCAGAGCACGGCCAGCAACGCGTTGATGACGTGCTGACCGGGCACTCGCAACGGCTTCTTGAAAGCCTTCAATTCCTGCAGCTTCGCAAAGGCGAGCAGGCTGCCGGAAAAGGTGACCGCGCCAATCAGAGCGGAGACGCCGGTCGCCACCAGGGCGTCGACTTCCAGCGGCGATTTCATGAGGGCGCCGCCAGCCACGAAAACGGACGCCAAGCCGCCGAACCCGTTGAACAAGGCGACCAGTTGCGGCATGTCGGGCATTTCAACCCGCTTGGCCAGAACCGCGCCGATCACGCCGCCGACGACGGCGCCGGCCAACGCCACCCAAAGCGTGCCCAGACTAAAAGGCTCCAGCCCCCAGAGCGCGGCCAGCAACGCGGCCAAGACCGCCAGCCCCATGCCCATGGCTCCCAGCAGATTGCCGCGAACCGCGGACCGCGGATGCGTCAACCCCTTGAGACCAAAGATGAACAAAATGGCGGCGACCAGGTAGCCCAATTCAACGACCACGCGACCGGAAGACGCGGCCACCAAGGGCGCCAAGGAAAGCAGCGACAGCATGTTAGATTCCAGCATGTTTTCGGAAGGGGACGCGTGGAAGAACTAGGCGAGCCGGCGGAGTCAGCGTTTTTGGAACATCGCCAGCATGCGGTGCGTCACCAGGAAACCGCCGACGACGTTAATGGTGGCCAGTAACACCGCGATGAACCCGACAAGGGACGTCGCCACGTTCGCTCCCAGGACCACCAGCAAGGCGCCGACCATCGCGATGCCGCTGATCGCGTTGGAGCCGGACATCAAGGGCGTGTGCAGCGTTGGGGGCACCTTGGTGATGATCTCGAAGCCGACGAAGATCGCGAGCATGAAGATCGTCACCGCGGACATCTTCAGCGCCAGGGAAGTCGCCGAACCGCTCGCCTCGCCCGCGGCGGGCGAATCCGCAGGCCGCTCGCCCGCGTCCGCGGGCCGCTCGCCCGCGTCCGACGGCGGCGTCGGCTCGACCGACTGGACGCCGCCCTGTTCGCCGCCCTCGACTGAGGAATCCGCGGCCGCTTCTTCCACGAGGTCCGACGCGGCGGACTTGCCCTTCGGTTCCGTCTCCTGCCGTTCGGCCCAAGCGCTGGCGGCGACGAGCAGGCCCGCAATCAAAATGCAGCAGAGGGGGAGGGTGCGTTGAGTTGCCATGAGTGATGATCGACCGGGGATGGAGACGTTCGAATGAGGCTTCCGCGGTTGCCGCTGAAAATCCGCTGCTGAGAATTTCTGCTGGAAACTTCCTGCTGGGAATTCGCTGGCCCGCCTACGAGGCTCCCTTGCCTTCGGCGGGAGTGGAAGCTGGCGGCGGTTCGCTGGCCTCTGGCGTGTCGGAGCTGGGAAGCGAGGGCAGGTTCAGCATCTCGCGGATCCGCGGATGAACGACCTCGCCCTCGTTGCAGACCAAGGTGTCGCGAATGATCTCATCTTCAAGATTCAATTGCAGCTGCCCGTCCTTCACCAAATTGGTCAGGAAGTTGGTCACGTTGCGCGAGTACATCTGGCTGGCGTGAAAGGAGGCGTCGGACGGCAAGTTGGTGGGTCCGAGGATCACAACGCCATGGGCCTCGACGCGTTGATCGGCTTGGGTCAGTTCGCAATTCCCGCCGCGTTCGGCGGCCAAGTCGATGATCACGCCGCCGGGCCGCATTCCCTGCACGGCGGCCTCGGTCACCAACAGCGGCGACTTGCGGCCGGGAATGGCGGCCGTGGTGATGACGACGTCGCTTTCGGCCACGATCTCGGCCATCAATTCTCGCTGGCGTCGGTAGAAGTCTTCGTCCATTTGTTTGGCGTAGCCGCCCTTGTCTTCGGCCGCGTCGGCCGCCAGCGTCAACTCGACAAACTTACCGCCAACGCTTTCCACCTGTTCGCGGCAAGCCGGGCGAAGATCATAGGCCTGCACGATGGCGCCCAGCCTCCGCGAGGTCGCAATGGCCTGCAAGCCAGCGACGCCGGCGCCGATGACAAAAACGCGGGCCGGCGAGATGGTGCCGGCGGCCGTGGTCAACATCGGCATCAGTTTGGGCAACTGGTTGGCGGCCAGCAGGACCGCTCGATAGCCGGCGATGGTGGCCATCGACGACAGGATGTCCATGCTCTGGGCGCGCGTGATGCGTGGGATCAATTCCAGTGCGAAATGGCGGACCTGCGTGGGCGCCAATTCGGCGATTGCCTGGGGATTGCCCAAGGGGTCGGCGGCGCCGATCACACAGCACCCGGGCTTCAAGCTCGCCAGGTCCGCTTTGCCTTCGATCGGATTGGCTCCCAACGAACGCACTTGCACCACGATGTCGCAGGCGAGGGCGTCGCCGCGAGATCCCAGGCTGGCGCCCTTTTCGGTGTAACTGGCGTCCGGATAGCCGGCGGCAACGCCGGCGCCATGCTCCAGGACGACTTCCATTCCGGCCTTGGACAAGCGGCCGAGATCGCCCGGAGTCAGCGCTACACGATGTTCGCCGGGGTAGGATTCCTTGACAACTCCGACTTTCATGAGCGACTGTGGCCTCCAAGAAGAGGGGGAATGGCAGGCGAATGGCCGTTCGCGGGCTGATCGTAAGCCGCGGCAACCCGGATGTAAAGCCGCCGCGCGGCCAAACCTGGATCGCGAATATCTTCATTACGCCTTGAAGCACCCGGGCGGCGCCGGTACATTGTGCGTTTGCATTTTCCGCACGATTGACCCCTTGAGGGCGCCATGTCCGCCGATTCCACAAAAACCTACATGGCCAAACCCAGCGACGTGAAGCCGCAGTGGTTGCATGTCAACGCCACGGACAAGGTCGTGGGACGTTTGGCGAGTGATTTGGCCATGGTTCTGATGGGCAAGCACCGCCCGACTTATACGCCGCATCTGGACACCGGGGACTTCGTCGTCGTGACCAACGCCGAGAAAGTCGTTTTCTCGGGCAATAAGTGGCAACAGAAAACTTACTCCTGGTACACGGGTTACCCCGGCCAGAAGACCATCACGGCCGAAGATCGCATGGCGAAGCAGCCGGAATTGATCCTGCGCGAAGCGGTCCGACGGATGCTTCCCAAAAGCAAGCTCGGCCGGAAAATGCTGCTCAAGCTGAAGATCTATGTCGGGCCCGATCATCCGCACCACGCTCAACAACCCGAACAGCGGGACGACCTGGGCGTGAAGAAGGTCAAGTCCTGATCGGTTAGAATCATCACGTCACCGCAAGTCGGCCCGCCCGACGCACGCGGATCCGCACTGTACACGATTGAGAGAAGTTCACGATGGTGGCCGTCAAACGCGATAAGATCAATGGCGACGCCCTGGGCACTGGCCGCCGCAAGTCTTCGGTGGCTCGGGTTCGCGTCCGTGCTGGCAGCGGCCAGGTGATCATCAATAAGCGGCCGCTGGCCGAATTCTTCGCCAACGAGCAGGATCGCAAGGCGGTCGTGCAAACGTTGGAAGTCTGCGAACGCACTCAGGATGTGGACGTCATCATCCGTGTTCAAGGCGGCGGGACGACCGGTCAAGCCGGCGCCTGCCGCATGGGCTTGGCCCGCGCCCTGGTCAGCTACGACCAGGAGCTGTTTCCACCGTTGCGTGACGGCGGTTTCCTGACGCGCAACTCGCGCATGAAGGAACGCAAGAAGTGCGGCCTCCACGGCGCTCGACGCGGAACTCAGTTCTCCAAGCGATAGCACTCGCTGGGCGAGCTCAGGACAACTGCGAACTCAGGACAACTGCGAGCGACAGGGCCCTCGGGCTCGCGTTCGCAAGCACGCCTGGGCTTGTCTTCTGGGGGCCGCTGTTTGGAAGCGAGCAGCCAGCCACGGCCGCTTGCCGCACACGAGAAAGTGGGCTTCAGCCGCTGTTTCGCGACCTCATGACCGCGGGTCTTCCCTTGTCGGACCGCCCCCGGCGGCGTAACGTTCTTTAGGGCTCGGAGCGCCTCTTTTGGGAGTCCCGTCCCGGCCCGCAACGAACGCGTCGTCATCAGACTGAGGTGAACGAATGTTGACTTATATTCTTATGGTAATGGTCCCCGGACTCTTGATTTCCGGGATCGCAAGCTGGTTGGTTCGTTCGGCATTCCACCGCTACTCTCAAGTCCAATCACGTCGGCGCATTACCGGCGCTCAGGCGGCTCAACGTCTGCTGGACTATGCGGGAATCACCGATGTCCGCATCGTCAGGGCCCATGGGTTCCTGTCCGACCATTACAACCCCACGACCAAAGAGCTGGCTCTTTCCGAGGCCGTCTACAGCAGCTCATCGATCGCGGCCATCGGCGTCGCGACGCACGAAGCCGGACATGCGATCCAACATGCCAGGAACTACATGCCCTTGTGGGTTCGCTCCGCTCTGGTGCCAGTGGCCGGAATCGGGTCCAACATTGGCTATCTGGTCATGTTCATCGGCTTGGGCTTGTCCCAAACCGTGGTGCTGATCGGGGCCACGCTCTTCGCCGGCGTGTTGCTCTTTCAGTTAGTCACGTTGCCCGTTGAGTTCGACGCCACCGGTCGCGCCAAACGCCTGGTGCTGACGGCGGGCATCATCGACGAGGACGAACGACTGGGCATGGACCGAGTCCTGAACGCCGCGGCGCTGACCTATGTGGCCGCCGTGATTTCGACGTTGCTGACGCTGCTCTACTTCCTCTGGCGGTCCGGCTTGCTGGGCGGGCGATCGCAGTAGGCGGGCCGATCAGCGGCGGGTTGTCTATGAGCGAAACGTGGGTCGAAAAAGAAGCGACGATCAGCATGGCGCGAGTATTGGTTCTGGGCACACGCAACGAGAAAAAGCGCAGCGAACTCGAGAAGCTGCTGGCCCCCTTAGGTTTTGAGCTTCATCAGCTGGCGGATTACGCCCATGCGATCGATGTGGCCGAAACCGGCGCGACATTCGCCGAGAACGCCGCGTTGAAGGCCGTGGAGCAGGCAACACATCTTGGCCGCTGGGTGTTGGGCGAGGACAGTGGGCTGTGCGTGGAGGCGTTGGACGGCGCCCCCGGAGTCTATTCGGCGAGGTTCTCGGGACCCAACGCCAGCGACGCGGGAAACAACGCCAAGCTGCTCAAAAGCCTGAGCGAAACCCCTCCAGAGGCCCGACGCGCCTTCTACGTCTGCTCCATGGCGCTGGCCGACCCCAGCGGAGAAATCCACGCTCGAGCCGAGGGGCGGTGCTACGGACGAATACGGACGGCGGCGGCGGGCTCTGGCGGCTTTGGATATGATCCCTTGTTCGAAGTCGTCGAGCATCATCGCACGTTCGGCGAGCTCGGCGCCAATGTCAAAGCCATGATCAGTCATCGCGCCCGCGCCGTGAGACGCTTTGTTCCTCAATTGATCCGCGTAGCAGTGGGCTGCGCCACGGACTGGTGAGGTAACCGTAGGTGCAAAGTGCAAATCAGTCCCAACCGGGACGGCCCCATATCAGCCCAGGGTGCAGCACGGCGCAACCCTGGGCCGACGCCAGCCGCGGCCACGAAGTCCCAAACGGCCGACACAAATGACCGGTTTGAATCCTGCCAGAACCAACCCCCTCGGGTGAAGCATGTCCAAAAAGCTTGTGATCTGGCTGGTTCTTTACGTGGCGATGTTGGTGCTCGTCAGTTGGGCCATGTTCCGCGCCCAAGGCAACTTGATCACGACCTACCAAAGCGACGAGCAACAGGCCGCTTGGGACCGCTGGCGGGAAGAAGTCGATCGCCAGGCCGAAGGCGAAGGCCCGGTTCGCCGTCGCCCGGCAGGGAGCGACGAACCGCCCGGATTGGTGCTGATGCGAGATCACTTTCCGGCGCTCATGGGAGGCGCTGTTCTGATGAGCTCCGTTCTATTCTTTGCCTTCGCTTTCCTTGTGCAAGGCATGCTGTCCTCAACGCCCGTAACCTGGGAAGAAGACAACGAAGAGCAGACTAAGGAATAGGGACCATTCGGACGCGTGGAGGAAAACGAACGTATCGGCCTGGCGGGCGTTGCTTGTTGGCGGGGCGTTGTATGCGATAATGAAGCCGTCCGCCCGCTGGTTTCCGCCGTCACGCCCCGCCGCCCCACCCGACTCGAATCAATCGCATGCACTCGCCTCGAAAGCTCCCTCGATCCGCCTGGTTGCCTGGGTTGTTGATTCTGTCGCTGCTGGGGGCCGAATCATCGGCGGCTCAGGGCCAACGCGGCTCTTGGGCTGACGCCGCTCCCTTGTGGCGCGAGTTCTGTGCGACTTGCCATCAGGGCGCCGAACCCAAGGGCGAGATTGCTCTGGCGGGCGAGTGGACCGAGACGATGGTGTCGGCCGAGCGGGGTCGATGGGAATCCGCGCTGGAGATGCTTGAGTCTGGGGCGATGCCTCCGGACGACCAACCTCAACCTTCCGCCGAGCAGCGAGGCGTGATGCTTCAGGGGCTGCGCACGGCGCTCTACGCCGTGGATTGCGAGCAGCCCCAAGATCCAGGGCGAGCCACGCCTCGAAGACTAAATCGAGCTGAGTACAACAACACGGTTCGCGACCTGCTTCTCGTTTCAATGCAGCCGGCCGACGCATTCCCTTCGGACGATGTGGGTGACGGATTCGACAATATCGGCGATGTGCTTTCGCTGCCTCCCTTGTTGATGGAGAAATACCTCGAGGCCGCCGAGCAGTTGGCCCAGTCGGCGATCGTCGTCCGAGACACTCGAACCAGCTCCTGGCGTATCGGCGCCAACCAACTGAAAAAGGACTCGGCCACCGCCTCCTCCAGCCAGAACGCGGTGTGCTTGTTCACCAACGGTCGAGTCACCGCCGATTGGTCGGCGCCCTGCAACGGCGTTTATCGGATCACCTGGCTGGTCTCGCCGGACTTGGCCGGCCCCGAGCTGCCTCAGCTGGCGGGGCATGTCAACCAACAGCCAACCGGTCAATGGGAAGTGGAGGGGCCGGAAGGATCGATTCGCCGGTTGAGCTCCGAGCTGCAACTGAAGGCCGGCAACCACACTTTGGCGGCGACGTTCACGAATGATTTTTATGACGCCCGGAAGAAGCAAGATCGCAACCTGAACGTGCATGGGTTCAAGATCGAACTGCTGCGGGCGGACGAAGATCAAGGCCCCTATCCCGCGTCGCACGCCGCCTTGGTTGTGGCCCGCCCCGGCAAACAACACACGCTGCCGCAAGCCGCGGAGAAGTGCCTGCGTCCTTTCGCCAACCGCGCGTTCCGTCGCCCAGTCAGCGAGGCGGAATTGGGGCGTTACCTACGCCTGGTCGAAGACAGCGTCCGAGAGGGAGCAACCTTCGAGGAGGGACTGCGCGTGGCGGTGACGGCGGTTCTCATTTCGCCTCACTTTTTGTTCCGAGTCATCGAGCAGGGCGACTCCAGCGACGGCGCGCGGGCCCAGGCAATCGATGATTTCGAGCTGGCCAGCCGCATCAGTTACTTCCTCTGGAGCACCATGCCCGACGACAGACTGTTCGAGCTTGCCGGTCGAGGGGTCCTGCATGAACCGGAGGTTCTGCGTGCGGAGATCCAGCGGCTGCTGAGCGATCCCAGAAGTGTTGCGTTGGCCGACAACTTCGCCGCTCAATGGCTGAACTTGCGGACGCTCAATGACGTGCAGCCGGACGCGAAGAAGTTCGCCGCCTTTGACGATGATCTACGCCGTGACGCGATGCGCGAAACACTTCTGTTCTTCGAGGGCGTCTTGCGGGAAGATCTGCCAATCACCACGTTTTTGACGGGTCGATTCAGCTTCTTGAATGAGCGACTGGCCGCGTACTATGGAGCGTCGGGAGTCAGCGGCGAGGAGTTTCGTCGCGTCTCGCTGGAGGGTCTGCCTCGCGCTGGCGTGCTGACGCAAGCGAGCGTGCTGACATTGACTTCCAACCCGACCCGGACTTCCCCGGTCAAACGCGGCAAGTGGATTCTGGAGAACCTGCTGGACGCCAAGCCGCCGGATCCGCCGCCCAATGTGCCGAATCTGGAACAAACCGCCGAGGCCGAGCCCACGCTGACCCTGCGGCAGCAACTGGAGCTGCATCGCCGCGACCCGGTATGTGCGTCCTGTCATCGGCAGATGGACGCTCTGGGCTTTGGCTTGGAAAACTTCGATGCGATTGGACGCTGGCGCGATGATCAAGGCGGGCAAGCCATCGACGCGTCGGGACAACTCAGCGAACGGGAATCCTTTACCGGCCCCTTGGAACTGGCCCGCGTTCTCGACCAACGTCGCGAGGATTTCCGCCGAGCTTTGGCGTCGAAGATGTTAACGTATGCTATAGGCCGAGGGTTAACGCATCGCGACGCCTGCGCGGTAAACTCCATCGTGGAGCGTGTGCAGGCCAGTGAGGATCGATTCTCGGCCCTGATCTGGGGCGTTGTGACCAGCGACCCCTTTCTGAAGCGTCGCGGAGAGGAAGAACAGCCATGACCGGATTGAACCGTCGGACGTTTCTGCGAGGAACGGGAATCGCCATGGGACTGCCGTTGCTGGAGGCGATGCTGCCCAGGACATCGGCCGCCGGCTCCGCCAACGTCGCTCCGCCAGTGCGCATGGCGTTCGTCTTCTTCCCCAACGGCGCAATCATGCCGAGTTGGAAACCGATCGGCGAGGGCGACGCCTACCAACTGTCGCCAACACTCGAGCCTCTTTCCGAGCATCGCGATCAGCTGACAATCATCAGCGGCCTGGCGCAAGACAATGGGCGGGCCAAAGGCGATGGCGGAGGAGACCATGCCCGCTGCGCATCGACCTATCTGACCGGGGCCCATCCGGTGAAGACATCCGGGGCCGACATCCGCGTGGGAGTGTCGGTCGATCAAATTGCGGCGCAGCAATTGGGCGGAGCGCACCGCGCTGCCGTCGCTCGAGTTGGGCGTGGAACGCGGCGCCAACGCCGGCAATTGCGATTCCGGTTACAGCTGTGCATACTCATCGAACATCTCGTGGAGAACGGAATCCACGCCCATGGCCAAGGAGGTGAACCCGCGGTTGGTGTTTCAACGGCTGTTCGGAATGGACGACGACGGGCGGACGCGGAAGGAGCAAAACCGCATTCGTCGCAGCGTGCTGGACCTGGCGGCGGACGACGCGGAACAATTGCGAAAGCGGTTGGGCGCCAGTGATCGCCGGAAGATCGACGAGTATTTCACCAGCGTTCGCGAGCTCGAGCAGCGGATCGCAAGGGCCGATCAGAAACGCCCGGAATTGCCCCAGGGCGCCGCGCCGCCGCCCGAACGCCCTGACGGATTCGAGGAACATGTACGCTTGATGTACGAGCTGATGACGCTCGCCTTCCAAACCGACTCGACCCGTATTTCGACCTTCATGCTCGCCAACGCCGGCAGCAATCGCAGCTACCCGATGGTCGATGTTAACGACGGGCATCACAGTATCTCGCACCATCGCAACGATCAACACAAGATCGACCAATTGAAGCGGATTGACCGCTACCTGGTCGAGCAGTTCGCAGTCTTCCTCGGACGACTGAAGCAGATCCCGGAAGGCGAGGGTTGCCTGTTGGATCACTGCCTGATCCTCTATGGCAGCGGTTTGAGCGACGGGAATCGGCATCAACACGATGATCTGCCGTTGGTGTTGGCGGGTCGCGGCGGCGGCGCCATCCAGCCGGGTCGGCATCTGGCGCTGCGCGAAGAAACACCGCTGAACAATTTGTTCCTGAGCATGTTGGACATCGTGGGCGCCGATGTCCGAGGATTCGGCGACAGCAATGGTCGCCTGCCGCTAGGCTAAGCCATTCGTTACCTGCACCCCCGGCCATTACGATGCCCACTCGCAACGTCTTGTTGATCTGCCTGGTTTCGATGATCTCGTTCCTGTGTCATCGAACGGCCTCGCGATCTCGGTACGCCGTCGTGATCAGCGATGCGATCAACATCGTGGATGGATATTACGTCGATAAAGTCGACGCCGAAGTCCTTTTCCGCGACGCCATGAACGGCATGATTCAGGGCCTTGATCCCTACTCCTCGTTCATCAGCTCCGACGATTACAACGCGTTTCAGGAAACACTCGAGCAGGAGTTCGGCGGCATTGGGATCGTTGTCGAACAGGACCGCGAGACCGGGAAACTGATGGTCATGACGCCGGTCCTCGACACCCCGGCGTTTCGCGCTGGATTGCGAGCAGGAGATGTGATCGTCGAGATCGAAGGGCAACCGGCGCTGGGCATGACGACCAAGGATGCGGTGAAGATCATGCGGGGCCGCCCGGGAACGAAAGTGCGTTTGGCTGTCGCACGCGCCGGCGAGCAGGCGCCGCTGGCCTTCGAGTTGCAGCGCGCTGTCATCCCCATCCGCTCGGTCTTGGGCGACTCGCGATCAGCCGATGGGAACTGGCGATTTGTGCTCGAGTCGCATCCCACAATCGGCTACATCCGGGTGACCAGCTTCGGCAGCGACACCGCCCATGAGTTGAAGGCCGCCTTGGATCAACTCGAGACGACGCCTGAGTTGCAAGGCGTGATCCTCGACTTGCGTAATAACCCCGGCGGCTTGCTGGTGGCCGCCGTCAACGTCTGCGACCTGTTCCTCGAACAAGGTCTGATCGTCAGCACTCGCGGACGCGATGGACTCGTCCAACCGCCGTTTGCCGCGAAGCCCGATGTGCGACTGCCCACTTCCGTCCCCCTGGTGGTGCTCGTTAATGGCTTCTCCGCCAGCGCCAGCGAGATCGTCTCGGCTTGCTTGCAGGACAATCAACGAGCAACGATCATCGGCCAGCGCACTTGGGGCAAAGGCACCGTACAGAACGTGATCGACTTGGAAGGCGGACGCTGCGCATTGAAGCTCACCACCGCCAAGTACTGGAGGCCAAGCGGGCGCAACATCCATCGTGACAACGACGAAAAGGACACCGACCAATGGGGAGTGCAACCCGATGAGGGCTTTGACATCCCGCTGACCGAAGCCGAGTTCGAAGCCACATTGGAGGCAAGACGCCAACGCGACATCATTCGCCCCACCCCCGAGTCAACCACCGATCCCAACATCCCCAACGCCGACAAACAACTCAAGAGAGCCATCGAGTTTCTAGAAGAGTAGATGGTAGAGAGTAGATGGTGAGAGAGTAGATGGTAGAGAGTAGATGGTAGAGAGTAGATGGTAGAGAGTGAGGATGGTAGAGCGTGGAGGGTCAACCGGAAGAGTGCGTCTTCCGTTGGGGACTCTTCCGCCACGACGGGGCATGTCCCCGTCGAGCGCATGCTCCTCGCCAGCAATCACCGAAGATGGCTCCGCCACGACGGGGCATGTCCCCGTCGAGCGATGCTCCTCGCCAAAATGCGCCACCACATTCCCGCCACGACGGGGCATGTCCCCGTCGAGCGCTGCTCCTCGCCAGCAATCACCGAAGATGGCTCCGCCACGACGGGGCATGTCCCCGTCGAGCAATGCTCCTCGCCAAACTGCGCCACCACATTCCCGTCACGACGGGGCATGTCCCCGTCGAGCCTGCTCCTCGCCAGCAATCACCGAAGATGGCTCCGCCACGACGGGGCATGTCCCCGTCGAGCGATGCTCCTCGCCACGCCCCTTCACCTGCCTCATTCAAGGGCGGTCCGTTTTCGGACTCTACCCTCTACTCTCTACCCTCTACCCCACTCCCTCAATTCCGCGGCTAGAAAGAAGGAGCCGGTGATGCAGACCAGACCGGCGGGCTGAGCCAACCGGCGGGCTTGCTCGAGGGCGTCTTGGGCGGCGGGGATGAATTGAAGGCTGGGTTCGTGGCGAGGGTGCTGCGGCGGCGCGATCTGGGCGAGCCGTTGCCGGGCTTGGTCGACGCATCCGCCAAGTTCCTCGAGCGACATGGCGCGCGGGTTGTCGCGGAACTTCGTCAGCAGCACGTGGTCGAATCGCGGCAGCAGTTGCTGCAACATGGCGACAGCGTCTTTATCGCGACTGGCCGCGAAGACCAAGGCCGTGGGGCGTTGCGAGTCGAGCAGCGGGGCCAGCGTCTTGAGGAGAGCGGCGATCGAAGCCTCGTTATGAGCCACGTCCAGGACCACTTGCGGCGTCCCGCCCCACGATTCAAGGCGTCCCGGGCAAGCCGCCGAGGCCAAACCATCCAGGATTTGGCGGTCAGAGATCATCAGCTTGCGCTCGGCCCGCAAACGCCGCAGGGCGCGAATCGCGAGCCCCGCGTTGCGACCTTGATGCTCGCCGTTCATCCGCAGTTGCAACTCGAGCGAACCGTCGCAATCCTCGTAGCGGCCGACTTGCCCGCCGAGGGGATCCAGCGGATCCTTGGGCCGCGAGGCGCAGTGGAAGTTGACGCCCAACACTTCCAGCCGGACGTCGGCCGCCTGCGCGGCGGCGGTGATCTCCGCGGCCGAAGCCGGCTCGGCGACTCCGCTGATCGCCGGAACGCCGGGCTTGATGATGCCGGCCTTTTCTCGGGCAATGCGATCCAACGTCCCGCCAAGTTGACGCGTATGATCGAGGCTGATGCTCGTCACGATGCAGAGCGAGGGCCTGCAGGCGTTGGTGGAGTCCAGTCGGCCTCCCAGGCCGGTTTCCAGGACAGTCCAATGCACATCGCTGCGCGCGAAATGCAGAAAAGCCATGGCGGTCGTGATTTCAAAGAAAGTCGGGCCCGGCGAGGCGCCGGCCGCGGCTTGCCGGTCCAGGCGTTCGACGAGCGGACGCATCTCGCTCACCAATTGCACGAGCTCCCTGGCGGTGCACGGTTGCTGGTTGATCTGAAAACGCTCTTCCAGGCGGGACAAATGCGGCGAGCTATACAGACCGACCCGGCTTCCTTGAGCCTGCAGCATGCTGCTGAGCATGACGCACGTGGATCCCTTGCCCTTGGTCCCGGCGACATGGATCGTCGGTCGATCAAGATGCGGGTCGCCCAATGGCGCCAGCAAATCGTTCATCCGCTGCAAACGAAAGGCCGGCGAGTGGTACGACGGCGCCGCCGAACGCTCGAAGTTCAGTCTCGCGTACAAAAACGCCAAGGCGCTGGAATAATCGTCAGATTCGGCTGGCGTCATGAGTTGCGGGGCGATTTCGCGCGTGTTCCTTGAACGGTTCCGGCGACTGATTTATAGTGCGTGGTTCTGAACGATGCACGCCAAGCAAGTTCCGGCCCAGAAGCGCTGAGCCGCGACTTCGCGGGGGAGGGGCGAAGCGGGCGCCTGGGAGGCGTTTTCGCAAACCGCCCAGGTTGGATTCCCTCAGGATTTTACCCGAACCAACTGAATCTCCCCAGCGTACTTCAAAGGTCCCGCGCGGATTCCGCGCTCAACCCCCACACTGTTTGTCTTCTTTCTGTGATCCCTCGCGTTCCTGGACGCGAAATGACTGCCCCCCAGTGACGCCGTCCCGAAACTTGTCGCTCGGGCCAAGTTGGAGCCGCCATGCAAGCCGCCACGGAAACCCCGTCCGCCGATCCGACCCCAACCGCTGCAGCCGAGGTGGTCATTCAGACTCAGAACCTGAGCAAGGTGTATCGCGACTTCTGGGGTCGCCAGAAGGTTCACGCATTGAAGGCCCTGGACCTGGAAGTTCGTCGAGGAGAGATCTTCGGCTTGCTGGGCCCCAACGGCTCCGGCAAAAGCACCACCATCAAGCTGCTGCTGGGCCTGCTGTTTCCGTCGAGCGGTCGAGCGATGATTTTCGACCGCGACGCGACGGATGTCGAAAACAAGGAACGGATCGGGTACTTGCCGGAAGAGTCGTACCTGTACAAGTTCCTTAACGCCGAAGAGACGTTGGATTTCTACGGCCGGCTGTTCAACATCCCGGCGGCGGAGCGACGACAGCGGAGCGCCGAATTGATTCGCTCGGTCGGGCTGGAGCGTTCCAAGCGTCGGCAGCTGAAGGAATACTCCAAGGGCATGACGCGGCGGATCGGTCTGGCCCAAGCCCTGATCAACGATCCCGAGTTGATTCTGCTGGACGAACCGACAACGGGCCTTGACCCCATCGGTACTCGCGAGATGAAAGACATGATCATCAATCTCCGCGAGCAGGGGAAGACCGTCGTCATGTGCAGCCATCTCCTGGCGGACGTGCAAGATGTATGCGACCGCATCGCCATTCTGCACCAGGGTGAACTGAAGGAGATGGGGCGAGTCGACGACCTGCTGAAAGTCCGCGACACGACTCAAGTGCAAGTCGAAGGTCTCTCCGAGGAAGCCCAACAGGAACTGCGGCAGGTCATCGAGAAGCACGGCGGCAAGTTGATCTCCATGGAGAACCCAACGACGACGTTGGAGGAATTGTTCCTGGACATCGTCCGCGAAAGCGACGCCCATCCAGGCCGTCGCGGAGGATTCGGCACGGGTTCGGAAACCTGATGCCGCCGAATCACCAAGCATCTGCTCGGAGTGATCGTCGCCCATCGTGAATGCGTTTGGCTTTATGTCTTCCTTGACCGGCCTGTTGGTAACAAAGACTCATGGTTGTTGAACACGAAGTCCTCCCCTTCCTGGATTGGCTTCTCCCTGGAGCGAAGTCGCCCTATGGCGCTCTGGCGATCTTTCTGTTGCTGGCCGCGATCGCGGGTTCTCTGGGCCTGCTGGTTGGCTACCTCCTGTCGGTGTTTCGCCACGGACCGCTGGAAGCTTCGTACAACGTAGCGCAGGTCGTGGCCGACGCGGTGTCGGATTTCCTCAGCGCGTCGTTTCGTCGCACGATGGCCATGGCGCGCTTGGCGGTTAAGGAATCCGTCCGCGGCCGAGTCGTGGTGGTCTTTGTCGTCTTTGCGATCGTTCTGATGTACGCCCGCTGGTTCCTGGATCGCAGCCCCGATAATCCATCTCGGCTGTACATCAGCTTTGTGGTGACCGCCACGAATTACCTGGTGTTGGTGATGGCGTTGTTCATCAGCGCCATGAGTTTGCCGGCCGATATCAAGAATCGAACCATCTACACCGTGGTGACCAAACCGGTCCGCGCCTTGGAGATCGTGCTTGGCCGCATCCTCGGTTTCTCGTTTGTCGCGTCGGTGATCCTCGCGGTCATGTGCCTGCTCAGCTACGCCTTCGTCGTGGTCGGGCTGAACCATCAACACTCCATCGATGAACCGGCGGAGAAGATCCGCTCCATGCTCGAAGCCGGCGAGGTGAGCGAACTATCGTTAACGACAACCAACGCGGGGCATAGCCATCGCGTGGCGATCGACGCGGAAGGCCGATTGTTCCTGGACGATGCGGCGGGGCACTCGCACAGCCTCACCGAGGAAGACGGCGAATTGCGAGTCGGCCCTCCCGAGGACCAATTCCAGGCCCGCGTGCCCAAGTACGGCGAACTGCAGTTCCTGAATCGCAGCGGCGGACCCGGGGAAGGCATCAATGTCGGTCACGAGTGGACGTATCGTCGTTACATCGAAGGACGAACGCTGGGTGCGGCGATCTGGACATTCCGAAACGTCACGCCCGAGGATTTCGCCGACGGCCTCCCCATTGAAATGACGCTGGGGGTGTACCGCACGCACAAGGGCAATATTGAAGAGGGCATTCTCGGAACCATTGAGGTGCGGGCCCCGGAGACACAAGCTCGCACCGTCGGAATCCCCTTCGAGGCTCGCGAATATCAGACTCAGAAACTGGTCATCCCACGCACCGTGGACGTGGTGACCAGCGAAGGTCAACGAAAAGCGAACGTCAACTTGTTTGACGAACTGCTGGAGGACGGCTCGCTGCAGATCGTCGTCCGCTGCGAATCCCCCGGTCAGTACTTCGGCATGGCGCAGGCCGACCTGTACCTGAAGGCCGCCGAGCGAAGTTTCTTGATGAATTTCGTCAAGACCTATCTCGGCCTTTGGATGCAGATGGTCCTGGTGATTTCTTTCGGCGTGACGCTGAGCACATTCCTCAGCGCCTCGATCGCCCTGCTGGCCACTTTCGGCGTGATCGTCATCGGCCACTTCACGTCCTTCATCCGCGGCGTTTTGGATGGCGTGATGGAAGGCAACGAAACCGTCCGCCGTCTGTTCGCGCCCACCATCAACGCGGAGAACCTGGTCGAGGGCGGCGGCCCCATCGAGTCGATGGTCCGCATCCTGACTCAGAAAAACCTCAACATCGACCTGGATCTGGGCGTCCCGGGGCTTGAACCATTGATCAAGTTCCTGGACTTCGGCTTGATGTCGGTCATGTACTTGATCGCCAACATCGTGCCTGATTTTGTTGGCTTCAATTCATCGGAGTATCTGGCTAACGGCTTCAACGTCGACGCCAACCTGGTGATGCAGCAGGCGTCCACGTGCTTGGCGTTTGTGCTGTGCCTGGTGGTGGCCGGTTACTTCCTCCTTCGAACTCGGGAAATCGCGGCATGAACAAGACTCTGGCTCGCAAGGTCGGCTACTGCCTGGCCATCGCACTCTTGATCTACCCGCTGTATCTGATCGGCAGCCCGTCCACGGCGACCAAGCCGGGCGGCAAACTGGCGCAGTTGCGATCGCAGTACAACCTGTTCAACGGCGGACCTCGGGGAAATCGATCCCGCCAGCGAATCGATGAAGCTGGCCACACTGGGGCTTCGCGGAGTCGCGGTGAACCTGCTCTGGCAAAAGGCGCAGGAATTCAAGAAGGTCCATGACTTCGACAACCTGTCGGCGACCTGCAATCAGATTATTCGCCTGCAACCCAACTTCCTGACAGTCTGGGAGTTCCAAGCCCACAATCTGGCGTACAACGTCTCGGTGGAGTTCGACGACTATCGCTACCGTTATAGTTGGGTCAAGAAGGGCATCGACTTCTTGGTAAAAGGCAACGAGTACAACCGCGCCGAACCGCGCCTGTTGTATTACGTTGGCTGGTTTGTGGGGCAGAAGATCGGCGTCGCCGATGAACACGTGCAATTCCGCCGCATGTTTCGCACCGATGAGGAATTCCACGAACGAATGGCCGAACATGTCGAGGGCATGAACCTGCCGCTCGTCAACGGTCCCGACGGTTTTCCTGACAACTGGCTGGTGGCTCGCTTATGGTACGAGAAGGCCAACAGCACCGTGGACGATTTGGGCAAGCAGATCAAGAAGACGAGCCCTCTCGTCTTTTTCCAGCAAGCCGCGAAATCCCGTATCAATTTCGCCGACGCGATTGGCTCGGAGGGCGTTTTTGGAGAAGCGGCGCGCACGGCCTGGCAACAGGCCGGCGACGATTGGCAGGAGTTTGGCAATCGACCGATTCCCTCTTCGTGGGGAGTCCCAGTCGTGCTTTACGAAGCCGAGTCCTTGTCCACGCAGATTCGACAACTGCGATCGGAACTGGAAGAACTGGCGCAATTGCGCGAGCGGCTGGAGGCGGAGCGGCGCGAGGCCTTGAGCGATGTGGAGCGCCGCGCTTGGGAAAGCGCCGAAGTGGAACGGACCAAGTGGGGAACCAGCGAGTGGCGCCGTTGGGAGCAGGCTCGCGAGAAGATGACGGTCACCGATCTCGACGTGGCCAACGCGGCGGCCGCGGACGACCTCACTCCCGCTCGCTCCTTGGCCAAACGCATTAGCTCGCTGGAAGAGCAACTCAGTCGCTGCGATCGTTATCGATCGATCGTCAACTACGTGTACTGGCGAGAACGTTGCCGAGTCGAGCAAACGGAGTTGGCGACGGAAGCTCGTGAATACCTTTTCGACGCCGAGGACGCGAGGAAAAAGACCGATCTCGATCGTGCGCGGAAAAGCTACGAAGAGGCCTGGTCGCGATGGGCTCAAGTGTTCGAAAAATACCCCGGTGTGAAAGTCGACATCTCCGCTCGCGATCTGGAGGAAGGCCTGAAAGGTTACGAATGGACGCTGCTGCAGCTGGGCGAAAGCGGTCTGCCGACCGACTTCCCTCTGAAATGGGTGCTCGATCCCAACGTGCCCACAACCGGCCCCTATAGCGATGCCTCGTCCGACCAAATCCGCCAGGCCGAAGAAGAAGCCAAAGCCAAGGAAGCGAAAGCCGAAGACGCCAAGGAGGAAGACGGCAAGCCAGAAGAGAATCAGAAGGAAGAAAACAAGTCGGACGAGCCCGCCAACGAGACTCCGCAAGCGGCGCCGATAGAGCCCGCCAAAGGCAACGAGCCGGCGCCAGCCGGGGAGCCCGCCGGCGAGACTCCGGGTGAGCCGAAACCGACCCCCGCAGATCAACCGCCGGCGCCCAAGCCCCAAGGCGATGGCTAAATTCGGCCCGGAATGCGAGCCGACCAGGCCCGCGATGCTCGGGGCGCCCACTCGGAAGCCGCCATCCGCAATCCAAGTCCACTTGCCCCGCCCAATCCCTGCGGACTAAAATCGAGACACACCCGGAGGGTAAGCGAATTGGCTGAGCAACCTGATTCGAAATCAGGCGCCGGTTTACCGGTTGTGGGTTCGAGTCCCATGCCCTCCGCTTCTCGAAACTTGGTCGCCGCAAGTTGTTGCAGAGCTACAACATGCGGCGACGCCTGTTTCTTGGCACAGTCAACTGTGCCAAGACTGTGTCAACTTGCCGTCGCATCGTCGCCCATCGTCTCAGGCGGCTCAACTTCCTCCGACGAGTTTTTCCCGGGTCCGCCGGCGGAACGTCCGTCGCCGGTACCCAAGAAGTCCAAACTGTTCATTCTTCGAAGCGACTCGCCATCATGAAGGTGATAGTAATGGCGCAGCATCTCGCTATCGGCATGTCCTAGCCAGTTCATCACCATCTGCTCGGGCGCACGGTTGTTCGCGCAGGTTGAACAGAAGTAGTGCCGGAAGCTGTGTAACCGACCGCTTGCGAATCCCCTTTTGCCGTCCCTTGTTGGAAACATTTCGGTCAGCGGTCCGAGAACCTCTCGCACCAGGATTCGTCGCACCGTATCCGGTTTGAGCCGTCCACGCGGGGCCCATGGAATATGTAGTCGTTGCGACGCGGCAAACTGCGCAGGACTTCCAACAGGTCCGCGATGAATCGGGAAGGAACGGCTGCGGCCACTTTTCGTTTCGCGTCGCGGTGTTTCACCCTTGGGAGATCGACCGGACTCATCGGTCAACGTCAAGCGAGCTCGCTCAAGATCAATGTCGGACCAACGCAAGGATGCTAACTCGCTGATTCGCAATCCGGTGCACGCAAGTGCGATGATCACGTCGCCAAGCCAGTGCAACGAGACATCACTTCGGCAAAGCTCGACCATCGCCTTGACTTCCTCGGCGCGATAGCAGTACGCACGCTGGCTTTCCGCCTTGTGCACCTTGAGCTTGATCGGGTCGACTCCCAGCAAGTGCTCCTCCCGAATAAGCCATGTCATCGCCTGCTTCAGCGTCGTGAGCTCGTTGACCAAAGTCTTCTGACAGTAGCCTTTCGTTTGGAGATCACTCGCGTAGTCAGTCAGCGAGTCCGCCGTCACACCATTCCAAGTCGTAATTCCATTGGCGCGGGCAAACTCGGTGAACTTATCAAACACCGTACGATAACGCTTCTGAGTTGACCTTTTGACTCCGCCAACAGCGGGCGGCCGACGGATGTGACGCTCGTACAGCTCGCGTCCCTGTTCTAGGGACAAGGGTTCCACGGTGCGTGACGTTACCGTGCGTTTCGCGAGACCCAACGTCTCAGCGCGCACTCGGTCCAAGTCCGGCAACAAACGAAGAGCTTCTTTGCGGTCGCTTACACCAAGCGAGTGACGCCCTGCACAAGGTGTATTGGATCTGCCGTCGGCATACCATGTGCCTTTACGACAGTACAGCCGCCAAGCGAAATGCTGGCAGCGAACGATGTCGTTCTTTCCTCTCTTGACCATAGTTCGGTCCTGTGTTTTTTGAGTGCGTTTTTTCAGAGCCGCTCGGTCCACCTAGGCTTGGGGCCGGAGGACCGCGGCGAAGTTTGTTCTTCTTGTTGAGGCGGCACCGGCGACGAGCGACCATCAACGATTTCCACCGACTGAGGCGAATCGCTGGCGCTTAGACTGCTTAACGCGGCCCAAGGAATAAGCACGCGGCACCGGGGTCCGCCAGGTTGGTGCTTGGGCAGGCGCCCCGTCTTGAGATAGCGCCATACCGTGGACAGCGACAGCCCACACCAACCGGCAAATTGCTGCGGCGTTGCAAATCCGCGAGCCTCGCCCGCCGGCGGCGATGCAGCTTGAGCCGCGAGCGGCTCTCCGTCACTACGCGTTGCCTCGCTCGAATCCACAGCCAATGCCCCGGCGATGACGACACCGCAACGCCCAATGCGTTAGCGAACGTCTTTATCATCGCGGAGGAGTGCGCAACATCTATGGGGACAGACTGGGAGGTGACTGTGAGCTCACACGGATTCCCAAGTGATCGCACTGCCGCCACCAGTACCACGGAATCGGATCAACTCGAGCCCCTTGTTCAGCGATCGAATGGACTGGTGGAGCTGAGCCTGGCCGAGTTTCAACGGGTTATCAACACTACTGGGCCATCCATCTGCCTGGAATGCATCCAGAATCTGTTGGATATTCGATGTTCTCTTGAAGAATCCGCACGCGCCTGATGACGCGTGTGCCCATGCTCAACACACCACGTTCGACATCCCAAACGGGAGCCCTCTCCGCCGGTTCCGGGAAGTTGAGCTCTCGTCTAAGCCAAGAAGCCGTCTGCGCATCCAGGAGGCTCACGCCTTCAGCGATGTCGATGATTGCTTGCTCGCGCCCCCCACCGCGAACCGCCTGCCACATGCCCAAAGCCCCGAGGTTTCTTAAGCCTGGTAGATCGAATTCATTTGCAAGTTGCTCGCGTTCACGGGGGCTGAATAGGCGCTCCCAAACTCGCTCGGCTACCGCTGGGGCCCGAATCCCCAGCTCCGCCGACTGAAGTTCCTCCAGAACTGCATCGGACAGCCGTCGTTGGGCCGAGTCATTCGTCGGGTCAGCATTTCTGGCGTCTCCGCCGTCAGGTCCGGTTGACATTCAGTTCCTGCTCCATTGCCCGAGGCGCAGTCGCCGGCTCATGGACCCCATCGAAAACTGCGTTGCTGCCGCGGTCTCGCCGGCACGAGTTGGGGGCCAGGAAATTGGGGAAGCAAAAAGCCAACAACCGTTTATGATCGAGGTCCAAGCAACCGTCTTCCGCAAAGCCCAAAGGCAGAGGGCTACCCCAACGAACGTCGCCAATTTCAACGCTCTGGGCAACCCCGGTTTGGCGAATTGCGCATAGATTGAGGAGGGGCCTACAACTCCGTGGCCGGAGAGTTGAAGGTGACTGTCCGCGAGGCCGCCGAATGGCGTGATTCGCGGACTCCGTCGCATGGGCACAATCAAGGTTTCGAAAGGCACAACCGCGAAGGACTTGGGCCATCGCACTGGTATTCTAACCGGTCGCTGCCAGCCGCCCGAAAATGGGCAGGCCTCCAACGAGCTGCGAGCGAGGTTCGCTTGCTTGACGTGGAACCGACCGATGCGATAGCAGCATCCCATCACTTAATATGCCGCGTTTTCCCCTCAGATTTAGGCTAATTCCGTATAGACCTGGGCGTTGACTTCACGAGGCCGCGAGGTCATTTCTGGCTTGGCGCCAACTGAACATGCAGTCCAGGTATGGAACCCGTCCTCTTCCGAGGGCGCGCCCGATTCCTTGACAGTATTGTCTTGTTCGGCAGGGGGAAGACCCCGACTTCGCGACCTTCGACCCACGCTCAATTTCGTCATCTAAGGCTCACCAGTGAACGGCCAGCGATTTCCTGCCCGCGCCCAGCTAAAGTCTCAGCTCGCGAAGGCTCCTGAGCAATCCCGGCGGCGTCGATGTGGTGCGACGGCGGATCGAACGGATGCAATTCGGGCAGTCGGTGCGGCTCGCCCATCCGCTCGAAACACAACGCCAACATGCCCGTGATTTCCTGCTTCCGCTCGGCTGACTGCTCGAGGCTTTGGCTCAAGTAGCACTCCGCGTGGGTTGTTGTGTCGCGCGATCGATCCGCCGCGTCTGCTGCTGTGGAAACGCATAGTTGCTGTCGCCGTACCGCATGCGGAAATCACATCCAAGCAAGTGCACGCGACGAAACCCGACCCCAAGCAAAATTGTTTGACTCCCACTGACGCAGTCTCTACACTCCCCATTGTAGCGGAAGATCGACGGAGACCCGCGAAAAAAGAGGCGCGCCATGCCCACGGTTGGAACCGACACGGTTCACAAATCGAGTCTCAGCGGCGGCGGAGACCAACGGGATTATGGTTGCCAGCTTTTCTCTCCCATGGCCAAGGCAAGTTGGGGCGAGTCGCCGAATCTGTTTGCGGCGACCAGTCAAGTCTATCCCATTGCAAAAACGTGCGGGAAATGCCCGAGCCCCGATGGGGACGCCGATGGCGGTCAATCCTGGGGCGGCGGGATCTATTTCGAAGCCGTCGCCGCGCAACCGCCAGGCGAAGAGCCCTCCGGCTGCTGCCCTGACTCTGAGGGCGGGACTTGCACTCCGGAAGGCTTATGCGGACCAGGGCTGCTCAACACGTCGAATGGAAACGTAATCTTCAGCCTGCGCTACCCCAGCGCCAGCCCGTTCGAGCCTGACGCGCGCCTGATCTACAATTCCCGTTCGACGGAATCCGCCAATTACGGGTTCGGTTGGACCTCGCGACTGCACCGCTGGGTGGAAGAGGTGACTTTCCAGGACGCCGATCTCCACGAAGGCGACGGCACGGTCTACAGCTACACCAACCACAATGTGTTCGACCGGCTATTACACGCCGCCCGACGGCGCCACGTCCGCACTCAAGCGGGACTTCACCGGCAAATGGACTGAAGAACGTGCGGACGGATTCGTCTTGGTCTACGACTCGGCCGGCGATCTGAACACCATCCAGAATCCCGCCGGGGGCGTCTGGACCAACAACTACACGGGCACGCCTCCCAAGTTGCACTCCGTCGTCGATCCGTCCGGCCGACGCACGACCTACAGCTACGATGGCGGCGGGATGATCTCCAAGATCACCGACGCCGCCGGTCGCGAGACGCTGTTTGAAGTCGACGGCAACGATGATGTCGTCAAGCATGTCACACCCGAGCTGTGCACGACCAGCTTGACCTACGATGGCAGTCATCGCCTGATTGCGTACCAGGACCCCGAAGGCCACATCCACAGCTATGGCTACGACTCCGGTCGTCTCGCCTCCTACACCAACCCGCTGGGCCACACCACGACCGTCGCATTCGACGGCTTGACCACGACGGTGATCAACGCCCTGGGCCATCGCACCACGCTGACCTTCAACTCGGTCGGGCATTTACTTTGCGAAGAGAACGCGCTGGGCAATCGGACGACGCACACCTGGGAGGATGCACGGCTCAGGGCGACCGAGAACGCACTCGGCTTTGTCACCACCTACGCCTATGACGCTACGTCCCACGCCGGTAAACGGCTTCAAAGCATTACCAATGCACTTGGCCATGTCTGGACCTACGAGTACGACTCGAACAACATGCCCCAGGCGGCGATTGATCCGCTTGGATCACGAACAACCGCAGTTTGGAACGGCAGTGAAAAGACAGCCGTCATAGACCCGCTCGGTTTTCGCACGAGCTTCGCCTACGGGGCCACTGGCCGCGTGGAATCGGTGACCAACGCCAATGGCGGCATTCGCACCTACGTGTACGCGTCCGGCTCGATCAACCTGATTGCCTCGGTGGACGAGTTGGGCTATCGGACCACGACGACCTTTGATGACGCGGGAAAAGCGATTGCCGTTCAGAACGCGCTAGGGTTTGTGACGTCCGTAACGCGCGACGACATGAATCGCGTGCTGGCAATGGAGAATCCGCTTGGATTTCGGACCAGCTTCAGCTACGACCTCAACGGGCGTCGAATCGGTGTGGAGGACACGCTCGGACACCGCACCACCACGGTGTATGACGACAATGGCAGGCCAATTGCTCAAGTCAACGCCCTGGGCAATCGCTCTACCCAAACCTATGGCGTGACCGGACAGCCGGTCGCTTCCGTCAGCCCGCTAGGTTTCCGAACCACCGTTTCTCTCGACGCGCTCGATCGTCCCGCGGCGACCATCCAACCCAATGGCGTACCAACGTCCTACACCTACGACGTCGCCGGACGGCAAGTTGCCACCGAGACGATCGTCGGGGCGCGAACCACGTCGGTCTATGATCGAGCCGATCAGCTCGTCGGCAACGTCAACGCGCTCGGTTGGCGCCAGACGACGGTCTACGACCGCGCTGGCCAGACGATTGCTCAAGTGGACGCCTTGGGAAATCGAACCTCGTCCACCTACAATGTCCGCGGCGAGCAGATTGCCAGCACCGACGCCCTGGGCGCCAGGAGCACAACAATCTTCGACGGGGTCGGGCTTGCCGTGGCGACCATCGACGCGCTGGGATACCGCACGACCACTGTCTATGATCAAGCGAATCGACCGATCGCCTCGGTCAACGCGCTGGGCTACCGGACCACCAGTGTTCTGGACGGGCTGGGGCAAACTGTCGGCAGTGTGAATGCGCTCGGCGCGCGTCAGACTCAACTCTACACGCCATCGAACCACGTGTTGGCCAGTGTGAATGCGCTGGGATTCAGGACGACCATGTCCTATGACGCCGTCGGTCGTCGAGTCGGGGTCGAGGACGCGCTGGGAAATCGCGCGACAACGCTTTACAACGCAATTGGCCAGACCAGCGCCAACGTGGATCCCGCTGGCTATCGGACGACCACGTTCTACGACGCCGACGGCCGCTCGGTGGCGACCATGAATGCATTGGGCCAGTTGGCCACGACGACGTATGACTCGGTTGGCCAGGCCATCGCCAACATCGACCCGCTCGGCCACCGTGTCACGACTTACTACCTGCCGGATCGCGAGCAAGCCACCGTCAACGCCCTCGATGATCGTTCCACGACCCTCTTCGATCCGTTGGGTCGAACCAGCGCCACGATCAACCCTCTCGGTTACCGCAGCACGATGCTCTACACCGCCACCGATCAGGTCGAGGCGCGGGTGAACGCGCTGGGTTATCGCACGACGCAGTTCTACGACGCCATCGGGCGCTTGGTCACTACGCAGGATGCCCGCGGGTATCGCAGCACAAGCGTCTATGACGCGATCGGGCAAGCCGTGGCCGAGATCAACGCCCTGGGAAATCGGACTTCGAGCATTTACGACGCCATCGGGCAACCAATTGCAAGCGTCAATGCGCTAGGGTATCGCGGCACCTCGGTGTACGACCAAATCGGCCAACGCCGCGCCATCATCAACCCGTTGGGCTTTCGGTCAACGATGTACTACGACGTAAATGGAGCAAACATCGCGACCGAGAATGCACTGGGCTACATCTCGACCAACGTATTCGACGCCGTGGGGCGCGTTGCGGCAACGGAAAACGCTTTGGGATATCGGACCACCTACGTTTATGATTCGCGCGGCTTGCGCATCCAGTCGCGAAACGCTGCAGGCTTCTTAAGCACAACAAGCTACGATCCACTGGGGCGGCAGATCGCCGAACAGAATCCGCTCGGCCAGACAACCACGAGTGTCTATGACGCCGCCAACCGAACGGTGGCGACCGAGAACGCCCTCGGCGCTCGCTCCACCACCAATTACGATGCAGCCGGACGTCCAACGCAGTTAATTGACCCTCTTGGTCGCATCACTACGTTCAGCTACGACCGCGCCGGCGCCGTCGAACTGCGCGTCGATGCGCGCGGCAATCGAACCACCTATACGGTGGACGCCCTGGGCCGCGAGGTCAGGCGCCTCTATCCCAACAACTCTCGGGCCACCTTCGCGTTTGATCAGGTTGGCAATCGGGTCCAGATGCGCGATACGACTGGCGACTACGAATTCGCTTATGACGGCATGAATCGAATTGAGAGCGTGTCGTGGCCAGGTGGGGCGCCGACAACATACGTTTACGACGCGCTCGGTCAGCGCTCCGAGTTGGTCAGAGGCAACGAAGGCGTGTTCACTTACAAGTACGACGCGGCGGGGCAAGTCGCTACGATTGCGAATCTTGAGTCACTTGTCACCACCAAGCAGTACGACGCTGGGGGACGCTGTGTAGTCAGGCAATCTGGAAATGGGGACCGATCCGTCGGTGAATTCGACGCAACAAATCAGCTCGTCCGATTCGAGAACTTCAAAGCGGATGATTCGTCTATCACCATCTTCACATATGGCTATGATCCAGTCGGCCGAAAGGCGTCTATTTTGGAACTGGACGGTAGTTGGGTGACCTTTGGATACGACGCTGCAGGACGACTCGTTGCCGAATCCCGCACCGGCGTCAGCGGCTACGACGACGCCTTCAGTTACGACGCGGCTGCGAACCGATTGGAGAAGACTTCCAGCGGCAATCGGACCACCTACACCTACGACATCGCCAACCAGCTGAAAACGTCGGCGGATGCTTCGGGCACGACGAACTACGTATTTGACGCGAACGGCAACCAACGTATCACACAATCGCCCAGCGGAAAGCGGACAACCAACAGCTGGGGGTACGAGAACGAATTGCGGGGAGTGGCGCTCCCAGCCGGATTGTCGATCACGTACACCTACAAGGCGGATGGCGTGCGCCGCGCGAGGAATTCCTAGGCCGCCTGCACTCACGCTCGATGGAGTTAGCAATGCTAACGCGATATCTTTGGGACTACGCAACCAACACTTGCCTGGCCGAGATGGATGAGCAGGGAGAGACCTTAGTCGACTACACCGTCGATCCGCAAACCGGCGAGTTGATTTCCGAGAATCACGGCGGTCAAGAGGTCTATCATCGTTATGATGGCGACGGCAACACTCGCCAGACTGCGGATTCCGCCGGCAACGTGCTCGGCGAAGCGACCTACGACGCCTTCGGGGAAACAGTCGCCGAAAGCGGCGACATGAAGACAACGTATCGGTTTCAAGGTCAGCGAGGGTTCTCCACCGATCCGCTCACGGGAGATGCTTCAAAGGCCAATCAGACCTACTCGCCTTCGCTCGGGCGAGCCCTTGGTGCTGGCGATTCGTGGATGCCGCGCGAGCGATATTTCCCCATTAGGCCTGGTGAGCGCCTCATTGTAGTTGCGCCTCACATTTACAGGGAATCTGACGTCGCAAAATGTCATTGGTATTTGTGGGCTGGTCCCCTTGCCGAGCCGGTTTTGCCATGCGCTGCTGAACTCCTCCGCAATTTTCTCGATCTAGGCAGGACAAAAAAGGACCCTTATTGCCCGCGTTCTTGCATAGCGGCACTTAACGCTGTTAGCGACCTTCCACCCGCAATTTGCTTGGGTCCCACACTGGCACGCCAAGGAAGCTGCAACCCGATAACCAACGACGTGATAACGATTTCAGGCAAAGTGTGGTTTAAGTCTGGAGACCTATTTTTTGGACTCAAGCGAGCGAGTTACTGGGTAACAGGCGGATGTACGACGCGGTGTGCTCCGCCTAGCGGTAATTGTACGTGCTGTTTATGCCATTCCGGTTGCTATCTGAGAGGCAGTGTCAGAGACATATACGATTTTTGTGGAACAAGTTCAGGTCCAAAGTACTCCGTTTCGAATTGCGGCTGCGTGCTCCAGTTGGCTGGACTTGGAACGCCATTTGCCGTGGATTGCCCCATCAGTGGTAAGCCTTGGAGTGGGAATTTTGGTCGTTGCATGCCAACTGAGGCAGCTCAAGAGAGGCACTGTCCCGGCACAACAATCTATCGGAAAGGAGGAGTTGTGACGCATGCACTACCCAAGTCTAAGCGCAATGCTCCTGTGCAGGTCGATTGATACTGGGTGATGCCAACCTGTTTTCTTTGGCGTTGCGGGATTCGGGAGCTGTGATGATGGTCGTTTGCTCGTGTCTGTTCTGGATTCCTATTCGGAATAGTTGCTTGACTTGCGAGGATGAACCGAGTCCGTGGGAACTCGGGTTCGTTGTCTGTCTAGCAGGCGCGCTCGTGATATTGCTCAAGCCCTTGTGGCCCAGCAACTGTTATTACAGCGGCGCATTTCTTTGCGCGTACGTTCCATGGCGAATGACGAAACTTCACGTCTCTTCGATACTGGTTACTGCCATGTTCTTTGCCGTTGAAGCGGCTCTGGCGATAGTCAATGGCGCTGTGGGTGCCACGCAAGGCTGGATGTTTGAGGCCGGAGACATTGCTATTGGCGGCATGATCGGGCTTGTTGTTGCGAACGCGAGGTCGCGATACGGCTCACACTTCGTTGTGCTTGCAGTCGTTGCACTGATTGCTGTTGTAATCTACTTCATTCACTTATACTTGAGTGTGGCCCGGTTGTTCTTGTTTCACGCACCTTTTGCAACTTGAATCTTGAATGTTACGTGTTGTGTGCAGCCCTTTGAAGGTGTTGTCATCGCGGCTATTTTAGCTGCCTTCTCGTTTGGAGGACCCTTTGCGTTGAGACATGGGGCTTCCGCCTGTTGTGCGTGCGTTTGGGCGGGGGCTTTTTTGGGCCTCGAGTAGTTTTTTTGATGCGTTCCACATTGACATGTTTTGCCGCGCGTTTCAACGCCGCAGCGACAGCTCGCGGCGAGGCGTATCCGAACTTCGCGGTCCATTCCTCCGGTTCGCTGAGGATGTCCAGTGCGCACCAATCCGTGAACACCAATTCAGTCATGTAGTAATCCGAGACATCGTCGGCCGCCTGTTGACCGTGAACGGATGCCAACGCCGCGCGGACGACGCGGAGCGCGTTGTATGCGATCAACGACATCGTGAAGACCAGCAACGCCGCTCCGGGATGTCCGAGCGACTTGATCTCTCCGTTCAAGGAAGCCGCTGCGCGGCAGGGGAGGTATTTCGGTTTGATTGTTGGCGAATTCTAGCACGGGCCTCGTGATTGCGCGTCATCCTGGAGGGACATTTTCTTTGTCCTTTCCAGGAGATCACGATGGCTACCAGTGATTGGCAGGCGCGGATGCTGGACGATTTGCACTTGCGGGGCTTGAGCGACACGACTCGCAAGGCCTATCTGCGTGCGGTGCGGAAGCTCAGCGAGCACTGCAAGCGACTTGGTGGGCAATCTCACTTCGCTGACGGATCCGGGCGACTTCGAAACGGTGTGGACGCATGACGCGTTGAACCGAGTGGTTGGCGAAGAGCTGGTCGGAGCGGGCGGGGGAATCGGGCCGCCGCCGCCGCCAGGTGGCGGGGGCGGGGGCTCCAACCCGACTCGCACCTACGAGTACAACCAGGTCGGCAATCTCACGAAGTACGTCGATCGTAACGACCGAACCACCGAATACGCGTACGACGCCCTCCATCGCCGCACGGAGGAGAAATGGCTCGACGGCGTCGGAGCAACCATTCGCACCTTCTCTGTCGGCTACGACTCGGCCAACCAATTGATCACCGCCTCGGATCCGTCGGCGAGCTACACGTTCGACTTCGACGATCGGGGACGCGTCTATCAAACCACCGGACAGTTCGCGGCGGTGGGCGGCTCGGTCGATGATCCGCTGTATCGATTCACTGCCGACTTCGACTTGCAGGACAACCGCACGTCGCTCTCGGCCGAGCTGATGGACTACTCGCTGGCGACGCCCGCCTATGTCGCCGACGCGCTGACGACCTTCCAATTCGACGCGCTGGATCGCCTGACAGAGATCCGACAAGTTGGCCAGGCGGGCGGCAACGGCGTGGCCGAGAAGCGGGTCGAGTTCGCGTATGACGCCCTGGATCGCCCGACGGAGATCAACCGCTACGAGAGCGGCGACGCCAGCGAGTTCGTCGCGAGCTCGATGTTCAGCTTTGACCAGGCGAGTCGCTTGCAGGAACTGACTCACCAGCGGAACGCGACGCTTCTGGCTGATTACGACTGGGATTACGACAACGCGAATCGCGTCGGCCAATTCACGTCGTCGGCCGACGGCGCGGTGGATTATGACTACGATCCGGCCGACCAGCTGACCATGGCCGACTACACCACGGCGCCGGACGAGAGCTACACCTACGCGGACAATGGCAACCGCGCCGGCTACACCATGGGCGACTACAATCGCGTCGTCAACGACGGAACGTACACCTATCAGTACGACGACGAGGGAAACCGCACTCACCGCACTCACAACGCGTCGCTGGCGACGACCGAGTACGAGTGGGATTACCGCAACCGCCTGACCAGAATCACCGACAGGGACTTCTTCGGCGCGACCACCAACGAGGTGGAGTACCACTACGACATCTTCGATCGCCGCATCGCCAAGGTGATCGACGACCAGACCTCGGTCAGCACGGAGTACTTCGTTCATGACGGACAGCACATCGCCTTGAGACTGGACGAGGACGGGGCGGCGACCAACCGTTACCTGCACGGTCCGGCCGTTGATCAGATTCTGGCCGACGAGCAGGTTGCCGCGCCGGGCGCGGCGGGCGATGTCCTGTGGACGCTCACCGACAACCTCGGCTCGGTCCGCGACATCGTCAACTACGACGCGGCGACCGATACGTCCACCGTAGTCAATCACATTGTTTACGACTCCTTCGGCAACATCCGCAGCGAAAGCAACTCAGGGGTGGATGTGATCTTCGGCTTCACTGGCCGGGAGACCGACGAGGAAAGCGACCTCTATTACTACCGAGCCCGCTACTACGACCCGGCCATCGGCCAGTTCGCCAGCGAGGATCCCATCGGCTTCGCCGCCGGCGACAGCAATCTCCGCCGCTACGTCGGCAATTCACCCACCAACGCCACGGATCCAAGTGGGATGTGGGAAGACCCGGTCACGGAGATGAAACGGCTCCTGGAGGCAGGGGAATACCAGGAGTACGCGCAACTCCAGGAGAAGTGGCGAGGCGCACAAACGCTGGTCACCGAGTCGAACGTACTCCCGTTGCGGTTTCTGGAGCTTTACCAACGGCATCCTGAGATCATGCAGTCCTTCGTAGAGCAATATGGCGAGAGCGAGGCCATGGACGTTCTGATGATGGCCCTGGAGAACCAGTGGAGTATTCGACTCGACGCCCAATTCACATTCATCACCGCTCTCGCCGATCAAGCGGCTGAGGACATCTGCCTCGATCCGTCCGGGAATCGATTCGAGAAGGCGGAATTGCATCGTGTCTTCTCCGTGGATATGCGGCGATTTTCTATGGGAGTGCTCGTATTCAGCTATCCCGACTTGAGTCCCGAAAAGGCGGCCGAGCGTCTTGCATCCAAACTCCTGCACCACAAACGAGTGCTCCGAGAAAAAAGCCACGACGGACGACCCCAACATTCTCCAGCCGGGCGACTACGTCAACCTCTTTGGCCAAACCAGACATGAAGCGATGCGGACGGCTCTCGCCCAAGCCTACGAGTTCGCCGCGGATACGGCGGTCAACGTCGTTCTGGAGGCGGGCGGCGTGTGGTTTGCCCTGATCGACGACGCCGCCGACGCCGCGAGAATCGCCAATGCCGCCGGCGACGTTGAAAATCAAGTTGGCAACTCAACACGAATCCGATATAACCCGGAAACAAGACGTTGGAACAGTGTAGGAAGGAACTCAGCGGAGGCCGTCTGTGATGCCCCAAGGAGACTTGGGGGAGCCCATGATTCGCTCGTTCAATACCGAATCCACCCAGACCTCACACCACAAGCAGGTTCTCGGCAGGCTGGAATCGACCGGGCGTGGCGATTGGAGCAAGATCTTGTCCGGAGAACCGGAAAGGGAACGCATGCATGGACTGCAGAGCAAGCGCAGGAACTCTTGGACACGGGACAAGTTCGAGGCTTCACGGGCCACCACATCAACAATGTCGCCGAATTCCCCGAATGGGCTGGCGACCCGAGGAATATACGCTTTTTGTCAACAAAGCCCCGAGGAGGAGAACATCTCCGTAGTTTGCAGGGACACCGAGGGAACTACAGGAATCCGACTGCAGGACGATTGATTGACAGAGAAATGATGTTGCGGCAGCTTGGTCAGCAGTAGGAGAACTAACAGCATGGCAGAATTGGAATCCGGAATCTCGGCTTTGCAGTCAGCGTTGGCAAGATCTTCGCTGATGGTTAACCTCGGCTCCGCTGATGAATCAGAGATCAATGAATTGCAGGAATTCTTGCCAGTAACGGAAGTCTTGCGTGAGTGGTATCTCCGTTCGGCACCACTGGAATTCGAGATTCCTTGGGCGGTCGAGTGGCTATCGCTCTTTGCACCGAGTGAGGTGGTCGAAAGCCAAGTAGGGTATCGATGGACCGGGGAAGTTGGCGGCGACGAAGACGAGGAATGGAATCCCCGATGGTTGGCGATAGGGGAATGCAGCGCAGACCCTGTCATCGCTGACACGGGCACTCCCGAAACGCCAATCCTTATGGCAATCCACGGCACTGGCAGTTGGAAGCCCTTGGAAATCGCTCCGAGCTTGGCTGATTTTCTTCTCCTGCTTACTTGCTGGGTCAACACACTTGATGAGTTTGGTGGACGCATCAGAGATGAAAACGGAGAGCTTCGTCTTGACTTCCTTGAATCGCTACGGAAACGGCTTAGTGGCGTGATTCCAGATTCATGCATTGAGAACATAGTGTTTCTCATTCGGCCCGGTTCTCTCTAAAGAGGCTGTGCGGCTTCTGCATCACGATCTTCGCTGGCTACGCCGGCTTGTAAGGCACAATCCGTGCTGGTTCTGCTGGCTTCCACGGCTTGAACACCGGCACTGTCGCTGGCAATGGCTTGGGCTTCTGCTTCAAGCTCTTGTTCACCGCTGAGTCCTTTGGAAGCGGATTTGAAGGCGACATGCCTTTGAGCCTGCCGTCTGCATTAAGCAACAAGCCCTCCTGTTGCTGCCGTTCTCTCAGCCATTCGTGAAACGTCTTCATGCTGGTATCTATGGCGATGGCTGACGGCTTTCCCGTGCGTGCGTGAGCGTTTGGCTTCGGCATAAAGAAAAAGAACGGGCGAAGCCGATGCAGGGGCCGGGGCGACCACCTTTCGCACCAGCTTTTTCGCCTTGGATTGATGGATTGATCTTTTTGTTACAGCCTTCGCCCTGACCGAAGCGACAGCATCAACAAATCAATCATCCGCACCATCACGCCACCGGCCTTGCCTTCGCTCTGGCTCCAGCGATGGGCGACAGCTCTTGCCGATGGCCTTGCGAGCAAACGAGCAAAGTCATTTGCAGCGGCAAACCCGCTGCGAGCAAACGAGCAAAGTCCCTGCCTGCCGCCTGACCTTTGCTCGCAATCGCTGCGAGCAAAGTGCGTGCAAAGCGAGCAAAGCCCAGCCACCACCCTTTGCTCGTTTGCTCGCAATGCGGTGACGACAAGGAAAGGGACTGGCTGGTGGGGATTTGTTCAAGCCTGTTGCCCTCAACGAAAGCCCCGGCGTTCGGTAGAATGTTGGCATGGGACGGCCTTGCCGGTTGCAAACGGCAGGGCCAAGCGAACCGGAGCGGATGCCATGTTCTGAGCTTTCCTTTCGACGGTAGCCGCTCTCGGTTCGGCCCAGACGAAAGGAAAGCACCATGACCGATGACGCCAAACAAACGGCGTGGCGGCGATTCTGTGAGCAACTGGAAGCTCTCGGAGTCAATCCGCATTCGCCCGAAGTTCCCAAAGACGATCCCCGGCACGAACAAGTCCAAGCCATCGTTGCCGAATACCGGGGCATCCCGCTGCCGCTCTTTCCGCTTCCTGAAAGCTGGGAAGGCACGCAGCCGCTATTCACCATCACATCGCTTGACGATGTGGCCCGTTGGCTTCGTGACGAATGGAGCAACGTCACGGCAACCCGGCTCGGCAGCGACGATGGTTTCTACCAAGCCAAATACCGGGCCAACCAGACGATTCGCAACGCCCACCGGATTCTCGATGACTTGGGGATCGAAGACCGGCCAGAACGTCAGCCGCCTGCCGAAAGCCTTGAGGAATGCAAACAGGAGTTCCAGCAGCTTGAGCAGTGGTTTCGGGAAAAGCACGCATCGGGCTGTGAGCCGAAGCAGGCGGCACCGCTCGCGGCGAAGCCGCGAGCAACAGCCGAGAAGCGGAGCGAAATCCCTGACGATGACGAACTCAACCTGCACATCATGCGAGTTTTGAAAGCAAAGCCAAAGGCTCCCATCCGAGTCGTGGCCGAGGAAGTTGGTGTTTCCACCGGCAAGGTCAGCGGCATGGCCGCATGGCAAGATGAGATGGCCAAACGAGAGGCTGAAAAGGCATTCAAACAGCCAGCAGAGCGGCAACTGACCGACGAAATGTTGGCGGTGATTGGCGAAGACGACTCCCCCGAAGGTAAGGCCATCGAGAATGAACAAGTCTGGAAATGGCTCTTGAAGACGACCAAGGCGAAGGGGAAGCAGGAAGAATACGAGAATCTTCTCCGTCTCAAGGGAACTGCCAAGGCCAACATGATTGAAATTGCCCGTTCCCAATACCGTCAGGAGTCCGCTGAACAGGACGACGCCTGACGCTGTTCATGAACGTTCACGCCATTTGGCGAACGAATGGAAGAAAATGCCCCGGTTTTTGCCGGGTTTTTTTCGTGTTCATCGTGAACCGGCGACATCAGTGAAGCGGCTGCAACGGCAAGGTTGCGACGTAGCGACCAAGCCAGCAGCCCGAAACTGACTGATTCGCAAAGGAATAAAGCGATGAAACTCAAAGTAAGTTCCGGTGGCGTGCCGAAAGGCACCTACCTCGCCAAGTTTGTGAGCGTGGAAAGCATCACGAACGATTATGGTCCCGGCCTCACATGGAAATGGGAAGTTCTCCGTGGACCCCATGCAGGCCAGTCTGTCGGACGCATCACGACGCCGACGCCGACCGCCAAGAACGCTTGCGGCAAGATTCTTTCCGGCCTGCTCGGAAAGTCTCTGTCGGTGGACGAAGAAGTGGATTTGTCGCTGCTTGTCGGCAAAGCCTATCTGGTCGTGGTCGTTGAAACTGACCGTGGCGGATCGAAGGTCGATTCCGTCACCCCGGCTCCCGTGGATGAGTGAGCCAAACCGCCGAAGTTGGGGCCGCAGCCCGGCCCCGCTTCGGCATTTCTTTTTCACATCGAATCGAATGGAGGGGTAATCCCCATGTCTATAAAGAGTAACAACAACCAACTTTTGGAAGCCGCCTTGAGCTTTGCCGCCCAAGGCTGGCCTGTCATCCCGCTGCACACGTTTGCCGATGGGATGTGTACTTGTGAGAGCAAGACCTGTACCAGCCCGGCCAAGCATCCGCTGACGTATAGCGGCGTGCATGATGCCACCACCGACGAAGCCACCATTGAATGCTGGTGGACCGAAGCCGAGATTGCCAACGTCGGCATTGCCACAGGCAACGGCCTGCTGGTGCTGGACATCGACGCCAAGTATGGTGGCTTGGAATCGCTGGCTCAACTCGAAGCCGAACATGGTTCGCTTCCGGCCACGCCGACCGTCAGCACCGGGGGCGGTGGTCGTCATTATTATTTCCAGCTTCCCGATTGCATGGCCGTAGGCAACCGGGCTGGACTGGCTGATGGAATCGACATCCGTGGCGACAACGGATATGTCGTTGCCCCGCCGAGCCTGCACGCTTCGGGCAGTCACTATCAATGGACGATCCCGCCCGACCTGCCGTTGGCAGAGCCGCCGCCGTGGTTGCTGGCGAGGCTCGGCTGTCACGGTAGCGACAGCCAGAGCGACACGCACCACCCCAACAGCGTGATGCTCAAGGTTCAGCCGACCACCGAAGACCTTGCCAACCATCCCGGCAGTGGCGAAGGTCAACGGAACGCCACGCTCTGCAAACTGGTCGGCTGGTACCGCCGGTGGATTCGCCCGCGTTTTCAGCGGTTTGAACGCCCGGGGTACTTCCGTTTCCTTGGGGAAGGGAAGTACGTCAGGCTTTGCTTTTGGGTTTTCGATGACGGCAACGCTAGCACAAGAAACCAAAAAGCAAAGCCTGGCGTACTCCTCCCATGCCACGCAGCGTGAAAGGTCCAGGCGTTTTTTACAACATCGGTTGCTACGTCACTCCATAGCCCAGGGTCAGCGAAGTGAGTGCAACGAACGAGCGCAACCCTGGGTCAACACCGACGCGCTGCACCGGCCGAGATTGGGGCATTGCATCAGAAGCCGCGCCGCCGAGGCCGAAACATCCCCGCGCTGCTCGGCGCACACTGGGACGTTGGCTGTTCGTGAGGCGGAGCGGGCGTGGGGGCGGCCTCGGCGGCGCGGCTCTTGAGGCCGCGATAGGGCCTCGGCCGTTCGCGCACCGCGTCCTCACCCAGGGTTGCGCTCGCCGACAGAGAAGGTGCGAATGGTTGCTCCGACGCCGTCGATAGACGCGTCCCCGATCGTCGAAGTCGAACGTGACCCGGCATTCGACGATCCGTGCGCGTTTGACAAGAGCGCGATCAACGCTCGGTCTTACAGGGAACTCGAGGCAGAATTCGACAGGCGATACAAAGAGTCGTTTAGGAACGCGAACGAGTGGTTGGGGAAGAAGCTAGGGATGACTACGCCACAGGTCGAAGCAATGATCAAGGCAGAAGGCCTTGTCTGGCATCACGAGTCCGTGAACGTTATGCATCTAATCAGGAAGATCGACCATCGCACGCCGCACGTCGGTGGTCAAGCATCATTCGTTCGACTCCTGCTTCGACGTGGCCTAGTTCGCGTTGCGGGACGGGTCGTGGACGCGGAGCAGTACAGGTCGTCACCATCGGCAATCGACGCTCGGCGGCGAACGGCAGTGAATCGTGTCGTTGGGGCAACGATCATTGCGTCGGTGCTCTTAACTGACAACCCAATTCAAGCCGCATCCGAAACTCTCCTAGATATGGCGACGGATCCCATTCCCGGTAAACTCGTGGCGAGCATTGCATTCGCCGCTTCACCGACGGGCCTCGAAGCTGACAGGTTGGGATGGGTTCGCGATGGCGACACATCTGTGGATCCCGGCCGAGTGCCAACGTGCGACGAGTTTCGTCATGTCAGAGTGCAACACGCGCGGTACTATCATGGACAGATCAAATCTCTGATTCGGGAAGCACGAACGGAAACGCCAAGCAGCTTCGTCGCAGCTCTCCAGGGAGTGAACTGGGATCGTGTCCGAACTTCCCCTTCGGTTCTCGAGAGTTTGGGTGTACCCTGGACTCTGGGCGAAGTGGACGACTACTCACCGGAAACAATCGAACATTTTCAATTCATACTCGCGCTTCTGCACGGCTGAGTTACAATCAGAATATCTGGCTGACGAGAGGCCCAGATGGGATTATCGTCGTCGGGCCGGACCCGATGCGTAATGCCATTCCGCGTACAGTTAGGTGACACCTAGTCGATCGGCTTACTGACATTGATTCAACACAGGCTGGACAAGACTCTGGGGACGGGCATGTACTGTGCAGTCGGAAGAATCGCTGGGGTTTCTTTTTTAGCCCTAATTTATGGCTGCACGTCCACGTCCTCGAATCCTCAGCCTGCGAAACCCGTCGGAGCGAAGACCGTGGAAATCCAGTATCGCCCTGAGGTGTTCATCGGGGGAGGCGCTGTTCAAACCGAGACACTGACGAAGTTTGAGGCTCGGTTGGCGTACCCACTGCCGAAGTCGTATCGTGATTTCCTCGTGCGGTGGAATGGAGCGTCCTTTCCGCGAGCGTCCTTCGGAAACGTTGGCGTTGGCGATCTTATTGGGTTCCTTCCGCCGTACTTCTCAAGGAATCATGGAGATGATCTCAGGGATGTCTACGACACCGCAATTTCTCATCAGCTAGATGACTGCTGGCTGCCTATCGGGCGCGGTCTGGGTGCCGGAGATTGGTTGTTTCTGAATCTCCGTAATGGTCGAGTTCACCAATCCTATGATGGCTGGGAAACGATGCGCCCAGTCGCGGATTCGTTTTCCAGCTTTCTTTCAGGTCTTTACGTTGATTACAAGTGGAGCGATCTAGGAATTGCCAATGAGGATGTTTCCGAGTTTCACGACGCTATCGCGAATCTTGATCGTGATTGGATCCGCAAACACGTCGGCGCGTATCCCACCTCACTCAACGACAACCTGCCAAACGGTGACATTCCATTGGTGTTTGCCGTTCGGCATGGCTTCGCCGAGAGTGCCTTGTTGTTGCTCGAGCTCGGGGCGTCGCCACATGTCGTAGGAGAACGCGGGGAAACTCTCTTTCACCTGACGTACCATCCGATTCTACTTGAGCGTTTGGTGGTCGCAGGCGGGGATATCAACAGGCCAGACAGGAAAGGAGAGACCCCCCTTGCAGCGGCGGCTCGTATTGGGCTGGCTCAAGTTTTGGTGCGATTGCTTCTGGCTGGCGCCCGTTTCGATTTCAATTCACCCGATGCTGCGGTTGCCGAAGTTCTACAGCAGGAGGGCATTGATCTTGGTTTGCTACGGGAGACTATCGAGGGCAAGTAGGTGTTACGAGCCGAATTGCCGTTGCACTTTTGCCCGAGTTATCTGTGAGGAAGGGCGCCGATCGCTGGGACGATCGGTGTTGCCTCAGTCGGGATTTGGAGCAGGCTGGTCATCAGGACTTCGTTCCGCTGCGATGCTGGAGGTGGTTTCGCAACCATTGCTTGAGCAGTTCGACGGCCGCGAGGAAGTCGTAGTCGAGGCTCATCAGCACGTCGATGTTGTTGAAGTTGCGGCCGCAACAGAAGCAGTGGGCCAAGTTGTTGCGGGGGTTGACCGTGCAGCGGAGCTCTCCGCAGCCGGGACAGAGGAAGCGGAAGTAGCCCTCGAACTCTTTCGATGGCGGCGCCTGGCGGCCGAGTTTGCCAATGGCGATCCGCATCGGCAGGTCGTTGCGAATTGTTACGTGTTACGGGCCGAATTGTGATCGTACTTTTGGCCGAATTATCGCTGTAGGGATTTGAGGGTGATTTGGCGGGTTTGGCCGAGTTGTTGAGAATTTTGGAGGTGCTTGGGACGACGACTCCTGGCTGACGTCGGTGGCGGTCAGCGCAGGGGGAGAAGGCCGATCGCCCCATTGCCGGGGCGATCGGTGTTGGAGGAGTCGGTATTGGGATCGGCTTGGTCGAGCGAGTGGGTTACGACTTCGTTCCGCTGCGATGCTGGAGGTGGCTTCGCAACCATTGCTCGAGCAGTTCGACGGCCGCGAGGAAGTCGTAGTCGAGGCTCATCAGCAGGTCGATGTTGTTGAAGTTGCGGCCGCAACAGAAGCAGTGGGCCAGACTATTGCGAGGGTTGACCGTGCAGCGGAGTTCTCCGCAGCCGGGACAGAGGAAGCGGAAGTAGCCCTCGAACTCTTTCGATGGCGGCGCCTGGCGGCCGAGTTTGCCAATGGCGATCCGCATCGGCAGGTCGTTGCGAATGGCTCGCAGCAGTTCATCGTTGATTATGGTCGGGTTCCTGGAGAGAAGTCGAGAATCAAGATCTCAGAAGTCGGTGAGATCGATCTCCTTCTGCCAGTGCGGCTGCCGCAGCACGCGGTTCACCAGGTCGATGTCGATGGTCGTGCCGGCCGAGGCTCGCACGGCTTCGAGCATCACCGACAGACAGAGGTTGCGGCATTTGCGCAACACGCCGTCGGCCGAACGGATGATCAGCTCCGCGGGCCCCTCGGTGAACGTGCTGTGCGCCAGCCCGATGCGGTCCAGTTCGCGATGCAGGAATTCCCGCATGGCGTCGGGGTGCAGCCGCTTGGTGATCACCGAGAAGGTCACGCGGCTCTTCAAGTCCTGATTGACCGCCAGGTTCAAGTTGGTGAGCAGGACGCTTTGGCCGATCAGGATCAGGTTGTGGTTCTTGGGAAAGTCCTCCAACAGCAGCCGCAGCTTGCGGAGGTTGCCGATGTCCATCAGGTGGGCGTCGTCGATGATCGTGACCAGCATCTTGCCGGCGTGATTGAGGCTGCAGGCCTGTTCGATCAACCGCCGCTCGCACTTGAAGGCGGAGCTTTCGAACTCGATCCGAAAGGCCTCGCAGAGGATCTTCACCGTGTTGGTGTAGGTGTGCAGGGTGCGGGCCACGGTGGCCAAGTCGTTTCAGCGACTCCTTGATCACCGACTTGCCGGTTCCGGGGCTGCCCACGACCAGGCATAGTCCGCCCTGCTGGCAGTGGACCCGGAGCGTGTCGTGAATCTCCTGCTGGTGCTGCAGCAGCTGGATGTCGCGGAGCGCGAACGGATTGTCGGTCAGTCCGAAATAGGAACGGATCATGGAGGTTGGTCCTCGCCGATGGAAGGGATGAAAGGCCAGGGATTGAAGTAAAGAAGAACTCACGGAAGCGCAACGGCTAAGTCGCGTCGTCCGACTCGCGTCGGCGGCGAAGCCCGTTGGCGACGGCGTCCAGCGGCCTGGCCGGCCCCATCCTCCGCCCCTGGTCATAGACCACGACCGCGCCCTGGCGTCCGCGCTGATGCCGCAACTCCACCTTTCTGCCGCGGAGGTCGACCGGCGTTTCGTAACGGACGCCCTGGAAGCTGAAGGTGTTGTCCTTCTTGACGTGTTACGGGCCGAATTGTGATCGTACTTTTGGCCGAATTATCGCTGTAGGGATTTGAGGTGTGATTGGACGTTTTGGCCGAGTTGTTGAGAATTTTGGAGAGGCTTGGTGCGACGGGTCCGGGCTGGTAGTGGCACGGTTGAGCTTCGCTGTTGTCGCACCATCGGCTGTCCCAGCGATCTCAAGCCCCCTTTACGAAAAGCGTCCTACCGGGGGAGCCTTCGATTTCCCCGCGAAATCCCGCCGACAACGTGGTTTACAAAACAAGCCGAGGGCAAAACGCTTTCGGCTTTCGTTTTTTATCTATTTGCGGCGCAAGAAGTTGCGACGCGCCAGGTGGGTGCAGGTTGTCTCTGAGAGCGGAGGTGAGAGCGCGGCCAGAAGCTCTCCAGAGCCGTTTTCGCGCAAAGTTGCCCAGACTCTCACGCTCTCGCCTGCTGAAGTGGCCAAGTGTTTATCAGCCGGGATGTGCTGGGTTCTCGTTGGTGCGGCCCGGGCTGGTCGGGTAAGGTGATTGGTGTCGGCCTTTGGTTTCACACGATCGCTGATTGGGTTCGCTCCCCATTCTTCCTTGTTCGGGGGTCCTATGCGATGTCGCCATCTCGTACACTTCGCAACGGTCATCATCTGCCTGTCAGTTCGAGCCGGTGACGCCAAGGAGCGGCGTTGGCCGATTGGAAATGGCTCTACCGTCTTGGCCGAGTTGATTATGGTGCGGGACAATGACCTCGTCCTGCGTCCGACCCGTCGTTTCAATGGCGAGTTGCTGGTCGTTCCATTTGATTCCCTTCGGGGTATCGATCAACGATACGTGGCGGGCGTCTTTTCGCGGCGCAAACAACTTCAGCCGCTATCAGCGCCGTTGAGAGCCATCGCGAACATTAGCGACACAGCAACGCTCGTTGAGGCGATCAGCCATTTCCAAGGCAAGACGAAACCCGAGGTCCTGAGAATCTTTCAGGACTTGGAGGGGATCGACGCCCACTGCGAAGAGCATGTGAAGCTGTTGGCGGCAGTGCTTTTCGACCCTCGCCCGGATTGGGCGGAAGGCTTCTTCTGCCAGGTGAACTTCATTGACGGCCAACCATGGCTCCTTGACCGGTTGAATGGCGCCTCCTTTTCCGTATTGTCGGGGCCGGTCCGACCGTATCTGAATTGGCTTGAACGCGAGGGGCATGTCCGCAATCAAATCATCCGGCCCACACGCAAGCCCTGGGAAATCGTTGACGGCACGCCGGAACTCGCTCTCCCGCAACATCAAGCTCGGCGACAGGCCTGGCGACTCGTGCGCCATTTGTTTGACGTGCAATGGCAGGCCGTATTCGAGGACGCGGTGGACGATCGTCGCTGGGAACAGTTCAAGAAACTGGCGACCTTCATGAGAATCGATTGGGACGATCGACATCAAGCCTATCGCGCTGGCGTCCACGGTCCGCTCCCCGCACCTCCAGTTGATTGGCTACCGATGAAGACGGTCCAGCCTGGCTGGAATGATCCGGTGCTTGAGTTACCTAGACTGTTGGAACACTCGCAGCAGTTCGAGACTGAACGGCCGAACGATGAGCGATGCCCGTAGCAGAGGATTCGCGCAGCAACCTCGCGGACCTCGGAGCCTCCGCCAGTCGGCATGGAAAACGGAGGACTTTGCCCTGCTGTCCGCGATGTTTGATAGTATATTGAGGCCAAGGACACGAACAATGATCGAGATCAAATACACGGGCGACGCCCTTTGGGAGAGGATTGAACGTGCCGTGGAAAAAGTAAAGGACCGACTACGGCGCGTGACCCGTGCCTTGAACACCGCAGATATCCCGTACGCTGTGATTGGCGGAAATGCAGTTCAACACTGGGTGGCTCAAGTGGACGAATCCGTCGTCAGGAACACCCGTGACGTCGACATCATCCTCAATGAACCTGATTTGGACCGCGCTATCCTGGCCCTTGAAGCCGAGGGGTTTATCTATCGCCACGCCGCCGGGGTTTCGATGTTCCTGGACGGGCCCGATGCCAAAGCTCGCGATGCCGTTCACGTGGTTTTTGCCGGGAGAAAGGTCCGAGAAGAATATCCCGAGCCAGTTCCCTTAATTGATGACTATGAGTTGATGGCGGACTCGCGTACGCTTCCCTTTGAGAAGCTCGTCACGATGAAGCTGACTTCCTATCGAGACAAGGACCGTGTCCATATCCGCGACTTGATCTCTATCGGGCTCCTGGATGAAAGCTGGCTCGAAAGGCTTTCACCAAAACTTCGACGACGACTGGAGAACTTGTTAAACGATCCTGACGGGTAGCGGTGCGGGTCGCCTTCCTCGTCCAGGAACGCCATCTGGGCGACGTTGTGAACTCGCGAGCGGGCGGAGACCGATCAGCGAACGGCACGGGAAAAGCAGGCTTTGTTTTTTGGTTTTCTATGACAGCAACGCTAGCACAGGAAAGGCCTCGGCGTAGAAGAGTTCGTCGGTGTCCTCCGAGGGAGAGAGGAACCGGACGCGCGACAGGTCCATGCCGAAGCGGTCGATGGGCTTCATGCCCAGCGTCGAGTGCTGACTGGCGTTGTAGTCCTGCTCCACCCAATGCGTGAATTGCCTGTTCAGCTCTTCCAGGGACGAGAGGTCGAGCTTGCGAACCAGGAACTGGTCGCGGACTCGGCGAAAGAAGCGCTCGATCTTTCCCTTGGCGGCCGCGTCCCGCACGGCGGTATGGCGGAGGATGCAGCCCACGCGGGCGCAGATGAGCATGATTTCCTGGCAGCAATAGATGGAGCCGTTGTCGACCAGCAGTTGCTCGGGGACGCCCCGCTTGTAGAAGGCGGCCCGGATCGCCTGGACCATCGCATCGGCGTTCTCGTCGAAGAAGAACTCGCCGTGACACAGCACGCGACTGGCGTCGTCGATGAAGGCGATCAGCTTGGCCTGGCGCCGCTGCACGTGCGGGCCGAACATGGTGTCGGCCTGCCACAGCTGGTTGGCGTGCTGCATGCTGAAGGCCAGCCGTCGCTTGTTCTCGCCGACATCGTCCTTCAGCAGATCGTATTCCTTGACCATGCGGGAGAACGAGTTGCGGGCGATCTGGTCGGCGCGGAACAAGCCCTTTTCGATGCAGAAGCGGTAGAGGGCCGACTTGTTGGGCTGCTTCTGGAAATGCGGCAGCGCCGAGTTGATCGCCTCGAGGACTTCCTCGGGCGTGACCTTCCGCGTGGCTCCCTTGTCGGCGCGGGTGGTGTTGGTCATGCCGGTGACGCCGTGATTCTTGTACCGGTAGTACCAGGTCTGGATGGTCCGCCAGGTGAAGCGGTGCGGGTCGCCTTCCTCGTCCAGGAACGTCATCTGGGCGACGTTGTGAACTCGCTCGTGGCGGGTCCTGCCGTTGACCACGTCAATGGCCCCCAGCACTTTCATCTTCACGTAGATCGAGGGTCGTTTCACTTGTGTCTCCTTTCGCATCTGGCAAGTGTGGTTCGCGCTGGTTAGTGGCGGAATTCATCGGAGCGTGAAGTCTAGGCGAGCTCTGTTTCCAAGGTCCATCGTCGTGTTGCGTTGTTCGCCGCTGGCGCTCGGCCAAGCGCGAGTCAGCGCGCTGGCATTTCGGCCAGGTCGCTGTTCGACAGCGACCCGGAAGTCACGCGCCAGCCGCTGTGTTCGCGCGCAGCGCGGGGACCGATTAGCGAAAGGCGCGAAAAGACGACGGCGCGGCGAAGTGAATGCCTGCGCACTACATGAAGCAGGCTTGCAGCCTGGCTTGGAAGGCGGCGATGGGCGAGGGATGATCTCCGCAAGCGGCCTCGAGATGCGCGAGCGTGAGTTCCTCCGGTCGAGAGGAAGTGATCCTGGGAGGCGGCCGCCATCGCACAGGCGCCGTGCGGATGGCGCTCTGTGCTTGCAGGAACCGCTTCCAGATCCGGTAGGCGCGGAATCGCTCAGTCCGCTCTGGAGATCGCGGAAGGCTTGCAACTTATTGCCGCTGGCCACGGCCTGTTGGAGAAAGGCCCACAGGGCGTCGGCGGTCAGGAACAGACGTCGGATCCTGTTCGCCAGCCAGACGCTGAAGGTTCGTCCGCAACCGCTCGCCCGTCTGCGATTGCTGCAATAAACCCGCCGCGCGCGGATCGTTGGCTGATGTTGGTGCGTCTGGTCGTAACCGCGCAAAAACCCATGGCGGATCAGGTTCCCCACGCGCTTGCAATGCGGACAGGCCGTCGTCTTCAACGCGGCCAGCACCGCCTCGCATTCCTCCGGCGATTCGCAAACCCGCCCGCCCACAACCCGCCCCCCAAGCGTCCTCTCCCAGCCGAGCCATTTTAGGGAGCTCAACGACGCAGCAATCGCCAAACAAGAAAGAGGCGGGGTACAATGTCTTCGACAAGAGGCGGGGTAGCGGGTTACAACGGTTACGGAAGCGGGATTGCGGGAGGCGAGCAAATGCTCGAATTGCGGCTGTAACAAATCAATCGAGTTGCGATGGCAATTCGGCCAGAATCACAACAGAACTGCGATCAGAGCTCGGCCCGTAACAGGTCAGGCTTGCCGTGGCGACCATCGACGCACTGGGATACCGCACGACCACTGTCTATGATCAAGCGAATCGACCGATCGCCTCGGTTAACGCGCTGGGCTACCGGACCACCAGTGTTTTGGACGGGCTGGGACAAACCAGCGCCACCGTGAATGCGCTCGGCGGGCGGTCAGACTCAACTCTACACCCCATCCAGCCAGGTGTTGGCCAGTGTGAATGCGCTGGGATTCCGGACCACCATGTCCTATGACGCCGTCGGTCGTCGAGTTGGGGTCGAGGACGCGCTGGGAAATTGCGCGACAACGCTCTACGACGCAATTGGGCAGGCAAGCGCCAACGTGGATCCCGCTGGCTATCGGACGACCACTTTCTACGACGCCGACGGCCGCTCGGTGGCGACCATGAACGCATTGAGCCAGTTGGCCACGACGACTTATGACTCGGTTGGCCAGACCATCGCCAGCATCAACCCGCTCGGCCACCGGGTTACGTCCTACTACTTGCCGGGTCGCGAGCAAGCCACCGCCAACGCCCTCGGTGATCGTTCCACAACCCTCTTCGATCTGTTGGGTCGAACCAGCGCCACGATCAACCCTCTCGGCTGCCGCAGCACGATGCTCTACACCGCCACCGATCAGGTCGAGGCGCGGGTGAACGCGCTGGGTTTTCGCACGACGCAAATTCTACGACGCCATCGGGCGCTTGGTCACTACGCAGGATGCCCGCGGATATCGCAGCACAGGCGTCTATGACGCGATCGGGCAAGCCGTGGCCGAGATCAACGCCCTGGGAAATCGGACTTCGAGCATTTACGACGCCATCGGGCAACCAATTGCTAGCGTCAATGCGCTAGGGTATCGCGGCACCTCGGTGTACGACCCAGACGACCGGCGCAGCGCCGTCGTCAACCCGTTGGGCTTTCGGTCAACGATGTACTACGACGCAAATGGAGCAAACATCGCGACCGAGAATGCACTGGGCTACATCTCGACCAACGTATTCGACGCTGTGGAGCGCGTTGCGGCAACGGAAAACGCGTTGGGATATCGGACCACCTACGTTTACGATTCGCGGCGGCTTGCGCATCCAGTCGCGAAACGCTGCAGGCTTCTTAAGCACAACAAGCTACGATCCACTGGGGCGGCAGATCGCCGAACAGAATCCGCTCGGCCAGACAACCACGAGTGTCTATGACGCCGCCAACCGAACGGTGGCGACCGAGAACGCCCTCGGCGCTCGCTCCACCACCAATTACGATGCAGCCGGACGTCCAACGCAGTTAATTGACCCTCTTGGTCGCATCACTACGTTCAGCTACGACCGCGCCGGCGCCGTCGAACTGCGCGTCGATGCGCGCGGCAATCGAACCACCTATACGGTGGACGCCCTAGGGCCGCGAGGTCAGGCGCCTCTATCCCAACAACTCTCGGGCCACCTTCGCGTTTGATCAGGTTGGCAATCGGGTCCAGATGCGCGATACGACTGGCGACTACGAATTCGCTTACGATGGCATGAATCGGATGGAGAGCGTGTCGTGGCCAGGTGGGGCGCCGACAACATACGTTTACGACGCGATCGGTCAACGCTCCGAGTTGGTCAGAGGCAACGAAGGCGTGTTCACTTACGAGTACGACGCTGCGGGGCAAGTCGCTACGATTGCGAATCTTGAGTCACTTATCACCACCAAACAGTACGACGCTGCGGGACGCTGTGTAGTCAGGCAATCTGGAAATGGGGACCGATCCGTCGGTGAATTCGACGCAGCGAATCAACTCGTCCGATTTGAGAACTTCAAAGCGGATGATTCGTCTGTCGCCATCTTCACATATGGCTACGATCCCGTCGGCCGCAAGGAGTCCACTTTGGAATTGGACGGCAGCCGGGTCACCTTTGGATACGACGCTGCAGGACGACTCGTTGCCGAATCCCGCGCCGGCGTCAGCGGCTACGACGACGCCTTCAGTTACGACGCGGCCGCGAACCGATTGGAGAAGACTTCCAGCGGCAATCCGACCACCTACACCTACGACATCGCCAACCAGCTGAAAACGTCGGCGGATGCTTCGGGCACGACGAACTACGTATTTGACGCGAACGGCAACCAACGTACCACGCAATCGCCCGCCGGACAGCGGACGACCAACAGTTGGGGGTACGAGAACGAATTGAGGGGAGTGGCGCTCCCAACCGGATTGTCGATCACGTACACCTACAACGCGGATGGCGTGCGCCGCGCGAGGAATTCCTAGGCGCCTGTACTCACGCTCGATGGAGTTAGCAATGCTAACGCGATATCTTTGGGACTACGCAACCAACACTTGTCTGGCCGAGATGGATGAGCAGGGAGAGACCTTGGTCAACTACACTGTCGATCCGCAAACCGGCGAGTTGATCTCCGAGAACCACTGCGGTCAAGAGGTCTATCATCGCTACGACGGTGACGGGAATACCCGCCAGACTGCGGATTCCGCTGGCAACGTGCTGGGAGAGGCCACGTATTCAGCCTTCGGTGAAACCGTCGCAGAAAGCGGCGACATGCAAACAACATATCGGTTTCGTGGCCAGCAGGGATTTTCCACCGATCCAATCACTGGAGACTTGTCCCAGGGCAATCATATCTACTCACCTTCGCTGGGAAGGCGACTCTCTTTGGCTAGCTTCGGCTTTCACGCCTTCGGTCAAGACTGGCGTGCATTCCACTTATCAGCAGATTACGCTCTTGCGAGGCGTCTCAGTGTCGCGCAGCCAACTCTTGGTAGCTCGGGAGCTCAACGCTGGCCCGGTTCTCCTGAAAGCATGTGGCATGCAGGGGAGTCGCTGGCTTCACAATACATCGGACGCGCTCTTGCGTTCGCTGAGCTCCAACGCTCACACTGGCGACGATCCAGACCATCAATGCCTAGGACCACCCCCAATTTCGGACTTCCCCTCCAGAATCGAACTGATTGTGACCCCTCCGCCGATTGTGGCCGCCCACCACCACCAGCGTGCGAGGATTTTATTACGTGGCTACAAAAGAATCTGCAAGTTGTCCAGCAATTGTCCCCTGTTTACAAGGCCTGCCTCGGCTGCAATCCATCGATCATCTGCCGGAAGAAGTGTTCATCCGGCTTTGGCTCCGCAGATTGCGCGAACGACCAGTCTCGTCCGATGATTTGCCTTTCGTCTGGAATGAGGCCGGCACCCACGAGCATACGACAATGGCTTTCTCACCTATTTCACGAATGCGTGCACATCAACCAGCTTGTTAATGCTCCTGATCGTCGTATTAGGTGCGGTTGCCCTAAAGATCCTCCACCCAGAAAGCCTCCACGCGGACGGGGTGGAATAGCCGTCAATTGCGAACAGTGCCTTGCAATTGAAGGTGAAGCGGCTGCTCTACAAATTGACTTCGACTGCCCGGGGTTTGCCCACCGGCAGAGGTTCATTGACTACTCGAGGTGTATGAGTTGTCTCGCTCATTGCGGCTGGAAAGCTAACCGCTGCGGTGACCCGCCGCCGCGCTGTCCAAATCCGCCACGATTGCCAGTGCCTGGAGGATAGCCCGATGTTCCGAGTGTGAGGTAAAGTGATGACAGATCAGGCCAAACTCAGGCCAGCAAAAAGGTCGCTGCTTCGATTCAAATTGTCGCACTTGTTTGGGTGCTTTCTTGTTCTTGGTATCGTGATGGGGTGGCTACACAGCAAATTAACTCGTCTGCGTCATCAACGAGAGTCAACCGCGAGAATTAGAGAGATGGGCGGATCTGTCGGCGATGGCAGCAGACTCGGCGAGCGCCCAGCAACGGTTCCGAGCATCCTGCATGGCCTTGTGGGCGATGATTTCTTCACCACGGTGCGGTCGGTGCGTTTCGGCCCCGGGTCGGTGGATACCCAGTTTGCTGCCTGCGTCGCCGGATTTCAAGACGTGGAGTCGATCTGTATTATCCGGGCTCCTACCTGCCCTCTTTCCTCCTTACGGCGACTCGGTCGGCTGAAGGATCTCAATCTCTTCGGCTCCCAAGTGGAAGATCTTGCGGCCATCAGCCACTTGACAGAACTGAGATCGCTCGTGCTTTCTGAGACGAATGTCGTGGATGTCACGGCGATTCAATCGCTGGAGCAATTGAAAGAGGTCTACCTCGACCGTACTCGCGTCCGACACGTCCCACCCCTGTCGCGTCTTACAGGGCTCCGCAAATTGGATATATCGAACACAAGAGTCAACTCCCTTCGTTTCCTTTCAGGTGTGGATTGCCTGCAAAAACTCTGGCTGTCACGAACGGGCGTAGTGGACGTCTCTCAATTACGCAGTCAGAGAATGCTTGAGTACCTAGATCTCAAGGGTACGGGAGTTGTTGATGCAACGCCTATCCAATTCCTCCCGAACCTGAAGTACTTGTTCATGGGTGACTGCCCCGTGTCTAGTCTCGCACCCCTTCCGGGCTCGTCTTTCTAGATTTGACGAGGACACGGGTAGCATCGTTGGAGTTTGTTTCACGTTCGCCCGAACTTGAGTCGCTCATTATTCACGGGACGCCGATATGCGACTTGCGCCCCCTTCAGGTTCTGCCGAAGTTGTCCCTATTGTCTTTGGGCAACACTCGGGTGCGCAGACTTGACACCGCTCCACGAGTTGCCGAACCTCCGATGGTTATGGATCCAACCTGGTTTGATCGATGACTCGGAAATCAAGGCGATCAAGCAAGCACTGCCTGGTTTGGAGGTGTTTCTAGAGCAGAACCCGCCGCTTTGGATTAAGGAAGGAGAGGGAGAAGGAGAAGAGTCTGGAATGCCCTCGACCCCCGTCGTTCCGGTCGTAGGTGTTGGGTTAGCCGACTTGCATCTCTTTTGAAGAAGTGCCTAAACAAGAAGTTCGATCCGCCGGCAACCAACGCCGAGGAACGCGAGAAGCGGGCGCTGGAGTGTCAGGGAAAGTACATGTCAGCTACGGCAATGCGTTGGGTGGGTGTAACCGGCCTCCCGACGATTCAAAACCCGTGAAAAACACGCGATTTAGTGCAAGATGGCCAACTGCAATCACGTCAAAACCGGCATTTAAGCTCAACATGCGTCTCAGTCGCAAACTCCTACACCACAATGACTTGTCGAATCCTCGGAAATCGCCGCTGATCTGTGGACCCACAGGCTGCCAAATCGCCTCCAGCCTTCCCAGATTACTGGCGGGATGCCGGTTGCACCCGCGTTGGGTGCAAGAGCATGGCCAGTGGCACTCCACCATAGCTCCATCCGGGTTTTCCTATCAGTATGTAAACTCTCCGCCGCCAGACGATTTCTAGCATTGTGGGGCCAGCGAGCGCCGGTCCCAGTCGAAATGGCATGATGGGTAGGCGAGCGTGATGCGATTCAGATTAAAGACAATGTTGTGGCTAACTATTGTTTTCATGATGACTATTGGATTTGCCGTAACGTTTTACTCACGAGTCCAAACGTTTCACGAAACATTGAGTTTTGGGGAAGGGAAGTACGTCAGGCTTTGCTTTTGGGTTTTCGATGACAGCAACGCTAGCACCAGAAACCAAAAAGCAAAGCCTGACGTACTCCTCCCCTCTTGTTCTTTTTGGAGGAGCTCTGGCTGCCGACAGATTGACGGAAATCAACTTGTTTCTTTCCGAAGCGATTGGAGCCGCGATCTTCAGGAGGCTTCTGTTCGAGCCGGCGGGAGCCGCCGCGCAAACTACTCATCGATGGCCCACCTTCCGTATGGCCCTTCTGGCAATCGGGGGTGCCTGTCTAGGCCCTGTCTTTGTCATGAAAAACAAGCAGTGGGCCAGGTTGTTGCCGCGCGTCGCGGTTCCTGTTTTGAAGAACGCCTGAGTCATACACGCGAAACGCGAGGCAGATGTTTGGGAGGATGTACGCCGACGGAAATCATTTGGCGATCCTCGTCGATGGCGGTACCATGAAGCTGGCCCGTCCCATTCGTACTGACCCCGAACCCGCTCATGCTTCTGGAGGCCGGAAAATGGAAACACGCTATCGTTGGGACTATTTGACCGGCGCTTGTCTCTCCGAAGTCAATGACCAAGGCGAAACGACAGTCCAGTACAACAACCATCCGCAAACGGGAGAGCTAATCTCCGAACGAAGGGACGGCGAGGATATCTACCATCGTTTTGATGGAGATGGAAACACTCGCCAGACTGCAGATTCCGCAGGCAACGTGCTGGGAAGGGCGACCTACGACGCCTTCGGTGAAACGGTCGCCGCAAGCGGCGACATGAAGACGACGTACCGGTTTCGAGGCCAGCAAGGATTCTCCACCGATCCGCTCAGCGGAGACGTTTGGAGGGGAAATCGGAACTATTCACCATCGCTGGGGCGATGGCTCACCCTTGCAAGTTGCAGCAACAAACGTCGCGGCCGTAGAGCGTACTCGATCGTGGGGTCGGTTCGCGTCACTGCCGTGAGGTCTGACACGAGCTACCGAGGAAAGGCCGCCGCAAAAACCTTCAGTGCCACCCACAACCCTGGCAATCGTCGGCGGGCGTCAACCAATGTCTTCCAGGCAGGCCCCAACGACGACGAAATGGATTGCTACGTTCAGGACTGTTCGGATTGGAAGAGCAAGCTGAAGTTGCCAGAACCGGGGCGTCGCCCGTCCGTCCGTCCACCTAAGACGAAAGCAGATTGCCTCAGACTCCTGGCAACCTGCAATGTCAACCTATATTGCACCGCGACGTGCGGAGGAACGACAGGGATCACTTTCGTGGATGGTGGCTATGTACACATTTGCTTACGGGAATTCGTTGCGGGTTCGAGCCATGATTATGATGGATTACTTATCCATGAATGTGTTCACGCCTATCAATACATCCAATTGAACAAGTCGTGGTGCCATGCTACACCTTGGGGAAGAAGGGCGCCAACGATCCCTCCTTTGACAACTGATTGCAAGACTTGCAAGGACAGAGAGACACAAGCCTACCGCGCTCAGGCGCAGTTCTTGTTCCCGGACGACCGAAAGAAGCAGGACCAATGGGTTGCTGCAGGCTTATGTTTCAGCTGTGGCCATATCAAAGTTCAACGCAATCGTCGAAAGCCGCCTGAGGACTGCGTCACGGGCTGCCCAGTTGAGTTTCCCAGCCGGTATCCAGATCTTGATTTGGGAGAGGACATACCTGACCTGGGCGACATCCAACCGGTCTTGCCTGACGAAACACCCACCATCGATTTCCCTCCGATTATCCTTGATTCCATTGAGCCACCCCGCTCATGGTTCTGAAGTATCGGCTGCGAACCCTGTTCACTGTTTTGGTTCTGCTTTGCTCCTTTGGTGCTTGGCTAGGAAACGAACTGAGGTTCCGTGCCATGCAAGGTCGCGCAGTACAGACTTGGGAACGCCTCGGTTCTGTAATCCCTTTCGAAAGTGGGCCCACACCGTTGGGTCCTCCACCGATCTACGCAAAGGACAGGTCAATCGCCAGTTGGTTCCTCGGAGAATGTGAGGCGAATACGGTGAAGCATGTGAGTGTCTACTGGCCTCACGAATCACCTGACGCCCGCGAACTGAACCAGTTGGTGTATTTCCCTGCGTTAACGGAGCTTGAACTCTATCTTGATGAAGTGCCATTGCAGTCGCTTCCGCCCGAAATCGTTATGCAGCGTCTGACAGTCATGTGCATTGACTTTGGCGAGGCCCGGTTCCCAAGCCGGGATTGGAGGTCTCTCAGCAAGGCGTCCAACCTGCGGGACCTAAGGCTTATGGGCCCCGGAGTGACGGACGCGATCGCCAAACCACTTGAGCGACTGACGAACCTTCGCATCTTGATACTGGAAGACGCCCAGATCACAGACCGTTGCGTTCAATCACTCGCCTTGATGACCGGCCTTCGCGAGCTGCTCCTCGATGGAACGCGTGTAACCGACCAGTCAGTCGAGGCCCTTGGACGACTTTCGAATCTGCATATTCTTGGGTTGGGAGACACAGCAATAACAGCGTCCGGTTTCGCACGGTTACGTGCATTGTTGCCCTCAACAACCATTTACGAAGAGAAATGAATCGACTGGCGAGGCGCGGTCGAGCGGCACGCAGCAGTCAACCTGTCACGGGCCGAATTGTGATCGTACTTTTGGCCGAATTGTGGCTGTAGGAATTTGAGGGTGATTGGTTGGTTTGACCGAGTTGTTGAGAATTCTGGAGAGGCGTTTGGCGAACGAGGCCGAGCTGACGGCGGGCACGGTCAGCGCAGCAAGGAAGTCCGACCGCCCCGTGGGTGGGGCGATCGGTTGGGAGAAGTCGGATCAAGATCGGCGCGGCCGACTAGCAAAATGGGTCAGCCGTTGTTTTTTGTTCATTTTTGCTAGCGTTGGGCGCCAGCACGACAGATCCGGAGCGGCGCTCGAGGACCTGCCGAATCGCGTCGCGCGGCATCCGGCGTGGAATGGACTGCGCCACGAGAGAATCGAAGCTGCGTGAGATCGAGGCTCGGCGGAATCACAGCTCGGCCCGCCAGATCCGAGCCAGAAAATGCACGAGCATGACGCTAGCGCTGCTGAGCAGAAATGAACAAAAAACAACGGCTGACCCGCTTACTCTGCTTCTGTTGCGGTCGCAACGTCAACAACATCGACGTGCTGATGAGCCTCGAGCACGACTTCCTCGCGGCCGTCGAACTGCTCCAACAATGGTTGCGGAGCCATCTCCGGCGCAGAACGAAGTGCTAACCAACCCGCTCCGAGCCGATCCCAATCCCGACTTCTCCCACACGGATCGTCCCACGAAGGGGCGATCGGACTTCGCCTGCTGCGGCGCTGCCCCCACCGACGTCAGCCCGAAGTCGCCGCCCTCAGCCTCTCCAGAATTCTTAACAATGCGGCCAACCCGCCCAATCACCTCGCAAATCCCTACAGCACAAATTCGGCCAAAAACGGTTGCATTCTGATGCGGCCGCTGACATGCGAACCGATTGGTCAAAAATGTTACGGCCCGAATTGTGATCGCAGTTGCGTGTCGCTGGACGGCTTGCAATCGAACGGCGGTCTGCGGAGCGTTCGCGAGTTGCCGAATCGGAACGGAAAGCGGCCCCTCGCACGGGATCGCCGGTGTCAAGGAATATAGCGTACACAGAGTTCGCCTGTATCCAGCCCATAGAACAAGAACTTGAAATCCGCAGAAAACTCAAGGTCTGTAACTCCTCCCGAACGCTCCTTCCACTCTTGACGTAGTGAGCCGTCTTGCGCTCCCCATATCTGGATGGCGGTATCCGGCGGGCCGCTCATTTTCTTCAAATTCTCCGTCGCGATCAATTGGCCGTCGTCGGAAATGGCGAAAGGGGCCCTGACGCTTTGAAACTGCTGGGCAAGCGTCGCTCGAACCTCTCCTGTGTCGCAATCCAAAACGATCACGGTCGCATCGCAGCGTCCGCACCCTCGGCCATGCAGTGCAAGCGTCCCGTTCTCAGCCATTCTGAACTCGAGGAATTGGCTTTCCAGCAGGCCGCCATATTCCAACTCCCGACGGGATGTCGCGGACACTACGCGAATCGTTGTTCTAGCCGGCTCAAACGATATGCCGCGCGACAGAGCTTCGTCGAACGCGACAAAACGACCAGTCCGAACGATGCCGCGGCCACTCAGCACGACCCCAGGGCCCGGCCAGTCGCGTGACGAGATGAATTCAAGTTTGCTTGTTTCAAACACTTTGGCGGCTACAGGATCAAACTCACTTGGCAAGCACACAAGAGAGCCCCAAACCCGACGGTTAAGCTCGTGCTGTGCCAGTAATTCACCAGTTTCAAGAGACCACGCTCTTAGCGTTTTGCTATTGAAGCTGGCTCCAACGACAATGTCGCCTCGCTCGGTGGCATCAAGGAGGTCCACGTCTGCGTTGGCGACGCGGGACTTTACGCGACAGGAAGACGTGTCGAAGAGGACAATCTCCCCAGCGGCGCATACAAGCACCCCCGTATCAAGTCTTACCAGTTCCGAGATTCCTTCCGAAGACAGTTGCCAAGACTGCGCGTATTCAATTTCTAGATCAGGCATCTCCTCCATGAGGCTTTGCACCTGAAAGACGCTGACGTTTGAGTTTATAAACCGGGCTCGTACGAGCCGGTTCAGACGCGGCAGAATACGGATGACGCCAGAGGCATTCGATTGTTCGAAGTCGATCGCCACGACCCGACCATACCGCTCAGAGAAGATGGGAAGTGCAATCCCCCACGGCTCGAAACCGTGAACCTGAACTCTGCATCCGGCCCCAACAAGCATCTCCCTGGCGACGCGGTCAGCTGCAAAGCGACTATCCGCCCAAGCAAAGACACAAACCACAGTAACGGTGGCAAGTAGTTTGGCCAGTGAATACCGCAACCGGAGCTTCACGGCCGGGCTCCTGTTGCGCTCATGCACCCGCCAAGGGTTGGCAGCTGTGGCGGAAGCGAGACATCGGCCCCGGCCGAAGGGAGTGCAGGATTCGGTAAGGCGCCGTAAATGAGACCGCTTCGGGAGGGGGCTTCACAACAGTCGTACTTGAACAACGCAAACGAAGAGACTTCGCCGATAAGGTCATTCCACCATGGTGGTACTTCTGCTGGCACGAAGTGCGGTCCAACTTTGATGTCCCAGAATCCACCGCAATCGATTGTGTCATTTTCTCTTTCCCACGCCTCGTCGAATAGGTCCTCTGAGACAAAGTTGCGGACCGTTGCCGTTACAAAGGTCGTACCCCGAACGCCGCACCCGAGCAAGTCCTTGTCGGGAGCACTTATTTTCCACTCGTCGTTGAAGTAGCCTAAGTGACCCTGCTCCTGGTCCTTGAGTAACTCGAAGAAGCAAATACGACAGGAGCGGCGACGGACCGGGCGACATTTGCCACAGGGGTCTCGCTCGCAGAATTCCTGGAAAATTGTGGTGCAGGTAAGCTGCACGACGAATCCAATGACGGGATCGAAATCCCACCGAATTGTCGCGCGATCGCAAGTCGTGCAAGAGTCCGATGTTTCGCGAACGCGAAGCGGCGGGAACTCTGGCCTACGATTCTGTAATGTTGCCCAAACGTATCCGTTCCTGCCGTTGACTCTCCCAGCATGGGCCGGCGCCAGATTGACAGAAATGCCTCGACGCATCGGGGCAGCGTGAACGGTGAGCATTCGCCCAAGCGATGGCGAATAGCTCGAATTCCCCCGGGATACATCTCGCGTAACCGGATCGGTTGAGAATCCCTGTTGGCCTCGAAACCGATATGTTGTTTGCATATCGCCGCTCTCTGCGACTACTTCGCCAAAAGCGGTGTAGGTCGCCTCGCCGAGCACGTTGCCTGCGGAATCCGCAGTCTGGCGAGTGTTGCCGTCGCCATCATAGCGATGGTAGATGTCCTCGCCGTCTCTTCGTTCGGAGATTAGCTCTCCCGTTTGCGGATTGACGGTGTATTCAACCGTGGTCTCGCCTTGTTCGTTCACTTCAGCCAGGCAAGTGTTCGTTGCGTAGTCCCAAACGTAGCGAGTCAACATGCTCGACCTCCGAATCAGGTAAAGAGGCGGTCGCGGTCAGGTCTGAATGGGACGGGGTCGGGCTCATTGTATCGCTGTTCGACGAGAATCGCCAGCTTGTCGCCTGCGTTCTTCAAAACAAGAACCGCGACGCGCGGCAACAACCTGGCCTACTGCTTACGTTGCGGCCGAGACTTCAACAGCATCGTCGCTCCCAAGCTCTCCAAAATTCTCAGCAATTCCGCCAACCCGCCCAATCACCCCTCAAATCCCTACAGCGACAATTCGGTCAAAAGTACGATCACAATTCGGTCCGTAACAGTTAGTCACCACGGGAAAAAGCCGACAGGCTCGCAGAACACCGCGTCGCCATCCACTTTTGCTGCCAACTCCTTTGCCCCACTCTTTCCGTGCTTTCCAAGTGCCAAAAGACCCTCAGGTGACAAATGCACCAAGACCAAGTCGCCTCTTTCATATGCACTTCGCCCGACATGAACATGAACCACCACGCCAATGACTTCGCCCTCCAACCGGACCTCCATTCCTTTCACAATATCGGAGCCTTCACGTGCGCGGAACGACCGATTTGGCGCCGGTTCCCATACGCCAAAAAGCCAGAGGAAAACCTGCACGAATAGAATCACCGAAAGGAGCCCCAGTAAGGAAAAGCGCATTTGCAATCTATGCTGTTTGAGCATCTGAATACAGTTCGAAGAGTGGTGATTCTACGTGCAATCAGTGCACACTTATTGTCGCCAAGAGCGTGTTAACCGGAGAAGCAAAGTACTTCCTTTCCAACCGAGTACGTGGTCGTGATCGTTGGTCACTCCGAAAGATTCTGCGTGTCGCGTTTGGTCGCTGGCCCGTCGAAGACTGCTTTCGCGAAGCCAAATAAGAGCTGGGTTTGGATCACTTCGAATGCCGTGGCTGTGCGCTGCATTCACGGTCATCTGTCCGCCGTACTCCTCAGCCAACTGTTCTGTGCACCAGTTCGCCAGCAGCTGTCACCCACCGACGATTGCTCACAGGGGAATTGCTGACCACTGAGCAAGTCCGACGGGCTAATTATCAGCGTTTACCTTCAAACGTTGGGGCTCCCGCAAAGCTCGCGAGATGAAATGTGTCAACGAGAGTCCCGGAGGCAACATTACTACAGTCGCCGCAATGCGCAGGCTGCAAAATCACATCGACAAACTCGACACGAAAGACTCCTCGAGATTGGCATCGATCCAGATAGAATTAAGTCCGTCGTTCCGAAAACTCCGAATCCTTGAACCCACAACCCAAAAAGCAATTCAGCCAACTGGCGCCGTCCAGCTAGTTATCGAGCAAGTCTCTTATCTCTCTTGGCAGCGGTCGAGCGGGCCGAGGGTCTGGATCAACGATAGGTGCGGGTGTTCGTCCAGTGGCGGGAGGTTGGCCATTGCGACACCGCTTTAATGCTCGGTCAGCAATTGCCATGCACCGTGCTAATTCCGGTTCGCATTCGGTCGCGACGCAACGTTGCTTCGAGTTCAGCAGGTAGTACCACTTAACCCTGCCGCAAGCATCGATCCAAGTTGGAAAACAGAAGTTAATAATCGGCCGTTGTAGAAATGCAGTGCAATCTTTATAGCAATCACTGTAGTTGTTTTCGCAGATGTCCATGAAGTTGTTATAAAGCCTTTGGCAGCGGTCTGGTTCAAGAAGATCAGGATCAACGCCCTTTCGAAGAATGTCGATCAGGCCGCCTGGCCGTCCGTGGACAATTGGGGGAACCATCGGAGGGCACCACGGCTGGATCGGTGGACCGTCCTGCATGCTTACTTCCCACAAGCGGCGATGCATGCGTTGCGCGCATGCGCGATTACCCGTGACACGTGGTAGTCTCGTCGGTTCGATCGAAATCGGAGAATAATTGTGTTGGAAGTCGGCTTTGAGCTTCAGGCCGAGCTCAACGGAGAGTCCTCGCCCGAGCGACGGCGAGTAAATCTGACTGCTCTTCGAGATGTCTCCAGTGACCACGTCCGTCGTGTGGCCGCGCTTACCACGAAACCGGTAGGTTGTCTTCATGTCGCCGCTTTCGGCGACCGGTTCCCCGAAGGCATCGTAGGTTGCCTCGCCGAGCACGTTGCCAGCGGAGTCGGTGGTCTGGCGGGTGTTCCCATCGCCATCGTAGTGATGGTAAACTTCCTCGCCGGCGTGGTTTTCAGAGATTAACTCGCCGGTCTGAGGATTGGTCGTGTATTGAACCGTAACATCGCCGTTCTCGTCCAACTCTGCCAGACAAGTACCGGTGACGGCGTCCCAGAAATAGTTCGTCTCCATTTCGACCTCCGAATGCTGACAGCTGAGAGGCGTTCCGGCTTCATTGTATCGCTGTTCGACGAGGATCGCCAAACGAATCTCGGCGTCCGGGGGATGTGATGGACCTCTTGCCCAGATTTCTGCGACGGGTGCGTTACGCGTTGGCGTGCCCTCTATTTCCTAGGCGTCATGACCACGTGGACGTTCTGCGGTCCCCGGACGCCGCAGTGGAGAATCCGCCATTTTCGCTCCGTGTAGTTCGCGTGCATTCTCCCCCAATGCCGTTCCGGGTCGAGATCATAAACGATTGTTCATGCAAGTGCCAGCGATGCGTTGGGTCGATCCAGTCTGCTGACGGCCACTCATGGTGCGGAGTCCGATGAATATCTCGGCGCCTGACCGGACCATCCGCGAAGCTTCGTCGCAGAACGCAATTGGGTCGATTGTCAAATGCTCAATGAGATCCTCGGCGACGATGCTGGCCACGGAACTATCGTCGATCGGCCACGGCAATTGATTTAGGTCGCAAACCAAGTCGATGTTCCCGCCTCCACGAATGTTGACGCCCAGATACCCGGCCAGGCTCTTGGAGCCCTGCGCCCAGATAGAGCCGCTGGTCAGCGAGCTCCACCAGGGGAGTCGGAGTCGAATCGAACGACGATGAGAACCGCTCGAGCAATTCGGCCAAGCGATGTGGATCATCCATGGCCGCGTAGCACGAGGCCAACAGGGAGATAGCCTCGGCGGTGGACGCGGCTTCCACCGCCCCGTGCAGATAGCACTCCGCGTGAAAGAAATTGCCGCGTAGATAGTGGTGTTTGCCCAGCTGGAATAGGTGTGCGGCTGCATGCCGTAGGCGGCAAGCTTCTTGTAGCCAGCGCGGGTCATGGCGATCCAGCCAAGCAGCGGAGTCGGCGGCGACGATGGGCAGGTCGAGGGATTCAATCCGTCCGCCGAATTGTTCAATCGCCGTTCGTAAAAACCTGTGCCCGCCAAGCCTGACAATGAAATTTGCTTGACTCCCCTTCTGGCCCTCCAATACACTCCCATTATAAGGGCAGCTGGTTTCTACTGGAGTGGGCCATGCCAACAGTAGGTTCTTCTCAGACGACGCAACATCTTTCGGGGACTGGTGGGGGCGGAGGCGGTGGTACGGGCTGCCCGCCTGGCTCGCCCATGGCGACGGAAGCTGGTCGATCAGGCCGCCCGACATCTTTGCGCCCACTAGCCAAGTGCACTTGTTGTTCGAGAGCTGCCCGAAGACGTGCCCGCCAGAAGGGAGTGGCGGCGGGGCAACAAGCGATGGCGACGTGCGATTCGCGGAATTCGCGATCGCCGTGCCGAGCGAACCCACCAAGTGTTGCGGCGAAGATGGGCAGAGTTGCGGCGGATCGGGCGGGGTTTGCGGCCCGTTCAGTGTCAATTCCAAAAGCGGAAACATAATCGGAAGTCTCGGCTATCCCAGCGCCAGCCCATTCGAGCCCGACGCCAAGCTGTTCTACAACAGTCAGTTGACGGATTCGTCCAACTTCGGCTTCGGTTGGACGTCGCGGCTGCATCGCTCAGCTGGATCGAGGAGATCTCGCTCGGCGTCGTCGATCTGCATGGCGGCGATGGCACGGGTCTACCGCTACACCAACCACAGCGTCATCACCGGCTACTACACGCCGCCCGATGGGGCGACCGCCGCCTTGAAAAAGGACTTTAGCGGCAAATGGACCGAGGATGCCCCATGGTTTCACGCTCGAATATGACTCGGCCGGCGACCTGAAAAAGATTCAGAATCCCGCAGGCGGGATCTGGACCAACAACTACACCGCCACGCCGCCCCGGCTGCAATCGGTGGTGGATCCCACCGGTCGCCGGACGACCTACAGCTACGATGGCAACGGGATGATCTCCAAGATCACCGACGCTGCTGGTCGCGAGACGCTTTTCGAAGTTGACGGCAACGATGACCTCGTCAAGCACGTCACGCCCGAGCCTGCACCACCAGCCTGTCTTACGACGCCAGCCATCGACTGATCGGCTATCAGAATCCGGAAGGCCATGTTCACACCTATGCGTACGATAGTGGCAAGCTGAGCGCCTACACCGACCCGCTGGGCGCCACAACGACCTTCGCCTACGCCACGGACACGACGGCGGTTACCAACGCGCGTGGCTTTGTCGCGACGCTTACGTTCAATGCCGCCGGGCATTTACTGGTCGAGGAGAAACGCCTGCTCGGACAACGCACCTCGCACCTCGCACACCTGGAGGAATGGCGCCTCCGCTCGACCGAGAATCCGTTGGGATTCGTGACCACCTATGGTTACGTCGCCACGACGCATGCCGGACAGCGCTTGCGAACAATTACGAATCCCCTCGGGTTCACGCACACGTATCAATACAATTCCGGCAATTTTGTCGAGGCGAACATCAATCCGCTCGGCGCCAGAACCACCGCCGTTTGGAGCGGGGGAGAGAAAACCGCCGTCATCGACGCGTCAAGGATTTCGGACCAGCTACGCCTATGCCAGCGCCGGACAATTGTCGTCGGTCACCAACGCCGCGGGCGCCTTGACTACTTAACCCCCACTGCCGTTCGCGCAACCTGGTCGCCGCCGCGAATCCACTGGGGTACCTAACGACAGCGAGTTACGACACCGCCGGCAAGATCGTGGCTGTCCAGGACGCCCTGGGCTACACCACCTCGGTGACCCGCGACGACATAAATCGCGTCATGGCTGTCGAGGGCCCGCTCGGGCATCGCACCAGCTTCACTTACGACCTGAATGGCAACCGCACGTCGGTGACCGACGTGCTCGGCTACACGACCACTTCCGTTTACGACGTCAATGGCAGGACAATTGCTCAAGTCAACGCCCTGGGAAACCGCTTCACCCAGACCTATGGCGCGACCGGACAGCCGGTCGGCTTCTGCTAGCCCGCTAGGTTTTCGAACCACCGTTTCTCTCGACGCGCCGATCGTCCCACGGCGACCATCCAACCCGATGGCGTACCAACGTCCTACACCTACGACATCGCCGGACGGCAAGTTGCCACCGAGACGATCGTCGGGCGGCGAACCACGTCGGTTTATGATCGAGCCGATCAGCTCGTCGGCAACGTCAACGCGCTCGGTCGGCCCCAGACGATGGTTTACTACTGTGCTGGCCAGACGATTGCTCAAGTGGACGCCTCGGGAAATCGAACCTCGTCCACCTACAATGTCCGCGGCGAGCAGATTGCCAGCACCCGCACGCCCTGGAGCACAACGATCTTCGACGGGGTCGGGCTTGCCGTGGCGACCATCGATGCGCTGGGATTCCGCACGACCACTATCTATGATCAAGCGAATCGACCGATCGCCTCGGTTAACGCGCTTGGCTACCGGACCACCAGCGTTCTGGACGGGGCCTGGCGACTCATCGCCAGTGTGAATGCGCTTGGCGCGGCGTCAGACTCAACTCTACACGCCATCGAACCAGGTGTTGGCCAGTGTGAATTCGCTGGGATTCCGCACGACCATGTCCTATGACGCCGTCGGTCGTCGAGTCGGGGTCGAGGAAAACGCCGGGGACTGCGCGACAACACTCTACGACGCAATTGGCCAGACCAGCGCCAACGTGGATCCCGCTGGCTATCGGACGACCACGTTCTACGACGCCGACGGCCGCTCGGTGGCGACCATGAACGCATTGAGCCAGTTGGCCACGACGACTTATGACTCGGTTGGCCAGACCATCGCCAGCTTCACCTGCTCGGTCATCGGGTCACGTCATACTACCTGCCGGGTCGCGAGCAAGCGACCGCCAACGCCCTCGGTGATCGTTCCACGACCCTCTTCGATCCTTTGGGTCGAACCATCAACCCTCTCGGCTACCGCAGCACGATGCTATACACCGCCACCGATCAGGTTGAGTGAAATGTGCTGGGTTATCGCACGACGCAATTCTACGACGCCATCGGGCGATTAGTCACTACGCAGGATGCCCGCGGGTATCGCAGCACAAGCGTCTATGACGCGATCGGGCCAGCCGTGGCCGAGATCAACGCACTGGGAAATCGGACCGCAAGCATTTACGACGCCATCGGGCAACCAATTGCCAGCGTCAATGCGCTTGGCTATCAAAGCACCTCCCATTACGACCCAGTCGGCCGGCGCAGTGCCGTCGTCAACCCGCTTGGCAATCGGTGACCCTGTATTATGCCGCGACCGGCGCCAATATCGCGATTGAGAATCCATTGGGGTACATCTCGACCAACGTATTCGACGCCTGTGGTGCGCGTTGCGGCAACGGAAAACTCGCTGGGATCTCGCACCACCTACGGCTATGATTCTCGTGGTGCACTTCGCGTTCGAATGCAGGATGCTGCCGGCTATTTGAGCACGATGATCTACAATTCACTAGGGCTCACAATTGCCGAGCAGAATGCGCGGGCCAGACAACAACCAGCGTTTACGATGCAGCTGGCCGACCGGTGGCGACCGAGAACGCCCTCGGTGCACGATCCACGACCAATTACGATGTAGCGGGTCGCCCAACGCAATCGATGGACCCTCTTGGTCGTATCACTACGTTCAGCTACGACAATGCCAGCGCCGTCGAATTGCGCATTGATGCCCGCGGCAATCGAACCACCTATACGACGGACGCCCTGGGCCGCGTCGTCAGGGGCCTCTATCCCAACGACTCTCGGGCCACCTTCGCGTTTGACCAGGTTGGCAATCGAGTCCAGATGCGCGATACGACTGGCGACTACGAATTCGCTTATGACGGCATGAATCAGATGGAAAGCGTTTCCGAGCCGGAAGGTTCTCCGATTACGTACATTTACGATCTCGCCGGTCAGCGATCACAGATGGCCAAAGTGGCGACTACCATTACGATGCGGCTGGACAAGTCGTCTCGTCAATGAATCCACGGTCCCAGCTCGCGACCATGCAATACGATGCTGCCAGCCGCAACATCGTCAGGCAATTCGGCAACGGGGATCGTTCCGACACAACATTTGACGCCGCGGATCAAATCACCCGACTCGGTAACTTCAGGGCGGACGACTCGTCGATCTCGATCTTCACCTACGCCTATGATCCAGTCGCACGCACGGCGTCCGTCCAGGAGTTGGACGGTACCAGGGTCACCTATGGTTATGATGCCGCAGGACGACTCGTCGCCGAGTCTCGTCCTGCGGCAAGCCCGGCCACGACCACGGCTTCAGTTACGACGCGGCCGCGAACCGATTGGTGAAGACTTCCAATGGCAATCCAACTACCTATGCCTACGACATCGCCAATCAGCTGAAAACGTCGGTCGGCTCTTCGGGCACAACAAATTATGTGTTTGACGACGATGGAAACCAACGGGTCACTCAGTCGCCCACCGGACAGCAAACGACGAACATTTGGGCATATGAGAACGAGTTGGTCGGTGTGTCGCTTCCCGTCGGAGGCTTGGTCACCTACGCATACAACGCAGATGGAGTGCGCGTTGGTCGGAATACGTAATGCGAATTGTCTCATCTCATGTCACGATGATTCACGTCGTTGGGTGAACGGGTTGGACAAATGCAAACGCGATATGTCTGGGATTATACAACGAACACCTGCCTGGCCGAACTGAACGAGCACGGCGAGACCACGGTTGAATACACGGTCAATCCCTTAACCGGCGAACTGATCTCCGAGCGAAGGGACGGCGAGGACATCTACCATCACTATGATAGCGATGGAAACACTCGCGAGACCACGGATTCCGCTGGCAACGTGCTCGGCCAGGCAACCTACACAGCTTTTGGCGAAGTAGTTGCAGAGAGCGGCAATACGCAGACAACGTATCGGCTTCGAGGCCAACAGGGATTCTCCACCGATTCGCTCACGGGAGACGTCTCTAGGGATAATCAGAATTACTCGCCCTCGCTCGGACGGAGACTTTCCTTGGCGAATCTGCGTACCAGGCTCAATCGCTTCGCGAGTGGACAAGACGATCCGCCGATCCCAGAAGACACTCCGCCGTCGCCCTCGCCCGGCGTTTCCGGGCGTCCTGCTCGGCAAAAGAAAGGGAGTGCGTTTCCTATGCCTTGATCATGGCGCGGAAACTTCTTCGATCGACGATACGACGCTGTTTCGTTCGTCGAGTGGATTCGTTAGGCTACAGGAACTCTGCCGGTGACCAACTCTTATCTTGCTTAGACTTTGCGCCTGCGCAGACATCAAATGTACATTAGACTTGGGGAAACGAGAAGGAGATACAATTGGGGGAAGCGAGACGGAACATGTTCGGCCTTGAAAGGTGCTGCTGCCCGTAATGACTGCACGTGCATACCACCAAGTTTACCGCCAGAGTTGAATCGCAGAACGACAGATTGTGGTCCGTGTAGAGGTATGCGCCCGGAGATCTGGGTGCCAGCTACCGGCGAGATGATCAAAGACGGGGAGTGTGATTTCGACTATCTGGCCAGTGTAACAGCGTTTGTGCTGATCCATGAAGCAGCTCATAGTTGCGTGGGAAGCCATGCACATAAGGCAGGGAAGAAATCACCACGCAATTCCCTGTTCACGGATGTGGTCGTCCAGATCCCTATACAATTGAGCGCATCTTCTTAGATTGTTTAGTGCCCGGGACACGACCATCCGTTCCGCCTGAATACCCACGGGAACCGGAATTTCCAGGCCTCTCAGGAAGGAAAAGATAACATGCATATTGCTATCTTTGGCTCGTTAGTTGCTGTCTCCCGAATAGTTGGGCAAATGCCGCTTGACGCGGACTGCAGGGTGGCGTCACCCGACTGGGAAAACTTCGCAATAGTCAAGTTCTGTTCAGACTTTAAGCACGAACCATTGCCGGATTTGTGCCGCACGTTCTCTCACAACGACAAATTCTCTCTTGGATGCAATGAGGATTGTACTCCAATACCAAGTTGTCTCTCCAAAACGGCGGGATTCGTCGGTTCCCGCTACGGTTTCGATCTACCCAGCCTCTCGAGATGTATCCCCTTTTGCTACGATGGTCCACAGGCAACTTGGCGCTAGACCGTAGAATGCCGGAGTATTGTGCTGGGGAGATCCCCAGAGACCTCAAGAGCGAGACAAGCCAGTCGGCGTTTTCTCGAGTTTCCTCGTGCTTTGTCAGCCGGCTTAGATTGTCGCGAAAACACATCGCGATTGAGTTTGCCCAGCCGGATTCCGAGTTTGACTACATACTGGTTCATGGATGCGATGGCCAGTTTGAGACCATTGTTTCAGATCACCAACTCGAGGCGGCGATTAGCGCACGGAACGGTGTCGTCGTCCGGTCATTTTGGTTTCAGAGGATTCACGCCTGGTAGTCTCGCTGTTGGCTGAGTGCGGTAGCGATGAAAGTAGATCTGGCGGCCGCAATCTCACGTTTGACTAGGGCCGAGGTCGCCATGGAGACTATCTCATGCCCAGAGGCGAACACGCTTGACGCAGTCCGGCTTGCCATCGAACAGGGTGTTGCCATTGAGAACGAGAGGCTGTTGTGCAAACTGGATGAGTGCGTGATGGACAGTGCTCGCGTAGCATTGGCTGTTCTTCTCGCCAAAGCCGGACATGAGAGAAGCCAAGAGTTTGTGGGTAAGTACGCCTACGACGCCACGGATTTAACAAGGATTGACCACGGACGAATCAAGCTTGTGGAAGGAATAGGCCTATCACTGTCGGTCGATGTTCTTCGAGCGATGGCCTTCGCCTCGGAGCACGCATTGGATAGTTGGTCGCCCTCGTTCGAGTCTGTCAAGTGAAGCTAATTGCCGAACGCCGCTGGACCAGAAAACAGGCCCTGCAGTCGCTTCCGGCTCAAGGCTCGGCACCGACTCACACAACGCATACTTGTGGAGTGCGCGTTGGTCAAATACGTAAGCGCATTGTTTATCTCTATGTCACGATGATTCACGTCGTTGGGTGAACGGGTTGGACAAATGCAAACGCGATATGTCTGGGATTATACAACGAACACCTGCCTGGCCGAACTCGCGAACGAGCACGGCGAGACCACGGTTGAATACACGGTCAATCCCTTAACTGGCGAACTGATCTCCGAGCGAAGGGACGGCGAGGACATCTACCATCACTATGATGGCGATGGAAACACTCGCGAGACTACGGATTCCGCTGGCAACGTGCTCGGCAAGGCAACCTAATGACGCATTCGGTAAAACGGTCGCTGAAAGCGGCGACTTGCGGACAACCTACCGGTTTCGCGGACAACAGGGATTCTCCACCGATCAGCTCACAGGAGACATCTCTGAGGCCAATCAGAACTACTCGCCCTCGCTCGGACGAAGCCTATCGCTGGCTAGTCGGGACGGTCGCGGTTACACCGGTGGAGCATCTTTTGGGGTGCCGCCTCGGCTAGCTGGTTGGCAGATTAGAATCAAGTCACTCGACTTGCTCGGTGCCTGCTCCATAAATCACTATGCGCCCCTACAATTCACTTTTCCCGTGAACGCCCTGCCAGACCCAAAACCCGAACAGGTGTGGCAGCTAATCCATACGCGATACTATATTCTTCGTCAAAGAACTTGCAAATGGCAGTTTCTTCGTGAGGCCTTCACCCTCGATGTGTTTAAGTACACAGTGCGGGGCGATGTTGTGCAAGTTGACGACGCCCGTTTCATTCAGCCTGAGGTGGGTGGCGGCTTTCGAGACGGCTGCATGTTCTTCGAAGAATCAGTGGCATCCGTGGGCTTCAATCCTGTGGACGCGGCCGGCCGCAACGCAACCCTTCCGTTCGGGACGTACTACGATGAGAAAATTACGGGCGAAATGATACAAAGTGCCACCCGAAGGCGCCTGCCAAGCCCTCCGTTCCATACAACGTACATTTCTGCTCCACAAGTCGCGTTGTCCCGCGTGTTTTCCAAGCTGTTTCGTCAAGTGGTTTCCGCCATCCAGCTGTCGTGAGTGCTTTCACTTAAATGGCGAGGGTGGATGTGGCGAAAGCGGCCAAATGTTATTATTGGACGGAAAACAAATCTCTGACCGCTCCTCAGGAAATGGTCTCTCCTGCCCCACCTCCGAGCACCGATTCTTGCAAGGGGATTCCCCAGCAAGAAGTTCGCGACAAGCTTCCGTACTACGATTTCTGAGGAAAAAGGAATGACTGCACTTGGGATCCTGTTTCTTGCTGCCGTCACGTACTCCCAGACTGAGCTCAACAAAATCCGCATATGTTGCAAAGGTCCGCGAGGGCCACATTGTAACGATTATTTTTTTGCCAAACCGCGATCATCTCGCGAAACGCTTGATCAGTACTGGGAGAGGTCATGTCCTTCCTGAGTTGAATGTGCGTAGTAGGTTTGCCGGACATATATCTGACGACAAATCAACGCGAAGCCAACGTCTGTGCTGTGGGCTGGCCCCCACGCGACTGCCGAGGATTCAGGAGGTTGGGTTGGGGCGACTGCCGGTTGAGCGTAGCTGGCTTAGATCAACTTGCTAAGTTACGCGACCTCAAGTCACTGGATCTTTCCTATTCCGTATTGGGGAACGAGGACCTTCGATTGGTTTGCAATATGACGTCACTTGAGTACCTTCGACTGGACCAAACCGATCAGCACGTCGAGTTTCTGTTCCACCTAAGTCGTCATTCTGGGCTGAGGCAGCTTGAGCTGAATGACCTCGTAAAGAAGCCGCCGGTTCGAGTTTTGACTAGATTTGACAACCTGGCTGTCTTAAGCGTGGCATGGAACGGGCTTTCGGACGGTGAGATCAAGGAATTAGGGGCGGCGTTACCTAAAGTGACGCTGAGGTCGGATCGGCAGCTGGAAGAACATTGATATCAGCGATCTTCACCGACTCTCCGATCAGATAAGGGCCGGAGATTGGGTCAGCGGGCC
>CAVORG010000036.1:0-179360 GCA_963698545.1 uncultured Planctomycetaceae bacterium
TTCGTCTCTTGCCGGACTTTGATTTTGGATTTCTGAACACCTGGAACATCACGGTGGATAAGCCGTGACGCAACGCGGCGCAACACTCAGAACCTGGGGGTGCCCCTCCGCGACCCCCATTCGCATCAAGTTAAGGAATAGTCGAGTAACTCGGGGTTTCGCAGCAGGTCGATGGCGTTCGGATGCGTCTTGCGTTTGTTGAGGCGACATGCGACTTCTGCCTTGCGTTGCAGCTTCTCCAGTACTTGGCAGGACACGTTTGGGGTTGCCGATGGCGGAGGCGATTTCATCAATAATTTCGCAGATCACTCTTGCCAGCTTGTCAAAGCGTGAGCGTGAGCGTTGCGGACCAGCCGATGCCGGCCACGAGCCAGTTTTGGACAACCACGCCGCACATACGGATCCAGAAACGGCAGATTTTGGTAATGTCGTTCTTCCCGTCCATCAGCGTCACGCGGCTAATTGATTTCCAGCGTTTGAACAGTAATTCTATTTGCCAGCGAGCTCTGTAGAGCACGATGGCCTCCTTCACACTCAATTTGTCCGTGGGAAGATTGGTCACCAGAAATTCCCAATCGCAGGCCTTGAGGGCGGCTTGGGTGGGCGTCCAGCCTTTTTCACGGCCATTCTTGTACAGCTTGTTACGACGTTGATTGGCGATTTCTGGGGGCACGCGCGAAGCGATTAACCGACATTCTTGGCGATGTTCGGCTCCTAATTCGATCATGCAATCGACGACATTGCCCACTTGACGCTCAAGCCATGGAACCAACGACCACTGTTGGCCGTCAACGTAAATCGTGGAATTGTGAGGGATTCGGGTGAGGAAGTAAGCGCCTGCCGCCGCGATGTGCCCCAGGACCGCGATGGTGAAATAGCCCAGATCAGCAATGCGAAGCGAACCTTTCAAAGGGGTGACGAGTTGGCGACTTGTTCCTTGATCGTTCGACCGTCCCGGTTCAGCCTGAAGATGCTGGATTGTGCCTGACTTGAGCTCAAACTCGGTTTGAAACTTCACCACGGAATGGCCGCAATGTGCGGCTCCGCCACTGGAAGGGAAGCGATCCGCCATGCATTCCGGCAGCTTGATGGATGAACTGTCGATGATTCGGACTTCACTGAACCGGTCCAAGAGCGGCGCGAGAGTCTCCTTGCGGTCAACCCAAAATGCCACTAGTCGTGGCAACAACGCCTCAAAGAAATTGCATAAAGCCGCTGAGTAACGATGATCGATGGCCTGCGGCGAGATCTGGATACCAAGAGAAGACGCCATGCTGGCAATTTGCTCACTCGAGGCCTTCGGATTCTTTATCAGGGCCAGGATCAGAGTCTGTGCCAAAGTCACCGGATTGAACTTTCTGCGTCGTTGTACAGCTTTCGCGACCTCATTGGCCATCTCGGCCGCCTGCTGAAAGAATGTATCGAAAACGGCCGCGCGATTCCTGGTAGGTTAGCCATCTGGAAACTCCGTTCTCCGAGTGATTGCTCGTTACAACCACAATAAGAGACGGAGTTTCCGCTTTTTTGGAAACACCAGTTTTCTTAACTTGATGCGAATGGGGGTGCGCTCGCGACCCCAGGCTTTGAGGTTGCACCGCGTTGCGGTGCGACCGGAACACGCGGCGGCGTCCGGCCGAATCCACAGAGCCTGGGGTGCGCTGCGCGGCCCCCAGGTTCTGAGGTTGCGCCGCGTTGCGATGCGAATCGCGAACATATAGCCCTTGGAATAGGTTCGCGAGGGGTCGAGCCATGGCGTAACATGGATCGGTAGAAGCTAACGCATCTCTCCCGCCGCGATCATTCTCGATGCAAGTATTCGCCATCCTGCTAACGATTTGGCTGATCATCACGTTCATCGGCCATGTCAGCTGGGTGGTGATTGCCGCCGTCTTTCGCTTTCTGTTCGGTGCTCGCGACACGTTCCCCAGACGGCCGCCACTTCGACCAACTCCCGTCGTTTCGCGACAATCGATCGCTGAGCATTCGGCTGGGCATTCGGATGAGCATTCCGATGAAGCCGCCGTGACACTCAGCACGCTGCGCCGCTTGGCGAACAACGGCGTATCCCTCAAGACGTTGTCGAACTGGTCCAAGGATGCTTGCGAAGCGAAGCCGCGAAGAGCGAGGACCAAGTCCAACAAGGGGAGTGGATTCCCGACGAGTGGCTGAAGTCGGAATCGGAGCCAACGCCGACGTTAGCAACGGACGCCCCGGTCCCGATTGCTCGGCCGACGATTCCCTCTGGCGAGACGCCTGGCGAGACGACCATTGAGCCGCCCGAACTTGTGGAAGCAAGCGTTGTTGAGGGGCCCGCCGACCAGATCACCGCGCAAGCCGCCGCGCCTGAAGAATCGCAGCGCTACGTCGCGCCTTCGGTCCCCCGACGCTCCCTGGCCGAATGGTTCGCGGCGTTCATGGAAGAGAAGAACATTCGCTGGGGCGAGTTGATCGGCGGATTGCTGATCGTCTCTTGTTCCACCGCCCTGGTCGTCAGCTTCTGGTCCACCATCGCCGAACGATTGTTCCTGAAGTATTTTGTGTTCAACGGTGTGAACGCCTTCATGTTCCTGGTGGGCCTGCACGCCGCCCGTCGCTGGAAGCTGCCGACCACCAGCACGGGCATCCTGCTGATCGCTTGCCTGTTGACGCCGCTGAATTTCCTGGCGCTCTCGTCGTTCACTCAAGACGGCTCCGCGGCGTCGGGTTGGGTTCTGATCGGTGAGTTGATTTCATTGGTCGTGTTCGCGGTGTTGACCTACCTTGCCGGCAGGGTGGTGCTGCCGACCATCGCGATCCCCTTCGCGTTAGCCATCATGATTCCCGCCGGATGTGAGCTGTTGGTGCGGCGGTGGATCGACGCGTCCGCAACGTTGCCGCCCATGTACGTCGTGGGCGGCATGGTCAATCTGGCCTATTGCCTTGCCAACGCCTGGACGGTGCGCACTCTGCTGGGTCAACGGCGTTGGGACGAGTCGCATTGCCATGACGTCTGGAAGATGTTGGGCGTCAGCAGTTTCGCCGCCGTCTTGTGTCTGGGAATGCTGTTATGGAAGACTCGCCGCGTCGAGGAACTGTCGGCGTGGCTGGCCCCGTTGGGGATCGTAGCCGCGGCGCCGTCGCTGTTCATGGGGCAGCTCGTGCAGCGGCGAGTGCGCCGAAAAACACTCGCGGCACAATCGGTCGCCGGTTTGTCCGTCGCTTTGTTGGGCGGCCTGGTGTTATTGGCGGCGCTGGTCGCAGCCTGGCCGATTCCGCTGATGATCATGGTTTGCGGCGTGGCGACCTGGCTGATGTTGACTCCAATCGCCAGCCTGACGCGAGCGGCGCACTTTCATGCAATCGCGCTGGCGGCCCTGACCGCCGCCTATCTCGCCTGGTTTCATGTCGCCACCGGCAGTCTGATATGGAGCGGCGATCAGTGGCATGGAGTCGCGGAAGTTCTACTTGTCTGCGCAGCGGATCGGCTTTGATCGGATACCTGCGCCGCCATGCTCGGCGGCGCGTGGTTGTGGATCAGCGTTCGACGTCCACGGGACGCTCGAGCTTATCTTGTCGGCGGCGGGTGTATCGCTGCGGCTGAGCGTCCTCTTGCTGGTCTTGTTCGGCTTCGCTCGATTTGGCGATCCCGATCACGCCGTTTGGGGATTGGGCTTCTACGCCATCTTGACGCTTGCGTTCGCCAATCTCCGTCCGCGTTGGCAAGCGCTGGTTTGGAGCGCCAGCGGCCTCACGTTGATTGCCCTGTTGCAAGCGCTCGTCTTTCGTTGGCAACCGCCGGAGGAATGGCCGTATAGCTGCCTGCTCGCGCTGCTGCTGCATTCACTGCTGTTTTCGATCATCGCAGCCAGTCGCATGACCCGCGGCGCCGTGAGAGTTGAATCCGCCTGGACAACCAACGCGGTCCTGACGACCGCCGCCGCCCTGGGCTTGATGATCATTCTGGCCGCGGCGGGACGACAACCCGTTGCTCCCGAGCTTTTGCTTGCAGCGGCCGGCAACTTGTTGTTGATCGCCTGGTCGATTCAATCGCGGGGGATGTTCGCCGCCTTCCAGGCGACATTGCTGTTGGCCGCTACGTTCGCCGTGCATGACGCATGCGCCGCTCAAGCCTGGTCGGCGGAAGCGTTCAACGTTTGGCTGCATCCGGCCACGCTGCAATGGCTGGCGCTCGCCTGGAGTGTTTACGGCCTGACTTGGATGGTCGTGCGATGGTTCGTCTTGCGGTGGCTCGCACAACCAGAGCGGCAAGTTGAGCCTCGGCGACTGGCCCTTCTTTCTTTGCTGTTTACCGACTCGCATACGGACCGGGCGGCCGTCGCGGCGGCCTTGACCGTGTCGGTGTTGGTGTGCGCCTATAGCGTCGTGCCGGGCGTCGCGCAGGAATTGGCCCCTCGCGGGCTCTACCCGATCGCGAGCGACCCCGCACTGGCCGCCCGGCAGGCGCCGTCGGCCGATCAGTTCGAATTGCGAGGCATTCCTCACGGCCCCGCGGCGGGCGTCGCTAGTTGGCTGGCGCTGCTGGGCTTGGGCGCCACGTTGTCGATCGGCTTGCGGATGCGCTGGAGCGCCTGGAAGTTGTTCGGCGTCGCCCTGGTGTTGTTAGCCGTCGCGTTCTTGCTCGCTGGACGTTGGGAATCGCAAGTGGCGTGCGCGCTCGGCGCTGCGTTCGGGCGCTGGCCTGCTATTTCGCGATCGCCTCTCTCTTGCTGTGGATCTTCGTGGTTCGGCGACGTCGCGGCGAGGTCCACGCTTCGAACGCGATCGAGGGGCAAGGCGTCTCGCTGATGCTGATCCTGGTCTGCCTTTCGCTCGCCCCGCTGCTGGGCATGGCCTTGTATGTGGGCGTCGCGGCCGTGGGGCTGTCGCCGCCGGCCCCGGCCGAGAACATCGGCTTGGCCAGCCTGGGCGGGTTGTTCTTCGCATCATGCGTTCTGGCGGCGACGGCCTACGCTGTAATCGCCAACAAATCGTTGGGGCGTTTTTCTAAGGCCGAGCCTGGCCTGCGAGTGGCGTCTCTGACCGTTGGTCGTGTTGGGCGCCGCTCCTTTGTTAGCCATGACGCTCTTCGTACTGGGGCGAGCGCTCTCGCAGCACCCGATTATTGGTCCGGATCCCGACAGTTTCTTCGCTCGCATCGGACTAGCCGTTTCCTATTCGATCCCCGTGATGGTGATCGCCGCGACTTTTGTAGGGCACGCCATCGTCCTGCGATCGGATCGAGTGGGTTTGGCGGCGGGGTTGGTCTGGAACGTGGCGGCGACAGCCGCATACATCCTCGCCAATCGCGGCGCCAGTCAGTTCGCTCCGGAACGTTGGCTACGATTAGCTCAGCTAAATGCGGCCGTCGCCGCCGTATTCGGCCTGGCATGGGTGGCGTACTATGCTTCTCGCCGGCGGCAACTAGCCGAAGCGCCGGTCGGCGGGCTCTTGGCTCAAGTCAGTATTGCCAGCGGGTTTTTGGCGGCGGCTTTGTTGGGATGCCTGGGAGGGTTGTGGTGGAATCCTTGGCTCACGGTCGAAGTGCAGCAGGCCGGCGGGATTGTGGGTTGGGCCGCACTGACGGTGGTCGCTTTTTCCGTATTCGCCTACGCCCGCGCGGTCGATCGTGACGCGGGCGCGCCTGCGCTTTATCCCTGGATTCTGGCGGCGGGCGCCGTGATCGCGCTGGAATGGCATCGCTTCGACAATGGATTGAGGGCGTCAGCGTTTCTCGCGATGTTGGCCTGCGGCGTTGTGGCGCCCTTGGCGATTCTTGTTTGGGATTGGTGGCGAGAAAACGGAACGCGGTTGCCGCTGACGAAGGACGCTCCCTCGGATCCGCCAAGCGAAGCGGACGTTGGCGTTTTCCATTCGAGCGCCGCGGCGCTGCGCTGGTCGTTGGTTGGAATCGGCGGCGCCGCGCTGTTTGCCTTCCGCGCCTCGGGCGACGTTGCGCTGCCGGCAAGTTGGCCGATCGCAACTTGGCTCGCTTGTGCGGCGTCACTCGCTTTGCTGGCGGCGGCCGGCGTGCTGGCCTGGCCGTTGTGGTGGGCGGCCGCTTGTTGCAACCTGGCGGCGGCGACCTGGATTCTGCGACTAGCCTCCACGCCGACCTTGGTTGACTTTGCTTATGTCAATCTCTGGGCGGCCGCGGCGCCCTGTGTTTTGTGGGCCATGATCGTGCGGCGGCAAGAGCAAATGCTTGGCCCCGACGCATCGCCAAGTCGCTTCGCGGTGCATCGCAGGCTCGTCCCCGGATGTGTCTTCGTGTTGATCCTGCTGGCTTTGGGCACGCTGATCGTCAACCTGCTCGGCGGAAAGATGCCCGACAACCCACTGCATCAGGGTCTGGCCTTGACGAGCGCCGTCCTGGCTTCCATCGCAGGTTTGTGGGATCGCCGACCGGCGTGGGCATTGAAGTGTCTGTACCTGACCGGTCTGGCCATCGTCTCGGCGGGCGTCAACCTGGTGGAGCTGCCTCCCTTGATGTTGGTGCACGTGACGACCCTGGCGATCGCGGCTTATGGAGTGCTTACCAGCTATTTGTGGAGTCGCCGCGAAGGCGTCCGCCAATGGGCGGCCAACCTGGAGCGCCCTTGCCGGAGGATGCTTTCTCGCATGATTGGGTAATCGCGGCCAATAGCTGCGTCGCCGGCCTGGTGATTGCGTTGGGGTTCTGGGCGCAGTTCGTCGCCGCGGATGCGGCGTTGCGTTTCGCGTTGTCGCAAGCGGTGCTTTCGCAAGGAATCTCCTTGGCCCTGTTGGCTCGAGGGCGCCGAGAAACCGTGTTGCGTTACGCCGCGTTGGTCGTCGGCGTGCTGGGAGTCGCCGCGTTGGGGTGGTCGTTCCTACCGCATACTGATCTGCGGTTGGTGCATCGCCTGAGCGTCCTGGCGACGGCTTGGGCGGTGTTGGGGAGCATTTACGGATTAGGACTTAGCAAGTGGTTTCGCGCTGCAAACGAATGGACGCAGGCTGCTTTGCGGGCGACGCCGATTCCCGTGGGGCTGGCCGCCGCTTCCTTGTTGGCGACCGTTGCTTTGGAAGCGGCCGGATACTGGGGCGACGCCGCGATTTCCCAACCGGAAACGTGGTGCATCGCGCTCACCACCGCGACCTGCGTGGGCGTCAGCGCACTGCTGTTGGTCGCCGCAACCGTTCCGGGGCGAGATCCGTTGGGCATGTCCGAGCGAGGTCGGATGCGGTATGTCGTGGCCGCTGAAGTCGCGTTGGCCCTGAGCGCATTGCACTTGCGGTGCACGGCGCCGTATCTCTTCGGGGGCGCCTTCGCCAAGTTCTGGCCGTTGATTATCGTAGGCGTCGCCTACCTTGGCGTCGGTTTGGCCGAGTGGTTTCGACGCCGCAACGTCATGGTTCTGGCCGAACCTCTGGAGCGCAGCGGCGTCTTTCTGCCTGTTCTACCGGCCATCGCCTTCTGGGCCGCGCCGCCGGAAGTGGCTTCTCCCACGCTGCAGTTCGCGCTCTTGATGGGCACGATCGGCGCGTTGTACAGCGGGTTGGGGCTGCTGCGACGCTCCTTCATCTACGGGGCTTTGGCCGCGGTGGCCTTTCAAGCGGCGTTCTGGTCGCTGCTGACCTTGAACGACTCGCTCAGTTTCTTCCGACACCCGCAAGTCTGGTTGATTCCTCCCGCCCTGTGCGTGCTGGCGGCGAGCTATCTGCAACGCAAGCGACTGAGCGAATCGCAACTGACTACGGTGCGCTACCTGACATCGACGGTCGTCTATGCGTCCAGCACCGGCGACGTGTTTCTGAACGGCGTCGCCAACGCGCCCTGGTTGCCCTTGGTCTTGGCCGGTTTGTCCTTGGCCGGCGTGTTCGTAGGCATCATGCTGCGAGTCCGCTCGTTTGTCTACCTCGGAGCAGCCTTCCTGGTGCTCGCGCTGTTCACGATGATCTGGTACGCCGCCGTGGACCTGGAGCAAACCTGGTTGTGGTACGTCTGCGGGATCGTCGCCGGAGTGCTGGTCATCGCCGTCTTCGCCATCTTCGAGAAGAAGCGCCAAGAGATCCAGGCGGCTATCCAAGAGTTCAATCGTTGGGAGACTTGATCTCACGGGGCAAGCCCGCCACGACGGGGCATGCCGGCATGCCCCCGTCGAGCGATGTTCCCCGCCAGCAACGATCCCGGTGTGGACGCCGCCACAACGGGGCGGGCCCCCGTTAGGCGATGCTTCTCGCGAGGCCAGGCGCAACAGCGAAGTTAGTGGGCCGACTGCGGCAGGGCGTCCAGGGCGCCCGTGGATGCATTGTACAACAGGAACGTGCCGCTCTCGGCGATATAGAACACGCCGTTCAATTCCAGGGAACCGGATTCGATCCGTTGCGCGACTGCGGGAGCGTTGCGCAGATGTTCGATTTGCCGCACGAAGTGCTCCTTGGCTTGCTGCAGCGATTGCTGTCTCGATTGGACGCGATGCATCAAGCCGTGATAGGTGTTGACTCCGTTGGACGCCGGTTCCTCCTGGAACTTCGGTTCCTCGTCATGCTCGGGTCCCAAGACCGTCGTCGGCTTGGTTGCCACGACCCCTTGGGAATGTCCGGCCAAGACAATCCGCTGCAAATCCCCTCGCTGCGAGATCGCCTGCATCGGCTTGGAGGGCGTTTGTCGCTCGAATCCCCACTCCGACTGAGGGATCCGCCACATGACGGAGCGTTCCTCAACCGCCTGGGCCAGACGCCGGGCCAGCATCGAGTCATTATGAAAGATCACCAGGCACTTGATGGAAGGGTCATTCAGCGAGTCAAGTTGGCCCGCGGCCCCGAGTTCCGTGCGGGTTTCGGTGGGGTCCGAATACGCAGCCGAGAGAGTTGCGGTCATGGCTTCACCTTTTGCAGTCGTAAAGAGCGTATGAAAATGGAATGCGAAAGAACTTGCGAGTAATCGGCTAACTGACCGACAGTGATGCGAGCGCGGCGGATGTCAAGCCTGATGGCTCCGCCGCCAACTCCGTCGGCAACCAGGCTCCCGATCGGTCGTAGCGGTGGAAGACGCCCTCGTCCAGCGACACCAGATGCAACCAACCGTTGTGGAGCATCTGTTGCAGCGAGGCGTGCTTCTCAATCACCGCGGAGATGGATTGTCGCGGCGCCGCAATGACCGCGAAAAGACGCAGCGGGGAGTGGTGGAAACTCGTTCCGTTGTGGATGGACTCCCACGGCAATCCGGTCTTCAAATCTCCGCCGTTGCCCGAGAACACGCCAAACTGACCGACGACATTGTGCACCGTCTTCGTACCGCTGCCGAAGTGCTGATGATCGACGGTCGAGGCGTAGTACTGCATGTTGATCAGATGCGCGACGACCAGGGGAGCGGTCATAATCTGCTCCAATACGCTCGCTCCCTCATCCAGACGAAAATCGTAGTTGTGCATGAACACGCGACCCTGCAGATCCACGTGCTTGGTAAGCGACCGAGGAGCGGCGATGAAAGCTGCATTGCCGGCAAGTCCCCATTCCGGCCGAACCTCCGACCAATCACGACTTCGCCGCCACAGATCCCGCGCGTTGTCGCACGCCATAAGCGGCATGCGCTCGGTGCGAGTCAGTTCGGCCGCCGCGTCCAGGCTTCGAGTCAACTGAAGCACTTCCGCGACGTGCGTCGCCGGCGTTTCATAGAGATCGAAGAACTCAATCGCATCGGTCGTGGTGTTGTGCACGGCCGCCAGGAAATGGACGTCGTCAGGGATGTCAACGCCGCGGTCGGCCAGGGCTTGCCGAATGTAGGGCTGGTTCAGCAGGGTCGCCGCGAAGCGCGCATTCGGCTCGCCCGAGTGCCCCCCGCAAGCCCCGCAATCCAAACCCGCCTGCAAGGGATTGTTCTCGCATTGACTGGCGTGTCCGCAGAACACGACTAGCCGCGCGAAGTCGCGCGTCAACCCAAGACCCCGCAGGATCGATTCGGCCATGTCCGCTTGTTGCGACGTCGTAACGCCCTGCTGATTCAGACCGCAAAGCGTCGGCCCCAGCCGCTCGCGGTCGCGCGGCGCCACGCCGTCGAAATCGCCCTTGCTGGAGCAATCGCCGACGATCGTGTTCCGCAGCAGTCTTAACCCGTACATCAATCCCATCGTCTCCACGAAGGTGAAGCACCCCGCCGCGGAGGATCGAAACGCCTTCCAGGCCTTGCGGATGAAACGCCGCGCAGTCCTGGCCCGCAACACTTGTGGCGTGGGACTCGCCGCTCCCGAGCGAAGCCCTTCGTGAAGTTGGAACCGCGGCGACAACAGCACGGGAGTTTGCCGTGTTCCCGTCGTCTCTCCCATGCGAACGTATTCCACGGGCAAACCGAAGAAGCCCGCGAAGCCCATCGTTTCCACGGAGTCGTTCACCGTCTCAATTCGCCGGCGAATTCGTTCCGAACGGACATCGATGCAGAAGGCCATTTGAGCCAACGCTCGCGCCGTCGTCGGCGAGCCGGGGTCGGTGGATTCAGCGCTGGCGGCTGCGTCGCTGGCCGACAGCTGTTCGAGAAGCTCCCGCTGGTAACGAAGCTCGCTGGCTCGCAACAGCAAGTAGCGGAGTCCCTCGTCATCGCTCGTCCCGTGGTTGGTCGCCCTACCCGCGGCGCTCCAATCCTGGTCCACGGAAAACGCCGCGCTAAGGGCGGCGTCATACGCCAACCGCGCCGCCAGCAACCCGGCAAAGTCCAGCGACCGCGATGATCCCTCTTCGGCCATCGCCGACTGATGCTTCGTCCAGGCGCTCCAGCCGATGATGGAAAACGCCTGGCTGAGCAGGAAGGTCTCGGTCGCGGCGGCGGGAACCCCAAGCCGCCGCAGGCAGTATTGAATCGCCGCGTAGGGCGTTTCGGGCAGGTCGGCGACAAAGCGACGGAAGCCGGGCAGTCCCAAGGTCTCGGGCGTGAGGTCATGCACGGCCGCGGAACGCCACGCCTGAAACAGCGGCAGATCCCGCCAGGGACTTGTCCAGGCGGCCTGACCTTCGTCATAGTGGGCGCCGCAGAACTTGCCAATCAGCTCCCGCAGTGTCTCCGTCCAGACCGTGCCGCTACGCTGGTCCAGCAGTTCGGCGAACGACTGGATGCATCGCTCGCGGTTGAGGTCGGCTTCGCTGGAAGCCTCCCCGGAGGCCTCGCTGGCGAACGATCGCAACCGAGCAGCAATCGCATCCACTGACTCATGACCGTCTAATTCACCTTGACCGCGCAAGTCGCTCGCCGCCGCGGCAATGTCCTCGAGGCTCAGTTGCCCGCTCTGAAACTGCTGGGCGTAATACGCCAACGGCATCAAGAGATCGCAATCCGAGTAGGCTCGCAGCCGCCGGCGTGCTTCGGGTAGGGAGCGATCGACGAACGCCGCATAGGGATTGATCGCGACATAGTCCTGCAGCGGCCACACCGGGGCCATGGTCTCTTGAACTTGCGCGATGACGTCCTGCAGCTCCTCGTGCGGAAGCGGCTCGATGGCGGATCGACGTGGGACGGAATTCGACCGCTTCATGGGAGTGCGGTCTTCGGCGACTGGAAGCGTATTGGTGTTGGACATGGAATCGTCGTTCCTGAGACTTGCGATGGGAATGGCTGACGTCCGAATCAGTGGGCGATCGGTATCAATGGGCAATCGGTTTGTGGGACTTGCGAGAGAACAGGCGTCGCGACAAGGCGTCGAAGTAGAATCCGTTGCTGGCGTGAACATAGGCGGCGGACAGCCAAGCGGGACGACGCTCGCCTTGGAGCGAGGCTTGCAAGGCGGCCAGGCCGCCGAAACCCAAGGCCGCCAAGATCACGATGGGCCATTGCACTGGCGCGACAACATTGGAAGCGGGCGATCCGTTCACGATCAGGCCGACCGACAAGTAAGCGGCCGCGTACACGGCCGCCAAGACTCCTGACAACCCGAGGGCCTTGAGCTTCGCCCAGGGAGCGGCCCAAATCGCCATCTGCGTCGCCCAACTCGCCGTCGCCAGAGAGAGCACCAAGAGCAGGACCATGCCGCCGGGCTTGGCGCTGAGACTCTGACCGGCCAACATCACCGCCGCCAGGAAGACCAACGCCGAGATGATCGCGGCCGTCGGTCCGATCCACACAAGCGACGTCCGCGAAGACTGCGACCTGACGCCGCTGGTTGCCGCGCGCTGGGCCAGCACTCCGCCGCTGCCGAGAAATGCATGGGCCTTGTAGAGCGAGTGCGCGAGGATATGGAGCATCGCGGCGGCGTAGGCGCCCAGGCCGCATTGCAGCATCATGAAACCCATCTGGGCAATCGTCGAATAGGCCAGCGATCGTTTCACGCTGGATTCGGTAAGCATGATCAACGATGCGAAGCACGCGGTCGTCGCTCCCAAAATCGCCAGGGCCAACAACGCTCCCGGCGCGAGCGACACCAACAAACCACTGCGGATCATCAAGTAGCCGCCGGCGTTGACGATGCCCGCGTGCATCAGCGCCGACACCGGCGTGGGCGTCTCCATCGTCAGTGGCAGCCAGCCGTGAAAGGGGACTTGCGCCGACTTGGTGATCGCGCCGAACATCAACAACCATCCAGCCCAGGCGGAGGTCGCATTTACCAGCGAACCATCCTGGATTCCTGAGCCAATCGCCGCGTACAACTCGGGGAACTCCAGCGTGCGAAACTGCAGATAGGTCAGCACGACGGCGCCGATCAGGGCGATGTCGCCAAGCCGGCTGATACCGAACTTGGTCCACGCCGCCCGCCGCGCAGCGGGCCGATCCGCGTAGTAGGTCAGCAGGTGATGCAGCCCAAAGCTGGTGAGCACCCAGCAGACCAGGAACAGCAACAGATTGCCGGAAAGCACCATCAAGGCGACGGCGCCGATCGTGAAGCCCGCCCAGCGAAAGTACCGCTGTTGGTCGGCCTGGCCGTCCAGGTACCGGACCGAGTACCGGCAGATGACCCAGCCGACAAAACCGACTAGCAACAGCATCAACGCCGTGTAGCCGTCGTAGTAGAGGCTCAGCTTCAGCCACGGCGGGCCGAAGGCGGCGGGGGAGGTCCAATGCAGGGGCGCCCCGCCGCCGGCCTGCCAAAGAACGGCGAAGGCGCCGGCCGCCAAGGCTTGGAGCCCGGCCAGCCAGGTGACGATGCGCCGCGTCCGCCCGCCGCCGAACCGCTGGGGGAGAAGCAGGCCGGCGCAAGCCGCGAGGGCGGCGGCGGGGGCGACGAGACAGACGCTGAGCGAATCGGTCATGGGCGAATCCTTTTGGAAGCGTGTGACTCGCGAATCATATAACACGACAATTTTGTCGTCAATTGCAATTCGTGTTATTTTTATCACATATCGGACGTCAGGCGTCGTCAACCCAGAAAAACGGCTGGCTGAACCGGTTTTTCACCAACTTCGCCGCGGCGGCAAGTGTGCTAGACTGAGATCGCTCGCCGAGAAGCCGCCGAGCGATTTGGCTGGGAAGGAAAGCAGAGCAACGTGGCGAAAAAGAAGCAGAGCAAGTCCCCCTCAACCGCTCGAACCGCCAAGGCGGCCGACCGCGCCGCCGCGCCGCCAAGCACCACCCAGGCGGCCGCCAAGAGCCCCGAATCGACCCATCGCTGGACCTTCCTGACCAATCACGCCCATGTGCTCGCGGTGCTCTATTCCCAACCCGGGCTGGTCTTGCGTGAAGTCGCCGGCCGCGTCGGAATCACCGAGCGAGCCGTGCAGCGGATCGTGCAGGATCTTGAGGAAGAGGGCTTCATTCATCGCGAACGCTTCGGCCGCCAAAACCGCTATGAAGTCCTGCTCGATCGCCCGCTACGGCACCCCATCGAAGCCCATCGGAAGATCGGCGACTTGCTCAAGCTGGTGATCGAGCACCCGCCCGGCTGAACCACGGCGGCCCCTCGGCGGCCTGCTCCAGGGAGCGTCTCGGAGAATGTCGCGGCCAGCAAACACCCCCTTGCACCGCACGCCTCGTCGTTCGCGAAAACCACGGCGGCGTCGCCCGCCATGCCTGCCGGCTTGGTCTCAAATGGCTCGCGGAGGCTGAAACGGGTTGCCCGATTCAGGCGGCCGTGGCCCGAGTTGTTCGCGCTCGGCGGACGTTAAGTCGCGCGGCGTATCCTCCGCGTGAGCCGCCAGACATTGCTCCACCTGCCGTTCGAATTCCTCCCGCTGGGGCGTCGTGCCGAACGCCGACCAGGGAACAAAGAAGACGGCGCCGCTGGCGCCGGTGAGCACCATCATCTGGTCACGCGACTGCATGGCGGCCATGCGCCGTCCAAGACTCCAAGGTGACGGATTCGGGGGTCTCGGTCAGCAAACCCTCGCGACACGCCGCATACTGAATCGGGGCGCGGTCCGGCCCAGCATGGCGGCTCAACAAGTCGCGATGATGCCGACGATCCACGAATTCCGTGGCCCTCAAGAAGGCCTGCGGCAAGTACAAGGCGACCAGCATCAGTGGGGCGCCGCCAAGGTACTTCCAAAGACCTTGACGGGCCCAGTCCCACTGGGAGTCAAACAGGTGCGCCAACAGCAGCGCCAAGCCCATCAGCCAAAGCGAGTCCAGCGTTCGCTGGGGCAACTTCGGAGTCCGCCGCGGCGAGTAGATCAGTCCCAACGCATCCAATTCATTTTCGACGGTCGGAGTGAACTGCACCGATTCCGTCAGCCGCGTGACTTTGGGCATCGCCGACTCGGGGGAAAGGTGAGCGCGGGACGCTTCGTCCGGCCAGTCCGGCAGGTCCGCGGCGACCGCGGCGGACCGCCAAGCGTCGATCTGCAAGCCAAGCTTCTCTTGCTCGCCGGACAAAACACGCTCTGGGATTGCCGCCAAGGCTCGCCCAGCGTCATCGGTTAACAGCAGCAGTCCCGACTGGCGGTCGCGCCGCGATAGCAGCCGCCAGCGGAGCAGGGTGCAGGAGCGATCGCTGCGGAGCTTGACGCCGCGCGGGCCCAAAATCACACTCCGCGGCTCGAGCGCCGAGGGGGTGACTTCTTCACCTGCTCGCCAAAGCATCACGCCGATCAGCAGGCAAGCGATGGCGAAAAGCACCAGGCTGACCATCGCCGGCTCCAAGTACCCCCAGGCGGCTGAGCCAAGCCGACGCCGGCAGGATGGCGGCGGGGATCCGCATGGCGGCCAGGACGGTCTTCCACAGTCCGGCCTGCTGGCGGCGCAAGAGAACGCGGATTTCAGCGGCTGAAAAAGCGAAGTCAAAACACAGGCTGGCGTCTGAACTCATGCCCGAGCCGTTCTTTCGAGTCGCGAAAAGTCGCCTGCACACGCGTTATCGCCACAAATGCCACAATCCCACCCGGAATTACAGGGCGCAGGCCCTGGCCAACCCGCCAGGTCCTTGCTTTTCTTTACGTGGGCTACGTTTCAACGATGGCGTTCCGCATCACGCGTTCGGTGAGACTCGAGTTCCCAATACCGTAGAAGGCTTCGGTTATGGCCGCCTCCAAGCATCCACGCAGTAAGTTCTTGATCGATCAGTCCGTCCAGGGCGCGATCACTTGGCGCATCATTGTGCATTGGTCGTCGTTCATCGTCGCCGGCTTCTGCTTCGGCTTCGTCTTCCAGATGCTGGCCAACCCGTTCACCGACCTGGGACAACAATTCTCGATCTTCTGGTGGAACCAGGTCGGCTTTATCTTCGTGTTGTTGTTCATGACGCCGGTCATTATCTGCGACACGATCAAACTCAGCAACCGATTCGCCGGACCCGTCTATCGCTTGCGAGATACGATCCGCCGCATCAATGCGGGGGAGAATCCCCCTCCGGTGCATTTCCGTGAAGACGATTTCTGGCGTGAGATGGCCGATGAGTTCAACGCGATGACGCTCCAGTTGCGAGCGTTGAACGACGACGACGCGAAATCCCCGGCGGACAACGACGAGGCCGTCGCCGCGACGGTCGTCGATCAGGAGAAGTCGGCGGCAAACGCCTAAGTCAACGGCTTAGCCGTGGCGGAGGAACACAGAGGACAGAATTGCATCCACCTCTGTGGTTCTCCGTGTCCTCCGCGGTCAATTCCATCCGGATTTTCCTTAACTTGGTGCTCATGGGGTCGCGCAGCGCACCCCTGGAAACGCATGGGCACCTCCGGTTGAGACTTCCGCCGCGTGCTATTGCAGCTTCTTGATCGCGTCCAAAGCCTTAATCGTGTTGTCGATGCCGCCGAATTCTTCGGCGACTTGCTTCAAGTGCATCAGTGAATCCAAGGTCACGCTGCCGCGGCGAGTCGTGGTGGGCTTGGCAGGGGCGATGGACGAGGCCGGAGCGATGGGCGCGGTCGTCGCGCTCGCCGCATCCTCCGGCGCCTGTCGCAGCTTGTTCGCCTTGATCGTGCTGACGTATTGAGCCGTCACCTCGACGCCTTTGGCCGTTAAGGCCTCGGCGACTTTTCTCGGAGGATCCGCGGGATGTCGCTTCATATAAGCAACGATCGCCTGAGTCTTATTCACGCTCGCCTTATTGGTTTTCCGAACTACTTTCTTTTTCGCCACAGCAATATCCCTTTCACAATCACTTATTTCAAAACACCCACGACGCCCGCCCCGTTATTTGCAAATAGCCTCTTCTGTCGGATGACTTGCAGTCCGGGGGACCGCAACCAGGCGTTTTACCAATACGCGTTGCGAAACCGACAGATAGTAAATCTGATATTATGTCAACGCATTCTAGGTAGCAAGGGTAAGCTCCGCCGTTGGCGGCCAAGTTGTGGCTTACCGCCGAGTCGCACCGTGCCGTACAGATAGCGAATTGCAAAGTGCAAATTGCAAAGCGCCAAGTGCGAAGTTCACTGCAAAGTGCCAATCAGTCCCGAACGGGACAGCCCCCCATCAGCCCAGCGAAACCCCGGATAACTGGACGTTCCGCCCCCAGATTGCGGACAAGCCACCCTCCATTGGCGCCAGTCTGCGCCTCGCGTTCCACTCCCCCGGCGGCGGAATACGGCCCTTGGCCAAGAGCAAAGAGTTTGAAACAATAGTACGCGGCGTCATTACCACGGTCAGTCCATCATTGCGAGTCAGTCAAGGCATGAGAAGAACGCTCTTAAAGTCCAAACTCCATCGCGCCACCATTACGGCGGCGGAACTGCACTACGAGGGGAGTGTGACCATCGACGCTGAACTGCTCGCAGCGGCTGGAATTGTCCCCTATGAACAGGTGGACATTTACGATGTAACGAACGGGCAGCGCATCACGACCTACGCCATCTTGGGCGAAGCCGGCTCCGGCGAAGTCTGCATCAACGGCGCCGCCGCGCATCGCGTGCGTCCCGGAGACCTTGTGATTATCGTCAGCTATGCGGAGTTCGACGAGCAGGAAATCGCGACGCATGAGCCTCGAGTGATCCACCTGGACGCCGCGAACAAGGTGCGACACGCCTTGGATCTTGATCCCGCCAGCTAATGCGACAAGATGCCGTCGGAACCCACGCCTCAGAGAGCACCCCATGATTGCCTGCTTGTCCGTCCGCGGTGGAATCCGCCCGCTGGTGTTGCTTGGCATGTTGGCGACCACCCATCCGCTGGTGCAAGCGGAAGGACATCGATTTGCCATGCAAGGCAACGGGAAGCTGGCCATCGTGGAAAAGGACGGCGCCGTCTCCTGGGAAATGCCGTGGGGCGGCTTGCATGATCTCCATCGACTGCCCAATGGCAACCTACTGGCCACTCGAAACAACCGGGAACTCTGTGAGATCGAGATCGCCAGCAAGCGCGTGGTTCGCACCTACGACAGCGGGACCGCCAACGGCAACCAGGGCCGCAAAGTCGAAGTCCATGCCTTTCAACCCTTGAGCAACGACCGCTGGATGATTGCCGAGTCGGGCGCCGTGCGCGTCATTGAAATCGACAGCGACGGCAAGTTGCTGAAGCAGTTTCCGCTGAAGGTCGATCATCCCCATCCTCATCGCGACACACGGTTGGTTCGACGATTACCAAATGGCAATACACTCGCTTGCCACGAGGGCGACGGAGTTGTCCGAGAATACGACGGGCTGGGGGAAGTGGTCTGGGAATTTGAAACGCCGCTCTTTGGCGAATCGCCTCGAGACGGCCATGGTCCCGAAGCGTTTGGGAATCAGGTCTTCGCGGCCGTCCGTCTAGCCAACGGCAACACGTTGGTCGCCACCGGAAACGGCCACAGCATTCTGGAAGTCGAACCTGATAGGAAGATCGTTTGGAAGGTCGCTCAAAACGACTTGCCGGGAATCACGCTGGCGTGGGTCACGACGCTGGAGGTCTTGCCAAACGGCAACTACGTCGTCGGAAACTGTCATGCCGGGCCGAACAACCCGTTGTTGATTGAGATCGAACCGTCTTCCAGAACCGTCGTCTGGCAGTACGACGGTTTCGCCGAATTCGGCAACAGCGCGTCCAACTCGCTGATTCTCGACGAACCCACACGGCGATAAGTCAGCGCACCAGATACGGGCCCCGCGACACGAGATCCCAGGCCTGCAGCAGTGCCCCGGACGGTTGCATTGGGTAGTGTCCCCGACGCCGCGGGAAAAAAGAAATGAGGGCGCTGGGACTCGAACCCAGGACCTACGGATTAAAAGTCCGTTGCTCTACCGACTGAGCTACGCCCTCAAAGTGTTCCGGTTGGCGACCTTCCATTTAAGGAAGTTGTAGCGGGCTCGCGGGCTTTTGGCGACCCCCGGTCATACTGCCGCGTCCGCGATGAAAAATTGTGTCGGTCCTGCGGGCAGCGCCGTAACGGATCCCTGATCGGCTGACCCATTCTCGCTGGCACAGCACGCCGCCAGAATCGGCTACGGTGAATTCAGCGGCTTCACGACCCGCTGAAATGCGGACATGATGATCTGGGCCGCGTTGGGGGAACAACTGTTGACTTCACCATACTGGCTGTTGTTGCGGCCGTAGCAATAGGGTGGTTGGCGGTCCCATTGTCGCCGCGGGATGAGGTAGCCGATCTCGTCGTTGGCCAAACCGATGATCAACCATTTCGGGCCCCCGATGGTCTCTCGAATGTTAGCTTCGACATCCGCATCGGGAAAATCGGCGCCGGCTTCGGCCGGATCGGGGACCGCTCCATAGACGAGTTCCGGATAAAGCTCGCCGGGGATGCAGGCGATGCGCAGCTCGCCCATGGCCACGCAGGCGACTTCCGTGGCGACGGCCATGGGCTGCGTCAGAACATTGCCCTGGATGGCCGGGCCGACCAGGGTGGCGTCGCCTTGCCAGACAATCGCCGGCCGCTGGAGTACGCCCGCCGTCCAGGCCACTTTGTACATCGGATTGTCCACCGGCAGCGCGATCTGCTCGCTGGAGAACTTTAAGGGAACCGCTTGGAAGGGTTGGGCGTCGCGGAGGGCTTTCTCAGCGAGTTCGGCAACCATTTGCCCATAGCGCCAAGTGTAGGCGAAGTCGCCTTCCCGCAGCGGCTCGCCCTGGTCGTTCTTGACGACATCGTCTCGTGGCGGAGTCATCAAGCCGCCCACCGCGCCGGTGAAGTAGGCGACCGGGGCGCCCGTCGCTTCCTTCAGCGCCTGAACGGTGGCCGCGGGGAAATCCGCCGTCAACTCCGTGTTCCGCGAGCCCATGGCTTCGGGATGACAACTCCACTGAACCAATGTCCCCAGCGTCTTGCCGTTGGAGGGCGAACGGAAGGACAGGACGCGGATCACGGCGTCCTTGACGATGGGCAGTCTGCTATCGCGGACCAGATCGGGGTTCTCCGCTTCGCCGTACAGCACATCGGCGGGTTGCAGTCGATTCTGGATTTGTTGCACCAACTGAACCACTTGGTTCGCCACGTAGTCCAAGTACTTTTTCTCGACTCCCGACTCGGTTGGCGACGCGCCCCAAATTCCGATCACGTCGGGACCTTCGTGGTTGTGCGTGCTGGAGACCAGAACGTAGTCAAGCTTGTCCAATCGTTCACGAATCGACTGGACCACAGGATACTGCAGACCGACCAGATCGACCGAGACCAGTGCGATCCGTTGGGCGCCGTCATCCAGCAGCACCGCGCGAGCCAGCAAAGGATCATGCACCTTGGTGGCTCGCCTGCCTTGTCCGTAACCGGCAAGCCATACGGCGGTCTCGTCCGCCGCGACCTTGGGAGTGATGTCCGTCTCGCCAAAGGCGACCTGCAGTTGCTGGGCGCCGACTTCCGCGCTGACTTCAACGCTGACACAAGTCAGCAACAGTCCAAACAGGAGGCGTTTCCAAATGCTCATCGTTGCTTTCCGTCTCGTGTTAGTCCCAGATGGCCGACACAATTTCAGCCGTGCCCGTGCGTGACTTCCCGCTTAGCCCTGGCCTTTCGCCATCGCGGGCCCGTCCTTGGCGGAGGGTGCTTGGACTTGAATCCGGTCCCAGAACGTCAAGGTGAACAGCACCGCCACGGCGACGGCCAAACCGGCTGGCAGCAGCCAGAAGTTGGCGGCATTCGCTTGCCAACCTTCCTTGGTGAGCGGGTCGAGCTGAATGCGATCGCCCCAGTAACCCAACACGTAATTGCCCACGAGCATCCCCGCACCGTACGTCAGCAGGCCAATCAGGGCTTGAGCGCTGGTTCGCACCTCCTTGGGAGCGACCCGATCAGTGTACAACTGACCAGTTACGAAGAAGAAGTCATAACAGATTCCATGCAGGATGATGCCCAGCAGAATCGCGGCCGAGGAGTTGGGCAAGAAGCCAAACAGCGCGTAACGCGCCGCCCAGGCCAGCATGCCCACCAACAACATGTACTTGACGCCAAGTCGAGCTAAAAAGAACGGCACCAGCGCCATGAAGAAAATCTCGCTGACCTGCCCCAACGCCATCACCCCGGCCGTCCGTGATCCAAACGACATGGCGCTGGCGAATTCGTACGTCCGCGCGTAATAGAACGCCAACGGAATGCAGATCAGGAAAGAGCAAACGGCGAAGACCAGATAAGACGGATGCTTGAACAACTGCAGCGAGTCCAATCCCAGAATCTTCACCAGGCTGACTGGCTCGCCTTTTCCTTGAGGCGGGGAGGCCGGCAAGGTGAAGCTGTACAGCCCGTAGATGACGCTCATCACGGCCGCCAACTGCAGCGGGAATTTTGTCTTGCCGGCGTCTTCCAGGCCGGGAATCACTGGCAGGGCCACCAATCCAAACAACGACTCGGAAACCACCAACCCGGCCACAATCCAGCCAATCGTCCCCCAGAGCCGCACTTGAGGGAAGTCTCGCTCCACGGATTCCACATTTTGAAACGTGATCGCATTGACCAACGCCAGCGTGGGCATGTAAAGCAGGAAGTAAACCAGCATCACCGAGAAGAACAACGTGGGAGAACTGGTGATCGTGCTGGCGTACCACAACACCACGGCGCCCAGGAGTTGCAGCACGCCGTTGACATGCTCTTTATTGAACAGGCGATCGGCGACGAAACCGACGATCAGCGGAGCAAACAAAGCCGCCCAGGGTTGGGTCGCATAGACCTGTCCAATGATCGTGTTCAGCTTGCCTCTGGCTTCGTACTCTTGGAAGATGACGCCGAGATAACCGCCCATCGTGACGAAGAACGCTCCCCAAATAAAAAACTGCAGGAACATCATGATCCCGAGTCGTGCCTTCACGCCCATGGTGCGCCTTTCAATAGGTCAAGCGAGCAAAGCTTGCGGCGAGTCGCATCGCGGACTCGGACCGCAGCGGTGGAAGGCCCGATTGTAAACAGGCCGCGCTGCAGGCGAAAGCACTTCCCGCGGCGCCTTTCGTTTGGACGCCTAGACGCGACGTGTCGCCCGTGCCGATAATGAGTCGCCGCTTCGCGAACGCAATCCAGGGCGCGGCGGTTGCTCGCGAGACTCCGCGAAAGAAAAATCGCCCACGGCGGTTAGCGACCAGCCGAACAGGCAATTTCTGGGCGAGTGGAGCAAAAAAAAACGCCGCTCGGAAGCGGCCGGAAATCAACCTAAAGTGGAGGATAGGGGACTCGAACCCCTGACCTTCTGAATGCCATTCAGACGCTCTCCCAACTGAGCTAATCCCCCTGGTCCGGATAACCCGATCAGCGACGAACGCCCTTGACCGGCGTCCGTGGCGACTGGACGGATCGTGAAGCCTACCAACGAGAAGAGATGGTGTCAACCACGCCGAAAACGACGCGTCGGACCCCCGCCCGGACCCTGGGAAAGTGGCTTCTGTTGGTCGTCAAGATCGGCGTCCCCTTGGCGATCGTCGCTTGGTTGTTGGGACGAATCCCGCCCGAACAACTCAGGCTCCTGGCCGACCGTCCCAAGAACTGGGGATTCCTGGGAATCGGCTTCCTGCTGGTGCTGCTCACCGTCTGCGCCAGCTTCGTGCGCTGGTTTCTTCTTGTCCGCGCCCTCGACTTGCGGTTCAGCTTGCGCGACGCGTTTCGGCTCGGATTTCTGGGCTACATGTTCAATTTCGTTTCCGCCGGCGGTTTCGGAGGCGACCTGTTCAAGGCCGTGTTTATCGCCCGCGAACAACCTCGCCGCCGCGCCGAGGCCGTGGCGACGGTTCTGGTTGACCGCGTTGTCGGACTCTACGGGCTATTGATCGTCGCGACGCTGGCCGCTTTGTACCAAGCGGCTCTCACGACCCAACCGGTCATCAAGCTAGGCGACGTTTCTCTAACCACCTTGTTGCTGGGCTGCAGCGCCTGTGGCGGGATTGTGTTGTTGCTGATGCTGACGCCCGGCTTCAGTCAATGGAACGTCTCTCGTTTCCTCGAACATCTGCCGTTGATCGGCCATTTCACGCACCGTCTGCTAACGGCGATGAGGATGTTTCGGCAACGACGGGGCATGGTGGTGCTGATTCTTCTGATCAGCGCGGGCATCCATGTCGCGAGTGCGACGTCGTTTTACTTTTTGGCGTGTGGACTCTATCCGTCGGCGCCGTCCTGGCTGGAGCAATTGGTCGCGGTCCCGCTGGCAATCGTCGTCAATGCGGTTTCGGTGTTCACACCCGGTGGATTTGGCGCCATGGAACTCGCTCTTGACGAACTCTATCGACGGATTCCCGCCGTACCGACCGAGGCGGCGGGCGTGGTTGTCGCCTTGGCCTATCGCATTTCGGCGCTGGGCGTGGCGACGATTGGGGCGGTGTACTACGCCATTGGAAAGCGCGAAGTCAGTCAATTGATGCACGAAGCCGCAGCCACCAAGTAAGCAGCGCTGAACAGCGTCAAATCAGTCCCAACGGGACGGCCCCAACCCAGCCCAGGGTGCAGTGCAGCGCAACCCTGGGAACCAACGTGGTCGCGGGCGCAAGTCCCAACGGGACGACCCCAGTCCAGCCCAGGGTGCAGCGCGCAACCCTGGGAACCAACGTAGTCGCGGCAAGTCCCAACGGGACGACCCCAGTCCAGCCCAGGGTGCAGCGCGAAACCCTGGGAACCAACGTAGTCGCGGGCGCAAGTCCCAACGGGACGACCCCATCAGCCCAGGGTGCAGCGCAGCGAAACCCTGGGAAACAACGTAGTCGCGGGCGCAAGTCCCAACGGGACGACCCCAGTCCAGCCCAGGGTGCAGCGCAGCGAAACCCTGGGAACCAACGTAGTCGCGGGCGCAGTCCCAACGGGACGACCCCAACCCATGGGCTCCAGCAACTCGGGAGTGAGAAAGGCGGGCGGCCCCTCACCACACTTCCGGGACGAAATTCTGCTGCTCAATGGGCGGCCGCTGATAGTTGCCGGGTCGAGGTCGATCGGCGAGCTCGGGAGGAACGGGCGTTAAGTCCTTGTACGGTATCAAGCTGAGGAGGTGCGTGATGAGATTCAAACGCGCCAGCTTCTTGTTGTCGCCGTTGACGACATACCAGGGCGCCTCGCTGATGTCGGTGTGGGCGAACATGACGTCCTTGGCCTTGGAGTAGTCCACCCAGCGGGCGCGGGACTCGACGTCCATCGGACTGAGTTTCCAACTGCGAGTCGGATCCTCCATGCGTCGTTGAAACCGCTTCTCTTGGACGACATCGCTGACGGAAAACCAGTACTTCACCAGCAGAATTCCCGAGCGCACCAGGATGCGTTCGAATTCGGGGCATGCTTGCAGGAAGTCCTCGTACTCAAATTCCGTGCAAAAACCCATCACGTGCTCCACGCCCGCGCGGTTGTACCAACTGCGGTCGAACAGCACGAGTTCGCCGGCTGCGGGGAAATGCGTCACGTACCTTTGAAAGTACCAACAGGTCTTTTCGCGCTCGGTCGGTCGAGGCAAGGCGACGACCCGACAGATCCGCGGATTCAACACTTGGGTGATCCGCTTGATCGCACCGCCTTTGCCCGCGGCGTCACGGCCTTCGAAAAGCACCATGACCCTCAGGCCTTCGTGCTTGATCCACTCTTGCAGCTTGACGAGTTCGACTTGCAGCCGCGCCAATTCCTTTTCATAAACGGCCTGCTTGATCTTTCGCGGCTTAGCGCGAATATCGCTTTGGTTGACAAGAGCAGATTCCGACCGCTCCTTCTTGCGTTGAAGCTTCTTTTTTCGCGTCATCTGAGCATCCTCTCGGGCCCTTTGGGCCGTGTCGGACAGACGGTCCGCTGATTACGCTAGAATCTCGCGGACAATTTGGCCTTTGCCTTCCAACAAGGATCGCTCGCGGTTGTTCTGCTTGAAGACAAGTTTTTCCGGATCCAAGCCAAACAGGTGGAGCAAGGTGGCGTGATAATCGTAATGATTGACAGGATGCTCAACAGCCTTGTGACCGAATTCGTCTGTCTGCGCCATGGATCATCCCTCCGCGAACACCGCCGCCGGCTAACCACATGCTGAAGCCATAGGTATTGTGGTCGCGTCCCACCTTCGCGGGTCCGGCGTCATTCTGGATGACCGGCAAACGGCCCATTTCGCCGCCCCAATGCACCAAGGTGCGATTCAGCAAGCCGCGTTGCTTCAAATCCAAAACCAGCGCGGCGGAGGGCTGATCGACTTTCTGGCACGCGGACGGCAGGCCGGAGCGAATGTTATTGTGATGATCCCAGCGTTGATTCTCCGTGAACACTTGCACACAACGCACGCCTCGCTCGACCAAGCGGCGGGCGATCAAGCAACGCTGGGCGAATTCGCCGCACGCTGGATTGTCAAAGCCGTACAGGCGTTTTGTCGCCGCCGTTTCCTGGCTGAGGTCCAACGCTTCTCTGGCGGCCGTCTGCATCCTGGCGGCCAATTCATAGCTCGCGATTCGAGCCTCCAAGTCCAATTCTCCCGGCCGCGCTTCCAAGTGCCGCTGATTCAAACGATTCAGATACCCAAGATAGCGGGTCTGCGCTTCACCTTGCACGCGCGGCGGCGGCGTCAGATTCAGAATCCGTGGCTCCTGCGGCCGCACGACGGTGCCTTGATAGAGCGCGGGCAGATAGCCGTTGTTCCAATTCTCGACGCCCATGACCGGCAACTGGCCGGGATCAATCAACGCGACGTATGCGGGCAGATCCTGCGTCTCGCTTCCCAAACCATAGGTTAACCAACTCCCCAACACGGGCCGACCCGCCAGGATCTGACCTGTGTTCATGGCTTGAATCGACTGACCGTGATTGTTCACTCCTGTTTGCATCGAGCGAATCAAACAGAGTTCGTCAGCTATCCCGGCCATATGAGGGACGAGTTCGGAGAACTCGATCCCGCTTTGTCCGCGCCGCTTGAACTTCCAAGGAGAAGCGAGCACCTTCGCGCTGGCTTGCGCGGCGTTATCGTATTTGATTTCGCCTGGAAACGTCTCACCGTCGTATTTTGCAAGCTCGGGTTTGGGATCGAATAGATCGAGATGACTAGGCCCCCCCTGCATCCAAAGCGAGATCATCGCATCGGCTCGCGCAGGCAAGGGCGGCGGTTTTGGATTCAATGTGTACTTGGTTGGTTTCAGTTCCGGGCGCTCTTGGCTGGCCGCGAGCGCCTGATCCTGGTTCAGCAACCAAGCCAAGGCGACGCCGCCCAGGCTCATGGCCTGAGTCGCCAGGAAGTGTCGTCGGCCGCCGGCTTCCATCATGGCTCGCCTCACGTTGCGGATAGCGGATAGCATTAGTCGATGTAGAGAAACCGATTGGAACTGAGCAGAGCGTGGCAGAAACTCGCCCAAGCTTCTTCCACGGGCGCAATCGGGCGCTGCTCCTTCGTTGCTGCGCGGGATGCTTGGCAAAGTAGGTGGTTTGCTCCGCGAGGAACGCCTGGGCGTCCGCCACATCTTCATCGCTCGGTTCCGCGGCGAACGCGAGTTGGAACGCCAGGCGAATCCTCGCTCGCGGATCGTGCTCGGCGCGGATCAACCTGGCGGCGAAATGCTGGGCCCTCGCCAACGTGAACGGACTGTTCATCAACACCAGCGACTGAGGCGACACCGTGGAAGCCTTGCGGGCAACACAATTCGGCTCCATCCTGGGCAAGTCGAAAGGCGCGAGCACGCTGAGCGGGCGACTGCGGCGGACTTGCACGTAGATGCTGCGACGCAAGTCTTCTCCATGCATGGGCAGTTCGGCGCCCGGTCGTCCGGCGTTCAGGTTTTCACGACCGATGACGAATTGACCGACGCGATCGGCCATCACGGGAACCGCCGGGCCAAATGGCTTGAGGTGAAGTTCGCCGGAAGTCGCCAAGGCGGCGTCGCGCAGAATCTCGGCTTCGAGCCGACGGACCGGCATCCGCCAATAGAGCAAGTTCTCCCCGTCGATCGCATCGGCTTGGTGGTGGTGCAACGAGGCTTGCCGGTAGACTGTGGAATTCATGATCAAGCGATGCAGATGCTTGACGCTCCATTGGTGGGCGACGAACTCCGAGGCCAGCCAATCCAACAACTCGGGATGCGTCGGCTCGACGCCCAGTGCTCCGAAGTCGCCTGGCGTCGGCACAAGTGCTTGACCGAAATGATGCATCCAGATGCGATTCACGATCACTCGAGCCACCAATGGATGTTCGCCGCTGGTCAGCCACCTGGCGTAGGCCAGTCGTCGGCCGCTGCTTGGCAGCGTCGCTTCATCCACGGGCAACTTGTTGATCGGAGAGTCCTCCACCGCGGTCAATATCATCAACTCGCGCGGGGCCACTTCCTGCTGAGGTTGTTCGGGATCCCCTCGATGAAAGAGAAAGGTGGTCGGCGGCGGCGCATCGGCCGATTCCCATACCGCCCGCACAAACTCCTCGGGCGGCTTCTTGGCCAGCACGGCCTGAGCCTGCTCGGCCATTTTCTTCAAATCGTCCGCGGCCTTCTTGTCGTACAAGTACAACGAACTCGCAGTGACATTGACGCTGGGATGGCGGCGGAGAAGCTCCAACTGCTCGCTCGTACGCTGTTTCTCCGGCGTGCTCCGCGCGGCCGCGATCGGTTCTCGCAACGCCTCGTCGAGCTTCTCCAGTTCGCGCTGAAACGTCGCTTCGATGTACTCTTCTTGCTTCTTGGTTCGCTCCTTCAGCAACCTCTTGGATTCGGCTTCCAACTCCTTGGCGCGGGCGCGGTCCTCATCGGTATAGAGGGATACGCGATGGTCCTTGGGGGCTCGCCAGTTCTTCCAGTCCAACGCCGGCTCGAATATCGCGCGAAAAGCGTGGTAGTCTTCATGCGAGATCGGATCATAACGATGGTTGTGGCATTGAGCGCACCCGACGGTCAAACCCAACAAGGACGTCGAGACGATTTCAACGGTCTTCGCCATCACATCATTGCGGGCGACTGTTTGATCCACATCCCGTGCGCCCGTCCCATCGGGCGCCATCCGCAGAAAGCCCGTCGCGACAAGCTTCTCGGCTTGTGGCGCCGTGAGATTCTTGAGCGGCTGTGGGAGCAGTTCATCGCCGGCCAGCTGTTCGACAATGAATTGGTCGAACGGTTTGTCGTCGTTGAAGGCGCGAATGACATAGTCGCGATACTTGTAGGCGTAGGGTCGAACCGCATCGTCTTCGGTGTAGCCTTCGGAATCCGCGTAGCCGGCGACGTCCAACCAGTGGCGCCCCCACCGCTCGCCATAACGCGGCGAGTTCAACACGCGATCCACCAGTCGCTCGAACGCGTCCGGGGACGCATCGACGAGGAATGCTTCCGCTTCCGCGGGAGATGGCGGCAAGCCCAAGAGGTCGAAGTAGACCCGCCGCACCATGGTTTCGGGAGCCGCGTCAGGCGAAAGCGTCAGGCCGTTGGCGTTGAGTCTGGCCAGGATGAATTGATCGATGGGCGTCCGAAGTCGTGACGTCTCGGCCACGTCCGGCGGGGTGGGATGAGCGATCGGCTGAAAGGCCCAGTACGAACGTTTCTTGCGGAGTCAGATAGTCGTTCGGATTCAAGTCGGGCGGCTCGCTTTGGCTGGCGACGGCGCCGCCGGCAATCCAGTTGGCGATCGTCTCCACCTCGGCTTCACTCGGCCGCAACGACGCCTCTTCGGGAGGCATTTCGCCATCGTGAAGGCGGCTCCATAGCAAGCTGGCTGCTTTGTCGCCGACCACGAAGGCCGGCCCCGATTCGCCGCCTTGGGCGATCAACCGCCGTAACCGCAGATCCAAACCGCCTGCCGGCTGCTCTCCTTCGCCATGGCAATGAAAGCAATGCGTTTTCAGGATGGGACGCACGTCCCGCTCGTAGGTGAGTTCTTGCCCAAGAGCCCGCGCATCGAAGCCAATCAGCAACAACAGGGCAACCACAAAACAGCGTCGCAATCCAAAACTCGCAGCGGGAATTGGCATAGGGCGAGGGGCGTCAGCGGGAGGCGGGCTGGTCAAGGAACGCGGTGGGAACTTGATTCTAACCCGCACGGCCGCAGCGTCACAACTCGAAGCCGATTTTCACAAATTCCGACATTTCTTGTTGCTTGCTGGAGAAAAGCGGCTGAGAATCGCGCACAGAGAAGCCTCCTGGCGAGGCCTCCATCACTGAGTGCGAACGAAGCAAGTTCGCCCGATCTGGGAGAGATGCTATGTCGCAACAGCTGCGTCGCGAGTTCCTGACCGACATGAGTCGCGGTATGCTCGCCGCCGGATTGGGAGCGTCGCTGGCCGCGGACTTGGGCTTCTCAACGGCCTTCGCCGCGGAGGGACGGGAGACGATTTCCCTGGGTGAATATGAATCGCTTGTCGAGCTGATTCGCGAGACGCCCGCCGATAAGCTGCAGCCCGCCATCGCCAAGATGCTGCTGCGGGGCGAGACCAATCTCAAACAACTCACGGCCGCCGCCGCGCTGGCCAACGCCGTCACTTTTGGAGGTTGCGACTACGTCGGTTTCCATACGGCGATGGCGATGATTCCGGCGTTGGAGATGAGTCGGCAACTGGAGGCTCGGCGACAACCCCTGCCGGTGTTGAAAGTGCTGTATCGCAACGCCCAACAAATTCAAAGCGTCGGGGCCGCATCGCCCTCGATTCTGGAGGCGGTGTCCGCCGACGACCACGATGCAAGCGATGATCTTGGCCTGAAGATCCGCGATGCTTGCCGTCGAGTGGATGTGAGTGAAGGCGAGAAACTACTGGCCGTCGTCGGCGAATCGCCGTTGGCCTCGTTGAACTCTCTGCAGTTGGCGATTCAAGATGACTTGAACGTGCATCGCTTTGTGTTCGCGCACCGCACGCACGGATTGGCTGATCTTCTGGGCGGAGTTTTCCTATTGCCTGCTCCGTCAATGCGTACGGTTCTGCGCGAATCACGAACAGAATCGAATCGATGGGAAGGCCCCGGAGTCGCCCATCCGCGCACTCGTTCCGAAGCTGCTCGATCAGTTCAAGTTGGTGGGAAAGACTTGGGGAAACGGGATCCGGGCGATGCGACGGTGGAGGAATTGAGCCGCATGATTTACGAAGGCCCGCGGGAACACGCCGCCGAAGTCGCCGCAGGCGCCTTGGCTGACGGCGTCGATCCGGAGATCGTTGGCGAAGCCATCTCGCTGGCCTCGAATCGATACGTGCTGCGTCAAGGTGCGGATCAACGCCGCGTGCATGGCGATTCCGCCGGCGTGCATTCGTCGGACGCGACCAACGCGTGGCGGAACATGGCTCGAGTCGTTGAGCCGCGTCATGCAGTCACCGGGCTGATCGTCGCCGCCTACCACGCCGGCGTCCAGTCCGCCCCATTCGCCACGCCGGCCTTTCCGACGGACGAGCAACGGGCTTCGATACAGACGACGGATCCGGGCGAGCTGCTCGCCGAAGCCGACGACGCGATTCGACAAAACGACCAGGGACGCGCCGCGGCCGCGATCGAGATCTATGGGGAACAAGGCCACCCGGCGGAACCCGTCTTTCGACTTATGTTGAAGTACACCGTCAGCGAGGACGGTCGACTGCACGGCGAGAAGTACTATCACACGGTTCGCGAGGAGTACCGCACGACTCGCCCGGCGTTTCGCTGGCGACACGTCATGGGCCTGGCTCGCGTTACCGCCAGCGCGTACGGCTACAACCGGGAGGACCAACACGGCTTTCGAGCCGCCGGCTACGACGAGGCCTGCAAATTGCTGGGAGTCGAATCCTGAGAACGCGCCCAAATTGGCGTTGTCCAGGCGCGGCGGCCCGGTTACTGTTGCCCGACCTGATTCGTCAAGGAACGGTTCAAGACACAAGGAGGTGTCATGTTCTGGCAGCGATCCCGCGTCGCTCGTTGACGTCGCGTTGGCCGTCCCGCCCAGAGCAGCGGCAATCGGCGAACGCCGCTCCTGGAATCCCTGGAGTGTCGCCGCGTGCTGTCGGCGGATATGCTGGCGCCGGTGAGCGCCCTGGTTCTTGATCCCGCCGCGTTTCGGGACGATCGCGTGCTGGTGCGGTTGGAAGATGGCGAGGCAATCCCCGCGGTTTCGCCCAGCGACCGCTGGGAAACGATCGATGCGGCCACCAACCTCTATGCAGTCTATCTGGCGGAAGACCAGGATATCGACCAAGCCATTGGCCAACTGGCGATCTTGGACGACGTGCTCTACGCGCAGCCCGATTATCAGCTGCAGCTGATGAAAGCGCCGAACGACCCGTTATTGAATTCTCTGTACGCGGTCGACAATCAGGGCGGCGCGGATATCGGCGCCCTGGAGGCCTGGCAAATCCGTCATGACGCCGAAGACATCATCGTCGGAGTGATTGATACCGGCGTTGATTTTCGACACGAGGATTTGGCGGCGAACATCTGGCGAAACACGGACGAGCTGGCGGGCAACGGTCGCGATGACGACGGCAACGGCTTCGTCGACGACGTGTTGGGTTGGGACTTCGCCAACAACGACAACAATCCGCAGGACGACAACGGCCACGGCACGCATGTCGCTGGAACGATCGGCGCCGTGGGCGATAACGGCCTCGGCGTCGCAGGGCTGGCCTGGAACGTCAAGATCATGCCGTTGAAGTTCATGGACGCCAACGGATCCGGTTATGTCAGCGACGCGATTTCCGCGTTGGACTACGCCCGCGAAAACGGCGCGAGGATCGTCAACAACAGTTGGAACGGCGTGGGCTACAGCCAGGCGTTGGAAGAGGCGATCTCGCGATACGAAGCCGGCGGAGGAATTTTCGTCGCGGCGGCGGGCAACGAAACGAACAATAACGATCTGTCGCCGAGCTATCCGGCAAGCTTCACACAAAGCAACGTGATCACCGTCGCGGCCAGCGACAAGCTGGACCGTTTGGCGGACTTTTCCAACTATGGCCCCGCCAGTGTCGACATTGCCGCGCCCGGGGAGAGGATTCTCAGCACGCTGCCGGGAGATCGCTATGGATACATGAGCGGGACCTCGATGGCGGCTCCGCAAGTCAGCGGCGCGCTGGCCTTGATCTGGGCTGAACATCCCACATGGACAGCCGCCCAAGTGCAACGGAAGCTACTCGATTCCGCGGATCCCGTGTTAACGAAGTATGTCGAAGCGGGGCGGCTCAATGTCGGGGCGGCGTTGACGTCCGCGACCCAGCCGAAGACCCAGGCGGCGGCGAGTCTCCAGCAACAATGGGTGGGCTCTGATCCCGCAACGTTGACCGGCGTGCGGTTGACGTTTCCTGGCGTTCAAACGGCGACGCAATTCGACGCCGGTTCCGGCGCATCGTCGGCCCCGGCGGCGTCATTCCGTTGCTCAGCGTGCGCCAGATAGACCCCGCCGAATTGTTCCTGCGAATGGCGCCGCAGACCGCGGCCGGGTCGTATCAACTGCAGTTGCGGGTGGGAGGAAAGTGGATTGACTCCACGCGAGCCGAATTGGGCTCGCCGATTTCGCTGACTTGGGACGGCGATGTGCGCTGCGCGACGCGATCGGATCCGCGACCGGGCGTACCTACATCGCGTTCGAAGTGGATCAGCAGACGATGATTGGCGACCTTGATTTCGCGCTGGACTTGCGACATGCGGACCCGCGCCAACTGCGTATCAGCCTGATTGCGCCGGACGGCGCTCGCGTGGTTTTATGGGATCGCCAAGCGGGCGACAGCGGAGTTCAGGCGAATTGGGACGACGACCTTAACCTGAAAGTCGGGGCTTCCAAGGAAGCGTTGGCGAAGTTGGACGGACGCCCAGCCGCCGGGAAGTGGCGGTTGTTGGTGGAGGACTTTCAGCAGGGCAACCGCGGCTCGCTGCGCCATTTCGCCATCACCATGCGGCCGCGCGCCGTGACTCGATCCATTCCCAAAGTTTCGGCCGCCTCCCCCAATGCGTCGATGGCGTCTCATAGCGCCCCGACCGCGGCCGCCGCTGGCCGGGCGGACTGGTTGTCGGCGAGCCCAACGGTGAAGAAGGCGCCGCCCGATCGCCAACTGCCGCGGGCGGAGTTGCGTGAATCGTTCGCCCGATCAACGAATGCGGGGCTCACAGCCAGAGGCGCCGATCGGCCGGAGCGGCCCAACGCTCAAAATCGGAACGATGTTTCTCGCGCCGAATTCCCCGTGCACGACGAGTTGCGGCTGGAAGACAGTATGCTGGATCGAGTCTGGGCGGGATGGGACCCAGTCGCCCGAACCTAGTGCTGTGTGACAGCTTAATCTGGGTGTGACTGCTTGCCAAAGTACTTGGCTGGCAACAGTTTGCACTGTGGCTAACCCAACGTCTTAGCTGTCACGCAGCACTAGGGGGGGAGCCAGGGTTGCGCTTCGTGCGCGGGGCTTGCTTTGCCGCCTCCCGATCTGCGTATGGCCGTCCCTGGGGCCCCGATTCTCGCCACCCGTGCCGGTTTGCAGGGCGTCTCTTCGGCGATAGAATCTGCTCTGTGCGCTCGCCGCCAGCGAAGTATGTCCATGGTTAGCGCGATCGAGCGGGCGGCGGATCGGTGATTGCTTCGGTTCGCCAACGGGAGAAACGCGTCCTTGTCTCCAGGGGGAGTCCAACGAGGCGAGTCTCCCTTGACGCATTGGCATCATGTGAGGGCGCTGGTCGATGAAGATAGGCGAATGGGTCAGTGGACGCGTGTTTCGTTTCGTCCACGGAAACAATCTGGTTTACAACACTTGCTGGGAAGATCCTCGACTGGATCGAGTCGCGCTGGAGATCAGCGACAAGGACAACATCCTGGTGATCACCTCGGCCGGTTGCAACGCGCTGGACTATGCGCTGACCGGGCCCAAGCAGGTTCATGCCGTGGATATGAATCCGCGCCAAAACGCCCTATTGGAACTCAAGCTGGCCGGCATCAAGCGATTGGAGTTTGAGGACTTCTTTCGCATGTTCGGCGACGGGCGTCTGCCAGGAGTGCGTTCGATTTATAAGGATATCCTCCGTGAACATCTCTGCGAACGATCGCAACAATATTGGGACAAACGGATCGGCTTCTTCGACAATCGAAGCCGGCCCTTTTATTACCGCGGCACTTCCGGTTCGTTCGCCCGCTTCATCAAGATCTACACCAACCGCGTCATCCGAGTTCACCCGCACTTGGAAGCGGCGTTCAACGCCGAGACATTGGAGGAGCAGCGGCAGATTTATGAAGCGGACATACGCGAACGGTTTTGGACGCGCACGATTCGATTCGCCATGAATCGCGACTCGACCCTGTCAATGCTCGGGGTGCCTCGAGCCCAGCGACGGCAAATCGATACGCAATATCCGGGCGGCGTCGTGAAATTCATCGAGGACTGTGTTGAAGCCGTCTTTGCTCGGCTGCCCTTGAAGGACAACTATTTCTGGCGAGTGTACGTGATGGGACAATACACGCCGGAATGCTGTCCCGAATACCTCAAGGCCGACAACTTTCAGCGACTCAAGGAAGGCTTGGGCGACCGCATCAGCGTACACACCAATTCCGTGCAGGGATTTCTGGAGCACTTCGACGGCGAGATCTCTCGATACGTGTTGTTGGACCACATGGACTGGCTGTCCGATCACTACTTCGATTTGTTGGTCGCCGAGTGGCAAGCGATCCTCGCTCGCGCCTCAAGCGGGACCCGGCTGATCTGGCGAAGCGGCGGGTTGAGAACGGACTTCTTGGATCAGGTCAAGCTGAACGTCAACGGGACGGTGCGCGATTTGCAATCCCTGCTGACCTATCACCAGGCGTTGGCCGAGGAACTGCATGAGAAGGATCGCGTCCACACCTACGGCAGTTTCTATATCGCCGATCTCGCGGCGTGACGTTTCCCAGATTGCACCGCGACAGTCCGCCGCCCACAAAACAGCCGCCGACCGCCGCGTTCGCCGTTTCCCTCACGCCCAGCGACCGAAGTTCCCCAGCCGCAGATTCAAGAGAAGGCGACCGCATGGGATTGCTGTCCGATATGAAGGTGCTTTACCACCTGGCGGTAAAGCCAGTCAGGGGCGGCAGCCACGCCGAACGCCTGGAGAGCTTTTACTCGGGACAGGCGGAAGCCTACGACGACTTTCGCAAGCGGTTGCTCCAGGGCCGTGAGAGATTGTGGGAGCTGCTGGGCGAGGCGGAGGGCAAAGTCTGGGTCGACATGGGAGGCGGAACCGGCGCCAATCTGGACTTCTTCGGCGATCGCATCAGCACGCTAAAACAGGTCTATGTGGTCGATCTCGCGCCGTCCTTGTTGAAGGTCGCTGACAACCGCATCGCCTCGCATGGATGGAGCAATGTGACCACCGTCGAAGCAGACGCGACCAAGTACCAGCCGCCGGGAGACGGCGCCGACGTCGTCACCTTCTCCTACTCCCTGACCATGATCCCCGACTGGTTCGCCGCGATTGAGAATGCCTACCGCATGCTCAAACCAGGCGGCTTGATCGGCGTGGTGGATTTTTACGTCAGTCGCAAGCATGTCGGCGCTGACTTTCGGCGACATGGTTGGTTTACCAGGACATTCTGGCCCACTTGGTTCAACAACGACAACGTGTTTCCCTCACCAGATCATCTGCCTTACTTGAACCACCATTTTGAACGCGTGGCTCAAGAGGAGCTGCGGGCGAAGGTGCCCTACATGCCCTTGGTGCGTACGCCCTATTACATCTATGTCGGAAAAAAGGCGGACAACGCTTAGTCGGCCAGCGTCGCCTGATTTCGCGAGATAGACTTCAAGGTACGAGCCGTCTGCCGCCCGCGCCGCTTGTCTTCCAGGCTGTTTGCCTGACGGCGCTTTCAGGTTGCCAACGGCGCGTGGGCTTGGCGAGTCGTTCGACGCGCAGTCTCGGGACATGTTTCCTCAGCGGATTATCGAATCATGCAGTTCGCAGACAAAATCATGTGGGCGGCGGGGCTGTGCTGTCTGTACGGTGTCTATGTCTGCTTCGCGCAAGGCTTGACGCAGCAGAACCTGCTGATCGCCGGAGGGAGTCTGGCGGTCGCCCTACTGGCCAGCGTCCTGGCCAGCGGCAAGTGAACGCCCGAAGGGCAACGCCATAGCGGGTGTAGCGCAGCGCGATTAGCCGACAAATTCCCGCCACCGCTGGGCTTGTCCCGAATGGCGTGGACTTAAGGCCCCACGCGGGTATGCCAAGGCCTGTCGCTACAAGTGCTTACGCGGCGAGCACGCCACGACGGGGCATGTCCCCGTCGAGCGTTGCTCCCCGCCAACAACGATCCCAGCCTGGACGCCGCCACAACGGGGCTTGCCCCCGTTGGGCGATGCTCCTCGCCCAGCGAACAGCGTTATCTGGCGAGGAGCATCGCCCCGCTGGGACAAGCCCAGCGGTGGCGGGAATGGGCACGGCGCACCGGCTGGCGAGGAGCATCGCCCCGTCGTGGCGTGCTCGCTGCGTAAGCACTTGTGGCGACAGGCCTTCACGGAAATGGAGCCTTCAGCAAAGTCTCGTTCGAATTGGGAGTGGGCGGCTGCCATACACCGGCAAGCACGCCCTACCCCTGGCCCCACCAGCAACGCACCGGTCCCACATGGCTGGTGGGGGCGAACTGATCGCTCAGGAAGCGTTGCGCCTTCGCCAACGATCGACGCCTACTCCTCTGATGGATTCAAATCCAACGCCGCCGCCTGCGGTAAGGTTTTGGCCAGGCTTGTTTCCGCCTCGCGAAGCAACGTCTCACAAATCAACTGATCCGGGAGACTCGAAACGTCCGGTCCGTCGGGGAACACGGCTTCTATCGCACACAACGATTCGCGAGCGAGGTGTATCTCACGACGCGCTTCCTCGAACTGTCCTTGCTTGATGTGAATCAGCGCAAGTGTCAAGCGAGCTTCAGTGGTGAGAAACCAAATGCTGTTGACTTCGATCACCGTCTGGCAATAGGTCCGCGATTCCTCCAGCTTCCCTTGCCGCAGCGTGGCGAGGGCCATGTCGATCTTGGTCCATGGATTAGGAGCCTTGTCGTGGACGTAAGCCGCGATTTGAGCGGCCGCTTGCAGATTGTCGTCGCTCGGCGGCGCGAGCAAACACGCCCGGGAAAGGGGCTCCAACACAAAGATGTTCTGCTCGTCGCGAAAGTACTCCAGCAATTGCCGGCAATGCCGATGGTAGGCATCTGGACCTGCGGACTGGATCAGGAGGGGACCTTGCCAGAGCAATGAGAGACGGTATTCAATCGAGGCTGGGTTCTCCGCATCGCGCTCAGCCACGGTTTGCAAGGGCGCTAACGCCTCCGCACAGCACTGCTGCCGGCCGTACCGGCGGGCCGCTGCGAAGAGCTCGTCCGCTGACATCTGTTGCGCCAGACGGGACTGGAACGGCGCGACGTCAAATTCCACAACACTGTGAGCGGGAGCTGATTGCAAGTGGTCGTCGCTTGCGGGAGCGGGCGTCTCCCAGCGCAGGCCCACTTCGGCCAATTCGCGCCGCAACAGTCGCAGGTTCCACAAATACGCGATGCGATTCTCGGTCGTTACGACCAAGTAGCCTCCATCCGGGCTGAACGCGAGCCTCGACATCAGACCTGATGAGGGGGACTCAAGACGCGCCAACTCGCGTAATGATTGCGCATCAAGCAGCAGCGTCACTTGGTCCGAGTACGATGCAGCGATGATTCGACCGGCCGGATCATAATCCAATGCGGGCGCGCCGCCCTCGCGCTGAACTTCGGCGATGACTCGCCAGGAGCGAGTGTCGTGGAGTTGGTACTTGTGCGACCCCCCGGTGGCAAGACGCTCGCCATCGGGACTGAACTCCACCGATGGACGGTTGGCGCCGTGGACCTCCAGCCGACGAATCAGCTCGCCGGTTGTGGTGTCCCACACCAGGACCGTGTTCCCTTGGTAGAGCCCCGCCGCGACCATGGCGCCGTCGGGGCTGATAGCGATGGTCGCCAGATGTCGGGAAGCGTCATCGGCTCGAAGCTCCTGGATGATCTCGGCGGCCGACGGATTTGCGGGGTGCGCTCGGCTCAATCGCAATACCCAAGCGCGGCCAACGGCGCCGATGGCGATGAGTTGGCCGTCTGGCGTCTCTGCGTGATGGCCGACCGACTGGCATTGCGGCACGGGTTCGGCTGGCCCCACGCGCCAACGGGCCTGAGTACTTTCTTTGTCGCTGGTGACGCGCAATCGGCTGAGATTGCCATTGGCGATGGAGCCCGCGAAGATGGCGTCCCCACGGCGGGTCCACGTCAACGCGGCGGCCCCTTGGTTGTCGCTGGCCGCCAACAGCTTCCGGTCATGGACGCTCCAAAAGTAGAGCGTATCGGCGCCAGTCGCCAGAATTCGACCATCCGGGCTGAAGGCCAAACCGCGAACCGATGCGGAACGTCCACGCGGCGTGTAGAGCGGTGCGCAAAGGTCCGCCGTTGCGACCTCAACCACTTGTGCGTGATCGCTATTCTCTTGAAGGCTGTGACCAACTCGACGGTTATCAGGGCTGAACTCCAGGTCGGGCCATCCAGAGACCACGACATTCGGCAAGTGCACCAACGGTTCTCCGGCTTCGTGATCCCATAGTCGAATCGTGTTGTCCCAGCCATAGCTGGCCAGCGTGCGGCCGTCGCCGCGGCTGAAGGCCACCGCTGTCGCCTGACTAAGATGACCCGAGAGCGTTGACAGGCGTTTCCCAGCTAACGTATCGAACAAGTGAATCTTAAAGTCGGCGCCGGCGCCGGCCAGCAGTTCGCGGTACGGATGCCAAGCCAACCCGTTGATGGCGGCAATGTGTGGAGTGCGACAAAGCGCGGCTCCGGTGTTGATTTCGAGGACTTCGATGAAGCCGGCGGAGCTGTACAGCGCCAATCGGTTCCCGCCGGGATCCACCGCCAGCGCAAGAGGCGTCGGCGTGGCGGCAAAGCTGCGGAGCGGTTCACCGTGGGGCAGGCCGAAAAAGCGAATGGAGCTATCCACCGCCACCGCCACCCATCGACTCTGGGGATCAAAGCCGACGGCGTGGCCATTGACCATCTCATTCAGTCCAAAGACCTCGGACTGACTCGCCAGGTCCCAGAGGCTAAACCGACCGGCAGGGATTGCATACTTCGCCGCCAGGAAGCGACCGTTGGGACTGAACTTCAGGCCTGAAGCCTCCGCACCTGGGCTTGGCAGCAACGCCGACTCCCGGTCATCGGAGATCGTCCGCACGGTGATGTCGCCATGATTGTCGCTACACGCATATCGCTGGCGTGACGGATCCAACGCCACCCCGGCGATGTCGCCGCCTTGCCGTTCTGCGAACACACGCCAACGGTTCGAAAACCTCAAGTCGGGCAATGACAGCGCGGCGATCGCTTCATTGCGCAGCGCCAGGGAAGGGCGGATCTCAGCCGCCTGCCGCAACACATCCAGGCTGGCAAAACGGCGCCCAGCACGTCCGCTCCAGCGGAGCGCTCGCGCTTGGCTCAGGTACGAATTCCACAGTTCTTCCGTTCGCTGCCGTTCAGCGGTTCTGGCCGCCGCGGAATTCTGTTCGGCCTTGTTGCGAGCCGCCCCCAGTTGAACAACAAGGACGGTCAAACTAACGGTGGCGACCAACAAGACGCCGATGAAAGACAGCGCCCAGGCCGCAATCAGAGGATTGCGTCGGACCCAACGCTGGCCGCGCTCCAGTCGCCCAACGGGTCGCGCTCGGATCGTTTCGCCATGCAAGTATCGCTGCAGATCTTCTGCCAGATCTCCGGCCGAAGCGTAACGGCGAGCGGGCGCTTTTTCCAAGCACTTCAGGCAAATGGTCTGCAGGTCCCTCGGCACCAGGGGGTTCAGTTCGCGGGGCGCGACCGGTTGGAGATTGCACAACTGGGAAAGCGTATCCAAGACAGAAGCCGACTGGAATGGCGGCCGACCGGTCAGCATGGCGTAAAGCGTGGCGCCCAGCGAATACACGTCCACCGCGGGCCCCGAGTCGTGCTTGGCCATCGCCTGCTCTGGCGCCATGTAGCCCGGTGTTCCCAAGATCTGTCCGGTGACCGTGAGTTCGCTGGACTGTGCGTACCGCGCCAGTCCAAAGTCCGCGACTTTGGGCGTTCCGCAAGCTTCCAAGAGGATGTTGGACGGCTTCAAGTCACGATGCAGGACCTGTTGCTCGTGAGCGTATTGAACGGCGGCGGCGATCGACGCCGCCAATCGCGCGTGCGTCGTCTGGCGCCAGGGGCCCCGAATCCAGACGTTGGGCGAGACTCTGCCCATCGACGTACTTCATGGAATAGTAGAGGGCTCCGTCGACTTCACCCGTATCGTAGATCTGCACAATGCCTGGATGATCCAGGCGGGCCGCGGCTCTTGACTCCACCTGAAACCGCTGAACGTCTTCGCGACTGGCCAGCTTGTCCTCGGGCAGGATCTTCAAGGCCACCGTCCGCTCCAACCCTTGATGGTGCGCTCGGAAAACGACGCCCATACCGCCGCGACCGATCTCTTCGAGCACCAGGTAGTCGCCAAACTCTCGCGGACATCCGGCGACCGCGTCCGAAATATTCGCGCCGCCATCGGCTGCGGTATCGTCACGCGCGCAAGCGTTGACGGCGAGCGGCCGGCGGCGTCCATCATGTGGTCGTGCAGTCCGAAGAACGAACGAAGCTCGGATGCGCGCTCACGATGCGCGTCGATCAGCGCCGCCCGGTCAACGGTGATACCCGCCGCTATTTGCTCAAGGTATTGGACGATGACTTCCGCCACCCCCAGGTCGTCTTCTTGGTCGTCCATCAAACCGATCAATAACTGAGGCACGGTGTCTTGGAAGCCACGTGGCCCGGCAAGGCCTGCGCGTTGGGCCGCGCGGCAGAACTTCCATGAGCATACACGCTGGCGACTGGCAAAGGAAAAGGAAAAGGACGGCGCCGGAAACCAACACCCGCCGCCGCTGGATTTGACCGAGCGAAGCGACGCCCCTCGCCAGCGCACGTTTTTCCGGCGTCACCTCGTCTGGTAGACTGTCGAGACGGCGAAACCTGATCGTAACTCCGGGCCTGATTGCCAGCACCCAGAAGGCTCGCGAGAGAGTCATCGCCGAAGTACGTTAAGGCCCTGAACTGCTCATCCCAACCGGAGTGCACGCGCATGACTCGATTCGCCTTGAACGCTCTAGTTCTCACCGCGGTCCTCTCCGCTGGTCTCGCCGCAAGTGGCCAGGCGCTGCCGGATCCCGCAACGGTGAAGGCCGTGAAGTTATTTACTGTTCCGGCTTATTGCGAAGGGGTCGTATTTGATCACGCCGGTGATGGGTACATCTCTCACGACAAGACGATCACTCGATTCTCCTTGGACGGAAAGCATGAGACTTGGGCTGAACCCGGAGCCCCGAATGGCCATAAGGTCCTGGCTGACGGGACGCATCTGGTATGCGACGCCAGTCGCCATGCGGTTCTACATCTCGCGGCGGATGGCAAGATGCTGGAACCGGCCTCGACGCAATGCGCTGGCAAGCCGCTGCGCGGCCCCAACGACCTGACGTTGGACACGGCCAACGGCGGCTTCTACTTCACCGATCCGGGTGGAAGCGGCATCGACCAATTGATCGGCACGGTGCACTACGTCGACGCTCAAGGCGAGACGCACTTACTCGATGACGGCTTGGCCTTTCCCAACGGCGTCGTCTTGCGGCCCGACGGCAAGAGTCTGTTGGTGGGCGAAAGTCAAAAGAATCGCATCCTGGTCTATGAGGTCTTGTCGCCTGGAAAAATTGGACCGCGTCAGCTGTTCGCGAAGTTGCCGACCAAGGACGAGAGCGCTGGTCAAATCGACAATCAACCAGACGGCATGTGTCTGGACGCGGCCGGCAATCTGTATGTGGCCCACTACGGCATGAAGCAAGTGCAGGTGCTGGATCCGCAAGGCAAATTGATCGCTCGTTACGACGGCGGCAACGTTACGACCAGCAACGTCGCCTTCGGCGGGCCCGACATGAATCAGTTGTTCGTGACCGGCGGATTGGGCCAAGAGGCGGGTGGCGGCGGTTTGTTTCGCCTGGACCTGGGAGTCAAGGGCCTGGTGATCCTGCCCGCCAAGTAGCGGCTTTCACTCGCCTGCCTCATCCCCGGCGCCCGCTTGCCGTCGCGGCGTCCGGCGACGAGCGAACGCTCAACGGAGCCCCCAAGAAGTACCTGACACCTCTTTCACCTTCGCTCGCCGTTGCCTACCCACAACCAAGTTTGCAATCGCGACTCCGCCCTCTTGCCTTCCTGGCGCACCCCCCGGATAATTAGGATTACTGGCTTGAGGGAAGGCGATCTTGCACTTGACCTTGGGTTCATTCGGCTGACTAGATAAACAGCAACCTGGCGGCGCCCAGGAGGCTTGTTAAAAAGTAAACCGACGTGGCGAAACACTCGTACGTGTTCCGCCACGTCGGTTTTTTTGTTGAACGTGCTCCACGAATTTGAGCTGGCGGAAGGAGATACGACCAATACATCGCCAACGCCATGGCCAGGCGGAACTGCAGAAATGCGGCCGCGAAGAACTAGTGATTGAAGTCGTCGGACGACTAGATTAAGGGCAGCCCCGGCTGATGCCAGGAGGCCCGCAATAAAGTAAGCCGATGTGGTGGAGCACCTAGTGGTGTCTGCGCCGCATCGGTTTTTTTTGACTGAAATTGGGCGGCGTCGGTCCGCCATGTTCACGAGATCTGTAGTTGATCGAGTACTGAGCGTGATTCCTTGCCTTGACGGAGAATTGTGATGTTAGGGACTATTTTGCTCGTCGTGTTGATCCTGATGCTATTCGGTGCGGTGCCCGCGTGGGGTCATAGCAGAAACTGGGGGTATGGCCCAAGCGGTGGAATTGGCCTGTTGGTGTTGCTCGTCGTCGTGCTGCTGTTGATGGGGCGCATTTAGTCACGGTTCGTTCCCGCCCCTGAGAGAGTAGCCGCATTTCGGAGCGGAAGACCACAGATATCGATGGCGAATCAACTCGCGCGTCCACGACGCGGCGCCTGAGACGCGCGAAGTTGAGCATCGCGGGCGAACTCGAGAAGCATGCCGCGGAAGAGCTTCTCACCGGAGGAAATTCCATGATGAATACAAGTGGGCTCTCTTCGGCAAGCCTGGGGGCAAATCTCTGCGGTCGCGACAGCCAAAAAGGCGCCTGACACCTTTTCGACCGCACACCCCGTCCAGCAACTATGAGTCTAGGAGCTGAAGCCAACCACCGTCATGAACTTCTTCCCAATGACGGTCTCTACCGAAATATTCTGTGCCAGACATGACGCTTCGACAGCTTCTTTCAAATAGTCCCGTAGAGCTTTCGTGCTAATGCCGCGTACCTCGCCCACATTCGGGTCGTAAAAATCGATCCTGGACTTGCCGTGGCATGCAGCCGCCATCGCATGGCTACCGCTTGAGATGTAATAGAAACGACGATTCTTCATGCTTGAACATGCATCACTGAATGGGAAGGGGCTCTTAACAACAGTACCGACAGGAGTGCAGACTCCTGTGAGGGCCGTCTTGAGCTGGTTTTGGAGCTTGTGTGAATCATGAATGCCGTCAACGATCCCGGCCAAGAAACGTCGAGTCGCTGGCTTTTCCGAGAACACTTCGTTACGTGCGGTTGCCAGATCGGAAATCAAGTCTCGTCCCTGCTTCTGCGCCTTGATCCACTCCAGGGCCAAGCCAGCGCAAACACCCAGCCAGAACCTTGGCTCGAATCCTCTCTGGCCCATTGCCCCCCAGATGATCGAGTGTTGAGAAACATACCGTACGTTGGCATTGCACTTCCGTGCCGCATTCGAGAACGCGATCTTGTATAGATAAACTGCTTTCTCGACGAGTTCTCGATTTTTAGACGTATCCTTCACGGCGCGTTTCCTCGGGGTAAATCCAATCGAGAGTAGTCAGCCGACTCCGCTCCGGTGTCCATGACGCGTCACGAGTCGAATCGACGGACAGATCCTGCAATTATAGCGTTATGATTTGGTCGGCTGTGATGTTTCCGATGATGGCGTGGCAGTGTGGGCGGCAAGTCTGGGGGCGCGCACGCGCTGCTCCTCGCCAGCCCGTGCGCCGTACGCATTCCCGCCACCGCTGGGCTTGTCCCAGCGTAGCGCTGCTCCCCACCAAAGAGCGCTGTTTGCTGGGCGAGGAGCATCGCCCAACGGGGGCAAGCCCAAATGGCGTGGACTAAAGAAATGCCTCTGCCCGCCAGGCCCGAAGGGCCGAAACAATTTTAGCCGTGGCCGTGAGGCCACGGACCACTCGTCCAACGGTCCCGCAGGCCCGAAGGGTCGACACAAGTCCCGAATGTGTCGGCCCTTCGGGCCTGCATCCCGTCTAGCAACGTAACCGCGGCCTTACGGCCACGGCTAAAATTGTGACGGCCCTCCGGGCCTCAGAGATCGCAGGCATGATCAAGTCGCTTCATCGTCGCGCTGCGTAGTGTCGCCAGGCAGGGGACCGGAATTCAGCGCTGCCGGTGCGACCGAGGCGGCTACCCGGAGCAGGCCCCGAGAGTTCGAGCCCTTCCTTTTCGGCCGGCCCCCAACTGGGCCCTGTGCTTGACCGCTTTGAGCCACATTCACTTGGTCGCACCGCGCGGGTTAGGTCACTCAACCTCGTCGACTTCGCCCGTCTCAATCAGCTCATTCGCCTCGGCGACTGTAAGTTGCCACCTGCCGATCTCATCGGCGCTGTCTGCATTCTCGCTGGCGTTCTGGGTCGGCCACAGTATGCAGTCACCGGCGGCGGACTGGAGCCAGAGATAAGCGTTCTCGCCGGATTTAACTTTCGCGGACAATATCTCTTCGATTTTCGTAGTCATGGCGTTCCTGTGTTCTCTCAGTGGACTCCCCGAACCTGCAATCTACCAGTTTGGGAAGTCTGTACTTGTCAGCATCCCCCCGGCTCGCGAGTCGATACCCGCTGCTGAATTCTATTTCGCGCTTGCAGCGGAGCGCAACCCTGGGTAACCCGCCGCCACGAAGTCCCAAATCAGTGCGAACTTCGTTTACGACCTGATCAATATCGTTCAGGCGTACCCCATGCTGGCGGACCAGTTCGCGCAACGGTTCTTTGAGCTTCGACAGGCGATCTTCGGGCGGCACAGTGCTTTGATCAGTGGACTAATCGCCACGGGCGGTCGACTCTGAGCCCATCATTTTGCACCGCGGAAATCAAGCTTGCAACACGGTCCAACTCTCACTATTTCAATTCGGCGCCGATCAGAGTCATTGTCCGGGCGGTGGTGATGTGCCTGTGGGGCCGTGATACGGGTCACCGCAGAGAGCACGAAGGAAACAGAGGACGGAATTGCATCCGCCTCTGTGGTTCTCCGTGTCCTCCGTGGTCCATTCCCTCCGAATTTTTCTTAACTTGATGCTTGTGGGGGTCGCGCAGCGCACCCCGGAAGAGAGCCGCGTTAAATGGACCGCACCGCAAAGCGTTGCAACAAGCGTTCGAAGATCGCGTGGTCCTCGACGACCTGATACGCTGTACACGGTCTGGCTCTCGCGGCGGGACTCGAAACGAGCGGCAAGATCGTGTCGTCAAGCGCGTCGCCGCGCAATCGCCTCGGTTTGATATTGTTCTGGCATGGATCGCGCAGTGGTGCTGTCGATCAACATCGTCAGTGGACGCTCATGGTCGATTCCAATCTCGAAACAACGACGCTGAGCAAGGTCGCCTGGCGATTGGTTCCGTTCGTCTGCTTGCTCTATCTGCTCAACATCCTCGACCGGGCGAATGTGGGGTTCGCTCGACTGCAAATGCAGGACGATCTGGGGTTGAGCGAAGCGACGTTCAATCTGGGCTACGGCATGTTCTATCTGGGTTACCTGCTATTCGAGGTGCCCAGCAATCTGCTGATGCGTCGGGTCGGGGCGCGTATTTGGATCGCTCGCATCATGATCAGCTGGGGATTGATCTCGTCGGCGACCATGTTCGCTCATGATTTGTGGACTTTCTATGGTCTGCGGATCCTCCTGGGCGTCGCCGAGGCCGGTTTCTTCCCCGGCATCATTCTGTATCTAAGCTATTGGTTTCCCGAGCGTCAGCGCGGCAAGATGACGGCCTTCTTCATGCTCGCGATCGGGCTCGCCAGCGTGTTTGGGAATCCGGTGTCGGGGTTGATCATGCAGTACCTTGATTCGACCGCCGGGCTGCACGGCTGGCAATGGTTGTTCTTGTTGGAGGGCATCCCGTCGGTCCTGTTGGGCGTCGTCGTCCTGTTCTACTTGACCGATTACCCCAAGGAAGCATCCTGGTTGTCCGTCGAGCAACGCGATTGGCTGGTGGCCCGCATGCGGCTGCGAGGAAGACGCTCGCCGCGGACAACACAATGCGGATCGGCTGGCGGCGCTGATGCAATGGCGAGTCTGGTTGTTGATCGCCATCTACTTCACGGTCGCCGTCGGATCGAATGCGGGCGGAGCCTACTTCCCGAAGCTGATCCGAGGACAATTCGAGGGCCTTGGCGAGTTTCAGATCGGGCTGCTCGAGCGCCGTGCCGCATGTCTGCGCGGTCGTCGGAATGACCCTTTGGGGCATCCACTCCGATCGCCACAACGAACGCCGCGGCCACCTAACCGTCGCGGCGCTCGTAGCGGCGGCAGGGTGGGCTCTCACCGCCTGGGGCCCGACTCCCGTGTTGTCGCTTATCGGACTCTGCCTGGCCCAGACAGGCATGCTGAGCATGTTGCCCATTTTCTGGACGCTCCCCACGGCGTTCCTGACGGGCGCGGCGGCGGCGGGAGGGATCGCCCTGATTAATTCCGTCGCCAACATCGGCGGGTTCTTTGGAGCCACGATCCTGGGTCGATTCGGTCTCTGGTCGATGGCCGCAATCCTCTTGGCCGGAGCAATTCTCGTCATGGCCACGGATCGAGCTCGAACGGACTCCGAGTAAATACATCTTACATCTTCCCTTGCATGGGCCGCGCCTGGAACATCCGGGGGTGTTGAGTTCCACAAATGACCAAGGACCACAAGCCAATGACCAATCGCCTATTCGATCTGACGGGCAGCGTCGCCGTCGTCTCGGGCGCCGCTCAGGGATTGGGGCGAGCGACGGCGATGGCTCTCGCCGAATATGGCGCTCACGTCGCCTTGGTTGATCGCAACGTCAACGGCGCCGAGTCCACCGCCGAAGCGGTCCGGGCCTTTGACCGAAAGGCACTCGTGTTCGACACGAATGTCTCCGATCCGAAAGCCATCGGCAAATTGTTTGAAGCTGTTGACGCGGAGTTTGGTCGAGTGGACTTCCTGGGCAACATCGCGGGCGACGGGCACTTGGACAAGCCGGAGGACTTGTCCATGGAGGACTTGCAAAGCGTGCTACAAAACCTGGCCATTGGTCGCTTCGCCATGTGCCAACAAGCCGGGCGACGCATGTTGGCTCAGGGTCGCGGGTCCATCATGAACATCGGATCGCTGGCGAGTTCCACGGCCCTGGGTCGCGGGCATATCGCCTACAGCATGGCGATGGGAGCAGTGATCCAGATGACGCGTGAACTAAGCACCGAGTGGAGTCATCGCGGCGTGCGAGTCAATTGTGTCACGCCGGCCCAGATCGTCAATCCAAGCCTGACAGCGCGAATGAGCCAAGACTCGACCCTGAAGCATCGCTTTCTCAAAGGCATCCCCGCTGGACGTTTGGGTCGCCCAGATGATATTCAAGGGCTGGCCGTATTGCTCGCGTCGGACGCCTCGGAGTGGATTACCGGGGCGGTCATCCCGCTGGACGGCGGCAACACCGCCATGAACGCCGGCGGTACTTCGGGACACGAACACCACATCGTGCAAGCGTTCCGATCCGAAACAAAGTAGCATGGCGAACGCGTTGGCGATTGTCTTCAGCTCAATTGTCGAAAGTAAACAACCCAGGCGCTGTGGCGTCCCTGCGCTATTCCACGGCGAACGAAGGCAAGGAGAAACCACTTGGCGAAGATCACACAATTCAAAGGTTACGACGGTACAGGTCAAGCGCCCGACATCCCGAAGCCCCAGACGCCGCCGGATCCCATGATCGTCACCGACCAAGATGGAGTTCCCGTCGTCTATCCAGGCTGTCATGGCGTGGGAGTTCGCGTGGTTCATCCGGTCAACCCCAAAGCACCGGCGCAGCAACATGGGGCTCGTGAAATTCTATGTTCCACCCCACGTCGTATTGGAACCAGGTTCGCATCCGACGGAGGAGACTTATGTCATTCTGGAAGGTGAAGGCGAAATGACGTTCAATCGCTTCAAGCGCCACGTCAAGAAGGGCGACTTTATTTACCTGCCGCCCTGGTGCGTTCATGGGATCGAGAACACGGGCAACGAGATACTCGTCGTGCTGATCTGTACGTCGCCTCCCAACCCATGAACCTCAAAGGTGAACCTCAACCGTCCGCGCCTTGGAGCAGGCTCACTGTCTCCGTGCGAGCCTGTCTTCATCGAGGTTGGAGAAGGCCCTTCGCTTGTTCACTTGCCGTGTCAACGATCGAACAGGTTGCGGGTGATCGTCGGGACTCGATCATCATAAGCGGGGAAGCGAGATGCGAGCGTCGCTTCCTGAAACCGTGCCTTTGGAATACTGACAGCAAGGGCTGGTCAGCAACGATGGTCGAAGCATGGCGCCGCTGCGCAGCTGAGCCGACTCTGGCTATTTCTCCAAGCGCTGGCTCGCGCCGCAGGGCTGGGGCTTAAAGAAAGATTCTGACGCGTGTGGCGCGGCGCGGTGGTAGAGTGTGGCTGGCAAACGTCGAGGCGACACCTACCTTACTATCCACACGAGTCGACATGGGCGCCACCACGATCCTCAACGGCAAAGCAAAATCACATCCCGAATTCGAGATGATCTGTGACGCATCGCGTCGTTTTAAGTCGTCGATTCAGGAAACGTCCCAACCAGGTGATGCGGCCACACTGGCTCGGGCTGCGGTCGATTCTGGAGCGACGCGCCTTGTTATTGCCGGCGGGGATGGCACCATCAACGAAGTGATCCAGGGATTGAGCCCCGACTTTCCAGCCATCGAACTTGGCGTCATCCCGCTGGGAACGGGGAACGACTTGGCGCGATCGCTCGACATACCAATCCATGACATTCCTGCGGCAACGGAAATGGCTTTCACATCGAAGCCCACTCCAATCGACGTCGTCCGCGTGAACCATGGCGCGGCGTCCTACTTCGTGAATGCTGCATCCGGAGGGTTCGGCGCGGACATCACGGACATGGTTTCCGCGAGTTCCAAACAAGCCTGGGGTCCACTCGCTTACTGGATGGCGGCGGTCGAGAAACTCGCTGAGATGACGGAATACGAAGTGGTGATGGAAGCAGATGATAGAAGCATACGCGAACGCATTTACGGCCTGGCTGTCAACAATGGCCGCACTGTGGGAGGCGGGTTTCCGCTGGCGCCGTCGGCGCTGCTAAACGATGGCTGGTTGGCCATCAGCATCGTGCCCGTACTGCCTGCCCTTGAACTGCTGGCAGTCGGTGTTGATCTCTTGCTAGGGCGCCGCCGCGAGTCAGAGTACGTTGAATCATTTCGCACGAGATCCCTGCACCTGCAGACAGAGCCGCGGATGTTGTTCAGCGCCGACGGCGAGATCGAGCGCCGAGTTGAATCGCAGTTCGATGTGCTTCCGGGGCGGCTCCGTTTCGGTGCCGGACCCAACGCGGCGATCCAATGAGGCTGTCCAATGAGGGCTCCCCCCAAGCAACGATCGTCGAGCGGGCAACAGCATCGACGCGTCGTGCAGCGTTTGCATGGAGCTGGACGTTAGTCAGATTGCCCGCTCAGCCGGGGCCGCATTGAGCTTCAGCATGGTCTCCGCATACCGTTTGCCCAGCAGAAGTTGGCTGGCCGCGTCGAAGTGCGTGCCGTTGTCCCACGTCGTGGTTCCCTCGGCCGAAACAAAACCACACTGAGGGACGCTGGAGCCAACGGTGCGCAGAGCAGCCCGCACGGCGTCTCGACGGCCGTTATCGAACACTTCTCCGACGACAACCGGCAGGTCCTCCACACCGGTGTCCTCACGAACGCGAGCGATGAACTGCGTCAAGCGTTGTTGATAGACTTTCGAGCTGGATTTGGCGTCCGACTCGCCCTGATGCCACAAAAGCCCTCGCAGCTCGAAGCGATGTCCGGCTTGTGTTAAATCGTTGGAGGCCATTCGCAACGTCTCCATGAAGTTGCGGTAGCACGGGCCTTGTGTCTCGGGGTCTCCTTGGACGCCCGGATTCCAGTCCTTGCTGAGACTCGTACCGCCCCTGGAGCCCTTGATGAAAGCGAATTGGCTTCTTGGTTGGGATTCGATCAGCGAGAACGCAAATCCCAGCTCAGGACCGAACGTGTGGGAAGGCAACCCTCCCCTGTAGCCTGGCGCAATGCTATAGCCCGGCGCCAGAGGCTTCCAACCGTCGGTGGAGTGCGGCGGATTGCGATAATAGATCACAACGTTCTTCAGCGGTTGCCGCTGAACCTCGGAGAGGTCGCCGGCCTGCCCACGCCCATCCATGTTGGATTGTCCGGCGAACAGATACACGTCAAAGTCAGCGGCCGGCGCTGAAACGCAAGCAACTAGCGGCAACGTGGTCAGCACGAAAGTGGCCATTCGATTCATCATCGCCCTCGTGATCATCTTGTTGATGAATGAGAAGCGCGTCCGAGCCCCAAGGCGGTCGAGCTCCCGGCCCGCCGGCGCCATTCTCGTCCACACGCCCTCCTACGGCAGTTTCGGGTCGTAGACCAGCAGGTCCGGCTGTGAGCAAAAAGGCGCGGCAGGCAGCCCATCCCGGTTGTAGAGATTGCAGTTGTCTGGTGAGACGGCGTAAGCATAACGGACGGCAATCGGCAGGGTGATCATCGAACTCGTCACTACAACGGTTTTGCCTTCGATCTTCGCCACGGCGGGCTGCCAATCGCCGGCCTTGTCCGCCACCTCGAAGTGCGCCAGTTCCGCCTCAGGCATTTCCCGCGGTTCCATCAGTCCGTCCTTGTCCGCCACCATCAGGCCACTGTCCGCGTGACGAAAGTGCAGAACAATCTTGCCGCCCCGAATCACCTGCCGATCGAACAGCGGTCCACTGAAGGCGATCTTGCGACCGTAGTCTTTGGCCAAGGCCCAACGAGCCAGACGTTTGCCCACGTCGATCTTGTTCGCCGGGTGAATCCCCGCGCCGTCGATGTCGACGGTCACGACCATGCCCGTGTGTGGGAGATCGGTCGCCAGTCGCTGCTGTTCTCGCAGGTAGGGCCAGCCGTCGCCAGCACCGCTGCCGGGTAGTTGCACAAAGTAAACTGGCAGCTTCTCGTTCCCCAGCGCCTGTCGCCAGCCGTTGATCAAGGCTCGCATCTTGTGCTGATAGTCGCGAGGATCTTCTTGAACGCCGCAGTTCGATTCGCCTTGATACCAGATCGCTCCGCGCACGGCGAAGCGACTGATCGGAGCCAGGCGGGAATGGAACAGCCGTCCCGGCAACCAGTTGGCGTCCCGTGCTCGGACACCGCCCGGCAGCTTCCAGATCGCATCGAGATCGCCCTGGTCGCCCAGTTCCAACTCGCGCTTGAGTGTCGGATGCGAGTCGAAAGCCGCCCGCGGAATGAATGGCTCGATGGGAGTGCCACCCCGCGAGGAGTCGATCACGCCGATCGGCACGCCAAGCTCGCGGTGCAACTGGCGTGCAAAGTAGAAGGCTACGCCGGAGAAACCGGACACCGTCGATGGATCGCAGACCGTCCAGGTCGCCGGCCGGCGCAGATCGCTCAGCGGCTGAGGACTTTCAGCTTCGTTGATCCGGCAGAATCGTAGTGCCGGCAGGTCCGCGGCCGCGATGTCCGCTTCGACGACATCCAGTTCCCTGGCCATCGCGCCCACGGTCATGGCCATGTTCGATTGTCCGCTCGCGTGCCAGACTTCGCCCACCAGAACATCGTTGATGACGACGGCCTGGTCGCCGCTCTCAACACGCAGAGGTCCGCCCTCCTTGCTTGCCTTCAATGGTTTGAGCGTGACCATCCAAGTTCCATCACCAGACGCCGATGTTTCCGCAGCCTGGCCGGCGAACTCGACGGTCACCCTTTCGCCACGATCCGCCCAGCCCCAGACCTGAACCGATGTCTCACGTTGAAGGACCATGTGGTCCGCGAAGATGCCAGCCAGCCGCAAATCGGCTGCGGCGTCGCCACCGCCAACCGTGAACAGGAACAACAGCACGACCGGACGGATGAAGTACTTCATGGGCGCAGACCTACTCCTTGCTCGGCAGTAATTCCAGGATGGCGAAGATCGCACGGTGGTCGGAGGCAACAGCCTCATCCAACACCTTGACCTCGATGACCTTCCAGCGGTTCCTGGGACGCAGCAGGATGAAGTCAATCTGTTGGGTCGGTTGATTGACTGGCACGGTCGCCATGGGCCTTTCATTCGCTTGTACCCATCTCTTCTCAAACTCCTGGAGCGTCTTGCTGTCAGGCGTGGCGTTCAGATCGCCGGCCAATAAGGCGGGACGGTCCAGATGTTTGGCGGCCAGGTCGTTGATCAACCTGGCCGAAGCGAGGCGTTCTCGTTCGTCAGCACGAAAGTCCAGGTGCGTCGCCAGCAGCGACAACGAGTCGTTCGAATCTGGAAACTTGATCTCTGCTTCGATGACCCCACGTTGTTCGCCGCCGTCGATATTGGGCAGGAGGTGGTTCTTGTGCCGAGTGATCGGAAATCGAGAGAGGACAGCGTTGCCGTAGTGCCCGCCTTGCAGTTCGATGTTGGCGCCGAACACAACGTGCATCTTGGTGAGCCTGGCCAGCTCGGCCGGTTGGTCGACCACTTGGGTCCGTTTCACCTTCTGATCGACCTCTTGCAGGGCCACCAAATCCGGTTCGACGGAACGGATCACACCCGCGATCCGCTCGACGTCCAGTTTGCGATCGACACCTTCGGCATGATGAATGTTGTAGCTGAGGATACGCAGCCGGTTCGGTTCGGCAGCGTCCACCGTGATGCCGAGCAACAGCGCCAACCAAGCCACGACCCGAATAAAGTTGCTCATGGAGCGTTTCATGCCTGTGGGGACTTCCGTGGAATCGTGGCGTGCGAGCAAAAGCCAGACCCGAAGGGTCGACACAATTCTAGCCGTGGCCGTAAGGCCACGGAACGCCAATCGAAGCGGTTCCATGGGCCCGAAGGGCCTCTGTCCGATCTGGAAAGGAACCGTGGCCTCACGGCGCACCCTGGGAAGCTGCGCCACCTGCAGTTTCTTCAGAGTGTCCCCGAAGAGGCTCCATTTTCCGCCAAGGCCTGTCGCCACAAGTGCTTACGCGGCGAGCAAGCCACGACGGGGCATGTCCCCGTCGAGCGTTGCTCCTCGCCCAACGTTAGTCGGTCGTGCTTCCGTCGCCAAGATGAGCTCTGTTACACTTCCGGCTGCTTCTCGCTTAGGAGGGTAACAAGATTTTTACCATGGGGGTCAAACGAATCCTCAACCACCTACACGAGGAGCGCAGTCATGCGTTACTGCCTGAAGAGCCTAATGTCGTTCGCCGCCCTGTCGCTGTGTGTCGCCGCGACTCGCAACGAAGCTGCTGCCACTGACCGGTTCGACGTCAAAGTTCGACGTGCTTGAATTCTATGTGTACCGCGTCACGCCCAATGGCTACGCCGTGAATTACCGACACAACTTCAATGTGGACATTGAGGGCCAAAGCCGCCGGACAATCAGTTCTCAAATCAGCGCACGGCCACGCCAATTGACGCCCGTGAACCAAACCGTTCAATTGCACAACATCAGAGAAACCGAAACACCACGAGCGTCTTATCAAACTGTCATGCACGATGATCGGTCAATACCCGGATCCTCCGGCCACGCTGAAGAAGACGCAGTATCTGGGTACCGCGGCGGGCGCCACGAATCGTGACCTGTTCCGCGAGGCGGATCATTCACAGGACGACCGAGCCACCCAAACATTCACCATCGGGAATCCGGATTTCATGATGAGGGTGAGAGTGACAGTCACTGAAATCGATTGACACCTTCTTTTTCTTCGAATCTCGAACAACGCCGCAGCAATGCGGCGTTGTTTCTCCGCGCTCCAGCATGAAGCGAATCGCGACTAGCCGGCAAATTCCCGCCACCGCTGGGCTTGTCCCAGCGTAGCGCAGCTCCTCGCCAGAGAGCGCTGTTTGCTGGGCGGGGAGCAACGCTCGACGGGGACATGCCCCGTCGTGGCGGCGTCCCCGGTGGGATCGTTGCTGGCGAGGAGCAACGCTCGACGGGGACATGCCCCGTCGTGGCGGCGTCCCCAGCGGAATCGTTGCTGGCGAGGAGCATCGCTCGACGGGGACATGCCCCGTCGTGGCGGCGTCCCCAGCGGAATCGTTGCTGGCGGGGAGCAACGCTCGACGGGGACATGCCCCGTCGTGGCGGCGTCCCCGGCGGGATCGTTGCTGGCGAGGAGCATCGCTCGACGGGGACATGCCCCGTCGTGACGGCGTCCCCAGCGGAATCGTTGCTGGCGAGGAGCATCGCTCGACGGGGACATGCCCCGTCGTGGCGGCGTTCCCGGTGGGATCGTTGCTGGCGAGGAGCATCGCTCGACGGGGACATGCCCCGTCGTGGCTTGCTCGCCGCGTTAGCACTTGTGGCGACAGGCCTTGGCGGAAAATGGAGCCTCTTCGGGGACACTCTGAAGAAACTGCAGGTTGATAGCTTCCATCTCTCATCTGGCACGCCATCCGAGCTACCCCGGTCTCAGAGCCAGCCACCCCCGCCACTTGGTCCATCATGAGGTGCAGCGGTGTCGGGCTTGGGCGGCGGAAGACCCCGCCAAGAACGCGAACAAGGGATTGCGCGGCGGACCGCGTAATCCCTTGTCGTGAAAGCACTTGCGTGGAGTGGGCGGTATTGGGCTCGAACCAACGACCTCCACGATGTCAACGTGGCGCTCTAGCCAACTGAGCTAACCGCCCGGGTTATGTGCCTTAGTATAGCGTGGTCGTTTTGTTTTTCCATTGGAGGCAAGCTCGGAGCGTGTTTTTCGCCCGGTTGGCGCGGCGGGCCGGCTGGGCGCATATTGCCCCGGTTCGTCCCAGGGTTGCGCTTCGCTGCACCTTGGGCCGAGTTGGAGTCGTCCCGGTTGGGACTTGTTCGTGCCCACGACCGGGCGGCCAAGGGCGGCACACATGCAAGCGCTGGCGAACACTGTGGTTCGCCAGCGCTTGCTGTTAGCGCCCCCCGCTGGCATGGCGATTGCTCGCCTTGCTCTAGTTGCCTCGCATGCGTTCCAGTTCGCGCTCCGCTTTGAAGGCTTTCAAAGCGGCCGCTTCACGCGAGAGCTTGAATTCAGGACCCGCTGGGAAGTACTGGACATCGTCGTCCAGATACCACGGGCTGGGCAGTGTTTGGCCGGCTTCGGTGATCTGGCAACCCGTGCTTGTGAGGGCCGCGGTCAACACGATGCCGCAAAGGGTTGCTTGGAGCCAGCCTTGGATGTTGCTCGTCTTCATGGGTCCGCAATCTCCGAACGAATACGGCGTTGCTCGGCGTTTAGTTTCCTGGCGCGTCGGGCTCGCCACCCTGCGAGCTGCCACGTTTTGCCGCGAAAGGCGTGTTTTCCTCGCCGTTTCGTACAAGCGTTATCGTCCGCAAAGTCGGCCGACTTTGAATAATCGCGTGCAATTGTCCGCGGCGCCTGAACCTGGGCAAACTCCGCCTGATTCGGAGAGTTCGGGGGAATCGGCAAAGCCTCCCCAGACTCCCCAGACAGCCAGCTTTCGCCTTTGAGTTTCGACGACCGGGTGGGGAATCGCCTATGATAGAGAGGGGTCGCTGCTACGCTGGAGGCCCGCTTTCCTCGACCACTCCGTTTGCTGGACGGGATTCATGATGCAGTCGCCCTTGGCCCCTCGAAGTACTCGAGTTCCGCTCGCCCCCTTCCGCTTCAGCGCCGCGTCTTCGCGCGACGGTCTTGCTGTTAGCGGCGTTGGCCCTCGGCATCCGGCCAGGGTTCGCGCAGCTGAACACCCGCAGCATTCCCAAGCCGGATTACTTCGCGGCCTTCGGCAGCTATTACGAAGGCGACTATCGCACCGCCTTGAAGGCGTTTCGCAACGTCAACGTGCTGCGGACCCCCAACGTGTGGGTCGATTCGGTGTGCGTGCATGCGATGGCCGGCGAGTGCCTGTTTCAGATGGGTGAGCAGGCCTTGGCGTTGGAGCAGTTCACCTTGGCGGTGCAGATCTTCGTCGCCAATCCAGGTTGGACGCAGCGCGTGCGTTTCCCGGACCGGATCGATCCGTTGCAAACCACGCAACTCAACCTGCAGCCCAATTGGGGCGTATCCGCTCGGCAAGTCCTCTACGGGAACTTCCCCATGCGAATGGAGTTCATGCAGGGCAGGGTGGACAATGCCGCCGTTTTGCAAACCGGCGGCGTGGTGACGCCCGCGGAAGTGCGTCCCGTGTACGTCGATGAGATTCTGCGTTGCACGGCGTTGGCCATCCGTCGGCGAACCCAATTGCTGGGAGTCACGGCGCCCTACGATCCGCTGAGCCGATCGGTCTTGGCCGCCGTGCAACAACCGATCGTGCCAAGTGGTCATTGGAGTCAGTGTTGGGCGCATTGCCTGATCGGACTAGCTCAGGAAGCGGTCGGCAAGCCCGAGTTGGCGGTCAAGGACCTGCAGCGGGCGATCAGCGCCGGCGGGCGGTTCGATCATCCTTTGACGAGCACCGCGCTGATTGAACTAGGCAAGCTCGCCTACGCCGCGGGCGACCATCGGACGGCCGCGACGAGCTTTTATGAAGCCACGTTCCCGGCCGCGGCTTATCAGCAATTCGACGTCATCGCCGAGGCGTTCCAGTGGGGGCTTCGCAACCATCAGGCGGCCGGCGGGACGGGCGCCTATGAACCGCTCCCCCTGGCGGCCTTGTGGGCTCAGCGGAAATCGCGAGCGCTGCTGGGCTGGATGCAATTGAGCACGGCCGAGAGTTTGATCGCCATGGGCAGCGCCAGTGGTGCGGGCAGCATGCTCGATCAGGCCCAAGGCACCGCCGCACGCGCGGACATGACCTCCGGCGTCTTCGGCGCTCGGATGAACTACGTCGTCGCACAACTGGCGTATCTGCGCGGCAACGCCGGCGCGGCGAATCGAGGCTTGGCGGCCGCGTTGGCGTTTCAGAAACTGAATTCACCTCGGCTGTTTCAGATCACGATCGCAGATCGCTTGGCGGCTTCGGGGTCGGTCACCGACCAGGTGGCTGAACAGCTTTACGATCGCCTACTGGCGGACCCCGATGCGAACGATTGGCGCCACGATCCCTTGGACACGTTCGCTTATTTGCTGAACCCGCCGGGTCCGGCGATGTTGCGCTGGTACGCGGCGACGCTGAGCCGCAACCAACCAGCCAAAGCCCTGGGCGTGGCGGATCAGATACGCAGGCGCCGGTTCTATTCGCAGTTGGGTCTGGGAGGACGCTTGATGGCGTTACGGTGGACGCTGGAAGCGCCGGAACAACTGGTCCCAGCTCAAACGCTGCAGCAACGCAAGGCGTTGCGAGCGGCTTACCCCGACTTGATCGATATGTCCGATCGCGTCGCGGCGGTCAAGGCAAAACTCGCGGCGATGCCGCTGACGCCCGAGGACGAAGGGCAAGTGAAGGAGCAGCGAAAACTCTTGGCTGACTTGAACGGCATCACGTCGCTGCAGGAAACGCTGCTCGGCCGGATCGCGCTCAGCCGCGCTCCTTCGGACTTTGTCTTTCCTCCGCTACGGCCCCTCGAAGCGATGCAGGAGCGGTTGCCGGAAAAGACCGCGATGCTGGTCTTCTTCGACGCGGGCGGCTCCTTACATGGCTATCTGGTCAGCAAGGAGAGCATCTTGTCCTGGAGCGTGGGCAATACGTCGAAAGTGCTGGTTTATGTGCGCGAGCTCCTGAAACGCATGGGAAATCTGGACAAGAACTCCGCGGCAAGCCCCGAGCAATTGGCCACGGCCGATTGGCGGGAAGTGGGTCGCGCGTTGGTCAAGGGCCTGACGTTCGGGTTGGAGAAGAAACCTTGGGAGGATCATGACCACCTGATCATCGTTCCTGACAGCGTCCTTTGGTATGTCCCCTTCGAAGCATTGCCGATTGGCGAGGGCGACGACGAGCAAATGCTGATCCAAAAGATGCAGGTGCGATATGCGCCGCTGGCGGCGTTGGCCTTGCCGTTGGAGGACTGGAAGCAACCGGCGCCGGAGGGGGCGAGGTCCGCCATTTACGTCGGGCGGCTGTCGCCTGAAGATCGTCCCGAAGGGGCCGACGCCACCTACGAAGAACTCGCCGCCGTGCTGACCCATCCATTTCGGATCACCAAAGACACGCCGGCGCCGGGCATGGCCGCCCGACTGGCGGATCAGACGATTGTGATGGCGGATCTCGAGCAACGCAGTCGCAGCGTGTTTGACTGGTCGCCGCTGTCGGGGGATCTAAGCCGCGCGGCGGGTTCGATGGAGGATTTGCTGCTGCTTCCGTTCGCGGCGCCGCGGCAATGGATCCTGCCCGGATTTCACACGCAAGCGGAAAACGGCTTGAAGCGAGTTGGCGATGGCTCGGAGATTTTCCTGAACGCCTGCGCCATGATGGCCGCCGGCTCCCGCAGTATTCTGCTGAGTCGTTGGCGCGTGGGCGGCCAGACGACAAAGAACTTGATGAAGGAGTTCGCTCAGGAGTTGCCCCACGTCACCGCCTCCGCAGCGTGGAGTCGCGCCGTACAGGTGACCATGGAAAACGACGTGGATCTCGCCTTGGAGCCCCGCGTGAAAAACGAACCCACCGCGCAACCACTCAAAGCAAGCCATCCCTTCTTCTGGTCCGGATACCTGCTGATCGACGACGGAAGCGAAGTAGGGGGTGGAGAGTAGGGGGTGGGGGGGTAGGTGGTGGAGAGTAGGGGATAGCGGTGCAGAGCCCGCCCCGCAAACATTCCGAGCTGGGTCTCGCTCGGCCCTAATCCCTAATCCCTGATCCCTGATCCCTGATCCCTGATCCCTGATCCCTGATCCCTGATCCCTAATCCCTGATCCCTAATCCCTGATCCCTGATCCCTGATCCCTGATCCCTAATCCCTGATCCCTGATCCCTGATCCCTGATCCCTGATCCCTGATCCCTGATCCCTGATCCCTGATCCCTGATCCCTGATCCCTGATCCCTGATCCCTGATCCCTACCCTCTCCCCCCTACCACCATGAAAACTTCTCGACGTTCGTTGTTGTGCGGCGCTATGACTGGGTTGGCTTGGACGGCTTCGGCTCCCGCTCAGGAACCTGGCGCCAACTCGGGAACTGAGGTCGGAAAGCGTCAATTACGGCAGTCGGTGATGGCCTGGTGCTTCAAGCCGATGCCCATGGAGCAGTTGATCCCCGCTTGTGCGAAAATGGGCTTGGCTGCCATCGAAGGCATTGACGCCAAGTACTATCCATTGATGAAACAACATGGCTTGGCTGTATCACTCTGTAGCAGCCATGGATTCGCCAAGGGCCCGGTGGATCCCGACAACCATGCGTTCTGCAAACAGAAACTGACCGAGGCGATCGACCTGGCCGTGCAGTGGGACTGCAAGAACGTGATCACGTTCACGGGCATGCGGAAGGCGGGGCTCAGCGACCAACAAGCCGAACAAAACTGCATTCGATTGTGGAAAGACGTCGTTGGTTATGCGGAGCAACAGGGCGTAACGCTGGCCATGGAGCATCTCAACAGCCGCGACGACACGCACCCGATGAAAGGCCATCCTGGTTACTTTGGAGATGACGTCGATCACTGTGTTGACATGATCCGCAAGGTCGATTCACCGAACATGAAGTTGCTCTTTGACATCTATCATGTACAGATCATGAATGGCGATGTGATGCGGCGATTCCGACAATACACCGACGTGATCGCTCATGTGCATACGGCCGGCGTTCCCGGTCGCGGTGAACTGGATGAGCATCAGGAATTGAATTATCCCGCAATCGTGCAGGCGATTCGCGACACCGGCTACGACGGGTACCTGGTGCAGGAGTTCATTCCCACCTGGGACGACAAGGTCGCCGCCTTGCAGCACGCCGTTGAACTCTGCCGCCGATAGGTCAGCGGCGTGGTTGGAAACGCGGGTGGGCGCTGATCTGGCCGACCGCCGTCTGGCGTGGATTTGTGGATTGTGGCACGATACTGCTCCCGCAGCGGCCAGTCCGCGCTGGCGAGGCGGTTGTCGATCGACCCACGAATCCGGAGCCTGGATCCCATGGGCAAGTTCTCCAAGAAGCAGCAGAGCATCATTCGCAACTACTATGACAATCGCGATCAGATTGCCGTGCAGCGGTTGCAGGAATTGGTGACGGAGTTGTATTTGGCTGAAGGCAAGAAACGACAACAGCATTGGAAAACCACGGCGACTCACTTGGAGAAGCTGGGCGTACCGCAGAGCCAAATCGACCATCTGCTGGCCAAGGACGACCCGGCCTTGGTGGCGGCCTTATTGCAACAAATACTCGATAAGCAATAGCTGGCCGCGAGGGACGCTCGCGGCGACCCGCCAACGTCGGTCAACGGATCCCTTGTGCGTGATCGATGAAATGCGCCGGTGGGGGGAATTCGCCAGATGGAGACCAGTAGGCGGCGGCTTGGATGATCGATTCGCGCGACAAACACATCCTGCACAACATCAGTATTACGAGCCTCGGGGGATTGCTGAGTCGCATTCTGGGGATGCTTCGCGATTCGGCGACAGCGGCCTTGTTGGGCATGTCGGTTGATGGCGTGATGGACGCTTTCATCGCCGCGTTTCGGATCCCTGATTTGTTCCGCCGTTTTTTTGGCGAAGGGATCGCGACGGCGAGCTTCGTGCCCAAGTTGGCTCAGCGCCTGGAGGAGGATCGAGAGACGGCGTGGAGACTGACCGCCGCCGTGCTCTTGTCGGCGATCGGATCGGGCTGTGTCCTGGTCTTGTTGGGCGAGGCGATTTGCTTGGGCGGAATCCGGCTGCAACCGGAAGAGCTGGCCTGGCGTCTGGGCGTCGCGTTGGCTCCTTATGTGGGCTGCGTTTGGTTACTGGCGCCGTTGGCCGCAGGTCTCCAGACGCTGGGGCGGTTTGGGCCGCCGGCTTTGGCGACCTGCTTGCTAAATCTTGTCTGGCTGATCGCGGCCATCTGGTTGGCGCCCTGGGCGACGTCGAATCGAGCCGATCAGGCCTGGGTGCTGTCCTGCGCGATCGTGGGCGGCGGCTTGTTGCAAGTCGTTTCTCTGATGTGGATGCTGCGGGTCGCCGGATATCGTTGGTTGAGGCCTACTCAAGCCAGCTGGAGCGACGTGGCCGACATACTCGGCACGATGGGGCCAGCCGCACTCGGATTGGCGGCGACGCAGATCAATATCGCCATGGACGGCTTGACGGCATGGTGGTTGACTTACGAATCCACCGGCAGCCAGGCGGTCCAACACGGCCTGAGCGTCGGGGCCGCGGCGGCGACGTATTTCGGGGAGCGGCTTTTCACCTTCCCGCTGGGCTTGATCGGCGTTGCCGCGGCCAGCGTCCTGTTCCCGCGACTCAGCCGTCATGCGAGCCGAGGGGAATGGGAGCAAGTCGATCGGGATGTGGCCGCCGGGTTGAAATTCGTGGCCTTGTTGGCGGTTCCCTCGGCGGTTGGCCTGTGGATCTTTGCCGAACCGGTGACGCGTTTGTTGTTTGAGCGCGGAGCGTTTGGGCCGGACGACACGGCGCGAGCAGCTCGCGTGGTGCAAGCCTACGGGGCCAGCGTGTGGGCGGCCGCGTCTCTGCCGCTGGCGGCGCGAGCGTGTTACGCGGTGAACAACTGCACAGTTCCGGCGATCAGCGGAGCGGTCGCCATCGCCGCTAATCTCATCCTGAATCTGACGCTCGTGGGCCGCTGGGGCGAACAGGGGCTGGCGGCCGCGACCTCGGCTTCCTGCGTCGTGCAGCTGACCATCCTGCTGGGGTGGCTGGCGGTGCGCAGCGAGGGTCGCTGCCTGAGGGGCTGGCTGACCATGATGCTGGCCTGCTCCGCGTTGGCCGGCGGCATGGCGGTTGCCGCGGCGCCTCTGGCGGCTTGGAGCGGACAAGCGGCGGGTTGGCTGCTGGCGCTGCGATTGGCCGGATCCATTACGGCCTGCGTCGTTTTGTACCTGGCGGCCGCCTGGGCTTGCGGGGTGCTGCGAGCCGCCAAGCCCGGCGCCGATCTTCGTTCGAACAGCCGGCCTGGAGGGCCGAAACCGTTCTAGCCGCGGCCTCACGGAGCGTCACGGCCACCACGAGGATGGTCACGGGCCGTTCCTACTCGTGGCCGTTGATTTAGGCGACTTCCGCAAGCTGACCCTGGCTTGTTATCATGGGAACTCAAAATTCATTCTCAGACGGCCGAATTCAGGGACTCCGCGACATGCCCCTTATCAAGTTCATCAAGGAAAAGAAAGAGATTGAGGTCGAGGACGGCGCCAATCTGCGTGTTGAAGCGATTCGAGCCGGAATCAACCTCAACCAGGGCGTCAACGGCATCGGCGCCTCGATCAACAAGTTCGCCAATTGCCAGGGCTTCGGGTTCTGCGGAACTTGCCGAGTGCGGATCGTCAAGGGCATCGAGAACACCAACGCCATCAGCCTGCGCGAGAAATTCAAATTCCATTGTCCTTTGCCCGATCCCGTTCCGGCGCTGGCCTACATCGGCAACGAAGAAACGATGCGCCTCAGTTGCATGACCACGGTGCATGGCGATATCGAAGTGGAAAACGCCCCTGAGTTCAACCTTTACGGCGAGAACTTCTTCAGTTAGGCCGCGACGGCGGTCGTTCTTCAGGAGCGAGTTGCAAAACCTGGCGATCCCGTGAAACAAGTTGTGGCGATAGTTCGACCCTATGTGGCTGAACAGGTGCTTGAGCGATTGAAGCGCGCCCCGGTCGAAGCATTGGGCGTGCGGGAGGTCAAAGGGTATGGCCGGCAGAAAAGCTACTTGGAGCTATACAGCGAAACCGAGTACGCTCATGCTTTCCTGCCCAAGGTTGAGATCTTCATGTGGGTTAACGATTTTCGCGTGGATGAAATCGTTCGGCATATCGTCGAGACGGCGCGGACTGGGCGGATGGGAGACGGCAAGATCATGGTGCTGCCGGTAGCGCACTTTCTTGACGCTGCGGATGTCGGCTCGAAATTTTGATCGCCTCGGCGGGTCCGGAAAGTCGTCGCCGACGTGGTCGGTTGAGTGGATTGGCCATACTCGGAGACCTGCAACATGAAGCGTCTCGTGCATGCGTTCGCGACAATGGTCCGACCCGGTTGCCTGGTCGGCTTCCTGGTCGCGACTCTGGCTCAGCGGCGGCTTGTCGGCCGCCGACCGTGATCGGCCGAATATCCTCTGGATCAGCGTCGAGGATATCAGTCGCGATCTCGGTTGTTACGGTCAGGACTTGGTGCGCACTCCCACGCTCGATAATTTGGCCGCGACGGGAGTGCGTTACACACGCGCCTTCACCATCGCCGGCGTGTGCGCCGTGAATCGATCCGGCATGATTACGGGAGTTTACCCGCCCACCATCGGCACGCAGCATATGCGCTGCACGGCCCTCCTGCCCGAGTCTATCCCGCATTTCCCGCGTACTTGAGGCAAGTCGGCTATTACTGCGCCAACAACAGCAAGACGGACTACAACTTCAAACACGGCGCCGATGTCTGGGACGAATCGAGTCGAAAGGCCCATTGGCGCAACAGGGGTGAGAAGCAGCCCTTCTTCGCCGTCTTCAACTTGACGCTGACGCATGAAAGCTGCATCGCTTCGCAGCAGAAGCATCAAGACGTCAGCAAGCGGCTGCCGCCTTCGGACCGAGTTGAACCGCGCGCGGGTCGCCTTGCCTCCCTATTATCCCGACACACCGAAAACTCGAGAGGACTGGGGGCGTTACCTTGATAATATCTCGGCGATGGACCTCGAAGTTCAAGACATTCTGACCGAGTTGCGGGAGGACGGATTGGAGGATGAGACCATCATCTTCTTCTGGTCCGATCACGGCGTCGGGCTGCCTCGAGCCAAGCGTTGGCTCTACGATTCCGGCACGTTGATTCCGCTGATCATCAAGGCGCCGCCGCGCTGGATCGATCAGTTGCCAAACGATCCCGGGACCGATTGCGATGAACTGGTAAGTTCCTTGGACTTCGCGCCCACGGTGCTTCGCCTCGCGGGGACGGAGCCGCCCGCGCATATGCAGGGACTGCGCCTTTCTTGGGACCTGATCGCGCGCCGCCGCGACAGTTCATCCACGGTCACCGTGATCGCATGGACGAACGCCAGGACATCATCCGTGCGGTGCGCGACCGGCGCTATCGCTATGTACGAAACTATCAGCCTTGGAAGCCGTACTACCAATACATGAACACGCCCGAGCAGGGCGCCACGATGCAGGAGCTGCGTCGCTTGCACGCCGAGCAGGCGTTGCCGGCCGCGGCCGAGTTGTTCATGGCGGCGACCAAGCCCAGCGAAGAACTCTATGATCTGCAGGAAGATCCGCACGAGTTGCGTAATCTGTTGGACTCGGAAGCCCCGGAACACCGCGACGCGCTGCGGCGTCTGCGTGAGGCTCATCACCAATGGGTATACCAGGTTCGGGATACCGGTCTGATTCCTGAAGTCGAGCTTGTCCGCCGCGAGCAGCTGCTGGGAAGCCGGCAGGCGATCCTGAGCGGGGACCAGGGACGTCGGTTGCTGAGCCGCTTGCTGGCGGCGGCCAGCGGCTGCCCATCGGGGGACGCCCCCTCGATTGACTTGGCCTTGGAGGACGGCGATCCAGCCGTTCGCTATTGGGGATGGATCGGCGTGGGGCTCCATCCGGCGCCGACTCCGCGATGGCTGGCGACGCTTCCCGATGCGCTACGGAACCCTCACGCCGCGGTGCGGCTCGAAGCGGCTCGCGCCGCCGTCCGGCACGCCCAACAGCACGAGCTGGCGATGAACGTCCTGATCCAAGGGCTGCAGGACGCAGATCCGACCGTTCGCTGGCACGCCGCGGTGGTGTTGGATGAGATCGACATGATGGCCAAGCCCGCCATGGAGGCGTTGCGGCGCACCGTGGAGGATGGCGAGAACAAGTACGTCTCCCGAGTGGCCCGGCGAGCCCTGGCGGAGATGGAATCGCTGACCCACGGCGCTAACTAAAGCCTCCATTTACGGACCAAGAAGCCCGTCGGGCAAGGCGCGGTTTCGTTGCAGCTAGGAGCCATGATGGCCAGTGTAAACGTGATCTGCATGAAGTGGGGAGACAAGTTCGGCGCCGACTATGTCAATATCTTGCGAGCGATGGTTCGCCGCCACTTAACGCGCCCGCATCGATTCTGCTGCTTCACTGACAACGGCGAAGGAATCGTTGACGATGTGGAGATCTTTCCGTTGCCCGAGGTGCAATTGCCCGCGGACGCGCGCGAAAGGTGTTGGCGAAAGCTGGGCGTGTTTCGTTCGCCCTTGGCGGATCTGAGCGGGCCAACCCTGTTCTTCGACCTGGATGTGGTGATCGTCAAACAGCTCGACGACTTCTTCGACGTGCCGGGACAATTCGTGATCAGCCCTGATTGGCGCTGGTATGGGCGCCTGAAGCACACCGGCAACTCCTCGGTGTTTCGATTCAACGCCGGCGACCACGCAGAACTGCTGGATTACTTCCACCAGCACCAAGAGAGGATGCGATCGACGTTTCGCAACGACCAGTGGTACCTCTCATCCAAGTTGCGTGAACTCGGCCTCTTGCGGTTTTGGCCGGACGGCTGGTGCGTGAGCTTCAAGTCGCATTGCCTGCCGCGGGTGCCGTTTCGGTACTTCCAAAGTCCCAAGCTGCCGCCGAACGCGCGCGTCTTGATGTTTCATGGCGTGCCCAACCCGCACCAGGCCATCTCCGGAGGCTACCGTAGTCTGAGAAAAGTGTGGAGGCCGTCGCCCTGGTTGAAAGAGCACTGGACGACGGGTTGATCAGGGGCGGGGGGCGGGGATCAGGATCCAAGTCAAGAAAGATCCGGATGGAATTGACCGCGGAGGACGCGGAGAACCACAGAGGCGGACGCGATTCTGTCCTCTGTGTTCCTCCGTGCTCTCTGTGGTGACCCGTTTCACGGCCCCGCCCCCTGATCCCTGCTCCCTGATCCCTGCTCCCTGATCCCTGATCCCTGATCCCTGCTCCCTGCTCCCTGCTCCCTGCTCCCTGATCCCTGCTCCCTGCTCCCTGATCCCTGCCCCTGATCCCTGCCCCCTGATCCCTGATCCCTGATCCCTGCTCCCTGATCCCTGCTCCCTGATCCCTGATCCCTGATCCCTGCTCCCTGATCCCTGCTCCCTGCTCCCTGCTCCCTGATCCCTGATCCCTGATCCCCGCCCCCTGATCCCTTATTTCAGGTAACGCCAATTCTTCAAGTAGCCCACCAGGTCGGCCATCTGTTGCAAGGACAGATCTCGTTCCAGCCCCTCGGGCATTAAGGACTGCCCCGTGGATTGGAGCGTGACGATCTGCTCGCGACGGAGCACAACGCGTTTATCTTCCGCTTGCTTGATCGTGATCGTTGTCGCGTTTTCTTCGGCGATGACGCCGCTGACAACAACTCCCTCATCGGTCTCAATCACGTAATTCAAGTAGTTGCCATCGACCGCGCGATTCGGTTGCAGGACATCGGTGAGCAACTGCAGCGGCGTCTTCGTGCGCGAATCAGCGATGTCGGGCGCCACGTTCACGCCGTCGTCGCCGACACGATGGCAACTGCTGCAAAGCTTGCGGAACAGCAACCGACCTTCGCGTAGATTCGGCGCTAACTGCAGCGCGGGTTGATAGTGCGCCAACGCCGCATCACGATCGGCGTTGGCGACAGCGAGAAGGAGAACGGCTTGACGCTTGATTTCAGGGTCGCGATGAGACGTCAGCCGTCGGCTTCGTGCTGGGTCCACGTCGGCGGCTCGCAAGGCGCCGTCCTGGATCGCTCCCAGCAAGAGCAAGCATCGCGCCTTGTCGCCCAGGCATCCGTCCAGCACAGCGGCCTTGACCATCGGTGGAAGTTGGGCAACCTGTTGCACCAGGTGATTCCATGTGGCGAGCGAGCCATAGCGCGAGATCGCCTCGATGGCGGCGGTCCGCAAACGTGGCGTGGCCTCGGCATTCAGCGCCGCTTCCGACAAGACCGCGGCCGATTCAGGAAAGTACGCCAGGCATCTCGTCGCCACAAGTTCAAGCTCCGTCGGCGTGGGAGCAGCCATCACGATCTTCTCTAACGCCCGCCTGGTTTGGCGAAGCAGAGCGTGATGCTCGTCTTGCAGCACCTGTTGGGGAGCTTGTCGCGCGGCGAAACGCTTGAGCCAGCCTTGCAGAACTCTAAGCGACTCAAGATGTTCCGGGTGCGCTTGCAACAATCTCGCCGTCGACCGCCAAGCGTCGTCGGCCGAAACCTCCGCCGGCAGATCCTTGAGCAGGTCCTGACACAAGCCGCCCAATTGATCGGCGGGCGTCTGGGCGGCGCCTTGAGTCGCCAGCATCGTTAGTCGCCGGAATAAGCGATTGGGATCTCGGGCGGCCGCGAGTCGCGCGGCGGCTTGCTGCCAAGGATCGCCGCAACCGGCGAGGGCGGCCGCGGCGAGAACGTCTATCTCGCCTGGCGCCAGAGGGCTGAGCGAGAGCATTGCTTGAAAACGCACCCGCGGATGATCGTCTTGCAGCGCCCGCAACATGGCGACTTCTCAGCACCGACTCGCTCAACTTGGCGTCGTCTTGAGCTTCGGCGATTCGCAGCGCGGTCTCGCGCACGTCGGGACTTGGATCCTTCAGCCCGGCAAGCAGGATTTCCACATGGGCCTGCTGGAATTGCGCGAGCAACCATAGCGCATGCACCCGCGCAACGGGCGCGACTCCGGCCACGGCGAGTTGCTCCAGCGAACCCGCGGGGGCGGCGCCGCGCTGGGCGAGCAAGCGGGCGGCGGTGTCACGCGTCCAACCATTCGGATCGGAAAGGGCCTGCACCCATCCGGTCGGTCCCATGTCGGCCAGGACGGGCGCAGAGCGCCGTTGTACGGACTGGTCGGCAGCGGACGAGGCGACCAGGCGGTAGATGCGTCCACGGTCGTCGCCCAGTCGCAGATCGGGGCGCGACTTCAACTCGTCGGGCATGAACTGCGGATGCTCGATCACCGCGCGATACATGTCCGCGACGTACATCGCGCCGTCCGGCCCTAGAGAGAGATTCACGGGCCGAAACCACTCGTCCTCCGCGGCCAGAAACTCCACGCCTTCGCGGACTGGACTCGAGGCGAACGAAGCGCCATGATCTCGCAGCTTCTCTCGATGGATCAGGTTTCCTGTGGGATCACAAGTGAAACCATCGCCGTACATTTCGGCGGGAAGCGCGTCCCCGCGGTAGATCAGCACGCCGCAGGCGGCGGTGAACTGGCCGGCGTGCAGCGTGGAAGTCGTCCAAGCTCGGGTCAACGGGTGGATCCGAGACTGTTCTCCCGCCGTGGCGACATCTTGCGCGGCGGCGGCGATGGCGATGTTGCCGGCTTGTTGCATGTAGTGATTGGCCAGGACAATGTGCTTCAGCGGGTTGCGATTGCTGCACACAAAACGCCGCCCAAAATCGTCGTGAGTCAAGCCAAACTGGCCGACTCCGGTCGCGGCCGTATATTGCCGCGTCGTCGGATGAAAACGGAAGTCCATGCCGCTGATCGAGAGCGGCGCCGCATTGGGATCGTCGCCGCGGATCACGGCGCCGCCCCGCAGCCCATTGGCGACATCGATCCAACCATCGATGGCCAGCGTCGGATGGTTAGCGCGTAGCTGAGAGTTCTCCTCGGCGAAGCCGCGAAACCACTCTTGCCTTGAGTCGCAGACGCCATCACCGTCGGTGTCGCGGAACCAAGCCAAGCACCCGGAGTACGTTGCGAAAACGCCGTCGTTAAAGGGTTGCACGCCCGTGGCGAAGAGCAGACCGTCGGCGAACACCTGGGACGTTTCGAAATACCCATCGCCGTCCTGGTCGGTCAGGATCTTGATACGAGAAGACGGGGGCTGCCCAGGCGCAGGGCCCAGCGGATAGTCGCTCATTTCAACGACCCACATTCTCCCGCGTTCGTCAAACCGAACGGCCACGGGATCGACGACTTGAGGTTCGGCGGCGGCCAGCTCGACGCGGACTCCCGGGGCGACGTGCAGTTTGCCCAGGGCCTCCGCCGGGGGAAGCGGCTGGGCGGTCTTGGACGCTTCCAGCACGCCGCCCGCGCCGGTCGGCGGCGTGTCTTGCCCCAACGCCAGATGCGCCATCCAGGCCAGGGCCGCGATGGCTGAACAGATCAGCCTTGGCTTCAGAATTCGCCGCATGTGTTTACTTTCCTCTTGGGATCACTTCAGATCAACTTGGTCCAGCACTTCCGTACGTCGCTCAGCTTGCGCTCGACGGTTCGCTCGCTGACCTCGAGCTTCGCGGCGATTTCCTTGTTGGAGTGTCCGCGCAAGCGCATGACCGCCACGATCCACTCCGAGCGGCTCAGCTTCTGGAGGGCCAAGCGAATACCCTCCTCGAAGCTGGCGATGACTTCCGGCGTGGCGATGTTGGCGGCGATCTCCTGCAGCGCCTGCTGATGCGTCACGCCGCTCCGCTGAGCGTGCTGATGCGCCAAATCCACCAGTCGATTGCGATCACGGATTCCCGCGAGCGCTCGGCGGTCATGATCACGGCAATTGTTGCGAATGACGGTCGCCAGCAGTCGAAACAGGTCGGAACGGTCCTTGAGGTCGTAACGCCCCTTGGCGATCCCCAGAACACATGCCGAAAAGGCGCCATAGATCATGTCCTCTTCGTCGGCAATCGGATCGTGCACGTGCATGTTCTTGGCCGCCATCTGGGACATGGCGGCTTTCACACGGTCCAGCGCCTTGCCGATCGCATCTTGATCGCCTTCCCGCATACCGTGGATGAGGACCGTGATCGATCCTGGCGGCTTGTCGGGAGACGGCCCGTCGGCGAGCGCGCGAAAGCCGACGATTCCTGCCTCCCAGGCGTCCTTGCCCCGCAGTTCGTGGTGCAGCGCGCGGGCCTCTTCTTCGGTCAGGCTCAAGCGCAGGACGTGATCCGACGCCTGGGGCACGGTGGATCCGTTGGAACTGGATCCGTTGGAACTGGATCCGTTGGAACTGGAGCCATTGGAACTGGAGCCGTTGGAGCTGGATCCATCGAGGGGGCGCGCTGCAGCGGGCCGTTGGCGGTCGTGGGTATGCGGCAGGATGACCTCGATCTCGCGATCCAATCCGACCGAGCCGCGCAGGAATCGCAAGGGCTCCCTCAGCTTGTGGGCGTCCCAAGAGACGATGGGATCAAGGATGACGTCATAGTAGCGCGTCGTCATGAAAGAAACCATCCTATCAGGGTGATAGGGTGCGACTGGCGGGGGATCACCTTCAGTGTAGCCGAGATTGCCCCCGCGATGCGCGTCACGGCCCATGCCGCCTGAACCTCGGCGGGCTCCGCGGCTGGCCGCGATACCCTTGGTAGCACTTGCGACTGCGGCGTGGAATGTGGTACCCTGAACAGCTGGCAAAAAAATTGACTAGCCTTCTAAAGGACCTTGGGAAAGGAGCGTTCGTTGGGCACGAAGAAAACAGGTAAGGGACGTCGCAAGCTGGGCCGCAAGAAGCGTCGGATGCGCGCGAAGATCCGGCATCGCAAGAAGTAACGCTCTACGAGCTCGTGGCGGCGCTGGCCGAAGAATCCGCGAGCTGGGTTGGGGGTTGGGCGGCCATTAACGCCGCCGCCTGAGTTGCACGTCAACGGGCGTGTTCTGCTGCATGTACCACTGGCGCCACAGGTTCTGATTGTAGTCGAACTGATTGACTCCGGTCAGCACCGCGAGGGCGTCGCGGACCGCTTCCTGGCGCTGCAGCACTCTCTTCAATTGCGGTCCTCCGCCAACATTGATTCCCCCGCCGCCACCGCTGCCAAACGTGGGCGTGATGTCGCCGCCGCCGCCGCCGATTTGAAAGATGCGCTCGATTACCAGCGCATCGATAAGGTGCGGGATAGCGTCTTCGCGTTTCAAGCGAGCCAATCCGGCCGCCGCACGGTTCACCAGGACTGGGTCCTTTTGCTTCAACGCGGCGATGAAGATGGACGCGGGCTGATCCGTGTTGTCCAAGGCGCTCAGGGCGTCCAGGCAGGTTGAGCGGATCTGGGCGTCGGCGTCCGCCAGGGCCGCGTTGGCCAGAGCGCCGACCGCAACCGGACCGCCGATTCGAGCGAGGACCTTGATGTACACGGACTTCACCGCGGCCGGCTCGTCCTTGTCCAGCAGCATCTTGGCCAGGATCGGCGCCGCGATGGGATCATCGATAGTCGCCAGATTCGCCAGTGCATCGGCTTCCTTGCCGCGCCGCCGCAGCCAACTTCGCCACATGCGAATCTGACTGCGCACTTCGCGATCGGCGGCCTCGTAGGCAAGTCGCTCCTGGTCCAGATGCGCGTCTTGCGGGTACGCCCAGCCGCCCTTGTAGGGAACCAGGCCGAGCTTGCGTTGATGGGCGTCGGGCAGACGCCACTCGTTGCCAAACCGCTGATAGCCAAGGGCGAAATGGGCCTTTTCGTGGCTAGGATCAAGTTCCAGGCGCGCTGGAAGTGCTTGCGAGATTCCTCGGCCAGGCCCTGTTCGCGGCAAATCGAGCCGATGCGGTAGTGCTCGTCCGCGGTGTCGGTGATCGGGGGCAGGCTCTCGTATTGCAACTTGGCCGGCGACTTGGGCGACACCTTCCGTACGGCGTTGACGGGCAACACGACGCTGACGCCGCCCTCCAGCTGGACTCGATACGACTGCCGAGGCTCTTCGGTTGGATTGAGCAGTTCCCCTTCGAGAGTCGCCCCATTGACCAGGTCAAACCGCTCGCCCAGCACATTGGCGGGCGGGGCCCAAGAAAGCAGCAATCCGGCGACCAGCCATCGAGCAGGGAAGCGGGCGAACGTGTGGGACGTGTGAGCCCGCGACGGAAGCATTCCAAAAGGCATGCCATTGCTCTCCGCTACGAAGGACTGGGAATCCGAACACCACCCTCAGTTTACCGCGCCCGGGGTCGATTCGGAAAATCTGGCTAACGGAAAATGGCGGCCGCCCGAGCGACGAGCCCTCGCTCAGGCCGCCCCGGCCTGCGGGCGGCCGGATGCTCAGGCGTCGACTTCTCTCACCACGATGCGATTCCCCGTAATCCCGACAATCCGAACCTGGCTGCCCACCTCCACAAACTGTCCATCGGCGACGACATCGACATATTGATCGCCGAAGAGGGCTCGGCCAGCGGGGCGCAACGCCGAATTGGCGACGCCCCAATCTCCCACGGCGAAGGGCGGAGGAGGGGGCAGATCCTTGACCGACCCATCCTTGGCGACCGTGGACGTGGGTTCGTCCGAAGGCGCCTGGAGCGTCAACTGACTGAGTAACGGGAGGCGGTGCAGATGGCGACCTGCGAAGACGGCCAGGACAATCGTAGCCAGGAACCCGCCCAGCACGCTGGAAGCGGACCAGATCATCGTGTCCAGCTGTCGGGTCGTGCTGGGAAATACAAAGTCCTGAGTGGCCAGGAGCAGGCTGGTCAGGATGAGCAGGATGCCGGAAATGCCCGTGACGCCGAACCCGGGAATCACGAAGAACTCCATGGCCAGGAATCCGACGCCTGAGAAAAACAGGATAATCTCCAGGATGCCCGCGGTGCCGCCCAAGACGCGACTCCAGAAAAACAGCAAGAAGCACAGACCGGCCAACAGGCCGCCGAAGCCGATGCCCGGGGCGCTGGCCTCCAGGTACAGAGCGACCAGCCCGACGATGAACAGGAGGATGGTCACCAGCGGGGAATTCAAAACCAGCACCACGGTGTCGACGGTGTTTCTTTGAATGACGCGAGGCGGCTCCGCCAGCTTATAGTACTGGGCGAGTTCTTCGCGACTTTCCGCGTTGGCGACGCCTAGATGCAATTCCACCGCGCGCTTGCCGTTGACTTCCAGGAAGTGCTCTTTCCGCGATTCAGCGACCAGTTTGCCTTTGACCCAGTCTTCGGAGTCCGTGGCGGTCTGCAGATCGGTGTCGGTGAGGAAATCGATGGCGCCGGTCTTTTTGTTTTCGCAACGAAAGACCTCCACGTTCATATTGACCATGGCTTCGGCCAGACCGGGCGGCCGGTCTTTAGACTCGGCCAGATCGCGAACGCGGCGAACGAGGTCGCTGCGAACTTTCTCGGGAGCGTGGCGGAAGGCGCCCTCCTCCCATTCCTGCACGATGGGCCCGGCGTCGCCGAACACCGCATTCTTGCTCATGACCAGATCATCGCAGCCCAAGGAGACGATCGCCGCGCCGCTCAGAGCCATCTTGGGCACATAGGCGACCGTCCGCGCCCAGTGGATATCTCGCAGCGTCGCGGCCATTTCGAGGCTCGTGTGCAGGTAGCCGCCGGGGCTGTCCCATTCGACAATGATCAAATCCGCGTTGCGGCGTTTGGCGTCGGCGATCTTCCGTTCGAAGAAGGCGCCCATGAACGGAGTGATCGTGCCTTCCAGGCGGATGATGATGGGACGCTGGTAGCCGCCTTCGGGGGCGGCCTTTTTCTGCTCCGCCGGCCCCGCCGGCTCCCAGGCGTACACCGCGCTGGAGGCCAGAAACAGCACGATGCAGCAGCGGCGGACGAACCGTGCGAGCGGACGTTGAAGGGCGGTCGCTGGCTTGGCCAAGCGGTGTGGTCGCATCGAGTTTATCCTTCACCCAGGGGATCAGCGGCGGGCGGCCACCGGTGCGTCTGCCCGTTCGCCGTACGCCGCTTGTCTGATGAATCCCAGTACGTGTTCGTCGTGTGCCTGACTTTCTTGCTCGTCTTGCTCGTCTTGCGCGGGTTGGCGACGGGAATGTCGGCCGGGCGAATTGCCCAAGTCACGCGGCTCGGCTAACGTGATTTCGGATTGCTTCGCAATTCGCGACGCACCCTATTATTCCTCGCGACCAAAGACACGGCCATGGAAGAAGTTCGCCGCCTCCTCATTCTAACCGAAGGTCACTCCAATACGCATACCGCAAAAACGGCGTGCAGCGTCATTCGTTACCGCCCGGACGAGGTGGTGGCGGTGCTGGATAGCACGCGGGCGCCGTGCGACAGCGGATCGCTCTTGGGCGTCGGCAACGCACCCGTGGTCGCCTCGCTGGACGAGGCGGTTGGGGCGAACACGCTGCTGATCGGCATTGCGCCGCCTGGGGGGAAGACGCCGCCATCATGGCGACCGATTTTGCTGGCCGCCCTGGCTCGAGGGATGGACATCGTCTCGGGCCTCCACGATTTTCTCAGCGACGATCCGGAGCTCGCGGCGGCGGCTCAAATGTATGACGCGCGGTTGATTGATGTAAGAAAGAACACACTGAAGTCAATCGCTCGGCGACGAGGATTGCAGGATCGTTGCCGCCGGATTCACACGGTCGGCCATGACTGTTCGGTGGGCAAGATGGTCGCGGCTTTTGAAATCCACCGCGAACTAAAACGGCGGGGCCGCCGCGCCAAGTTCATCGCCACCGGGCAAACCGGCATAATGATCGAAGGCGACGGGGCGCCGGTGGACTGCGTGGTCGCCGACTTCATCAGCGGTGCGGCGGAACAACTGGTCTTGCGGCATCAGGATGACCACGAATTCCTGTTGGTGGAGGGGCAGGGCAGTCTCGTGCATCCTTCCTATTCGGGAGTGACCCTCGCTTTGCTGCACGGATGCGACCCTCATGCGCTGATTTTCTGTTGCAAGCTGGACCGGACTCATGTCACCGGCTTGGATCTGGAGATCCCGCCCTTGTTGCGAATTCGCGACTTATTCGAATCCATGGCGAGCATTTATCGCCCCTGTCGCGTGATCGGCGTGGCGGTCAACTCGGCCGATGTCGCTCCCGACGTTGCGGAAGCCGCAATCCAACGAATTCGTCAGGACTTCGGCGTTCCGACGGCCGACGTGTTTCGCCATGGCCCGGCGGCACTGGCGGATGTGGTGGAGCAAGCCTGAGGGCGACAACGCCCAGGTTGGCCCCCAGGGCGCAAGCTAAGAGGAGCCCATGGGGGAAACGCCTCCGCGACGTTCGCGGCCAAGGGTGCTTTCCAGGGAGGATTGTGGTTACACTTGGAAGTCAAGGCCGCGAGTCGAAATGGTGTTCCAGTCGCGGGCCACGCCAAAGCGGGCTTTGCTGACACAAGTTGAGCGCTAACCACATGGGGCGCGGCGCCGAGGCGCGAACGAAGCTGGCGCAGGCTGCGAGCCGCCGCGGCCTGGCCGGCGATCATCAACTTGGAGCTCGCCCACCGTGGCCGGACGACTTTCCTGTCTCTCGCCGATTCAATCGGCGTCTCCCTTACCGCTCGCCTGCAGAAACTTATGAATCAGACTCCGGTGATTGAAATCCAAGATCTTCGCAAGGTGTATCGCGAAGGCTGGTTTGGCAGGCCGTTTGAAGCGTTGAAGGGCGTATCGTTTCGTGTTGAGCGGGGTCAAGTGTTCGGCCTCTTGGGACCCAATGGGGCCGGCAAGACGACGATCATCAAGATCCTGCTGGGGATCGCTCGCAAGACCGGCGGCGACGCCCAATTGCTGGGACGCAACGCCGGCGATCGTGATAGCCGAGAGCGCGTAGGGTACTTGCCCGAGCATCTGCGAATCGCGCCGCATCACAATGCCTGGACGGCGCTGGAGCTCTACGGCCGGCTAAGCGGATGCTCCAAAGCGCAGATTCGCGCGCGTGGGGGCGAGTTGCTGGAGCAGGTGGGCCTGGCGGATCGCGCCCACGACCGCGTCAAGAAGTACTCCAAGGGCATGCTGCAGCGCTTGGGTTTGGCGCAGGCTCTCTTGCACGATCCTGAACTCTTGATTCTGGATGAGCCCACCGATGGACTCGACCCGATTGGCCGCAAGCACATTCGAGTCATGCTGAATCGGCTCAAGGAGCAGGGGAAAACCGTCTTCCTGAATAGCCACTTGCTGCAAGAGGTCGAATTGGTTTGCGACCGCGTCGCGATTCTCGATCGAGGCGAGCTTCGCGAAGTGGCGGATATTTCGGATCTTGTTCTGCGCACCCACGAGCAAGTGGATGTGTTGGTCCTGGCGTCGGTTGAGGCGGCTCAGGCGGCCTGCGCCGGCTTGCCATGCGAGGACTTTCGGGGCGTCTCGCCGACCAAGACCTGCCTGATGGTGAAGGCCGCGGAGACCAGCGACGTTGACGCCGTGGTGGACGCCTTGCGAGGTCAAGGGTTCAGCGTCACCGGCATCGCACCGCGAAAGCTAAGCCTCGAAGATGCGTTCGTGCAAATCATCGACGCCCCTGGACGATCGGCTTCGCCCGCTGGCCAGGAAGTTGGCAATGATCCAAACCCGGCGATCAACCCCGCCGACTCACCGAATTAAGACTCGGCGGCGCGCTCCACGCCAAAGCGCAAAGCGCCACGGCCAGCCATCACACTCCTTCCTCGTGGAATGTTCATGTCGGCATACTTCGCAATCATCAGAGACTCCTTTCGCGAAGCGCTGGCCTCGCGCGTGCTCTGGGTGCTGTTGATCGCCATCACGCTCGTACTGCTGGCTTTGGCGCCTTTTGGTTACCGTGAACAACGCACGTTGGCGCTGCGCGGTCCGTTTGACCTGCTGCAAAGCCGAGCGTTGGCCAAGAAGATCCGCCTGGAGAGTTTTCAGCCTTCGCCGGCGCAGCAAATCTGGCGACGTTGGGACGAAGCGACGCGCAAGAAGGTCGCGGAATTCATCTCCAGCGAAGGCCGCGAAGGACAAAAAGCCGGAGTCCTCGTCGACGGCCTGAATCAAATCATCGAAGGCGATGATGTTTACTCCGAGGACGCTTGGAAGGACCTCTGGCTGGACGCGGAAGCCAAGCAACTGCTCGCCAAACCGTTTGATGAACTCGAGCCGGACGATCGCAAGCGGCGCAATCTCCTGCTGCTGGAAGCGGCTTATCGGGACAACTTCCGGCCTCGTCCAGACAATGAGGTGGTGCTGACTTACTTGTATAGCGACATCACTCCCGTGGCTTTTGCGGGACGCGGGTTGGACGTCAAGCAATTTCGCGAGATCCTGCTGCGGCGGATCGTGATCAACCTGTTGATCAAGTTCTTCATCGGCATCGTGGCTTTGTTCGCGGCGATCCTGGTCACCTCGCCGATCATCCCACAGATGTTCGAAGTCGGCTCGTTGCATTTGCTGCTTAGCAAACCCGTCAACCGCTCGTTGATGTTCCTGTCCAAGTTCCTGGGCGGCTGCGCCTTCATCTTCTTCAACGTTTCGTACCTCTTGGTGGGCTTCTGGTTGATTGCCGGACTGCGCTTTGATGAATGGAACCAGGGGCTGTTGTTGTGCATCCCGATCTTTCTGTTCCTGTTCGCGCTGTACTACTCGATCTCCGCACTTTCAGGCGTCATCTGGAAGAGCGCGGTGATGAGCGTTGTCATGACCGTTGTCTTCTGGTTCGTGTGCTTCATCGTCGAATCGGTGAAGTCGGTGATCGAAGCACAAGTCGCCATCAATCAACGTCTAGTCGCCGTGTGCCCGGTCCCCGACGGCTTTGTCGGCAGGAACGAAGTGGGCGAATTCACGATCTGGGACGAGGCCAAGAATCAATGGCAAACCACCAAGGCCAGCGGTCTGGTGTCGTTCGTCGCGGACTCGCCCGTGTTTCTGCCGAAGTCCAATCGCGTCGCCGCGATCCTGGGCGCGCCGCGAATGCCCTTCAACTTCAACGCCGGCAATCAGCTGGCTTTTGGCGGCCCGGACAGCGGTTGGAGCTTGGAAAAGGGGATTTCGCTGCCCAACGGATCCCTGCGGTTATTGGTCGGCGCCCAAGAGAAACTGTTAGTCTTCGGCGAATTCGGCTTGCGCGAGTACCAAGGACCCTTGGAAGCCCAGGAGTCCATGAAATTCATGGGCTTCGAATTGCCCTCGCTGACCGGGGAGCCGTTGCGAGATGTGGGTCCCGAGAGCGGTTGGCGCCCGCCGACGCCCGCCATGGCGGCCATCGATACGTCCCAAGACCAAATCGCAGTGCTCAGCAAGAACAAAGTCCTGGTCTTGCAGCGACGGGAGAACGAGCAGCGCTATCGGATTGTCATCGAAGGCGACCTGCCCGACGATGACCAGACCTCGCCAGGCGACATCGCCATCGCGGGCGAGTACATCAGCGTCGCGCGATCCAACGGCAAGCTGACCGTGCTGAAGACTGACAGTCTGGAAACCGTTCTTGAAGTGCAACCGGGCGGCGATGATCGGCCGAGATTTGTTCGCGCCGCGTCGGACGGAAGCCAGTTCTTGACCGCCTATCACAAGGGGCGCCTGCTCAGTTGGTCGCCCAGTCAAACAACCTGGACGCCCGCCAAGGTCGAAGGCCAAGGCGAAATCTCGGCCGCGTCGTTTACCGACAACGGCGAGTTGGCGATCATCGATCGTTGGGATCGCTTGACCTTGTACCTGCCCAACGGCGCCATCGGGGAGCGTCTGGCGCCTGCTCCCACCACCTTGCAGACGGTGTTTCGCTATGTGATTCGGCCGCTGTACGCTGTGTTTCCCAAACCCCAGGCGTTGGACAACACCGTCCAGTACGTGCTTTCCAACGACGACGAGATCACCCTTGACGACGGCAACGCCAGAATGGCCGACCTCACCCAGACGTTGCATCCCTGGCGGCCGGTTCGCGACAGCGCCATCTTCATGGCCCTGGTCCTGGGCGCGGCTTGTTTCTACATCCAACGGCAGGACTTCTGAAGCTGGTCTCTACCTGCACTTAGAGCAAACTCGTCACGCCGCTCGCCCAGGTTGGCGATCGGAGATCGTCACCACGAAGGTCACGAAAAACACGAAGATGGAATTCGACGATCCATCCAATCATGTGATCGGTAAAACCATCGAAGTCCATCAGCGTCAGGCGATTCGTTCTCGGATCTCTTCGTGCTCTTCGTGTCCTTCGTGGTAATCAAGGTCGTTCGCCGCCGTTCAAGACCAGACCACGCTCCAGGTGGAATCGCTCACGAACGTCAACTCGGCGGTCGCGGCGGCGAACGCGACGTCCGTCGGGGTCGTCCTGATTTCGGGAAGCAGCCGAACTCGCCAACGGCGGTGGTCGCGATGCAGCAGCGTGTAACAGCCGCTGGCCCAACGCGAGACTTCGCCTCGCTCGACTCCAGCGCGCGGCGCCAGCGGCCCCTCATAGTCGAGATACAACCGTCGATGCGGGGCAAGGCTTGCCGCCAAGGTCGGCCCCGGCGTCAAGGGCGGTTCGGCCAGGGCCCAGGCCGCGAGGGGCGCCTGGGGATCGACTTCCAACAGCAGATCCCAATGCGTCGCCCGCTCGCCAGGCGGCAGGCGGTGATGCAAGATCGCGAATCGTGGCGCCGCGTCCATCGTGATTCTACGGTTCGACTCGAATCTGGGTCTGTTGCGACAACGGGTTGGCGTTGCGACTGCTGGTGACTTCCGCTCGCACACGATAGTCGCCCGGCGCCAAGGCCGTGACATTGATGCGGTACGGGAAAGTCCGTAACGACTCGTTGGCGCGCAGCGTGCGGATCGCGTCGAAGTCCACCACGGCGCCTTGCGGGTTGTTTCGCAGAGCCGTAGGACCGCGAGCGCCGTCGAACCGCAAGCCTGGCGGCAGGAACACTCGCAGACGAACATCACTGTCGGGTTGATCGGTCTGATTCGCCAGTTCGACCAAGAGCGTGAAGGACTGTCCGGCTCGCGCCGGATTCGCGTCGGAGACAATCGAGATCTGAATGGGCGCGGCGTTGTTCGCCGGCGGGGCATTGGGCGGCAGGGCGGGCGGAGCGACCGGGGCCGCAGCGCCCCGGCGCCGGCGCGAAACACTTCGGTCGTTACCTGGGACTCCCCTTGAACGCCCTGATCGCAGGTGACGGCGACACGATTGACGGCGACGACGCGATCACGATCCCGTGGGAAATCATTGGGGGCGGGCTCCCGCGCCACGCAACGCACCTGCATCAGCGCGCGTTTGCCGGGCTCGATCCGCTGGATCAACCAACGCACTTCGCCGACCACCACCGTGAAGACTCCGCTGGCTTCTCGCGGCAGGACATAGGGATGGTATCGATCCACGACGGTGACGTTGGTCAGCGGCGCGGCGCCGGTGTTTTCGACTTCAATGAAGTAATCCTGGGTCTCCCCCAATTCCATCCGCGCGGGTCCGGTCTTTCTGACGCGAAGGGTCGCGTTGCCGGCGGGTGGAAGCACGGGGGGCGTTGCGGGCGGCGCAACGGCGGCCGCCACGTCCACGCACGCTTGCTGAGCCGCCACCTGCCCGCCAGCAGCGGAGACTTGCACGTCGAAGCATTGGCGCCCGGGCCGCACCGCGATGAACGTCAAGGGCAGGCGGCGCGTTTCACCGGGCGCGAGATCCTGCAAGCGATCGTTCTCTAGCGGGCTGGTGTAGCCGTCGCGGTGTCGCAGGCCTTCGCCAAAGGTCGCCACCAGCTTCACGCCCGTGAGCGGTTGCTGCGTCAGGTTGGTCACGAGCAACTCGGCGGGAACGAGTTCGTTGACAACGCCGGTGGCGGGCGTTCGAATGCGCAACTGCAAAGCGGATGTTTCGACGCGAGTCGTGCTGGCGTCTTCGGCCTTGAGTCCGTCCGCGCTTTCGGCGTCAACCTGCAGCCGAATGTCGCCGCCGCGAACCACTTCCGTGTTCAGGGTGATGCGCCGCCTGGCTTGACCCTCGAGCGTACCTAGTTCCCAGGTGAGGCGATTGCCCAACAGGCGTCCAGGAGGCGCGCTGCTGACCACGCGAAGATTGGGCGGGATGACCGCCGCGACTCGAACGTCGCGAGCGGGTTGGTCGCCGGGGTTGGCGGCCTCGATGTCGAACACAGCCGGCCCGCCGGCCACGGCGGTCTCGGGTCCTTGGACTCGCAGGCTCAACCCCGCGGCGCTCCAGAGGATGCTGGTCATGCCCTGGCTGATCGGAAAGCGCGGGGAGTTGCCCATCGGCGGCCTGACAATCAGCACACGAATCCGAGCGGCGCCGGGGTCCTGGCTGGTCGGCACCACGGTCGCGCTGGCGGCGCCGACGCCGTTGGTCTTGACCTCCACGGTTTGTTGTCCGTTGCTGAACTGCGAAGGCGGACCGTCCAGGATCTCATAGACAACGATCCAGCCTTCAACCGGCGTGCCATTGCTCGCTCGTCGGATGACGGTGGTGAATTCGTGAACCTGTCCGGCGGCGACGGAGGCCGGCGCGGGAAACTCGGGAGTCGCGTCAACCCATTGGACCTCCACGGTCTGGCGGCGATGATCCCAAGCTTCGGCGTCGGGGGCCAGGGCCGTGACATAGCTGGCGCCTTCGACGGGCGAAGTCAACGACACCCAACCCTCCCCCTTGCGAAGCAGCACGTCGTCGCGGGCATTGCTGTTGCCGCGAGTTAGGACCTCCCAGTTCCTGGAGGTGTTGGTTTTGGCGTAGTTGCTGCTGAGCTTGATCGAATGATCCTGGATCACGCGGCCCAGAACATACCGGCCGTCGCCGCCCACATCGACCAGGTTGCCGACGCTGTCTTGCGACAACGTCCATTCCACGGGTTGTTGCGTCAAGAAATAGCCGTCGGGTCCGCAAAGACCCGTTCGCACGATCACTTCGGAACCCACGGGAGCGACCACCCGTCCGGGAGACACGATCAGCCGTCCGGGATCGCCCAGGCGCATCAGCGGATTGGCCGCTCGACCCGGGCGTCGGGAGAGCAAGCCGTCGGAGCACGCCTTTCGAGGCGGCGGCGCGACCTGGTCGCCGCACGGCGCCGGTTGGCCAACCCTGGGGAACAAGGGCTGCAGATCGCGGAGCCGCGCCCGCGGCTGGCCAATGGTCGTGTAGTTGGGGGCGGGCAGGAAGATGCCTTGCCCAGTGGGGTCAATGGCGGGCAAGCGCAGAATGCCGCAGCCCGGCAGCGCGATCAGCACTGTCAGCAGCGGAAGCATCCAAGTGGCGCGAACTCGCAACATGGCACACCGGGCCCGGCCGCGTCCTACGCCTCCGCGAGAATCGACAGCTGTTCTTCACCGCAGCGCCGCCTCCAATGCGGGCCAACACGCACAACGGTAGAGCCGCGCAATCTTGGCGGCCATGGTAAGACTAGCATGCGTTTTGGCAACTTGTTGCGATTAAGCAACCCGTAATGTTGCGGAAAGGCGACGCCGTCATGAAGACGGCGCGGCCTGTGACGATTCCGCCGGCCCCGCCGCCAACTCGTGGGCGACATAACGCTCCACAAACAACCGATGCGTGCAGCCTTGGTGTCCGCCCAACCACATGGAACGGATCATCTCGGAGGAAAAACGCCGTTGCCGCAGACGGTCGTCATACAGCGATCGCCGACTTTCATCGAGACCCTGGGCGCGCGAAAGCCGACAGCGCCCGCCGAAATCGTCCGCCGGCGATCCATCGACCCCAGCAACAGGGTGCCGACTCCGCAGAAGAACAAATCCAGTGGCGAATAGAAGTTGATCAAGCGGCGACAGCGAGACAGCGTCGGCGCGAGATCAAAGGTGGGCGAGAGGGCGGAGGCCAACAGACACACCGTATCGACCGAAACGTCCTGGGGAAGCATGGCCACGGCGAACGCGGTGATGCCGGTTCCGCCGGAATGCCCGATCAAATGCACGGGCGCCGATGGATGCTCCTGTCGATACCGCACGATGGATTCCGCCAAGGCGCCGGCCTGCTCTCGATGCCGTTGGATATCGGAGAGCTGGCCGAGCGTGCTGAACAGTCGTCGGGAAGTCCAGTCCACGACGCACAGGCTATGCGGCAAGCCGGCGTCGAGCAGGCCATTGACGACATTGCCGTTCAGCGGACTGCGTCCTTCAATGCCTGGCAGGATGTAGATCCGTCCAGCTGGATCTCGTTGGGGGCAGCAATATCGATCCAGCGGGCCGCACAAAAAGCGCCGGAAGGGCAGACCAAGCATGGCGAGCGAGCCTTGCAAACCGCGGCGCCATGCCGAGTTGGACCGCCGTGGCTCGACGCCCACCGGCGTCGGGCCGGCGACCGCCGGCTCAGACGTCTTCCATGACATCGTGTTCACGGTTCTTGGCCATTTCGTTGACTTCCGACTCATATTTCTTGGTCAGCTCTTGGATCTCTTCCTTGACCGCGTCGCGCGCATCCTCGCTCAGTTCCTTGCTTTTCTCGGCTTGGTCGGCGGCCTTGTTGCCGTCGCGTCGCACGTTGCGAATCGAGATTCGAGCTTCTTCGGCCAGGTCCTTGATCCGACTCACCAGATTGCGTCGAACGTCGGCCGAAAGCGGCGGGATGTTGATGCGGATCAAACGACCATCGTTCTGCGGATTGAACCCTAGGTCGCTGGCGACGATCGCCTTTTCAATGTCCTTGATCGTGCTGGGATCGTAGGGGCGAATGACCAGCTGCGTCGCCTCGGGGGCGCTGACCGAGGCCAGTTGCTTGAGGGGTTGCAGCGAGCCATAGGCTTCAACGCGCACCGATTCGACAAGCCCCGGATTGGCGCGCCCCGTGCGAATGCCCGCCAAGCCATTCTTGAGGTGCGACACGGCCTTCTGCATGCGTTCTTCGGAGTCCAGCAGGATATCATCCGACGACATGAGTCTTCTCCTTGGGGCAGAGGTCTAGGCTTCGTCAGGGACCGGTTTGGCTGAGATCAGCGTACCGACCCGCTCGCCCATCACGGCTTTGCGAATGTTGCCTTCACGCTTGAAGTTGAACACCAGAATCGGCATTTCATGCTCCATGCAATGGGTGATCGCCGTGGAGTCCATGAACTTCAAGTCGCGTTGACGAACGTCGTTATAACTCAATTCGCGATACATCACGGCATGCGGATTCTTTTCGGGATCATCGCTGAACACGCCGTCCACGCGAGTCGCCTTCAGCACGGCGTCGGCCTCTAGTTCCAGCGCGCGAAGCGCCGCGGCGGTGTCGGTCGTGACGAAGGGTCCGCCGGTGCCCGCCGCCAGGATCACGATGCGGCCCTTCTGCAGATGGCGTCGAGCTCGGCGACGAATGTACGGTTCGGCGACGCCGTCCATCTTGATGGCGGTCATCAGCCGCGTGTCGCAACCCAGCGACTCCAGAGCGTCCTGCAACGCCAGACCGTTGATCACGGTTGCCAACATGCCCATGTAATGGGCGGTGGCCTCCTGGATCGCGGCGTTGCTGTACTTGAATTGGGCGCCGCGCAAGATATTGCCGCCGCCAATCACCACCGCAACCTGGCAGCCAAGCTCTTGGGTCTGCGAGACTTGTCGCGCAATGGCTTCCACCTCCGGCATACTGATGCCGCGTTCGCCCGCCGTGGAAAAGCTCTCGCCGGACAGCTTCAAGATGATGCGGCAATAGCGAGGTTGCTTGGGCTTATCGGCTTGGTCGGCCATGGAGGTCTCCGTAGGTGGTGCGGCTCAGCGCGGGCGAACACGTCCCAACAGACAAAGCCCGCCGCGCTGGAAGGCGCGGCGGGCTTTGGGTTGGATCCGATTGAGCTAGGCGCCCAGTTCCCAATGAATGAACTTGACCAGCTTCAGACCGCTTTGGTCGGCGTACTTGCCCACGGTCAGTTTGTCATCCTTCACAAACGGCTGTTCGGTCAACACCCGCTCGGCGAAGTAGCTTCGCAGGCGGCCTTCGACCATCTTGTCGACGATGCTCTCGGGCTTGCCTTCCTTGAGGGCGGCCTCGCGCAGGATGGTCCGCTCCTGATCCACTTGGGCGGCGTCCAGATCATCGGTCGTCAAAGCGGCGGGCCGCATGGCGGCGATGTGCATGCAAATGTCGCGAGCGGCGTCGTCATTGCTTCCCTGCACTTGCAGCAAGACCCCGGAAACCGTGCCGGCGTTGTGCGAATAGCCTCCGCAAACGCCGTCGACGCGAGCGATGCGGCCGACGTTGAACACCTCGCGAATGCGATTGAACAACTCGTCCTTTTGCTCGCCAAGGGTCATGGTGGGCTTGCTGGGCGACGGTTGTGCGAGCAGCTCTTCGGCATTGGCGGCGCCAGGGCCGGTCGCGAGCTGTTGAGCCAGATCGTTGGCCAACGCGATGAACTCCTCATTCTGAGTCACCGGAGCGCTCTTCGCATTGAAGCTCGACGATGGCGCCAGTGGACTTATCCGACCCGCAATAGATCCCGAAGCGGCCGAAACCGGTTTCGCGATCGGAACGGTCCTTGATCAGTTTGGCGCCGCGCTCACGCAGCCATTGGATGGCCTTCTCCTGGTCGCCGTCAGCAGCGGTCAGCGCCTTCTTGCAATCCATGAGCGGCAAGCCCGTCTGGGATCGCAGGGCTTTGACGTCAGCGGCGGAAATCATGATCGTGCTCCTCGGTCGTATTCGGTACGAATGGGCGTGTCTTCGAAACTGTCTACAGGGACGGGATGTTCAGTTATTGGGTTCACTTGGACCAATGGCAACCGCCTTGAAGCCTCAGGGCCCAAGCCGCCAAACGTCCACCGACCCGCGGTGAAGCAAATGCATGCGGACAACCGTTAGGCGTTGGCCGGCTGCCCCTCGGGCGCGGCGTCCGCGTCCTTCGCCTGCACCGACGCCTCCTGGCGACCGGCGATCACCGCATCAGCGAGGATCTTGGCGACCAACTCGATGGAGCGAATGCCGTCGTCATTGCCGGGAATCGGCAAATCCACCGAATCCGGATCGCAATCGGTATCGATCAAAGCGACCGTGGCGATGCCCAGCTTGTGCGCCTCGCGGACGGCGTTACGCTCCTTGTTGGGATCGATCACCACCAAGCATTCGGGCAGCCGGTTCATCGACCGCAAACCGTTCAGGTTGCGGTACATCTTGCGGTATTCGCGGTTCAGGGACGACTGCATCTTTTTGCTGTAAGCCTGCAGCTCCTCGCCGCCCCGGATCTTTTCCAATTCCTCCAAGCGGGTCAAGCGACTGCGAACCGTGCGGAAATTGGTCAGGGCGCCGCCGAGCCAGCGCTCGCTGACAAACGGCATATTGCAGCGCGAGGCTTCGCGTTCGATCGCGGCGCCCGCTTGCCGTTTCGTGCCGACAAACAAAATCAAGCTGCCGCCCGAAGCCACCTGCGCAAGATACTTCTGCGTGCGCGCAACAACCCGCGCACGGTCTCGCGAACGTCGATCAAGTGGATCAGGTTCTGCGAGCGTAAATGTAGGGGGCCATTTTCGGGTTCCAGCGACTCGCGCGGTGACCGAAATGAACTCCCGCCTCAACCAACTGTTCGACGAGCGTTTCCGCCATGTGAGCGAACTCCTAGACCGTCCAGGCGATGCTTGGCCAACGTCGCCGACAAGGCGAGCGAAAGCGTCAAACACAGGGGCGCCCTTTGCCTGTGGACAGCAAAAGCGTGCATTAGCCATTTCCAGCCCGGACGCACGCGTGACCCAGGACTGGTCCAAGGAGTCGATGCCCGCTCCTTGCAAACCAAATCGCATAAATTACCAGCGCCGCGGCCGATGGTCAATTGTAGTCGGCCCGCTCGTCGTCGCCGGTCTCCCAACCTGATGGGCGATCCGAGACGAGAACCTCATCGTCCGGCGCCTGGCGGCATCCTCCTGTCGTGGACGCCGCTGCACCGGACGGCCCCCCCGCACACTGAGGCAAGTCGGACAATTCGGCGCGTTTTCGCTGCAGCATGGATCGGCATCCGCCGCAGTGCTCCAAATGGCCCGCGACCTGCGACTGCAACGTCGGGACCCAAGCCGCCTTGGATGTAGCGAGCCAGTCGGGGACGAACATCCGAGCAGGTGTAGTAGTAGGGCCCGACCGGGGAAGCATCCCAAGCGGCAATGCACCACGCCGCGATGATCGCGGACGCCAGACCGGCGCCGGCGACAATCCACCGCGGCCACCGCGGACTTGGCCGCCGAGTCCGTTGCGCCAGACGCACCAGCTCCCCTCGCTGGCAACGTTCCCAACTTGACATGGATGACTTTTTCTTCGAGATCAAGGAACCGGGGACTTTCGCGCCCGCTCCAGAAGATCATGACGATAAAAACCGACGGCGTCTGTGAACCTCGTCACAACTGAATCCGACGCTCGGAAATTTCCCGCGACTCTCCAACCGTCTAAGGCACCGGCTGCCGGCCGGCCGCGGCCACTGGGGCTGCCTGCGGCGTGGTCGCCGCCGCAATCGGCGGTTGAATAATCTCCCGCATCGCCCCGATCCTCAGCAGTTGAATTCTCCGCCGACCTATCCGCAACAAGCCTTCCGCTTGCATTTCACCCAGCACGACCGTCACCGTCTCTCTCGTGCTGCCAATCACATTGGCCAGATCTTGATGCGACAGGCCGATGCCCAGGCGAATCCCTTCTTGTTCCGGCTGCCCGTACCGATCCGCGAGTTCCAGCAACAGATGCGTCAGCCGCTCTCGATTAGAGAGAAACAGCACGTTCTTCAGCCGCGTTTCGATCCTTCGTCGGCGGAGGCCGATCATCTTGGTGACGCCCATCGAGAGGTCCGGGTTGTAACGCATCATCTCCCGCAAAATGGCCTTGGGCACCATGACGACGGTGGAGGCCTCAATCGCCTCGGCGTATTCCTCGCGGACGCCTTCGTCGTCCAGGAGGGCCAATTCGCCGAACATGTCGCCCGGGTCGATCAACGCCAGAATCGACTGTTTGCCGTCGGGAGTCAGGTGACAGATCTTGGCTCGTCCGGACGCCAGAATCAGCACCGCGTCCGCTTGATCGGCCGGAAGGTAAATCGGCGATCGACGGGCGAAGCGGCAGGCGCGGCTTCGATCTTCGATCATTCGCAGCTGGTCGTCCGGCAACCGTTGCAGCAAATCGCACTTTTTCAGAAACCATAAGCGCTCTGACATCAGATTCTCCCTAAATCGAAGCCGAGGGCATTGTTGCTCGAAACGTGCAAAACGTCCAGTGAACACCGAGCTTTCGCGACCGGTGGCCGCGAGCCCCCGCACCCTGGCCGCGAGCAATTGCTATATTGAGGGGGTCGCTCGGCCAGCTTCTTCGGCTCCAGCCCGTGATTCCCATGCACGACATCGACGATCTGCGGCCCGGCGCGGCGGCCTGCCTGTTTACCGATGACATGGCCGCGGCCCGGTATTGGCTGGAGGAGCAAGCCTCTCGCAGCGACGATCTGCGGCTTGTCCAATGGAGCTGCACACGTCTCCCGCCGCTGAGTCGCCTAAGCGACGCCTTCCTGGCGACCATGGCGGAAGCCGCCTGGATGCTCTGGCCCGACTGGCCCGACGACTCGCCGCCCGCCGAGGACTCGTCGCCGAATAAGACGCCGGATCGGCAACGGGAAGTTCACGCCGCCTGGAGGCGAGCCGCCGCAAGTCGGTGTGAGCGAGGGTTGTCGCCGATCCTGAACAAACACTCTTCCGCAATGCAAATTCGTCAGCTCGCACGCATCCTGGCCGCGCGCCGGCTGGTGTTTGTGGTGATTGTTGAGGATCCGAGTCCGGAGACGGCCAGCCTCTTGGCGCTGGCCCGCGGCTTGGAATGGCTGGCGCGAGAGTCCCAAGCGGGCGTGCTGGCCGTGTTGCCGACATCGTTCAAGGAGCACGACGCCCTGGACAGCATCAGCTTCGCCGAGCTGTCGTCGAGCCCGGCAGGGGCTGCGAGCGAGTCGCCAGCGGCAGACATCCAGGATCGCTCGGAAGAACGCAAGCATGTGCTTTGTCCGGTGATCGGCCGCCCCCATCCGGGCAGTCCGGGAGAGCAACTGCTGGCCGGGCAACTCTCGGTCGATGAGGAACTCGCCGGACAATTCGAATTCAATCAGCGAGTCGTTACGCGATCCGACAGCCGCTATCTGGTGGACCTGCTTTGCCGAGCGGGGCGCCTGGTGGTGGAGGTCGATGGATACGGTCATCATGCGTCTCGGTCGGCGTTCAACTCCGATCGCCAACGCGACTACGAGCTGCTCATCAGCGGCTACCAGGTGCTGCGATTGCCGCATGACTTCGTTGTGCAGGACGTGGTGCTGGCGGTCGCTCGCATTCGCGAAGTATTCCGTTTCCGCCTACGCTCCCTTGGGCAAGAGGTATGGTCATGAGTTTCGAGCCGGACAGTTTTCAACGCTTGTTGCTATTGCGATTGGCCTTCACCGATGAAGGCGGCGAATTCCTCAAGGACCTGGACATCAAGTCCATGGTGGCGCCGCGGCGCAAGGCGTTGCAGCGGGAGGGGCTGACCGAGGAAAGCAATCGGAAACCAGCCGACGGAAAACGCCCTGTGACTTTCATCAGTCTGACCGAGAAGGGATGGGCCTGGTGCAACGCGAATCTGCGCGACTTCTGCGGCGATGTGAAGCGGCCGGTCAAGATCATGCTGCCGTTGATGTCGGCCCTGACTCGCAGCATGGCGGACTATTTCCAGCGTCCCGAGGCGCCGGCCTCGCTAGGCGAGTTTGTTCAGCAGTCTCTGGAAGCCCGCGCCGTCGCGGAGCGGCGCCATCGGCGGCCGACTCATCGGCGGCCGACGCGGCGCCGGCCGACGCGGCGCCGCGGCCGACTCATCGGCGGCCGACGCGGCGATCGCCGAGACGGCGGCGTCTTCAGCGACCGAAGCCACGGGCGACGCCGAGGTCGAAACGGCGATCGATTTACCCCAAGCGATCCGCTCGGCTTGTCTGGACTTGACCGCGGGTCGCGTGAACGTGCGGGTGCGTCTCTCTGATCTGCGCCAACGCTTGTCCGGCGCCGCCAAGACCGACGTGGACCAGACGTTGTTGGCCATGGAAACCAGGGGCGAGTTGTCGCTCTATCGCCTGGACAATCCGCAAGAGATCGGACCGGACGACCGAGACGCCGTGTTGAGCACGCCCACCGGCGCCGAACGACATATTCTGTACTTTGGCGGAGCCTCCACATGAACGAGTCAGGGGCTTTAGCAGCATTGGCCGCGGCGCAGTTCGACTGGGCCATGCAACTGCAGGAAGTTTGGAACGATGCAACCGTCGACGTTCCTCGGATTCACGCGACGGCGCGGGGGAAGATCGCCGCGGAACTCAAGAGCTTGGCGTCGCAGCGGCCGACCACCTCGCCGTTGGGGCTGGTGTTGGTGGGACCGGGCGGTTGCGGCAAGACGCATCTACTCGGCGCTGTGCGGCGCCTGGCGGCCGCTCAAGGCGCCTGCTTTGTCCTGGTCAACATGACCGATGTTCGCGACTTCTGGGACGTCGTGCTGCAGGGCTACATCGACGCGTTGCAAACGCCTTATGTCAATGGGCGGTTCCAATACGAAGCGCTATTGAAGCGGTTCATCCAGGGCGTCTCGTCGGAGGAAAAGGCGGGCAAGGTCTTCGAGCGTCTGACGACCAAAAAGTCTGTCGCGCTGGGCAAGGACATCAAGCAAGTCATCGAATTCCTGCGGCGCCGTCATCCGCGGGAAACGCTGAAGCATCAAGACGCGGTTCGCGCGCTGATCTGTTTGAACTCCACGGACATCGACACCGCCAGCGCGGGCTACTCCTGGCTGCAAGGTTCGGAGGTCGACGCGGATCTGGTGCGGCAACTGGGTTTTCAAAAACCTCAACAACAACAACGATCCATCATCGCCGCGCTCTCCTGGTTCATGAGTCTCAGCGGTCCGACCGTGATCGCCTTCGATCAGTTGGATCCGATTGTGCATCAGGTCGGCCGCTATCGACTGGAAGGCGACGAAGCCGCCCAGGACGGCCTGGCGACGGCCCGCGCGATCCTGGAGCAAATCGCCGGCGGCCTATCCGGCATGCGCGACACGGCCACCAAGTCGTTGATCCTGGTCTCATGCCTGGAAAGCACTTGGAATCTGTTGGGCGAAATGGCTCTGCAGACATTCCAGGATCGCTTCCATCCGCCGGTGCGTTTGCAGAGCAGCAAGGACGACCAGGCGGACGCATTCCGCGCGATGGTCGCCGGCAGGATGGCCCGCGGCAATCAACGCGCGAAGTACGACCCGCCTTATCCCACGGCCCCGTTTCGCACCGAGGCGTTTGAAGCGCTGGCCAACTCGACGGCTCGCGAAGTGCTCAAGCTCTGTGAGGAGCATCGCCGCCGTTGTCTCGAGGCGGGGCAACTCAGCGAGTTGCTCACGTTCGAACAAGCCGCACCCTCTCCGCCCCCAACGCCTGAGGACCAAGACGAATGGACCTCGTTCGACCGTGAATTCGAACAACTGAAGGCGGCGGCGAACCCCGATCAGCTTGTGGATCCCGCGCATGAAGACGATCTGATGGCGCCGCTCTATCGCACCGCGATGCAGTGCTTTGTGCACGAGCATGAATTGCCTAGCGATGTCAACGCGTTGGTGGAAAGCGAATTCGCCGGCGGCAAGACGACCGTCCCGCTTCATGCACGCCTAAGGTTTGTGTTCTTGCAGCAAGGAGGCAAAGAACAGCATTTCTGCGTGCGAGTGTTGCAACGCCGCCATCACGCGGCTTACGGCACCCGGCTGAAAGCCGCGATGACGCAATCGGGCATCGACAAGTCGCTGCCTTTCCGACGGCTGACTATTATCCGCACGGGCGAGACGCCCGGCGGCCCGAAGACCGAACAACTGACGGCAAGATTTCGAGCGGCGGGCGGCAGGTTCCATGAACCGGCCGAAGACGAGATCCGTTCGCTGGCCGCGCTGCAAGAGATGGCGCTGCGGAACGCGCCCCGATTCACGCTCTGGCTGCGACGCCGGCAGCCGGTGACGCGGTTGAGGCTCGGCGAAGCACTCGCGCCCGACTCGCCCTGGCAGGACTCGCCGCTGGCGGCGGACACGCTCGCTGGATCCAGCATCCCGCCAACCAGTACGACAACGCCGACCAGCACGACCACGCCAACCAGCACGGCAACGGAAACGGAGGAAGCGGTCGCGAAAGCAAAAACAAAAGAACGGGCCGACGACGAACCGGCGGCGACGACGGAACCCACGGGCGGTGCAAGCAACTCCGGCCCAGCAAGCGTTGAACCCGCCACGACGGCCTTTGCGCGGACCGGGCGGCTGCCGTTGGGCAGTCGGTTGTTCGGCCAAGGGCGGCTGGGAGAGGTGGAGTCACTGCCGCTGGCGACGCTCGCCAAACACGTCATGATTCTTGGCGGCGCCGGGTCGGGAAAATCCGTGACGGTGCGGCGACTGGTCGAGGAGGCGGCGTTGGAGGGCGTTCCCTCGATCGTGATCGACTGTGCTCAGGATATGGCGCTGTTCGACACGGACTGGGACCAGCCGCAGAGCACCTGGCGAGACGGCGACCCGCAGCGAGCTCGCCAGTTGCGGGAGACGATGGAACAGATCGTCTGGACGCCGGGATCGCTAAGCGGCGGCAATCCGTTGAGCCTGCGGCCGCTGCCCGATTTCACTCCGGTCAAGGACGACGACGAGGAACTGCAGGATGCGGTCATGATGGTGTGCGACGGGTTGGTGCATCTGGTGGCCAAAGGGTCCTCGCAGAAGTCCGAACTGAAGAAGGGGATCCTGGTCCACACGCTCAAGCAATTCGCGCGGCAATGCCCGGCGGGCGGCTTGCAGGGCTATATCGATTTCCTGAAAGAGCTTCCGGCCGACGCCGGACTGGGCATTAGCTCGGAGGCGAAGCTGGCGGCGGAAATGGCCGAGAGCATCATGGTGGAACAGACCCGGAACCCCTTGCTGGCGCAACAGGGCGCGCCGCTGGACCCGTTGGTGCTTTTTGGCGACGACAAACCCTCGCCGCGCGTTCGCGTCTCGGTGGTCAGCCTGGTGAAGCTGAAGGGCGAATCGGCGGCCCAGTCGTTTGTGAACCAGTTGGCGATGATGCTGTTCTCCTGGATCAAGGCCAACCCAACGCCGCCGGCGGGTCGCGCCTTACGGGGCTTGTTGGTGATTGACGAGGCCAGGGATTTCGCACCTTCGGGGCGAACCACCCAATGCAAGGAGAGCCTGATGCGGCTGGCGGCGCAGGCGCGAAAGTATCGTCTGGGCCTGGTCTTCGCGACGCAGCATCCCAAGGATGTGGAGACGAAGATCGTTGGCAACTGCGCAACGCACTTTTATGGACTGAACAATTCGCCGGCGTCGCTGGCCACCCTGAAGGACTTGATGGCGCAGAAAGGCGGTGGAGGCGACGACATCGCTCGCTTGAAACCCGGCCAGTTCTATGTCCACAACGCGGAAGCCGGCCATCGAGCGCCGCTGAAGATCCAAGTGCCCCTGTCGCTGTCGTACTCTCCCAGCAACCCCTTGGATGAACAACAACTGATGGCCAAGGCCGCAGCTTCCCGTGAGCGGTTGTGAAACGCCCTGCAAGCCGCTCAAGGATCTTGCCGGCTTGCCCCGTTGGGACGAGCCCGAATGGCGTGAACTTACGGCGAACGAGGGGGCGTGAACTTGTGGCGCGCTGGCGGGGAGCAGCGCTCCGCTGGGACAGGCCGGACAGGCCCAGCGGTGGCGGGAATCTGCCGGTAAGTCGCGCTTTGCTTCATGCCAGTTTTAAAGGGCTCGCCTCCCGGTGACGGCTAGAATTATGTCGGCCCTCCCGGTCTCGGAGATCGCAGCGACGCCTGTTGGAAAATCTGGAAGTTATTTTTCGGGCGCCATTAAGGCTTGGCAATCAGCAACTTGGCCAACGTTGAGGCGAGGTCTTGCAGCGAATTCTCATTGGGCAGCGTGAAGCGGACGTTCAGTCGGCCTTGATCGTCGCGTTCGACGCATTGGTCCAATCCAGCCCGAACTTCGTTGACCATCTGAGAGTCCGGAGCCCCGCCCGTATCCAGCAGCTCGCCGACCAGCTTGAGCGCGGCGCCGAGCAACTCGCCGCCGGCGGCGGCCACCTTGTCCCTCCGCGCGGCGATGATCTGAGCTTCGGCGTGCACGGCGCGCTGCTGGGAGGCGTCGATCGGCGCGGCCGTTGGCTGCCCTAACAACTGTTCCAAGCGCCGCTTCAATTCGTCAATCCCGCCGCGCATCTCCACCTCGGACACATTGGAATCGACATCCAGCGCGGCCAACGCCAAATCATGCTTGGCCGACAGCGTCCCCAGCAGTCGCTCCTCGATCGTGTCTTCGGTGACCAACAGATAAACCTGAACGGGATTTTTCTGGCCCATGCGATGAGCGCGAGCGATGCGTTGTTCGAGAACCGCCGGGTTCCACGGCAGATCAACGTTGATGATCGTATTGGCTGCCTGCAGGTTCAAACCGGTGCTGCCGGCGTTGCTCATGATGATCGCTTTGCAGTCTTTGTCGTTCTGAAAGCGATGCACCAACACCTGTCGCTTCTTTTGGGGCACCTTGCCGTCCAGGCGCACGAAATCGAAACCGTTCGTGGAAAGCACGGGCTCGATCAGGTTCAGCATCGTCGTCCACTCGCTGAACAACACCAGCTTGCGGTCTCCTTCGGCGGCGAGCTGCGCCAAGAGCTCATTCAGGTGCTCCAACTTGCTGCTGTAGGAAGGCTGCTGCTTGTCCACGAGAAACGTGCTGTTGCAGGCCATGCGGGCCATGAGCAGGAATTTCTGCAGTCGCAACAGGTCCATCTCGGTGAGAAACTTCTTGCGGGCGATCAACGCGGCGCGCTTGACGTACTCGTCGCTAAGAACATGCTGCTCCTCGGTGGGCCGGATGCGCAGGATCTCGGTCGTGCGTTCGGGCAGTTCCCGCATGACGCTCGCGCGTGCGGCGCAACAGGATGGGTTTTAACTTGTCGCGAAGTTGGTCCAGGTTGCGATAGCCTTCGACTTTTCCTCGTTCATCGACAACGCGGTGGCGATTCAGGAAGCGATAGGCCGGTCCCAGGCGTCGGTCATCGATGAAGCTGACGACCGTGTAGAGCTCCTCAAGTCGATTCTCCAGGGGCGTACCGGACAAGACGAGCGCAAAGGTCGACTTCAGCGTCTTGATCAACCTCGAGGTTTTGGATTCCCAATTCTTGATGCGTTGTCCTTCATCCAGAATGATCAAATCCCACTTCTGCATCTCGATGGCCGAGTGATCGCGGAGCACCTGCTCGTAGTTGCAGATCGTGAAGAACGCGGCGGATTCATATTGCGCCGCGCGCTCCTCGCCGTTGCCAAGCACGATTTGGCTCGTGCGGTCGCTGAAGCGACTGATCTCGCTGCGCCACTGGCTCTTCAAGGACGCGGGACAGACGATCAACACTCGCTCGATGCCGGCCAGGCGGGCCAGCAATTCGGCGACGCCGATCCCCTGAATGGTCTTTCCCAATCCCATGTCGTCCGCCAGGATCGCGCGGCCGGCTTGGGCGGCGAACGCGATTCCGTCCAATTGATAGGGCAGCAATTCGGCGTGCAGCAATTCCGTGCGCAGCGGATGCCTGGCTGGATCTCGCCGGATCTCTTCGGCGGCTTGTGCGATTCGTTTCTGCAGCAATCGTTGCTCGATGAATTCCTCGGCGTCAGGATAAATGTGAACCGAATGGCCGGCTTGTTCGAGCTTTCTCATTCGCTTCAGCAGATCATCGACGTTGTCAAAGACGCCCTCGGCCAAGGGTCCGAGGATCTTGCGGACCTGATCGTCCAAGCGAGTGGGCAGGTTGAAGTGCAGCCCCAGTTCCCGGCCGTACTCCAGACGGAGCGAGAGGTTTTTTCGCCGATAGGGCTTCGCCAGCGTCTTGTTCGGAAATCGCTTCTTGATCTTCTCCTGGGCGTGCAGAATATGTTTGCACGTGCCGAGATGATTGGTGCGAAAATCGGGACACGAGCAATAGGACATCCCCGGCTCCAGGCCTCGGAGCGAGACGCGGTAGGTTCGGCCCGACATGTGGCTGGTGACCGTGTAATCCGCCCAGGGAACGTCGGGATTCAAGGAGCGGAGCGTCATCTTTTCGGCGGCGGCGCGCTCCTGCCGGTCGGCCAGGCGCGGTGCATCAACTCGTCTTCGGTCAACAGCTCGATCGGCTCCGAGGGATCGGGAGGCGCGGCGAGGCCGAGCGTCAACTTTTCCTCCAGCACCATTCCCAGGACCGCGGCGATGTGGTCGCAGCAGGCGTTGCAGACCTCGCAGTGCAAGTGCAAGCCCTTGGGCTTGGCGGCCATCTCGGTGACGATCACGTTGGCTCGCCCCTCCGGCGCGCCCGGGTCCGGCACGCTCACTCGCAGCGTGTCGCCGCCAAGATAAACGTCGCAGGACGGGTCGATGTCGTACAGCCCGCCGCGTCGCAGACGGGCCTCGCCGTCTTCGTCCCCCATCAAGCGACAGGCCGCGCGGTAGGTCAGCTGGCCCAGTCGCTCCCGAATGCCCTTCCGCCGCTTCTGACTTCGCGATCGCACCATTTCGAGTTCCTCTCGATGACTCCCTTGTCCTAGTCGCCGTCATTGTGGCACGGGCCTGGCCCCTTGAAAAGTCGCTCCAAGCATCATTACGACAACGCGCAACGTTAACGAATCGGGCCGCCGTCATTGTCCGGGTGGTGGCGATCTGCCCGCGAGGCCGTGTGGATCACCACGGAGAGCGCGGAGCAACACAGAGGACAGAATTGCAGCCACCTTTGTGGTTCTCCGTGTCCTCCATGGTCAATTCCATCCGGATTCTTCCTGACTTGATGCTCATGGGGTGAGCGAAGCGCAACCCTGGGAAGCGGCTTTTCGCCTTCGAACTGTGTGTGACGGCCATGGCCCTCGGCGTTTTGTGTAGACTGTGGGAATACGCTTTCGGCCGAGCCGGTTTGGCGGGCGTGCCGGTTGCTGACACTCTGTGTTGACCTGCCGGGTCGCGGTAAATTCGTTTCATGGCGTGACATGACAAATCTTTGCATCGGCCTGTTGCTGCTGGCCCATGGCGGCGACGGTCCTGTGGACTTTGATGCGGACGTCGCACCGATCCTGACCAAAGCCGGTTGCAACGCCGGTGCTTGCCATGGTTCAGCGGCGGGCCGCGGCGACTTTCGCCTGTCGTTGTTCGGAGGCGACTTGGCGGCGGATTATGAACAGATCGTGTGGGCCCTGGAGGGGCGCCGCATCAACTTGAAGCAGCCGGACGCGAGCCTCTTGCTGACCAAGCCCACCGAATATCTCACGCACGGCGGCGGGCAGCGCTTGGAGTACGACGGCCCTTGGGCGAGAATCCTCCAACGGTGGATTGAGGAGGGCGCGGTGCGCTCCGAGCAGCCGTCCACGCTCGAGGCGATCACCGTGGACGTGCGCCCCTCGGAGAACGCATCCGAGCGTTGGACGTTCGCCATCGACGTCCACGCTCGCTTTCGGTCAGCGCGGGGCGACTTCACGCGAGACGTCGCCGAGCTGTCGATTCTGACCCCCGATGATCCACAAGCGGTCCTTGTGAAGCCTGGCGGCGTGGTGCATGTCGCTCGGGCCGGCCGTCATACCTTGATCGTCCGTTACCTGAATCAAATCCAAGCCGTCTCGCTGACCCGCGGCTTGACGCCGGTCGCTGACGTCGCACGCGGCGAGGGCTTGAAGACGAGCGGGAACTGGATCGACGACGAACTGGACGGCTTGCTGCGCGCCTTGGGGGCGCCGGCTGCTGGACCGTGCGAAGACGGTCCGTGGCTGCGCCGCTTGACCTTGCGGCTAACTGGCCGCTTGCCGGAGGCGGCGGCCGTCAAGGAATTCCTGGAAGACGCGCGGCCGGACAAGGACGCCTGGGCGATCGAACGCCTGCTGAATTCGGATGAATTCGCGCAGTATTGGAGCTTTCGGCTGGGCCAGTTGCTGCGGCTGCGGGTTTCCCAACGAGACTCAGCCGGCGATCGTCTTCCGCCAATGGCTGACCGCACAGCTGCGGCAAGATCCAGCGGATTGGGCGTTGATGTCGCGAACCATGTTATTGGCCCAGGGAGATACGCATGAAGTAGGCCCGGCCAGCATTCACCGTTTGGCGGCGGGTCCGCGCGAGCAAGCTGAGTACTTCAGCGAAGCGTTCTTGGGGGTGCGTTTGCGATGCGCGAATTGCCACAACCATCCGCTGGATCGTTGGACGCAGGACGACTACCACGGATTGGCCGCGATCTTCGCGGGCGTGCAACGAGGCCGAATTATCCGGCTCACCCAAAGCGGCGAAGTCGTTCATCCGCGCACCGGCGAGGCCGCCATGGCGAAAATCCCCGCGGGCCCGATTCTTAACGGCGCCCAGCGACGCTTCCGCCGACTCGCCTCGAAACTCAAGGGACGCGCCCGAGCGAATCGAACGACTCGCCGATTGGCTGACATCGAGGGAGAACCCCTGGTTCGCCAAGGCGATCGTGAATCGGCTGTGGCGCGAGCTCATGGGCGCGGCCTGGTCGAGCCGGTGGACGATCTCCGCAACTCCAATCCGGGAGTCCATGCCAAGCTGCTCGAGCGTTTGGCGGAGGACTTTCGCCAGCATGATCACAACCTGCGGCGGACGCTAAAGCTGATCGCGCAGTCGGCGGCCTTTCGACGCTCGGCGATCAACCCGCATCCGCTTGCGGACGGCGGCTATTACGCTCGCTTTGCGACCTCGCCCATGCAAGCCGAGGTGTGGTTGGACGCCATCGCCGACGCTACCGGCGTCCCCGCAGTCTTCGGTAAGGAACAACAAGCGGCCCGCGCCGTCCTGCTGCAGGATCCATTGGCTGAGAACGACTCGCTGGATGTCATCGGCCGTTGCGATCGTCAAGACTCGTGCGATTCAGGCGGCGCAGGCGCCAGCGATTTGCGCGTCCGATTGCATCTGATCAACGGACCCTTGTTGAATGCGCGATTGAGCAGCCCGCAAGGCAAGCTCGCCGAATGGTTGAGCAACGACGCGAAAGACCCGAACGAGATTCTCAAGTCCCTGTATCTCGCAGCCTTGGCAAGATATCCTCGTGACGATGAGCTCTCATTTTGGCGAAAGGAAATCGAGAACCTGACTCGCGACGAGCAGCGATCGTTCTGGGAGGACGCGTTCTGGAGCGTGCTCTGCTCGGACGAATTCCTGCGGTATTGAACTGCGGACCGACGCCTGCACCACAACAGCCGACGAGTCGCGACGGGATTGGCATTATGATCGAACTCGTCCTTTACGTGCTGGTGTTTATCGTCTTGTCGGGCCTGATGGCGGCGGTCGAAGCGGCCGTGTTAAATGTCTCTCACGGCGAGGTGGAGGAGCTTCGGGAGCAGGGGGCTTGGGGCGCCGAGGCATTGAAGACGATTACGGCCAGAATCACGCAACCGGTCGTTGTGATGGTGGTCTTCACCAATACCATCAACATCCTGGGTCCGATCATGGCGGGCCAAAAGGCGATCCAGCTCTTTGGAGGGATCGCCATCGGCGTGATCACGGCGGTGCTGACTTTGGGGACGATCGTCTTTTCCGAGATCTTACCCAAGTCGCTCGGAAGTCATTACGCACCGCTGATCAGCCGCTTGGCGGCTCCGGCGATTCGCGCCGGCATTGTCATGTTCTATCCCCTGGTCGTCGTCTTGGAACGGTTTTCCGATGCGCCGAAACGCGGCCAGCGTCGCATTGGAACGGAGGTGCAGATACGCTCGCTAACCCGAATCGGGCGCCGCGAGGGCTATATCGAAAGCGATGAGGGGCAGCTCGTCCAACGCGCCTTTCTGCTGAACGACAAGACCGCCGCCGACATCATGACGCCGCTCGAAAACATCGTGGCCGTGGCGCAAGAGACAACGATCCGTGAGGCCGCTTCGCACGTTTTTCGGCACGCTTATTCGCGTTATCCCGTCTTCGGAGCTTCAGGAGACGACGTGAAGGGGCTGGTCATGAGCCGCGACATTCTCGAGGCCTTAACCGAAGGCAAGGACCAAGACCCGGTCGCCACCATCTGTCGCCCCGGTTTCACCGTACCGGCGAGCATGCGATCGGATCTGTTGCTGGCCCGCTTTCGCGACCTGCACATCCATCTAGCCTTGGTCCAGGACCAAGGCCGAACCGTCGGCCTGGTCACGCTGGAAGACGTCTTGGAAGAGCTGGTCGGAGATATCGAGGACGAAAAAGACGCGGCGCCGCTCTAGTTGCCGCCGAAGGGATTGTCGTTGCCGCCCATCCCGCCGCCGCCGAAGGGATTGTCATTGCCGGCGCCTCCTGCGCCTCCCCCGCCAAACGGGTTGCCGCCGCCCGCCCCGCCGCCGCCGAACGGATTATCGTTGCCGGCGCCTCCAGCGCCACCGCCGCCAAACGGATTACCGCCGCCCGCGCCACCGCCGCCGAAGGGATTGGCGCCGCCTGCACCGCCCGCACCGCCGAAGGGATTGTCGCCGCCGGCGCCGCCTCCTCCAAAGGGATTGCCGGCGCCAAACGGATTGGCGGCCGCCGGATCCTTGGCCGCCGGCTTCACCGGGGCTTGCGGTTGTTGCACTTCCACGGGCTTGTCAAACTCGGCCAATTCCACGTGGGCAATCGGTTCGCCTCCGCCAAGTGGGCGGAAGCACTGGATCAGGCCGGAATTATCCGCCAGGTAGATGCGATCGGTCAGGGTGTTGGTCAGCGGCGCCAGGCTGGGGTCGTTCAGCCGGGTTTCGCCGATCGTTTCGCCGGTCTCTGCGTCCAGGGCGACGAGCCCGGTCATCCGCGAAGTCGCGACATAGACTCGTCCACCAGCGACTCCCAGCACTTGTTCGGTGACGCCATGCGTCCATTGGGTTTCGCCCGTCGAGGCCTTCAGGCACCACAGGGTTCCGTAGTCGCCGCGCACGAAGAGCTGATCGCCGACAATCAGCGGCTGGCGGCTGATCGGCTCGGCAAAAGCTCGCGACCACTGCAATTGGCCGAGCATTTCCTCGAGGCAGTAAACGTAGCCGTCCAGGGACGCCATGAAGAGCTGGCCCCCGGCGTAGGTCGGCTTCGCAATCGCCTTGCCGGTAGTCTCCAAGCGATAGTAGATGCCGTTCTTATTGGCGGGCGCGACGTAATAGAAGCCCCGATCGGTCGGCCAGACAACGGTGTCCGGCGTGACTACCGGTTGCACCAACGAACGTCCAATGGCCTGATAGCGTCCCGCCGGCTCTTGGGGGTCGGTCAGCGAATAGGACTCCAACGCCCCGTCAATGGTGGGAATGAAGGCGAACTTGTTGGAAAGAGCGGGACCCGCCCCGGGCACTCCCTTCAGGCTGCGGCTCCAGAGCAAGTCGCCGGTGGAGTTCTCCAGCAGATACAACGTCAGCCCGTTGACGACCCCCACCAGCGTGTCGTTCACGCCGGCGGCGGTTGTCGGGTATTGGGGCGAACCCACCTTGCGGCTCCACTTGCGGCGACCGGTCTCGCCATCGAAGACATCCACCGTCCCTTGTTCGGAGACGGACACCAGGAGGGAATTGGCTCGGTCCAACCGTTCGAGCTTGCCGCGATCTTTCTCGGGGACTTCGACTTCCACACTGCTCCATAAGCCCTTGATAACGTTAATCGAAGCGAGTTTGGCTTCGGCGCGCTTTTTGGCTTCGAGCGGGCCGATCGGGGTGATCTGACCGGGGGCTACATCGAGTGAGGAGAATTCAAAGATCCGCCCCGCCGAATTGGTGACTCGGTAGATGACATGCGGCCGCAGGTGCAGCGTCAGGTTGACCAGCCCGCCGCGCGAGGTGTTGACGCGAGCATTGGCGTACCATGCCTTTTCCAGTCCCAGACCGCGCACGCGTTGAGAATCGACCAACGAGGCCCTGCTGCCGAATTGAGCCCGCGCCATGCCGGGAAGCATGACGGTCAGCAAGAAGGCCGCGAGAAGCGAAATCCGACGCATGGCGAAACCTCATTCGATGGAAAATGGGTGTGCTGCCCCCTTTGGCGAAACACCTACTTCATCATAATTGATGAAAACCTGGTCGGCATCAAGGAAATCCGTTCGCCGGCCCGCGAACTGGGGTCCATTTACGGTTCTGCGGGACCGCCCTAGGATGGTGGTTCGGCAGGGGCGATGGCGGGCGCCGCTTCCCCCGCGTTGCAGCGGGACGATCCGCATAACCCCAGTAATGCTCTTGTTCTTCAGGACGCCGCGGCCCGCGGCGATTCAAGACCGCCATGCCCAACCCTCGCCCAACACGAGAGATTGACCAAGCCTTGGACGGGATTCTGGGGTACTTGAATTTCTCGTCGGGCGCCGAGGACGCCGCATTCCTGAAGCAGTTGGACGAGGTGTTTGACTGGTTGGAGCAGCGCAAAATCCGCTTTCCCTACACGACCGCGGGGGAAATGCTGCAAAAGCGATTGCAGCAACTGCGGAAAACCAATCTCGCCTTTTCCGACGCCCAACAAGCGGACCGGGCCGTGCGCCTGCTGCACGAAAAAGTCGTGCCGGGTTACCTGAAATTCCATGGCTTCACCTTGAGCCATATTCACGCCTCGCATGTCATCAACGCCTTTTTCCTGGGCCGAGCCGCCGAGGCGACGCTCATCGCCATGCAGGACCATCCGGACGATTCGGCCGCCGCCACGGCCGCCATCGGCCGCTTGAACGACTATGTGGGCCACCGCCCGGTCGCGACTCTGCAGAACAAGCCGCACGCCCCTTACCCCCACGAATGGATCCGCCCGGTTCCGCTGTACATTCGCGGCGTCGGCGTGCTGCGAGGCCCCTTCGAGGAGGTCGTCACGCGGGCCTTGGAGATGCTGCGGAACACGGAGGAGAGCCTGCTGCAGGCTTCCTATTTTCACCCCGAGCACCTCGCGGAATTGGCCTTCGACCCGCGGGCGTACGACTTCGAGCATCCGGTGAACAAGCGTCCCAATTACCATTTCGGCCAATGGGACCCGCATTGCATCGATCAGCGCGGCTTTTATCAACGCTTTGTCGTGCAGAAGGTGACCCTGGACGCGTTGATGGCCAGGATCCCCAAGAAAACGGCCCGCTCCGGAAAGCGTCGGCAATTCCTGCTGGAGGAGGCCGCCGCGGTCTTGGCCGGCGTGATCCTGATGGCCTCGGCCGTTAGCGGCGAAGGTCCGGAATCGCATGACTCGTCGGTCACGCTTGGCAACCTCTTGCCGCGCATCGCGCGTTGCCGAGACGAGTTCTATATTCAGCTTTTGGATCAGATGGCCCCCGACCACCGCGAGCAGTTGCTGGCCGAGGCCAAAAGCCGCAAGCAGCCCTTTGGCGGCGCCCGCCAGGACTTGAATGCCGAGTTATCGCGGCGCCGCGCGAATCAATTGACCTGCGTGCATCTGGCCAAGCTGTACTCGCGGATGGGATACGCCGAGGCGGCCAAGCATCAAATCCACAACGTCCGCACGCCGTCGGCCAAATTGCACTGCCGCATCGACCGCCAATTATGCGAATGCCAACGGGCCATCGACCGCAAGCAGCTGGACCAGGCGGCCTCGCTGGTGGCGGACATCATCGACGAATTGCATCGCGGCATCGATTGCGGCGCCTTGGCCGACCCCTGGTCGATCCTTGGCTTTCAGGCGCAGTTCAGCCTGTTTCGCGCGATTGAGAACAGCATCTTCGATCACCGCATCGAAGAGCTCCTGGACCTGGTGCATCGCATCTTCAGCAGCATGGCCCGACTATGGAGTGAAGCGGCCGCCATCGAGCATCCCTCGCTGTTCGAAGCCCTCGACCTGCAGTTTGGCGACTTCGCCGCCTGGTGGCGACAGTTCGCGGCCCATCAAGTGCAGTCGCTGGAGTGCGAGGACGCGCAGGACATTTACCGAGCCGCCAAATTGGTGGCCGAAGCCATGCGCTTATGGCATCGCGCCGGGGCCGAGGCGGGAAACGTGGCGTTCTGGAAACCACATGTCGCCCTCTTCGATTCGCCGAAGGCCTTCGGACTGGTGATTCGAGCGTTGCTGGAGCGCGGCGATCTAGTGGCCTCGATGGCGCTGTTGATCAACTGGCTCTCCCAGGCCGAGCGGATCGCCTTGGAAAGCTCCGAAGCGTCGTTCTCGCGACTGGCCGAGGACTGGATGCTGGCGGCCCGCCAGCAGGGACTGCAACAAGGGATTGAGGACGCCAATTACCGTCTGGCGGAACGCTTTCTGGACACCGTCGAAGCCAATGCGGAATCTCTCTGGCGGGCGCCGCGACGCTGGCAGGATGAGCTGACCGGCGTTGACGCCGACGCCGAGGATGACGGCGACGACGCCTCCGAGGAACCGGCCGAAGAGGGCTTCGGGGAGGACCACGATCTGAACCATGAAGTCGCCAAGTCGGTTTGGGAAGGCGTCTCCTATGTTGACAGCACCGACGACGGCGTGGACTCGGAAACACTGGATGGCGGCGGAGCGGCGGACACGAGCAGCAACCTGCATGACGCGGCGGTTGGCTTGGCCGCGCGGCTCGACTTCCTGAATTGCGTCGCGCGCATGTGGCGGATCGCCGCCCTCTGGCCGCGCGGCAAGTCCGAGGAAGTCGCCGACACGCGCGCTCGTCGCCGAGACTCACTGGATCATTGGATGCGCGAGTCCATTATCAATCGTCGCGACCTGCTTCAATTGATGGACTCCGTCGCCGCGGAGGCCTTGATCGCCTCTCGCGGCGACCAGCAGTCGCTGCTGGAATACGACCGTCAGCGGTTGACCAAGGACGGCTTGCTGGAGCACATCATCATGGCCTACAGCGAAGCGTCTTTCGCGTCGCTGCTGCTGGCGGCCGCGAAGTGCGATTCATCCAACGCCACGGCCGACGACGCCGAAACCACCACCGCCAAGTCCACGGACTCCTCGACGCCCAATCCGCAAACCACCAGCCGCGCCGCGGCCAACGGTCCCTCGGCGAGCGTGCTGCCCTTGCTCAAGGGCGACCTCGAGTCGGCCGATCAGGTCGGCGCCGTCAAGCTCCTGGCCGCCGTCTTGGACCACAATTCGCAAGACGCGCGCAAGCAATACGAGAACTGGCGAAAGGTCCTCAGCGACCAACCGCTGCTCTATGTTCCTTTGGCGCGCGGAGGTCAACCACGGTTGATCGCCGAAGCGCGCGTTCGCCAAGGCACGATGCGGGACTTGCTGCAATGGCTGCCGCGAGCGGGGCTGCTTCGTGAGACCTGCGAGTTGATCGAAACCGCCCGGTTGATGGAGCGCAACCACTATGTCGGCGACGGCGCCGTCACGGAGTTCGATGAGCTGTTCACGGCCGGGTATCGTGCACTGGTCGAGACCGTTGTGGACGCATCGCAACACTGGTCGGGCCTGGCCGAGGGCCGCCGCCCCGACGCCTCCGATGAAGAAGCCGCGGCGGAACAACTCGTGGCGAGCCTGGAACAACTCACCGAGTCGGTCCTGGTCAGCTGGCTCACGCATAGCCGCACGCTGCGGTTGTCGGTCTTGGAACGCGTCCACGACACCGCCGCCTGGGAGCATCTGAAGGACTTCATTCGACACTACGGCGGCGACATCTTCACGCAGCACTTCTTGAATCTCGGCAATGTCCGAGCGATTCTGCATCAAGGCGTCGATGAATGGTTGAGCCAGCTCCAAGAGCCGCACTCGGACGATGTCGCCTGCAAACTCCTGAAGGATCTGGGCTCGCGCATGCCGCGCGACGCGGCGTGCGAGTTTCTCTCCATCATCTTGGAGGCGATCATCGAGAATTACGCCGAATATCGCGACTACAACAGCACCACCACGCAGTCCGACAGCGGCGACCAACTCTACTCGCTGATTGACTTCCTGCGTCTTCGCTCCCGTTACGATCGGGTGTGCTGGAATCTGCGTCCCGTGAATCTCGCCCATGAAACACTCGTCCGGCGCAATCAAACCTACGCCGCGGTGCTGTGGCGGTTGGCCATCACCGAACGCATTCAACCCGAAGCGGATCGCTACTTGAAGCAGCTAAAGCAACTGCAAAGAAGGTATTCGATTCGCTTGCATTCGGTCGCCGACCGATTGCACGAGCGATTCACGCATCCGCTGACCATCGACCGCTTGCGGGCGTTGGTCGGCCCGGCGATCCAAGACGCCAAGCATGATCGCCACTCGCCGTCGTTCGAGGCGTTGGAAAGCGAAGCAGCCAAACTAACCGAGGAGCAGACCGGGGCGGGCCTGGAAACGCCGATGTGGCTGGCGGCCTTGGAGGAGGAAGCCGAGCAGATGGCGGGCGGATCCAACGACGATGACGCCGCCGCCTTGCTGCCGGACATGCACATTCAATTGACGTACGACGACGTGCGCAGCCAGCTCGCCGCCTGGTCCACGCAGAACGGCCGCTTCCAGCAGTTATTCAAGGACTCAGAAGACGACTAGCAACGCTGTCGGCGAGCATCAGCCCTCGCCGGGTCAGTTGCAAACATTGGCCGGACTCCCGCAGCAGGCCGATGTCCGCCAGTCGTTGGATCTCCGCGTGAACGGCGGGGTCGCGCCGCAGCCATTGCTGTTGCACGGCGGGATCCCACACGACGCCCGCCAGCATCCGCAGACCAAAGGCCAATCGCTCCCGCATCCGCTCGGCCAACGGGAGCTGCTCGCTTTCCGCCGTGGGATCCTCCGCCGCTTCGATTCGCCGCAAGTACGTCGAGGTGCTGCGATGATTGACTTGGCGACGCCCGCCAATCAGCCGCGCGGCGCCGGCGCCGAAGCCATAGTACGCGTCGCCAGTCCAGTAGGTTTGATTGTGAAGGCACTCGCGCCCGGCAGTGCGAAGTTGGAGACTTCATAGTGCTCATAGCCGCCGCCCGTCAGCTGGTCGATCGCTTGCTGGTACATCAGCAGCTCGGTCTCCTCCGCCACCGATTCGAGATCGCCGCGGCGCAGTCGCCCCCAGAAGGCCGCCCCCTTCTCGAACGTCATGCCGTAGGTGGAAACATGGTCGGGGCGCAGAGCAAGGACGTCCTGCAAGTCGCGGCGCCACTGGTCGCATGTCTCGCCGGGCGCGGCGAAAATCAAGTCGATGGCGACTTGCAATCCCGCATCGCGGGCCGCCTCGGCGGCCCGCCGCGCCTGATCGGCGTCATGCTCCCGCTCCAGGACTCTGAGCTTGTCCGCCTGGAAGGACTGGACGCCCAGGCTGATCCGCTTGACTCCCAGGGAGGCCCAGGCGTCGATGCGCCGCGGAGTCAGGTCTTCCGGATTGGCTTCCAGCGTTGTTTCTTCCAGCGAATCCGAGGGAAACGCGGCGTAGACGCCTTCCAGGACGCTGGCGAGCAGCGCGTCGTTCATCTGCGAGGGCGTGCCGCCGCCCAGGAAAAGCGTGCGCAGCCCGGCCGACGCGTCCGCGCCAGGCTGGCCTTGGCGGATTTCGCGGCGCAGGGCCTCGGCGTACCGCCCATGCAAGTCGTCTCGAGCGGCGGCCACCGTGAAGTTGCAGTAGCCGCAATGACGCCGACAGAAGGGAATGTGCAAGTACAGAGCTCGCGGCGGGCGACAACCAGGATCATCGCTGGGCCCAAGCGGCCAGCGAATGTCTACAGCCACAGTTTCAGCCTGCCGTCGAGCATGTCGGGCAGCGCTTTGGCCACCATCCTTTGAACCTGACGACGGTGGTAACGCGTGCTGAAGTGCCCGACGATCACCAACTCGTTCTTAAACCGCTCGCGGCGCTCGACATAATCATCCAGGTGCATGTGTCCATGTTTGTGGATCTTGTCCTTGCGATGTTGCGGGGCGACGAACGTCATTTCCGAAATCAGGACTTGAGCGTCGTACATAGCGGGGCAGTCATCAAGCCCTTGCGGGGCGCTGTCTCCCAGGTACGCCAGTCGCGGCATGCGAATCTCGCGAGTCACCTCCTCGCCGGCGAGTCGCAGGTCGCGAATCTTCTCTCCCGGCAGTCCCGTGAATTCGTCCTTCAGCTTGCGGCGTCGCTCCCAGACGATATAGCCCAGCGATGGGACCGTGTGCTTGGTGGCCGAGGCGGTGACCACCAATTCGCGCGACAGATCCACCTCGTCTCCCTCGGCCAAGCCGATCAGATCGCACGGCAAGCGGCCGCGGTCCAGGCGACTGAATGCGCGGAGCATACGATCCACGGGCTCCACCGCGCCATCGGGAAGATAGATCACAGGCGGCTCCATCTTCATCATGCGGCGCCTGGCGATATAGAGGGGCAAGGCGGCGACATGGTCCAGATGCGTGTGCGAGATAAACCACGCCGGCGTCCCCATGAATTCCCAGGGATGAGCCCCCATGTCGAAACCGACCTTCAGCTCCGGCACGCGCCAATACGACTGCACCGCCGCTCGCGAATAACCTTCGATCGTCAGATCGCGATGTTGGAGGCTCTGGATCGGCGCGTTGCCGATCTGGCCCACCGCCAACGGGTCCACAAGCGGTTCATTCAAAACGAAGTTCCTTCCACGGAGGGTGAGTGGGGGCCGTTAGGATTCGGCGGGCGGCGGCGAATCGCCCTGAATGTTGTCAGGCGAGGAGAGATCAGCCGCTGCCTGGGGAGGCGGCGGAGCATCCACGTCATCGGCGTCGAGTGGACCATCGTGCAGTTTGGCGGCGGGACGTTCGTCGTCCAGCGAGTTGAATTCGCGTTGGGCGTCAAAACGTTCGCCAGGCAAGACCCAGATCTCTCCGTGAATCCCCTCCTGCTGCGTGCTCACGCTATGATGGCGAACCAACTCCAGAATGGCGAGAAAGACGCCGATCATGGCGGTCTTGTGCATGCCGGGCGCGAAGAACTCCGAGATCGCGACCCGTTGCCGGCGAGCCAGGTGATCGCAAATCCTCTGCATGTAAACGTGAATCGGCGTTTCGTCGAATTGGATCCGAGCGTCCGCATTCGGGTCCGCCGGATCGCCCAAGCGGGAGTAGGCGCTCACCAGATCCCAGAGCTCCAAGCCGACAATGGTCTGGGCGTCGCTGGCCTCCCAGGTGGAGGCGCCAAGATCGTTCGCGGTTCGCGCGATTCTCCGCTGCCACTGGCGGCTGCGTTCGTCCAGCATGCTGGCGGCGTCCCGGAATTGCTTGTATTCCAGCAGCCGCGACACCAGGTCCTCCGCCGGATCCTCGGGCACGCGGGCGTCGGGATCTTGTTCGCGAGGGAGCAGGTTGCGGGACTTCAGCTCGACGAGGGTGCTGGCCAAGTCCAGAAAATCGGCCGCCAAATCGATATCCGCCTCCTGTTCCCCCTCCACGGTCGCCCAGAATTGCTCGGCGATGGGTCGCAGCGGCAACTCATCAATCAGCAATTCATGGCGGCGAACCAGATAGAGCAGCAGATCCAGCGGGCCGCGGAAACTCTCCAATTGGACCAGAAAACTCATAATCGCCGCCCCGAGAGGAAATCCGGTCTGCCTGCAGGCCCCATCAAGTTTCTCACGGCGGTTGTCCAAATTCCATATTTACCGCCGCCTATCTGTGGTACACTACACGCTAGGTAGGCGTCGATGGGACGGCCCCAATGAACGTCCTTCCCGCGGCGTGAATTCCCTAGCGGTGAGCCGATGATCCAGATCCGACATCGAAAGACGGATGAGGTCCTGCTGGAAGTCGAGACGCTCGTAAAAGCTCGGCTTGGCGGCTCGCGTCTTTCCGGTGCGGATTTCAGCCATCAGGACTTGAGCGGCGCCGACCTGACCAATTGCGATATTCGCGATTGCGATTTCACTCAGGCGAAACTGGTCGGGGCGGACTTCCAGACGGCGTGCGCCGACAATTCGGACTTCACCGAAGCCGACTTGACCTCCGCGCACCTGACCGATGTGATGGCTCGCAACGCCAAATTCAATCGCGCCAAAATGCACCGCGCCCAGTGTCGGTACGGCAAGTTCAACGGCGCCGACTTCGGGGAAGCGGAGATGACCCAGACCGATCTGACGGTCTGCGAATTCAATGATGTGAAAATGCACGACGCCAATCTTCGCAAGGCGAATCTGCGCGGCAGCAATATGACCGGAGCGAATCTCACCGGCTGCGACCTCCGCGATTCCAACATGAGCGAATGCAAGATGGTCGAGGTGGAGCTCCGCCGCACCAAAATGGAAGGCGCCATCAGCCCGCACGGCAAACGCGTCGCCACCCCTCAAGCTGGTGGAAAACCCGCCGCTCAACAAAAGAAGGCGTGGTGGCGATTCTGGGCCGCCTCGTAGGTCCCTCAATCCGCCCCAAGCATCGAGTGACGGGGTCCGGATCGACCTTCCCACCATCACCGCCGATCCGGCGAAGCAACGCGGGTCCGCGTCGGCCGCGCGTGCGGCTTGATCCTTTTGGCCTGCAACGCCTATCATGGGCGTCTCACGCCGCGCGTCTTTCCGCCCCCTTGGCCCACGACGCCGCGACGAGCCAGGTCGCTTGTTGTCTCCGCAGTCCTCTCCCAGTTCGAAAGCGCCACCGATGCGACATGTCCTCTCGGCCATCGTGCAAAACGTGCCGGGCGTGTTAGCCCATGTCTCCGGCATGCTGGCCTCACGGGGTTACAATATTGACTCGCTGGCGGTGGGGGAAACGGAAGACCTCAACCTGTCGCGAATGACCTTCGTCGTGGTCGGCGATGATCGCGTCCTGGAACAGATTCGCAAACAGCTGGAAAAGCTCGTCACGGTCGTCGAAGTCGTGGACGTCAGCGCCAAGGACTATGTGGAACGCGACTTGATGTTGATCAAGATCAAAGCCCAGGAAGGATCGCAGCGAACCGAAATCCGCGAGCTGACCGAGATCTTTCGAGGCCGAATCGTCGACGTCGGGTCCGATCAGATCATGGTCGAGATCTCGGGGCGCGAGAACAAAGTCCAAGCGTTCATCGAGCGGATGCGGCCTTATGGCATCACCGAGTTGGTCCGCACCGGCCGCATCGCCATGGTCCGCAGCACGCAACCCCGGAGCGAGGCCGCCGCGTCCAGATCGATCAACCGCGTCATTTCCTAGACGGATTCACCGCCACGCCGCCTCCGGGATACGGATGCGGACGTAAGCACCGCAAACCACCCTCACTCAGCTTCGTCGGAGCACGCGAATTTATGGTCGCCAAGATTTACTATGACGCGGAGGCGGACCTCTCTTGCCTCAAAGGCAAGACCATCGCCATCCTGGGCTATGGCTCGCAAGGCCACGCTCAAGCACAGAACCTCCGCGACAGCGGTTGTGATGTCGTTGTCGGGCAGCGTCCAGGGGGCAAGAACTACGATCTGGCGGTCGCCCATGGCTTCCAACCACTCAGTCTCGACGAGGCGACGGCCAAGGCGGACTTGGTGAATATCCTGCTTCCCGATGAGGTGCAGCGAGCCGCCTACGAGGGTCAAATCCGTGACAACTTGAAGCCCGGCGACGTGCTCATGTGCTCGCATGGCTTCAACGTGCACTTCGGCCAGGTCGTCGCCCCGCCAGGCGTCGCGACCTTGCTGGTCGCCCCCAAGGGTCCCGGCCACCTGGTGCGGAGCGAGTACGAACGAGGCGGCGGCGTCCCTTGCCTGATCGCCCTGGGCCAAGGGGCGAGCGAGGAAACGCTGAAGCTGGGACTGGCTTACGCCAAGGGCATCGGCGGCACTCGCGGCGGCGTCATCGAAACAACCATTGAAGAGGAAACGGAAACCGACCTGTTCGGCGAGCAGGTCGTGCTGTGCGGCGGCGTCAGCGAGTTGGTGAAAGCGGCTTTCGAGACGTTGGTCGATGCGGGATATCAGCCCGAGATGGCGTACTTCGAGTGCCTTCATGAATTGAAGTTGATCGTCAACTTGTTCTATCAAGGCGGTCTGAACTACATGCGCTACAGCGTGTCCAACACCGCCGAGTACGGGGACTACACGCGTGGACCGCGGATCATTACCGACGAAACACGACGGGAGATGAAGAAGATCCTGAAGGAAATTCAAACCGGCGAGTTCGCACGTCAATGGATCCTCGAGAATCAAGCGGGAGCGCCCGCCTTTCGGGCTCGACGCCGCCTGGATCAATCGCTCGAAATCGAGCAGGTTGGCAAGCGACTGCGAAGCTTGATGAGTTGGATTGACGCCAAGGAAGTGGAATAACCCTTCGCTACGCCCGCGGGCAGGATTGATATGAGTTTCGAACAGACTTTGCGAACCTATCACGATTTGAAGATCGGCGATCGCGCCGAAGTGCTGCACGAGGTCAAGGTCGGCTTTCGCAGTTGGTCGTGTCGCACTGTGGGCGAAGTTGTCGGAAAAGAGCGGCGACGACACAGCCTGCATTTCAATCGCAACCACGACGACAAAGTGTTTAGCGACATGCTGGTGCTGAAACTACCCAGCGGCGAATTGACCACCGTCACTTTGGACGAGTATTCCACGGTCACCAAACTCTCGCCCAGCGATGGTGCGGCGGCCAAGCCATGAACGAATCGCCGACCGGTTCCAACGCCGCCGATGAGAAGGCCGATCCGCCGCTTGCGCCGCCCAGGAAGCGAGCCCATCGGATGCTCCGCCGGCGAAGGCCATTCCTCCGCGACCCGCCGACGCGCGGGGCGCCGCAGGTTGGGTCTTGGGCGGCCTGGCGGTATGGGGCATTGTTCTGGCGCTGGGCGCGGCCCTTTTTCAACCCTCGGTCAACGAGGGGATTACGCTCAGCTTTCGCCCGCTGCGAGGCCTGCTGGTGCTGGTCTGCGTCGGCGCCTTCATGGGCTTCTGGGCGTTGCTGCTCCGCCGACGACCACGCCAGGCCAAGTGAACAGGGGCGCCGCGTCGGACTTGGCCGCTATCCCGTCCAGCTGGACCCGACCCCGGCGCCCGCAAACCGCTTATCCAATCACCTCACACTGCTAAGGACAACCAGATGGCGCGTGCTGAAATTTCCGCGGAAACCACTCGAATTGGCTGGATCGGTCTGGGCGTGATGGGCTCCAGCATGTGCGGGCATCTGATGGAGGCGGGCTTCTCGATGACTGTCTTCACGCGCAGCCCAACCAAGGCCGAACCGCTGTTGGCCAGGGGCGCTCGCTGGGCTGAATCCCCCAAGTCGGTGGCCGAGCACAGCGACGTGGTGTTCAGTATTGTCGGGTTCCCCGCCGATGTTCGCGACGTGATGCTCGGCGAAAACGGGGCCCTGGCTGGCAGCAAGGCCGGCGGAGTCCTGGTCGACATGACCACCAGCGAGCCATCGTTGGCCATCGAAATCGCCAAGCAGGCGGCGGCCGCGGGCGTTCACAGCGTCGACGCGCCGGTCTCCGGCGGGGATGTCGGCGCCAAGGAGGCGCGGCTGTCCATCATGATCGGCGGCGACAAGGACGTCGTCGATCGCCTGAAGCCCTGCTGGGAAGCGATGGGCAAGACGATCGTCCATCAAGGCGGGCCGGGCGCCGGGCAACACACCAAGATGGTCAATCAGACCTTGATCGCCACCAACATGATCGGAGTTTGTGAAGCGCTGCTGTACGCTTATCAAGCCGGACTGGATCTGCCGACGGTCATGCAATCGGTCGGATCCGGCGCCGCGGGCAGCTGGTCGCTGTCCAATCTGGGCCCCCGAATCATCAACAACAACTTCGATCCGGGATTCTTCGTAGAGCACTTCATCAAGGACATGGGCATCGCGCTGGATGAAGCCAACCGCATGGGCTTGGCGATGCCCGGTTTGGCGTTGGCCAAGCAGCTATACTTGGCGTTGCAGGCTCAAGGCCACGGCCGAGACGGTACGCACGCTTTGCAATTGGCGCTGGCGAACTTGTCGGGAATCGATTGGAGGTCCCGATAAACCTCGGCTGACGATCTCGACGCCCTGCTCGCAATCTCCCTTCCTCCAACTGGATCGCGAACGATGGCCAAGACACCCGAGGAAATGGCGGCTTCCATGCTGGCCAGCGTGCCCGAGAAAACCGGCAAGACGCTGGCTCAATGGAAACAGCTGATCGCCAAAGCGAAGCTCGTCAAGCACGGCGAAATCGTAAAGATGTTGAAGTCCGATCACGGCGTGACGCATGGCTACGCCAATCTGGTTGCTCATGAGTTCCTTTCCGCCAACCAGCCCGCGGAAGAAGGCGGCGATGATCTGGTCGCCGCGCAGTATTCCGGCGCGAAAGCGGATTTGAAACCCATCTACGAGGCGCTGGTGAACGCCTTCGTAAACTGGGAAAGGACGTCGATCTGGCTCCCAAAAAGGCGTATGTCAGTATCCGCCGCGGCAAGCAGTTCGCGTTGCTCCAGCCATCGACCAAGACGCGAGTCGATGTGGGGATCCAACTGAAGGGCGCCGCCCCAACCGAGCGACTCGAGGCCTCGGGCAGCTTCAACTCGATGGTCAGCCATCGCGTGAGGGTGGAGCACGTCAAGCAAGTCAACGCCGAATTGAAGCAATGGCTGAAGGCCGCGTACGACGCCGCCAAGTAAATGACCGAGACTCGATTGCATCGACCACCCTGCTTAGCTGCCCATCCCCCGCGCCCAACAACCCCCTCGGAGAAGCCACATGAAACGCGTGAAGCCGCTCGGAACGATCACCCTTCTGATCGTCGCGATGATCTCATGCCGCGGCACGATGCTCGTCGCACAAGACGCCGTTAAGCCAATCGCTCGCGAAGTGATTTACGGACACAAGGACGGCCTGGCGCTGACGTTTGACGTCTTCGAACCATCCGGCGAACCCAACGGGGCCGCCGTGTTGTTCATGGTCAGCGGAGGTTGGTATTCCAAATGGTCGCCGCCCGAATCAATGCGCAGGGCTCTTTGGTCCCTACCTGGATGCGGGTTATAAGGTGTTCGCGGTTCGCCATGGAAGCAGCCCGCGTTATTCGATCGCCGAGGCGGTCGCTGATGTGCACCGCGCGGTCCGCACCATCCGCAAGGACGCGGAGCAATACCAGATCGATCCTGATCGCCTCGGCGTCATGGGAATGAGCGCTGGAGGGCACCTGACGTTGATGCTGGCCACGACCGGCGACGACGGCAATCCCGACTCGGGTGATCCTCTGGCGCGAACCAGCAGCCGCATCGCCGCGGGAGTCGCTTTTGTGCCGCCGACGGATCTGGCGGGCGTCGTCTGGGAGGCGCCCGGATCGGATCCGCAGTACCGCAATTTCCCGGCGTTGAATATTTCGGTTCAAGATGCCAAGAAGGTCTCGCCACTGAACTTCGTCACGCCCGACGATGCGCTTCCCTGGTCATGATGGGCGGCACGGACAAACTGGTTCCGGCCGAACACGGTGAATGGATCCACAAGAAGATGGACGAGATCGGCGTCAAGAACAAGCTGATCGTCTATCAAGGATCAGGCCATGGCCTGGAAGGGAACTTGCCCAAGGCGTTTCAGGAAGCGTTGACGTGGTTCAACGATCACCTGGCGAAGTAGCGCGCCAAGGTCATCGAAGTTGATTGGCGTTTCGTTCTCTGATCTCTTCGTGTCCTTTGTGTCCTTCGTGTCCTTCGTGTGCTTTCGTGGTAGTCAAGCGCGGCGGAGGAGGCCTGCGCTATTGCTCGCGCTTGGTTTGTGCGACCGGTTCGCCGCGAACGAAGTAGGCGTCGGCGCCGACCGAATCGAAACTGGCCAGGTACTCGCCGATCCTTTCGATCTGTCGCCGGTCGGCCGACGACAGCAACCACACCGTCACATGCTGCGCCTCGACGGTTTGAGTGCTGCGTCCGCTGCCAATCACGCGTTGGATCACCTTAGGCATGAGGTTCTGCTTGCCGAGTTCCTCGTTTAACTTCATTCTCGTGAAGGGAGGAATGGCGCCGCGCATGGAGTTGATGCGGGCGTACCAATCGGCGAAATGTTGGTATCGCACCGGAGCGGAGGAGCTGGCGGGCGAGTTCTCGGGCGGCTTCTCACCTTGGGCCTTGTACGTCATCACTTTGTCGGTCACCACCAACCAGCCATCCTTGGTGTGAACATCAAAGTTCGCGGCGAAGTCCGGCCCGCGTTCCTGTCGAATCCTTTCCAAGATCGCTCGCGTGGCGTCGAAGATCTCGCGAGTATCCACGACGGTCTTGACCTTGCGTCGCGGATCGAGCAGGACGAATTGGTAGCCCTTCAGATCCAAGATGGAGATCTCGCCCGAGTCGATCGAGATGTCGTAGAACGCGGTCTTTCAGAAAGAGCGTACGATTCTCGGCGACCTTCTGTTGATCCGGACCGGAAAGCACCGTGGAGTCAACGCGGAAGTCGCCTCCTTGGGCCCAAGCGGAGGACGCCAAGCCGAGCAGCAACCAAGGGGTCCATGCCAAATTCCGTGCTCGAACGATCATCGCCATCCCTCGCCGCGACCGAGTCCACTGATTCAAGAATTGCGCCGCGACCTTAACGAAGGTGGTCGGCGACGTCCAGATGAATCAGCGAAAATATCGCCTCACGGCGCCATCTCGAGGCAAGGCGTCGATCGTCAGAAAACGCCTTTCCCGAAGTCGTCCTCGTCGGCGGTTTCTTGCGGCGGCCTTTCGCGTTCGGCGGGTTCCTCGGCCCGCACGCTCGCCTCTTGGGGCTTGGGCGTGGATGGGACGTGCGGCGGTGCGGCGGATTCCGCCGGGTCAATGCGGGAGGTCTCTCGCGGCGCACGGTCCTCGGCGGGGCGTGGCGGAGCAGTCGCCCCCGCCAGTTCGGGAACATCGTCGTCGAAGTCGTAATCATCATCGTAGCGCGAGACGTAGTCGGGCGCCTGAGCGCGTTGCAATTCATCGCGAAATTCGAAGATCACGCGCTGTTGGATCATCTCGCGACAATCGGAATTGATGGGGTGGGCGATATCCGCATACAGCTTGGCTCGGCCTTCGGCGTCGCGGCCCGCGCGATCGTCTCGTTGCCGAGCCCCGCAATGGTTGCAGTAACCAGCCCGCAGGTGGTTCTTGGCGCCGCATTGGGAGCAATGGCTCGTCAACTTGCGACTAGGCATCGCGACGAAAGGCCCGTTGGATCCTTCAATGATCTTCAGGTCGCGAACGACGAAGCAATCATCAAACGTGATCGAACAGAATGCCTGCAGGCGATCGTCGGCGTCTTCCATTAGCTTGATGCGGACTTCGGTGATGTCCATGAGCCTCTACTCCTCGCTTCATGCGGCGGCGGTGCGACGGGGCGACCGCCAAAGACGAGCGGCGAACGTCGTTCCGCTCGATTGTTGGCGTACTAACGCGGCCACCCTGCGTGCGTGTTTGGTATTGCGGCAAAGGCCGAAAACGCTGCTCCCGCTGCCGCTCATCAGGCATCCCGCGGCCCCGGCTCGCTGCAGCAAGTGAACCGTCTCGCCCACGGCTGGCGCAAGTTCCTCGGCGGTCTCCTGCAGGCGATTCCACAAAGAGCTCGCTGCTTGATCCAAGCGTTGATCTTCCAAAGCGTTCCGCAACGGTTGCAACAGGCGAACTCCTCGGGGGTCGTGATCGGCTGGCTTGCATTGACGATAGACTTCGGCGGTGGACAACCCCACCGCGGGCTTGACGACAACCAAGCGCCAAGGCGGCAAGGCGTTGATGGGTTCGATTCGCTCGCCTCGTCCGCTGACCACCGCCGCTCCGCCATAGAGGAAGAAGGGCGCATCGCTGCCGATTTCCGCGGCCGTTTCCGCCAAGCGGTCCAACGGCCAATGGAGTTTCCAGGCGACGTTGGCGGCGGCCAGTGCGGCCGCCGCATTGCTGGACGCCCCTCCCAAGCCCGCCGCTGCGGGAATGCACTGATCAGCGCGACCTTCGCGGATCGTTGCTGGCCGGATTGACGGGCAAGCAAACGAAGCGCCTTCATCGCCAAGTTGTCCTCGGCCAACGGCAACTGGCCCCAGATCTCTTGACCCGAGGGAGCAAGTCGGCCAACGGCCCAGCGACATGTCAGTTCCGTGCTGTCTCCCTCTCGGTGCGTTGTATCGGTTAGTTCCAGCGTGTCGAATATATCGAGGGTGCACATGAGCGACTGGATCTCATGAAAACCGTCAGCACGTCGAGCGAGCACCTCCAGAAAGAGATTGACCTTTGCGGGACAGTCAACTCGCCAAGTATGAGGAGCCGTTTGACGGACTTCCATGGCAGCAGCGAACGCTCCCTCCCTTATGAAATCTGCGTGGCCCGCAGGATGCGTGGCCACGGCGTCGAGTCGCGGCGCTTTCCAGCCGTCAAATCGCGAAAAGAACGGCTTGGTGCGGGCGGCGACGGAAGTCCCGCTGCCGCTCCACCCCGCGCATTGTAATGCTGTCGCACCCGCGGTCAACACGAATCCGCGCCGTGCTCCACGCCGCTACGGGAGCAGCGGTCGCAAATCCGCCATCGCCGCCACGGGGGTTCCGCCAAAACGTGCGGCCTTGACGCATAGGAATGTCCGCTCCCCCGCTGACCTGCGGCACGGCCCAGCAGCCCAGTCGCTAGAATGGTGAGCTAGGATTTTATGCTTCCCCGTCTCGACGCCCCTCGCGAGCCCGCACGCCGTGAATGCTCCAAGTCCCGCACGTTTACCAACCGCCGAGCCTTCACCCCAGTTGCACAGCGACGTCAAGGTCGCGGCTTGCGGATTCATGATGGGATTGGCCGACGTGGTGCCCGGCGTCTCGGGAGGGACCGTTGCGCTCATCCTGGGCATCTATGAACGGCTGGTCTCCGCGATCAGTCGTGTGGACCGGCGACTGGTCGGCTTGTTGCGCCAACGACGATGGACCGAAGCGATGGAGCACGTCAACTTGCGATTTCTAGCGTGCTTGGGTCTGGGGATTGTCGGCGGCTTCGCGATCATGACGCTGATGCTGAACCGCCTGTTGTCCAACCCGGTCACGTTCACGCTCACGATGGCTTGTTTCTTTGGCTTGATCCTGGCGTCCAGCGTGCTGGTCGCCCGCCTGGTGAAGCCCTCGACCAAGCAAGCCTTGCGAACCGCGATACTCTGGGGGTTGCTGGGCGCGGCCTTCGCCTACGGCGTGACCATCTTGCCCATGCCGCGAGGCGAAGCGACGGCGGCTCCTTCCTTGCTTTACCTGTTCGCCTGCGGCGCGCTGGGCATTTGCGCGATGATCCTGCCAGGAGTCAGCGGCGCGATGCTGTTGTTGCTGTTGGGCGTCTATACGTTTCTGACCGATATTCCCAGATCGCTTGTTCACGGCGAGGAAGTCGTTCGCAACCTGACGTCGGTGGCGGTGTTCGCCGCGGGCGCGGTGATCGGCCTGCTGTCCTTCAGCAAGGTCCTTCGCTGGTTGTTGGTTCATCATCACGCCGCGACCATGGCGGTGCTTTGCGGATTCATGCTGGGAGCACTGCGCAAGATCTGGCCTTTTCAGCACGACACCACGCCGGAGATCGAGAAGTTCAAATACAAGATATTGGAAGCGTGTTGGCCCGATAGCGTCGGTTCGGCGATATTGGCCGCAGTGGTCGCCTTGGCCGCCATGCTCTTTGTCTTCGCCGTGGATCATGTCACGCGCAGGTCGGCTGCCTCCGCGGCGGAATCCACCATGTAAGCTTCCCCGCCGGCGGGCGCCCGAGCTGATTTTTGAGCCGTCCCGCCGCCCGACACGACTGGCGTTGTCCGTTAGAATCAAGAAGTCCTGGCCGAAGCTTCACCCGAGTGGCCGCGACGCACCAGCGGAGTTTCGGCCACGCGCCAGACGCAGCCACCCAGACCAGCCACCCCCATACGGAGAACACCGTGCGATTGTCCATCCTCCCCTTGTTCTTACTGACCCTGTCGCTGTTGGCGAGCCCGACGACCGCGGATGATTGGCCTCAATGGCGCGGCGAGCAGCGCGACGGCGTGTGGCGGGAGGAGGGCGTGACCGAAGACCTGGCGCAGCATCCGCCGACCGTGCTCTGGCGCACCCCCGTAGGCCCGGGCTACAGCGGTCCTACCGTCGCGGACGGACGCGTTTTTGTCAGCGATCGCCCCGACGAATCCTCGGAACGCGTGCTGTGCCTGGATGCGGCCACCGGAAAACAGATTTGGGCGCATCAATACCCTTGCGAATACCGGATCAGCTACACCGCCGGCCCCCGAGCGAGCGTCACGATCGACGGGTCGCTGGCCTATTCCTTGGGCGCGATGGGCGACTTGTTCTGCTTGCAAGCAGCCAGCGGCGAAGTCGTGTGGCGCGTTGATGTCAACCAGCAGTTCTCGATTGAAGGCCAACCGACGCGGATGCCCATTTGGGGCTTGGCCGCCGCGCCGTTGATCGACCAGGACCTTGTCATTCTTCACATCGGCGGCCGCGACGGCGCCTGCCTGGTCGCTTTGGACAAGACGACTGGCAAGCTGCGTTGGAAAGCGCTCGACGACCAGGCTTCCTACTCAGCGCCGGTCTTGATGCAGCGGGGGCAACGTCCCATCCTGATCGCCTGGACCGGCGACAGTCTTTCCGGGTTGCTGCCGCAAACCGGAGAAGTCCTGTGGAGCATCCCGATGCCCCCCAGCCGAATGCCGATCGGCATCGCGACGCCGGTGATCGACGGGGATCGCGTCTACGTCACCTCGTTCTACGATGGATCGCTGATGATCGAGGTCAGCGCCGACGGGTCGCAAGCCAAGACGGTCTGGCGGAAAGTGGGGCGGGACGAACGCAACACCGAGGCGTTGCACAGCATCATCAGCACTCCGGTGATGTTCGACGACCATGTCTATGGCGTGGACAGCTATGGCGAGTTGCGATGTCTGAAAGCCGATTCCGGCGAGCGGGTTTGGGAAGACCTGACGTTGACCCCGAAAGCCCGCTGGAGCACGGTGCACTTCGTGCGACGGGGCGATCAGTTCTGGATGTTGAATGAGCGCGGCGAGTTGGTTCTTGGCGAACTGTCGCCCCAAGGGTTCAAGGAAATCGGGCGCTCGCCTTTGATCGATCCGACGCTTAAACAACTCCGCCAACGCGGCGGCGTCGTGTGGTCGCATCCGGCATTCGCCAACCGATGCGTCTTCGCGCGCAACGACAAGGAATTGGTCTGCGCCAGCTTGGCCGCCGCGAGGTAGCCCGCGGACGAAAGATCCGCACACCGTCGCCGTTGCCGCCCCGCGCCCTCGCGCGAGGGGCCGCGGGGGCGCCCCCGAAGTGGCTGGAACTTCCCGGTTTCCGCGAGAGCGCGCTTGCCTCCGCAGGCGCTGTCTGGTTTAATTGAAGAGGGCCCTGGCCGCCCCTCCCTCCTTGGATTCCCGCCTGCTCCCGCTTCGGAGTTTACTCGTGATGCCCTTGCGCGGTCGCCTGTTCGTGGTTCTGGCCATCGGGCCGTGGTTCCTTCAGGGGCTCCTCTGGGGTGGGTCGCCCGCAGACCAGGCGTCGGTCGCCCGCGCTGAGGACTTGGAGTTCAACCGCGACATTCGCCCCATCCTGTCGGACAAGTGCTATCAGTGTCACGGGCCGGACGCCCAGCAACGCCAGGCGGGACTGCGATTGGACTCGCGAGAGTCAGCCTTGCACGAACTCGATTCCGGCGCCACGGCCATCGTGCCTGGCGATGTCGAGCGGAGCGAGTTGGTCGTGCGGATCCGCAGCGAAGATGGCGACGTGCGCATGCCGCCTCCGACCAGCCATAAGCAACTGACGGAGTCGGAAGCGGCGAAACTGCAACAGTGGATCGCATCGGGAGCAAGCTGGGGCGACCATTGGTCCTTTGTCCCGCCGCGGCGATCACGGCCGCCGAATCACCCTTGGCCAAAACGGGCCGTTAATCCGATCGATGATTTCGTCTTCGCCAAACTGGCCCAGTTGGGATTGACGCCGCGCGGCCCAGCCAGCCCCCGCGAACTCATTCGTCGCGTGAGTTTCGACTTGACGGGAATGCCGCCATCGCCCGACGAGGTGGACGCCTTTCTGAACGACGCCAGCCCCCTGGCCTTTGAGCGGCTGGTGGATCGGCTGTTGGCTTCGCCGCGATTCGGTGAACATCTCGCGCGTTATTGGCTTGACGCCGCTCGCTACGGCGATACCCATGGCCTGCATCTGGACAACGAACGCTCGCTTTGGCCATATCGCCAATGGGTCATCGACGCGTTCAATCGCAACATGCCTTTTGATCAATTCGCGATGGAGCAAATGGCGGGCGACTTGCTGCCCGACGCCACCCTGTCACAACGAATCGCCACGGGATTCCATCGTTGCAACGTGACGACCAGTGAAGGCGGCGCGATTGACGAGGAATGGCGAGTGCGTTACGCCATCGATCGAGTCGAGACGACGGCGACGGTATTTCTCGGATTGACCGCTGGTTGCACCGTGTGCCACGACCATAAGTTCGACCCGCTATCGCAGCGGGAGTTCTATCAACTCTTCGCGTACTTCGGCAGCGTTGACGAAAAACCCATGGACGGCAACGCGCTGCTGCCTCCGCCCATCGTCAAGGTCCCCAGCGATGAGCAGCGGCGCCAACAAGAGCTGTTGTCGGAAAGAATCGCCGCCGTTCAAGGCCAGATCCAGGAAGCCCTGGCCGCGGTCGTTTATGAAGACCCGGGCGGGGACCTGCCCACGCACAGGGGCGATTACATCTGGTTGGAGGACGCGGAGTTTCCCGCCAACGCGAACCCCGACGCCGGTTGGAAGTTCATTACCGCCTCGGAAGGCCCCGTCTTCAGCGGCTCGCACGCGCATCTGCGAGAGGCGCCGGGTCGTTCACAGCACCTGTTTACGGGCGCCTCGCCGGGCCTGCGGATCGGCGAGGACGACCGCTTCTTTGCGCATGTCTATCTCGACCCGGACCATCCGCCGCGGGAAATCATGCTGCAATTCCATGACGGCGCGTGGGAGCATCGAGCTTACTGGGGCGAATCACTGATCGACTGGGGCCAGGAAGGCTCGGTCAGCCGCAAACGCATCGGCGACCTGCCTGAAGTCGGCAAGTGGACGCGGCTGGAATTCGCCGCCGCCGACGTCGGCCTGGCGCCGGGAGCCATCCTGAACGGCGTCGCCTTCACGCAATTCGACGGCAAGGTCTACTGGGATCAACTGGGGCTGAACACCATGACCCCGCAAGGCGACGCCGGTTTCGCCTCGCTGGCCGCCTGGCGGGCCCTGCAACTTTCATTGGACAAGCCGGACCTTCCCGGGCCTGTACTGCAGGCGTTGAAGGCCGAGCCCGATCAGCAGTCGCCGGAACAACAAAAGCAAATCCGCGACTACTTCCTGGAGCATGTCTGCACATCCACCCGCGCGGTGTTTGATCCGCTGCACGCCGATTTGGCCGACCTGCGGACACAATTGCAGGCGGTGCAGCAAGCTGTTCCCGCCACCATGGTCATGAAAGACAAACCCCAACCGACGCCCACCTACGTCCTGGTGCGCGGGCAATACGATCAACCAGACCAGGAGCAGCAAGTTCATCCCAACGTTCCGGCCGCCTTGCCCCCATTGCCTGACGATGCGCCAAGCAATCGCCTGGGATTGGCGAACTGGCTTGTGTCCGAACGCAACCCGCTCACGGCGCGAGTGACGGTCAATCGTTATTGGCAGCACGTCTTCGGCGTCGGCATCGTCAAGACGTCCGAGGACTTTGGCTCGCAGGGCGAGTGGCCTTCGCACCCCGAGCTGCTCGATTGGCTGGCGACGGAGTTTCGCGAGAGCGGTTGGAACATCAAACACATGTTTCGCCTGATGGTCGTTTCCGCCGTCTATCGACAATCGGCGCAGGTGACCCCCGAAGCGTTGGCGATCGATCCCCGCAATCGCCATTTGTCGCGGGGACCTCGCTTCCGCTTGGACGCCGAGGCGTTGCGGGATCAGGCGTTGACCGTCAGTGGTTTGCTGGTGGAGTCAAACGGCGGCAAGAGCGTCAAGCCCTATCAGCCCGCGGGGTTATGGAAGGCGGTCGGCTATTCCGGCAGCAACACCGTGCGATTCAGTCGCGATGACGGCGACAAGCTCTTCCGCCGCAGCCTGTACACGTTTTGGAAACGCACATCGCCGCCTCCCGGCATGACGACCCTGGACGCGCCCTCGCGCGAATCCTGCACGGTTCGTCGCGAGCGGACCAACACGCCGCTGCAAGCCTTGTTGTTGATGAACGACGAACAGTTCTTCGAAGCGGCCAGGTTCATGGCGCAGCGCGTCTTGTTGCATGTCGCCCCTGACGACAAGCGACTGGATTACGCGTTTCAGCTGGCGGTCTGTCGGCCGCCAAGGGACCAGGAACGAAAGCTGATCGCTGGCCTCGCACAACGGTATCTCAAAGAATTCCGGCAATCGCCGGAGCGCGCCGAGAAAGTGCTGCAAGTTGGCGTCGCGGGATTCGATCCCCGTTGCGAGCCCGCGGAATTGGCCGCCTGGACGGTCATCTGCAATTTGATCCTGAACCTGGATGAAGTGCTTACGAAGTAATCCCTGACCAACTCACCGGCGCCTTGTTGGATGCGAACGTGGTCCACGAGCTGGCCGGCAGCGACGGGGCCGGCCAACCACCGCCGACTCGGTCGCCGCACCGGCAAATCCAAGCAACAGAAAGTCCATGATGATCGGCCATTCGCTGTTTGATTGCCAAAACCGCCGCGCCTTTCTGCGCACCACGGCCAACGGTCTGGGCGGCGCGGCCCTGGCGACCTTGTTGAATGCGGCGTCCGCGTCGGCGGGCGAGGGTGATCGCGGGGTGCTGGGTCAACCGCATTTCCCACCATCGGCCAAGCGCGTCATTTATTTGTTCATGTCCGGCGCGCCCTCGCAGATCGAGTTGTTCGACCACAAGCCGGCTTTGCAGGATCTCTTCGACAAGGACTTGCCGGACTCGGTCAGAATGGGGCAACGTTTCACGACGATGACATCGGGGCAGAAACGCTTCCCCCTGGCGCCGTCGATCTTCAAGTTCGCTCGACATGGCGAGTGCGGCGCGGAGATAAGCGAGTTGCTGCCGCATACGGCGTCAATCGCCGACGAGATGACGATCATTCGCTCGGTGCACACCGAAGCGATCAACCACGACCCGGCGATCACCTACATTCAAACCGGCAGCCAGATTCCAGGGCGTCCAAGCATGGGCGCCTGGCTCTCCTATGGCTTGGGGCGCTGAACGAGAATCTGCCGACGTTCGTGGTGCTGCACAGCAGTTGGAGCGCCAAGCGCGACGCCCAGGCGCTTTACAATCGCTTGTGGGGAGCGGGCTTTCTGCCCTCGCGACATCAAGGCGTGGCGCTTCGATCGCAAGGCGATCCGGTGTTGTTTCTGTCGAATCCGCCTGGGGTCAGCAGCGACGACCGCCGCGCCATGCTGGATGTTCTCAGCCAGTTGAACCAAGAACAACTTGGCGTGATTGGCGATCCGGAAATCTCCGCGCGGATCGCCCAGTACGAAATGGCCTACCGGATGCAGACGTCCGTCCCGGAATTGACGGATATTTCCGACGAACCCCAGCATGTCCTGGATCTGTATGGTCCGGACGTTCACAAACCGGGGACGTTTGCTCGCAATTGCCTGCTTGCCCGCCGACTGGCCGAACGCGACGTGCGGTTCGTGCAAGTGTTCATTCGAGGCTGGGACCAGCACGGCAATCTACCGCAGGACATCCGCTTTCAATGCGGCGACGTAGACCAGGGTCAAGCCGCGCTGGTGAAGGACTTGAAGCAGCGCGGCATGTTGGATGACACGCTGGTCATCTGGGGCGGCGAGTTTGGCCGCACTGTGTATTGCCAAGGCGGTCTCACCAAGGAGAACTATGGTCGCGACCATCATCCCCGCTGCTTCTCCATTTGGATGGCTGGGGGAGGCGTCAAGCGAGGGCTCACCTACGGCCAGACCGACGACTTCAGCTACAACATCGTGGACAAGCCCGTGCATATCCACGACTTGAACGCCACGATTCTGCATTGCTTGGGCATCGATCACGAGCGCTTGACGTATCGCTTTCAGGGCCGCGATTTCCGCTTGACCGACGTCCATGGCGAGGTCGTCCGCGACCTCCTGGCGTGACCATCCAGCCGACTCTGGCTGGAAAGCTGGTCGTCCGGGAGTTCGCGCCCGGTCGGCGGCGCCGGGTCGGCGGCGCCCGGCTGTCATTGAATCGCTGTGGCGATCCGTTTCGCAGCTGGCTTGGCCGCCAGCTGCAGCCCGCCCCCTTTAACCGCGACGGGTGCGGGCGACTCTCTCGTACAGTTCGACATACTTGTGCGCGCTGGCGGTCCAGGACCAATCCTGCTTCATGCCGGTCTGCACGATGCCCGCCCACAAACTGCGTTGGTCTTCCCAGAGGGAGATGGCTCGCTGCACGGCGTGATTCAACGCGTCGTAGTGATAGTCGGTGAAACTGAATCCGGTCGCCGTACCGTCGGCGATGGTCGCCTCATCAGCGTTAATCACGGTATCCGCCAGGCCTCCCGTCGCTCGCACGATGGGCGGCGTGCCGTAGGCCAGGCTGTAGAGCTGATTCAATCCGCAAGGCTCATAGCGGCTGGGCATCAAGAACATATCGGCGCCGGCCTCGATGCGGTGGGCCAGGGCGTCGGAAAACTCCAGCTTGACGGCGACGCGATCGTAGTACCGTTGCGATAACGACGCGAGCATATGTTCGTAACGGGCTTCACCGGAGCCGAGAATCGCCCACTGCACTGGCGAGTCGGCGGCCCACCGAGGAATCAAATCGGCAATCAAGTCCCAGCCTTTTTGGTCCGCCAACCGTCCGATCATACCTATTAACGGAGCGTCGGGGTTGACCGGCAAACTCAATTCCCGCTGTAAGGCGGCTTTGCATTGGGCCTTGCCTTCTCGCCAATTCTCGACACTGTAGTTGCTCGCCAAATGCGGATCGAGCGTTGGGTTCCAGACCTGGGGATCAATCCCGTCGACAATACCGCTCAGCACATCAGCGCGGTCTCGGAGCACGCCTTCCAAGCCGCATCCCAGCGGCGAATATTGAATCTCGCGAGCATACTGCGGGCTGACCGTGTTGATCGCATCCGCGTAGACCATGCCGGCTTTCAGGAGGTTCAGGTCGCCATGAAACTCGAGTTCGCGCCAGTTGAAGTACTTCCAGTCCAGCCCCGTGAGCATCATCTCCTGCGGCCAGAAGCGTCCTTGGTACGCCATGTTGTGAACCGTCATCAACGAGGCGATGCGTTCATAGTTGTGGGCCATCCCGTAATCGGTGCGCAAGTAAGCCGGAATCAGGCCCGTCTGCCAATCGTGGCAATGAATGACGTCGACTTCAAATTCCAATAGCTGGATGGCTTCCAGGACTGCACGACAGAAAAAGACGAAACGAGGGCAGTTGTCGCGATAATCGCCAAACTGATCGCCGTACAGACCGTCGCGGTCGAAGTATGCGGGTTGCTCGATCAGGTAGACCGGCGTTTTCCCATCATCCAGGCGAGTCTCCAGCAACTGACCGGGGACGATTTGCTGGCCAATCGGAATGTCGAACGCTCGGTCGGCCGGCCAGATTTCCCGACCAGATTGCAGCGCGCGGCGATAGGCCGGCATCACGACCATCACGTTCACGCCCAGTTGCGTGAGCGCTTGAGGCAGGGCGCCGGAAACGTCGGCCAAGCCGCCGGTCTTCGCCAGCGGGGCTACTTCGGAGGCGGCAATCAGGATGTTCACTCGGAGTCCTGGTCGGGAGAGTCGTGGTGGTTGTCAAAGGTCCGACGGGCGAGGACATCGGGCGCCTCGGCAAAGGCGACCCGGTTTATGATAGAGTTAGAGTGTTGCGGAGGGCAGGCGGTCTAGGCAATTCTTGTCGAATCCAGCGACAGGAATCCTTGGAATCGGCTCGGCGCACAATTCCAATTGAACGATAATGCTTGCTCGGGCGACATAGACGGGACGTCCATCGCGGAATCAGCACACCCCCGCACATGGGTGCGATTGCTGGAGGCCGCTTGATCGCGACGACTCGGCGAAGCGTCGCAGCCTGCTCGCAGGACCCGACAGCGGCATCGCCGCCGCGACCTGAGCTCTTGAGGCGCCCGTGTCCCGGAATGTTCCCCCGATCGATATCCCCAAAATCATCGAGCAATACGGCGAACGGATCGGCCGGGCCGCTTGGATGTTGACCGGCGACGCTTGGGAAGCCGACGACCTGAAGCAAGAAACGTTTTTGATCGCCTCGCAAAACGCCGACCGGTTCCAAGGTCGCAGCCAATTGTACACCTGGCTCTACGGGATCCTGCTGAATGTTGATCGACGACGACGACGCAAACAAGAGGTGCGTCAACGTGCGCTTGCGAATTGGATCGACCAACGCCCCGACAAGCCCGCCAGCACGCCGGCCGCCGAGGCCGCGGCGATTGTCGATGAGTGGAAAAAGGGCCTTTGGTCGCGGGTCCATCAGTTGCCCGAAGGCCAACGCCAAAGCCTGGTGTTGCGATTCAGCGAAGGCCTGAAGTATGAAGAAATCGCGGAGATTCTGGACTGCCCCAGCGGCACCGTGAAGTCGCGGGTCTATCACGGCTTGCTCGCGCTTCGTAAGCAACTCGAGCAGGAGGGCGACTCGTGGAAGTCGCCTCCGACAGATACCGACCAAGATGTGGATCGACATGTCATTTGAACCGAAATACATCCCCGCGGAACCGGCGCCCCTGGACGCGGACGGAGAGCTGATTCTGGATGCTTCCTTGAAGGAGCTCGCCGAACGCCTGGGCCAGGACGCTCAGACCGTGGATCGCTTGCGTCGAGCCGCCCCAGAAACGGGCGCCCCTCGACCGCTCCGCCCCGCCGATCGACGCCGAAGCTGGCTGCGTTGGCTGCCCTGGGCGGCGGCAAGCCTGGCGGCGATCGCGGTGGCGACCACAAGTCTGCCGACAGGCGAGACGCCGCCCGCAAGCCACCCCCTGACCCGATCGGCGTCCCCCGCGTCGAAATCACCGCCGTTTGGGGCGGACGAGCCGCTGTTTCATCCGGTCGAACTGCAGCCGTGGACCCACATGAGCGAGCCGGAACTCGAGGGCTTTCTAGACCTGCAGCCTCGCCCCGACGCGGGAATCTCGATCTGATCGTTCCCGAACACGCGCCCAACGGAGCCTTCACCGATGAACGCTGGGAAGCCTGAAACCGCGAACTCACTCCGGGCGGCGGCCCTGTTGCTGTTGGCGGCGCCGCTGTCGGCGGTGCTAGCGGCCCCGGACATCGGGCTCGCCCAGAATCTCTCGCACGCCGCCAGCGTCGCACAGCAAGCGACCGTCACCTTGCGCGTGCGGAAGCTGGACGGCGAACGAGCACCGGAATCCGCCGAATCGCTCGACGCGACTCCGTCGGTCGAGGTGTTTAGCGGCGTGTTGGTGTCCCGCAAATGGATCGCCACGTCCTCCTTCCCGGCCTCCGCCGATCCCAGCCAGCCGGTCCGCATCACGCTGCCGGGAGGACAACAGGCGCGGGGCCGTCTGCGAGCGATCGACCAGTACTCGCAAACGGCGCTGATTGAAACCGAAGACGCTCGCGACGTCTTCGCCGAGCTGGCCGCCGACGAAGACGCTCCGGCCGTAGGATCGTGGATTCTGAGCGCCGCGGGCTGGGGCAACGAAGCCGCCGTCGTCTCGATGGGAATTGTCAGCGGCTTGGACCGAACGCTGGAAGGCGCGGACCTGCCGCCCTTGTTGCAGTGCGATCTCCGTGCCGCGGCGACCAGCAGCGGCGCGGGCCTCTTTGATCAGCAGGGTCGGCTGCTCGGCGTCGTCCTGGCCGTGCAACGCAAGGCGAATCAGGCCGGCTGGACCTACGGAATCCCGGGCGCTCATCTCCGCCGGCTGATGCGGGCGTTGGCCGAACACGCGCAGCAAGGTCCTCAGGCCGACGAAGTCCTGGTGCTGCAACGACGGCGGCCCACCATGGGCATGTTGCTGGAACAGGAGGGCGAGAGAATCGTTATTCAACGCGTCCACCCTGACAGTCCTGCGCAGCGCGCCGGCTTGCGGACCGGCGATCAATTGCTTTCCGTCAATGGCGCGTTCATCCGGTCGGTTTACCAGGCCGTGCGGCCCGTCCTGCGTCGCCAACCCGGAGACGCGCTGCAGCTGTTAGTCCGGCGCCAGGATCAGGAACTGGCCGTGGAGGTCGTGCTCGGCGGCGGCGCCGTCATGCCAGCCACCATGAACCAACTGGGGTGGTCGCAGCCGCGAGTGGAAGTGCAGGGCCCCACCGTCGCCGAAGTCGGGATGTCGCCCGCTGATTTGCCGGGCGGCGATCCGCAGCTCGGCCGAACCACGGATTCCGAGGCGATGGCCTTGTTGCAGCGAGCGTTGCAAGCCTATCAGGCCGCCTTGGCCGCACAGCAAAAACAGCTGCAGGAAACAAGGCAAGCCCTGCAGCGCGCCGAAGCGGAATTGCAACAGCTCCGCGAGAAGTAGCCGCTTCCACGCTTCCCTTCACGCATTCGATTTGGCGAATGGCCAGGCGATCGTCGCCAGCGCTTGCAGCTTGCCGAGCATCCGCGCCGGGATGCGCCAGAATTGTTCGCGCTGCATCGCCAACGCCAGCATTTGAAATGTCTCCCAACCCAAGAGCTTCACGTAGTCGTTCAACGACTTTCGTTCCAGGATCCGGGTCATGACGAAGTGGCGATTCAAAAGCTCCATCTTGGCTAGTTCGCGGGCGTTTGATTTGTGCGATCCGGGCTGGCTGTCATGGAAGATGCGCACTGTGCGTACATTCGCCAGGCGGTACTTCTTGGCGACCCGCAGCGACACCGTCAGATCCTCCATCAGCGAATAGCCGGTGAAGAAAGTTTCAAACGGGGGATCGGGAAGTCCATCGCGGCGATAAATCGTACAGCCTGAATTCAGCCAGTCCTGCGGAACAACCTCGGGTAGATTGGGGGCATCCGACGGCGCCAGATTCACGGCCGGTCCCAGGCAGCGCCCAGCGTAGGTTTCCGCCTTGCCGCCATTCATCCAGGCGAACATGAACCGCGAAGCCCGGCCTGGCGGCTCGTAATAGCAGTTGGTAATCAGCGCATTGACGCCGCCCAATGCTGGATCCGCTTGCAGCGCATCCCACAATCGAGTCATGCAATACGGCTCGAAGAGAATGTCGTCGTCCAAGAACCAGATGAAGTTCTGGGTCGCGTGCCGAAAGGCCTGATTGCGTTGGATAGCGGCGCCCAGTCGCTCGGCGCGGTGATAGACCAGGCGAGTATTCAGCTGATCGCCCATGCGCTGCACCACGAGTTGGCTGGCGTCGTCGTCCGACCCATCGACGAAGACGATCTCCAGCGGGTGCGCATCCTGAGCGGCCAACGACTCCAAGGTGCGCTGCAGTGCATCAGGACGATTTCGCGTAGGGATGATCCCCGAGATCGGCAATTGCCGCGCCATCCGAACTTGCTCCCCGAGACGTCGTGCGCCCGCTCTAGATCTTGATGCCGATTCTCGCGGCGCGAATCCTCAACGCCTCGGCAAAGTACGGCAACTTGTACTTCTTGCCCTTCTTGGTCACGCGAACCCACTCGAACGTTCCCAACACCAGATCCAGAGGCAGCCTTTTTTGGTCCACCATCACAACGACCTTGCGGATAAACGCGAAATCGGCCGGCAGCCGCGGCTTCAGGCCGACTGTCAAGGTCTCTTGCAAGTTGGGAACGTCCTGCGCGCTGGCCCGTTGCGACAAGGCCGCCCAAAGGACGCCTGCTATCAAACAGCTTAGGCCCCGACTCAGCAGCGAACGAAGAAATTGAAATCGCGTCATAGCGCCTCTCCCTCCATGGAAGCATGTTCCTCGCCAGCGAGCGCGCGACACCCATTGCCGCCATGGCGAATCTCAAGTCCACGCCATTGCGGGCGGCCCAACTGGGCGGAGTGTTGTAGCGACTTGCCCCGCCTGGGGCAAGAGCTTTAGCGGATTCTCGCATCCAGCCATCCAGCCATCCAGCCATCAGAGAGCACCGAGGAACACCGAGGACAGAAATGCATCCACCTCTGTGGTCCTCTGTGTCCTCCGTGGTTAAATCCATCAGGATTTTCTTAACTTGATGCCTATGGGGTCGCGCAGCACAGCCCAGGCACCGCGGCCTACTCAAACCTTTCCAAATTCACGACTTAGGCCGATTCGCCGGAGTCGGCGACAGCAACAGGGCAGTTTGACTTCGCATCGGAGATCCCTCATACTTAAGCGTTGTACTGCAGGAAGAGCGGCGGGCGATTGGCCCGCACAAAGAGGTTCCTCGAGGGTGATGTCATGTTGGTTGTTCCCGGTCAAAGCGGCAAAGACGTTTGTGATCCCCATGTCGGGTTCTCGCGGCGGCAGCTGTTGCAAGTGGGCGGCTCCTCTCTGTTGGGGCTGACCCTGGCCGATCTGTTGCGAGCCAAGGAGCAACCAGCGAGCGGCGGTTCCGGATTTGGCAAGGCCAAGAGCGTGATCCTGCTGTACCTGCAAGGCGGCCCGAGCCACCTGGAGCTGTGGGACCCCAAGGACGATGTCCCCGACAACGTTCGCAGCGTGTTCAAGCGAATCGGCGCCAAGGTGCCAGGCATGGATGTGACGGAGCTAATGCCCAACTTCGCCAACGTCACCGACAAGCTGACCTTGATCCGTTCGATGAGCTACACGCCGGTCGGCCTGTTCAATCACACCGCCGCCATCTATCAGATGCACACCGGCTACACCGCGGATAAGGTCAGCCCCTCCGGTCAGTTGGAGCCGCCGTCGCCCAAGGACTTCCCAACCTTCGGCTCCCAGGTGATTCGCTTGCTGCCGCCCGAAGAACCGATGCTGCCCTTCGTGATGATGCCTCGCCCGTTGCAGGAGAGCAATGTCGTCAACAAGGCGGGCACCGCCGGCTTCCTGGGACGAGCGTACGATCCGTACTACTTGTTCCCGCCGGGCGACGACATGGATATGAACAAGATGGATCGCATCAACGTGGATGACTTGAAGTTGCGAGACGAGGTGTCCACGGGTCGATTGAACCGACGTGCGAGGCTGCGGGACTTGATCAATCAAGGCATGCCGGCGTTGGACCGAGCCGTTGAGAGCTACGACCTGGATTCCTACTACACCAGCGCTTACAGCTTGATCAGCTCGGGCAAGCGCGCAACGCATTCATGTTGGATCAAGAGCCTGACGAGCTGCGCGACCAGTACGGCCGGAATACGTTTGGCCAATGCTGCTTGCTGGCGCGGCGTTTGGTCGAAGCCGGGACGCGAGTCGTGGAAGTGATTTGGCCCAAGGTCGCCAACTCCGACAACCACTCCTGGGACGTGCACACGGGATTGAGCGCAGCGCATGAAGAATCAGTCGGCCCCCATGCTCGACGCGGGTCTGGCGACCTTGATCGAGGACATGGACCAACGCGGCCTGCTGGAGGAAACGCTGGTGGTCGCCGTGGGCGAATTCGGCCGCAGTCCCCAACGCGGCGTCAGCACTTCGGGCAACAGCAATAGCGACGACGGTCGTGACCACTGGCCCTATTGCTACACTGCTTGCCTGGCTGGCGCCGGCATCAAGCGCGGTTCCGTCTACGGCAAGAGCGACCAAACCGCGTCGGCGCCGTTGGAGAATCCCGTGCATCCGACCGAGCTGTTGGCCACGATGTATCACGCGCTGGGCATTCAGCCGCAGACGATTGTCTACAACCATCTGAACCAGCCGCGCGAATTGGTTAAGGCCGAAGCGGTCACCGCTCTGTTTGGTTAGGGGACGTACGGCGACGACTCGATCGAACTGCACCGCCGCGACATGGCGCGACGCGGCCGCCGAAGCGCGACGAACCGCCGAGCTGTGGGAGACGTCCGACCCCTGCCAGACGCTGGCCGCCGTCTGCGAGGCCCTGGACGTGCAGGTCTCTGAATCCTGCGACTGGCGGCCGCGGCAAGCCGCCGGCGAGCTGGCGAAGCTGCAGTGGTTCGCCCGCACGTTGAACTTCTGGCTGCAAGCGAACGGCCGAGAGAGACTTGCCTGGCGCCCCGCCGCAGCGCCTTCGGTCGATTCCCCGGCGATATCGAAGTTCGCCCTGGAGTTTGCTTCGGTCGTTCCCCGCCCCGCCGGCGCGGGCGACTTCGATGCGACAGCCTGGTTGGATTTTCATGAACGTCTGTTAGCCGCCATGGATCGGCGTCAACGGCGACTCCGCGGCGCCTTCTACACGCCAGCGGAGCTTGTGGGCTATGTGCTCCGCGGCGCCGAGCAGCTGCTAGCGCAAACCGGCGCGGATCGCCAGGCACGGACCCCACGCGACGCGATCTGGCTGGATCCCGCCTGCGGTCCGGGCGGCTTCTTGTTGCCCTTGGCCGAAACGAACGCGGAGGTTCATGGCTGGGATATCGCCGCCGGCAGCTGCTGTGCGGCTCGGCTGTTGCTGCAGGCAGCCGGCCGCGCCGCCCACTTGCAGGTCGCCGATTCCCTCGCCGAACCCGCGCCCATTGGCGAATCGCCATCCAACAAACGACGACCCTTGGTGATCGTGGGCAATCCTCCCTTTGGCAACTTCGGGCAAACCAAGACCCATCCCGCGCTGCGAAGAGCTGCAGCGATACAAAGCGAATCGAGTCGAACGCAAGTGGAATCTCAACGATTGGGCTCTGCAGTTCTTATGCTGGGCGCAGCAACAAATGCGGCGGGTCGAAATCGGCGTGGTCGCCCTGGTGCTGAACAACACGCTGCTGGGCGGGGTAACGCACGGTGGACTGCGACGTGAGCTCCTGGAAATGTTCCCTCGGTTGTATGTCATGGATCTGGGCGGAAGCGCGGGACGCCAGGCGCAAGGCGTACGTGATACCGCGGCGACGCCGCTTGATGAAAACCTCTTCGATATCCGCCAGGGCGTCTGCGTGCTGCTGATGGCCAAGGCGCCTGGCGGGATCCTGTCTCCCAAGATCGCGCATGCGGAACTGCGCGGTCGGCGGAGCGAAAAACTGGCCCGACTGGCGGCGAGCGACTTGCATCGCACGCGTTGGCGCCAACTGACTCCGGTCGCTGAGGAGCACCTGCTGATTCCGCACGCCGAGGCTTGCCCCGAGTTCCTGCAGGCGCCGAGGTTGACGGACATCTTTCGCAATTATGCTTCCGGTGTGCAAACCAAGCGCGACAGTTTGTTCATCGCGCATCGTAGCGACGAACTGCGCGCCAGGATGCAGCGCTGGTTCGAGGCCGCGACGTCGGACGTGGCCAGCGTCGAACCGACTTGGTTGCAGCAAAGGCTGAGAGCACTCGCCGCCCGCGGCGAACCGCTCGAGTTCGACGCGGCGAGGATTTGCGCGATCGCCACGGCGCCTTGGGATCGCCGTTTCGTCTATTTCGATCCCAGGCTCCTGGGACGCGCCAGGTTCGACGTCATGCGTCAGATGACCCACGAGAACATCGGGCTCGTGTTCATGCGACAGAGCGTTCAGCAGAGCCCCTACGATCATTTCCTGGTCGTCTCTTCGCCGATCACGGACCGCGCGTTCTATAGCATGCACGGTACGCCCTACCTGGCGCCGCTTTGGAGCTATGACGACTCGGGGACGGGCCGCACGTCGAACCTTCGCGCACCCTACCTGGAGGAATTGGCGGAGCGAGCCAGCAGCGAAAACCACCCGCCGGCGGTGAAACAGCTTGCCGCGTCCGCGGCGTTCAGCGTCGATGCGCTGGCGTATATCTACGGCGTTTGTTGCGATCCAGGCTATCGAGCGCGCAACGCCGCGGCCCTGCGCCGCGATTTTCCACGGATTCCCTGGCCTGCGACCGCCCGCGAATTCGTCCAACGAGTGCAACTCGGCAAACAATTGCTCGGGCGCCATCTGGGATGGGAGATGCCTTCGGACTGTCGGCTGAACTGGCGTTGGAAGCCCGACGGCGTGGTGGGTCGCCCCAGTTGGGATGAAGAACGCCAAGCGGTGGTCCTCGGCGACGCCGGCGAAGCATCACCAATCACGCAGGCCCAGTGGGAAGCGCAGTTGCGGAGGGTATCTCGTGCTGCAACGGTGGTGGAAACAGCGTCAGGGAATTCGCCTGACCGCGCGAGCAACACGACTTCGAGCGTTTGGCGTGGGCCGTCCAGCAATTACTTGCGACGCGCGTAGGGCGCCCGCCCACAGCGCGGCCAGGCAGAGGACCAGCACCGCGCAGATCGGCCGCGTGAATAGCTGTGAATAATCGCCCTGGTGACTGATCAAGCCGCTGCGCAGGTTCTCCTCGATCATCCGCCCGAGAATCAGGCCCAGCACCAACGGCGCCAGAGGGACGCGTCGAGCCTCCAGATAGAATCCGACCAGGCCGGCGATGCAGGCGACATAGACGTCAAACATGCGGTTGTTCAACGAGTAGGCGCCAATCAGCGAGAACAACACGACCGCGGTCAGCAACACGCGACGGGGCAACCGCAAGACCAAACCAAAAGCCCACAGCCCCATCAATCCTGCGGGGATCAAGAGCACCTGCGTCAGCAAGGCGATCGCGAAAATCGAATTGATCTGATGAGAATGCGAGACGAAGACGTCCGGGCCCGCCTTGATTCCATAGACGGTCAAGGCGCCCAGGACAATCGCGGTGACCGCATCGCCGGGAACGCCGAAGACCAGCGCGGGAATCCAGGCGCCGGCAACCGCCGCGTTGTTCGCGCTGGTGGGCGCGACGACTCCCGCTTCGCAGCCCTCGCCAAAGGCTTCCGGCTTCTTGGAAGATCTCTTGGCCACTCCATAGGCGCCCCAAGCGGCAATATCGGCTCCGGCCCCGGGCAGCGCGCCGATCAACGAACCCAACAACGACGAGACAATGAAGGTGAACTTATGTCGCCACAACGAAGCCAGCGCCGCCCACAGCGGAGGCCGCCAGGGAATGCGTCGTTGCAGTCCTTCGAGCGTGTTCGAGCCAGCGAGATTCCGCAGCACTTCGCCCAAGCCGAAGAGACCAATCATGATGGCGATGAAATCCAATCCGGCGTACAAGTCCGCATTACCCAACGTGAAACGCTGCGAACCTCGCACATCCAATCCCACCGTCGACAGCAAGACGCCCAACATGGCGGCGGCGGCGCCCTTCAGGCGGTCGCCCTGCGAGACCAGCGCGCTGAAGCTCAACCCCAAGACAGCGAGCCAGAATCGTTCGAAGTCCGAGAATTGCAGCACCAACGAGCCAAGATCGGCGCCACGCCAATCAACAACAGCACGCCCACCAGACCTCCCGCGGCCGAGCAGATCAGATCCAACGTGACAGCGAAGTGCCCCTTGCCTTGGCGCACCAACGCGTATCCATCCAATGTGGCGGCCGCGGAAGCCGGCGTGCCCGGGATGCGCAAAAAGGTCGCTGGCAAGTCGCCGGCGAAGATCGCGGTGAAGCTCACCCCAATCACCATCGCGATCCCCGCGTTGGGGTCCATCTTGAATCCTAGCGGCGCCAAGAGAGCCACGGCCATGGTCGCGGTCAGCCCCGGCGTGCTGCCCACAAACACGCCGAACGCCATGCCCAGGAGCCAGGGGGTAAGGACACTCCAATGCAGGATCTCGGGCAACACCTCGATCACGATGCAGCCCTCAATCGGAACGCGAGCCGATCGATCCAGCCGTCCTCCAATTGCACGCCAAATCCCCAACCAAACATCCACTTGATCCATAGCACCAGCAACAACGCGCCCACGAACGACTTCGTCCAGGAAGCGCCTTGCAGCCGCATCAAGGCCACAGCAAGCGCGAAGGTGGCCGCCGAATAGGGGACGCGCAGCAGGCCGATGGCCAAGAGACAAATCGTCACGGCCGTCGCGGCCAGCAGGACTCGGCTCCACTGCAAGTGCTGGTCGGTCGGCGCGGCGCCTGGGCTAGCTCCGATGTCGGAGGTTGGCCGTGGATGACGACCCCTGATTCGCAATCCGCTCGACCACTCGTAAACACCGCACAGGGCCAACCCCAGGCACAGCAGCCAGGGAAAGGCGCGGGGCCCGAGATCGTGTTCGCCGCCCACGCGAGGCGCTTCAATCATCAAGGACCACAAGGCGAACGTCGCCGCGATCGCCAGCAACGCCGCGCCCCATGTCCAGCGCCAAGGGTCGTCGGCCGCGGTATCTTCCGTCGCACGGCGGTCGGCCGCGCTGGTCAGCGCGGCAACGTCAGAGTCGGCCGGCGGATCGTTCACGGCGCTTCCTGGGAAAAACCGCCAGCTTCAATGACGCCTTTCCATTGGGACTCTTGAGCAGCGAGAAAGTCCGTGAACGCATCCCCGCTGCGAAGCTCGATCTGGAAGTCGTTCTTCTTCATGAAGTCCACGAACTGCGGAGACAAAACGATCCGATCCAGCGCCAGCAGCAACGCTCGATACGCTTTGTCCGGAGTCTGCTTGGGGACCGCCAAGCCTCGCCAGCCGACGGCGACCCAGTCGTAGCCGGCTTCGCGAGCGGTGGGTACGTCGGCGTACGCCTCCAAGCGTTGCTCGGCCATCACGGCCAGCGCTCGCAATTCGCCACCGGCCAGGGACTGCACTGCTTCGGGCAGGCTGCAGCACACGGCTTCGACATGGCCGCCCAGGAGTTCGACCAAGGACGGCGCGGAGCCCCGTTTGGGGACCCAGGTCACGTCTTGCACTTTCAGTCCAGCCGCCAGCAGCAATCCCGCGCGGGCCAAATCCCAGGCGCCTCCGCTGTCGGTGCCCGTCATGCGCACTTGGCCCGGATTCGCTCCAATATGCTCGAGCAAGTCGCCGAGCGTCATCCACGGCGAATCGGCCTTCACCAAAATGGCCGCCGGATCAGCGTTCACTTGCATCAAACAGCGATAGTCGCGGTACGTCAGATCGGTCAAGCCCATCTGCTTCATCGTGCTCAGCTCGAACGTGATCATGGTCAAAGTATGGCCATCGGCCGGCGCAAGCGCGCCCGCCTGATGCCCAGCCACGCCGCCGCCGCCGGTTTGATTGAGCGGCGTGCATGTCGTTCCAAGCTCTTCGCGGAGTGCATCGGCGAAGTACCGAGTGATCCGGTCGGTGCCCCCGCCCGGGGACCACGGGCAAATGATCTTCAAGGATCGCGACGGGAATTCGGCGTTGGGATTGGTCGCCCCGCCATCGCAACCAGCAAGGCCGCAAATCATGACGACGCTCACGCACCATGCGAAACAACGATTCACCATTTAGTCTCCCTCGGCTTCCGTTTTGCTGGCGACACGAGCGGCGCCCCATAGCTCATGGACCACTCGCGCTGGCTCCACGCCGGTGAGCCGCATGTCCAGGCCCTGGAATTTTACAGCGAAGCGCTCGTGATTCAGGCCCAGCATGTGCAGCATCGTGGCGTGCAAGTCGCGCACATGGACGACGTTTTCCACAGCGTGATAACCCAGCTCGTCGGTGGCGCCGTGAGCAACTCCGCCTTGAATGCCTCCCCCGGCGAGCCACATGGAAAAGCCCTTGATGTGATGATCCCGACCGGGGCCGCCCTTGCCTTGGAACATCGGCGTTCGTCCAAACTCGCCGCCCCAGACGATCAGCGTATCGTCCAGCATGCCGCGCTGCTTCAAGTCTTGAACCAGAGCGTATGTGGGTTGATCAGTCAAGCCGCAGCAGATCTTCATGTAGCGATCCAGGTCGCCGTGATGATCCCAACCGCGATGGTACAGATGAATAAAACGGACGCCGCGCTCGGCAAGACGTCGCGCCAACAGGCAGTTGGACGCGAAGGACCCGTCGCCGGGCTTCGCGCCGTAGGCGTCGAGAACGTGCTGAGGTTCATCGGAGAAGTCCATCAACTCCGGGACGGACATCTGCATGCGGAAGGCCATTTCATACGCCGCGATCCGGGTGTCGATTTCGGGATTGGCCACCTGTCGATTGCGATGAGCGTCCAGTTCCGCGATCGCCTCCACCAATGTCCGCTGTTGATCACGATTGACGCCGGCGGGGTTGGCGACATAGTGCACGGGATCCCCGCTGGAATTGAACTCGACGCCCTGAAATTGCCCCGGCAAGAATCCCGCGGACCATTGCCGCGAAGCGATCGGTTGCGGGTTCCTGCCGCCAACGCTGGTCAAGACGACAAACCCGGGGAGATTCTCACTCTCGCTTCCCAACCCGTAGAGCACCCAACTTCCCATGGAGGGTCGCCCGCTAATCGCGGCGCCCGTATTCATGAAGGTATGGGCCGGGTCATGATTGATCTGTTCGGTGACCAGCGACTTCACAACGCTGATATCGTCCGCCATCTTGGCGTGCCATGGCAGGTAGTCGCTGATCTCCAAGCCGTTTTCGCCGTACTTCTGGAATTTCGTCAGTGGTCCCAGGCATTTCAGCGATTGGCCTTGAAGTTGAGCGATCGGTTGTCCAGCGGTGTAGGATTCGGGCATCGGCTGGCCGTCCAACCGCTGCAATTCGGGCTTGTAGTCGAAGGTCTCCAGGTGCGACGGCCCGCCGGCCATGCAGAGAAAAATCACGCGTTTCACTCGAGGCGGATGATGGGGCGCCCCGGCGAGCCCCAGCTGCTTTTCGCCGAGGGCGTCTCGAGCGAACATCATCGACAGCGCCGCGCCGCCCAAACCGAGGCCCGTGTTGGAGAGGAAGAGACGACGACTTAACATGGCGAACTCTCTTGCGGTGGCTGGCCTCGGTGCGGATTGCGAGTCACGCGACCGTTTTGTTTCGGATGCGGATTTCGGATTCAGTGGGGCGCGGCCGCCCGCTCCCATGGAGTCGCGGCCCCTCAATTCCTCGTGATGGCTTCACTCATATTCAACAACGCGCGGCAAACCATCGTCCAACTAGCACGCTCGCTGGCGGGCTGCGTGGAGTGGGTCGGGGCCAGACCAACGCTGAGCAATTGGTTCGCGCGGTCCGGATCACCCGCGAACGTCTCGCGATTGGCTTGCAACAGCCGCTGCAGCAGATCCCGCTCCCGTTCGTCCGGCCGGCGAGATAAGACGTGCTCGCAAGCAAACGTCAAACGGTGATCGTCGTCAGGGCCGCCCTCCTGCAAGACGCGGTCGGCGAACACCCGCGCGGCTTCCACGAACGTGGGGTCGTTTAGCAGCACCAGGGCCGCCAGCGGCGTGTTGGAATGCGGACGTTTGGCCGTGCATTCCTCGCGACTTGGCGCATCCATGGCTTTGAGCATTGGGTGCAGGAACTGCCTTTGCCAATGGACGTACACGCCTCGGCGCCATTGGCGTTGATCGACATCGTGTTGGTACTTCCGCTGCGGGAAGTTCAGATGACGGTAGTAGCCTCCCGGTTGGTAAGGCTTCACCGAAGCCCCGCCAAACTCATCCACCAGCAAACCGCTAATCATCAGCGCACTGTCCCGAATCATCTCGGCGGGCAAGCGGAACCTCGCCTGGCGGGCTAAGAGGCGATTGTAGGGATCACGCTGCACCAGCGACGCATCGGCGACGGAGGACTGCTGGTAAGTGCGGCTGAGTACGATTAGCCTGACCAAACGCCGCACATCCCAACCGCTTTCGTGGAACGAGACCGCCAACGCGTCCAGCAGTTCCGGATGGGTTGGCGGTTCGCCTTGCCCGCCAAAGTCGTCCAACACGCGGGCGAGACCTTCGCCCAACATCAAGTACCACCAACGATTCACGAAAACGCGCGCCGTCAAACCGCCCACGCCTTGCTCGGGATCGGTCAACCAGCGAGCCAGGTCGAGTCGATTGCTGCGATCGCCGCTGGGCTCGGAGTGGCTCCAACGTCCGAGGAATTCGGGCGGCGCGGGGGCCACGATCTCGCCGCTATCGTCCAGCCAATTGCCTCGCGGCAAGATGCGCGTGACTCGCGGCGTTTCCTTGGACACGGTCACCATCGTTCGGCGCCCCAGCGCTTCGACTTGCTTCCGTTGTTGGACGAGCGTCGCCAACTGTCGCCGCGCTTCTTCGGCGTCGCCATCCGGCTCGCTCGTCGCCGGCGGGTGAGTGTCGGACGCCTTGGCCGGGGCCAGCTGTTGCTCAAGGGCGGCGATCTTCCCTTTCAGGGATGCGAGCAATTCGCGCTGCTCCGCAGTCCAAACCGTGATCTCCGGCGGTCGCGCGGTGGGCAAGGAATTGCTGCCGACCTTAAAGTGCTGCTCTTCGTCAATGTCCGCGAAGAAGGCGGACATCGCATAGAAGTCCTTGGTCGTGAACGGGTCGAACTTGTGATCGTGGCATTGGGCGCAACCGAGCGTGCCGCCCAACCAGACGCTGGAGACATTACGGACGCGATCGGCCGCATAGATCGCCAAGTACTCCTTGGGTTGGACGCCGCCTTCATGCGAGGTCTGCAGCAAACGGTTGTAGCCGGTCGCGATCCGTTGTGGCAGCGTCGGTTCGGGCAGTAGATCGCCCGCGAGTTGCTCGATCGTGAATTGATCGAACGGCAGGTTTGCGTTGAAGGCGTCGATCACCCAATCCCGATACGGCGCGATGCTGTGATCTTGATCGCCGTGATAGCCGACCGTATCGGCGTATCGGACCAGGTCCAACCAGTACATGGCCATGCGCTGGCCATACGCGGGGGATTCCAGCAGGCGATCGACCAGCTTCTCGTACTTATCCGGTTGATGATCGTTGAGATAGGCGTGGACGGTTTCCGGCGATGGCGGCAATCCGGTCAAGTCGAAGTGAACGCGTCGCAGCAGTGTGACCTCGTCGGCGTCCGGCGCCGGAGACGCGCCCACTTGCTCCAACCTGGCGAGGATGAAGTGATCAATCCAATTTGCGGGCCAGTTGACCCGCGACACCGAGGGCGGCTGGCGCCATCGCGGCGCTTCGTACGCCCAGTACGGCGTGTAGGGCGCGCCTTGCTCAATCCATTGTCGGAGCAACCGCCGTTCCGCCGCGGACAACTCCTTGCCGGAATCCGGCGGAGGCATTCGCTCGTCGGGATCCTCGCTGGTGATCCGCCGCCACACCTCGCTGTCGGCAAGCTGCTGCGGCGCCAGCAAATCAACGGCCGCTTCGCGCAAATCCAGCCGCAAGTCCGCTTCGCGATGCTTGGCGTCAGGCCCGTGACAAGCGAAACAACGATCCGACAACAAGGGTCGAATCTGCGACTGAAAGTCAATCGGCGCCGACGTCGGTTCGTCCGTGGCTGCTTCGGCCGTGGCTGCTTCGGCCCGTTGCGCTGCGGCCAAGCCGACGTTCGCAAGCGAGAGCACGTGGAGCACAGCTGCGCCTACCAACGACTTTCCAATTCTGGAAAACACTTCGCCCATGACGGCTCCTAAATCAACGGCGATGAATTGCGGCCCGAAGGGCCTCTAATACCGGCGGCTAATCGCAACGACCGAGTGTTCAGACCGTTGATTCAGCTGGGACGATCTGCTGTGGCGCGAAGCAGGCTGGTCTCCCTCCACTCACTGCATTCAAACGGCGGCGACGCGCTGCACGGCGTCCAAAGCGTACTGCATGACGGACCATTCGATCTCGTGAACATCGATGGGACGGCCGATGTCCTGCAGCATGGTGACGGTCAGTCTGCCGCCCAAGTGTTGACGAAATTCCTCCAAGCCGCACTTCAATTCCTCGCGACGCTGCAAGCTCTCGTCGTTCAAGTCGAAGCCGAGATCGCGCAAGCAACGCAGGACCCGCTGGCTCGCTTCCTGTGGGAAGCCGAACTTGAGCGTGGAGTACACCGAGTCGATGGCGACTCCCAAGGCGACGGCCTCGCCGTGACGCAATCGAAACTCGGTCATCGCTTCCAGGCGATGGGCGGACCAATGGCCGAAGTCCAAGGGCCTGGCTTCGTGTATTTCAAAAGGATCACCGCCTTGGGTAATGTGTTGCAGATGCAGCAGCGCCGATTGCCGCAAGGCCGGATCGGCCGCTTGCATATCGCGCGCTTGAATTCGCGGGGCGTTCTCGCAGAGTTCGTCGAAGAACGCTGGCGACTTCAGCAACGCCACCTTCACCGCTTCCGAAAAACCGCAAATGAAGTCGCGATCCGAGAGCGTACACAGCAAGCGGCGATCATTGACCACGCCCCAAGGAGCGGCGAAGGCCCCAAGCCAGTTCTTCTTCTGGAACAGATTGACGCCGTTCTTGACGCCCACGCCCGAGTCGCCTTGCCCCAAGGTGGTCGAGGGCAACCGCACCAGGCGCAAGCCGCGATGCGCGATGGCCGCTGCGAACCCGACAGCGTCCAACACGGCGCCGCCGCCGATCACGACGACATAGCTGCGTCGATCCAAGTCGGCGGCGTTGAAGACTTTCAACATGCGCTCAAGGATGTGAATATCGTTCTTGATCTCCTCGCCGCCAGGGACGATTTGCACGTTGCCGGTCATCACCAGATGCGGGCGCCGGGCGACCAGCGAACGCACTCGGCCGCGCAGGTCCGGATGTGCTTCCGCCACGTTCCCATCCACCCAGAATTGAACGCGCGTGGGTTGGTCGCCGCTGCTCTGCAACAAGTCGGCCAAGACTTGATGGTCTTTTCCCAACACATCGTCGGTGAACCGAAGACGATGGGTCTGCGGGACGTGAAAGGGCGTATCGAACGATTCTACTGGCATGCATCAACGTCCGGAGCAGGGGGCGGAAGGCGGATTTGGCAGGCGTCGAGCGGCGAGAACGCAACCCCAGGGCGGCGCGGCGGGCGCGTTACATCATCGTAGGCCGACGCGGCCGGTGCGGCAAACCACGCCGATCCACCGGATTGCAACGTCGCCCTGATCCACGACTTGCAACGCTTCACCTTAAACCGAGGCCGAGTCCAAGTAAAGTCGGTACAATCTCGGCGTATTCCGCGGCGTGAACCAGCCGATGCGCCCGGCGTGGCTTCGCGGCGGACTTGCCCCCGCCAACGTATTCCCGGCGCCCCGCTCGAAGGAGCGACTCCCATGATCGACCGTCGATGCGCCGCCAGAACCAGTGTGTCCGCGAGCAAAACGATCGACGCGCAAAACCCCGCAGCAACCGCGGTCATCCCCGCTCGCTGGACCGCACTGCTCCTTAGCGCGTTGTTCGTCGCCACGCCAATGGCGGCGAGCCAGGATCGCGTCTCCGCAAGAGGGGGCCGAACGCCGCCGCGCGTGCATCACGCTGAGGGCGACCAGGGAATGGTCGTATCGGTGCGAGCCGACGCCAGCCGAATCGGCCGTGACGCGTTGCGTCAGGGTGGCAACGCGGTCGATGCGGCTGTCGCCACGGCCCTGGCCTTGGCCGTTTCCTGGCCCGAGGCCGGGAACATCGGCGGCGGCGGTTTCATGATGGTGCATCCCGGCTTTGGAAAGGAGCCGGTCTGCGTCGAATACCGGGAAACGGCCCCGGCCGCGGCCACCGCCACCATGTTCACCGACAAGGACGGTTCGCATTCCAGAAAAATCGTCGGCGTGCCGGGAACCGTGCGCGGGCTGGCTCTGGCGCATCGACGTTTCGGTAAATTACCCTGGCGGACACTTGTTGAGCCCGCGGTCGCCCTGGCCCGCCATGGCGTGTCGGTGGACAAAGTCCTGGCCGGTTCACTGAACGGAGTGCTTTCCGCCGCGCCGGCCGACGACGAGCGGTTCCTGGAATTGCATCGCGTTTATGGTCATCCCGATGGGCGCCCCTGGCGAGCGGGTGATCGCCTGGTTTTGCCGGATCTGGCCCGGACGCTGCAGGCGATCGCCATCGAAGGACCGAACGCGTTCTATCGAGGGGAAATCGCCGAGGCCTTGGTCGCCGAAATGCAACGAGGCGACGGTTATATCACGTTGGAGGATCTTGCCGGATATCAGGCCAAAGTCCGAACGCCCGTGCATGGAAAGTTTCGCGATTTCGACCTTTGGGGACCACCGCCGCCGAGTTCCGGCGGCGTCGCCGTCGTGGAAACCCTGAATCTTCTGGAGCGTCTGGAAGTCCAGCGTCGCGAGCGGTTCACCGCCGACGCCTTGCACCTGATGGCGGAATCGCTCCGCCGCGCCTTTCACGACCGAGCTCTGTATCTGGGCGATCCCGATTTCGTGGAAACGCCAGCTCATCTGACCGACAAGCAATACGCCGCCAAGTTGGCCGATGGCGTCGATGTTCATCATGCGACTCCCAGCGAAACGCTGACGCCGGAGGTGGAACTGGCGGGAGAAAGCGAGGACACGACGCACTTTTCCGTGGTTGACGGCGAGGGAATGGCCGTCTCCAACACCTTCACGCTGGAAGGTAGTTGGGGCTCGCGAATCGTCGTGACCGGCGCCGGGTTTTTGTTGAACAACGAGATGGGCGACTTCAATTGGAAGCCAGGCTACACCGATCGCAAGGGCCGCATCGGCACGCCGCCGAACTTGATCGAGCCCGGAAAACGCATGCTGAGTTCGCAGTCGCCGTTCATCGTGACCCAGCAGGGTCGCGTGAAGCTCGCCGTCGGCTCGCCGGGCGGCCGAACCATCATCAGCACGGTCGCCAACGTGCTGCTGAACTCCCTGCAATACGATATGCCCTTGGACACGGCGGTCGCGGCGCCCCGCCTGCATCACCAGTGGTTCCCCGACACGCTGTACGTCGAGCCTTTGGGCGAGGCCAACACGGAGATTGTCGACCAACTGCAACGTATGGGACACCAGGTGAAACAACGCCGTCAAGGATCCGTGCACGCGATCGAGGCTCACCATGACGCCCATGGCCTGCGGCTGACGGGTGTGGCCGATTATCGTCGCGGCGGGCTGGCCGCGGCCATCCGCGATGATCAACTGGCGTATTGGGATTTCGAGGAGGCGGCGTCCACCAAGCTCCTGCACGCCGTGGACGATGGGCCGCGACGGGCCGCCTGGAGTCGCAATCTCAAGGGCGCGACGGCCAGCGGCTCAGGCGCCCTGTCGTTAAAGGGGAAGTGGGCCGAACCAAAGCTGAGCTTCGCCGCGCTCGGAAATGTCGCCGACGACGACGTGCGCTGCGTGCTGCGAGTACGAGAGTGTCGCTTCGGCGGAACGGAGGCGAAGGAAGGCCTATGGATCGGGTTTTCGGACGACTCGCGCGGAGTCTCGCAAGTCTCCGCCCATCTTCGCCGCGACGCGGACGGTCGTCTGTTGATCGCCAGCCAGGAGAACCTCGCCGACGCGGTGGCCATGATCGACAACACGTCGGACTCGACGCCATTCTCCATTGCCGTGCAATTGTCCGAGCACCAGCGGCAATACGAGATTCAAGTCGTCGGAAACAACGGTGCGACCTCCATGATATCGGGAAAGACGCCCGCTCATTGGAAACCACGTTTTGTGTTCGTCGGCGTCGAAGGGGACTTTACCCAGGAAGACGAGGCGGTGGCCATTGAATCGATCGAAGTAACACGATAGGCCACAACCACAGCGAAAAGCGCAAATCAGTCCCAACGGGACGGCCCCAAAGCAGCCCAGGGTGCAGCGCAGCGCAACCCTGGGTAATGGTGGGCCACCGCAAAGTGCAAAGTGCAAAATGCAAATTGCAAATTGCAAATCAGTCCCAACGGGACGGCCCCAAATCAGCCCAGGGTGCAGCGCAGCGCAACCCTGGGTAACGGCGTTGCCGGCAGGGCCGACACAACCGGGGCTCGGTCATGTCGGCCTTCGGGCCTGGCGCCGCCGACGTCTCGGTGAAACGTGCTTGGTCGCTTTATCGCCGGAGCAGCAGGAATCGACCGAGGTACCCTGCGGGAGTCCGCTGGGCGATGCGCAAGCGAACACCTTGGGCGAGATCGGCCTGCGCCAGCGCGGTCTGCAACTGTTGCGGAGACTTGACGCGTTGTCCGCCAACCTCGGTGATCAAGTCGCCCGGTCGCATTCCCAACCGCGCGGCAACGCCGTTTCGGCGGATGCTGGTGACCACGACGCCGCTCAGGGAAGGCGGAACATCCAGGCGTTCGGCGAGCGGCTGCGTCAATTCGCTGACGCCCACGCCGAGTTGCTCTTGGGTCAGTTCGACGGTTGGCCGCGAGTCGGCGAGCAGTTGCCGAGAATCGTCGCGAGTCGGCTCTGACAACTGCCCCATATTCACGGCGATCGAACGCGTCTTGCCGTCGCGGAGGATCGTCAAGTCGGCCCGCGTGCCGGGCGCCGTGGCGGCCGCCATATTCCTCAGTTGGCTCTTGTTCACCACCGGCTTGCCGTTGAAGCGAGTCACGATGTCGCCTGGTTGCAAACCGGCTTCAGCGGCGGGACCATTGTCCACCACATCGCTGACCAAGACGCCGCGAGTTGAATCGTAGTGGAAGGTCGCCGCCAACTCTTCCGTCAGGTCCTGAATGATCGCGCCCAACTGGCCGCGATGCACTTGACCATGAGCGATCAAGCTATCGGCGACCACCCGGACCATGTTGCTGGGGATGGCGAAGCCGATGCCCATGTACCCGCCGCTTTTGGAAGCAATCGCCGTATTGATGCCGATCACCTCGCCGGCCAGATTCACCAGCGGGCCGCCGCTGTTGCCAGGGTTGATCGCCGCGTCGGTCTGCAGGAAGTCCTCGTAGTCGGTGATGCCCATCGCGTTGCGGCCCACGGCGCTGATGATTCCCGCGGTCACTGACTGCTGCAATTCCATGGGGCTGCCAATGGCCAGGGACCATTCGCCGACTTCAACCAGGTCGGAGTCGCCCAGGGGAGCGGGTCTTAAATCATCCTGGGGCACCTTGATCACGGCGATGTCCGTCTTGGGATCCACTCCGACGATCTCCGCGGCCGCCTGCTGTCCATTCCAGAACGTCACACGCAATTCGCTGGCGTCGCCAACCACGTGGTTGTTGGTGACGATGTACCCATCACGCGAGATGATGACGCCGGAGCCAACGCCGCGCTGCTGATAGTCGCCTCGGGGAACGCTGAAGAACCGCTCGAGCGTTTCCTCATCGAGGAAGCCGCGAAATTGTTCGGGGCGCGAACCGCCGGTTGCGCTATTTGCTTCACGCTTTCAATGCTGACGACCGAGGGCCGAACGGCGCGGGCGACCTGCTTGAACCCGTCGGAAAGTTGCGCCGCAAACGCATTCGGGGCCTCAAGGCCTCGACGAGTCTGCGCCCACACCGTCGTCTCGGGCGTGCTCGCCAGATGGTAGCCGATCCAGCCGCCCACGGTGGAAGCGGCGAGAGCGAGGAAAATCACGGTTGCTTTGGTCTTCATCATCGCCTCCTTATCCAAGTGATCAGAAGAGGTCGCGGATGTGCCGTCAGCGGGGCGCCTGTCGCCAAAGCCCGGCCCCAGCCGACTACTTGCATCGTTGCTTGAACAAGCGGTGTCTTGCGGAATTATTCGGCTGCTCACGCCGCCTTTCTCCAGCATCAGACGCCGCCTTCCTGCGTGCTACGCGGTCCCTTTCTGCTTGGTTCGCCGCCCAAAAGGGCTGGCGTCTCACCTTGCCTGCTTACCGGAAACACCCCAAACCGCACGCCTTTCCAGCTTCCACGACCCCGCCGAGGCCTTGAGCCAGCGAGTCCTTGAACCAGCGAGGCGGCGGCAATCCTGTTCTCTGTGTTCCTCCGCGATCTCTGCGGTGACCCGTTTCACGGCCCTGCGGCACATCGCCACAGCCCGGACAATGACAGCGCCGACGCCAATCAGTCGCAGAAGCAGCCAACCTGCATTTACCTCGAACTTGTCGAACGTTCTATGATGATGCTGTATGCCGAGGCCTCGCGTCACCAGCGCCCACAACGCGCTCACCCATCGGATGACAGGCGATGAACGGAAAATTAGAGCGCGCCGCGCGAGTGGCGTCCCACGAATCTCTCGTTTCGCGTCGGCTGGCGGCGCTGGGATTTGCGCTGGCCGCCCTCGCCGCCGGCGACGTCGTGCGTCCTCTGGCGCCCACGATGGCTCAGACGACCGCCGCTAGTCGCGATGAAGTTCCGCCAACACCGCTGGCGGATCTCGCCTTGCCGGACGCACTGGGAGTGAAACACGCTCTGAGCGATTACGGCAATTCAAGGATGCTCGTAGTGGCTTTCCTGGGCACGGAGTGTCCCTTGGCCCGTCACTACGGGCGACGCCTGGCTGAGATGGCGCGTGAGTATGCGGATCGCGAAGTTGGCTTTGTTGGCGTAATGTCCAACCGACAAGACACCATCAGCAAGATCCAAGCCTACGCCCGTCGCCACGAGATCGAATTCCCGCTGTTGAAGGACCAGGGCAATCTCGCGGCCGACCAGTTCGGCGCCGAACGCACGCCCGAGGTGTTCGTGTTGGATTCGACGCGTCGCATTCGGTATCGCGGTCGCATCGACGACCAGTACGGAGTGGGATTCGTACGCGAATCCGCGACGCGTCATGACCTTCGCGAGGCGTTGGATGCGCTGCTCAGCGGGGCCAATCCTAAGCAGGCGGCGACCGAAGTGGTGGGCTGTTTGATCGGTCGCGTTACCGAGCCCGATCCCAACAGTCCAGTCACCTACCGAAATCAGATTGCGCCTTTGCTCGCCAAGCACTGCGTCGAATGTCACCAATCTGGCGAAATCGGTCCGTTTTCGCTAACGACCTACGAGGACGCGGTCGGCTGGGCGCCCACCTTGGAAGAGGTAGTGCGCCAAGGCCGCATGCCGCCTTGGCACGCGGCCGAGGGCGGTGTGCCGCTGGCGAACACGCGAAAAATGACCGACGCCGAAAAACGCCTGCTCTACGATTGGGTTGAGCGTGGAGCACCCGAGGGCGATGGTCCGCCTCCCGCCTCGATCGAGCGTCCCACGGCGGATTGGCGACTGCCGCGAGAGCCCGACATGATCATTCCGATGTCGGACAAGCCCTTTCATGTGCCCTCGGGGGGAGTGATCGAGTATCAGTACTTCGTCGTCGATCCGGGGTTCCAGAGCGACATGTGGGTGCAAGCCGCCGCGGTCCAGCCAGGTGATCGCTCCGTCGTGCATCACACGATTGTGTTCGTTCGTCCGCCAGATGACTACGCCGCGCCTCGTAGCGACATTGGCTGGCTGGCGGGCTATGTGCCGGGGCAGTTGCCGCAGATTCTGCCGCCTCATCAAGGGCGTCTGGCGCCGGCTGGATCCAAGTTGGTCTTTCAGATGCACTATACTCCCAACGGAGCTCCGACCGAGGACCTGACTCGGCTGGGCCTGATCTTCGGCGACCCGAACAAGATTCGCGAACAGATCATCACCACGGCGGGCATCAACCGCGAGTTTGAAATCCCTCCGCACGAGTCCGACTACGCTGTCGAGTTGCAACTGCAACCGATGCCCCGCAACGCTCGCGTGCTGGCGTTAACGCCTCACATGCACTTCCGCGGCAAATCGTTTCGCTTGCAGCGTGAATTGTCCGACGGTCAGTCGCAAGTCGTTCTCTCAGTGCCGGCCTACGACTTCAACTGGCAGCACACTTACTTCTTCGCCGACCCCTTGCCGGTGACTCAGTTGGAGAACGCGCGGGCCTTTGTCGCCTTCGATAACTCGGAAGACAATCTGTCCAATCCCGACCCCGACGCCGCGGTCAGATGGGGAGATCAGTCGTGGCAGGAGATGGCTTTGGCGCTCTTTGAGTTAGCGTTGCCGCTGGAGGAGGCGGAACGGCGGGCCAAAGCCGCGTCCGAGGGCGATTTGGCGGCGCAGCGCGAAGCCGCCAATCGTCGCGTTGACAAGCTGCTGAAGAAGTTCGATCGCAACGGAGATGGCCTGATCCAACGGCGGGAAGCACCCGCCGCGTTTAGCGTCTTCGCCTTCCATCACCATGACGCGGATCACGACAACAAGCTGACGCGGGAGGAGATCATGGCCGGTACGCGGAAGCCCAAGGCGCGAGGCGACGACCGCTAAGCGCGGCCCCGAGCCGCCGCCCCTCGCCAAGCTGGAACGCGACCGATTCCCCAAAGTAAGTTCCCCATGTTTCTGACCAACTGGTTGGCCGACGCGTTCCGGCGACAGCGATGGACGGTCGCGGCCGTGGTCCTCTTGATTAGCGTGCTGGCGACGATCGGCTTCGCGTTTCCCAAACGCTCCTCTTTGCTGCGTTCGCAGGGCGATGTCGAAGATGAAGTGGCGGACGACGAGCGCTATCTCAAGGAAGTCGATCAGCACTTTCGCGTGAGTGCTCCCGACGCCTTCCTGCTTCTCACCGCCGACGACATGTTCACCTCGCTGAACCTGTCGGCCGTTGAACGGGCGATTCAGGCCGTGAAGGAATTGCCCTACGTCGAATCGGTCACTTGGATTGGCGATATGCCGGTCGTCAACGCATTCGCGCTGGCCGATCCGCTGCTCCCCGAATCGAATGCGCCGCCAGGGCGAATCGCCGCCATGAAGCAGCGGGCGATCGAGCATCCGTTGGCCGCTCAGCAACAGATCTCGGCCGATGGCAACGCGCTGTTGGCGACAATCCGCTACGACTGGCTGGCTGTTAGCGACGACTACGACGCCGCCGACCGAGTGCTGCTGGCGGCCCGCGAAGCCGCCGACAAGCAGCCGAATGACGTGCGGATGGGATTGACGGGCAGGGCGCCCTTTTCCTAGCGCAGCATCAAGCACTTGAGCGGAACCAGGTGTGGTTTCAGGTGATCGGCTATGCGCTGTCGTTTATCACCGCGGCGCTGCTGTTTCGCGGCGTCGCGCCGGTCTTGATTGTGGCTTCCGCGCCTTGCCTGGGCGTCATCTGGACGTTGGGACTGCTGCGGTTGCTGGGGGAGGAAACCAACCCCATGACCGACGCCATCTTGCCGGTGCTGCTGTCGATGGTCGGCATGTCCGACGGCGTGCATCTCATGATGCATATTCGGCGCCGCCGCGGCGAAGGCGACTCGCCCATCGAAGCGGCCACGCATGCGATCCGCGACGTGGGTCTGGCGTGCGCATTGACGTCGCTGACAACAGCGATTGGTTTTGGGTCGTTGTTGGTGGCGAACTCGGAATTTGTACGGAGCTTTGGCAGAGCGTGCGCGATCGGCGTGATCATCGTGTTTATCGCCGTGGTGACCGTGATCCCATTGCTCAGCAGCACGCGACTGGGTCTGGCTTTCACGGGGGAGCAAACGCGCGACCCCGTGGCGGATTACTTGAAGAAGTGGCTGGGGCCGTATGATTGGATCCTGCGCGACACCGGTGGGTGACCGTCTTCGCGGTGGCGACAACGCTGGCTTTCACGCTCTACGCTCTGCAACTGAAGCCGGATGATCGACTCGCCTACGGCATTCCGTCCCGCAGCGCGGCGTACAAAACGCTGGATCAATGCGATCGGTTGTTTGGCGGCATCGAGCCGGTCAGGTTGGTTGTGGAATGGGACCCAGCGACTCCGAATGACTCGCCCGCCATCCTGCAGGCCGTCGATGCGGCGGAGCGGCGGCTGGCGGCGGTGGAGGAATTCGCCAAACCCCTGTCCCTGCTGGACCTGCTGCGACTGTTTCCTGGCGATCCGGACGATCTGGAAGCGCGGATGCGATTCGTCGCCCTGTTGCCCATTCGGCTTCGCGATCGATTCATGGACTTGGACGATCGGCGGTTGGTGATCAACACGCGGATTCAGGATCTGGGCATTGCCCGCTATCAACCGATCTTCCGCGAACTGCGAGCCGACCTGGAGGCGTTATCGGCCGAGCACCCAGGTTTTCAGTTCCGCATGACAGGCGACGCCGTGATTCGGGGAAAACGTCTGAATCAAATCGTGTTGGACCTGACCAACAGCTTGGGCGTTGCGGCCGTCATCATTCTGGTCGTGATGGGCGTGACCTATCGATCGCTGCGGATTGGATTGATCACCATCATTCCCAATGTTTTTCCGCTGGCCGTGACCGCGGTGCTCTTGCTCTGGACCGGCAGAGCGTTGGAGCTGGCGAGCGTATTGCGCCTTCACGGTCTGCTTGGGAATCGCGGTCAACGACACGATTCATTTTCTGACGCGCTATGAACTGGAGTCGCGCAAGCCAGGCTCCTTGACCGACGCGCTGCGGCGAACCTTCGTGGGCGTTGGTTCAGCGCTGGTCACCACCACGATCATTCTGGTTTTGGGTTTCGCGACGGTCTTGACCAGCGACTTGCCCAGCCATCGGACGTTTTCGGCGATGGCTTGCGCCACGATCGCCGCGGCGCTGGTGGGCGACCTGGTGTTCCTGCCGGCGATGCTTTTGTCCTGGCCGGGGCGAAGGCGAAACGACGACAACGCGACGCAGTCCATCGCAGATGAAGACCAAGCCGCTGCGCTGGTCGCCGCACCATCAGCCGACGCGAATCACCAGGGCAAGGACCGGCAATGACGGGACCAGCTGTGAGCACATGGGCGTATCGCAACGGCGAGATCGTGCCGGAGGCGAACTTGACGGTGGCCGTGCAAGACGCCGGCTTCGTTCAGGGACTGACTGTCGCCGAGCAGTTAAGGACGTTTGATGGCGAACTGTTTCGCTTGCCCGAGCATCTGCGTCGCCTGAGACACAGTCTTGAGATCGTGGGCGTGCGCATTCCGGAAACCGACGAGCAATTGACGGAGGCGGCGGAGCGACTGGCGGCGCACAACCGCGAGTTCCTGCAGCCAGGCGATGATCTGGCGTTGGTCCTCTTCGTGACGCCTGGACCGTACGCCGCGATGGCCGCCGGGGCGCCCAGCGGACCAGTGCGCGGGATGCACACTTATCCGTTGCCGTTCGCCGGCTGGGTCGGCAAGTACGCCAGCGGGCAAGCATTGGCGACCACCAACGTCCTGCAGATACCGGCCGCCTGTTGGCCGCGAGAGCTCAAGTGTCGCAGCCGCATGCACTACCATCTGGCGGATCAGGCCGCCGCCAAGATCGACCCCCAGGCCCGCGCTCTGTTGCTGGACCAAGACGGCTTTGTCGTCGAGGCTTCCACGGCCAATGTCATCCTCTACCGCGAAAGCGAAGGGTTGATCTCGCCGCCCGCCGAGCGCATTCTGCCCGGAGTCACGCTGCGGGCTTGGGAGGACATCGCCGGCGCCTTGGGCATTCCGTTCCTGCGCCGGGACGTCAACGTTCAGGACGTGCGGGAGAGCGACGAGGTGCTCTTGTGCAGCACCTCGATGTGCGGCTTACCGGCGGTTCGGCTGAATGGCCAAGACATCGGCGGTGGTTCACCGGGGCCGTGTTTTGCTCGGTTGATTCAAGCTTTCAGCGAGCTGGTCGGCTTGGATATCGTGCAGCAGGCGCGGCAATTCTGCGAGCGTTGAAGGTTTGAGCTGGCAGCCTGCTAATGCAGCAACGCGCCGGCAATTCGATTCATCACATCGCGGTGCTGCAGGTAACTGAGCTCGTCGTGCGAACGTCCGATGGCGCGGGAGACGTCGAGATGAATGAGCCGGCAGGAGCAGCAATGACTGGGCAGGCCCTTGGATCCAAGGGCGCGGTCTCTGGGCCCTCGGCGCAAGAAGCGAAAGAACTTCAACACCGGATCGCGCTGATTGGTCGTGACCATCAAGCGGTAGACGGGGATTTGGGCTCGCCCGTAGCAGTCGCCGGGGCACATCCAAGTGAAGTCCAGCGCGGCCGCCAATAAGGCGACGCGGAACGATGGCTGACAGACCGGCTGGCCGCACAGCGTGCGGCCGTTGATGCGGCCGCCGGCGCATGCGTGCAAAGCGCCGGCGATAATCCTCGCTCCAAAACTGTGCCCCACCAGACCGATGCGAGCATCGTCGTTGGTGGATCGAGCGGTGTGGCACGCGGCCAACTGCTGCAGCACCCACCCCAGATAGAACGACTCAACCGGCGTGCGGGCGGCTTTGGTCTTCACGTCGTTAAGATTGCCGTCGATCTGGTCGCTCGGCCACGACCAGATCACCATCCGCAAGGGCTGCGCGCTTCGTCGCGACAACGCGTCATAGTACAGCATGCCGCGCGTTACGGCCTCTTCCGCCGCGTAGCGATTGCCGTGAACGTAGATGATCGTCGAACCATCGAAGGGCGTGGAGCAGAGCGTGGTCAAGGAATCGACGACCCACTCTTGCCTGCAGCGAACCACGTCCAACGGCGGCGGGCAGGGCTCGCAATGGGAAAGTCGCCGCGAGCTCAACAGCCAAAGTTCATCGCCGTCGCGCAAGCTGGGACAAGGTCCTTGGGGGCAACCGCTGGGCAAGATGACGATCGAGTCGGCCGCAGCGTCTTCCGGCGACGCGGTTTCTTCGGCCCCGGCGGCCGACGACGTCGCCAGCGCCGCCCACGTGGTGAGGGCGATGGCGAGCAGGGCGCTGGCGCTGCCGAAGCTTCGTCGGCGCGCTCGTTGACCACGCATAAAACCGTGTGACGTCGAACTTGTCACTCGACTTCCTCCTTAGGACGCGGCTCACGCGGACTGTCGCGGAAACGCTGCATCGATGCCCGGGTATGTTGTACAAGCTTAGCACGCAAAACTCGTCGTGATGTCAAAACGCACCATTGTTGAGAATTTGCATCGATTACGTTTGCCTGTCCTTCTGGGCGATGTAGAGTTGCTCAACCCACAGCTTCGACATGGAATCCCTAACCTTGATCGCCTGGAGTCTGCGCCATGAAGAGGCTTTTCCTGCTGGTAACGGTCATCGTGTTTGCATCGAGCAACATCGGTTGCGGTTTGTTGGGAGGTCGAGGCGCGCCCTGTGGTTGCGGCAGTTACTGCGCGCAGCCCGGCCCGCTTGCTCATCCGCCCCGGTCGCCTGCACCGAATGCGGCGGCGGCTCGCATGTCGCCGGTTTTGCCAATTGGGGCGGCGAACTCGTCAACGGCGGCATCCCCACTAGCACGTCGATTTCGCCTAGCTGCCCCAACTGCGGCTCGTCGATGTCCTTGGGCGGCGGGACGTTTCGCGGCAGCGTCGTTCCCGGCGAGGTCATCGGCGAGAGCATCCTGGATGGCGGCGCCACCGTGCAGCCCGTGTTGCCTTCGCCTGATCCGCAAAATTAGGCAATCCGACTTGCTCCCTTCCTAAGAAATTCACCGGCGACCCGCCGAGGAACTACAATGGAGTGGGGCCAGGGATCGGTTGCGACGAAGGGCCCGGGTTTCACGTCCTGTTGGGCCATCTGTTGGCGCCGGGACGACACTGCGCTGCATAAGTGCGCGGGGACGGGTACTCGCCCGCCAAGAGGAACTGAAGGAGCGTCTCCTCGCGACACGCATCCACGGCGCCTCTTGAAAGCGGAGAATTGATCGTGCGAGTTGAGCCAATGGCGTTGGGGTTCAAGTTTAGGTTTCACGGGCTGGGGCTGGCTGTCGCGCTGCTCGGCGCGACAGTATCGGCGCAGGACGCATTGTCCCCCAGGGGTCCCCAGGCCGGCGAGAAGCTCACGCAACGATGGCAGGTCGGCGTGGAGATCACCGCCATCGCCCCCTGTGGGGGCATCATGGCCACGGCCCCCGTTCCAGGCAATTGGCCGGAACAAACCGTCAGGCTGGCCGATCAAGACCTCTCGCCTTCGGTGCGACTCGGGCAGCGCCAACTTAAGGGCGGCGTCACTCAGATGCTGGTCAGCGTGCCAAGGTTGAATGCTGGCGAGACGGCCAAGGCGTTGCTCACGTTTGAAGTCACTCGCAGCGCCCTCACGCCTCCGCCGGACACGTCGATCTTTCGACTGGCCAAGAGCCCGCCGCGCGACGTGCGGTCGTATCTTAGCGAAAGCCCTTACATCGAATCGCGGAACAGCAAGATCAAGCGTCTGGCCACCGAGCTGACCCAGGAGGAAAAGCCCGCTTGGGAAACCGTGGAGACAATCTACGATTGGGTCCGCGAAAACGTGGAATACAAGAACGGTGAGTTGAAGGGCGCTTTGCAGGCGCTCGAAGACGGGGACGGCGACTGCGAAGAGCTGACCAGTCTGTTCATTGCGCTCTGTCGCGCCAATAAGATCCCAGCGCGGACGGTGTGGGTGCCCGGCCATTGCTATCCGGAATTCTACCTGGAGGATGACGAAGGGAACGGCTACTGGATCCCCTGCCAGGCCGCGGGCACGCGCGACTTCGGCGGCATGCCCGATCACCGTCCCATCTTGCAGAAGGGCGATAACTTCCGCGTGCCCGAAAAGAAGCAACCTCAGCGTTACGTCGCGGAATTCCTGCAGGTGAAGTCGTTGAGCGGCGCGCCTCCCAAAGTGCGTTTCATCCGCGAACTCCTCGCAAACTAATCCGGCGCCGGCAGTTCACTTGCGCATCGAAGACAGTCGCAGCAACGCACAAGCTTCATCGCGGTGCAACCCCACAGCCTGGGGTCGCGCAGCGCACCCCAGGCGTTGCCTGCGTCAGCTCTGTAGCACGTCCAACAGCGTGCGCATGGCGAAGTCCAAGGTGAAGGGCTTCTCCAGGACGGCGGTCGCGCGCATCCATGGCGGCGCGACGCAGATGCTCGTCCATCGCCGAGCTCATCAACACGCAGGCCGGCGGGTGATTCAAGACGCTCAGCCGCCGCATCGTGTCCAAGCCCGTCAGGCGAGGCATGTACATGTCGAGCAAGACAATGTCGATTGGTTCGCGCTGCACGATTTCCAAGGTCTGCTGACCATCGACCGCGGTCGTGGTGCGGAACCCGCGATGGGCGAACGCTTCCACCAACGTCTCACGCATGGCGCGGTCGTCATCTGCAATCAGGAGTCTTGGTCGGTGGTTCATCGTAGGTCGGCGACATCCCAGGCGGTGTTGCACGGCTTGCTGCGGCAACGAGGTGGAAACCGGGGCGCAGGAGAGCCTCTTCTAGCGCGAACTGCCGTTTTGACCGACGGAGGCAGCCATTCAGCTATTACAGCAACATTCGGGCCGCAGCAAGCCCTATTAGACGATTCTCGAAGAAGCGGGGACTCAAGAAATCGCACTGCGGCAATTTGTCCTGATTGCGTCGACCACGCGCCCGCCCATTGGACCGATCGGTCCAATCATCAAACGCCGTGCGGAGTTGCATCGCGTCAACTCCATGCGACAACGCAATTTAGCGACCGCGAAGCCGCGGGCAGCCGGGTTGCCAGGGGCGCCGCTGGCAATATACTGTCGGGACGATCCGATGCCTGAAAGACGAGCGTTTTCGAAACGCTGGTCGGATGATTTTTCTCCTCGGGTTGTCTGCCGCCCAAAGTCGCGGGATCCTTTCGATCTTGACAGTTGGCTCATCCCGCGAGACAACGACAGCAACCTCTGGCGATCGTCTGACTGGCTCGCGTTCGCCTCTCGTCCGGTCGTTGTTGTTCGAAGTCGAACTGCTAACTGCGTCACGCTGGATTCTCACCGCCAGGACATCCCATGGGCTCCGTAGATTCGTCGAAACTGACTTTCCTGCAGCGACATGAGTTCTTAATTCGTCGGCTGCACAGCTTGAGCGGCCTGGTTCCGGTGGGGGCCTATATGGTCGTCCATCTCACGGTCAACGCCTCGATCTGGAACGGGGCCGGCACCTTCCAGGGCGCCGTGTATGACATCCATTCGCTGGGCCGGTTGCTTCCGATCGTGGAATGGGGCTTCATCTTCCTTCCACTGCTGTTTCACGCCATTCTGGGCGTCGTCATCATTCAAGGGGGCCTGCCCAATCACAGCAGCTACCCGCTGAAGGCGAACATTCGCTATTCGCTGCAACGAGCCAGCGGCATGGTGGCCTTCGTGTTCATCATGTGGCACGTCTTCCACATGCACGGCTGGTTCCACACCCAGTGGTGGTTGGACTCGGTGGCCAAGCCCTTGGGCGGCGCCTAGTTCGCCCGTACAACGCGGGATCGACGGTGGCTGAGGCGATGCAGTCATCGGGTTTGGTCTCGATCGCTTACCTGCTCGGCGTGCTGGCCTGCGTGTTTCACTTGGCCAATGGCATCTGGACCATGGGAATCACTTGGGGTGTCTGGATCTCTCCCGCGGCGCAGCAGCGAGCCAACGTCGTTTGCATTCTCGCGGGAGTCGGTTTGAGCGCCGTCGGCATTGCCGCCTGGGGCGGCTATAGTTTCCAATCAAGTGAGCAGATCGAACAATCCCGCGTGATCGAAGACGCCATGTTCGAACAACGAACCTCGACGGGCGAATTCAATCGAGCCGAGGCGGAACACAAACGGGCTTCGCATCACTCCCCGGAGATCGATGCTCCTGAGCCCCAAGAAACCGAGGGTGAGAAATTAAGGCGGACGTCCCCGAAGAGACAACCGCGTCCAACACTCCCTGACGCGGCCCCCACGACTCCGACCGCCGCCGAGGTTGGCTTCGCCGACTCGCGGAATCTTGTCAGACGAGCACGACTTAGCGAACACCATCAACAGAATCCTTTAAGTGCAGGAATACAAGATGGCCCAACAACGAGTGATGATTATCGGCGGCGGTCTTGCCGGTTTGGCGGCCGCGATGAAGCTGGCCGAGTTGGGCATACGTCGGACCTGATGAGCCTCACTCCGGTCAAACGCTCGCACAGCGTTTGCGCCCAGGGCGGCATCAACAGCTGCAACGACCAGACGCGGCAACTGGGCGACAGCGAGTGGAAGCACTTCGACGACACGGTCTATGGCGGCGACTTCCTGCAGCACCAGCCGCCGGTCAAGGAGATGGCCTATTGGGCGCCCCAAGATCATCGACCTGATGGATCGCCTCGGCGTGACCTTCAATCGCACGCAGGAAGGCTTTCTGGATCGTCGTCGTTTTGGCGGCACGCTTGTACAAGCGGACCGCTTTCGCCGGCGCCACGACCGGCCAGCAGTTGCTGTATGCCTGGACGAACAGGTTCGCCGCTGGGAAGCGACGGGCATGATTCGCAAGTACGAATTCTGGGATTTCCTGGGCCCGATTCTGGACGACCACGGCGTCTGCCGCGGCTGCGTCGGCCAGGATCTGGTGACGATGGAGATTCGCGCCTTCCCCGCCGACGCGGTGGTCGTCGCCACCGGCGGCTGCGGTTTGATTTACGGCCGTTCGACCATGTCGATGGTCTGCACCGGCAGTGCCGTCAGTCGCTGTTTCCAGGCCGGCGCCAAGTACGGCAACGGCGAGTTCATTCAGGTCCATCCCACGGCGATTCCCGGTGCCGACAAGCTGCGTTTGATGAGCGAGTCGGCTCGCGGTGAAGGGGGCCGCGTCTGGGTGCCTCGCAACGCCGCAGGATCCGCGGACCCCGACGATATCCCCGAACGCGAACGTTACTACTTCCTCGAAGAACGCTATCCCGAGTACGGCAATCTGGTGCCGCGCGACATCGCCACCCGCGAGATTTTCGACATCTGCGTCAACGAAGGACTGAGCGTCGAGCCGGATCGCCAGTGCGTCTATCTCGATCTGACGCACATCCCCCGCGACGAACTGGATCGCAAGCTGGGCGGCATCCTGGAGATCTACGAGAAGTTCCAGGGCGTCGATCCGCGCGACACGCCGATGAAGATTTTTCCCGCCGTCCATTACTCGATGGGTGGCTTGTGGGTCGGATTACGAACGGACCGGCCGACGGCGGCCTGGCAGACCGGGTCACCCGAACAATCAGGTGACCAACATTCCCGGCCTGTACGCGATCGGCGAGTGCGATTACCAGTATCACGGCGCCAATCGCTGGGGGCCAACTCGCTGCTCAGCTGCATTTTCAGCGGGCTTGTTCGTCGCTCCGGGCATTGCACACGCACTTGACTCAATCGCTCAACGGAGTGCAGCGACGCGATCAGCCGGCGTCGCTGTTCGAACGGCGCCGCCGACAGCAGCAGGAGCACACGATCAAGTCTGCTGAATCGCAGCCGGCGGCGGCGAGAACCCCTACCTGATCCATCAGGAACTGGGCGACGTCATGACCCAGGCCGCCACGGTCGTGCGGCGCAACGATCAGTTGCACGAGGCCGATCGAGAAGGTGAGCGAACTGGCCGAACGGGCGCAGCAATTGCTCGCTGTCCGACACCGGCAACTGGACGAATCAGAACGTCGTCTTCACCAAGGCCCTGCTCGACATGTTCCCGCTGGCCAAGACGATCCTGCAAGGGCGCCCTGCAGCGCGACGAATGCCGCGGGGCCCACTACAAGCCCGATTTCGCGATGCCCAGCTCGACGCCGACGACCCGGCCGAACGGCGCCGACAAGCCGAAGCAGTGGTGCGACCGGTTCGAGGAGAACAACGAGAAGTGGCTGAAGTCGACCATCGCCGCTCGTGGGACGGCGAGACCGCGAGTTTGACCTACGAGGATGTCGACACGTCGCTGATTCCGCCGCGCCCGCGACTGTACGGCTGGTCGGGGCGCGACATCATCGAGGAGGTTTGGAAAGAACGACAGGCCGCGAAGACCAATGCCGAAATCGACCACGGCGAACGTCTAACCCCGGTCGTTCACTGTCCAGCAGGCGAGAGACTACCACCCGACAAGATCATCCGCTCCACAGGATTGCGATTTATGGCCGAGTCTGCCAACAACGGCGACATCGCATCAGCGGTAACGGTCACGCACGTGGTCGAGCACTTCGAGGTTCGCGTTCTTCGCCAGGACGGCCCGGGCGCAGCCGAGCTACTGGGAACGCGCATCGCATTCACCACGAGCCGGACATGAACGTGATCAGCGTGCTGCAACGAATCGCCGCGCAAGCCGAAGACCGATCGACGGCAAAGACGTCGCTCCCGTCGCCTGGGACTGCAATTGCCTGGAAGAAGTCTGCGGCGCCTGCACGATGGTCGATCAACGGCCGCGTGCGGCAGGCCTGTTCGGCCCTGGTCGACCAGCTGCTGGAAGACAATCCCGGCGAAATCGAACTGCGTCCGATGACAAAGTTCCCCGTGGTCCGCGACCTGGTGGTCGATCGCTCAGCGGCTGTTTCGCGCGCTGCAGCAAGGTCAAAGCCTGGGTTCCCGTCGACGGCTACTACGACATGGGGCCGGGCCCCAGGCAGTCGCAGGAACGACCAGGAGCAATGCCTATCCGCTCAGCCAGTGCATGAGTTGCGGCTGCTGCCTGGAAGCCTGCCCGCAGTACACCAAGGTCGAACTGACGCGACGCGAGGGCGAAACCGACGAGGCGTTCGCCGAACGCGAGAACGCCGCCTACGACACGGCGTTTGTCGGCGCCCACGCCATCAGCCAGGCGATGCTGTTCAACTCGCAATCCGACCGGCAAGATGAACGCCGACGAACGGCTCGACGCCCTGACGGCCGCGGGCGGCATCCAAGTCTGCGGCAACGCCCAAAACTGCGTGGCCGTCTGCCCCAAGGAGATTCCCGCTGACCACTTCGATCGCCAAGGCGGGTTGGGACACCACGATGTATTCGCTGAAGAAGTTCTTTAGCGGTTCCTAGGCTGCAGTCCGATCAGTTGCCAACCGCTGAGATGCCAGTGGCTCCCGAACTTCTGGCACCAGCGGGACACGGCGCGGAAGGAGACTTCCGTGTCGTCCAGCAGCTGGAAGGTGAGCGTCGCCACGCGCCGCTCAGCACATGGCTTGGCGTGAACCAAGCCCACTCCCAGGGCTGAGATGTTCTTGGAGAAGGCCAGCATTCGTTCATCACGGCCAAACTGCAAGAACACCGGACGCATGAAAGGACGCCGCTTGATCGAGCGTCGCTCGGCCAACGGCTCATTCATCTCATCGGCGAGCAATCTGCGGATGGTCTGCTCAAGTTCGGATTGAATCTGAGTTGTGGTTGACACGTTGTGATCCTTGAGATCCAGAGATGGGACGATTGGAAGAGAGCGCATACCCTTGCACTTAGAGAAAAAGTACGTCCCGGCGAGGGGAAGAGCGGGTTTTGACGCTTCGCCTGCTGGTAAATCCGGGAACGCGCCGAGGTTTGTGCCGGTTATAGCGGTTCTCCGGCTGACTTCCCCCGGTGCGTTTACTTGGACGTTCCGGAGGATCCGCGAAGAAACTCCAGATCGGCTTGGCTCAGCTTGGCCAGCGGCAACGTCACCTCGCGTCCGGCCTCGGTTAACAGCGTGACGGACGACTCCGACTTCCGCAGCAGCTTCGCCCGGACTTGGAATTTCCCGGTGGCGTCCGTCCAAGTCCTGATCCCGCTCTCAGGCGCCGATGGGTCCGGCGACCGCGGAAGGTCGGACTTCTTGATGATCAGCTCGTCGCGGGCCATGCTGCAATCGAAAGCCTTGCCGTAATCGTCCCATCTCACGGTCAATGTCCCATCCTTGTTTTCATAGGGCGCTGTGATGGGATTCCATTTGCTCGCGTAGCAAGCTTGCAGTCGCGTCCCAGGCTTCACCGCCGCATCCGCGGGCACAGTTTGAGAGTCCTGGGGGACGGCAATCGTCACCGGATACTTCTTGAGCGGCTTGGCGGGCAGTTCGACCAAACCGCGGGCGACGGATTCCTCACGCGATAGCGTCGTCAGCGAACCATCCGCCCCGCGAACGACCAGCGCTTTCTTGATGATCAACTGATCGCGAGTCATGCTGCAGTCGTACTTGGCGCCGTAGTCGTCCCAGCGAACATTGATCGAACCGTCTTTGTTCTCCGATAACGCGGTCAGCGGATTCCACTTCCCGTCATAACAGGCCTCTAGCGGCGTGCGGGCCGCGACGCGGACGTCTTCAGGAACGAATTGGCAATCTTCCGGGACGTCAATCGAAACCGGGTAAGCCTTGCGTGGCTTCTGGGCGGAATCGTCCGCCATCATTCGTTTGTACTCCGCGTACGCCCTCTCGTCATCCGGCGTCCAAGCACGAGGCTTGATCGAAGCGCCAGGATTCCCGAGTCGCACAGCGTTGGAGACCACCGCGTAACGGACCACGCCGTCGCCCCACTCGTGCGTCTGGGCGAAGAACAACTCAATATCGAGTTGCCGCTGTTCACGGTTGGGAAGAAAGCTCTTCAGCTGCATCGTCCCGGACTCGACGGAAGGGGAAACGCTCGCCGCGATGCTCAAGAGTCCTTGGGGCGACTTGCCTCGCACCGAGACCGCACCGCCGCCTTTTCGCGTGCGACGAAAATCCACCAACATCGACTGATAGCCAAACTGGTCGATCTCCGTGCGAAAATTGCTCAACAGATACATCGGAGCGTCTTGGGACGCCACGAGCAATTCCGGTTCCGCGGCGGTTGAGACTCGCAAACCGGCGACGGAGACAAGGACAAAAACGATGTGATCAATCCGCATGGCAACCTCTCTTAAAACCGTCGCATCACCTGGCGACTCCCTCCAGCTGAACTCGGAACCGCAATCCGCCCAGCGTCCTGTTTACCACAAGGAAGGGTCCCCTGGCCAACAATAGATTGGAGTAAGGGCTTGCGTAAAGCCAGGCCCGAAGGGCCGATACAAGTCTAGCCGTGGACGTGCGCCGTCAAATTCCCGCCACCGCTGGGCTCGTCCCGAATGGCGTGGACTTAAGCAATGCCTGCGATCTCTCAGGCCCGGAGGGCCGTCACCATTTTAGCCGTGGCCGTAAGGCCGCGGTTACGTTACTAGACGGGATACAGGCCCGAAGGGCCTGCGGGACCGTTGGACGAGTGGTCCGTGGCCTCACGGCCACGGCTAAAATTGTTTCGGCCCTTCGGGCCTGGCAGGCAGAGGCATTTCTTAAGTCCACGCCATTTGGGCTTGTCCCGACGTGGCTTGCTCGCCGCGTAATCACTTGGGCGACGGGCCTTGGCGGAAAATGGCGCCTGGCGAGCCGGAAAACCAACTGCGCCCCTGAAGGAAGACTCTACCCTTGGCGCCGCATGAGCCCGTCCTCCATCTCGTAGATCGTGTCGAAGACGTCCAGAGCCCGTTGGTCGTGAGTGACGACGATGACGCCGGCGCCCTGTTCGTGGGCCACCTTGGCGAACAACTCCATGACCTGGCGACCTCGATGGCTGTCGAGTGCGGCGGTCGGTTCGTCGGCCAGAATCACGCTGGGGCGATTGGCCAAGGCGCGAGCCACGGCGACTCGCTGTTGTTGGCCACCGGAGAGCATCGATGGCAGATTATTCGCGCGGTCGCTAACGCCCAGGTAGTCCATCAACTCCAGCGCGCCGCCGCGCGCCGCGAGGCGACTTTCGCCGTTGAGCTCCAGCGCGATCTGCACATTCTCGACAGCGGAAAGGAATGGAATCAGATTCGACTTCTGAAAGATGAAGCCGATGTGCCGCCGGCGAAACGACCGCAGGTTGGCGTGGGGCTTTGGCCCATCGAGAACGAGTCGGCCTCGGATCGTGATGCTGCCGGAGGTCGGCGGATTGATCAGTCCCACAGCGGTCAGGAACGTGGACTTCCCCGAGCCGCTGGGACCCAGCAAGGCCACGACCTCGCCGCTTTTGACTTGCATCGTCGCGTCGCGCATGGCGACGACCTCGGTGTTGCCGCTGCCGTAGATCTTCGTCAGGCTTTGAGCCTCGATGGCGTAGGGCGATGGGTTCGCTGTCGGTCATGACAACGCCTCGTTGGGAGACACCTGCATCGCCTTCCAAATCCCCAAGCAGGCTGGAGCCAACGGAGATCGCCAGCACGATGACGGCCAGTTGAAACAGGTCCTCTTCGGTGAGAATGACTCGCCGCGGAAACATGGGAAATATGCGCTGACCAAGTGCGTACGCGATGCCAAACCCAATGACCCCAAGAATCAAAGCTTGCTGCAAGATCAAGCCCAGAATCACGGAGTTGGGCGCTCCGATCAGCTTCAGCAAGGCGATCGAGTGAATCTTGTCGAGCGTCAGCGTGTAGAGAATCAAGGCCATGATGATCGCGGCGATCACCGTTAACAGCACTCGAAACAGGCCGATCTGCCGACGCACCTTTTCCACAGTGCCCTTGAGCAGGAGTTCGCGTTGGCCGTCCTTGGTGAAGACCGAGACGTCTCCCCAGCCCGAGATGATCTTGGCGACACTGCGACGGGTCCGTTCCCGGTAAAACGGTGACCATCACGGCACTGATTGGCGGGCGGGCGATGGCGGGAAGCTGGCTGGAGGGTCGGAACGCGTTGTCCAAAACGGCCGGCTGCTGCATGGCGAGTTCAAACTCACGCCCGCGAGCTTCCCTCGCGGCGCCGTTCCAGTCGCACCGCCTCGCCCGGCGTATCGAACTGAATGGCCTGGGCATCGGACACCGTGACGAACACCAGCCCGTCGCCGCTGGAGCTGATCATGCCTTGCGTCATGCCGACAACGCGTGTAGTCCTCTTTGCCCAACGCGATTTGCTCGCCGACGCCCAGTCCCAGGGATGCGTCGGCAATCATTTCATAGTGGGCTTGCCCGAGCGGGCGTCCCGCGATCAACGGCATCCATTCGCCCTTGTCCGTGGGCCAACTCAAGCCCAAAACGGCGATTCGCAACGGCTTGTCGTTTCGTTCTCGCTGAATCGTGTGATAGACAAACTCGCGAGCTGACTGCACTCCCGGCACGGCCAAGGCTCGATGCACCAGATTCGGCGGAACGCGAGAGACTTCCGCGAACGGGCCTCGCGTGCTGCGTTGCACAATCCACAAGTCCGCTCCCACCCGGTCGATCAACAGGGTCGCGTCTTCAATGATGCCGCGATAGATGCCGCCCATGCCCATGACAATCATGAGCAGCATGCCAATGCCGACGGTGGTCAGCGCGAAGCGACCAAGATTGTGGCGGATGTCTTTGGCGGCCAGGTTCATCGAAGCACCACCCCGCGGCCGTCGGTTAGCGAAGTTCGGGGATCCAGCGGCGAGATGACGACATCGCCCGCTTGGAGTCCCTCGCGCACTTCGACTGTTTCTCGACTCCGCAAGCCGAGCGTTATCGGTCGCCAGGCGGCGACTCCGCCGCTATTCAAGAAGACGCCGACTTCGCCGTCGCGCAACACAAGCGATTTCGCGGGGAGCACGAGCGCTTTTGCCCTCGAATCCACTTCGATGAAGGCCTCCGCCCGCTGTCCGACAGCCCAATTCCGGGGTAGCTGCAGCACGCGGATATCGACGATAAATTCACGCGTCTCTCGATCGGCTTCCTTGCCCAAGCGAACCACCGCGCCGGGGTAGACGTGATCGGGCTCGGACCGAAACACGACTCGGGCGTTTTGGTTCGTCTTCAAGTCTCGCCATTTCCGTTTCATCGACCCAGGCGCTGATCCAAAGCTCGTCGGTGGAGATTAGCGTCAGGATGGAGCTGCCAGGCACCACGACGTCGCCCGGTTCTCGGTTTCGCTTGACGATCAGGCCGTCGAAGGGAGCATGAATGAGCGTGTCCTGCAAGCGAGCTCGATGGTATTCCAGCGTTTTCTCGGCCGAGTTCAGTTGCTTTTCGCCCTCGGTGATGGCGGCGTCCGCTCGCGACACGCCCGACGTGGCGATCGCCAGAGCCTCGGTCGCCCTTTCGATATCGTCTTGGCTGGCGGCGTTCTGCTGGACCAGGGATTCCATCCGGTCATGGCTCTTTCGCGCCTGTTGCAAGACGGCGGCCACGCGACTGCTGTCGGTTCTTAGTCGCGCGATGGCGGCTTGCGCGGCTTCGACATTCGCCTGGGCGATGGCGACTTGTTGTCGAAGTTCTTCATCGTCCAGTCGGACTAACAACTCGCCGGCCGTCACCCGCTCTCCTTGATCCACCTCGAGGGCCCCGATTCGGCCCGAAATCTTCGGGCTGATCGTGGCTTCCACGCGCGCTTCCAACGTACCCGTTCCCAGGACTTCGGCGGCAATCGAGTCGTATTCGACGGGCCAAGCGACAACAGCGATCGGAGCGAACCGCACCCAATAGACAATGCCGCCGGCGACCGACAACACGGCAACCAACTTCAGCACCCGCCAGATCCAACCGCGAGCGGTCTTCCAGGTGTCGCTCATGATGTCAGCCTAAACGAAATGGATTTCGGACAGAGAACGGAACACGCCTATGCTCGCGTGAGAAGTCGGAAGCCTCAACCCCACCACCCCGCTTTTCCGGAGCAGCAGTCCCCTGCGCGATTCTTCGTTGGCCGTGCCAGCCGCAGGCGCAGGTCGCGTTGTGTACAGCTGAGCCGCCGTCGATTAGCATGGAGGGCCGAACCACGAACACGAGCATTCTCCGAGCCTTCCGTTCCTTGACCGCATGCACACAGCTCACCAGCGCCGCCAAAGCGGGTGGCCGACCACTCGAATCACCTTGTTGCAACGAGTTGCGGACCAGCATGACCATCGATCTTGGGAGTGCTTCGTCAACATCTACGGCCCGCTGATTTACCGCTATTCTCAGCGGCGAGGGCTTCAAGAGTCCGACGCGATGGATGTCGTGCAAGACGTGTTGTTGCAGGTGAGCCAGGCCATGAGCGGCTTTCGTTATGACGTGGAGCGTGGTCGCTTTCGCAATTGGCTGGGCGCCGTCACGCATCGAGCCATGCTGAAGCATGTGGCCAAGTCGCGGCGATCACGCGGCCTGACCATGGGAAACTGGAGCAGCTCGCCGTCATCGCCAGACCTGGAGTGTCCCCAGTCGCTGGATGAAGTCTGGGTGGAGACTTTCAACGCGCACCTCTATCGCGAAGCGGTCAAGTCGCATTCGTCTTCACTTCAGCGAGGAGACTTGGCGGGCGTTCGATGCGACATTCTCCAAGAATCGTCACCCCAACCAGGTGGCCGACGAGCTCGGTCGCACCGTTGGTTGGGTGTATCAGGCGAAATTCCATGTGCTGCGCCGATTGTCGCCGAGATTATGAATCTGGCCGAGGACTCGGTGTTGCTCAACCCTCCTTCCCAGCGTTGATTTCCGCGCTGGCGGTCACGCTGAGCCCTGCTGAATCTCCACGCTTTTTCATTGAACATGCATTGCTTTTCCCGAGACCAACTTCGCGGTTACCTGCTGCGACAACTGGACGCCCAGGAACTGGCCCGCGTAGAAGACCATGTGAGTGAGTGCTCCGGTTGCTGCGGAACTTTGGAGGCGTTGGCGAGCGATGACTTGGTGCAGGAGTACTTCGAAGCCTCTCAACGCGACTCGGATACGGGCTCGCGAACTGCACGAAGCGCATCCAACGTCACTGCCGGCGGCCCGCCCGAGCCGCTCGACTGGGCGGCGTTGGCTTGGGATGACCCTCAACTTCCACGTCAGTTCGACAGGTTCATCCTGAAGCAAGTGATTGGCTCCGGCGGTTTCGGCGTGGTGTATCGCGCGGATGACATCAACCTGCGGCGGGAAGTGGCCGTCAAGATCCCGCACCTTGGCGGGCATTCGCCCAGCATCCGCCAACGCTTTCTCCAGGAAGGCGCCGCGGCGGCCAACTTGCACCATCCACACATTGTGCAAGTGCACCAGAGCGGAGCCGAAGGCGGCGTCTGCTTTCTCGTGGCCGAATATTGTCCGGGACAAACGCTGCGTGAATTGCTGAGTGAATCGCCCGGAGGACGGGCGGCTCGAGAGGCGGCGACGATCGTGTTGGTGCTTGCCGAGGCTGTTGCGCATGCACATCAAAACGGCATCGTGCATCGCGACATCAAGCCGTCCAACGTGATTCTGGATTCCCGCGGCGATCATCAGGGCCTGCCCTATTGCCCGAAACTCACCGATTTCGGAACCGCCAAGTTTCTCGGCGCCGAGCAAGCGCTGACGACCGAAGGGACGTTGATCGGGACGGCTCCCTACATGGCGCCTGAGCAAATCAAGGGCGATCGAGAAGTTGGTCCGGCGTGCGATATCTATGCGCTGGGAGTCCTGCTGTACGAGATGATTACGGGCCAGGTTCCCATTCAAGGCGCCGACAAGGCCGACACCATCCACAAAGTCGTCACGGTCGAGCCGCCGCTGCTTCACGCCCACGTGCGAAGTGCTCCTCGAGACCTTTCCGCAATCTGTCGCTGCTGCCTCGAAAAACAACCAGAACAACGGTACGCATCCGCGCGAGAACTCGCCGCCGATCTGCAACGATTTCTAAATAACGAGCCCACCACGGCTCGTCCGCTGAGCGGCGGGCGCGGCTGCTGCTGGACCCGCCGCAACCCGTTGCCCCTGTCGATCATGGGCGCGATTTCGCTGATCTTCGCCTTGAGTCTCGGCGGACTCGCCTGGCACGCCGCGCAGCTGAACAGGCTCAACCAGCAGCTCATCGAGTCGAATCGCCAAGCTCTGGAAATGAAAGACCGAGCCGAGCAGAGCGAGCGACACGCTCGGCGAATGCAATACGCCTCGGACATTCGCCTGGCGGCCAAGTCCTGGGCGAGGGTGATCTCAGCAACGCCCAGGATATTCTGGCTCGGTATGAACCCGGTCCCAACGAAGAATGATCTTCGCGGCATGGAGTGGCGCTTTCTCAGCCATGCGGTTCGCCCGAGCAGCGACGCGATCAGCGAGGCCGTGCGTCTCGCTTTACCAAATTCGCCTTTCGCCGGACCAGAAAGTCTTCGCCACCGCCGGCGGTGACGGCGTCATTCGTGTCCACGATCGCCTTTCAGGATACGCTGCTTCAGGCGATCGAAAGCCAGCAGGGCGAAGTCAACAGCGTCGCCTTCGCGCCCGACGGCCAAACGTTGGCGTCGGCCGGCGACGACGGTTCGATTCGGCTCTGGCGACTCTCCGACGGTGCGTTATTGAGCGCTTTCGCGGCTCACAAGGAATCGCCTTCGTGCGGCGGAATTCACTTTCGATGGCCGCATGCTGGCGACATGCGGAGCCGATGGCCTCGTGCAGCTTTGGAAGGACGGACGCAGAGAAGCCGCCTATCAGGACCATCAGTCCCGCGTGGAGGCGATCGCTGTTTCGCCGAACGGGCGGTGGTTGGCGTCGGTGGGCAAGGATCGAACGCTGATCGTGCGCGACTTGCGCACTGGCGCTCTCCACCACCGATGGGACAGGGGCCAAGGGAGGCTGTCCGCGGCGGCGTTCTCGCCGGACTCGCGAACCATCGCGGTCGTCGAAGCCAGCGGAGAAACCAAGTGCCTCAGACTGTTCGATCTCGCCACCAACATCGAAATCCTCTCAAGGGAGCATCCCGATGGGATCTGCTCGGTTGCGTTCTCCCCCAACGGCCAGCGCGTGCTGACGACGGACAACGCGGGCGTCGCGAGAATCTGGAACGCCTCACGCCAGAAGCTGGACGCCGAAGAGGGCCCTCTTAATTCCTGGCAGGCGCATCGCTGCCGCGCCTATTCGGGCGTATTCGAATTGGATGGGGCCACGGTCTTAACCGCCGGCGAAGATGGTCAGGTGCAGCGTTGGAGTGCGGGAAGCGCAACCCATGCGGTCGCGCTGCGAAAAAGCGACTTGGCTGCGATGACCGGCAAGACCGATCGAGATCATCGATTTCACGCCATCGCCTTTCCTGGACCTGGCGCCGCTATCGTGATTGCCTCCCATTGCGGAATCGCAACCCTCTCGTCAAATCCATCCGACGCCGTTGGATTTCATGAGCGGAGCGGCGGAAGGACTTGGGCGGCCGCCGCCGCCTCGCCGCAAGGCAATTGGTTTCTGGCCGCGGGATCATCGCCCGCGAAGGCAACGCGAGAGGGAAAATTCGTTCCCGCGGTCGTGGAGCGGTGGGAATCACCGTCCGGGCCGCCGCGAACGCTCTACAAGACGCGGTCCAATTGCAGTATCAACGACCTGTCCTGCACTCCCGCGGGCGATCTTCTGGCGATTGTCGTCAACGAACACCCCACCGATCACGGGGATAAGAAACTACGACTGATCGATGCGGCGACTGGCCGCATCCGGCGCGAGTTTCCCGCCGCCGCGGACACCAAGGCGCGGTTCACTAGCGACGGGCGATACTTGATCTTCGGAGTGCAACGAACCGTGCATCGAATCGATCTTCACGGCGACGAACATCGCGTTGTCGATAACGCCCATGACGAAAGCCAGAATGGACTCGCCGTCAGCAGCGATGGGAAGTGGCTTGCGACCAGCGATCATGGCCGCACCATTAAGGTCTGGAGCCTGGGCGCTTTGGAACCGCAAGCTACGTTGCAAGGCCATCAGGGCAGCATCAGCGGTTTAGCGTTCTCCAGCGACGGCCGCACGCTGCTGTCCAGCTCGTTCGATGGAACCGTCAAAGCCTGGAACGTCATGACGGGCCAGCATCTGCTGGACCTGCACCGCGGCGAGGAGGGCGTGCAAACAATCGCCGTCTCAGCGGACAGCCGGCGACTAGCGGTCGCCGTCGCCAACCAAGTGCGCATCTATTTGCTAGGCAATAACGACCGTTAACGAACGTGCTTCGCGGCGTTGGGGCGGCTTGCGCCAGTCCGCCCCGCGTCCATCCGTTGATCCCGCCCAGCCCCGCGGCAATCGGCCGTGGCTGTCCCGACCGTGGTCGGGTCGGGAACAAGCCCGGCGCGATTTCTGGTGTCCGCCAGCGTTGGTTAACAACCGAAGCAGTCGTCGTCGCTCGTCGAAGCATAGTTGGCGAAGACGAGTGCGCGGAGCAAGCCGTCGGTATCTTCACTCAGATTGTAGATACCGCCGCCAATGCCCTCTCCGCCTGAACCGCCCAAGCGCGCGGTTCTGGAAAATCAACGATCGCCCCAAGTCAAGCAGCGAGTCATCGCCGTTGAAGACGCCTCCTCCCCAGCCATTTCCACCGTCGCCGGCTCTGGCGATGTTGTGCAACACGACCGCGTGGCTGATGGCGACTCGGACGGGGTCTGGAGCAGCAAGCAACGAACCTAAGCTTCCCGCAGCGATGCCGCCGCCGAATGCATCGCCGCCTGGCCCGCCGATCGCAGCATTATGGGAGAGGATGCTGTATGACATTTCAGCTTGCACTTGCCCGACGAATCCAAAAAAGAAGACGCCGCCACCAGCTCCGAGCCCGCCTTCGCGCCTCGTCCAAGCCTTCGCCCCCGACCGCGCGGTTTCGCGTCAGCGAGACGTGGGAGATGTCGGCGGTCCCCTGGTAAACCAGGATGCCGCCGCCAATGCCGCCGTTCGGAGCGTGAGCCAGCGGAAGCCCAGGCAGTCCAGCGTTCTCGTCGCCTCCAACGGCCTCGTTGCCGCGCAGTGAACTGTGCGCAACGCATCAACGACGCGCCGGGCAGGCCGAAGGCGGCGGTGACCGACCCGCTGGAGACTCCGCCGCCGTAGCCGCCCCCGGCGTTGATGTCGCCCGTGTTGCCGTCTCCGCCCACCGCCTCGTTGTTCCAGATGACCCCGTGGGTCAAGTTGAGGGAGCCATCGTTATAGATCCCACCTCCATTGGCGACTCCTGCGAACGAGCCGGAGTTAACATCTCCTCCCAGAGCTTGGTTTCCGGTGATCCGGCTCCAACGCAGAGTAGCGTCGGTGATGTTGTGCACACCTCCGCCGACGGCGAGCCCCGGATAGGTCGGGACGACGCCGCTGGTGAAGCTAGGCCCCTCCGCGTCGTTGGCGCCCAGAGCGGTGTTGTCCTCCACTCGGGTGTGCTTCATGTCGAGCACGCCAATGTTGGAAAGGCCGCCGCCGATCGCCGCGCCTTGGAACTCGTATCCCGGAACGAAGTCGATCCGGACATCAGCTTTTCCGATCGCTTGATTCTGGGACAGCAGGGCGCCTTCCATGGTCAAGTCGCCCTCGTTGTAGATGCCTCCGCCAATGCCGCCATGGGCGACGTTACCGACATACTCGTCTCGCTCCACTTCAGCGGTTGCTGGTCCGGGAACGAAGCCGGCGAGATTGATGCTGTCCAGTCCGAGTCCGCCGCCCCGACCGGTTGCGCTCGACAGGGAGCCCGCGCCGCCTTCGACGGAGTTGCGGACGAATTCGTTTCGCTTGAGTTCGAGGTTCGCACCGCCGGCGCCGGACACGCCCCCGCCGGTCGCCACGCCGCCGCTGGCCCCATCGCCGCCGACCACGGTGTTCGAGCGGAACGTGTTGCGATTGAATTCCGCATCACCCAGGTTCCCCACGGAAACGGCGCCGCCCGCCGCCACGCCGCCGTCCAAGCCCTCCACGCCGCCGGCGCCGCCGACTGCGGTGTTGCCCACAAATTCACTGCGACTGACGTCAAGCCTGGATTCGGCTTGGCCGAAGGGAGAGAAGTCGCCGGACAGGATTGCTCCGCCGAACGCGGCCCCGCCGGACGTCGAGTCCGGCAAATCGGGAATGCCGCTCACGCCCGCGCCGCCTCGGGCCGAGTTGCCTTGGAAGCTGCTTCGCGTGATGTCCATCACCCCCGTCACGTTCAGGATGGCGCCGCCGCCGCCCAGACCGCTGAAAGCCTCGTCGACGACGTAGCCGGCAAAGGACTGCGCCGAATTCTCGACGAAAGAACTGCGGTCCACCGACACGTGCGGTTGTCCGGTCGTCCCGATGGGTGCGCCGTCTTCATTGGCCAGAGGACCCAAGTCAGACGTGATCGCGCCGCCCACGCCGATCAGCCCGCCGGAGGACAAGTTGCCCTCGAAGTGGCTGCGCGAAACCGACAATCGCCCGCCGAATTCGTTGGCCACCGCGCCTCCGGCCGTCACACCGCCTTGGGCCTGGTTGTTGGTCATCTGGACCCGATTCAGGTGCACCTGGCCGCCAAGGTTGTAAACACCGCCGCCGAAAGCAAAGACCTGGAAATCAGGCGTCGCGGGGAACCCCAAGGCGTCGGCGGCCAAGCCCTCTTCGATCGACAGATTTGCAATTGTGACCCGAGGCGACTCGGCTAGATCCGCGCCCGTGGGGAGCCTGGCGTTGACGTTGAAGTCGTTATCCACCATGGTGGGCGGGACGACCGCGAAGACACGCGTGACGCCGCCGCCGCTGACCGCGAGCCGATCAGCTCCCGGGCCGCGGATGGTCAGGGCGTCGGTGACGACCAGCTGACTGGTGAGTTGAATCTGACCGGATACTCCCCGTGCAAAGCGGATCGAGTCCTGCGCCGGGCGTCTCATTGGCCGTGATGATCGCTTGCCGCAGCGAGCCGTCGCCGCTGTCGTCGTTATTGGTGACGAAGAACGTTGTGAGCAGGTTGCGATCTTCCAGCGACTCAAGTCGGATGCATCGCTGGTTCTTTGCGACTGGACGGGCGGCGCGGCGCCGACGCAAATGCTGAAGGAGCCTTCGGCCGAAGGAGACAGGGAAAGCGGCTGACATCAGATGTTCCTCGAGGGGATTGAGTTGTTCCTCGCTTCCGCTGGACCGATCTCAAGCAGGTTGAAATGGTGCAGCGTCCAGCGAAACGCGGGTCGCGGGGCGAAGCCTCGCCCCAGGTCACGACAAGCGACCGTCGCGCTCAATCCACATTTGCAGGCTTCTCCGACTTTCTTTTGGCCGATCTCCATTTTTTCTGGAGGAAAGGTCACCGCGGTCGACGCCGATTGATCCCGCGGGCCTTCTTGCGTCTTGAGTAGTCCCACCTGGCGGGTGGACGTGGCAAGAAGCCCCGAATTCCAGATGGAAGACGGGGCCGCTGATCGCCAGCTGGATTGCAACCGGGGGGTGCGCGGCGGCCCCCCGTGTCGCTGCTTTAGCGCCGAGGGCCTTGGGGCGCCTTGGGGGCGCCGTCCGGCTGCCTCGCGATGGGCGTGCCCAGCGGTGCTGCTGCGGGTTCAGGAATTCGATCCACCATTCTCTGCCAACCTTGCGGCGTCTCCACGTCGAAGAAGTCCTTTCGCCAACGCTCGGGCAACAAGCGGAATTCGTTGACCTTGCGATTCTGAAACACAAAGGTGGTGCGCGCTGGCGACGCGGGCGTGTAGTTCTTGTCGAAGATGATCATCGCCTTGGGAAGGTAATCCTTCTGCTCGATGATGACATGCACCATCTGATAGTCGGCCGCCTCTTGCTGGTGTTTGGGTACAAACTCCAACCAGTATTCGCCTTCCTTGCCTTGCGGCGTCACAACGCGGATCCAATACCGCTGCAAGATACGATCCGCTTTGGCGTTGAATAAGAACGGCAAGGGGCCGCGTTCCGAGATAGCCGCGCCTTGAAAACTCTCGGGCAGTTGGGTTTCCTTGATCACCTTGGAGGTATAGTCGTACTCAAAGACGCTGCGGCCATTGCAGACCCAATGCACGCCCGCGTCATCGGCCGTCAATGGCTTGTAAGCAGGCTTGCCGGCGGCCACGCCTTGAATGGCTTGAATCGACTCGTCGCGATAGTAGGCTTTGTCGGGCGCCGCGTACTTGATGGTGCCCGAGCAGATTTGCTTGGCGGGCAACGGCCCCTGACCCTGCGTCCAACCGGGCGTGTTCAACGGGTCGTAGTCGAAGCGTTGGAACTCGCAGCTGTAATTGGCGATCTGATCGCTGCGGGACTCCCAGTACTTCAAGATATCGTTCCGCCACTTGACGCGTTCCGGAGGAATCGTTGCGACCCAAGCCGGGGGTTGGAACATCTGACTGGCGCCCGCCACGGGCGGCGCGCCGGATGGCGAATCGCTATTGACCCGCCCCGGATAGCGCTGCGGCGCCGCAACGCCTTGGCGGGGCGCAGCCGCTGCACCGCCTGAAGGAGACTGGCGCGGTCCCCCGTTTCCAACCGGTCGCTGAGCCATCGCTGGCGCACAGGAATAGGCGAGCAGAACCACGCCGCTAAGGGCCAACCAACAACGCATGATGGAATCCTTTCCGTCAATTTCATGGTTTCGGGCGGCGGATTCTAAAGACATCCGCCGTGCAACGAAATACGAGATCCACGGAAAAATCGTTCATTCCGCTGAGAATTGGGCTTGGACGGAGTTGCCGGGAATTCTGGGCGCCATGCGCGTTTATCGTCGGCGAGGCGACCGGACGGACAGTCCCGAATGGGACGGCCCCAAATCAACCCAGGGTGGAGCGTGAGCGAAGCGCTGGCATTGTCTGGGCTGTGGCGAGGCGCCAGCGGGGCCGCCTCTGTGGTTCTCCGTGTCCTCCGCGATCCATTCCATCCGGATTTTTCTTAACTTGATGCGTATGGGGTAGTGCAACCGCCTCCCCGGCCGTGGTCCTAGCCTGGCGGCCAGCCCAGCGCCCTGCCTCCCAGCACGTGCAGGTGCAAATGAAACACGGACTGTCCGCCGTGGGCGCCGCAGTTGGTGACGACCCGATAGCCGTCGTCAAGCCCTTCCTTCTGAGCCAGGTCGCGAACGACCAACATCAGATGTCCCAACAACGCCGCATCTTCAGGCTGGGCGTCATGCAAGCTGACGATTTCCTTCTTGGGAATCACCAGAGAAATGCACAGGCGCCTGGGGATGAACATCGCGAAACGCCAAGCAGTGCTCGTCGTCGTGAATCACGTCGGCGGACACTTCGCCATCGATAATCCGCTTGAAAATGGTCTTTTCACTCATCGCAATCTACCTCCGGTTTCTATGCCTGCCGTCTTAACGGCTATGGATTGCCTCGCGGCGATCTTACCGCCACGAGGCCACGCCCACGCGGCTCGCTGGCAACGGTTGAGTTAATCTCGGCCGGCGGCGCGGGTTGGGCAAGACGTCCGGCCGCCAGATGGGAGTTCGCAGCGAGCGAACTCACGAATGGACGCCCGGCGGACGATACTGAAACGTGCGAGATCAGCCGACGCTCCCAGCCACCCGTCATCTTAGGCGGTGCGTTTACCGACGACCATGCAGGAGGCAACGTCATGCGGTCCGATGGACGGCACGTCAAGCCATGGATTCTTCTCAGCGCTGCCTGCGCGGGTTGCCTGCTCTCGAGCGCCGACGCCCAAACGTCGGATCCTGTGGGCGGCCCAGCCGTTCCAGCGGTCACACCGGTACAGCCATCGCCGGTGCCGCCGCCATCAGCGACGACAGGTCTAGGTCCGGCGCCGCCGGGTTCCTTGCCTCCCCGCGTGCTGTTGCCGCCACCACCCTCGTCAACCTTGCCGGCGGCTCGACCGCCCGAGACAAGGCAGTTGGAATACTACGTTCCGGTGACCCGCTATCGCTGGGTGCCCCGCTGGCATGGCCGTTTCAATCCATTCCAGCAGCCGTATATCGCCTATCACCTGGCGCCGGAGACGACTTGGGAGAAAAAGCTGCTGCCAGCGCCGCCGAGCGCTTTGGAGCTGCGCCCGCGCCGCCAACCCTGGCCCAGGAATTCGGCTATACGCTGACCAACCGTCTGCCGAACGCCGCCGCATCCATGGGGCAAGCCGCCGCCAATACCGCGCCAATCTCGCCACTGGCGCCTGGCTTCCGCCAGCCTTGGCGCCGCCAAGATACGTCGCGCCCTACGCCACGCCAAGCTATCGAGGATCGGTGGTCTCACCGCCGCGAGTCGCGCGCGGTCCGGACGAGGGCTGGCGAACGCGTGGTAGGGAGTAAGGGGGGTGGGGGGTAGAGGGTAGGGGGGTAGAGAGTAGGGGGTAGAGATTAGAGACTTGAGCTAGAGGGCGCGGCCGGGCACATCGATCGGGCAGCGGCCGGCGCCACCGCTAACCCACCGCCTACCGCCTACCACCTACCACCTACCACCTACCACCTACCACCTACCACCTACCACCTACCACCTACCACCTACCACCTACCCAAAGCTCTTTCCTTCTTCGAGACACTGAGCCAACTGCCGATAGACGTCTTCGAGTTGGGTCATGTCGGATTGCAGGGCGCGTTGGATACGGCGGGACAACGGCCCGACGGACAGGATGACTCGGAGAGCTTCTTCTTCGCTTTGACGGCCGCTGGCCGGCGCGGGCCGGGCGGCTTGCCGCCGAGCGTCGGCTTGGCGTGTGGCTTGCTCCAGACGCTTCCACAGATCAGCGGCGGTGCATTGGCCGGGGCCGGCGCCGAGCTGGGCCAGGTATTGGCTGTCGTTGATCAGGCTTTGATCGGCGTTGTGAACGCAATCGCGATAGATGCTCGCCAGACGTTCGGTTTCCATGGATTGCTGCGTCGGTAGATCACTCCATGTTTCGGCGACAAGCACTTGCAGCACGCCCGCGATCAGTCGCACGATGGCGACATCCGCGGCGGGACACTCCTGGACGTCCAAGACGCGGATTTCGATGGCGCCGCGATCAAAGCGGGCAATGGCGCCGCGCGAGTTGAGCCACTCGTGCCGCAAGACGCCGTTGACGTCCAACTCGGCCATGTCGTCGTACATGCGTTGCAAGATCTCGCGGTCGTATTGTTCCAAAGTGAAAGCCGCTTCCGGAACCACGCTGCCGGTGATCGACGGCACTCGTCGAGAGTTCTTGCGGTAGGCATCGAGGCGATTGTCCATGGCGCCGGTCCATTGCCGCTGCAGGATGGGAGAACTGGCGGCCAAGGCGGGCAGGATCGGCAGCAGCAAGCGAATCGCGGCGTGCAACCGCCCGAATTCCGCTTCGTTGGCGAACGGCAGATTCAAGTGAGCGCTTTGTAGATTCGCCCATCCATGTCCACGGCAATCGAAGATACGATGATAGGCTTCGTAGACCGGGTTGTACTCGTGCGGCCAGAGCTTCATCTCGGTATCGGGATCCATCCACGGATGCATCGCGGTGGGCAATAAGCAGGCGTTGAATTCGGCGAGGATTTGGTTGGCCCGCCGCACGTTGTCTTGAAAGGCGTGGCTCAGCCCCTCGAGCGATGGAGCGGGTGCGCTGGTCTTTAGCTCCAGGACATGCAGCGCCAACTCGTTGGACCAGGAAACCTCGCCCAGGTCGACTTCGGAAACCAATTCGCCCGCGGCTTTTCGCAGCACTTCATCGGCGATCGGCAGTACGTTCAGGGTATCGGCGCGGACGATCATGTACTCCAATTCCAGGCCAAACGCCTGAAACAGGCCTAACGGCCAAAGCGTCTTTGACATCAAGGAGCACTCGCGTCCAAGGAAGGATCGGAAGAGTCTTCAAACACACGCGAACTCAAACACACGCGAACTCAAACACACGCGAACTTCGCCGGCGTCCCGAGGGACGGCGTGGGACGGCGTCGGGACGGCGCGCTACCGAGCGTACGGGCTTTTCCGCTGTTCGATCCGACGCAAAA
>CAVORG010000037.1:0-19905 GCA_963698545.1 uncultured Planctomycetaceae bacterium
GGGTGGCCGAGTGGTCGAAGGCGGTAGTCTTGAAAACTACTGACGTCGAAAGGCGTCCGGGGGTTCGAATCCCTCCCCATCCGCTTTTTCCTGCGAAATGCAGAGAGGCCGCCGCGAGTTGGTGCTCGGGGCGGCCTTCGATGGGGATGGATGAGCCCGCTGGGGGCGCCTCGAGGCTACTCCTGGTCCTTGTCGGCGTTGGTCGCCTGGAGTTGCTTGAGGATCTTCTCCAGTTGCCCCTCGATTTTGGCGACGCGCGTTTCCAGATCCGCCAGGCGCTCCTGATCCGCGGCTGACTCGGATTTTTGCAGCTGCGTGTATTGCTGCGTCAGTAGTTCCTTCATGGTTTGGGCGACGTCATTCTGATTGCGTTGGGCCGCTTGCTCGGCGTCCTGCAGCGCTTTTTCATCACCTCCATCTTGAGCCGAGCCTCCTTGCCGTACTGCGCTGCGACCGCGACGCGTTTCTTCACCTCCTCTTCCAATTCTCGAGCCTGGCCGCCGAACTTGTCGCGCAGCGCGGCCTGCAAATCCACGACTTTGGCCTGAGCCGCTACGGCGGCCTCCAGCTTCTTCCTTTCCGACTCCATCGTGCCTCGAAGCTTCTCGGCGGTTGTTTGCTCGTTCAAGGCGTTCAACCGGTCTTCGAGCGCCTGCTGCATCGCCTTCAACTCCAACGACTGGGGATGTTCAGGACCCAGCTGTTTCGCCGACAGCTCCCTTTTCAATTGAACCTGGGCGAGTTCCGCGACGAGTTCCTGGGCGATCTTGTCCACATACGCCTTGTACTGCGCTAGTCGCTGGACGTCGAAGGCCTTCCAGGCATCGTAGGCCGCGGTCTTGTCCGCCAGAGTTTTTCCGACGTCGGTGTGAAGTTTGGCGGCCGCGGCGCCCAACAGCTTTCTCGCCGCATCCACCTTCGATGTTTCAGGATCGAGTTTCTGGACTGCTTCCATGAGTGTCTCTTTCAACGCGGCGATCTCAGCCTTCAGCTGCTCGATCTCCGCGTCTCTCTTGCTATCCTCTTGCTGGGCGTGCGCCGCCAAGGGCGACAACAGGATCAAAGCCAAAAATAACCGTGTCATTTGCGTACTCCGGGGAGAATCGAATGGAACGCGAACGTGTCTAAGGGGCGGCCTGTTCGGCCAACAGCTGGCCGAACTTGTTGATTCGCATGATATTCACGGCGTCGCCTTCCGCGGCGATGCGTTGCTCCAAGGCGATGGAGTGGCCCGCGAACAGCAAGGCGTCCATCAGGAAGCGAGGCGCGACGCCTTCGACGACGAACTCGGCATGGTCCCAATCTTCCGCGACTTGAATCAGCGCGGGTCGCTCGGCTGGCGCCTTTTCGGCGGCGGTCATGGCAACGGGCGAGTTGTTTTGTGCGGACTCTTGTTCGACCGACCACCGTCCCAGCCCCAGGCCGATCAGCAGGCAGGCGGCGGCCGCCAAGGCAACCCAGGCTGGCGGCGTCATTCGGCTCGCGGGATTTGTCCTGCTGGGGTCCGCGGCGACCGTTCCCGCCGAGTGTTCGGATCCCGTCGCGCGGGACCTCGGCGACGCTTTGTTGGATCACCTGCTCATCCAGAAAGGCCAGCGCGCACCGGCGCCATTGCGAGTCGCCGGGGTGTGTTTCCAGATGTTGCAGGAAGCGTCGCCGTTGCGCGATGCTGAGCTCGTTGTCCACGAGCATGGCCAGCCAGGCTGGATCATCCAGGCTCAACCCGTCCAGCCAATCGTGTGCGATTCGTGTTTTCATCTCGAGTCCGCTCCGCCTGGCGGCGGCGTAGTGTCCAAACCTGTCCGTGTCAATTCACTTCGTAAACGCTCGCGAGCCCGTCGCAGGCGATACGCGATGCGATGGCTCTCCAGCCCCAAATGGTCACGAATTTCCGCGTAGCCCCAGTTATGAACGTATTTCAGCAAGAGGATTTCCGCGTCGTCGCCAGCGAGGGCGGCCAGGGCTCGCCTGACGAGTTGGCTTCGCTCTTCGCCGAGCAGGATGTCCAGCGGCTGCTGTTCTTCCCACTGCGGGCGTCCCTCGTTTGCGGCCTTGTGGAGGCGTCGCCGTCGGCCGCTTTTTCGTCGAAATTGCAGAACCGCCCTCACGGCCAGACGGTAAAGCCACGGGCCCAGCGAGCGCACTTCGTCTCGCCGGGCTTCGTCCAGCGCCAGAGCCTGGGCCAAGACGTTCTGGAGTAGGTCGTCGGCCTCCTGGGGCTGCATCACTCGGCTACGGACCACCGTCCGCAACCAATCGGCATGTTGCAGCACCTGTTGATTCCAAGCGATTTCCATCATCCAACAGCGCGTATCCGAAGGTCTTCCGGGAGAATCTGTTTGTTAAACCGACAGTATGTTGCCGCGGGGAAGGGAATTTCGCGCGAATCAGCCTAGAATTGCCGACATAATTGAAGTGACGCGCCGAAACGAGCCCGAAATCAGTACCCTGCGGTCTTCGGGAGGGAGGAACCCCTCCAGCGCGTGAGAATCACGCTCGGCGACGGTTTCCAACTCCCATCCTAGCACCAGCCGCCAGCCCATGACTCCCTTGTTCAAAGTTCGACAAAAGCTAGGCAAGTATCGCATCGAGCGGCAAATTGGGCGAGGGGGGTTTTGCGGCGGTGTACCAAGCTATGGACTTGATCGAAGGCGTGCGAGTCGCGCTAAAGATTCCCTACGCCGCCGCGTCCGACTCGTTGGCGATGGACACGTTTCGCCATGAGGTTCGCGTCGCCGCTCAGTTGGATCATTCGCACATTTTGCCGTTGAAGAACGCCGATTTCATCGACGGGCACTTCGTCGTCGCCTTCCTGCTCGGCGAGCGGACACTGAGCACCCGCCTGCGCAGCCGCCTGGCCATGTCCACCGCTTTGGACTACACCGACCAGATGTTGGACGCCGTCGCCTACGCTCATGACGCCGGAATCATCCATTGCGACATCAAGCCTGAAAACCTGATCCTGTTTCCGGGCAATCGGCTGATGCTGTCCGATTTTGGGCTGGCCAAGTTCGCTTGGCGGACGATTCAGGCATCGGGCTCCGGCACCGTCGGCTACATCGCTCCGGAACAGGCCATGGGAAAACCATCGACGCGATCGGACGTGTTTTCCCTGGGCTTGATCATCTATCGCATGCTGGCCGGGCACCTGCCGGAATGGCCGTATGAATGGCCGCCGCCCGGACTGGCTCGGCTGAAGCGGCGGGCGAGCGGCGAGTTGATCGCCTTTTGCCGGCGGGCGATCGCGCCGGACCCGCGCAAGCGGTTTCGCGACGCCGGGCAAATGCATCGCGCCTTTCAACGACTCCGTCCGCAAGCACAGATCGCCTCCGATCGCAGAACCCCTGTCGTCAAAGCGAAACCCGCGGACTGGAAGACGATTCGGCGGCGGCAATTTCAGCGCGAATACGGCAAGCTCCTGCAAACTCGCCATGTTTGCTCCGCCTGCCAGGGCCCCGTATCCGAAGCGATGACGGTTTGCCCATGGTGCTGCAAGCCGCGCCCCAGGCATGACGGCGAAACCAAGATGCCGCAATGCTGCCCGCGTTGCCACCGCGGCATGAAGCTGGATTGGCGTTATTGTCCCTGGTGTTTCGGCGAGGGCTTCGAAGTCGCGACCACTCGACAATACAACGATGTCCGCTACGAAGAGAAATGCTCCAACCCGGAGTGCGATCGCAAACTGCTGATGCCGTTCATGCGGTATTGCCCCTGGTGCCGTCGCAAAGTGCGTCATCATTGGACGCTGCCCGGCCACAAGGAGTCTTGCAGCAACTGCCATTGGTTCTACGCCAAGGAGTATTGGACCTGTTGCCCGTGGTGCGGTGGGTAGTGGTTGTTCTGGTTCTTGGTTGCAACAGAGCCCTGGGCGGGACGCTGGATGCGGCTTGGCGACAAGGCCCACTCGGACAGCGTTTGCGGCGCTGTGATTCTGAGAGGCTCGTTAACCGCGCAGGGCGACAACGGTCAAGTCGTCGATCTTCGAGGGTTGGTCGTCTGTCGGATGCAGCATCCGTTGATAGGCAATTTCGATGATGCCGGCGACGGCCTTGCGAAAGGGTCCCTTGCTGATCAGCCGCGCGATCTCAGCGGCGTGCAAGTTATCGATCAGGCCGTCGCTGCACAAGATCACCGTGTCGCGCGCGGCGAGGGGCGTCGAGGGCCCGATCTCGATCCGCATCTCCGCGTCCCCGACGACGTTGGACACGAGATGGCGATCTTCATGATGCATTGCTTCGGCGGCGTCCAGTAATCCCGCCTCGACGCCGTAGGCGACTGGCGAATGCGAGATGGTCTGGAACTTGAGCTTGCCTCGGCCGCCGACTAGGAGAATCTCGGAATCGCCAATGTGATACGTTCGCACGGCTTGCTGATCGATTTCCACCGCCGCCAAAGTCGTCATCGCGCCCAGCCCCAGTTCGCGGACGGCGCGATTCGCGTTCTCGATGCCGGAAATAATGGCTGACCGCAACAGCCCGCCTTCCTGTTGCGTTTGTGCGACGGCGCGCTGCAGTTGTTCGATCGCGATGGCCGAGGCGCGTTCGCCCGCCGTGGACCCGCCCAGACCGTCGGCGACCACCGCCACGCCCGACACCTCGTCAAAAGGGATCAGCGCCGCGCAATCCTCATTGGCCGACTCGCCTTCCGGACGCCGACGACTAAACACGGCCGAGACGCGACCGGCAAACCGCGAAAACTCAGGCGACTCCATGTCGCAAGACAAATAAAGCATTCTTGGTTCTGGTTCTTGGTTCTTGGTTCTGGTTCTGGTTCTTGGTTCTTGGTTCTTGGTTCTTGGTTCTTGGTTCTTGGTTCTTGGTTCTTGGTTCCTGGTTCTCTGGTTCCTGGTTCCTGGTGGCAAGGGCGGGCGCCAGTGAGATTGTAGCGGCGATCCGGCGCAAAGGGTCGTTGGCCGTCGATTTTTCGCTAGCCCCGATAAGGCCCTAACCCAAAGGACTTCACTCTCTACCGCCTACTCTCTACCGCCTACTCTCTACCGCCTACTCTCTACCGCCTACTCTCTACCCCCTACCCAGAAACGACTCCAGGATCGTGGCTGCTTGCTCTAGCTCTTGGATACTCAGCCATTCGTCCTTGGTATGGGCTTGGCGAATGCTCCCGGGGCCAAACACGATGCTCGGCGCACCGTAGTCGGCATAGGTCGCCGCGTGCGTTCCATAAGCGACTCCCACCGCTTGCCGATCGGGGGCTTGCTGGCGGACATGCTGCAACAGTTCCGCGGCCCAACGCTGGTTTTCGGGGCTACTACACAGCGGCAGGCAGCCGGTCTCCGCGGGATGGACGACCAGATGCGTCGGCGCCCGTTCTTCGAGAAACTGACGCGCGTCGCGATGCGCCGCCTCGGGGGTCTCTCCCGGCAACAAGCGGCGATCGACTTCGATCGTGCATTGATCCGGCACGACATTGACGCTTGAACCGCCTTGGATGATTCCGACGCTGAAGGTGGCCGGACCACATAACGGATCGTGGGGAATCGACTGGGTCAAATGGTCGGCGTACTGTTGCAAATGGCGAACGATTGCGGCCATGCGATAAATGGCGTTGTCGCCTTGCGATGGATCCGAGCTATGTGCGGCGCGGCCCGTCGCGCCGATCCGCCATCTTACTGCTCCCCGATGAGCGACTACGGCGTGGAGGTCGGTCGGTTCGGCCACCAGCGCCAGGTTCGGCGGCGCGGGAGCTAAGCGATATGGCGGGGTCTCCCCGCGCCAGCTTCGGCAAAGGTCCTTCGCCCCCAATTGACCGAACTCCTCGTCGCAAGTGCACGCCATGACGACGGTGTATCGGGGCGGACCGCCGGACATCGCCGTCCGAGCAAAAGCGGTTAACATCGCCGCCATGCCGCCCTTGATATCGCACGCTCCCCTGCCAAACACGCGGGCGCCGTGATTCGAGTCGGCGCCGCTCGCGTTGACGACGGGATCGAACGGGTCAATCGTCATGCCGTCGATAGGGACGGTGTCTTGATGCGCGTCGAACAAGATCACGGGCGCCGATGGGGCGCCTTGGATGCGGGCGAGGACATTGCTGCGACCCGGCTGGATTTCGCGAACCTCGTACTCAACGCCCAACTCTTGAAAAAAGCCGATCAAGAAGTCCGTGAGGCGGCTCTCGAAACAGATGCTGGCGTCGATCGCGCGCCCCATGGGGTTGACGCTGGGAATGCGGATCAGGTCTTGGAGAAGTTGCAGCGGCATTGGCGATCAGCAAGGCTAAGGATCTGACGAGTTGTTCAGGCGGCGCCCGCCAATCAGAAGAACACCTTGGACGCCGTCTTGGCCAGGATCCACGCCTTGTCGTCTTCGCTCAGGAAGCTCAGTCCCTGGCGGATCAAGTCGAAGGACGCCTGATAACTGTGGTCTCCTTGCACTTGGAAAGGGCAGTCGCTGGCCCACATGAGACGTTCGGCGCCGAATGCGTCGCGCAGCTTCCGGATCATGGGCCCCAGATCCTGATACGGTTCTTGCTTCTTCCCCAAGGCGTAGTAGGCGGAGACCTTGACGCTGACGCGCGGGTATGCGGCAAGACGACAAAGTTGGTCGACATCGGCGTCTTGAATCACCCCATCGATCCCGATTCGGGCGAAGTGGTCAATCACGACCGGAGCTTGCGGGTGTCGCTGGCACATCGCCGCGACCGAAGGCAGGAACTCCGGGTTGATCAAGCAGCACATGGCCAGGTTGCTCTCGGCGCCCTGCTTCCACATGGCCTGCATGCCGTCGCCCTTGAGCCAAGTCTCCGGCGACCGATCGTGAGGTTGTATGCGGAACCCGCGCACTCCGCGTTTGGCCAGCGCACGCATCGCGTCGGCCGGACGCTGATCTTCGTCGATAACGCCAACTCCACTGTAGACGCCTGGAAATTGCTCCATCACGTCCAGCATGTAACCGTTGTCATAACGATAGAAGCTCATCTGAATCAACACGACCCGGCCAACGCCGCAAGGCGACGCATGCGCCATGAGTTCCCGCGGAGTGAAGCTGGGCGGCTGCATGTCCGGTTTCTTGTAGCCATCGCCCAACGGATACTTGGCGACGTCCGGCGTCCAGACATGCACATGCGCGTCGATCCAAGGCGAATCGGAGCGCGTCAGGTCGGTCTGGGCAAGGGCCGGGGCTTGATTCGCAGCGCCCATGACCGCAGCGGCGGTGAAGATCGCTTGCCTTCGATTGATTTGATCAGCGAACATCTGGGGCTTTCTTGGTTCGTGCGTTCTTGCGGTGCATGTAATGCGTTTGTGGGGGCGGTTCGCGACAACCTGGGGTGCGCTTCGCGACCCCAGGCTTTGATGTTGCACCGCGTTGCGGTGCGATGATCGTGGGTTGATTTAGCCCGGCTAGGGGATTTGGATCACCGGGCAATCGTCGCGCAAGACGCCTCGGAAGTATGGGTCGATTGGCTGGAACGCCCCCTTCTCTGACGCGGGTCGGGTAAGCACGTGCCTGGTCGTCTTGAGTTGTTTGAGGAGCTCGGCGGGTTGGATCGGGGCGCCGTCCAGAGCCCAGGCTCTGACTTGATCGAGCGGGATGTCGATTTGTCGTAGCACCCCGGGCACTCGAACAGCGTAGGCGACTTCCTGCTGGATTTCGACGGGGACCTCGACCGTATAGGTTTGCTCCACTTGGCGCCCGTTGGGCAACGTGACCAGCTGTGTGCGTGTCTCCGTGTGGAATTGGGTCAGCGGTTCGATGCGAGTGCGCGTTTCGCTACGGTACTGAGGAATCATGATCCGTAGCGATCGCTGGTCCTCGCCCGCTTCAGCGAGCGCCACGTCGCCGAAGTCCAAGACGGAGCCAGGATCTGATGTAGGAGTCCAGGGGGACGAGCCCGTTCGTGGCGGGAGGCTCCAAGCGGCGGTAGCTGTGAGCAGGACGGCGGCGATTGTAAGACGATGGGGCATGTGTGTGCTCCTTCTCCAAGATCGGTTCAGTGAAATCTCGAGGATGCCTCCGGGCGACATTGCCTCTCGGCTACGCGAGGATCTCTTTTGCGACGACGCCGGCGACGTCGGTCAAACGAAAGTCCCTGCCGGCAAAGCGGTAGGTGAGCTGCAAGTGGTTCAGGCCCAACAGATGCAAGAGCGTGGCGTGCAAGTCGTGAATATGCATCTTGTTTTCAACCGCATAGTAGCCGTATTGATCCGTGGCGCCGTGGCGGTAGCCGCCCTTCACGCCGCCGCCGGCCATCCACATGGTGAAGCCTTCGGGGTTGTGGTCTCGGCCATCCTTCCCTTGCATGGTGGGCGTGCGCCCAAACTCGCCGCCCCAGACGACCAACGTTTCGTTGAGCATTCCGCGTTGTTTCAAATCCTTCAACAGCCCGGCGATGGGGCGATCGACTTCTAAAGCGTTCTTTTGATGGCCGGCTTTGAGGTTAGCGTGTTGATCCCATTGCACGTTGCTGTCGCTGTGCGTGACTTGGACGAACCGCACGCCCCGTTCGGCGAACCGTCGGGCGAGCAAGCATTGCCGGCCGAAATCCTCCGTGATCGGATCATCCAATCCATACAATCGCCGCGTTGTTTCTGATTCGTCGGTCAGGTTCTCCACCTCAGGCATTTCCATCTGCATGCGAAAGGCGAGTTCAAAGGATCGGATCCGCGCTTCGAGTTCGGCTTCATTCGGCGCATCCTGCAAAGTCGAAGTGTTCATCTTCCGCAACAGGTCCAATTGCACGCGTTGCGACGTCGTGGACGTGCGTTGATTCACCGCGTACTTGAGCCGAGCGTTGGTCGCCGGCTGACTGGCGACGCCCAGCGGAGTGCCTTGATAGTAGGCCGGCAAGAATGCGGAACTCCAGTTCTTGACCCCTCCGTGGGCCAGCGTGGGGCAGATCGTGACAAAGCCCGGAAGGTTGGCGTTCTCGGTCCCCAATCCGTAGGTGACCCATGCGCCCACGCTGGGACGCACGAAACGGTCGCTGCCGGTATGCAACTTCAGCGAGGCGCCGCCGTGCGCCGCGTTGGTTCCATGCACCGAATGGAGAAAGCACATGTCGTCGACCATCTCGGCCGTGTGCGGAAAGAGCTCGCTGACCAGCTTGCCGCATTCCCCGTATGGTTTGAACTTCCATGGCGAACGCAGCAGCTTGCTGGTGGGAGCGAATTGCACACGCGGCTTGGCGAAGGGAAGCTCCTTCCCGTCATCACGTTGCAAATCAGGCTTGTAGTCGAACGTGTCCAGATGCGAAGGGCCGCCCTTCATGAACAGAAAAATCACGCGTTTGGCCCGCGCGGGAAAATGCACCGGCTTGGGCGACAAGGGGTCCACCGCGCCTGCCGGTTCATTTGCAGAGGCCAGGTTGTCCGCCAACAGAGCACTCGCGGCCAGATGCCCGAATCCCAGGGCCGTGCTCTTGAGCGCACACCGCCGAGAGACACTCGCCCGGGAAAGGCCGTCAATCTGCATGCTGTTAGCGAACATAGATGAACTCGTTGGAGGCTAACCACGCCTGGCAGAGCAGTTCCCAGGCTCGACGTTCGAATTGAGAATGGCGCCCGTCCAAGACGCTCGATCGCCCTGGCTCGGTCGGTTGCTGGACCTTCTCTGAGACTTCCTCGCCCGCCAGTGCTTGAGCAAGACCATGCAGGAATTCAGCATCGCGGCGCAGTTCGCCTTCGCTGGGTGGTCGCCCAAAAACGAGCTGGTAACCCTCCCGGAGCCGCTCTTCACGCGCAGAGTGTTGGGCCAGCAGTCGCGCCGCCAGAGAGGCGGCCGCCTCGGCGGGCAGTTCGCCATTGAGCAGGAACAGCGCCTGGGGAGCGATCGTGGTCGTCGACCGATTGCTCTGCATGACGCTGGCGTCGTTGTAATCGAACAAGGCGAACACATCGTACAGATGATTGCGAATCACCGGCAGATAGACCGAACGCCGAGGCGCGTTATAGCGGGTCTCGTCCTTGGACGTGTGATCAAAAAGGAATTCGCGATTCTTAACGTGCAGCAGCGAACCGCCCATCGAGCGATCGAGATCGCCGGCTACGGCCAGCAGCGAATCACGCAACACTTCGGCTTCCATCCGCCGGCGATTGGCTCGCCAGTATAGCCGATTCTCGGGGTCAAGTTGGGCGCTGCGGGGATCCTGGACCGAATCGAGCTGGTAGGTATGGGACCGCATGATCTCACGATGGAGCTCTTTTAACGACCAGTTGTTTCGCACCAGAAAGCACGCCAGCCAGTCGAGCAGTTCCGGGTGCGTGGGCGTTTCGCCCAGCGCTCCGAAGTTGTCGGTGGCGGCCGACAGGCCGCGGCCGAAATGCCAACGCCACACGCGATTGACGATCACACGCGCGGTGAGTGGATGCCGCGGGTCGGTTAACCAGCGCGCGAGTTCCAGGCGGCCGCTTCGTTCAGCCGGCATCTCCGGGGCCGCCAACGTCTCATTGGCCAGGACTTGCGGTGCGCCTCGCGGCGTCGGCTTGCCTAGCGTCAGGTGGCTGCCGCGAATGTGGACAGGCAACGACGTTGGCTGTTCATAGTCGGCGACCGCCATGGCCGATGGCAACTCAACCAGGCTGGCTTCCAACACTTGAATCTGCTGCTCGAGATCCGCGATGGTGGGGGGCGGAGCGGCGACGACGGTCTGGCCTGCGGTGGTTAGGTCCACGCCGTCAGGATCGGTTGCCGCTGCGTTGGCTTGAGCGGCTGTTTTCGTCGCCTCCGCCTTCTTCCGTTCTTGGAGCGTTTCGCGCAGGTGTTTCAGCTGATCCTGCTGGCGTTGGTGTTCCGCCTGCTGCTCGGCGGTCGCGAGCGAGACTTCGTTCCAGCGAGCGATCTTCGTGAAGTGCTCCATGGTGCGAGTGCTCTTAAAGATCCCGGCCAGGGAGTAGTAATCCTCCGTCGAGATGGGATCGAACTTGTGATCATGACAACGGGCGCAGCCAAGCGTCAGGGCCATGAACGCGCGACCGGTCGTCTCCACCTGCTCGTCAATGATGTCCAGTTCCATTTTGGTCTCATCGACTTCGGCGAGCACCTTCGGGCCCAACGAGAGGAAGCCCGTTGCGATCAGCCGCTCGTTACGTTGCTGGTGGCTTGTCGGTTCAGGCAGCAAGTCGCCAGCGAGTTGCTCCTGAACGAACAGGTCATACGGCTTGTCCCGGTTCAGCGACGCGATGACATAATCGCGATAGCGCCAGGCGTTGCCATAGGCGACATTCTCATCCAGACCATTGGAGTCCGCGTAGCGGGCGACATCCAACCAGTGTCGGCCCCAGCGTTCGCCGTAGGCGGGTGAGGCAAGCAGTCCGTCGAGATAACGGTCGTAAGCATTCGGCGAGTCGTCGTTAAGAAACGCCTCCAGCCGCTCCGGCGCCGGCGGCAGCCCCGTCAAATCCAGCGCGGCGCGGCGAGCCAGCGTGCGCCGATGGGCCAAGGCGACCGGCTGGACTCCCCCTTGGCGGCGCGCCTCGGCGATGTACAGATCGATCGTCGAGTTGGCAGGGGACCCTAAGGCGACCTGCGGGCGGCGCGGTTCCACGAGCGGTTGAAAGGCCCAGTAGCTTGCGTCCGGCGTCGATATCCATGTTGGCTCTAAGCTGAGCCGGTGCGGTCGCCGAGCGGGGATCGGGGGCGCCCATGGCGATCCATTGCCGCAGCGTTTCGATCTCTCGATCCGTCAATCGTCCCTCGGGCGGCATGCGGACGCGCTCGCCCTTTTGTTGAACCGCTTCGAAGAGCAAGCTTTCATCCGGCTTGCCCAAGATAATGGCGGGCCCCAGATCACCGCCCTGGCGCCAACCTTCGCGGCTGTCCAAACGCAGACCACCGCCAGGGGCGTCCGCATCGGCGCCGTGACATTCCAGACAATGCTGCACAAGAATCGGACGCACGCGCTGCTCGAAGAATTCCGATCCGCGTTCGGCCGACGGTTGGGCGTTCGCCGAACCGCACAGCAGCGAAATCACAAGCAGTCCAGGGCGGCAGGCGACGAGGCGAGCGAACATACCGGCAATGGCCCTCGTGGCTTAAGGCGTGAGTCGAGCGGCGGGGCGCTCGGCGGGTCCTTCAGTATGGGGGGCGAAACACTTCAATACAAGGACCAATGCGTCGGTCGGCCCGCTCTCGGCTCGTATTTGAAGCGGCTGGTCCCTGGCGGTTCTTGCGGTTCGGATGGTCAGGATGATGTTGGCGGACCGCTTCGGCCGGGCCAACGCGTGTTGGGGGCCGGCGTTGCGGTACACTGGCTGCGGCACGGATTGTAGAATCGGCGGTGCGGCGAACTCGGTTAGGTCAATCGGATTCGACGGGAAACGGTTTGGCGCGGAGTCGGTGGCATGCCCGAGAGCGAGCACGATGAACACACGACGCTGAAGTTCTGTCGGTCCACCGATGACGGCTCGATCGCGCCGCCGGCGAAGGACGACCGCGAGGAGCAACTGCGCGCATCCTTCGCGGTGGGAAGCGTCGTGGCCGACCGATACACGCTGATCCGGCAACTCGGCGACGGCTCGATGGGGCGCGTCTTTCTGGCCAAGGACCTGCGGCTGGATCGCTGGGTCGCGATGAAGGTCGTTTTGCATGAGCGTTCGGTGCGACACCTGGAGGCCATGTTGCAGCGCGAAGCCAGGCTCGGAGCGAGCTTGAATCACAAGGGGATCGCCGCCGTCTATGACTTCGGTGTTCATGAGAACAAGTCCTTCACGGTGTTCGAGTTCATTGAAGGCGAGACGTTGCGGGCGTTGCTGCGGCGGCGAGGTCGGCTGCCATTGGATGAAGTGCTGCAAATCCTTGGCGACTTGGCGGCGGCGTTGGATTGCGCCCACGCTCACGGCGTTGTGCATCGCGACTTGAAGCCGGAGAACATTTGCTTCACCAAAGGCGGCGACTTCAAGATCCTGGATTTTGGGCTCGCCTTGGACGCCAAGACCGAAGTGGATGCGCGCGTATTCCGGCACGCCGGCTTACTCGTCGCCCGAACAAGCCCAATGCCTGCTGACGGACGGCAAATCCGATCAGTACGCCTTGGCCTTGATCGCGTTCGAGATGCTTGCAGGAAGGCTGCCGTTCATCGACGGAACGACCCTCGGGTTGCTGCGGATGCACATGCACACGGCGCCGCCGAGATTGTCCGAGCACCTGCCGGAGTCGCCGCCGGAAGCCGACGCCGCGATCGGCCGAGGGTTGCATAAACTGCCCGAGCAGCGCTTCGCCACCTGTCAGGAATTTGTCAATGCGCTGGTGAACGCTTGGGGGCGAGGACCGCGCAGCAACGGGTCGCCATGTGGTGGCGACCAGCGCTGAACAACGCCTCAGTTTCTATCTCGCTCACGTCGCCGAAGAGACGCTTCTGGCTCGACGTTTGGGCGAAGCGTTGGAGCGAATGCGATTCGCGTGTTGGTTCTACGGGCGCGACGCCATCCCCGGCGGTGCCACTGCTCGGGCAGTCCGTCGCCGCGATCGAGCGCAGCCGAGCGATCGTCCTGCTGATTTCCAGGCACGCCATGCGGTCGGCCGACTTGCGACGCGAAATTGAGCACGCGCACAAAGTTGGCTGCGCGATGGTCCCCTTGCTCATCGAAATGTCGCGAGAGGAGTTCGAGAAACTGGCGCCCTCCTGGCGGAGAATCTTGGGCGAAGCCTCCCTGCTCGAACTCCGTCGCAACGAACCGTTGGAGGGCGCGGTGCGCCGGCTAACCGCCTCGGCCGCCTCGCTGGGGATCGTGGGCGACTTCTCGCCGCATGTGGAGCCGCCCACCCGGACCGCTCACTCCATCGCGGGCCAGATCTGGGCCACGGACGCCAACCAAATCGATATCCATGACCTGGATCGCATCCTGTTTCGCAACGACGCCATCGACGACTTCCTGCAGCGCAAGCATCGACACTTCGTTTCGGCGACCAAGGGATTCGGTAAGACGCTTTTGTTGACCTGCAAGCGACGGATCCTGACGCGAGGCAACGACTCCGGTCACCAAGAAATGACGCTGGTCCCCGAGGGGCGTCCTTTCCTGGACTTCATGAGCGAGATGCGGTCGCTATCGGCGAACTATGAGAAGCCGCTGGCGGACTTGTCAACGACCAAGCGACTGTGGAGCGCGGCGTTCCGCATCTCGGCCGTCTCGCATCATCCCGGCGTCATGCAGGATCGGGACGCGGAGGAATTGCAGGCCTTTCCTCCGCGGATGCGCAATTGGCTGCAAGGCATGCGGATTCAGCCGACCGTGGTCTTCAAGGAGGCGACCTCGTTGCGGGTCAGCGAGTTGAATCAGTTGATCGATCGCACCGAAAACTTCCTGGATCAGAAGATGCGACAGATTCACGGCGCGACGTATTTCTTCATCGACAAGGTGGACCAAGCCATTCGCCACCTATCTCGCGACGCCTGGATCGCCGTGCAGGCGGGTCTTATCGAAGCGGCGTGGGAAACGATGAACGCCAACAGTCATCTGAAGATCTACGCCTCGATCCGCCAGGAGGCCTTCAGCAATTATCAATCCGACATCAAGTCGAACCTGTTCGCCGCGACGACCAATCTCGATTACTCCGAGGAGGAGCTGCACGCGCTGCTGGACCAATTGGCGAACTGCTACGAGGGCTGCCGATCCTTCGCCGACTTTCTCGGATCGAACGTCATCCGACATGGCCGCCGGCCAGCGCCCGAGGACAGCTTTCAATATGTTCGCCGGCACACCTGCGGGCGGCCGCGCGACTTGGTGGCCATCGCCTCGGAGATTTCCTGCAAGCGATCCGGGTTGAGCGAGAAGCGTCTGCGCGAGATTGTGCATCGCACCAGTTCCATGGTGGTCGCGTCCAATGTGTTCGACGAAGTGCAAGTCTTCTTGAATTGCCTGAGCGACACGGACGCGAGGTTGCGTTTCCTAGCCGCGATTCCCAGCAATATTCTGGAGAAACACGAGGCGGTTCAGGTCTGCGAGCAATTCAACGGTTTGGAACCGGGCGTGCTCCAGCATTTTGGCGAGGATTCGATCGACATCTTTCACCCCTTCCGCGATCTGTACTTCGCGGGAATGTTGGGAGTCGTCGAGTACGATTCGGAAACCGGCCTCACCCAGCAGCGTTTTCGCAGACCGCATGATTCGCTGGTCTACGCAGCGGACGACTTGCCCGAGTCCTCCGTCTTCCTGATTCATCCCGCACTGGATCTGTACATTCGCGGACAGCGAACGCGAACGCCGTTCCTGCAATTCCAGCATATACCGGTCGGCGAGCAACTGGCGTGGGAGTCGCATTATCCAACGCTCATGCAAATCGAGAAAACGTTGAGACGCGTGGCGGACCATGCGTTTGTTGATTTGTGCATCAGGTCGTCAAGCGAGGACAATCGCTATTGGCGTCCGCCAAACCCGCGAACGCGCGCCTGGAAGTGGAGACATGCGACGAATGGCGGGCGCTCCGTGAGCGCGGGACGGATGACGCGCGCAGCGAAGTGCTGTTGTGGTTGGAGGAGCTCTTGCAGCAGCTGTAAGCGGACGTCATGCGGTCGCATGTATCCGTCCCAAACGGGACGGACCCAAATCAGCCCAGGGTGCAGCGTCCCCGCTGGGATGGTTGCTGGCGGGGAGCAACGCTCGACGGGGACATGCCACATGCCCCGTCGTGGTGTGCTCGCCGACTACTATTTGCCGGCGGGATCTCCCGCGTCGGCCGGCAGCATGGCATTCCAGGTGAAGACGGCTTCAACGAGTCTGGCGGCGACGTCCGGGTGGTCTTCACCCACATTGCGAGTTTCCGAAATGTCTTCGGTCAGATCGTAGAGCTCCTGCCCGCTCCGATCGTAGTTGACGTAGAACTTCCACTGGCCGTCGCGCACCGCGAGGTCCGGGTTGTCCTGTTCCTGGGTTCCCGGACGGTCGGGCGGTCGGCGCCAGAAAATGGGCGCCCTGCGACTCCGCCGCTCGCGACCAAGCAGCGTTGCGGAAAGATCTTCGCCATCCAGTGCAACGCCAGCTGGCAAAGCAGCGTCGCATAACGCGTATAACGAACGGTTCACATCCAGTGCGCACACGACGGATGTTTCATTGGTCGCGCCGGCGGCCTCTTTGGGCAACAGGCCTGGTCCCCAGACGATCAAGGGGGATCGCACGCCTCCTTCATAGAGCCATGTCTTGGCGCCTCGCAGGGGAGCGGACGAGCCGGCGCCTTGTTCATGTCCGTTGTCCGAAGCGATGAGGATCAATGTGTTGTCGCGGAGAGCGGCGTCGCCACGAATCCGGTCAAACAGCTTTCCGAGTTGCTGGTCCATGGCGTCCAGCACGGCGTAATAGAGCGCTCGCTTCCCCTCGCCGGAACGCTGTCGAAGGACGCTCGGCGGAAAGAACGGCGAGTGGACATCGTCGGGCCAGAGATTGACGTAGAACGGCTTCCCAGCCGCTTGGGCCTCGTTGATGAACGCGAGCGCATCCTTCACGAAGGCCGCCGTTACCACGGATCGATCCTCCCAACGAATCGGTCCATGTCCGAGGCTGGCCGAACCGAGATCATGCTTCTTGGGCGGCTGGCCGTCGTAAGCATCTTTGAGCGGCAGGACTCGCGGTCCAAGACCTTCAAAATTGGTCAAGCTGCGATCGAACCCGTATTGGCGAATCAGCGGCGCGTCGCCGACGTCGCGCTGACCGCCCATATGCCACTTACCGAAATGCCCCGTCGCATAGCCGCTTTTCTGTAGTTGACGGGCGAGCACCGGCGCCGAGGGATCCAGCCATTGCGCCACGCCGCGTTCACGGTTCAGTTCTCGGCGCGCCAGATACGACGTGATCCGCCATCGTTGTGGGTACTGGCCTGTCGTCAGGGCCACCCGCGAGGGCGAACAGATCGGCGAATTGATATAGAAGTTCAGAAAGCGCAGGCCCTCGGCCGCCAGTCGATCCACGTTTTCCGTTTTGACTTGCTGGCCCCCATAGCAGGACAAATCCGACCATCCCATGTCGTCAACCAAGACGACGACGATGTTCGGCGGGGCGGAGACCGCCATCGCGGAGCTGCAAAGAGCCAGCGCGAAGAAAAAGAAAAATGGACGCATCCCAAGGGCCGAAGCCTGCGAATTCTCTCTTTGCACGGCGAGTCGGTGTTGGGCCGGCCGCAACCAAACGAAACACATTGTTCGAATGAGGAAGATGACTATGTTGCGTACTACCCTAGCTGCTTTGCTGATGACTTGCTTGACCGCGCCGGCCTTCGCCCAAGAGAAGGACATCGTCGACACCGCGGTCGGCGCCGGCAGCTTTAAGACGCTGGTCGCGGCCGTGAAGGCGGCTGGCCTCGTCGAGACGCTCAAGGGGAAGGGTCCCTTCACGGTCTTCGCTCCCACCGACGAAGCTTTCGCCAAGCTGCCGAAGGGAACCGTTGAAAATCTGTTGAAGCCGGAAAACAAAGAGCAGCTTGTCGCCGTGCTAACATACCATGTCGTGTCGGGCAAAGTAATGGCCGCCGACGTTGTGAAGCTCAAAGAAGCGAAGACGGTCCAAGGCTCCAAAGTCAAGGTGACCGTGGACGGCGGCACGGTAATGATCGATAAGGCCAAGGTGGTCAAGACCGACATCGGTTGCACCAACGGCGTGATCCACGTCATCGACGCGGTGATCCTGCCCCCGTCCAAGTAGTGCCTCAACGGCGCGAGTCTCGCGACTCGCCCAGAGAAACTCGGGACGGTATGATCGAGATGAAGACGACTTCTGTCGCATCGGCGAGGCTCCTCAAGACTGAGGAGCCTCGTTCGCATGATGGGTCTTGTTTAGGAAGTTCGCCGCTCTCACCAGTCCTGCCCCTGGTGGCGGCCGGCCACGACGATGCGATGCGGATCTGCATCGATCGGTATCAAAACCTTGTTTGGAGCCTGGCTCGCCGACGACTGCAAGCCGCCGACGCGGAGGAGCTGGTGCAAGACGTCTTCATGGAATTGTGGCGCGTGGCTGGGCGTTTCGATGCTTCGGCGGGCGGCGAGTCGGCGTTTGTCGCCATGGTCGCTCGCCGGCGACTCATTGATCGATGTCGCCGCAAAGCGACACAGCCCCAATTCGACGCTGCTCCCAGCAACATCGAAGACGGTCCCACATGCCCCAACCCCGGTGTGCTGGATCAGTTGCGGCTGCAGGAGGAAACCGATCACGCGAAGCGATGCTTGCAGATGTTGCCCAGGGAACAACAGGCGGTCTTGACCCTCGCCACCCAGCTCGGCTTGACCCATCATGAGATTGCAACCCGATTGGACATGCCTCTAGGAACCGTAAAGAGTCATGCCCGACGAGGTTTAATGCGATTGCGAGAGATCATGGGCCGATCCGCGGGCGCCGGGGAGGTGCTCTCATGATGGCTGCGAGCCCGTCTGGTGATCGCGATCGCCTGCACGAACTCCTGGCTGATAGCTCCCTCTTCGGACTAGAGCAGGATGGGGCGATTGAGCTCGAGATGCTCCAGCAGCGATTCCCAGAGGAGGACAGCGCCGCATTTGAGCGCGTTGTGGCTTCACTGGATCTTGCCAGTCTCGCGGACCGCCAGGCCGCCCCCCCTCCGGACCGCCTGCGGCAACGCCTGGTGATGGAAGCTGTCGCGTTCCAGCGAGAAAGCGGAAATCCCCTCGGTAGCGAGGCGCGCCGCTTCTGGAGTTCCGAGTTCCGTGAGCGTCTGGCTTGGCTCACCGCCGCCGCGGCGATCCTCGTCTCGGTCTGGTTTGCTCGCCATGGCGGTGGTCCTGAAGCGACATCCGCCTTGACGGCGAGGGCCAAGCTCTTGAGCACCGCGGACGACGTGCTGGCTTTGAAGTGGACGTCAACGTCCGCCGGCGAAACTCGCGATCTTGGCGGGGTGCTTTGGAGCGACGCCAGGCAAGAGGGTTATATGACCTTCCGTTCGCTGCCCGTAAACAACCCCGAGGTGGAGCAGTACCAGCTCTGGATCTTCGATGAGCGACAAGATCCGAAGTATCCGATTGACGGCGGCGTTTTTAACATGCCGCAGCATGAAGGCGATGTCATCATCGCCATTCACCCCAAGTTGCAAGTGCGGGGGGCCGCTCAATTTGCGATTACCATCGAACGCCCCGGCGGCGTCGTTGTTTCGTCGCGCCAAAGACTGCCGCTGTTGGCGAAACGATGATCGACGGCAGGAGCCGAAGGCTGAGATAATAAGAGTTGCCCGCCTACGCCCCAAAAGACGCAGGCGGGCGAACGCGCCCGGCTGCGTAGCTGCCGGACGCGGGATCGGGGTTGGGTTGACAACGAGCCGCTTGTCGCTCGCTCATTAGGTCAAACGCCGCTCGCCGTGTTTTCCGGCAAAGACTTCTGGGATTTTCTTAGAGTCTTTTTTCCGCGGGCAGCTTGCTTTACGGAAATCGCAACGTCATCCCTCGCCCGAATCGAATCAGATCGACTTCCACGAACGTCCGCGACCGCGCCAGAGCTTGTCGGAAGTCGTTGGTGCTGGCGACGGGGATGCGATTGATTCTCATGATGCGATCGCCAGGCTGAATGCCCATCATCTGTGCGACGCTTTGAGGCTTCACCGTTTGCACGGTAACTCCGCCATTGATCAGATCGCCGAGTCCAAAGATCCCCAGCTCCGAGGGCGGCCGCCAAATGGGTTGAGGGTCCCATGGGGTCGGACGACCGGCCAACTGTGCCTGCAGCCGGATGCGTCGACCGTTGCGAATCAACGTCAGCGTGATTGACCCTCGCGAGAGCGCCAAGGCGCGGCGGAAGTCCGCCTCGTCATAAAACAGCTGGGAGTTGATCTGCTGAAGATAATCGCCCACGAGTACGCCGACGTCATCGGCCAAGCTCCCTGGCTCCACAAAGGTGACCACGCCCCCGCCGCGGGGCTGCGTCTGCAGGCGAACGCCAAGATACGTTTGAGGCCGCCAAGTCGGCGCCCAGGGACGCCCGCTGGTGACGATCTGCATCCGCGCAGGTCGGAAGCTGACGCGGCCAAA
>CAVORG010000038.1:0-114203 GCA_963698545.1 uncultured Planctomycetaceae bacterium
ATTGCAAGCGGTGGGGAGCTTTCGCAAACCTTCGGGATGCCACCCGGCTTTTTCGGACGTCCGGCGAAGCCAAAGAGCTGTTCGGCCAAGATTTTGTGGAACATTTTGCATGCACCCGCGAGTGGGAAGTCCGGGAATATGAAAAACATGTTACCGACTGGCAGTTGAAACGATATTTTGAGATCATCTAATATTAGAGGGAAATGATATGAACCAATACAATTATCCGACCACGATTCTCTGCGGACAGGGTGCGTTGACGGAATTGATCACCCGGTTGCAAACCCGGCCGCCTAAACACTACCTGATTGTCACGGACAGGAACCTGAAAAGTACCGGACAACCCGGTGAGATGGGATGGTTGAATGAGTTGGATTTTAGAACGGAATATCCGAATGTACGCCCCTGTGGGGTCATGGGGATGGCCACGTTTACTGACGAGGAATCCGTTATTCGGAAAGAGTTTCAATCATTGAAAGCGATCTTTCAAACGCTAAAGGCGGGACCGTTCAACGACCACCAAGCCTTTACTGAAATTTCTATGGGTATGTCATCAGACTACCAGATAGCCCTTGAAGAGGGAGCGACAATGGTGCGAGTCGGTAGTTTGATCTTTGGTGCCCGAGATTAACTCTCTTCAATAAATCATCACCTTCTCCGTTTGCCGGTTCGATCCTGACCAAACAGTTACAAAGACAACAGAAGTCATCCAGTTTGAGGTATTCACACGGACAGTTCCGGCCAATGACCCTGTGGTCAGTTTTCGCCCCAGTATATCTGTGACGATATAGGTCAACTGTTCCGGAGCGGCTTGCTCGGAGGTGATGAGGAGTTGCGCATTGGTGCGATCAAATGCTGTCCAGAATTTGGGTTGATCCGGACGGGGTGTTTGGACTGGTGTCATCAACGCTTCCAGGGGTGTTTGATAAGCGGTCAAACCACCTCGCTGATTGCCAATGATGATCTCCAGGAACCCATCCTGATCCAGGTCTTCCAGTACTGGTTGCGTATGGAATCCGTCACGATAACCTGTATACAGCGAATCCAGAACAGGGAAGGTCGCATTGGGGTTATTGACATTGACTTCATACTGTCGGATCTCTCCGCTGTTTGAGCCAATCACCATAGCCATGCCCTCTTTTGTCGGGTACATCCAGGGGGAAGAATAGCCGGAGAGGAATCCCTTCTTTCGCATATCTATTTTCCCGTAAACAGAAGAGTTGGGCGCCTGTGTTGCATCGCCGACAAAAACAGGCGTGCCAGGCACACCCTGGTTCTGATAGTAGTTCATGTTCCCGATCTTTTCGCCAACCAGAAGGTCCATGAGGCCATCATTATTGACATCAATGATCTGCGGTGTGCTGAAAGAGCCGATTCCGATGCCCTGGTAGTTGGCTAACGGGGCAGAGAAATTGACAGGATTTCCCGGGCCAGCAAGATTCTCCAGGAAAAAGAGCGTGCCATTGAATTCTCCGATAACAAGGTCAATGTCGCCATCTCCATCCAAGTCTCCACTGGCTGGTGCCAAGCCGAAGACAAAGTTTTGACCGAAGGCACTCATCCCCTGATAATCCAGGTCCATGACCTTGAATGCGGGTGCAGTCGGTGTACCGATATTTCTGAAATAGATCAAAGCTGGTAATTGATTGATTCCAGGAGTGAAAAAACCTGTGTTTCCCACCAGCATATCCTTCAAGCCATCGCCATCAATATCCAGGAAACAGGGGCGTGCTCCCGTACCCATATCCAGCATATTGCGGACAAATGCCTCTTTTTCCTGAAGCTGGAAGTCGGGCATGTTTTCCGTTCCGAAGTTCTTGTAGTACCAGACGTTGGCTGTGTCCTGTGAGCCGGAATCTGAGTTGGGAGCAATCAGGAGATCTCGCACGCCATCGTGATCCACATCGGCTTGGAAGCAGGCCGGAAAGATAGGCATGTAGGCCGGGATATCAGTTTTTGGAAAAAATGTATCCTGGGATATCATCCAGGCCTGATTGATATTGCCGCCGTTGGTCAATCGATTGACGTTTGCGAATGAAATATCCCCCAAGAGCAATTCCTTGTCACCATCTGCATCCATATCCAGAGTCAACAGCGTACTGCCAGCATGACGAAGGGTTGCAGAGGGTTCATCTTCTTCGACAAGTCCGTTTTTACAATTCGAAGGATCAGCGCTTAGATCCACAAATTCGCCCAAGCCACTTTCATAGAACTTCCCCCAACAACTTTCCACAAGATTGAAATGTAGGCTATCAGCCCCCCACCCTTTTTGGACCGACAGGTTTTTATAATATTCGACGTAACCTCCTCCAGGAGAAAAGGTCAGGATATCCAAATCCCCATCATTGTCTATATCATCAATGGCAGGGATGTCGTCAAATGCGATATAGATCTGGGTCTTGGAACCATTTTGGAGTGGAAACAGGATCACATCATAGGATGACCCCAGGACGGGGTTCAGATCGAATGTCAACGTATCATTCTGATACCGGCCATGAAACGCCCGCAGTCCATTGATGGCAGGATTTGAACTCCACGTAAAGAGATCAGAGATGCCATCCTGGTCATAATCCCGATAGAGTCCCCAACTGGTATAACGAGGGATGTAATCGGCATAGCTTCTGGCAAATTCAAAACGGAAGCTATTCCCATCCGGAAGCCGCAAGTAGGGTAAAACGACATCTCCTGCCCGATCAAAAATGATCAGGTCCTGAATTCCATCGTTATTGAGATCGGCCTCTTGAAATTGGGGTGCATTCATCCCTCCCCGAAATGGTTCCTGTAAAATCTGACCGTGCCAGTGCACAGGACAATCAAATTCGGGAAGTCGGCCTTGTGCAATAAGTGTTTGTGAGCCGAGTATCAGCCACAATAACAAGATTCCTGGTATCCTTTTCATATCTATTCTTCTACTCTATGGTGTACAATTCGGGTCATAAAAGTACAATGCATTTCACCCGTTTGCTTGCCAACAGGCCAGTCAGTGTAGATCAGGATTGACAAGTGATTGCCAGTTTGGCCTATTTGAAAGACAAACAAACGGATTCCGTACAGTTTAAACCAGGAGAGTGAATAACTTGTTCTACACTCCATTCTCCTTCGTTGGAATCATTTGTGAAATGACATGAGAGATCCTTCATTTCGTTTTCATCCCCATCATGTGATGCTTACCCTGCTCCTTATGGGTTTGAGCATGCTTTTTCTTGCATTGTCCGTTGCATATGTTTATTCACGAGTGCAACATGACTTACCGCCTATCCGTCTACCCTGGTTGTTTGGTGTGAATACATTGATTCTGCTGACGAGTAGCTGGACGCTTATTCAAGCTGAAAAGGCATATCTGGCGGATCTTACGGTAGTCTATCAACGCCACCTGATGGCGACACTGTTGCTATCTTTTCTATTCCTATTGATGCAAATGATGGCGTGGTACCATCTTTTTCAGCAGGAAATCTTTATGCAGACAAATGTGAGTAGTGCCTATGTGTATGCCCTGTCCATCCTGCACTTCATCCATGTGATTGGCGGTCTGCCGTTCCTGATCTGGTTTGTGATTCAGGCCCATCGAAAGATGCAGGAACCTGTTTCAGTGCTCCTTTATTTTTCGGATGATCAAAAACGATCCTCCTTGAAATTGTTGACGAAATACTGGCATTTTCTGGATCTGCTCTGGATTTTTCTTATCCTTTTTCTGGGGATCAATATGCTGTTTTAAGCCCCTTGAGGGATTAGGCTTGTTTTGTGTCCCTTGTTCCCGATAGTCATTGTAATTTTGCGGCGCAAACTATACCCCGACTTCTTCGGTAATTTGGAATACTGTTATATCGTTTACGAAGAGCATTGCGCCAACTGAAACAATGGTGATGATACCTGTCCCAGGTTGAAGTTTGGAAATAAGGCCGGAGTGCAACGAAATTGACGAGTGAATCGTAAACAAGAAATTGCTCAGTGACGTTTTAGCATTATTGAGCGGGATTTTCACTAGAATTTCCTTGACTTTTGCAGGTAAACAGATCCTGAAGTAGTCGTATTGAAATGCAAATTTTGATTTTATGAAACGAATGAATATGATTCTTCTGGCTTTAATCGGGCTGTTGGCCGGTTCAACTGCATGTAACTCTGGCAAGCCGTCAATCAGTGGGACGATTGATGGGGCAGAGAACATGACCATTTTTCTGGATCTGATCAATCCGGATGGTACCAACGAAGTCGTTGATAAAGCTGAAATTGGCCCGAATGGTCGATTTGAGATTCCGTCAGAAACGCCATTCAACCAAGGCGTATATCGCTTCCGTATTGGTGCGGAGGCTGTCTTTTTTGCCCTGGAGGGCAATGAGCGTCAGGTGACTTTGACGGGCCGCTCGCCAATTTTAAAAACTTTGATCTAAAGGTCAGTGGCTCTCTCATTGGCGGAGGAATATGTCAATACAGTACGGGACATGGTTGCGACTGGTGGTTCTTCAGATGACACCCAAATGGCAGTATCTCAGTTTCAAGATCCATTGGTCGCCATGCATATGGCACAGATGATCTTTCGGAATGATCCGACCTATCTGGATATTCATCGGAATATCTTTGAACGGTCTGCGCCAGCAATATCCCGACTCTGATTACACAACCTACTATGGCACCTATCTGACCAAGATCGAGAAAACTTATGCGCGCCAGGTTTCCATGGAGAAGATCCAGATCGGTCAGGAAGCGCCGGATATTGAACTTCCAGAGTCCCTCAGGGAAAGATCTAAAATTGTCGGATCTAAAGGGAAAGTAGTCCTGCTTGATTTTTGGGCCAGCTGGTGTGGCCCCTGTCGGAAGGAAAATCCGAATGTCGTCGCTGTTTACAACAAGTATAAGTCCAAGGGCTTTACCGTGTTCAGTGTCTCACTGGATGGCTTGGATGAACGGACCATCGGCCGTTTCAATGGCGATCAAAAGTCAGATCGACGAGCGAATGCAGATGTCTAAGGATAAATGGATCCAGGCAATCGAAGCTGATGGGTTAGTTCCTGGCGAAACTCATGTCAGTGATTTGAAAAAATGGGACTGTTATCCAGCCAGTCTGTACGGTGTGTCCTCAATCCCGAAGACCTTCCTGATCGATCGGGAGGGAAAGATTGCCAAGATTGAAACCCGTAATGTTTTGGAGGAAGAAGTCTTGAAACTATTGTAAAGCTCGATCTGACTTCTTTCCTGCAATCATTTGCATCAAGATCCCGGCAGCCATGGCGACGTTTAAGGATTCCGCCCGACTGCCGGGATCTTTATGTATGCAAATCCTGGGGTCCACTGACCTGGATGCGGATGGAAGTCAAACCATGAGATTCACTGCCCATCATCAGAATACCCTGATCAGGCCAATGAACCGAGTGACGGATCCTGGCCCGTGCATATCGCCGCAAAGAGCGGGTGGTCTGGGCCACTGGCTGTGAACCTCGCCCGAATCCATTTCCAGACATTGGATGCGGAAAATGGATCCCATGGAGGCTTGAATGACCTTGGGGTTGTACACCATCTACACATCCAGGTCCTAGCAGCAGAGTTGAAAACCCAAACCAATCTGCCGTGCGAAGTAATGGTGCCCATATTGCCCGGATCTCGAACCCCGTCCAGAAAGATCATCCAATGGTGCATGATTTCTCTACTGGTTTACAGTAGCGGTCCCATATGGATGACGGCAAGAATACCTGGTGGCGTTTGGAGACTGGAGACGTCCGCCATGGAGCGTTCATCCGTTTCTAGCCATGGAAGTGGATGCCAATAAGGGGAATTGATTCTTCTGGAATTGGCCAGCAGTTGATACCAGATGGTTTCAATGTTGTTCTGGACATTCCAGAAGTGCTTCCTTTACGATCTTTTCACCTTCGACTGCGAATTTCTGATACTTTTGTCTATGCTTTTTTGTTTGCAGCGTAGCGGATCGTTTTTAACTGGCTCTTGGATAACATGAGATTCCCCGGTTTCACACGAAGATATACATCAATACCCCGAACAGGGTGGCTTTACCTGCTTGGGTGTATCGGTTGTTGCCTCCTGGTAGCTAGCTGTCAAACATATTCCTATCTCCCTGTAGACACTCAGTTGGTGTCTCAGAAACCGAGGTCCAACTCACCACCCACCGGGTATAGCCAATCGAAAGGAACTGAAAGTTCAGGCAGAAAGCCTCATTAGCACGAAAGCCAAACAGCAAGGTTCTGGGGCTGTTTCATACTTACCTGTGGTTCTATTACAAGACGTCATCGCCGAATGATACCACTCGATGGGATCGGTTTGTTCAAGGTAACATTGTCAGAAGAACCGGTCTATGAAGATCAAAAAGAATTCCAGACCAATCTGAACAACATGCTCGGTTCCTTCGAAAACCGTGGCTTTTTCCAAGCAGAAGGGTCTTATCTCAGTCAAAAAAGCAGGAATGACAACCTACTGTAGAAGTCACGTATGATTTGCATTCTGGACAACCGATGTTGATTGAGACCTTTCACCATCACCTCGGAGGATGCTGACTTCAACAGCTGCTGATTCCGGAGTTGCAGAACCGAACTGTGATCAAGCCGGGTAAGGTCCTCGATGCTGATTTGTATTATCAGGAGGCCAATCGGATCACCAAGTATCTGCGAGAACAGGGGTATGCCTTTTTCTTTCTGAATCAGGTTTCTCCAGCTCGGATTGATATTGCAGATACCTTGGATCACCGGGTCAAGGCATTTGTTGAGTTACTCCTGATCCAGGAGGCCGCCCCACCCGACCTGTTTGGGTCAATCAGGTCAGTATTCTCAGTTCATCTGGAGGTGAGCAGTCACTGGGAGTAGATACTCTCTATCGAACATTACGGATACGTGATGAATGATCGGAACCGTTTCTTCGTCCGGAAGTACTGTATCGTGCAATGACCCTTCGACCGGATTCCCTGTATAAAGAGTCGTCATATGACAAGTCAAACCGTCGTTATCTTCCCTTGGCGTCTATCGTTTTGTCAATATTCGCACATTGACCGATACCTTGCCTGAATTTGTGAATCTCTTTGTGCAATTGACTCCAACCCAGCGGAAAGCGTTGGAGTTCAGCTTTGAGGTTAACAACACAACTGCTATTGGGGACAATTCGAATGTCGTTGGAGTCTCCTTTGCCAACTCTTATATCCATCGAAATATACTTCGGCGAGCCATTCAAGATGGATTTCACCCTTGAACCAGGAGTTGAATTCAACTTTCAGCCCCTGAACGTTAATGCAGGAAACGGCATTGCCAAACTGGATTTCAGTTTTCCGTTTTTTGAAGACTATATGAAATTTTGGCAGCGTCAGAAGGAGACGTCCTTCCTGGGCCGTTGGCATCAACGGTTTGATCAATGATGCCAAGAGTAATCTGACGCTGAATTATACTTACAATAACCTGTTGAATTTTTGGGAGATCCATTTTGTCAATCTGCATTATGGATTCCGGTATAACCCCTCGACAAATTTTGGGATCACCCTGGATCATTTTCAGGTTGATTATATCCGGAATGACTTGAAAGCACAATTTGACACGGTCGTACCGGAGGGTTTCAAAAGTTCATTTGAAGATCAATTCCTGACTGGTTTTCTGTTTCGAAACATTACTGCTAACTATGTAGCACCGATCAACCGATTTGGAGAATCCTGGTCGTTGAAGGCCGGATTTGAGCAGTCGGGTATGGAGATCCTGGGCATGAATACTATCGCCAACCTCTTTAACAAAAAAGGGAAAACCTGGACAGCGGGGTCTATCGGTTTTGCCAAGTATTTGCGTGCGGATGCGCAATGGACCTATTCCCGCAAATTTGGAAAAGGACGGCAGGTGGCCACTCGGTTTTATACCGGACTGATTGTTCCGATTGGTGATGATCGGAGTAGCCCCTATATCAAGCAGTTCTCAGCGGGTGGCCCCAATTCTGCGGGATTTGTTTCGCATCCCCGTCTATCGCGCCCGCCTGGCTCGCCAAGGGCATCGCCAAGTCGTGATGCTAGGCTATTCCGACAGCACCAAGGACGGCGGGTATCTCTCCGCTTGCTGGTCGCTCTATCGCTGTCAACAAGAGCTACAGGAAGTCGCGGCCAGTGAGGGCGTGCGGTTGAACTTCTTTCACGGGCGGGGCGGGTCCCTGGGGCGCGGCGGCGGCCCGGCGGCCCGCAGCATTCTCTCGCTGCCGCCGCGGACGTTTCACGGCGCCATGCGGCTTACCGAACAAGGCGAGGTCTTGGCTGACCGTTACGATGATCCACGGATCGCTCATCGCCATCTGGAGCAAGTGCTTTGGTCTTCGCTGCTCGCCATCGGCTTGCCTCCCACGGAAGTCCCGGACGAGTGGAACCGGACGATGCAAGAGCTGTCCGAGCGATCGTTCGCCAGCTATCGCGAACTGGTCGAACAACCGGGATTTGTGGAGTTCTTTCGTTTGGCCACGCCCGTCTCGGAAGTGGAGCAACTGCCGATTGGGTCGCGGCCCGCGCGGCGCCGCGGCGGGGGCGGGCTGACCGATTTGCGAGCCATCCCTTGGGTCTTTGCCTGGACCCAGGCGCGGTGCCTGGTCCCGGCGTGGTACGGTCTGGGTTCGGCCGTCGCCGCGCTCTTAGAGGATCCTTTGGGGCCGGAGCGTCTGCAGACCATGTACGCACAGTGGCCCTTCTTCCGCGCGACGATCGATAACGCGGAACTGGCGTTGGCCAAGAGCGACTTGGGGATCGCCGAACGCTACGCGCAGTTGGCCGATGATTCCGAGGCTCTCACGCGCATCGGCGCGATGATTTCGAGCGAGTTCACAAGATCTCGCGACGCGGTTCTGAGCCTCATTCAGCGGAGCGAACTGCTCGACGGCACGCCTTGGTTGAAGGAGTCGATTCGAGTCCGCAATCGCTATATTGATCCGTTGAATCTCGTCCAGATCGAGCTCCTGCGCAGGTTGCGTGGAGCGGGCGATGACGCGGATCCCAAGCGTCTGGAGGACCTGCGCCATTTGGCTTCTTTGACCATCAAAGGATTGGCCGCTGGAATGCGCACGACCGGTTGAGGTTGGGCCAACTCGCATCACAACTCGCCAGCCGGTGCGTTCGAACGGCTCCCGCGCCAGGCCAGGCCTGGCTTGCTGAGAACGGACAAGCCAACGATGCGCAGACGGACGACTTGCCTGTAACCTTTGAGAAACGACGGAGCACAACCGAGCTTCCTTGGTTGCACGACAAGACAATGACCGCCGACTTCACCTTGGATGCGGCGGCTCGGCTGCCAAGCGCCGAAGAGATCAACGCGTTCGCGTCCGACCCGTCGAACGACCGCCGCCAGAAAGTGATCGCCCGATTGCTGCAGGACGATCGGCACGCCAGCCTTTGGGCGACTCGCCTGTGCGATATGACTCGCTGCGCGACCGACTTGATGGAGGGTCCTGCAAATCTGCAGCTCAAGCGAGCCAGGATGTGGCACGACTGGTTTCGCACGCGGTTTCGCGACAACGTTCCTTACGATCAAATCGTCCGCGGCGTGTTGTGCGGCGCCAGCCTGGGCGAGCGGTCCTACGCAACGTGGATCGAACAGGAAGCCAAGTTGCTCGAGGATGCTCGCCAGGGATTCACGACCGATTACGCGGAGCGCGAGTTCCTGGACTTGTTCTGGCGTCGCGTCGACCCGGAGGGCGTTTATCCACGCCGGGAGATCGCCGAGATCACGTCAGCCGCTTTCCTGGGAATGCAGCTCGAATGCGCCCATGTCACAAGCATCCCTACGATCGCTGGACGCAGGTTGATTATCGAAGCTATGTCGATGTCCTTTCACAAGTCAGTTTTGAAAGCTCGTCGGCACTGAGTGCGCATGTCCTGGATTACTTGCAGCATTCTCACACCGAGAGTCTCCGACGAGGGAGTCTCGCGCTTACGGGCTCGCCTGCCCGAAGGTTGCCGTTTCAGCGACAAGCGAGACAAGGCCAAGTACGAAAATGAGTAGTGACGGAAGGGGCGAACAGATGGCAGGCGCCTTTTCGTCCGAAACTGCCTTGTTTTGCCCAAGAAAAGGCGCCTGACGCCTTTTCCGCCCTTCCTTGACGAGGCCATGGCTTGCGATGAAGATGTACAGCTTGTCTTCACCGGCGACTCGTCCAAACGTCGTGCAAAGTCGTCGTAACTGACCGTGGCTGGTGGAGCCCAAAAGTAGGGGGCTGTGGGAACGCGATCGCGAAGCAGACCGGCCTTCATGGCGCCTGCGAGGTCCATGCCGGCCGACTCCATGGCCAAGCGAACTGGCGGCTGCCTGGATGCGCGATGCTGTTTCAACATCGCTCGCATCGGATCCGTGTCGCGATCGAGCGACCCCAGCATCGCGCAGAACGTGGCGACGAGTTGGCCCTCGGGGGGAGCAGCCCTGACAACCGATGGCGCTCGGCTACCTCACCTATTCCAATACAGGAGAAAGAATCCATGATGAGAGTGATTGGGTGCGTATTATGGCTGCTTTTGGGCGGTCTCGTGACGCTGGGGCAACAAGGAGACGCTCCTCAGACGGCAGCTTCTCAGATGAGTGAGGATGAGAAAGCGATTCGCGCGTCGGCGGAGGCCGGCGTCGCGGCATTCAAGAATCGAGACGCGGCCGCTATGGCGGCGCTGTTTACGCCCGATGGAGTTTATGTCAGCGAAACAGGCGAGAAGTTTGTTGGTCGCAAAGAGATTCAAGCCGAGTATCAGACGCTGTTCGACAACTCGCCCGGCGAGGTGGAGTTGCAGGTCGAGATTGACTCGGTTCGAGTGATCAATGCACAAACCGCCGTGGAGGAGGGCCGATCAGCTTTGACTCCCCAACCGATCGGGGAAACACGAGTGATGAGTCGCTATACGGCGCTTCACGTAAAGCAAGATGGCGAGTGGTTGATCGCGGAGCTGCGAGACACTCAAGTCGAATTGCCCCCCGACGCAGGACGACTCGACGACTTGGAATGGATGGTGGGCAGTTGGGTCGCGGCGCGTGACACGACGAAACTTGAGGTGCAGTGCCGCTGGATCGAGAACCGCCATTTCCTCGCCCGCACACACGTCGCCAGCGACGCCGGAAAGACCACAGTCGGCGGACTGGAGATCATTGGAGTCGATCCCTCCACTGGACAGATTACCTCCTGGAGTTTCAACAACGACGGTGGTCTCGCCGTCGGCGTCTGGGCTCCGCACCAAGCCGGTTGGGCGGTCGCCGCGACCGGCGTTCAGAATGACGGAACGCCGACGAGCGCCACCAACATTCTGTCGCGCAGGACGACGATACGATGACCTGGCAATCGATTGAGCGAGTGATGGGTGACGACGCTTTGCCGGATAATCCAACGGTGGTTTTGAAGCGGAGCAAGTAGCAACGGAAATGATGGAATACATTCACGAAACAACGAACCAGGGAGTTCGCTCATGAAAAGGTTTTGGCTATCGACTGCGACGATTCTGTTGCTGCTGGCAGGTGGTGGGGGCGACAACGTTTGGGCGCGTGGTTTTGGCGGAATGCACGCGGGCGGCATGCACCCGGAGGCATGGCGGGGGAATGAGGCCCGGAGGCATGGGCGGTATGCGGCCCGGAGGCATGGCCGGTGGAATGAGGCCCGGGGGGATGGGTGGTTTCAACCCGCGTGGCGGTATGGGAGGAGCTCGCCCAGGCGGTTTTAATCCCGGCGGCTTCAATCCCGGCGGCTTCGGCGGCGCACGTCCCGGCGGTTTCGACCCGCGTGGCGGTATGGGAGGAGCTCGTCCCGGAGGCTTCAATCCAACCGGCGTCGGCGGCGCGCGTCCCGGCGGCTTCAATCCCGGCGGTTTCGGCGGCGCTCGTCCCGGCGGCGAATTGGCTGGCCGCGGTTTTCCGGGGGGATCGCTAGGTGGATTCGGCGGAAGTCGAGCCGGATTTGGGGCTGGCGGCCGTGCACCCGACCGCGCCGCACTGGGAAATTTCCTCGGCATGCCGTCTGACGGTGGGATGCACGGCCTTGCAGGCAATAACATGGGCCGAGACGCGCGAGGACTCTCCCGCTACTCGGGCGACGACCTCCGCCGACGGGGTGATTATGCGCGGCGCGATTTCGCGCACGCGACCTGTACGATCGGGATTGGTACCGTCGATATCCGGGTGCGTGGTTCCCGGCCCGCTGGGCCGCCGGAGACATTTGGGCCGCGGCCAGTTTGGCGTCCATGAACGATTGGTTCGGCTACGGCGACACCCAACCCATCTATTATGACTACGGCAACAACGTGACGTATCAGGATGACTCCGTTTACGTTGATGGCCAAAACACCGGCTCCAGCGAGCAGTACTATCAGGAAGCCCAAACCCTTGCCGAGACCGGCGCGGCGGCTTCGGCGCCGGCCAACGATGACGGGGATTGGTTGCCGCTGGGAGTCTTCGCCATGACCCACGAGGATCAAAGCAAAGCCAACTTGATTCTTCAATTAGCGGTCAACAAGCAAGGCGTGATCCGTGGCAATTACACCGCCACGGTCACTAACGACTCGAAGGTGGTTCAAGGTTCTGTCGATAAGAAGACCCAGCGAGCGGCCTTCACCGTTGGCGACAACAAGGACAACGTGATTGAGACCGGCATCTTCAACCTCACCAAGGACGAAGCTCCCGCGTTGGTTCACTTCGGCAAGGATCGTACCGAACAGTGGCTGCTGGTTCGCGTGAAAAAAGATGATGGGACAAAGTCCACACCCCAGCCGCCGGCGCAATAGCACGCGTCATAAGGTGTCAGGCGCCTTGTCCTTTTGTTTACCAAGAGGCGCCTGACACCTTTTATCCCCCTTGGGGCACGAGTCCACGGTTGGAGACGGTGGTCACGCCGAACCCGTTTCTCTTCGCGGGATCCATGATCTTGGCTGGGATTTGGACGCCGTTGAAGAAATTCGGGTTGGGTTGCTGCCATTTGTTGACTTCGTCTTGAGCGGACTGTCCTTCACGCAATCTCAAGTGCGCGGGCGCCCCGCCGCTGCTGCTTCCCGACTGCCAGGCGGTTTTCTGCTGCACGTCGATCCGCAGACTGGAGATGTAGGGAGACACGGTCACGGTCTGTTGCTCCCTGCGGTCAAAGGACTCGTAGGCAATTTGCTGCGATTCGCCCCTTTTCATTTCGGCGATCATGACATTGGGCGCCGTCGAATCCAAGATCCAGCCATTGTCGGCGATCTTCTTTTCCAACGCAGCTTGAACTTGCTGCTGGTATTGGCCGGCACTGACGGACAAGCGGATGCGGTCGCCTGGCTTCAGCGCCAGCAGTTCATCGCGGTTGATGGAGGCGGCCGTTTCGTCAACCTTGGGCCCAGGCAACTGCACCGCGCCGATGGCGTAACCGGACCGTCGATCCAACGAGGCGGCGTAGACGAGATGCCCCTTCAGGATCTGGTGTGTTCGCCCGTCCCAGCTTCCGGCGTCGATCACGTCGGGGCGATACTGCCACAGCGCAAGTTCCTGCTCCAAGCTGAACAGCACGGAATTCAGTCCTTGAGCGTCCATCATGATCCGCGTTGGGCTGACCCATTCGATGCGCGCGTTGAATGGTGCAGCCAGCGCTTCGGCTTGGTAGGTTCGCGGGGCGGCGTCTGCTTGCGTGAGATCCCAGACGCTCATTTGTGCGGGGCTCAGCACGGCCAGGCGCCGGCCTTCTTCGTCCACGGCCACCGCCGTGGCTCTGTCTTCCATAGGAAGCACCGAGAGCGCGTTGCCCGAAGCGGCTTCCAGGATGCGCACCTGTTTGTCTTCGGGAATCAAGAGGTAGGCGCGGCCAGGACTCATGGCGATATCCGGCGCGAAGAAAGATTCCTGCTTGAAGGAATAGGCGAGCCGTTTTTTGGCCGTGTCCCAGACGTTGTACTCCTGTCTGTCGCCCTGATGGATCACCAGGTTGCCGGGAAGAATGCGCACCCAGGGCGCGTCGATGCCGCGGATCCTTCCTGGCGACTGCCACCGCACGATCGGTTTGGCCGCCTCATCGGTCGGAAGGACTTCCCAGATGGTGAGAATGGTGTTGTTATCGACCTCGGCGCACGTCAACAATTGACGACTCGGCGCGTAGTAATCCAGCACCTTCTCCTCTTGCGTCAAGACCTGCCGCCCCTCTATTTTTTTTCGAGCCAGCGACGCCCAAACCAAGCGTGTGGGTGGGCTGTCGGCGGAGGGCAAGCGACTCTCCAGCGAACCCAAGACCCACTGGTCGGGGCCGCCGATGGGGATCACGGCCCCGATGGAATCATGGAAGTCATCGCGGGGAAAGGAGACGCCGGCCTGCGACACGGAGACGTAACTCGGCAGCGGGTCGGCGGCGAGCGCCGTCCGACCGGAACCCCAGGCTCAGCGAGCCGAATTGGTCGCCCTTTTCAAAGGTCTCGATCGGCGGCAAGGTCGGCCGACCGGCCGCGGCCGGTCCAGCGTCTTTGATCAGGCGTTTAAGGAAGGATTGATCGGCGGCGCACAATTTGTCCAGCGGCACGTCAAGCACCAGGTTATCGCTCTTCCGCAGCTTGACCTTCCCGTCAACGACGGAAAGCACCGCGGCGAGCACCTTGAACTGACCGCTGGCGTCGCTCCAGTTGCGGGCCGGCGCCAGCGCCCCCGCTTCGAAGGCGTAGATGACCTGGTTCTTCGGAAAGGCCTGTTGCTTGGTCGTTCCGGCGAATTCAAACTCAGCGAGCACGCGGCGGGAGTCCGTTTCGATTACGACGGCGGGCCTCATTTCACGCAGGAACGGGACGAGCACCTCGTCCCCCTTGGAAAACCGCCGCGACGTTTGCGCCTCAGAGACGCCCGAATTCAGCTGGTAAGCCGCGAGAAATGCCAACATCGCCACGAACTCGATTGCCAGCCGTCTAACGGTCCCGGTCTTCGCCAACATCATCCAACCCTCAAACTCAGCCGTCCTCTGGAAAGTCGTTAATGACAAGGGTAGGCGGAGAATCTGTCGAGTGCAACAAAGCTCGCCGAGCGAGGGGCGCAGGTGTTTTTCAGGTCAACTCGGTGCGATATCCGCGGCCCGGAGGGCCGACACAATTTTAGCCGTGGCCGTGAGGCGAGCCCTTTAAAACTAGCAACCTGTAGTTTCTTCAGAGTGTCCCCGAAGAGGCTTCATTTTCCGCCAAGGCCTGTCGCCACAAGTGCTTACGCGGCGAGCACGCCACGACGGGGCATGTCCCCGTCGAGCGTTGCTCCCCGCCAACAACGATCCCAGCCTGGACGCCGCCACAACGGGGCTTGCCCCGAATGGCGTGGACTTAAGCAATGCCTGCGATCTCTGAGGCCCGGAGCCGGGCCTGCTACCCATCTGGCGACACAACCCTGGCCTCACGGCCACGGCTAGAAGTGTATCGGCCCTTCGGGCCTGGCTTTACGTCAGCTCTAACTCCAATCTATAGGCCCCGCTCGCAACAGTGTTCATGATTCGCAGGAAACATTCATGACTTCCTGCTGATCGCATCGTGGGACAGGTCCAAATGGCGTGGACTGCCGGACAAGACAGGGTTGTGGCCAGTCGGCGCGAACCTTGCTGCAAAAAGGGCTGGCGGTTGTTTCTGTCCTTAGAAATTCGATTTCGATGCCTTGCGGCAAGGCCACCATTGCTTCGCGCGGGAAGGAATCGGCCGTACGATAGTCCCGAGAGCCAGGACGGTTTTGATTTCGTCGGTGCGGCGAGTGCTTGCCCGCCGCAAGAAGAGGATCCCTTCATGCTGCAGCCGCAAGATCTCCAAGTGCAGTCTCTGGGCGAGTGTCAGTATGCATCGCCGTTAAATCTCACCTCGGCCAGCCACCAGAACGCGCACTACTTCTTTTCGGATGCCCGCCGCGTGCGGCTGGACGTCGAGCTGCATCCAGCCCCCCCGGATACCGAACCTCTGTCGCTGGAGATCGCGGGCCCTCGGCAGCGCCTGTTCTTCAATCCCGCGGAAACGACCGCCGCCATCGTAACTTGTGGCGGCTTGTCGCCGGGGTTGAACAATGTTATCCGCTCGGTGTTCTATGAGCTGTTTGAAAACTACCGCGTGCAGCGCGTGTTGGGAATTCGTAATGGCTATCTGGGACTGACCTCTCAATCCGGCTTGGCGCCGATTGCCATCGACAAGGAGTTTGTGGAACCGATCGACAAGCTTGGCGGGACGGTGCTGGGCAGCTCTCGCGGGGGGCAATCGCCACAGGTGATGGCCGACTTTCTCCAAGCCAACAAGATTGACATTTTGTTCTGTGTCGGCGGAGACGGAACCCAGCGCCGTGCGCACGCTCTTAGCCAAGAACTGCAAGCGCGGCGCCCCGATCGCCGTGGTCGGCATCCCCAAGACGATCGATAATGACATTGCCTTCGTCCGCTTGTCGTTCGGATACACGACGGCGTTGGAAAAGGCGGCCGAGGTCATTCAGGGCGCCCATGTGGAGGCTCGCGGCGCGTTTCACGGCATTGGACTGGTCAAACTCATGGGAAGACACGCCGGCTTCATTGCCGCCGGCGCCACGGTGGTCAGCCAGGAAGTGGACTTCACACTGGCCCCTGAAATCCCCTTCCCCTTGGAGGGTGAAGACGGATTCCTGGCCGCGCTGGAACGAAGGATGCGACGGCGTCAACACGCGGTGATCGTCGTGGCCGAAGGCGCCGGGCAGCATTTGTTCGCACAGCAGAATCAGCAGCGCGACGCGTCTGGAAATCTCCTCCATCAAGACATTGGCACGTTTCTCCGCGATAAGATCATCGGCTACTTTAAGGACAAGGACTTCCCCATCGCCCTCAAGTATTTGGATCCCAGCTACTTCATTCGCAGCGTGCCGGCGAACGTTTACGATCGTTACCTGTGCGATCGGATGTCCCGCAGCGCGGTGCACGCCGCCATGGCGGGAAAGACCGGCGTGATGATCGGCTCGACGTCAGATCGCATCGTGCACGTCCCTATCCCGGTGGTCGTCGGGCAAACCAAGGCCATGGACGTTTCCAGCGATCTTTGGCGAGCGGTGTTGCAATCCACGGGCCAACCGCGTTGGTGAGCAAAATGCAATTCGTGCTGCACCACAGAGGCGCGGAGGGCGCGGAGGAAAACCGAATTTGCTGGCGGTCATGCAGGAGCTACGATGAACGATCGAGAACGCAAAGCCGAATTCTTGAAGAAGCTGGACGGCGTTGACGGGCTGGATGAACGGCGGTTCCGCCAATTGATGAGTGAATTGGAGCGAGTCAACAACCGACTCGGCTACGATGATCAGGGACGCTTGAAGGTCGCCATGTTCGACGCGAAATCCTACGACATCGAGTCTTTCCAACAACGCAATCAGGGACGTTTCGCCATCCATCCCATCCAGGCGTCACTCACCGCGGACACGGCGACAGCCGCCCAGGGGTGCAAGGTCGTCTGCATTTTTGTGAACGACGCGTGCGACGCGTCGATCGTGAGTCGCCTGGCCGCTCAAGGCGTCGAGTTGATCGCGCTGCGCTCGCCGGCTTCAATAACGTCGATCTCAAGGCCTGCCAACAACATGGGGTGGACGTGGTTCGCGTGCCGTCGTACTCCCCCTACGCCGTCGCCGAACACACCGTGGCCCTGATGCTGATGCTCAATCGGCGCCTGCACCAGGCCTATCAGCGAAATCGTGCCGGCTACTTCGTGATCGAGGGCCTGACGGGCTTCGACATGAAAGGCAAGACCGTTGGCGTCGTCGGCACCAGGGAAGATCGGCCGCTGCACCATCAACATCCTGCTGGGATTCGGCTGTCGGGTGTTGGCGTTTGACACGTATCCTGATGAGGAACTCGCGGCGCGGCGGGGAGTGGACTACGTCAGCCTCGAAGATCTCTGGCGTCAGTCCGACATTATCACGCTGCATGTACCGTTGTTTCCGGAGACGCACCATATGATCAACTCGGCTACGATTAACCTGATGAAGGACGGAGTCATGCTGATCAATACTAGTCGAGGCGGACTTGTGGATACACGAGCATTGATCGACGGCCTGAAGTCCCAGAAGATCGGCTATGCGGGTCTCGACGTTTATGAGGAGGAGGCTGGGATTTTCTTCCATAACATCTCAGACGGAGTGCTGACCGACGATGTGTTGGCTCGACTACTGACGTTCGGCAACGTCGTTGTCACCTCTCACCAGGCCTACTTGACGCGCGAAGCGCTCTCCAACATCGCGGAGACAACGCTCGACAGCATCGCAGAATACGAACAAGGCAGACGAGGAGCTGAGCTGGCTAACGCGATTTCGTGAGCCGCGAGGCGACGAGCCCAGCAAGCTGCGTATCACGGCTGATCCACCAGTGAATACGCCCGACCGATACATAAGTGCGACCCCCTGCGAGAACCGCCAAGGTAAATTGATTATATGACCAACGCTGCAAACAACACCCGAATCGAAGCCACCGTGGAAGCCTTTCGTCAAAGGCTGGTCGATAACCTCTGGCATATTCACGGCCAGGCGATCCAATCGGCCGATCAACACGACGCCTACATGACCTTGTGCTACACGGTGAGAGACCATCTGATTGATCGCTGGCGAAAAACGGTGGCCGCCCAATTCAAGGCCAATCCCAAGAGCGTGAATTATCTGTCCGCTGAATACATGCTGGGTAAGCAGCTTGAACAGAACATGCTGTACACCGACACGACGGAACTCGCCCGCCAGGCCTTGTCGCAGTTCGGAGTGGACCTTGATGACCTGATCCGAGCTTGACATCGAACCTGGCCTCGGCAATGGAGGCCTAGGCCGGCTGGCGGCTTGCTTCCTGGACTCGCTGGCGACGCTGGACATCCCCGCCGTGGGCTATGGAATCCGTTATGAATTCGGCATCTTCAAGCAGACTTTCCAAGACGGTTGGCAGGTGGAACTCCCCGACGAGTGGCTGCTTTACGGCAACCCCTGGGAGTTCCCGCAGCCCAACGACATCGTGACGGTCGGCTTCTGGGGCCACACGGAGGATTTTCGCGACGAGAGTGGACGCGTCCACCGGAGATGGATCCCCCAACATTCCGTGTTCGGCGAACCCTGCACGACGCTGGTTCCCGGCTACGGCACTTCCACGGTCAACATTCTGCGTTTGTGGCGAGCCCGCGCCACGCAGGAATTCAATTTCCAGCTGTTTGACGTCGGCGACTACGCCCGCGCGGTCGAACAGAAGATCTACTCCGAGAATATCAGCAAGGTCCTGTACCCCAATGATGTGACCAGGGAAGGGCGACAGCTGCGCCTGCAGCAACAGTACTTCTTCGTGGCTTGCTCACTGCAGGACATCATCCGCCGCTTCCGTTTGCTGAACGACGATTGGGACCAGTTTCCCCAGAAGGTGGCCATTCAGCTAAACGACACGCATCCCGTGGTGGCCATCCCGGAGTTGATGCGGTTGCTGCTGGACGAAAACCAGCTGGCTTGGGATCAGGCCTGGGGCATTACCCAAAAGACGTTTGCCTACACGTGCCATACGCTGCTGCCAGAGGCGTTGGAGAAATGGCCGCTGGACTTGTTCGGCGGCTTGCTGCCGCGACACCTGGAAATCATCCAGGAGATCAACCGTCGATTCTTGCTGAAAGTGGCGGCCAGATTTCCTAACGATGCGGATCGCTTGCGCCGCATGTCGATTATTGAAGAAGGAACGCCGCAACAAGTGCGGATGGCGCACTTGGCGAGCGTTGGCAGCTTCGCCATCAATGGCGTTGCGGAGCTGCATTCGCGGTTGCTTCGTGAGCACACGCTCAGGGACTTCTCGGAAATGTGGCCCGAGCGATTCCAGAACAAGACCAATGGCGTGACGCCGCGTCGCTTCATGCGCCAGGCGAACCCGCGGCTTTCGGAGTTAATCACATCGAAAATCGGCGACGGCTGGCTCACCAACCTGGAGTCGCTCAAGGGACTGGAAGCCTACGCGGACGACGCGGGCTTTCGCAATCAATGGCGGGAAATCAAACAAGCGAACAAACGCGACCTGTGCGAGCTCTTGCAAGCGAAGACGGGAGTGGCCGCGGATCCAAGCTCTCTGTTCGACATCATGGTCAAACGCCTGCATGAATACAAACGCCAACTGCTGAAGGCCCTGCATATTATCACGCTCTATCGTCGGCTGAAGGCTGATCCACGGGCGGAGATGATCCCGCGGACGTTCATCTTCGGCGCCAAGGCGGCGCCGGGATACGTGATGGCCAAGCTGATCATCAAGCTGATCAACAACCTGGCCGACGTGATCAATCACGACAAGGTGGTGAATGGCAAGTTGCGCGTGCTCTTCCCGCCTAACTTCAACGTTTCGATGGCGGAGCGGATCTATCCCGCCGCCGACGTTTCCGAGCAGATCTCGATGGCTGGCAAGGAGGCGTCCGGCACGGGCAACATGAAGTTCGCGCTGAACGGGGCGGTCACCGTGGGAACGCTCGATGGGGCGAATGTCGAGATCCTGGAACGAGTCGGGGCGGAGAACTTCTTCCTGTTCGGCTTGACGACCGAGGAAGTCTTGGAGCTGAAGCAGCGGGGCTACAATCCGCGCCAGTACATGGACGCGAACCCCGAACTGGGGGACGTGATTGGGAGCATCGCGGCTGGGGATTTCTCCGGCGGCGACCGGGAAGTGTTCAGGCCAATCGTCGATTCGCTGCTACAACAGGATGAATACCTGCTGCTGGCGGACTATCCCTCGTACATCGAGTGCAGCGAGACCGCCGCCAAGGCGTACCAGGACCAGGATCGCTGGACGCGCATGTCGCTGTTGAACTCAGCGCGGTGCGGCTTTTTCTCATCAGACCGTTCCATGCGACAATACTGCGACGAGATTTGGAAAGTGCGGCCAGTGAACGTAACCTGAACGTGACGCCCCCGGTCTAGCACGCTCGATCTCAGGACCTCAGGCCAAGACGCCTGATGCGTCTTGGCGCCCTGGCGAGAGGCTTGACGTCCGAGCAGCCGACAACGCTTTCGCGAAAGCAGGGGAAATGGAGGGTTCGAAGATTCGCCTAACGGCGATCCGGGATGGCCGCTCGAGTGGTTCCTTGCCCGCGCGCGGTGACGGTTAGTTCTCCGTTCCATTGCACTTGCTCTCGTCCGTCGACGGTTGTCGAAACCACGGCGGGCGTTGCGTCCAAATAGATCGTGAACGACTCGCCCGGCTCAAGTCGGAACAGCGTGGCTTCGGCCCTCGCGTCTCTCTTGCCCCTTGCCGCAGTCGCGAAGTCAACGCGAAACACGACATCGTTCAGCGGAAACGGGCTCCTGTTTCTCACCGTTAACGCTTGGGACGCGCGAGCTCCTCGCACGACCAATTGCACATCGACCAAGCTGCGAAAACGACGGTCGGCCTTCGGGAAATCGTTGGAGACGCGAGCCTCCGCCAATTTGTCGAATCCAAGTTCAATGCTTTTCTCGAGTTGGTCCAGGCCAAGGTCAATCGCACCGCTCGAGCACAGCAAGCGGGCGAGTGCGTATCTTGCATCCGCGGATTCGGGTTTGGCCGAGACGAGCGCTCGCGCCTGGTGGAGCGCTTCCTCTTGAAGTCCTGCTTGCGCCAAGGCAATCGCGCGTTGACGTCGCAAAACGCCGGTTGGGTCGTCCGCGTTTAGCTCAAGAGCGCGATTCAGGAACGAGACCGCGTAGTGAGCCATGCGTTGATAGGATTCCACGATCGACCGAGGTCTCGCTTCCTGGGCGACTCCACGAATGATCAGGCCGGCGGCCAAACCGTACAGTCGAGCTCGATCCGGATCGTAGACTTCCGCGGGTGGAATGAGCGGGACTAGCTCCGTGATTTCCTTCGCGGACCAGAAGAAATGAGCGGGTTTGAGCGCCCGGGCGGCCATGGTTCGCAACAGAATCAAGTCGGCTTGCACCAGCGGAGCGACGCCCCCCATCGCGTCCGTGAACGCTTGCGATTCCTTGCCAATCCAAGCCGCCATCGCCGCCGCGTCGCCCTCCAAGTTCGGCGGCGCCTCTGGGGAATCCGAGAGGGCAAGCCCAAATTCGCGAGTCGCTAGCCTGCCGCCAGAGTTCTTGGAAGCTGCCCAGGACGGCGTCCTGCTGCCGTAAGGCCTGCTGAAGGCTCTTTCCGGCTTCCAGATTGGCCAACTGTTCGGCGGCCTTCAGCTGCCGTTGCATGTTCGCGGAATTCGCCAACGTGTTCATCGTATGCGTCAAGCCCGCCTCACTTAAGCCGGGCAGAAGGTCGAATTCAAGGTAATGTTCATGGATGAGTTTGTCAGTCACCTGTTCCCGGTCCACCGTCACCTGCAACTTGCCGAGTCCAAGTTCGCCGCCCAACAACATCGCCATGCCAGTGAGCAGTCCCATTCTGGTGCGACCGCGCTCTTCCGCCTTGAGCTTCTCCATTTGGATGGCGATCTTGTTAATCTCCGCCAACGCTTCTTCGCGCTTGCGCTCGGACTCCCCGATCCGCGGCACGGCCTCGGCGAGCGCTTTGTACATTTCCGCGAGCGGCTTGGCGTGACGCGGCAGCGTCTGGGCGTACGCCCGCCGCGCGAGCGCCTGCCGACGAATCTCAGCCAAGCCGTCTTCGTTTCCGGCCCTAGCGGCAAGTTCCAAGGCGGCGCCTAGTTGCCTTCTTCCGCCGGCAAGCAAATACAAAGCCTCGTGCTCCGCCATCTTGGGCTTGACCGCTGGAACTGGATGCGGCGGCGGGGGAGCAACCGTGGGGCCCGCGTACACGCCGCGCTGTTCATCCCAAGTCCATTGATAGCCGCCGTCCGTTGATGTTATCTGTGCATAAGCAACATCGCTGGTCGGCTCGCGAATCAGCCGGCCGTTGTTGGTGGAAACAAAGATCGCCTCCAGCGACGTCAGCCTGAGAAGCTGTCTTGTTTGAGACTGACCGTCTTGGCCCGTCACGGTCACCGGCAGTGGACCACTATCCAGCAACACCACGGATTCGCCGAGCGGGGGATTGTCGCGGGCCGCGGGGCCATTCCGCAGGGCCATTTTCAACGGCGCGCGGAGATTCCACAGCCTCAGCGAACCATCGAGACCCGCCGCGACGAAGACGTCGCCCTTGGGGCTGACGTTGCAGATCGAAAAGCTGGCGCCCCGCCCTTCGAGAATCGACTCGGCCCCGCTTTGCACACCGCGGACTTTGGCTTGGCCGTCGGCGACGTACATCAGCAAAGCTCCGTCGCCGCTGAGCGATAAGCCCGTAACTTGACTTGCGCCAGGGGGACATGAGCGATGGGTTTTCCCGCCTGCGCGTCGCCCATGAAAATAATCGAGTTTCCGCGAGGACCGCGGATCGCCGCCGCGACGACCGCCCCATCGCTCGAGGCCGCCAAGAGCGCTGTGCTGCGATCCAAGGCGGGCTGCTTTGGCGACTCGTCGGCGTCACGCGAAGGCCCCGATCGCTTGGCGGGTCCTCTGCGTGTGCCGGGGCCTTTGCGTTTCCCTGGCCCCTTGCGCTTTCCCGGACCCGCCGGCCGCCCTTTTCCAGGGCCAGTCCGTTTGCCAGGTCCGGGGCGTCGCCCTGGTCCCAGGCGATTGCCAGTTTGAGTTTGCCGCGCGGCAGGCTGCGGGATCAATGCAAGCTCCGCCTTGAACTTGCTCGCCGCTAAATCCCAGACCAGCAATCTCGGTGGAACCTGGGCGTCCAGTGCGATCAGCAGCGAGCCGTCCGCGGAAAAGACGGCGGGGGAGTCCACGGGAAACGGCAACTCCACCGCCTCGCCCTGGTTGATCCAGCCGTACCTGGGCTTCCGCGATCCAAACACGCTCTTGGGTTTGGGCAGTTCCGCAAATTGCAGGCGTTGCAATCCGCCCGCCGGTTGCACGGCCAGCAGTCGCTGACCGCTATCTTCCAAATGCGCCGCCACAAAGCGACCGGCGGGATCGGCCGGAAGACGTTGAAAGTCAGGCGCTGGATCCCGGTCCGGCCAAAGCATGACGCCCGTCATGACCCTCAAAGCGCCCGTGCCCGAGGAGGATTGGGACGACCCCCGAGAGTCCAAATACTCACGCATTTGATTCTCACTGGCAACGCTGTATAGCGTTCGGCCCTTGGCGGTGAAGCGGGGGATCATGCGCCGCGCCGAAAGGTCCGTGACTCGCGCCAGCTTTTCCGCTCGGAAAGTGGACAGATCCCAGGTTTGCAGAAACTCTTCGGTTCGACGGGTTGCTCCCACCGTCCTCTGATTGGGATCTCCGTCTCTCATCCGTTCCCCATCGGCGACGAGAATCCTGCCTTGGGGATGAATCGCGAGCGACTTGCCAGTCCATCGGCTGACCTTGGAGTTCCGGCGTATTCTCGAGCACGCGCGGCTCAAGTCGCGCAAGTTGCGACAAGTCCTGAGCGGCGGAATCGCCCGCGATGAGGGCGTCAACCAAGATGATCGTCAGAATATGCGCAGCGGTTATGAAGGAACGCATGTGGAGCTTGCTCCGAATGAGGTCGGTCACGGTACTGGTTCAGGCGAGGGGAGGATCTCTGCTGTTGGGGCTTCGCGGGTAAGGCGCCGATCAAGTGACGGCGCTTTGCCATGTGTCACGGTTGATCGGCCTGTGGCGGCAACGTGGGCGGCCCTTCCCAGAGGACTGCGCCGTCGGGGCTCAACACGCTCAGCTTGCGAAACTCCGACTTGCCGCGCCAGGTTCTCCACAGCCGGAGGCCGACACGTCCGTGGGCGTAAGGCGTTCGCGTGACATCAAAGATCTCTTGGCCATCGACCGAACACGTTGCTTGCTCCCCGCGAACGACGACGCGAACGGAGTACCAGCGATCGGGGTAAACTCGCCAATCCAGCTTCTTGTAGTAGAAGCCGTCGGGGCCCTCGAGTCGTTCGAACAATTTGTCGCCGCTTCGATACCGCACTTGAGCGGTAGAGAAATCGATCCAACCGAAACTGAAGAGGGTGATTTGATCATCCCGCGAACTGCGGAAGAGGGCGGATACGCCGCAAGGAAAGCCGTCGTGCCTCACATCGAAGGAGAAGTCGTAGTCCGTCCATTGCTGGTCGCCGAACAGTAGCCATTGCTCGCCCTTGCCGTCGTAATGACAAAGATGGTCGTCTTCAACGGCCCAGCGTCCGCTGCCAATCACCACGGTTGCTTGTCGGTCGGTCGCGGCGGAGGCGTTGGCGCGATTCGAGGGAGCGGATGTGATGGACGTCGCCGCCTGGGCCGACGGACCTGGTTCCGAAGCAGGCGGTTCGGGCGGCGCGATCGCCAATCGCGTCGGAGCGCCGCGTTGAACCCGCACGCGCTGGCGGTCCGCTTCCCTGCCGCCGCGGAAAATGGCGACGACTCGCTCGCCGGTGGGAACCGAGACCTGTAATAAGTATCCCGCGCCGTCTCGCTGTAGCCGGATTTCAGATCGCGCAACGGGACGGTCGTCGATCAGAATCGAGACATTCGGATCAGCGACCGTGATTTCCAAGACTCCCGGGGCGAAGCGGATCTTGATCCACACGGTCAGCAGCAAGACCAGCGCCACGATGCTGATGACTGCGATTGTCCAGCGCATTTGCAAAGGCGGGCGTTCGCTGGAACTTCGACCAGTCTGCGGTCGGGACCATAACGGCGCGGTCGAAGGCGAGCGATCGACGGGCGAGGGCGACTTGGCCGACGCGTAAGGCAGCAACGCCTCGGCCGCTTCGCGATGTGAGTGATAACGTTGCGCGGGCTCCTTGGCCAACAAACGCATGATCACCGAGTTCAACTCATCAGGCAGGTCTTCGACGAATTCGCTCAAAGAACGAGGAGCCTGCTGGTGATGCGCCAGACGCACCTCGAAGGGATTGGTGTGTCCGGTCGCTTCGCCGAATACTGTGACGCCGGTAATCAGCTTGTAAAGCGTGCAGCCCACGCTGTACAAGTCCGCCTTCCAATCCGCGTCGCGGAAGCTGCGATCTTGCTCGGGTGCGCAGTACGCGGGCGTCCCAGCAGCCATGCTGGTCACTGTTAGCTGATCCTGGCTTTCCTCGTTGCGAAACTTCGCCAATCCAAAGTCCAGAATCTTGACCACGGAGGCGGGCGTGACCATCAAGTTTGCTGGTTTGATGTCGCGATGGACCAGCCCTTTGGTTCGCCATGCGTGCTCCAGGCCCGCCAGCACTTGGAGGATCAGATCGACTGCCTGTCGCCAGGGCAATCGCCCGGTCGGAGAAGTCGAAACGAGTTGGTCGAAGTCCAGGCCGGGAACATACTCCATGATCAGCAGCGCGTGTTGATCGACGGTCTCCGCCGCCACGAGCGAGACCAGGTTCTCGTGCGGAGGAACTGAACGCATGACTTCCACTTCGCGGGAGAAGCGCTGCGCCAGGTCCTTACGGCGAATAAACTGCGAATGCACGACTTTGATCGCGACGAACGTTCCTTTCGCCAAGCGATCTTCCGCAAGATAAACCGCCCCCATGCCGCCCGCTCCCAGAGAAGTCGAGCATCCTCCAGCGAGCGTGCTCCCGCAGGAAGAGCGGCGGCGGCCAATGTCCGTCGATCCCGGTTTCTGGCACGAACCGAGTCGCGTCGCCGTTGGGCGTTTGGCGGCGTTGTGGGCCCGCGGCGGCGAGCGCCGACTCGGAAACCGTCGTCGCGTCGCCGGCGCTCAGCAAACGCGTCGCACAGGTCGGGCAGTCGGCCAAGTGCTGAGCGATCGTCTCTAACTCGTCCTCGCTAAGAGGAACCCCCTGGCGAAACTCGTCCAATCGGCGTGGATCCGGGCAGTTGATCATCGTCTCTGAGCGGCGTGAAGGTGAGGGAAGCAGCCCGCGAGTGCGTCCCGAAGCGACTCATCGCGGCACACTAGTGAATAGCCGAGCGAGTTGTGTTTTCGCAACGATTCGAAGAATTCGCGGAAAATTCTCAGATACGGTCGAGAGTCACTCCAGCAGGTCGGCCCATTCCAGGCGAATTGCGTTGATGCAGCCTTGCCCCTCGTGCAGCGCGCGATAGGCGGTTGCCAGGCTGATCTGCGACTCCGCCGCGACCTCGGCAATGTTCCGTTGCTCGCATACGACCGCATGATAAACAGAAAAGCTGCGAGCCTGTTTCGGAGACGCCTGGCAACGCTGGCGGGCTTCCTGCAGAATTCGATCCCGCCAGTACTCCGCGTGCTCCTGTTCCCACCGTTGACTCAGCGAGCTCTCGGGATCGGCCCATTGATTCAACCCTGCGAGCAACTCCCCCTCGATCATTCCCTCCGGAAGCTGGCCGGGTCTCCGCCGCTTGACCCACGCTAAAGCTTGGCGCCGAGTGATCTCTCGCAAGAAGGCGCGAAAGGCGCCGGGGCCCTGGCGCCGGAAACTTCCGAGTCGCAGAAACAACACGACAAAAACGTCTTGCGCGATATCATCCGCGTCGGCGGCGTTGAACCGATGCAGCACACGCCGCAACTCACGAACGACGAGCGGCCGATACAACTCGAGCAACTTCGTCCAGCGCGCTTCGTCCCCGGCGACAACGGCGTCCAGCATCGATTGACTGGTCTGCTCCAAACCGCATTGCATCGTATTCGCCCCTACACTCTCTGTTATCACGCTCTCATTCCCAGTATATCTTGACTGGACGCGGTGAGCGGCTACCCTGAAACCACCCCCAATCCGTGTGAGATAAAAACGCTTGTGGGAGAACTTTTGTGGTTTTCGCGTCGTTCGTGGTTATCAATCTGCTGCTGACGCTGGCGCCAGCGACTTTGCGGGGACAAGACTCGCTGGAGGTGACGCCCAAGAGTATTGTGGGCGTTCATTTGGACGATCGCGGGCGAGCGTTCCTGCGTCACGAGAAAGCAGTGGAGGTGCGGGATCTCGCTTCCGCCAAGTGGTTGCCGCCGATCGAGGTCGGCTCAATCCGTGGGCGTGGCTTTTGGCGGCGAGGAGTTTTTCGTCGCCGACGCGACTTCCATTTCCGTGTACGGACGGATGACCTCCGCTTTCGACGCCGCTTGCAACTGGCCGGCCAGTCGGAAGCGTTCACCCAGGATGATCGCCTGGCCCAGCTGGCCGGTCCGGCGTCCGACGTCCGGCAACACGTTTTCGGCACGGTGAAAGTCAAGAACAACTACTCCCTGCGGCGGGTTGTCCGGATCGATTTGCAATCGGGCGCCGTGGAGGAGATCCTTCCGCCCGATGACACGTTGGGGCATGTTGGTTTGAGCCATTCGGGAGGCGTCTTGTTCACTCAGAGGCGCCCGTCTCCAGATCCGCCATCCGAAATCGGCCGTCCGACATTCTTCCGCGTCACGCCGTCGGGAACTCTCGGCGAACCCTTGCCGCTCGCTGTGGAAGGAGGCCTTACCGAGCTGTGTCAACCACGTGCGGCGACCTACTTCGTGGCGAACAATCGACTTCTGCTCGGACCCGAATTGAAGGCGGTCGCCGCGTTGGAGCGTTTTACGATCATCCCGGACTTCGGAGCGGATCGCATCTACGTCGGTACGCGTTCCAAGATCCTCGCCTTGGAATTGACCAATCGCGGAATTCGTCCTTCGAAGACGCGGGCGTTACCGCCAGGCGCCTTGGAGGCGCTCCGATCGCCATCGGTGATGAATCCGACTCCGTCTTGGCAAGCGCTGACCGTCGGCGACCGAACGCATTTGGTGCTGGGGAGTTGAACTCGTAGGCGTCGAATTCGAGTGGGACAAGCCGGCCAAGCAATTTCCGTACACCGAGGAGGGTTGGCGGAAGGCGCTCGGCCTACCGGAGCCTTCCGCCGCATTGGCCGCCAGCTCGGGAGCGACGCCACGCGATCCGGCTCGCCCCCAAGACCCGCAAACGAATCCTTCCCGCCCCCCCGCTCCGCGCGGCTGGCAGTGGGCGGAAATCCCCGGTTTGATGCGATTCCTCGTGCCCGACGACGCCGAAATCCAACCCGTGCAAGATCAAGGCGGCAACCCCCAACGCCGTATCCGCACCCGCAAGGGAACGGGAGCGAAACTCGCCAATGGCGATCAGATCGCGCTTCTCGCCGTTGATTTCGACCCGCCCGCGTTGTCGCCCGAGGAGGCTCGCGAAATCGCGCGCCTTCTCACGGATCCCTTTACGACTCTCGACTTCGTCGAAACCAAGCGAGATGTGACGCGCGTCTCGCGATCCGGGATCTTGCAACGGGAGTTGCTGCTGAGAGTGACTACGAAGAAGAAGGTGCAGATCATGACGATGTTTGTCCTCGCCGGAGGTGATCGCGCTTATTCACTGCAATTCATTGGCGAAGGCGACAAGCCGATGCAAGACGCCATCGTGGACCGAGTCCGCAAGTCGTTGCAGGATGACTGAATTCCGCAGCGGTGGTCGCGAACGCTCGTGACAACCGCGGACTCAGGACGTTTGGTTGAAAATTGGCGAGCGACAAGGAAATACGCCGTGTTCAACGCGATCAAGCTGCTGGTCTTCGGGCTCCTGTTTGTCCTCCTGGGCGTCGGTTCGGTTTGGCTGAAATTCGTGCTGGGCGACGAAGCCCGACTGCCGTTCTGGCCCTTCGACGGAATTGCTGCGATCGTGGGCGGGATTTTCGTCTCCTGGTGGTCCTTTACGGTCATGAAGGAAAGAAACGACTAGGCCGCTGAGCTCTATGTGTCTCCGTGCTCTCCGTGGTGATCTGAACAGGCTGAGCGTGAGAGCCAAGAATCGATGTTCATCGCCTTAAGCGTCGTTTGCGGCATGGGCGACTGCGGGCCTCGTGGTCGATCGCGGTTTGGACAAGCGGCGAGCTCTTTGGTAGTCTGCTGTGGATTGGCAATGTGTTCTAAATCAATCGCTGAGGACCAGAGTTATGCAACAACAGAAACGTTTTCTTCGGGCCGGTTTGCTTCTCGCTATTGGGTTTGCTCCGTTGCTCGGAATTCCAACGATCGCTTCGGGGCAAACCACGAAGCTGCTTTCTTTTGTGCCGAGCAACGCGGTGGCGGCGGCGACCTTGCGGCCCAAGGACATCGCCGCACTGCCTGACCTGGAGTACCTGCCGCGCGAATTGGCGACGGTGATGGGCGAGCGGGAGTTTGGCCTGGATCCGTTGCAAATTGAGGATGTGTTGGCCGTGGTCGGTCCGCTTTCGATGCAGGCGCCGCCGGACTATGGCGTCGCGCTGCGATTCGCCCGCCCCGTGACGTTGCCCGCCCAATTGACCGAAGGCCGCAGCCCAGTGAATATCGGCGGCAAGCAGGCGTTCGCCGGGGCGAACCCCATGCAACCCCTGATCTGTCAAGGCGATCCCCAGACGCTGCTGCTGGGGACGGCGACGATGCTGGGCTCCATGCTGGAGGCGCCCTCGGATCAACAAGCGACGCGTTTGCGATCGATGCTCTCCAAAGCGCCGCAAGTTCACGGCTATGCGATCATGGACATCGAGGCAGTGCGGCCCTTCCTGCAGCAAGTGATCGGTCAAGCTCCTCCTGGGCCGCCCGCGATCGAAGCCCTCAAGAAAGCGCCGGAGTTGTTGAACACCTTGCAGTTGCGAGTCACGGTGGGGCAACCCAGCGGTTTTATCTTTGAAGGCGTCGATGCTCCCGCCGCCCAGAAATGGCGCCTCATCATGAAGGACGCCCTCTCTTTCGCCAAACAAATGATCATGGCGGAAATGAGCAAGGAAATGGCCGACGGCGACGACCCTGAGATGCAGGAGGCGACCCAAGCGTACATGCGGCGTATCGCCGACTCGATCGAAGCTTCGTTGCAGCCTCAGGTTCGCGACACGGAAGTCTTTCTTGCCATGCGAAACAACAATATGGCCACCACGGGCGTCCTGGTTGCCTTGCTGTTGCCCGCGGTGCAGGCAGCGCGAGAAGCAGCGCGGCGAGTGCAATCAGTCAATAACCTGAAGCAGCTGATGCTGGCCATGCACAATCACCATGCTACGTTTAAGCGTTTCCCGCCGCAGGCCATCAAGGACAAGAATGGCAAGCCGCTTCTAAGTTGGCGCGTGAAACTACTGCCTTACCTGGACGAGAACGCGCTCTATGAACAGTTCCATCTCGACGAACCGTGGGACAGCGAACACAACCGTCAACTGATCTCGCAAATGCCGCTTGTATATCGATCGCCCAATCTGAGCCTGGACGGCAAGACCATCTATCTGGGAATCGAGCATGAGGATGCGGTGTTTCCCAAGAACGGAGACGGTTTGGGCCTAAGGAACATCACCGACGGCACTTCCAACACGCTGGCCATGGTGGAAGCCGACGCCGACCACGCCGTTATTTGGACGAAACCGGAGGACTTGGAATTCGACCCAGCCGACCCGATGAAGGGACTTGGGAACCTGCGGCCCGGTGGGTTCAACGCGGGGATGTGCGACGGTTCGGTGCGCTTTATCGCCAACACCATCGATCCCGACATGCTGCGAGCCTTGATTACGATCGGCGGCGGCGAAGTGGTCAACCTGCGATAGAAGTCCTGAGCGACTGCCCGAAGCCAGCCCAGGGTGGAGCGAAGCGAAACCCTGGGCGCGGTGCTCCAGGTTGATTCTCGGCAAGCGACGAGCCGAACGCGTCGATTGGGGATGGAGCGTTTGCGACGGCGGCGCCTCGACCGGCCGCTTGCTTTGAAAACTTGACGGAAACCCATCGCGATGTCCTGTCCTGGTTTGATGGAGCTTGTGAAGTTCGCCAACAATCAACTCACGGGCGCCGAGGCGGAAGTCACGTCTCGGCACATCGCAAGTTGCTCACTCTGCTCTGATTTCGTGAAGTCTTTGGTCGAGGTGAAAGCTGGAACGCAGCCGACGTCCGCCTCGCGTCCAGTGGAGCCGGCGCCTCAGGCCCCCTCGCCGGCGCCTCTTGGACCGTCCTTATCGTCGGCCCCGCCGGCTCCTCAGCGGGAAGAACCGACCGGCCTCGATCACAACAAGGCGCCTCAGCAATCCACCTGGATGACAAGGGCGTTGGGGCTGGTTTTGCTTGCCGCATTCGCGGGAGCGGCCAGTTGGGGCGCCTACCATGGCTGGTGGTCCGGCAAGGCGGATGTCGCGCCGGCGGCCGGCGGCGACGATGAACTCGTCGGCCGTGACGCGACCGGCGTCCGCGAGTCGGCGCCCGAAGCGCTACCCGCGGCTCTGATGAAGCTGTTGCCGGCCGATGGCGAACATCAGGGGTTTGCGATGGGAGCGTTCGCCGATGGGACGCGAGACGCAACGCCGATCGAGTCCATCCAGGTCACGCTTGAAGTCGGGGAGCATGGCGAAGCATTGCGGGAAGCCGTGGACTTGCACCTCGGGTTGGGCTTCCCGCTACGGCTTTATCCGCTAGGCGGCCAAGGACGCGAACCCGCGTTCGCCGCTTTTCCCCAAAGCTCGAGCGTTCCGCCAGAGAGCAACCTCGTTGAGCCCGGCGCCGAGGCGGATTTTGTTTTCAGCGCCGAGCCGGACGCCGCCGGGCTGGACGCCTTGCACGCGACTCCCGTCTTGTTGCGCGGTTTGACCGTCGGCGACCTGCAGGGCGTCGGCTTCGCGTCGGTGGGCGAATCCGATTGGCGCCTTCACGGCTACAAGATCCTGATCAACGGCGAACTCTACGCGTCGCACGACGCCGTGCATGGCCGCGTGCGGCAGGTTCAGGAAGACATGGCGACCCGCCTGCAGTCCCTGCTGCCACAGCAACAGGCCATCTTGCAGGAGATCCAGGAATTGCAAGCTTATGTCGAACTCGGGGCTCGCTGCTCCGGAAGATCGACAACACCTTGCTTCTCTTCGCCAACAGTCGGAAACGCTGATCCCCTTCATTGAAGAAGCCGTCGGCGTCGCGGCCGGATATGCACCCTGGTATCGGGAGCAACACCCGTCCTACCAACCCGCTCGTCCGTCGGGCCCCTTGGTTCGCGAGATCCTTGTCCATCTCACCGTGGCCAGCGAGGAGCGGTCAGGCGCCGCCCACCCCGTGTTTGTGCGATTGGGGGCGAAGAAGTTCTTGCTGACTTCCGAAATTGATTTTCTTCTCGATGACTCGACCGAACAGGTGTTCCGCATTCCGCCCGCGGAACTTGCCCGGGCGCAGGTTCGTCGAAGCGACTTGGACTCGCTGGGAATTGGCGTGCTTGGCAGCGACCGACGATTCGCGGATGTGGCTGATCGTGTGAAGCTGCAACGCGTCATTGTCCAAGCCGACAAGGAAGTGGTCTATGACAGCGAAATGCACGAGAAAGACCGGAGCTCTCTGGCCGCCATCTGGCTGGTCCCGCCGGCGCATCGCGACCAAGACGGTCGAATCGTGCTGAACCCCGAAAGCAATCGCCTGCGACATCTCTGGACGCCCGGCATCGCGCTCGACGATTCGGACAACGCGCCCATTTGACCAACGCGTCGCTGGCAAACGACGAGGCCGCCCCCTTGCCGCTGGAGCCAAAGCCATTGGGCCTGGCGGACAATCCCTTCGCTCCCACAAGCGGCCCCTCAACCAACTCGATTGATCCGCTGTTTCCGACGATCGGCGGTGCTTCCTCGACGCCCTCGATTGGCGGCCTGTTGCCCGTTGTCCGCCGCTGGCCTACGGGTCCCAACAACCCCTGGGAAGGTTGGCCGCCAGCGACTTCGCTGCTGCCGCTAAGCGCCACTTGGTCCGCTTGGCCCGGCGCGACGCCGATTGCCACCTTTCCTGGTCCCAATGCAGCCGTGATCAAGAACGTTCGCATCGTGTCCCCAGTCGGACTGCTACAGGAAAACGATCGGGTCACCGTCGCCTGGGATGTGTCCGGCGACGCCACGAAGATCCATCGCTTTCAGGTCAAGTTGAATTCGGTGTCGCCGCACTTGACCCGACCGCTAGGTCCCGTGGTCGCGACCGCCTTTCGTCAAGCAAGTCGGAGCTTCGGCGCGGCATCGTATGCTTTTCAATTGCCGGCGGTCAACTTGGCGGCAATCGCGAACGAAGAGCGGATGTACCTGTTTGCGGAACCACAGGTCACGGCGTTCGGCAAGGACAACAAGACCATCAATGGTCTGTCGGCCAAAGGCCCGGTCGCGCCGCTTTCGCCTCGTTCTTCGACGGGGAGTCCCATCCAACTGCGGCTTGGTCCCCACGTGGATCAAGTCCAGAGCTTGGTCGCGAATTCCAGCTCGCCGGGATTTCAGCTCGCCGGTGATGGTTTCGGCGTGGCTTTGCCATCGAGCCATCCCACCTACGACGCCTGGCGAGCCTACACGCCGGCGGACTCGACCACTGGGCTCCCGCAACGTGATCAGGGAGCGACGGCGTGGCGGATCATCCAACGCCAAGACGCGCACTTCCCGATCGCCTTCGCGCGGTTCTACAACAACGTCGGGACAAGCACGTGGGGCGTCACGCCGCCCGCATTTCCCGCTGAGCACGTTAGCTTGCGGTATGACGCATTCCCCGTGAGTCTCGATGAAGATCTGCATGTCGTCGCACACGTGGGGTTCATTCATGGCTCCGCCGCCAGCACGGATCCCGCGGACAACAATCGGGCGACCCTATGGGTCCGAGTCGTGGTCCAGACGCCGCTTTCCTTGGGTGTCGGTCCGCCCTTGATGATTCCGCCCTTGCCGACAAGCACCATCGCGGTGAACCAAGAAGTACTGCGCATTGAAACATCGGCGCCCATTGTCTTCGAGAAAGTGATTGCCGGGGGGCCGACGCCATTGCAGCTGATTGACATTCCAATCTTGCTTCAGAAGAACGCCAGCGCCTACGACGCGGCGCTGGCTCGCGCAACCGCCAAGGCGTCCAACGCCAACTCGGCGACGCCACCCCAGTGGATCTTCGACACGAATCATCCCACTGCTCAGGGCGCCGCCGCGGTGGCCGCGAATCCGCCGCTCGCCAACCAGCAAGCGACTCTCGGCGCAGCGGGGTTGTCGGCGATCCCCAATGCCTACATCAGCGTCACGTTGATGGTCCAACAGAACTCCGCGGGGGCCAATGGAAACGAGGGAGTGGGCGTCTTCGGCATGCGACTGTCGCCGGCCCGATAGCCGCCTCATACCTCCTGCTGAACTTTGTTGCCACACGTTTGCCGCGACCGCCATTAGTCCCGCGCCCAGGCGAAGACATGATAACGAACACGCCGTCCGCGACTTCCAATCTTCTCACCAGGCATTGGCCTGGCTTGCTCGGACGTTACATCCGGCGTTTCGCGAACAAGGCCTGCCTGGCTGCGGCGATGCTGCTGATCGCCCACGCGCCTCGGCAGCCCGGCCGACGCCCAACAAGCTTCGGTACACGGCCTGGTGACTGGCCACGATGCGCAGGGAGAGAATACCGCGTCGATTGTCGGCGCCAAGGTGGTCTTTCGTCAGATGGACGAAGCCGTAGTTCGCGAGACGACCAGCGGTCCTGGCGGCTACTATGAGCTGACGGACTTGCCTCCTGGCGACTATCAGTTCTCCGTGATAGCCGATGGGTACTTGAATAGCGGCGCAGGTCGAACGCTCACAGTCCGCGCCAGCGAAGGCGAACACGTCCTGCATCTCGTCCTGACAAAGGGCTCCGCCGCGATCGATGGCCAGCCCAGCGAAGACTTGGCCCAGGCCGCGACAGTTCCTTCCGGAGACTCGCCAACGGTCGGCGATGCGCAGCAGCCCAATGTGCATGGTCGAGTGTTTGGCCAAGATCCGGACGGCCAGCCTCTGGGCCCGGTTCGCGAAGCGACCATCGAGTTCTTTGACCGTGACAACGTTTTGAGCGCATCCGCGCGAACGGACGCCAACGGCTACTATTGCTGCAGGTCAATTCCCCCCGGCGATTATTCGTATCGTCTCGTGGCCGAGAGCTTCCTCGAGCAGAACGAGGGCCGCGGAGTTCAGCTGCGAGTGGATTCCGGGCGCACGTTTTGGATCTGATCTTGACGCAGGGCGACCAGGTGCCGCCTGAGACGCTGCTCGCGGCGGATGGTCGCATCGTCGCCCGCGTTTGGCGCCAGGATGAAGGCGGCCATCTGCAACTGTCGTCCAGCGCGACGGTCGTCCTGAAACATGTGGACACTGGACAAGTCATTCCCGCCCGCCGAGACTCCATCGGCGATTACGCCGCGAGTCCGCCGTCCGGAGCCTGGCTGGCGTCGGCCAGCGACGTTGGCGCCGCGGCGGCTCGCCCTCAGACGATGGAAGTGCTCCCCGGCCGCCAGACCGTCTGTGAATTCGTTCTACGCGACCGCGAAGGCTCCGCACCTCGGTTGCTGGCGATCGTTGGAGTCGAGCTGAATCCCGGCTCAGCCTCAGTCGGGCGGTCGGAGCAAATCCCCTTTGTGCGGTTTGTTCCCGCAGGTTCAACACCCGCGGCGTCGGCCGCCGCCGAAGTCTGGGAACTCGCGCTCTTGCGGGGCGGCGACCAGCTTGAGGTCTTGGACAAGGCGCACCGCAGCGACGGCGAGTTCGCAGCCGCCGGTGGGCCGGTGGACGTTGATTCGAAGTCGGTTCAACAGGCCGCTCAACGGGCCGTGGCGCTATTGAATCGCCAACAGGGGCTAAGCCGCAGGCTGATCGCCGTCGAGCGCTGCGCCGTGGAAGAAGACGCTCGGGGCGTCGCCACTCGCTTGCAGGTCGCGCTCGCCGACGCCGCACAGCTGAACTTGCAAAACACCCCCACGCAGGCTCGGCTTCGTTCGGCGACTGAAGGTGAATTGTCCGCGGCGGGGCTAAGTGAATCCACGTTGTCGCAATCATGGCGGTGGTTCATCGCCGAGCCGGAAGAGCCGCTGCTTGGCGGATCCTACTTCGCGGAAGCTGAATTCTGGGGCTACCACTCGGCCGTCAGCGTGACTCGCATGGCGATCCCCGGCCAAACGACCATGTTCGACTTGCGGCTCTCGCCAGTGCTTCCCCAGGTTGATCTCTTTGTTGAATCGCCGAGCGACTCGGCGCCCGTCGATAACTTAACGTGCAAGTTTGTTAACGTGGATGCACAACAAACGTTGGCGCAAGCCGTCGCGGTCAAGACGGACGCGTCCGGAGCGGCGACGGCGACGCTGGCGGCGGGTATCGGCGCCTACAATCTTGTCGTTAGCGGTCCGGGGTTGCGGCAGTTGACTAAGCAGTTTGTCATAGAGCAACCTCGTCAAGAGATTCACCTGCGGGTGTTTGGCGAGCGAGAACGGCCAAGCTACGTTTTTTCGGGAACCGTGTGGGTCGAGTCCCTCGAGAGGACGACAAGGACCGTGGAATCGACCGATGACGACGGCAACGCGACGTTGAAGGCGGTCGTGGAGGATCGAGTTAGCAAGTCCCCTCTGGTCGGAGCACAAGTCCTCTTCCGCCCGGCGGATGACGCCATCGTTTCGACGGAATCACAGCGGCCCGTGGTGGCTGGCCAGGACGGGACGTTCACCACGGAATTGCCCGAGGGCGAGTACCTGATCACGGTGCGGGGCGAGAACTGCTCGCCGCATGCGGAGCGGATGCAAGTTCGCGCCGATGTTGCCGACTGGCAGTGCAAACTCGCCCCGTGCAACAAGATCCTCGAGCAAGGCGTGGTGGGCGTCCTCACCGAGGGATGGCGATCCTTACCCAGAGCCAAGGAGCACTATACCGTTGCAGCTCAGTCCGACACGGCTTCGCCAGCGCCGGACTACGCTGTCGGGCTGCTGTTGATGCACTCTCAGCATTGGGCCGACGCCCTGCGTTACCTGCAGGCGGCGACTGACGGTAAACAAGGCGCGTCCGCGGAATGGAGTCGTGCTGCCGAAGCCTGGCTATGGTTATCGATGTATCGCGGCGAGATGGACTCAGTCCAGGAGCGCTTGCCGCAACTGGCGAAGGTCTTGGGCCAGCATCATCATCAGGCTTCCGACGATGCGGTCAGCATGATGGGATGCGCCGTTGGCATGCTGCTCGGCCCCTGGCGGCAGAGGTCCGACGACGGATCAGTCGATGAGTTGAACACGTTGCTCGAGTCGCAACTGGCCGTCGCGCATCGGCGAATTTTCGTGCAAGCGCGCGACCAACTGCTGACCACTTACGAGCAGGCGAAACAACAACTCACGCAGGCCGCAAGGGCGAGCGAGGAGCAAGCCATTCAACAAATCCTGGCCAATGACGATCGACTGGCGGAAATCGAACAGCAAATCCGGGACCTGGTGAGCGTCGATGAGTCGGAACGGATCGAAGCGGCGAATATTTGCGAGGCCAATCGTCAGGCCGTCGTCAACGGTGGGCTGGAGACGCGATGGAAAGCAGCCGACACGAAACGGCGTTGGATCGAAAGCCGCATAAAGTGGATCGAAGCGCGATTGGTCCAACTTTCGAGTCCCCTGGGAAATCGGCAACCGCCGATCGGAGGTGATCCGACGCCGCCCGGCGGCGAGTGGCCAGCGGGCGGCGATGCGCCGGCGGCTGATCCGCCACACGGCGATTGGCCGCCCCTGGGAGGCGGCACAGGAGGCTGGCTTACGCCCTCGCTGCAGTTCGGCGGCTCGATGCAGGACCCGCTCTTGGAGGAACAACGCGCATTGCAACGCGAGCACTTCGAGCTCACTCGTCAACGCACGCTCTGGATCACCGAGCTGAATGCGGTGCAAGTCGAATTGGCGAAGCGCGAGACCGAGTGTCGCAACGCTTTGCTGGCTTATCACCAAGCCAGCGCAAGACGAAAACAAAGGCTGCAAAACCTACAACGCTCACAAAAGCAGTTAGTGCGCAGCAATCAACAACTCGAAGAAGAAACCGCCGCCCAATCCGATGCGAACAAAACGCAAGCCGTGTTGGGGAATTGGATCGACTACGTCAAGTATCCCTGTGGCAACGGCGCGAGGAGTTGTTGCAGCGAATGCAGCAGGGGTGTTCAGCTGCGCCGTCCACAGGTTGAGGCCATTTGGGACTTCGTGGCCGCAACTGGCGTCGGGGTTACCCAGGGTTGCGCTTCGCTGCACCCTGGGCTGATTTGGGGCCGTCCCTTTGGGACTGGTTTGCAATTGGGGTTACCCAGGGTTGCGCTTCGCTGCACCCTGGGCTGATTTGGGGCCGTCCCTTTGGGACTGACTTGCAATTGGGGTTACCCAGGGTTGCGCTTCGCTGCACCCTGGGCTGATTTGGGGCCGTCCCTTTGGGACTGGTTTGCAATTGGGGTTACCCAGGGTTGCGCTTCGCTGCACCCTGGGCTGATTTGGGGCCGTCCCTTTGGGACTGACTTGCAATTGGGGTTACCCAGGGTTGCGCTTCGCTGCACCCTGGGCTGATTTGGGGCCGTCCCTTTGGGACTGGTTTGCAATTGGGGTTACCCAGGGTTGCGCTTCGCTACACCCTGGGCTTTCGGCAATGCTTGGTCGAGCGCGGCCGAGAAACTCTCCTGTTCGGCCCAGCCAAGCGGCGCTTGCGCTAAGTGGAATAGACTCGGCTTGCGCCATGGACCTTGGATGCAATCCCGCAACTCGGTGCATTGAGCGGGTGTTTCCGCCAGGACCGTGGACAGCTTGGCGAGCTGTTGATGCGCCGAAGGCGACAGGAAAGACGCGGCCGAATACAAGAACGCTCGCAGATCATCGGCGCGCCGGCGCCGCCAGGAGAGGTCAAGCAAATGGCGCGTGTCGAAGTCAAACCAAACGGCCGCGTCGTTTTCCAGATCCACGCAGACATTCTCAACCGTCGCGTCGCCGTGACTCAGGCGCCAGGGACCTAGCGGGGAAACCACGGTGCGGGCGTGAAGTTGCTGGAGTGCTCGCGCGGCCAGTCTTACGGCGTGTTCCTTGGCGTCGCTCCAATCACTTTCGCCTCGTCGTCGATCCCCTTGCAAGATGACGTCGAGCGTCCGCCCTGAGTGCAACGGCGCCATGACGCCCTCCGGAAGCGAGGCGGCCGAGGCGACGGTTTCCTCCCAGGCCCTCCATTCTGCTTCCGGCAAAACCCGGCTCTCGGCGCCGATGAGGTGCAGAATTCCATTTCCCAGCGGAATACCGAGCCGCGACAGAGCGTTCCTTCGCTTCACGATCACACGACGCCCATCGACAACGTCGTGCTTGAGTTGATGCAGCTCGACCGCCGCCAGCAGGACCGCCAGGCGGCGGCGACATTCATGGATCAGCCGCTTCACCGGATCGTATCCGTGTAATGAATCCGCCCGCTGCGATGAACGATGGCCCAACCATACTTGAAGAGTGTTCGCGAGTATCCAAAGAGCTGTCGGTCCATGCGACGACTTGATGTTTGGGCGACCAGGCTGGAGTCATAGACGAACGCGGACGGAGCGTTCTGATAGACGCCAGCCAGAATCGGCCATTCCTCGCCGATCGCGACTTCTTCGTCGAAGGGGCCAAACTGGTCGAAGGCGGCTGACGTGCAAAACATGAACGCGGGCATGGCTTTCGCTCGCGGCAAGGGGAGGCGCCGGACAGCGTTCCAGAAACCCCACCACAAGCGTGCTCGCACTCCGCCATCCAAGCAGCCCAAGCGGGTGATGCCGGCGGCGAGGTCTCGTTGGCGGCAGTGGCTGGCGATTCGGCACAAGGAATGGGGTGGTATCAAGGTGTCGGCGTCCACGAAAACCAAGATGGCGCCTTTGGCCGTGCGCCGCCCGTCGTTGCGAGCGCGGGCCGCCCCGATGCGTTGCGAATGAACCACTTGAATCTCTCCGCGCTCCTGGAACGCTCGCAGGATCTGCGCCGTGCCATCCGTGCTGCCGTTGTCGACGACAATCACTTCCGATCCGGCTGACGCTTCGCGCGAGGCATCGAGGTATTTGCACGCCGCCAAGGCGTGCTGCAGCGTTTGTTCAATGCGACGCTCCTCATTGCGGCTGGGGATGATCACCGACACGCAAACGGCACTCACTGATTCGCCCTCGAAAGTACAAACAACTCTCGACGCAAACGCAGGAAGCCCCAACCTGGCTCGTGCGCATCGACGTGCAGGCCAGCGGACCGAAACAACACGCTCAGCTGATCCGGAGCGAAGCGTTGTTTGGGAGACAGGGAGCAGGGCGCCGCCTTGACTAACCCGGCCCCCCGCGCGAGATAGAATCCAAAGCGTCCCAGGAAGAACTCCCGCACCCCAAGCAGGCGACGAGCAAAGGCTCCCTGGCAGGTGGACTGCAGCACGATGACGCACCCCTTCGAGACTCGCGCCGCTTCTCGCAGCAGCACCGCCGGATCCTCAAGGTATTGCAGCACATACAGGATCAGTACCGCGTGAACGGAGTTGTCGTCAAGCGGGAGTCGCTCGCGAAAGAGCTCCGGCGGCGGCCCGCACCAATGCAAGTCCGTCACATCGAACTGGCGGACGACCAGCCGAGTGCGTTCCATGATGCATACCGCGTTGTGGCCGGCGCCCGAACCCAAATCAGCGATCGTTCCCTCGCTCGGCAAGTGCCCGCGCAACCGCTTGACGAGCCGCCTCGTGCGCCAGTGCATGATCAAATCGGCGATCCACTTCATGGGCTGTTGGCTGCGAAGACCGTGGCGGGAGTCGTCGCCTCATGCCCCTTGTCCAGGAACGTTCGAATGATCTGCAGGATTCGGGGCAACCAACCGCGGGCGACGTCCATCGGGTGCAAGACGACGCAAGGAATCGCAGGGGAAAACCAACGCCAACGCAACGCGCCAGCAGCCCAACCGGCCCAGGCCGCTGGCCCGATGCAGCCCCAGTCAAAAGAGTAGGTCGCCAAAGGCAGGCGTCGTTGCGGCTCGAGGCAAGAATCCAAGCGAGTGTAACGCATCACGTACGAGAGATTCCGCAGATGCGCGGCGGGCGCCGATAAACTCCAGGCGGGCGGTACGAGTCCCGCGATCTCGCCGCCCGACCGCCGAGCGAGCAGTTCCTTTCCTTGATCGATTCGATACTGAATCTCAGCGAGCGACAACCCGCCAAATTCGTCGGAGCGGTGGGTCAGCAGCGAAACGACGCCAGGGCGTGCTTCGCGGCGATGCGTCCAGCCGTGCAGCAACCATTCGGCGCTATCTTCAATCAGAGCGTGAAGTCGTTCATCTTGTGCCGGGCGGTGCGGCGCCACCCCATGTCGGCGTGACCGCGCAGCAGTACTGGGGACCCACCAAGGCTCGGACGCCACTCACAATCTTTTGCAATGGGTCCAAGAAAACGGGCGACACATCATGGATGACGACCATGATGGGATGTTTCGGGATTCGGCGGGTCATGAGAGCCACTCTTGCGGCGCGGGACCTGGTCGCCGCCCCCTGGCGGCTACCGCACTTGATTCTCAGGAACCTGACGACGGGCCGCAACCCGGCCGGCGACGGCGCCGCTCACGCGACCAGCCACTCGGGCCAGCGGCGAGGTAATGGCGGGGACGTCCGCCGGCAACGGCGCAAAGAACATGACTTCGGATACCGCAGCGCCGCCCAATTGCCCATAGGCGACAGGATACAGCTCTCTAGCCAGTTCATCCTGACCTGACGATTTGGCGTAGGTCAGCACGTCGGTTGCCGTTCGTGCATGGTGAACCATCGGGGCCAGCGGCGCCTGCTGCAAAACGGCGTACGCACCCAACCGAGGGTGCTTTCGATACTCCTTGGCGCTCGCCGCCTGGTACAGCGCCTTGGGCGGTTTTGTCGAATTGATGCTGAGCGTGTTGGTGAAGGGATCGTATTTGTCCGAATGCAAAGCTCGACGTGGAATCACCGTGTAGGCCAGCACGCTCAACGCGCCGGCGGTGTATTTCCAAACGGGTCGAATGCGTTCGTTTTCACGCAAACGAGCCCACTGTTCACCCGGCTCATACCGCCGCACATCGATGTAAACATCCTCCAGGCCGTTGGCGACCAGATACGACTGAGTCAAATCAACCGCCTCTTGCCGGAGTTGTTGCGGCGTGGCTTCATCGTCCTTGGGCTTGCGAAACCGGCGCACAAGTCGCCGAGGCGATTGTATGATCGACTCCAGGCGATCCACGCGAGGTCGCACACCCCCGATTGCGACGGGGTTGGTCGCAAGATGCGTCGGCCGAGCGAAGCCGGTTGTGGCCGAGTCAACGCCATAACGATACTGCTCCCGGGCGCAGCCCACTGCCAAGAGCAAACCGAGAGATAGCAAGAGTCCGGGCGCGATCCGCGCAGAAGGGCCCGAGCCGAACAACTCGTCGCACTGGGAAGGCGGCCCGTCCGCCTGTGCGAATCGCAATCGGAAGTAAGTGAGTATGTCGTCCATGCCAATCTTGTCTCGTCCTGAGTCGTCCGCCTACTTACCTCACACTATCGGCGCGGAAGCCATCTCGTGTGAGCATCGTCGGAAATCCTTCCAACCTCCTACTCTAGACGCGCGGCAAGGCCTCCCGGGAATCTGACGGAATCCAGCCTTTTAGCAGTTTGGCGGCTGCGGCGCCAGCGCGGTCCACGCTCGAGAAAGGCCGGGAAGAATGGGGTGATTGCGCCGGTTAGGCAGCGAGGCGGGGTAACCACAGTCGCCCATGCCGCAAGCGGCGCCCGAGACGATGCTCTGTGCCGCTCCGCGCTCTCCGTGGTGATCTCGAAACCGTCGAGGCGTGGGAGATCACCACAGTGCCTTGGGGGCTGCGCCCTAGGCGGACACGCGGACGCGGCGGCCTTCGACTTGGACTTGCCCGTTGGCGATCAGGTTGATCGCATGCGGATAGACTTCGCATTCCTGTTCAAAGACGCGATCGGCGAGCGTTTGGGGCGAATCGTCCTCATGGACATTGACCGCGCGTTGCAGGATGACTGGCCCGTGATCGTATTGGTCGTCCACGAAATGGACGGTGCAGCCGCTGATCTTCGCGCCGTATTCCAATACGGCTTGGTGCACCCGCCGTCCATAGAAGCCGCGACCGCAGAAGGCCGGGATCAGGCTGGGATGGATATTGATCACGCGATTGACGAAATCGTTCGCGATCGGCAGGCGTTTCAAGAAGCCGCCCATCACGACCAGGCGTCCGCCGAGGCGGCGGCAGAGGTCGAAGACCTTCTGGCTGAACTCCAGGTCATCGTCGCACTCCTGGCGCCGCACAACGTGCGTCGGGATGGCCGCCTCACGGGCATATTGGACTCCGCCGGCCTGCGCGCTGCTGGAGATGACGCCGGCAATCCGAGCGGCGAGCCCGCCTTGCGCGCGGACCTGAATCAAGTTGCGGAGGGTTGTGCCGCCTCCGGAGATGAGGACGACGATTGGAAAGTCGGCGGAGCCGTTCATGTTGGGATTCGCCGGTTCGTTCGGACTGGCCGCGTATCGCCTAGCGGGGCGCCACTTGGACATACACGGTGATCTTGCCTTGGGCCAACTCAAACTCGCGCGACGATGCTCCGCCGAGCGGCGCATCGGTCCATTGAACCGCGAGCGTCTCGCTTCGCAGCCAGTCCTGGAATTTCTGCATCGCGGCCACGACCGCTTCGCTTTCGGTGACGACCGCAACGTGAATTCGATCGGTATGGGCGCAGTTGATTTCCTTGCGGCGCTCCTGGACGCACCGATTGACATCGTTGGCGATGCCTTCCTGGATCAAGTCGTCGGTCAATTGAGTGTTCAGCACGACCACGCACGAGGGGCCTTGCGCGGCCGCCCAGCCTTCGCGAGCTTGCAAGCGAACTTGGATGTCCTCCTCATCCAATTCGATGGTCTGACCCTTGATCATGACGGTGGTCTTACCATTGACGCGCAAGTCACGAAGCAATGCAGCGCCGTCGGCGACGCCCAAAGCCGCTTTGAGTGCGGGCACGAGAGGACCGATCTTGGGGCCCAGCTTTTTGAAGTTGGGTTGGATCTGGTACTTGATGTATTGATCGGCGTCTTGAGCGTATTCGATCTGTTTGACATTCAACTCTTCGCGGAGCAGTTCGTCGTGCTCCTCGAGCCAGGCTTGGTGCGTGTGGTCAGCCAGGATCACTTCGATTCTCGCCAGGGGTTGGCGGACTTTCAGTTTGGCGTCGGTTCGCGCGCTGCGGCCCAGCGAGGCCACTTGTCGCAGCATTTCCATGCGGGCCAGCAGGACTTCGTCCACGGCGTCCACGTCGGGTGTGGGATAGTCGCTGAGGTGAACGCTGCTGACGGCGCGGTCTTCAAAGGGGCCGGCCAAGACTCGCCACAACATGTCGGCCAGGAACGGCGTGAACGGAGCGATCCACTTGCTGATCGTCAGCAGGCACTCGTAGAGCGTCCAATAGGCGTCGCTCTTTCCCTCGGGAGAGATGTCGTTATTCCAGAATCGTGGGCGGCTGCGGCGGAGCCACCAGTTGCTGAGCGATTCGACAAAGTCCGCGATCTTTCCGGCCGCCGAGAAGTTATCGTAGCCGTCCATCGCCGAGATGATCGCCGCGGACGTTTGGTTCAATTCGCTGATAATCCAGCGATCCAATTCGCCGCGTTGCTCGACGGCTCGCCGCTGGCTGGCCGCAGCCAACACCGCCATGCTGAGGTCGCCGACATCGCCGGAGAGTTGATCCGCGGGGCGGAATTGATCGATGTTGGCGAAGATGCCGAAGAACTTGAAGACGTTCCACAACGTCAAGCGAAAACCGGAGCTTGCTTCCTTGATGGCCCGCTCGCTGTAGATAATCGAGCTCCAAGGCGGCTGATTGGCCAGGAAGTACCATCGCAATGCGTCAGCGCCATGCACGTCGAAGATCTCTCGCGGCTCGCGGTAGTTTCGCAAGCGTTTGGACATCTTCTCGATTTTGCGTTGCACGCGGCCGCCGCACTTCTCGCATTGCGGCGCCGCAGTCAGATGCCGCTGGCCGCATTTCACATCCTCGCAGACATAGGTTTCCGCGAGCATCAGTCCCAGGACGATGCAATTCTGAAAAGGGTGAGGATACTCGTGGACGCCCAAGCCCGCGGGGGCTTGATCGATGGCCGGCGGTTCGGCCAGCAGGGTGCTGATCGCCAAAAGGCTGTAGAACCATCCTCGAGTTTGATCGAGCGCTTCGCTGATGAAATCGGCGGGAAACTGCTCTTCGAAAGACTCGACCCCTTGATGCGGATAACCCCACTGAGCGAACGGCATGGCGCCGGCGTCATACCAGCAATCGATGACTTCGCTCACTCGCCGCATACGGGCCCCTGCTTGGAAAGGCGAATCGTAGGCGACCTGATCGATGTAGGGTTTGTGAATGCACAGATCCTCGGGCAGATCGGGATGGGTGGCCTGGGCTTGCCGCCAGGCTTCGAAGCCGGCGACGCCGGGTTTGGCGCTCAGCTCCGCATAGCTCGCCACGGCCTCCGTCTGGCCGGTGGCCTCGCAACGCCAGATCGGCAAGGGCGTGCCCCAATAGCGTTCGCGCGACAGCGCCCAATCCACATTCGTTTCCAGAAAATTGCCGAAGCGTCCATCACGAATATGATCGGGCAGCCAATTGATCTTGCTGTTGTTGGCGAGCATCTGTTCCTTGAATTCGCTGGTGCGAATAAACCAGCTGCGGCGGGGATATTGAATCAAGGGATCCTGGTCAGCGCGCCAACAGTACGGGTATTCGTGCAGATACTGCTCTTGATGAAGCAGGCGGCCATTTTCCTTGAGTTCGCGGATGATGTCCTTATCGGCTTCTTTCACCCAGCGTCCTTGGTAGCCGGGCGCCTCTTCGGTGAATCGCCCGTCGGGTCCGACGGCGTAGAACAACTCCGGACCTTGGCCGTCCAGAACCTGGCTTGTTCTTGGCGCAGCACGTCGAAGTCGACCTCGCCGAACGCGGGGGCTTGATGCACGACGCCGGCGCCGCTGTCGAGGGTGACGAAATCGGCGGCGACGACGCGCCAAGCGACATGCTGTCGCCCGCCGTCGCGCAGCTCGCCTTGTTGTTCGCCGAATTTCTCCTGGTAGTACGAGAAGGGAGCCACGTAGCGCATCCCGAGCAACTCGCTGCCGGGCAGGGTGCGTTGAATCGTCCAGGGGCGTTTGGCCTTGGCGGCGACCTGCTCCACCAAGGCTTCCGCCAGGATGAGTTCCTCGCCGGATTCCTCGTCGCGACACCAGGCGTAGGCCAGTTGAGGATTAACCGCGACGAATTGGTTGCTGGGCAGCGTCCAGGGAGTGGTGGTCCAAATCAAGAGGGACGTGTTGGGCTGATCCACCAACGGAAACCGCACAAAGACGCTAGGGTCGGCGACTTCTCGATAGCCTTGGCCGACTTCGCCGGAACTGAGCGCGGTTCCTCCCTGAGCCCACCACCAGACGATCTTGTGCCCTTCGTACAAGAGCCCGCGATCGAAGAGAACCTTCAGCGACCACCAGACGCTTTCGACATAGCTTTGGTGGTAGGTGACATAGGCGTCCTTGAGATGAATCCAGAACCCCAACCGTTCGGTGAGTTGCTCCCAATCCTGGATATACCGCCAGACGCTTTTCTGGCAGAGCTGAATAAAGGGCTCGATGCCGTGGGCTTCGATTTCCTCCTTGCTATGGATTCCAAGCTCCTTGCACACCTCGACTTCAACGGGCAAGCCGTGGGTGTCCCAGCCGGCTTTGCGTTGGCAGAGGAAGCCGCGCATGGAGCGATAGCGGGGAAACAGATCCTTGATCGCGCGGGTCAAGCAGTGCCCGGGGTGCGGCTTTCCATTGGCCGTCGGCGGGCCTTCATAAAAGACGAACCGCGGCGCATCCTGTCGGAGCCGCAAGGATTGCTCGTAGATCCCGTGGGCTTTCCAAAACTCGAGGACCTGTTCCTCGAGTGCGGGAAAATTAGGGTTGTCGTCGATTGGCTCAAACATGCACGGCGCTCCTTGCCGCGAGTCCGCGACTTTGGCGGCGTTTATTCGCCGGCATCATCATCTTCAACAGCTGCTTCTTCATCGTCTTCGAAGTCGCCAAATTCGCCGCCGAATTCGTCATCATCATCTTCTTCGTCGTCTTCACCCAGCAGATCGTCTTCGATGACTTCATATTCATCTTCGAGTTCCTCCTCGAAATCGTCGTCGAATTCGTCGTCGAAGTCGTCGTCGTCAAAGTCGTCCAACCCATCGTCTTCTTCGTCGATGGAAGCGGACAAGGGTTGGTATTCCTCCAGCAGCCAGTCTCCCAATTCCAATCCGTTGTCGGAGATGGAATGGTCGTGTGAGGGAGTCAGTTGCATGAGCCTGCGGTCTCCGTGAGTAGTTCCCCCGCAACGCCGCCCAGCGAATACCAGTGCTGAATGCGGCGAAAACAGGCAATCCCGAGCGAATTCTCGTCCCAAACCCAACCAGATTCATGGCGATGGCTCGATTTGTCAATCACACCAACCGCCGAAAAGCGCGGATCCCGCCCGCGGAATCCACAGGAACGGAAAAACCGGACCGTTTGGCCGGCGCCCGCGGACGATTCTAACCAAATCGCTCAAGATTGTGGGACCGAGGGACGGAGGCGCCATAGGTTTTCAATGCAGCGGCACGGAGGCTTGATGCACAATCGAGGCTTTCTCACCCCCGTGTGTGGGCAGGCGCGACTTCCGGGTCGCGTCTGCCTTTTTTCTTGCCCACGGTGCGGTCCGTGGCGAGGTCTCGCCAGCACGCCCCCGCGAACGCCTCCGGTCCGGGGGGCCCTGCCGAGTGGACAAGGCGACGCGATGAATCAGGTCGGCGCGAGCATCCGGCCGCGAAGTCAACCGAGCTTCCAGCAACGTGGCCGGCGGGCGTCGCCGCGACGTTCAAGTGTGGCGATTGCCCGGCAGCTTGTGGATCGCGGCGAGTTCCGCGAAAAATCTCGCGGCGCAGGGCGCCCAGAAAATTGCCAACTTCCTCGTCGCCCAGGGGACGATGAAGAGCCCTGTCGAACGGAGTCTTCGACGTGGTCCGATGGACGGACCGCATCGCATAGCTCGATGACGCGCCACCCGCGGCGCCCATCTCGCTTTCAATGGATTGAGAACCGACCTGGTTGCGGTTTGCTCTATCCATTGGTGGAGATGAGCGGCCGCCTTTCGTAACTCCAAGATGGAGGGGGTGCGCATGCGTTACGGTTTTCTCTCGAAAAGTGTGTTCTGGATGCTGGCGGCTGCCATGATGCTCTGCCTGCTGGCTTTACCGACCATCAGCCTGGCCGATTGTGGTTGCGGCGCTCCAGTCGCGAGCAGTGGTTGCTGCGACTGCGGCGTTGTGATGGACTGCGGTTGCTGTTGTAAACCCAAGCGGATGGGATTGTTCGCCAAATGGAAGGCGAAACGAGCCGCTCGCAAATGCTGTAAGGCCAGCTGCTGCGAATCCAGTTGTTGTGATCCTTGCTCAGTGGGGTGCGGCGACGTTGGTTGTGCCTCCGGTTGTGCCTCAGGCGTGATCGTCGCGCCCGATTCGGCGCCGGCGATTCCGGGCGATCCGATCTCGCCGCCGGCGCCAACTCCCGCCGAGCCAGATGCGCCGACCTTGGCGCCTACGCCTCCGGTGGAGGTGGATCCTCCGGCCGTGGACGCCTCGACCCAACGGCCCTGGTTCAATCCCTATCGCGGCGCCCATTCGCAACCTTCCGTGCTGAAGCCAGGGGGAATCGCCCTCTCCCACCCGCAGGGCCCGCACCGCATCTCCCAGGAGGGCGTTCGCAACTGACCCATTGAGCGACGGCAGCAAAACCAACACCGCGGGCGCGAACCCAGTTCGCGCCCGCTTTTTCGTGTAAGTTGGTGGACAACAGCCGCCCTTGAATCGAGCTCGCTGTCCCCTGTGATAGGTGCGTTTTGTTCCTCTTGATCGACGGCTACAACTTGATGCACGCCAGCGGCGTGTTTCCCGATCGTGGGCCAGCGACGCTGGAGCGTTCACGTCGCGCCCTGTTGGACGCCCTGGCCCACCGCTTGACGCACGCTCAAGCCCAACGAACCACCATCGTCTTCGACGCCCAGGGGGCGCCGCCCGGTTTGCCGTCTCGGCTGAGCCATCAGGGCATCACCGTGCTGTTCGCTCCACGCAAACTCGAGGCCGACGAATTATTGGAGGAGCTCATTGGACAACATTCCGCGCCGCGCCGTTTGACGGTGGTCAGCAGCGACCACAGAGTGCAACGCGCCGCTCGCCGCAGGCGTGCGAAAGCCGTCGATAGCGATGTCTGGATGCAGCGACTACCGACCACGATCGCCCATTCGTCGGACGAACTCGACCCGCCGCTGGAGGAAGAGCTCGACTTGCAGGGGCTGGAGAATCTGGAGACCAAGGACTGGTTGCGATTCTTCGGCGATCCCGAGAGTCCCTGGTGAGAACGCCGTAGCGGACTGCTGAGCGTGTTCGATTCGCGGGCCCTGATTACGTTCGTTCGGCTCGGAATCGTTCGATTCCGGCGGCCCGGCCCATCAGAATCAACACATCTCCGGCCTCAAAGCGATACGACCCTCCCGGGTTGAAGACCATCGTTCCGTCGCTCTTCTTCACGCCAACGACCAACAACTGATGGTCGCGGTGAGCGTTGGTTTGGGCGAGCGTCATGCCGATCAGCGAGTGCCCGACGCCGATCGAGACCTCGTCCACTTCGATATCTGAAAAGCTGCTATCGGTGATCAACTCCATCAAGTCGGCGGCCGAGGGGCGCGTGATCATGCGCACCAGATTCTCGGCGCTGACCAATGTCGGCAAGACAACCTTGTTGGCGCCGGCTTGCCGCAGTTTGCGTTCGCTGGAACGACGGTTGGCCCTTGCCAGGATCTGCACTTGCGGGTTCAGATTGCGCCACCGTCAGCGTAATAAAAACGTTGGCGGCGTCTTGCGGCAACGTGGTGACCACGGTTGATGCGCGATGAATCCCGGCTGTTTCCAGCACGTCCTCCTCGGTCGCGTCGCCTCCCACGAAGAACGAATTGGCTTGGCGAGCCCATTCAAGTCGCTCGTCATCGCTTTCCACGACCACGAACGCCGCCCCGCGTTTGGCGAGATTGGTGGCCACCAGTTCGCCCATCCGGCCGTAGCCGCAGATGATCACGTGATTGCTTAACTGCTCGATTCCCTTCGCCATGCGGCGACGGTTCAACGCCCGTTCGATTTCGCCTTCGGTCAGCATTTCCAGGAATCCTCCAAAGGTGTAACCGGCGGCCAGGACCCCGGTGATGATCAAGAACACGGTCGCCAATTGCATCGTGGGCGATAGTTCGCTGTGCTCGCTGAATCCCACGCTGGAAATCGTGATCACCACCATCCATAACGACTCGATCCAGGGGTAACCGGCCCAGCGGTAAATCAGCACTCCCAGCAAACCAATGCCGCCTAGCGCGACAGCGCCGCGGCGAATTCGCAGCACCGAGGCGCTCACGTCGAGTAATCCGAATTGAATCGGACATAGTCCACAGTCAGGTCGCTTGTCCAGAACACCGCTTCGGCCGAACCTTGTTGCAGCGCGATATCGATGCGGGTCTCGAAATGCTCACGGAGGGCTTGACTGACGCTGGCCGCATCAAAGTCGGACGGCGAGCCATGCTCATAGATGCAGTGCCCGTTCAACTCCAAACGCAGTCCCTCAGGATCAAAGGCCACCCCGGCGTAGCCCGCGGCCGAGACAATGCGCCCCCAATTGGGATCGCCGCCGGCGACCGCCGTCTTGACCAGCGCGCTGGAGGCCACGTTCTTGGCGATCCGCCGAGCGTCTTCCACGGTGTCGGCGCCCGAGACATGGATCCGAATCAGGTGCGTGGCGCCCTCGCCATCAGCCGGTATCTGACAAGCCAACTCGATGCAGAGGGCCTTCAGGGCGGCGGAAAAGCCGGCCAGGTCCTTCGAGGTCGCCGCGGGCGCATCGTCCGACGGGGGCGGCGCCAGCAAAACCAGAGTATCGTTGGTGCTCATGTGGCCTTCGACGCTGATGCAATTGAAGCTGACGTCGGCGGCTTCGCGGAGCAGCTGGTCCGCCTGCAGGGGAGTGAGCGGCGCGTCGGTCAACACCACGCCCAACATGGTCGCCATCTGCGGGCCGATCATGCCGGCGCCCTTGGCCATGCCCGCCAGTCGCACCGTTCGCCCACCGCTGGCGAATTCCCGCGACGCCGTTTTCGTGCCTTGATCCGTGGTCAGAATGCCTCGCGCGGCGGCGAGAAACGCGTCGCTATTGGCAGCCAGCTTACCGGCCGCTTCGGCCACGCCGGCGGCGATCCGCTGCATCGGAAGGAACTTGCCAATGATGCCGGTAGACATGACCAGGATTTGCTGCGGCCGGCATCCCAGCTGCTCGGCGGCCAGTCGAGCCATTTCCGCCGCGTCCTCCCAACCGCGCTGGCCAGTGCATGCATTGGCGTTGCCCGAATTGATCAAGACGCCGCGGCAGTCGGCCATCGGCGTCCGATCGCGGTCCCATTGCACGGGCGCGGCGTACACGATGTTCGTTGTGTAAACGCCCGCAGCGGTCGCCGGCTGATCGCACGCGATCAAGGCGATGTCCTCTTTGGCGGCGTTCTTCTTGATGCCGCATGCCGCCGAGGCGAAACGGAATCCCGATGGCAACGCAATGTCCAAGTTGATTTACTCCTTCAACCAGGCGTAACGGGGTTGGTAATCGACCCGGATCGCGGGACGAGTATATCAGAATGTCATTCGTTACCGACAGTCAAGCTGCATGTCGTCGGTAGTCGCACAGCTGATCACACACCATATTCGTGCTCTTCGTGTCCATCGAGCTCTTTGTGTCTTTCGAGCTCTTCGTGTCTCTCGTGTCCTTCGAGCTCTTCGTGTCTTTCGTGGTCACAAACTGCGGTCCGATCCTGCCGCTCCTGGACGGCGACGGCGGGTCTTGTTCGACAGGCCTACAAGAGCCCTTCGGTTTCCTTCCAACCGCACATCAGATTGAAGTTCTGAACCGCCGCTCCCGAAGCGCCCTTGATCAGGTTGTCCAGACAACTCAAGACAATCACTCGCCCGCGAGCCACGCGAGCGGTGATATGGCAGAAGTTGGTTCCGCTGACGTGCTTGGTCGCCGGCAAATGGTCGACGACCCGCACGAAGGGCTCGTCCTGGTAGTACGCTCGCAGTCCTGCGAGACAGGATTCCTCGGTCGCGCCTGGCCGAGCCGTGGCGTAGCAAGTGCTGAGTATGCCTCGGTCCATGGGGGTCAGGTGGGGAGTGAACAGCACGCTCACTTGGGCGCCGCGAGCTTCGCCGAGGTATTGATCGATTTCGGGAGTATGGCGATGGGCGCCCACGCCGTAAGCCACGATGCTCTCATTGCATTCGGGATAATGAAACGAGAGTTTCGGTGTTCGGCCGCCTCCGCTGACGCCGGTCTTGGAGTCGATAATGAGGCCCTCGCTGTCAATCAGATCGGCTTGCAGCAGCGGCGCTAGGGCCAGGATCGCGGAGGTGGGAAAGCAACCTGGATTCGCGATCAAGTCGGCATTCTTGATCCGCTCGCGGTAGAGCTCGGGAAGTCCATACGGCGTCCGCCCAACGCGTTGCGGATCGGGATGCTCCACGCCATACCACTGGCTGTAGATGAGCGGATCGTCGAGTCGGTAATCCGCGCTGAAATCGACGACCTGCAGACCTCGCGCCAGACACTGCATGACCGTGGCGGCCGAGGCGGCGTGGGGCAAGCAGCTAAAGACGAAGTCGGCTTCCTCGGCGAGGCGATCAATATCGGTCGCGACCAGCGGCAGGTCGAGCCGTCCGATCAATTGGGGATGCGTCTGGGCCAGCGACGGTTCCCCTTCTTGGCGGCTCGTCACCTGCACGATCCGCGCGTGGGGGTGTCTGAGCAACAGCTTGATCAGCTCCACGGCCGTGTAGCCGGTCGCTCCCAAAATGGCGATGCGTTTCATCGATTCTGCCCTCCAACGGTGCGGTGCTGCATGGAATGGACCAGAAACGTCAGGAATCGGTTGTCGCCACGCGCGACGATTCGGCGACGGCGGGTCGGGCGTGCTCTTGTTCGCGCGGTTGGCGGTCGGGCGAGTTCGCCAGCCAACCGGCGATTATGATGGCACAATCGTCGAGTCGCCGCGAGTATCCTGGGCCGGCCGTATTTAGTTGGGCCGGACGCTGTTGCGTGGATCGCCAGGTGCAATTCGTTTCAGGTGCTCGATCAATTCGCCCAGGATCATGCACGTCGCGCCCCAGACCTGCTGTCCGGACAATTCCATGCAGGGCGCCGTGAACCGTATTCCCGCTCGCTCCACCGCCAACTGCGACGGCGGTCCGTGTTGCAGTAGCTCTTCCAACGCGGTCTCATAGACGCGCTCGACTTCCGCCGGGTTCGGCGTCCAGTCCCAGCGCCGCGGCATCCAACCAACGCAGGGAGTGACTTGGAAACCGCTGTTAAAGACATAGATGGGCGATAGCCGTCCCAGGATTTGAATCGGCTCGGGTGGAGCACCGAGCTCTTCGGCGAATTCGCGACAGGCGCTTTGTTCCGGCGTCTCGCCGACTTCGCAGCCGCCGCCCGGCAGGCAGACCTGGCCGCCGTGATGCAGCATATCGGCGGGACGCAACGTCAGCGGCAGACGCCATTGTCCATCGGCTGGATCACGCGATAGGAGCAACAAGACCGCGGCCGAACGGGCGTGGCGGGGCGCACTGGCCAGATGCCGGCCGTAGCTTAAGGCAGGCGCCCACGCCGCTCGCGATCTTGGACTGACAGGTCGCGTCAACGACGCCCGCAAGCACTCGGGAAACTCGTCTGGAAGCAACATGGCAAAGCAATCAGGCTGGGGAAGCAGCGGAGCGATTCAGGTCAAAACGTCTGACGGTCGCCGGCAACACGAAACACGGTGAACCAGGGTTCGCCCTTGGCGGCGGGCGAGACGAAAACGATTTGCAACTCGGGGCTCTCGCTGGGTCTTGGGTAAGCGCCGCGATCCCACACATAATACCCTGCTCGATGATGTTTCAGGGCCTTGAGCAAGCGGGCGGGCTGGCCTTCGGCCATCGCCCAAGTGACCTCGCCGCGCGTGGTCCACCAATCGACAATGCTCGCTGCATCCTGCGGAATGTCCTTCCAAGTCCACACCTCCGGGCGTTCGGCGAACCACTTGAAAGAACGTTGGTGGGCGGGCGTGAGAAAATGCGCTCGAGGATCCGTGTGTTCCCTGATCCAACGACAAGTCGCTCGCCACTGAAGTTCGCGGGATTCTTCCTCCGAGGCGATTACGTTTCGATACTGAACCGTGCTCGGCGGATGGATGAGTCGTTTGGCCAGTCCCGCCGCCGGAGCGGCAAGCGCCGCGGCGAGCACTACGCCCCAAGCGAATCGCCGCCAGTTCCGTGTGCTTTTGTTGATCACGATCACCCACCACTGTGCAGCGACACAGCTCAGCCACCACGGCGCCAGCACGTCCGCCAGACGAAACCAGTAGAACCTCAACCAGGGCGCCGCGGTTCGCGGATGATGCAGCAGGCCTTGATCCAAAGCCACGCCGACCAGCACCAAGAGGCCGCTGAACAGCGCGGCGCCCGCCATGGGCCCCAAGGACAATCGCTGCGCCACGTCCGACCGACGACCGAGTCGCCGCCAGGCGACGATGGCCGTTAGCCAGATTGCGGCATGGATCGCGACTGCTTCGTGAGCGAACCGATGAAACACCAGGTGATGGCCCAACCGCTGGTACACATAGATCCAACTCGCCTGGTCGCGAACTTCGGGGGACACGCCCTGCGAAAGGGCCAAGACCGGCCAAACGCCAACTGCGGTCGCGATGGCGCCAAGCGTCGCTCCGGTCCATTCAGCGCCGCGAATCGAACGTCCTCCAGTCAGCTGAAACAAGCGAACCGCGCCGATGGCGAGCAGCGCCCATCCGCCAACGAGCACGTGGAAGATCACGGCGAGGCCCAATTGAGGCCAAACCCAACTCCATTGCCCCAACAACATGTTTCTCATCGCCAGCAGGACCAACGGAAACGCGATGCATTTGGCTTCAAAGCCTCCCACCACCCATTCGCCGGCCATGTTGCCGACCTGAACCAAGGCGATCATCCAGCCGGCCGACAGAACCGCGACGCCCGGCCCCGGCGCCACGGCGCCGATCAAACGGCGCCAGGCGAAAGCCAGGAACGCCCAGCTCAGCAGCCGGCCCGTCCACGCCGCCGTGGAAAAAGGCAGCCAGGCCGCCAGCCAGCCAAAGGCCGCGAAAAACCACCGGTGAGCGTCCGCCGATTCCAGGAACATGTCGCCGGCGACACCACGACGGATTCCAGTAGTGGCGCACCTTGGCCAGATAATGCGCTTCGTTGGACGCTGGCGGTTCCACACCCGCATACATGCCGCACAGCGCGATGATGATCGCAACCTCCACGCTGGCGGTCATCCAAGATGCGGGCTTTGCCATCGGCCGATCAGATTCGTCACGGACGGAAAAAGAGTGAGTCAAGCCATCCACGTTAGCAGGAAAATACGTCGCCAATAAGTCCGGGCGGCGCCTCGGCGCCAGGACGAGCGACGCGCTCGAGACGCGAGAACAAGCTCCCTTGTGATTGCCGGCGGAAAGGAGTCCGATCGCCCGTTCAGGCTGCTCGTGCAGGCTGTTCTTCGACCGGAGTTGAGCGAAAACAACCCGCCCCCGTGACGCGTTCGTGGCGAGGCTGCGGCGGGCAAGAGCACAGCGGATGGGGTCGCGATTTTGGCCGCCCCTGGCAGTCTTTTTCCTGGAGGGGCGCTTCGCTCCGAATGTTCTGATTATCGGGGTGAAGTTCGATTCCGCGTGTCTCTATGCGGAAATCCTTCCTTGCGCGCTCCGATCGGCGCATTTCATGTCCGACATTTGTCTTGGAGCCTCGGTTTCCTGGGCGGCTCGAGGCGTAGGTCCACCTTTCCCCAATTTTGTTGAGCTTGCGTCATGAAACCGTTATCATGCGGGTTCGGCAAGCCGATTGCGGCGAGAGGAGTTGCTCAACTTTGGTGATGTCCTTGTCCTGGAGCAATGTATGAAGACGCGCTTTTCTCGCGGGTTCACCCTCGTCGAGCTGTTGGTCGTGATCGCCGTGATTGGGATCCTCGTTTCGCTGCTATTGCCGGCCGTGCAAGCGGCGCGAGAAGCGGCGCGGCGAGCCGAGTGCACCAACAATCTCAAACAACTCGGGATCGCGCTGCATCACTATCATGATGTGCATCGCGTGTTGCCCCCGGCCTGGGTGTTCACCAACGTAGCGCCTGGCGCCCGCAATGATTATCCGTACTGGGGTTGGAGCGTGATGATCATGCCCTTCCTGGAGCAGCAAACCGTCGCAAACCAACTCCAACCAGGGCGGAATCAGCTGGTTAACGCGATCGCCACGCCAGCGTTGATCAGCGTGTTGCGAACGCCCGTGAAAGTGTTCCACTGCCCCTCGGACAACGCGCCCACCTTGAACACGCGTCGCTTGATGATCGGCCAGCCGACCGCCACCAGCAACTACGTGGGCGCCAACAGTGCTTGTGCTTGCTTGAATTGCAACGCAATTTCCAACCGAGACAACTTTGTCGGCCTCGTGGATCGTTCTCAGGATGTTCGCGCTGGGCTCTTCGTGGAGAATGTGGGCGTTCGTTTCGCGGACATCCTGGACGGAAGCTCCAATGTCATCGCCGTCGGCGAACGACGCTGGGAATATAAGGACGCCACCAACACGCGGGGATTTTCGGAGGCCGCGCTGATCTTCGGCGTTCGTTCGCCTTCGACCGACGCCCATCGAAGCGACCAGACCGCGATTGGTTCGGTGCGGCTGAACTTCGCGGCCGCGGAACCGGCGGGCTCGCCAGGCGTGCGGGAGGATCGCAGTCGGCGCGGATTCTCAAGTCGCCATCCCTCCGGAGCAATGTTTCTGTTCGCCGATGGCAGTGTCCATTTCGTTCCGGAGACCATCGAGCACGACGTGGACCCGCTGACCCATCTTGGCACGGACAATCTGGTGGATTCCGTCTACGAGCAACTGTTGTCCAAAGCCGACGGCGCCGCCGTCGTCCTGCCTGAATAGAGACGCGATTCCGCGAATCGGCGCAAGTTCGGCAGTCGGCCTGAAGTGGCGCGGTGGCGGGGCTGTGAGCGGCCCCAATGGTCCCCCGCATAGTTTGCCTGAACCGCGCGACGCTTACAGCCGTTGCGACCGCTTGCGGGTTATGCGGCGGGGTGGGATTGCTCGGGTTTCCTTGCAGCGTTGGTGTCGCGAAGATCGATACCATCGTTGCAAATAGGAGCCCTCAATATGAAACGACTGCTTCCCTTGGCGGCCGTCTTATCGGTTTGCTTGTCTTGGTGTGCCGCGTCCGAAGTCGCTCGAGCCGGCGACGAGTGGCTTAACATGACGCGTTTCACTCAACGCGTTCATTACAGCGACCCGTGCCGGCGGTGTTTCGACTGCCAGATGGGCTGGCAGCCGTACCGCAGCGTGATGCATCCCAACATGCTGCCGCCAGGCATGCTGCGTCCGCCGCCGATCATTCGCTCGATTCCGTCCTTGCTGCCTCGAATGCCGTGGCAATGGAAGGACACCAGCGACTGGACCGGCTGCAACGGCCAATGCTATGACGATGGGCGACGATGGTTCAAGGACGAGTGGAACCACCCCGGTCATTAGCGCCAACTTGACCCGTCGTTAGTTCTCGAGCTCCGCGATGCGGGCGAAGTCGGCCTGGAGTGAGCGGTAAAGCTGTTGGTATTGGCCGAACCGCTTGTCGTACTGTTGCTTTGCCGTGCGTTGGGTCTTGGTTTGCTCGACGACCTTGATGGTCGCTGAGCACGCCTCCCCGATGCTTTTGTAAGCGCCGGCGCCGACAGCGGCCAGCAGCGCGACGCCGAAGGCGGGGCCTTGTTCGGCGTTGATGGTCACTGCTTTTTGCCCGAAGACGTCCGCTTGCATCTGCCGCCAGAGCGGGCTCTTCGAACCGCCGCCGGATGCGCGGATTTCGGCGCACCGGAACGTCCAGGCTGCGGATAATCTCCAGGCTGTCGCGCATGGCGTAGGTCACGCCCTCCATGATGGCCCGCGCCAGATGGCCACGCCCATGCGTCAAGGTCAGACCGACGAATGAGCCTCTCGCCAGCGGATCAGCGTGAGGCGTACGTTCACCCGAGAGATACGGCAGGAAATATAGCCCGTCGCTACCTGGCCGGACGTCGGCGGCTTCGCGATTCAAGACCTCGTAGGCGTCCTGGCCGTCCAGCTTCTTGCCCACCACCTGTTCCACGAACCATTGCAGGGCGCCGCCCCCGGTCAGGTTCACTCCCATCATGTGCCACTTGCCGCGGACGGCATGGCAGAAGGTGTGCAGTCGGCCCTCCGGGTCCGTCTGCACTTGATCGCTGTGCACGAACATGACCGACGACGTCCCCACCGAAGTGGAAAGGACGCCTTGTTTGACGACTCCGGTTCCGACGGCGTTGGCGGCGCAATCGCCGGCCCCGCCGACGACAACGCAATCGGTGGAGAGCCCCAGCTCGGCGGCGATGGCGGGAGTCAGTCGCCCCGTAATCTCCTCCGACTCGCAACACGGCGGCAGCAGCGATGGATCGAGTTCTAGTTTGTCGAGCAGGCGGGTTGACCACTTCCGTTGAGCGACATTCAGCAACAGCGTGCCGCTGGCGTCGCTGACTTCGGTCATGTACTCGCCGGTCAAACGCCGCCGAATCTCGTCCTTGGGCAGCAGCACCTTCGCCGTGCGGTCGAAATGACGCGGTTCGTGGTTGCGCAGCCAGAGGATCTTGGGGGCGGTGAACCCAGTCAGCGCGGGGTTGGCGACCAGCCGAATCAAGCGCGTTCGTCCGCCGGCTCGCCGGGTAATCTCATCGCACTCGGCGGCCGTTCGTTGGTCGTTCCAGAGTATCGCGGGACGAATCACTCGGTCCTTCGCGTCCAGGAACACCGAACCATGCATTTGGCCCGATAAGCCGATGGCCTTCACATCGTGCTTCTTCAACTTGCCAAGCCGCATCACCGAGCGAACCGTTTTGAGTGTCGCTTGCCACCAATGCTCAGGATCTTGCTCACTCCAGAGGGGCTTTGGATGCGACAAGGGGTACGAAGCGCTGGCCTCAACCAGGATCTCTCCAGAGTCGTCGATCGCCAGGGTTTTTACCCCGGACGTGCCAATATCAATTCCCAGGTAGATGCTCATGGTGGTTCATCTCGTGTGTCGGGGACGGAGCGAGCCTGACGGGAGCGAGGCCCCCGTCGCGAACATCCTAACGCAGCCGGATACGGTTGGCGATGTGGTTCTGCCGCACCGGGATTCATAGTAAGCTGGCCGAACCGCGTACCACGCAAGGGCCATTCGTTCGCTGGCTCAAAGCTCGCTCATCCACTCACCCCGCGGTTTTGCCATGCACCGTTCTTCTCATTTCTTCTGGTTCCTCGCCGCTGTCGTTTTGCTGGGCTGCCAGCCGAAATCCGATGATCCGCTGCTCGAGGTTCCGGAAGCTGGGGCTGAAGCACAAGAGCTGCACGTCGTCGTCTTGGATGATGCGTCGTTGGCCGCCGCCATTCGTGCGGAATGGGAATCGCGCGGGGAGGGGGCCATCGACGTCCGCGCCGCCGCCTCGGCCGAGTGGCTCGCGCAACCGACCGCGGCCGACCTGTTTGTTTTTCCCGGGACGCTGACCGGCGATTTCGTTCGACGCGCGGAAACTGGATTGGTTGACCAGCAAGGAACTGGGCGGCGCCTACATGATCGAGGACATTCACTTCCAGGTCCGTGCCGGCACGATGAGTTGGGAGGATCGCTTGATCGCGGCGCCATTCGGTTCGCCCCATCCCGTCTTGATGTACCGAGCGGATCTCTTGCAAGCGGCCGGCGTCGAGCCGCCCGGCACTTGGGGAGAACTCGAAGCAGTGCAGCGTTTGCTCGAGGAGCAACGATCCCAATGGGATCCGGGGGGAAACGCCTTGGCGCTGGCCGAGCCGCTGGGAAGAGACGGGCGGCGCGGCGGTTTCGCCGCCGCCGCGCTGCTGGTTCGAGCCGCCGCCTACGCGGCCGACGCCAATCAAGATTCCGTACTCTGGTCGCTGAAGGACCTGACCTCCCGAATCGACTCCCCGCCATTTGTGCGAGCTTTGCAGGAGATGGCGAAATGCTGGCCGGACGCGGCGGCGGCCCTTGACCTGACGCCCGAACAAACGCTCCGCAAGCTCTACAGCGGACAAGCCGCGATCGCCCTCACCTGGCCCACGCAAGCAATCGGACAAGACACGGAAGACGCACCCTTTCTGGACAAGATTCGCTTCGCGATGCCGCCTGGAGGCGACGAGCGGTTCGATTGGCGGAGCGAGCAATGGGCGCCAGCCGAAGACGGACTGCGCCGAGTTCCCGTGATTGGCCTCGAGGGACGCGTCGCGGCGGTGGCGCGAAGCGCGGCGAACAAGAACGCCGCCGCTAGTCTGTTGTCCTGGCTTACCGGGCCGCAAGCCAGCGCCAAGTGGCGCCAGCCAGCAGCTACTCGGCGCCGTTTCGCAACACGCATCGAGAAGTCGCGGGGCGATGGGTCGGGCCGATCCTCTCCCGCGACGCGGCGGTGCAATACTATGACGTCTTGGAGAAGTTGCACGGCCGCGGCCCAGCGTCTTCCTACCCTCGCTTGCCCGGTTGGCCCATCCTGGAAGCGGCCATCGACCAAGCGGTGATCAACGTGCTGGAAGGAAAGCAAACGGCGCCCGAGGCGCTGGCCCAAGCCGCGGTGGTTTGGGACAAACACCTCCAGACGCTAAACCAACAGGAACTGAGGCAACTCAGAACCCTGCTGCGACAAAGTCTGCCGTAGCGTCCATCGCCTTCGCTTCCTCAAAACACGCCAAGCCGAGTCGCCAATGCACCCGTTCGTAGAGACCATCAGCATCGCCGGCGCCGTTGCAGCGGCGATCGTCGGCGCGATTGTCGTGCTCACGCTTTTCTATCGCGGGCTTTCGTGGCTCTCCGGCGCGAAGGCGGGCGCCATGGCAGTGCGAGGCGTCTTGAAGAAGGACACCGTGGCCACGGTTCATCTCTCCGGCGGTGAGATCTTTGAACGCGTGCGGTGTGTAGGATTCACGAACGCGGAAAACATGAAATCAAACTTTCCCTTCGAACTTAGCGGAATGGTCATCCTGGAAGACGAAAGCAAGACCCGATTCCTCGTCCGTGCGAAAAACATCAAAATGATTGTCGTCGCCGCGACGAGTGCTCCGCCGCGGGACGATCGTCCGCTCTCTTCAACGTAAGTTCCGCAGTCCTCACATGACGAAATGCAACATCACGATGGGAGCGACAAAGGCGTTCTGGTTCATCATGCTTGCGGTTAGTTTGTGCGTCACGGGTGCGCTCAAGAGAAACATGGGTACGATCATCACGTCCACCTTCTGAGAATGAGCGAATTGGGGTCGAACGGTTCTCGCTGGCGAGCGACTACCCGGTATTCCCGATTGCGGAGACGCGAGCCCAATTACGAGATCAACTTCCCCTGCAGCCGGAAACCAGATCACGATTATTTGGCAACAAGTCGCCTCGTTTCACCGCCATCCGTCGATAGCCGCTCATGATCAAAGTCGCCTTGATTCCCGTTCTATTTGTGATCGCCTGCCTGTTCGCGGGGAGCTACGGCGCGGTGCACAACCAGATTTCCTATACGGTCGCGCCGGAATACTTCACCCAATTCAAATTCCATCAGTTCCAGATCGATGAGGGCGCGCCCGAGCGGGTTGGCGCGGCGATCGTGGGCTGTGCGCCGCCTGGTGGATGGGCCTGGTCATCGGGGTGATCCTGATCCCGATGGGACTGGTGATTCGAGGCGCCGCAAACTACCTACGGACGATGATCCAGGTATTCGGCGTCGTGGCGGTGACGACCTTGGTTGTCGGACTCGTCGCTTTGGCGTTCGCGTTTCTGATCATCGATGCGGAGACGGTGGGGCAAATCTCCCGGTATGGCAACGAAATGACGGACGACGCCGCCTTCGCCCGTGCCGGGGCCATGCACAACTTCAGCTACCTGGGCGGCTTGATTGGAATCCTGACCGGAGGCGTCGCCATCTTCCGGCAACGTCGCCGACTGAACGTCTTAGCTCCGTCACTCAAACCAAGAGGCAGCCATGAAGATCGTGCTCCGAGGGTCAACACGAGTCGTAAAGAACCATCTTGAAGACGACGAAGAAGATGTTTCAGCGCCCGACGTGCTGGAGATGATTGCTGGGAAGGACAAGGACCTTCAATCGCTTTACAACGAGGACAGCGCCTTCAGCCAGTACTTGCACGACGGAAGTGAACTAGCGAATACGATCGCCGCGGCACTGACCGTCGGCGGATGGGTGCGGTTGGTGTACGACCGAGAGCAGCAGAAGCTGTTTGTGGAAACCGAATACGAAGCAAGCAGATGAACAAGAACGAAAACCGCAGTGATGACGGCCAACTGGAAACTCGCACCTCAAGCCCAGTCGGCGGCCAAGAGACATCCGGCGGCTTAGAGGCCTCCAACACGGAGGGGTTTCGACTTCATTGCCCGCACTGCCATGAACGGGTGAGCGTTGAAGGCGAGTTGGTGCGTGAAGTCCGGTGCCCCGCTTGCGGCAGTGAATTCAACCTGGCCGGGGATGTCACCACGGCTTCCCGCGATACGCCCCGCAACATCGGCCCGTTCGAATTGCTGGAACAACTGGGATACGGTCAATTCGGAGTGGTATGGAAAGCTCGCGACACCAAACTGGATCGCCTGGTGGCTCTCAAGATACCGCGGCGCAGCAATCTTAGCAGAGCGGACATGGAGCTGTTTCTGCGTGAAGCCCGAGCGGCCGCTCAACTGTCCCACCCCAACATCGTCGTCGTTCATGAAGCGGGACGGCATGACGACTTGATCTACATTGTGAGCGACTTCGTCAGGGGAGTCGACTTGCGAATGTGGCTGGCGGAACGTCAGCCGACGTTCAAGGAAGCGGCGGAGCTGTGTGCGCAAATCGCCGACGCTTTGCAACACGCACATGAAGCAGGCGTCGTGCATCGCGACTTGAAGCCCGCCAACGTCATGCTTGACTTGATGCGTCAGGCGAAGATCATGGACTTCGGGCTGGCTCGTCGGGACACCGGCGAAGTGACCGTGACCGTCGAAGGGCAGTTGCTAGGCACGCCCGCCTACATGTCCCCGGAGCAGGCATTGGGGGAGGCTCATACCGCCGATCGCCGAACCGATGTGTACTCCCTGGGCGTGATGCTCTACGAAATGCTGACTGGCGAGAGGCCGTTTCGCGGCGAGCGCCAGATGTTGATCGTGCAAATCCTTTCGGAGGATCCTCGACCGCCCCGTCGGCTGAACCAGAGGATTCCCAAGGACCTGGAGACGATCTGCCTGAAGTGCATCGAGAAGCGGCCTGACCGACGCTACGCCACAGCGGCGGAAGTCGCGTCCGACCTGCGCGCCTGGTTGGAAAACAAGCCCATTCAAGCACGTCCCATCGGACGTTGGGGCCGAGCAATCCGCTGGTGTCAACGACGCCCCGCAGTCGCGGGCTTGTTGGCCGCCATCATTCTGTTGACCGCGACTGGATTCACCGTGGTCACCCTGCAGATGCAGGCTTGGCGGGCGCAATACCTGGTTGCTGAACAGCAGCGAGACCGTGCGGAGAGCTACCTGGGCAAACTGCTGGAAAGCGTCGATCAGATGCTGGTCGAAGTCGGCGCAGAACGGTTAAAGGACGAGCCTCATCTCGAGGAAGTTCGCCGCGCACTGATGGAGGAGGCGTTGGCGTTTTATGTTTGGTTCGACGAAGTAGACGCCGATAGCCCGTCGCTGCGACGCTATCGTCTCGAGGCGCTGGTCCGCACCGGCAAGCTGTACAGTTGGCTGGAAGACCATCAAGCGGCCAAAGCGGTCTTGGGCCAGGCCCTTGCTCGATTCGATCAATTGCCGGCCGCCGCAGCGAGTTCCCGCGAGAGTCGGGTGCTTCAGCTCAAGGCGCAGAATGTTATTCGCGACGGCCGAACATCGGCTGGGCGCCACGAAGACCGCCGCCGGACTCCTGGAGAAACTGGCCTCCGACTGTCGCGACTGGCTTAAAGCGCATCCAGAGGACGACGCCGTCAGGCTGGTCTTGGCGCTCGCGTTGGATCTACTGGACAGGACCGCCCGGGCGAACCGAGACTGGCAACTCGCCGAGCGACTCATCCGCGAGCGAATCGAGGCTTTAACCGGTGTGAAATCGCAAGAGAGTGATGTCCCACTAGCGGGCGCTAAGATCGACCTGGCCAATTTCTTAGCCGCGGCCAACCGGAACGAAGAGGCCGACGCAGCCTACCAGTCCGCGATAGCGATGGGCGAGGAATTGGGAAAAGCGACGCCGATGGGGCGGCGACATCATGCCGCCGCCTTGGGCGACTATGGCGGGTTTCTGCGAGAGCGCGGGCGATCGCAGCAAGCCGAGGCCGTGGACAGCCGCAGCATCGATATCACTTCTCAACTGGTCGCCGAATTCCCGGGCACCCCCTTGTACCGACGCGACCTGGTGGTGGCCTACCAACGCCGGGGGCATTTCTTCCACACACAAGCGGTGGATTTGGCCGACGACTCCGAGAAGCGGAGTAATCTGCTGGACCAATCCGAAGCGGATTTTCGCGCCGCCATTGCTACCGGCGAGGAGCTATGCAGGTCATTTCCCGACGTCGAGGCGTACGCCGACATCCACGCCAACTCACACAACTTGCTTGCGATTCTGCTCCGCCGTCGCCGAGACGTCGAAGGCGCATGCGAAGCACAGTTTGCAGGCCATCGAGGTTCTCGAGGCAATCGCAGCGGCCCATCCCGAGCGGGCGGAAGCCCATCTCGCCGCTGCTGACGCTCGACTCCGGTTCGTTTTCTTAAGACTCGATCTATTCCAGCCTGAAGCAGCGTTGGCAAATGCCGACAAAGCCATTCAATACGCTACGGCGGCGGCACGGCTAGCCCCGAGGACTTGTCGATCCACGCAACATTGGCGGCCAGCTACAACGCACGTTTGCTGGCCCTGGAGCATCTCTTGGATGAAGACGAGATTCGCTCCGCTCATGAGCTGGTGGAAGAGTATTCTCGAGCCGCACTGGCGCTGCGGCCCGATTCAGGAGCATGGCCGGCGCAACACGCGATATTCATCAATCGCCGCGCCGCTTTCCTTTTGCAGTACCCCGAGGATCCCGAGTCCGACTTCGCCACGGCCAAGGCCTTGCTGGATGAATTCGCCAGCACGCCAAACAAATCGGCCAACCCTTTTTTCGCAGTTACGTTCCCTGCCTGGAAAGTGCGAATGGGCAAACCGGAGGAGTGTCGCGACGACTTGAACGCGATTCTGGCGGAGGCAGATCTTCAGCCAGAGACGCGATTCGCGGCGCTCGCCTGGCTCCGCGCTAGCGTACGCCCAAATCGGGGACGTCGAGAAATCGCAAACGACGTTGGACGCCGCGGCCGCACTGCAGAACGAGCATGAAGAGCAGATCCGGCGTCGGGCGCCGCATCAATTCGAGAACATCTTTGATGAAGCGCGACATATTCTGAAATCGAACCAGTGAGGTCCCCAGTTAGTTGCCGCCAGCCGTAGGCAAGTCGTTGAGGCGAACGCCTACGCGTCTTCCTGCTCGGTGCTTTCCACAAGTGGTGTTCGCCAAGGACTGTGCGGTTCAAGAAACAGAAAAAGGCGTCGCGACCAGGCCGATGGGCCTGATCGGACGCCGTGCCGCTATGCAACTATCCCAAGCGACGTATTGGCGGGACTCTGACTAATTGGCCACGGAGGCTGGATCCAACTCCGCCAAAAGCTCGGCCAAGGCCGCGCCGTGCACGTCGAAGGAGGGACTTCGAGAAGACGCCGACCTCACGTCCCGCATCGCGTCGGATGATGGCGCCCACCCAATGAGCCGCGGCGTCTTGGGACTTGCCGATTCGCCAACCACTGGTCGATCGGCCTTCACGAGATCGTCGCGTTTGACGCTTAGCCGGCTGTCGCCAATCGACTCGGCATGCGCGGCAATCTTTTGCCCGTCGCCTACGGCGGCGGTTGGCGACGAACCGCCGGACGGGGTAGCGCCGCGAGGCCGTCCATCACTTCCCAGATAGCTGACAATCGTAGCCCAGGTTTCGATCAACCCGGTCTTGGTGGGAGCACCTGCCGCGCCGGCCCGTCCTGGAACGTTCGCCCCGCGACGTCCATGAAGTAGGCCGAGAACGTATCCGCCATGTCCTCCAGCGGGTTCATCTTGTCGTACCAACGAACCTCTTCGGCCGTGTTGCGATACCACCAGCGGTTGTCAAGGGACTTGGTGTAGTTCCACACGTCGGCTGGGCGCGACTGGGTCCAGCCGCTGGCATTGCGAAATGCGTCCACGAAGGCCTCCCCCCACACGCCCGCCAACTGCTCAGCCTCCCCACGCGTATCCCAGTTGTGCCCGAACTCGTGATACACGACCTGAACCGCCCAATCCTCATCGAATGAACCGGCCGAGTCGGTAAACGCTTGATTCGAGTAGTGAGTATCGCCGGCGGAGTCATTGAACGCGACGTAGTTGTTGGACGCGTTTCCCAAGCGGTAAAGCTGCGGCTCGCTTCCGCTGGACTTATACAGCAACGCGTTGTTGTCGGTCTCCTCGGCGATCGTGCCCAGAGCGTCATTGATCAACTTGATCTCGGCGTCGGACCACGTCCCCGCGGCGTAGGTCGTGGTCGCAGGAGCGTAGCCGGCCGGCCAACGCACTGTGCGTGCGGCTTCGTTGGTAAAGCGGACGCGAATGTCGTCGTTGGTATCGTCCAGAATGGTGTCGGCAATGCGGATCACGGCGCCGTCGAACGACAACGTTCGATTCCCAATTTCATTCGTGCGAAAGAGGAACCGATCGGAATCCGGACCGCCATGCATTTGGTCCGTTCCTGATCCGCCGAACAGTCCATCAACGCCTCTGCCTCCATACAGCAGGTCATTCCCGGAATCGCCGTGCAGCAGATCGTCCCCGTCGTTGCCTTCAATCCAGTCCGCGCCGCCGCCGCCGTTCAGGACATCGTTGCCCGTGCCTCCGTACAGATCATCCGTTCCCGAACCGCCGTCCAGAGTGTCGTGTCCAGAGTCGCCCCAGATTCGGTCTCGATCGCTATCACCTCGGATCGTGTCGTTTCCCCCGCCGCCATGCAGCTCGTCACGCCCCGAACCGCCCAGGATCGTGTCGCCGCCAAGGCCCGTCGTGACGATATCGTTGCCGCCGCGAGCATTCACGTAATGCGTCACCGGTCGCCAGTTCCAGCCAACGCCCGTGGGCGCGTGATATCTGTCGGCCGCGTTGCTGCCGATGAATCGCATTGACTGCACCATCGACTTGTGCAGCGTCAGGTTCACTGTCCCGTCGTCGCTCGTGGCGCGAATGATGAACAGGTCGTTCGGATTGTGCGGGCTATTCGACGGATCCAAGTCGCTCACATAGGCCTGGGTGCCTTGCGGATCCGCAGTGATGGTCAATTCGCCCGGCGCGGTGAACGCGATGGAGGCGGCCATCACGCGCCGCGCCTCCAGCGATTCAACGGTGAGCTGGCGACGAAGTGCTTCACTGCGGCTGCGTCGCTTGGCGCCAAGAGATCTAGCTCGAGCAACTCGTTGCTTTGTCTTCGCGTTCATAGCCGTTTCCCTTCAAGATTAAGTCAGGCGGCTGAACTGATCTCGTCCGCCTCTGAAAGGGAATTGCCACGAGCCCGCGGGAGCGGACAATAAATCCGAAACGATTTTGGCCAGTCTTCGTCGCTTGTAAGGGGGCGGGGATCAGGGATCAGGGATCAGGGATCAGGGAGCAGGGATCAGGGATCAGGGGATGGGGCAGGGATCAGGGATGCAGGGATCAGGGATCAGGGATGCAGGGATCAGGGAGCAGGGATCAGGGATCAGGGATCGGGGATCAGGGATCGGGGATCGGGGATCAGGGATGGGGCAGGGATCAGGGATCAGGGGGCAGGGATCAGGGAGCAGGGAGCAGGGAGCGGGGAGCAGGGAGCGGGGATGGGAGCAGGGGGCGGGGATCAGGGAGCGGGGGCAGGGAACAGGGATCAGGGAGCACCAGCAACGCTCCGCGCCACAATCTGTTCCTTGCCGGCCGCGGTGACCCTCACCCGAGAGTCCGTATGACTATTATGCACGTTGGACCGAGTCGCCGGCGGTAACGGCCTGCTGCGCGGGCCGAAAACCAAAGTTGGGAGCGCGAGGGTGCGAATCATCAAACGAGTCAACGCGTTGTGCGGCGTCGCCGCGCTACTCTGCGTCTGCGGAATCTTGCAAACGGGTTGCCAGCGAACGGCCGGCGCCGGGGCGAAAGCCGCCCATGGCGGTACGGGCTGGGACGCCCCCGAGGAGCCCCAATTGCCGGGAATCACTTCCGCGAACATCAGGTGGTACTGTCTCGGAGACCGGCTTAAGTACGTCATCTGGACCGATTTGGCGCATAGCGGCGTCGGCAGCGGAAGCAGCGGCTCAACCGCGTCTGGCGTGGACCAGCACGACGCGGAATTTTTTGGCCGCGGTGGGGAACGCTTACTTGCTTGCCTCTATCGGGGCGCCAACGACGAGGGATCGATCTATGCCGGCGAGATCGTGATTGACGATCAAGCTTACGAGCTGGACAAGGGGCGTCTGCTCTTGGTGTCAACCCGTGGTGATGCGACGCACGTCAAGCAACTCGACGTGGATCCCATGATTGTTCGGCTCTTGCAAGACCGCAAGACAATGTCGGGGCAGGAGGCCCGGGAGGCGTTTCGCGCCGTGTCAGACGAGAATTCTGATGTGCGCAGCTTCTTCGCGGACTCTGGAGGGAAGGTTGACCTTGAATAGGTCGCGAACAGTGTACGGAATGGCCGCGGCAACTCCCACCCAGATCAGGGCCGCTCAAGAACCGCAGTCCGCATGGCGCCAACGTTTCTCAATAGCCCCAACGGGTCCCTCAGTCTCGGCGGCGGACCGATGCGTTAGAACGCGAGTATGCGGTTCACATCAGCAGCGGTGAAAATCTGATGGGCAAGCATGCTCGCCAGGTCAGCGGGCAAGATGCGGTTCACATCAGCAAGAACGCGACGCCCGATTGAAACGGGCAACGAATCATTTTGCCGTGGTCGTTCCTCGCCAGCAACGATTCCCTTGCAATAGGCAGGCAACCGGCGAGTATGCATCAGTGAGGCTCCGTTGCTGTACGCGTACAGCAGTCGGCTGGCCTCGCCGTCCGATCCGCATCGGGTCAGGATAGCCGCAGCAAAATGCGGCCTAGGCTGAGTTTAGATTCAGTGGAGGCGAAGAGATTCGAACTCTCGACCTCAGCATTGCGAACGCTGCGCTCTCCCAACTGAGCTACGCCCCCTGAATTGGCGCCTCGCGAACGAGGTGCTGAGCCTGATTTTAGTGACGCTTCCGGCCACTGTCCAGCGGTTGCAGAGGATGTGGTTTTCAACGCGTGGTGGAGTGACAGGAGGGGCGGCGGATCGCTGCGCGGGGCCGGGCCCGCAGAGCGTGGGCTGGCGGTGGTTTTCTCTGGCGTGTGCTTGTTGCAACGGCTGGACCGATCATGCTTGACGGATTATTCGGCGTGCGCCCAGGTGCGCCGGAGTTGCGCTTCGGTCCGTGGGCATTGGTTGTGCAGGCTGCTTCGATTGATCGCTCGCTCGCGCCGCCGGCTCGCGGATTTCAGCTTGTTGCCGTTGAGCGACCGTTGGGAGCTCGACGATGAATGCAGTACTTGCGAAGGACAACGACCACGGAAGTCGATCGTCCGCCCCCCGCGAGGCGAAGCAAGAAGAACGCACCTGGACGACTCGTCCAACCGAACATGGATCGCGACGCCAAGGAAGAGGTCTTTCACCACGGTTGCTCCGGCGGCCCCGTCCCGGGCCGGTTTCCTTGGGTAACCCTCCGAAGCGTTACGATCGACAGCCCCCTTACCGCGGCCGCGGACTTAATGGATCAAGGCATGAGGGGGAACGCCGGCCGCTGAGTCTCGACTCAGCGGCCGGTTTCTTTTCTTGGCGCCCACCCCAGCGAGCGCGATCATGAGAATCGGGATTATTTCGGATACGCATGGATACTTGGATCCGTTGGTCTTGGATTACTTTGCGGATTGCGATGAGATCTGGCACGCCGGCGATTTCGGCTCGCTGGAGGTCGCCGACCAATTGCAGGCTTGCCGCCCGCTGCGGGGAGTCTGGGGCAACATCGACGATCCGGCCATCCGCGCTCGGTTTTCGGAAACGCTTCGTTTCACCGTCGAAGGCCTGGACGTGTTGATGCTGCATATCGCCGGGCAGCCCCCCAGGTACGCGCGCGGCATGCGGCGACGACTTCAATCTCCCACGCCCGATCTCCTGGTTTGCGGACACACCCATGTGATCCGCGCCGTCCGAGACCCGGCTCATGGCGACCTGCTGTACTTGAATCCCGGCGCTGCGGGGAATGAGGGGCAGCATGTGATGCGAACTGTGATCCTGATGGAGCTGTCCTCCGGGGAGGTGAGTCGCCTGCAGGTGTTGGAGTTGGGACCTCGCGGACGTCGGCCGGCGAGTCGGCGTTGAGAATCCCGCGGCCCAGGGAGGCGCCGGCGCCGGCGCCGCGGTACATTAGCAGCGGGGGTGCGCCAGACGGTCGCTGGCCGCGATTTCGCGGCGAGAGGAAAGTCCGGGCTCCGCAGGACAAGGGGGTCGGTAACGCCGACCGGCCGTAAGGTCAGGGAAAGTGCAACAGAAAGCAAACCGCCGCCTCGTGCGGTAAGGGTGAAACGGTGCGGTAAGAGCGCACCAGCAGACCGGGGCGACTCGGCTTGGCTAGGCAAACCCCTTCTGGAGCAAGGCCAAACAGAGAGCAAGCGGGCCCTTGGGCCCGCGCGAGCTGGTCCGGCTGGCAACGACTCTCGGGTAGGCTGCTAGAGGCGTCGAGCAATCGGCGTCGTAGATAAATGACCGTCCTTTGCCGCCCTGGGCGGCAAGGAACAGAACCCGGCTTATTGGCGCACCCCCGCTTGTTTTCTCCAGCCGACCCGCGCGTTCAGCCGTCGAGCACCTGCAGGAGCTTGGAGATGCACAAGCGGTTGATGCTCGTCTGGCGTTCATGCGCTTCCACTCGCAGCAGCTCATGCAGGCTTTGCGGCAGACGGACCGTGATCACTTTGGTTGGCTCGCGGCGCTCCACCTCGGTGGCCTGTTGACGTAAGCGGGCGAGCATTTGTTGGATCCGCCGATAGTCCTCGCTCTTTTCAAACTCCGCCAACAGGTCCGCATCGGTGAACAGGCGTCGGACCACGCCGTTGACGCCCAGGATCTCGCGGAAGAAAGTGACCCAATCGGGTCGAGCGCGGTACATATCCGTCGCCACTCGGCAGGCTTCACGGCAGAGAAGTTCCGCCGTGGGGTCGGTCGTCAACGGATGGTTGGTGGTGGATCTTTGGGTGGAAAATGCGTCGGGCGAACTAGACATACTGGATCCTTCCCTTTCTGCTCCTGGATTGAGGCAATGCTCGCAGTTCAATACGCGACCCCGGCGATCGCGGTTTGCCTGAATCATCCGAAAGCAGTCAATAGAAGCACCGATATCATTGCACTGCTATCACTTACGACGACGCTCAAATAGCAAGCAAAGACCCACCATCGGCGCCCAAGAAAGTTGCAGCGGTCGAGGCGCCCAAGAAATAGGCGCCCTTCAACTGTCTAGTTTGCCAAAGTGTCCTAGTCGGAATTCCCGGTTTTTTCGGAGACTCCCGCCGAGAACCCCCCGGCCTCCCAGCGGCTAGTTCCTTAGCCTCACCCACGCCCCACCCGCTCGCTTGTCCACGCGCACCGGCCGCCCACGCCCCAATTGCGCAGAAGCCGACTGGACTTTCACCGGCGCCAAGCCGCCAGGGGGCGCGCTCACCGGCGCAATGAACCGAGACAGCTGGTTCGCGAACTCCGGCTCCAACAACTCGGGATCGTAGGCGGCCTGGATCGGGGTGGGCCGCAGGTCGCCTCCGGCCGGGCCGCTCCGTCGAACCTGGCTGGTCGCGTCGGGCAACGCGAGGATCGGATCGGCCGATTGCCAGTCTTGTCGTACGTTCTGCGGCAGCGAGGGCGGGTCGTTCGCCGACCGGCGGGTGGTGGCCGCTTCCGCTGCGGAACCGGCGGCGGATGGACTTTCGATTTCGATCCGGTAGTTCCGCGCTTCGCTTTGGCCGGCGAACCACACCAGCAGGTAGGTGGCCCCAGCACGGCGACCGACCAGAGCCACTTCGCGATCGGTGTATTGGTGCAAACGACAAATCTCGTCGTCAACAATTTCTGCTCGGTGCATGGGGACATCGGTGTGCAGCACGATCGCGCCGCCCGCCGGGGCCTGCAGGACGCCCGAGGGGTGCAGCACGTTTAGTTCGGGATGCGCCGCCAAGCGGTCGGGCTCCTCGCCGTCAGGGCCATTGTCCGAGGGAGCGGCGCCGGCGAGGGGTGGCCGCCAAGGTTCGGCGGGATCGCTGGCGTCTTGCTCGGGATCGACTTCGGCGACTCGGCCCGGGGTCCAGGGACGATCATCCAGGGTCGGGGGCTGGCGGTGCGGTTCGTTCCAGGCCGCGGGCGCCGGCCGCCAACGTCCGGCAGCGGGAGCGTGTTCTGGGACGGCGTCGCCGTTGTGCACCGTGTCCGGCCCTGGCCACGCGTCCAAGTCGGGAGGCGGCAAGTCGCTCAGTCTGGGGGCCAAGCGGCGGGCTGGAGTTCCCGGCGGCACTTCGCGGGGTTCGCCTGTCAGGCCCGCGCCCCGTGCGCCCTGGGGTGCTCCGCTGGCCGGCGATGCGTCGGCATGTGCGTCGGATTGCCGGCGGGCCAGGTTCAGTTCCGGCAACGGCGGGGCGCCCAGGGGACGCTGCGACGCTTCGCTGGGCACGCGTCGAATGCGCGCCCAGGTGGTGCGTTCGTTTTCCACGATCCGGACCAACGGACGACCCTCGTCCCCCGGCGGCTGGTCGGCGGGCGGTTGAGCGGTTGCGGCCGCCGAGCTGCTCGCCCAAACGCAGCCGCACGCCAAGATCAATGCATTCCGGCGCATGCGCCACCCCCCAAACGAAACGAGACTGCAGCGCACCCAGCGCGCTGGCTCATTCTGGATCGGCTGGCAATTCGGGCAAAGTTTAACGAATGTAACGGTTCGCCGGGTTTCGCTCGATCCGCTTTGCTTCAAGCCAGCCGAGGCTAGGCGAGCAGACGGGGGTTAGGCGAGCAGGCGGAAGCGGTCGCGATGCCGCGGGCCTCTCGGCGGCCGGATGCCCGGCGGGCTGGCGCGGGAGCTGGTTCAGCTGCGCAAAAAGCGGTCGGCGACGGCCGGCGCCCAGCGGTCGAGCCAGGCCAGGGCGCTGGCGCCCCAGGTCAGAAAGAGCTCTCGGCGACCTTGCTCGATGGCCCGCACGCTTTTCTCGGCGACCCTCTGGGGGCTCATGGCGCCGAAGCGAAACGGCGCGTCACTTGGCCGGGCGTCCAGGGAGCGCTCGAAGAACGGTGTTCGCGTGGTGCTGGGGCTGATCATGACCACGCGAATTCCACCGCCAGCGAGTTCGCGGCGGAGGGCGTCGCCCATTCCCCGTAAAGCAAACTTGCTCGCACAGTATTCGCTCTTTTCGCCCATGGCGAAGTGCGATAGAACGGATCCGACAAAAGCGATCGTTGGCCGCGAACCGTCTTTTAACAAAGGCAAGACGCGTCGCGCGAGGTCGATCGGCGCGAAGAAGTTGACCTCCATCACCTGTCGCAGGCGTTCGGGCGAGGCTTGCCGCCAGGGTCCCTGGGCGCCGATGCCGGCATTGTTGATCAGTACATCCAGTCCGCCCCAGTTCTGCATCGCAGCGCTGGCCAGCGCGTCGTGCGTGTCGGCTTGAGTCACGTCGCCGGCGTGAATGAGAACGCTCGCCGCATCCATGCCGGGTCGTGCGGCGATCGCTTCCCGCAAGCTTTGCAGGTGATCGGCGCGGCGGCCGGTCAGCAGCAGGCGAGCGCCCCGCTGGGCGAGCGTTTCGGCGATGGCTTGTCCGATGCCGCCGGTGGCGCCGGTGAGCAACACACGGGCGCCTTGCCAGAATCGATGATGCCGACCGAGTTGATTCATAGCGAGCCGATTCATGTAACGAACGTCGCACCCATCCAGACGCTGCGAGCGAGCGGAAGGTGCGTCACGCGACATCCTCGATGGAGTCGTCCGCCAGGGGCTCGTTGCTTGCCGCGGGATGCGACGGACGCTCCGTTGTTTCGGACACGGGTTTCGCGCCCCCGCGGCTTTCGTCGTCGGCGGGCGTCGCCGCGGTCTTGGCGGGGTCGCTGTGGGCGGGGTCGCTGGGGGCAGGGGCGCTGGGGGCAGGGGCGCCCAAGCTGGATTCGGCCCGCGGTCTCACGCGCACGCCTTCACCCTGTACGCGGCCAACATATTTCAGCGGCAGACGGCAATGGATCGTGGCCAGTTCGCCTTCAAAGTGCCGCGACAACACCTCGCCCTTCTCGGCCAGGTAAGCCATGACCTTGCCGTTGCTGATGTTGAGCTCGACATCCAGGTCGACGAATGAGCGGCTGAGAGCGGTGCTGACGGCGGCGGCCAAGGCGGGCAAGCCTTCGCCCGTGCGGGCGCTGATGGGGATTGCGTTGGGGTAGCGCCGCTTGAGCGCGTCCAGCGCCGCCGGGCTAGGCGCCTGATCAATCTTGTTCAGCACCAACAACGTGTCTTTTTCGTCGACGCCCAATTCACGCAGCACTTCATAGACGGAGCTAATTTGTTGGGGGGCGGCGACGGTGGAGCAATCGGCGACATGCAGCAAGAGATCGGCTTGTCGCGTTTCTTCCAGGGTCGCCTTGAAGCTGGCGATCAGTCGGTGAGGCAGGTCCCGAATGAAGCCGACGGTATCGCTCAACAACACCGGTCCCCAACTCGGCAGTTGCCAGCGGCGAGTTCGCGTGTCGAGCGTCGCGAAGAGTTTATCTTTGGCTTCGACCGACGCTTGCGTGAGAGCGTTCATCAACGTGCTTTTGCCGGCGTTGGTGTAGCCCACCAGGGAGACGCCGAGGTAACCGCGACGCGAGGCGACTTGGCGCTCCTTGCGATTCTCGATGTCCCGCAGCTGCATTCGGAGATCGTGAATTCTCTTTTCGACCAAGCGGCGATCCACTTCCAGTTGCTTTTCACCGGGGCCGCGCATGCCGACTCCCATCTTGAACGCGCGACAAGTGCGTCCACATCCGCTTGAGTCTGGGCAGCGAGTATTCCAGCTGCGCCAGTTCCACGGCCAACCGCGACTCGTGCGTTCGCGCGTTGGAGGCGAAGATGTCCAGGATCAGTTCCGTGCGGTCAAGGACCTTCACGGCGAGAGCTTTTTCGAGGTTGCGGGCTTGAGCGGGTTGCAGGTCGTTGTCAAAGATGACGACGTCCGCCTCGTGATGCTCGACCAAGGCCTTGAGCTCTTCGGTCTTGCCGCTTCCCAGAAAGGTCTTGGCGTCGGGACGTTCACGTCGCTGGATCAAACCCGAGGCGACCTGACAGCCGGCGGTTGTGGCCAGACCCTCCAGCTCATCCAGGGGCTCGTCGGCTTGTGCGGGTGAATCCGGCAACAAGACGCGAACAAGCACCGCGGTCTCGCTGGCCAAGCTTTGAGCGCGCTGAAGATCGTACAAGGCAATTAAGCTCCATGGGGACTGCGGAGCCCGCGTCCTGGCGGCGAGTTGCTCCAGGGGCGGCGGGCGGGACGCCAAAGGGCGGCGGGTCGCGAACCGCGCCCGCCAGCCATCCTATTCTTCGCAAAGCCGCAGCGAAAGCCAAACGTCCGCGGCCTTGGCGCCAGCAGGGACAACGATCCGTCGTGGAAGGATCGCGCAAAACGCTGGGCTTAGTGGCGTCCTCCCGATTCCGGGCGCAGCTCCCGCGGCATTTCTTTCAACCAGTGGTTCCGCAGCGGCCGACCAGCGGTGATGTCCGCCTCAAGGGCTTGGCCGAGTGTTGCTCGCTGCGTGGGCGAAATCTGCTCGAAGAAAAGGCGGTCGGTGAGCAGCCGAGGCGCCCCCTTCCCGGCGGGCGGGGGCAGCCGTGCTTGTTCGACGGCGCCCCAGTACATGACGCGATCGCCGGTGACCAGACGGCTGACCACCCGGCAACGATAGCTGGCCGCGCAATCGGCCAACATGGGCGGCGTTTCCTCGTCCAGCAGAGGGACACCTTCGAGCTTGTCGCGGTCGCGCCCCGAATCGCGGCAGAAATTCCAGGCCGTCTCGACCTGGTCGGGCCTCAGCAGATGCGCCGCGAACCACCCGGCATGTTCGACCAGCTGCGTGGTGTGTGCGCGGACACCCAGGGAGGCCAACAGCAACGGCGACTCCGGGTCGAGCGACGCCGAGTACACCCAGGAGGCGGTCAGGCCGCCACGACCCTCGCCGGTCGCCGAGGTAATCACCCACAGCGGTGATTCGAGTTGCTGCAGCGCCTCGATCGCCTTCGTGGCGACCCGGCTTTGCTCATCATGCTTCGCCATCTCTGCTCCCTTTCTCCCGCACCGCCGCCGACTCGCGGGACGCCGGCGCCCGATTTATAATCTTCCTAGTCTGAATTCGAGATGGTGCGAGCGGGCGGTTGCCTGTTGTCTCGCACCGTCAGCACCAGCCCCCTAAGTTAACCGTTGCAAGGCCTTTCATCGATGAACTTCTCCACGAATCGTCGCGATTTTCTCCGCCAGGCAGCCGCCTTGGCCGCCGCTCCGACCGTCCTTTCCTCGGCCAGCGGCGTTTTCGCCGCCGTCAAGGAGCCGCTGTTCAAGCTCTCCTTAGCTCAATGGTCGCTGCACCGCACCTTGTTTGACAAGAAGCTGGAGAACCTGGACTTCGCCAGATTCACCAAGGACGAATTCGGCATTGAGGCGGTGGAATACGTCAACCAGTTTTTTAAGGACAAGGCGACGGACAAGGACTACCTGGCGCAGATGAAGCAGCGCGCCGAGGATCTGGGCGTCAAAAGCCTGTTGATCATGGTGGACGGCGAGGGGAAGTTGGGCGACCCCAACGCCAAGCGCCGCACGGCCGCGGTGGAGAATCATTACAAGTGGGTGGAAGCCGCGAAGTTCCTGGGTTGTCATTCCATTCGAGTCAACGCCGCATCGGAGGGCGAATACGACGAGCAGAAGAAGCTGGCCGCCGACGGCCTCAGGCGTCTCAGTGAATTCGCTGCGACGCATGGACTGAACGTGATCGTCGAGAATCATGGCGGGCTGTCCTCCAACGGCAAGTGGTTGTCGAGCGTGATCAAGCTGGTTGGCTTGGACAACTGTGGGACCTTGCCTGACTTTGGCAATTTCCACGACTACGATCGGTACCAGGGCGTTCAGGAAACAATGCCCTTCGCCAAGGCGGTCAGCGCCAAGAGTCATGACTTTGACGCGGAAGGCAACGAAACGCACACCGACTATTTCAAGATGATGAAGATCGTGCTGGACGCCGGTTATCATGGCTATGTGGGCATTGAATACGAGGGCGGCAAGCTGCCCGAAATCGAAGGCGTCTTGGCGACCAAGCGGCTTTTGGAGCGGGTTCTCGAGAAGCTGTCGTAGCAGCGGGTTGTTAGGCGGGTTGTAGCGATTACAGCGACCGACTCGACCGGCTCCGAGCGGTCGCTGCTCACCGCCGTTTGACGGGTTGCGAGAGCGAAGTAGGTTTGCAAGGACGCACCATCGCTCCCCGCCCGAGCTTCGACTCGCGCGCAGCCCCTTTTGCCGGACCACCATCTCGATGTCCCACGGATCCAAAGAAGATCTTTACGCACGTTTGGCGGAGTTGCGTGAGACGCTCGTTCAAGAGCAGGAAATAGAGCCCGCCTTGGCCGCTCGCACCAACGTGGATCCGGTCGCCGAGGATGAGCGACTCCATGGCTTGCTGCGGCGGATCAACAATCTGGCTGACGGCGAAGAGGACGCTGCGGACGACGAGCATCCCGCGACACCGCACCTGGATGGCTTTTTGCCGGCGGCGCCGCGATCGCTGCGGCACGTCTCCATGCCGGATTCCGAGATTGAAGCGTTGATGCTCAAGTTCCTGCTCAACGGGTCCTCGGCCGGTCGCGATATCGCCTCGCAAATCCGGCTGCCCTTCGTGCTGATCGAGGACATGCTGTATCAATTGAAAGCGGATCAGTTCGTCATCTATCGCGGCGCCGCCCCGATGAATGACTACATCTATGAACTCACCGATTCAGGCCGCGAGCGGGCGCGTCGCTTTCGCGAGATCAGCACCTACCACGGCGCCGTGCCGGTCTCTCTCGCGGAGTACATCGCGAGCGTCTCCGCGCAGTCCTTGCAGGCTCAGAATCCCAATCGAGAATCGCTGCAGACGGCCATGGCCGACCTGCTGATCAACACCAACATGTTCGCCCGCTTGGGGCCGGCCGTTAATTCCGGTAAAGGGATGTTCCTGTACGGTTATCCCGGTAATGGAAAGACCAGCATCGCCAAGCGAGTCACGAAAGTCTTCGGCGAAACGATCTGGGTGCCTCGGGCGGTCGGCGTGGATGGGGAGATCATTCGCGTCTTCGATCCTCAGAATCATGAGGAGATACCGATCGCGGACTCCGAATTGCCGCCTCGCTTCAAGCTCGATCGGCGTTGGATCCGGATTCGGCGCCCGACGATTGTCGTCGGCGGCGAATTGACGATGGAGCGTTTGGAGATCACGCGCAATGAAGCCACGGGCATTAGCGAAGCGCCCTGCAGATGAAGGCCAATTGCGGCGTGTTCGTGATCGATGACTTTGGACGACAGCGGATCAGCACCGATGAATTGCTCAATCGTTGGATTGTTCCGTTGGAGGAGCGCGTCGACTATCTGAACCTCTCCAACGGCAAGTCGATCGAAGTGCCCTTCGACGAATTGATCGTTTTCTCAACCAACTTGGAGCCCAAGGACCTGGTGGATGAAGCGTTTCTGCGGCGTATTCCCTACAAGATCGAAGTCATTGACCCGACCGAACAGGAGTTCCGTCAACTGTTCAAACTGGTTTGTCAATCGATGGGCGTCGCTTATCGAGACGATGTGGTGACGTACCTGATCAACACGCACTATCGACCCGTGAAGCGTCCATTTCGCGCTTGCCAACCCCGAGACTTGATGCTGCAAATTCGCAACCACTGTTCGTATCAGCAAGTGGAATTTGAAATGCAGAAAGAGTACTTCGACAGCGCCGCGGAGAATTACTTCGCCGTCATGTAGATAGCTGCACTTGCTGAGAAGAAATTCCCGCACACGCGATCCACCGCAACGAATCCACCGCACCGCGATCCACCGCACCGCCACCCCACAGCCTGGGGTCGCGCAGCGTGCACTTACTCGCGAAACAGCATTCTCTGTTCCGCCTCGTGGGCGGCCTGGCTTGCGTCGGGGTTGAGTTCCTTGTAAAGCAAGCTGGGCTGGATATCGGAGTTGTTCTGATACTTATCGCTGTCGTAGTCCGTATGACGGCCGACGAGTTGATGATAGAAGATCTGGCAGATGGGCACGTGCGGATAGATGCGCACCGGCTGCACGGCGAAAATCTCGAGCGTCCAGTAGCCGCAGAACCCCACGTCGCCGAAGCCCGCCGTGACATGCACGAACAAGCCCAATCGTCCCACCGAGGAGCGACCTTCGATCATGGGCACGAGATTGCGGGTTTCGGTGCGCTCCGCGGTGCGGCCGAGATAAAGCCGTTGGGGCGTGAGCACCAAGCCATCGGCGGGGATCTCCAGACGCCGTACGCGGTTGGGCTGCTTCATGTCCAGTACAACTTCCTCGTACACCAGCAGTTCGTGGTGCAGGGAAAGGTTGTAGCTGTTCGGATTCAGCCGCTCGGGTCGAAAGGGATCAATGACAATATCGCGTCCCTGCCGCGATTGAATCTCGTCCCCTGACAAAATCATGATGCGAGCTTTCCAAAGGCGATTGCGTCCTTCGCCCCTCGCAGGGCGATGCCGCGCCGATCCGCGCCGAGCCTCTAGTGTTGGCCATTCTCGCTTGGGGGTCAAGCAGACGACTTACCGCTCCGCTATAATCCTCCATCGATTGGGAAAGCCGCCGGCAAAAATCCCGCAACTGCGAAGGAACCCTTGGGTGAGCGACGAGCGTTACAATCCGAAGTACCTGGAGGGCGTCGAGTTTTTCAACGAGTGCGAGTTTTTCGAGGCGCACGAGGCCTGGGAGGAGCTTTGGACGGAATACCAGGGGCCTTCGCGGAAGTTCTATCAAGGCTTGATTCAAGTCGCCGTGTGCCTGCATCACTTCGGTAATGGAAACTTGCGCGGGGCGGCGAAACTCTACCACAGTTCACGGGCGTACCTGGAGCCTTATCTTCCCGCGCATGAGGGCGTTGATTTGGAGCAGCTGTTGCGCCAATTGCAAGTTTGCTGCGAGCGGGTGCTGGAGACCGATCAAGCGGAGCTTGCGACGGCCGCCTTTGAAATCGACCCTGAATTGATTCCCGAGATCCACCTGAACCCGTCGCTCGACGCGGGGTAGGGGACCTCTCAAGTCGCTCTTGTGTTTCTTCTGTTGGAAGGGCGTTCGCATGGCTCCGCTTGATGATTCGTTGCCTTCGGACTTCGACGGGACTTGTCGTCTCTTCCCGTTGCCCAATCTGGTGCTCTTTCCCCATCTTGCGCAGCCCTTACGGATCTTCGAGCCCAGATACCGCGAAATGCTCAGCGACGCGTTGGCCGGCGATCGGTTGATCGCCATTGTCAAACTCAAGCCTAACTGGGAAACTTCCTACGACAAACGCCCGGCGATGGAAGTTGTCGGCTGCGTAGGACGGATCGCGGCCCACGCCCAGCAGTTGAAGGGAGAATCGAATATCCTGCTGACCGGCCTGCGACGAATTCGCATCGTTCGCGAACTGGACGTCGAACGCAGCTACCGGGTCGCGCAGGTCGAGGTTCTGGAGGATCGCTATTCGGCGGATGAAGCTCAGGCGCGGCGCGACGCACATCGAGCGTTCTTGCGGCGATTTCGTCGCTTGCTGCCGCCTGACGACGCGGCCAACGAACAAGTCGCCGAGATGTTCAATGGCGAGACGCCGCTGGGAAGACTTACCGACTTGATCGCCGTCTCGGCGAACCTTGAAATCGAATTCCTCCAGGAGTTGCTCGAAGAGCTGGTGGTCGAGCGTCGTGCTCAGCGGTTGCTGGAGCGCTTGGAGCAGGAGGAGCCTCCGCCGGCGAGCCTGTTCAGCAACAACTAGCCGCGACTGCCGGCGCCGCCAACCCGCAGCGGAGCTCGCACCCGACCCGCCACGTTAATTACCGCTCCAGCCTACCCCAAACTGCTCTTTCCCTGCCCGCCTTGGCTCGTCCGCAATTCGATCCGACTCCCATCACTCGCCGCAACTCGCCATGTCGTCCCGATTGCTCGCACAATTCCTGCTTCGTTTATCGTTTGGGATTGCGCTCTCGATGGGATTGACTCCGCCCAAGTGGGTGTGGCCGGGCTTCTTTCGCGTGCATTTATGGGTGGTGATGGGACTGCAAACGCTGGCCGCGCTGGCGATTTACTCGGCGCTGAACAGCGGCGAAGAAGCAGCGGCGACGGACTCGCCGCTGCCGGGGGCCTGGGAGTTAAGCATCGGCGTGGCGGTGTTGAGCTACCTCGGAGCGGTGGTCTGGTTGTACGAAAAGCCTGTTGCGGGCCGAGCGATCCTGTGGGTGATTACGGTCCTGGCGCTGGTCAACGCCTGGCTCTGCGGACCCTGGCGACCCACGGCGTGGGCGACATTGATGGACATGGCCGGCAGCGGGTGGTTGATGGGGGCGGTGACCACGGCGATGCTGCTAGGACACTGGTACTTGAATTCGCCCAGTATGCGAATGGAGCCGCTGCGGCGATTGGTCGCATTGCTGGCGGCGGCCGTCGCTTTGCGGGCCTTGGTGTGTGGCGGCGGTTGGTTGCTGGGCGGGGCCCCCGAGCACTCGTCGATGCTGCTGGTCTGGGGCGTGTTTCGTTGGGCCGCGGGAATTGCTGGTCCTGGCTTGATGGCCTATATGGCTTGGCAGACGCTGAAGATTCCCAACACGCAAAGCGCGACGGGGATCCTCTACGCGGCTGTGATTGTGACTTTCCTGGGCGAGTTGGTTTCGCAGCTACTGTCCGCCAATGCTCCCTTTGCTTTATGATGAGAGCTTCTCTATCCGGTCCAGCGGTGAACCATGCGGCCGGCGGCCTAATCCGAATCGGGTCGCCCTGTCACGTCCCAACTCGCCATGAACGTTACGTATCTGTGTTCGCGTTGCCGTGAGGAGCAGCGGGCGGAGTTGAATCCGCCGCCGAGCGTATTCCGCTGCGCTGCTTGCGGCTATGAAAGCGCCGTCCATGGCGACGGGCGAGTGGGGACGGCCGATGAGGGCGCCGAGCCGGTCGTGGCGGCCGAGCCGCCGCGGCCGTCCGCCGATGCGGCTTCGCCGCTAACGCAGTGCCTGCTTTGCGGAGGGAAAGAGCTCTATGTCCGCAAGGATTTCTCACAACGGTTGGGGCTGACCATCATTGCCGTTGGGTTCTTGGTGAGCAGCTATTTCTGGGCGGTGCGGTTGAGTTTCTGGAGTTACTTCGTGTTGATCAGCACGGCCCTGCTCGACGCGTGGTTGTATTGGCGAACCGGCAATTCGCTGCGTTGTTATCGCTGTCAGGCTGAGTATCGCGGCGTCGCGGGTTTGGAACGGCACGACCCGTTCGACTTGGAAATTCACGAACGTCATCGGCAGCTCGCGGCCCGCGAAGCGGAGGCTCGCCGCGTTTCCTCGACACCTTAGGGCAAGGTCCGGTCGGCCATGGATCATCAACAGGAACGGATCCAGGCGGACCTGCGCGGGTTGCTGCAAGGCGATGTCTTCTGCGACGATTATTTCGTGCAGATGTACGCGAGCGATGCGAGCATCTATCAGGTGCCGCCGATCGGAGTCGTGCGCCCGCGATCCGCTCAGGATGTCGCCGCCTGCATCGATTACGGCAGGCAGAACGGCTTGCCCTTGCATGCGCACGGCGCCGGCACGGGCCTGGCCGGCGAATCGCTGGGGCGAGGCTTGGTGCTGGACTTCTCGGCCCATATGCGGCGGATTATCCGCATGGGCGAGGACACCGTGCGAGTGCAGCCGGGCCTGGTGCTCGCGGAACTGAATCGTCGTCTGGCCGAACGGGGCCGTTTGTTTGGACCGGATCCGGCGACCCGCTCCATCAGCACCATTGGCAGCGTCCTGGCGATCGACGGCTCCGGCAGCCATTGGTTGCAATACGGCTCCGCCCGCACGCGCGTCCGCAGCCTGCAAGTCGTCTTGGCCTCGGGCGAAATCGTGGAGCTTGGACGGCATTCCCTCTTGGATGACTCTCTCGGCGAGCCGCATCCGACGTTGCGGACGATCATCAAGCGGCTGCACAAGCTGCTGTTGGAGCGCACCGAGGCGATGCAGGCCTACCCTTCACGAGCCCCCACCGATCGCTGCGGCTATCACTTGAAGGACATTATCCATGATGACCGCATCGACCTGGCTCAGCTGATTGTCGGTTCCGAAGGCACCTTGGGGGTCATTACCGAAGCGACTCTGATCACCGATCCCGTACCCACGCATCGCGGCGTCTTGCTGTTGTTCTTCAACCGCATTCAGGACGCCGCCCGGGCGGCTCAAGAGATCGTCAAGTTGGGCGTTGACACCTGCGACTTGTTGGATCGTCGCTTGATCACGATCGCGCGGGAGAGCGATCCAGCCTTTGAGGCGCTCTTGCCGCGGGACGCGGAAGCGATGCTGTTGTTGGAGCATCATGGCGAGCAGCTCGATGCGGTGCGCGACCATTTGCGGACGATTGAATACCGCATGGTTAGGAAACGGCGGTTGGCGTTCGCGGCGCGGATGACGCTGGAGCGCGAGCAGCGGGATCTGTTCTGGCGATTGGCGCGACGCGTCGTGCCGCGATTGTATCGCTTGCCGGGTTCCACGCGTCCCTTGCCGTTTGTTGAGGACATCGCGGTGCCGCCCGATGCGCTGCCCGCGTTCATCGAACAAGCGCAAAACGTTTTAAAGGAAAAGCAGGTGACGGCGACGCTCTTCGCGCACGCCGGTCATGGCCAAGTGCATCTGCGGCCGTTTCTGGATCTGAACGACCCCGCCGATGTGGCGAAGATGAAGGATCTGGCCAACGACCTGTACGGCTTGGCTCTGAATCTGCAGGGCGCCGTCAGCGGTGAACACGGCGTGGGGCTCAGCCGAAGTTGGTTCTTGCGGCGCCAGTTCGGACCGATGTACGAAGTGCTGCGCGAGGTCAAACACATACTTCGACCCCGAGAGCATCTTGAATCCGGGCAAGGTGGTCGGCGCCGCCCCGCAAGGCTTGACCAAGAACATCCGGACGGCCCCGCCTGGCGATCTGGAGCCCGGCGTGGGCGCGGCGCCGCCGGTGACTGCCTGGACTTCGTTGCTGCATTGGGACGATGGCGATCTGAGCGCCATGGCCGACAATTGCAACGGCTGCGGTCGCTGTCGGACCGAATCCCTCGATGAACGAATGTGTCCGATCTTTCGCATCTCTCACGCCGAAGAAGCGTCGCCGCGCGCCAAAGCCAACTTGATGCGCGGCTTGTTGCGAGGTTCGCTGAAGCCCGACGCCTTGACCACCGAAGAGATGAAACGCATCGCCGATTTGTGCGTGCATTGCCATCAATGTCGAGTCGAATGTCCGGCTTCGGTGGACATCCCCAAGCTGATGGCCGAAGCCAAGGCGCAGTATGTCGCCACCAATGGGCTGCGGACCTACGAGCTGATGTTGTTGCGCTTGGAGACCTTCACGTACTGGGCTTCGTATTTCGCATCCGCCGCCAACTGGGCTTTGGGCAATCGCCAGATGCGGTGGGTGTTGGAGAAGCTGTTGGGAGTCGCGGCGAGCCGCAAGCTGCCGCGGATCGCGCGGCGATCGTTCCTGTCGCTGGCGCCCAGGCTGCGCTTGCAACGTCCCAGTCGCAATGTGGGCCGAAAAGTCGCGTATTTTGTGGACGCCTACGCCAACTTGCACGATGTCCAGTTGGCGCAGGCCTTGGTGGCCGTGATGGATCACAACGGCGTGGAGGTCTATGCGCCGGAGAATCAAACCTCGTCGGGCATGACGCCGCTGACCTTCGGCGCGGTGGATCGCGCCCGGCGCCTGGCTCAAGCCAACATCGCGACGCTCGCCGAGGCGGTGCGGCAAGGATATCACATCGTGGCCACCGAACCCTCGGCCGTGATGTGCTTGATCCGCGAGTACCCGCAATTGCTGGGCGACGAAGACGCTCGGTTGGTGGCGGCGAACACTTCCGATGCGTGCCAGTATCTCTGGCGCATGCATCAAGCGGGCGGATTGGAATTGGACTTTCGCCCGCTTCATGTGACGGTGGGTTATCATGTCCCCTGCCACGCTCGCGCGTTGCCCGGCGGCGCGGCGGGCGAGGAGCTGTTGAAGCTGATCCCGGGCCTGACCGTGCGTCGCTTGGAGCACGGATGCTCGGGGATGGCCGGGGTGTTTGGCTTGCAGCGGCGGAACTACCGCGCGAGCTTGCGAATCGGCCGCGAGTTGATCCAAGCGGTCCGCGATCCAGCGTTGGTGGTTGGCTCGACCACGTGCAGCGCCTGTCGCTTGCAAATGGAGCAGGGCACCAGCAAGCCGACGGTCCATCCGATGAAGTTGTTGGCCTTGGCCTACCGCCGGATGCCCGAATTGGAAACGCTTCTGGACTCTCGCAGCGGGGACTTGCTGGTTTCATGAACTCTACGCCCCCTTCGTCGCCCCACGCCGGGGAAGACGCGCCGCTTCACGAATACCGCGTCCTGCTGTTTGCTCGATTGAAGGAGTTGGCGGGGTGCGAATTCGCCTTGATCCGCTTGCCCTCGCCCACGACGGTCCAGCAGCTGCAGCAGGAGCTGGCTCGGGCGCACCCGGAATTGGGGGCGCTGCTGGCGTACTGCAGCTGGGCGGTGGACTCCCAATATGCGGGCCCGCAAGCGTCGCTGAGTCCGGAAAACGAAGTCGCCTGCATCCCGCCGGTGAGCGGTGGTTGAATCGAGTTTCCTTTGGGCTTGAAAGCTCTTGGGAATCTGCCACAATGAGCAGTTTCCTGACGGCAGAACCGGGTGCATCTGGCAGCGGCAAGGGTGGATCGATGAGCGATGTATTGGAAGTGAAGATCCGTGAATCTCGCGGGACGCGAGCAGCTCAGCGGGAGCGTCGCGAGGGCTTGGTGCCGGCGATTCTGTTTGGGCATAAAGAAGGCAGCTTGGCGTTGAGCATCCCTCAAACCCAGGTCTCGGCCGTGATTCGCCATGGGTCGCGGATCGTCGATCTGAAGGGCGCGGTGCAAGAGAGCGCGATGATCAGCGACGTGCAATGGGACCCCTTCGGCTCCACCGTCTTGCATCTGGACCTCACCCGCGTCTCGGCGGACGAGCGGATCACGCTGTACGTGACCGTCGATTTGAAGGGCGAAGCTCCGGGCGTGGCGGCCGGCGGCTCGCTGAATGTGATCAGTCACGAGCTGGAAATCGAGTGTGCGGCGAACAACTTGCCGGAGCGCTTGATCGCCAATTTGAATACATTGATGCTGGATGAGTCGTTGACGGCCGGGGAAATCGAGCTTCCTCCTGGCGTTACGCTCATTTCGCCGGCCGATACGGTCGTCGTGCAGTGCAACGAGCAAGTGGAAGTGGACGAAGAGGCGGGCATGGCGATTCCCGGCGAGCCCGAAATCATCGGGCTGCGCCGCGGAAGACGAGGAGTCGGGCGACTAATCGTGGGGACTTGGTGGAACCGCTGGGCCGGCGCCTGGAGCGGATGGCGCTTGCCGGCCCCCGGCCAGCGGAAGTCCCCGACGGAAGCAGTCATGAAGTTGGTCGTTGGACTCGGAAATCCCGGCCCAAAGTACGCCGGTACGCGGCACAATGTGGGCTTTGACGTGATCGCCCAATTGGCCAAGAAGCACGGAGACGGGAGAACTCGGAGCAAGTTCACGGCCGAGTTGATGGAGGCTCGCATCGGCGGCGAAAAGATCGTGCTGATGTCGCCCCTGACTTACATGAACGAAAGCGGCCGGAGCGTTCAGCCGGCACGAGATTTTTATAAGCTGGCGTTGGAGGACGTCCTGGTCGTTTGCGACGATCTGAGTCTGCCTGTTGCGAAGCTGCGATTCCGCCCTGGCGGGTCGGCTGGCGGGCAAAAAGGGCTGGCCGACATCTTGCGACGCCTGGGGAGTCAAGAAGTGCCAAGGTTGCGGATCGGCATCGGTCAAACGCCCCCGGGATGGGATGCGGCGGCCTATGTGCTGGGGAAATTCGCGGCCGAGGAGCGAGCCGAAGTCGAACTAGCGATTCAGCGAGCCGCGACCGCCGTGGCCGATTGGGTTGACCACGACACGGCGTTTTGCATGAACCGATACAACGGCGGATAACCCGCCTTTTCAGTACCCGATTGTTACCGGCGCCGAGCCGCCGGGCCAACATCACAAGCGAGGAGATTCGAGTTGGCCAACGTCTATGAATGCATGTTGATTTTCGATTCCAATAAGTATGCGCGGGACCCTGGCGGAGTCGGTTCGCGGGTCACCGAGATGGTCCAGAAGTCCGGCGGCGAAGTCCTGGCCAGCCGCTTGTGGAACGAACAAAAGCTGGCTTACCCGATCGAAGGGCATCGCAAGGGCACCTACTGGCTGGCGTATTTCCGGATGGACGGGACGAAGCTGGGCGAGTTCAATCGCGCCTGCCAGCTGAATGACTCCATTCTCCGGCAGCTGGTGTTGAAAATCGACGAGCGGCTCGCCGATGCTCTGGTCTCGCACGCCAAGGGCGAGGTTCAAATGAGCGACGGTCGAGTTCCCGTGAACGCCGCCGTCGATGCGGACGATCGGATGATCGGACGATGCGGACGACGGTGAATAATCCCGGAACGCCTCGAGCGATCGCTTGACCCGCACGCCGCCGGCCGGCTAAGATGACTGGAACATTTGTACACCAGTCGCGCCAGCTGGCGGGGACGATGCAGAGAACGCGCCGAACCGACGCGCGGGGAAAGGAAGGAGTACGATGGCTGAGCTTCAATCGAGTGATCCTGTTGGGCAACACGACGCGCGATATTGAACTGAAGTACACCCAGGGCGGAATGGCCGTCACCGAAATCGGGCTCGCCGTCAATGATCGGCGAAAGAACGCCAACGGAGACTGGGTCGAGGAAACCACGTTTGTCGATATCACGCTTTGGGGTCGCACGGCCGAAATAGCGAACGACTACCTGAGTAAGGGCAGCCCCGTGTTGATCGAAGGGCGGCTGAAATACGACACTTGGGAAACCGACGGCCAGAAGAGGTCGAAGCTGCGCGTGGTCGGCGAGCGGATGCAGTTGCTGGGTCGAGCAGGCGGGAGCGGCGGCGGAGGCGGCGCCGGTGCTCCGCATTCCAGCGCCACGGCAAGCGCCTCCCGCGAGACCTCGCCCCGCGAGACCGCGCCCCCAGCGCCCTCCTCCCCGGCCACGCCGGAAGATGATATACCTTTCTAACGCTGAATTCGCAGAAATTAACCCACGCAAGACACTATCCCACGCACGGCCAACGCCGCTTGACCCCGAGGGTTGCAGGAGCAAAATCCATGGTCCACAAAACCAACCAACAAAAGAAAAAGAAGCGGCATAACAAGGGCGTGAAGCGGTTGCCCAAGGGCCCTCATGGCGGCATCGAACTGCTGTTGGTCCAATCGGTCGATCATCTGGGAAAACCGGGTGATGTCGTGGAGGTTCGTGCGGGATTCGCCAACAACTATTTGTTGCCGCAAGGCTTGGCGACGCTGGCCACCGAGCACCATAAGCGAATGGTCGATAAGCACCGTTCGAAGCTGATCGAGATCGAAAAGGCCCGCCTCTCGGATCTGCGCAAACTGTCCGACGACCTGGAAAAGCAAAGCGTTACGATCGAAGCAAACGCGAACGACGAAGGCCATCTGTACGGCAGCGTCGGCGCGGCCGAAATCTCAGCCGCCCTGAAACTCGCCGGGTTCACGATCAAGAACGATCAGGTCCGGCTGACTGGACCCCTCAAGGAACTGGGGCTCTACACGGTCAAGGTTCACCTGCACCAAGAGATCGAAGCCGATCTAAAAGTCTGGGTGGTTCCCGCCGCGGCGGACGTCTAGGGACGACAGCCCTGGTCAGCACCGCACCGCCACACCACCGATGGAATGGACCGCGCCGGACGCGGAGAATCACCGAGGCGGATGCAATTCTGTCCTCTGTGTTGCTCCGCGCTCTCTGCGGTGGCCCCGCTGGCGCCTCGCCACAGGCCCAGACAAGAACAGCGTCGCCGCCGATCCCTTAACCTGACGCCTACGGGGGTCGCGAGCGCAGCCCGGGAGATTCTCGCCGGATCTCGAATCTGCTCAGCATGGCAGCGGCGTCGATTGCGGAATCGGCGGGCGGAGCCCGCTGCTCTCACAGGATGCTCGCGCGACCCTCAGGATGTGCCGGTCGCCGGGAGCCATGTCACGGAAGTCTCGCCATGTCCTCGTTCACTCGCCGGAATCAACGGGAAGACGACGCGCATCGCCAACCGGTCGGGAAGCTGCTCGAAAACGAACCGCCCGCGAATCTGGATGCGGAAGTCGGCGTGCTGGGCAGCATGCTGATTCTGCCGGAAGTCTGCGACGATGTGGCGCTGATCCTGAGGGCCAGCGACTTCTACGATCCGGCTAACCGGACGATCTTCGATCACCTGTTGGAATTGCACAATGGCAATCGCAAGGTCAACGTGCAACTGTTGGTCGACAGCCTGCAGTCGGATGGTCAATTCGACAAGGTGGGCGGCGCTGCGTATCTGGCCCGATTGATCGACGCGGTGCCCCACGCGGCTCATGCACAATACTACGCGGAAATCGTCCGCGATAAGGCCACCTATCGCGCGCTGATTTCCGCCTGCACGGACATTCTTCGCAACGCCTACCAGGAAAGCGAACAGGCCAATCACCTGTTGAACCAGGCGGAGCAGAAGATCTTCGCGATCCTCGATAGCCGGGACGTGTCGGGGACGGTCCAGATTCGCGAGTTGCTGGACAAGGCGATGGATCGGCTGGAGGCCAAGATCTCGGGCAATGTTGGCGACGACGCGGTGGAAACGCTGTTCGCGGACTTCGATGCGATGACCGGCGGCATGCATCCCGGCGAACTGATTGTGCTGGCGGGCGCGTCCCAGTATGGGCAAGACCGCACTGGCGATGAACATCGCGGAGAATGTGGGCATCCGTACTCGAGTGCCCGTGCTGTTCGTCAGCCTGGAAATGTCCTCCACCGAGCTGGCCGACCGCATGCTTTGCTCGATCGCCCAGGTGAACGGCCATAAGCTTCGCAACGGCACGGTCTCTCGCGACGATCGCAAGCGACTGGTCAAGGTCGCCGGAGAAATCAACTCCGCGCCGCTCTATGTCGATGACTCTCCCAGTCGCACGGTGACGGAGATCGCCGCCGGCGCTCGCCGGATTCAACGCCAGGAAGGCCGCTTGGGGCTGATCGTCATCGACTATCTGCAATTGATCGAACCTGACAATCCGCGTGATCCCCGCCAGGAACAGGTCGCGCGGATCACGCGCCGTCTCAAGGCGATCGCCCGTGAGCTGAAAGTGCCAATTCTGTGCCTTGCCCAACTCAATCGGCAAGCGGAAGATAGCAAGGACCATCGACCTCGTTTGAGCCATCTCCGCGAGTCGGGAGCGATCGAGCAAGACGCGGATCTGGTCATGTTCATTCATCGCGAGGAATACTACCGACGCGGCCCAGAGCGAGATGAAGTGGAAGGGCAGGCCGAGCTGATCATCGCCAAGCAACGGAACGGCCCCGTGGGGGATGTCGCCCTGGTCTGGCGGAAGGACTTCACTCGTTTCGAGGATCGCGCCCCGAGCGCCACGCCGAATTCGACAACTACAATGCCGCCAGCATTTCGATTGACGAAGAACAATTCTGACCGGTATCCCCAGGTCGCTTCGACCCGGGGAGTCGCAGCGCGTTACTGGCCGGCGAGTTTCCAGTATGAGCAATGCTGAACTCATCGTGTTTGATCACGAAGAACCATGCCCCTATCTCGCGGGACGCTCGGCCCGGATGCCGCTGCGCGTTCCGCGCGGGGAACTCTCCCCGCAAAGCTTTGACCGCAAGCTGGCCGAGGGTGATCGCCGCGCCGGCGAATACTTGTACCGAACCAAGTGTCCAGGATGCCGGGCCTGCGAGCCGATCCGGTTGCGGGTGTCCCAATTCCGCCCCAACCGCACGCAGCGCCTGCAATGGAATCGCGGCAACCGGCGCCTGGACGTCCAAGTCATCCAACCCATTGTCGATGACCAGCGCGTCGCGCTGTTCAACAAACACCGCCTGCAACGGGGGCTGGCCGACGAAACCCGAGAGATCTCGCATTTCGGCTACGAGAATTTTCTCGTCGAAACCTGCTGCAATACTCTGGAAATCGACTACAGCCATGATGGTGAATTGAAGGCGGTCGCCATTTGCGATCGAGGTCAGCAAGCCGTATCGGCGGTGTACTGCTTCTTCGATCCCGAATACCGCGAGGTGAGCCTGGGGGTCTATTCGGTATTGATGCATGTGGAATTGTGCCGCCGCTGGAACGTGGAGTACCTGTACTTGGGATACTACATCGCCGAGTCGCCACACATGCGGTACAAGTCGGGATACCGCCCTCATCAACGCCTGATCGACGGCCAATGGCGGCAATTCGACTAACCGACGGTTCCGAACCGCTGGTCGTTGACCGCCGGGCGCCGACGAGCGTATAACCGGCTCATGATCTTGCGACTTCCCCACTTTCGCTTCACTGTCTTGGCCTTGGTGCTGCTCGGCGTGGGGGCGGCCGCGAGTTCGGCGCAGTGGCAAAGAGGAAGGGGACGATATCGCCCGCCGGCCGACCGCGGTGAATACCCCACGTGGCGGATCGACGAGGGTTTTCAAGACGACGTGTTCACGTTTGTCCGCATTCAATACGGATCGTACGCTTCGGTAGTCGATAGTCGTTGGGACAATGACTTTCCCGATGCGGATTGGAATTTCTCGTTTCGACTCCAGCAGTTGACCAGTTTCAAAGTCGATCCCAACGGCAAAGTGCTGCGCCTCACCGATCCCAAGTTGTTCGACTACCCGTTCATCTTCATCCTGGGCGCGCGAGATCTGTATCTCAGCGAAGACGAAACGACGGCGCTGCGGCAATATCTCACCCGCGGCGGCTTCCTGATGGTTGACGACTTCTGGGCGCCGCAGGAGTGGGAACAACTTTATCGCCAAATGCAACGCGTGTTCCCGGGCTTGGAGCCGCGTGAGCTGTCCTTGGATCACGACATCTTCCATATCGTCTATGACCTGAAGGAAAAGCCACAAGTGCCCAGCATCAACGCCTGGCGCCGCGGCTGGATGTTCGAGTACTGGCACGGCGATCCCCAAGGCGACGAAGCGCCGCATTTCTGGGGCTACTTCGATAAAGACGATCGCCTGATGGCCCTGATGTGCCACAACAACGACATCTGCGACGGCTGGGAGCGAGAAGGAGAAAACCACGAATACTTCGAAAAATTCTCGGAGAAATACTCCTACCCGTTGGGCATCAACATCGTCACCTACGCCATGAGCCATTAGTAGAGAGTAGGGGGTAGAGAGTAGGGGGTAGAGAGTAGGGGGTAGAGAGGGAGAGTAGGGGGTAGAGAGTAGGGGGTAGAGAGAAGGGGGGAGAGAGTAGATAGAGAGTAGGGGGTAGTTGGTAGCTGGGAGTCAACAAAAGGGAGAGCAGCAACAAAGCCCCACCGGGGCGCCCCCAAACCAGCCCAGGGTGCATGCAGGCGAACCCTGGGAAACCGACGCCGTCATCGCAACAAAGCCCCACCGGGGCGCCCCCAAACCAGCCCAGGGTGCAGCGCAGCGCAACCCTGGGAAACCGACGCCGTCACCGCAACAAAGCCCCACCGGGGCGCCCCCAAACCAGCCCAGGGTGAAGCGCAGTGCAACCCTGGGAAACCGACGCCGTCACCGCAACAAAGCCCCACCGGGGCGCCCCCAAACCAGCCCAGGGTGCAGCGCAGCGCAACCCTGGGAAACCGACGCCGTCATCGCAACAAAGCCCCACCGGGGCGCCCCCAAACCAGCTTAAGAAAACAAGCCGCGCAGACCAAGAACCAAGAACCAAGAAAATGCTTCTCTTGCTTGCCTTTCTGACAACGCCTCTTCTTTCCCTGCAACAGAGCCCCCACGGGGCGACACCAAATCAGCCCAGGGTGCAGCGCAGCGCAACCCTGGGAAACCAGCGCCCGTCTCAGCAACAGAGCCCCAGTGTCGAGCGCAGCGCGAAGAAACCACCAAGCCAAGCTATTCCGTCGCGCGACGCCTTGCTGCAAGCGGCGACGTTTCTACGCCAGGAAGTCGCTGCTTCGGGCGGCTATGCTTGGAAGTACTCGGCGGACTTGTCGCTTCGCGAGGGCGAGGTCGCGAGCATTTCGCCGACGACGGTTTGGGTGCAGCCGCCGGGCACGCCGGCGATGGGCGAGGCCTTTCTGTACGCCTATCAATTGACGGGCGAGCAGGCTTTGCTCGACGCGGCGCTGGAGACCGCCGAGGCGTTGGTGTTGGGCCAGTTGAAATCGGGCGGCTGGGATTACCGCATCGAGATGGCCGCAATGGACCGACTCAGGTACGCCTATCGCGTCGATGCGATGGACGCCCCCGACGAACGCACGACTCGCGGCAAGAAACGCAACACAACAACACTCGACGACAACACGACCCAATCCGCCTTACGGTTCCTGATGCATGTGGACCTGGAGACAAAGTTCGCTCACGAGCGGATTCACTCGGCGGTTCTGTTTGCGTTGGACCGACTCATCGAAGCGCAATGGGCCAACGGTGCGTGGCCGCAACGATTCGACGAACAGCATGATCCAGCGGCCAACGCCGAGCGTCTCGCCACGCTGAAAGCTTCCTATCCAGACGGTTGGTCGAGGACGTATCCCAAGCTGGATTATCGCGGCTACTTCACGTTCAACGATAACGCCATGGCTGACATGATCACGACGATGTGCGAAGCCGAGTTAATCTATGAACACAAGCAAGCGGGCGAGGCGGCGCGCAAAGCGGGCAAGTTCATCCTGCTGGCCCAGCTGCCGGATCCCCAACCGGCGTGGGCTCAGCAATACAACCCCGACATGCAGCCGGCTTGGGCGAGAAAGTTCGAGCCGCCCGCCGTCAGCGGCGGCGAATCCCAAGGCGTCATCCAGGTACTGCTGCAGTTGTACGACCACACAGGCGATGAAGCTTTGCTGGATTCGGCGGCCAAGGCTTTGACTTATCTGCAAAGCAGCCTCCGCCCCGATGGCGCAGTGGCTCGCTTCTACGAACTCAAGACCAACAAGCCTCTGTACTTCACGAAGTCCTACGAGTTGACGTATTCGGACGACGACATGCCGACGCACTATGCGTTCGTCGTATCCAGTCGCCTGGGTCGTTTGCAGCGCAGGCTTGAACAGCTTCGCCAATCGGGCGCGACGCACCGGGCGTTCGCCGTCACGCGCCCCAAGCCGCGGCGGGCGTCCGCGGCGCTAGACGCGCGTGCGGCGCAGGTGCGTCAAGCGATGGACGCTCGCGGAGCGTTGCTTTCGCAGGGCAGTCTGCTGGACAAGGGCGACGAGAAGGTTCCGCTGCTCGACACGCGGCAAGTCGCACGCGACCTGCGGACGCTCGCCGAGCACGCCTCGGCGAATACCGATTAGGACGAGTTGACCGGCTTGCGAACACATCGCCCATGGTCGCGTCGCCGCTTTTCCGGCACAGGCGGACGAACCCCCCGGTCTCCAAAGCAGCGCGTCAAGTGCTACAATCGTCCCCGTGCGGTTTCAGAGATCGTTCCAATGATCGTGTACTCGAGCAGGAAATCCAATGACGGCCTCGGCGGAAACTCCCTTGGTGGGAGTGATCATGGGCAGCAAGTCGGACTGGGAGACGATGCGCAAGGCGTCCGAGGCGTTGGCGCAATTCAACGTCGCGCATGAATGCCGCGTCGTATCCGCGCATCGCACGCCTGACCGAATGGTCGATTACGCGAAGCAAGCGGCGTCTCGCGGCCTGAAGGTCATCATCGCCGGTGCTGGCGGGGCGGCTCATCTTCCGGGCATGGTCGCGTCCCTAACGACACTTCCTGTCCTGGGCGTGCCGGTTCAGAGCCGAGCGCTCTCGGGATTGGACTCGCTGTTGTCGATCGTCCAAATGCCGGGCGGAGTGCCGGTAGGGACGCTGGCGATCGGCGAGGCGGGAGCACGCAACGCGGGCCTATTCGCGGTGCGTATCCTGGCTGTCAGCGATGTGCATCTTGCCGGAAAACTTGCGACGTTTCAGCAAGAGCAGACCGACGTGGTGTTGCGGGACGCGGAGCTATGAGCAGTCACGATTCCGCCGATGATCCAATCCCGCCTGGCTCGATGCTGGGAGTGATTGGCGGCGGCCAATTGGGCCGGATGTTCGCCATGGCCGCTCGGCAAATGGACTACCGCGTGACCGTTTTCTCCGAGGAGCGAGACTGCCCGGCTGGACAGGTCGCCGATCAGGTTCATGTCGTCGATTATGGCGATCCTTCAGCGCTAAGCCGCCAAGTCGTCGGCATCCAGGCAATGACCTATGAGACGGAGAACCTGCCGTTGGCGTTTGTCGCCGAGGCGGCTCGCCATGTGCCTGTGCGTCCGGGCTTGAATCTGCTCCGAATGAGCCAGCATCGTTTGTTGGAAAAGTCTTCGCTGGATGAGTTAGGGCTACCGGTTGCTGAGTACGCACCCGTGGCCACGCTGGCTCAACTTCGAGCGGGAGCTGCTCGATTCCAAGAGCGTTGTGTGTTGAAGACGACTACTGGCGGCTACGATGGGAAAGGGCAGTGGCTGATCACCAACCGCGATGATCTGGAGCAGACGGCAAAGCAATTAGCGCCTCGGTTGACGAGCGAGACGGCGGGCTCATTGGACCAGACGCCGTTGATGCTTGAGCGTCTTGTCGATTTTGAGCTGGAGTTTTCGATGCTTGCCGCGCGGTGCGTCAGCGGCGCCATCGCGACCTATGGCCCGGTCCTCAACGAACATCGCGACCACATTCTGGATGTTTCTATTTGCCCGGCGGGACTGGCCCCCGGCCCAACCACCCATGCGCAAGAGATCATCAGGGCGATCGCCGAGAAGCTGGAGGTCGTCGGCTTGTTTTGCGTCGAGTTTTTCCTGACTCGTGATCAACAGGTCGTCATTAACGAGATCGCTCCCCGCCCACACAACTCAGGGCACTTGACCATCGAGGCCCATCGAACGAGCCAATTCGCTCAGCAAGTGCGAACGTTGTGCGGCATGCCGTTGGGGGACGCCTCTCAACTACAACCCGCCGCGATGGCGAATCTGCTGGGCGACGTGTGGTTAGGCGGGGAACCGAATTGGCTTGCCATGCTGCAAACGACGGGCGCACAATTACATCTGTATGGCAAGCGCGAGCCACGGTCCCAACGCAAGATGGGTCACATCACCGCGACGGCGGAAACGGTCGCGGCCGCCGCGGAATGTGCGAGACGTGCGCGAGCGGCGTTGTAGCGCGGGTGGCCAAAGAGTGCTGGCGGGGCCACAGCGAATGGAATCAATGAATGCGGCTGAGCACGTCGATCATGGATTCGTGCAAGGTGGGATTGGCGGCCGCGACGAGGTTCGGATTCCAGACGTCGAACGGTTGACCGTCCAAGGCGCTGATCACGCCGCCCGCTTCCTGCAGCATCAGCACGCCTGCGGCGACGTCCCAGGCCGAAACGCTCGCCGCCCAGTATCCGTCGAGGCGACCGGCGGCAAGATAGCACATGTTCAACGCTGCGGAGCCCATGCGTCGCACGCCCTGACACTGCAGCAACATTTGCACGAAGCGTTCGATCTCTGGACTTCCGAAGCAGACGCCGGCCGAGAAACTAGCAGCGACCAATGCGTCGGAGAGGCTGCCGACATCCGTGGTGCGCATCGGCCGTCCATTGTGCAGGGCGCCGCACCCCGAGACGGCTCGAAAGCTGTCGTTCGACATGGGATCGAACACCACTCCCACGATCGGGCGCCCACAGTGCATCAAGGCCACCGAGGAAGCGAACATGGGCAACTGGTGGACGTAGTTGGTCGTGCCGTCAAGCGGATCCACCACCCAGCAGTACTCGCTTTCCCGAGCCTGCTCAAGGGCCAGTTGAGGCTCCTCCAACTCCTCCTCGCCCAGGAAGTCATGTTCGGGAAAGGACGCTTGGATCACATTGCGAATTGCGCGTTGGGAGGCGAGATCAGCTTCGGTGACCAGGTCGCGGAGCCCTTTCTCTTGCACGCGGATCCGTGAACGCCATTTCATCAAAACGCGTCCGCCCTCGCGTGCGGCTTGTTCACAAACATCAATGAATTCAGGCATGCGGGTTGTGTGGGGTCCGGATGTTAGTGGTTGGTTCCAGGCCGCTGACCCGTGACGCGGGGCCGAGCGTTTGGCGGCTGAGCGGCGTGATGGAACGGTTCAGGGTCGATTCTCGCGCAGTGCTCGGCGTTCGTAAATACGCCGGGTCGGCTCGACGGCCCCAAATTTCCCTTGAAAATTGTGGACAGGCGGATGAAACTTGCTATGATCAGCTTTGGAGGCCAGTAGGGTTGTTTAAACCATACCTTGGACTCCCGCATTTATCGCAGAGGTATTCGCCAATTGGCCTCTTCTCTGTTCCGGCCCCGCCGATTCGCTTCGCGAAGCGGCGGGGTTTTTTTGTTGCGTCCCGGAGGTTGGTTTCTGCAGGGGTTTCGCGAGGACTTTTTGCGCCGGCAGTTGACGGAGCTGCACGGATGGCCATATTCGGGGCTGGGTTCCTCGCGAACGCCCTCACCTACCCCTCCAGCCGTCACAAGCCGAACCACATGAACCCCACCCCCTGGACCGTCGCCCCTGATCAACGATCTGCGATGTTGGATCTCTCGCAATGGACGGGGCGGATTCAGTCGGACGCCGCCGTCCTGTCGCTTTGGCCGAAGAATCTCGATCAGGCTCCGGGACCGGACAACTCGTGCGAATTGAGCGTCTTGATCTGCGAAAAGCAAGCGTCCCCCTACGATTTGCAAGAAGTCTATGTGCGCGGCGAGGACTTGGTGCTGACCTACGGACAGGAGGCGGATCGCACCATCCGCCCGCAGGTCTATTTCTCCGCCCGCAGCAGCGGAATGCTCGGCCTTGGTCATTGATGTCCAAGTCCTTGTGCAAACCGACTTGTTGCAAAGCACGCCTGAGACCCTTGTGCGTTGCCTTCCGCCGCGCTCGACGCGGCGCGTCAATTCCATGGGGGAGGGCGAGTGGATTGAGTACGGTGAAGCGGAATGGATGTGGGCTTGCGGCGTGCATCCGCGAGACGGAAAGCTGCGTTTGATTGAGGACCGGGCAACGGACCAGCGCGGCGGCGCGGAAGCTCTCATGTTCGATCGCGAGCATCTGGAGAAAGGCGTGATCCAGCGAGGTCGCTTTCGCCTGGCCGCGGTGCGTCGGCAAACGGGTGCGGAGTTTGCACTCAAGCGTCTTCGTGAACAATTTGAGCAGAGCCCGCCTCCACTGTCCGTTTGACGTTATTCCGTCTTGTTTGCGTGCCCGTCTTGTTTGTGTGCTTACTCTTCCGTTCGCCCGCCCCGACGCTTTCGCCAGTAGCTCACTCAACGGCTGAAGACGCAACGTCGGGGGCGTGCTGACAACTCCACCGGAGCTCGATATGTCGCTGGAACTTCGCCAACGCATCTTTAGCGAACTCGATCAGCTGGTCTTGATTGATCCGCATACGCATATCAACCCGCACTCGCCCGCTTCGACCACCTTGGCCGACATCCTGGGCTACCACTACTATACGGAACTCGCCCATTCTGCGGGACTTCCCAAATCGCAGATTGAAGAGCCGGACCTGCCGCCGAAGGAAAAGGTCTCGCGGTTGATGGCCAAGATGAACGAGCTTAGCAACACGATTCAGTACAGCTGGTTCGTGGAGATGGCTCAACGTCTCTTGGGATTCGAAGGCGAGCATGTGAATCAGGACAACTGGGAGATGCTCTACGATACGGCTGCGGAGAAGATGGCCGCGCCGGATTGGGCTGATCACGTGCTGCGGGAAAGCAAGCTGGAATCCGTCTTCCTGACGAACGACTTCGACGATCCGTTGGAGGGTTTCGACACGAGCAAGTACATCCCTTGCCTCCGCACCGATGATCTCGTGTTTCATTGGGGCAAGCCGGACGTCCGCGATCGGCTTGCCGCTTGCAGCGGCGTCGAGGCGGTTGATTCGCAATCAATGCGAAAGGCCATTGGCGGGTTATTCGACCATTTCACGCAACACGGCGCCCGAGCCTGTGCGATTTCGTTGCCGCCCAATTTCGCCCCGCAAACCGGTTTCTTTCGCGCGAGCCGATCATGCTTTCGGACAGCTGAGGGAGCTTGGTTCGGAGGCCGCGGTGGAAGATCAAACGGCGGCTTCACGTTTCGTGTTCTGGACGTTGGCGGAGTTTTGCGTGGAGTATCGGTTGCCGTTCGACCTGATGATCGGTGTGAATCGCGCGGTCTATCGTGACGGCGTCCATCAAGGTCAGGACCTATACGATAGCCGGGTTTCCCTGATTCAGTACCAGCAGTTATTCAACGCGTTTCCGCAGCGTGACGTTCCCGATTTCGGTGCTTGCCAGCGTGACCAATCAGGAACTCGTCAGCTACTGCATGGATTTTCCCCAATGTCGTTAACCAACGGGCATTGGTGGTATTCCAATACGCCAACGTACATCGAGCACGATGCGGCGGCTCGTTTGGAGGCGGTGCCGCGGACGAAGCAGATCGGCTATTACAGCGACATGTACAAGCTGGAGTTTGCGTTGCCCAAGTTCAACATGTACAAGCGAATCCTGGCCAAGGTCCTGGCGGAGCGTTTCGTCATCGACCGCCGTTGGAGCGAGCAAGACGCCGTGGATCTGGGAAAGCAAGTCCTCCGGGGCAACGTGGAGCAGGTGTTTGGACAGTGATGGTGCAGGCTTGGCGGCCGGAATGCGGCCGTTGTTGAGGACTATCGCGAACAATCCTCGCGGCTCCCGCCGTGGATGCGAACGGCCTGACGCGCAATCAAGGATGGTCTCGCCGCTCTTTCTCTTTCTCTTGAATCTTGAATCGAGCAATTTTCGTATGAGCGAACGTCCTGAATTGAGGCGGTCGATTGGCGGATTTGGATTTTTCTCGCTGGCCTTTGGTTCAATGATCGGGGTGGGCTGGATCACCGGACTCAAGGGGATGTTCGAGCAAGCCGGCCCGTTGGGAACGACCGTCGCTTTCGCGTTGGGCGGCGTCCTCATGATCAGCATCGGATTGTGCTACGCGGAGGCGATGAAGAAGTTGCCGGTGAGCGGCGGCGAGGTCGCCTACGCCTATAAGGCCTTTGGAACGAACAAGGCCTTTATCGTCGGTTGGTGCCTGGCCTTCGGATATCTGTCGGTCTCGGCGTTTGAGGCTGTTTCGGTGGGGATCGTGATTTCCTACATTGCCAACGTTGACGCGTGGCCGTTGTACAAGGTAAACGGATCGGTGGTTTACGGGTCGCATCTGCTTCTGGCGATCGGTTTCACGAGCGCCGTGGCGTACGTCAACTACCGCGGAGTGGGACTTGCCGCTCGCGTGCAGAGCATCCTGACGATCGTCCTGGTCTTGGGCGCTGGGGCGTTCGTCACGGCTGGTTTCTGGAACGGCCAATGGAACAACCTACAACCGGCCTTTGGCAGTCCCGACACTTCCACGGCTGTGGGCGGCGTGCTCGCCGTGTTGGTCACCGCGCCTTTCTGGTTCGTCGGATTCGATACGATCCCACAAGCCGCCGAGGAGCGGTTGGATGGCTTCCCGGCCAAGCGGTTGGGCCAGATGCTGGTGTTGGCGATTCTGGGCTCGACGGTCTTCTATGCGTTGGTCTTCATCAGCGTGGGTATGACCGTTCCCTGGAAGTCGATCATTGATCAACCTTTGCCGACAGCCGTGGCGTTTCAACGAGCGTTCGCATCGCCGATCTGGGGCCGTCTGGTGCTGGTGATCGGACTGATAGGGCTCCTGACTAGTTGGAATGGTTTCTTTCTTTCCGGATGTCGCGTGCTGTTCTGCGCTGGGACGAGGGCATATCATTCATCCGATTTTCGGTGTGACTCACAAGCGATTCGGCACGCCCACCGCCGCCATCGTGTTCAGCGCGATCGTGACATTTGCCGGCGCGCTGCTGGGCAAGCAAGCAGTGCCTTGTGTTCGTAAATGTCGGGTCGTTATGCATCGCGGCGGCGTTCCTGGGCGTCGTGCTTTCCTTGCTGAAGATGCGCCGCGACGACAAGGATCAAGTCAGCCTGGCGATGCGAATCATGCCGCTCGGCGCTGGACTTGGGGCGTTGTTGGTAGTGGGCGCGATGGTTGTGCCCGGCAGCCCCGCCATGATGCCCTGGCCGATCGAGTGGATCGTCCTGGGAATTGTGGCGTTGATCGGAGTTGCTTTCTGGTTCGGCGCCGCTGGGATTCGGCAAAGCTTGTCTGAAACAGCCCGGCAACGGTTGATTCTCAACGAGATGTCCGAGAAGCCGGAGTAGCCGGACTTGAACCGAAGACGTGAAACACTTGACGCCGATTTCCGGTTCTCACGGCGAAGCGGGCTAGACGGGATCCCGGCCCGAAGGGCCGACACAAGTCCCGCTTGCGGCAAGCCCCGTTGCCGCGGCGTCTCCGCCGGGATCGTTGCTGGCGGGGAGCAACGCTCGACGGGGACATGCCCCGTCGTGGCGTGCTCGCCGCGTAACCCCGCGCGGCCTGAGGATCTCATGCGAATCCTCAGGCGCGAGGCCCAACGCTTCAGGTAGGACTCCACCACAGTGATTGCCGCGAGGGGCGGGCTTCAGACTGCGGCTTACAGGGATGACGCACCGATCTCGCTTTGCAGACAGTTGACCAGGTCCTGCGGCTTGATCGGCTTCTGGAACCAACGATCAACGCCGCCTTTACCAATCGTCACGGGCATCTCCGACGGCGAGGCGCCGCTGACGGCGAATACCCGCATGTGTCGCAAATCGGGATTCTCGCGAATCGACCGAACGGTCTGGGGACCACTCATCCGCGGCAAATGCATGTCGAGAAGCACTACGTCCGGTGGTTCGTAGCGACCTAAGTGGACCATGGCCTGCAGACCGTCCTCGGCCGTGTCGACATTGAAACCACTCATCCGCAGATACCCGGCCAGAAGCTCGGACTCGTTGACGTCATCCTCCACCAACAACGTGCGCGGACGTCCATCTGAGCTCGACGCCGCGCCAGCCGCCTTCGAATCAGCACTTGCCGTGTCCAACGCGTCAAACTGATGAACCGCGCGTCGAAGCGTCTCCAACGCCCGATCATGCAACCCGGCGTTGAGTTGCTTTTCCGCCAACCCCAACGCAATGTGAGCCATGTTGAGTTGATTACGGAAACGGTGGGACGCACGCTGATCGCGATGCGTCGCCTCGGCCGTCTGCAGTTCACTACTCAAGGAATCGGCCAATTCGTGCCGCAGCACGCGCACGTCTTCCGGGGCGTCTATTCCTAACCTGACGCGATTGCCGGAAATGCGGAGAATCTCCACCGTAATGCCAAGGTTCGGAAAAACCACCTTGTCTTGAGGTCCTGCGCGAAAGAACTAGCATCGAGTCACTCCTTCGGGATCCGACATCCGCCCAACCGCGTCCTGCTAGCTGTGGCTACATCCATGTTGTTACCCGGCCAAGCCTCAACATTCCATTCCGTGGTTTGCGAGGCAAGGCGTCAACTCACTTGCAAATGCAAGTCCCTGTGTGGCTCCAATATATCCCCCAAGCTGCCAAAGCCAAAGGCCAATGCGAGCCGCTTGCCAAGTTGCCGACGGCCGCTCGCCCCAGCGGAGCGGACCCTCCCCCGCCGCCATCCCCCCGTGTCTCGCGGTCTCCGTGGGCGTCCCTACCAGCGAGTTTTCCCAGATTCCTGCAACCAGGCCGTTGATCCCCCGGTCTAAACCTTCAGCTGCGGCAATCGGCTGCCGCATCGGATTGCTTTCTAGGCAAGATCGCTGGCCAATTCAGAAAGGATATTTCCGTGGAACATTCGATCGGTGACGGCATCATCGTGGCGTCGCTCGCAGCGCTGTTTTTTGGCTACTTGTACTTGAAGCATCGGACGCGAATCAGGCGCCTCGAACTGGTGCATGAGGAACGCCTGATCGCAATGGAAAAGGATTTTCCGCTGCCCGAGTTGCCGATGGATCCGCCCCAAGTCCGCGTTCCGCCGGACCCTCACTTCCCAATGATCCTGGGCATGGTTCTCTCGATGTTTGGCACGGGCAGTATGATTGCTCTCCGCTTCTCTTCCGTAGAGCAGCTTCAGATACTCTGGATAGCTCCGCTGCCCGTTGTGCTGATCGGCCTTGGCCTCATACTCGTGCATCGCTTGACAAAAACACGTGGAGTTTGACGACTTGAACACCAGCGAATCGGACGATGTTCTCGTTGAACGCTTCCGAGAACACCGAGATGAAGCTGCGTTCAAGGAGTTGCTGGAGCGTTATTGTTCCACAGTGCACCAACTCGCCGCATCGATTCTTGGGACAGCACACTCTTCAGAAGCCGACGACGTCGTTCAGGAGGTGTTCGTCAGAATCCATCGCGCGCTCCCCGCTTTTCGAGCGGAATCCAGATTTAGTACTTGGCTGTATCGCATCGCATACAACCAGGCCTTGAGCTACAAGTCCCGGCTTTCGGTGCGAAACGCCCGTTTGGGGAGCGAGGGATTAACGAATCTTGTCTCCCGCGATGGCGATCCGACGGCGACACTCAACAACGTCCAGCTCAGAACGGTCTTGGATGCGGCTATTGATCGGCTGCCCATTGAATACCAGATGGCTGTGCGGCTGTACTACTGGTTCCAACTGCCGCTCAACAAGATCGCGCTGCTGTCGGCGACATCCGAAAACACGATCAAGTCGTACCTGCATCGCGCCCGGAAACTTCTGGCCAATCACCTAGAACATCAACGGGAAGACCTATGAACGAATCGTTGAATCTTGAACAACTCCTTCAGAAAGCTGCTCCCTCGATTCCCGAAACCTCGGCCTGGCCGATCCATCAGCTGCACGCTCGGATCGTGGACTCAAACAGGCCGCTGCTGCGCGGCGGACGCTTGCTCTTGGGCGTCTACGGCCTGGCTGCATTTTTTGCATGCTTGATACTGATGATCGCCATGTCGTTTCCTTGGTGGTTGATCGCCGCTTCGTTTATCGGCAGTTTCGTTACGGCCATCGTTTTCTGGATGTTGGTTCGCAGCCTGGTGTGAATCCAGCGCGACTCCCAGGGTGGCGCTGCGAGCTTCACTTGCAGCCCCTCCGCAGCGGTCCTTGCTGTTTCTCTCACTGAAATCCGCCAGCGCCTGACACGCGTCGATGGCCGTGTGGCGATTTGATGTTGGCCTGATGGCGGGCGACCCAGAAGGGACGCCCCCCAGTGGTGGTCGAATGCGGGATTCGTCTTGTCCGATGAGCGGGCGGTGAGTATGGTCCCTTCTCGGCTACGGCGGACAATCACGCACCAGCGTTGGGTCGCTCATGTCCTCGCGGCTCTCTTGAACCCTCCAGGAGTCCGACATCCCATGATGGCCGCCCCACAGGACAGCTGCTATCCGTCACATCTGGCCAAACTGGTCGCCCGACGCCTCGCCCTATGCGGCGACGCCTCGCCGCCCGACAAGGTGCTGTTACGCCTGTTCGAGACGCTGTATTTCGCAAGCCTCCAGACCAACGAATCCCGACTCTGCGCATGCACCGTCAACTATGTGGATCCTGCGACGATGGGCGACTGCCCACCCGCCCGGGACTACGACAATGGCTGGAATATCGTTCCCTTTAAGCAACCGCTTCCGCTGAGTGTTCGAAGCGCTTGTCAAGCTTGCCGAGGCCGCCGATCCCGTGGTGTCCTCCATCGCGGTCTATAGCGACGCCCGCGGCGAACTCTACATTTGGGGCATGGTCGATCAGGAATTGCGGTACGGCGACTACGTGTCGCTCGACGGGGCCGGGGATCCGCTACGCCCGGGCCTCTTGCAGGCCACGATTACCGGTGTCGGCGCTGTTTCCGTGTACAAGAACTTCAACCTGCTAGGGTCCCTCGAGCAGAACAACTTGATCAAGGCCTTCCATGACGTCCTCTGGGAAGGCCCAATCCACCAACGACTCCGGACTAACCTGCACGGGAACCTCGTGGAGGCCCATTCCAGAAATGGGGATGAACTCGCGATCGCGCACATCGAGCAAATGAAGGATGAGTTGCTGGTGCGTTGGCAGAACGCGATTTGTCGCGTACTGCTCAACATTCAACAGTACGGGCATGGCGGGGGACTGTTGGTCGTGCCGAAATGCCCGACAGCCGACGTCAATGTCAAGTACGAGCAAACCTACGATCGCCTACCGCGAGCGTTGTTTAAATTGGCGCAGCATCAAATCGCCAAGCGGCAGTTGGCCGAGACGATCGCCTCCCACTGCAATGCTCAAGGCGACTCCCTGCCGTGCGAGGTGCATTTTGACGCCATCCAGTCGCAGAATGAGCTGGAACGGTTGAAGCGAGAACTGCTCGGCTGCGTCCGCTACATCGCGTCGCTTTCGCGAGTCGATGGCTTCGTGCTGCTTGACAACAATCTGGTGGTGCATGGATTCGGCGTCGAGGCTCGCGCGGCGGTGAACCCAAAGAACGTGCTGGTGGCGGGTGACGCGAAGGCGAGCGAATCCCTGTTGCGCGAAGTATCGCTAAGCCAATTCGGCACTCGGCATCGCGTATGTTGCGATACTGTCAGGCACACGACCAAGCGCTTGGTTTCGTCATTTCACAGGACGGTGATATTCGAGTCTCGATGAAATACCGCGGCCGACTCGTGCTTTCGGAGAACATGAACGTCCAACTCGCGTATCGAGCCGAGAACCGAGGCGCGTTGATCTCCAACTTCTCCCAAACGACGCTCACCGACCTCTTTCGTAACTGGGCGCATGCGATTACCACGCGACGCTCGGCCTAGAACGCTCTTGATGGTAAAACGGGCGCCATTCCAACTAGATCAGACGGAGGCTCCCTGTGGCTTCTGCTCCGCCGCGGCGAATCGACGCCGCCGCGGGGACAGGACGAAACGGAGGTGGTCCTACTTGTTGCAGGAGTTCACGCAGATGCTGGCCGTTGACTCGGCCTACGAACAAGCGATGCACAATCTGGGCCAGATCCTTGGCGGCCGATTTTCGGTCGATACCGCCGAGAACATCAACGCCAAATGGGCCAGGCCGCGGGTGAGTTCCTCAGCGAGTTGCCCGCGCTGCTGTGCGACAGTGAGCAGAAATTGCTCGTTGCCTCCGCCGCCTGCAAGGGTGTGCCTGTGGTCAAGGAGGACGCGGCCAAGGTGGCGGCGTTTGAAAAGGCGAAGAAGAACCCCGGGCACTCGTTGGATGGCGACGGTGGATAGTGGGATTCACGTCGCGATGGTCTGGATCATGGGTCAAATCGTGCTCTGGCAGATGCGCTGGCCAGGTGCTGATCGTGCTCATGGACGGCCAGGAAAGTCTGTGGGAAACCATGAAATTGCAGTTTTGGCAGCGACATGCGAGCACTGACGGGTCGTAAGGCGATGGCCTTTCTTGGGCCCAGACGCGTAAGTGAATTGCTCGAGGCGATGGACGCCAAAGATCGAGCGGAAGGTCATCCTGGAAGGCTCCTGGCTTCGCTGCAGCGTTTGACCGTCCTCGGTGCGGACTCGTTCGCCCAGGTCGCCGTCGCCCTGCAAGGCGATGAAGAGGTCCGTGGCGTGCATGCCCATCTCAAAGATCGTGTCGCGGACTCTTCGCTCCACGAAGTCGAACGACTCGCCTTTCTCGGCGGCCAGATGGATCGTCTTCGTCAGCTCATCGGCCATATCGTGGAGGGCCTGCTGGATCTCCTGAATCGAGTCGCAATTCGAAAAAACGGACTTGCCAGACGCGTTAAAATCGGCGACGTTCATTAAAGCGGCCTCCTGCCTTGTGAAACGGATGCTTACAACCGAATCATGGCAGGTTGGCCGCTTTTTGCTTACCCCAATTCCCCCAAGAAGCACCTGCGGGTAGCCGGTTACACCCCAAGCGAACGAGCGACACAGAAAGCGACCATTCGCAGGCTGTGTCGTTGTAGCGGCCGAGCATTCGTCGGGGAGCGTTTCTTCTATGAATGGAAGCTCGATGAAAATCCACCATCGGAGTTGGCTCGACTCGGAGATCCGCCGAATTCGATGCGTGAAGTATTGGGATTTGCGATCCGTCGCTAGTTTTCGAAGGATTATCTGGCCGACGAGACAACGATACTCCCATGGAAGACTCGACAGTTTTACCCGGATTGAAGACAATTACGAGGCGTTCGGATACTGAGCTGGTATGCTGTTCTGACTGATGGGGCGATGAGCACGATCCTGGCTGTCGAAAAAGGAACCGAGTCGTCAGAGCATGAATCACCGCACCACAATTGAGAATGAGGCCGCCCGTTGCAGCGAGTCCGGCTCGAAGCCGAAGTGGGACAATGTTTGCCCGTTGTCGATGCAAGACCGGATCGTCGGTGTTGATTCGGATTCTTGTCAAGCACTCGACGATGCCGGATGCCCTTTGGCAGCGGACATGGCGCAAGCGACTGTCGTTTGAAGCATTGTTGAGCGAACTGTCGGCGAAGTTTATCAATGCTCCCGCGAACCGAGTCGATTCGCAAATCGAATGGGGATTGCAACGGATCGTCGAACTCTTAGAAATCGATCGGTGCGGTCTGGGCGAAGTGTTCACCCACCGAAAGCAACTCGTCGTGACGCACTCGTACCAGTTGCCGGGAGTTCCGCCGTCGGCAAGGCTGATGCTGGATGCAGATTTCCCCGCCTACGCCAAGATGATTCACCAAGGCTTGGTCGTACGTCTGCCTGACGATATGCCGCCTGACGAAATCCCCGTGCGAGAGTATTGCCGGCAAACCGGTCTGCAATCCAATTTGACCATTCCTCTCGTTGTGAAAGGGACGGTTGTCGGTGGAATCGGATTCTCATCTTTTCGCTCTCGTCGCATCTTACCCGATGAGCTGATCCCGCGACTCCGCTTAGTGGGTGACATTTTCACCAATGCCTTGGCACGCAAGCGAGCGGATCATGCGTTAGTCGCCAATGAGCAGTTACTACGACAAGCGAAGGAAAGACTTCAGCAGCTCTCCAAGAAGCTGATTCTTTCTCAGGAAGAAGAACGTGCGGATCGCCCGTGAGATGCATGATGACTGGACACAGAGGCTTGCATTATTGGGGATCGATGCTGCAAACTTGGAGAATCAGCTTGTGGAAAACGATTCTGCTGTGGGGCTCGTGCATGCCATCAGCGAACAACTGGTAAGCTTGGCGGATGATGTTCACGCCCTCTCTCGTCAGCTTCACCCGTCGATCATTGACGATCTCGGTTTGGCCGAAGCGCCTGCGATCCCGAGTGCGCCAGCTTTTCGCGGCGAGAAGGAATTGCAGTCAAATGTTTCGTTGACAATATTCCTGCCAATTTGCCAAGATATCGCCCTCTGCATTTATCGTGTTGCACAAGAAAGTCTGCGGAACATCGCCAAGCATGCTGCGGTGAGCGAAGCGACAGTCAAGCTTGACTCCACAAGAGGCGAATTGAGTCTGCAAGTGGTCGATGCGGGACTCGGTTTTTGCACCGAAAACGGGCATAGTCGGATCGGCATTGGGTTAGCAAGCATGGAAGAGCGAGTCCATCTCGTTCGCGGACGGTTCACGATCCGTTCAGTGCCCGAGAAAGGTACGACGGTTGAGGTGCACGTCTCGATGGACAATGACCGTTATGAATAAAGCTACGGTTCTGATCGCGGATGATCATCAGATCCTTGCCGAGGGCGTGGCCGCAGGATGCTCGAGCCGGAGTTTAAAGATCGTCGGCGTGGTTTCCAATGGTCGCGAGCTGGTGGAAGCCGCGAAAGCACTTCAACCTGCTGTGATCGTTGCCGACGTGACGATGCCGGCACTCAACGGAATTGACGCCGCCGTCCTGTTGCGAGAAGCCGGAGTCACATCAAAGGTCGTTTTCCTGACGATGCACCGTGACGTTGCCTATGCCCGCCGAGTGCTTGAAGCGGGAGCGGCCGGTTACGTTCTCAAGCACTCGGTTTCCTCGGAGTTGGTGACCGCGATTCGCGATGCACTCCTGGGACAAACCTATCTCTCCCCTTTGATCGCAGGAGAACTCCTGCAGTCGTACCGCAACGGCGACCCGGTAACGAGCGGGGCAGCCCAGCCGCTCACTCCACGCCAGAGTGAAGTGCTGCAACTGATTGCCGAAGGCAGCACGGCCAAGCAAGTCGCCGCGACGCTCAAAATCTCCGTCCGGACCGCGGAGGCCCATCGGGCTCATATCATGGAGGCTCTCGGGCTCGATAGCACTGCTGAATTGGTCCAATACGCCATCCGCAATGGCATCATCTCGGTCGAGTGAGCGACGGGCCGATCGACTCTTCGCCTGGCAGCGTCGATGTGCAATGCGAATTTGCACCTCGCCGTCCGTAGTTTTGCCAATAGCCGTCACCTTTGGTTTACGACATCATGAGCGAACGGTGTCACTCGCCTTTTTGAGCGTCAAGGATCCATCGGCGCGTTTGCAATCAAGAATAAAGCTCGAGCATAATCGTCAGTTGAAGGCTTGCGAGTCATGAAAATCATCATCGTTGGCGGAGTGGCTGGGGGAGCATCTTGTGCTGCGCGACTTCGCAGGTGGCGTCCGGGCACACCGCCTCTGCCGACGCACACCATCACCGTCGATCTCATCAGCGGACGCGCGGTGGTCAGGGAATCAGGAGACGCCGTTCATGCAATTACCGAGAGCATCAACATTCCGATCATTTCCAAGCCGATCTTTCGAGATGGCCAAGCGTTAGTGGACGGCGGATTGATCGACAACGTGCCGGCCGATGTATTGACGAGGAAGGACTGAAATCTCGTCATCGCCGTGAGTGTCACGGCAAAATTGGAACTTGAATTTGCCAATAACCGGCCCGACACGCCTTGCACCCAAACTCGCCCGGCATCCAGCATTGAAACGCTGCTTCGCAGCTACCTGGTACAGAATCATAGTTTCAATTCCTTGGGGGTTCAGGCCGCCGACTTTGTCATCGAGCCCGACGTCACCCAATTTGACCTCACCGCATTCACTCGTACGGACGAGATGGCAGCGGTGGGAGAGAAGACAACCTCGAAAGCGATCGCAGAGATTCGCGAGTTGCTTCACCGTATGGACCGCGAGTTATTTCCCTGGGTACAGAGTTAACCGACATTCATCGCCGTGATTTTTGTGATCGAGAACGACCAATCAACCGTTCCAGCGCCGCCGCGGATCGTCGCGATCAGCGGCATCGTGTTTGCCGCGCTGTTTATCGCCAGCTTAGTGCTGATCCGGCTGGCTGTTCCAGCGGATCCGTCCGATCCTGGCATCTGGCTCACCGACCCGATCCTGCGACGATGGGTTGCAATGTCACTGAATCTGGTCCCGTTTGCAGGGCTTGCCTTTTTGTGGTTCATGGCAGTGTTGCGCAATCATATCGGACTGCTTGAAGATCGGTTTTTCGCCACGGTGTTTCTCGGCAGCGGCCTGCTGTTTGTTGCGATGCTGTTCGTTGCCGTTGCCGTCGCCCAAGGATTGCTGAGTACCTTCGCCGACGGCGGCAGTCCGTTAGAGCAAAGCGAAAGTTACCGAATTGGCCGTGGCATCGCCTACTCGCTGATGAATACTTTTGGCATGCGGATGGCGGCAGTGTTCATGTTCGTGACTTCCATGATCGGGCTGCGTACCGGGGTCCTGTCACGCCCGGTCTCGCTGGTCGGCTTTGCGTTTGGCTTGGTGTTGCTTGTGGTCATCACCGACTTCGCCTGGATCGCATTGCTGTTGCCGTTGTGGGCCATGGTGAGTACGTATGTCCTGGTTGTCTCGTTGGATTAAATCCGAGGAAACCGGCACGAACATCGGGATCTCAACCTCGGCCTTTCTCACACTCGTCGCTCAAATGTTCGCCATCACGACTCTTCTGCAACGGGTGCCCTACGTTACTCGGATGGATCGTTTCATTCTGCTCTCCACATTGGTCGTGTTTGCTGGTTTGATCCAAGGCGCTGCGTACGGGCGCACTTCAGGTTCTGATCTACCAACTCCAGGTCTTGATCGAAGAGTCGGCTGGAACCGAACCGTCTTCGCGAGTTCGTACAAATCGAGCCCATCATGCGAGAATGCCTGTCGCTCAGGGTACTCGGCCAATTGCCCGATGGGAGTTCGCTAGTCTTCACCGGATACGATTCGCCGCCAGTGGCTATTAGAATAGTGGTTCCGCCTGCCGAAATGAACTGAACAGGAGCAACCATGGCTGATTCAGCAACAAAACTCAGCACCGTCCCGTTGAATTGGAGCGAGGTTTATTACACCAACTGCCCGCTTGTGTCCGCCAGCAATGTCGATCAGGAGCTCGGTTGGACTCGTGAGGAATTCAAGAAGATTGGTGTCAAGTACGCGTTTATGCGTTCCACTCCACTGAACGATTGGTATCCGCACTACATCCACAACCTTGATAACCTGATTCGCTTTGGCGGGCTGTTCCCGCCCATCCACGTTCATGCGGACATTCGCCGGACCAAACTGTTGGGCGTGACGCATGCTCCGCATGAAGGCGGTTGCATGCTGGTGTGCGCGAGGGGACGACACTGACCGGATGGTCGAACTGAAGGGAAAGTCGGTCTCTCAAAGAGCCTCAACTTCATCAAGAACGACTGGTGGCGCATTCAGGAGCATCAAGGTATCGAGTTGATGCTGCGAATGAATGGCATGACCATGAACGACGTCGAGATCGTGGAATTCCCCTACGCGGATGACTGGTACAACGATCCCGCCATGGTTGGACCGCCAATGGAAAACCCATCGGAGTTGTGGCTCAAGCGTGATCACAAGCATGACCTGGCCTTCCGACCGTTGGAGACGGTGCTGCTGCAGGGAGCGATCGATGCGATCTATACACAGAGCAAACCCTTTCAGCACATCCAGGAGGCGACGGGCAAATTGAAGGCGATTGAGGATTTGTCACGGTATCCGGACTGGACTCTGCAGGTCGCCAACATTCCCGCCGCCATCACCTGCACCACAGAGATGGCTGAGCAGCACCCCTCTTGAACTCGTCGTCACATTCATGAAAGGCATGATCAAAGTCGGACGCTGGGCCAACGAGCACAAACACGCGGCAGCGGCGATTCTGGACAAACAAACTTTCTATCTGGACGTCGAGGATACCTACGAAGGCATCAAGCACATCGACATGGTACCCAACCTGTCGCCCCAGAATCTCGGCTCGGTGGAGATCGGGAAGGACTTCATGGTCAGCCACGACTACATCAAGAACGACTTTGACGTACACGAGTGGGCTGCGCCGGAATTCCTGGAACAAGCGGCAAAAGAACTGATCAATGAAAGCTGGGAGAAAGTAACGGGAGACAAGCTACCGACAGCGTCCACGTGCTACTCGGGTAGTCGGGAGAGACATCTCCGCTCGTCATTCAAGTCACACGAACAGATGGAGGTGGAAATGTTGACCGCTTACGAATTGGATGAGATTATCAAGGTCGATGAGAAGCTCTGCGCATTACCTGCGGTAGTTGCATCAGGGCTTGTCCAGGTGGCTTGATCACGGAAAGGGATTTTCCGCTGCCTATCGAAAAATCGTGGGACCTGTGCATCGACTGTGGTCATGGCTGTCGCTATTTGCCCAGAGGCGCCATGCATCAGCGGACGATGGGGCCCGAGGATTGCGAGCCGATCGATATTCATCTCATCCCTAGGTGGGATCGGGTCCGTCAGTTCCTGATCTCACGGCGTTCGGTTCGGTGGCTATATCAACAAACCAGTCAAAAAAGAGAAGATGCTGCAAATGCTGGATGTAGCCCGTTGGGCGCCCAACGGAGCGAACCGCCAGGTCATACGCTGGCTGGTGATCAACGATGTGGCGGAGGTGCATCGGATAGCCGGGATGACAATCGACTGGATGAAGATGTCAAAGAGATGAACGCAGCGCTCTACCAGGAAGCCAAACTCGAAGTGTTTGTCGAAGCATGGGATGGTGGAAAAGACCGCATTTCCAGAGGGGCTCCCTGCGTTATCCAGGCCTATGCACCGAAAGAGGAGAGGACGGCGGCCACCGGCTGCCATGATTGCCATCGCCTACTGTCAATTGGCGGCTACCGGACTCGGTTTGGGAACCACCTTTACCGGAAGTATCAACACAGCGAGCCAGGCCTACCCGCCTCTCATCGAGGCGTTGCACATGCCGGAAGGATACGCTCCTTTGGAACGTTCGTGATCGGTTACTCGGCTGAGCAATACCACCGTATTCCTACGAGAAAGCCCGCCGATGTGACCTGGGCTGAGATTGCGCAAGAGAGGACGCAATCGTCAGAAACTCGCGGTTCACGTTCCGATGCGACAACGGAGAGAAGCACATGATGCAATTGAAAACACAGACTGGCAGATTCAGAGGCCCTGCCGCCGCAGCCATCCTGTCCACCGCTCTGGCTGCCCTA
>CAVORG010000039.1:0-124740 GCA_963698545.1 uncultured Planctomycetaceae bacterium
TGGCCGACGACCAGGGATGGGGCGACGTCGGTTACAACGGGCATCCGTTGCAAGACGCCCGTCCTGGACGAGATGGCCGACACGGGCCTGCGGTTCGACCGCTTCTACGCCGCGGCGCCGGTCTGCTCGCCGACGCGCGGCAGCGTGCTCACCGGACGCCATCCCAATCGGTTCGGCTGCTTCTCCTGGGGCTAACGCTTCGCCCGCAGGAAACAACTTGGCGGAGTTGCTGGCGCAGGCGGGGTACCGCACGGGACATTTCGGCAAATGGCATCTGGGCTCGGTGCGGCAGGGACAGCCAATCTCGCCCGGCGAGAACGGGTTCGACTCATGGGTTTCCAGCCCCAACTTCTACGAAAACAACCCGCTCTTCAGCGACCAGGGGACCGCCTTGTTCTGCCGAGGCGAGAGCTCGATGGCGACCGTCGAGCAGGCTCTCCAGTTCATCGAGCGGGCGACTCGGGACGACGCGCCGTTCCTCGCTGTGATCTGGCTGGGTTCGCCGCACACGCCGCACTTGGCCGGTCAGCGCGAACTGGAAATGAAGGCGTATCAGGGTTTGCCGCCCAAGCTGCAGAACTACTACGGCGAGCTGACGGGCATCGACGCATCGCTGGGCAAGTTGCGCCAGGAACTGCGGCGACTCGGCGTTCAGAAGGAAACGTTGCTGTGGTACACCAGCGACAATGGCGCTCGGGCGCCTGGCTCCACCGGCGGCTTGAGAGGCCAGAAGGGATCGCTTTGGGAAGGCGGCTTGCGAGTGCCGGCGATCATGGAATGGCCCACGCATGTGGACGCGGGCCGCATCACCCGCAGTTGCAGCACGGTGGATATCCTGCCGACCGTGTTGGAGCTGGCGGAGCTGCCGCTGCCGACGACGCCCCTGGACGGCGAGAGCTTGACTCCCATGTTCGAAGGCCGCCAGCCTGCCGCGGAAACAAGGTTTGGGCTTCTGGCAGTATCCCGCTCCAGGGCGTCCCGTCCGCAGCCAGGAAATATTGTCGGCCCTGTTGCGACGTCAGCAAGGAGAAGATACGCCGGACGTCGAACCGCAAGACGCGCCGCCTCCGCCCATCGCCGAGGAGCTGCCGGGCCATGCGGCGTGGCTGGAGGGCGATTTCAAACTGCATCGCGTTCCGGCTGAGAACGAGTCCTACGTCCTGCAGCTTTACAACTTGCGCGACGATCCCCGCGAGAAACGCGATCTGGCGAAACTCGAAGCGGAGCGCATCCAGGCGATGCACGACCGCCTGCGGAATTGGATGAGCTCCGTCCGCGACAGTTCAGCAGGGAAAGACTACGCTGCGCCGCCGGCCGCAAAGGACTGACCGCCGTCTCTCGGTGTCGCGGCGTCTCCGGGTTGTCACCGCGAGATCCACGGCGTGGGGCCCTGAGGCCGCCTTCACGGCTTGGGCTCCACCAACAACAGCATGCCCGGCAGGAAATTGTCCTCCAGCGATTCAAGCTTGCGATCGTCGAGCTGCGTCACGCGCAGCTGACGCCGATCCGCCAGGCGTTGCAGATGCGCAATAGCGGGTCTGGCGCCGTAGGCCAGCAACGCCTTGCCTCCCGGCTTCAGGTGGTTGCGGAGGTCGGCCAGCAGCGAATCCAACAAAAGAAACCCGGCGTCGAAGTAGGCGTAGTCGGCAGGCGTTTCGGCCGTCGCGTCTTCCCAGGGCGGATTGGAGAGGATCAGATCGAACTGCTCGTTCGGCCGAATCGCCGGGAAAGCCCGCGGGTCATTGACGGGGGTGAGCCGCAGATCGAGGCGATCTTGAAAGCCGAGCAGCTCTGCGTTATGCGCCGCATTGGCCAAGGCGGCGGGATTGATGTCGGTTCCGACGACCTCCTTGGCGCCGTGTTGCAGGCAACACAATGAGAGCAGGCCGGTCCCCACGCCAATCTCCAAGACGCGCGCTCCGCTAACCTGGTCCTTGTGCACGGACAACCAGCGGCGCAGGCTCTCGGTGTCGCGAGGGTCCCAGAAGACAGATTCGAATTGGGCGATTTCGCGGGGCAGATCGTCCACCCATCGCCACGAATGCAGGCGCACTTGGACGTCGGCGTCATGATCGAAGCGACTCGCCGTGGACGTCGGTTTGCTTGCCGATGCCGGCCGGCAGCCGTGCGTGGCTGGCAGAACGGCGATCAAGGCCGCCACGACCATCATGGTCGCCCAGGGAGCCAGCGGGACTAGGCTTTGGCGATTGCCGTCTGACATGCCGGACACCAATACGTGGAACGCCCAAGATCACCTTGACGCTGCATGAGAATCGTGGCGCCGCAACGCAAACAGGGCTGCCCCGAGCGCCGATAAACCCAATGCCGCGACCCATCATAACCATGACGGGTACGACGCGCGAAACCACCCAGATTGCGGCGCATCGACTTGCGGGCCGTCAGCAGGAGTTCCGCAAGGCGTTTATCGTCCAAGATTCCGATTGGGTCAAACGGATACAAGCGACAGAGGAATAATATTTCCGATTTGTACACGTTGCCCATCCCGCAAACATTGCGCTGATCCATCATGGCGACGCCCAGGGCCTCTTGAGGCCTTCGCCTCAGGCGACGGATCGTCTCGGTTTGCGAAACGGGCGGATCCGCCCAACCGTCTCCGAGGAGATCGGGTCCCAAGTCATTCAAAAAGCGGTCGCCGCGTAGGTGCAAAGCGGTCACGACTTTCAAAAGCTTGGGAAAAAAGCAAGCGACTCGGCCCATCGCGGAGGCGAGGATCAGCGCCGCCTTGGCCTCCGGTTTCGCGAACTGCTCGCCGGGGCGGGCGACGCGCCACGAACCGGTCATCCCCAAATGCGAATGCACGCTGGGTCCGTCCTGGGTGTGAATCAGCAAGTGCTTGCCTCGCGCCTGCACCTCAATCACGCGACGCCCCGCCAATCCTGCGGCCTCGACGTCGCCGTTGGGCGACACAGCCTGTATGATGTCGCGATCTTGCAGGAGCGGCCGAATACGCGAAGCCGCATAGTGGATCGTATCGCCTTCCGGCATCTCAAGCTCCTCAGCAAATTAATCCGTTCTCGGCGGCGTCAGATTCCGATCCGCCAAGCAGCAAGACGCGATGGGAGATCCCCGATGCCCGCGATAACCCCGCAACAGTCGGCACTTCGCCAACTGGCCGACGCGCTCATCGATCAGCAGGCTGCTCGCATTGTAGTGCGCCCGCAACAAACTGGAGAAGGCTTCTGGTTTGGGGGAGGCAATCTGATGCAGGCGGATAACGACGACGCGTATCTGGTGGGACGGTATCGCAATCGTGGCGACTCGCGCACGGGATTGGCGGCGGGGCAACGGGGATTGGAGCTCGCCATCTTTCGAGCGGAGCAACTGGGGCGCTTCGAACCCGTGATGCGTTGGAGCAAGGCGGACTTCCGAGTCGACGGGGCGGAGGTTCTCTCGATCGAAGGCTCCGCTCTCCGCAAGCGCTTCGACGGCGGCGTCGAGTTGTTCGTTTCGGTGGAGTTTGAACGTCCCTACCCGGAGGTCGTGAAGGAGTATCAGAAGCCGGGCGCCGGCGTCTGGTCGATCCTGTCGCTGGAAGCCGACGATTTGCCTCGCTTGCGGACGGCGACGCCGCGGGTTGTGCTGCACAGCGACGAGCCAACCCACTTGCACGTCAAAGATCCCTTTATCTATCAGCCTGCCAAGGCGCGGGATGACGACGATGTGGTGCTGGGGTTCTGCAGTCACCCGTACAATTGGTCCAGTTCCAACACCGGCTTCGTACGCCGCAGTCGAGGACAATGGGCCGAGCCGCTATGGGAAGTCGTTCCTCGAGGTCCCGCCTGGGACGTTGCGATGACGCGAGCAACCGCCGTGGTCGATATTCCGCCGCTGGGGTCGTTCCAAGACGGGCAATGGTCGTTGATGTTCTATGACGGCGGCGAATGCGTCAGGCGTCTTGAGCCGCATGCGGCGGGAATCGCTCGACCACGGGGGCACTCTTGCGAGGAACTGGGTGGGGCGGCGCTGGTGGAAAGCAACCGCTGGCAGCAGGCCGTTCGCCTGTCGCCGTGGGCGCCGCAGTTCATCAGCCCCTGGGGAACCGGTTGCAGTCGCTACGTCAGCATTTGTCCGACCGATGACGCCTGGATCGCGACCTGGCAGCAATCGCAAACCGACGGCTCCCAACCGCTCGTGCTCCACTCCTTACCACGGGAACGAGTGGAATCATTGCTACAGGCCGACTCCCGCGCGATGTGACGGTTGCAGCGCTGGCGCCGGCGGCGCCGGTCGCGCCCGTCCATTGCCTCGACGGTTGCAACGATCGGGCAACGGCAACGGCCTCGCTGGAAACGTCTTAGCCCGATGCATGGCGCGGATCGATAGGTAACTACGACCATTCGCAGTCCACGGATCGCCTTACCTGCATGGGATGTAGTTATGCTCCTCACTCTGCCTACGCCAGCGCTTTGCGTGCTTATGCTGGTCGCCGCACCTTGCCAAAGCGGCGACTTGGCCGACGAATTCGTCCCCTCGGCTCCCCTTGTGCAAGCAACGCCGGCAGCGGACCTCGACGACTCGATCACCTTGGTCAACGGCCAGAACACGCCGCCTCCCGAAGTCATCCGGCAACGTTACCCCAACGGCGCCGTGCAGACGATCAAGCATGTCATCCAGGACGAGGCCGGCAACTTCATCAACCACGGCCCTTGGACAATGCTCGATCCAAAGGGCGTTCCGGTAATCGAAGGCGTCTTGGACCATGGAACGAAGCAGGGTCATTGGACTCGCATCGTCGACCGCGAGGCGCAGCAACAACTCCTTTCAGAGAACCCCGGATTCCAAGCTCCCTTGCGCTCGGACGTGAGCTTTCTCGACGGCGAAATGCATGGCGCTTGGACGATGCAAGACTTCCGCGGACGCACTCTGTTTCGCATCGCGATGAAGCATGGGTTGCGTGATGGCGAGAGCGTCTGGTTTCACTCCAACGGCCAACAGAAAACGCTGATCACCTACCAGGAGGGAGTCGCCAACGGCGTCTTTCGCCAATGGGATGTCAATGGCGGACTCAGCGTCGATGTGGTGAACATCGACGGCCGCCAAACCGAAGTCCGCACCGATTACCACGATCCGCCGACCAACCGCCTGAAGAAGTCCGAGGAGCACATCCTGACTCGCCGCTACACGACCAAGGCGCACGACGACTGGTGGAATTCGCAGATGGCCGAGTATGAAGTGTCCGGCGCCGAAGTGGTTCATGGCCTCTCGGTCGCCTGGCACGCCAACGGCAAGATGCGGCGACAAGTCGAATACCGCTGGGGAGAACGCCACGGATATGCGACATGGTGGTACGAAAACGGGCAGGTCAAGACGCAAGGCAAATTCGTCAACGGACGGGAAGAAGGCGAATGGACATGGTGGCATGAAACCGGCGGCAAGAAAGCCGAAGGCATGTTCGAGAACGGCCGCCCCACGCAAACCTGGCGAGCTTGGCGAGACAATGGCGTGTTGCAAGGCAAGCTGGTGGATCCCTACTTGAAGCTGAGCGGCTCCGAGTTCTCGGTGCTGAAGTTGGTCCGCGCGGACCGCCTGGATCGATTCGCCCCAATGATCGCCGACTACGCCGACCCCGCCCCGCCACTGCCCGCCGAACACCATCCCAACGACGCCGCGCCCACGGCGGGTCGCACCTTGGTCCGGGAGACACTGGAGAGGGCGGGACAACCTGGAGAAAGATTGACCGAAGCCATTGAGCTTTCCGCTCCCGTTATCGTACGATAATTCAGGGCGCTCGCCGCGGCGCCGCACCTCCCAAAGCATGGCGCCGCGTGATGAGTCGCTCTGAAAAAACTCTCGTCTGGCTGTTTCGCATCAACGGCGTGTTGCTTCTGGCCGCCTGGCCCGCGGTGTTTTTCCCCACCTCGTGGATGGCGAGTATTCACGAACAAGTCGGCTTGGGGGAGATGCCCGAGGCGCCAATCGTCGAGTACCTGGCCCGCAGCGCATCCGGCATCTACGGTCTGCTAGGGATCGCTTGTCTGCTGATCGCCAGTGATGTCCGACGGTACGCGCCCTTCGTTACCCTGGCTGGACTTAGTTTTCTGCTGTTCGGCGTCCTGATGTTGTTGATCGACTTCCAGGTTCGGATGCCAACGGCCTGGACCTATCTGGAAGGTCCGCTGCTTATCCCGCTGGGCTTGATCATCCTCTCCTTGCAGCGCCGCCTGGCAGTTTAAGCGCAACCGCCTTCTGGTCTAAGCGCCGTCGGCGACGCACCTGGGAAACGGACTTCACTAGCCTCCGATGGGGCTTCCCGGCGGAGGCGCCAGCGCCTTGGGGGCCGCGGCGGGGGAAGACGGACGATCCAAGAAACGCACGACGACGCCGTGGAGACGGACAGCGTGCGGATTCTCGTCGCCCTGCAAGAGCTCCTGCAAGCGACGCAGCTCGGCTTCCGCCACGGCCCGCGCCCATCGGCCGCAGCGGGATTCCCAGCCAATTCGATCAAGTGCTGGACCACGCTGTTTTGCACAAGCCGGTGCAGCCTCGCTTGACGCCCCTGCAACGCTCGATCTTCAAAAACGGCGTTGCGGACTTCGTCCAGGACTTTGGCGAGCCCCCAATCAGCTCTGGGGTCGCGTTCCAGGCGGGCGGCTCGTTCCGGATGCAGAATCCCGCCTATCACCAGGTCGATGGCCGATTCGGCCGCGGCTTGCCAGTCGAAGATGCGACCGGTGCGGCCGCCAAAGCGTTCACGATCCTCGTAGCCGGCATCGGCCGCCGGCGTCAACTTGTGCAGAACTTCATCGGGAATGTCCAACTCCTCCGCCTTCAACGCCGACAGCAGCGAGGTCAACACGCGCCGTTGTTGTTCGACATCGACGGGTCTCATCTCATCTTGCCCATCGCCGACGACGCCGTACGCATAGCGGAAACCTCCCAAGGCCTTCACCGCGGCTTCGACCTGGTAGCGATGATGCAAGTAGAGGGGAACAAAATCCAGCTCCAGTTCGCCCAGCGGCGTTCCTTCAAGCAACGACGTTTTGGCGAAGCGGTCGAGGGCCAGGCGACGTACGCGGAGGACGTGGTCCAATTCGTCAACCACATCCTCGCCGTTGTCCCATAGATTGGCCGTGGGTTCCGCCGCGCCGGCCGGCCGCGCGTCCACGTCCGTAAGGTAGCGCAGCCCCTGCTGCAGCCCCTGTCGAATCAGCTTTTCCAGCTCCTCTTGTTCGTCCTGTTCTTCTCGAAACTGCGAGTAAGCGTACCGCACGGCGAACTTGTCCCAGGCGCCGACGCCGACGCCGTAGGCGTCCGCACGCGCTGAGGGCGCCCTGGGCGTCGATGGTGATCCTGGGCGCGGGATAGTCCATGACGCTCGCCCGATCGCCGTACGTGCTGGCCGCGAAATTATGAGCAAAACCGAGCGTATGCCCAACCTCGTGCGCGGACAACTGGCGGATCCGCGACAGAGCGAGCGAGATGGGCGAGATATTGGGATCCAAGGCGGCCAAGAAGCGCTCCGCGGGAAAAGCAAAATCGCCAGCGCAAACATCCGGCGTCGCCGCAAAGGCGAAGGCGCGGGCCATGGCGGAAGCAGGCGTTTCGTTCCGCAGGCCGTCAAACAGTCGGCGGTCCTGGCGCACTCGTTGGGACCCCAGGAGCACGTGCCCCTTCAGGATCTCTCCCGTTCGCGGATCGACAATCGACTGCCCGTATGACCAGCCTCGGGTCGCTCGATGCACCCATTGAATGACGTTGTAGCGGATGTCCAGGGGATGAGCATCTTCGGGAAGCAATCGCACTTGAAACGCATCGCGGAAACCAGCCGCTTCAAACGCTTCGTTCCACCACCGAGCGCCGACGAGCAAGGCGTCTTGAACGGGTTGGGCGCGCCTGGATCCAAGTAGTAAACGATCGGCTCCAACGGCGGACTGATCTCTTGTTCCGGGTATTGCTTGCGCAAGCGATGGCGCGTGATCCACCGCTCTTGCAGAGGTTGATCGATAGCGGCTGCGTAATTGGAGTAGGCGATTGAGAACGCGCCGACTCGCGGATCATAGCGTCGCGGCGCGTAGCCGCTGTCGGGCAATCGCAGGAAGCTGTGGTGTTGGTGCAGCGTGACCGCTCCCGCGTCGGGGGCCACTCCGCGAACTAGGCGACCGGGATCCGCGGAAACAAACGTCAGCATCGCATCGAATTCGACATTATCCGGAAACGCGAAGGTGTGTTGAAGCTCAACCACCGATCGCTCCGACTCAAGTCGATACTCGCCCTGGCCGGCGCCTCGTATGGCGCCCACGGCCCCGTGCGCATCACGCAGCAAGTAGGTCGTCAGATCCACCAGGCTCGCCGTCTCGGACTCGGCCAATACCTGGGTCGCCCACACCACCGAATCGGGGAACGACTCGCGCACCGCTCGGATTTCAGCCTGATTGTCGGTCAGGGCCCGGTGTTTCAGATTCTGTTGGATCAACAGCAGCTTGCGGCCCACGCGGCGAAAGCGTACGACCTTGGTGTCGCCAAACTGGCCTCGATCCAAGCCAATGGGATTGGATCCCAAGCCCGTCCTGAGCGAGTTGACCGCCAGGAACTCGCCCAAGTCCTTCGGCACTTGCAGCAGCACCCGCCCGGTTGCGTCATCCCAATAGAACGATAGGAATCCGTCGAACGTGCGCATCGCGCTCACATATTCGGCAAGCCGCGGCAACTCCTTCGGGCCGGCGGCGTCGAGGGTTTGACCGTTCACTGAGCGATGCAGGACCAACAGCAAGAGTAGGGAAAGGATCAGACGGACCATGGACTGCTCATTGCGAAAGGCGAGTGATGGTGATGGTGTGATGATGGCCGCGAAAACCCTAAGCCGCATGTCGTGCGGCAAGGGCGAGGACCACCTTGATGGTAATCAACGAGTCCGGGGAAGAGAGATTTCGTCGCATGATTCGGCGGAACACGGAATCGCGGTGCTTCTTGCGGGGCGCGGTCGGCGGGCTTACAATCGTCCGTTCTGCGGTTCCGTGGGCGACTTCTTCGCCAACGCGGTGCGCCGGCGGTAGGGGCGCATGATTTGGGTGGAGGCGATATGATGGTGCAGACCAAGTGGTTTTTCCGATCGTTTCTCGTTGGCGTGCTGTTGGCGGCGGTCGGCTGCACGTCCGGCGAATCGGGTGACTCCGGCCAGGGTCCGGCGACCAACGGAACGGAAAACAGCGCCGGCGGGGATGACGGGCAGCGGCCGCAGATCGCGTTTGTCACAAACCAGATCGCCAGCTTCTGGAATATCGCTAAAGTCGGTTGCGTGGACGCGGCGAAGGACTTCAACGTCGACGTCGATGTGCGAATGCCGGCGACCGCGACGGCCGAACAACAAAAGCGCATTGTGGAAGACCTGTTGTCCAGCGGCGTCGATGGTTTGGCGATCAGCCCGATCGATGCGGACAATCAAGTGGACTTGCTGAACAGTTGGGCCGCGAAAATCCCCCTCATCACGCACGACTCGGACGCCCCCGCCAGCGACCGGCTGATGTACATCGGCATGGACAACTACCTGGCCGGACGGATGTGCGGCGAACTGGTGAAACAGGCCTTGCCCGATGGCGGCGAGATCATGCTGACGATTGGCCGCCTGGAACAGGACAATTCGAAGCGACGCCGTCAAGGCGTGATCGACGTGCTAATCGGTCGTGATTCCTTCCAGACCTTCGATCCAACAGGCGAGGTGATCAAGGTCGGCGCCTACACGATCTTGGATACGCTCACCGATCAAGGCGATATCGATATTGCGAAACGTAAGGCCGAAGATGCGTTAACCACCTATCCCGAACTGGACGCTTTTGTCGGCATGTTCGCCTACAACCCGCCGGCCATCTTGCAGGCCTTGAAGTCCCAAGGAAAGCTGGGGAAAGTGCAAGTCATCGGTTTTGACGAAGACGATCAGACGTTGCAGGGCGTCAAGGACGGCCACATCGTTGGCACGGTGGTCCAGAATCCCTATGAATACGGCTACAAATCGGTGGAGATCCTGACCAAGCTTCTCAACGGCGATCCTTCCGTGATTCCGGAAAGCAAGTTCATCGATATTCCCGCTCGCAAGATCACGCCGGAGAATGTGGATGAATTCTGGGACGATTTGAAGGCCAAGACTGGCGGCTGATTCCTGTCGCTTTGCCTCCATTCGTCAAATCGAGGGCGCCCAGATCCCCGAGCCGCGATTGTCAACAGCGAGTTGAACCGAACGACGCCCACCAGCCGCCCGTGCTGGAAGTGCGCGCGGTGAACAAGAGTTTTCCGGGCGTCCGCGCGCTGCGAGACGTTTCGCTGACCTTGACGGAAGGCGAGGTGCTGGCCGTCATCGGCGAGAACGGCGCGGGAAAAAGCACGCTGATGAAGATCCTGGCCGGCGTCCAGACCCCTGACGCTGGTCAAATTCTTATCGATGGCGAAGCAGTGCGTTTGGAGTTCGACTCGAACCGCCATGCGACACGGCGTTGTGCTGATTCACCAGGAGTTGAATCTCGCTGGCAACCTCGATATCGGCGCCAACCTTTTCCTGGGGCGCGAGCCGCTAAGATTTGGCCTGATCGATCGTCGCAGCGTTGACCGTCAAGCCGCGGCTCTGCTGCAACGCGTGGGACTCGAAGCCTCGCCGCGCATGTTGGTGGGCGAACTCACGATCGGCCGCCAACAGATGATCGAGATCGCCAAAGCGCTTTCGGTGAATGCGCGCGTCCTGATCATGGATGAACCCACCAGCAGCCTTTCCGCCAAGGAAACCGCGGCGCTGTTTCGCGTGGTGCGAGAACTCAGCGAACGCGGCGTCGCCATCATCTATATTTCCCACCGACTGGGAGAGGTCCGCGAGTTGGCCCACCGTGTCGTGGTGTTGCGTGACGGCGCGAACGCCGGCGAGTTGCCGCGCGAGAAGATCGAGCACGACCAAATGGTGCGGCTCATGGTCGGCCGCGACGTTTCGCAATTCTACGCCCGGAAACAACATCAGCTGGGACCGGCCTTGTTAAGCGTTCATGACTTGGCGACGCCGGCATGGCCAGCTCATCGACTGAACTTCGAAGTCCGCGCCGGCGAAATCGTCGGCGTCGCCGGCCTCGTGGGCGCCGGCCGCACCGAAATGCTGCAAACCCTGTTCGGCATCGATCAACCACTGCAAGGACGCATCGAAGTCGCCGGCAAGACGGTCGCGCCGCGGTCGCCGCAAGACGCCATTCAAGCCGGCTTGGCGTTGGTTCCCGAGGATCGTAAGGCCCACGGACTCGTCGTCGACGCCACCGTAAGACGCAACATCAGCTTGGCGGGCTTGAATCGAAACGCCGGCGTCGGCGGGATGCTGAATCGCGAACGCGAACGCGCGGACAGCAAGGAGATGATCGACAAGCTGCGGATTCGAACGCCCAACGATCAACAAATCGCCCGCTACCTTTCCGGCGGCAATCAGCAGAAGGTGGTCATCGGCAAGTGGTTAGCCCTGCATCCGAAGATCTTGCTGCTGGATGAGCCAACTCGCGGTATCGATGTCGGCGCCAAGGAGGAGATCTATCGCATGATGGAGAAGCTGGCTGCCGAAGGGATGGCGGTGTTGTTCGCCTCCAGTGAAATGGAGGAAATACTGGGAATGAGCGACCGCGTGCTCGTCATGCATGAAGGACGGATTACCGGCGAGCTCACACGCGAACAGTTGACGGAAGAAGCGGTCATGCATCTGGCCACGGGGAGCGAAAAATGAAGGCGAAAGTCCTGGGCATCTTCCTGCTGCTGACGGCCATCTGCGGGTACCTCGCCTGGATGACGCCGGAGTCCTTTCTGATGGGGAACAACATCGAGAATCTGCTTCGCCGCACCTCGATGTATGGGATTCTCGGCATCGGCGTCGCCTTCGTCATCATTACGGGCGGGATCGACTTGTCGATCGGATCGCTGGTCTGCCTGGTGGGCTGCACTCTGGCCATTTTTCTCGACGTGCAATACCAACCTTTTGGAGTCGCTGAAGTCGTTCAGGTCCGCGGCGAGCAACGCGAGATCCTGCTGTCGGGTTCGCGTGAAGCGTTCCGCCCCGGCGATCGTGTGAGGTACTACGGGGGTCGCCGAGCTCGAAACGCCATCGCCACGGTCGTCAAGGCCGACCAGGTGAGGACTGAAGGGGGCGCGACACGAACGCGATTGGTCGTCGATCAGCCCCTGTCGCGAGATGATGAAGCAGGACTGGTCGTTCGCCTGGCCAACGTTCTCTCGTTCCAGGATGGCGGCGACGACGCGCCGTCGGAGGTCGTCATTCAGGGCGCCTGGAGCGAGTTGCGGCCGCGAGATCAAATCTGGTTCGTCAACCCCGCCGGCGGACTGAAACAACTGCCCATCGTCGCGGTGGAGTCCAACGCCGGTAACGACCGGGCGCGGTTGACCATCAACGGCCGCTTGGCAGGCTTCGACACGACGTGGCTGGCCGCCCCGTTGGAGCGGCGCCAACGGTTCTCCATTCCGGTTGCGGTAGGGCTGGTGATGGGGATGGCGTTGCTGTTCGGCGCGTTGCACGGCTGGCTGGTCACGCAGCTGAAGTTGCAACCCTTTGTCGTGACCCTGTGCGGTTTGCTGTTCTATCGCGGCGTCTCTCGATGGATGGTCAGCGACGCCACGATGGGCTTTGGCAACGAGTATGAGAACTCGCTGAGCTTGCTAGGCACGGGTAAGCTGCAGCTTTGGGCGGCGGCCGACGGCTCTGACTCGTTCGGATTGCCCTACCCGTTTTTCGTGTTGTTGATCGTGGCGGCTTTGGCGGCGCTGGTCTTAAACCGCACGATCTGGGGGCGATACATGTTGGCTTTGGGATACAACGAACAAGCCGCGAGATACTCCGGGATCAATACGCAACGCATGACTCTCTTGGCGTACGTAATCTGCTCGGGCCTGGCCGCGCTGGGGGGCCTGCTGTTCGCCCTGGATTCCAATTCGGTGGCGCCCTCCAGTTTTGGCAACTTCTTTGAGTTGTATGCGATCGCCGCGGCGGTCCTTGGCGGCTGTTCGCTGCGCGGCGGCGAAGGCGGCATTCTGGGAGTGGTGATTGGGGCCGCGGTGATGCAAACGCTATACAACTTGATTGTGTTGCTGAAGATCTCCGATAAGCTCGAATTCGCAATCATCGGAGCGGTGATCCTGTTGGGCGTCATTGCCGACGAAGTGATCCGCCGCATCGCCGCCAAGCGACGAGCCAAGCGCGCGGGAACGACCTAGCCTGCGAGGAGAGAGGCCCGACACGCGCGCCCCCTACACATTCCCGCCACCGCTGGGCTTGCCCCCAGCGCGGCGCTGCTCCCCGCCAGATAGCGATGTTGACTGGGCGAGGAGCAACGCTCGACGGGGACATGCCCCGTCGTGGCGGCGTCCACGCCGGGGTCGTTGCTGGCGAGGAGCATCGCCCAACGGGGACATGCCCCGTCGTGGCGGCGTCCACGCCGGGGTCGTTGCTGGCGAGGAGCATCGCTCGACGGGGGCAAGCCCCGTTGTGGCGGCGTCCACGCCGGGGTCGTTGCTGGCGAGACAACGCTCAACGGGGACATGCCCCGTCGTGGCGGCGTCCACGCCGGGGTCGTTGCTGGCGAGGAGCATCGCCCAACGGGGACATGCCCCGTCGTGGCGGCGTCCACGCCGGGGTCGTTGCTGGCGAGGAGCAACGCTCGACGGGGACATGCCCCGTCGTGGCGGCGTCCACGGCGGGATCGTTGCTGGCGAGAGCAACGCCGACGGGGACATGCCCCGTCGTGGCGGCGTCCCCGGCGGCGGCGAGGAGCATCGCCCAACGGGGACATGCCCCGTCGTGGCGGCGTCCACGCCGGGGTCGTTGCTGGCGAGGAGCATCGCCCAACGGGGGCAAGCCCCGTTGTGACGTGCTGCCGCGTGGGAATGGTGCCTTGACGTTGCCAGACGGGACGGGCTCATCCCAGCGGAACGATGCGGGCCTGGCGCCGCCAACGGGTTCAACGTCGGCGGCTTCCGCCTCGCCGGGGCCGTCCGCCGCCGTTGCCGCCGCGTTGCGGGTTCTTGGAGCGGCTGGCCAGATTCGCGTTCGACGATGTGGCCGATGGCTTCATCCCATGTTGGGATCTTGCGGTGCTTTTCTCGCGGCAAGCCCCCCAAATCGTCGTCATCATCGTCGTCGTCCTGGTCGACATCGTCGTCGGACTCGTCCCGCAAATCGTCGTCGTCATCTTCGACGTTGACGTCCAGGGTGCGTTCCCGTCGCGTCGGGGAGGACTCGGCGTCAGGATCGCGTCGGCGTCCGCGCCGTCGCCGGCGGCGGCGGCGTGGCTGAGCGTCGTCGTCCTCTTCGTCGTCGTCGTCGGTGTCGTTGACAATCACGCCGAATTCATCGTCGTCGTCGTTCTCCACCGGGGCCATATTGACTTGCTCCTCGGCGACCGCCTCGTCTTCTTCAGGCCGACGGCGACGACGACGGCGGCGACGGCGAGGACGGTCTTCATCGTCGCCTTCATCGGAGGGACTTGGACGCTCCGGTTCGCGGGCGCGGTCCTCGGGCGCCTCCTCCGCTGGTTGATCGAATTCTCGCCGGCGGCGACGTGAAGGGCGACCGGTGCGACCGGCTTCGCGCTCGACGGGTTTCTCTTCGGCGAGGTCATCGGCGTCCAGACGGGCCGCCGGTTCGGGGGTCGCCTCGCGGCGCGGACGTTCGCGATCGCGGTCTGACGGCTCGCGACGTGACGGGGAACGGCTTTCGTGGTGTTCGCGGGCGGGGGGCGCCGCACGCGAAGGGGTGGACGGGCGCGTCTCCGCTTCATCGTCATCGCTGAAAGCGAAGCCCGGCAGGGCGGGCGGTAAGTCACCGCTCAGATCCAGCGGATCAAAATCGGATTTCGGCTTACCGAAGAGTGATTCGAGTGAGTCGGCGTCGGGCTTGGGCGGCGTTTCGGTCTTGCCGAAAGGCGAGCGGGAGTCCGCGGCCGCCGGCGGCGGCTCGACGTCCCTGCTTGTGTCGGCCCGTGGTGGGCGGTCATCGTGGTCGTCGTCCGACCGAAAACCAGCGAACAAGTCGTCGTCTTCTGGTTCCGGATCGGGTTCCTCAGCGTTGACGGCTGCGGGCTCATTCCGCGGCGGCGCGTCCGCCTCGTCGTCGTCATCCCAGAGACTGCGTTGGCCGGAAAAGGAAAGGGGATCGTCGGCCAGGGGGCTGGCGTCATCAGCAGCGGCCTCGTCGTCAGGCGGGCTGTAGGAGAGCCTCGCGGCGCTTTCCTCGTGTACGACTTCCTCGACCACGACTTCCTCGTGGACTGGCTGCGGCGGGACGGCCTCCGCCCGGGCGGCTTCCTCCTCCGCGGCGAGCTCCTCCGCCGAGACGTCGAGTCCCAGGCTGCCGGCCAATTTGCCCCAGTGGGCCGGATCAGCCGGTTTGGCGGGCGCGGCGTTTTCGGCCGCTGGCGGTTGGATCATTTTTTTGGGAATGTCCTTGGGCGCCGGCGGATCGGGCACCTCCGCAGGCACGTTCGCGCCCAGGTCGCTGGCCAGTTCATTCCAATGATCGGGGTCCGAGGGATGGGTCATCTGTGAGCGTTTCCTGAAACTACGGCAATCGCGAGACCGCTTGCCAATGGGTGAGCGTGTCCATCACGCCCTCGAAAAGCAGGGTCTTGCCCGCGGGCCGTGACCATCATTTTCGAAACAGCGTCCGAGCCGGACGCCTTCAAGGAGAGCGAACACGTCGCTCCACATAGGCCGTCAGTGTACCCGTTTGGCGGAATCCTGGGAAGTCGTTCCCGTCCGCGGCGTCGGCCGGCGTTTTTCATTTTTCGCGCGGGACATGCCTACAATAAGGGAGTAGAACCAGCATCTGGGCGGCCCCCACGCCGTGGGGCCGCGTTTGAGGCGCACGGTGCGCGAAACCGAGGAAGGACGCCCAACCATGAACGACTCGCCCGCATTCCGCGAAGATGTCGAAATCGCCGGCCATATCATCGACAGCTTGCTGCTCCCCAAGATCCTGGACGCGATCACCGCGGCGTCGGGCAACTTTCTGATCAAGAAGGTCAACATCGGCCATGCTCGCGAGGATCCCAGCTACGCCCTGGTCGAGGTGCAGGCGCCCAGCCGGGAAATGCTGGACGACATCCTGCATCTCATTTCCGATCACGGCGCCCGCGTGGTGCACGAGCAAGACTGTCGCATCCAGACGGCCGATATGCGGGGCGCGTTCCCCGAGGGCTTCTACAGCACGACCAATCAGCGCACCGAAGTCCGGCTGAACGAGAAGTGGATCGAAGTCCAGCACCAAGAAATGGATTGCGGCATCCTGGTGGACCTGGACGCCATGACCGCTCAATGCCTGGCGATGAGCGAAGTCCGTGAGGGGCAACAGGTCGTTGTCGGCCATCTGGGTGTTCGCGTCACGCCTCACCAGCGTGAGAGCCATGGGGCGGATTCGTTCGAGTTCATGAACAGTTCGGTTTCGACGGAGAAGCCCAAGGGCGTGGCGATTCGCCAGATCGCCGCCGAAATGCATCGGGTCCACGCACAGGGCGGCCGAATCCTGATCGTCGGCGGCCCCGCCATCGTGCACACCGGCAGCGGCGAGCACTTGTGCGAGTTGATTCGCCTGGGCTATGTGCAGCATCTGTTCGCCGGCAACGCGTTGGCGACTCATGACATTGAACAAGCCTTGTTTGGAACCAGCCTGGGAGTCCGCCTGGACTGCGGGAATATTGTTGACGCGGGTCACGAACACCATCTACGGGCCATCAATCGCATTCGCCGCGCAGGCGGCATCGCCGCCGCGGTCGATTCCGGCCTGCTGACCCAAGGCGTGATGTATGAATGCGTTCGCTCGGGCGTGGACTTTGTTCTCGCCGGCAGCATTCGCGACGACGGCCCGTTGCCCGATGTCATCACCGATGTTCTGGACGCGCAGAACGCGATGCGGCAGCGCGTCGGCGAAGTGCAATTCTGCTTGATGATCGCGACCGCCTTGCATTCCATCGCCGTCGGCAATCTACTGCCCGCGTGGGTGAAGGTGGTGTGCGTGGACATCAATCCTTCCACGGTCATCAAGCTCAGTGATCGAGGCTCGTTTCAGACTTTGGGACTGGTGACTGACGTGGAACCGTTTCTACGCGCCTTGGTTCAGGACCTGAAACAACTGGCCGCCAACGCTTGATAAAAAGAGCCGTCCCATGTCGTCTTCCGCTTCGCCAACCATCTTGATGTGTCGTCCGGATTTCTATGGCATCGAGTATGAGATCAATCCCTGGATGAATCGCCTGCGGCAAGTTCGACTCCTCGCTGGCCGCTCAGCAGTGGCTGGATCTCAAGCAGGCCCTGGAGCGAACCGGAGCGACGATTCAGCTCGTGGATCCCGTGCAGGGGCTTCCGGATCTGGTGTTCACGGCGAACGCGGCGCTGATCTATGGTCGCCGAGCGATCCTGTCGCGGTTTCGCCATCCACAACGGCAAGGCGAAGAGCCTCACTTCGCCAAGTGGCTGGTTGACCAGGGTTTCGATGTCACGGAACTCGATCCGGAGCAGTACTTCGAAGGGGCCGGCGACGCGTTGTTTTGCGGCGACACGCTCTTCGCCGGCTACCGCATTCGCAGCGACGCTTCGGCAATGCAGCATGTGGGGTCGCTACTGGGAGTGCGGGTGATCCCCTTGGAATTGGTGGATGGCTACTACTACCATCTCGACACGTGCTTCTGCCCGCTCAGCAAAGACTCGGCGATTTACTTTCCTGGCGCGTTCGATTCCTACGGCGCGACGTGCTGCGTTCGACCATTCCGAACTTGACGCCCGTGGCTGAAAAGAAGCGCGCTCGTTCGCTTGCAACGCCGTGGTTGTCGGCAAGTCGGTGGTCACCAATGCGGGATGTCCGGAGCTGCATGAGCGACTCGCGGAGGCCGGTTACACGGCCTTGGCCACTCCGCTCAGCGAGTTCGTCAAATCCGGCGGAAGTGCGAAGTGCCTGACGCTGCGCTTGGACGGCGAGGAAGCCGCCGCTTGGAAGCGTGACGCGCAAGTCGCCCAATCCTAGCCCCGGGTTAACGCGTGCGATCGACAAAGAAGGCGCCGTTGTCGGCGACTCGGAACAGCGGGCGATGGTAGTCGCCTTGAGCGAATCCTCGTGGCCGCCAGACGGCCCCCACGAAAACATTCCAACTCTCTTGGGCGTATCCTTCGTTCTCGACGCCTTGCGCGGGAATCAAGTAAACGGCGCCCGCCTGCAACGCCCAGCCCGGATTAAAGGGCATCTCGAAATCCGCGCCCAGGATGCCGTCGTTTTCTCCCGTGAACCCGGTGAAGAATCGAGCCGTGGAAGTCAAAGCGGGTCCAAACCGTCGTCGCAGGTAAAAAGCGAAGACGTCGGTGGACTCGTAGGTCCGGAACCCGTCGGTCGGCGTCACGTTGGGAGTCCCCAAGTCGGCTTGCACCGAAGACCGCTGCGTCGATGCATTGAACCAACACCCCACCTCGCCGGCCGGATTCCAAAGATAAGCGAACTCGCCGCGCAATTGCACCAAATCGGGGTCGGCGTACCAGTCATCGTGCAGGTAGTCCAACACCAACCCGTACTGGTACCCCCTGTCCACTCGCCGAAACATGCCGGTGGTCAAGAAGAACTGCGTTCGCTCCCTGGAGGTGAAGGAGGCGGAGGAGATGTTGCTATGCACGATCCGCACGCCCAACTGGCGCTCAAATCGCGAGCGCCTAAGAGGGTGAACGGCACGCCGACGTTAAAGCCTTCGTGAAAGCCGAAACTGGCCGTCTCTCCGATGTTCATCGGCCCTGTGAATCCCTGCGAGCCGCCGAACACTTCGAACCAGTTCAAGACGCCGGCGCAACTTGCGCATCCGCCGCATTGAGCGCCCTGGCAATGACTACCCGCCGCGCAGGAATCGCAGGTCGCGGACCAGCCGCCATGGTCCATCATCACGCCATCGTCCATCATCACGCCATGGTCCATGACGCCGCTTGCGTGCGGCATGTCGTCGACGATGACCTCGCCTGGCGAGAGATAGGGCGGGTTGACCAGGATCGAATCCTGGACCCCCGGTTCCCCCAGGGCCTCGAATTCGTCGTCCAGCTGCGCTGACGCGGTCTGAACGCTGTCCAACGGGACCGCCTCTCCCCAGAACGACATTTCCATCGCCGCTGGGCGGGGCTTCGAGGGCGTTTTGAGGCGCGTGATCGGGGCCGGCGCGCTTGCCCGCTGCGGCTGCTCGCGGGCGAAGGGAACCTGCGGCGGCCGCGAAGCCGAGGCGGCTTCGGCGCGCAGACGCTGAGCCCTTTGATGGGGGGCTTCGTATCCGAACATCGGGCGCTGAGCCGCCGCAGGCGCGGCGAGCAGCACCAAGGCCAACGCCGCGGCAACCGCGCAGCGCCGTGCAAGTGCAATCGCTGTCATTTTTGAACACCAATACCGGGGGGGACCGGAAACGCGCCCACGCAGGGCGACGGTGTTCTGTTCTATCGGACCGTTAAACTCCTCCTCATCAGTAAATCCTTCCCAATTCTTGCAATCCGCGCTCCCCGCCACGGCAGGGCGTGCATCGAGCGAGCGTCCAGCCGTCGCTGCTACCGCTGGGCTTTTCCCGGCCACGTGGATTTCCGCCCTGGCCGATGCTGCACGCATGGCCGTAGACGACCGCAAGGCGGCTTGCTTTCGCAAGTCGCCTTGGGCGTCAGACCAGAGATCGCTGGTGAATCTCTCTGTCGCGTGAATGGCTCGCCGTCGGCCTAGCGGCGGTACTTGGTCGTACGGGCCGGTCGATTCGCGGTCGGGCCACTGGCTGGCGGAGCTGGCGTGTCGCCGGAGAAACTAGCTTGCTTCACCGAGGATCCGATGGGAGCGACAACGCGGGGAGCGGCGTCCATGTTCGCCGAAACCCGTCGGCTGCTGGCGGCCGCACGGGCCGAAACGCCACAGCTGGTGCACGCTTTGGTTCGCACCGTCGGGCGCCGATACGAGGACGGCGTGACGGGCGTCGGATCGTCCTGGAAAGGATTGCCGAGGGCCGGAGTGGGCATGCCCGGCGGGGGTCCCATCTCCATCGGGTGCCCATAAGGCGCGCCGCTTGCGCAGCTATCGCAGCCTCCGTCGCAGCCTCCGCCACAGCCCCCGGAGTCCCAGGGCAAATCGCAGCCGCATCCCGAGGGTCCGCAGACGGGTCGCCCGCAGCACCGATTGCAGGTGAAGACGGCGGTTAGGGTGCGGTCAATCGCTCGAGCAACGCCGCGCAGAAGCGGAAAGCATGGCCGGCACACACAGCATGACGCACACGCACCGCACTGGCCGCATCCTACCGCAGCCCCGCAGCAGTCGGCATGGTGGGAAACCTGCGCGATCGGTTCGTGCAGCTGATGGATGCTGCGCTGATGCGAGGCGCGTCGCACCGCTGACGGTTGCTGCGCCTGACTTTGGGTCGCCGCGAACGCGGCAACCAGCAAGAAGATTCCCAAGTAGCGGGTCGTCATTATCCTGTCTCCGTCCTCTGGCTGACTGTGGTACAATCGATACCATCCGCAGACTCTATCGAACATTCAGAACCCGAATTATCAGAACTTTATCGCGGACCGGAATTGTTGACCTGATCGGCAAACTCAGCGCACCTCCCCTCGCTTCCCAGGAGACGCCTTCGTGAAGCCTGACTTTCGAAGCTTGGCCCTCGTCCGCCGCGCGTTGGCCTGGTGCGGATCGCTGCCCCTGTTGTTGCTGCCGCTCGCCGGCGAGTTGTGGTCGCCCGTCGCCCCGTTGGCTGCGGGCGAGGACTGGCCCGAGGTGGTCCGCGAGGACTTTCAAAAGAACGCCGAGCGTTGGAAGCCGGTTCACCCCGAGGGCTGGCGCTTAGAAAAGGAAGGCGAGAATCAGTTCTTTCACCAATTCGTAAAGACGTCGCCGTACAAGCCGCCGCATCGTAGTCCCTTGCACATCGCTATGCTGCGAGACGTTCAGGTGGGCGACTTCGAACTGACCGCGCGAGTCAAGAGCACGCATCCCGACTATGGACATCGCGACGTCTGCCTGTTCTTCGGAATGCAGGACTCGGCGCACTTCTACTATGTGCATCTGGGCAAGAAGACGGACGATCACGCCAATCAGATCTTCATCGTCAACGGCAAGGATCGGACCAAGATCTCATTGACCACCACCGAGGGGACGGATTGGGACGATCAATGGCATCGCGTGAAGATCCTTCGCCGAACCACCGGACCGGAAGCAGCGCGATCGAAATCTACTTTGACGACATGGACAAGCCCATCATGACAGCGCGTGACATGACCTTTGTGAAGGGCGCTGTGGGACTGGGATCCTTCGACGACACCAGCGCCGGGACGACATCGTGCTGCGCGGCAATTGAGTCAGCGGCCCTGCGAGCAAGAATCAGTCCCACAGGGACGGCCCGAAATCAGCCCAGGGTGAAGCGAAGCGCAACCCTGGGACGCTCGCCCCGCGAACAACCAGTCCCGCAGGGACGGCCCGAAATCAGCCCAGGGTGCAGCGAAGCGCAACCCTGGGACGCTCGCCCCGCGAACAACCAGTCCCGCAGGGACGGCCCCAAATCAGCCCAGGGTGCAGCGAAGCGCAACCCTGGGACGCTCGCCCCGCGAACAACCAGTCCCGCAGGGACGGCCCCAAATCAGCCCAGGGTGCAGCGAAGCGCAACCCTGGGACGCTGGGCCCGACGCCCTCAATTCTCCAGGGCCTGCTGCAGGTCGCGGCACAGATCGTCGGGGTCTTCCAATCCGACGGACAAGCGCAGCAGACTGTTGAACAATGCCGTGCTTCGCGCGATCGGCGGCGTCGTAACTGGCGTGCGACATGGACGCGGGCTGTTCGATCAAGGACTCGACGGCCCCCAAGCTGACCGCCAGTTGGAAAAGCCGAGTTCGCTCGGCGACCCGCTTGGCTTGCTGCAAATCGCCCCGCACTTCGAAGCTCAACATGCCGCCGAAGCCGCCTTGCATTTGGCGCCGCGCAAGGCGTGTCCGGGATGATCGGGCAGCCCCGGATAGAGCACGCGCTGCACGAGCGGATGTTGGTGCAGAAACTCCGCCACGCGCATGGCCGAACGGCTTTGCTCGTGGACGCGAAGCGGCAATGTCTTCACGCCGCGAGTGACCAGGAAGCAATCCCATGGCGACAACACCGCGCCGGTGGCGTTCTGCAGGAAGTACAGTTGCTCGAAGAGCGAGGGGGATCGCACGACCAGGGCCCCGCCCAAGCGCGTCGCTATGTCCGCCGATGGTACTTGGTCGCTGAGTACATCACGATGTCGGCGCCCAGGTCCAGGGGGCGAGTCAGCACGGGAGTCGCGAACGTGTTGTCGACTCCCAGCAGGGCGCCATGATGATGGGCGGCCTCGGCGCAAGCGGCGATATCGATGATCGACATCAGCGGATTACCGGGGACTTTCGATCCAGACCAGTCGCGTATTCTGGCGAGCAGGCCGCCAAGTGCTCGGGTCGCGTCGCGTCGGCCAAGGTGATTTCCACGCCGGCTCGATTCATCACCTTGTGCAGCAGCCGATAGGTGCCGCCGTAAATGTCCTGACCGGCGACGATATGGTCGCCGGAGTTCAGCAACATCGTCGCGCAGTGCATGGCCGCCATGCCGGAGGCAAATGCCAGTGCGCCGACACCGCTGTCGAGCGAGGCCAGGACGTGGTTTCAAAGGTCGTCGAGTGGGATTGCCGCTGCGCGAATAGTCGAACTCGCCCCAATTCGCCCGCACCAGGTTGCACGAACGTGGTCGCCAAGTGCAACGGCGGCACGATCGCGCCGGTCGCGGGATCGCTCGTTGCCGACGTGAATGGCGCGAGTCGCATTTGCAGCTTGGACGGGTCGGGCGAAATTCCATGAAGGCCGATCTCAGGCGTGGTGAGGTTAACCATCGACGGCCTGCAGCGCTTGGCTCAGGTCGGCGATCAGGTCTTCGGTGTTTTCGATGCCGCACGCCAAGCGAATCATGTTGTCGGGAATGCCGAACCGCTGCGATCTTCGGGCGTGCACTCGAAGTAGCTCATCACCAGCGGCTGTTCGATCAAGCGACTCGACACCGCCCAGGCTGGGCGCAATGCGGGCCAGTTTGACGGCGTCGACCACGTCGGCCGTCTGCTCTCCAGTCGGCGTCTTTGACCAGGAAGGTCACCAGCCCGCCGAAGCCACGCATCGTTCGCGCGGGCGACTTCGTGGTACGGGATGCGATTCCAGACCCGGGATAATAGACGCGTTCGACGCGCGGGATGGCTGTCCAGGAATTCGGCGACGGCTATGTCCGTTCTCGTTGTGCCGCTGCATCCGCAGCTCGAAACGTCTTCAGGCCGCGTTGCCAGCAGATAGATGTTGTGCGGCGAGTTGATCGCCGCCCATGATGCCGCGCAGCTTGCGGACCGGCTTCGAGTTTCTCGGCCGACGCCGATGATGACGCCGGCCAACAGGTCGTTGTGCCCGCCCAGGTACTTGGTCGCCGAATGCAGCGACGTAGTCGACGCCGTAGTCGATGGGCCGCAGGTTGTACGGCGTGGCCAGCGTGGCGTCGATCAACGTGTCGATCCCGCGCTGTTTGCCGATATCCACAAACCGATCGAGATCGACGACGCTGAGATGCGGGTTGGTCGGCGATTCGCTGACCAGCAAACGCGTCTTGGCGTTGATGGCGGCCTCCATCGCCTCGTAGTCGCCGGTCGGCACTTGATGCGTCACGACGCCAAAGCGGGACAAGTGCTTTGCACAGAACTCGCGGCTGCGATGGTAGCACTCGTTGAAGAAAATGACTTCGTCGCCGGCGCTCAAGTTGGTCATCAGCAGACCGACGATCGCCGCCATGCCGGTCGAATAGAGCAGGGCCTCCTCGGCGCCTTCGAGGGCCGCCATCTTCTCCTCGATGACCCACTCGCCCGGCTTGCCGTAGCGGCCGTATTCTCCGCGTTTGTGGCCCTGTTCGATGTAGTCGATGACAGCTTGCGTATCGTCGAACGTGTACGTCGAGGCGCAGATGATGGGATCGGTGATGGAATGTCCCAGTTTTTGACGGGCCTCGCCGGCGTGCACGCTGACGGTGGAGGCGCGCTGCGGCGGCGAGCCGGGAGGATCGGACTGCTGGGGACGAGGGCTGGTGGCATCGTGATTCATGGGCGCCAGCGCGTGAGCCTTTCCGCTTCATAAGCCAAACGAGGGTGCGGCGCCCCAAGCGTCGCGAGGCCAGGGATCATCCCTTTTGCGAATCGCCTGCGCATAAGAAACGCCGCGTCGTGACGCGGCGACAAGAAGCATCTGACTGAGGTGACGCGCCCGCGGCAATCACCGCAGGCACGGGCACTTTAGCAGTAGAAGGCTGCAAGCGGCCGCAAATCCCCGAACCTCTGAAGTCTAGTCGTCCAAGCCGGACGATGCAACGCCCGACCCAACGACCAAACCGCGGGAAGGCGGCGAGACCGCGGGAATGCGGCGAGGCGGGCCGCCAGGAAGCCTGGTCCGTCCTACACTTTGGCCGAGAGGTACCATAAGATAGGGGGAGTCACCGGAAATCGAGGAGTGCAGGATGATTCGAATCAAACTCGCCGCGCGCCGCATCGGGTTGAGCGTCGGGCTGACGGGCTGCTTGATCGCGAGCGTCGCCCAAGCGGACGTTCCCGATCCGATCCGGAAGCAACTGCAACAACATTCCAGCCAGGAGCAATGGCCCGAGATCGTTCGTTACCTGGGTGACGAACACTTCGAGGTTCGGGAACTGGCGAATCACCTGCTCCTGGAAGCCGGGGAAGCCGCCCGACCCGCGCTGCTCGACGGCCAACGCAACGATGACCGGGAGGTGGCTCTGCGTTGTCGCCAGACCCTGTTGATCTTGGAGCGGTACCATTTCCGTGCGAAGCTCACGGCGTTCGAATCCGACTACGACCCGCAACGTGAATACGACTTCCCCGGGTGGCGTGAGTTCAAATCGATCGCCGGAGATGATGAAATCGTGCGCTCGTTGTTCGTTCAGATGCAGCGTCAGGAGAGTCGCTTGCTGCGGTCCATCGCCGATAAGGACGACGACCTGGCGAAACAACTAGACCGTCGATTCCAGGAACTCACGCGTTCGCCCGTTTCCCGCAGCAATCAATCCCTGGGCGCCACGATCGCCTTGTTGTTGGCCGACACCGTGGCCAGCCAGCGCAACTTGCGCAAGTCGGCGCAAGCGACCGCGATTAGCCGGCTGTTCTCGGGTTCAGCGCGATCCAGCTTCACGGCTGGCAGGTACCAAAGCACGACCAAGAAGGTCTTGGAGGCGTGGGTCGAAAACACGGCGACCTCCGCCAACTACTATCCGCTGGTCATTGCCATGCAATACGACATCGAGACCGGAGCCGACGCGGCGCGCAGAATCCTGGAGACCGACATTCCACGCAACACGATCGCCCAGTACGCGATCAACAACATCATCCGCTTCGGCGACTTCAAGAAAGACGAAGCGCTGCTCGAGAAACTGCTCGGCAACACCGATACGGTCAGTCGCACGACGGTCAACATCCGCGGCGTTAACGGAGTCCGCAAGACGCGCGTCACCCAAGTCCGTGATTTGGCGCTGGCCGGGTTGATTCACCTCTCCAAGCAGCCGTTCTCCAAATTCGGAATCGATGGCGTGCAGATCGGTAATGGGAGGCTCATCCGCACGAACGAAATGGGCTTCGAGGACGACGAACAACGGCAACTGGCGATCGCCAAATGGCGCGCCTACCGCAATCCCGAAGCGCCGTCGCTGGTCGATCAGCCGCCGCGACCGAAGCAGTAGCCCCATGCGACGGCCTTTCCCGGCCAAGACCAAGGGGGTTCCGAGGGCTCTGGATTGACGCGCTTTCGGCCGCGTCTTCTATAACTGGCCATGTTTCTTGACGTCTCACGTTTTAGCCGCCCATCGAGGCGGATCTTTCCATGAGCATCGGCGAAGGCACTCGCCCGGACTACTCCACTATGCGCGGACGCGACTATCCCACTATCCGGCAATTCACCGTGTTCTTGGAAAATCGCGTCGGCCAACTACTGGAAGTTGTCCGGCGCTTCGAGGGAAGTCGGGTTCGGATTGTGGCGCTCTCTATCAGCGACGCGTGCGAATGCGCCTTCGTGCGATTCCTGTTGAGCCATCCGGAACAGGGACGAGAAATCCTGGAACGGGCCGGTTTGGCGATGATCGAGACGGATTTGATCGGCATCGAGCTCCCGGAAGGAAGCCAGCCGCTGCTGCAAGTCTGCACCGCCCTGTTGCAGGCCGAGATCAATATTATCCAGACTTATCCGCTGTTGGTGCGTCCCCATGGCCGACCAGCGGTGGCCGTCATGGTCGACAATATCGAAATGGCTCTCGATCAATTAGGAAGCCGCGGCTTCACCATGATCAATGAAGACGATCTGGCCGCCGCTAACGAGGACTAGAGGATCGGCGCCGGGCTGCCGGAGCGACGCCCGAGCTGATTGAGGCCGTTCCTGTTGGGCCTGGTTCTTGCGACGCGCAGACCGCCGCCAGGATCCGGTTGGGAGTGGCGGCCGGATTTCTTCGCCCATTTCTGGGGAAACTCGCCAACGGAGGTCGTCGGCCGCGAAACTCGGCGCCGTTGAGCGGGGTTCAATCCCTGGTGGTCGCTGTGCGATCGCCTCGCCGATGAGTTACACTACAAGCGGAACGTCCTTACCGCTGGGGAGAAACCAAGAATGTGCAGCCGACGCTCGCTCATCCAACGCTTGAACTATGCGTGGCCGGTTACCATCGGCTTGGTGCTGCTTACAGCCGTGGCGACGGCCCAACCCCCTTCGTTTGGTGGCCGAGGCGGCTTTGGTGGACCTCCTGGCGGCGGCTTTGGTGGACCTCCCGGCGGTGGTCGGGACCGGGGCGGGGATCGCGGCGACCGGGGAGGCCGAGGCGGCGACCGTGGCGGGCGTGGCGGCGACCAAGGCGGCGGCGGTCCCTCGAGCTTTCTGGCCCGCATGGACCGCAACGGCGATGGCCTGATTTCTCCCGACGAACTGGACGATCGCTCGCGCGGTTTCGTGGAGCGGATGGCGCAATCCGCTGGATTGAACGCTTCCCGTCCAATTCCATTGGACCGCTTGAATCAGGCGTTCGAGCAGATGCGAAGCGGCATGCGAGGCGGCGGGGGGGACTCCGGCCGAGGCGGCTCCAGCCGAGGCGGCTCCAGCAATGAGAACAGCGAAGAAGAAAAGCCCCTGGTCGCCGGATTCGACCTGCCGGAAATCGTCTCGCCTCCCGGATTCGGGGAGGGCGCCGAACTTTTCCAGGTCGCGGTCACCGATAAGGATCTGGCCTACGCGAAAGACCGCTTCAATCGCTACGATCGAAACAAGGACGGCACGCTCGACCAAAACGAATTGCGCGGCGGCCGCTGGAGTGACGATCCGTTGCGCTACGACCGCAATAAAGACGGCAAGTTGTCGGTCAACGAAATGGCCGTGCGCTACGCTCAACGACGCGTCAGCGAAAGCGGCGGATCGAATCAGTCGCAGGCGACGGCCCCCTACTTCACCGCCCAAGTCGCCGGCGGATCGACGGCGCCGTTGGATGAAAACACCCAGCGGATGTTGGACTTCACGATGGGTCGCTACGACAGCAACAAGGACGGCGTCATCGACAAGGACGAAGCCAAGCAAATGCGAAGCGATCCATCCGGGTCCGATCGCAACAAGGACGGCAAACTGACCAAGGATGAGCTGGCCGGTTTCTCGAAAGAGCGTTTTGGCAATCGTGGGAACAGGGGCTCCTCGGGGACCGCGAACTACTTCACCGGCAGTACCCAAGCCAGCGCCGACGGCGGTGAGCAACTTACCTCCTACCGACAACCCACCATGCGTGAGCGACTGGAGGAAGCCGGTCTGTTGAAAGACCTGCCCAGCGGCTTCCTGGACGCCGACGTGAACCAAGACGGCCAGGTCGCCATGGCGGAGTTCGCTACCGACTGGTCCGACGACCTCGCGGAAAACTACATGCAATTCGATCGGAACAACGATGGTTTCATTACCGTGGCCGAGTGCATCGACGCGAGGAAGGACGGCGCCAAGTGGCAGGGCGACGACAGCTCGGCCGGCCGCGGCGACGCGGCGAAAGTCGCCTCCAATGACCGCGGCGGACGGGATCGCGGCGGGCGCGGCTCGCGCGGAGCGGACTCCGACGGCGGCTCAGCGAGTCGCAGCGAGGACTCCAAGCCGGCCAGCGCGGGCGCCGGCGATATCCCCGCCACCTACATCCGTTACGCCGAAGGCCTGATCAAGAAATACGACAGCGACGGCGACGGCGTGTTGGTTGAAGACGAATGGAACAAGATGGCGAAATCGCCCGAGGAAGCCGACACCGACAAGGACGGCAAGATCACCTCGGTGGAGATGGCCAAGTTCAAGATGCAGTAACCAAGTCGCCGCTGTTAGCGGAGAACGTGCGATGCTGACTCAAGTCGCCGCGCCGTGGACGCCCACGACTCGCGTGCCCGCCTGGCTGATGTCGCTGGTGCTGCATCTGGCGCTGTTCCTGTTGCTGGCCGTGTTGGTTCGAGCCCCCACGCAAGGCGGCGGCTTGTCGGACGAACCCGTGCGACAAGCAACGCTGGTCATGATGCGGCAACGGGGCGACGAGCGCGAATACTTCGACGCGCAGCAGGCTGCCGACGCGGTGGCGACCGCGGGTGCTCCAACCGACTCGCCGTTGCCGGAGGTTTCCGAAACGGCGCTGGATTCCGTCCTGGACCTGCCCGACGCCGCAGCCCGGCGCCGCCTCGGCCGACGCTCTCACTGAACTGCTCGCCGGGCCCAATCTGGCCGCCGGTGGCGGCCGCGTGCGGCTCCCCTCAGGACAGGACATTCAGTCCATGATCGATGAGGAAATGCAGCAGCGAGGCCGCGGCGGCGGCCCGCAAGGCCCCTACGCCACGATGTCCCTGTTTGGCGGATCGCCGTCCAAGGGGCATCGTTTCGTATTCGTCGTGGACCGCTCCAAGAGCATGGGGAGTTCCGGGCTGGGCGGCATGCGGGCCGTGGAGGAAGAACTCGCCGCGGCCCTGAAACTGCTCGATGTCAACCATCGCTTCAACATCATGGCGTACAACCACTCGACGGTCGCCTTCAGCGGACGCACGCTGGCCCCGGCGACAGGCGAGAATATCGAAGGAGCCGAGGCTTTCTTCGCTCAAGTCGCCGCTTTCGGATCGACCAACCACAGCCGCGCGATCCACGCGGCTCTGTCAACCAAACCGGACGTGATCTACCTGTTCACCGACGGCGGCGATCCCTTCCTAACCCCCTTTCAACTCAACGAAATTGCCTCGATCGCCAAGAATCAAGGCACCACCATTCACTGCGTCCAATTCGGACTGGGCGCACTGCAAAACAAAGACTCGTTCCTCTCCCGCCTCGCGGCCATGACCGATGGCGGCTATCAATACGTCGATATGGGGGGAAGGCGGTAGAGGGTAGAGGGTAGAGGGTAGAGGGTGGGAGGGTAGGCCGTAGGGGGGAGAGTTTACTCGCGTCGGGCGTTGCAAAGCCGGGGGTGTTTCTCAGGTAAACTCCCTGCGATCTCTAGGCCCGAAGGGCAACGCCGGAGCGGATTCTCGCATCCAGCCTCCGCACCGCAACGCGGTGCAACCTCAAAGCCTGGGGTCTGCGGCGCAGGCCCCATACACATCCAGTTACGCAGCCGAAACGGATTAACCACGGAGACACAGAGACACGGAGAACGGTCAAGCTGTCCTCCGTGCCTCTGTGTCTCTGTGGTTCGCCTTGGTGCGGCACGTCTGGCATTCGGCCTGGGCCCAGAGGCCGCGGATCCTGGGGTGCGCTGCGGAGCCTGGGGTCGCTGCAGGGACCCCCATACGCATCAAGTTAAGCGATCGGCGGCGTGCTTCTCACGCGGCTTGCCTACTTTCTGACCAACTTGGGCAATTGGGGGAGTTCTCGGCGTTTGTTCTTTTCCAGGTGCTCTCGTTCGAGCACCTCGGGATCGAACTCGGTGTGGGTTCGTCGGAAGAGATCCGCCGTCACCAGGCGGTGAGTGCCGTCGTCATTCCAGCGAGTGCTGAAGACGCCTCGACGATGATCGCGAATCGGCAGTTGGGACTCCTGCCGCACGAGGCAGAAATCTCGAATGTTGAAGCGGCCATTGGCCGGACACCACTCGTAGAAAATCAGTTGCCGAAACACCATTCGGCCTTGATCATCGTAGTAGTGATTTAACTCGACCAGGTCGACGTGGTCGCGCACCATCAACTCGACCGGATCGGACACCGCCAAACTGCTCAACAACACAACCGCTGCGAATACCCCATCCATGCCAACCTCCTTTTTTCTTAGCATCGGCCAAAAATAGAGTGAAGTTGAGCAAGAGTTGCTTGTCGCTTTATCCCATGACTTGCCCGCCATCGACATTCACCGTTTGGCCAGTGATGTTCTTGGCCAGGGGCGAGAGCAGAAAGACGGTCGCCGCGGCGATATCCTCGGGCGTTTGCCACCTGCCCAGTGGAGCGACGCGTCGCACTTTTTCGTCACCCCAGGTCTGGTAGTCTGGCAAGGACCCTTCCGCGGCGCCCTGCTGAATCTGCAGCACGCGCCAGGCTTGGTAAACGCTGCGGTTCAGCGGGGTTTGGACCATCCCGGGCGAGATGACATTGACTCGAACTTGAAACGGCGCCAGGTCTCTCGCGGCGCACTGCGCAAAATTCACCACGGCCGCTTTGGCGGCGCTGTAGGGCGGATCGGTCGGCGAGCCAATCTGCGCGGCCACGGACGAATAGACGACAATTGACGCTTCGGGCTCCTGGATCATGCTGGGCGCGAACTGGTGCAGGCAATGGACCAATCCCAGCAAGTTGACCTCCAAAACTGCGCGGCCAGTCCGCGGGCTGCAGATTCCAGAAGGGAAAACCGTACCTGCCAGACCCGGCGCCCGCGGCGACGACCAACCGCCGCACCGGCCCGATAAGCTCCTCGACCTGTTGGTGGCAGCGGGCCAATGACAAGGGGTCGGTCACGTCGCCATGCAAATCGAGCCGCCGCCCAGCGGGCGTCTCCACGAGTCGCTCCAGAACGGTCCCATCCGGATGGGCTCGGTCGACACAGGCAACCGACGCGCCTTCGCGTAACAGGCAGTCGACCACCGCTTTCCCAATACCACTGGCGCCGCCCACCACGACGGCCGCTCCCTCAGTCAATTGCAGGTCCACGCGATGTGCTCCACGTTCTTAAGGCTGCCGCCGTTAAGCCGGCGTCGGCGGCGGGGTGCACAATTCGATGAAGTGTCCGTCGGGATCTTGCAGGAAAATCTGCAAGGCGCCATCGGGCCGAGTGCGGCGGGGCAAGTGATCGACGTTTAGGTCTTCCAGCCGCTGCTCCCATGCGGCGGCATCGGCGATGGACAACGCAAAATGGTTGCCTCGATGGTGCGAGTGAACCTCTTCCTGGCGATCGCCGATAAGATGCAACTCCTGGTCCTCTCCTAGTCGAAACCAGGCCCCAGGAAACGTGAACGCAGGGCGGGGAAGGGGCTCCAACCCGAGAACTCGCGAGTAGAAAGCGGAACTGGCCGCGACATCCGCGACGTGCAGGGCGACATGATTGAGTTGCGTGGGACGCATTGCGGGACCTCCGAACCAACCTATTGAGGAACAGCCGCCACCAGGCAAGGGGAGCCACTTGGACGGCCGCCACGATGCATGGTAACTTGAAACGTAGGTGGGTGGGCGATGCAGGACGTTCACAATGAGGATTCGCGGGTGATTATCTCGGGCAACCATCCGAACCGAGTCGCTACATGACACAAATGCCATGGTATTGCCGCAAGGGAGACGAACGTCTCGGTCCTTTGAAGCCGAAGCAGCTGCGCGCATTGGCTGACCGCGGCGAGATCGCGCCCGACGCACTGATCTCACGCCATGAGAACGGGCCGTGGTTCGAGGCCGCCATGGTCAAGGGCCTTTTTGATGATGCGGTCGAAGATGGCCACGTGTTTGACGACGAGCCCACAACCAGCCCCTCAACAGTCAAGCAAGCGCGGGTGGCGCCGAATCCCAAACCGTTGAAGAAGAAGAAGAAGACAAGCTCGCCGTCGAGTTCAAAGCACGGCCGCGGGGCAGCCTCGGGGGCTGGGGGCGGCCCGCGGCAAAACGGCCAAGCGAAACAGGCCGCACCGCCTCCCAAGGCGTTGCCGACGGCGGCTCCACCACCCCACCGCACGGATCTCCCTGTCGCCGCGCCGCCGCGGGCGACCTCCGGGCCGCCGCCGATCGCCGCGGTCCCCGGAGAGACGGTCCCCGGCCCAGCTTATGGGCCTGGGCTGGCGCCGCCGGTCTCATCGGAGGACTCGATCTTCGTCGCGCCCAGCTTGTCGGCCCATCGGGCGAGAAGGCCCGCGCCGGCGCGCGGAAGACTTCGCGGATGGATGGCACTCGAGTCCTGATCGGCATCGCGGCGCTCTGCGGAGTCGTCGCGATTGTCGCGATCCTCGCGACGGGCTTGGGAAACCGCAACAAGGACTTGGCCGCCACCGAGGCGGATGCGGCGAGTGCACCCGCGGGTGAGAACCCGAATCAGGGTGATGCCACGCCGGCCTTGTCCAATCCATCGTGGGCCGTTGACGCGACGAGCGCGAGAAAGAAGACGCCGAGAAAGAAGGCGACGGTAAAGAAGGCGACGACGACAAGAACGCGGCAGGCGACTCGCCGGACGAGAGCGGCCAGGAGGCGACCATCGCCGCGAACGCGGAAGCCGCCGCCAAGAGCGATCCGCGGGAGCCCGCGGCACGACCGGACCCGGACCCGGTCCCCGTCGCGGGCGCCGTGGACTGGGCGCCGCAGGTAAAGACCTGGGCCAACGCGGAAGAGATGCTTGTCGGCCTCAACGGCGTCTTGCAATTGGAGCTGTTCCAAGCTTGGCGCGAGCTGGATGAAGGCAAGCGAGTCGTTGCGGTTCGGCTGAGCGCAACCAATACCTCGGTGAACGAGTCGCTGGTTTTCACCGGTTGGGCGAACGGCGGCGCCAACGACGCGCAGCTCACCGACGGTCAGGGTCAACAGGTTCAAACCCGCGTCGTTCCGATTGAGCGGAGTGCGCTGATCCCTGGCGAAACGGTCGATGTCGTGCTTTACTTTGACGTTCCGGCGGAGGCCCCGTGGAAAGTCGCGCTGCCCATGCAGACCTTTGGCCTGGATGTCGGCCCGTTGGGGTTCTTGGTGCCGGAGACGATGATCGGCGCCTTCGGCGCCAAGCGGAATCGGCCGTCCGCTGGCGGCGGGACGGGCCGAACCGGCTGGCGGCGGCGGGGCGGACGCCAATGGCGATCAACCCGCATCCATTGAGGACTTGCTCAAGAGCATTCGGAAAAAGCCGGAGCCATCGCAAGTCGGGGGCGCCGCAAAGGATCCGAAAAAAGAGGCCCCGGCCGAGGCCGACTCGGCGCCAGATGGGGAAAAAATGACCGAGAAAAAGCGCCGCGAAAAAGAACTCGACGACGCGTTCAAGATCGACTAGACGCCAAAGGCGGTAAACACTGTGCTTGCTTTGGTGACAGGCGGCGGCGGCTTTCTGGGGCGCCATATCGTCGCTCAGCTGCTCCAAGAGGGTTGGAGCGTCCGCAGCTTCTCACGGAAGTGCTACTCCGAGATCGAGGAGCTGGGGGCTTGCTGCATGGTCGGCGACCTCCGCGACTCGCAAGCAGTAGCTGCGGCCTGCCGTGATTGCGACGTCGTCTTTCACACTGCCGCCATTCCTGGGATCTGGGGACCGTGGCGGACGTACTTTGAAACCAACACCCTGGGCACGCAGCACGTTATCGCAGGTTGCCTGGCTGCGGGGACGCCGCGGCTGGTTTACACCAGCAGCCCGAGCGTCACTTTCGACGGTGGCGATCAGTGCGGCGTTGACGAAAGCGTTCCCTATCCAAGCCGCTGGCTTTGTCACTACCCTCATTCCAAGGCGTTGGCGGAGCAGGCAGTGCTGCAGGCGGACGTCGAAGGGGGCTTGCGCGGTTGCGCCCTGCGTCCACACTTAATCTGGGGCGCGGGCGACCCGCATTTGATCCCCCGCTTGTTGGAGCGAGCTCGCCGCGGCCAGTTGCGGCAAGTGGGCGATGGCGCCAACCTGGTGGATACGATTCATGTCGCCAACGCCGCCCGAGCCCATCTGCAAGCCGCCGAGGCGTTGTTGGGCAAGGCGCCGGCGGGCGGCAAGGCCTATTTCATCAGCCAGAACGAGCCCGTCAACTGTTGGAAATGGATCAAGGAGTTGCTGGCGATTGCCGGTGTGCCTCGGATTACCAAGCGGATTTCTTTTACCGCGGCTTGGCGCCTGGGCGCGATGTTGGAAGCGGCGCACCGACTGACTGGAAATCGTCGTGAACCGCGTATGACGCGATTCCTAGCGGCGCAGCTGGCCAAGTCGCATTATTTTGATATCTCGGCGGCGCGTCGTGATTTTGGCTATGCGCCGACGATCAGCCATGGGGAGGCCATGGCGGACTTGGCGGCACCCTTGGCAAAGCCGCGTGAGCCATGATCGGCGGGATGGCGGATCCAAAGAAGCCGCTGGGTGATGCGGCAATCCATCGCAGCGGAGCCTTACGAGCTCGGCGGCGACTTGTCAGCACTCGGGATAGCGGGTAATTTCAACAGCTTGACCGGTCCTTTCAACGCCGCTGCAAAGGTTGATCTGCATGATTGCAGGCGCTCACGTTCGACTCCCCGACGACCAACGGATTGTCATCACCGGAATCGGTTTGACCGCTCCCAACGGCGACCAATGGTCGGAGCTCCGCGAGTCGTTGTTGGCGGGTAAGAGCGGCGTGGAGGCCTACGAGATTCGCTACGTCGGCAAAACGCTGGCGGGCGTCTGCGACTTCGACGACCTGCGCTATCAGAGCCGCAAGGACATTCGCCGCGGCACGCGGGCCGGCAGCGTCGGCGTTTACTGCGGCAACGAGGCGATCCGTCACGCCGGGCTGGATTGGGACAACGTCGACGCTCGCGCATCGGCATCTACGTCGGCGTGACCGAGCACGGCAACGTCGAGACGGAGAACGAGATCTATCGAGCTCAAGGGGTACGACTACGACACCCAGTTTTGGTCGCATCACCACAACCCGCGCACGGTGGCCAACAATCCGGCCGGTGAAGTCGCTTTGAACATGGGGATCACCGGTCCGCACTACACGATCGGCGCCGCCTGTGCCGCGGGCAACGCGGGTTTGATTCAAGGCGCCCAGATGCTGCGGCTGGACGAGTGCGACGTGGCGATGGCCGGCGGGGTGTCGGAGAGCATTCACACGTTCGGCATCTTCGCCAGCTTCAAGAGCCAAGGGGCGCTGGCCGCCCACGAAGATCCCGCGAAGGCTTCGCGACCCTTCGATCGCCAGCGCAACGGGATTGTCGTCGCCGAAGGCGGCTGCATGTACGTCCTGGAACGACTGTCCGACGCCAAAGCTCGCGGAGCGACGATCTACGGCGAACTGGTCGGCTACGCGATGAACACCGACGCCACCGACTTCGTGCTGCCCAATCCCGAACGGCAGGCGGAGTGCATTCGCCTGGCCTTGAAGCGAGCCGGTCTGAACGCGGAGCAGATCGACATCGTCAGCACGCACGCGACCGGCACACAGATGGGCGACACTCAGGAGTGCAGCGCGCTGCGAGCCGTGTTCGGCGAATTGCGACCAGACGCACTTCAACAACACCAAGAGCTTTATCGGTCACGCATGGGCGCCGCCGGCGCCCTGGAACTGGCCGGCAATCTTGCCCGCCTTCGACGACGGCGTCTGCCATGCCACGATCAACGTGGACGAACTGGACCCGGAGTGCGAGCTTGGACGGGCTGGTGTTGAACAGCCGCGAGAGATTGGCCAAGTCGAACTACATTTTGAACAATTCGTTCGGCATGTTGGGAATCAACTCGGTCGTGATCATCGGACGATTCACCTAGCGTCGGCCCTCGCCATTCATTCCACCCTTTGCCCAAGTACTACTCGATTCCAACATCGCGGTGCGCCGCCGATTTGCAGGAGCTGCCGGTATGACACCCGCCGAAATTCGAGAAGAAATTCTCGACATCCTCGAGCGACATCGCTCCGGACGAAGATCTGGACGACTTGGACGATGCGATCGCCTTTCGCGAGCAGCTGGAACTGGACAGCATGGACTTCCTGGACATCGTGATGGAGTTGCGGAAGCGATATCGCATCCAGATTCCCGAGGAAGACTACGGCGAGTTGGCCAGCATGGAGAGCACGGTGCCAATATCTGGAACCGCTGATGAAGGACATCTGGAAGCGCGGTCGAACTCCTCAGGCCGGCGACGTGGGCTCGACCTGCGTCCGATGCGATGTACGACACGATCATCATCGGCGCCGGCATGTCGGGCTGGCGGCGGGCATCCGCCTGGCCTACTACGACCAGCGCGTCTGCATCCTCGAACGTCACTACACGATCGGCGGGTTGAATTCCTTCTACCGGCTGCGCGGCCGCGATTACGATGTCGGCCTGCACGCGGTGACGAATTTCACGCCCAAAGGCGCCAGCAAGGGACCACTGGCGCGGCTGCTGCGCCAGCTGCGTTTCCACTGGGACGATTTCGCGCTCTCGCCGCAGATCGGATCGACCATCGCCTTTCCCGACGTCCGCCTGCGATTTCGGCAACGACATCGAGCTGCTGCAAGAGCGAAATCGCCGCGCGTTCCCCGCCAGAACGCGATCGCTTCGCAGTGCTGCTGACCAAGATCATCGACTACGACGATTTGGACGAAGCCGCCTATCGATCTGTCGGCCCGGCAAGTCCTGGGCGAAACGCTGCGCGACCCGCTGCTGATCGAAATGCTGCTCTGCCCGCTGATGTGGTACGGCAACGCCCGCGAAGCACGACATGGACTTCGGACAGTTCTGCATCATGTTTCGCAGCATCTTCATGGAGGGATTCGCCCGGCCCTTCGCCGGCGTGCGGTTGATCCTGAAGAACCTGGTCCGGCGCTTTCGCGAGCTGGGCGGCGAACTGAAGCTGCGCACGCGGCGTCAACCGGATTCACGTCGAGAACGGACAGGCCGCCGGCGTGGTGCTGGACGACGGCGAGCAACTGCAGGCTCGCAATGTGCTCTCTTCCGCCGGCTGGGTCGAAACGCATGCGGCTGTGCGACGACATCGGCCACGTCCGAGCCGGTCGTGCCAGGGCGAGTTGTCGTTCGTCGAGTCGATCTCGATCCTGGACGGCCAGCCGCAAGCAATTGGGCCACGACCGAGACGATCGTCTTCTTCAACGACTCGCGACACGTTCCATTGGCAGCGCCCGCGGGACGAACTGTGCGATGTCCGCACCGGCGTGATTTGCTCGCCGAACAACTTCCGCTACGATGCCGAGACGGCGACCTGCCGGACGGCGTGATCCGCATCACCGCGCTCGCCAACTACGACCGGCTGGGCCGAACTGGCCGAACGAGCAATATCGCCTCGAGAAACTGCGGTGGTACGATCGCGCGGTCGCATCCGCGGTGCGATTCGTGCCCGATTTCCGGCGGCACGTCATCGACACCGACATGTTCACGCCCAAGACGATCCGCCGCTTCACCTGGCACGACAACGGCGCCGTCTACGGCGCGCCGCGAAAACGACTCGACGGACGCACGCATCTGGACAATCTGTTCCTCTGCGGGACCGATCAAGGCTTTGTCGGTATCATCGGCGCCATCATCAGCGGTATCTCGATCGCCAACCAACACCTGCCTCCGCTAAACCAAAACCGACGACCAACGATCCATGCCACGGGATTTCCTGAAAGACATCAAGCCTCGTTACGACGTGGTCGTCATCGGCAGCGGACTGGCCGGCCTGACCGCGGCCAACATTCTGGCCGGCGCGGGCTACGCCGTGCTGCTGTTGGAGCAGCACTACAAGCTGGGCGGCATGGCGACCTGGTTCAAACGTCCCGGCGGCCACATCTTCGACATCTCGCTGCACGGATTTCCCGTACGGCATGATCAAGAGCTGCCGTCGCTACTGGACGCAGGAGATCGCCGACTCGATCGTGCAGCTGAAGAACATCCGCTTCGACAATCCGATGTTCTCGCTGACCACGACGTTCAATCGCGAGGACTTCACGCGAGCTGCTGACCGACGCAGTTCGGCGATCGAGCGGAACACGGTCGACGCGTTCTTCGACACCGCCCGGGGGATGAACTTCTACGACGATCAGTCGATGACCACCGGGCAGCTGTTCGAGCAGTTCTTTCCCGGGCGAGGACGATGTCGTGCGGCTGTTGATGGAGCCGATCACCTACGCCAACGGCTCGACGCTGGAGGATCCCGCCGATCACCTACGGCATCGTGTTCTCGAACTTCATGTCCAAGGGCGTGTACACCTTCGAGGGCGGCACGGATCAGCTGGTGGAGCTGATGCAGCGCGAGATGCTCCGCAACGGCGTCGACATCCGCATTCGCTGCGATGTGGAGAAGATCCTGGTCGAACGAGGCCGCGTGGTCACGGCGTGCGCGTGCAACGGCCGCGACATCGAAGCGCGGCGCGGTCGTCTCCAATGCGAATCTGCGAGCAACGATCTTTCGACTTGGTCGGCGAGGAGCACTTCGACCGCGAGTTCGTCGACGAGGCCAAGGAGGTGCGGCTGAACAACTCCAGCACGCAGGTCTACATGGCGCTCAAGCCGGACGAACGCATTGACGAATCGACGGGCGATCTGCTGTTCAGCTCGACGGCGCCGGAGTTCCGCACCGACCTGCTGCTCAGCCGCGACATCACCAGCCGCACCTATTCGTTCTACTACCCGCGGACTCGCCCCGCAGGGACGGCCGCGCTGCTTGATCGTCTCCAGCACCAACGCCCACTACGAAGATTGGGCCGAGCTGGACGACGACGAGTACGAAGCGAGCAAACACGACCTGATCGAAGACGACGCTGGACGCATCTGGAGCGTTACGTGCCGAACATCCGCGAGCGCATCGACCACGTCGAAGCGGCGACGCCGCGGACCTTTCAGCACTACACCAAGCACATGGCCGGGGCCAGCTTCGGAACCAAGTTCGAAGGGCTTGGCAGTCAGCCGCGGACTGCCCGAACAGATCCGCGGACTGTATCACGCCGGCAGCGTCGGCATCATCATGTCCGGCTGGCTGGGCGCCATCAACTACGGCGTGATCGTCGCCAACGATGTCGATTCCCTGCTGATGAAGTCGTCGTGAGGTTCGAACCTGGGGCGGCGGTTGAACTCGCTGGCGCTCGGCAACCTTAATCCAGACTACATGGACGCGCCGCGGCGGGACATTTCCACGCGGGGATCCCGTCGGAGCGTCGCCCGCAACACACCATCCACCCCGTTGCTCACCTGCACAGGAGTCGCCTGATGGCGGACGCACTCATCGAATCCTTGATTCCTCATCGCGCTCCGATGCTGTTGGTGGATCGCATTGTGGAACGCTCGGCAAATCACTTGCTGTGCGAGAAAGACGTGCGGCCCGACGAGTTCTTTTTGCAGGGGCACTACCCCGGCAATCCGATTACGCCCGGCGTCATCCTGTGCGAGGCCTGCATGCAAGCGGGCGCCTTGCTGCTGGCCGGACTCGACCTGCCTGACGAGGGCGTGCCCGTGGCGACGCGAATGGAGAAGGTCAAATTTCGTCGCATGGTGCGGCCCGGCGAAACACTAACCATCGCCGTCGAGTTGGTCGAGCAAATGGCCAAGGCGTACTTCCTGAAGGCCAAAGGCACGGTCGGCGGGAAGGAAGCCGTGAGGATCGAGTTCGCCTGCACCCTGGCGCCCGCCGAGTAAGGACCATAAATCAGTCCCAAACGGGACGACCCCAAATCAGCCCAGCGCAACCCTTCAATGCAAATTGCAAAATGCAAAATGCAAAATGCAAATCAGTCCCAACGGGACGGCCCCAAATCAGCCCAGGGTGCAGCGCAGCGCAACCCTGGGTAATCGACGCCAGTCGCACCCACGAAGTCCCAACGGGACGGCCCCAAATCAGCCCAGGGTGAAGCGCAGCGCAACCCTGGGTAATCGACGCCAGTCGCACCCACGAAGTCCCAACGGGACGGCCCCAAATCAGCCCAGGGTGAAGCGCAGCGCAACCCTGGGTAATCGACGCCAGTCGCACCCACGAAGTCCCAACGGGACGGCCCCAAATCAGCCCAGGGTGAAGCGCAGCGCAACCCTGGGTAATCGACGCCAGTCGCACCCACGAAGTCCCAACGGGACGGCCCCAAATCAGCCCAGGGTGCAGCGCAGCGCAACCCTGGGTAACCTGAAACCCGAAAAGCAACGAATGAAAACCCGCAACGGCGTTGCCTGCAGGGCTCTTCAGGCGGCAACGATCGCGGCGCGTTCACCGAAAAACAACCCTGCTATCTGGAAGACGAGCCAGCATGAATTTCCTGCAACTGGACGGCAAAAAAATCCTGATCTTCGGGGTCGCCAATCGCAAGAGCGTCGCTTATCACGTGGCGAAAACGTTAAAGGAGTCCGGTGCGGACGTCGTCTATGTGGTCCGCAGCGAATCGCGCCGCGACTCCTTGAAGAAACTGCTGGCCGACGCCGAAGTGCATGTCTGCGACGTGGAGCAACCCGAGCAAATCGAGGCGCTTCGCCAATCCCTATCGGACCGGGGCCACTTGTTCCACGGCCTGTTGCACTCCATTGCCTTCGCCGACTACGACGGGGAAGCGCGAGCCTTTCACGACACGACCAAGCAGCAGTTCCTGCGCACCGTGGACATCTCGTGCTTTTCCCTCATCACGTTGAGCGGCCAGCTGAAGGATCTTCTCGCCTCCGACGCGTCGGTGGTGACCATTTCGATCTCCACCACGACGATGGCCAGTGAAAATTACGGTTTCATGGCGCCGATCAAGGCCGCGCTCGAATCGTCGCTGGCGTTCCTGACCAAGTCCTTCAGCCGCTTCTCCCAAATCCGCTTCAACGCCGTGGGCCCAGGACTCTTGAAGACTTCCGCTTCGGCGGGCATCCCCAACTACGTGGACTCGTATCTTTACGCCGAACAAGTCATCCCACGTCGACAAGCGGTTCAGACGCAGGAGGCCGCCGACGCCGCGGCTTTCTTGCTGAGCCCGCGAAGCAGCGGAATCGTCGCCCAGACGCTCGTGGTCAACGCGGGCATGTCCATCAACTATTTTGACGATCAGATCATCAGCGCCGTCATGAAATCGCAGTGAAAGCGGAAACCGACCGTCGCAACTGATGACCGGAAGGCTTGCTTCACCGGGATCAAACGCCGGCAAGGCGGGCGGGCTCAAGGGCCGCCCAGCTTGAAGCGAGGCGCGACTCCCGCAAACGGCGACCACCCCAAGTTCACCAACACAAGTCCGGTATGGCGTCGCCATGGCGGCTTGGAAGTCGCAACGACACGCGACACGCAATACTCAATCTCATGTCCACTCCCAATCAACGGTTGCAGCAAGGATGGCGCTGGCATCAGCAGGGCCAATTGGCGTATGCGGTGGACTGCTACCAGCAGGTGTTGCAGCAGCATCCTCGCCACCCCGAGGCGTGGTGCTACATGGGGATCGTGTTGTACGACTTGAAGCGATACGCGGATTCGGAGCAAGCGTATCGTCAGGCGATTGCGGCGCACGAGGCTTTTCCGATCGCTTGGAGCAACCTTGGCAACACGCTGTCGGCAATGGGGCGCCATAGGGAGGCCGCCGAAGCATGTCGCCGAGCGATCGCCTTGCAACCCGATTACGCGACGGCCTTCATGAACTTGGGTTCGGCATTGGTCAAAGCGGGGGAAGTCGCCGAAGCCGAAGAGGCTTTGCGACAGGCAGTCGCGCTTTCGCCCACGAACCATGCGGCGCACCGCAACCTATCGGCCGCCCTGGTCCAGCAGGGCGCCTTGACCGAAGGAAAGGCGAGCGCTGAAACGGCGCTGCGCATCAATCCCAGGGACGCCGAAGCTCACCGCAATCTGGCCCTGGTGCGGATGCTCAACGGAGACTGGCCGGCGGCGTTCGAGGAGTTCGAATGGCGATGGCGGGCCACGGACATGTCGCCGCCGCCATTCCCGCAGCCCTGGTGGAATGGCGAATCGCTCGCGGGAAAAACGATTCTGTTGCACGCCGAACAGGGACTTGGCGATACGCTTCAATTCGTGCGCTACGCCAAGCTCGTGCGACAGCAAGCCGCCAGGGTCATTGTGCAGTGCCAGTCGTCGCTGACCGGGATCCTCGCGGGCTGCCAAGGGATCGATTGTCTGATTAACAAGGAGCAGCCCCTGCCGAGTTTTGACGTCCATTGCCCGTTGATGAGCTTGCCGAGGGTCTTCGCCCACACCGTGGAGACCGTGCCGTGTGAGACGCCCTACCTGCAAGCGGATCCGCACCGCGTGGCCGACTGGCGAACGCGATTGCCGGCGGCGAAACGGCGAATCGGCGTCGTCTGGCAGGGCAGTCGTTCGCACCGCGCCGATCAGCATCGTTCGGTTCCGTTGGCGGAGTTCGCTCCCTTGGCGGCAATGGACGGCGTGCGATTGATCAGTCTTCAGAAGGGTGACGGTGTTGAGCAGTTGGCCGATTTTCCTCAGTGGAATGTGGTGGACTTCGGCGAAGCTTTGGACGCCGAGCGTCCGTTCCTGGACACGGCCGCCGTGATCGCCTCGGTCAACTTGGTCGTAACGATCGACACATCGATCGCTCATCTGGCCGGCGCGATGCACATTCCGACTTGGATCGCGCTGTCGCACGCGCCGGATTGGCGTTGGTTGCTGGAACGCACCGACAGCGTCTGGTATCCCTCGGTAAGACTGTTTCGCAAACAGCGAGCGGAACCTTGGTCGGCGGTATTTGGCCGCATGGCCGAGGCGCTCGCCGAACTCGATTAGCGCGGCCAAGCCGGGCAACGGCGTCGCCCAAAGCGCCGAGACCTTCGAACGGGCTAACGGCCTAACGGCGCGGCGGCTCACGCCGTTTTTTCGGCGACCACCAACAGCAAGGGCGAGCCGAGTTCAAACTCTGCTTCGTTCACGCCGCCGAAGATCGCCTCGACGCGCAAACCCGCGGCGACCAACATCGCTTTGACTTCAGCAATCGTATACACGTAGTGCAAGCCCGTCCGCTGGTCGACTTCGCCATCGCGGATGAAGGTGTAGTTGGTTTCGATGCAGCTGTTCTCGACGTGATAGATGTTTTCCTCGAGGAAGTACAAGCCCTCGATGGGAGCCCATTGTTGGGGCGTGAAGCGTGGGAGAATGCACTCGGCGGCGAGCCCGTAGTCCATCGCGAATCGGCCGCCGGGCTTGAGTGCGCCGGCCACGGCGGCGAGGAATTGCGCGGTTCCCGTCCGATCGAGGTAGCCGAAGCTGTTCCCCAAACAAAACGCCGCATCGTATTGTTCTTGCTCGCCCAACTCGCGCATTTCGGCGTGGCGCCATTGCACTTCCAATTGCGCGGCGGCGGCGACGCGTTGGGCCTCGGCAAGCATCTCTTGGGAGACGTCGGCGCCGGTCATTTGGAATCCGCGGCGAGCCAATTCCAGGCTGTGCCGCCCAAAGCCGCAGGGCACGTCGAGAACGCTGGCGCCCGCTGGGAGTTGTAGCTGTCGTTCGAGGAACTCCACCTCGGCGAGCGTATGCTCCAACGGCGCTGCGTTCCGCCACATCTCCACGACGACGCCTTGGAAGAAATCCGAGTACCAGGAAGCGTTCATGACATCCTCTCGATCGGTGATGGACCTTCGCTCATTGCCGCGACGTGGTTTTCCGTTAGGATACCAACGCGGCGGCCTTCCTGCGCACCGTAACCGCGAAATCGACCGAGGGAACACGGTGGCCGAAACGGAAGCTGATTGTCGCATCGAGAATGAACCCTCCGAGGAGGACGAGCGGCAATTGCACGCGCGATCGTCGCGGGTGCGGTATGAAGTGTTTCGCCGGGCCTTCCGCGAAGGCCGACTGGACCAGCTTGCCTCGAATCCCTCTTCCTGGAAGAGCCCCGCCAAGGGCGGTGTCGCGGAGGACGACGAGGCCGCCTTGGATGACGAGTCGGGCGACTCGCCCGGCAAGAAACGCTCCTGGTTTGGGCGCCGCTCCCCAAAACGTTCGCGTTTGCTCGGCGACTATCGTCAATGGCTGAAGCCCCACTCGCGGACCGTGATTGGCCTGTTCCTGTTATCGCTGCTGAGCGCCGTGATGGAGATGGCGCATCCGCTGTTTCTCAAGTTCATGATCGATCAAGCGCTGCTCGGCGATCTCGTCTCCAGCGAAGCGCGCTTGCATCTGCTGCATGTCGCCGGCGCGGTGTTCCTGGCGGTGATCCTGGCCGGTCAAGGCGCGAATCTCTGGAAGAACTACCTGCAACGATTGTTGAACACGCGCGTGATTCTCGCCTTGCGAAGAGCGATGTTCGACAAGTTATTGCACCTGCCGTTGCACGTCTTGTCGGACATGAAAACCGGCGGCGTTATCTCTCGGTTGACCGGAGATGTGAACACGACGACCGGACTGTTGCAATTGGCGGTGATCTCGCCGGGAGTCTCGGCGATCCGCCTGGTGCTCGCCTTGGGCATTCTTTTCGCCTTGAACTGGCGGATGGCGCTGACGGCGTTGATGGTCTTGCCGTGCGTCATGGCGGTTAGCTTCGTTGTTGCTCGCCGCGTGCGGCCTGTGTTCCGCGCGATCCGTGAAGACAATTCGGACGTCGATAGCCGAGTCGGCGAGACGTTCGGCGGCGTGCGCGTGGTCCGCGCCTTCCAGCGCGAATTGCGCGAGTCGGCCGATTACGTGATCGGCCGCGACACCATCGAGCGCAAGGCGTTGTTCGCACATCGTCGCGAACTGGTGTTATGGACCAGCTGGGGTCTGCTGATGGCGTTGATCAATCTGGTCATCGTCTGGTACGGCGGTTATCTGTTCCTGTCCAAGAGCGCTTCGATCGGCGACATCATGGCGTTTCAGTGGTACACCTTCCTGCTGCTGAATCCCGTGTGGCAGATCGTGAATTCCTTTTCCGAGTTGCAACGGTCGCTGGCCGCGATGGAGCGGGTATTTGAAGTGCTGGGCATGGACAGCGACAAGCCCGACGCCGAGGACGCCGTGGACGCGCCTGCGGTCGTCCACCGAATTCAGTTCGACGACGTGAGTTTCGCGTATCACAAGGAAGATTACGTGGTGCGGGATTTTGATGTGGATGTGCCCGGCGGGTCGGTGGTGGCCCTGGTTGGCCGCAGCGGCGCGGGAAAGACCACGGTGACCGATCTGGTGGCTCGATTCCACGACCCGACGCTCGGCCGGATCCTGGTCAACGGGCGCGACATTCGCGAATACCGGCTGCGGACTTACCGCAATCTGCTCGGCGTTGTTCAGCAGGAGGTATTCTTGTTCGACGGCAGCGTCGCCGAGAACATCGCTTACGGCCGGCCAGACGCCAGCTTCGAACAGATCCTGGACGCCGCCAAGCGAGCCAACGCGCATGAATTCATCGTCAACTTGCCCCATGGCTACGACTCGATTATCGGCGAGCGAGGCGTGAAGCTCTCTGGCGGACAACGTCAACGACTCTCGATCGCGCGAGCCATCCTGGCGGATCCTCAGATCCTGATTCTGGACGAAGCGACCAGCAACTTGGACAGCGAGAGCGAACAGTTAATTCAAGCGTCACTGGATGACCTGCTGCGAGGCCGCACGACTTTCATGATCGCCCATCGCCTGTCAACCATCATGCATGCGAACTTGATCCTGGTCATGGAGCAGGGTCGCATCATCGAACAGGGAACCCATCAACAACTGATGGAGGGCGGCGGCGCCTATGCGGAAATGGTGCAGCGGCAGGTGAGTTATTAACGGTTCGTGGAACCATCCGCCCGGAATTCAGCCATGAAACTCATCAAAGTCGCCGCGGCGGTGTTAAATCAGACGGCCCTGGACTTTGAAGGCAACCGGCGGCGAATCGCCTTGGCCATTCAGCAAGCCCGGCAAGCGGGCGTCTCGATCCTCTGCTTGCCGGAACTCTGCATTACCGGCTACGGCTGCGAGGATGCGTTTCACGCGCCCTCGACGTCCCACATGGCTCTAGAGGTCTTGCACGAACTGGCGCCGTTGACCACGGGCATGATCGTCTCGTTTGGATTGCCTCTGATGCATGGCGGGACGCTGTTCAACACGGCGTGCCTGGCGTGTGATGGACGGCTGCTGGGATTTGTCGCCAAACAGAACCTGGCCGGCGACGGACTGCATTACGAACCGCGGTGGTTCAAGGCTTGGCCGGAGGACGCGTCGGTGTCGGCCGAAGCCGGCGCCACCGAATTGCCGCTCGGAGATTTGATCTTTCAATGCGGCGGCGTGAAGATCGGATTCGAGATTTGCGAAGACGCGTGGGTCGCTCGCCGACCAGGAGCGGATTTGGCCGCGCACGGCGTGGATGTGTTGCTCAACCCCAGCGCCAGCCATTTCGCGTTCGACAAGCATCGCGTTCGCCGGCGGTTCGTCCTGGAGGGCTCCCGCGCCTTTCAAGTCAGTTATGTCTATGCGAATCTGCTGGGTAATGAGGCTGGGCGAGCGATCTATGATGGCGACGCGATGATCGCCAGCGGCGGCGAAATGCTGGCTTTGGGACCACGGTTCAGCTTCGCGGAAGTGCTGATCACGACGGCTGTCGTCGATGTCAACGCCACCCGCATGCAACGCGCCCGCAACCGAGCCTTCCGACCCGATGTCGAAACAAGCGGCCCACGGTTGATTCACGCCGCCTTCAAATTCCCCGAGATCGAGCCGGAACCTCCGCAGTTGGAACGACCCGCGTGGGAGAACGGCCCCTGGCGCAAGGAAGAAGAATTCACGCGCGCGGAAACGCTGGCCCTATTTGACTACATGCGCAAGAGCGCTCGCGAGGGTTCGTCGTTTCACTGAGCGGCGGCGCCGATTCCGCGGCGTGCGCCGTGCTGGTGGCCCTGATCACCAAGTTCGCGGTGGCGGAGCTGGGATGGACCGGTTTGCTGGAACGACTTGCCTATTGGCCGATCATGGAGACCAAGCACGATCCACGGACGTTCAATGCCAGCCTACTCACTTGCGTCTACCAAGCAACCAGCAACAGCACGCCCACCACGCAGACGGCCGCCGAACAGGTCGCCCAGGCGATTGGCGCGACAATGTACGTGTTTGACGTCGACGCCATGGTGAACAGCTATGTCGCTTTGGTGTCCAAAGCGATCGGACGGGAATTGAACTGGGAGCAAGACGATCTGGCGCTGCAGAACATTCAGGCCCGCGTCCGTGCGCCCGGAGTGTGGCTGCTGGCGAATCTGAACAACGCCTTGTTGCTGGCGACCAGTAATCGTTCCGAAGCCGCGGTCGGGTACGCCACAATGGATGGCGACACGTGCGGCGGGCTCTCGCCAATCGCCGGCATCGACAAAGCCTTTCTGCGCAAATGGCTGGTGTGGATGGAGGAGCATGGCCCACAAGGAGTTGAACCTCTACCGGAATTACGCCTGGTCAACCAGCAGCAACCCACCGCGGAACTGCGCCCTCCGTCAGCCAATCAAACCGACGAAGACGACCTCATGCCTTATGACGTCTTGGACAGAATCGAGCGAGCGGCCATTCGCGACAAGCTCTCGCCTCAGGAATGCTTTCGACGTTTGCGGGTGGACTTGCCCAAGACGCCCGCAACCCAACTGGCCTCGTGGATCCGCCGTTTCTATACGCTTTGGCGACGCAACCAATGGAAGCGGGAGCGCTATGCCCCCTCGTTTCATCTCGACGACGAGAGCCTTGATCCCAAGACCTGGTGCCGTTTTCCGATTCTCAGCGGCGACCTGAAACGAGAATTCGAGGGCTGGTAGCAAACGGCCCTCGCCGATGCCGGAGGATGCATGACGTCGGCGCGTTCAGTCCCGCCGAACGAGCTCAATCCGTGCGAAGCCCGTGAGGGTTCTACAGGTCGCGTGAAAAAAACAGCTCTTCATATGGAATCGCGCCGTCGTCCATGCACCGCACGCGACCATCGTGTTGATAGCCCAGACGCGCGAAAAATGCGTGAGCGTGGGTGAATCGGCGATCGGACCAAAACGCCACGTGCCGGAAACCGCGCCGACGGGCTTCCTCTTCGGCCCAATCCATCAATCGTCGGCCATGGCCTTTGCCTCGTACGGAACGGTGCAGATACAGCCGCCGAAAGGTGCACCATGGGCCGCCGAGTCCGAGAATCGCGTGGCAACCCACGATGTCGGCAGCCGCATTGAGCAGGACAACAAAATCCCCGGTCTCGTGCAAGTAGGCCTCGGTCAGACGGGTCAGATCCGCGTCAGCGCCCGCCAAGTGGACTCGATCGCCGTACTCGCGATACACTGAGTCAATCAGCGCAACTACTTGTTTGGAATCAGTTTGCGGCACAACGCGGCGTAAAAGCATCGTCGATTTTCGTGGACCATTGGGGATGGACGCCGGCTGAAGCGGCGGTAAAAATCAGAGCCGTTCACGCCTTGGCCGGGCGAAAACGAGCGGGGCGCAGCCCGCCAAACCCACCCTATTGGGTTTATCTTTGCGTGACGGAACTTTCCGGCGCCGGATTTCGTCCAAGGTGCAAGGTCCTGACGAGTGAAGAGCGATTCAGAACTGATCGAGGAGACGTTAGCTGGGGAATCCGCCAGCTTTGGCGACTTGGTACAGCGGTACCAGCAGCGGCTCTTCGCGTCAATGATCCATTTCACCGGTCAGGTCGAGGAGGCGGAAGACGTCGCTCAAGAGGCGTTTGTCCAGTCGTTCCGCAAGTTGCACACGTTCCAGGGGGCGAGCAGCTTTTATACTTGGCTGTATCGCATCGCGTTCAACATTGCGGCCAGTCGCAAACGGAAGCATCGACCCACCGCGTCATTAGAACAACGACGACAAGACGGGGATGAACCCGCACAAAATGAAAAAACAATCAGTTTGGACTTGGAACGAGCCGAAGACGCCCAGCAACTTTGGGACGCGCTCGGAATGCTCAGCGAGGAGCATCGAAGAATAATGGTGTTGCGAGAGATGGAAGGTTGCGATTACGACTCGATCGCGGAACTGCTGGATGTTCCGGTGGGAACGGTCCGCAGCCGACTCCATCGAGCACGCATGCAGTTGCGGAACTTGTTAAAGGATTCATTCGAAGACGAGATGCTTTAGAGCGTTCGGTATCGGGGCGCCGCTCCGGGAACCATTAACTTCGCGAACCAGCGACGGAATCGTGGGACGTATTGCCAATTTATGCCAATTAGGTGCAAGGAAACCCTGACCGTCTCGTTTTGACTTGACGAGCGACGGGCGCCGAACCCATGACCACAGCCGATCAAAAATTTGAATTACTGAGCGCGTTCGTGGATGGCGAATTGTCCGCGGCCGAGCGATGTCAAGTGGAAGCTTGGCTCGCCGACGACGCCGATCTGCAGCGTGCTCATCGTGAGATGATCGCTCTGGGCGACAAGATCCGCGCGTTGCCGAGTCCGCGGCTGGCAGTCGAATTCACCGCCTCGGTGATGAATCGGATCGCCGCCGCCAGCGAGCCCACCCGGCCCGTCCCCGCCCCATCGCCGTTGACGCAGACTCAATGGCTGCGTTTGGCGGCGGTTGCGATGACGATCGCGGCGGCGGCTTTGCTCGCCGTCGTCTTTGCCCCAAGCCCGCCGCCGATCCGCTATCGCCCCAGAACTTGGCCGGTTCAACGCCTCCTGGCGGCTTGCTGGAGCAGGGGCCGACCGAGTTGGTTCAAGAAGGAGACGCCTTGGATCTGCAAGGCGCCCAGCCGACGGGCATGCAGTTGATGTCGCTCTTTGATGTGATCATCACCGAATCCGCCTACAAGCGAGGCGTGCTCGATCAAGTCCTGAACCAAGCGGGCATTCAGCTCGAGAAGGGCTTGACGGTGGACGAGCAGATGGAGCAAGCCATCTTCACCAATCGTTTGATGGGACGACTCGAACCCGCCGCGGAGGATGCACAGCCGGCCAACGAACGCGACGCCGAGAAGTTGGCGACGCTGCAATTACTGTATGTCGTCGCCGGCGGACGCCAATTCGATGAGGTGTATCACGGCCTTCAGCAACGGCCCCCATTCGAAGTTCGCGGCGTCAGAATGGATCTGGCGCTCGCCAATGAGGATAAGCTGCTGTTTGAGCGGCTCGATCGCGCCCACGATCTGATGATCGCCCAGTCCGGCGGCCAGAGAGCACTGGGCGTCGCCCGCCGCATCCTGCTGACGGTCGCCATGGAAAATCGTCTGACGCGTCAATTGGCGTCCCTGGCCGCGCCCGCGGCGTTGGGATTGATCCAAGGCGGAGCTCAAGATCCGTCGTTGCCCGAAAACCAGGCGACCCCCGAACTCGCCGCCCCGTTGGGCGACATGGAGTCGCTGGAATTTCATCTGGTGATCGTGCTACGCGTGATCCCCGACCCCAAGTAGGGCCGCAAGACTACAGGTCCTTTGGCCCAGTTGGAGGGCGCGACGCGGGCAAGCTGAGCCGAAATCCAGCCCCCGGCGTCCGAGCCTCCCAAGTCAAAACGCCGCCGATTTCCTTGGCCAGGCGTTTGCAAAGCGCCAGCCCCAAGCCGACGCCGGGAGCGGATTCGGCGGCCTGTTCGGCGGATTTGGAGAACGGACGAAACAGCCCTTTGCGAGCTTTCGCGTCCAAGCCCGGGCCATAGTCACGGACCTCCAGGGAGGCGCCCCCCTTGTCGGTCGTGACCACCAAATCGATCGCCCTGGTGTCGGCCGGCATGGCGTACTTGCACGCGTTGTCCACGAGGTTGAAGAGAATCTGCTCGACGGCCGCCACGTCGGTCAGCACCACTTGGGTCGCGTCGGCTGTGCAGTGAACGCGCAATGACCGCTCAGCCTGCTCCGCTCGCTCGTGCAGTCGCGGCGCAACGCGCTGCACCAATTCGCTCAGCGGCAAGGGCGAACGTCGCGCCGAGGAACTACGCTCCAGTCGGGCGTACTGCAGCACGTTGTCGACCAGGTGCGACAAGCGATGGGATTCCGCCCGCAGCGTCTCCAGGTACTCTTGTCGCCGCCCTGGATCCGGGACCATGCCCGCGGCCAGCATTTCCGAGTACATCTTGAAGGTGGTCAGCGGAGTTCTTAACTCGTGCGTCACCGCGGAGACGAACGCAGCTCGCCGTTCGCTCAAGGCGACCACGCCTTGCAACACCAAAGCGACTCCGCCGGCGGCGAGCAGCAGCAGCGCCCAGGCCGCGGCCAAGGCGACTCGGATCGGCGTCCATCCCAGGGGCGGGAGAGTGGGTTGTGGGGCGACGATTTGCGCGGGCAAGGTCGCCAACACATGATTCACGTTGATCTTTCTGACGTCGTCGGCCGGCTGGAACTCGAATTCAGGCAGCAAGTCGTCGACGCGGGAGCGGAGTTCGGCGCACAGTTCCTCCCAATCCAGCCAGCATCCTTGGACGACTTGCCGATCATGAAACCACACGCGGCGGGCGACCAATAGCTTGTCGCCGAACCAGACGGGTTTGGCGATCCCCTCATGAACGTTTTGAATCGGCTGGACCCAGGCCGAGTTCAGGCCTTGATCCCGTCGTTGGCGGACGGCTTCGGATTGAAACAGGTCCACGCGGTTGCGCAAATCGTTCAAATCGTCGTTTTGCGAATGACCGGCCAGTTGCTGTTGCGCGGCCGGCCGCGGGACCCCCGAATTCGCTGGGGCGCCCACCATTCCGGAGTCAACCGGCGCACCGATTTGGGATGGCGAATTGCGATTGGTGAACTCCACCGCCGGATTGGAGACCGTCTGAGCCGCTTCCGCCGGTCCGGCGTCCGGTGCTTGGATCCGATCGTTTGGCAACACGTGACATAGCGCGGCGGCGGTCACATCGCAGGCGAACACTTCCAAGGACGCTTGGGAACGCTGCAGTTGATCGTCGGTGGCGCCGTTGGCAAGCGCCATCGCGCGATCTGAAACGTCAGGAACTTGGGGCGAAGTCCATTGTTGGGAGTTCGCATCGGCTTGAAAGTGCAATCGAATGAAGCGAGAAGGCCGACCCAACAGAGGCGAAGCCGCCCGTTGCTTGCCGCCGTCGCTGAGGAACGGTTCGTAAACGAAATAGGGGCGTCCAATCTCGGGAGCCAAGAGCCGAGTCAGCCACGTGTCCATGCGCCACAGCGCACTGCCGATCCGCGATTCCAGATCCGCTTGGGCGCGAGCCATCGCCTCGGATCGATCCAGTTCCACGGCGCACAGCGTCAACATCGCCATGCCCGGAACCATCGCGGCCAGCGCCAGCACAAAGGCAGCCCAGATTTGCCAGGGACGCTTCAAACGGGACTCCTCTTCGAAATGCAGGATCACTTGCGTGGGAAGTCGCCGTCGGCCGCGGCGGGGTGAGCCAGCATGTACCCCTTGCCGCGAACGGTCAGCAAGACTCGCGGGGTCGCGGACGCGTCTTGCAGTTTCTCACGGAGGCGAGCGACATGCATATCAATCGTGCGTGTGGACACTCCCCGCGGATCAAGACCCCAGACGTGGGACAGGAGTTCCTCACGATCGATCGCCCGCCCGCAATGCCGCGCGAGGTATTGCAAGAGCTCGCATTCCTTTCCCGAGAGATCCACTCGACCGCCGTCGGAGCGACGAATTTCGCGGCGTTCGAAGTCCACTCTGCCCGCGGGCAAGACGAACTCGGACAGCTCGCTGGGGCGTTGGGGCGCCCGTCTTAGCACGGCTTCGACGCGCGCCAGGAGCTCTTTCACGCTGAAGGGCTTGACGACGTAGTCGTCGGCGCCCAGGCGCAGTCCCTGGACTCGATCGCTCTCATCGCCGCGAGCGGTCAAGACAATAATGGACTGCGTGGGGCGAACCGCTCGCACTTGCTGCAGGATTTGCAGTCCCGAACGATGGGGAAGAACCAGGTCCAACAGCAACAAGTCGTATTCGCAGTGCAGGGCCAATTCCATGCCCTGCTCTCCGTCGCCGCTTTGCAACACGGTGTAGCCCGCGAATTGCAGCGCGTCGGTCACGCCGCGCCGGATCGCCGCATCGTCTTCCACACACAGGATCGTCGTTTTCATAACGGGGACTCGCGCGACGCGTCGCCGGAATCGCGACGGCGCGATCCACCGATCTCAGCTTACCTCTCGCGACCGGGTCGCTGTGTAACGGCCCCGTAACGGCGCCGCCTATTGGTCGGCGGCTTTCTTGGAGAGCTTGTCCTGATGATTCGACACTTCCGGATTGGGGGTCGCGTCGCCGTCTTCGAGGCCCAGGATCCACTTCACGCCGCCTAACAGCGAAGCCTGATACGTCGAGTTGGTCCAGACATCCTCGCGATGTCCGAGGCTCATGTGCATGGCCTTTCCTTCGCCATATTCCTTGACCCATGCGATCGGCACGTGATAGGGCTTCTTGAGCTCAGTCTTCTCCATGTTCAAGCTCATCAGGACCCGCACTTTTTCAGGCTGCCAATTCTTGAATTGGTAGATCTCGTCGGTAATCGTGAATTCCGGATCCCAAACCTTGCTGACCGGATGTTGCTGGTCATGTACGGTGATCACGACCTTGGTGCTGGCGTTCCAGGGATGACCGTTAAACGTGCCGCCGATCATGTCCCAATAGGGTTCGTAGTTATGGTACGTGTCGGCCGCGGAATGCGCCCCGATGAAACCATGCCCTTTTTGTTTCAGCCAATCATTCAGGAAGTAATCCAAGTCTTCCTTGGCGATCGGCAGATCGCCGGTCGTGTAGAACATGACGATGTCGTAGTGTTGCAGCTTGTCGCGCGTGAAGTCCTGGGCGCAATCCTGCGTGCAATCCACTCGGAACAGGTTGCTGGAAATGCCGAGTTGCGTCATCGTCCGTTCAGCGGGCGACAGTTGCAAATCCTTTCGAGTCACGGCGCTGTGTCGAAACCCGGCGCTTTGAGTCACCAGCAACATCCGCGCGGAACCCTGCTGTGCGGTCGCTTCTTGTGCGGTCGCTTCCAGCGCGGCGCCGCAGATCCACAACATCGCCGCTAGTGCCCACCGCATGATTGAACGCATCACTTGCCGCCTCCGGGAAAATAGCCAAAAAAGGGCGCTACGCCGTCGGCCCAAGGGCCGACTCCTCCACGGCAAAGATAACTCGACCCGCAGGCCCTGTCATCACCCGGGCGGCGGCGATCCGAGGTGAACGCCGCTGGGGCGCACCCCCATGATCAGGCGGATTTTTCGGGCTTGTCGCGGGCTGACGGTTTCCCTAAACTCCCGCGGCTTGGCAGGGCCTGGGAATAGCGCGTGCCGCGTTCGGTGCTGGTCGCCGAACGCCGCGCGCTTGTTTTTTGGTCGGCCGAAAACTCACCGAGGAAGGGACGCCTCGCATGACGACTCGACGAGTCGCGTTACTGGGCCTGGCCGCCGTTCTGTTGCTGGTCAACCTCGGCGGCCCGCGATTGTGGGATCGCGATGAGCCGCGAAACGCGGGCTGCGCCGCCGAAATGATGGCCCGCGGCGATTGGGTCACGCCCGTCTTTAACGGCGAACTGCGGACTCACAAGCCCGTCCTCACCTACTGGTTGATGATCTCCGCCTATCAGCTCGGCGGCGTCACCGAATGGACGGCGCGGATCTGGTCCGCCCTGCTGGGATTGGGCTCGGTGGCCTTGACGGCGATGATGGCTCGGCGGTTCTTCGGAGAACGCGCGGCGTGCTGGTCCGGCGTCAGCTTGGCGACGATGCTCATGTTCCAGGTCGCCTCACGAGCGGCGACCCCTGACGCGGCGCTCATCTTTTTCAGCACGGCGGCGATCGCCGTTTTTGTTTTGGGAAGGCGCCAAGCCCCTTCGTCTGACGAGGGCGCTCCTGCGGGCCTCGAACAGATGCCGTCGGATCGCCTTGTTGTAGCCGGCATGTACGCCTTGACGGGTCTGGGCGTTTTGACCAAAGGTCCAGTGGGCCTGGTGCTGCCCTGTGCGGTCATCGGCCTGTACCTGTTGCTGCTTCGGCTTCCGAAAAGAAGCATCGACGAGGAGCCCTCCCATAGCCGCGTGCGCAGCGCGATCTTCCGCTTGGCCCGTGCTTTCGCGCCGTTGCACTTTCTCCGCACCTGTTGGTTGATGCGTCCTCTGACCGCGCTGGTGGTGGTGGGGTTGGTCGCGGCGCCTTGGTATGTGTGGGTGGGCTTGCGCACGGACGGTCAATGGCTGCGTGGGTTCTTCCTGGAGCACAACCTCGGTCGAGCGTTGCATCCGATGGAGGGTCACGGCGGTTCATCGCTCCTGTACTACCCGGCGGCACTGTGGGTGGGGGCTTTCCCTTGGTCCCTGTTGTTGCCCGGATCGCTCGCCGCGGTCGCGTCGTGGAACCTGACGCCGCGGGAGCGGGCGGGATTGCTGTTGTCTGGTTGCTGGGTTGGCGTCTATGTGGCCGTCTTTTCCATCGCCCGCACGAAGCTGCCAAGCTATATCACGCCGTGTTACCCCGGCCTGGCTCTGCTGGTCGGTTGGTTCTGCGCCGGTTGCGAAATGCAACAGTTCGCCGTTCGCCGGCGGTGGGCCTTGATCGCGAGCGGTGCGTTGGCCGCCTGTGGCTTGAGCTTGCTGATTGCTTTGCCCCTGGCAAGCCAGCGGGTGTTGCCCGGGGTTGGCTGGTTGGGGGTGATTGGATTGATCCCGTTGGTGGGCGGAGCGGCGTGCGCACGGTTGGCCGCTCTGAACCAGTCCAGACCATGGATCGTCGCCTTCACCATCACCGCCGCGACGCTGGTGCTGGCGGTGTTTGGCGCGGCGGTGAACATCGTCAACGCCCAACGCGGCCTCGAGCCCATGCTTCAGTTGGTGCGGCAACGCGGCGATGCGCCGTTGGCGGTGTTCGACGTCCTGGAGCCCAGCTGGGTGTTTTACACCCGGCGCCAGATTCACCTCACCAGCTTGCAACCTCAACTGTCGCCTCCCGCGATTTCACCCGCCGGCGCCGAAGTCCCAACGCATCACGATGTCGAGCACTTCATGTCGGCGAGCCCGGACGCGTTGTTGATTACACGATCGGACAAACTGACGCGCTTGCAACAGGAAACGAGCGTCGAGTGGGAAGTGCTGGCGGAAAGCCCGTTTTTTCTCCGGCAGGGCAAGCACCTGTTGGTGCTGCGAGCAAAGAAACCCGCTGTGGAGCGCCAAGCGCGGCAAAGCGCGCCCACGCGTTCACGCTTGCTGTATTGATCCGATACGAGTCCCTGGCGGCGCTGGCGTTGATTCAGTCCACGCCGCCATGGCGTCGTATTTGACGAAGGACATTGGGACTTGCTAAGGTGCGGAAACACCTGCCCCCTAGCGGACGACACTTGCCATGAATGCGCGACGCCTTGCGATCATCATGCTCCTGGTTGGATTGACCGGAAACGGCCGGCCGGTGGCCGCCGACGAGGCGGACCACCCGACGACACGCTCGTTGGTCGCCATCCAGGCGGACTTGCGCGACGCGTTGCGACGCGAAGCGGTGGCCCCCTCGGACGCCGTTTGGTGCGAGAGCATTGAACGGTTGTGCGATCTTTTCAGCGAGATTCGTCAACATCCTCGCCTGCAGGACGCGGAGTTGTTGCAGAAGGCCGCCGTCCGCTTGCGCGTGCGTTTACGAGCGACATCTGAGGAGCTTGAGAAACAATGGCGCCCGCTGGCCGAGTCCATCGCGCCCCAGGATTTGTTCTCGGAGGGCGCCAACCAGGCAACCGATCCGGCCCTGAGCGGGAAGGAACAGCACGCAGGCGATGCCGCCGCGTCCGGCAGGGAGCAACAGCGCAACGCGTCGCCGAGCCCCGATCCGCTCCTGCAACTGGCGGCGCAGGCGCTCAGCGACCAACTCGAGTTGGCCGGGGCGACCAGCGGCGGACCGGCCGCCTATTGGGCCCTGCATGGCGGGGCGACCCGCAGCGACGCGGTGCCGGGCGGCGCCGGCGGTGGCGGCGCATTCAGCGACTTCGCGCCCTCGTTGATTGAGCTGATTCAAAGCACGATTGAACCGGATCACTGGGACGTGGCCGGAGGGCCCGCGACGATTCGCTACTACCGGCCCGTCTTCGCGTTGGTGGTTCGCGCCTCGTCGCACGTGCATCCACAGATTGGTGGTTTTCTAGGCGGGGTCCGGCAATAGGCGGCGGCCAGGCGCCCGACGCGATCAATCTCTCCCCCCCGATGCACGAACGCCTCGCCCGCGAATCTCCGTCAGCGAGACGTCGCTTATCGCATTCAGGACAACCGCCGTCGCCGGCGACAAACGGCCCTGGAAAGGCTGGCAATTTTGGCGATTGGCGAAACCTATTGCCAGGTCACTGGTTAGACTCTATAGGGTTCGCCGGGATTCCCTTGGGGATCGCTGCGTCTTGCCATAAACACTCTGCATTGAGCAGTTTACGAACGTTTGAGGAGTCGTCTTTATGTCGCGGATTGCGATTCTTGCATTGTGTGCCGCTTTCTGGGCGCAGCCGGCAAGGGGCCAGGATGCCGGGAGCGAGTTCGTAGGAAAGCTCGCCTATGCAATCGACGATCAGGCCGCCGAGGCCTTGATGTTGGACTCGGACGTGCGCGTGAAGCTGCAAATGCTGGTCAATCAACGCGTGATGGAGGGTCAGGCGTTGTTGGAAGGCATGCTGGACAAGCCCGCCGCGGAGGTCGCCGCCGCGTTGGATCCGTTTGTGCGGGAATCTGAACGCCTGGGCATGGAATTGCTGACGCAGGAGCAACGCGGCAAGCTGAACCAATTGAGACTGCGACGCGAAGGGTACGCGGCCCTCGGCGATAAGGAAACCGCACAACTGCTGGGCCTCAGCGACGAACAAACGCAGCAGGTGGCCTCGATTCTGGCGGAGCGCCGCAACGATCTTGTGCAAGCCACCGCCGCTCAGCAATCGCTGGTGCGTCGGGTGTACGAGCGGCGCCTGGGTCAGCTTCTGAACGAAAGCCAACAAGCCAACTGGTCAAAACTCGCCGGCGCCGCATCTCCGCCAACTGAGCCTGCTCCAGCCGAGCCTACTGCGCCCGCTCCGACCGACCCTGCTCCAGCCGAGCCTGCCGCGCCCGCTCCGACCGACCCTGCTCCGGCCGCGCCTGCCGCGGCGGAAGCCGCCGCCCAGGATCCTGCGCCACCCGCGGAAGCCCCCGCAGCGCCGGCAGCCGCTGCCCCGGATCCCACCCCCACAACCCCCGCTCAAGAGCCCGCGGCGGATTCCGTTGCGCCGCCTGCGGTCCAGGCTCCGGTGCGGCGCCCCCGCACCAGCAGCATCTTGCAGTCCGGCGAAACAGAAGCCATGTCCGACGAGGAGCCGACGCTGACCTTCAACTTCGCCTCGGCCAGTTGGAAAGACGTGTTGGAGTGGTTTGCGGGCGAGGCCGGATTGGCCATTCAGGTGGACCCGGAATCGCTGCCTCCGGGCACGTTCAGCTACAAGGATCCGCTCCGCAAGTTCACCCCTCGTGGCGCATTGGATCGAATCAACAGCGTGCTGTTGACCAAAGGCTACACCGTGATCATTCGCGAAGGCATGCTGATGGTGCTGAATCGCGAAGGGGAAATCCCGCCGGACCTGGTGGAACTGGTCAGCGTCGACGAACTGGATAGTCGCGGCCGTTTCGAACTCGTCAAGTGCGTGTTCCAGCTGACGCACGTTTGGCCACGGCGGACGCGGAGGCGGAAATCGCCAAGCTGCTGGGTCCCGGCGCTTCAATGATCACTTTGGAGCAATCACGTCAGATCCTGGTCACGGACACGGTTTCCCGCCTCCGGTTGATCCGCGACTTGATTCGCCGAGCCGAGGATCCCGAAGGCGCCAATCGTCCACGAGTCGTGCAGATCAAACTCAGCCACGTGTTGGCTGATGAAGTGCTGTCGGTCGCTCGACCGTTGTTGGGACTGGGAGAAGAAGCGCTCACCAATGAGAACATCAACATCTCGGTCGGGCCGTTTGGCACGTACATGTACGCGGTGGGCCGAGAGCCGCAGATCAACATCTTGAATGATCTGGTGAAGCTCGTTGAACATCGAACCCGAGGCGTCCGGCGTTGACTCCGATCTGCAAACGCCGACGATCAAGACCTATCGCGTTCGCGGCGCCAGCACCGAAGTCGCTCTCTCGGTGGTCTCGCAACTGCTGTCCGGCAACCCGAACGTGCGCGTGGCCCTGGACGGCACGTCGAACAAGTTGGTCGTGCAAGGCTTGGCCAGCGACCACGAAACGGTCGAGAACGCGATCAAGATCCTGGAGGGCGAAGGCGTCAAAGTGAAGGTGATCGACATGAAAACGGTCGATCCGCAGAGCGTTGTTGTCTTGGCCAACAAGATCTACGGTCTCGAAGAGGAGGGCGCCGCCGGCCCCAAGTTGGAATCGGATTCGATCGAAATGAAGCTGTTTGTGCGGGGAACCGAGAGCGAGATCAGCGAAATCGAGGAACTGGTCGCCAAGCTCGAGGGACCCTCCGAAGATCTTCTCGCTGGTGAAAACCGCACGCTGCGATTGATCCCCATGACCGACACGCAAGCCGATCAAGCGCTGTCGCTGATGCCGAAGTTATGGGAAGCCGTGACCGACAGCGGCGAGCGGATTCAGATCGTGACGCCTTCGGAGCTGCGACAATCGTCCCTGTTCCAAGAGCAGGAGGTGTCTCCAGAAAGCGAAAACGAAGCCGAGCTGAAACGGTTGATTGATGAATTCAATCGCCAATTTCCCGATCGATTCACTCCGGCCAATCCTGTCCCTGATGCGCCCCTGAGATTCCCCGCTCCGAGCCCCGCCGACAACTCGGCGATCGCCGACCAAGGGATGATTCAGTACGTCAGCTTTCCTGCGCCAACCCAAGAGAAGCCGCCGGCAAGACCCAAGGGCAACGACGAGATCATTATTTCCAAGACGCCCAAGGGGCTGGTTGTCGGCTGCAACGATCCGGAAAAGCTCGCTCGCTTTGAGAAGCTTGTTCGCGAAGTGATGGGAGTCAGCGCCAACTCCGATTCCACCCTGGTGCAACCCAGCACGATCTATTATCTGCGTTACGCGAAAGTGGATGAAGCGGCCGCGTTGTTGAAGGAGATCCTGCAGGCCAGCAGCGGCGCCGCCGGAATGCTGGGCGGCTTTGATCCGCTGGGCGACATGCTCGGACCGTTGGGGGCCCTGATTCCGGGCGGCGGTGGTGGTGGAGGCGGTGGCGGCGACACCTCGTCGGCGATCGTAGCCGGGTCCTTGAACATCGTACCGGACCCTCGCTTGAATCGTTTGTGGGTCAGCGGACTGCCGGAAGAAGTAGCCCTGGTCGGCGAAATCCTGACTCTGATCGACAAGCCAAAGGGTCCTAGCCCGGTGGAAACGCTGGGGAAAGCGAGGTCGATCTCGATTCGCTATACGACCGCTGATCGTGTCGCCAAGATCGTCAAGGAAGCGCTCGCCGACCGCATCACGCAAGCCGCCGGTGGTCAAGGCGGCGGCCAAGGCCAACCTTCGCCCCAGGATATCCTGCGGGCCTTGCAGGGCGGACGCGGTGGCCGCGGCGGACGCGGCGGAGGAGGCGGGGGCGATTCTTCGTCTCCCACGGAACCGCCCAAGATGACGATCGCCGTCGATGACATCAGCAACTCGGTCATCGTTGTCGCTCCGGACGCTCTTTTTGAAGAAGTCCAGACCCTGGTAGCCAGCATTGATCAACCGACCGCTGACAGCAATGTCGCGTTCGCGGTGATGCCGATCGCCAACCAGAATATCGCGAACGCCATGGCGGCCATGTTTGGCCAAACGGCCAGCGGCGCCTCGACCAGCGCGCCCCAAGGCGCCTCATCCGCGGCTCCGACGGTGGCCTCCGCACCGTCATCCGCTCCTAGCGGCGGCGACGACGCTGCTGCTGCCGAGGCGCGGCGAGCCGCATTCATCAACGCCATCCGCGGCGGAGCTCTTGGTGGAGGTGGTCGCGGCGGCGCCCCAGGCGGCGGCGGACCTCCCGGAGGGTTCGGCGGCGGCCGAGGCGGTGGCGGCGGTCCTGGCGGCGGAGGAGGTCGCGGCGGCGGAGGCCGGGGCGGCGGCGGCCGGGGTGGTCGCGGCGGCGGCAACTAGCCGCCAGTCAGCGAACACAAGGCGCCAACCCTCTCGAACGCTTCGGTCCTCAGACCTTCGGACGATCCAGGTCGCTCGAGTCAAAGCGCCGTCGGCCCATAACGAACGACTCCCCAGCGCGTGTTCCGCCGCCGATGGCGAATCACGGAGGACCCGCTGGGTGGTTGTCGTTTTGGGCGGTTGGGGTGGTCATCAACGAGCGTGACGCGTAAAAAACCCCAGTTGTGACGAAACCCGAGCGATTTCGCTGGGTTTTATTAGTAGGCCGACGAAGGCTGGGCCGCGACAGAGCGGCTCGACGGAATGGACGCCGGATCTCCCCAAAATCCGGAATAATCTGAAGACTCGCAGGAATACGAAGGACCACTGGAATGGCTCGACGCATCAGCTTGACGACTCTGAGTTTGGCGCTCGCCCTGTTGCTCGCCTCCTCTGCACTAGCGCAACGAGGCGGAGCACGCGGCCGCGGCGGCTTTGGCGGCAATCTGCTGGATTCCCCCGAGGTTCAGCAAGAATTGGAATTGCTCGACGACCAGGTCGAGCAGTTGCAATCGGTGAATGAGAAAATCCGGGAAAAGATGACCGGCATGTTCAGCGAGCTGCGAAATCTGCCGCGGGAAGAAATGATGGCCAAGTTCGGCAAGCTCCGCGAAGAGCTGACCTCGATGCGGGACACCGAGCTCCAAGGCATCTTGCTGCCAAGTCAAGTCAAGCGTTTGAAGCAGATCGAGTTCCAGCAGCGGATGACTCGAGGCGGCTCGGGACGGGCGTTTGAAAACCCCGATTTGATGCAACAACTGGGCCTCAGCGACGAACAGCTGGAGCAGATCCGCAAGCTGGCCGCGGACGCCCAAGTGGAAATGAGAGAGAAGATCGCGAAACTCCAGAAGGAGGCCCAGGACAAGATTCTGTCCGTCCTGACGCCCCAACAGCGAAAAGACTTCGACGACCTGTTCGGTCAGCCCTTCGAGTTCCCTCAGCCACAGCCTCAACAACGTCCTGCCGGCGGCGCCGCCACACGCGCCAGCTCGAACACGGCGACCCGAGTCGAAACCGAATAGTCCTTCCGCCAGCTTTCGGGGTGCGGTCTTGGCGAATGTCCGAGTCGCACCGCGAGACTGGATGAAGAACTCCGCGGAATCGGTCGGACGCGGACAGTTGTGTGTCGCTGCTCCCGACGACCGTCTTACTTGCCAACGCGGCCTAAGCGTCGCTTCGGGCGAGACTGCGGCCCGCGTTGCGCGTCGACGGCGCGGGGTCAGCTGGGCGGGTGTTGGGGCGGGAAACTACGGAAATATATTCCTCTTGTCGCCGCTGTGCGACCATGGAGCCAAGTAGAATTAGGCGTACTCCGCACCCGTCGCGGAGCCGCTTTCCCCCAACCCCGGTCAACTCACGTGCAAGCAGCAGACATTCTGATCCGACGCGGCCTGCTCAACCCGCAACAGGTCGAGCAGGCTCGTAATGGCCATTCGCTCGAATCGTTCGATTGGGTGGAATCGGCCATCGACCATGGGTTCATCCCCGAGGACAAGGCGCTCACCATTTTGGGTGAGGAGCTGGGACTGGAGTATATCGATTTGACCACCGCCGAGGTCGATCTCGAACTGCTGAAGACGTTTCCCCAGAAGCTCATCTACCGACAGAACTTGTTCCCGATCCGCCGCGAGAACGGGGCTTTGGTTGTCGCGACGGCGGATCCCTACGACCTGTACCCGATTGATGAAGCCGGGGCGGCGACGGGGCTGCCCATCATTCCGGTGTTGGCCAGCCGCCGCGAACTGACCAAGCTGATCAAGAAGTATATGGGCGTCGGCGGCGAGACCGTCGATGGGTTGATCGCGCAGAAGGAGGACGAGGAGGACTCGATCCAACTGCTCGACGAAATCGAGACCGATGGCTCCGAGCTCTCGGAAATGGCCCAGGAGGCCTCGGTCGTTCGCTTGGTGAACGAGATCCTGTTGGAGGCTATCGAGTCCCGAGCGAGCGACGTGCACATCGAGTCGCAGCCTTCGGGACTGGTCATTCGTTACCGCATCGACGGCATTCTGCATCCTCAACCGATGCCGCCGGAAATCCATCGCTTCGAGGCCGCGATTGTCAGCCGCCTGAAGATCATGGCGCGGATGAACATCGCCGAAAAGCGATTGCCGCAAGACGGCCGCATCAAGCTGAGAGTCTCGGGACGCGAGGTCGACGTGCGTGTCTCGGTCATCCCAATGCTGCACGGCGAAGGCTTGGTCATGCGTATCCTCGATAAGGGCAGCATGACGTTCGAATTGCGGAAGCTGGGCATGGAGGCCAAGACCTATGAGCACATGCGTGAACTGATCCACATGCCGCATGGGATCGTTCTCGTCACAGGTCCCACGGGATCGGGAAAAACCACAACCTTGTACAGCGCGTTGATCGAGATCAATACGCCCGAGAACAAGATCATCACCACCGAGGACCCCGTCGAGTACCAGCTGGAAGGCATCAACCAGATCCAAGTCCATGCTCGCATCGGCTTGACCTTCGCCGCCTCCCTGAGAAGCATCCTGCGACATGATCCGGACGTCGTACTGGTCGGCGAAATTCGCGACTTGGAAACCGCTGAGAACGCGATTCAAGCATCGCTCACAGGTCACTTGGTGTTTAGCACCCTGCACACCAACGACGCCGCCAGCGCCTTCGCACGTATGATCGATATGGGCGTGGAACCGTTCCTGGTCGCCAGCACGGTCGAAGCCGTGATGGCGCAGCGGCTAACCCGCCGCTTGTGCAAGAATTGCAAGGAGGCCTACGATCCCGCACGCGACGACATGCCCCACGACTTCCCTTGGGAGGAACTGAAGGGCCCGCTGTACCGTCCGGTGGGTTGCCGGCAATGCCGCGGCGTGGGCTATGCCGGCCGCTTGGGCGTCTATGAACTGCTGCGAACGACCGATGCGGTGCGGCACCTGGCGCACGAAAGCCAAAGCACCTGGGAAATCAAGAAGGCGGCCTTGGCCGAGGGCATGCGAACCCTCCGCGACGACGCCTGGCTCAAGGCCATGCGAGGCGACACCTCCGTCGAAGAAGTACTTCGAATCACCAAGGGAGATCGGAGGGAGTAGTTGGTAGGGAGTAGTTGGTAGGGAGTAGTTGGTAGGGAGTAGTTGGTAGGGAGTAGTTGGTAGGGAGTAGTTGGTAGGGAGTAGTTGGCAGGGGGTGTAGCTGGTAGTTGGTAGGAAAGTCCCGCAGGGACGACCCCAAATCAGCCCAGGGTGAAGCGCAGCGACAACCCTGGGAATCAACGCGGCGAGCCCAAACCAGAACCAGAACCAGAACCAAGAACCGAGAACCAAAACCAGAAAACCAAGACCAGAACCAAAACCAGAACCAAGATGCCAGAATTCGCCTATACCGCTCGGAACGCTGCTGGCCAGAAGGTCAATGGCAAGGTCTCAGCCGCTTCGCAGAACGAGGCGGTGTCGATTTTGACGGGCGAGTCGCTGTTCCCGTTGAAATTGGAGGCCGAGAAGAGCGCCGCCAAGGGATTTCGTATTGGCGGCGGCGTGCGTGGTCAGTTGTTGGCGATGACGTACACGCAACTGGCGTCGCTGTTGCGCAGCGGCGTGCCGCTGTTGAAGTCGCTGCGGATCCTCCGTGACCAGACGTCCAATGAGGTGCTGAGCGAGGTGCTTGATGACGTGCACCGCCGGGTCGAGGACGGAGCGTCGTTGTCCGAGGCGATGGCTCGCCATCCGCGAGTGTTCAACGACATGGCGGTGAACATGGTGCGAGCGGGCGGCGAGGGCGGCTTCCTGGAAGAAGCGTTGGAGCGAGTGGCCCAATTCACCGAGGATTACGAGGATCTCGAAGCGCGAACCTCGGGCGCCTTGGCGTATCCCGTGTTCCTGGGCTCGGTCGGTTCGTTGGTGGTCGGCGGCCTGGTGATTTTCTTTGTGCCCAAGTTCGCCAAGATGTTCGACCGCCTTCGAGCGCGGGGCGAGTTGCCCATGCTGACCGAATGGTTGTTGTGGATCAGCGACACGTTGCGCTCTTACTGGCTGTTGCTGGCCGTGGCGGCCGCCGCGATTCTGACGTTTTGCTACATGCGGATTCAGACGCCCGAGGGGCGACGTTGGGCGGATCGTTTGAAACTGAAGCTGCCCATGGTGGGCGGCATCTTTCAGAGCCTGGCCGTGGCTCGGTTTTGCCGAGTGCTGGGAACGATGCTCCGCAACGGCGTGCCGATTCTGAAGTCCCTCGAAATCAGCCGGGACGCCGCGGGCAATTCCGTGCTGTCCGATGCGATCGCAAAGGCGTCCGAAAACATCTCCTCCGGCGAGTCCTTGGCGACGCCTTTGGCGTCCAGCGGCTACTTTCCAAGGATTGTCGTGGAGATGATTTCGGTTTCTGAGGAGTCCAATACGCTCGATACGGTGTTAGTAGAGATAGCCAATGGCTTGGAGCGTCGTACGCAACGACGCTTGGACCTTTTTGTAAGATTGTTGGAGCCCATCATGTTGATGATCCTGGCGGCGGTCGTGCTGTTCGTCGTGATCGCCTTGTTGATGCCGGTCATCAAGATGAGCAGCTCGCTAAACTAGACGCCCGCACGTCTGTCCTCGCACGGCGGTCGGCAGCATCGCCTCGCACATTTTCAGGAGCAAGTGGAATGAAGAATCGAACTCAGCGACGAAGCCGAAAGGGCTTTACGCTCATGGAAATCCTGCTGGTCCTGGCCATCCTGGTCATTCTGGGCGGCATGGTGACTTTCTACTTCCAAGCCATTCAAGAAGGCGACTACGTGAACGCCACGACCACTCAGATCAAAGCGTTTGAGAGCATGCTGGAGACTTATCGTCTCAACGTCGGCTCGTATCCAACCACCTCGCAAGGCCTGAACGCCTTGCGGGAAGCTGCCCGCCGACTTGGCGAATGTGAACAAGTGGCGCGGACCCTACATGGACGGCGAGGAAGTACCGACCGACCCCTGGGGCAATCAGTATCAGTACGAATTGTCCTCGGGCAACAAGTACCGCATCTGGTCCTTTGGCCCCGACATGGTCGAAGGCACCCAAGACGACGTGGAGTAAGCGTCGATGGCTGCACGGGCGTTTTCTCGGAACCCCGAACTTCGCCCGTGCATTGGAAAGTCAGCAAGCAAAATGAAGAATCGCGCCGGTCTTACCTTGATGGAGTTGCTGCTGGTCATGGCGGTCATGGTGGCGCTGATGGCCATGGCCGCGCCGATGCTGCGGGAGGCGTTGTTCTCGGAGCGAATTCGAAAAGCGGGCGACCTGGTGCGAGCCGACTTTGGCCGCGCTCGAATCATGGCCATGCAGTCCGGCCGAATCGTCTCCTTTCGCTTCACGCCCAACAGCAACACGTACATCATCCAACCGATTTATGGCAGCACCGACGCCACGGAAATCGGGTTGGAGGAAGCCACCGGCGGCCTGATCGAACCGCTGCAGGAAGAACTGCCAGAGAACATCGTCTTTGATGACGTGGTCGGAAAGGCCACCAGTCGCGACGCATATGTGCAGCAATCCCTGCAAAACAACAGCGACCCGACGCTGCTCCAAATGTCGCCGCCGATTCTCTTCTATCCCGATGGCACGACTTCATCGGCCGAGCTGATGATTCGCGATGAGCAGAATCAAAGCCTCGTGATTCGACTTCGCGGTCTCACCGGCACCTCATCGGTTGAAGAGGTGGTCTCTGGAGTCAAGCCATGATGCGACGTCCGCTACGACACCCCGCGTCCCCACGCGGCATCACGCTCATGGAAGTCATCCTGGCCATCGCGATCCTGGGCGGCGCCTTTGCCGTGATTGGCGAAATCGTCCGAGTGGGCTCGCGAGCCGCCACCGATTCCCAAGACTTGACCGCGGCCCAATTCCTGGCCGAGAACATGATGACCGAACTGGTCATCGGCGTCCGCCCCATGGCGACCTCGCCCTTGATGGCCCATCCGGACGACATGGATTGGCTGTACGCCGTGGATGTGCAGCCCATGCCGCAAGTCGGCTTGTTTCGCGTTGAATTGCTGATTCAAAAAGACACCGACGACCCTCAAGCGATCTCCTTAAGAATGACGCGCTGGGCCATTGATCCGGCGCTGGAATATCAGCCGGACGAATCCTCCATGCTCGCCGGCGCGGAGTCCAGCGGCGAAGAAGGCGCGACCGACCCAGCCGCCGATCCCAACGCCGCGGCTGGCGCCGGCGGCGGAGGCGCTCCGGGCGGGGGAATCGGCGGCGCGGCAGGTGGCGGCGGCGCGGCAGGTGGCGGCGGCGCGGCAGGCCAGGGCGGAGGCGGTCGCGGAGGCCAGGGCGGCGGCGCGGCAGGCGGTGGTCGTGGCGGCCCAGGAGGCGGACGTGGATTCGGCGGCGGTCAAAACGGCATCGGTCGAGGGCAGGGCGGCGGCGCTCGCGGTGGACCCGGAGGCGGAGGTCGCGGTGGTCCCGCAGGCGGCGGTCGCGGCGGACCCGCAGGCGGCGGTCGCGGCGGTCCCGCAGGCGGCGGTCGCGGCGGACCCGCAGGCGGCGCTCGCGGTGGACCCGGAGGCGGAGGTCCTGGATTCGGTGGCGGCGGACCCGGCGGCGGCGGACGAGGATTTGGTGGAGGAGGTGGCGGCCGTGGCGGTTAATCTCACGGAAACCCCCAGACGCCAACGTCGAGCTGCGTTCACCTTGGTGGAGTTGATGCTCGCCTTGGGACTGACGGTGATCATCATGTACGCCATCGGCTCGGCGATCTACGTCCACATGCGGATGCTCGACGCCCGCCGTACCAATGTCGACGAAGCTCAGTTGGCTCGCGCCGTCCTGCGAATGATCGCCGACGACTTGCGTCGCTCGATTCACTTCCGCATGGTCGATCTCTCGGCGACCCAAGGCGTGATGGCCGATTCGATGGGCGCCGTCGGCGGCGGCGACTTGTCGGCCGAGGACGGAGGGGCGGCGGCGGCTGAGCCGATGGAGGAGCCGGTTCGAACAATTCCCAGAATCTGGCCGACAGCGAGACCGCACCCCTTTCGCCAGGAATCTACGGCAATGCCTACGAACTGATGATCGACATCAGCCGCCTGCCTCGGGACGATGAATACCCGTCCATGCAAACCGCCGGCGCTGTGATGACTGACTTGCCCAGCGATATCAAGACGGTCACATACTACATCGGACCGGACCCTCAAGTGGCCAACAACATGGCCGCCGCCAGTCTCGGGCAGGTCGCTCAAATCGGTCTGATTCGCCGCGAACTCGATCGCTCCGTGAACCGACTGGCGGTCATGGGCGGTTTGCAAATGGACCTGCTCGCCGGCGCCAGCCAGCTGGTCGCACCGGAAGTCATGTCGATTGAATTCGCATACTACGATGGCTTTCAGATGCTGCCGCAATGGGATTCGACGTTCATGGAGGGGCTGCCCGTGGCCGTGGAAATCCGCCTGACCATCGCCAGCGCCGCCCCCGATGGCGATCTGCCCGAAAGCAACCTCGCCAACCCCTTGGCTGGACAGGTCGTCAACGGCCGCATCATCGATGAAGGGCTGACCTACCGCTTGCTCGTGCCGTTGCCGACGGCCGAGCCTTACTCGCCATCGGAAGAGGAAGAGATTGATCCAGAGACTGGCGAGCCCATGCAACCGTCCGGGGGGACCATGCTGCCATGAAGTCTTCTCGCGCTCGCTCCCTGAACCGACCCGCACGCCGACGTGCTCGCCCGGGCGTCGTCCTGGTCATTGTGCTGGTGGTCGTCGTGATTCTCTCGTTGGCGGCCTACACGTTCACCGACATGATGTTGGTCCATAATGAGGCCGCGCAGTACAGCGGCCGGCAGTCCCAGTCGAGGATGCTGGTGGATTCCGGCGCCGACATGATTCGTTGGACGCTGATGCAGCCGGAATCGCTGATCGAGGAAAACGGCGGCGTCTTCAACAACCCGGCGATATTCCGCGGCATTCCCGTGGCGTTCGACGAGGATCCCAACCTCATTGGCGCGTTCTCGGTGCTCTCGCCAGACTACGAAGGGATGACCGGGAACTTGGTCCGTTTCGGATTGCAAGACGAGTCGGAGCGCATCAATCTTAACTTCCTGCTGCTCGCCGACGGCGTGCAGGCGAACGCCGGCCGCACCATTCTGATGACCTTGCCGGGCATGACCGAGGACATCGCGGACGCCATCCTCGATTTCATGGACACCGATGAGGAAGTTCGCGAATTCGGCTTCGAGGACTACACGTCGATGTCGCCCCCCTACACGGCCAAGAACGGCCCGCTGGATTCCGTGGAGGAGCTCTTGCTAGTGCAAGGCGTGACTCCTGAAATGCTGTTCGGCGCCGATAGAAACCACAACGGCGTGCTCGAACCCGGCGAAGGTCAAGGCAGCGATACGATCGTCGACCCGATGCAGCTGGGATTGGGATGGGCGCCTTACTTCACCTTGCACAGCGCGGAAGCCAATCGCAGCTTCGAAGGGTTTCCGCGGGTCTTCGCCAACAATGAAGACATGCAAATGCTGTACGACCAACTGATCGAAGTCTTCCCCGAGGACTGGGTCACTTTCATCGTGGCCTACCGTCAGTTCGGTCAGTTTCGCGGCGAGGTCAACGACGCCGATGTGCTGCGCAACGCAACCGGCGCGTTGGATCTGACTCTGCCGGGACGAACGCCGTTGACCCAAGTCCTGGATCTGATCGGCAAGCGCGTGCAAGTCACCTTTCAGGGCGAGAGCGAACCCAAAGTGATCGAGTCGCCCTTCGCCATGGACTTGCTGGCGATGTACAACTACTTGCCGTTTTTGATGGACAACCTGACTGTCTACCCGGAAACCAAGCTGCCCGGCCGCATTAACATCAATCGAGCGCCGCCGTCGATCTTGCTGGGCATCCCCGGCATGGATGAAGAGCTGGTGGACGCCATCCTGGAATCGCGGATGGACGAGCAAGTTCTTAGCGATCCGAATTTTCGCCACGAGACCTGGCTGCTGACCATGGGTTTGCTGAACGGCGCCTCGGAAGATCCGTTGGCGGCGGCGGCCGCCGCCTTGGCGGCTGGCGGTGATCCGACCGGGGGCGGCGGCGCAACGAGCGGCGCGACCGGCGGAGCGACCGGTGGCGCCTCAGGCGGAGCAACGGGCGGCGCCACGGGCGGCGCCACGGGCGGCGCCTCGACGGGAGGCGGCGCCAGCGGCGGCGGAACCACTGGCGGTGCGACGGGAGGCGATGCGGCCGATCCGTTGGCGGCGGCCGCGGATCCAGAAGCACAGGCCCGCGCGGCGCTGGAAAAGATGCGGACCTTGATGCCGTTCGTATGTTCCGGCGGCGACGTTTATCGGGCGCAGATCGTCGGCTATTTCCAAGGCGGCTCGACGTCAACGCGCGTGGAAGCGGTTTTTGACGGCACCAATCCGAAGGCGACCGTATTATTCTGGAGAGACATCAGCCACCTGGGACGCGGCTACCCGCTCGATGTCCTGGGCGTCAACGCGCCGACGGCGCCAACGGCTGTTCAATGAACGACCACGGGAGAGCAAGATGGCAAAAGGCAGAGTGATCGCCTGGGAGTGCGACGCGGCGCAGCTACGCTTCGTCGCCGCCCGACTGGACGGCGCCGGCGGCGTGGCCGTCGAGTCCGCCGGCGTGCGACCGCTGCAGTCTGGAAATGGCGCCGCCGAACTGGCGGAGGCCTTGACGTCCACGGGCGTTCGAGGGGACGGGATCGCCGTGCTCAGCCGTTGCTCGGGCGAACTTCGCCAGTTTCGCTTGCCGCCAGCGCCCGATGACGAATTGCCGGACATGCTGAGATTCCAAGCCGGCAAGCAGTTCTCAGCCGTTGACGAAGGCGCCGTGCTGGACTTCTTGCCGCTGCATCGCGACGAGTCCGGCGTGGAAGTGATCGCCGCGGCCGTGCACGGCAAGCTCCTCGCCAACTTGCGAAAGGCCAGCGAGACCGCGCAGTTCACTTTGCAACAAGCAGTGCTGCGCCCCTTCGCCACCGCCGGCTTCTGGCATCACCACGCGCCCGGAACGCCCGCGCTGCTGCTGGGCTTCACGGCCGATTCGATCGACCTGACCGTCACCGACGGCGCCAAGGTCGTCCTCAGTCGCTCTGCGCACCGCCCGGAAAGCGACGATCTGGCCGCCTGGCTGTCGATGGAAATTCGTCGCACGCGCGGCGCCGCGAAAAGCGTGCAGCCGCAAACGCTGGTCGTCTTCAATCCAGAACATATGGCGCTCGCCGCCAAGATCGCCCAGCCCATCGACCTGCAAGTGCAGTTGGCCGACCCGCTGCAGGACAGCGTCCTCAAAGACCTCGAAGGCAGCCACGGGGATTACGTGGCCTTGATCGGGGCCCTGCAGGAATTCTCCCAGGACATTCGGCCGGCGATTGACTTGGTTTCGCCGCGGCGTCCGCCAGCTCCCGTTGATCATCGGCAGCGCATTCGCCTCTATTCGCTGGTCGCGGCGCTGGTGGCGGTCGTTGTCGTGGGATTCGGCTTCCTGCATCACAGTCGCTTGAAGACAAAGCTGCAGCAATTGAACGCCCAACGCACCGCGCTGACCAAGGAACTGGAGAAAACCGCAGCGACCCAAACGGAAGTCGAAGCCGTCCAGGAGTTCCTGGCCAACGACATCAACTGGCTGATCGAACTACGAGAGATGTCGAAGGATGCGCCTGACCCGTCACTGGTGCAGCTTGATATGTTGAGCGCGACCATCGGGGCGACGCCCGGCGGGCGAATCTCCGTGCAAGGCATGGCTTCACGCAACGACGTGATTACCGCGATGGAACAGAAACTTCGCGATGCTCGGCACACGGTCACCGGCCGCGGTGCGACCACGTTCATCGCCGACCAGAATAGGTGGAAGTTCACCGGCACGATGATGATCGCGCCGGAACCTCGGCCCGATCTGGAACAGCTGGTTTCCACCTCGGACGCCGAGTCGCCGCCTGACGTCCAACCGCCCGACGCCCAGGCGCCGGATGACGTCCAGCCGTCGGATGAACAGCCGTCGCCCGCCGCCGACTCGCCGCCCGCCGCCAACGATGCGGCCGCGCCCGTCGAAGACGCCGACGCTCCAAAAACCAACGATACCGCCCCTCAACCCAGCAACGACAGCACCTCCGCCGAGGAGGCGAAATCATGAGTCCAAGGGAACGAATCCTGGCCGCCATCATCGGCTGCATGGTGGTCTTGATGGCCGGCTACTACGGCGTTTCGCAAGTGTTTTCGCACTTCGATCGGATGAACAAGCAGATCGCCAATGCCGAGAGCGACGTGCGCAGAAAAGAGCGCGAGCAGAGGCTCGGGCTGATCGATGTCGCCAAGCTGGAAGCCTTTCGTGATCGGGCGTTGACCGACGATCGCGAACAGGCTGAGGCGATCTACAAGGAGTGGTTGTATAAGGTCGTGAACGACGCGGAACTCACCGACCCGATCGTGAAAATCGACGCCGGCCGCCGCTTCGCACCGAATAACTACATTCACTCGTTCACGATCTCGGGCAGCGGCAAGCTTCCACAACTGACGGGCTTGCTGTACGAATTCTACTCGACCGACCTGCTGCACCGAGTGAAGTCGCTGGTGATCAAACCCCGGGAGGGAAAAACGTTGGATTTGTCCGTCGGCGTCGAAGTGCTGGCGATCCCGGGTTCGCCGGAGCGCGAGCGTCTGACCGCTCAGATGAGCCAGCGGATGCAAGGCAAGTCGCGCGCGGAGATCGAGGGGCCCATCCTGGAACGGAACATGTTTGGCCCGCCGAACAATCCCCCCGAATTCGCCCAGTTGGGCAGCACCTACGCCGCGAATGTCGGCGTGGACTTCAACCTGAACGTCCGCGTCAACGATGCGGATCCCACGGACCTGACCATCGTGCAAGGCTTCATCGACAAACTGCCGGGGGCCAGCTTTCGGAACAACCAGCTGAGTTGGAGGCCCGCCAAGGAAGGCGAGTATCTGGTCTCTTTCGAGGCGCGCGACGACGGCGTCCCCGCGCGGTCGATCCAGAAAGACGTGATCATCAATGTCGGCCCCGCGCCGCCTCCGCCAGCGCCCCCAGCCGTGGTGGAAAAGGCGCCGCCTTTCAATCACGCGCGTTTCGCTGTGGTGTCGGCGATCCTGAATACCCGCAATGGACCCCAGGTCTGGGTCAACATCCGCACCCAACAAAAGAAACTCGTCCTCTTCGAAGGCGACGAATTCCAAGTGGGCGAACTCTCCGGGGAAGTGCGAGTGATCGACACGGACAAGCTGTGCATGGAGTTCCTGACCGGCGGCAAGGTCATGGTCGTCAACCTCGAACAGGCCCTGGCCGAAGCTTCCGAACAAGCCGCTGGGCAATAAGCGAAAGCAACCTGCGTTCATGAATCGCCGCCTCGAGTTGCTTGCGGAGCGATACGCGATTTGTCGCTTGCCGGCGGACTCAAAACTGGCGGCATGGCCCGCGGGCGAGTTCGTTTCCATAACGCGGACCGCGGACGAATTGAGCATCGTTTGTGAAGCGTCGCAGGCGCCGCGCGGCTCGACGTGCTCCACAGGCTGGCGTTGCTTGAAACTCGTCGGGCCATTCGCCTTGGATGAGGTGGCGGTGCTCGCCCCCTTGGCCGCCTGCCTCGCGGAGCAGACGATTAGCGTCTTCGCGATCGCCACCTACGACACCGACTACTTGCTCGTAGCCGAAGCCCAACTAGCCGAAGCCGTCGCGGCGCTGCGTGACCAGGGGCACGAAGTGGTCGGCCAGCATGGGTAAACACTGCATGCTCCGCGTGATTGTTCCGCGCGACGAGCTGAGCAACGCCGCCGCTTCGCGCAAGAAAGCAACGCCCTTGATCGTAAGGTGGGCCACCTGGCTCTGATTGTGGTGTCTCTGCAGACCACGACGAGGGGCAGTTTATTGGTGGCGGTAGCTCGGATGGAATGCCAGAGGAGAAAGGGAGGGAGAGGAGGGAGGGAGAGGGAGAGGGAGAGGGAGAGGGAACTGCATCCGTGGCCCGGAGGGCCAACACAATTCTAGCCGTGGCCGTGAGGCCACGGTTACCTTTCCAGAACGGACACAGGCCCGAAGAAGGGCCAACACAAGTCCTGATACCGTCGGCCCTTCGGGCCTGTGGAGCCCATTCCCGCCACCGCTGGTCTAGTCCGGCTAGTCCCAGCGGGGCGCTGCTCCTCGCCAGCGAGCGCTGTTTGCCGGGCGAGGAGCATCGCTCGACGGGGACATGCCCCGTCGTGGCGTGAACCGTCTTGTCCATGTGCTGGCGAGGAGCATCGCTCGACGGGGACATGCCCCGTCGTGGCGTGAACCGTTTTGTCCGTGTGCTGGCGAGGAGCATCGCTCGACGGGGACATGCCCCGTCGTGGCGTGAACCGTCTTGTCCGTGTGCTGGCGAGGAGCATCGCTCGACGGGGACATGCCCCGTCGTGGCGTGAACCGTCTTGTCCATGTGCTGGCGAGGAGCATCGCTCGCCGGGGACATGCCCCGTCGTGGCGTGACCCGTTTTGTCCGTGTGCTGGCGAGGAGCATCGCTCGACGGGGACATGCCCCGTCGTGGCGTGACCCGTTTTGTCCGTGTGCTGGCGAAGAGCATCGCTCGACGGGGACATGCCCCGTCGTGGCGTGAACCGTCTTGTCCATGTGCTGGCGAGGAGCACCGCTCGACGGGGACATGCCCCGTCGTGGCGTGACCCGTTTTGTCCGTGTGCTGGCGAGGAGCATCGCTCGACGGGGACATGCCCCGTCGTGGCGTGAACCGTCTTGTCCATGTGCTGGCGAGGAGCATCGCTCGACGGGGACATGCCCCGTCGTGGCGTGACCCGTTTTGTCCGTGTGCTGGCGAGGAGCATCGCTCGCCGGGGACATGCCCCGTCGTGGCGTGACCCGTTTTGTCCGTGTGCTGGCGAGGAGCATCGCTCGACGGGGACATGCCCCGTCGTGGCGTGACAAAAATGAAACTCCTCCCCGTTTCGTCCCTCGCGGAGAGCCCGCTGATGCGGGCATTCAAAGCTTTGCGGCGCGGTGAGCCGCCAACCTTGCGCGACTTCAGTAGTGCACGCATGTACATTCCCACCCGGAGTTCACCTTGATTATACTGGCGGGTTCCGTCGGCGCGCGGCTTCCCGCTTCCCTTCCTGAGCCGTGGCGGAAAAGAATCAACACGAGGCGCGACAAGGCGCAGCGCCTGAAGTGAAATCTCCCCGACGCTTCGCGTCCGCGCCAACTTGAAAGTGACCCATGCAACCTCGACATCGATGCCTGCCGCGACGACTTTGGGTCTTGCCGGCAATCCTGCTTGTCTCGCACGGTGGTTTCACAGCGGGACAGGAGCGATTTGAACTGACCGTTCCAGGAACGATCACGCGGTCCACGGCCGAGTTGACCGCTTCGTCTCTGTCCATCAACAACCGGGGCGACGTCAGCGTTTATACGCGTGACACGCGATTGGATGTTCCGGGTTACCTCGGTTTCTCGAGCACGACGCTGCGTAAGGCCATCCGCTGGCCGAGCCAGGGGACCGGCTCGATGCAGATCGCCGACATTTCGCTGCGGGGCGTGACGCGGTTTCGCGAGAGCCAAATGCAGATCTCCCGAATCGTGGTGCGCCGATCCGAATGGCGCCCGCGTCGCCGCGTCGTGGACTGGTTGACACGACGCGGACCTATCGGTTGACGAATGCGTTTCTAGGGGAAGCACGCTCGTTGGCTGCGGACGTGCGTGGAACAACGGCGATGGATCGAAGCGGTGATTTCGCCAACCAGTCATGGCGGTTCGTGGCGACCGGTGCACAAACGTATCGACTCATCAATGTCGCGTTGGGGGACGGATTTTCACTTACCGCCCACGCTCCGGAACGACAACCCACAATGGAAGCGACCGATCTTCGATCGCAAGCGCAGCTGTGGAGACTCACTTCGCGGGGAACCTGGATCCGGCTCACCAACGAAGCGCTGGGCGACAGATGGTCGCTCGACAATGCTTCAGACGGACCGAACGAGCCAATCCTGTTATCCAGCACCAACGCTTCCGGGCAGCAGTGGAGGTTGGCCGAGTTGGCCACGGTCGCTAGTGGTCTTGCGGGAAGCCCCACGGGAACGCTCTCTCCAAGGACTCGGCTACCGCGTCGAATTTCGCGAGAGGTCGTCCCGAATCCGGCGCTCGAGCCCGCAATCATCGAGTTGATGAACTCGCACCGCGAAGAACTATGGGTTCTGGTGAACGACCTTCGAGACGTCACGCGACCACAACGTGTGAAGATCCCATCCGGCAAGTCAGTCACCATCAGGTTGGAGCGGGATGCGGCATCGCGAATCGTTGAGACTTGGGAAACCCTTTCCGCGACGGGCCAAACAGAGACTGTGGAGCGCATCACCGAGGTGGCCCCAGAACCATGGTACGACATCAGCGTCTATGAATTGGTCGTGCAATCGACGGTCATCGATGGCACCAAGAAAGGCGTTGAGCGAGTCCTGGAGGTCAATCGATCGCCGAAATCGGTGGGGCTGGTTCAGGTTCCGCCCGGAGAACTCTCCAAAGGGGGAAAGATCGACATCTATGCGGTCGCCAAGAGTCAGAGGAATCCTGGCGCTGTGCGACGGATTGATCCCGACCAGTGGCGTAACCTGGCGGCGAATAATGGTCCGTTGCAGAACGCATCGGACTCAGCCGACTTGTTCGCGGCTCCGGCCGGCGGGGCCGGGCAACCCATGCGGGAAAACGTTCCGAAAGACGCGCAGGAGCACCTCGACCGCGGCACCGCTTGGCACGTCACGCATGAGTACGACAGGGCGATCGCGGAGTACAATCTCGCCATTCAGATCGATCCAACATCCGCCCTGGCGTACGCCAGTCGCGGCGGCGCCTGGCTCGACAAACACGAGTACGATAAGGCGATCGCTGACTACGATCGCGCCATTCAGCTCAACCCGAAGGACATCTGGTCGTATCTCGCCCGCAGCGACACAATGTACGTCAAGCGCGAGTACGCCAAGGCGATCGCTGACTGCGATCGCGCCATTCAGATCGATCCACAACATCCGCAGCCATGGAACCATAAGGCGTGGCGACTGGCGACCTGCCCGGACGGGAGAGTTCGAGATGGACAAGCCGCCGTTGAGGCCGCGAAGAAGGCCGTCGGCCTGGCCGGCGACGACGCTTTCGTGCATAGAACTCTCGCCGCCGCCTACGCCGCCGCCGGGGACTTCGGTCAAGCAGCGACCGCCGTGCAGGCCGCGATCCAACTCGCTGCGGGAGGCGCAGGTGTGGAAGACGATTTCCGCCGCAACCTGGCGCTCTTCAAGTCGAAGCAAGTCTTGCTGGATTTCCCCGACGGACAAGCCGTGCGAATCATCATGAACTCGACCGAGACCCGCGCATTCCAGGCCACGTTTGTCAAACTCGTCGGTGACAAAGTCACGCTGAAGAAGATCGATGGGAATACCGTCGAGGTACCGCTGGCGATGATCTCCACGGGCGATCGTGAGTGGGCGCGTCAACAGACCGAATCCCCCAACTAGATGGAAGAGCCGGTTCACCGCAAGCCTTCGCACCGCAACGCGGTGCATCCGGATGGAATTTACCACGGAGGACGCGGAGAACCACAGAGGCGGACGCAATTCTATCCTCTGTGTTGCTCCGTGCTCTCTGTGGTGACCCGTTTCACGGCCTTGCTGGCATATCGCCACAGCGCAGGACAATAACAGCGCCGCCGCCGATCCCTTAACTTGATGCCTATGGGGTCGCCAAGCGCACCCCAGAACCGCGGCGCCCGCCCGCCGCGATCAGCGCTCGCGCAACTGCACGATGTTGCCGTCGTTCATCTGTAAGAAGTTCAGCACCTGCTTCTGGTCCTTTGGCAGAGGCAACATCTCGACGCTGCCGTCCCCCCGGCCGGCCAGGAATTCGCCTTGCGAATTGACGTGCAAGCCCGAGCTTGGATCTTCTTTGGTGAAGACATAGTCTTGGGGCGCGGTCCACGGGGCCGCGAGCTCCGGCTTTACTTCCAGCAACACCGCGGTGTTGCTGGTCCCATCTGAGAAGTCCGCAAAACTCACCTGCTTGTCGCGGCCAAATGCGCCGCCTTCGCCAGCGGGCCCCAGGATCGTCGTGTAGCCAGGCTTGATCGGCGGCTGATCGGTCGGCGGCCTACTCGCACGAAAAACATCCGGCATCTCCACCAACAACGTTCGGTTGTGGGGGCTGTCCCAAGGTTCGTCGAGATGGAACTTGTTGTACAGCGCGACCTGATTCAGGTACGGCAACAGATAGACTCGCCAACTGAGCTTGCTTTTGCCGTTCGCATCCCGCTGCTTGTCCAACGGCGGAAACGCACCGTACACGTCGTGGAAATTGTGCATGGCCAAGATGATCTGCTTGAATCGGGCCAGGTTCGCCTGACGCCGCATAGACTCGTCCAACGCTTGCAGCGCCGAGGCAACCAGGCTCAAACTGCCGGGCTGTTGATCGCCTCGCCAAGTCTGTACGACGCGATCGCTTTGGACTTGGACCTGTGGTTGGATCAGTTGCAAGAGCGCCTTGATCTGCGACTCATCCGCATTCGGAATCACCTTACGCGATTGACTCAGGAGACTGGCGACAATTTCGGGGAGTCGCTGCACCAGGTCCTCGGCGTCTTTCCCCGAGGCCGATTGAATCACCAATTCGACGTGCGGTCCAGCCGGATTCACTCCCATGGCGACCCAACGGATCCCATCGGTCAACGTCTTGCTCGCCCCCCCGCCCAACTCCGGCGGCAATTGGGGCATCAGTTCCTGGATGGTGCGGCGCACGTAATCTGGCGGCGCGACGACCAATTGAATGGGGTAATCCCGCACCGCCGCGAGGGCCGCCAGGGTCTCGGGCCGCGACGCTAATGGCGCCGCCAAAGTCTGCGCGAGCGTTCCGCCGAAACGTGGAGTGGCTCGAATCACGTCGTCATGTTCGTCCAACTCCCAGGCATCGGCTTGTCCGTAGCTGGAAAGCCACGATTCCAACTTGGCTTGCGAGTCGGCAGCGGTAGTCGCGAGCAGAATCGGCCAGTCGGCAAGGGAGATGGGGATGTCAACCGAAGCATACACGGCCCGATCGCCGACAGCCTGCCGAAGCGACGCGAAACCGGAACTAGCGTCCTCGGCCATCTGGCCGAGCAAAGTGGCCTGCAGCCCGCCTCCCAGGGAAAGCAAGTTCCGCAGTTGCGCGGGCTCGACCTTGCCGGTGTCGATCTTGACCAACAGCAGCGTCGTTTCACGCGTCATGGACTGAATGAGTTCAGCGTCGTCTGGGACTTGGGCCGCGGCCGTGGAGGCCGCGAGGACGGCAAATACAAGTGAGTATTGGCGGCGCATGTGGACTTGCTCGATTATGGGGGGGTTTAGGGTAGTGACTTGATCGCGACGAGCAGGTGGAGCATGCCGGAAGGCCGTTGGTGCGGCGCTCACGGCCATGTTGTTACTTTCGGAAACGCAGCTCGAACTGGTATTGCAGTCCGGGTACGGCGCCGCCGGTGAGGACTGCGGTGTCGCCCTTCCGCTCGTATTTAAAATCGTCGCCTGTGATCGGATCCCGCGGCGCCGGCGCGGGCAGCTCCGCGAGGCGGTTCGGCAAGCGTCCATCGTTCTCCGCGGCGTACATCCGAATCGCCTCGATGGTCTGAATCAGAGCGAGCTGCTGTTCGGTGCGGGCCGCGGCCGCGCTCACCGCTCGAATTGCCGGGAGCAGTGAGTTGGTCAGCGCTGTCGTCAATCCGTAGCGATCCGAGTCTTCCCTCCGCGATTGTTGGATCGCATCGAAAAGACGAGCGGCTTGCCAATAGGGAAGGTAAGAGGCGGAGAAGGATCGGTCGCGAGCCTGGCGGTCATAACGGACGATCGCCAGCAAGACGACTTGCGCCGTCGGATACGCTTCGACAACCTCCGGCGCTATTCCTTCGGACTCAATCGAGAAGCGTTTGGCGCCGGGATAGGCGCCGATCACCGCCGCGATTAAGGCCGCTTGGCGCTGCTCTGGGGAAGCACCTCTCAGGACTCCTCCGAGTTCATAGTCCAACGAACCGATTTGATTCGCCAGTCGCCGTAGCGCGTCTTGCCAAAAACCCGCGGGCCGAGGCGTCTCATCCACTTCTCGCAGGACTTTCAGTTGCGCCAGCAACAGGTCGTGCTCCACCGCCATGGCTCGGCGCATGTCGACCAGCGGCTTGGGAGCGGCCGCCAACGCCCAGTAGAGGTTCGGCGCGTCTGGGTGTTCAATGAAGTACAGGGCGTCGCGCGAGGCAATCCCCGTGATCGCCGAACCCACTAAACCCGAAACGATGAACTCGTCCATGGCGATATGCCTGCCCATGGCGTATTGCTGACCAAGCACTTGCAGGGCGTCTTCCAGGCGCCCGTCGGCGATCGCCAGGCGACAACGCAGGGACTGCGTGCGGGCTAGTCCTCGCATGGCCTGCACTTCGGGCAACAGAAAGCCGATCACATCGTCGGTATCGCGAAGGTTGCGTTCCAAGTCAAACCCGCTGCGAAGCCTGGCCTGTTCGAGCAGTCGCGGCTGGAAGGCCATGAACTGCAGGTATTCCCGCACTTCGTCGCGCGGCAGATCCTGGGGCGCGGTGCCCAGCCACTTCACCCAGGCGGCTTCCTCGCTGAAGCTGACGCCGGCGTCCTTCAGCGCGTTGCATCGCTTCGTCATCCATACGGTACAGTTTCTTGCGGGCCGGATCCTGTTCCAGGAATCCCATGGCGTTCAAATAGAACACCGCTGCGTTGCCCTCGAGTTGCTGATTCTCCCTCGGCAACAACGCATGCCGCAGCCAGGGTCGGGACGCCGCTCGAGGCGTCAGCGAGAGGCTCATTCGATAAATGGGCGTTTGCCCCGCGGTGCGTTCGATGTTCCAACCATCATGCGACTCCTGCGCCGCCGTGGTGCATGGAAGCCCGACGCTGAAGCCAATCAGGCACGCGAGCCAAAAGCCCAGCATCACCAGGCAGCGAGAAAAACGGATTCGATAACGCATCACGAACACCTTGGAATCGAATTTGGAAGCAAAGTAAGTAAGTAGGTCCACGGGTCCGCTACCCAGGGTTGCGCTTCGCTTCACGCTGGGCCGAGTTGCGGCCGTCCCTCGGGACTGATTCTTGATCGCGCCATCGGCTCACTGCATCAGCATCTCTTGTTGCATTTCCCGCAACATCCGCCGTTGGGATACCGGTGCATCGGGTGTGGTCGTGAAACGAGAGACGGTGACGGCGTCGGCGAATAGGTCGCCGTGGCGTCGAAAGCCGCTGGCCGTGAGCCGCGCGCCAAGCGGCCTCGTCCACGGATTCCCCAGGACACTGGACATCATCTCTTGGCGATTCACCAACACGCCTAGTCCCCGGTTGGGACCGCGCCGCGCGATCGCTCACTTGCGCAGGCGACTCGCTATTCGGCGCCGGCGGCGGTTTATCCGCTGGTTGGCTTTCATTGTCATTCGTTGCATTTTGAAGAGCCACGGCTTGTCCTGTACGCGCGTCGCCCGATTCGCCGGGGCCCCATTCACGCACAACCCACATGCCCATTGCGCCGGCGGCGACTCCCGCCAGCCAGACCGCGGCGGCCGCCCAGTAGCTCATCTTTCGCACCGAATCGCGGCCCGGCGACGGATTCGCCTTGTTCGCCAGGTGCAGGATCGCGTCGGCGTCCAAGGTCGTAGTCGGCGTTGGAGCGGCGCGGCGCAACTTCGCTTCCAGTCTCTGCAAATGCGGCGGAAGGCCCACATGCGAAGGGTCCGGCGCGTTATCGGATGGCGTCGATTGATTCATGGAACATCTGATCCAATTGCGATAGTGCTTTTTGATACCGACGGTGGACGGCGCTAAGCGAGCTATGGGTCAACTCGGCGATCTGTGCAAACGTCAACTCGCCCCAAATCCGGGCGACGACAATCTCTCGCTCCAATTCAGGCAGCTCGACCATCAGCTCTTGCAGCCTCGCCAGATCAAGTCCTACGTCCTCATCCGGCGGTTCGAACCAGGCGGATCGCAGTGCGGCCGCGGCTTGCTGATGGTTGCAGCGGCGTCGTTCGGCGCGGGCTTGATTGATGGCTCGACGCCTGACGGCGGCGAACAACCAGGCGGCGGTTTCCCTTGGCCGGGAGGGCTGCCGCGCCAACTCGATCAACGCTTCCTGGACGGCGTCTTCGGGCCAGCAGCACCATTGCCGCGCGTACAGGGCCAACGCGGCGCCGTGTTGGCGAATCAACAGTCCAAGTTCATGCGAAGTAAAGGGCACGATCCAGGCGGCTCAACACGACGTTGGATAATCAGTTTTGCGGCGACACTCTCCAGCCTACAAGGACATGTCACCGGCCACCGCAGGATTTCCCGCTTGGACGCGAAAATTTCTCCTCCGCGCCTCAGTGTCACTGCGGTTGCACTTTTTCCACGGCCAGAAACAGCGGATCACTCGTGCCGGAGGGCCTCGATCGGATCCATCTGGGCCGCTCGAATGGCGGGATAGACGCCGAACGATACGCCGACGCCGACGGCGATCGCCAGGGCCAGCGGAATGGAGAGGGGCACGATCACGGGCGTCACGTCGCGGACCGCATCGGGCAGGGCGGCGATCCATTGCGGGGCGATGCGTTCCACGACGGCTCGCAGTCCGTCGATGATCCAGGGACACAGCAAACCGCCCACCACGCCGGTCAAGCCGCCCACGACCGAAAGCACGACGGTCTCCACCATGAATTGGCGGATGATATCCGCGCGCTTGCGCCGAGCGCGCGGCGAATGCCGATCTCGCGTGTGCGCTCGGTCACCGTGGCCAGCATGATGTTCATGATTCCGATGCCGCCCACCACCAGACTGAATCGCGGCGATCAGTCCCAGAAGGCCATGAACATCAAGCGCATCGTGCGGGCCTGCTCCAACAACTCCAGCGGAGTGACAATCGAATAGTCAACCTGCTCGTGCCGTCGCCCCAGAATATCGGCGATCGCGTCGGCCGTATGCGCTACTTGATCCATGCGTTGGACTTGCAGGGTCAACTGGCTAATTTGCACGACCTCGTTGATGCGGGCGCCGGAGGTGCGGATCTGGGTCCAGTCGCCGATCCTGGACCAGAACGTCGTGATCGGAATGTAGACATCGTCCGGAGAAATCCTGGGAAGCCAGCGACGAGCCCACCGCGGCCATCGCTTCGCGATGTTTCATCACGCCCACCACGCGGTAAGGCACATCGCGGACGCGAATTGTCTTGCCGACGGCGGCTTCCAAGGGGAAGAGCCGATCCGCCAATCGTTGCGAAAGCACGCAGTGGTTGTTTCGGCGATCCACATCCAAGACGCTCAGGAACCGTCCTTCGCGGACCGTCAACCGCATCGCCTCGTCGTACTCTTCGGTGCAGCCGACCAGGTGAATCCGCACCTCTTGCGGGCCATACCGCAGCTCGCGCTCGACATCGCGAATCCGCAGCGCCCGGTCCACCGTTGGAACCGTGGCCAGGATGGCGTAGTAGTCGTCGCGAGTCACCCCGAAGAACGCCATTGAATCGGTGCTGAGCGTCTCATCCTCCAAGGGCCGTGTGGAGCGGACAATGATGTTGTTGGTGCCGAGGTCTTGGATTTGCTCCTGCACCTTCAGACTGATGCCCTCGCCGATGGCCAACAGCCAGACGACGCTGGCCACTCCAATGAAGATGCCCAAGACGGTCAGCAGCGAGCGGAGCGGATGCACCAACAGGCTTTTGAACGCGGATTGCCAAATGGAAGGGAATAGGCTCATGGCGGCAGCGTTGAACGGAACTCGAATGGGAGCAACAGCGAGTAGCGGAGCGTCAGGTATTTTGCGGTGATCCGCCGGGGAAATCGATATCGTCCACAAAGCTGTCGGGATTCACGGCGACTTGCTCGCCTGGCTCGAGTCCGGAAGTGATGACCACACGTTGATCGTTATCGGCCCCAACGGTCACCTCACGGGGGATCCAACGCCGTTGGCCGGCGACCAGCACGAAGTAGCGTTGATTTCGCTTGACGATCGAGGTCAACGGCGCCTGCAGCACGTCGGACGCGGAGTAGGTAATGATACGAACCTTGGCTCGCAGTCCGGGCGCAGCGCCGGGTCGCTGGTGGTCACGCGGACATACACTTCGTAGTCGATCGGGGCCTGAAACCAACGTCGCGGCAGAGGAAAGTTAGCGACGTATTCGACCTCGCCTTGCAGCTTGATATTGGGATCCGTGTCGAGTTCAATCCAGGCCGGCTGGCCGCGTTGGACGAGCGAGATCTTTGAATCGTTGATCAACGTGATGACTCGCATCTGCGTCGGGTCAGGCAAGCGTGCGATCATCTGTCCGTCGCGCACCTCGACGCCCTCTTCGATCACGGCGCCGCTTTCTCGACGGTCGCTTTCGGTGTGGTAGATCAGCATGCCGGGCGAGGGCGCTTGGATGCGGCAGTTGACGATCTGCTCGTTGACCGAATCGCGTTGCTTTTCGCTTAGACGCAGCGTGTCGCGAGCGGCCTGCAGGTTGGCTCCCTGCTTTTCGATTTCGGCCTGGTATTCGGCCAGCATTCTCTCTCGAGTGAATTGGCTGAAGACTTTGAGCTTTTGTTCGGCGAGCTTGACGTCGTTCCTGGCTTTTTCGACGGCGAATTGATCCGCTTCCAGTTCCGCCCGCGTGTTGAATCCGCGAACGTTCAGCTTCACGCTGTACTCGGCGCGTTCAATGGCGCGACGTTGGTTCTCACGGGCGAGAATCAGTTCCGATTCAATGACGGCCAGCTCTTGATCGAAGGTGCCGTTCTCATACTCGAACAAGACGCGTTTGGCTGTTTCCAGGTCGCTTGTCGCCTGAATGACGGAGGCCCTGTCCTGCGAGACCTGGATTTCATGCTGGATCAATTCCTGTTGCAGCGCGGAATCGTCCAATTGAACGAGCAGTTCGTCTTTCTCGACCTTCGTTCCTTCAGGAATAACCCACAGGATCCGCGTGCCAGCGGAGCCGCGCGACTGGACATTGCAGCGAATCTCGACGTTCTTCGCGCTCTCCATATCGCCTGGCTCGGTGATCGAGGCTTCGAAGTCCTCGCGAACGACCGTGAACAGGACGGCGTCGGCCGTGGGATCGACCGCCCCGCTTTGCATGGTCCACCACAGCAGCCCCAAAACGGATGTGAGCGTGAACGTCAGAATGATGATCGGGGCCAAAAACGCTCGGCCGAGCGGTTTGTTGTGCATGGCGGGCCAGAAACAATGGGAACAGCGGGGGGTAAGGGCGGTCGCTCCTCATTATAGTCGGTCGTCCAACGGCCAGACATGTGACGCGATTGCGACTGACGGGATGAACCGCGGAGGCGCGGAGACACCGAGACCGATGCTAGGCGCCGGCGGATTCAAGCTCCTCCCAGCGAGCGTAGGCCTCGTGCAGTTGCTTTTCGGCGGTCTGTAGCTGTTGTTGCGCTTCGGCAATCTGCGCACCGGCTTGCTGGTAGAACGCGGGATTGGCCATCACTTGATGCAGCGTATCGATCTTCGCCTCGAGCTCCTCGATTCGCCGGGGCAGTGACTCGAGTTCCTGCTGCTCGCGGTACTTCAACTTGCGTTTCGTCGGGAAGCGATTGGCGGGATCAGGCGCGGCGTTTTTCTTCGGGGCCGCGACTTGCTCCTTGGTTTGCCGCGCGGCTCGCGACTCGCACTGTCGCCGCCAATCATCATAACCGCCAACATACTCATGCACGCCGTCTTCTTCGAAGGCGAGCGTGCTGGAGACCACGTTGTTGAGAAACTCGCGGTCGTGACTGACGATCAACACCGCGCCGGAGAAGGGCACCAGGCGTTGCTCCAAGATCTCCAGGGTCTCCGCATCCAAATCGTTGGTGGGCTCGTCCAACACGATCACATTAGCCGGTTTGGCGAACAACTTCGCCAGCAGGATGCGATTGCGTTCGCCGCCGGAGAGGAATCGCACGGGCGTTCTAGCGCGTTCGGCGGTAAAGAGGAATTTCTTCAAGTAGCCGATCACATGCTGCGGTTTGCCGCCAATCTGCACGGTGTCGTACCCATCGGCCACGTTGAACTCAACGGATTGATCCTCGTCCAACTGCCTTCTCAACTGATCAAAATAAGCGATCTCAAGATTGGCCCCCAGTCGCACGCGTCCGGTCTGGGGTTCGAGTTGTCCCAACAGCAGTTTCAACAAGGTCGTCTTCCCGGCGCCGTTGGGGCCGACGATGCCGATCTTGTCGCCGCGCATGATGACGGTTGAGAAGTCGCGGACAATCCAGCGCTCGTCATACGCGAAGCTGACGCCTTGCACGTCGGCGACGAGATTGCCGCTGCGCTGGGCTTCTTGAATCTGAAGGGCCACCTGCCCCACTTGAGAGACGCGCGTCGCTCGCGCTCGCTACGCATCTCTTTCAGGCGCGCACGCGACCTTCGTTGCGGGTTCGTCGAGCCTGGATGCCTTGGCGGATCCAGACTTCCTCTTCGGCGAGCTTGCGATCGAAGTCGGCGGCGTGCTTCTCTTCGGTGGCCAGCGCCTCTTCCTTGCGACGCAGGAACGTCGCGTAATCGCAGGACCAATCAAAGAGCCGGCCGCGGTCGACCTCGAGAATCCGAGTCGCCAACTTGCGGAGGAACGCTCGATCGTGGGTGACGAACATCAGCGTGCCGGGCCATTGCGAGAGAAACCCCTCCAGCCACAGAATCGACTCGAGATCCAGATGGTTGGTCGGTTCGTCCAGCAACAGCAAGTCGGGCTGGCGCACCAGCGTGCGAGCCAGCAAGACGCGACGTTTCATGCCCGACGAAAGGGACTCGACAAGTTGCTGCGGCTCGAGTTTCATTCGCGAGAGAATCGTCTCGACCGCCTGCCGACACTTCCATTCGGTGTCGGGCGCCGCGCGTTCTTGCGGCGAAAACGCGGCGGCGACCACGTCTTCAATGGATCCGGTCAAGTCCAGGGGAACATCCTGCGGCAGCAACGCGGCGCTGGCGTCGGCCGCCCACCGAACCTGGCCATGATCCGGCTCCACCTGACCAGAAAGAATCCGCATTAGCGTGGTCTTGCCCGCCCCATTGCGGCCCAGCAGGCCGATCTTCTGACCATGTTCGATCTGACAGGAAACGTCGTCCAGCAAGGCCGGACCACGAAAACGGAGACTGACTCCTTCAATACTTACCAGCGCCATGGATCGCCCTTACAGTCCGTCGTTGGGTGGAATTTCGTTTTTCTTGCGGCCGCGAGCCAAGATCCCCAGCGGTTGGTCGAATTGACACCGTCGTCGCCGGACTTCCGCCGCCAGATGTCTTGAGAATCGAGGAATTCGATGGGAATCGCCGTTCCTTTCCGCAGTGCCGACCCAAGGGACTTTGTAGGAATGCAGTCGCCCCGATACGCCGGGCCCCAGGCGCCGCCGCACCGACACCCACACCCGGTTGGCGGGGCCGCTCAGTCGCCCTGTCCCTATTGTCAGCATGCCGCGTCCGATCCGCCAGAGGACACGATCCTGCAAAGCTGGTGGCGCGGCGTCCGCATGGTGTTCGCCTCGTTTCTGTTGATTGTAATGACCAGCATGCGAGCCGCTCGATTCATGGTCGCCGCGGCGTTCTGCATCGTGGCGGTGGTGGGCATGGCGGCTCAGGTGGTGGCTCAGCGGATCGTGCATCCCGCCGATCGCCGCCTGCTGCCGCGCTAGAACGGCGCGGCGCCCGAGGGCGCCAACCGCGAGCCCCTGGCTGGCGGCGTCAGTGCGTCGCCTCCGCGGCCGCCGCCTTGGCGCCGAACAAGCGGCGGCTGAGGCCGTCGAACACGAAGCCCAGCGGGCCGTACACCAACTGATACAGCACCGGGATCAGCAACAACGTCAAAACGGTGGCGAAAGCCAGTCCGAAGATCACGGCCCCGGTTAGCGGCTGCCAGAATTCGGCGCCGCCGGAGAGGTTCAGCAACAACGGCAGCAGCCCGCCGATGGTGGTCAGGGTGGTCAATATGACGGGCCGCAGACGGTGCACGGCGGCCTCCACAACGGCTTCATTCAAAGTGCGCCCGCGAGCCAACGCTTGATTGGTGAAATCGACGACGACGATCGCGTCATTGACCACCACTCCCGCCAAGCTGACCAAGCCAATGAACGTCGCCAGACTGAACGGGAATTGGCACATCCACATTCCGGCAATCACGCCGACAAAGCTCAACGGCACCGTGGTCAAGACAATGATGGGCTGCCGAAAGCTGTTGAATTGCAGGACCAGGATCGCAAAGATCAGCACGACGGCGATCAACATGCACCACAGCAGGTAAGCGAAATTCTTATCTCGCTCTTCGTTCTCGCCAGTGAAGGTCGCACGAACTCCTTCGGCTGGAGTCCCAGGTCGTCCGAGATAGGTCATCGCGTTGCCGGGCACGGGGCGGAATCCCAGATCGCGAAGAATCCGTCCGCGGAGCTCCACGAACACATCGTCGGGCATCGTCGGCGCCACCACATTGCATCGCGCCATCACGGCCCGCTTGCGGTCGTAACGGTTCACTCCGTACACGCCGACGGCGCGCGTCACGGTGGAGACTTCACCGATGGTGGTGCGACGTCCATCCCGACCGATCACCATGAGCCGCTCCAGCGCGCTGCGATCCTGGCGATGCTGCTCGTCAGCCTGCAAGCGAACGATCACATCTTCATCGTTCAAGCTAATCTCGATGCGATTGTCGCCGTTGATTGCGGTTTGAATCGCCGCGGCGATGTCGCTCTTGGAGACGCCGAAGAAGGGAAGCACCAGCGGGTTGGGAGAGACGACGATCTCCGGATTCTCGGGCCGGTAGTCGGAACTGGCGTCCACGGTTCCCTTGACCTTCTTGAGCTCTTCGGAAATCAGCAGCCCCAATCGTCCCAACTTATCAAATTCGTCGCCGGTCAAGCGCACGGCCACATCGGCGCCGCCCGGCGGACCTTCCTCGACTTCCTCGATGGTGTACTTCATGCCTGGCGCAAGATGCAACCGTTCGTCAATCTTGTGCCGCAATTCGGCGATGACAGCGTCTTCGTGCCGATCTCGATCCAGGGGCGTATGCAATTGCACCATCACCGTGCCAAACTCGGGGCCGACCGCGGGATCATTCTCCAAGCGACTGGCCAAGCCTTCCGAGGAGCCGATCGCCGAGACAAAGTGAATGACTTCCTTGCCTTCTTTCTTCATTTGCCGCAGGGGTTCGACAATCACTCGCTCGGCCGCCAGCGTCTGTTCGATGCTGTTGCCCAAGGGCAGCTCGTACTTCACCTCGAATTGCCCGCGATCGCTGGGGGGAAAGAACTCAAAGCCGATGTTTCCCAGCATGAGTCCCGCCCAGCCGATGGCCAGCAGCGTGCATAGAACGATGGCCCAGCTGTTATTCAGGGCCCAGCGCAGCACCCGTTCATATCCTCGGACGAAGGGATTCTCGTGGATGTGGTCGTCCATTTCCGCGCGGGTCATCGACACGGCTCGCTGGCGAAACAGGCGCGCCGCCAGGACGGGGATCAAGAAGTGATCGACCATCACCGATCCCAGCAGCGCGACGCTGACCACCTTGGGCATGACTCCCATGAAATCGCCCATGATGCCTGGCACCAGCAGCATTGGAAGGTAGGCGGCGACGGTCGTCAGGTCGGCCATGATGACGGGCAAGCCGACCTCGTTGATTCCATCCTTCGCGGCTTGTTCGGGCGGCTTTCCCATCTCGATGTGCCGGTGGATGTTTTCAGCCACGATGATCGCGCCATCGACCACCATGCCCAGGACCAGGATGAAGCTGAAGATCACCATGTTGGAGATGGGAATGCCGAAGGCGAACAGAAACACCAACGCGATGCCCGAGCTTAACGGCACGGCGGTCAGAACGAGGAAGGAGATCCGCAGCCCCATGGCCCATCCCAAGATCACCAGCACCAGCATGGCGCCGAAGACGAAGCTTGATCCCAGCACGCGGAACATGACCGAGATCTCCTCGGACGTATCTCGGGTGGTCGAGAATTTCAGCTGGGGATACTGCTCCGTGAGTTCCTCGACGCGGTCTTTCACGGCTTGCGCCGTCTGCAGCGTGTTGATGTCGGATTCTTTGTACACGATGATGGTGGCGCAGTCGGAACCGTCGAGATGAGCCAGGTTTTGCAGGCGGCGGTAGGTGTCTTCGACGGTGGCCACGTCGGAGACGCGAATAACGCGGCCTTGCTCGGACGTGACCACGGCGCTGCGAATGTCATCCAGCGTGCGGAACTTGGTGTCGCTGCGGACCTGATAGTCGATCTCGCCGGTCTCCAGAGCGCCGCCGGGCAGGGCCGAATTGTAGGCCGCCAAAGCCGCTCGCACGTCATCGATGGCGATGCCGTGCTCCATGGCGAGATCCACATCCATATTGACGTGAATCTCTCGCTCTCGGCCTCCGAAAAGTTGCGTGCTCGAGATCCCCTCGACCGACTCCAACTCCTCTTGCACTTCCTCGGCCAGGATCTTCAAGCTGCGTTCGTCGAACCCCGGGGGAGGCACCATGTTGACGAGCATCAACGGCGTGTTCTCGAAATCAATATCGGTCACGACGGGCTCGACATCGCGTCCGCCAGGCAGCTCTCGCCGCACTTCGTCGACCAGATCCTTGACTCGCCCCCGCGCTTCATCAGCGTCGACGCCGTCCAGGAAGATGACTTGAGTGACGCTGGAGCCGCGCATGCTGCTGGACGCCACGAAGTCGACTCGGTCAAGCTTCTGCAGTTTCTCTTCGATCTTCCGCGTGATTTGCTCCTCGACCTCGGACGGCTGAGCACCGGGATGCGGCACGGCAATCAGAATCACGGCCTTGCTGATCGCGGGAGTGCGTTGCACTGGAATGAACACCACGGCCAATCCGGTGAGCAAGCAAATCAGCAGGGTAATCACATACACAATGCGAGGGTGATCGATCGCTTGTTCGCTGAGCTTCATGCAACACCATCCAAGGTAGGAAAGTCGTGTGAGAGGATCGCGAAGAGTCGCTCGCCGCAAGCCAGCGGGGCGGCCGATTCCCGCGGAGCGGCAAGCGGCGGGGCCCGTCTGGCGAGCCAGGCCGAGGCTACTTTTCCGGTGGCGAATCGTCGGTTGCCGTCCGGCGTGTCAAATTCTGCGGAGGGAGCTGAATCGCATTGGCGACGCGGATTCGCGCCTGGCAACAGGCGATGTTGACCGCGAACCACGACCATGCGGTGCTCCTCGGGAAGATCGAAGACCACTAACTCATCGCCTTGCTCGACATAGCTGCCTGGCGTCAGGTTCAATCGTTGGGCTTCGAACTCCTGTTCCTGGCCGAATTCCCAAAACAGAAACCTGACGGGCGTCTCTGCGGGCTTGAGGGAGTAGATGTATAGCTGACCGTCCTGCACGACAGTCGCCGGCGCGGGCAGACGAAACGCATCGACCGCCTTGACCACGAGGTGCGACATTCCAATGCGCCCCGGACGAATCAGCCGCCCTGGGTTGTCCAGCAGGATTTCCACTTCGAACAAGCCCGATTGGTCATCGCTCGCCTGACCGACCGCGTGCACGCGTCCAATCATCGTGTCCCATTGCCGACCCAGCGAATCCTGACCAATCAAGTCGACGTACACATGAAATTCGTCTTCGGCGAGCGTCGCGGGATCCGAATCGCCTGCGGGCGGTGCGTCGGCGGTGTACGAACTCTTCGCGGCGGATTTCAGCCGTTGCACTTCCCGGTACCGCGCTATAATCGGACCGATACGGGCCTCGGGGACGCCCACCACCAGCAACACCTGGTCGACCTGCATCAGTTCGAAGACGGGTTGGTGGACGTTGACGGACTCGCCGGACTTCAAATAACGCTTGGAAATGACTCCGTCCACGGGCGCGAGCAGCGAAGAATCCTCCAGCGTTTTCTCGGCGAGATCCAATTGAGCTTGGGCGATGGCCACATCGCTGCGTCTCAGTGCCAACTGCGATTCGCTCACGCCCGCCGCATTGCGTCGCAGCAATTCCTCGGATCGCTGCAAGTCGTCCAGCTTCTGAGCGTGCCGCGCCTGAGCTTCCTGGAGCATCGCTTCGGCGGCGCGGCTGTCGAGTTTCGCGAGAAGTTGCCCGGCGGACACGCGAGCGCCTTCATCCAGCTCTCGCCCTTCGTCGTCCTTGCCCAAGTGATCGATGCGGCCGGAGATCTCGAACGCAAGACTAAAGCGCTCGAGAGGTTGCACCATCCCCGAGTAGGAGTTGACCAACTCAATGGTCTCGCGGTTGGCGACTTCGATCGACACCGGCACTGGAGGCGGCGCAACAACCGGCTCCTCGTCGGTCTCGGCACTGGTGCTGCTGAAGAGCGGGAGAAACCAGCGGGTTCCGCTCGCGAGCATGACCGCCGCGGCAAAGACCGTTACGACCGCCATCGCGGCGAATCGCCCAAAGAGTGATCCCCACGCTCCACGGGAAGGGATTGCCGTCATCGATTCAAAGCCTCGGAGCGATATCGCTGTGGAAAAGGTGTCGCTGCGTGGGGGTGATCAGGGCTAAGCTACCGCGCAGAAACCCCTTACCGCATACGCTGCCATGGTAGGCTGCCCCACCCCTGATGGCAAGGCGGGAGGTGTACTGGGGACCGACGCCGTCAGCGCCGGATGTGCGGCCAGCAAGTCCGGACAGCCATGGCCAGCGGGGCAACGCAGGGCCGACACGATCTTGGCCGCGGATCCGTCCCGCGAGGGACGGAGCCTATTGGATGGGCGTGGAGTCCACGATGGCCGGACCCTCCGTGGACTCACGCGACGATGACTCGCGCGGGTCTCGTGGGCCCAACCACTTCCAGGGCGCCAACGAGTTCATCGACGCCAGCCGCGCCGCGACGCGTCCACTTTCCCTTCCATTCGATGCGCCGTCCGTCGCCCCAGCCGTCGGCTCCGGCGATGGCGGGGCGGGCGCCGTGGCGGGGAATTCGGCGGCGGGGGCCAGCAGTTCGCCCTCAGTCGCGGGCGCGTTGGCGGTCGGCAAGGTGGTTTGCGGGTACGCGCCCCGAGTCACCGGGTTCACGTCCACTCGTTTGGGCGCCTGCGTGGGAACGACATGCTCGGTGTTCCTGCCCGATTCGATGCGAGCCGCTTGCGACCAGGGACCTTCCGCCAGTTGCACGGCGTGATGGTCCAACAAAGTTCCTTTGCTGAAATGCAACTCCATGACAGCCAGGTTGTAGTCCACCAGGGATCGAAAGTAATCGCTGGTGGCTTGCACGGCGCGGGACTGGGCGCCCAACACGTTCTCCAACAAGACATCGGGTTGTTCCGGTCCCAGCAAGTACTTGTTGGAGATGGCCACGGCCTGCTCGAAGGTGGCGGCGCTTTCGTTGAATTTCGTTCGCGTCAGAGCATAGGCTCGATCGAGCTCCGCGAAGGCCTGCGCGACTTCATGGGCGACGCGTTGTTGCTGCGCTTCCAGAATGGCTCGTTCGCGAGCCAGTTGGAACTGAGCGTGCCGCACGGCGAGATGCCCTTGGCGATTGCCCACGGGATTGAGCACCTCAAGGCCGACGCGCCAGCCCTGCAGGTCGCCGCTCAGCAATTCCTGTGTAGCGCTGCCCAGGGGCATATCGCTCGATCCAAACAGGTCGTTGCCCAGGCCGCGCCAACGGTACTGACCGATGAAGTTTACTTGCGGCAAGGTTTGGTTCCGCGCGGCGACGACTTCCAACTCGCGACGGCGAATCTGCCATTGCTGCCGTCTGAGCTCCGCGCGGCGAAAGAGCGCTTCGTTGGTGATTTCATTCCAGTCGAACTTGATGTTGACCTTGGCGGGTTCGTCGGCGGGTAGAATCAACCGACCATCGGCCGCTGGCAAGGCCAGCAGGAATCGTAACCGCCGTTCCGCATTCAGCAGTCCGCTTGGCGATCCGGGACGTCCGGCGAATGCATCTTCCACGAGGCTCTTGGTCTGATAGTATTGGCTCCGCGCCAGCGCTTCGCGTTCGGAGTCCGAAGTTCCGACGTTGATCCGATCCTGGACGAGCTTCCAAGTCTTCAACGCGAAGTCCAAGCCCTGCGTTCTGGCGTCCAGATCGCGGTAAGCGAAGTACAGCTCCCAATAGGCTCGCTCCACGTCGCGCGTCAGGTTGCGGACGCCGACCTCGAAGTCGGTGATCACTGTGTCGGTGTTGATGCGGGCGATCAAGACGCCGTTGTATTGTCCTGGCAAAGCGTCGGGCCCGGCGATGCGATTGACGTCGATGCCGGCGCCGCGCATCAAGGGATGCCGAACTTCACCCTCCCAGGTTGACTCCCAAGCGCTGGGGAACAGGTTCGGGGGCTGAGGGACGTTGTTGCCGACGTAGTCATTGATGTTCCGCAGGGCGATCCGAGTGCCCGTGGGCGCTCTCTTGCTGATCTCTCCCCGGATGGTCCCGGAATCTTGTTGCAAGGCGCCTGCGGCGCCACCGCTGAAGAAGGCGTTGTTGAAAGCGCGGTCGTCCTTGTCCAAGAACAACGTCGTGCTCATTTGAGCATCGAAGGCGCTCAACGCCGCGTTGACGCCGGACAGAGGATTCAATTCTTGCAGCGCTGGATCGTATTGCGTGCGCGTCGCCTGCGGCGTCTGCACCACCTGCCCGCCAAGATCTCGGAGGATCTTGCTGTTGGAGAGCGCCAGTCGGACGGCTTCCTCCAACGTCATGGGCCAACGTTCGAAGTCGCCGGGCGAACGGACCGTGGGCGGCAACGACGGCTGGGCGTTGTCGGGCACCGGGCACGTGTCCGCGTCCGGATACTCGACACGGGTCATCGCCCCCAGAAACGGGTCGCCGTGCGGCGGCGGGCTTTCCAAGGCTGTGCGGCAGCCGCCCCCCTGCAGGATCAGGCAAGGAATGAGGATCAGCGAGAGTATGCGGTTCACGTTGACCATGACCTGAAGTCGCCTGCCAGAAACGTCGCGATGCGGTATAACACGTCCGATCGTTATCATCGGGCCTGCTCAACCGCCATGGACAGCATTGTCGTTGCCGGTGGAACAACCCGAATGACCGGCAGAGTTTCACCGATCCGAAACGTTCCAGACAGATTGGGCCGTCCAGCGCAAGCTAGACAAATTGGGAAGCCTTTACGTGGCGACAGTCGAACCAGCTCTGTTGACGTTGCGATTCCAACACCAGGCGGAGGATCAGCGGCTCTACCAAAGGCTCGCCAGCATGTCCCTGCCCGCCAGCTGGATCGTTGCGGGCGCGGCGGCGCCGTCGATCGTCCTTGGGCTGGCGACGGGACTCGACCTGCTGGGATGGGCGTTGTTCGCGTCGGTGGTGGGCTCGCTGACGCTCTGGGCCCGCTATCGAACGCCGCTGACGCCCAGAGATTACACGCTTCGAGTGCTTCCCAGCGACCTGGAAATCGAGCAGGACAGTATTCTCACGCGCACACCATGGCGAGCCGCCCAGACCCTCGAAGAACGCCGGCGTCATCTGTGGATCAAGCATGGGTGCTTCATGGTCGCCTTGATTCCCACACGGGGCCAATCGCAACAACAACTCGATCGCTTCCGCGAGTTGTTCCGGCAGCTCTCACAGCCGACCGAAGATCCACCTCCTGGCGATCAAGACATCACCGGCGCCGACCAGGCCATGGCGCCATCGCTGCGATTCACTCTGGACAGCAACGATTGGAACGCGGCCATGTCCGAGATTAGCAAGCTGTATCCCCGTCGCCCCGAGGCCAAGCAGCAATCCTGGTCGGCTCGCCTATGGCTTTGGGCGGTGCTCCTGACGCTCATTCCGATGACGCTTTTCTGGCGGCCGCAAGTCTTCCTTCTGTTGGCTCTGTATTTCCCGGCGCTGTTGATCCTGAACCTGTTGAACCTTCGCGGGATTCGCCGCAGGATGACGGCCGAGTGCGCCGCCGCGTTGCGAGAGATGAACGTTGTTTCAGACGCCGGGGGCTTGCACTTCTTTTCCAACCTGGGTGATACGGTCGTGCGCTGGCCAGGAATCAGGTTCGTGCTCGAGGGCGAGAAGTTCTTGCTCTTTGTGCGCAAGGATATGTTGGTCCATCCCATTCCCCGCAGGGCCTTCGAAACCGCCGCGCAAGCCGACACGTTCTTGGATATCTGCAAGGGCTGGCTGCAAGTAACGCAGGAGGGCTCGCCGCCCACAAGCCGAGGCCCCGCCGAGGAAACCGGCAATCCTTATCAGGCGCCAGGAGCTTGATCGCGAACGGAACCGCACCGCAGGGCGATGCAATCCCCAAAGCCTGGGGTCGCGCAGCGCACCCCATAAGGCAGTCAAGGTAAGAAAAATCCGGATGGAATTGACCGCGGAGGGCACGGAGAACCACAGAGGCGGAGGCCGAGCGATCAAGGCAGGGCCCAAACAACTCCCGCCACGGTCGCCGCTTCAACAAAAGCCGCTCGAGCATCCCAGGGAAGCCCCTCCCGCATCGGTCGCGTCGGCGACCCGGGTCGGCAATATCCCAGGTTTGGCACGCAACCCCAAGGGCGGGTGAGCGTCATCTTGTAAGGGAGCACGAACAAAGTCGCGTAAAAGCGCGTGGCCGAGGTGGCCGGTTGCAAAACGGGCGATATCGTTTGACCGTAACGCTCCAGGGGAGCATCCTCGAAGTACAACGGCCGATGCCAATATTCTGGCGCGGACCAGCAAACCCGTTGCGTCGGCCATGGATTTCGCACCCCGCGCGGCGTCGCCTCATCCGGCGTCCGAAAGAGATCCGCCGAGTTGTCAACGGGCATCTCGTCGAACAGCGTTGGCGGTTCAGCCCCATCGCTCAGCTTCAACTCCGTCAGCGGTATGCTGAGGCGTCGCAGCGTTGGCAAGTTGGGCATCGAGTCTTGAGGATCTTGCACCGCCCAAGCCTCGCCGCTAATGGCCATGGCCAAGCATGCGGAGAAGACGAGGAAATGGGCTGCGGCGCGATACTGCATGGCGAACATCTTGCGGCTCCGAAACGTCGTTGCACCCAACCTTCACTGTTTCGACCGGAATCGCCCGCACCATGCATCCTTTGGAGGCATTCCGCATAACATGAGCGACCTGTTCAACTCGAGCCAACCCACAAGGTCGACGAGATTCGTGGTTCTCCCGGGGTGCGCTGCGCGACCCCCATACGCATCAAGTTAAGAAAAATCCGGATGGAATTGACCGCGGAGGACACGGAGAACCACAAGGCGGATGCAATCAGTGGTCGCGGCTCTCTAATACGTCGCGGATCCTCAGCCGCAGAGACTCCGCGTTCGCTTGGCGAATCAGGAATTGTTTTTGACTGCTCGTAGCGCCCGAGGCCAAGGCGATCTGAGATTTCCTCAGACGCAGGGTCTTGGCCAAAATGTCGACAATGGCCTTGTTGGCTTTTCCTTTTTCGGGAGCTTGGGTGACGGAGACGCGCAGCGCACCGTCGTGGAGACCTCGAACGCCGTTTTGACGAGCGCCAGCTTGCCCCTGACGAGCAACAAGACTCCTTCCTCGGTCGTGGTCAAGAGGTCGCTTGGCAGGTCGTTCACCTGAGACGACTTACTTGCCTGTCCGCCGGAGCACCAGGCGAACGGGGGTGCCCACGGGCGGGATGTGTTCGGTGAACGCTTCGTACAGCAAGTCGTCGTTGCTCTGACTGCTGTTCAGCGGCAGGTCCAAGGTGGCTGTCGGAAAATTGGACACGCAGATGAAGTCGCCCGTGTCGCCCTGATAGTACTGCTTATTGTCCTGGGGATTGGTCCAGAAGCTGCTGCCAGCGAAGACCCATTGAGCTTTGAGTTCTTTCTTGGTCTTGAATTCGCGCACCCAAGAGCGAGCGTCTTCGGTGTGTCGTTTACCGGCCGCGTCCGTCCAGAGCACCAGGATTTCGATCGTTTCGCCTTTCGCTGGCTGGTACTCTGGCTGAAACTTCACCGGTGATCCCGCTTTGGCGCCGAGCGCCAACAAAGCGGCGTGGACAGTGGAGGCCTTCCCGGCGACAGCCAGCACCGATTCGTGTTCCTTGGTGCCCTTGGGACAGGCGAACATCTCCAGCAACCCTTCTCGCAAAACCACGGTCGCGTCGATCACAACCAGCTTGCGCTTGGCGTCGATCCAGACGTTCTCGGTCGGCGAAAGTCGCTTAAGCTTCGGCTCGTCCGTGGCAGGGGTTTTTGGCGCGTCGTCGTTGCCTGGCGGCGGACTCGCATCCTCTGGCGCTGGCGGCGTCCCGGGCGGCTTGTCTTGCTGCTTTTCTGGGATCGGCTTGTCCGCCGGTTGCTGGGAAAAGGCCGCGGTTTGCAGCGTTCCCACTAGCGTCGCGCCCGCCAAGAGACCAAGCATGAGGAGCGATCGCTGATGACGGCGACGACCGACCGAAATGTGAACGTTGCTGAGCATGTCGGTTCCTGCGATGATGGAGAATTGCCGATCCTTTCAGTATAACACTAAATCTCGCAAAAACGGGGCGGTCCAACTCGTCCATTGGATGGACGCCCGCGCGACATGAACTCCTCTGCAAAGCACACCATGAGCTCGACATCATTGAACCAGAAGCACAGCAAGAACAAGAATAAGAAGGGGCGAGCGGCGGCGGAGGGGGCGACGGTTTCCAAGACGTCAACGGCCCCGAAAAAGCAACGCAAACATCGCCGCGCCGCCACGTCGCCGGCGCCCGAAGCGCCGACGCCGCAGGGCACGGAACCCTGGTCGGATTGGCTGCGTCATTTGAAAGAGCGGCAGTCGCCCGTCCAATCCAAGTCGTCCAAGGCCGCCCTCGCCCCATTGTTTTGGGGGCTGGGCGGATCGCCGCAGCAAGTCGAGGCTCGCCAACGCCTGGAGACGCTGGTCACCCTGTTGCGCAAGCCCAAGCAGAACGCGGCGGCGTTGCACGAAGCCGTGGGGCAGTGGCGGCTGTCGCTGCATGAAGGGACGATCAATGAAGCTCTGGCGATGGAATGCCTGGCGTGGGCTCGCAGCCTGCCGCGTCTGGCGAGAGTGCTGGAGGAATCGGTTTGGCGGCGGTTGCTGGATAGTCTGCACGAGGCCTCTCATGACGCAGGCGCCTTGGATGTCACGCAGCATCCCCTAACGCAGCAGGCGCTGCACGCGGAATTGCCGCTCACGCTCGCGGTGTTGCTGCCGGAATTGGACGCCTTTCGCGGCGGCCGTAAGGCGGCTTGGAAAGCGGTGGGCCGCGGAATCAAGAACTTGTTGGACGGCAACGGCTTGCCGCAAGCCGCCCATTGGCATCAATTGCGTTCGCTGACCGCCTGTTGGATCCGCTGCGTCTGGCTGGAGCAACATGAGCTCGATTGCTCGACGTCGTCGTTGGGACGCAACGATCTTCGCAAGCTCAGCGAACGAGGCTTGTCGGCCTTGGGCCGCAACGCTCGCCTGCAACTGGAGTGGGCCGTCCGCGAAACCATCCGCGGCGCGATGGGATGGCGGCGCCGCGTTTGCGGATGCGTCGCCGGGGGAGTTGAAGGAGCTGAACTTATTGTTGTCCGCCGCGCTCGCCGTGACGCAGGATCACGAGGACGCGCTGGCCGCCAAGACTCTGCTAAAGACGCCGCTGGCTCATGTGTCGAAGAAAGTCGAGTTGCCGGCCACTTCGGAATACAGCGAATGGGGCGAGCTCGCCGTTTTTCGTGGAGGCTGGCGCCCAAGCGATCCTCTGGTCGCGATTCGCTTTGACGGCGAAGACGTGGAGCTGGAACTGAGCGTCTTCCGCAGCCGTCTGCTGCAGGGATGCTGGTCGGCTTCGGTGAGCGTCGACGACCGTGAACTCGCCGCCAAGTCCGACAGCTTCACGGAAGTCTGCTGGCATAACGATGAAAACTGCGACTATCTCGAGCTCGAAAAACCACTCGCCGAGGGCTGGACGCTGCAGCGGCAGATTCTGTTGGCCCGCGACGAACGGTTTCTCTTTCTCGCCGACGCCTTGATTTGCGACGAACCACGCCGCGGACGGCTGACTTACGAAGCCTCCCTTCCGCTGGGCGCTGACGCTCCCGTTTGGAAGCCGGCGGCTCAAACCAGGGAAGGCGAATTGGAAACCGCGAACGGCCGCGTTTTGGTGCTGCCGTTGTTTCAACCTGAATGGCGCAGCGAGCGATTGGACGGCGGCCTGACGGTCAGCGATGGCCGCCTGCTGTGGAGCTTGGAAACCCATGGCGAAGCCCTGTACGCGCCCCTGTGGATCAATCTCGATCGCCGCCGCGTCGGCTTGGAGCACACTTGGCGACGTCTCACGGTCGCCCATCAACTGCAGATTTGTCGCCCGGATGAGGCGGCCGGCTACCGTGTGCAACAGGGCAACAAGCAATGGCTGATTTACCGTTCGCTGGGCAAGAAGGCCGTCCGCACCTTGCTGGGACAAAACCTCCTGTCGGACTTCACGGCGGCTCGATTCCATCGCGACGGCCATATCGATGAAATCGTGGAAATCGAAGCCCAATAGCGGCGCGGCGGCGATCGCGGCGGACCACGAAAGAAGCGAGGGACTCATGCGGCGCCTGCGGTTGAAGCTACGTGCTTCGGCGTCGCGAGGTGGTATTCCAGGATTCTAGCGAATGTTGGGGCGCCCTCGGCCTTGCCTGGCGGTGGCGCGAAGAAGCTGATTAACATCGGTGATGCGGCGTGCTAAATTTCAGGTATGCATTTCTCTTCGCCAACACGACTCTCGATCCTGACGATGTGGTGGTGCTTGGGCGTTGCGGCGAGTGCTTTCTCTCAGGCGCAACCCGCGCCGGGGCCCTTGCAACCGTCTGACACGTCGAGTCCCGCGGCGACGCTGAACAGCCTGATCGATTCCTGCAATGAACTCGACCAGCTGATTCAGGCCGGAGCGCTCACGGCGGAACGCGTCGGAGAGAGTCTCCCGACCCAGGAGCGGATCCTCGACTGCCTTGATCTCAGCGAGTTGCCGAAGGACTTGCGCGACACGGCCGGAATCGAGTCGGCGCTGTTCCTCAAGGAAGTGCTCGATCGAGTCGCACTGCCGCCCGACGCGGAAATACCCCCCGTCGTAGCAGCGGACCCGGCGACACCCGAAACGAGCGCACTGTTGCAGCAATGGAGGATCCCCCAAACGCGGATCGTGTTCTCGCGGGTGGCGGCAGGCGCCCCCCAGGGCTCCTATCTGTTGACTCCAGATACCGTGCGCAACGCATCGGAGTTTTATCGAATCGTCAAGGACCTGCCTTACCGCACCGATGGCCGCCCCGTCTCGCCAGGCCTCTACGATTCCTACGCCGCCGCCACCGAGAAGAAGCCGTCACAACAAACGGCCGACACGTCGAGTCCACGCGGGACGTTTACCTTGTTTCTCGATTCCTGCGACGAGTTGTACGGGGTTGTTTACAACAACAAGGACTTTGATCGCAACGATCCGGAGTTTCAGCGGTTGGGCGCTCGAATCATCTCTTGCCTGGATTCCAGTCAACTGCCGGAGTATTCGCGGGAGTACTTTGACGCGGAAGCCGCGGTGTGCCTGAAGGAAGTACTGGACCGCATGCGCCTGCCGAACGCGGAGGATATCCCCGGAATCGAGTCGGTCGAGACATCCGATGGCGGCGAGGCGACGACGCGCTGGCAGGTGCCGCAAAGCCAGTTCGTGATTTCCAAGATCACCGAGGGTCCGCGGCGTGGCGAGTTTCTTTTCTCGGCCGAAACGGTGGGACGGGCGCCGGCGATCTATCAGAAGATGAGATCCCAACCCTATCGCCAGGAAGGCCGGCCGACCTCTCCAGGATTCTACGAATGGTGGCTCTCGCGACCAGGCAGTCCCGTGGTGGCTCGCTTGGTCAACTGGTTGCCCGCCGGATTTCAGAACCGATACTTGGGCATGGCGATGTGGCAGTGGGTCGGCCTGTTGCTCTCCATTCCTCCCTGCCTGATCGTGATGCTGTTCGCCTTTCGATGGGGACGAGGACGAGCGGAATCGGCGAATGGTCCTCAGCTGTTGATGCTCTGGCTGGGCCTGGTCTTTCCCGTGATCACCATGGTCGTTCCCTTGGGGTTCAAGCAGTTCGCGTTCCACTATTTGTCCCTGCGAGGAAACGCGATCTACGTCGTGGGCTTCGGCGCTGACTTGCTGTTTCTTGTGGGCGTGATGGTGCTCTTGGTCCGAACCAGCAGCCGAATCGCGGAGTCCATCGTCGCCTTGCCGAACGTGTCGCCGAGCGGATTGGATGCGAGCGTCATCCGGATCCTCTGCCGCGTGCTGGGAATTGCCGCCGCGGTGGTCGTGCTCCTGGAGGGAGGCCGTTACCTCGGTTTTCCGATCACGACGCTGATTGCCAGCGCCGGTATCGGAGGTCTGGCGATCGCACTCTCGGCACAAGGCTTGATCAAAGGCCTGTTTGGAACGGTGACGGTGCTGCTGGACAGACCCTACCGCGTTGGCGATCGGATCTTGGCGAAGGGGCACGACGGGTTTGTCGAAGAAATCGGACTTCGCTCGACCAAGATCCGCGCTTTGGATGGTCGCCTGATCTCAATCCCCAATGACGCAATGGCCGAAGCCGAAATCCAGAACTACGGCGGCGGCGACCACATTCGCCGTATCGCCGACCTGCACATTCCGCTTGATACGCCGCTCAAGCATATCGAACAAGCACTGGCCTGCATTCGCGGCGTGTTGCAGGACCAGGCAGACCTGTCCCCCGACCTCCCTGCCCGCGTTCACTTCACCGAATTCAATCCCGATTCGTTCAACATCCAAGTCATCTACTGGTTCACGCCCGCCGAGCTCGCGGCGTCCCAAAAATGCGCCGAGGACATCAACCTGAAGATCATGAAGACCTTCGAAGAACACGGCATCCAATTCTCATTGCCGTTCCGGCATACCTATTGGAAACACGACGCGGAACAAGGCCCCCTGGATGTCATCCTCCAAGACGCCCCGGCGACCATGAAACAACCCCAGCGGGATGCACTCCAGCCGCCCCAAGATGAAGCAAGTGGATAGCGACCAGTCCGTCTCGACAGGAAGACGCCCAACCAGCCCTGGGTGGAGCAAAGCGCAACCCATTGGCATCAAGTTAAGGGTTCGGCGTCTGACGCTGGCATTGTCTGGGCTGTGGCGAGGCGCCAGCGGGGCCGTCAACGGGTCACCGCAGAGAGCGCGGAGGAACACAGACGACAGAATTGCATCCGCCTCTGTGGTTCTCCGTGTCCTCCGCGGTCAATTCCATCCGGATTTTTCTTAACTTGATGCGTATGGGGTGGAGCAAAGCGCAACCCGCGTACCCCGGGAAAGAGAGCGTCGCGATGGCAAACTTCAACCGCCCGCGGCGGTTGGATCCTGCTCGTCGGCGCCATCAGCCTCGTTCCGGTGAACAGCAGCGCGACGCCGCTGGCTAACAGCGGCCCGATAAACAGGATGAAGGTGATCGCTTCGGTGATCAGCCCGACATGCTCCTTCTGGAACAAGTTGAAGAAGCGAACGAAGAATACGGAGGCGACGAGCAGTAGGGCGCCGCCAACCCGCGGCCAACGCTGGGATATCCACGCCAAAGCAAAGAAGGGGACCGTGAGCAATGGATGCAGCAGCAGCGCCGCCCAGCCGGTCCACTCCGATCCCACGTTGCTGGCGATGGCGAACACCAACCAGGCCGATCCGAACGCGTATAGGATGCGAGCGGCCGTCTCCGCGGGCCCCAAAACGCCAGCAGCGTGCTCAAAAACCAGGTGCACCAGAGGATCGTGAGAAACAACGTCGCCAGTTCCTCGGGGTTCTTCAGGGCGCGATCTCCCGAGCGTACGAAGGCGATGATCGCAAACGCTGACAGGCCCGTGACCAGAAAGGCGTGGTAGCCCGCACGGTGAGCCGCCGCCCGTTGAAACTCGTCCTTGTCCCGCAGCCAACCCATTTCCCGCAAGACGCCCGGCCCAAAAGTCCCCAACGCCGTGAAGAGCAAGAACCAGGGACTCGAGCCCAGAAGCAAGAAGCCGGCGATCACCAGCCCTCCCGCCACCAACGTCGTGAGTGGAAGACGCCGTCGCTGGGGAGCTTGCGAGTCAGGCATCCGTCTCACCTTTCTTCAGCTGAAAAATCGTCTCCACGCTCACGCCAAACACTTGGGCCAGACATAAAGCCAAGGCCACCGACGGCGAGTAGTTCCCCTTCTCGATCGACAGAATCGTCTGCCGAGTCACGCCCACGCGCTCGGCCAACTCCTGTTGCGTCAGTCCCAGCCGCACTCGCTGGCGCCGGACGAAGTTCTGCACATCATGCCTTGGCGTCATGCGGGCATTGTACAGCCTGCTTTACATAAAGTCAAGCTAACTTTACATCGAGTCCCGCCCTGGAGAGGACGCCACGGCGGGGCGGGTCCTCGGCCAGGCCCTCCAAGTGTCCGGATGAGCACGGTTGGTGTGCGGCTCTTGGCGGGCTCGCGTCGCGATCGTGCGTATTTTGACCCTTCGATCGAGCGCCGATGAGGTATTGAGGGACAAAGAGGATCGGCATGGGAATTGCGACGGTTTGGGACGTTTTCTATTCCGACCGAAGTCCACCTTCACCTTGGGCTTCTTTTACCGACACTGTCGGCATCAGCCAGGGAGACGAACGGATGAGCACCTATGCTGACCCGCAGGCACTCCAGATTCGAGACGGCCTGCAGACCGCCTATGCGGATGTCCTTACTCCTTCCGCACTCGCAGCCCTGGCGGCCCTGGCGAGCTTCAATGCGGACCAAAAAGAGTTGATGGCCAAGCGAATGCGGCGCCGCTTGAACCGCGCGCAACATCAGGAGAAGATCGGCTTCCTGGAGGAGGACAGCCTGATCCCACGCACGCAGATCAAGGTCCGCGATGCGCGGGATGGCAACTTCCTGGGGTCGGAGATTCCGCCGGATCTGCAGCGACAGTGGATTCAGGGGACGGGACCGGCCGCCAAACCCCACGCGCCGATCGAATCCAGCATCCGCAACGTCGCCTACGCGTTGCTTTCGGGCGCCGACGGCTGGATGTTCGACGGCGAGGATGCGTTGGGCCAGGTCGACACCATGTCGCTGGACAATCAGCGGAATCTTAAACTGGCCATTCACAGAGACCCGTCTTCATGCAGGCGGCCGCGCCAGGTCGCCGAAGAGATGAACGCCTGGGCCGTGGAGTTTCATGGCCGACGCGATCGTCGACGATTGGCAAGCGCAGCTTGACTTCACGACCAAGATCTTTCGCGCGCGAGGGCTGCATCTGGACGATCGGCATGTGCGCACCGCCGCGGGCGAGTCCTTTTCCGCGTCGATCGTCGACCTGTCGTCTGTACGTCGTGAACAACTATCAGCAATTGATCCAGGATGGCTCATCGATCGTGCTCTACCTGCCCAAGATCCAGACCGCCGAGGAAGCCGCGCTGTGGAACGAGATGCTTTCGACGCCTGGAAGATCATCTGGGTCTCACGCCGGGGCACGATCAAGGTGTATGTGCTGGTCGAGCAGTTGGAAGCGACGTTTCAGTTGATGGAAATCCGCGCCGTGCTGGGCCTCACTTCGTCGGGTTACAACACCGGACGCTGGGACTATATCAACAGCGTGGCCGACGCGATGGCCTGGAATGCGGCGATTTCATCAATCCGAATATCGATGCGATCACGATGACCTACGGCTACATGCGGAACTATGAAGATCGCGTCCGTCGCGCCGTGAACACGCCCGATCAGGCGGGGCAATGCGCGCTCTGGCAGGGCGGCATGGAGCCCAACATTCCGGTCGGCTCGCAAGAGGGTGTCGCCAACAGCATGCGGAAGGCCGTCGCCGGTGGCGAACGCGAGCAACGAGGCGGGGGCCAGCGGCAAAGTGGGTCGCCCACTGGAAGATGGTGCACATCGTGCGGCCGGTGTGGGAGAAGGTCGGGCGAAGACAATCAGCTGGGCCGAGAGTTTCCACGACTGACCTACACCGCCGGCCGACGCCGAGGGCTTGACGCTGCTGGAGAACGCACCACGAACGATCCGCGGCGCTCGTGATCTGTTGAGCGTCGGCCTGCAGTACGGCAATGCCTTCGGTCAGGGCTTTCAGGCCGCGGCGTTGAAGCCGGCCGACTTCTTTGGCAACGACGACGTGCTCTACTTGATGGAGGACGCCGCCACGGGTGAGATTCGCCTGAGCATCCTCTGGGAGTGGGTACACAAACAGGCCCAACTCACCGAAGACGACCCCGAAACCGGCGTCAAGCGTGGAGACGTTTTCACACGCGAGCTGTTTCAACAGTTGCTCGCGGAGGAATACGACAAGCTGCTCGAAGGCGAACGACAGGGATGTCCATGCCGTCTCGAAGACCACCACGTTGCCGATTGCTCGAGAGATCGTCGAGGCGTACGTGCTCGATGAGACCAAAGTCGCCTTGGTACATCGATCTGTTGAACATCAATTTGAATAACGAGGACCTGCGCTACGGCCCGAGAAAGGATTGGTAGGTATATGAACACGCTCAAACATGACGGCACGCGCGATCACGGAGAATCTGGATACGGCCGACGTATTGCTACGACGACGAAGCCGCACTCGGTTCTGATCGAGGAGGTTGAGGAAACGCGAGCAATGGATGAAGCGGGCCCCGGTTCCAGGGAATTCGGCGACTTTACAGCGCGCGCCAGGTTGTCGAACAGCGGGGCACGATCCCGCAGGACTATTCGATCGCCGGACCTGGCCAGCGAAGGCATGTACGCTCGGCTGCGCGAACTGTTTCGGCAACAGCAAGGCCATCACGACGTTTGGTCCCTATTCGCCGGGGCAAGCCGTCGTGATGAAACGCGTCGGGATCGAGGGTATTTATCTGGGCGGCTGGGCCACGTCCGCCAAGGGATCGATCAATGAAGATCCGGGCGCCGACCTGGCCAGCTATCCGCTCAGCCAGGTTCCGGACGAGGCGGCGCCGATCGTGCGGGCCTTGCTGACGGCCGACAAGAACCAGCAGTTCGCCCGCTCGCGAATGACCGACGCGCAACGCGCCGCCACACCCAAGATCGACTATCGCCCGTTCATCATCGCCGACGCCGACACCGGACACGGCGGCGACGCCCATGTGCGGAATCTGATTCGCCGGTTTGTCGAGGTCGGTGTGCCCGGCTATCACATCGAAGACCAGAAGCCGGGCTGCAAGAAGTGCGGCCATCAAGGCGGAAAAGTGCTGGTGCCGATCGACGAGCAGATCAAACGGCTGAACGCGGCCCGTTTCCAACTGGATGTCATGAAGGTGCCCGGCATTATCGTCGCGCGCACCGACGCGGAAGCGGCTACGCTGCTCGATGGGCGAGGTGACGAGCGGGATCAGCCCTTCATCCTGGGCGTCACCAATGTCAGCGTGCCGAGTTGGCGGATCGCCTATCTGTCGATCTTGAAGAAGATTCTACGAGCTGGGCGTGAAGGAAATCAACGGCCATCTGCTGTATGAAATCTCGGATCGCGCCTACGCGACCGCCTACGCCTGGCTGGAGCGCAGCTGGGAGTCTTGCGACTCTGATGAAGTCGCTGGTCGAACGATCATCGCAAGGACCGACGTGCTTCCCGCTGGAATCGATGCTCAACGAGGCATCGAATAAATTTGTCGAATTGTGGGAGGCGGAAGCCGGCTTGAAGACCTTCGGCCAGGCCGTGGCCGACGCCATGGCCTTTCATATCGATGAGGGGCAGGAATTCGACATCTCGGTGGACGAGTGGCTGGAGTGGTCCAAGCAGGTTTCCTATCGAGGAGGCCCGCGAGAAAGCCCAGGTCGATGGGCGTCAACGTGATCTGGGATTGCGAACGCGCGCGGACGCCGGAGGGCTACTACCTGATTCAGGGAGGCATTGAGTATGCGATCGCCAAGTCGTTGGCCGTGGCTCCCTACTGCGACCTGATCTGGATGGAGACCAAGACGGCGAACCTGCCGGACGCCAAGCGAATTCGCCGACGCCATTCATGCCAAGTTCCCGCAGAAGATGCTGGCCTACAATCTCTCGCCGTCGTTCAACTGGGATACCACCGGCATGACCGACGAGGAGATGCGCGAATTCCCAGTCGGAGCTGGGCAAATTGGGATTCGTCTTCAACTTCATCACCTACGGCGGACATCAAGTCGATGGCATGGCGGCGGAGGAATTCGCCACCGCCTTGAAGCAAGACGGCATGCTCTCGCTGGCCCGGTTGCAGCGGAAATTGCGATCTGGTCGAGTCGCCCTACAAGACCCCGCAAACGCTGGTCGGCGGACCTCGTCTGGACGGCGCCCTAATGGCCTGCTCCGGCCGCACGGCCACGACCAAGGCCATGGGCAAGGGCTCGACGCAGGTGCAGCACCTGGTGCAGACGGAAGTCCCCGTGCGCTTGCTGGACGAATGGCTGGAACTGTGGGCCAAGCATCAATCAGCTGCCGGGACCGCTGCGGGCCCAGCTTGCGGCCCCATACGGCGGGCTCGGAACTGCTGTCGCTGAACGCTGGTCCAACCCGATGGCGTACCTCGTGTCGCGGCATCATCTTCGCCACGATTCGAGACCGCCGCGGCCAGCTGATCCTCTCGATTCGGGATCAGGAAACGTACGACTACGACCCTGCGAAAGAAGCGGCTGATGACGTTGATGCACCTGTTCCTGATTCATCGCTACAAAGCACTTCCGTGCATTATGTCAGCCCGACCGAGGACAATCAGAAGCAGAGTGACCGCATGAAGGAGATCGGCATCTTCGACGAGGTTCAAAGCGAAGTGGGCCAGATCATCGTGGCCTCGGTCAATGCGGAGCGAGTCGCCGGTTTGTTGAACCCCGATCGCGTGGAACTCGAAAAGCTGATCGCCAAACGCGAAGGCCGTCGGCTTGCCGAGGCGGGCTCGGATGCATGAGCTAGAAAAAAGGGGCCCGACCGGACCAGGAAGCAGTCCCAACGGGACGGCCCCAAATCAGCCCAGGGTGCAGTGCAGCTGCAACCCTGGGTGACGAGGGGCGACGCCAAATTGCAAAGTGCAAATTGCAAATCAGTCCCGAAGGGACGGCCCCAAATCAGCCCAGGGTGCAGCGCAGCGCAACCCTGGGTGACGCCTCGAATTCAGACTCTTCCCGAAACGCGAAGAACAACGAACGAAAATCCGCTTCGGCGCCGCCCTTCGACTCGCTTCATTCAAACAACGCCGAACCGATGCGCACCATCGTGGCGCCTTGTTCGATGGCTTGCTCAAAGTCGCCGCTCATCCCCATCGACAATTCATGAAGCTGTGGGTGATTCACCGCCAAGCGATCTCTTAACCGCCGTAACGTTTCGAAGTTGCGTTTCGCTCCGGCGGGACCTCCGTCCCGCGCCGACATGGTCATCAAGCCAATGATGCTGAGCCGAGGGCAACGTTGCTCAATCGCTTCCAACAACCGCTCGGTCTCGTCGGGCGCGGCGCCGTGCTTCGCTTGCTCGCCGGAGGTGTTCACTTCCAGCAAACCACGGACTTCGCCTTCGAGCTGCTCGGCGGCTTGCTGAATCGCGTCGGCCAAACGCTCGCTGTCAATCGAATGCAATAGCGGTTGGCAAGCGAGCGTGCGTTTCACTTTGTTGCGTTGCAGATGACCGATCAGATGCCAGCGAATGGGCAGATCGTCAAGCAACTCGGCTTTGTCCCATAATTGCTGGGGTCGGCTCTCACCCAGATCCTGGCAACCCGCCTCGAACAACTCTCGGGTCACCGCGGCGTCCACATACTTGGACACGCCCACCAGCCGAATCTCGCCGGGAGCACGTCCGCAACGCTCCGCCGTTTCGCGGATCTGATCAAGAACGCGGGCCAAGTTATCCGAGACAGAAGTGCTAGGCATCGATTCCGCAATGCTGCAGGATGTGGTCGGCGTCGGCCAGGTACGTGGTGTAGAACGGGCCGAATTCCGCGTAGCGAGCGCTGGCTTCGTCGAATCGCATGCGGTAGACGATGTCTTTGAGGAACTCGGGGTTGCGGGCCCAAAGCGTCACGCCCCATTCCCAGTCCTCTAAGCCGACGCCCACGGTGATCAGCTGCGAGACCTTGCCGGCGAAGGCCATGCCGCTGCGGGCGTGTTCGGCCATCAACCGATTCCTCTCGGAAAACGGCAGCAGGAACCAATTCTCGCCGACCTTGCGTTTCTTGTTCATCGGGTAGAAGCACGTCGCCGGCCAGTCCGGCAAGCTGGGTGTTAACCTCTGCTCGCGCATCATCGGTTCGCGGCTGCGGTAGGCGTTGACCTTGGCCTGGTAGGCGTCGCTGCCTTCCTGTTCGCCCTCGTGGATCAATCGTCGAGCGTATTGCTCCACCGTCGGCACATACTCGGAGACCTCGGTCAGGGAAGTGAAGGAATACGTCGCTCGCAGGGCGACTCCCAGCGGGTACACCAGCAAGGACTGATGAATCGCGTCCAATGTCAGGGGATCGGGATCCAGGGCGATGAAGCTGAAATCCGCCTTGTGCCCGCTGACCACGCCGGTCTGCAGGCGTTGGGGGGTCTTCTCGCCTTGAGGCTGCAAGGCGTGCTGAAATTGCTCAACCAACTGCGGCAGCAAGCCTTGTTCTTTGATCTTCGCCAAGGCCGCGCGATCCCACTGGTAGTACATGTGGGAGCAATGCCAGCCCTCGGTCGGGATGCGCGACGGTTCCTGTTGAGGGGCGGCGGCCGGGTAAGGACGACTGGTCATGACGGATGGACCCAGGAGGAGGTGACGGAGTCTGCGGACGGGCGTCTGGAGAGGCGCCGCATCCAAACGGGCAGGGGAGGGACGCGGAGCCGGCTCAGATACCGAGATTCGCCAAGGCGTTGGCGATTCGAGAAAGCATCTCGGTCAGCCTCGGGTGCTGCGTTTCAAACTGCAACATGAGCGATTGCACATCGCGTCGCAGGTCGAGATCCGGCGCAACGGGCCCGGCCGGAGCCTCGTCCGAGGCATTGGCGGAGTCCTCCAGCAACCGTTCGATATCGCCCGCGACTTGCTTCAACGAGGCGAGCGTTTCCGGGTCCAGCTGGTCCGCGTCGGCCAGCGTCTGGTGCAGCTCTTGGAGACGATTACGGAGTTCTTCGGCAGGCATGGCGATTTGAATCAAGTGACTAGGGGCGGGCTCCAAACGAACACACGCTATCCTACCAGATCCTTGGCCAGTCGCGTGACGGCCTGCCGCGTCACCTGCATGGGAACGGGGTCGCGATCCTTTCCTGGCTCCTTGCGAAATCGTTGCAGATTCACCGCCTGCGGGGTGACGTTCAGCTCGTAGTATTCCCGGGTTTCCCCATTGCGCCAGGGCGGCGCCGAACGCACCAGGGCGGAAGACGCTTCTTGATCGGTTTCAATCAACTCCAGGGGCTCCAGCAGATAGGTCACACGCCCGGCGATCGCCCGCGCACGTTCAGCGACATCGGCCGTGGGGGGCGATTCGACTTCGATCCGTTCGACTTCGCACCCGATTTCGTCGATTCGCCCCACTCGGCAACGCACTCGACCGCCCTCAACATCCGCCGAAAGCACGGGATCGGGCGAATCACCCGCCAGACGTTGTTGACGGGTCTGCTCAATTTGTCGATCCAGCGACGAAACGCTCGACGAGGGGATTGGCGTGGTCATGGCGGCGTCAGCCTTGTTGGACAGAGTTGGTGATGGGATGGCGGGATGGAGTTCCGTCGATGGAAGGCAAGGCAAGTTCCTTGGTTATTTGCGGTTCGAGCTGCGGCATTCGGCGCCGTCGAAGGACAACACCACCGGCTCCTCGTCGAGAACGGTTTCCACATGCACGGGCCGTCCCCACAGAACATGCAAGCTGCGGAGCGTGTCCTCGGCGTCGTCCAATTTCAGTTCGGCGCCCTGGTACGTGTGCCGCAGATACAGTTCGCCGCGGTTGTGGTAGTTGCCGTCGATGACATCAATCATCGGCCGACCGAAGTTCGTCAGGTTAGCCAACAACTGCGATTTGACTTCCTCGAATTTGCGGCTCTCGATTTCGAAGTACCCCGAGCCTTCATTCAAACCGAAGGAAAACAGCTGGTGCCGTTGGCAGAATTCGAGCGTCAAGAATTCATCGACGAAGGTCAAATCGTTGTGGATCTTGCGAACCTCGAAGATCTTTTCGCGGCCTTTGCCTTCCTGAGTATTCCACTCTCTCTTTCGCGCATGTCGTCGCAACGATCGAAGGCCTCGCCATGGCGGCCATGGTTCCAGCGATCCTCGATGTCTCGAAACAGTTCGACGCCCAACTTGTAGGGGTTCAATCGGGTCGGCGAGGAGGCCAACGTCCCGGCGCAATGATCGGCGTAGCAGATGAGATCCCGGGGTTCGATGCCATGCCGCGTCATGATCGTGGAATGCCAATAGGTGGCCCAGCCTTCGTTCATGATCTTCGTTTGACCCTGGGGAGCGAAATAGTACGCCTCCTCGCGGATGATCGACAGGATGTCCGCCTGCCAGGACTTGAGCGATCCATGTTGCAGAACAAACCCGACGACGTCCCGTTCCGGCTGAGCGGGCAGGCGTTGGGCTTGCTGAGCTTGGGTGCGCGCCCGCTCTTTTTCGCGGAGCAGGGCTTCTTGGGGATTCACGAAGTCATCCATGTACGCCTTCGCGCGAAACCGTCCGCCGCCCGCGGGCGGAGTCTCGTCTTCGCTGGCGGAGGCGTCGGCGGGCGCGTCCTGGCGACGGATGAAAGGCGAGTGGATGTCGATCAAATCCTCGACGCTGAGACAAGCGTCGATGAAGTTCTCCACCGTCTCGGTTCCATAGCGATCCATATGACGTCGAATGCGATTGCCGTGGTTGGCCGCGTCGTCGATCATGTGGCGATTGGTCTGGCTAAACCAGAAGTTGTTCTTGAAGAAGTCGCAGTGGCCGTACACGTGAGCCATCACCAGCTTGTGATCGGTGCGCATGTTGCTGGCCAGCAAGTAGGCGTAGCACGGGTCATTATTGATCACGAGCTCATAGATTTTTTGGAGGCCGTAGTTGTAGCCCTTGGAGAGGCGTTCGTACTCCATGCCAAACCGCCAATGAGGATAACGGGTGGGAAACCCGCCATAGGCGGCGATCGCGTTCAATTGATCGGCGTCAACGACTTCGAACATCGTGGGAAAGAAATCCAGCCCATAGTTGGCGGCGTGCCGCTCCATCTCGGCCTGGATGTCCGCCAGATCTTGCGGCAGCGGATGATGCTTATGAACGGCGACCATGGCTCTCATGCTCCTGGCGGGAAACAAAGGGGGCTGACCCTGGCGGGCGCCAACCCGCGTTGCGGCGTCCTTTGGCGTAACGACTGACCATTGCAGCATGCTCCTTGGGCCCTGTCTTCAACGGCCCAACTCCACCCCTTTGTGAGGATTTTCGCCGACGAGTTTCACTTCAAAACGGCTCGCCTCGGCGGCGTGGATCATGTCCCACAAGCGAGGGTATTCGGCGCAGAACGCGGCTCGAGCCAAGGCGATGGCCTGAGCGGGATTGGGCGCCGACACCTCGGTCCGCGCGTGTCCGAGTGCGACCTGATAGCGAGCCGAGATCATGGCGGCGTCCTCTGGTTTGTTGGGGGATCTGATGTTGCGCTGGGATGAATTGAAGAAGGGGCGCGCGGGGCCGTGGTTAAACACCCTTCCCGAGGAAGGCCTTAATGGACGTATAGATGCCGTCTTCGTCGGGGATTTCCGAAAGGACAACGTTGTCAACGCCGACACAGGACTTGTGCAACGTCTGAATGTAGTCGCCGCTGCCGTAGGGGCTTTCGACCTGCCCGTAGCAAAACAGATTCAAATGCTGCAGCAATCGCTCGTGCAACAGGCTCAGCGCGCGACGATTGTCGTCGCCCCAATTGTCTCCATCGGAGAATTGGAACAGGTACAGGTTCCACAGCGCTGGATCGAACTCCTTGGCGATCACGTCGGCGGCCACGGCATAGGCTGAACTGATCCTTGTGCCGCCGCTTTCTCGCGTGTGATAAAATGTGTTCTCATCCACGATCTTGGCGGCGGAGTCATGGATGATGTAGCGGCGCTCCAATCCGTCGTATTGACTTTGCAGCCAGGTGTCGATCCAGAACGACTCGGTGCGCACGATCTGCTTTTGCTGGTCGGTCATTGAGCCGGAAACGTCCATCACGTACAGGATGGCCGCGTTGGCTCGTGGTTGCGGCGTGGTTTGATAGGCGCGGTAGCGGCGATCTTCCTTCATGGGCACGACGCGCGGCGAGCCCGGGTTGTACACGCCTTCGGCGATCTGCCGACGCAAGGCGTGAACGTAAGTGCGTTTGAAATGGCGCAGCGATTCGGGGCCGACTCGGCGAATGCTGTTGTAGCGAGCCTGTTCTTGTTGCAGGGTGTCGTCGCCCTTGGGTTGGATACGGGGCAATTCCAGTTCATCGCCCAGCATTTCGGCAAGTTCAGCCAGCGTGACGTCGACTTCCAGGATGTGCCGGCCTTCGCCATCGCCGGCGCCTCCGGGCTGATCGCCGGGTTGTCCCGGCGCGATCGGCTGGCCGACTTCGCCCTGGCCGCTCCCCACGCCGCGATTGTCGCCGTGCCGAAAATGCGGCACGTCCAATTGCGGCACCGGGATGCTGACGAGATCCTTTCCCTTGCGGCCAATCATCTCGCCGTGGGTCACGTATTTCCTCAGGTTCGCGCGGATCTTGCCTCGCACGATCTGTTGAAATCGCTGCTTGTCCCGGTCAATCTTCATCGCCATCGAGCAACTCCCTCATTCCGCAAATTCCAGGTTGCGCGACCGTCCCATTCGCCGCTGGCTAAGACCGCGTTGACGGCGGTCGGCGTCGAATCTCGCCGGTCGCTCCCAGCCGCACTACTCCGATGCGTCTCCTCGAGCGAAGATGCTGGCCACATAGTTGAGCACGTCGGTGGCGCTTTCCTCGTCGTATCCGTAGTCGCGGATCAAGCGGCTTTTCACGACGTCGATCTTGGCTTGTGTCTCTTGATCGACCACGTTGGAAACCAGGCTCGTCAGCTTGATGGAGTCCTTTTGGTCCTCGAACAGCTTCAACTGCAGCGCCTTGTAGAGCCGCTCGTTGGTCTTGTAGTCAAAGGTCTTGCCGTCGATGGACAACGCGCCGATGTAGTTCATAATCTCACGGCGGAAGTCGTCCTTGCGGCTGTCGGGAATGTCGATCTTGTCCTCGATCGACCGCATCAATCGTTCGTCCGGCTCTTCGTAGGCCCCGGTGTACTTGTTCTTGACTTTCTCCCGCTGGGTGTAGGCCTTGACGTTGTCGATGTAGTTGCCGCAGAGTCGTTTCAGCGCATCTTCGTCGGCGGCGATCGCTCGCTGCACTTCGTTCTTGACGATGTTCTCGTACTCCTGCTTGACGACGCTGAGCAGCTCCCGATAACGGGTTCGCAGCTCCTCGGACGTGATCAGCGAGTGATGTTTCAGGCCGGACTCCAATTCGTTCAGCACCATGAAGGGATTGACCGACCGAGCTTCGGCGTGCGCCACCAAGGCGTTGGACAACTTGTCTTGGATGTAGCGTGGCGAGATGCCCAACATACCCTCGGTATGGCATTCCTCGCGGAGCTCTTTGATGTTCTCCTCGGTGAAGCCAGGCAACGACTTGCCGTCGTACAGCTTTAGCTTCTGCAACAGCGTCAACGAGGCGTGCTTCGGTTCTTCGAGGCGGGTGAGCACCGCCCACATCGCAGCCATTTCGATGGTGTGCGGAGCGATGTGCTTGCCTTGCACCTTTTCGGCGTTGTAGTCCTTCTCGTAGATCTTCACTTCATCGGACAAGCGGGTGACGTAGGGAACATCGATTTTTACGGTGCGATCGCGCAGGGCCTCCATGAATTCGTTGTTCTGCAGCCGTCGATATTCGGGCTCGTTGGTGTGGCCGAGAATCACTTCGTCGATCTCGGTTTGTGCGAACTTCTTGGGCTTGATGCGGTGTTCCTGGCTGGCGCCCAACAGGTCGTAAAGAAACGCGACATCCAGCTTCAAGACTTCGATGAACTCGATAATGCCGCGATTGGCGATATTGAATTCCCCGTCGAAGTTGAAAGCCCGAGGGTCGCTATCGCTGCCGTATTCGGCGATCTTTCGGTAGTTGATATCGCCAGTCAGCTCGGTGGAGTCCTGGTTCTTCTCGTCCTTTGGTTGGAACGTGCCGATGCCGACGCGATCCTGTTCGCTCAGCAAGACGCGACGCACTCGCACATCGCCGGTGGTTAGCCGCCAATCGCCGCCATGGCGCCGCAGTCGTTCGTTGTAGTGGAAGCGGCAGAAGGGGCACAAATCGCCGCGAATCTTGACTTGGTAGCCGCCGCCCTCGACGCTCAGTCGCTGCTCCACGTCGCGACGGAGATGCGCGGGAATCAGATGCAGTGGTTCCTCATTCATGGGGCACCAGTGCACGACTTCCGCGTCCTCGGGATCGACCCATCCCAGGGAGTACAAAGCGCCCTGGTCGGTGTGTGAGTAGGCTTCCAGTCCCTGCTTGAGCAACCGTGCGATCGTGCTCTTGCTGCTGCCCACCGGACCATGCAGCAACAGCACGCGGCGTTCGATGCCGAAGCCACGGGCCGCGCTATGCAGCGCGTTGATCAGCTGGCGAAGGGAGTCCTCCAGGCCGAACACCGCGTCTCGGCCATGATGCCGCGGGTCGTCAAAGAATCGGTAATGCACGTGCCGCTCGCCGCGAGCGTCCTCGCGGACGTTGACGCCGTAGGAGAGCACCATATCGTAAACGCGCTGAAAGGCGTTGCGAGCCACCTCGGGTTGTTCCCGCACGAGATCCAGGTACTGCTCGAAACTGCCGATCCAGGTCTGCCGACGGAATTGCTCGACGTCCTGTCGCTCGGCGACCAATGCCACGATGTCGTGTCCGCTCATCCTTTGTCTCCCGCCCGGCGTCCCGCCCCGGCGATGCATGCATGTCGGGATGAAACGGATGACGACCGCCAATCTTGGTCGCCACGCCGGTTGTTTTGTGAGTTACTGCGTTCTCTGTCCAGGTCGTGAAGACGACCGCGGGGAGCTGGGAAGCGGCAGCGGGCGCGGCCTCGCGGGTGGGCGGTTCGCGGTCCTTTTCTTTTTGGCGCAGCAGCGACCGCAGTGAAGTAACAACAGGGTCGCCGCGGGGGGTGGGTCGTGCAGGCGGCAACGCAATGAACGATTGCGAAGAGCGTCGGCGGTCAGCCGACGCGTCGCCCGCCCGAATCATTGGGCGCGGCAGAGAACTTGAAAAAGATCGCTGAACCAGAACCTACGAGTCAGCACCGGAGCCGGAACTTCCGCTGTTCCTCCGGCATGCCTCTGATTCAACACTAAATCGAAGTTGGCACTTCGGCAATACGAAACTTGCCCCAGTTGCCGTCGCAGCCAAATCGTTCCAGTGGCTCAGATACCCTAAAGGCCGATGATTTCAGCCATTGCGCTCGCGGCAAAATTCCTGAATGATTCGGCAAAATGGTCGGGACAGTCAGGAGAAAACGGCGTCAGGCCAACAGCCTCGCCACGCTGTCCACCAGGCGATCCATCGCGAACGGCTTGCGAATGTAATCGTCCACGCCCAACATCTCGGCGTACGCCTTGTGCCGACTTCCTTCATTGGCGGTGATCATGATCACCCGCATCGGCACCGGCCGACGTTCGTCGCAGCTTCTCCAGCACCAAGAAACCGCTGCGCTTGGGCATCATCATGTCCAGGATGACCAGGTCCGGATCTTCACGCTCGGCCATCGCCAGCCCCTGATTGCCGTCGCGGGCGATCAGCACCTGATATCCCTTGGCCTCCAACGCATACCGAATCGCGTCGATAATCTCGCCGTCGTCATCCACCACCAAGATGCGCGAGGACTTGACGTCCTGGGCAGGCGACTCCGTGTTCTCGTCACTGGGCATAAGACTGCAGCTCCCATCGTCCGCGAACGGACCTCGGACTTCGTTTCGACGCGATTATCCCAAAACGCTCCTAAAAGGACAACGCACCGAAAGGGCGGATCCGGTAAAAAATTTCGCCCTGAATTGTCAGGATCACGCCCCGAGCGGCGAAGGAGGACGCAACGCCCCCATCCTGAGGCCGGAAAAGTCGCCGCCGGACGCCGAGGCGCCGAGATGGTGGGGCGGAGCCGATGCAGTTTCCCGCATGGCGCCGCACCCTGGCTAACCACAGCTGCGCGCCTTGACCCCTACGGTTACTCGTCCGAGCGAAGCCCGAAGGCCATGTAGTGGTAGCCGGTCTCGGCGTCGATCATCATCGCCCCGCTGGGCGCCATGTACTTGGCGAGCACCTCGAACGGCGGCAGCTCATTCGCCTCCAAGGCCTCTTGGATGGTGCGGACGAAGCGATTCTGCTGCGCGTTTTCCTCCAACATCCGCCGAGTGTCCGGCGAGTTGATGAACTCGTACATGTTGCGGAAGGTCTCGTCCGGTCGAGCGTACGAGAACATCCCGATTTTGGAACCGCCGGCTTCCTTGGAAACCGTGTCCGCGATCACCTGGAAGTCGGGCCGACTGGCGAGTTGGCGGTCAACATTCCCATTGGCCGCGAAAACTTCCTTGAGAACTTCCTCGCTGTCGCAATAGATCAGAACGTCCCCCAGCACCGTGAGGCAGGGTTCGGGAATCCGGATCAGCGGGTTCTCCTCCAGGGTGCGCCGAGCTCGCTCGTTCATCGGAACTTTGTAGTAGGACTTGCCCGCGTGCGTCTGCAAATCGAAACGGTCATTGAAACGCTCGACGACCTTCTCCAACGCCTCCCGAGTCTTCTTGCCGTCGCGGACATGCACGGCGATCACCGAACTCTGACTGTTCAGCCGAATTGGCTTGGCGAACGAGGTCAACAGCGTGAGCCGACCCGTAGGCGCGTTCAGCACATCGTCCTCGAAGACCAAACCGGTAGCGTTCTCAAACGCCTTGATCGGCGGATTCAGCGAGTCAGGACCCTGGAATGTCTCGTACAGCGCCTTGAACTCGCGGAACGTCTGCTGGATGTCCCAATCGATCGTCATATAACTGGCGGCCTCCTTGGGCACAAACGCCTCGGGAGTCGTGTCGCCGCCCCGCAGCGCGAGCAGGTTCAAGAGGCCTTTCCGCGGCTGACCGATCAGGAAGTGGAATTGGAACAGGCTGTCGTACTGTTCGGTGGCAAAGAGCATCGTTCCGCCAATTCCCTCAATCCCGTCCAGGCCCAGAGGCTCCAGCGATGTGATCGCCAGCCCAGCGGTCAAGTTGCCGCGCAGGGCGACCTTGGCCAGCCGTACCGGATCGATGAAGAACGTCGCTTGAGGCGTCTCCTCGTACGCGCCGAGCAGGCGTTCATGATCTCGCGGAATTTTCGACGTCCGCGAGCCGCTCCAGCGCATCCTGGCGATCATGAAAATCCTCCGCCAGCGTGACGATTTCGCAATCGTCGTGGTTGAGTCGACTGGGTACGCCAGGATAGGCGAAAAACGAGGCCGGAGCATTCACGCCGAGCAGTACCATGCGGCGCACGGCTTTCAGATGGTCGATGGCGAATTCGGCGAGGTAGGGGATCTTTTCGTAACTCGGGCGCCCGGCCCCCCACGGAATGCGGCTGGCAAAGGTTTCGACCGCGAGGCGCGCGCCGCAGCTGGCAGCAATGCGGGCGGCGACTTCCAGCTCCGCATCGCTGATGTGCCCGCCGAGCAGGATCATCGCGGGCTCGCCACAATCGAGCGCCTCGGCTGCGCGCGCAATCGCATCGGCATGCGCCTGGCGCGGTTTTGCCGGCGTCGGGGCCGCAGCCGGTCCAGGTGCGCTGTCGCCCCAGGAAACATCCGCCGGCAGGATCAGGGTGGCGATCTGCCCCGGTGCGCTCGAGGCGGCAGCAACGGCCTGCGCCGCGTCCGCTGGCAACTGCTCGCTGGATGAGGAGGAGTGAACCCAGTGCGACATCGGCTTTGCCACCGCCACCACGTCGGAAGTGAGCGGTGTGTCGTATTGCAGATGATAGGTCGCGTGATCGCCGACGATATTCACGATCGCCGCCTTGCCCTTCTTGGCGTTGTGCAGGTTGGCAAGCCCGTTGCCGAGCCCGGGACCCAGATGAAGCAGCGTGGCTGCCGGCTTGCCCGCGATGCGTGAGTAGCCATCGGCGGCTCCGGTGACGACCCCTTCGAACAGACCGAGCACGCAGCGCATTCCCGGAACGCGATCGAGTGCCGCCACGAAATGCATTTCCGATGTGCCGGGATTGGCGAAGCAGACTTCGACGCCCGAATCGATCAGAGTGCGCAACAGTGCTTCGGCTCCGTTCATGGATTCGCTCCCTGGCCGACAGGCCGATCTTTGGATGTTGGATGGAGGCGGCGGTTTATCACAGCAACACCCCCGGTGCAACCGGCCGCTCCGCGCACGCGCCCGTCGTCACCGGTTCAGTCCTGCGCTTGCAGATGCATCAGGCCTTCCTGCACCGCGGTGGCGACCAGCCGTCCGTCCCGGGTGTAGATCGAGCCGATATTGAAACCCCTTCCTCCCGCCGCGCACGGACTGGCCAGGTGATAGTAGAGCCATTCGTCTGCCCGGAAATCGCCGTAAAACCACAGGCCGTGGTCGATGCTCGCCGCCTGGATCTCGGGGCTGTCAAAGCGCAAGCCATGCGGCAGCAGCGCGGTCGACAGCAGGTAGTTGTCGGACATGTAGGCAAGCAGCTCGGTGTGGGTGGCGGGATTCTCCGCGAGCGCGCCGTTGGCGCGCATCCAGACGCCCATTCGTGCCGGGGCATGGCGCGGGCAGGCCGGGTCTTCGCGCTCGACGACGCGGTAATCGATCGCGTGGCGCCGCGGCGCCTTGAAACGCTCCGGGTGAGCAGCCGCAAGACGGGTATAGAAATCAAAATCGCTCTCGAGTTGATCGGGTCCCGGTACATCCGGCATCGGGTCCTGGTGCTGCAGCCCTTTTTCCGGCAACTTGTAAGAGATGGAGGTGCTGAAAATGGCGCGCCCCGCCTGCAGCGCGATCACCCTGCGGGTGCTGAAGCGTCGCCCGTCACGGATCGGATCGACCTCGTAGAGTATCGGTCGCGCCGGATCTCCGGGGCGCAGAAAATAGGCGTGCAGCGAATGCACGTGGCGCCTGTCATCCACGGTGCGTGAGGCCGAGTGCATCGCCTGCGCCAGCACCTGTCCGCCGTAGACGCGCTTCACGCGTCCGGCTGGCGTGATGCCGCGAAACCGATAGGTATCGAGGTGCTCGACGGCAAGTACATCCAGCAATGCGTCCAGATCATCGCTCACTGCGTGTTTCCTTTCCCGGTGTTGGTAGCGGAGCATTTTATGCGCTGGATTATGGTATCACCCGACAATTTGGTGATAACGTTGCGCCCTTTCCGCAATCCCGTTCAGCAAGAGGGCGTCACAGCATGGCGGCACTCGACGATTTCAGGCGCGACACGCGCGCGTGGCTCGAACAGAATTGTCCGCAATCGATGCGCAAGACCGGCGTCGGTGACATGCTGTCGGATGGCGACAGTTGCTGGGGCGGACGCAAATGGAAATTCACCAGCGAAGACCAGCGACTGTGGCTGCAGCGCATGGGCGAGCGCGGCTGGACTGCACCGGAATGGCCACGCGAATACGCCGGCGGTGGTCTCGGTCGGGCCGAGGCCAGGATTTTGCGCGAAGAGATGGCGCGCATCCATGCCTGGTCGCCACTCGAGAGCTTTGGCATCTCGATGCTCGGGCCTGCGCTGATGAAATACGGCACCGAGGAGCAGAAAAAGCGGTTTTTGCCACCGATCGTGCGCGGCGAGATCCGCTGGTGCCAGGGATACAGCGAGCCCAATGCCGGCTCCGATCTGGCCGGGTTGCAGACGCGCGCCGAAGACCGGGGCGACCATTACCTGGTCAACGGGCAGAAGGTGTGGACTTCCTACGCCGACAAGGCCGACTGGATATTCTGCCTGGTGCGCACCGATACCCAGGCTGCAAAGCCACAGCAGGGCATCAGCTTCCTGCTGTTCGATATGGAGTCCCCGGGCGTAAGTACGCGGCCCATCTTGCTGATCAGCGGCGCCTCGCCTTTCTGCGAAACCTTCTTTGACAATGTGCGGGTACCCAAAGAGCACCTCGTTGGTGAGCTGAACAAGGGTTGGGATATCGCCAAGTACCTGCTCACCCACGAACGGGAAATGATCAGTGGCGCGTTTGGCGTGGCCGGTGCCGGACAGGAGACCGTGCCGGAGATTGCAACGCGCCTCCAGGGGTTGCGCGAGGGAAAGCTCGCCGACGAGGGTTTGCGTCGGGACATCGCGCGGCTCGAACTCGACGCCGAGGCCTTTGCCCTGACGCTCGAACGCCTGCGCGATGAGGCAAAGGCCGGTGTCGGCACGGGTGCGGCCTCGTCGATGCTCAAGTATTACGGCACGGAACTGAACAAGCAGCGCCAGGAAGTGCTGATGGCGATTCTGGCGGCGACGCACTCGACTGGGAAAGCGAACATGCCGGCGGCATCGCGGCGCGGACTGGCTGCGCACCAAGGCCAACTCCATCGAGGGCGGCACCCGGAGGTGCAGCTCAACATCATCGCCAAGCGCATCCTGGATCTGCCGGGAGCTAAGCAGCACCCCATGTCCCTGGTTTACCCAGGGCAAGACGGGAGCGATGCTGGGCGATTCGGCGCGAAGGATTTCCTGGTGCGAGACAGTCGTCCGGTAAGCGAGCGCTGCGCAAAGAGCGGCCGATATGCGTGATCCCGAGGGCAGCCATGCGACCCTGCGGCGCCACATGGTCGCGCACTGGGCTGGGATCCGGAACCACGGGTTCGCGCGACGTGGCGGCCTGCGGATTTCGCGCATGCGGGCGCCGGCATACGCGGCGAGCCGGGGCAGGCCGCACGCTGACCGACTCGCCGTCGCCGTTCTGCCGACCGGCGGTGCTGTCGCCACGTTGCTGCACCGGCGGCATCGAGCGCAGACAGCAGACGGCCTGCTGCCGCGGATTGCGGCGGGCGAGGCGCATCGTCGCGCTGGCGGTCGACGAGGGCGCCAAGCACGCCCCGCGCGCGATCGATCACCGTGGCCGAGCAGCGGGCAACGGCTTCGGCTGAACGGCGCCAAGCGCTTTGTGCTGGACGGCCATGTCGCCGACATGCTGGTGGTCGCGGCGCTGACAGCGACGGTGGCGTGACCCTGTTCCTGGTCGATCCGAAGGCGGCGGGCGTGGAGATCGAGCGCACGGTCATGGTTGATACGCGCAATGCGGCGCGGGTGCACGCTGACAGCGCCGTGAAGGTCGACGCCGACGCGGTGATCGGTTTGGTCGACGGCGGCGCGGCAGCGCTCGACGCGACGCTCGAACGCTCGGCCGGGCCTGCGTGGCGGCCGGAACTGCTGGGTATCGGCCGAGCAGGCCTTGCCACGACACGCTCGACTACCTCAGGACGCGCAAGCAGTTCGGCAAGCTGATCGGCGAATTCCAGGCGCTGCAGCACCGCGCCGCGCATCTCTATTCGGAGATCGAGATCGCCCGCGCGGCGGTGATGAAGGCGCAGCAATTGCTCGATGACGGCAGCCGGACGCGCGAGCTGATGGTCGCGTCGCCAAGGCCAAGGCCGGCCGCGACCGCCAAGCTGGCGGTGCGGAGGCGGTGCAGATGCACGGCGGCATCGGCATGACCGACGAATATCGACATCGGCCTGTACATGAAACGGTGCGGCCAGTGCGCGGCAGATTTTGGGTGATGCCCATTTCCACATCGATCGTTACGCGGCACTGGCCGGCTACTGAGATCCGGTGCGCGATGCGCGCCGGCAGATTCAATTGCAAAGGGAGAATCAAGCATGGACCTGGGGATCAGCGCGCGACTGCGACCGATACTCGATGAAGTAAAGCGCTTCATCGAGAACGAGATCGTGCCGCTCGAGCACGAGTTTTTTGCCGAGGTGGACAAGGGCGACCGCTGGTCGTTCACGCCGCGGCAGACCGAAATCCTCGAGACCCTCAAGAGCAAGGCGCGCGAACGCGGTTTGTGGAATTTCTTTCTCACCGGCCACGAGGATGGCCATGGCCTGAATACGGTCGAATATGCCTATATCGCCGAGGAAACCGGCAAGTCGCATCTTGCGCCGGAGGTGTTCAACTGCAGCGCGCCCGATACCGGGAACATGGAAGTGCTGGCGCGTTACGGCACGCCGGAGCAGAAACAGCGCTGGCTGGTACCGCTGCTGGCCGGCGAGATCCGTTCTGCCTACGTTATGACGGAGCCCGACAGCGCTTCCTCGGATGCCACCAATATCAGCGCCAGCGCGGTGCTCGAAGGCGACGAATGGGTGATCAACGGCGACAAGATCTGGATTTCGGGTGCCGGGTGCATCCCGCGCTGCAGGATCCTGATCGTGATGGTCAAGAGCAGCCCGCAGGCCGCGCGGCACGCGCAGCATTCGCAGATCCTGGTGCCGATGGACACTCCCGGCGTCGAAGTGCTGCGTCCGATGAAAGTGTTCGCCACCGACGACGCGCCGCACGGCCATATGCATATGCGTTTCAACAATGTGCGGGTGCCGCGCGCCGAGAACATCATCGCCGGCGAAGGCCGCGGATTCGAGGTCGCGCAGGGCCGCCTCGGGCCGGGACGCATTCACCATTGCATGCGCGCGATCGGTCTGGCCGAACGGGCGCTCGAGCTGATGTGCTGGCGCGGCCTGTCGCGCACGGCCTTTGGCAAGCCGCTGGTCAAGCTCGGCGCCAATTACGACATCATCGCCAAGGCGCGCATGGATATCGAAATGGCACGGTTGTTGTGCCTGAAGACCGCCTACCTGATGGATACCCAGGGCGTTCAGGAGTTTCAGCACTGGATCTCGATGATCAAGACCGTGGCGCCAACGGTCGCGCTCAACGTGATCGACGAGGCCATACAGATGCACGGTGGTCTTGGAATTTCCCAGGATACGCCGCTCGCCGGAATGTACATGGCGACGCGCACCCTGCGCTTTGCCGACGGTCCGGATGCCGTGCATCGCATGGT
>CAVORG010000040.1:0-16240 GCA_963698545.1 uncultured Planctomycetaceae bacterium
CGACCTTGGCTGGCGAGACCTCAGCGGCGAAGGCAGCTCCTTCTACGAAAGCCCGCATATTGACTCGATTGCCGCCGCCGGCATGCGATTCACGCAAGGCTACGCCGCGTGCCAGGTCTGCAGCCCCTCGCGAGCCAGTATTCTGACGGGCAAGTACCCGCCTCGTCATGGAGTCACCGACTGGATCGGGGCGCAATCCGGGCTCCAATGGAAACGCAACGACCGCGTCTTGCCGGCCGAATACGCCCACCAACTCGACGCCCGCGAAGCCGCCTTGCCCGAGGTGCTGCGCGATGCGGGATACGCCACGTTCTTCGCCGGCAAGTGGCATTTGGGCGACGCTGGCTCCGGACCCGAGGATCATGGCTTTCAAGTCAATCGCGGAGGTTTCTTCGCCGGCAGCCCGCGGGGCGGCTATTTCAGCCCCTACAACAATCCGAAACTTGAGGACGGGCCCGCCGGAGAATACCTGCCCCTGCGCTTGGCCGACGAGACCGTCGCGTTCCTCCGCCATCACCATCAAGTTCAACCCGATCAACCCTTCCTGGCCTACCTCAGCTTCTACAGCGTTCATGGACCGATTCAAGTCGACCGCGGGCGGTGGGCCAGATTTCGCGACAAAGCAGCCGTCCTCGCGCCCGTCGGCAATCGCTTCCTGATCGATCGGACCCTGCCGGTCCGGCAAGTGCAGGACCATCCGATCTACGGCGGCATGATCGCCGCCATGGACGACGCCGTGGGCCGAGTGCTTCAGGTGTTGGAGGAATTGAAGTGGAACGACAAGACCATCGTCGTCTTCACCTCGGACAACGGCGGCGTTTCCTCCGGCGACGGGTACGCCACAAGCAACCTTCCCTTGCGAGGCGGCAAGGGCCGTCAATGGGAAGGCGGCATTCGCGAACCGTACTACATTCGCGCGCCTGGAATACCAGCGGGAACCTGCACCACGCCCGTCAGCGGCATCGACTTCTATCCCACCTTGCTGGAATTGGCTGGCGTCCCCACACCCAGCGAGCAAGTCGTCGACGGCGTCAGCCTTGTGCCCCTGTTGCGCGGCGAGTCGATCGCCGATCGTCCGCTGTTCTGGCACTATCCTCATTACGGAAACCAGGGCGGCGAACCGTCAAGCATCATTCGCCGCGGGTGGTGGAAGCTCATCCACTACTGGGAGGACGGTCGTGATGAACTCTATCACTTGCAGCGTGATCCCGGCGAACGCCGCGACGTCGGCAAGCAACACCCTCAACGCACCGCGGAGCTGCGCGCGGAATTGGATTCCTGGCTGGCGGCCGTCAACGCCAGGATCCCGCAACCCGACAACCGCTTCGATCCTGAGCAAAAGCAACAAAGCCAGCGGCGGATCAAAGAACGCAACAAGCCGCGCCTGGAACGCCAGCACGCCGGCTTTCTCAAGGAAGACTTCCAGCCCAACGCCACTTGGTGGGGGAGCATCACGCCCTGACGCGGGCGGAACGGGCAGGGATCAGGGATCAGGGGGCAGGGATCAGGGATCAGGGGGCAGGGATCAGGGGGCAGGGATCAGGGATCAGGGATCAGGGATCAGGGATCAGGGATCAGGGGCAGGGAAAGTCCCGAAGGGACGGTCCCAGTTCAGCCCAGGGTGAAGCGCAGCGCAACCCCTTAAAAAGTTAAGCAACATCCGGATGGAATTGACCGCGGAGGACACGGAGAACCGCAGAGGCGGATGCAATTCTGTCCTCTGTGTTCCTGGCCCCAGTTCAGCCCAGGGTTAGGCATAGCGCAACCCCTGATCCCTGATCCCTGCCCCCTGATCCCTGCCCCCTGCCCCCCTGCCCCCGGGCGGCAAATTCTTTTTGATCCTCAAGAATTGCCCAGCCTCACGCCGACGATTAAACCGCAGAGCTATGCCCGAACCCCCCGGTGGGGAAAGGCTCTGCGGGGAAGTCTTTGCTCTCAACTGGCTTGTGGCATGCTGCAACTCAATGTTCCTGAACTGGTTGGACGAATCGAGGCCTCGGCCGCGTTCTGCACGGTCGGGCGGTTGTTGAGTTCTCGAGAAATGCTCTCGGCGCGGATGCCGGCCGCCGTCGGGCAGCTGTGCCGGCTGGAATCGACCCATGGTCAGCCCATGTTGGCCGAGGTGGTGGGCGTCCACGACGGGGTCGCCCACATGTTGCCGTTGCGGAAATCGAGCGGGCTGCCCAGCGGGGCTCGCGTGGTGGGGCTGGGACGCAGTTTGCGGGTTCCCACCGGCCCAGGACTGTTGGGCCGAGTTCTGGATGGGCTGGGAGAACCGATCGATGGTCGCGGACCGGTTCGCGCCGCGGCGCGGATTCCGCTGCATCGCGCCGCTCCGGCGCCGTTGGATCGCCCGAAGATCGCCAAACCGTTCGTCACGGGACAACGAGCGATCGACGGCCTGCTCACCTTTGGCCAAGGCCAGCGCGTTGGGCTGTTTGCTGGCAGCGGCGTGGGAAAAAGCACGCTCTTGGGCGAAATCGCCAAGCAGGCGGAATCCGACGTCAATGTCATCGCCTTGGTGGGTGAACGAGGCCGGGAAGTGCGGCCTTTTCTGGACGATTGCCTGGGGCCCGAGGGGCGCCAGCGCTCGGTCGTGTTGGTATCGACCTCCGAGGAAACGCCGCTCATGAAAGTGCGTTGCGCCGAGGCCGCCGTGGCGATCGCCGATTCCTTTCGTCGGCAAGGCGCCAACGTCTTGCTGCTCATGGACAGCGTGACACGCTTGGCCACGTCGCAACGAGAGGTCGGTTTGATGTTGGGCGAGCCGCCCAGTGCTCGCGGCTACACGCCTTCCGTATTTCAACTGCTGGCCACGACGCTGGAGCAACTTGGCTGTTCGTCGCAGGGCGCCATCACGGCGATTGTCACGGTGTTGGTGGACGGCGATGATCTGGACGAACCGATCTCCGACGCGGTGCGCTCGATCGTCGATGGCCATATCGTCCTGGATCGGCGGCTGGCCGAACAATCGCATTTCCCCGCCATCAACATCGCTCGCAGCATCAGTCGCGTGATGCGCGACGTCGCGTCGGCCGAACATCAGGCGGCGGCCTCCAAGATTCGCACGGCCCTGGCGGTTTATGACGACGCGGCCGACTTGATTCGCGTGGGGGCGTACGCCAAAGGCGGTTCGGTCGAGGTCGACCGCGCCATGGCGTTGATGCCGGCCCTCCTTCGTTACTTGCGGCAAGACGTGAACACGGTCAGTTCCTGGCGCGAGACGATGGAGTTGACGCAGAAACTGGGCGCCGCTTGGGGCGCATCGCCATGAAGCGGTTTACATTTCGACTGGATCGACTCTTGCGTTTGAAGCGACAGCAGCTTCGGCAAGCGGATATGCGCCTGGGTGCGGCGCGACAGGAACTACTCGCCATCGAGGAGCGTCTGCAATCCGTGCAACAACAACTGGACCAAGCGGCGGGCCGTGAGACACAGTCTCAGCGGCGTCCTTCGCTCAGTGAGATGTTGTCGCGGCGACAATGGATGGATGAGCTGCAACGAAGAATCGAAGGCCTCGTCGCGGAAGCCGCCCGCGGACGCGACGCCGTCGCCCAGGCCGCGGCCCAGCGGCAAAAAGCCGCGACGGAAGCCGAGCAACTCGATTCCTATCGCCAACGCGAGTTGCAGGAATACAAGAGCCTGCTCGAACAAGCCAGGCAACACGAGTTGAATGACTGGATCATGCATCGGCGTGGAGCGAGCGGTCGCGAGTCGGCGACCGAAGCCGCCACGCTCCACAACGCGTCGGCCATGCGGCGGGCGGCCGCTCCAGCAACGCCCGACGACTGCGAACCACCGGCTCCTCGAGGACCGCGACCATGATCAAGCTGATCGCTTATGTCGGGACGCCCCTTGTGATCTTCGCCTGCGCGGCGACCGGGTCCTGGTTGTATTTCAGCCAGCCAACTCCCCCGAGCGCGACGAGCGAAGCGGAGCAGACGGCTTCGCTGGAATGGGTGGATGAAGCAAAGCAGAGCGAGGAGACACAAGCCAGTCTGTCGGTGCCCGTTACCGGCAGGTCGCTCACGGCCGAGGAGATCTTTCGTTTCGGCGCAACGATCCGCGAACGGCAGGAGGCCGTCAAACGCCGCGAAGCCGATCTCGAGAAACAACAGCTGCGCCTGAAATTGATTCACAAAGACATCGACAGCGAGCAACGAGAATTGGAGGGACTGCTCACCCAGTTGCAGGACGCCGCGGCCCGCGGCCAAGACGCCGTCCTTCGCTTGCAACAGGAACGCGCTTTGCTGGAGAGCCAGAAGCAAGATCTGGAGCAACAGAGCCAGCAACTCGACACCAAAGCCGCGACGATGAACCAAGATGCTTCGACGAATCTCAAGAAGCTCGCGCCGCTGTTGCAAGGCATGCAACCGGATAAGGCCGCCGAGACGCTGAAAGAGTTGATCAATGACGGTGAAATGGACGCCGCGGTGCAAATGCTCCGCAGCGTTGAGGAACGCAACGCCTCGAAGATGTTGGAAGCCATGGACAGCAGTCTTCGCACGGAATTGCTCAAGGCCTGGAAGCAATCCCCTCGCACGGCGCACAAATGAATCAACGGCCCATGCAGTCTGGATAGCCCGGCCCCCCAGGGCCTCGAATAACGGCGGCTCATCGAGGCGACCGAGTTTTCAGAATGGCCGGCCGTCGATTAAGGGCCCAATCCAACCAGGCGCCAGCGGAGGACGACGATGGCTGATCCTACACCGACCACGGAAGAGACGCCCAAACGCGGCGTGAGCCTGATGGGCATGTTGGCGATGGGTTTGTTGAGCTTGGTGGCGTCGGCCGGAGGATTCGCCGCCGGGGTCTTTCTGGTCGCTCCTGCCGAAAAACAAGGGGCTTCGAATCTCAGCGTCCAGGAGCCACAGGCGTTCGTGCAATTCGGCGACGCCGTGGTGAACCTGGACGAGGGCCGTTTGACGCGGTACTTGCGGATCAGCGTCACTCTGCAAGTTCCCAAGTCGGAAGTCACTCGGATTACGAAACTCGTCGAAGACCAGAAGGCGAACCTCAAGAGCTGGTTGTTGGGGTACCTCTCGGACAAAGGCATGGACGATATTCGCGGGCGCGCGGGACAGAACCGACTGCGCCGCGAAATCCAAGATCATTTCAATAGCGTGCTCTTTTCCGATGGCCGCCACTACATCACCGACGTCCTGTTTGAAGAATTCAACATCCAATGAACGATTCGCCGACTTCGCCAATGCCTCACGATTTTCGTCAGCCGGGCCGGCTGTGCGGGGCGACCGACCGATTCCTCGGCGCCTGGTGGCGGACGTTGTGCACCGTGATCAATGAGCGCTGGGAGGCTTTGCTGCCCGCCCCCGTGCGCTGGGCCCCGGGCGCCAAGGACACCGCTCCCACTCGAGAAGTGTTGAACAAACTGCCCGAGGACTCCCTCGGTTTCGCTTTCCGCATCGTCAACCACTTCGACCTACTCTGGGTTTTTCCGCGCCCCTTGCTGCTGGCGCTCTGCGAAAGCATGTTGGGCGGGGAGGCGACGGAATTGCCGCCCGATCGCGAACCGACCACCGTGGAGCACTCGTTGACCGAAGCGCTCTTGGAAGCACTCAACGGCGCAATGGTTGAGGCATGGCCGACGGCCGATCCGCTGCAGTGCCAATTGCTGAACCCGGAAACCAAGCCGCGGCGGACCAAGATGTTCGCCGCCGTTCGCTCCTTGGTCTCCACCGAATTCACGGTCAGCTCCGATTTTGGGGCGTCCACGGTGCGATGCCTGGTCTCCGCGGCGGCCGTGCAGGAAACCACTCCCGTGGACGCCGCCCTGCCCCAACCAAGCTCGCCGAACGAAGGCCTGGCGGAATTGATCGAGTCCATTCCCGTACGCGTCGTCGCTCGACTCGGACAAGCGACCCTGCCCCTTTCCCAGCTGTTTCGTCTGCGGCCCGGTGATGTCGTGCTGCTCGATCAACAGTTCTCCGAGACCTTGGAGGTCCGCGTTCAAGGCGCCCCCAAATTCCGCGGCTGGCCCGGACGCGTCGGAAGTCGTCAGGCCATCCTGCTCGTCGGCCAACCGGAAACACCTTGAGAGAAAACGCAACTGCGGGGCAAGGAGCATCGCTCGACGGGGGCAAGCCGGCAAGCCCCGTCGTGGCGGCGTCTCCACCGGGATCGTTGCTGGCGAGGAGCATCGCTCGACGGGGGCATGCCCCGTCGTGGCGGCGTCTCCACCGGGATCGTTGCTGGCAAGGAGCATCGCCCAACGGGGGCAAGCCCAGGACATGCCCCGTCGTGGCTTGCTCGCCGCGTTAGCACTTGTGGCGACAGGCCTTGGCGGAAAGTGGAGACTCTTCGGGCCTGTGGAACCGACCGGCTGCCGCCCCCTCTCTCTTGTCTATCCTGCCCGGGTTGTCTGATTGGGAAACTCTATTTGATGGTTAAGATTTCGCGCACTTCCAGTCGATTATCTGGTGGGGGGTTTGTTGTTCCCCCTGCAGAGAGAATCCAGGAGCCTCGTCATGGATGCACCCAACCAAGCCGCCTCTCAGCCATCTCCGACGGAGCCCGCGCTCGAGGACGACCAAGCGCGTCCCGACGCGGCGGCCGCCGAGGCGCCCGTTTCCTTGCGGACCCCGCAATTCGCCGCCCTTGATGAATCCGCGAAATCCGCCAACTCGCTGCCGCTGGACCGTTTTTACGATGTCAACATCCACGTCTGGGCCGAATTGGGCCACCTGGAAATGCCCATTGGCGAACTGATGCACTTGGGCGATGGGACGGTGGTGAAGCTGAACCGCCCGGTGTCCCATCCTGTTGATCTGATGGCTCAGGGCGTTCGCGTGGCGCGGGGCGAGGTGGTCGTGATTGACGATTGCTTTGCGGTGCGAATTACCGAAATCGAGAACGCCCAGAAGCCCTCGGCCGTGCCCACGCCCGCCACGTCGCCTGCTCGCGGGTAGTGAGAACGGTCCAGCCAGTGGGAGTCCTTTGTGACGATGAAACGAGCCAATCCAAACGGCGGACCGCCTTGGGGAAGAGCCGCCGGCTTGGGGGTCGCCTGTGCGGCGACGCTGGCCGGGGTGGCGGGCGGTTTGGAGCCCGAGACGATACTCCGCCGAGCGGTGATCGCCGCCGTGGTCTCCGGGCTGGCCGTTTGGCTATGGCGAAAAGCGGTTGACTTCAGCGCCAATCTCTCCTGAGCTCGGTTGCAACGTTCATGAATCCAGGTCTCGAAGCGTATCTCGAACGAGCGGCGCAGGGGCGGCAAGATCAGCTGGTCCTGGACCACTTGAACCTCGTCCGTCATATCGCCGGCAAGGTGGCGGTGCAACTGCCCAGCGGCGTCGACCGCGAGAATCTGCATTCCGCCGGCGTGTTGGGGTTGGTGGAGGCGGCTCGGCGGTTCGACGACCGGCGAGGAGTCGCCTTTGCGGCCTTCGCGCAGACTCGAATCCGCGGCGCGATTCTGGACGAATTACGGAGGAACTGCCCGTTGCCTCAAGCGATGTTGAAACGCATCGCCGTGGTGCAACGCGTCAGGGAGCGCAGTCCCCCGCCGCTCACGCCTGAGTTGATCGCCAGGCACGCAGGGTTGACGGTCGAGCAAGTCGAACGAGTGCTTGGAAGCAATGCGGTTGACCCAAGCCGGCAGTTGGCGCGTTAACGAGGCCTGGCATCCGGCCGACCACGGTGAAGCGCCACCCACCGCGATGGAGCACACCGAGCAATGCGAGTTGCTGGCCGACGCCATCGAGGGACTCCCGGCCGACGAACGCACGATCTTGACGCTGTACTACTTGGAAGATCTGCGGCTCAAAGAAATCGGAATCGCGGTCGGGCTGTCCGAATCAAGGGTCTCGCGATTGTTGGCGAGGGCCGAGTTGCGGCTGCGTGAACAATTGCGTGAACGACGGCCCGACGATCCAAACCATTAGCGGCCCGCGCCGCGAAAAAAATCACCGTCTTGCGAGGCCCAGAGCATGCCAGCCGACCCACGCTCCGCGGAGTCTGCGTTCAACCCCGCCGTTCTTCCAGCCAACCGAATCAGTTCGGTCCAGGCGGCGCCGGTCGCCGTACCGCCCGCGACACACTGCCATCAACCCCGCATTGAACTGATTCGGCAGGATGGAGTCATCAAGGCCATTGATGTGACGTGCGCTTGCGGACAGCAAACGCGATTGCTCTGCGACTATGGATCCACGCCAGGGGCCGAACATGCATCGAACTAACCCACGATTTAAGACGATGCGATTCGCCGCGACCCGATGCGCACTCGCCGTCAGCGTCATGGTTCGCCGGTCCGTTCCACTCCGCGGTCGGCCGTCGTGGTGGTTGTTTCGTTGCGTCTGCCTGGTGGGGATCCTCGCGTGCCTGGGCGGCTGCCAGGCCATGCGGAGCCAGCGCGGCGCGGGCGGCGGAGCCGTGCTGGAGGATGTCGTGCTTCCCGATCGCGCCGGCTATCTGGAGAATGGGCCCGCGGTGAACGCCGACGCGCAACAGAGCCTCGGGCTACAAGCCGAGGTCGAAGAACTGCGCACGGGTAATCGTGGTCTAAGGCGGCAGTTGGCCGAAGCGCAAAAGGAAATCGACCTTCGCGACACCGAGATTGAACGCCAGCAACGCATGCTGCGCGACGCCCAACGCGAGCTTGAGCAAGCCCAAGCCGACGTGTTGAACGCGCGCAGTTCGGTGCGGCAATGGCGAGACGAGATGCTCGCCTTGAAGGAGCGACTCGAACTCAGCGAAAAGGAGCACCTCGCTTCGCTGGATGACTTGTCGTCGGTCATCGCCCTGCTCTTGGCCAAGGAAGTCTCCGCCGCCGCCAATGAAGGTTCGCAATAGTTCATCGCTATCGAATCAAGTTGGTCAGCTCCTCCAAGACCTCGGATGTCACAGTGATCGTTCGCGCGTTGGCTGAAAAACCTCGCTGCGCCACGATCATTCGTGTGAATTCAAACGAGATATCCACATTCGACGACTCCAGTTGGCTGCCGTTGATCGAGCCCCTTCCGGCGGTCAACGCCGCACCCACTTCCGCATCGCCGGAGTTCACTGTGGGTTTGAAGTAGTTGTCGCCCAACGCTTCGAGTCCCTTGACATTGCGAAACGAGGCCACCGCCAGTTGAGCCAGGGGAAAACGCCGGCCATTGGTCGCCGTGCCCTCGATGATCCCGTCGGACGAGACGCTGATCGTGCTCAACGAACCTGGCGGATAGCCGTCGGCAATGCCGCCCACTGACGATCCCAGCGCCATGTGCGTCATGCCGGAGATCGAGTTGTTCCCGCCGAAGTTCAGTTCGACGGTTTGCGGGACGTCGATGCCGTTGATGCTGAACGTGATCGCCGCATCACCCACGCCCGTGCCCAGGACCTGCTGCAGCGAGCCATCGTCATTGAACTCAATTCGCTCCACCAAACCGTCCACCATCACGCCTTCGCCATCCCCAAGCGAGGCTTCCAGGTCCCAGGTATTGGGACCTCGCTTGGTGAAGGTCAGGTCGATCGTGTGAGCGACGCCGCGTTCGTCGTAGATCTCCAGGGCGTGCGTGATCGTGTCCGCATCCTTGCCGTCCACCGTGATCCGCATCGCGTGACTGCCGAAGTTGATCGAACCGGAGTTTGCGGGATTGTTGCCCAACGACAAACTGAGCATGGCCGGACCAGCATCGTCGGCCGTCAGCACCAGGGAGCCGTCCGCGGTCAGGCTCGCGGCGGCCCCAGGGTAGGCCCCGCTGATCGCGTTGACCAAATCGTCAACCGTCGTCGTGCCGTCCACCGATAACGTCGCGGAAACCGGCGTCCCATCGGCGTCGGTGCCGTTGATCAGGATCTCGTCGCCCGGCGCGAAGGGAGCCGTTGAGGTGTCCAGCGAATTCAACAACGTGGCGGTGGTTGCGGGAACGCCGGATTCGGTGAAGGGCGACGAGGCGGTCAGGACCTCCTGCAAAGCCTCGGTCGCTAGAGCGTTGAGGTTGCCGTTCATCGAAACGCTCCGCGTCTGAGCGCCGGCCAAGGTGGCCCCCAAGGGGATGACGATGCCCGCATCTCCCATCTCCTGGAATCCTGGGTTTACGCCGTCCGCCTCGCCCAATTGCCCGCTTCGCAAGACGCGGTAGCCGTTGCTGGGGTCGACCAGGTATCCCGACCGATCGATGCCGAACGCGCCGGCGCGAGTATAGAAGTTGGTGACCCCGTCGGTGACCGCGAAGAAGCCTTCGCCTTGTATGCCAAAGTCCAGGCTCCGCCCGGTCGCCTCCAAGGTGCCCTGGGAGAAATTCCCGTCAATCTGCGAAACGCGAACACCCGAACCGATTTGACTTGGATTCGAGCCGCCGATGCCGCCGGTGTTGTCCGTCGCGGCCGGTTTCAAGGTCTGATAATACAGGTCCGAAAACAGAATCCGCTGCGACTTGTATCCGGTCGTGTTCAGGTTCGCCAGATTATTACCCACCACCTCCAACATGCGTTGGTGAGCGATCAGTCCGGAAACCCCTGTCAATAATGCGTTGGCCATCAGCCCTGCCCCTTTGCGTAAGCGAAATAGAATGCGGTGCTATGAATAAATGCCGCCAACCAATTGGATGGGCACGAAGCCGCCGTTGACGTTCAGGATCAACTTGTTGTCTTGGAATTCCACGCCCTCCACGACGCCGAATTCCTGCCCGCCGCCTTGTTGGGACTGGTACTTCACCGTACGCCCCAAGAGATCGGCGCCTTGAGTGGCTTGTTGCGTTCGAGCAAGCTCCTGGAAATTCGTGTTCAGGTTTTCGATTCCCTCGAGCGTTGCGAACTGTGCGAGTTGTCCAATGAAGTCCTCTTGTTGGACGGGATCCAGCGGATCTTGGTTCTTGAGTTGCGTGACGAGCAACTCCAAGTAGTCCGTTCTGGCCGAATCGCCAGTGACGCTGCTTAACATCGTGATCCTCGTTTCCAAAGGGATGTGGCTAGTAACAAGTTGCGAAGTGACGCCGTGATGCTCATACCAGCACGTCAATCGCGCCATCGGCAAGGGCCCGCGGCTGGCTGCTGGGAGCGGAGGAACGCAGGTTCTCGGTGGAGGTTCGCCGACTGGACGGTCGCTGTTCGCCGCCCGACCTTCCCGAATCGGTCTGCGCCGACGCGCCGCCAAAGTGCTGCCCCAAGTTCATCTCGCTAATGCGAACCCCGGCTTGCTCCAACGAATGGCGCAAGGCCGGCAACTGGATTTCCATGGCCCGCAACGTGGGCTGTTCGGCGACTTCGATCTCGACGCGGACGCCGCGGTCCGAATCGATTAAGCGAATCTGGATCTCGCCCAGTTCAGGAGGATCCAGCCGCACCTGGAACGAACGCTCTCGCGCTGCGGTGGTGAGCGTTGCTTGCGAGACGATAGAATCGGCGACCTGTTGCGAGATCGCTTGGGAGTCGGCCAAGTGCAAGGGGCGACTCTCGCCGCCCAACACCAAGTCGCTGGGCGCCGGGCCGCCGATCGACGAGGGAATGGCGCTCCTCGCCGCAGCGTCGCCGTCCAACGCCGCCGCGATTTCTATTGCCTGATCCGCCAACGCAGCCCCCTGCGTTGCGAGTCCAGCCGCGCCAGACGATCCTGGCTGAATCGCCGCGCGGGCTGATAAGTCAACGGCTGCATCTGGGGCGAGGCCCCATCGACCGCCGATCGGAGCGGCGACTCCTGGCCCGCGTTCACCACCACGACGCGCTGGACGCCCCGCGCATCGGCGCGTAAGCGGAGGTTCGACAGGTCCGCGATCAACCCGATGTTGCTCGGCCAGGGGGCCGTTCGAGGTCGTGGGGGGCCAGGTCGCCCTGTCGTCATCGAGCCGCTGATGGTTGGGGTCTTGATTGGCGAGTTGCTGAATGTTCGGTTGCTGAATGCCCGGTGGCTGAATGCCTGGTTGCTGAATGCCTGGTTGCTGGTTGTCGCTTTCGGTCACAAGTGGTTCGCTGGCGATCGGCTGGAGCACACTTGTTTCGCGCGCCGGGCGCTCCGCTGAAGGGTTGAAACTCACGCGGCCCTTCTTCCGCAGGTTGATACGCGGAGGCGTCGCCGACGGCAGGCCTTGCACCTTGATGTTGGGCGGTCGCCAACGGGGCGTCGGCGGCAACTGGCAGGGCAGTCGCGCCCGACGCCGTGGCGTGAGCCGCCGGCGGGCGAGGCTCTCCGGCCATCTGCGCCGATGGCCTTAGATCAACCGGCTGCGGCGACGTGGCGACGCTCGGACTTGGCGCGGGATGGATGTCGGTCGGCGCCTTGGGGCGTTCGGCGGCGGCAACGCTCGCTGGGCCTCGTCCCGCAACCGAGGCGTTCTTGGGCCGCGCCGAGGTGCTCTCCAATTCACTTGGGTTCGACGTCCCGGCTGGTCGCGAGACGTCGTTGGTGTTCGACTCGTGCGTGAGCTGACCGGTTGCTTGCCGTGAATGACCGGCGTCTCCGATGGGCGCATCCCGTGGTGATGACGCGGCGGAGCGCGCGTTCGGATCGCTGGTCGATGAACGCACGGTCGATGAACGCACGGTCGATGAACGCACGGTCGATGGCTCTCGCTTCTCGCGCCCCGACACGTCCACGGAAGTTGAGCTGGCTTCCGACTCCGGGATCGTCGCGGGCCCCCGCTCGTCAAGCGATCGCGTAAGCGTCGCTGAGTTGCTTGCGGCCTCGCCCACACGAGCCCTTGAATCCACGACGAAGTTGAGACCACTGGACTCAGCGTGGTTGGCGCGCAGCGAGTCCCTCGTGGTGGATTCCTGGACTTCGATGCTCACGCCCTCCGGCAAGAGACCCGCGGCCAAGCCGGGTTGGCTGTTGCTGGCGGATCGCGCTAGGCCTCGAGGTTCGCGAGGACCCTCAAGCGGCGCCAGGGAAGGTCCGCTACCGTGGCTCGCGGCCGAGGGCAAGTCATTGCCAGCGGCGCCCTCGCCGGGCGCTACTTGGCTCGCGTCCTGCATCACCGCGCTGGCCATTGGTTTGGCGGCGGACGCGGCCGCGGTGAATCCCGCCGGCGAGCTTGCTGATTGCGCGTTGGATGCGCACCTGGTCGCTGATGGACTCGCTGCTGATCGATGATTGGCCGTGGGATCGTTAGCTGCGCGACTGTTGGATGAGGGACTGTTGGCTGCGGACTGTTGGATGAGGGACTGTTGGATGAGGGACTGTTGGATGAGGGACGTGCTGGTCCTGGGCGTGCGATCGACGGCGTCGTGGGTGGACTCGACCGTGGGCCACCTCGATGCTCGGCGCTGAATTGAGACTGTTGGTGGATGCTGGCTGGGCTCGTTTGCGTGGCGGCGCCTGGCGGGCTTGGCGGGCTTGCGAGCGCGTCAGCCGACGTCGTGGGCGGCGTGCTGTCCAGGAATTTTGAAGCAGCAGCACCGCCAGCAGCGGCGGCGGTCTGCCTTGGATCGGCGCGACTTGGTCCGCCGGGTTCGTCCACGAACGAATCGGGAATGGCTGTGTTTTGAGCCTGCGCGTTGACGGCAGCGAGCGGCTTCTTGGTAGCGGCCGGCGATTGGCGCCGTCCTTCGCCGCGGCTCTGGACGGAGGTTGCGAATGATTCCCCCAAGGCCGACGCTGCGTGCTTTGCGTGAGCGGCCGGGCTGGACGCCACGCCGTCGGCGACGGCGGACGCTTCGATCGGGGCGGCGGTAACGAGAAGCTCGGGCCGGAGCGGCGCGGCTGTCGGGTAATCGTTGGGCAGGGCCTGATGGTCGGCCTGCTCAAGTTCATCCGTTGGCAAGCGGCGTTCACGACGCTCCGGATGCGGCCGACTCGCGATTGCCGGCGCCGGCTGGCCTGCGCGAGGGACTTTTGATTCAAGACCGTGTCGCCATGGCCCGCTGGGAGCGATCAAGGAGGAATTGCTGTGGGTCTCGGACGCTAGAGCATGGGAGGAATCGGCCTGGGCCGTGGCCGCTGGCGGCGCCGGATCGGCGGTCGTCGCAGCTTGCGCCGACGATGAAGCGAGGCTTGGCGGGCCATCCGCGACAGGCGGCGTGCTCAGTTGTCCGACCAAGTCCAGAAACGCTCCTCCACCGCTGGCGGCGGGCCGCCCGGTCGATGGAAACACGGTCGGCTTCGCCGAAGCGGTCAGTTGCATCAGTGAAGGCGAGAACAACATGAGGGCGGGCTAACTTGTGGGTGCGTGTGGACGCCGCGTCCAACACTGGGGTCACGCCGGGATTACGTTCGTGCGGCTGGGGCGATTACTCGGCCACTCGGCGAACGACGATCGAGAGCGCCGGGCGTTGTTCCTCGGAGTGGATCCAGGTCGAGCCATAGGCTTGCAGACGGGCCATTTGTTCATCATTCAAGCGAGCCGCGGCGCCGATTTCGCGGGACACTTCTCCAGCTTGCGCGATGGCTCGCCGCCACGCCGATTCAGCCGGGGTGGTGGCCCAGACGATCAACTCCACTCGATATCCTGGGCGCCGCAGGTAAGGAATCGCCTTGGACAGCACGTTCATGTACTGGCGCAGGATGAACGGGGGGCGGTGGCTCAGCGGCTCGAAGAAATCAAACGTGCTTTGCCCGGTGATGTTGGGAGCGACGTCCACTTCCGAGATGCGGGCCATTTCATTGATGAACCGTTCATACTGCTCCGCTTCGCGATCGATGATCCGCATCGCGTCGTCCTCGTCGTCCGGGCCCACGCCGTGGGCGACGGCCGCCGAGTCGTCGGGCGACTCGCTCATGAACTTGGGGTTCGATGCGTCATGCGAGACGGCTCGCGACGTGAGATCATCCCGCATCACGCCGCCCAGGCCGAACGAGTTGACCGCGCTCATGAAGGACCCGGTGCCCGCATACAGGTTCGCTCCGGTTTGTTCTTCGGCCAGGGAGTTCAACACGATGAAGAACGCCAGCAAGGTGGTCATCGTATCGCCGAAGGACAGCAGGTACGCTTGGCTCGGACCCGCGTCGACGCCCTTGTTCTTTTTTCTGGCCATGCCTAGTTCCTTAAGCTGCGTCGAAACAAGATGCGAAATGCATCGGCCGGCAGATCGCCCTCAGCGGTCATTCCCACCCCCATTTTTCCAGTGGGGATGGAATGATCGCTCTCCAACGATCTCGCCAACAACAGCAGCAACTCCATGTCGGCGGGATGCGAAACCTGCAGTAGGATGTTGCAGGAGTCCTTCCGCAACTGATGCGCGATCATCCGCAGTCGTTGTTCGCCAAGATGCTGTGATTTCGCCATTGGCGACCAACGGAGAAAGCGGCAGGACAATCGCATGCCCCTGGGCGAGGATGGCTTCCGGCTCCTTTTCCATCCCCTTTAGACCCTTGTCCATCGAGGCGAACGTGGGGTCGGTTTCCTGGGGCGGCGATTCCGAACCGCGTTTGGTGCGTCGTCCGGATGACGGCCGTTCGCGATAGACGATGCTGTCCTGATCCACCGAGCTTTCCGCCTTGCCGGCGACGCCGCTGCCTCCGCTGCCCTGAAACACGGCGACTTGCATTTGCACGAAATTCTCCGGTTCGCTCGTGGCGAACGTTAGCAACAGGATGAAGAAGGTCATCATCAAAGTGATCACGTCGCTGTAGGTGATGAACCAGAACGGAATATCACTCGGCGGCGGCTCTTCCGGCTTGGCTTTTCTAGCCATCCAGCGTTTCCTTGTCGGGCGGTTTCACGGCCGTGCATCTTGGATTAAGCGGCTTGGTTCGTGGCGGCATGGTGGCGTTCCTTGGGTGAGAGAAACGCGGCCAACCGATCTTGAATGGCGGTGGGCGATTGGCTCTCGGCAATAGCGACCAGACCCACCAGGATCAACTCGCGAATCAGCACTTCCTCCTTGCTGCGTGTTTCGAGTTTTCCAGCCAAGGGGATGCAGAACAGGTTGGCCATCACGGCGCCGTACAGCGTGGTCAACAGCGAGTCGCCATGCCGCCGCCGATTTGACTGGGATCATCCAGGGTTCGCAACATCTGAATCAACCCAATCAACGTGCCGATCATGCCGAACGCCGGGGCGGCGGCCCCCAGGGCGTCGAGGATCTTCTTGCCGACCTTGTGCCGCTCTTCGGTGCAGCTGATTTCGGTTTCCAGCACCGAGACCACGTCTTCCTCGCCCATGCCGCCGACCACCATCTCGACGCCGCGGCGCATGAAGTCGTAATCGATGTCGCCCAACTGTTCCTCCAGGGCCATCAAGCCGTTCTTCTTGGCGGTGGCGCCCATCTTCTGAATTGCTCGGTGACCGATCTGGCGGTGGGCAGTCCGCTCAGGAAACAGTTTTTGACGATGCCGAAGACTCCCAGAATGCTGCCCATCGGGAAG